>NZ_CP098518.1:0-2400000 GCF_023703795.1 Haloplanus sp. HW8-1 | reverse complement strand
TCTATGATACACTAGTTACCGATAACTTTGACACCAAACTCGCTTCAACGTGTGGTAGTCCGAGGACTCAATCGTCCTAGAGGCAGTCTGTATCGACTTTATCCTCGGAACTGTACTGTACGAATCGTTCACGAAGTCTAATTTTATCTATAGTAATTTTTTCCGCAGTTGCTTTCCAAAAATGGAGTATAAACTCGAATAGATTAGATATATAAGAACTATATTCCCAATATTGTTTTGTTCTGTGATCAGACTCAGCACAACAAAACACATTGAAAATTGGTATTATAGTTGTTTTATACTCTATCGTATGTTTATTGGACGTCCGATGCTCTCGAGTTACGAACCGGAATCGGAGCCCCCGACTCGACAGGCCGATTACGGTGTGTCGACGACCACGAGGCGGATAGAATCGATACGGTGCGGGCTGTAGATAGTCGTCCCCGTCCAGTCGTCGGTAGGTTGGTCCCTCGGTATCGACGCTATCCGGGGAGAGGATCGGAACCGAAGGTCGTTCGCCGACCCGGGGAATCGGTCGCGTCGAAAAGTCGTCGCTCGGACTACCCACATTCCTTTACAACGATATGTTTGTAATCCACGGGAGAACGACGGCAGTTCGTCCGGGTTCGAGGCGGTCCCGCGGCGACGACGGACCACGTCCCCGGTACGACCGTGGACGCACCGAGGCTTCGCGACACTGCCCAGAACGGATGCGTCGTTCACTTGCCTCCGGAGTCGCTCCGGCGCTCGCGGTTGAGTTTGATCTCAGTAACGTTGGTGGCCCTCGTGACCATCTCGGGTAACTCCTCGGTGAGGTAACTCCCCTTGAGTCTGGAGGTCGGGCCCGAGACGCTAATCGCCCCAGCGGGCGTGCCGTCTACCCGCATCACCGGGACGCCGACGGCGCGGATGCCGAGCATCTGTTCCTCGTCGGCGATCGCGAACCCGCGTTCGTCCACCGCGTCGAGTTCGTCGAGCAAGGCATCCTTCTCGTCGATCGTGTTCGGCGTCCGCTTGACGAGTCCGTGCCGTTCGACGATCCGGTCGATGTCTTCGGCCGGCAACTGGGAGAGAATCGCCTTCCCCGAGGCGGTACAGTGGAGGTGACGAACCAACCGTTCCCGTTTTTCGACGTGGTAGTCGACCCCGATCGCCCGTTCGCCGAACACTTCGTAGACAGGGAGGATACGACAGTCGAACTCGCGGATGAGGTGGGCCGTCTCGCCCGTCTCGTCCGCCAGGTTCTGTATCGGGTCTTTCCCCGCGTCGTAGAGTGGCTCCTGGCTCCGCGCTCGCTCCCCGACGGTGACGAGTTGGGGGCTGAGGTAGTACCGGCCGTCGCGTTTGACAACGTAGTCGTACGTCGACAGCGTCGCGAGATGGGTGTGGACCGTGCCCGGAGCGAGGTCGACGGCGTCCGCGATGGTGGAGAGCGAGGCACCACCGGACTGCTGTAGCAGGTCCAGAATCTCCATGCTGTGTTCGACCGCCTTGACCGATCGTCCGTCCGTATTGCGGGCCATCCTTGCTCCAACGGAAGTACCACGAGCGTATATAATTTGGCTCTCGCAAAACGATTCGGGGCCGAATCCGACCGAACCGGCGATCCGAGGTTCGAGTGACTCGGTGTTCCGCCCTCCACGTCACTTGCGGGCCGGCGGAACCGTCCGATCCGGTCCGGCGCTACGGTCCCGACACACGGAGAGTATCGTCGTTCCGAGCAGTGAGGTGGCGGAGTCGGGGGGATGGGGGACGTCGATCACTATCCGCGAGAGTCGCTTTTGTGATGACAAAACATGAAGGAACGCAACGTTCCACTCGACGGGGATTATCACCCGTCGGCTCCGTTGAGAACCAGAGACGCCGCGACGGGGGGGTCCGCGAGGGAAAACACCACGCGAGAGGGGAGATCGTTTTGCGATCTCCAAACCCTACGAAAGGAGCGAGGACGGGGATTCGAGCCTCGATTTGACCGTCTGGAGGAACTCGACGGCGGTCGCCCCCTCGATGACGCGGTGGTCGTAGGTCAGACAGAGGTGCATCCGCTTTCGTGGCACGACTTCGCCGTCGACGACGCCGGCGTCATCGAAGATCTTGCAGACACCCAGGATGGCCGTCTGGGGTGGGTTGATCTGCGGGGTGTTGATGTACGCACCGAGACTACCCGCGTTGGAGATGGAGAAGGTGGCGCCTTCGAGATCCTCCGGGGACAACTGCCGCTCCTCGACCTTCTCGGCGACAGTCTCGATCGACCGCGAGAGTTCGCGGACCGACTGTCGGTCCGCGTGACGGATGGTCGGGACGATGAGTCCGTCGTCGCTGTTGACCGCGATGCCGAGGTTCACGTCGTCGTACGTACGGAGTGCGTTCTCGTCTTCGAGGTACTCCGCGTTGAGGCGGGCGTAGTCGGGGAGAGCCTGGGCGACCGCACGGGCGACGAAGGCGGTCAACGACAGCGAATCACCCTGCTCTTCGACCCAGGTCGGCTTGAGCGACCCGTACAGATCGAGGAGGTCGGTGACGTCCACGCGGGCGGCGGTGGTCGTGCTCGCGTAGTTCTGGGCCACGTGGCTCATCTGATCGAGCATGACTTTCTCGCCGCCGGTGATCTGGATCTCCTCTCGCACCGACGGGGCAGTCTCCGCCTCCACCTCCGCCTCAGTCGGCGATTCGGTCGTCGAGGCGGACGGGTCGGCGGCCTCCGCGGACGCCTCCTCCGTCGCCACGGACGCATCGAGGAACTTCCGGACGTCCCGCTCGCGGATACGATCCTTGCCGAGATACTCGCCGACGCGCTGGACCGTGACGTCGTTCTCGCTCGCGACGACGCGCGCCCAGGGCGATCCGAGGATGTCCTCGTCCGTCCGGTCCGTGTCGGGGCGTGTCGTCGGGTCGTTCGCGGATCCACGTCGGAGATGCTGCTCGACGTGTGAGGGCGTGACCTGATTCGTGTCGAACGCGGCCGCCACGGCGTCGATCTCGACGCCCGCCTCCCTCGCCTCACGGCGCGCGGTGGGCGTGGCTCGGACGACGCCCTCCGGCGTCTCGGCCGCCGGTTCGTCGGTCGACAGCGCCGCCATCTCCGGCGTCGGTTCGGGGGTCGGCTCCGCGGGTGTCCCCGCGTCGGCTGCCGATCCGTCACTCTCGTCGGCGCCGGCGTCGGTCGCGTCTGCTTCGGTGGCGTCGCCGTCGGAAGGCGTCTCCCCCTCCGATCCGACGTACCCGAGCACCGTTCCGACTGGGATCGTCTCGCCGGCCTCGACCTCCCTTTCGAGGAGCACGCCGTCCTGGTTGGCGACGATTTCGCTGACCATCTTGTCGGTCTCGAAATCGAGGACGGGGTCGCCCTCCGAGACCGGGTCGCCGACGTCGGCGTGCCACTCGAGGAGCGTCCCTTCCGTCATCGACTGCCCACTTTTCGGGAGCGTGAGTTTCTGCATCGGGCTACACCTCGAGTGCTTCGACGACGGCCGTCTCCACGTCCTCCTCGTCGGGGAGGTACTCCTGTTCGAGGTTCTCCGCGAACGGGACGGGCGTGAACGGGGCCCCGACGCGCTTGACCGGGGCGTCGAGGTAGAAGAGCGCCTCGTCGGCGGCTGTCGCGGCGATTTCGCCCCCGATACCGCCGAACGTGGCCGATTCGTGGACGACGGTCAGTGCGTGTGTCTTCTTCACCGAATCGAGGATCGTCTCCTTGTCCAGAGGGACGACCGTGCGCGGGTCGATGACCTCACAGTCGTAGCCGCGGTCCGCGAGCGACTCCGCCGCCTCGAGAGCGACGTCTACCATGCCGCCGACGGCGACGACCGTCATGTCCTCGCCGGAGCGTTTCACGTCGGCCTCGCCCAGGGGAACGGTGTACTCCTCGTCGGGCACGTCGCCGGTGACCTCGTAGCGCTGCTTGTTCTCGAAGAAGATGACCGGGTCGTCGTCCCGAACCGCCGACTTGAGGAGGCCCTTGTAGTCGGACGGCGTCGAGGGAGCGACCATCTTCAGCCCGGGGACGTTCTGGAACCACGGGATGGGGTCCTGGCTGTGGTGGAGGCCGAACTGGTCGCCGCCCCCGTAGGTGGTCCGGACGACCATCGGCACGCTGGTGTCGTCCGTGTAGTTGAAATGCATCTTCGCGGCGTAGTTGATGAGATGGTCGGCGATGACGGAGAGGAAGTCACCGAACATGATCTCCATGATCGGCCGCGTCCCCGTGAGCGCCGCGCCGACGGCGGTCCCGCCGAGGGTCGTCTCCGAGAGCGGCGTGTCGAACACGCGGTCCTCGCCGAACCGCTCTTGCAGGCCGGCGGTGACCTGATAGAGGCCGCCGTAATCCCCCACGTCCTCGCCGTAGAGGAAGACGCGCTCGTCGCGTTCGAGTTCTTCGGCGAGCGCCTCGTTGATGCTCTCCCTGACCGTTTGCTCGGTCATCGAACGACACCTCCGTCCTCGTCGACGTCCATGTCTTTGTAGACTTTGTCCATCACGTCTGCCTCCGGCATCGGATCGTCCTTCGCGAACTCGAAGGCCGCCTCTATCTCCTCGATGAGTTCCGCACGCGTCTCCTCGATCCACTCCTCGTCGGCCACGCCCGCGTCGAGCAGTCGTTCGCGGTGGACCTCGACGGGATCGCGTTCCTTCCACTCCTCGATTTCGGCCTCGTCGCGCCGTTCGGGGATGACCTCGGCGTGGGGGCGGTAGCGATAGGTCTTGGCCTCGATCAGCGTGGGACCGCCGCCGCGCCGCGCGCGATCCGCCGCCGCCGAGACGGTCTCGATGACCTCGTCCACGTCCTGTCCGTCGATGACTTCCTTCGGAAGGTCGTGGCCGGCCATCTCGCTGATGTCTTCCTCGACGGCGATGACCTCCGACGCCGGCGTCTCCTCGATCCACTGGTTGTTCTCGATGATGAACACGACCGGGAGATCCTCGACGGCGGCGTAGTTGATCGCGGTGTGGAACTCGCCGCGCGTGGCACCCCCATCGCCGAAGAACACGGCAGTGACGCGGTCCTCGTCGAGTTGTCGGGCACTGAGGGCGGCGCCGGCCGCGACGTTCAGGTGGCTGCCGACCAGTCCGGTCGTGCCGAGGATGTGATTCTCGGAGGTGCCCAGATGGTGTTCGGTTACCCGACCCTCGGTGGGGCTGGATGCCGTCCCGTACATCCCGGTCACGACGTCCCGGATCGACAGGCGCATCAGCATCACCGCGCGGGTCCGCAGCGACGGCGCGAGCCAGTCGTCGTCTTCGAGGGCGTACGTCGCGCCGACGCCGACCGCCTCCTGTCCCATGCTGAGGTGAGGGAGTTCGGGGATCCCCTCGTCCTCGTACACTTCGAGGACCGTCTCTTCGAAGACTCGGTTCAACAGCAGATACTCGTGGATCTCTGTGCGCTCGCTATCGTCGGGCATAGTAGTTGGTCCGTGGGCGGTCCCTAATAGCTTTCCACTACAGTCCGCCGACGGAGTGGAGGAATGCGGTCAGTACCGGGCGACGAGTTCGTCCGCCGTGCGTAGCGCGTCCGCCGCCGCGCGGGGGGTCACCTCGACCGGTTCGTTGGACATCGTCGTGTCCTCGCCGCAGGCGTTCTCCGCGACACGGGTGACCGCGTCGTCGTCGATGCCGAAGTCATCGAGGCGCCTGTCCAGGCCGAGGTCGTGATAGACGCCGAGGGCCTCGGACAGGAGATCGGGATCGCGATCCTCCAAGACCAGTTGGGCGATGGTGCTGAACGCGATGAGGAGCCCGTGTGGCGCGTCGACGTCCGCCTTCGAGAAGCCCTTGCCGAACGCGTGGGCCGCGGCGAGGCCGCCGGATTCGAACCCCATCCCGGAGAGCAGCGTGTTCGTCTCTACGATGGATTCGAGCGCCGGGGTGACGGCGTTTCGGTCGTTGGCCGCGAGGGCTCGTTCGCCGTAGTCGGCCAGGTTCTGGAACGTCAGGCCGGCCAGCGTCGTCGCCGCTCCGGTGGGCTGTCCGCCCGCGTGTGTCCGGGCGCCGGAGCGAGCGACGGCCTCGGCTTCGAAGCGGGTCGCGAACGCGTCGCCCATGCCGTACCGGAGAAAGCGGGAGGGAGCAGCGGCGATGACGCCCGTGTCGACGACGACGAGTTCGGGGTCGTGACCCCGATGAACGTAGCCGTCGAAGTTGCCCTGCTCGTCGTACACGACGGCCACGGAGCTACAGGGGGCGTCCGTGCTGGCGATGGTCGGCACCGTCACCAGCGACGCGTCGATGGCCTCGGCGACGCCCTTGCTCGTATCGAGGGCGACACCGCCACCCACGCCCACGACGACGTCCGCGTCGACCGCCGACGCCGCAGCCGTCATGTCGTCGATGAGGGAGAACGTACAGCTGTCGACGCCGGATTCGACCGCCGCGACGGAGATACCGGCGGCTTCTAGCCCCGCTCGAATCCGGTCTTCGGTCGTCGAGAGCGCCGTGTTCCCACCGAGGACGAAGGCGGTCGTGCCCGCGAGGTCCTCGAACGGGGCTCCCGTCGAGAGGACGCCGTCCCCCTGGACGTACGACGCGGGCGCGAGGAGTTGCCGCCTCATACGCCGGACGGGTGAATCGTCGCCCGGAACGCCTCGCCACTTTGCTGTTTCTCGTAGGCGGACTCGGCCTCGTCGAATCCGACCTTGTGGTTGAACAGTTTCCTGAACGGCACCTCGTCTTTGAGTTGATCGAGCAGCGAGATGGCGGTCTCGAACTGGTTCGGCGGGTACGCCAGGCTCCCGCGGATGTTGATGTCCTTCTGGACGACCCGGGTCGGGTTGACCTCCGTCTCGCCGCTGTAGGCGTAGTGACCGACCTCGACGAGCGTCCCTCCGTCGCGCGGGAGTTCGATCCCCTGCTGGAACGCGTCGGGGATCCCCGCCGCCTCGACTGCCACGTCCGGCCCCACGTTACCCGGGGTGCGCTCCTTGACGCCCCGGATGAGGTCCTCGTCGCCGTCGAAGTCGGTGATGTCCACGAGATCGGTCGCGCCGAACTCCGCGGCCAGATCCAGCCGATCCTCGATGGCGTCGACGGCGATGATCTGCCCGGCACCGGCCGCGGCCGCGGCGCTCATGACGAGCAGGCCGACGGGACCGGCACCCTGCACGGCGACGGACTTCCCGACGCCGAACCCTTCGCGGGCGTCAGGGATACCCGGACCGTAGCTGCGCTCGAAGGCACGCGTAGCGACGGCGAGCGGTTCGGCGAGCGCGCCGAGTTCGACGTCCATGTCGTCGGGGAGCTTGTAGAAACTCGACCGACCGTCGGCGATCATATACTCGCTGAACCCGCCGTGGATCTCCTGTCGGTACTCGGTGTTCAGGAAGCCGTACACGTCGCGGTTCTCACAGGTCGTCGGCCGTGCGGGAACGTTGTTACAGTACCAGCATTCGCCACAGACGATACCGGGCACGACCGTGACCTTGTCGCCGACTTCGACCGGTTCGCCTTTCGCGTCGGTCTCGACCGCCTCGCCCATCTCCTCGATCACGCCCGAGAACTCGTGTCCCGGTAGGATGGGGAAGTCGAGGTCCATCCCGCCTTCGAACATGTGAACGTCGGAGCCACAGATGCCACTGAGTTCTACGTCGACGAGTAGATCCGTCGGTTCCAGCGCGGGGACGTCAAGTTGGTGGACGGCCAACTCGCCCGGCTCTTCCATCACGAGTGCCTCTGTCTTGTCTGGCATACTGATTCACACCTTGGACGGTATCTTACTTGGTCTTTTCCTCTTTTCTCCGAATGACGGGACGAGGATGGGTCGTCTCTCGGGCGCCGGAGCGAGCGACAGTCGCGGCTCACCGTCGGAAGCGCCGGTCGTCGAAAAAATACCGAGCCGCGGTCGACTGCGGGTCGTTACTGCTGGTGGTACTCGGGCCGGGGGACGTTCTTGACCTCCGCGAAGTCGAGGCGGCCCTCGTCCGGGTAGAGGGTGTACAGGTCCGCCGTGCCGTCCGTCCGGTCCGGGTGCCAGATGTCGTCCGAGTAGGTGTCGGCCTGCCACTGGTGACCGGTGACCGTGGTACGGGTGTTCTGCAACGTGCCTTCCTCGAAGCTGACACCCCACGACGTCGCGCTCGTGCCGACTTCCCTGTCGAGGGAGAGGGCCGCGTCCTTCATCTCGCTGAGCGTGAAGTCGCTCGGGGAGTCCATCTGCGCGAGCGTGTCGAGGAGGACGTTCATGCCGAAGTAGTTGGCCAGCGAGTGGCCCGACAGCGGCGGGTCGCCGTACGCCTCGCTGTACGTCCCGACGAACTCCTCGATGCCCGGCGCGTACTCGGGGTTCGTGTTGTACTGCGTGAAGTCCTCGTTGAAGACGCCGAGTGCCGTCTGAGTCCCGATGTTCTCGACGAACGCCTGGAGCGAGTAGCCGCCGCCGTTGCCGACGGCCGCCGGAATGTAGTTGTCCAGGTCCTCGCTCTGGTTCCAGAGGAGGTAGATGTCCGACGAGTAGCCGGTGTGGTTGATGACGTCGACATCGGCGCTTTTGAGCTTCTGGATCGACGAGGAGAGGTCACTCGTGCCGGCGTCGTACTCGATGTCCGCGACGACGTTCATGCCGGCCTCCTCGGAGAGGGACTTCACCGTCCCACCGACGGAGTTCCCGTACGCTCCGCTCTCGTACATCACGGCGACGTTCATGTCTTCGACGGACTTCTCCAGCGCGGGGGCGATGACCTCCTCGGTCGTCGCGACTCCGGATTCGCCGAAGAAGGAGGCCATCGGGTTCGTCCGGAACGTGTTCCCGGGGTTCTCCTGGGTGATCACGTCCGCGACGGCGCCGAGCTCCCAGTACGGCATGTTGAAGCCGGCCGCACGCTGGGTCGACGCCCGCGAGATGGTGCTCGAGTAGCTCCCGGCGATGACGTCGACGTTCTCGACGTTCGTGAGGCTCTCGACCGCACTCACACCGGAGTTGGCGTCCGGTGCGTCCTTCTGGACCAGTTCGATCTGCGCGCCGTTCACGCCGCCGTTGGCGTTTCGCTCCTCGACCGCCAGTTCGACGCCGCGGAAACTCTCCTCGCCCAGCTGTGCGAGGTTACCGCTCAGCGGGTAGAGCGCGCCGATCTTGACGGTCGTCTCGCCGCCGTTGGTGTCGCCGTTCGCCTGGTTGGTCGTCTGGGTGCCGCCGTCGCCCATGTCGCCGCCGTCGCCGCCGTCGCCGCCGTCGCCGCCGTCGCCACCACTTCCGCCGCCCGAACACCCGGCAAGTCCCGTGGCCAGCGCGACGCTGGACCCGGTGACTGCCTTGATGAAACGGCGACGGTTCTGCTCTCCAATCCGACTTGATTGATTATCGTCCACCATGTTCGACAGAAGTCCTTTTTCTCGTTCATGCATAAATATTTTCGTAAAACCGCTCGCGCCGTCCCGGTTCGTGTCGCCGGCGTCGAATCGGGGCCGGCGGGTCCGGTACTACCGAAGTTCCGGGATGTCGAAGACGGGCTTGACGACCGCACCCTCGGCGAAGTCGTGGAACGCCGCCGCCGGGTCGTTCGGGTCGTACCCGACGAGGAGGGGGTCAAGCCGGGCGTCGAGGCCCCCGATGAGGTCGAGCGCGCGCTCGAAGTCAGCCGCCGTTGCCCCGTAAGAGCCACTCACTCGCTTCTCGCCGCGGACGAAGGAAGGAGAGGGCACGCCCATCGCGTCGCCGGGAATGCCGATGACGACCGCTTCGCCGGCGGGACGAACGACGTCGAGTCCCCCTTCGAGGGCGCTCGCCGATCCGGTCGCATCGATCAGGAGGTCGAAGGCACCGTCGGCCACCTCGGCGGCGACGGCCGACAGCGAGGTCGGTTCGAGGTTGACCGTCGCGACGCCGACGCGTTCGAGGACGTCGAACCGCTCCCGGTCGGCCGCGAGGCCACCGACGACGACGTTGGCGTTGCCGTGGTCGGCCATGAGGGCGCTGAAGGCGCCCATCGGTCCGGCACCGAGGACGAGTACGTCGTCCCCGGGCGTGACCGACGCCCGGTCGAAGATGGCCCGGGCCGATACGGCCATCGGTTCCGTGGCGGCGGCGCGTCGGTCGGATACCCCGTCGGGCACGGGATGGAGGGCGTTGGCGGAGACCACACGGAACGGGGCGAACCCCCCGTCGAAGTGGAACCCGGCTATCTCGACGTTCTCACAGACGTGCTCGTCGCCGTGCCGGCAGGCCCGACAGACGCCACAGGCGTAGAGCGGCCGCTCGACGACGCGATCTCCGGGGTCGACGCTCGCGACGCCGTCGCCGACCGCGTCGACGACACCCACGTACTCGTGGCCGAGTACCCGCGGCGTCTCGACGAAGTCGTACACCGACTTCCCCTTCCAGGCCCCGACGTCGCTCCCGCAGACGCCGGCCGCGCGAACCGACAGGCGGACCTCGCCGTGTCCGGGGTCCGGAATCGGCGCCTCTCCCGTCGCTAGCCGCCGCTCGGTGCCGTCGTCGATCACCGTGACCGTTTTCATACTGTCGTTCATGGATACCTCGTTACAGTGGTTCGAGGCCGGCTTCCGCCCTGACGACGTCGACGTACGCCCGGACGCCCGACTCGAGGTCGTACGCCGGTTCGTAGTCGAGGTCGGACCGGGCGGCGTCCATCACCATGTGGTGGTTCCACGGGGCCGACTCGCCCTCCGCTAGCGTGATATCGGCGTCCGGTACGTACTCGCGGACCACGTCGGCGACCTCCGCCAGCGTCGCCCGCTCGCCACACGCGTTGTAGACCGTCCGCGAGAGATCGGCCTCCGGAACGGTCGCCGCCCGGTAGAACGCCTGGGCGGCGTCCGGGGCGTACTGCCAGTCGAAGACGTGGTCCTTCGGACCGACGGTCACCGCCTCGCCCCGTGCCGGCCCCTCGATGACCTGCGCGTACGCGGAGGCGCTCCCCGACTCGCGGTACGGGCCGTAGACCAGCGTCGGTCGGACCCCGACGATGGAGAGGTCGTAGTTGTCCCGGTAGATCTCCGCCTGATGTTCGTTGTACTCCTTGGCCGCCCCGTACAGCGTCTCGGGGTAGACGAGGTCGTCTTCGTCCACCTCGGGATCCTCGTATCGGTCCTCGGGCGCATAAACCGCCGAACTCGACGCCCAGGCGACGCGCTCGATCTGGTCGTCGAACGTCCGCGCCGCCTCGAACACCGTGTTCGTTCCCTTGACGTTCACGTCGATCGCACGTCGGGGGTACTCGTTCGAGAGGTTCGTCAGGAGCGACGCGAGATGGATGACGTGTGACGCACCGGACCTCTTGACCGCGTCGAAGACGCTGGTCGGGTCCGTGATGTCCCCCTCGATCACCTCGACGTCGTCCGCAACGCCGAGCTTCCGCAAAATCGTGGTGTCGGTGTCGATATCGAAGGCGACGGCTGCGTCGCCGCGTTCGACGACTTCAGCCGCCGTATACGCTCCGATGAACCCCGTTCCGCCGGTGATGAGGACGACTCGCTCACTCATGGTCGCACCTGCGCGAGGGGTCCACTTAAAACCGGGCGACTGGACGGCGCGCCTAGTTACCGATCATCGCTTCGCTGGCCGGGAAGACGTCGATGAACGTCCCGACGTCCGCGTCCCGGGCGTTCTCGAGGAGCATGCTGGCCGCGCCGATGGTCTCGACACCGGTACCGCCGCTGTCGAAGACGGTGATCTCCTCGTCCGAGGTGCGTCCCGGCGCCTCGCCGGCGACGACCTCGCCCAGTTCCGCGTGGATGTGGTCGTCGTCGATGGCCCCCGATTCGAGCGCCTGAAGGAACGAGCCGGCGTCCTGGAACGCTCGCTCCCGTAGGTCGGGGACGTACGTCGCCCGCGCCACCGTCTCCGCCTCCAGTTCGCGCTTCTCGGGATCGTACTGCCCCATCGCCGTCACGTGTGTGCCGGGTTCGACGTCCTCGTCCGCCAGAACCGGCTCGGAGGCCGTCGTCGCCGTGATGATCACGTCCGCGTCCGTCACCGCAGCCGTGGTGCTCGGGACCGCCTCGACGGTGGCGTCCAGTTGCTCGTCGAAGTCGGCGGCAAAGGACTCGCGGCTCTCCTCCGTCGGCGAGAACACCCGTACCTCCTCGAAGTCGCGAACCGTCGCGGTCGTGATGAGTTGGCCGCGTGCCTGTGAACCGGCCCCGATGATGGCCAGTTCCGTCGCGTCGTCCCTGGCGAGGACGTCCGTCGCGACGGCGCCCGTCGACCCCGTCTTGTAGGGGTTCATGCTCGCGCCGTCGATGATTGCGAGTAGGTCACCCTCCGCAGCGTCGAAGACCGGAGTGACGAACCACGCGTCGTTGCCACCGAAGCCGGCCGCGTACATGTATCCGCCCATGTATCCCTTCTCGGGGAGCACCGCGAGATAGCCAGTCATCATGCCGCCGACGTCGTCGCGACCCAGTTTCGTCCGCGGTTGGGCGTCCGCGCCCCGGCCCCGCTCGGCGTAGGCGCCGCGAACGGCCTCGACGTACTCTTCGGTCGTTGCTAGCTCTGCTACGTCCTCGCTGCTCAGGTATCTAACCTCTGCCATGGGTACCAATTCGGGGACAGGGCGAAAACGGTTGTGCTTGCGGTAGTCTCTGGAGACCGCGACGGTCGGTGTTACTGTCCCAGGTACGCGGAGCGAACGGCGTCGGTCTCCCGAAGTTCGTCGGTCGCCCCGGAGGCGACGACTTCGCCGGTCTGCAGCACGTATCCCCGGTCGGCGATGTCGAGCGCCAGTTCGGCGTTCTGCTCGACGAGGAGGATGGTCTGTCCGGCATCACGGAGGTCCTCGACGATGCCACCGATGGTCTGAACCAACTGCGGCGCGAGCCCCAGCGACGGTTCGTCGAGCAACAACAGATCGGGATCGGACATCAACGCCCGGCCGATCGTCAGCATCTGCTGTTGACCGCCGCTCAGGTCGTTGGCGTCGTGATCGAGGAGGTCGGGGAGCTGCGGGAAGTACTCGAACACTTCCTCTAAGTCCGCCTCGATCTCGCTCTCGTCGCTCCGGTGGTAGGCGCCGGCCCGGAGGTTCTCCTCGACGGACAGTTCCGGGAACAGCATCCGTCCCTCCGGGGACTGTGCGATCCCCATCTTCACGATTTCGTCCGATGGCTTATCGGAGATGACCGTTCCGTCGAAGGTGATGGTACCGGACCGGGGCGAGAGCAGCCCCGAGATCGTTCGCAGGGTGGTGGTCTTGCCCGCCCCGTTTCCGCCCACCATCGTCACGAGTTCGCCTTCGTACACGTCGAGCGAGACCCCGAAGAGGGCCTGCGTCTCTCCGTAGAACACCTCGATGTCGTCGACCGCCAGGAGTGGTTCGTCGTTCATTGTTTACGTTCCCAGGTAGACGTTGATGACTTCTTCGTCGTTCTGTATCTCTTCCGGCGTTCCCTCGGCGAGGACGCTCCCCTCGTTGAGAACGATGACCCGATCCGAGAGCCGCATCACCACGTCCATGACGTGTTCGACCATGAAGATGGTTATTCCCTGATCGTTCAGTTTCTCGATGGTCTCGACCAGCCCGCGCCGCTCGTCGGGATTGAGGCCGGCGACGGCCTCGTCGAGCATCAGGAGGTCGGGATCGGTCGCGACCGCCTTCGCGATCTCGAGGCGCTTGAGCTGTGCGACGTTCAGGCTGTCTGCGGTCATCGAGTAATCGCCCTGGAAATTCACCCGTTCGAGCGTCTCGTAGGCCTTCTCCAGCGCTTCGTCCCGGCTCCGGCCGTCGCCGAAGGCACCGACGATGACGTTCTCGACGACGCTCAGCTGGTTGAGCGGCTTCGGAACCTGGAACGTTCTCGCGATGCCCTTCTTGCTGATCTGGTGGGGCGGGAGTCCGTTGATCTCCTCGCCGTTGTACGTCACCGTCCCGTCGTTCGGAGTGTGAAAGCCGGTGACGACGTTGAACAGCGTCGTCTTCCCGGCCCCGTTCGGACCGATGAGCCCGACGATCTCTCCGTCGGAGACCTCCATGCTGACGTCGTCTACCGCCACTACGCTTCCGAACCGTTTCGTGATGTGTTCAGTCTTCAGCATCAGGACTCACTTCCGGGAAGACGTCGGTGATCCAGCCGCCGACGGCGGACAGTCGGTTCACGATTCCCTCCGGGGCGTAGATGATGACCAGGATCAGCAACAGCCCGTAGCCGACGTAGGCCAGCGATCCGAGGTTGCCGCCGAGCACGGTGGTGACGTACTGCTGGATCGGAACCATGAACAGCGTCCCGACGATCGGGCCGGCGATGGTCCCCAGCCCACCGACCAACGCGATGAGGGCATAGAGGATCGACAGGTCGAGCGAGAACGCGGCGCCGGGAGAGAGGAAGGTGGTGTACGCGGCGTGCATGCTCCCCGCGAACGCCGTCATGGCGGCCGAGAGCACGAACCCGTAGATCTTGTATCGGGTCGTGTTGACTCCGAGCGCCGACGCGGCGTCCTGGTCCTCACGGATCGCCAGCAGGTAGTAGCCGAGCCTCGAGTACCGCACCCACACCGAGATGAGGATCGCGAGGACGAAAAACGAGAGGAAGATGTAGAACGCCGCCACCTTGTCGAGCATCAGCGACGACAGCCATGGGGGCGCGATGAACGTGAACCCCTGTGATCCACCGGTGAGGTCGCCGAAGAAGCGAGCGAGGTAGAACAGCCCCTCGACGACGGCGATGGTCGCCAGCGCGAAGTAGTGTCCCGAGAGTTTGAACGTCGGGAAGCCGATGATGACGGCGGCGAGCACCGACAGGAAGACACCGACCGCCGTGGCGACGATGACGCCGGTGCCGTAGTCGGTGACGAGGATCGCCGTCGAGTACGCACCGAGGCCGTAGAAGACGGCGTTCCCCAGCGAGAACTGACCGCCGAAGCCGCCGATGATGTTCCACGCGACGGCCCCGATGCCCGTGATGAACACGAGGATGAAGATGTGTGAGATGTACGAACTGAAGGTGACCGGGATGGCCAGCGAGAGGAGGAGAACGACGAGGGAAAGATACACCTTCGGCGTACCGACTGTTCGGACGATCCGAGACACCAGTCCTGTCGAGTCATCGACTTGCGTGCTCATATTAGGCCTCCCCGCTGCCCGTGGCAGCGCTCTTGATTCGCGTGATGATCGATCCGTCTTCACCGATGTATCCCATCGCCCTGAAGACGAGCACCGCGATGAAGATGACGTAGTACACCGGGGCACTCAGCGTCGGTTCGTAGTAGAAGGCGACCATGGCGTCGACGATCCCGATGAGGATCCCCGCCCACAGGACGCCGAAGACGTTCCCCAGACCACCGAGGACGACGACGACGAACGCCAAGAGGACGTAGTTCGCGCCCACCGTGGGCGTGGTCGAGAAGATGGTCGCGACGACCGGCCCCGCAATGCCGACGAGACCGATCCCCAGCCCGAAGGTGATCATGTACACCTTCTCGCTGCTCATCCCCATCAGCTTCGCCGCGTCCTTGTCCTGAGCGGTCGCCCGGATCGCGAGGCCGATCTTGGTCTTCTCCAGCAGGAAGTACATCCCCACCGCCGCGAGCACCGCGATCACGAACCCGTAGACGCGCACCTCCTGGACGGTAACGCCAAGCACGGTGACCCCACCGTAGCCGGAGCTGATACCCCGGGGGTCGGCCCCCCAAAAGTAGTGGGCAGTGTTCTCGAACACCCAGATCAGCCCGACCGTCGCGAAGATCTGTGCGAAGTCCGGTTCGTCGATGATCGGGTGGATGACCAACCGTTCGCTGATCACGCCGAACACGAAGAAGGTCGGGGCGACCAGCAGAATCGACAGGAACGGATCGATCCCGAGGATGCTCCACGCGAAGTACGAGGAGTACATGGCGAGCATGAGGTACGCCCCGTGTGCGAAGTTGACCACGTCCATTACGCCGAAGATGAGGGAGAGGCCCATCGCGATGAGAGCGTACACCCCACCAGTCAGTATCCCGAATATGACGATCTGTACCAAGAGGTCTGCCTGTACCATACGGGATAGCATATTCGCTGGTCATTAAATATTATTCTATTCCGATTCCGAGAAACCGGAGCAGATCGAGGACAACGCCGTCCGAAACCCCCGGGAGTTACGCCCGATCGACGACCGTCACTGGCTGGGTGGCGTTCAGCACGACGGACTGGGTGACGCTCCCGAGGATCGCCTTCTTCGCCGGGCTCCGCTTGCGGCCGGCAAGGACGATCTCGTCGAAACCGCCGTCCTCGGCGAGCGTGACGATGCCCTCCGCCGGCGGAGAGGTCAGCCCCTGCGTTTCGACGTCCACGTCCGCCTCTTCCAAGACCTCCCTCGCAGCCCGAACCGACTTGACGCGGTCCGGCTGTTGCATGGTCACGTCCACGTCCTTCTCGGAGCCAGTCAGTGCGTGGACGAGCGTCACGGCGATCTCTTCGGCGGCACAGGGGAGTGAGGCGACGTACGAGGCCTGCTTGCGCGCTTGGTCATCGTTCTTACCGACCGGAACCAGGATCTTGTACATTGGCGGTATCGGCTCTATTTCGTTCACCCACTTAAATTCAGCACCTCACCGAGCCGAATCCCCCGGTTTTCGATCGCACGGCACCGTCGAGCCGGCGATCGGCGTCGCCCTACGTGCGCGTGCGTGACGACAAACACACGGTCGCCCGGCCCGCGGACGCGTTCCTACGCCGAGAACAGCGACTCCGACTCGGGATCACGCGTCACGATCTCGATTTCGTGGCCGTCGGGATCCGTGGTGAACGCGTACCGATCGTCACACGACGACGGGTCGCGATACTCCTCGGCCTCGCGTTCCACGAGCCGATCCCAGTACTCGTGGAGGTCGTCGGCCCGAACGGCGAGGTGACCCCACGCGTCGCCCATCTCGTAACTCCGTCCGTCGTAGTTGTACGTGAGTTCGACGGCCATCGCCTCCTCGCCGGCGCCCTGGGGGCGCACGTAGTAGTTGGCGAACGTGCCCGCCTCCCACCGGCCCGCCGGTTCGTAACCCAGTTTCCGGACGAACCAGCCAAGCGCCGCGTCGGCGTCCTCGACGCGGATCATGGTATGATCGAGGCTCCACCGGGCTCCCTGGTCGCGCTCGACGAGTTCGACCTCGTGGCCGTCGGGGTCTTTCACGAACGCGTAGTCCCCGCCACAGGAGTCGGGGTCGCGGTAGTCTTCGACTCCCCCGTCCATCAACTCCTCGTAGGCGTCGTCGACGTCCTCGACGCGCACCGCGATGTGTCCCCACGCGTCGCCCATCTCGTAGGACCGGCCGTCGTGATTGTAAGTCAACTCGAGCATCGCCGCGTCTTCACCCATCCCCTCGGGCCCGAGGTAGACGATGGTGAACTCGTCGGCCGCCCAGCGGTCCTTCTCCTCGTAGTCGAGGTGGGTTCCGTACCAGTCGATGGCCGCCTCCAGATCCGCAACGCGCAACATGACGTGATCGAGTACGCCGGACATATACGCCTCATGGACCGGCCCCCTCAAGAGCGTGGGGGAAACGGGCCGACCGGAAGCCCAGTCGTCCGTCGAGGGACGGTCGTGGCCCTCGCTATCGAGTCACGTAGACCGCTTTCTCGTGGCTGTAGAAGTCGATGGCCTGTCGGCCCTGCTCCTTGTAGGTCTCGGAACTGGAGTGTTTGCGCCCGCCGAAGGGCATCTGCATCTCGACGCCGCCCGTGGTCTGGTTGACCTTCACGACGCCTGTCTCGGCGCGGTCGATGAACGCCTCGGCGTGGTCGAGCCGGTTCGTGCAGATGCCGGCTGAGAGGCCGTACTCGACGTCGTTGGCCACGTCGACGGCCTCGTCGAAGTCCTCGACCGAGATGACCGAGATGACCGGGCCGAACACTTCCTCCTGGGCGAGGCGCATGTCCGGATCCACGTCGCCGAAGATCGCCGGTGAGACGTAATGTCCCTCGCGGTCGAGGCGTTCGCCGCCCGTCAGGAGCGTCGCGCCCTCCGAATCCCCGATCTCGACGTATTCGAGGTCCTTCTCCAGGTTCGACCCGGAGGCCTTCGGCCCGACGTCCGTCTCGGGGTCGAGCGGGTCGCCGATGGTCAGGTCCTCGACGGCCGACACCAGCCGCTCGGTGAACTCCTCGGCGACTTCCTCGAAGACGACGACGCGGCTCGTCGCGGTACAGGCCTGCCCCGCGAGCCCCGACACGCCGCCGGCGATGGTCAGATCGACCGCGCGGTCGAGGTCCGCGGAGGCGTCGACGACGAGCGGGTTCTTGCCGCCCATCTCACACTGGACGCGCTTGCCCATCTCGGCCGCGTCGCGCTGGACGTGCTTTCCCACCGCGTAGCTGCCGGTGAAGGAGACGACGTCGGTTCCCTCGCTGGTGACGAACTCGTCGCCGACGGTGCTCCCCGACCCGGGGACGAAGTTGACGACGCCGTCCGGGATGCCGGCCTCGTCGAACGCCCGGACCAACTCGGCACCGATGGCGGGAGTCAGGGAGGCAGGCTTGAGGACGACGGTGTTGCCCGCCACCAGCGCCGGGCCCATCTTCCACGCGGGGATGGCGATGGGGTAGTTCCACGGCGTGATCAGCGCGGCCGTACCCAGCGGCTCCCGACGGGTGCGGATGCTGGTAGCGTCGCTCGCGCTCGGCGGCGCGTCGCCGCCGTAATCCCGGGCCACTTCGGCGTAGTAGTTCAGGAGGTCGATAGCTCGCTGGGTCTCGCCCTCGGCGGCGCCGAGACACTTGCCCATCTCCCGAACCATCAGTTCCGCCAGTTCGTCGAAGCGGCTCTCCAGCGCGTCGGCCGCATCGTGCAGGTAGGCACCGCGCTCGTGGCTCGTCAGCGACGCCCACTCGTCCTGTGCCGCCACGGCGGCGTCTACCGCCAGTCCTGCGTCCTCGCGGGTGCCGGCCGCGAACTCCGCGACCACTTCGTCCGGCGCCCGGGGGTCGGTGACCGTTATCGTTTCATCGGTCGATTCGATCCACTCGCCGTCGACGTACAGCCCCGTCCGCTGGGGGAAATCTGAGGCCATGCGGTTCCGTTCGTTCCTCCATGGAATAAATCTACACATATGGGTAGGCCCGAAACGGTCAAATAGCGACTCCCCCGGACCGGGACCGTCGAGTCGGAGAGAGATCCGATCCGGCGGCGACATCGGTGACCGTCTTTCGAGATTTCTACCAATTTCAAATAATAATATTTATATTGGTATTTGTGCCATTTCCAGCCATCGCGGGCGGTCGGGACGGGACGCCGACGTGCGGCCGTCACCGTCGCCGCGTCGAGGTACGGTTCGATCGACGGAACCACGGGGTTCAACCCGTCGACGAGCGGTAGTGGCGGCGTACCACCCCCGGTCGAGACTGACCGTCAGAGGCCACGAATCGACGAGGAAACGGCTCGGATCGGAGAGCCGTTCTTGTCGCCCGGCGATGCCCGGTCGACGGAAGCGAGGTCCCCCGTCTGCGACCCACCGTCGTCACGGGAGCCCATCCGGAACGTCGCGTCGACTGCGTACCGTCCGGAACGGCACGCTCGAAATGTATATCTAATGTTGTATCGTCAGAATAAAAAGTATCTGTCATATCAATCTCGTCGGATCAACCGCCGTCGAATCCGCTCGTGTTCGCCTCCGCGTCGATCCGGCGACGCCGGGACGCGACCTCGGACGGACGGCGACGATTCACCGGTGCGTACGCCCGTCGTGTACCGCCGGCGGGTCGGGGTCGGCACGGGCCCGTCAGTGCCCGCCGGAGACGAGATGGAGACCGACGATGCCGAAGACGATCACGGAGATAAAAAGGAGGCGAGCGCCCGTCGCGGGTTCGTCGAACAGGACGATCCCCAGCGTCGCGGTGCCCACGGCGCCGATACCCGTCCAGACGGCGTAGGCGGTGCCGATCGGCAGATCCCGGATCGCTTTCGCGAGCAACACCATGCTGATGACGAGCGCGAGGATCGTCCCCCCCGTCGGGATCGGCTTCGATAGCCCGTCGGAGTACTCCAGACCGATCGCCCAGGCGACCTCGAACAGGCCCGCAACGAACAGAACGAACCACGACATTCTCCCGGTTCTCGGACCCTGATCGGGCTATGCGTTTCGGTACGGGAAGCGGAGACGGCGCCCGACGGTCGCGACGTGCCGTTGTGCCTCGGCCGGGCCCTCAACCCATCTGTGCGTCGACGGCCGTCGATCGGGGCCGGTACGGACCCGAACGGTTCGGACACACGATGCGGGACGACCACGGCGACGGGAGGGTGACGCGGGACCGCCGTCGGATTCCGTACGCGTCTTTCCCCTGCGATCGAACTACTCGGAGACTTCGACGACCTGTTTTCCGACGTTATCCCCCGAAAAGAGTCCGAGAAACGCGTCCGGGGCGTTCTCCAACCCTTCGACGATCGTCTCGCGGTGGTCGATATCGCCGTTGGCCACCCACGTCTCCAGTTGCTCGCGAGCGTCGTCGAATCGAGGTGCGTGATCGGTGACGAGAAGTCCCTCCACTCTCGCTCGTGGCGCGATGAGGAGGGGGAGTTTGCGCGGTCCCGTCGGGGTCTCCTCGGCGTTGTAGTGGGCGATCTGTCCGCAGACGGCGACGCGGGCGTCCACGTTCAGCCTCGTGAACACCGCGTCGGTGATCGGTCCCCCGACGTTATCGAAGTAGACGTCGACGCCGTCCGGTGCAACGTCGTCGAGTGCGGAGCGATACGCGTCGGTCGTCCGGTAGTTGATCGCGGCGTCGAAGCCGAGGTCGTCGGTGAGCCACGCGGTCTTCTCGTCCGTGCCGGCGAACCCGACGACACGACAGCCGTTCAGTTTCGCGATCTGGCCGACGGTCGAGCCGACGGCGCCGGCCGCCCCCGAGACGACGACCGTGTCACCGGGACGCGGCTCGGCGACGTCGAGCAATCCGAAATACGCCGTCCGTCCCGGCATCCCGAGCACGCCGAGATACGCCGGGAGGTCGGCGACCGCCGGATCGACGGGCACGGCGTCGTCCGCGTCGAGGAGCGCGTACTCGGACCACGTCGCTCGGCCGGTGACCAGGTCGCCGGCCTCGTACTGTGGACTCTCGCTCGTGACGACTTCGCCGACGACTCCCCCCCGAAGGACGTCCCCGACTGCCCACGGCTCGGCGTAGGACGCCGAATCACGCATCCGCCCCCGCATGTACGGATCGACCGAAAGATAGCGGACGCGGACGAGAAGTTCCCCGTGGCGTGGCGTCGGCACGTCACCGTCTCGGAGTTCGAAGCAATCTAGTGTCGGCTCCCCCGCCGGCCGCTCGACGAAGTACCACTCCTGGTTCGACGCTTGCATACGCGTTTGTCGGCATCGACACGGAGATGTCTTCCGGCCTGGGGACGCGTCGTGTGCCGCGCCAGAAGCCTCCCGCCGGGGTCGCCCGAGAGGGTTTGGGCCGGGAGCGTCGGAGATAGGGGAGAGGTCTGCGAGGTTCGTAACGGGTATGCCCGCAGAACCCCTCCTTCGGAGCATGGCAGACGCCAACTGGGAGGACGTCGTCGACCTCCCGGACGAACTCGACGACGAGACGGCACAGGATCTCTACGATCGAGCCGACGAGGTACAGGACATGACGGGTGAGGTCTGTCCGTATCCGCAGGTCGAGGCCAAAAAGGCGATCCAGAGCCTGGAAGCGGGCGATCTCTTGGTACAGGAGACCGATCACGTCCCGAGCACGGAGAACGTCCCCAAGGCCGTCGAAGACCTCGCGGAGGCCAACGTCTGGAAGAGCGGGGACGGTCGCTACCAAATCTTCCTCCGGAAGCGATAACCATGGTCGAGGAAGTCACCCCCGAGGAGATCCACGAGCGACTGGAGTCCGGGGACGGACCGCAGATCATCGACATCCGCGATCCCGACGACTTCGCCACCGGACACATTCCCGGCGCGCTCAACGTGCCGATGGGCGAACTCCCGAGCCGGATCGACGAGATCGAGTGGGAAGAGGAGGTCGTCGTCGCCTGTCCAATCGGCCAGTCGTCGATCCAGGCCGCACGTCTCATCGGGAGCTACGAGGGTGTCGAGGACGCCGGCTCGGTCCGTAGCATGCAGGGCGGCTACGACGCCTGGGAGTACGACCTCGAACGTGACGACTGACGGGAACGGGTCCGTGCTCCGCCTGTCGCGTGATGCCTACGACGATATCGTCTACCAGGGCTACGATGGCGGCGACGAGGAGATCTGTGGCGTCCTCGCCGGCGAGTACGGCGAGACCCAGAGCGTCGTTCGCGAGATACACCGGGCCGAAAACGTCGCCGACAGGCCCCAGGTCCGGTACGCGATGGACCCGGAAGAGCAGTTCGAGATCACCGAGCGAGTCGAGGACGCCGGCCTCGAGGTCGTCGGCTTCTATCACAGTCACCCCGCCGGGCCGGTCGAACCGAGCGAGACGGACGCCGCCCGAGCGACGTGGCCGGGATACTCCTACGCCATCTGTGCGTTCGACGGCTATCCCTATCTGGGATCGTGGCGGTGGACCGGCGAGCGGTTCGAGCGGGAGACGGTCGCGCTTGTGGAATGACTCGTTCGAATCGTCGGCCCGTCGAACCGCGCACTCGGTAGCGGCTCCCGAGATGCAGAGCGCGCATTCGGCGGATCGGCCCCAGTCTCCCGACGCGGCTCCTTCGGTCACAAACTGAACCGGCGGTGTGAGTCTCCACAAAAGACTTTGATTACTGCTACCATCACCGAGTATGTATCGTCGTGACCTCCTCGCCATGGCAGCGGCCTCGCTCGGGATGATCGGCGTTGCGGGGTGTCTTGGCAGCGACTCCACAGCCGACGATGGGGGGACACCGACGCGGTCGGCGCCGAGTGCGACCCCGACACGGGCGCCATCGACGTCGACGGACGGAGGTGGAACGCCGACGCGCACACCCGTCCCGTTTCCGGACGCCTGCCAGCCGCTTCCCGACGTCGACGGACTGCCTGCACGCCCAACCGAGTTGACGGCGGAGAGCATCCGCTCGTACGTCACCGAGTTCGAACGCGTCTACGCCGTGGCGACGCGGTCCGAGTATGGCGGGATTGCGAACCTGCGGGTGATCGAAAGCGAGACCCTGGGCGAGAGGTATCGTCTCCTACTCGAAGTCGAGGGGGCGCCGGCGACGACGACGGGGCCCCGACGGGAGCACACCGACGCCGATGCCGATCGATGCGTACGTCCACAAGGTCCGGTATCGGGTAGCGGGAGACCGGATGGTACGGGAGTTGCTCACGTACCCCGACGAGGCGACCCTCTCCAGTGACTGCTGGATCCTCTCCTCCCCGGAAACGTAGCGAATACGGACCGTCACGCGAACTGCGAGGGCCGTTGTTACTCGCCGGTGACGAACTCGATGCCCGTGATCTCGAACCGGGCGCCACCGTGGTCCGCGGCAACGACGGAGACGTCCCAGCCGTGCGCGCCGACGATGGAACGAACGACCGAGAGACCGTACCCCGTGCCGTCTTCGCGGGTCGTATGCCCGTGATCGAACACCCGCTCACGGTCCCCCTCGGGAATGCCGGGGCCGTCGTCTTCGACGTAGAAGCCGTCGCGGAGCGGCCCAACCCGGACGGTGACGCTGTCACCGCCGTGTTCCACGCTGTTCCGCAGGAGGTTCTCGAACACTTGCACCAGTCGATCGGGGTCGGCCATCATCCGCGGAACCGAGTCGTACCGGAGCGTGGCGGTCGCGGGAAGCGCCCCTTCCCTGGCGATTTCGAGCAGACTGCCGATATCGGTCGGTTCGGGATTGTCGACCACTTGCCCCTGTCGGGCGACACGGAGTAGGTCCTCGACGAGTCGTTCCATCCGGTCGGTCGTCTCCTCGATAGCGGTGAGGTGTTCGCCCTCGCCCGACTCTCGGAACAACTCCAGACGGCCGTCGATGATCCCCAGCGGCGTCCGCAGATCGTGTGAGAGGATGTCCGTGAACTCCTTCAGCCGGTCGTTCTGGCGTTCGAGCATCCGCTCGTGCTGTTTGCGCGTGGTCGTGTCCTGAACGATGACCGCGTAGCCGTCGTCCGCCCCGTTCGACAGGGGTGAGAGCGTGCAACTTCCCCAGAACACCGACCCGTCGGCTCGCTCGTGCCAGTTGTCGATCTCGACCGGTCCGTCCTTCGCCTCCGCAAGCAGATCTTCGACGGAAGGCGGCTCTCCCCGTTCCTCGGCGAAGAGTACGTCCAGTCGGCGACCGACTGCGTTCCCGGGGTCGTAGCCGTAGAACTGCTGGGCCGTTTCGGGCCACATGGAGAGACACCCCTCCGTGTCGAGCATGAACAGCGCGTGATCGGCCACCCCCTCGAGTAGTTGCTGATATGCGCCTTCCTCCATGGCGGCGTCCATACAAAGTGTTAGTCATACTACTATAAGAAACGCCGCCACGTCACACGTTTGCGTGGTTTTGATTAACTGAGATACATTTCTATGGTGGAGACGGTCGCGCGGTTGGGGGGGCTCACGGATCGGTTCGTAGGCAATTCACGGGGGCGTCTGTACGTGCCTCCTTACGATACACAGTCAGTCGACCGACATCTCCGGCTCCGCCGCCGACCCCGCGTCGATCGCACAGGACGCCGTGTACTCGACGTCGTGGACGGAGTCGATGGCCGGGTCGTCGCCACAGACCGGGCAGTCGTCCTTTTTCGTGATCTCGACCGTGTCGAACTCCATCTCCAGGGCGTCGTAGAACACCATCCGGCCGTCGAGGAGATTCCCTTTGCCGATGAGGGCCTTGACCGTCTCCGTGGCCTGGATGCAGCCGACCGTCCCCGGGAGGACACCGAGGACGCCCGCCGTCGCGCAGTTCGGCACCATCCCCGCCGGCGGCGCCTCGGGGAACATACACCGATAGCACGGCGAGTCGGCCTCGCCCGCGAAGGTGGTGACCTGTCCTTCGAACTTGAAGATGGAGCCGTGCGAGAAGGGGATGCCGGCGAGAGTGCAGGCGTCGTTGACGAGGTATCGGGTCTGGAAGTTGTCGGTGCCGTCGACGACGAAGTCGTAGCCGTCGATGAGGTCCTCGACGTTGTCGGCCGTTACCCGGAGGTCGTGTCGCTCGACGTCGACGTCCGGGTTGAGGTCGGCCACGAACTCGGCGGCGCTCTCGACTTTCTTGCGTCCCACGTCGTCGTCGCCGTGGATCACCTGTCGCTGGAGATTCGACAGTTCCACCTCGTCGTCGTCGGCGATACCCAGCGTGCCGACGCCCGCCGCGGCGAGATACTGGATGATCGGCGCGCCGAGTCCCCCGGCACCCAGCACCAGCACCCTCGCGTCGAGTAGGTCCCGCTGTCCCTCCGGGCCGACGTCGTCCATGATGATGTGGCGAGAGTAGCGATCTAGCTGCGTGGGATCGAGGTCGAGGTCGGGGTCGCTCATGCAGCCACGTCCGGTCTACCGGCGGATAAGGCCGACGGAGAGATGCACGGCTGCCGCTATCGCGGTTGCCGGCGACGTGCCGTTTATACGGCCAACCGTCCAACCTCGATCCATGCCCGAGATTAAGGTGCCTGCGGTACTCAGCGGCGGTGGCGGTTCGTCGTCGGTGGAGGTCGACGGGGACACCTTGGCCGAACTGTTCGAGAATCACGCGGCCGAACACGGTCCCGAACTCCGGGACAGCGTCGTCGAGGACGGCGATATCAAGGAGTTCATCAACGTCTACGTTGACGGGTCGGAGGTGTCCGGGCTCGACACCCCGGTCGACTCCGGGAGCCGGATCCGCGTCATTCCGGCGGCCAGCGGCGGCCGGGTCTGATCACGGTCGTCATCCCTCGTCCAGATACGCCTCCCAGAGCGGGATGTCGGCGTACTTGTCGCCGCGGTCACAGAGCACCATCACGACGACGTCGTCCGCGGACAGCGGCGCCGTCTCGTGGAGTTCGTGGACGGCCTGGACGCCGGCGCCGGACGACGTCCCGACGACGAACTGCCCGTCCACGCGGAGCCGTTCACGAACCGTCGACTCGTCGTACTGACCCGTATCGACCACCGGAATCTCGGCGTCGGCGTAGACCTCGCGGAGTTCCCGTGCCCGGTCGTACGCGTCGCTCGTGTTCACGTAGACCTTCTCGTCCAGCACCGACTCGTCGTACGTCTCGGGGTGGTAGTGGTCGCCCGTCCGGAGATATTTCAGGCCGTCGATGGCGTGCAGCACCTCGGCGGGTTCGAAGCCGACGACGGTCACGTCGCCCGCGTCGTGCAGTCCCCGACCGGTGCCGGTGACCGTCCCGCCCGTGCCCACACCGGCGACGAAATGTGTCACGTCGCCGTCGGTCTGCGATCGAATTTCGGGGGCGGTCGTCCGCTCGTGCGTGCCGGGGTTGTCGGGGTTCTCGTACTGGTTGGGACGGTAGTACCGGTCGGGGTCCTCCGCGATGAGTTCCTCGCAGCGGTCGATGACGGCGTCGTAGCCGAGGTCGGCGTCGACGAAGTGGATCGTCGCGCCCGCGTCCTCGACGGCGCCGATCTTCCCCCCGCTGGCGTTGTCGGGCATGACGATCTCCACGTCGTAGCCGCGGGCGGTCGCGAGACGTGCCACCTCGCTACCGGTGTTTCCGCTGGTGGGCTCGATGACCGTCGTTCCGGGCGTGAGGTCACCCCGCTTCTCGGCGCCGTCGAGCATCCCCTTGGCGATGCGTGACTTGATCGACCCGCCGCCGTACGGCGCGTCGTAGAGGTTCAGCCACTCGACCTTGGCGTAGACCGTTGCGGGGACGTCGACGGCGAGTTCGATCAGGGGCGTCTCGCCGATGTGTGACTCGTCGAACGCGAGGGACTCGCTCATACCGTAGCCACCGCGGCCGACGAGGAAGGGTGTGACGCCTCCGGCACGATCCAGTGATAGCGTCGCTCCGGCGACGCCGGGCGATCAGATCGCACAGCCCACCTCCCGGTAGAGCCAGTGAGTCATCACGTACGTCCCGAGGACGATACCGGCGCCGGCGAGGATCGAGTGTACGGAGAGCAAGGCGACGCCGCTGAAGAGATTGGCGATGTTACACCCCGGTGCCAGCCGGGAGCCGACGCCCATGAGCAGGCCGCCGACGATGGGGTTCGCGAGACGCTCGCGCTTGGGCCACCGAATCCGGAAGTCGCCCGACGCCCGCGCCGCGAGAAACGAGCCGACGACGACCGAGAGCACCATCAGCATGTCCACCGTGACGGAGATGCCGCCGCCACGAAAGAGGACGGAGCCCCAGTATTCGACGTTCCCGACGTCGACACCGGCCCGGGAGAGCAGCCAGCCGGCCCACTTGGCTTCGCTCCCGGTGATGGCCCAGGCACCGTAGACCCAGAACCACAGACTGGCGACCAGCGCCAGGCCGACGCCCGCGGCCCGGGCGTCCCAGGAGTCGCGCAGACGGGCCGAAACGGGGCGATCGTCCGACCGGACGGCCTCGACGTAGTCTCGCGTACCGTGGGCGAGTTCCCGGAGCCCGAGGGACAGCGCCGTGATCGAGCGTCCGGGAGCGGCCGCCTGAGCCCGGGTGTCGGCGGCGACGTCCGTCCCGCCCCGCGGCTCCTCGGGGAGGCGCGCACGGCCCCGGACGAAGGCGTACAGCAGGACGATGGCCGCCGCGACCAATACGCCGGTGACCGCGGGCGGCCAGGGCAGCGCCAGGTAGAGCGTCGCCCCCTCGCCGAACCGGAGCGGTTCGAAGTAGACCGACCGGAGCGTCGGGAAGGCGAAGGCGAACAGGACGTATCCGATGCCCATGAACAGCAGGGTGATCCAGAACTGGACGTAGCCCTGGCCGGCCCGATAGAGGGTGCCGGACGCACACCCGCCGGCCATCGTCATCCCGACGCCGAAGACGAACCCGCCGAACAGCGACGCGAGCCCCCACGGCGGCGTCCAGAACCCGCGGAAATAGCCCAGGGTCGCCTGGAGGCTCCAGAACAGCGTCATCACCACGACGCCCGCGAGGACGCCTTTCAACACCCGCGTATCTTTAAACGCGACGAAGTCACGGAAGGCACTGACGAAGCAGAATCGTGCTTTCTGCAGCAGGACGCCGAACGCCAGCCCGACGCCGATGGACAGGGCAATATACCCCAGTGGCGAGAGTGTCAGCATGGTGGAACCGAGTACCTCCCGGCGTCTCGCTCTGACGGTACGGTGCAGCCTTGCCCCTTGACCCCGAAGCCGGCAATATTTTCTTCATACTCGGATAAAGGGCAATGGCTCATCGCTCCGGTGTACCTATCCCCGTCGGGCCGGTAGTTCCGGTAATGAGCGATACGTCCGGAAGCGAAGCACTCTATCCGAACCGAGGGGGCGAGCGCGCGTCGGGGGACGAATCGGGGCGCGTCTCCCGCCGCCGGCTCCTCGCCGGTTCGGCCGCGGCAGGGATGGCCGCGACGGCCGGCTGTGCAGGATCGTCCGACGACGGCACGGGAGGCGGTTCGGGCGACGGCGGCCCGCCGACGGTGTTCGTGTTCAACACCGGCGACCGGACCGTGAGCGTCATCGACGCCGCGGCCGACGAACTGGTGACGACCGCCTATCTGGGCGCCACGTCGTCGTTCCCCTCGAACCAGTACGTCGTCGACCAACTCGCGACCGAGGAGTCGGTCATGTGGCTCAACGTCGAAGACGGGGTCCGGGCGTTCACCGCCGCCTCGCTCTCGGAGGAGATGTCGTTCGAGACCGGCTCCGGGGCGAACTGGCAGGAGGTCACCCCGGATGGCTCGCATCTGGTCGTCAGCGCCAGGGAGCCGACCCACATGCAGTACCGACTCGACGCCGATCCGACGTCGGGGACGTTCGGCGAGGTGACGGCCGAGATCGACCGCAAGCCCGAGGGCGGCCGTGGCGAGAACCAGGGACCGGGCCCCTGTGACGTGACGATCCACCCGAACGGGCAGTACGCCTACGTCCCCGACATCTTCGGCGACACGCTCTCGATCATCGACGTCGAGTCGTTCGAGATCGCGAACCAGGTGGCCGTCGAACCCACGGCCGGCGCCGACGCCGTCCGCCCGTGGATGGACACCGCGGCCTGGGACGGCGAGACGATGCTCGTCGAGAACAACGAGGGGGAGACGGGCACGGAGAGCGTCTGGGATATCAGCGATCCGGCGAACCCCGAGGAGGTCGCCCGCCTGACGAGCGAGGACGGCCTCGGCGAACTGCCGTTGACGAGCGAGATCGGCCCGGACTCTGCGGTCGGATACGTCTTCACCGCGGATACGAACGACGTGACGGTCGTCGACCTCGCGTCCGCCGAAGTGACCGACCGGATCGATCTCGGCGGGTCGGCCTTCGTCGGGACGTGGGGGCCGAACCAGGAGAAACTCTACGTTCCGGTCCAGACCGCCGACGAGGTGAAAGTGCTCGACCACGCGGCCGGCGAAATCGTCGAGACGATCTCCGTCGGCTCGAAGCCCTACGGGGCGACGGCCGGGCGCGTGCGACCCCAGACCGACACGGCGGCCGACATGCTGGGGACGATGGCGACGCTCGGCATCGACATCGCCGCGAAGGGCACGGGCACCACGTACTGTATCGGCAACTGTGCCTGCGGGCACGAACTGTAGATGGGCGACGATCACTCGGAGGACACGAGCGACGACGATGCCGGTGCCGACGGCGACGTCACTCGCCGCTCGTTGCTGGCGGCCGCGGCGGGGGCCGGCGTCGCGAGCACCGCGGGGTGTGCGGGCATCAGTACGCCCGCCGACGTGGCCAGCGCCGCGTCGATTCGCGGCAACGTCGCGTACTTCCGCGGTCCGGACCAACTGACCGCGGAGTCGGCCGTCTTCCTCGACGCCCGGAGTCGCGAACGGTTCCGTCGGGAGCACGTCTACGGGGCGCGTCGCGTCCCCGTCGAATCGGTGACCGCACGGGCCGAGCGCGAGTCGGGACTCGTCCCCGACGCGGACGCCATCGCGTCGACGCTCGGATCGGTCGGCCTGACCCCCGACCGGGACGTCGTCGTCTACGGGAGTAGCGTCGGCGCCCGTGTCTCTCGGGTCGTCTTCGCCCTCGAATATCTCGGTCACGAGGGCGAGATCACGGTGCTCAATGGCGGCTACGAGGCCTGGAACGGACGAGTCGGCGTCGGATCGCGGGTCCCAGTCGAGACGAGGTACGAGGCGTCTCCGAACGACGACCTGATCGTGACGCGCGACTGGATCGCCGATCGGGTCGGCTCGTTCAACGCCGACGGGCCTGGGTTGATCGACGTTCGACCGCCCGAGGCGTATCTCGGTGCGCGAAACGCCGCCAAACTGGTCGACTCGAACGCTCGTCACGGCCACCTTCCCGGGGCCGTCGACGTCCACTGGACCGGTAACGTGAACGGCCAGCAACTCGCCGAACCGGGAACGCTCGCCGGGCTGTACTTCGAGTCGGCCGGCGTCGACATGGACGGTCCGACCGTCGTGTACGGACAGGGGAACGTCAACCCGACGAACACCTGGCTCGTCCTGCGTGCGCTCCAGGCCGAAGACGTCCGGTTGTACGACGGCGGGTTCGGGGAGTGGGCGAACGTCCCCGAGACGCTCCGCGGGCGCTATCCGGTCGAGACGAAGACGACGACGGTCGTCGAAACCACCGGCTCCGTCGGCGGCGACGACGACGGCGGCTTCTCCTGTACCGGCTGATGCTCGTCGCCGTCCCCTGTGCCGGCGCGGACTGCGTACTCCTGCTCGACGGGGGGGACGGGAGCGAACGCGGGCGGATTCCGGTCGGCTCGCATCCGGTTCACCTCGCGACGGTCGACGGAACCGTCTTCGTGGCGACGATGGGCGAGCGCGCCGTCGCCGCGATCAGGGACGGCGGGGTGGCCCGGATCGACCTCGGGGTCCTCGGCCCGTCACACTTCGCGGTCACCGACGACGGCCGCCTGCTCGTCCCCTGCACCGGCGGCGACGCGCTGGCGGTCGTCGACTGCGAGGCGCTGCGGCTGGTCGATCGGGTCGGCGTCGGCGCGGAGCCTCACGACGTCGCCGTCCGCGACGGACTGGCGTTCGTCGGAAGTCGAGCCGAGGGGACCGTCTCGGTGGTCGACCCCGCCGCCGGCCGTCTCCGACGGACGGTCGACCTCGGCACCGAGGCGCGGATCCAGGGCGTCGACGCGGGTGCCGGCGCTGTCTACGCCGTTGATCAGGCTGGCGGGCGAATCGCCAGGGTCACCGAGTCCGGCCGCTCGGCGGTGGCACCGGTCGGCACGAACCCCTACGAGGCGACGGTCGCCACCGGACGGCTGTTCGTCCCGGGTCGGGACGACGGAACGGTGACCGAACTCGATCCGAGACTCTCGGACCGAACGCGCCACGACGTCGGTGGACGGCCCTGGGCGGTCGTGGCGGCGGACGGTACCCCGTGGGTGCTCGACCGGGAGCGGGCCGTCCTGCACTCCCTCGCCGACGACCAACGCGTCGACCTCCCGGCGCCCGCGTTCGCCGGGGCCGCGATTCCGGAGACGGGTCGACTGGTCGTCGCCCACTACGACCACGACCGAGTGAGCCTGATCGATCCGGACGGGTCGGGGACGGTGTGGACGGTCGAGACCCCTGCGGAGCCGTTCGATCCGTCGCTGGTCTGACGACCGCGCGGGGCGGCTACGACCAGAGGCCGTCGCCTTTGGCGTGCTCGGCGGCGACGTCCTCGTCGAGTTCGACGCCGAGTCCCGGCGTCTCGGGCACGGCGATCCGGCCGTCACGGATGAGTGGGTCCGACCGAACGAGCAGGTCGTCCCACCAGTCGACCTCCAGGGCGTGGTACTCCAGGTAGCCGAAGTTGGCGACCGATGCCCCGAGGTGGACACAGGCCATCGTCCCCACGGGGCTGCAGACGTTGTGCGGCGAGAACGTGATGTAGTTCTCCTCGGCCCGACTGGCGATGGCCCGTGACTCCGCGAGGCCGCCACACGTTGTGGGGTCGGGCGTCACCACGTCGACGGCGAACTCATAGAGGAGGTCAGAGAACTCGTGGACGCGAAAGCGGTTCTCGCCGGTCGCGAGCGGCGTCGATGTCGAGCGGGCGACCTCCCGTTGGGCGTCGACGTTCTCGGGCGGCACGACGTCTTCGAGCCACAGTAGATCGTAGGGCTCCAGCGCGCGGGCGAGGCGCTTCGCGCTGTCGATCGAGTAGTCCCAGTGACAGTCGAAGGCGACTTCGGCGTCGTCGCCGACGGCCTCGTGGACCGCCGCGACGATCTCGCCTTTCTCCGCGACGTCGGCCGCTGAAAGCCGGCCGTTGAACGGATCCGGATCGTTGTCTGATGGCGTATCGAGGTCGAACTTGATCGCGTCGAAGCCCATCTCGACGGCCTCTTCGGCCGTCTCGGCGTACGCTGCAGGGCGGTAGGATTTCGACTCGCCGTACTCGGTGTAGCCGGTGTCGACGGCGTATGCCTCCCCCGCGTGGAGATCACAGTAGATGCGCACCTCGTCGCGGTACTTCCCCCCAAGCAGTTGATAGGTCGGGACGTCGAGAAGCTTCCCCGCGAGATCCCAGAGCGCGATCTCGACCCCCGAGGCCGCGGTCACCACCTTCCCCGTCGTGCCGCCGTGTCCGGAGGTCTCCTGTACCATCCGACGGAAGAGCCGTTCGACGTCCAGCGGGTTCTCGCCCACGAGGAAGTCGGCCATGTAGTCCATGATGTCCGTCACCGCGCCGCCACGGTAGGATTCGCCGAGGCCGGTGACGCCGGCGTCGGTGTGGATTCGCACGAGGTTCCAGTCGAAGTTCCCCTCGATCACGGCCGTCTCGACGTCGGTGATCCGCACGTCGCGGGCCTCGGCCCGCCGGGTCGACCGGTTGCTGTAGTCACGCACGGATCGTCACCACCCGGATCGCGCCGTCGTCGGCCGGTGTGTCCGTCGGGCTCGATGCCGCCACACGCGTATCGGTTTCGATCGCCATGGACGAGGGTTCGTCGCCCGGTGTCAAATGTCTACGTGAACTCGCCCGCGCACCGGCACCGACAGGGTTTACATCGGGCTGTCGCCACGTACGACCATGCGCTTTCCCGACGGCGACGTCATCGACGCGGTGCTGCCGTCACCGTCGCTGCCGCGGTTCGCGGCGGTACGGTACGATCCCGAGACCCCGGAACTCGACGACGTACCGGGCACGACCCGAACGGAACTCGACACGCTGCCGCTCGGCGACCTCTCCGACGGCGCCACGGTCGCCGTCGGCCTGGGGAGCCGCGGTATCCACGACATCGTACCGGTCGCACGGGCCGTCGTCGACGGACTCCGCGACCGGGGGTTCGAACCGGTCGCCGTCCCGGCGATGGGGAGTCACGGCGGAGCGACCGCGGAGGGGCAACGCGAGACGCTGGCCGGCATCGGCCTCACGGAGGACGCCCTCGGCTGTCCGATCGACGCCCGGATGGATACGACCGTCCTCGGGGAATCGGCGGTCGGGGCGCCGGTGCCGTTCTCGACGGCCGCGCTGGAGGCCGACGGCATCATCGTCGTCAACCGCGTGAAGGCCCACACGAACTTCACGGGACGCTTCGAGAGCGGGCTGACGAAGATGACGACTATCGGCCTCGGAAAACAGGCCGGCGCGGAGGCGGCCCACGAACACGCGCTCGACGAGGGGTACGTGCCGGTCATCGAGGCGGGATTCGAGGTGATCCGCGACGCGGCGCCGCTGGTGGGCGGGATCGCCATCGTCGAGAACTTCCACGACCGCACCGCCGCCATCGAGGGCGTCCCCGCCGACGCCCTGCCGGACGCCGAAGAGCCGCTGAAGGCCGCCGCCGACGAGTACATGCCGACGCTCCCGTACGACGACATCGACGTCTTGGTCGTCGACCGCATCGGCAAAGACATCTCGGGTGCGGGCATGGACACCAACGTCACCGGCCGGTATCGAGTGCTGAATACGGACGATCCCGAGACGCCGGCCATCGACCGCATCGTCGTCCGGGGGCTCACCGAGGCTACCCACGGCAACGGCAACGGACTCGGGGTGGCCGACCTGACGACCCGGCGGGTCGTCGACGAACTCGACCTCGATCAGGTGTACACCAACGCGCTCACCAGCAACTCGCTGCGCAAGGCGAAGCTCCCGGTCGTGCTCCCGGACGACGAGCGCGCGGTCGCAGCGGCGCTCTCGACCATCGGTACCTACGACCCCGAGACGGTTCGCGTGGCCTGGATCCGCGACACCGGCCACCTCTCCGAGTTCCGCGTCTCCGAGGCGCTCGCCCGGGAGGCACCCGAAGACGTCGCGATCGAGGCGTGGCTGTCGCTATCCTTCGAGGACGGCGAACCCGTGTTCGAGCCGGTCGCGGAGTGACAGGAAGCGGGTCGGTGACGACGACCGCACCGCCCACCCCCGCCGACCGATCAGTCGGCCGCGACGCCGCCGTCGGCGTCCGCCCGGTCGCCGACCCCCCCGCCCAGCGTGTGGAGGTAGTCGTCGAGGTCGAGTGCGAAGGCGGCGTCGGTCGGGAGGTCGACCCAAGAGAACTCGAACTGCGCCCCCCGTTCCGGTCCCGTGCCCGTGACGGTGTGGGTCCACGCGTCGCGTGGCTCGTGGACGGGGACGTGATAGAAGCTCCGAACGTACCGCTTGGGCGGCGACTCCCGACGAGTCCAGACGTCGGTCGCGAGGTGAGTCAGTCCCTCGAAGGTCGCCACCCCGCTCTCCTCGACCGTCTCGCGAACCATCGCGTCGCGGGGTCGCTCCCCCGGTTCGACGGTTCCTTTGGGGATCTGAAGCCCGTCGTGTCCCGGCCCCTCGAAGACCAGGAGTTCCGACTCGTTTCGGGTGACGTAGGCGCAGGCTTTCTTGACGTGCGTTACGTCTCGAAGTGACATATCAACCACGTTTTCGCCCGTCTGTATAATGGTTCGCATACGCCACGATCTAGGAATATTAGGTGTTCGAACGTCCGGACCAGCCGGTCGGACGGGTGACGGGGCGCCCCGGACGGCTCACAGCAGAGCGGCGAGGCCGGCGAGGCCGACGAGCGACGAGACGGTGCCCGCGACGAGCCAGGTGCGGGCGGCGGCGGCGACAGTCGACTCCAGAGTCGACTCCTCCCGATCCGAGACGAGAAGGGGACCGTCCCGGGGCGTGGTCACGATCGCCGACTCCGGTCGCGAGGCCGTGCCGTCGCGCTCCTCGACCCGCCCGAGGACGTACACCCAGTCGCCGGGAGCGAGGACGCCCTGCGTGTAGCGCCGCGTGCCGTGTGGCCGGTCGACGTCGGCGGCGTCCGTGACCGGGTCGGGCGCCCCGTCGAGACCGTGGTCCCGGTGGAGTCGCCGGATCTCGACCGGTGGCGTCTCCGCCGGCCCGAGTTCCGCCTCGACCGTGAACGACGTGAACTCGGCGAGTACGTCGTCGATCCGGACGCCGTTCGTGGCGCTGACACCGGCCGTCTGGGTCCATCTGCCCGCAGTCTCGCGTTTCGAGAGTGGGCCGACGGGGACCGATCCGGAGCCGTCGTCGACGCCGAACGCGGCCGCCTCGATGCCACGGGCGACCTCGCGCCATCGGGACGTGTCACCGCGTTCGTCCCACTCCTCGATCGTCCAGGCGGCGAGGACGGCGGGTCGCCCCGTGATCGGTGCGGTGACGAGGTCGTCGACCGGCGTCCCAGTCCCCTGGATCTCGACCGGACCGGGCGGGGAGAGCGCTTCGACGGGTGTCGGCGTGAGCGCGGTCATCCGGGCGTGGATACGCCGACGCTTCCAGCCCGTGTAGAGGCCGGCGATCCCCAGCGAGACGAACAGTACGGGGACGACGATCAGGTCCGGGACCACGACGATCGGTCGGCGGCGGATGGTAAAACGGTTGTGGCGCGCTCGTCGGCCACCGCGACGGGACCGGGAGGGAAGGGTAAAGGCCCGCCCGTCCCTACGGTCGGCCGATGAGCGAGAGCGCCGGGATCGAACTCACGGTACACAGCGCCGAGAAGCGCGACGCGGGCCGCGGCATCGCTCGGCTCCCGGAGGCCGCCCGGCGACGCCTCGGCGTCCTGAGTGGGGACGCCGTGCTGCTGGAGGGCGATCGGACGACGGTCGCGAAGCTCTGGCCGGCACGGGCCGGCGTCCCCGACGACGCCATCCTCGTCGACGCCGGGACGCGGGCCAACGCCGGTGTGGCCGTCGGCGACACGATCCGTGTGCGGACCGCCGACGTCGCCGACGCCGAGGCGGTCGTCCTCTCGGCGCCCGACAGCGTCGACGTCGCCCGCGAGTCGGCCCGGCGGGAACTCGGGCGGGCGCTCGACGGCCGTCCGCTCCGCACCGGCGACCGGATCCACGCCGAGAGTCTCGATGCGGACGCGTTCGTCGTGCGGGAGACGCGCCCCGACGGCGCCGTCCGCGTGGTCGAGGGGACGGATCTCCGCCTACACGGCGACGACAGGGGCGCCACGCCCGACGCGACGGTCCAGAACGACGGGCTGACGGCGGAGGAGGACGGAGCGGGGACCGCCGACGACCGGGGCGGCGCCGCGACGACTCGCCCGACGACCGGCGTCACGTACGAGGATATCGGTGGTCTCGACGACGAACTCGACCTCGTGCGTGAGATGATCGAACTCCCACTGTCGGAGCCCGAACTGTTCACCCGCCTCGGCGTCGACCCGCCGAAGGGCGTCCTGCTCTACGGGCCGCCGGGGACCGGCAAGACCCTGATCGCGAAAGCGGTCGCGAACGAGGTCGACGCCACCTTCATCTCCGTCTCGGGGCCGGAGATCGTCTCGAAGTACAAGGGCGACAGCGAGGAACGGCTCCGGCAGGTGTTCGAACGGGCCCGCGAGGACGCCCCCGCGATCGTCTTCTTCGACGAGATCGACTCCCTCGCGCCGAAACGCGAGGACGGCGGCGGAATGGAAGACCGGATCGTCGGCCAGCTCCTCTCGTTGATGGACGGACTGGAAGCCCGCGGCGAGGTGATCGTCATCGGCGCGACCAACCGCGTCGACGACCTCGATCCCGCGCTCCGCCGAGGCGGCCGCTTCGACCGCGAGATCGAGATCGGGGTCCCCGGAGAGGCGGGGCGCCGCGAGATCCTCGACGTCCACACGCGCCGGATGCCCCTGACCGACGGCGTGGATCTGGACCGCTTCGCCGCCCGCACCCACGGATTCGTCGGTGCCGACCTCGAATCGCTGGTGACGGAGGCGGCCATGTCGGCGCTCCGGCGCGCCCGGCGCGAGGGGACGGCCACGGACCACATCGCGGTCACGCGCGAGGACTTCGAGGCGGCGATGGCCGCCGTCGATCCGAGCGCCATGCGCGAGTACGTCTCCGAGACACCGACCGAGGGGTTCGAATCGGTCGGCGGCCTCGACGAGGCGAAGGCAACGCTGGAGCGGGCGGTCACGTGGCCGCTCACCTACGGCCCGCTGTTCGAGGCGGCGGACGCCGACCCGCCTTCAGGTGTCCTGCTCTACGGGCCGCCGGGAACCGGCAAGACCCTGCTCGCGCGGGCCGTCGCCGCGGAGAGCGGCGTCAACTTCGTCCGCGTCCAGGGGCCGGAACTGTTGGATCGGTACGTCGGCGAGAGCGAGAAGGCGGTCCGCGAGGTGTTCGACCGCGCCCGCCAGACCGCACCAGCCATCGTCTTCTTCGACGAGATCGACGCCGTGGCGACGGATCGGGACCGGGGGGACAGCGAGGTGACCGAGCGCGTCGTCTCCCAACTCCTGACCGAGTTCGACGCCGTCGCGGACAACCCCAACCTGATCGTCCTCGCGGCGACGAACCGGAAGGCGGTCCTCGATCCGGCCCTCCTCCGGGCCGGCCGCCTCGAATCCCACGTCGAGGTTCCCGCGCCCGACGAAGCCGCCCGGCGGGCCGTCCTCGATGTCCACACGCGCCGGAAACCGCTGGGCGAGGACGTCGACCTCGACGCCCTCGCGACGCGGACGGCGGGCTACTCCGGGGCGGATCTGGCCGCCGTCTGCCGGGAAGCAGCCATGCTCGCCGTGCGGGCGGTGGCCGACGCCTATCCGGGCGCCGAGGCAAACGACCACGCCGACGAGGTACGGCTGGACGCCGCGCAGTTCGAGGCGGCGCTCGATGCCGTGGCGCCGTCGCTCGCGGAACGGGATTCAAACCCCCCCGCGACGTAGCCGGTGACGATGACCGACCGGCCGATCCCCGAAGACGCCTGGCGAACCGTCGTCCGCAACGTCCCCATCGTCTCGGTCGACCTGATCGTCCGCCACGACGGCGGCGTCGTCCTCGGCAAGCGGGAGAACCGGCCCGGACGCGGCGAGTGGTTCGTCCCCGGCGGCCGCGTGCTGAAAGACGAAGCGATCGACGACGCCATCGACCGGGTGGCTCGCGAGGAACTCGGCGTCGCCGTCGACGTCGAGGAGCGCCTCGGCGTCTACGAACATTTCTGGGAGCGCAGCGAGTTCGACGACGTGCCGACGAAACATTACCTCGTCGTCGGCGTCGTGGTCCGGCCGCGAAGCGACGCCTTCGTCGCGGACGACCAACACGCCGAACTCCGGATTTTCGAGGCCCCCTTCCCGGACCTCCACCCGTACGTCGAGGCGTACCTCCGGGACGCCGGACTCTAGTCCCAGAACGACTGCGTCCGTGCGTACTGGCGCTCCTGTTCGAGGATGTCGCGGTAGAAGTCGGCCTCGTCCTCGCGGAGTTTGGCGATGATCCGGGCGGCGTTGTGCGGGCCGACCCCGCGGGCGGCCATGGCGATCACCGCCTGCTTGCCGTGGCTCTGGACCAGGTTGGCCGACCGGTAGGCGCGTTCGGTCAACCGTTCCTGCTCCTCGTCTTTCGTGTCGGCACGGACCGCCTGCACCGCCTCGTCGGCCCACGGGTTGAGCGAGGCGATCCGCGTCGACTCACACTCCGGACACCGCGGCTGATCGGGCACCCGCCTGACCTTCGTCTTCCGCGTCCACTCCGTGCAGTGGAGGCAGGCGAGAATGACGCGGTCGTTCCGGATCCGCTCTTTCAGCGTCTCGACGACGCTCGCGTCCGCGTTCTCCGGGACGAGCAGTGCCCGGCCGCTGGAGCGTCCACCCGTGCCGATGGGCGTATGCTCCCGAGCGGTCACCAGTTCGATCCCGCCGGACTGGATCCGCTCCAACACCGCCGCGGTCGCCTCGACGGCGAGGTCGCGGTGGAACACCTCGCGGACCGCCTCGTCGTAGATCGGCGTGTCCTCCAGCGCGGCCAGCAGGCGGTCGGCGCCGAACCGACCCCGACCCTGGTATCGCTTGAGCGCGCCGAACTTCGCGGCCACCTGCGCCAGCGTGAACTTCAGCGTCCCGGAGTTCTTCAGGGCGAGTTCGAGCAGGCCCTCGACGTGAGCGGGATCGGTCGTCTCCAACACCTCGATCACGTCCGACGGGCCGGTGCGGCCCGGGACTTCGAGTTCGATCCGGTAGGGGTCGACCTCCATCCCCACCGAGGAGCCGGTCTTCTGGCCGATCAGGGCGGAACACAGGCGGCCGAGCGTCTCGTTCACCTCGTGTCCGAACGGGGCGTTGAGGACGACGCCACGGCCCTGTCCCTCGACGACGAGACGCTCGGTCGTGGGCGTCGGCGCGCCGACCTCGACCTGCCGCTCGACGGGATCGAGCGCCCCGGAGACGGTGTGTTCGTCGCCCGGATACCGGGACAGGAACTCACGGGCGACGGCCGCGCGGTCGGCGCCGCCCTCGAACTGCGTCGTCGCCACGTCGCGCATCTCGCCGACCTCGCCGGCGACGGCCGCGGGCACCGGAATTTCTTGCCCCGTCCACGACGGCACTTCGCCCGCGGGGTCCTCGATGGGCGTCACCTCGACGCGTGACTCCTCCTCGTCGACCTCCGTGATCCGCCACATCTCGCCGCGTTGGATGAACGTCTCGCCCGGCCCGGCGAAGTTGAGGACGAACTTCTCGTCGAGCGTCCCGATCGTCTCACGCGAGGAGAGGTCGTACACCTCGTAGGTCTCCTCGTCGGGGATCATCGAGAGGTTGGCGTAGAAGTAGCGCCACGTCCCGCCCGACTTCTCCAGGCGGTCGGCGTCCTCGTCCAGCCACAGGAGGCGGTTCGCGGCGAGTTCGCGCACCACGTCTCGGAACTGGGACGCCGAGAGGTCCCGAAACGGGTAGGCCCGGATCAGCGTCTCGTAGGCCTCGCGGGCGTCGATCTCGCCGTGGTCCATCACGAGTCCGACCGTCTGGTTGGCCACCACGTCGAGGCTGCCGTGGTGGATCGTCGCCGGTTCGACGGCGCCGGCGACCGCCCGGCGGGCGATGGCCAGCGCCTCCATCGTGTCGTCGGGGTGGCTCGTCAGGATCGTCCCCTCGGAGACGGCATCGCGGCGGTGGCCCGCACGCCCCACTCGCTGGAGCAGGCGCGCCACCTCCCGGGGACTCCCGTACTGGATCACGTGGTCTACCCGTCCCACGTCGATGCCGAGTTCCATCGAGGAGGTACAGACCAGACCGTCGATCTCGCCCGACTTGAACGCCTCCTCCACCTCGATCCGGGCCTCCGTCGAGAGCGATCCGTGGTGGACGCCGATCGGTTCGTCGAGCCGCTTGAACCGCGAGCCCAGGGCCTCCGCAGTCTGGCGCGTGTTGACGAAGATCAGCGTCGACTCGTTGGCCGCGACGACGTCCCGGATCGCCCGCACGTGACTGGCGATGTCCACCTCCGTCGCCAGCGTGCCCGCGAGCGCCTCGTCCTCCTCGGTGACCTCGGGCTCTCGCACTCGGAAGTCGACGTTCGTACCGGCGTCCACCTCGACGAGTTCACAGCCGCGGTCGCCGGTGAGAAAGCGCCCCACTTCGCCGGGCGACCCGACCGTCGCCGAGAGGCCGATCCGCTGGAACGGGCCGGCGAGGTCGCGCAGGCGCTCCAGGCCCACCGTCAACTGTGCGCCTCGTTTCGACGACGCGAGTTCGTGGACCTCGTCGACGACGACGTGGGCCACGTCCGAGAGCGCCCGCCGCAACTTCTCGCCCGTCAGCGTCGCCTGCAACGTCTCGGGAGTCGTCACCAGCACGTCCGGCGGGTCGTCGGCCTGCTTCCCCCGTCGGTACTGCGTCGTGTCGCCGTGGCGGACGTCTACCTCGACGTCGAGGTACTCGCCCCACCAGTCCAGCCGCTCGCGCATGTCGCGGTTGAGCGCGCGAAGCGGCGTGATGTACAGCGCCGAGATCCCGAAGCGGTCCTCGGCGCGGTGGATCGCGTCGAACACCGGCAACATCGCCGTCTCCGTCTTGCCCGTTCCCGTCGGCGCGAGAACGAGGGCGTCCTCGCCGGCCGCGATCGGAGGGATCGCCCGCCGCTGTGGCTCCGTCGGCGTCGAGAAGCCACGCTCGGAGAGCGCCGCCCGAACCCGCTCGCCGAGGTGGGTGAACGCGTCCATCCCCGCCGACTCCGTGTCTGCCATCGGCCGCCGTAGTCGCGCGAGCCGATTAAGATCACCGTTCGGGGGACGGCCGATCCGGACGACCCCGGCCACCGGCACGAGCCACAAGGGTTAGCGGGATGGGCCCGCATCCTCACGTATGCCCGTTCCGTTCGTCGGTGCGCTCGTCGGTGGTCTCGTCGCGTTCGTCGTCGCCCTGCTCGTCGGCGGGTTCGCCATCTACGTCAGCGGGCGACTCGTCGCGGACGTCGACGACTACGGTCGCGCCGTCCTCACCGCCCTCCTCGGCGCCGTCGGGTGGGCGCTCGTGTCGTGGATCCCGCTCGTCGGCCCCGTCGTCGCGCTGATCGTGTGGATCGGCGTACTGAAGTGGCGGTATCCCGGGGGCTGGGGAACCGCCGCGGTGATGGGCGTCGTCGCCTGGCTCTCGGCGCTGGCCATCCTCTTCGTCGTGAACGCCGGACTCGGCGTCGGGATCGGGGCGTTCGGCGTCCCCGGCGCCTGATCACACCGGGTCAGATCAGTCGGTACGGCCCTAGCCGCGTCCCGTCGAGCAGGTACGCCTCCGCGTCGTCGCCGAGGGCGTCCGGGAGGAACGGTGCGAGGAACGCCTGGCCCTCGACGTTGATCCACGTCCCGCCCGATCGGTCGTTGAACGCGGGGAAGACGACGAGTTCCGGGCCCGGATCGGTCCACGCGAGCGCATCGGGCACCACGCCGAGTTCGTCGGCGAAGGGATCGACCCGCAGCGAGCCACGGAGCCACGCCTTCTCCGCGCGGCCGCCGCCCACCTCGTCTTCGAGGCGGACCTGCGGGTGTTCGTGACCCATGCACACCGTCGACGCCCCCAGCACCGACCGGTTGGGCCAGGTGTGTCCGTGGACGAACCCCACGTCGCCGCGCCGACAGCCGCCGGCGTCGGTCACCTCGATCCGGTCGCCGTAGGCGTCCGCGACGCCGCCGTCGTGGTTGCCGGGGACGAGCGTCAGGGGGACGTCGAGGGCGTCGAGGAGGGCGAGGAGTTCGTCGCGTTCCCCCTCGCCCGGGTCGCCGATCCGGTGGACCAGGTCGCCGATGACGAGCACCCGGTCCGGGTCGGTGCGCCCGACGAGCGCCAGCAACCGCCGGCGACGCCCGCCGGCGTCGCTCCGGAGTTCGACCCCGCGCTCGTACCGGAGGCCGATCTCGATGCCGGCGTGGTAGTCCGCCACGACGAGCGCCCGTTCGTCGCCGCAGTCGGCCACCGCGGCGGGCGCGTCCGGAACCGGTTCGACGAGCGCCATCAGATCGCTTTCAGGCTGTCCTCGCTCGGCTCGTAACACTTCCCGCTCATCAGGGCGTCCTCGATGGCGTCGGCCACCTCGCCGGGATCGGCGCCGTACTCGTCGACGACCGCCGCGACGACGTCGTCCCGGGCCGCTCCGTCGCCGTCGTCGAGGGCCGCCATGGCGTCGACGGCGGCGGCTTCGAGATCGACGTCGGCCGCTGCCTTCTCGGCGTCCGACTCCTCGGCCTCTGACTCGGCCCCGTCGTCAACCGCTCCGCCCTCGTCGTCGGCCGCGGCGCTCTCGCCCGTCGCCTCCGCGGCCTCCGCGACCTCCTCCGGACCGGGGACGTCGATACCCGCCTCGCCCGGATCGTCGACCTCGGCGGCGCTCTCGAATCCCACGTCGAAGGACTCCTCGACCTCCCGGCGCTCCTCCTCGTCGAGTTCGTAGAGGTCGTCGTCGTCGTCGAAGTCGCCGAGTTCGTCCGACTCCTCGACCACCGTCGAATCGCCCGGCGCACCGCCGGCGGACTCCGCGGCCGTCGGCGTCGAATCGTCCGGCGCACCGCCGGCGGACTCCGCGGCCGTCGGCGTCGAATCGTCCGCGTCCGGCTCGTCAGCGGCGGCGTCGGCGTCCCCGGCGGATGCGCCGTCCGCCGGTGTCCCCTCGACGTCCGGCGCGGTCGCCTCGCTCCCGGCCGTGCGCTCGCCTTCGTCGGTCCCGGCGGCCGTCGCGTCGACGGTCTGCGCCTCGTCGTCGATCGAGTCGGCGGTCATCGCGGCCGGGAGGGGGCCGAGCGACGAGGTGCCCGCGTCGGCCGGCGCGCGGTCGAGCGACCGGACGGCGTCGCGGTCGCCGGCGACGACCGCCAACGCGTCGAGCGCGACCTCCCGGAGGGCGTCGAGGTAGGCGGTCGTCGTCCCGTACCGGTCGAGGGCGATGGGGATGCCCGCCGCGAGCGACGGGTCGTACCCGCGGTCCAGCAGCGCCGCTTCGAGCGCGTCGCCCTCGGCGTCGAGGGACTTGGCGTCGGCCATCGCGTCGATCCGTCGGAGCGTCGCCTCGGCGGCCGACACCGTCCACCGATCCCGGGTTTCGGCGTCGACCTCCGCGACGCTCTCCGGGCGGACGGAGGTGTAGATCCGATCGCCGTCGTCGGGTTCGAACGTCCGGGCCTTCCCCGTGAGCGCGACGAACGAGGGCGACGACGCCCGCTCGAAGAAGGCGGCCGCGTCGGGCTGGTACTGGCCGGCGTAGGAGACGAACGCGCCCGTGGGGTCGACCACGCGGGCGCGGAGGACGTCCTCGTTGACCGACTCGACTTCGGTGAGGACGCCGACGGCGAAGAGACGGTTCACCCGCGCGCCGGTCGGTGTGACGACGTACTTCGGTGCGCGCTCCTCGTCGCTCTCGGCGTAGGAGACGGTGGCGTCGTCGAACTCGGCGGCGAAGAGCCGGTGGGCCACCTCGCGGCGCCCGGGGCCGGCGTCGTCGCCGGCGCTCATCGCGCCACCCCCGCGAGCAGTTCACGCGCCCGATCGGCCGGATCGTCCGTCCGCTCCTCGAACGTGTCGGCGTCGAGGTTGGCGCCGTACTCGTCGACCGAGAGCGAGCCGCGAACGCGATATTCGCGGCCGACGATCCGGTCGCGGATCTCGTCGGCCACCACCGCCTTGTCCATGGCGTCTCGGGCCGCGGCCTTCGCGTCGTCGATCCCGCCGCCGTACACCTCCGCGGTGAGAGCCGTATCGAGGACGACCGTCACCGTGCCCGTGCCGTCGTCGAGGATGGCCTTGACCCGGAGGTCGTCCTCGCCCTCCACGTCGCCGTGGGCGCGACACTGACCGTTCTGGACGACCCGGCCGCAGTCGGGACACCGCTCGATGAGGCCGGAGCCGTCGCGCACCTCGATCACGTTGCCGACGAGTTCCACGTCGAACAGGCCGCCGGCGTCGACCGCCTCGCCGATCCCAAGCCGCGGGGCGCTGTCGGGCGCTTCGATCTCGCGGTCGAGGCGCTCGACCGTCGAGAACTCGGTGACGTTCACCTGTGGCACGCCACGGTACTCGCGGACGTACACGTCGGCGAGGCGGAGCGACGCTCCCTCCCTGAGTTCGTCGTGGGGATCCCAGTCCGTCAGCGGGAGGCGAGCGCTCTCGTCGGCGAGGACGCCCGACAGGATCTCCGTCTCGCCGTCGCGGCCGTCGATGGTCCGTCGTTCGAGGTCGAGGACGGTCACCTCGACGGTGCGGCCTCGGTCGCCGGGTTCGAGGTCGATCAGGTCGCGCTCGCCACCCACCTCGTAGGACGTTTCGACCGGATCGGCCGGCGCGACGGTCGTGTTCGTCCCGAGGTTGAGTTCGGGATCATCCTCCCATTCGCGGACGTTCGCGTTGCCGACGGTGATCGAGTCGCCGGGTTCGAAGTCGAACGCCTCCCACGCGGTGTAGGCGATGCGGTCGCTCCCGTCGGCGAACTCTCCCTCTCGGATGACCTGATCTTCCCCCTGGTATCGGATCGAGCGGGTCCCCTTGGTCAGTACGCGAACGGTGACCGTCACCGACCCATCCTCCGGCGAGACGTCGGCGAGGGACTTCGTCGTCGGCGTCGCCGACGACCCGCCGTCGCCGCCGTGTTTCCGGCGGACGCTCGCTTTCGCTTCCTCGATGGGGACGTTGTACTCCAGCAGGCTCTCCAGATCGTCTTTGACCTCCGCTTTGTCTACGCCGAGGTCGGAGGCGAGGTCCTCGGCATGATCGTCGAGTTGCATCGGGTGAGGGGTTGGTCGCCGGCTCATAAAAACCTCGCCCGCCGGCCGCGCTCCATCGGCCGTGCCGCCACCGAAAGCGGTTTGCTCCCCCGACCGAAGGGTCCGGCATGGAAGTCGTCGTCAATGCGGCGACGAGCGTCGACGGGAAGCTCTCGACCCGCGAACGTCGGCAGGTTCGGATCTCGGGCGAGGCGGATTTCGCCCGCGTGGATCGGCTGCGGGCGGCCGCCGACGCCGTCCTCGTCGGCGTCGGGACCGTCCTCGCGGACGACCCCCACCTCGGGGTGAAATCGGAGGATCGACGGGTCGAACGCCTGCGAAACGGTCGGTCGGCCAACCCGGCCCGTGTCGTCGCCGACTCCCGGGCCCGGACGCCGCCCGACGCGACGGTACTGGACGACGACGCCGACACCTACCTGCTCGTCTCGGCGGCGGCGCCCGCGGCGCGCCGCGAGACGCTGCGAGCGGCGGGAGCGACCGTGATCGAGGCCGGCGAGGAGCGGGTCGACCTGCCAGCCGCGGTCGATCGACTGGACGCCGACGGGATGGATCGCTTGCTCGCCGAGGGCGGCGGCGAACTCGTCTTCTCGCTGTTCGAGGCCGACCTGGTGGACGAACTCAGCGTGTTCGTGGGGTCGCTCGTGATCGGCGGCCGCGAGGCGCCGACCCTCGCCGACGGCGAGGGGTTCGTCGCTGACTTCCCGGCGCTGGATCTCGTGGACGTCGAACGGGTCGACGACGGGGTCGTCCTCAGATACCGCCGACCCTGACGGTCGTGCGTCCGTTCACCGGAACGGCTCAACCGTTAAGGGGTTCGCGTGGCTACGTGGCAGTATGAGCAAGTCGACCGCGGAGCAGTCCGAACCCATCCACGTCGAAGACGCCGACCACCTGGACGATCTCCTCTCGGAGCACGCCGTCGTCCTGGTCGACTACTACGCCGACTGGTGTGGCCCCTGCAAGATGCTGGAGCCGACCGTCGAGGAGATCGCCGCCGAGACGGACGCGGTCGTCCTGAAAGTCGACATCGACGCGCTGCAGGAACTCGCCCAGGAGCGTGGCATCCGCAGCGTCCCGACCCTCGAGTTCTACGCGAACGGCGAGCAGGCCGAACGACTGATCGGCGTCCAGGACAAGGCGGACCTGGTCGAGATCGTCGAGAACCTCTCCTGATCGGCGTCGGTCCGTCGTCGCCGGCGCTGTGGTAGCCGAGGGGGGCGACGCCGGGGTAGCCGAGAGTATATACCCCCGGAGGGTCTACCTCGGCGTATGATTTCGCTCGACGAGGCCGTCACCGCGCGCCTCGAATCCCACGGCGAGCGCTTCGAGGTACTGGTCGATCCCGACGCGGCGCTGGCCATCAAGCGCGGCGAGTTCGAGGGCGACCTGGAGGACGTCATCGCGGCCGAGGACGTCTTCGAGGACGCCTCCCGCGGCGACCGCCCCGCCGAGAACGACCTGGAGGAGGTATTCGGGACGACCGATTCCCTGGAGATCATTCCGGAGGTCATCACGCGCGGCGAGATCCAGATCACCGCCGAGCAGCGCCGCGAGATGCAAGAACAGAAGCGCAAGCAGTTGATCAACCGGATCGCCCGGAACGCGGTCAACCCCCAGATGGACGACGCCCCACACCCGCCGGAGCGCATCGAACGCGCCCTGGAGGAGGCGGGGTTTCGGGTCGACCCCATGGAGCGGGTCGAGACGCAGGTCGACGAGGCGCTCGACGCCCTCCGTCCCGTCATTCCCATCCGTTTCGCCGAGGTGACCGTCGCGGTACAGGTGCCCGCGGACAAGGCGGGGAGCGCCCAGGCGAAGATCCGCGAGTTCGGTGACCTCGACCGCGAGGAGTGGCAGGCCGACGGCTCCTGGATCGGCGTCCTCACCTTCCCCGCCGGGATGCAAAACGAGTTCTACGACCTGGTGAACGAAGTGACGAGCGGCGAGGCCGAAACCCGGATCGTCAAGGACGAGGACGACCTCAACGTCCGATAATGGAGTTCGGCACCGTCGTCGTCCGTGGCGAGGATGCCGACGACCTGCTTGCCGAGATGACCGGCCCGAAGCGGGCGATGAATCGGACTCGATATCTCGGTGACACTTTCGGCGTGATCGCGTGGGAGCGGTGGGACTCCTGGCGGACGAACTCGGATCTGATGGTCGTGGTCGTCATGGAACTCCGCGACGACGAGACCTGCGAGGTGGCGGTGATGGCCGGTGGGGGTGGCGAGGGGGCGATGGGACTGGACTGGTCGGTCGGCTCCGTCGTCGCCGACCACCTGCTCGGCGCGGAACGGAGCGCCGAGGCGGCGGCGTTCGAGGAGGCGATCGAGGATCTGGAGGCCACCTGCGAGTCGCTGGCCCTGACGATCGACCTCGGTCGCGACGGCTGACTATCCCCGCCGGAAGCCCAGCAGGAACCCGCCGGTGAAACCGACCGACACCGAGAGCGTCGAGAGGATCGTCGACACCCAGCCCGGCGGCCCGCCGGCCGCACCCTCCCCCGTCTTCAGGAGGCCCGCCGACAGCGCCGCCCAGTCGACGGTGAGAATGCCCCGGGATTCGAGGAACTTGAACAGCGCGAGTTCGAGACCGACGATCAGCGCGACGATCTTGGCGATCTTCTTGGCCGCGAAGCCGATGATCCCCCCGATCACGGCGCCGCTGCCGAACTCGATCCCCAGTTGTTGGGGGTCGATTCCCAGTTGCAACGCGAACAGAAACCCGTCCATACCCCCCGTGGGCCGTGCGTCGGTAAGTCGTTTGTGGCGCGTACCGAGCCGCGAGCGGAGTTTAAGTGGTTCGAGCACCTACCTCGTCGCTAGAACGTGCAGGGAACGCATACGGCACCCGACGGGGCGGTGATGGACCGATGAGAGCGATCGTCGCCAAGCGCGTGGACCGGGGCGACGCCGACCTCGACGAGATCACGGACCTCGCGCGCGCCGCGGGCCACGAAGTGGTCGGCGAACTCACCCAGACCCGCGAGGAGGACGCCGCCTACGGCTTCGGGGAGGGGAAAGTCGAGGAACTCGCCGCGCTGGCGGCCGAGCGCGACGCCGGCGCGGTGATCGTCGACAACCGTCTCGGCCCCTACCAGACGTACAACATCGGCAGCAAACTCCCCGACGGGGCCGAGGTCGTCGACCGCTTCACCCTCATCCTCGACATCTTCGGGCAGCGGGCACAGACCCGCACGGCACAGTTACAGGTCGAACTCGCGGAACTCCGCTACGAACTCCCGCGGGCCGAGGCCAAGACCAGCCTCGCCAAGCGGGACGAGCGCCCCGGCTTCATGGGACTCGGGGAGTACGACGAGAGTCGCGAGCGCGACATCAAAAACCAGATCGCCGACATCAAGCGGGAGCTAGAGGGCCTCGCGGAAAAAGAGGAAGCCCGCCGGGAACAGCGCCGCGAATCCGGCTTCGATCTCGTGGCGCTCGCGGGCTACACCAACGCCGGCAAGTCGACGCTGATGCGCCGTCTGGCCGAGGACCTCGACGTGACGGAAAACGAGGATCGACACCCGGACCTCGACACGACCGCCGAGAGCGAGGACCGACTCTTTACGACGCTGGGGACGACCACCCGCCGGGCCGACACCGGCCGACGGGACGTCCTCCTGACCGATACGGTCGGATTCGTCTCGGATCTGCCCCACTGGCTGGTCGAGTCCTTCGAATCGACGCTCGGCTCGGTGTACCACGCCGACCTCGTCCTCCTCGTGGTGGACGCGAGCGAACCCGTCGAGGAGATGCGTGAGAAACTCGTCACCTGTCACGACACGCTGTACGAGCGCAACGAGGCACCCATCGTCACCGTGTTGAACAAGGTGGACCGCGTCGACGACGAGGAGTTCGCCGAGAAACGGGAGGCGCTGTCGGCGCTCGCCCCGAATCCCGTCGCAGTCTCCGGGCTGACCGGGGAGCGAGTCGACGACCTCCGCGATCGGATCGAGGCGGAACTGCCGGACTGGCAGTTCGAGCGTCTCGTCTTGCCGATGGGCGACGACACCATGAGCCTCGTCTCGTGGGTTCACGACCACGCCAACGTCGAGGCCGAGGAGTACGAAGGGGAGCAGATGGTACTGGAGTTCGAGGCGCCGCCGTCGGTCGTCGAGCGCGCCCGCGCCAAGGCCGGCAATCTGACGGCGGTCGAGTCAGTTTAGTTCCCGCTTGGTCTTCTCGGTCACGCGCACGTCCCGAATGGCCGTGTCGGGGTATTCGCCGTCCGCGTTCTTTTCGGCCGCCTTCACCATGTCCCAGACGACGTTCAGCCCGGTCGTCACGCCCTCCAGCGCCTCCATCTCGCAGCCGGTCTTGCCGGTCGTCTCGACGGCGACGGTGAGGTGGACCCGGTCGTCGCCCACCTCGAACGTCGTCTCGACGTTCGTGATCGGGATCTGGTGACACATCGGAATCGTCTCCCAGGTGTGTTTCACGGCCTGCACGGCGCCGACGCGGGCCGTCGCCAGTACATCGCCCTTCTCGACGTCGTCGGCGCGGATGGCAGCGACCGTCGACGGCTGGAGGTGGATCGTCCCCTCGGCGACCGCCCGGCGAGCCGTGTCGGGTTTGTCGCCCACGTCGACCATCTGGACCGACCCGGACTCGTCGGTGTGGGTCAGGTCGTCCGCGGGGTCGTCCTCACTCATCGGCACCACCCCACAGGGACCGCGGGAGGTCAGACAGGAGGTCGCTCGCCAACAGGCCGTACCCCTGGCGGTCGACGATCCGGTCGCCGGCGAGGCCGTTGGCGTACGCGGCGAGGGCGCCGGCGTCAACGGGGTCCTGCGTGGCGAGGAGGGCGCCGGCGGCGCCCGCGAGGACGTCGCCCGTTCCGCCGACGGTCATGCCGGGGTTGCCCGTGCGGTTCACCCGCGAGCGGTCGCCGTCCGAAACGACGTCGTGGGCGCCTTTCACGAGCAGCGTGTGGCCGAGGTCGGCGGCGAAGTCGGAGACGGCGTCGAGGCGGTCGCGCCAGTCGTCGGCGCTCGGCCCCCCCATCGCACGGAGTTCGCCCTGGTGTGGCGTACAGAGGAGCGTCGCGTCGGTGTCGACCTCGGGGACGACGGCGAGGGCGTCGGCGTCGATCACCGCCCGCCCGTCGTAGTCGGCGAGGAACGCCCGGACCGCCGCGAGCGTCGCCTCGTGGTCGCCGAGGCCGGGGCCGAAGACGACGGCGTCGTGGGCGGCCGCGAGGTCCCGGACGTGTGGCAGTTCCTCGACGGTGAGTTTGTCGCCGTCGAAGGGGCGGAGGATCAACCCCGCCTCGAACCCCTGGACCTCGCGGGCGACAGCGCGAGGACAGGCCACGCGGACGAGGTCGGCGCCGGCCCGCATCGCCGCCTGAGCGGCGAGGGCCGGCGCGCCGGTGTAGGGGCCGCCCCCGACGACGAGGACTTCGCCGAAGTCGCCCTTGTGAGCGTCGCCCGGACGGGAGAGCAGTCGACGGTCCCCCGGTCCGACGAACAGTTCGGCCGCCGCGGGGATGCCGATGTCCGCGACGGTCACCTCGTAGTCGTCCAAGCCGGGCTTGGCGTCGTGGAAGGTGACGACGCGGTCGGCGTCGACGGCGACGCCCGCGGCCTGGCCCGTGTCGGCGTCGACGCCAGTGGGGACGTCGACGGCGACGACCGTCGCGGCGGAGTCGTTGATCGCCGCGGCGGCCGATCGTTCCGGCTGTCGGAGCGCCCCCGTCACGCCCGTGCCGAGCATGGCGTCGACCACGACGTCCGGATCGCCGAGGTCGAGGACCCGCGAGTCGCGGACGATCCGGGTGTCGTAGTCGGCGGCCGTAAGCGCCGCCCAGTTCTCGCGGGCGATGTCGGTTCCGATTGTCTCGGGGCGACCGAGCAGGTGGATCGTCGGGTCGTAGTCGTCGAGAAAGCGGGCGGCGACGAAGGCGTCGCCGCCGTTGTTGCCGCGGCCACAGACGAGGGCGACGGCGGCGCCGGGGTCGGCGACCCGCCGCACCGCCCCCGCGACGGCGTTGCCGCTCGACTCCATCAACTGCTTGCGCGGGACACCGAGAGCGGCCGCGTTCTCGTCGACGGCCGCCATCCGGTCTGCGGTGATCATATCCCGGCTTCGCCCCGGCGGCCGTTATACTATTCGCCACGGGGGGAGACCCGATGGAACACAACCCTTGTGACCGACCCCCTCGAACCCCGACTGTGACACGTCGGCTGTTCGGCACGCTCTGTGGGCTGGTGTTCTGTGTCAACTTCGGGCGGGTGGCGTTTGCCCCCTTGCTCGAGACGTTCCGGACCACGTTCCAGGTGGGCACGGGAGCGGTCGGACTCGTGGCGACGCTCGTCTGGGTCGGCACGGCGGTCCCGCGCATCCCCGTGGGCTACCTGGTGACGCGGGTCTCGCGGGGGCGGATCGTGCTCGGAGCGGGCGTCCTCCTCACGGTGGCGTCGGCGCTGACCGCCACGGCGGGGGCGCTCCCGCTTTTGCAGGCCGGCGCGTTCGCCATCGGCGTCGCCTCCGGGGCGTACTACGCGGCGGCGGTGCCCCTCATCGGCGACCTCTATCCCGACCGCGTGGGACAGGCGGTCGGCATCCACGGGACGGCCGCACAGGCGGCGGCGGTCGTCGCACCGACGCTCACGGTCACCCTCGTGGCCGTCGAGTCGTGGCGCGCCGTCTTCTGGCTGCTGGCGGCACTCGGGGCGACGCTGACGCTCCTCGTGTTCCTCGTGGCCCGGCGACTGGACGGCGGGGTTCCCCGGGGTGGCGACCACGACTTCGTCGCGGCGCTCTCCCACTGGCGGATCATCCTCGCGGCCGTCGTGATGGTCGGCGGCGCGGGCTTCGTCTGGCAGGGCGTGTTCAACTTCTATGTCACGTACCTGATCACGACCAAGGGACTGGTCGCCGGCCGGGCGGGGACGCTCCTGACGGTGGCGTTCGCCGCCGGCCTGCCGGCGTTCTGGCTGGGTGGTGGGCTCGCCGACCGCCTCCCCCACGTCCCCTACATCCTGACGCTGGGGGTGGGCGTCGCGTCGGGCGTCGCGGCCCTGACCGTCGTCCGGTCGCTCGTCGCCTTGGTGGCAGTGAGCGTCGGCCTCGGCCTCGTCGCACACAGTCTCTTTCCGGCCCTCGACGCGTACGTTCTGGGGACGGTCCCCGACAACCGCGGCAGCGCCTACGCCGTCTACGGGGGCCTCGCGCTCGCCGTCCAGGCAACCGGGAGCAGCGCCGTCGGCTTCCTCGGTGAGACCTACCCGTTCGACGCTATCTTCCGCGGCTTCGCCCTCGCCCTCCTTGCGCTCGTTGCCTGCCTCGCGGCCCTGTATCTGCGCGGCGTCCTCCCGACCGCCACCGACTGACGTAACTGTCATCCGAGTTACTGAATGAGATTCTGGCGAAGGGTTTTTAGTTAGTATTGGTAACTCACGGCGTGATGTCGGGGCTGTTACCGTCACAGTTGGAAGGGGACGTGAGCGCGGAGGGAGACGGGGAACTCCGCGTGCTGTCCCTGACCGACGACGACGCCGACGACCTCATCGGCTCAATCTCGTCGGAGACGGCCCGTTCGATCCTGGCCGCCTTGGAAGAGAGCCCCGCGACGGCGTCGGAACTCGCCGAAAACGTATCGACCTCCCTCCAGAACGTCCGCCACCACCTCGGCAACCTCGAGGAGGTCGGCCTCGTCGAGGTCGCGGACACACGCTACTCCGTGAAGGGACGCGAGATGAAGGTGTACGCGCCGACCGAGGACTCGCTCGTCGTCTGCGTCGGATCGGACGCGAACAAAGAGCGGTTTCTCGACTCGCTAGAGCGGTTCGTCGGCGTTCTCGGGCTCCTTGCGGTGGGTGCAGTCGCGATCCAGCGAGCGTTCGGCGCGGGCGTCGTCGACCTCGGGGGCCCCGGGACGACGCCTCGGGTCGGCGACGGCGTCGGGAGTGCGGCCGGCCCCCTCCTCGGCCTCGTGCCCCCTGGTCTCGCCTTCCTCGCCGGCGGCCTCCTGGTTGTCGCCGTCCTGGCCGTCTGGAACCAGTACGACCGCTGATCAGCCATGCTCGGCGCTCCCCGTTCCCGTATCGCCCTCCTGACCGTCGTCGTCGTTCTGGCTGCGATCCAGCCGGTACCGGCCGGCGGTAGTCCCGACGCGGCGGCCACGGCCGTTGACGGCGACGTCGGCTCGACCGTCGGGTCGGCGGTACAGCGCCACCCGTCGGGCGCCGGAGCGACCGCCGAAGCGCTCCGCTCGGTCCGGGCGGACGCGGTCCACGACCAGGGTCTCACGGGCACCGGCGTCGACGTGGGCGTCATCGGGCGCGGCTTCGACGCGGGTGATACGGTCGTCGCTCCTCACGTGGTCGCACGCCGACAGGTCGGCGACCCGGCGGGGCGGACGGCTCACGACACCGCCGTCGCGGCGGTCGTCTCGGAGACGGCGCCGTCGGCCGACCTCTACCTCGCGGGTGTGGGACGCACGCCGACGCCCGAGGAGTACGCGACGGCGGTCGAGTGGCTGACCGACCGCGGAGTGGACGTCATCGTCGACTCCGGGAGCTACTTCCCGAGCGTCGCGGGCGACGGAGACCGGATCACCGCCGCCGCGGAACGGGCGGCCGCCGAGGGCGTGGTCTTCGTCACCTCCGCGGGGAACTACGCCAACCGCCACTGGGCGGGCGAGGGGACCCGCGACGGGTGGGTCACCTTCGCCGAGGACGACGCCGCGAACCACCTCGCCGACGGCGACCGCATCCGTGGCCGGGTCATCGCCCGCCTGCGCTGGCAGTCCGACGCCGACTACGACCTCTACCTCTATCGACGACTCCCGAACGCGCCCGACCGCGTCGTCGCCAAGTCCGCGGCCGACGAGAGCGGTCCGGGACCGACCGTCGAAGGCATCGACGTCGCCGTCCCGCGCGGCCGGTACTACCTCGCCGTCTACGCCGACGATCCGGCGCTCGCACCGGGACGGGTGCAGGTGTTCGCCGCCCATCACGAACTCGAACACGCCACCGCCCACGGGAGCATGGTCGCGCCGGCGACGAGCGACCGGGTCGTGGCGGTCGGGGCGGCCACGGACGGCGACCCGACCGGATACAGTTCGCTCTCCGCGAACGGCACCGTGGATCTGATCGCGCCGGCGGGTGCCGACACGCCCGCCGCGGCCGACCTCGCGGGCACGTCGGCGGCCGCGCCCTACGTCGCCGGGACGGCAGCGCTCATGGAGTCCGGCGGCCGCGATCCCTCGCCGACGCGCGTCGAGACGATCCTCGAACGCACCGCCGACGGTGACGGCGACTCCCTCGACGCCCTCGCGGCCGTCGAGGCCACGTCGGGGAGTGACGACACGGTGGGCGCCGGGACGGCCGCCGGGGATCCGTCGACGAGCGGCCGTGACGACGGGAGGGCCGACCACGCCACGGCGACACGGGAGGGCGCGACGACCGATGGGGATCGCAACGCCACCAGGTCCGGCGGGCGTGACGACGGCACGCAGCCGACCGGTTCCGGCGACGACGACCGCCCCGAGGACGAGCGCGGTCGCTCGGGCGGCGGCGGAACCGATCGGAACGATGACGACGGTCGGGACCGAACGGCCGAACGGACCGATGGACAGGACGACGACCGCGATCGAACCGGCGACGACCGAACCCCGACCGGCGACGAAGGGCCGAGTCGCCAGGACCGCCCGTAGCGCCCTGACCCGGTCGGCCGCTCGGCACACCGGACCGTGGCCGTGAGCCGCCGCGTCACCGAGACTCGGATCGAGGAGTACTGGGACTGGATCGCAGTCGCGCTCTTTCTCCTGCTGGCGGTGGATCTGCTGACGACGCTCGGGGCGGCCCGAACGGTCGGGGCCGGCGCCGAGAGCAACCCGCTGATGCGGTGGCTGCTCGGCCGGACGGTCCTCGTCGTGATCGGCGCTCACCTCGCGGTCGTGGTGATCGTCACCGGCTTCTTTCGCCTTCTCGTCGGCCGTCTCCGCCGAACGCCGTCGCCGACCGAGTACTACTTCGCACTCCTGATCGAGGGGTGGCTGGGCGTCCTCGTCGCCGTCGGTCTCGGCGTCTTCGCCAACAACCTCTCGGTGATCGTCCTGGGACGAAGCCTGCTGTAACGGGCGTGAGCCGAGCTTTTTATCAGAGGACGTCGCCAGCCTGTGGGTAATGGGCGAGACGTGGCGGACGGTGTTCGGCCACGACGAGCCGTACCCGGATCAGGCAGACGGCATCGAGACGGCAGTCGAAGTGGCCGACCGGGGCGGGTTCGCCGTGATCGAGGGCGCCTGCGGCACGGGCAAGACGATGCTCGCGCTGACCGCCGGCATCGACCGAGTGCGCGATCCGGACTCGCCGTTCGAACGGGTGGCCGTCCTCACGAGCGTCAAACAGCAACTCCGCCAGTTCGAGGCGGACGTGGAGACGATCAACCAGGAACTGCCCGAGGACTGGCGTCCCGTCTCGGCGCTGACGCTCGTCGGCAAGGCGGACGTCTGCCCGTACAGCCGGGAACGCGTCGCCGACGTCGACGAGACGACCGTCTACGACCGGTGTGACGGGCTCCGCGAGCGGACACGAAACCTGACGGGAAGCGACGGACCGACGACGGCCGCGGCGCTCGCCGACGACGCCCGGCGGACCCAGACCGGCCTGCTCGACACCGGGAGCGGGGCGGCGGCGGAGTTTCTGGAGACGGCCGGCGAACCGACGCCCTACCCGCCCGACACCGCCGAGTACGAGGGCGTCGAGTACTGCCCTTTCTACGCGCAGTATCTCGACGACCTGCCCGAGGACGGCGATCCGGCCGAGGCCGTCCCCTTCGACGTCACGGATCGCGGCCTACTCGACACCGACGACCTCGTCGGCCTCGCGGCGAGCCACGGCGCCTGCCCACATTCGATCCTCGGGGCGCTCATCCCCCACGTCGAGGTGACCATCGGCAACTACTACCACGCGTTCGATCCGCAGACGGTCGGCTCGTTCACCGGCGCGCTCCTCGACGACTCGACGTTCGTCGTCTGCGACGAGGCACACATGCTCGAACCGCGGGTGCGCGACCTGGTGAGCGACGGGGTGGGCGACGCCACCCTCCGAGACGCCGAGTCCGAACTCACGCGCGTGATCCAGCCAGTGGCGATGGACGACGACTCACGGGACGCCGACCTGATCCGCGGCGAACTCGCGGAGTCGGACGTGAGCCTCGCGGAGGTGAAGGCGACGCGGGCGTTCGTCCGCGACCTGCGCGAGGAACTCGACCGGCGGGTGCGTGCCCACCTGGACCGGGAACGGCCTGGGTGGCGGGCGTCGCTGGACGGCCTTGAAGACGACGAGATTCCCCTCCGCGACCCGGACCGACCGGAACCCGACGCCATCACGGAGTGGGCGGACGGACGGTACGGCGACGACGTCTGGGTGCGCGCCGAGGCGGTCGGCGCCGTCGTCGCGCGCGTCCTGAACGAACTGGAGGAGGCCGACCGGGAGCGGGCGACGCCGACGGTCGGCCGGGTGCTCGGCGCGTGGTACCGTGCGGACCACACCCGCTACTTCCGTACGATCGACCTCTCGCGGACGTGGAACGAGGCCGAACCCGGCGACTCGTGGCGGCGGGCCTACAACGCACGACTCGCCCTCCACAACTGCGTCCCCGGCGACGCCATCGCCGACCGCCTCGACGACTTCGGCGGCGGGGTGTTGATGTCGGCGACGCTCGAACCTCTCGACGTGTTCCGGACGGTGACGGGGCTGAACACGCTCGCCGACGACGGCAGACCGGTCGTCGAGCGGACGTACGGCCTCGGCTTCCCGGCGGAGAACCGCGCGAGTTTCGCAGTCGACGCGCCGGCCTACACCTACGAGAACCGGGGCGAGGTTGGCGCGGACACCGACGCCCGTCGGGTGTACGTCGACGCCGTCGCCGAGGTGGCCGGCCGGGACGGGAACGTCCTGGTGGGAATGCCGAACTACGCCGAGGCGGAGTGGATGGCCGGGCGCCTCGACGAGCGTCTCGACTCGCCGGTCCTGCTCGACGAGTCGAGCGACGACGGCGCGACGGAGGCACTGAAGACGGACTTCTTCTCGGGCGGATCGAAGACGCTCGTCACCAGCCTCCGGGGGACGCTGACCGAGGGGGTCGACTACCGCGGCGACCGCCTGCACGCGGCGGTGGTGTGTGGCGTGCCGCTGGTCGACACGACACGCCCCCGGACACAGGCCGTCGTGACGGCGTACGACCGGGCGTTCGGAGCCGACGGCGAGCACGGCGGCGGCCGGAGCGGGTTCGAGACGGCGTTGACGGCGCCGGCGGTCCGGAAGGCCAGACAGGCCGTCGGGCGGGTCATCCGCGGTCCCGACGAGCGAGGCGTCCGCGTACTCGTCGACGCACGCTACGCCCGTGACCGATGGAACGGCGTCCGGGGGTATTTCCCGGCGTGGGAGCGCGAGGAGTTCCGGCCGGTGAGTCCGGACATGCTGTCGCTGGGACTGGACCGGTTCGAGACGACCGACGGCTGATACGGATTACTGTAACCGTTCACCCGTGTTCGCGGGACCGTCTCGACGAACCGCCGGTACTGACGTACAATATATGAATCGACCCCACACCGATCGGCCGCCGATCAGCGACTCGGTCGCCGGCCGCTCCAGGCCTCGTGGCACTCGTCGTCACAGAAGTGGAGATGTTCGACCTCGCCGTCCTCGACCCACGAGACGACGCGATGCTCCGGCTCCGCGACGATTTTCTTCCCGCAGGTGTGACAGGTGGGTGCGGTACTCTCGTCGACGTCCTCACCGATATCGGATGTGGGGTCGATCATGTTTCCAGTCAGTAGCGGGGACCCCGCCTTAAATCCCGCTACCTCGGCCGACGGTCGATCAGCCGCCGGGGTGAGACGGGCGGATCGTCGCCCTCGACGGTGGCTCGTCGATCGTCCGCTCGCGGCCGTCGGGCCAGCAGACGGTGACCTCGCGTGGAACCGCCGAACCGAGGCCGAAGTGGGCGACCGGTTCCATCTGGCAGAGGTAGCCGCTCCCAGCGTCGACGATCCGGACCTGTCGGCCCGCGTCGGTGTGGAGCGTCACCCGGGCGCCGCGGGCGGGCGCCCCGGCGGGCGTGAGCGGTCGCACGCGGAGCCAGTCGCCGTCGTTGGGTACGCGATAGAGCGAGAGGGGCTGAGCCTCGGCCTCCCCGTGGACCACGAGGAGTTCCAGCGTGCCGTCGCCGTCGAAGTCGGCGGCCACGGCGCCGGTGCCCATCCCCTCGGGTTCGAGGGCGGCGCCGATCCCCGTCTGTGTCCACCCGTCGTCGTACGTGAGCAGGCGGTTGGGCGCGCCCAGGCAGTTGACGAACAGTTCCCCGCGGCCGTCGTTGTCGAAATCGGCGGCGACGACGGTCCGGACGCGTGCCGGACGGGAGAGCTCGGCCGGTGCCACGTCGCGAAACGTATCCCCCTCGCGGGCGAACAGCCGGTTCGCGCCGTTCCAGTTGCCACAGACGATGTCGGGCGTTCGCGACCCCTCGGGGGCCACGAGCGCCGCGCCACGGGCGTTCTCCTCGGGATCGGCGACGCCGTACTCCCGGGCGACGTCGACGTACTTCCCCCCCACGTTTCTGAGCAGGAGGTTCGGCCCGCGCTCGGCACCGACGAACAGGTCCGTCCGGTCGGAGAGGATGGGGCCGGCGGCGATCGACCGGCCGCCGGTGACCACGTCGAGGCCGACCGCGTCGGCGAGGTCGGTGATGCCGCCGTCGTCGCCGACCTCGTAGAACCGTGCAGGCGCGCCGTATCCGGTGACGAACAGACCGTAGCGACCGGTACCGAGGCGGTCGACGGCGGCGACCGAACGGCCGACACGGTGGTTCCCTCGTCCCCGGTTCACCGGGTCGGCGAAGAGGTCACGCCACCGCGCCCCGCCGCGCTCCGGATCGAGAAGCAGGTCGGCCTCGGCGGACGTGCCGCCGAAGGCGGCGACGTTGTGGACGTACACCTCCTCGCGGCCGTCGGCGTCGAGGTCCGCCGCGGCGACGCCGATGGCGTGTCTGCCGTCGTCGGCGAGGACGCCACAGGCCGCGTCGGCGACGGCGCCCTCCTCGAATCGGAGGACGCGGTTGGCGGTGCCAAAGCCGGCGACGAACGCCAGCGGACCCTCGGCGCCGGGCGTGACGGCCACGCCGTACCCGCGAAACGCCGGGTTGTCGGCGAGTAGCCCCGAGCAGTCCTCGAACATAGTCTTCACAGACGGCGCGGGGTTAAGAGTCGCACGCTCCGTGAGACGGCGCGGGCCCCTCATATCGTGGGTGAGGCTCCGTGACGGCCGACCGCGCGTCGCGTCCTCACTCCTCCCACGCGTCGGCGAGGGTGCGCTGGACCGCCTCCTCGCCGACGGCGGCCGCGAGCCGTTCGAACCCCTGCCGTTCGCGCCGGCCACCCGCGTTCGCGACGAGGCGGGAGACGATGAACTCCGGTGTGGACTTGCCGACGGTACCGAAGCGGGGCTGGTAGTCCACCCGAAGGTCCAGATCGGCGGTGAGCCCCTGGGCGAAGATGCCGTCGATGCGGGCGGTGTCGGGGAGTGGGCTCAGGTCGTCCGCGAGGTGGGTGACGTAGACGCCGAGGGCGCCGCGGTCGACGGTGAGGTCGACGAGGCCGTTCAGCAGGTCGGCGGCCCGCCCGGGTTCGGTGATCGCCTCGAACTCGTCGACCAGCATCAGGGTTCGCCCGTCGTCGGTCAGGGGCGGAACGATGGATTTCAGCGTCGACTCCAGGACGCCGGCGTTGAAACTCGCGTGGCGGCGGTGGAAGACGATGGCTCCGAAGGAGCCGACTGCGGCGCGGTCGGCGGGGACCGGCAGCCCCATCGCAGCCAGCAGGGCGACCGCACAGCAGGTCTCGAGCAGGGTCGTCTTCCCGCCGCTGTTGGCACCGGTCAGCACCGTCACGCGGTCGCCCGGCGGGGGCGAGAGGTCGTGATCGCCGACCGCGTAGTCGACGGGGTCGGGATCGGAGAGAAAGGGGTTGCGCGCTCCCTCGACGGCGAGGCAGTCGCCGCCGAGGGCCGGCCGGACGAGGTCGTGGGCCGCCGCGAAGCGGGCCAACGAGAGGTCGAGGGCGACGTCGTCGACGGCGGCCAGGATCCGGTCCACGTCCTCGCGGGCGTCGGCCACCGAGGCCCGGAGGTCGTCCTCGATCTCTCGTTCGCGGTCGGCTGCCCGACGTTCCAGGTCGTCGACGAGCGCCCGGAGCGCCGTGCTGACGAAGTCAGCGGCGTCGTGGGCGTCTTCGGGGGCGACCTCCTCGATGGCCGACCGCGAGAGGCGCGTCTCGCGATCCACGTAGTCGGCGAAGGCGCGCCGGAAGTCCGCCAGGTCGCGGACGCCGGTCTCCCGGACCCGTTCGAGGACGTCGAACGCGTCGTTCTCGAGGTTGCGAGCGTCCGCGAGGCGGGCCCGCAGGTCGTCGAGTCGCTCGTCGGCCCCCTGGGCGACGCCCTCCGCGGTCACGTACGACAGGGCGTCGGCGGCCTCGCGGAGGGCGTCCGGATCGACCGCGCCGAGGGCGTCGAAGGCCGTGCCGTCGAGGCCGGCCTCCCGAAGCGCGAGGGCGGCGTCGACGGCCGCGCGTTCGGAGCCCTCGGCCGCGTCGTAGGCCTCGAAGGCGGCGACGACCGCTTCCCGCCCCTCGTCGTCGAGGCCGGTCCAGGCCGCGCGCGCGGCGTCGACGTCGTCGAGCCGTGATTCGGCAGCCCCGGGATCGGAGAGCGGCGTCAGGACCCGGATGCGATCGGCCGCGTGCCGGGTGAGGGCGTACTCGCTCGCCAGTTCGAGCAGGTCGTCGTAGACGTCACGCGTATCGCGGGTGGCGAGCGTGTCCATTCCGGCCTCGTCGTTCGCCCGGCGGAGGATGCGCGTCGCCCGCCCCCGCGTGATCCCGGCGTCGGTCAGCGCCCGCACGTCCGCCGACTCGATGGCGTCGACCGCGGCTTCCTCCCCCAGTGTCTCGCGGAGGCGCTCGCTCGTCTTCGGGCCGACCCCCCAGTAGTCCTCGAGTCGCATACCGGAGGCACTCGGGCGGAGCGTATAGTGGTTGCCTCCACGCCCCCGTCGGGAGTCGACGCTGGCGGGAACGCACGTCGACCGAAAAGGCGACCGCAGCCGTCCGGCCGCGCCGGTCAGCGTCCCGACCGGCGCGACCGTGCCATCCCCGCGGCGACCTCGACGGCGTCGACGAGGCTGGTCTCGGAGGCGACGCCCTCGCCCGCGATGTCGAAGGCGGTGCCGTGATCGACGCTGGTTCGGACGATCGGCAACCCGATCGTGACGTTCACGCCGCTGACCGCCTCGCCACCCGAGAACCCGAGCATCTTGATCGGGATGTGGCCCTGGTCGTGGTACATCGAGACGACACAGTCGTAGGCGCCGTCGGCGGCCTGCACGTAGACGGTATCGGGCGACTCGGGGCCGACGGCGTCGATGTCCGCCTCGCGGGCGCGCTCGACCGCCGGTTCGATCTCGGCCGCGTCGGTCTCGCCGAGCAGTCCTCCGTCGCCGGCGTGGGGGTTCAGCCCCGCCACCGCCACGGTCGGCGCCTCGACGCCCAGCGTTCGGAGCGCGTCGTCGGTCACGCTGATCGTCTCGAAGACCCGATCCTCGGTGACCAGATCGCAGGCCTCCGAGAGCGGAACGTGCGTGCTGACGTGTGTGACGCGCAACGGCTCCTCGACGAGCATCATGGAGTAGTGTTCAGTCCCGGTCCGCTCTGCCAGCAGCCCGGTGTGGCCGGCGTGATCGCTCCCCGCCAGACGGGTGGCCTGTTTGTTGATCGGCGCCGTCACGATGGCGTCGATCGAACCCTCCATCGCGAGATCGATCGCCCGTTCGACGTAGGCCAGACTCGCCCGTCCGTTGGATTCGTCGACGATCCCGCGTTCCAGCCCGTCGACGTCCACTTCGTTCACGTCGAGAACGTCGACGACCGCGGGATCGGCCGTCGCCGCCGCGGGTGAATCGATCCGCCGAACCGTCAGGTCGAGCCCACAGATCTCGGCGGCGGCCCGCACGACGTCGGCGTCGCCGACGACTAGCGGGCGCGCGTGTTCGACCGCCGCTGCGTGGCCTTTGACGATCACCTCTGGGCCGATACCCGCCGGATCACCCATCGTGATTCCGGCGATCGGCCGATCCGGCTCCGTCATACGCGCCGTAGGTGATTCAGACAGCTAAATATACTTTCGGCCTCGCCGAACGCGCCGGCTTTCGTGATCAACGCCGTTCCGTCGGCCACCCCGGCGTCGATCGTACCGACTGGAATGCCGGCCTCGACGGCCTCCCCCCGGAGGTCGATCGATCGGGCATCGAGGGCGTCGAGCACGGCCATCGCCGTGTCGCCGCCCGTGAGAAAGAGCCCCGCGAGCCGTCGGTCCGCGACGACGTGGCTCGCGGTGCGGGCCAACACGCCTGCGATCCGTTCCCGGGTCGCCCGCGGCGACAGGCCCACGTCGGCACCGGCCGACAGCGCGCGGTCCACGGCCCCTCGGTCGGTCGCGGCCGTCACGACTGCCGATTCGTCGGCGTCCATCGCCGTCCGGATCCGCTCGGTGGCGCGGTCGACGGCGGTACCGGGGGCCCCGACCGCAACCGCCGGATCGACCGCGACGACCGTCCGGTCCGGCAACGCGTCGATCCCACGCAGCGTGACCGGCGCGACGCTCCCGACGACGCCGAGGACGCCCCCGCCGGTGGATCCGCTCCGGCGCCGGCCGGCGGTGTCACACGCCGCTCCCGGATCGCGCGGCGCTCCGACCGGTATCTCGACGTGTTTCGCCAGCCCCGCGCTGCCCACGTAGACGGTCGGACGTTCCGTCCGCCGGGCAGCCGTCGCGGCGGCTTCCAGGTGGCGTTCGTGCGTGGCGTCGACCGTCACGATCCGCGGTCCGTCGCCGAACGCTCGGAACCGTTCGGCGAGGGCGGGCGCCCCCTCGGCGACGGTGTCGATCCCGACGTGTGCGACGGGGTAGCGGATGCCCTCGAACAGCGACGGGAGGTGAGCACTCGCCGGCCCGTTCTCCGCGTCCGCGCCGGCCTCGGTGTCGGTCACGAGGGCGCCGTCGACGAGGTGGCGGCCACAGGCGGTCATGCGGCCGGTGTCCAGCGAGGCGGGCGCGACGACGGCGAGCGGATCCCGTCGGGCGCCGTTCCCCGCCCCCGTCCCGTCGGCCGCCGACGGGTCACGATCCGCGACGGCACCCATCGCGGCGGCCACCTCGGCACCGAGGTTCCCCCTGAGCGTGGAGTCGATCTTCTTGTACACGACGCCGTCAGGCCGGGATTCGACCGCCGTTCGGACCGCGGTTGCGGCCGCCTCCGGCGAGTCGTACCGGCTATCGGTGTTGACCACCAACACGTCGGCCGCCGTCCGATCGACGCTCCGACCGTCCACGAGGACCCGCGTTCGGTAGCCCCGTCGTGCGAACTCGTGTCCCGTATCGCAGGCGCCGGTCAGGTCGTCCGCGACGATCAGTCCCCCGTCCATATCTCGGGATGCGCAAGCCGTGATATAGTTCCTGTGTCCTCGGTCGACGACCCTGCGTGAGCCACCGAGCCGTCGCCGTCCGCTGCACCGCGCCGGCACCCCGGATCGCCGCCGGAGGATCGGCGGTGGTTCCTCGGACACCGGACGGGACGGTCCCGACCGCCGACCGCGAGGCGACGGAGCGAACGGCCGGATACCCCTGTGTAGTGACACAGGATACTCGTGTGCGGAGACACGTCGTCCGACCGTGAATCGGTCCCCAGCGGAGCGCACCGGTAGCGTCGAGTGGAAACGAGGCTGAGATCATGTTCGGAGTACGTATCGGCCCGCCAGCGGCGGCGCTGGCGGTCGTGATCGTGGTATCGGCTCTCGCCGCGCCGGTCGCGGTGGCCGGAACGGCGGCGGACGCGAACACCGACGCGAGTGACGCCCGTGGGACGGTCGAGATGTCCGTCGACGGCGGCATCGCCAGGGGCGGCGGCGACGGCACCATGGTCGTCGCGGAGACGAGCGTGACGGAGACGTTCTTCCGGGCGAACGCGGAACGGGCGACGGTCGAGTTCGACGAACCGACGACCGGCGCCTTCGCCATCGAACCGGTCGAGACGTTCCCGGCCGGCGTTCCGGCCCCGGAGGGTGAGGACCTGGCGATCGTCGAGATCAGCACCCCCGATCTGGCCTACGAGCGGGATCCCCGGGTGAAGATCACGCTCCCGCGGGAGTTGCTCGAAGCGAACGAAGCGACGGCAGAGGGACTCCGGATCGTCCGAGTGAGCGGGACGAATCCGCCGGAACGGCTCGACACGTCGGTTGTCCGCCGCGGCGAGGAGACGGTCACCGTGGTCGCCGAGACGCCAGGATTCTCCCTGTTCGCGGTGGTACAGCCGGACACGACGGCGACGCCCCAGCCGACCGCGACGGCCACCGCCACGCCGGAGCCGACCGCGACACCCCGACCGACCGCGACGGCGACCCCGGACCCCACGCCGCGGGCCACCGCGACCGACACCCCGACCGTCGAGACCACGGCCGGTGACGGCGGGGGCTTCGGCCCGGTCGCGGCGCTGGTCGCGCTGGTCGGTGCCGGCGCGCTGGCCGGCCGCCGCCGCAGCTAAGCCGGGATCGGGAAGTCGTCTCACAACGACACGCCTTTTCGGCCCCGGAAAAAAGTGAGGGTATGGACGCGAAGCGGGAACTGACCAGCGTCGACCTGGCCGCCCTCGTCACCGAACTCGGGCGATACGAGGGGGCGAAAGTCGACAAGGTCTACCTCTACGACGACGATATGCTGCGGTTCCGGATGCGGGATTTCGACCGTGGCCGCGTCGAGTTGCTGATCGAGGTGGGCGACGTGAAACGCGCCCACGTCGCGGACCCCGAACACGTCGCGGACGCGCCGGGGCGGCCGCCGAACTTCGCGATGATGCTCCGGAACCGACTGAGCGGCGCCGACTTCGCCGGCGTCGAGCAGTACGAGTTCGACCGCATCCTCGTCTTCGAGTTCGAACGCGACGACGAGGACACGACGGTCGTCGCGGAACTGTTCGGCCAGGGTAACGCGGCGGTCCTCGACGAGAGCGGCGAGGTGGTTCGGAGCCTGGAGACGGTCCGGCTGAAATCGCGGACGGTCGCCCCCGGCTCGCAGTACGGCTTTCCGGACTCGCGGGTCGACCCCCTGACCGTCGGGTACGACGCCTTCGTCCGGCGGATGGAGGAGTCCGACACGGACGTGGTGCGGACCCTCGCCACGCAGCTCAACTTCGGGGGGCTCTACGGCGAGGAGATCTGTTCCCGGGCGGGCGTCGAGAAGACCCTCGACATCGCCGACGCCGGCGAGGCCGAGTACGAAGCCCTCTACGACGCCATCGGGCGTCTGGCCGACCGGCTCCGCGAGGGCGACTTCGACCCACGGGTGTACGTCGAGGACGACCGCGTCGTCGACGCGACGCCGTTCCCCTTGGAGGAGCGTTCGGGGCTGGCGGCGGAGGGGTTCGACTCCTTCAACGCCGCCCTCGACGACTACTTCTACCGGCTCGAACGCGACCCCGAGGAGGAGACCACGGGGACCGAACGCCCGGATTTCGAGGCCGAAATCGCCAAACAACAGCGGATCATCGAACAACAGGAAGGGGCCATCGAGGGGTTCGAGGAGCAGGCCGCGGCCGAGCGGAAGCGCGCCGAAGCGCTCTACGCCCACTACGACCTCGTCGACGAGATAATCTCGACGGTGCGGGCGGCCCGCGAGGAGAGCGTCCCGTGGGAAGAGATCGAGGAGACGTTCGCGACGGGCGCCGAGCGCGGGATTCCGGCCGCCGAAGCCGTCCTGGACGTCGATCCCGTCGAGGGCGAGGTGACGGTCGACCTCGACGGGACCGAGGTGCCGGTCGACCCCTCGATGGGCGTCGAGAAAAACGCTGACCGGCGGTATCAGGAGGCCAAACGGGTCGAAGAAAAAAAGGAGGGGGCGCTGTCGGCCATCGAGAACACGCGCGAGGATCTGGCGGCGGTCGAACGGCGGCGCGATGAGTGGGAGGCCGACGACGGGGACGGCGAGGACGAGGACGAACCCGAGGAACCACGCGACGTTGACTGGCTTTCGATGTCGTCGGTCCCGATCAAGCAGCCGGAACACTGGTACGAGGACTTCCGCTGGTTCCACACGAGCGACGGGTTTCTCGTCATCGGCGGCCGGAACGCCGACGAGAACGAGGCCATCGTCAAGAAGTACATGGACGGCAACGACCGCTTTTTCCACGCGGAGGCCCACGGCGGCCCGGTGACGCTGCTGAAGGCGACGGGGCCGAGCGAGAAGGCGCGGGACGTGGACTTCCCCGACACGAGTCTGCACGAGGCCGCGCAGTTCGCCGTCTCCTACTCCTCGGTCTGGAAGGACGGCCGCTTCGCCGGCGACGCCTACATGGTCGAACCCGAGCAGGTGTCGAAGACGCCCGAGAGCGGCGAGTACGTCGAGAAAGGCGGGTTCGTCATCCGGGGCGATCGCACGTACTTCCGTGACGTCTCCGCGAGCGTTTCGGTGGGGATCCAGTGTGAACCGGAGACGCGGGTGATCGGCGGGCCGCCGTCGGCGATCGAACCGAAGGCGGCGACGACGCTCCGCCTCGAACCCGGGAAGTTCGCCCAGAACGACGCCGCCAAGCGCTGTTACCGGGAGTTCAAGGAGCGGTTCGCGGACCAGTCGTTCCTCCGGAAAGTGGCGAGCCCCGACAGGATTCAGGAGTTCCTGCCGCCGGGTGGGAGCAGTATCGTCGAGGAGTAGCGGGCGAGGACTTATTATCGACGTGGGACAGGGTGCCAGTATCGATGGCCGAGGGGCGGACACGCCGGGGAGTGTTGCGAACGATCGGCGGGACAGTCCTCGGAGGAGTGGTGACCGGGACGGCGAGAGTCGGCACGGCCCAGACCGGCGAGTCGTGGCCACAGTTCGGTGGCGGCGCGGCGAACACGGGGAACGTGCCGGGGAACACCGGTCCCGTCGAGGGAGTCCGCGAGGCGTGGCGGGTCGGACTGGACGGGCCCGGATCGGCAGTGGTGGCCGACGGCACCGTCTACGTCGAGAGCCTGGACGGGCTACGGGCGCTCGACGCGGCCGACGGTACGGAGCGCTGGCGCTTCGGCGGCGAGGACGAGGTGGTGTCGCCGGCGGTGGTCGACGGCACCGTCTACGTCGGGCGAGGGGACAGGGTGTACGCGCTGAGCGCGGGTGACGGCACGGAGCGCTGGCGATTTTCGACCGACGATTCGATCACCGCGGGGCCGACCGTCGCCGGCGATACCGTGCTGGTCGGGGGATCGGCCAGCGACGTGTACGCACTCGCCGCCGCCGACGGGAGCCTGCGGTGGCGCTTCCCGACGGACGAAACGGTGCGTTCGGTGCCGGCGGTGGCGAGCGACACGGTCTACGTCGGCAGCGACGACGACACCCTGTACGCCCTCGCCACGGCCGACGGGAGCGAGCGGTGGCGCTTCGCCGTCGGCAGCGGCGTGGGGACGCCGGCGGTGGCGAACGGCGTCGTCTACGTCGGCGGCTACGAGTCCCCCCTGTACGCGCTGGATGCCGCCGACGGGAGCGAGCGGTGGAGCGTCGAGACGGACCGCGGGTATCCGTCTCCGTCGGTGGCCGACGGCACCGTCTACGTCGAGCGTGGCGGCGGCGTGAGCGCGCTGAGCGCGGCCGACGGCACGGAGCGCTGGTCGTTCGGGACGGACGGGATCATCGGGAAGCCCGCGGTGGTCGACGGCACCGTCTACGTCGGAGGGACCCGGCACCTGTACGCGCTGAACGCGGCCGACGGCACGGAGCGCTGGCGCTTCGAGGCGGGGGACTGGCTTCGCTCGCCGGCCGTCGCCGGCGGGCGCGTCTACGTGTCGAGTGCCGACGGCCACCTGTACGCGCTGGAGGCCGGGAGCGAACGGGTCGCCTCCGCGGCCGTCGACCTGCCGGTTGCGGACGCGCGAGCGGAACTGTTCCTCGAACGCAGGTGGCCGGTCATCGCCATGTCGGCCTTCGGGTCGACCGCCGCGCTCACCGGGGGTGCGCTGTGGTATCGACATCGGCGCCGGGACGGTGGCGGGGACGAACCGCCCGCCGTTCGCGACGACGACCGACCGACGGCGCTGGAGCGCATCCGGGACGACGGCGACGAGGGAGAACCGGACGGGGTTTCGTGGCCCGAGGAGGACGTCGAACGCCTCCGGGCCGACGCGGACGAGGGAGGCAGTACCGGGACGGCGGGTGAGGCTGGCGAAGGAGTGTCCGACGCCGATGCGGAGACGAACCCCGATCCCGCCTCCGGCGCAATCGACGCCGGCGACAGCCTCGAAGCCGAGGCGACGACCCTCGACGACGCCCGGGAGGCGGTGGCCCGCGCGGACGCGCTGACCGACCGGGCGGCCGAGGCGGGGTTCGACGCCCGCCGAGAGGCGGCCGATCGACGACGGCGGGACCCGCTGGCGGCGTCCGAGGGTGGGGACCGTCTCGGGCCACCCGAGTCGATCCCGCGGGCGCCCGACGTGAGCGTCGACTACGACGCCCTGACCGACGAGGAACCCATCGGCGGCGGTGGCAACGCCGACGTGACGAAGGCGACCCTGCCCACGCCGGACGGCGACGTGACGCTGGCGATCAAGGTTCCCCGGATGTCGGGGACGCTCCACACGGACGCGGTCGAGCGGTTGCTGACGGAGGCCGAGACGTGGGACAAACTCGACGACCACGACCACGTGGTGGGCGTCGTCGACTACGGCGCCGAACCGCTCCCGTGGATCGCCATGGAGTACATGGACGCCGGCCATCTCGGCACCCGGGCCGGCGACCTCGACTTCGAGCAGGCGTTGTGGACTGCCCTCGGCATTACCAAAGGCGTGCGTCACGCCCACCGCCGCGGGGTCGCCCACCTCGATCTGAAACCCGCGAACGTCCTCTTCCGGTCGGTCGAGGACGCGTGGGACGTGCCGAAGGTCGCCGACTGGGGCCTGTCGAAACACCTGCTGGAACACTCGAAGAGCGTCGAGGGACTCTCTCCCCAGTACGCCGCCCCCGAGCAGTTCGACGACGAGTTCGGCTCGGTCGACGACATCACCGACGTCTACCAGTTGGGTGTCGTGTTGTACGAACTGTTCACCGGCGCCCCGCCGTTCGAGGGAAAGCCCGCGAAAACGATGCACCGCGTCCTGCACGAGGATCCGACGCCCCCGAGCGAGGTGGCCGACGTACCGGCGGCGCTGGACGACGTGTTGCTGACGGCTCTCGAAACGGACAAGCAGGACCGGTACGAGTCCGTGCTGTACCTCCGGGACGGGTTGCGGGACGTGGTGGCGGACTGACGCCGAAGGCGGGACCGGCGCGTCGTCGAATCACTTATCGGGGTCCTGCGAAGTTTCGTGTACGATGGACGCATCGTGGACGCGGCGGGCGACGCTGCGAGCAGTCGGGGGGATGGTCGTCGGGGCGACGGCGGTGACCGGTACCGCGGGCGTGGAGGCACAGGACGGCGCGACGCCGAGCCTGTCCGCCTCGTTCAGCACCGTCGACGGACAGGTCGCCGTCCCGGACGGCACCTTCTCGGTCAGCGGGGAGACGGGTGGGGTCGTCGACGAGGTTGCGATCGTCGTCGGCGGCGAGGACGGCAGTCGGTCGCTGACGGTCGCTCCCGTGACTGACCGGACGTTCGAAACCGAGGTGACCGTCGGTTCGGTCGGCGAGGGACGGATCAGCGCGAGCGTCCTCTCCGAGGGAGCCGACGGGAACCTCGGTGACGGGTCGAACCCCGCGTGGATCGGCGGGGGCGACGGTGGCGACTCGCTCGAAGCCTATCTCGACGATCTCTCCGCGGACCTCTCCGGCGATCAGGTCAGGGCTCGACTCGTCAACGCGACGGTCAGCGAGGCGGGGAGTGACGACCTGATGAACACGTCGGCGTTCCGACACCGTCGGGCGGACACCGTCGTCGAGAACGTCTATCCCGTGGGCGAGGAGGCGATCGGAATCAACCCCGTCCCGGTGGGATCGGCGGTGGTCGTGGAAGGGACGACGAATCGCTGGTTCGACGGGAACGCGATCACGGTCGCGTTCAACGATCACGAAGGGACGACCGTCTCGGAGGCACGGGTCACCGACTGGGACGACGCGGGACGGTGGCGGACGACCCTCGAAACGCCGGCCGACGCCGTGCCGGCGACCTACACGATCCGCGTCTCCGACGGGGCGAGCGGCGACGTGGTCGCCCTCTTCGTCGAACGAACGGCGACAGCCTCGGCGACGTCCACACCGACGCCGACGCCGACGTCGACGATGGCGACGCGGACACCGGCACTGTCGAGCGGCGATGACCCCGACGGTGGCTTCCCCGCCGCGGGGGTCGTCGCCGGGGCGGGGGTGGGCGCCGCCGCTGTCGGTGCCGGCCTGTGGTGGTGGAACCGTGACGAACGCGACGACGACCCGGACCTCTCCCGCGGCGATGAGCGAGCGGCTCCGGAGCGCATCCGGGACGACGGGGAAGATACGCAAGACGACGCTTCGTGGCCGAGAGAGGAACTGGAACACCTCCGTTCCGAAGTCGACGAGGAGGGGGAGGCAAACGCTACCGGCGTTGACACCACTACCACTGCTGTCTCCACCCCCGCCGACGACGGTCCCGACGTCGAGGCGCCGGGAGCCGACCGCCCCGGCCCACCGGAGCGAATCCCGCGGGCGCCCGACGTTCGCGTCGACTACGACGCCCTGACCGACGAGGAACCGATCGGCGGCGGTGGCAACGCCGACGTGACGAAGGCGACCCTGCCCACGCCCGACGGCGACGTGACCCTGGCGATCAAGCGCCCCCGGATGCAGGGGACCCTGCATACGGACGCGGTGGAGCGACTGCTGGCGGAGGCGGAAACGTGGGACAAACTCGACGACCACGACCACGTGGTGGGCGTCGTCGACTACGGCGCCGAACCGCTCCCGTGGATCGCCATGGAGTACATGGACGGCGGCCATCTCGGCACCCGGGCCGGCGACCTGCCGTTCGAGCAGGCGTTGTGGACTGCCCTCGGCATTACCAAAGGCGTGCGTCATGCCCACCGGATGGGGGTCGCTCACCTCGACCTGAAGCCCGAAAACGTCCTGTTTCGCTCGGTCGAGGACGCGTGGGACGTGCCGAAGGTCGCCGACTGGGGCCTGTCGAAACACCTGCTGGAACACTCGAAGAGCGTCGAGGGTCTGTCCCCCCAGTACGCCGCCCCCGAGCAGTTCGACGACGAGTTCGGCTCGGTCGACGACATCACCGACGTCTACCAGCTCGGCGCCGTACTGTACGAACTGTTCACGGGCCGACCACCCTTCGAGGGCAAGCCGGCCAAGGTCATGCACCGCGTCCTGCACGAGGACCCGACACCCCCGAGCGACGTCGCGGATCTCCCGTCCGCACTGGACGGCGTCCTGTTGACCGCACTCGCGAGGGAGAAGGCCGACCGCTACGAGTCAGTCCTCTACCTGCGGGACGCACTCCGCGACGTGACGGCGGACTGAGAGGGCTGTCCCCGCCGAACAGCCGGGAGCGAGTGACTGTCAGACATGCTACCTTTAATACCGTCAGGCACGTTATACGTTACAGAGCAACACGCGGATCGGCCGTCCTGCTCGGTACCATGATCAACGAATCACTCACCTACCTGCGGACGAGCGACGACTGGGTAAAGACGGTCCTGATCGGCGGCTTGTTGACGTTCTTCGGGTTCCTGCTCGTTCCCGTCGTCTTCGTCGCCGGCTACCTGGTCCGAGTCCTGCGAGCGACGATGCACGGCGACGACACGCCGCCACGATTCGCGAACTGGGGCGATCTCGGGCGCGACGGCCTCTACGCCGTCGCTATCGCGTTCGTCTACGGGATCGTCCCCGGCCTGCTGATCGCCCTGACCGCGGGGATCGCCGCGGTGGTCGCGGGGCCGGGACCCCGGAGTGGGCTGCTGGTTGGCGGCGTGACGTTCGTCGGCGGGCTGCTGGCGCTCGTCGTCGGCCTGCTCGCGGCGTACGTCGTCCCGGCGGCGGTCGCCAACTACGCGGAACAGGGATCGTTCGGCGCAGGCTTCGCCGTCAGCGACCTGCGCCCCGTCCTCACCTCGGGCACCTACGCAACGGCGTGGCTGCTCGGCTTCGTCGTCGTCCTCGGGGCGGGGGTCGTCACGGGACTGCTCAGCGTCGTTCCGTTCGTCGGCACGTTCGTCGGGGCGTTCGTGAGCTTCTACGCCGTCGTCGCGGCGTACTACATCGTCGGTCACGCCTGGGGGGACGCCCGCGGGCTGACGGTCCACGACGAGGACGGCGAGACGAGTACGGAGCAGCCGGCAGTCTGAGGGGTCGGCAGGAAGCGAGGTCGAATGGCAAGCTATGTCCCCGTGGACGGCGAGGCTCCAGTATGCGAATCCAGAGCCGTGGTCGCGGCGAGGAGGGGAAGACCCGGCTGACGGTCGTCCCCGAGAACGTCGACGACCTCTGGCACCTGTCCTACGTCCTCGAACCTGGCGACGACGTCGAGGGCGACACGAGTCGGCGCATCCAGCGCGACGACGACCGGATGCGCGACACCGGCGGCGAGCGCGAACACATCCACGTCACCCTCGAGGTCGAGGAGGTGGAGTTCGCTCGCTTCGCCAACCGACTGCGGGTGAGCGGCGTCATCGTCGGCTGTTCTCGCGAGGACCAACTGGGCCACCACCACACGCTCAACGTCGAGGAACACGACGAGTTGACGATCGAGAAGCACTTCAAGCCGGATCAGATAGAGCGCATCGAGGAAGCCGAGGCGGCGGCTGAGAACCCCGACGTCGCCATCGCCACCGTCGAGGAGGGAGAGGCCCACGTCCACACGGTCGCCCAGTACGGTACCGAGGAGTACGCCTCCTTCACCCGGCCGACGGGCAAGGGGGAGTACGCCCGGCCGCGCTCGGAACTGTTCCACGAATTGGGCGAGGCGCTCTCGCATCTCGACCCCGACGCAATCATCCTCGCCGGTCCCGGCTTCACCAAACAGGACGCCCTGGATCACTTCGAGGACGAGTTTCCCGACGTGGCCGAGATGACGACCACCGTCGACACCTCGGGTGTCGGCGACCGAGGCGTCCACGAGGTGCTGAAACGTGGGGCGGTCGAGGACGTCCAAGACGAGACGCGAATCGCCCGAGAGGCGGAACTCATCGACGAGTTGAGCGAGCGGATGGCGACGGGCGAGAAGGCGACCTACGGCCCCGAGGCGGTGGCCGAGGCCGCCGAGTACGGCGCCGTCGAGACGTTGCTCGTCCTCGACGACCGCCTGCGCGAGGAGCGACAGGGGGAGGGCGAGTGGGACGTCGACGCCGACGAGATCATCACGACCGTGGAACGGCAGGGCGGCGACGCCGTCGTCTTCTCGGGCGAGTTCGAACCCGGCCAGCGACTGAAGAACCTCGGCGGGATCGCGGCGCTGTTGCGGTATCGACTGGAGTAGCGGATGTCACGCAGCGACACCGTCGGGCAGGCGTTCGTCGCACTCGGCTGTCTCGTCTTCGTCGGCGGCGCCGTCGCCCTCGTGACGGGCGCCGGCCTTGAACGGGTTCATGCTCGCGCCGTCGAGGATGGCGAGCGGTTCTCCGGAGTCGGCGTCGTAGAGCGGCGTGACGAACCACGCGTCGCCCGCTTCGAAGCCCGCGCTGTACGTGTACCCGCCCATCGCCCCCGTCCCGGGCAGAACGGCGGCATACGAGGTGAACAGCCCGGACGGCATCTCGATGTACAGCGCCGTCCGGGTTCGGCCGGTTCCCCCTCACCACGCTGGCGGTAGCGCACGGCGTCGACGTACTCGGCGGGCGTCGCCAGTCCGGCGACGTCCTCGCTCGACAGAAACAGCGTGTCGGTCATACGCTCCCCAGTGTGTGTGGCCAGTTCTACTATTGGCTGGGACGACCCGCAAAGCCTACCACTGCGTCACTCGTCGCGTCGACCATGTCCCTGACAGCCCGGTCGCTGATGGAGACCGACGTCGAGACGGTCGCCCCCGACGACGAGGTGAGCGAAGTGCTCGGCCGCCTCGCGCGGGTCGACTTCAACGGCTTCCCAGTCGTCGAGAACGAGGAATCGGAGACGTCTCGGGGCGACGGCGGCCGCGTCGTCGGGATCGTCACCAAGCACGACCTCGTCCACCTGTTCCAGACCGAGGACCGGACCCTGTGGATTCCGATCGGCCTCCCGCCCTTTACCGAGACGCTCACCTACGCTGTCGACGTGTCGTGGGACGACCTCGACCTCGGAATCGACCTCGCACGGAACGCCAACCGGCCGATCAGCGAGGTGATGACCACGGAGGTGGTGACGGTCACACCCGACACCGACCTCGATACGATCCTCGACCTGCTTGCCGACGACGAGCGCGACATCAACCGCCTCCCGGTCGTCGAAGACGGCCGACTCGTCGGCATCGTCGCCCGGCAGGACGTGCTGCGGGCGGTTCGCGATCAGCGTGCGGAATCGAAACGTTGAGTGAGCGTCCGGGCCGAGAGGTTCCGTGTCCCGCTACCGAAACCTCGGGCTCTTTCTCGCCCTCGCGGCCGTCTGGGGGTCGGCGTTCATGGCCATCAAGGCCGGGCTCGACTACTTCCCGCCCGTCCTCTTCGCGGCGGTCCGGTACGACATCGCCGGGATCCTCATGCTCGGGTACGCCGCCTGGGTGGTCGACGATCCGATTCCCCGCGGCCGCGGCGAGTGGGCACTCGTCGCCGTCGGATCGACACTCCTGATCGCCGGCTACCACGTCCTGCTCTTCATCGGCGAGACCGACCCCGCGGTGACCAGCGCCGTCGCAGCGGTCATCGTCAGCCTCAGCCCGGTGCTGACCACCGGGTTCGCCCGCGCGTTCCTCCCCGACGAGCGGCTGACCGCCGCCGGGGTCGCCGGCCTCCTGTGCGGGCTGCTCGGCGTCGTCGTCCTCGCCCGTCCCGAACCCGAGGCGCTGTTGACGGGTGACGTCGCCGCGAAACTGCTCGTCTTCGGCGCCGCGGTGGCCTTCTCGCTCGGATCGGTACTCACCCGGCGGATCGACGCCGAGTTGCGCATCGAGACGATGGAGGCGTGGTCGATGATCGGCGGCGCCCTCCTGATGCACGGCGTCTCCGTCGCGTTCGGGGAGTCGGTCGCCGACGTGACGCTCTCGGCGACCGGACTCCTCGCGCTCGCGTACCTCTCCCTCGCCGCTAGCGCGCTCGGCTACCTCCTCTATTTCGACCTGCTCGCCGAACTGGGCGCCGTCGAGATCAACCTCGTCTCCTACATCACGCCGGTCTTCGCGGCACTCGCGGGGTGGGTCTTCCTTGACGAGGGGCTCTCGCCGGCCACGGTGGGCGGCTTCGGGTTGATCTTCGTCGGGTTCATCCTCATCAAGCGCCGGATGCTCCGGACCGAACTCCCGCGACTCCGCGCGTCGGTCCTGGGACGGAGCGGCGACGAGTGACCTCGGAGAGCCTTCAGAGGTCCACGTCGCGGGTAGTGAACGCTCCCTCGTCGGTCGCGGGGTCGTACCCTTCGACTGCCGAGAGCACGATGTCGAGGACGGTGTCGGCATCCCACCGCGCGGTGTTGATCGAAATGTCGTAGAACGACTGATCCTCCACGTCGATACCGTAGTAGCTCTGGTAGCGGCCGGCTTCGCTGACCTCGCGGACGCGCAATAGGGGGCCGATCGCATCCTCGTCGTCGAGTTCTTCGAGGCGAACGTCCTCGGTCGCGCGCTCGTCGGGACGCTCGATCTCGTAGCTCACTTCGTAGTCGCTGAGGCGTTCGATGCGAACCTCCTCGGGCGCGTCGAGCCAGATCCGTAGGTCCGCGCGGTTGCCGGCCAGCCAGCCTGCGAGCCTGGATTCGAGGACGAACGGCTTGTTCGCTGCGCCCCACTGTTCGGCGATGCGGCGCAGTCGCCGATCGAGCGCCCGATCGATCTCGTCGTCTTCCTCCGCCTTGGCGATGAGTTGCTGGAGAGACAGCCCGCGGTCCGCCGCGAGATCGCGGAAGATGTCGCCGCCGATGACGTATCCACAGTCGAGAGTCTCCGCGAGACCCTCGGTGAGCGTCGTCGCACCACACCCCGGAGGACCTGAGACGGTGATGAACAGGTTGCTGTCGACTTGCCGCTCGGTGGTGGCACTCGCGTCCGACATGAACGTTCGTCAAGACTTACGCGACACCGTGGTTAAGAGAACACCGGTTCGGGACCGCCCACGTCGCCGCGTTCGGCGCAGTGATTGATTCTATAACAGAGAGGTGAATAAAAGAATTAGATACGCTCGTGAAACGTTATCGTCGACGAACGCACGTAGTAAATCGTACGACCCCGTGGCGACCGACGGTGAAAATCCCCGAAACGACGCCAACGCTCGTCGGGGTATATGACGTTCCGGATTCAACGGCCTGGCAAGGTGTCCCCGATGTCGAACTCGTCCCCGACCCTCCCCACCGACCGCTTGCCCCGCCTGACCGAACTGGTCGACTCCTGGCCGTTGCGGTGGAGTCTCGAAGTCGTCACCGCTCCCCTCCGCTTTGTCGCCTTCTGGGTCGCGGTGGCGTTGCCCTTCCTCTATCTGCCGCTTCTCGCCGGCGGCCTCCAAGGCCAGCAGGCGACGGTCTTCGCCGGCCTGTTGTTCGTGAACGCCACGGCCCTTCTCCTCGGCCACGAGCACGGTCGCTGACCGCCGTCCGCCCCTGCCCTCCGCCGAGACGGAAAGCGTAATCAATTATGTGACTGGGGACGGAGAGGCGTGTATGCTCGGCCTCACGCAGCGAGGACTGTTCGGGATCGTTCTGATGATCGTCGGCACGGTGGCCTTCTACCCGGTGATCTTTCCGGGAACCGCCTTGACCGTCGATCTGCTCTCGGTCGCGGCCGCGGCGCTGCTGACGATCGGTACCTACCTCGTCGGCACCGACGTCGACGGGCGTCCCGCCTGAGCGCGCCCCCGTCGCGACCGACGATCGACCCGCCTCGCCCTCGCCGACCCTCCGATCCCGATCACCCGTCGGTCTCCCGTCGTCCCCAGATCACTTTCTCCGGAATCCGTACCCGCAAGTCCTCCGCCAGTTCGATTCGACAGGAGAGACGCGGATACCCCCACTGCGCCGCCAGTTCGTCGTGCCAGTGTTCCGGCGACGTCTCGCCCCCGTCGATGCGGACGCCACAGGTCGCACACAGTCCCCGTCCGCCGCAGTTCGCCCGCTTGGTGAGTCGGGTGTACGGCGAGTGCCCGGCGTCGAGCAGGGCCGCCCGGAGCGTGGTGCCCACTGGCGCGACCAGGAGGTCGTCGTCGTCGCCGTCTTCGACCCGGACGTACACCACGTCACAGCGGTCGGTCATCCGTCGAGGTCGACCATCGGCCGCGGGTAGTCGACACCGAGTTCGACGCCGTGGGCGGCCGTCCCGTCGGCGGTGAGTCGCCACGGTTCGTGTGCGTACTCCGGGGGGAGGGCGTCGAGTTCGGGGACCCACCGAGTCACGTACTCGGCGTCCGGATCGTACCGCTTCGCCTGAGCGAGGACGTCGAACGAGCGGTTCCGGGCGTCGTTGCCGACGCCGGCGACGTACGCCCAGTTGCCGTAGTTCGACGCGGGATCGTAATCGATCAGTCGCGTTTCGAAGTAGGCGGCCCCTTTGCGCCAGTCGATCCGAAGGTCGTTCGCGAGAAAGGAGGCGACGTTCTGCCGGCCGCGGTTCGACATGTAGCCCGTCCGGTTCAGTTCTCGCATGTTGGCGTCGACGAAGGGGATCCCCGTCTGACCGCGCTTCCACCGGTCGAGTGCCGTCTCGTCGTCGACCCAGTCGACGTCGCGACGGCGAATGCCACCCGGAGTGAACGCGGTCGCTCCGTGTTTGGCGAACTGAAACTGGAAGAAGTCCCGCCAGCGCAGTTCGAACCGGAGCCAGTACGTCGAGTCGTTGGCGACACGGCGCTCCTCGTAGCGGTCGATCTCGGCGTTCACCCGTCGCGGCGAGAGACAGCCCTCGTTCAGCCACGGTGAGAGCTTCGAGGAGTAGTCCCGGCCTACCAACTCGTTTCGGGTCTCCTTGTACGTCCGGAGCGAGTCGGTCTCCCAGAGATACGCCTCGACTCGCGCCAGACCGGCGGTCTCACCGCCCTCGAACGCGAGGACTGCGCGGTCGTCGTCAGGTTCGGCGTCGACCCCGAGGTCGGCGGGTGCCGGCACCGGGCCGGGATCGACGGCCGGTCGTGCCGGCAGGTCCGGAACGGGGCGGGGATCCCGCACCGTCGCCGCGGACTCGACTCGCTTGCGGAAGGGGGTGTAGGTGTCCTCGATGTCGGCCACGTCCTCGGGCAGGTCGTCGGGGTGATACAGAGTGTGTCCCCAATGTCGGACGAGCGTCGCGCCGAGGGCGTCCTCGACCCACGCCTCGACTGCACGTTCCTCGGGCGTCGGACGGGTGTGGACGTGGACGGCGTCGGCGTCGACGCGGTCGGCCAGCGTCGGGATCACCACCTCCGGCTCCCCGGTCCGCACGACGAGGTCGCTCCCACGGGTGCGGAGGCGAGCGCGCAGGTCGGCCAGGGCTTCACACCGGAAGGCCGTGCGACGGCCGCCGGTCTTCTCGAAATCGAAGGAGTCCGAACCACCGTAGGCCGCAGTGCCGTAGCGACGGGGGTCGACGGCAACCACCGGGAGCAGCCGATCGGCTCCCGCCGCAGCGACGAGGGCCGGATTGTCGTGGAGTCGAAGATCGCGCCGGAGCCACAGGAGGGCGGTCTCGGTGCCCATCGTCCGGCGTTACGGCCACAGGCACATCAAAGCGCGGCCTACCGTTCCTCGAAAAATCGTGCGCCGAGGGTGACACCGCCGAGGACGACTACGAGCAACTGGAAGCCGGACCGGACGATCGGGAAGATCCGTTCGACGGTCTCCGGTTCCGCCCCCCGAGTCGGATCGACGCCCGTCCAGTAGTGGGTGTTCGCAGTCGTCCGTTCGGGGTCGGCCGACAGGTCGACGAACGTCTGGACGATCCCCCGCTGGTTCGACAGCAGGAGTTCGCCGTCGACGGTCAGAAACCGATCATAGAGCGGATAGAAGGCGTTGACGCCGTTGGTCATCAGATCGGGGAGGATCCCGCCGACGATCAGTGCCACGAGCGCGACCCACGCAACCCTGACGCCCCGGTCGCCCCACCGGTCGCGGAGCCGCGAGCCGTCCCGACCCCTGGTGTCGTACGCGAGGGCGACCCCCACGAGCGCGGGCAGGACGAGCGTGTGCAACAGCGCGCGGTGGGCACCCTGGACGACGAGTCCGACGAACGTATCCAGGTCGGGCACCGCCGTGGCGGCGAGGACGACGGCGACGGTCCGTCGATCGAAGTCCACACCCAGCAACGCGGCGGCGACGACGCCGCCGATGGCGAGGTGGACGACCGTCGATGGCATGGGTAGACCTTGGCCGTCACCGGCTTGAATCTCTCGCCGGGCAGATCAGGGTCGCGGCCGCGAGACGGTCACCGAGCCGAGCGACGCGAACCGCGCTTCGACGGTATCGCCCGGATCGAGGGGGACGAGCGACGTGAGCGACCCCGTCGAGACGAGGTCGCCGGCCGCGAGTCGCTCCCCGCGGTCGGCGAGCGCTCCGGCGAGCCAAGCCACCACCCGTGCCGGCCCGCCGAGTACGTCGGCGCCGACGCCCGTCGCGACCCGCTCCCCGTTCCGTCTGACTTCGACGCCTTCGAGAGGCAAATCGAGCGTCGAGGTGTCGGCGACCCGGTCGCCCTGAACCAGCCGGGCGGCGAGGGCGTTGTCGGCGACGGCGCTGCCGGCGTCGACCGCCCAGTCGTCGAGCCGCGAGTCGACGACCTCGATCACGGGGACGACCGCCGCCGTCGCTGCGAGGACGTGGACCGGAGTCACGGGCGGATCGAGTGGGTCGGCGAGCACCACGGCGAGTTCCGGTTCGACTTTCGGGTCGATCAGGCCGTCGTCCAGTCGACCCTCCGAACGAACCGTGTCCGCGAGGACGCGCCCGGACGCCGGCTCCGCGACGCCGAGTTCCTCCTGGATCGCCACCGAGGTGAAGCCCACCTTGTAGCCGACGGGCGGTCCTTCCGCGTCCGTGCGGCGGTCGATGGCCGCCCGCTGGATCGCGTAGCCGTCGGCGACGGTCAGCGACGGAGAGAGGGAGTCGAGGCTCTCGCCCGTCCGGTAGGCCTCGACCAACCGGTCGGCGAGGTGGGTGACGGTGGCCGCGTCGATGGTCCGTTGCATCGGTCCCTCCTGGGGGCCGGACGGGCAAAGGTTCGGGGGATCGGACGGTCGGCGGGCGACGGCCGTCGTTCGGTACCCTTTTGCGCTCACCGCCCAGGGATCCGGTATGGTTTGGGCCCTCGGAGGGTGGAGCGGCCGATGAGCGACGATCCCCGTGACGACCTCGCCAGACGGATCGCCGGCGAGATCACGCTCAGTTCCAACCCCGGCGCCACGCTCCGGAAGTGGCGCACGGACTTCGACGTCTCCCAGACGGAACTCGCGGAGCGACTGGACGTCTCCTCGTCGGTCATCTCGGACTACGAGAGCGGGCGGCGAGAGAGTCCCGGAATCGGCGTCGTCAGCCGGATCGTGCGGGCACTGCTCGACATCGACGAATCCCGCGGCGGCGGCCGCATCCGCCAGTACGCCCGGGTCATCTCCGCGGGCTTCGAGAGCGACATCGTCCACGACCTGCGGGAGTATCCCACGTCGATCCCGCTGGAGCGGTTCTACGAGGCGATGGAGGCGACGGAGGTGATCGGCGGCGACAACGACCACGTCAGCGGCCACACCGTGATCAACAGCATCGAGGCGATCACACGCCTCCCCAGCGAGGAGTTCTACCGGCTCTACGGGCAGAGCACGAACCGGGCGCTCGTCTTCACCGACGTGACCCGTGGAGAGTCGCCGCTCGTCGCGCTTCGGGTCGTGAACCCGACGCCGAACGCCGTGGTCCTGCACGGATTGGAGGAGGCGGACCTCTGGGAACACGCGACGGAACTCGCGAAGATCGACGGGTTCGCCCTCGCCGTCTCGAACTGCGACCTCGATTCGGCACTCACGGAGCTTCGCGAACTCCCCTAGTCGACGTACTCGTACTCGCGCTCGTTCATCCGACCCCAGCCCGTGAAGACGAACTCGCCGCTCGGGACGGTGAACTCCTCCAACTCCCGCTCTTTCTCGTGGTTGTGGGCGTCGTGGACGCGACCGTACTCCTCGAAGCTCAGGTCGTACCGTCGCGCTAGCTGTTCGTCGATGTCGAGCGCCTCGATCTCCTCGCGCCAGCCGTCGGCGACCGTCTCGGAGTGGATCTCCGCCTGCGCGCCGGAGCCGTAGGACCCAACGAGGAGTTTCTCGCCGGAGAGCGCGCGCCCCGTCTCCGCCGCGGTCTTGAGCGCGCTCGCACGGGCGACGTGAACGGAGCCGGTGTACCAGTTGCCGACCTGCCGGGAGAGCGTGAGCGTCGGGTCGATGGCCCTCGCGTACCAGGTGTCGTACGTCTCCGTCTCTTTCAGCGCGTCCATGTACTCACGGATGGCGTCCTCGTAGGCGTCCCAGTCCTCGAAGTCGGCCTCGCGGGGCTGGCGACCGATCTCGTCGGCAAGACCGTCCTCGACCGCCGTATCGCGAGTCATATGTCGGAACCCGAGTAGCGCGGCCTTCCGGACCATCCCCGGGAACGGCGTGTGGAAGGGGATGTAGGCGTAGTCGTCGGGATGGGTGCGGCCGGCGACGGTCTCGAAGTCCTCCAGCGCCTCGCGCATCCGGGCGAGATAGACCTGCACCGACCGCTTGCCGTCGACGCTCGGGAACTGCTGGTTGGGCTTCAGGAAATCCGTCTCGTCGGCGCTGCCGTACCCCTGGTGGGTCGAGAGTTCGACCACGCTCGGGTCCTCGTCGACGAGCATCGCGACGGCGCCAGCCCCCTGGGTCGCCTCGCCGGGGTCGCCCCGGGCGTACAGCGCAGTGTCGGTCGCGATCACCAGCGCCGCTCGGCCCCGGTTTCGCCCGGCTTTGATCCAGTTGTACGCGTCGTCGATGCTCTGGGTCCCCGCCACACAGGCGAACTTTCGCTCACCCTTGTTGGCGTGGTGGAAGTCGCCATCGTAGACCTCCTCCAGACAGCCCGCGATGTACGTCGAGACGGGCTTGGAGTTGTCGAACGCGCTCTCGGTCGCCACGTCGATGCGACCGATGTCGTCCGGTTCCAACCCCTTCCGGTCCAGCAACCGCTTGGCCGCGTTCGCGCCCATCGTGACGATGTCCTCGTACGTGTCCGGGAACGACGAGGCTTTCAATCCCAGCCCTTTCGTGTACTTCGCCGGGTTCTCGTCCTTCGCCGGGGCGAACGTCTCGGCCAGATCGAGCGCGAGTTTGCCCGTCCAGATCTCGATTGCGTCGATGCCGACGGCTGTCATACCCTCCGGTTGCGGGAGCCACTATATGGGTTTGTCGATGCTGGATACGTCGAACGTCGAACCAGCGTTCGGGATGGTCGGCGACCCGAACGCGCACCACCCGCTCACAAGCCACCCTGGCCGCCGCGGAAGCCGACCGACGGATCCACGTCCGACGGCGAGAGAGTTCCGGAGGCGCGTTTCCGGAAGACGACGCCGGTCAGCCCGGCGCTCACGGCGAGTCCGAACACGGCCATCGCCGCCCTGAGGCGGGGCGGTCGGTCCAGCTAGGAGTAGCCACGCGACGAGGCCGACGTCACGGAGGACCGCGAGAGCGGAGGAGCGTCCCGACGACTCCGACGGCATCCATACCGACAGGGGGCCGCCGTGGTGAGTCGTTCGGGGACGTCAGTCCCCGCCCTTCCCCTCGTCGTCATCGTCATCGTCGTCGTCATCGTCATCGTCATCGTCATCGTCGTCATCGTCGTCGTCGCAGTCACCGTCTTTCTCCTCGTCCTCCTCGTCGTCATCTTCCCCGTCACACTGGTCCCCGTTCCCGTCGCCGCCATCCGCTCCGTCGCCGGTGCCGTCTTCGGGTGGCGTCGTGCCACCGGTCCCGCTACCGATTTCCCCTTCGCTGTCCTGGGCGTCAGTCTTGCCGCCCCGTTCGGCGACGACCGGTTCAGTCGTCGTCGGATTTCGCTCGGTCCGGAACAGGACCGTATTCGAGGAGTGGTGGACGAGCGTGACCGCGACCAGGCTCTCGGGGTCGTAGCTCCGCGAGACAGTCCATCGGTCACCGGGATCGAAGGTATCGTCACCGGGGAGCGTGCCGTCCGCCCAGTCGAGTCCCGTCTCGCTCCCGTTTACCCGGACGATCAGCCGCAGGTCGTCCCCCGGGAGCGGGTCGCCACCCCGATGCGAGAGGTCGATTCCGTCCGTTCTGATCTGCCCGATGACGTCGGCCCGCGGGTCGTCGGTCCCGGACGTGATCGTACCCATTGAGTACGTGCCCGCGACGCCGACGGTGACGACGACGAGGCCGACGACGAGCACCGAGCCGATCAGTTCGGACTGGGCGCGGTCGGGCATCTATCGGGAGAGGTTTCCCACAACGCCGGATCAATCCATCGACGCGAGTATTAGCACTGATAGTCGTGGGCGGGGCGACTCGCTCACGCCGTCCGGAGCCGCTGGTACTCGACGTCCACGTTGATGTTCCCCTTGCCGCTTCTTTGCTCGTACACGGTGTAGAGAACGTCGTTGTTCCTGACGTATTCCTCGGCGTCGGAATTCAGCGTCATCGGGCTACCGTCGAAGTTCCCCAAGTTTTCGCTCTGAATCGGGTCGCCGTTCTCGTCGACGATGACCACCGTTACCTTGTTGACGTCGCCACTGGCGCTGATTCCCAGTTCGTACGCGCTCGCGTTCGGAACGCCGGTCGTCGCCACCCCGACGGCCAGTTGCTCTCCCCCACCGGACGCCAGGTTGGCGGCGCCACCGCCGTCGGACTGGAGGTTACTGAACGAGGAGATGTCCCCCTCGGCCACGTCGGGAGGGATCGAGGGGTCTTCGTCGGTTTCGACGGTCCCGTCGTCGTCCTTGAAGCTATCGGGATAGTAGAACGACTGGCCGTTATTGCCGCCGCCACTCAGCGACACCACGGTCACGTTGATCCGCACCGACTCGGGCTCCTCACCGCTGAAGTCCGGGCGGTCCGCCGGCGTGTCGAACGTGAAGTTGAGTTCGTCGGTCCGGCTCGACCCGCTGATCGAGTCCGGCGCGTCGTACTCGAAGACCACCTTCCCCGAGCCGTCAGAGACACCCTGTCCCGGTCGAATACCGGCGCCGGTGCCGGAGACGTCCACCTCGACCGGCACGCCAGAGACGGGATTGTTGTAGCCGTCCCGAACCTCCAAGACGATCCGTCGGGTCCCACCTGCGGTGACGCTGTCGGCGCCGTCGACGACCGTCAGATACTGCTCGACCGTGTCCGTAACGCCGGTGCCGACGCCGACTTTCGCCATCCGTAGCCGGTAGGTCCGGTTGGAGACGAGGTCGACGCGAAGCGTCCCGCCGCTCACCGTCACGCCGCTGGCGTTGCCGTCGATGCGCCCGCCGTTCGACTCGTACTGGTCCTGGAGCAGACGCTCCCACTCGTCCTCCGAGAGATCCGTCGTTACCTCGATGGCGATGTCGCTCCCGTTGACCGCGACGGTCCGGTCGCTCGCACTGATGGGGGTCGGACTCACGCTCGTCGCTCGCGTGCCACTCCGGCTCAGCGAGCCGTCGAGCGCGACGACGTAGATCAGATTCCCTTCGAGCAGTCGCTGGTCGGTCGCCGCCCGGCGCCGACTCCCGAAGTCGTTGTACAACACCGTATCGTCGTAAACCGTCCGCGGGGCGGCCTGGTAGACGCTGTAGTCGGCGTCGTACGTCAGCCGCTGGGTCGCATACGAGCGGTTCGTACCGTTCCAGAAGTCCGCCGTCTCGTCGTTGACCGCGGTGGCGTCGACGAGCGTCACCACACCCCCGGAGTCGGTCGCGAGGCGACCGCTCGACGGCGGCGGATTCACCGCGACGATCCGGGTCGGGTAGCGCGTGCCGAGCGGAACCGTCGTCGGGCTTGTTCGCTCGGCCGCGGCGGTCTGCAGGATGCCGTTTCGCACCTGCTGGAGGCTCTCCTGTACCTGCTGGTTGTGGTCGAACTCAACCGCCTCGTTCTGGCTCGGGACGACCGTCGACTGGTAGAGCGCCAGGCCGATGACGAGAAAGCCAAGCAGGAGGATCGCCCCGACCTGGAGGGCGGCGGCTCGTCGGTCGTCCCGGAATCGCATGGCGGGACTTCGCCACCGGCATTAAAAAGGGTGCCGCCCCGATTATCAGTCGCCGGTGTTACTCGTCGGTGTCGTCCTCTTCGACGACTTCGGGGTCGCTCATCGCGCTCTGGAGGCTGTCCAGCCCGTTGACCCACTCCGAGACCAGGCCGTACTCCAGATCATCGACCAGCGCGATGTCGAGTTCGTCGCCGTCGATGATTCGCGTACCCGCCTGTACGAGATAGCCGAGCGCGGCGTCTAAGTCCTCGTTGGCCTCGGCGTCGGCCGCGGCGTGGACGTACTCCTCGATGGTGCCGTCCTCGGCCGCGCCCGCAGCGATGTACTCCTCGGCGGCGTAGAAGACACAGACCAGGCTCGTCTGGACGCCGTCGACCAGCATCCGCTTTTCCTCGTCTTCGATGTCCACGTCCGCGAGGACGATGTCGCGCACGTCCGTCAGTTCGTCGACGGCCGCCTCCTCGTCGAGGCTGCCGTCCTCGTAGGCGTTGACGATCTTCGCGACGGCGATGGCGGCGTCGTCCTGCAGGTTGAGCAGGAGTCGTGCCGAATCCTCGTTCTCCGGGTCAAGGTCTTCCTCTGCGACCCGCCCGATCCAATTCTGCCAGCGGTCTTCGGTGTAGAACGTGTCCTCCACGTCGGTCATACCTCGACCGAACGTTCGTGGACTCAAAGGCCTTTCCGATGCTCCCGGCGCGAAACCGGCGAATCGATCGGCCGTACCGACGGATTCGAGGGATCTGATGCCCGTTTCGGCACGCTGGAGCGCGGTGAGCCCGTCACTCAGTCAGCGTGGCCTCGGTGTCGATACTGTAGACGCGGGCGGGTGTCTCGACGTGTGCTAGCCGGACGGCGTCGTCGTACCCCTCCTCGAGGAGCGTTCGGACCCGACGCGGGACCGTCTTCGGCCCCATCACCGCACCCGGACGCTCCGGATCGTCGACGAAGTCCGTCTCCATCAGGAAGGGCTCGCCACGCTCGGCGGCCTCGTGGAGCCACTCCGTGCGGCACATCACGCTCGGCGTCGGCCCCATGAGCCTCGGTCCGGCGTAGTGTTTCACGACGCGATGGGGAGACAGGCCACGCTCCTCGGCCCAGGCCGCGATGTCGCTGAGGTCCTCGCTCGCCTCGGTGTGCAGTTGCACCGCACAACCGTGTTCGGCACCCAGATCGAGGGCGTGCCGGAGGACCGCGTTCGAGGCGTCCCACACGTCGTCGTCGGTGTCGTAGTGGGGCCGTCCCGACTTGATCGCGAGCGCGCGCCCGTCGTGAACGTACTCCGCGGCGACGTCGAGGCCGGCCTGCATCAGGTCGCGTGCCTCGGCGGGCGCGACGTCGCGGTCGTCGACGAGCCGCGAGATCAGGCCGGGGTGGACCCCGAGGATCGGCCACGCCCGACCGGGGAGCAGGTCGTCGGCGTCCGCGACGATCGCGAGCGTGCGCTCGAAGACCTCGCGGAAGTCCTCGCCCGTCTCCGCCTCGACGCCGAGGTGCCACGACGGCTTGTTCACCACGAGCAGGTGGGTGCCGCCGAGGCGACGGAAGTCACGGACCGCCGACAGCCCCTGGCCGGCGTCCGGGTCGAGGTGGAGGTGGTTATCGAGCACCGGCGTGTCGAGATCCGGATCTGTCACGGACGCTCGTCGGGACCGGCGGGGCAAAATTCGCTCGGATTCGACCCGGTCGTCGCGTCGCGGTCGGTGACGCGAACAGGACCCGCTACTCGTCTCCCCCGAGCGTGACGCTCTCGGCGGCGGCGTTTCGGAGCGCGTCGGACCGGCCGTGCTCGCCGGGGGCGATGGCGAGCGTTCGGAGGCCACGGGCGTTCGCCGTCTCGACGGCGGGCTTGAAGTCGGTGTCGCGGGAGGCGACCGCGATCACGTCGGCACGTCCCTCGACGGCGAAGCGGGTCAGGTCGACCGCCAGTTTCACGTCGACGTCGCCGCTCGTGACGATCACTTCGAACCCACGTGCCTCGGCGGCTTGGATCAGTTCCGGCGTCGCGTGTTCGTCGACGTAGAGACGCGTGGTGACGGGGCGACCCGCGGCCGCCGCCGCCTCGCGCACGTCGTCCAGATCCACGTCGAACTCGTCGCGGAGGACGTTCGGACCGTCGACGAACAGCGCCACGCGTGACTCGTCGTCGCCGGCGCGGCCGGCCGACAGCCACCCGAGGGGATCCATGGGGAATTCTATCCCGTTCCCGGGCATATACGTCCCGGTTCGGCGCCCGTTGCCTCCCGGCCGGACATTCCTGTTCGTCGGTGCCGTCACCACCGCGTACAGCGGGCGAGTCGCGACGTCCACCGAGACTGTGGTGTCCACCGCTGGGAACGAGGCTGGGCCACCGACCGCGGCGAGTCGTAGCGTTCACCGTGGGGATACGCCCCTCGGTCACGCCATCCCCTCCGGAGATCCGTTGGCCGCTCACCGTTTTCCCCTCGTGACTTTAATTGTGCTGACCGATAATTCCAGGTCGTGACGGGAGTGCCGACACGTCGGACGGTCCTCAAAACGATCGGACGTCTGTCCGCGGTCGTGGGGACCACCCGTGTCGGCACACCGCGAAGGGCAGCGACGGGACGCGATCCCGGTCCGCGGGCGACCGGGACAGCTACGTGGCACTCGTTCCAGAGCGATCCAGCCAACACGGGATACGTTCCGGACGCGGCGGGGGTCCGATCGACGCCACGCGTCGCCTGGCACTACCCGATCGACACGGGAACGCCGCAGAACCCGTGTCTCGATGCCGGACGACTCCTCTGTCAGCGGGTGCGACGGACCGACGGGTCCGAGCGGACCCGCCTCGTCACCCTCGATGCAGCCACCGGCGAGGAACAGTGGGTCGGCCCGGAATCCGATTACGCCACGAGTGCCGGAATCACCGGACTCAGCGTGGATAGCAAGCGAGCGTACGTCACCGCGCTCAACGGTGTTGAGGCGATTTCGCTCGCCGACGGCACCAAGGTGTGGCGTCGGGAGTCGATCGGGTTCCCGACAGGCTTTCCCTGTCTGCTCGACGGGACCCTGTATGTCGCCCACGAGTCCGGTGTTGCTGCGCTCCGGTCGGCGACCGGCGAGGTAGTCTGGCGACGCGATGACCTCACGAACGACGCTCTCGGCATCGCCGTCGCGGACGGCGTGGTCGTCGTCACCGGCGTTGAGACGGGACGTCTCTTGGCTCTCGGGGCCAGCGACGGACGGACGCGCTGGGAGTTCACCACCGACAACCGACTGCGTTCGATCCCGACGGTGGCCGACGGGACCGTCTTCGCCGCCTCGACACATGGCTCTCTGTTCGCGGTTGACGCCGCCGGTGGTGAGAAACTGTGGACGAGAGGTGTACGCAGGGTCGCCAATTCGGTGGCCGTCGGCGCCGATGGGGTGGTCCTCTCCGACAGCCAACGGCTGACGGCGCTCGATCCCGCCACCGGCAGTGTCCGCTGGGAGACCGACACGGCGAACGCCGAACCCTCGCCGGTAATCGCGGACGAGACGGTCTACGACGTGACGAACGACCGTCTCAGGGCGATCGACTTCCGAACCGGCGAGGTGTTGTGGTCGATCGTTCTGGGACTCGACATGGACATGAACGCCACACCGGTCGTCGGCGACGGGACGGTGTACGTCGCGGGTGCCGGGAACTTATGGGCGATCACGACCGGCGAGTCGGCGGCCGACCCGAGTCCCGACATCTCGTTCTCGCCGGCGGAGATAGAGCAGGGTGACACCGTCACGTTCGACGGCACCGGATCGAGCGACGTCGACGGGAGCATCGAGACGTTCCGGTGGCGAATCTCGAACGCGTACTACACCGGCGAGACGGTGCGTCATTCGTTCGAGTTCACGACGGCAGGCAACCGTGAGGCGGACCTCCTCGTCGTCGACGATTCGGGAGCGACCGGCAAGACGAGCGTCGAGGTCCCGCTGGCGAACCCACCGACTGCAGGCCGCCAAACCCTCGAGGCGTCGGCGTCCGATCCCACGCCGACGTCGGCCACTGTCACGTCCGCGGGGGCGGGACCGGACGGCGCCGGCGACGGACAGTCGCTCCTGTTGGCTCTACTCGCTTGTGGGGTTCTCGGCGGGCTCGGTGCGTATCGGTACCGGTCCGGCGACGATGCCCCGATGCGTGGACGTTCCCGGGACTCCGGACGGGAGGAGACGCCGTCCGACGTTTCCGACGGGACGATGGATCGGCGAAACGCGGCGTCCGGCACCGACTCGGAATCAGCGGCGGACGCCACCGTTCCCTCGCGTATCCCGTCGCCGCCGCCTCTGAACGTGAGCTACCACGGCATCGAACAGGAGGGAGTCATCGGAACCGGCGGGAACGCGAAGATCTATCGCGGCACCGTGATGGCCGACGATCGGCAGGTCCCATTGGCGGTCAAGGAACCCCGGACGGGTGGGACGCTCCACACTGAGACGGTCGAGCGTCTGCTCGCCGAGGCCGAGACGTGGACGGCACTCGACGATCACGACCACGTCGTCGACGTCGTGGACTACGGGAGCACGCCAGTCCCGTGGATCGCCATGGAGTACATGGACGGCGGCCACCTCGGCGAGCGGGCCGACGAGTTCACGCTCGATCAGGCACTGTGGACGGCGCTGGCGGTGACGACGGCCGTCCGCCACGCCCACCGCCAGGGCGTCGCCCACCTCGACCTCAAGCCCGAAAACGTCCTCTTCCGCGAGGTGGAGGGCGCCTGGGACGTCCCCAAGGTCGCCGACTGGGGCCTCTCGAAACGTCTACTCGACCACTCGAACAGCATCGAGGGATTCTCCCCGCAGTACGCAGCGCCCGAGCAGTTCGACGACGAGTACGGCGACACGGACGAACTGACCGACATCTACCAACTCGGGGCCGTCCTCTATGAACTGTTCGCTGGCCGGCCCCCGTTCGAGGGACAGTCCGCCGAGATCATGCACAAGACCCTGACCGAGGAGCCGACACGCCCGACCGACCTGACCCCGGAACTACCGGCCGAGTTGGACGACGTGCTGTTGACGGCACTGGCAAAACGGAAGGAGGATCGCTACGAATCCGTGCTGTACCTCCGGGACCAGTTCGTGGAGTTGCTCGAACGGGCCGACAACGACCGGAGCCAGTCGGTCACGTTCGGAGCCGTACCCGGCGATCCGACGGCGAACGAGAGCCCCGCCGGAGCGGCGGCGACGCCGGCGACCGATCCCTCACGCCCGGTCGATCGGTCCGCCGACACCAGTTCCGAGGCGGTACTTCAGGATATCGACCTCGCGTACGCGGACATCTCCATCGGAGAACCGCTCGGACGGGGGGCGGTGTCGACGGTGTCCCACGCGCGAGTCGAGACGACGCGTGGAGCGCGACCGCTGGCGCTCAAGGAGTTCCAGTTCGAGGAGACGGTCGCCACGGATACCCTCGACCGGTTTGCCACGGTCGCGGACACCTGGCAGCAACTCGCCGCCCACGATGGGATCGTCGGCGTCATCGACTGGGACGTCGAACCGATCCCCTGGATCGCCATGGAGTACATGAATCGGGGAGCCCTCGGCCCGGTCATCGATCGGATCTCCCCACGCCAGGCCGTCGTCGCCGTCGGTCGGATCGCCGAGGCCGTGTACCACGGTCACAGCAGGGGGACCTCTCACCTCGGGCTCCACCCGTCGAACGTGCTGTTGGGCACCGATGACGACAGCCTCCGTCTGAAGATCGGTGACTGGGGTATGGGAGCGCTCTCGCGCACTCAGTCCCAACGTGCCGGGGAACTCCACCTCGCTTACGTGGCTCCGGAACAGTTCGACGACGGGTATGGAGTGCCGGGCCACGCGAGCGACGTGTACGCGCTCGGTGCCATCTGTTATGAACTGTTCACCGGCCGCCCACCGTTCGAAGGCACCCCCGCCGAAATCATGCGAGCCACACTCGCCGGTGACTTCCGGCCACCGACGACGCTCGATTCGACGCTCCCCGCCGAGATCGACGACATCGTCGCAACGGCGATGGCCACCGACGCGTCCGATCGGTACGATTCGATCCTCTACTTGCGGGATGCACTCCGGAACCTGAGTTGATCCCGTTCGAACAGCATTTATATGATCGCTCGTCGCCACTGTCCCGGTAGATGGAGTGGAGACGGACACCGCGTCGGGGATTCCTGCGGGTACTCGGTGGGGCCGGAGTCGCAGGAATCGCCGGGACGGCTCGCGTCAGCGCCACTCAACACTCGTCGATAAGGGGACCCGACCATCCGATGGCAGGCGTCGACGCGGCGAACTCCGGACGAAATCCCGCCGCGACCGGACCGGCAACAGGGATCAGCGAGCGGTGGTCCTGGGACGCCGACACCGGCTCGATCAGCCGCCCACCACGGGGGATCCACGTCGGTGCGGTGGTTGACGGGACGGTGTACGCCGGCTGTGGGGACGCCGGCGTGTATGCACTGGACGCGGCCGACGGTACCGTCCAGTGGGGGTTCGAGCCCGAGAGGAGCGTCTACGCAACGCCCGCGGTAGTCGGCGGGACGGTGTACGTCGGGTGCCAGGACGACCGGCTGTACGCACTCGACGCGGCCGACGGCACGCGCCAGTGGGTCTACCGGATGGTCGACAACGTGATGTCACCGACCGTCGCGGACGGCACCGTCTACGTCGGCTCACAGGAGGGCACGCTGTACGCGCTGGATGCGGCGTCGGGGCGCGAACGGTGGACACGCGACGTCGGCAGGGTGATGACCACGACACCGGCGGTCGCGGACGGTACCGTCTTCGTCGGCGGCCTCGACGGACACGTCACGGCACTGGATGCCGCCGACGGCACCGATCGGTGGACTTACGAGGCGGAGCGGCGGTTGTCGTCACCGGCAGTCGTCGACGGAACCGTCTTCGTCGGGACCGGCGACGAGCGGAGTGACGCGGGTACGGTGTCTGCGCTGGATGCCGCCGACGGTACCGAGCGGTGGGTCTCGGAGACCCGTGGAGGGATCCTCTCTTCCCCGGCAATCACGGACGAAACCGTCGTCGTCGGGAGCGCCGACACTGCCGTCTACGCACTGGACGCTACGAATGGCACCGAACGGTGGAGCCACGAGACGGGAGACGTGGTTGAGGCGTCGCCGGTCGTCGTCGACGGTATCGCCTACGTCGGGAGCAGGGACGGCACCATGTACGCCCTGACGGCGGCCGACGGCACCGAGCGGTGGACCTACGAGACGGAGCGTGGCATCGTCACCTCGCCGGCAGTGGTCGACAGCACTCTGTACGTCGGCAGCGGCGACAACTACGTGGTCGCGCTCACCGGGCAGCCGTCGACCGACGCGCGCCCGTCCGCCGCGCAGTTGGTTCTCGGGCCGGCGAGTGACCTCGTCGATCGGGAGGTGGGCGTTCTCACCGGCGGGGTGATCGCGACGCTGTCCGGACTGGGTGTGTGGCGCTATCGCCGTGCTCGTGGCAGGGACGGTGAGGGCCGGCCGGCCGATCCGGGCGATTTCGATGGTCTCGCACGGCCACTCTCCCTCGACTACGATCGGATCGACCGGGGCGACCGTCTCGGAAGTGGTGGTACCGCGGACGTGTATCGTGGGATCGTTCGACGCGACGACGGTGACGTGCCGATCGCGCTGAAAACGCCCCGGATGAGTGGGACGATCCACACCGAACGAGTCGAGCGACTCCTCGACGAAGCCGAAACCTGGGCCCGCCTCGCCGATCACGACCACATCGTGGGCGTCATCGACTGGGACGTCGAACCGATCCCCTGGATCGCCATGGAGTACATGGACGGCGGTCACCTGGGGGCCCGTTCCGGTACGCTCCCGTTCGATCAGGCACTGTGGACGGCGATCGCGGTGACGACGGCCGTCCGCCACGCCCACCGCCAGGGCGTCGCCCACCTCGACCTCAAGCCCGAGAACGTCCTGTTCCGTGAGGTGGAGGATGCCTGGGACGTCCCCAAGGTCGCCGACTGGGGCCTCTCGAAGCACCTGCTGGAACACTCCCAGAGCGTCGACGGACTCTCGCTGCCGTACGCCGCCCCAGAACAGTTCGACGACGAGTACGGTGGCACGGACGAACTGACCGACATCTACCAACTCGGGGCCGTCCTCTATGAACTGTTCGCTGGCCGGCCCCCGTTCGAGGGACAGTCCGCCGAGATCATGCACAAGACCCTGACCGAGACACCGGTACCCCCGAGCGAGCGTGACTCCGCGCTGCCGGCGGCACTCGACGACGTGTTGCTGACGGCCCTGGCCAGCGAGAAATCCGATCGCTACGAGTCGATCATCTACTTTCGGGATGCCCTACAGGAGCTGGATTCTTCGACGTCGTGGGGGCCGTGAATCGCCTGATCGACTTGTAGCCGGTTTCGATCACTCACCGGTAGCCATACTCGGAGAGGTGGCCGCTCCCCCGCTTCGCTCGGAACAGGAGACAGACATAACGGTCAGTGGCAGCCGTAGCTGTTCTGCTCAGACCGGGAAACAGTCCTCTTCGGCGTTATGGCCATGGTCCCCGACTCTCGCGGGCGTTCGCAATCCGCGAGAGAGCGACGACGTACGCGGCATCGTGCTACGTGCACCCGCGGGTTTCGAACTCCGCCTTCGCAGAGTCACGAACGCGATCGTGCTGTGCACGATACCCCTGGAACATCTCGACGGCCCATCGTCGTGTTCGAGTGGGATCGTCACCTCGTGGACCGCCGCGGGGCGGTTCAGCCGTTCGACGATGTTTTCGTCGATATCGAGGTAGGAGGCGGCTTTATTGAGTTGATGGCGGACGGTGGCAAGCGCAGTTTTCGGCGAAACCTCCGACGTGTCCGCTACACCGCCGGCTACCGAGGGTGGTTCCTGTGCCATCGTCCGTAACGTAAGTCCGGCTATTCGAGTGATTTCGAGCGGTTCTGGAACTCGCCGCCACACTCACAGGTCCCGGGATGGGACGTGGCCTCGACGATGCGACCACATTTGAGGCATTCGTATTTCGATGCGGACTCCAGATTGTTTTCACCCTCGATGTCTTGCCCGTGTGGCATACCAGTACTTTGGTGGGCTACGCATAAACATTAACTGTAATAGGTATATAAGGCCATACGATCAGATCGATCCCGAATGGGTCGACCCAATCGAGATACAACACGCTCAGGTACGACATCGGTAGTGGAGCGCTATCCGACGATTTTGCTGGCCGTGGACTCCGAACACCAGACCCACGTTAGTAGTGCTTGATAGACTATGTGTACGTATGCCAAACGTAGAGCCGTTCGAAGCCCACACCGACCGATACGAGGGATGGTTCGGCGAACACGACGCCGCCTACCAGTCCGAACTGGCTGCTTTGGATCGACTCGTACCAGCGACCGGACGCGGAATCGAGATCGGCGTCGGGAGCGCGCGGTTCGCCGCCCCGCTGGGAATGGACGTCGGGATCGACCCGGCTGAAGCGATGCTGGAATATGCTCGCGAGCGAGGAGTCGACGTGGTTAGAGGTGTCGCCGAGCATCTGCCGTTCCGGGACGACACCTTCGACACCGCGCTTATCGTGACGACGATTTGCTTTGTCGACGACATTGATCGAACGTTGACCGAAGCCGACCGGATCCTCTCGCAGTCAGGGCATCTCGTGATCGGCTACATAGACAAGGACAGCCCTGTCGGTCGAATCTATCAGGAAAAGAAAGAGCAGAATCCCTTCTACAGAGAGGCGACGTTCGTCTCGACCGAAGAACTCCTCGAGGCGCTCGAAGCCACCGGATTTTCCGACTTTGAGTTCGTACAAACGGTCTATCACTGGCTCGATGAGATCGACGGTCTCGAACCGATCGAAGAGGGCTACGGCGACGGATCGTTCGTCGGGATCAAGGCTAGTCGGTAGCGGCCGTCGACATCCACTCGGTGCGCCCAAACACACGCGCACAGCGTGTGGGTCTCGCTCGGCCCCTAGAGTCAATCAAGGGACTACACGAGGCGACCGACGACCGTCCTGCAATATCGGAGAATATTGTAGTCCATCGACGTCCCCTTCTGGTTGGGCGGCTTCCTGGAGGAGGTTCAAGTGGACTGCGGACGCATCGGCTTCGATCATCTCGACCGCGCGTTCGACCGTTTCGATGTCGTACTCCCGGAGTTGTGCCGCACCAAGATTCCCGTAGATGAACGCATCAGGCGCGGCATCGCGGACGGCGGTATACGATTTGAGCACGCTAGTCGTCGTGTTCGAGGCCAGCTCGCTGGCTTCCGAGCCCCATCGCGATGCCAGTGAGCTGGCGGCACGAGCCAACGCCCGATTGATTTCTGTGGTGTTTTCGTGCCCCCCGGTCATCCTCTCGATGAAGATTGGAGCGGGTAGCTTATGTCCCAGAGATTCGGTGGACGGATCGATAGCGTCGTAATCGAGTTCCGGGAGCGCGTTATGGACGAACTGAATGTCTTCGAAACCTGTGGTTTCGACGTCGCTCCTGTACGATCTGGATGTGGTCGTCTTTTCGATCTTCGGTCACCGATGTTCCCTGCCCTGTCATTAGCTGAACTTGCAAAAGGACACTGATAATTTGACTTTCGGCGTCGCTCTTGTGAAGCAGATTGTTGGTGAGGACTCACTCGACTGAGTGAATTCGGCAGATCGCTTCTCTCACCCTGTCTCGCTCCCGTTCTGGTGAGTCCGGACGCCGTGTAGAACTACGACAAGATCGCCCGACAGCTCGCCACCAACAATGTTCTACGCAAGAGCGATCGTTCAGAGACGTGTTTGCCGCAGTTTTCACACACTGGCATATCTGTCTCTCACCGCTGATCGGCGCAATTCCCCCGCCCCGAGGGTACTGTGAACATTCGGGGCGAAGTTATCATACTTCGCCGTTGCAGCGTCATTAAGTGAACGAGTGCCACTGAGATCAGCGGCGTATTGCGTCGAACCAACGGCTACGCGCACCGTGTCAGCGATACGCTCAAAGTCGTCTTCGAGAAGGTCCTGAACGAACGTCGGGAGACTGGCACGGTCACATGACTCATCGGCGGTAGCTCGATCAAGCCACATTTGGTCTGCAGTCACATCGACAAATACCAGTGTAAACGGTGGCTCGTCGAACTGAGCAGTGAAGAACTGCTGTGCAGCATCACCGTTCCACGCGAGGACACCGACTTTAGGGAGTCGCCGGAGTGCCGACGCTGCTGCCGAACAGAATGGACACCCCCTATCGAAGATGAGGACTGCTTCGTACGCTGGCTCCACGCGGTCTCGATCTGCTGTTTGGGTCGGCTGTAAGTCGTTTGTACTCATTGCTCCGTCTGGTCGTTCAATTTCGAGTTGCCTGGCGGTCGGTCGTTAACGGCTCTAAATTCGAGGAAATCGTCGTGCTGGTCAACGACAATGGTCGTGTCGGTTCGTGGCTTCGCAGTGCAGGGCAGAATATAGCCGGCCTCGTCGTCCTCGTCGTAGTACCGACGCGCGTTCGGGTGGACAACATCGCCGTCGACGAGGCGGGCAGCCAGGTTGTACACCAGCCCTGCTGGCAGTCGGCCGGCAGCCACACACCCGCCGAACGCGCGGCCGCGAGGATCGTCTCGTCCGCGCCGACTTCGAGATCGTACGTCACACCGCCCTCGTCCAGCGACGAGTCCTCGGGGACCACGATCGTGACGGTCCACGTTTCGTTCGACGACTGTGTCATAACAGGGGGGTAGGGTGGGAGTGGGGGTGGGAGCGTCGACTATTGAGGTCAGGCCGAGTCGTTGAACCGGTTGTTCGTCGAGTACGGCGCGTCGCCGGGTTCGCCGCGGGCGAAGTGGCCGGCCGGGTTGATCTCGTCGTCCCGTTCCTTGCTCAGTAGCTCGATGAACCAAGCTTCGTGGTCCATCTCCTCGTTGAGGATCCGCTGAGCCATGTCGTAGGTGCGTGGATCGGCACCACGGGTCATGTCACAGATCTCGCTCCAAGTCCGGATAGCACACCGCTCTGCCTCCAGCAGCACTTCCAGAATGTCCTCTACCTCCAACTCGGACGTGTCGAACTCGCCGCTGTCGTCCATCGGCGTCGGCACTTCAGCGTCGGGACAGGAGGCTCGATCCGCGAAATCGCGGATATCGTTCGGCAACGACCCTTCGAGTTCGTAGATCCGAGGCACGACAAGTTCGAAGTGTGCCCGATCTTCGAGACGCGCGTCTTCGGTGATCTCCTTGTAGTCTTCCTCGCCAGCGAGATGCATTCGCAGATTGGTGTAGTAGTAGTAGGTCGTGAACTCCGCACCGATGGCGTCGATCAGTTTTTCGCGGAGCTCCTCGGGATCGAGTCCGCGCTCACGGATTACCTCCATGCCGACTCGTTTGCTCGTGTCACCCGGTTCGACGGTTCCGGTGGCGTGGGATTTCTCTTCAGACATCGCATGTCGTACAAGGATGGGATTATACATCAGATTAGTTTTGTCCTGCGACAACTATAGTTTTGAATTCCGAAATGTGTTGTTGAGTGGTATGAGTGGAAAGGTCGAGTGTCAAAGTATCAACTAGCAGCGCTCGTCTTTATTCTCAGCACACGTCGATGAAGCGGGTCAGTCCGTCAGGAGCGTTCAGTTATTCCGCCGGAGGTTTTTTTCACGCAGTTCGTCGCTCGCGTGCCACACCCGAGGACGAAGGCCAAGGAGAATCGCACCGAGCATAAGGAGTCCAACTAATCCCGTGACGACGGCTCCTGGGATGATACCGACCCGAGCACTCGCGGGCCACGTATCGCCGGCAAACGCCGTAACGCGCAACAACCACGCTCCATTCAAAATAATGAAGAGCGGCAAGTACACCCGGCGGAGTCGATGGGCAATTGCCTCCTCCATCGTAATTTTGAGCGTCGGACGCGCGTAATCCGACGCAAGTTTCTGGCGCCACTGTTGATCCTCAAGCGATCGGTTTGGATCGAGACCAGGCGCCCAGACGTTTTGCTGGAGTGAACGAACCCGACTCCGCCAGATATCGTATGCCCGGTATCGGCGTGCCTCGATGCTGAGGAACAATCCCACCGCGGCGTTTCCGATGAGAATGACGTAATGTGGGTTTGTCTCGTTCGAGAACGCCCACGTCAGGATTGCTGCCATCAGCAGGACCGCCCAGTTGGTGGTACGATCGAGACGCTCGCGCCACAATTTCATACGGTGGAGTTCGCCGCGATAGAGATGTGCGAGCGCCGAACTCGGCCCCATCTCGACATCAAGGAGTCCCATACCGACACGCGCGTTCGGAGGGTCGTCACCGCCCCCCTCGGCTTTCGAGGCATCGTCGCCGTTTGAAGTCATAGCTCCGGATACTGACGCCGACTCAAAAAGTACTTTGAACCATGTGCAATACTCTCAACAATACTGTCCCGAAGGTCAGTCATCAGCCGTGATCGAATGAGAGGACTCGGTTTGACTCCGCGAGCGCAAGTAGCCTTGGATGTACGCACCGACGAACATCCCGGCAATGGCCCAGAGGATAGGGAGATTGCCGATGCCGAGGCTGGCATACGCCGCGCCGGGACAGATGCCGGACACGCCCCAGCCGACGCCGAAGACCACGCCGCCGATGGCGACGTTCCGATCCATCGAGCGAGTTCGTCGGCCATACTGATCGCTGGATAGCGGCGCCCGATCGAGGAAGTGAGTGGCAATATAGAAGCTCATCCCCGATACGACCGCGGCGCCACCCATAACGAGGATCAGGCCGAGGTCGTCGAACTGGAGGAAATCCAAGACGACCTCGGGTCGGGCCATCCCGCTGTACGCGAGGCCGAAGCCCTGGATCAGTCCGCCGAGGACCACCAACGGGAGGAACAGCGGATGCCGGTCGGTCGTGCTGCCGTCGGCATCCCGGCTCATGGCGTTACCCCCAGCGCGGCCACGACGGTCGCCGTGATGATGGCGACGCCGACGAAGAGGACGACGTTCACGAGCGAGGTGGTAGAGGCGGATCCGAGACCACAGACGCCGTGACCGGCGGTACAGCCCTTCCCGATGCGCGTCCCGATCCCGACGAGGACGCCGCCGCCGAACAGTCGCCACGGCTGGACGCTCGTGACGAAGGGGCCGGGATCGAGGACCAGTCCCCAGAGCGCCGCCCCCGCGACGATGCTGAAGGCGAAGACGACGCGCCAGTCGCGCGAGGCGATATACGACGGGCGGTTGAACCGTGGGACGTTCGAGACGTACGAGAGCGTGGTCTCGAGAAACGTGCTGTTCCCGGGAATGATAGCGGTCCCGAGGTAGATAACCGCGATACCTACGGCGACCATGACCCCGCCGACGAGATACTGGATCGTCCCGCGGGGGAAAAACGTCATTGCCGCCTCCAGCGCACCTTCGATCATGGCGCTCCCTCCGGCTCACCAGACGTGCGACACGGACCGATTCGCGTCCGAGCTGACTGCGTCATTCGCCTGCGTATTGTAGATATAGCGCAATAAACTCTCGGATGTTCCCCGGAGACCCACCAACTCAGACCCGGATTTAACGGGAGAATAAGCGTTTCAGCGCCGTATAACGCACTTCTCTCACACTCGATCGCCGCCGAGGCCACACCTATGCGTGCAAGTATTGGGCATTATATCGATAACCTTATACGCCTCTCACCGGTATTGAACGGTGAGGAAGATCACAGATGAGCTCGAACATCGACGTGACGGAGACACTGGACGTGACGGGGCAGAACTGCCCGATGCCGGTGATCAAAACCAAAGGCGCCGTGGACGAGCTGTCCCCGGGCGACGTTCTCGAGGTCATCGCGACCGATTCGGGAAGCATGAGCGACATCAAGGGCTGGGCCGAGTCCACCGACGGTGTCGAACTCGTTGAGCAGGTCGAGGGCGACGGGACCTACACGCACTACGTGCGGAAGACGGAGTAAGTTCCCACGATGAGCACGGAGACACCCTCACAGCCAGACACGCCGTCGGCCGACGAGCTCCGCACCCGGATCGATGATCTGGAGGCGGAGCTCGCGGATCTCCGGAGCGAAGTCGAAGACGGCCCGAAGAAGATGGTGATCATCGCGACGAAGGGGACACTCGACATGGCGTATCCGCCGCTCATCCTCGCGTCGACGGCGGCCGCCTTCGACTACGACGTCACCGTCTTCCACACGTTCTGGGGGCTCGAGATCCTCCACGAGGAACACGCCTCGAACCTGAAGCTGAGTTCGGTCGGTAACCCCAACATGCCGATGCCGAACGTGCTCGCAGCGTTGCCAGGGATGGACGAGATGACGACCCGGATGATGCGCAAGCGCATCGCCGACAACGACGTCGCCTCGATCGAAGAGCTCGTCCAACTGTCACTCGACAGCGGCGTCGAGCTACAGGCGTGTCAGATGACCATCGACCTCCTCGGCTACGACGAGGAGGACTTCTTCGACGGCGTCACTGTCGGCGTCGGCGCCGCCACCGCGTTCCAGGAGATGGCCGAGGCCGACATCCAGCTGCTCGTCTGAGCGGTATCGTAGTCTCGTTTCTTCGGAGCCGACGTATCGGAGCCGAGCGCACGCGGTTTCTCTCGTCGTCGTGAGACCAGCGCTGTTACCGTCGCGGACAGGAGTGTGATCGAACTGGATCCACCGGCGCATTGAATCCGCGTCCGTCTACGCTCGTCGCCGCGACGCCGAACGCGGACTCGACGGAAGTGGTCTGGCGGGGCGCGGGGGGACCAACCACGCCCGATCGGTGGTAGCAGGGAGCGAAGCCTAACCGTTTCGTTGTCGGAGGACAACTCCGTGCCCGATAGGTCAGATCACCGCCCTGATCACCTCGCGGACCGTTCGTCCCGTCCCGACCACGTCGCGGCGGTAGTGCATGTAAACGGCGCCAAGCGGTGGCTGGACGAGATACGCGAGCGCGATGGGGAGGACGGCCTCGGTCGGCGGAAAGCCGGGGGCGACGACGAGCGCCACCCCGATGGAGAGGTTGCGCATGCTGGTAGCGTACACCAGCGCGGTTGAGCGTTCGGCGTCGAGGAGTGCGCCACCCAGTCCCGCCCCGACGGCGAGGATGATGGCATAGAAGACGACGAGCGGAACGACGGTACTGGCGGAGCCGATCGGATCGGCCAGGATCGCCGTCGAGCGCATCGTCATCGCGATGAAGACGATGAGCATGACACCGAACGAACTCACCCCGCCAAAGGTGGGTTTCATGCGCTTGAACGACTCGGGACCGTACCGACGGAGCAGCAGTCGGCGAGTAAGCGTGCCGGCGACCATGGGCGTCACGATCACGACCGCGAGTTGTCGGTACAGGGCTGCCGGATCGACCCCGACGTTCCCCGGGACGAGCATCGAGAGGTACGCCGGGAGAATGAGGAGGGCGAGCAACAGGTTGGCCGCCATCGCGACGAGGGCGGATTCGAGGTCACCCTTGGCGAGCCCCGTCCAGGCGGCGGTCATGCCGGACGTCGGGATGAGGGCGACGAGATACAGGCCGATAGCGTACTCGATGGCACCGGCGAAAAAGAGCCGCGAGAGCCCGACTGCGAGCAGGGGCGCGACCAAGAAGTTGATCAGTAGGCTCAGCGACACCGGTTTCGCATGTCCGCGGACGTTGAGAATCTCCCGGAGGTCGATGTTGATCATCATCGGGTAGATCATCAAGAACAGGACGGGCACGACGGCGGCCTTCAGCAGATCCTTCGTCTCGGGGCCGGCGACCTGCCCGAACGCGAGTCCGGCGGCGAGCGAACCGATGACCACGTAGATCAGGTGCGCCTTGATCCCGGCGAGTACTCGCTGGATCATCGTCCCCCGTGCGTCCACGGTGTGGCGTAGCGCGACCGGCGCGGGGCGTCGGGGCGCCGGGATCAATCGCCTCGGATAGTATTGTGTTTTTCATACACAATTATTGGGCAATCAGATCGTATAACCATATCTCTGTCGTGGGCCAACTCGCCACGGCGGTCGCCGTCAGCCGGGCTATCGATTCGACTCCGGAGAGTCAGTCTTAGGACGCGTCGAACGGAACAGTCCCGCCACGGGTCAGAACCCCGGACCGCGTCTCAGCGCGGTGTCGACGACTCGGGCGGAACCAGCAAGACGTTGTTGCGTCCGCGGGCGACGACCGATTCGGACGTGCTCCCGAGGAGGAGTCGACGGAGTCGGCTCTGGCCTCGCGACCCGAGTACCGTCACCGTTGCCCCAACTTCCGCCTCCATGGTGAGAATTTCGTCGACGACCCCGCCGCTCCGGACGGCCGTCGAGACGTCGATGCCCATGGTCGTCTTGAGTTCGTCGGCGAGATCGGCCAACCGGTCGCGGGCCGTGGCTTCGGATTCCTCGGCCGCCCGTTGTTCGCGGCTCCGGACGTGCAAAAGAGTCACACGCTGCGTCGCACCGTGCAGTCGCGGGATGAAGCCGAAGGCCCGTCCAGCGTTCCCCGAGAAGTCCGTCGCGAAGAGAACGTCCTGAAACAGGTGCTCTTTCACCACCGAGTGCGTGGAGTCCTCCGCCGCGATGCGTTCGATCAGTAGCGGTCGCACGGCGGTCCGGGCGACGTTGCGTGCCGTGCTCCCGATCAGCCGGGCTTCGAGGGGGCTCTGGCCGCGAGAACCGATGACGATCATGTCTGCGTCGAGTCGCTCGGCGAACCCGTTGATGCGTCGGTGTGGCGTCCCGCGGGCGACGTGTGTCTCGACGGTGAAGCCCGCGGATTCGAACACCTCGCGTTGCGTCCGGAGGGCATCGTGCCGGTTCGAGGCGACGTCCATTCCGGGCAAACCGGTGGAGACGTTGTCCGGGACGACGGTCACGAGATGAACCTCCGTGACGCCGATGTTCTCCAGACAGTCGAGACACGTTCGTGATTGGATGGCGGCTTCGTTCGCGTCCGAGAGGTCCGTGGCAAACACGATGCGCATGGTTCCCAGTTCGCGTTGCTAACATTAATATTGTGCGATAATTCCAATTTTCCGAAGCAGAACTGCGCCGGTAGACCCCCCGTCGAGCAGGGCGCCGTCCCCGGACCGGGGCGGGTTGTCCCTCGACAACCGAGGAGGGAGGGTCGTCGGTGCCGTACGTAGTGGTGAACAGCACACACCGAACGCGCCGTTCAAGAGGAGACACAACATGGTCGATCCAGTCATCGCAAGCCGTGTACAGTTCGCCCTCACCACCATCGTCCACATCATCTTTCCCGTGATGAGCATGGGCCTCGCGCCCTTCCTCGTTTACTTCACGTGGAGAGAAGTTCGAGGAAGCGAGGCCGTATACGAACAGCTCAGGCGGTTCTGGACGAAGATCTTCGCCGTCAGCTTCGTCGTCGGGACGGTGACGGGCATCGTCCTCGAGTTCGAGTTCGGCACCAACTTCGCCGCCTTCTCCACGTTTGCGGGGGAGTTGTTTGGTGGTCCGCTGGCGACCGAGGGGATGATGGCGTTCATGCTTGAGGCGACGTTCCTCGGCATCTTCGTCTTCGGGCGCGAACGCGTCTCCGATCGGCTGTACTTCGTCTCCAGTCTCGCCGTCGCCGCGGGCACGTGGCTCTCAGCTGTCTGGATTCTCATCGCGAACTCGTGGATGCAACTCCCGCGCGGGTACGAACTCGTTGAGCGCGGGGGGCAGACGGTCGTCCACCTCACCGACCCACTTGCTGCGTATCTGAACCCGCGGTTCATGTTCATGTACGTCCACATGCAGAACGCCGCGGTCGAGTCGGTCGCGCTCTTCATGGCCGGAGTCGCGGCGTACCACATTTTCAAGCACTACGTCTGGGGCTATTCGGTGCAGGAGGTCGACTTCTGGGAGAAGACGCTGAAGATCGCGATCGTCGCCCTCCTCATCACCGCGCCGCTGCAGGTGCTGCACGGCGATATGTACGCCCGGCACGTCCACGAGACGCAACCACAGAAGTTCGCCGCGATGGAGGCCGTCTGGGAGACCGACTCGTACGTGCCGGAGTACCTCATCGCCTTCCCCACGAGCCTTGATGATATTACGAACCCACGCGCGAAAGAACTGTTTGGCCTCGGCATCCCAGGCGGAGCATCGTGGCTCGCCAGCGGGGGTGATCCACAGGCCACTATACGCGGGTTGAACTCCTTCGACACCGAAGCGCCTCCGGTCGCCATCGTCTTCTGGTCGTTCCGGGCGATGGTCGGCCTCGGCTTCTGGTTCATCCTGCTCGCGTTCTGGGGCGGATACCGGTGGTGGCGCGGCGAACTCCTCGAGGACGACCTGCTCCACAAAGCGCTGATGGGCTCCAGTCTCCTCGGTATCCTCGCCGTCGAACTCGGCTGGGTCGTCACCGAGGTGGGACGACAGCCGTGGGTTGTCCAGGGTGTGCTGAAGACGGCCGACGGCGTCTCCCCCGGGCTGACCGGGACCGAAGCGACGATCACGCTCGCGGGGTTCGTCATGGCGTACGCGAGCCTGCTCGCACTCTACAGCTACGTCGTCGCACGGATCATCCGGGCCGGCCCACCCAGCACCGAGGAACTACGGACGTTCGTGACCGAGGCTGACGAGCCGACTGCGGGGGCGCCCGGCGATGACTGACTACGGTGCCTTCGCCGCCGGTCCGCTGTTCGGACTTCCGCTCCCGGAGCTGTGGTTCGCGCTCGTGTTTGCTATCCTCGGGACCTTCCTCTTTCTGGACGGGTTCGACTTCGGCGCCGGCGCGCTCTTCGCCACCCGCGAGGACGACGAGGAGCGCGAGACGATCCTCGCGGCTATTGGGCCGTTCTGGGACGGCAACGAGGTGTGGCTCGTCGTCTTCGGCGGAGCACTCTTCGCCGCGTTCCCGGCAGTGTACGCCAACCTGTTCAGCCGGAACTACCTCCTGTTGTTCGGCGTGCTCGCCGCGCTCATCTTGCGAGGGCTGGCCCCCGAGATGTACGAACAGCGCCACGATACCGCGTGGCAGCGGTGGTGGGGTCGGTCGTTCGTCACCGGGAGCGTCCTCGCCCCCTTCCTTCTCGGTGTGTTCACCGCAAACTGGCTCACGGGATCCGGTGCGCTCTTGACCCCCGCGGGCGTCGCCGTCGGCTTGGCACTCGTTGCGCTCACCGTCGTCTCCGGGGCCGCCTTCCTGCGGGTAAAAACGACCGGATCGCTGCGAGAGGATGTCCGCCAAACGGGCGAGCGTGCCCTCGTCGCCTATCTCGGACTGGTTGTCGTGGCGCTTGGGTTGGTCGCCCTGTCGACGCCGCGGCTCGCGGCGGCCGTGACGACGCCGCCGGTGCTCGTGCTGGTCGCCACGTCGGTCGGCCTCGGCGCCGGCTACATGGCCGCGCTTCGGACCGGCCGTGACCTACTCGCCCTCGTCGCGAGCGGGCTGTTGACCTACGGACTCGTCGCCGTCGTCGCGCTGCTGCTCTACCCGCTCGTCGATCCCGGCTCGGGGCTGTCGATCTCCGAGGCAATCATCGCTCCCCTCGCGTTGAACATCATGTCGGTCGCCTCGGCGCTCCTGTTGCCGCTCGTCGTGACGTACTTCGTCGTCCTGTACAGCGCGTTCAGTGGGCCGGTACAGCCGACGGAGTCGTACTAACCGTGCCGACCGACGATGCGGACGCCGGGTCGGCTGCAGCGTCCACCGGATCACGCCCCGACACGCGACTCCTGTCGCGGATCGTCGTGGCGTGGGTCGAACTAACGCTCGTTGGCTTCGTCGGGGCCGCACTCGCGAGCGCGACGAGCGGCCCGCCACGCTTCGTCGTCTTCTTCGGGACGACGCTGCTGACCGTCGGCGTCCTGTTTTACAACCTGGATCGACACGTCACGGCGCGGCTGGCCGCGAGCGACGGGGGATGACGGGCGGTCACCGCAACGCGGCCGCCTCCTCTCGACCCGCGCGAACCGTTTGGCGGCGGTGTGTTGATCGACGATCCGGACCCGTGGCGTTCGACGGAGTGCAGGATTCCCCGATTGAGACCCGTCAGGGTCCGTTCTTCCCACGGCGATCGGTCGGTTGCCGTGTCTATAGTAGCGTTTGGAACTGTTCGCACACCTGATCGCAGGATGCCGTGCGATCAGGTGTGCGGTGACTTACAAACGCTACTATAGCTCAAGACGGGCGGCTATCTTCGGAAGGACATTGTCCCGATCCGTGCCGCCGAGATCCGGCTCCCAATCTCGGTCCCCGCGTCCCAGCCGTTGCACGGCACAGAGGGGTGCCGAATTCCTCCGATCTCCAGTCCACGTCCGAAACAATCGAGACGGCGTCCCACTGCAGGCCGAGTCTCGGACCAGTCGTGCTCCGGCTGCACGAGTGGCATTTTCAGAACGAGTTCGTCGGGAACTCGACTACCGGTGGTGTGGGCCAGCGACGACCGACAGGGGGCGTCGGATCGTGACAGACACGTCAGTCGCTCGTCGACGTGACGGCTTCCGGTTCGGCCTCGGTCCGAAGTTCACGGATGCTGCTGAGGACCACGGCACCGGCGACGAGGAGCGCCGCGCCGACGATGACGACCAAGCTGACCACGTTGAGCACGTCGATCCCGAGGAAGTTCCCGATCTGTCGGATCGCGACAGCGAGGGCACCGAGAAGGAGCATCACGCCGAAGTAGATCTTGATTCCGTCCTCGTCGACGAGGCTCGTCGCGGCGGCGCCCATGCGAGCGCCGAGGGCGCTCCCGGCGAGAAGTGGCGCCACGATGGAGAGATCGACCGCCCCGGACTGCGCGTAGAGGAACGACCCGATGCCGCCGGAGAAGACGATTTCGAAGAGGTCGGTGCCGACGGCGACGGGGACGGGGACGCCGATGGCGTAGAAGAGCGCGGGCATACGGATGAAGCCGCCACCCACGCCCAGGAAGCCGGAGAGCAGGCCAGTGAAGAAGGCGACGAGAAGCACCATCCACAACGAGACGGTGATACCGCCTCGCAGCGAGATCATCGGCGGGATGCGATACGACTGAATCCGCTTCGCGATGTCGGGAATGTCGTGGTCGTCACCGTCGGCGTCCTCGACATCGTGACTGAGGCCACCGTCCCCGTCACGGAGCGCCTCGCGAGTGACGAAGACGCCGATACCGCCCAGCAGGGCAACGTACGCGACGCTCACGACGCTGTCGGCGAGACCGATGTGCTGGAGATACTCCAGCCCGAGTTTCCCGACTTCGATGCCGAGGGTCGTGCCGACGATCATCGACACGCCGAGTTTGTAGTCGACCTGCCCCAGGTCGCGGTGTTTCAGGGTGGCGATGACGCTCGTCCCGAAGACGAAGGCCAGTCCGGACCCGACCGCGACGTTCGGTTCGTACCCCATCACCAGGAGGGCAGGGGTAACGAGGAAGGACCCGCCCATCCCGAAGAAGCCGAACAGGATGCCGATGAGGAGGCCGAAGCCGGCGAACATCCCGAGCAACGCGACGCTGATACCGAGTAGTTCCATCATTTCCCCCGGAGCATTCCGACCACGTACAGTCCTGTGAGTCGTTCGAGTGCCCCGTATCCCAGATAGAGGATCGCGGCCTCGACTAACACGAGACCGACGAGTACGGCGGCCTGTGCGTTCCCCGAGAGCGTCTCGATTCCGAACATCACCGATCACCTCGATTCGATGTGGCGTTCATCGTAGGTTCCTGCACACTCGCCAGTAGAGCGCTGGCGTAGATAATAGTTTTGGGAGTAATGGACAATACTATATTTTCCTAACGAACGAGTGGCGATAAGTAAGCTACTAATAAGTTATATTGCTCTCGACCAGTTCGAAAGATATCTCCCGGTTTTATGCCCATTCACGGCTCAGAAACCGGTATTAAAGGAGAAAATCGATTCGCCTGTGACCGCACGCGCCCCCGAGAATATATAAAACCGGCCGAAAAGTTGTCTTGCGACAAACGCACACATAATACTGCTCGGCTACCTACACCGAACCATGTCCGAAACTGACGAGCGAGCGGATGTCACGGTCGATGCGGTCGGCTCGTCCTGCCCCGGTCCACTGATGGACCTCATCGGCAAGATGAAATCGGTCGAGTCGGGGACGGTCGTCGAACTCCTCAGTTCGAACGAGGGGACCGAGAAGGACCTCACCGAGTGGACCGAACAGTCGGGGCACGAACTGGTCGACATCGTCGATCACGGTGACCACCAGTCGTACTACGTCCGAAAACGATGACCGAACGCATCGTGATCGTCGGGGCGGGCACGGGTGGTATCGTCCTCGCAAACAACTTGGCTGAGGAACTCGCGACGGAGATCGACGCGGGGGACATCGAAGTACAACTCGTCAACGACGGCGAGGATCACGTCTACAAGCCGACATGGCTGTACGTCCCCTTCGGGGAGAAGACGCTCGCCGACGCGACCCGACCGCTCGTCGATCTCGTCGACGACCGGATCGATCTGACTATCGACCGAGTTGACGGAGTCGACACCGACGACAAGACCGTCTCGCTCGCGGGGGCAGGTGTCGACGAGTCGTACGACCACCTCGTGCTCGCGATGGGCGCACAGGTGACGCCCGAGGAGACCCCCGGACTGGCGGAGGGTGGACACCACTTCTACGGACCGGAGGGCGCCGCAGCGCTCCGCGACGAACTCGCCGAGTTCACCGAGGGGCATCTCGTCGTCTCCGTCGTCGGCGTCCCACATATGTGTCCGGTCGCGCCGCTCGAGTTCGCGCTGATGGCCGACGCTTGGTTCCGTGATCGTGGCCTGCGCGAGGACGTGGATATCACGTACACCTATCCGATCGGTCGCGCCCACGGCATCGAGTCGGTCGCCGAGTGGGCGGGACCACTCATGGACGGCCGTGATGTCGAGGTGGAGACGTTCTTCAACGCCGAGCGGGTCGACCCCGATACGAAGACGATCCACACAGTCGAAGGACGGGAACTGGACTACGACCTGCTCGTCGCTATTCCGCCTCACGACGGGAGCGATCTGGTGCGGGAGGCGGGCCTCGGCGACGACGGGTGGGTCGACGTCGACCCGAACACGCTCGAAGCGCGCGGCGCCGACGACGTCTACGCGCTCGGCGACGTGGCGGATCTCCCGACGAGCAAGGCCGGGAGCGCCGCCCACTACGCGGCCGGGGCGCTTGCGGACCGGCTCGCGAGCATCGCCCGCGGCGAACGTCCGACCGCCGAGTACGACGGCAAGACCGTCTGTTTCATCGAGAGCGGGACGGACGAGGCGACGTATATCGCCTTCGACTACGAGGAGTCGCCCACGCCGAAACCCCCCTCGAAGCTCATCCACTGGTCGAAGCTCGGCTACAACCGCTCGTACTGGCTCACTGCCCGCGGGGTGTTGTGAGATGAGCGCGACCGACGAAGTGGGGGACGTTCCCCCGGAGGTGATCGACGCCATCGCCGAGAACCCCGAGGCGGTCGCGGCGGTGCTCGAACGATCGGGACAGCTCTCGTCCATGCTCGACGCGCTGGCGCTCGTCGAGGACGCCCTCGACGACCGGATGGTCGAGGATTTGACAGGGGACGCGACGACGCTCGGTCTGGCGGCCGCCGAACTTGCCGACGACGGCACCGTCGAACTGGGACGCGCCGTCGGCGCGAACGGTGCCGACCTCGCGGACGCCCTCGACCGGGTCGCAACCCTCCAGCGGACCGGGACGCTCGACCGTCTCTTCGAGGTGGCCGACACGCTCGCGCTCCTGACGGACGCGGCAGATGATGAAATGATCGAGTCGACGGTTGCCCGCGGCACTGCGCTGAGCGAAGTCGCAACGACGGCGGCAGACGACGACGTGAAACGCGGGATCGAGCGTCTCCTCGACGGCGTCGGCGACGCCACCAACGAGGGAAGCGAGCCACTTGGACCGCTTGGCCTCGTCCGCGCGCTTCGCGACCCCGAGGTGCAAGCTGGCGTCGGCTTCCTCGTCGCTGTCGCGCGCGGAATCGGCACCGACGGGGCCGCCGACTCGTGAGCCGAGTACTCCGTGGCACGATGGTGAATCGCCTGCGACGACCGACGACCGACGACCGATCACGACCCCCTATTCGATCACTATGACAACGACAACCCGACCGAACGTGCTGATACTGGGCGGCGGGGCTGGTGGGACGATGACGGCGAACATGCTCCGACGGCGACTCGACGCGAACATCACCGTCGTCGATCGAGACGCGACCCACCGATACCAGCCGTCGTACTACCTCATCCCGTTCGGCTACATGGATCTGGCCGACAACAAGCGAGCGGAGCGGAGCTTGCTCCACGACGAGGTGCGGTTCGTGGAGGACACCGTGGAAGCCATCGATCCCGACGACCGAACGGTCACCGGGGAGGGTGGAACGTACGAGTACGACTACCTCGTCGTCAGCGTCGGCAACAGCCTCAGACCCGACCACGTCGATGGAATGGTCGAAGGCTGGGAACGAACCGACTCCGTGTTCCCTTTCTATCACGCCGCCGCAGCTGAGGCACTCGGGGACGCCGTTGACGACTTCGAGGGCGGAACCTTCCTCGTGACCGTCCCGGACACGCCGATCAAATGTGGCGGCGCGCCGCTGAAACTCGCCATGCTGATGGAGGAGTACCTCCGCGAGCGGGGCGTCCGCGAAGACGCCGAAGTGGTGATGACCAAGCCCGGCCCGCACGTGTTCGGGACCGGCCCGAAGGCACCGTATCAAGAACGGATCGAGGAGATCTGGGCCGAGCGCGACATCACGTTCGTCCCCAACTTCACTGTCGACTCGGTCGATTATGAGGCGGGTGTCGTCCACTCCGAAGAGGGCGACGAACTCGAATACGACCTCTACGCCCCCGTGCCGCCACAGCACGGCCACGAATTCCTCGTTGAGCGGTCGCCGCTCACGAACGGCGGGGAATACGTCGACGTCGACGATCACACGCTACAGCACCGGACGTTCGACGACGTGTTCGCCGTCGGCGACTGCGCGGACGTTCCAACGTCGCGAACCGCCTCGGCGGCCCGAAAACAGACCCACGTCGTCGCCGACAACATCGAGCGATCGATCGCTGGCCGCGACCTCATCGCGGACTACGACGGGTACACCGCCTGTCCGATCCTCGTCGAGAAAGGGAAAGCGATGATCGCCGAGTTCGACTACGAGTCACCCATCTCGGCACCCGTCGTCAGCCGACTGAACTGGATTCTCGACATCAACGTCATCCCGTCACTGTACTGGAACGTCTGGATGCGCGGCTACGACCCAGTGCCATGAGGTGGCTACAATGAGTGAACATTCCTCTCTGACGGATGAGGCGGCGGACGCAGACGCAGAACTCGATCGCATCCGTGCGCGAGTCGCCGCGAACGCGGACGATCTCGTCGCGCTGCTGGATTTGCTCGCTGCGGTGCGAGGTCTGAGCACCGACCTCGTCCCCGAGGCACGGACGGCGGTCACGGAGAACCGCGAGCCACTTGCCGACCTCCGGACCTCGCTCGAACGCGAGGAGACGCTCGTTTTGCTCCAGCGGGTCGGCGACAATGCCGAGACACTCGCCGACTTACTCGACCTGCTCGACGTGACACGTGATCTCGCAGCGGACCTCGTTCCCGAGTTGCGGACGGTCGCCGTGGAGAACCGGAGCGAGATCGAACAGTTGCGCCTCGCGTTCGAACGCGAGGAAACGCTGACGCTGCTTCGTCGCCTCGGTCAGAACACGGAGACGTTTCTTGACCTGCTGACCCTCCTCGACGTGACCGGGAGCGTCCTTTCGGACTTCGTCCCGGCCGATGACGACGAACTCGCGCGCCTCGAGGCCGATCTCGAGCGTCTCGAAGCGGCGTTCGAGCGCGAACCGACCCTCCAAGCCATCGAAACGCTCGGCGAGAACATGGAGACGGTCGTTGGCCTCGGCTACCTCCTCGAGGGATTTGGCGACGCGACCGGCCGATCCCCACGCGAGTACTACGAACTGGGCGAACAACTCGGCCGCGCCGTCGATGTCGCGGAACGGGCGAGTGATCCCGCAGTACTCGATGTCGTCGACGCGGGCGCAGGAGCGATCGCGGACGGAGACATCGACCGCCGGGTCGGTCTTCGGGGGCTGATCGGCGCGTTTAGAAACGACGACGTGCAGCGCTCGCTCGGAATGCTCGTGGAGGCTGCAGAACGAATCGGTGCGACCCGTGCTCCCGACGACGAAGAGTGACGACGATTCGCAGTCGTCGTGCCACTGTGACCGATTTTACACGGAACCACCCGGTCCAGGTCCGTGCTCGTCCGGATGCTCGAACGAGAGGCCGATCGCGACGAGCAACAGCGCGGCCGGGACGAACGGAAGCGCCGAGATGGCAGTCACGATATCGTTGTGGACCAGGCCGTATGTGACGGCTGCGGTAGCCAGCGAAGCAGCCACCACGGCGGCGAGTCCGAGACGACGATCCACGTGGATCGACCGAAGTCGGGCAAGTAGTTCGGTGCCATTCATCACGAGTATCCGTAGCCGCCGTATCGACATACAGGTTCAGTTGCCACAGGACAACTGGCATCGATGTGTGTTCGATTGGCCGACTGTCGTCGTGGAAAAATGCGTTGAGTCCGTTCAGTCGGCGACGCGATCAGTCGCCGGCGAGCGACTCCTGACTGGCCGCGCAGTTGTTCGGGCCGAGTTCGAGTTCGAACGCCTCGTCGTCGTCGGCCGTCTGCTGGCCGAGGTTCGTGGCGATGATGTCCTCGTAGTTGCCGGGGCGAGGCGGCATGTCCGAGAGGATGAGTTCGACGAACGCCTCCTCGTCCATCGACAGCGCGTCCATCCGCTCTTTCAGATCACCGAGCGGTGCGGTGTACGTCCCGTCGGCAGCGGGTTCGGCAGCGTCGCTGAAGTGTGCGCCGGCGACGAGCGTCTCGTCAGGGAGAGTGAGCACCCGTTCCTGGAGCGACTCGTAGAGCATCCGAGCCGCGTCGGGCGCTCCCTCGTCACCCTCCTCGAGGTCCGGTCGGGCGACGCTCTCGATGAAGAGCCCGTCGCCGGTCGCGAGCAGGCTGTCGCCGACGAGGTACGAGGTCATGCCGGTCGTGTGCCCGGGCGTGTAGACTACCTCGATGTCAACCTCGCCCACAGAGAGCACGTCGCCGTCTTCGACCGTCTCGATGATGTCGGCGTACGTCACGCCACGGTCGACGGCAGCCGCCGGGATGACGCCGCGAACGCCCTCGTCGTCCAGTTCACGGACGCCGCTGACGTGGTCCGCGTGGATGTGCGTGTCGATGGCGTACTTCAGTGTCGCATCCAGCTCGGTTGCGTCATCGAGGTAGCGATCGGTGAAGGCCCGGAGCGGGTCGATCACCGCCGCCTCGCCGTCCGAGACGACGAGGTACGCGAGACAACCGGACGATGGCCGCTGGTACTGATACACCGTGCCGGGGCCGTCGTACTCCTCGATTTCCAGTCGCTCGTACAGCCGCGCCCACCCGTTCATGCCGTCCTGCAGGTGGACCACGTCTCGTCCCGCCTCCTGCAACAGGCCGGCGACGTACTCGCTGGCCCCACCCTTCGCACAGAGGACGACCAGCGGATTGCCCTCGGGCACGCGGTCCAGCAGATCGTCGTCGAGTTCGTCCAAGAACTCGTAGTACGGGATATTCTCGATGTCGACCGAGTCGCCGTCGATTCTCCACTCCTCGAAGTCACCCTCGACACGCGTGTCCAGAATGGTCACGTCCTCACCCGCGTCGATTCGGCTCTTGAGGTCCGCAGCCGACAGCTCGTCGATCGGTTCGTCGGGCGTCGGGAAGTCGTCTGGGTCCATCTTCGCCCCAATATTACTCAGCTAATGTATTAAATATTGCGCAATTTCCACAATATAGATAGGATGAAACAGCATCAACCGAGCACAGCGAGACACGGGATTTTCCCGCCAGTAGAATCGGATCGTAAACGGTTAGTTTGTCCCTCCACAACAGGCGAAGTAATGCGCGAATTTCTCTTTTCTCTGGTCTACTCCTCGGGCATTGACGCATATATGGATGCCTTCATCGAAAACGAGTCACTCCTCTCCGAAGCGGTCATCTCGTGTCTCGACAGCGATAAGTTCTGGCGAATAGAGCGGGTGACAGGTGAGCCCGAGGCACTCGACCGGCTTGACTCGCTGTTGCTTGACGAGACGCTCGACCGCGAGTCGATCAGCACTCGCGCGTGTCGGAGTACCCGACAGCACAGCCTGCTCGAAGCAGACAATCGCTCCCGAGTCGTCTACACACTCCTCTCGGACGTATCGTACTGTGATGCAGTCCCGTTCATCGCGGTTCAATACCTCACGGGGGGCACCGTCTTCGAAGTTGTTCGTGAACAGAGGGAAGCACGATGGCGAATTCTCATGCAGAACGACGAAAAAATCGGGATGGTATACGATACTCTCGGCGCACGACTCGCTGACGGAATCGAGTTCGAGTTTGGACACCTCGAGGATGCGACGGGATGGCAAAACGAACTCCTCTCGTCACGGCAGGTCCGGAGCGAACAACAGCAGGTTCTGGAACTGGCCGTCGACAGGGGATACTTTGAGACCCCCCGCGAGGTGACACTTGACGAACTCGCTGACGAACTTGACATACCTCGGTCGACGGTTTCGTACCGACTGCGCCGAGCGACTGCCGAACTGGCGAAGGGATACGTCGAGGAGGAATACTAAGTATGCATCCAGACGACACATCAGATAACAGCACGGATCTTCCGAAGGACGACCCGGAACGAGAACCGGAGACGACACATTCGAAAGAAGCCCTCGTCTCACCCCAGTGGGTCGCCGATCGACTCGATCAATTCCAAAGTGACGATACGGCCTTCCGACTCGTTGAGGTCGATGTCAACCGGGAGTTCTATCGAGACGGGCACGCTCCAGGTGCGTGTGAACTCGACTGGGAGACCGATCTTCAGAGCGAGACGTGGCGTGATATCCCGAGTCCGGACGAATTCGGGCAACTTATGCGCGATCACGGCATCGCAAATGACACCACTGTCGTCGTCTACGGCGACAACTCGAACTGGTTCGCGACACACCTGTACTGGCAGTTCACCATGTATGGCCACGACGATGTGCGGGTGATGGATGGTGGTCGCGAATACTGGATGGAGCAGGGGTTTCCGACGACTCAGGAGGTTCCATCCTTCCCGACAGCGGAGTACACCGTTCGTGAAGTAGACGAGTCACATCGTGCGTTTCGAAGCGACGTGTACGAGGCACTTGACTCCGAGACGATGCTTATCGATGTCAGGATGCCGGAAGAGTACCGCGGAGAGCTAATAGCTCCACCTGGCATCGATGAGACGGCACAGCGCGCCGGCCACATCCCGGGCGCCATCAACGTTCTCTGGGCGGACAACGTCGATTCAAACGGTCGATTCAAGCCGCCACAACGATTGCGGGAACTGTATGCATCCCACAGTGTGACGCCCGATGATGACGTTATTGCGTACTGTCGGATCGGCGAACGATCATCGATTACGTGGTTTGCCCTTCACGAACTGCTCGGGTATGAGTCGGTGCGGAACTACGACGGATCGTGGACCGAATGGGGGAATTTGATTCGGGCCCCAATCGCCTCCGGGAAGGAAGAATGACTATCCTTGATCACGGTTTGTCGTGCGACAATTTATGATATACATGGGTTCGAGACGAGTTCTCTCCCATGGCAACCTCGCAGGTAGCACTAACACTCGTCATGGGTGTGTTCCTCTTGATCATCGCCGTGTGGCTTGCCCGAGTCGAGAACTGGCGAACGTACACATCCTCGGGCACCGGTAGCACTGGTACCGTTCAAGAGCACCACCGCGAAAAGCCATCAGGAATCATCCGCTGGCTGACTACCGTCGATCACAAGGACATCGGGATTCTCTACGGTGTGTACTCAATCATTATTTTCGGACTCGCGGGCTTCAGCGTGCTAATCATGCGAATCGAGTTACTGGCCCCCGAGCAAAACATCATTTCGCCCTCACTGTACAATGCACTAATGACGAGCCACGGAATCTCGATGCTCATCCTGTTCGGGACGCCGATCCTGGCGGCCTTCTCGAATTATTTCATTCCACTGCTCCTCGGGGCCGACGACATGGCATTCCCGAGAGTCAACGCCATCGCGTTCTGGTTGCTTCCACCATCTGCTTTGTTAGTGTACGCCGGCTTTCTGGTTCCGACGTTCCCGGCCGCACAAACCTCTTGGACCATGTACACCCCGTTGTCGATCCAACAGCCGAGTCCGGCTGTCGATCTCATGCTTCTCGGACTCCACCTCTCCGGAATTAGCGTGACGATGGGGGCGATCAATTTCATCGCGACGATCCTCACCGAACGTGCGGAAAAGGTGACGTGGGCAAACTTGGATATCTTTTCGTGGACCGTCCTCACTCAGTCTGGGCTCATCCTCTTTGCATTCCCGTTGCTCGGAAGTGCGCTCGTTATGTTACTCCTCGACCGAAACCTCGGGACGACATACTTCGTCGTCGAGGGGGGTGGACCGCTCCTCTGGCAACATCTCTTCTGGTTCTGGGGGCACCCGGAAGTCTATATTCTCATCCTGCCGGCGATGGGATTCGTGAGCCTGATCCTTCCGCGATTCGCGGGGCGACGGCTCTTCGGTTTCAAATTCGTCGTGTACTCGACCCTCGCGATCGGTGTCCTCTCCTTTGGCGTCTGGGCGCATCACATGTTCTCGACGGGAATGGATCCACGATTGCGCGCCTCGTTCATGGCCGTCTCACTCGCGATTGCAGTCCCCACGGCGGTAAAGACGTTCAATTGGATGACGACACTCTGGAACGGACAACTGCGACTCGCGGCCCCGATGCTGTTCTGCATCGGCTTCATCGCTAATCTCATTATTGGCGGGGTAACGGGCGTGTTCCTCGCGTCGATCCCGGTTGACCTCCTCCTCCACGACACCTACTACGTCGTCGGTCACTTCCACTACTTCCTCATGGGGGGGACCGTGTTCGCGGTCTACAGTGCGATTTACTACTGGTTCCCACTCGTCTCGGGACGCATGTACCAGCGGACACTCGCGAGGTGGCACTTCTGGTTGAGCATGGTTGGAGTCAACGTGACGTTTTTCGCGATGATCATACTCGGATACGGCGGGATGCCACGCCGGTACGCGACGTACCTTCCGCAGTTCACGTCACTTCATCAGATCGCCACGCTTGGGGCTGTTATCATCACGCTCGGACAACTGGTGTGGTTGTATAATATGGTCACCTCGTGGATGGAAGGGCCAAAAGCCGATCCGGACCCGTGGGATCTCGACGGAACGAGGCTCAAAACGGCGGAGTGGGAGTGGTTCGAGCGAAAACGTGAGCTAGCAATAGCCGACGGTGGTGAGACAGCCGACGAGGGCGAGTAAGCGACAAATCACGTGTTTCAGTCCGGAGAGTCGGTATAGCCGGAATTTTTCAATCACTCGTTATCCTTCGACGGGCGAAGTGACATCACCACGTTCGTACTTGTCCTCGAATCGCTGGATGAGCTGTCCCATTTTAGCATACCAATCGTTCAGCAGTCGCTGCATGTCGTCGGCGACCACCGAGGGATCGGTCGGCAAATAGACGTGATAGTATCCTCCGTTGTCGTAGTTGACCTGTTCTTTCTGAACGAATCCTGCGTTGCGAAGCCGCTGAATCGAACGATACGCCGTCGAACGCTCCCGATCGACGGCCTCTGCAACTTCGTCGACGGTGAGCGGTTCCTCGGCATTAACGAGGATCTGAAAGCACTGCTTGTCGAGATCCTTGAGTCCATGGAAGCATTCGAGAAGACTCTCACACTCCATGTCCTGTCGGAGTTGTTCGGACATCGAATCTGGCATTCTTACTTCCTAATAGGGGCCGCACTGTTAAAACAATTGTGCGGAGTATTCACAATTCTAACGGATTGGTCGGAGGCATCGAGACTGTAGACGGCTACGGACGTAGTCTACCGGAGAACGCAAAGAGCGGCCGGAGCTATTGGTAACTGTGGCGTTTCACACTGGCCGACGCGATCCCTACGAGATATCCGGACCGACCGGTGACCATACCGAGACGGGTCGGGCCAATACTGACTGGAAGTCAGTCCTCGCTGTATTCCTTTTCGAATCCCCGGAATTCGGTCCGGTGGGCCTCCTCATCGGCAAGAATTTTCACAGCAAGGTCCTCGGTTACGGGGTCATCGACGTCCCGTGCTAAGTCAACCAGTCGGCGATACGTCTCGATTGCATCTGTCTCGGCGTCAAGAACGCCCCGAATGACTGCAAGGACATCCGTCGAATCTTCGGGGGGTTGAAGACTTTCCTGTTTTGCAGTAAACGACGCGGAACCGGGCGGTCGAGCGTCTAGCTGCTTGAGCCGCTGACCCAATAATTCCGCGTGGCCGAGTTCTTCTTGAATATCCTCTTCGAGACTCTCTTTGATTTCTTGAGCGCGAACACCCTCAAGAACGATCGAGTTAGTTCGATAGTTTATCACCGTCTCCAGTTCCTCCATGTATGCACTCTGAAGTACCTCAATAACTTCCTGATTGTTTGCTGTCATCGTATATGAATCAACGGGAAGATACTTCAATATACAGTTGGTGTGCGACAATCAAAGCCAAGGAGCGCTCAGACCTTTGTCTCCTTTCGAGCTCAGGCCAATTGCTATTGAGTGTGAACATTATTAATAATTAAATAAAGTGCTCCATTACCACTGCTGACGATAGTCACAGCCCGTTTCCACCGTGATCCGCTTTGGAACCCGACGCGTCAACAGGTGGGACATCCAACAGCGGAAGTCGGCGGAAGGTCCTCCCACTCGAGAACTCGCCGATGAACTAGGCCAACGGAAGCAAGCAAATGAACTGATCCATCGGGTCGTGTTCGTCTGTATCAAGCCAAGTCGCCGACACGACGCGTATGTCCGATTCCAGCCAAGCGAGTGAAGTTCGGATCGTACAGTAGCGCCGGGCCGTACACGGGCCACTCACCGTGCGAGTACCGAGTGATACCTCGAAAGAAAATCCGCCTAGAAGCACGACCCAAAACCAGATTCAGAAGTCTTCGATGAAGACTCTCACCTCACCTTCGTTGGTAATGCCGACATCAATAGTTGTCTTCAGTTCGTTCTGGCTCGTCCGCTCTTCGAGAACCCCATAAAGATGTGTATAGAGTTCCGGGCGACAATATGCGATTGTGATGCCAGCTTCGTCTGCGTGTGAATAGACGCTGGCAACCAACTTATCGAAACTTGTCCCCGGAGAGACGGAAAACTGGATCGGCGACCGAATCGTCCGGACGAGTTCTAATGTTCGACGAGCCTTTTCGATGTTCTGTTCTGCCGCTCGTTCGATAGCACTGATATTCGAGTCAGTTGTCCCCAGTTGGTCCGCAACTTCCTGCTGTGTCTGCCCTTGCTCTCGGAGTTCGAGCACTTCCACCTGCCGCTCAGTCAATATCGTCGATTCTGCAGAGGCCATATAGAGTCAAATAAATGTGTTTGAGATAAGCTTTTCTCTCAAATGTTTCTCTATCTCGTATGGATGACTGATGGATCTCTTACTGCGCGACGACGGTTTCTTCTGACTGCTGGCACGGCGGCCGTCGCTGGTATTGCGGGCTGTACAAGTGGAAGCAGTCGAGATAGTAGCCGATCGACGACGGTTGCCATCCTCGCAGCTGGCAGCCTCCAGAACGCACTAGCTAACGGACTCAAGCCTGCTGTGGATGTCCCGGTTGAAATTGAGGCACACGGCTCTGCAACCGTCGCTCGGATGATCGATGAAGGGCAACGCGATCCCGATATCGTCTCAGTCGCCGACGTGGCGCTCTTTGAAGAGCCACTCTCACCGTCGTGGCATTCCGTGTTTACCAGCAACTCAGTCGTCATCGCGTATAATCCAGATACAGATGGTGGGGCGCGCCTGGCCAACGCCGGAACCGAGAGTTGGTACGAACCAATGGTCAACGGGAACGTGAACATCGGGCGAACCGACCCCGATCAAGACCCGCTTGGATATCGTACACTCTTCATGCTCAAACTCGCCTCACGCTACTACGAGGATACATCGAGTCTCAGAGAACAGATCCTCCAACAAGATCAGATCTATCCCGAAACATCGTTGATCAGTCAATTCGAGACTGGTTCCATCGACGCCGCAATCGCCTACCGCAACATGGCTGTCGAACGCGATTACGAGTACATCGAGTTGCCGGACCAGATCGATCTGAGTAATCCACAGTATGCCGAGGATTGGTACTCAACAACCTCGTACACACTGCCGAGCGGCCAGGAAATCCAGGGCGGGCTCATCAGTTACGGCTCGACCATTCGGCACATGAGCGACGCTGCCGTTTCCGTGTTCGACATCCATACGACCGGGAGTTATCTCGAAGAGCACGGATTCCTCCTGCGCGATCAATTCCCTTCCTATACGGGTGACGTACCCCAGCGTGTCAGACAGGCAACCGACCAATCCAGCGAAAATCAATCCCGGCTCGGCGGATCCAACCAAGCATTATCGTCGACGGTCTCGGACATCACTGTCCTGGTTTGAATGGCGACAGGTTCACACTCGAATCGATCGGGAACGGGGACGTTCGGGTTCGACTGGCTCAGCGTTGCGCTCGTCCTCGGGGGCGTGCTACTCCTGTATTACGTGGTGCCCCTAGTGTCGCTGTTTCTCTCGGTACCGGCCGGAGAGATTCTTGCTCGGATGAACAATCCGACCGTCGTGGATTCGGCGAGGACGTCGCTCCTGTCGGCGTCGATTAGCACAGTCATCGCCACCCTGTTCGGCTTGCCACTCGCGTACTGGCTCGCACGCACCGACGGGGCTGTAACGAAGGTAGTTCTCGCAGTCGTGGTCCTCCCGTTGGTGCTCCCCCCGACGGTCGGCGGAATCGTGTTGCTCACTGTCTTCGGCCCCAGCTCGCCGCTCGGTGAAGCCGCGGTTGCTGCCGGGTTTCCACTCACACGGTCGCTCGCTGGAGTTGTACTGGCCCAGACATTCGTGGCGTCGCCGTTCGTGGTCGTCACCGCGAAAGCGGCGTTCGAGAGCGTCGATCAGACGCTCGAATACGCCTCTCGCTCGCTCGGGAAGAGTCGATGGACGACCGCCCGTAATGTAACGCTGCCACTTGCTGGTCCAGGGATTCTTGCTGGCATAACGCTTGCCTTCGCACGAGCGATCGGTGAGTTCGGCGCGACGATGATGCTGGCGTACTATCCACGGACGATGCCGGTTCAGATCTGGGTGGCGTTTATCGAACTCGGCCTGGATAACGCCTATCCGGTGGCGATACTGTTAGTATTGATCGCTGCCGCGGCCCTGTTGATTCTCAATACCGTTGCCTCGAATCCATGGGAATGACACTCGAACTCTCTCGACTTCACAAAGTCTACGGCCAGTTCGACTTCGGCCCGGTGAACCTGACGGTCGAGGAAGAAGTACTCGCCGTCTTGGGACCGTCTGGCAGTGGAAAGACGACGTTCCTCTCGCTAATCGCCGGGATCACCGGTCCCGATTCGGGATCGATTCAACTGGATGGGCGAGAACTGGTGGGCTTACCGCCCGAAGATCGACACGTGGGGATGGTCTTCCAGGAGGGGGCGCTCTTCCCACACATGACCGCCCGGAAAAACATCGAGTACGCGGCCACAGCCAGCCATTGCGTCGACGAACTCGCGACGCTTCTCGAATTAGAGGACGTGCTCAATAGAAAGCCTCCGACCCTCTCCGGTGGAGAACGACAACGAGTGGCACTCGCACGAACGTTGGCGACTGACCCGGACGTGCTACTCCTCGACGAGCCGTTGTCGAGTCTCGACGCGCCGATTCGGAAACGGCTTCGAGATGAACTGCACAGTCTGTTCGAATCGCTCGAAATTCCGATTCTCTACGTCACGCATGACCAGCGGACGGCAACGGCACTCGGTGATCGAATCGCTATCGTTCGGGATGGTGACCTCGAACAAGTAGGCTCGCCGTCGACGGTGCTCACTCGACCGACGAACCGATTTGTCGCCCGTTTTACCGGGAACGAGAACCTCTTTGATGGGACGGTGATCAACCAAACAACAGACGGAGCAACGGTTCGGCTCGGTGATATCCAGTGCCGAACGACCGCGTCAGATATCCATACGTCGACGGTGACGGTCTGTATTCATCCATCGCGGGTAGAAATCGAAGCCCCCTACATTGCCAACGGTGACCGAACGGAAAATACGGTCACGGGAACAGTTACTCGCTGGTTGAATGAGGGGAGCGAATACCGGATCGAGATCGAAATCGAAGCGGGGTCGATCACTCTCACGGCGAATGTTCGTCCGCCGACGTTCGAACGACTAGCGCTTGAGAATGGCTCAGAGGTACAAGTAGTGATTCCACAAGATTCGATACATCTGATCCCGGGGCGTGAATAGTTTCGAGCCAAATACTCACTGATTCACGCCTAGCAGGCATCCGTAGAGAGAACCATATGCATTGAGACGACCGGTCTCAACTACTGAAACCATATCGTTTGATATCGCGACATACGATTTACTTCATAACTACCCGTTCGACAGGGGACAAAAGCATTAGGTCCCGAGGCGACGTGGCGTCGATATGGGCCTACGGAAGCCACCCCTGCGGGAGACACACGCCGCGGCGGGTGCGTCGTTCACCGAATTCGGCGGCTGGGAGATGCCGGTGGAGTTCGACTCCATCCGGACCGAACACGCGGCAGTCCGGGAGTCGGCGGGACTCTTCGACGTCTCGCACATGGGCGAGATCGAGGTGGCCGGCCCCGACGCGCCGGTGCTGATGAATCGACTGACCACCAACGACGTGGGCGAACTCGATCCGGGCGACACCCAGTACGCGTGTATCACCGACGAGGAGGGCATCATCGTCGACGACACGGTGGTGTTCCGGTTCCCGGACGACGGGGCTGATCCCCGATATCTGTTCGTCCCGAACGCGGGCCACGACGCCGAGATGTACGACCGCTGGGTCGAACATCGCGACGAGTGGAACCTCGACGCGTCGGTCCGAAACACCACCGAGGAGTGGGCGATGCTAGCCCTCCAAGGGCCGGACGCCCCGGATCTCGCCGCCGCGGCGACGGACGGCAGCACGCGGGACGTCGACCGGTTCGGCGCCGCCTTCCTCGACGTCGCCGGCGTTCGGTCGTTCGTCTCACGAACCGGATACACCGGTGAAGACGGCTTCGAGTTCCTCTGTCCGTGGGACGAGGCCGAGACGGTGTGGGAGGCGTTCGACTGCCAGCCCTGCGGTCTCGGTGCCCGCGACACGCTCCGCCTGGAGATGGGCTTTCTCCTCTCGGGGCAGGACTTCGACCCCGAGGAGGAACCCCGAACGCCGTACGAGGCCGGCGTCGGCTGGACGGTCGACCTCGACACGGAGTTCGTGGGTCGGGACGCCCTCGAACGTGTCGACCGTGAGGGCGCCGACGAGCGGTTCCGCGGGGTGAAGTTGCTCGAACGGGGCGTCCCGCGGCACGGCTACGAGGTCGTCGACGCCGACGGCGACCACCTCGGACACCTCACCAGCGGCACGATGAGTCCGACCCTCGGCGAACCCATCGGTCTCGGCTACCTCTCGACCGACGAGGCACCCCCGGGGACCCGGGTTCGGGTCCTCGTCCGGGGCGAACCGAAGCAGGCAAACGTAGTGAGTCCCCCATTCCTCGACAGATGAGCTTCAACGTACCCGCGGATCGACGGTATCTGGAATCGCACGAGTGGACGACGACCGACGGCGACAGCGTTCGGATCGGTATCACCGACTTCGCACAGGACGAACTCGGCGACGTGGTGTTCGTCGAACTCCCCGCGGTCGGCGACGAGGTGACCGCCGACGAGGAGTTCGGCGTCGTCGAGAGCATCAAGGCCGTCTCGGATCTGCTCTCGCCCGTCTCGGGCACCGTCACCGACGTCAACGAGGAACTGTTCGACGCGCCGGAACGCCTCAATCAGGACCCGTACGGCGACGGCTGGATGCTCGAGGTCGAACCGAGTTCGGACGAGGAGTTCGACGACCTGCTGACCGCCGAGGAGTACCGCGAACAGATCGAATAGCGGCCCGTTGCGGTCAGACGTCGGCGTGTTCGGCGCTGTCGATGCCGTTGATCCTGACCAGTCCGTAGTCACACTCGGTACAGGTCCACTTCGTCTTCTCGCCCAGGTGGAGCCGCGTGCTCGCGGTCCGCCAGAACCGGTCGTTCGCACACGCCGGGCAGTCGTAGGCCATCTCCAGACTCATGGTCCCCTCTCGACCGCCGGCAACATTGAAGATACTGGTTCCGCCACTCGATAAATCGTATGTCGCGATAGCAATTCGGCCGATGCGGTGGTGGCCCACATGGGGATCGACGCGTTCGATGCCGGGTGCCGTCCGACGGGCGCCTCGGCCGGGCCAAGCTACTTGCCCGCAGCGGCCGAACGGAGGGTATGTCGATCACGCTCTACGCGTTGGACGGCTGCCCCCACTGCGAGACGGTCCACGACGCGCTCACGGCCACCGACGTCGAGTACGAGACGGTCTGGGTGGAGGCGCTCCACTCCGATCGAAACGAGGTCAAACGGATCAGCGGCCAACGGGCCGTTCCCGTACTCGTCGACGACGACCACGGCGTCACCATGGCGGAGAGCGACAACATCCTGCAGTACGTGGAGCGGACCCTCGCATGAAGATCTACACCGGTCGCGGCGACGAGGGCATGACCGACCTGCGGGACATGTCCCGCGTCTCCAAGACGAGTCCGCGCATCGAGGCCTACGGCACCGTCGACGAGGCCAACGCCCTCATCGGGACGACCCGTCCGACGGGATACGACGACGTCGACGACCGCCTCGAACGGGTGCAGAACCACCTCCACGTCGTGCAGGCGGACTTCGCCAACCCCGATCCGGACGACGACGACCCCGTCGTCCGCGAGGCCCACGTCGACGAACTAGAAGACTGGATCGACGAGGCCGACGCGGAACTCGAACCGCTGGAGTCGTTCGTTCTCCCGACCGGGAGCGAGGCCGGCGCCGCACTCCACCACGCCAGAACCGTCGTCCGCCGGGCGGAGCGACGGGCGGTCGACCTCGCGGGCACCGATCCGGTAAACGCCGAGGCCATCGCCTACCTGAACCGCCTCTCGGACGCCCTCTTCACCTTCGCCCGTCTGGTCAACCGCCGCGACGGCGTCCGCGAGGATCGCCCGACGTACTGAGCGGTCCGTCCGCCGAACGTCGACGGGCGGGACACGAGGGCCAACCGTTATGCGAATCCGTGTCCAACAATAGCACATGACAGACACGCTGGTCACGGACGCGATGACCACGCCGATGCTCACGCTGGACGCGGAGACGTCCGTCGACGAGGCGGCGCGGGGGATGCTCGAAGCGGGCGTCAAATCCCTCGTCGTCGTCGGGGACGCCTGTCGTCCGGAGGGGATCTTCACCTCGACGGACGCCCTGCAGGTCGTGGCAGACGGCCGGGCGGCGGACGAAGCGACCGTCGAGGAGTACATGACGACGACGGTGGAGACGGCAGGTCCCGACGATCCGCTCTCGGCCGTCGCCAGGCGGATGGTCGAGACGAACATCAGCCACCTGCCCGTGACCGACGCCGACGGCAACGGGGTGGGGATCCTGACGACGACGGACCTGACCGAGGCGCTGTCGGCGACGGGCCAGTCCGCCGGGTCGGGGTAGTCACTGTCGGTACGAAGAGTTACCACACCGCGGGTCCGTGCGTGCGTATGGCCATCGACCTCGAACGGCTCGTCCGCTATCCGATGGCCGGCGACGACTGGGCGAAGACACTCCTCGTCGGCGGCCTGTTGACGGCGCTGTCGGTACTGATCGTCCCCGCCATCCTCCTGTACGGCTACCTCCTCCGTGTCCTTCGGGACGGGATGGTCGAGGGAACGGCGCCGCCCGCCTTCGACGACTGGTGGACGCTCCTTCGTGACGGGGTCGTCGCCGTCCTCCTCGTCCTCGTCTACCAGTTCGTCCCCTTGCTCGTGGCGGCGCTGACGGTCGGCGGGGCGGTGCTCGCTCTCCTCACGGGCTCGGAGATCGGCGTGGGCGTCGGGCTGTTCGGACTGCTCGCAGGGCTCGCGCTCTCGGCGGTCCTCGCCCTGGCCTTCGGCTACGTCACGCCGATCGGCATCGCCAACTACGCCCGCGAGGGGACGGTCGGCGCAGCGTTCGACGTCGCGGTGCTTCGGGCCGTCGCCCTCGACGGCGCCTACGCCGTCCCGTGGCTCTACGGGGTCGCCCTCCTCCTCGCGGCGAGCGTCGTGGCGGGACTCCTCGGGTTCGTTCCCGTCGTCGGCGTGTTCGTCGGCTTCTACGCCCAGGTCGCTGCGGCCTGGGTCTGGGGGAAGGGCTTCGCCGACGCGATGGGTCCCGACGAAAGCGTTGCGGACTTTGAACGAGGGGCGGACTCGACGTCGACCACCTGAGTCTCGACCGACAACCACAATCCTGAAACGCTACGCCGTCGGGATTCCGGTATGGCCACCGTCGCGGAACGTCTCGGCGTCGAACCGGCTCGACTCTGGCTCGGCTCCGTGCTGACGCTGCTTGGCGCGCTGATCGCCGGGTCGCTCGCCTTCCCACGCGCCGTCTACGACGGCTTCGTCTGGCACTACTTCTGGGGACCGGTGCAGGCCGACGCCAACGCCGCCGTCTGTGCCGTCCGCGAGGGAGGCGCTACCCGCTATCTCTACGACGCGAGTGCGTGCCGGGCCGCGGCCGAACCCGTCGCCTACCCGGGATACACGCTCGTCTCGGAGGTTGGGTACGTCGTGATCCTGCTGATCGCGCTCTCCGGACTCGTCTTCCTACTGCGGCGACTCGCGGTCGGCTCCGACCGCGACCTCTTTTTCGCACTCATCCCTTTCGTTTTCTTCGGCGGGGCGCTCCGGGTGGTCGAAGACGCGACCGACACCGCCGGCGCCGAGAGTCTCGTCACCTACCCGCTGAACACGCTCATCATCAGTCCAATCATCTACTTCACCGTCTTCGCGGTGACGCTATTCGCGCTCCTCGGGAGTGTAGCCCTGGCGCGCCGCGACGTCGTCGAACGATACACCCGCCCGCTGGCCGCCGCCGGCGTCGCCGTCCTCGCCGCAACGCTTGCCTTCCTCCTCTGGAGCGCCGTCGCGCCCGAGGGCCCGGGGACCTTCCACCCCCAGGTGCTCGTGGTCACCCTGGCGGGCGCGACGGCGGCGGCCGGCGGGACCTGGTGGCTGATCGAGCGATACGCCCCCGACGTCAACGCGGGTACCGGTCGCCTCGGCCTCGTCGTCATCTGGGGACACGCCATCGACGGCGTCGCGAACGTCGTCGGCCTGGACTGGATGGTCGCACTCGGCGCCGGCCCCAACCTGGTTCCCAAGCATCCGATCAACCGCGCCATCGTCGACATCACCGCCTCGACCCTTCCGGCGTCCGTCCTCGCGATCACCGGCGACACCTGGCCTTTCCTCGTCGTGAAACTCGTCGCCGCGACGCTCGTCGTCTGGCTGTTCGACGCCGAGATCTTCGAGGAGAGCCCGCAGTACACCATCCTGTTGCTGATCGCCATCCTCGCGGTGGGGCTGGGTCCCGGCACCCGCGACATGCTCCGGGCGACGTTCGGCGTGTAGGCCCCTACGGATAGGGGTGAAACTGGCGATCGAGGCGGGGTTCGTACCCCAGGTCGACGGGCACCGTCTCCGCCCGGTCGCCGAAGTAGGGCTCGTCGACGAACAGCGGTTGTGCCTCGGGGCTCAGGACGCGCACCGCCTCGAACCCGAGGGCGGCCACGTCCGGCGTCGTGATCCGGGCACCGTAGACGGAGAGGTCGGCGTCGGCCGCCCGTTCGACGACCGCGTCGAGTTCCCCCTCGCCCGTCGGCGTTGCCTCGGGACCGACGCTCGCGGCCGGCACGCCGTCGTCGGGGGTCGTAAACTCCGCGGTCGCCGTCGGTCGGTCGGCGTAGCGGCCGATGGCGCCCTCCTCCTCGCGGGCCGCTTCCGGCCCCATCGTCCGGAGTTCCATCCAGTTCTGGAGCGCCTCCGCGAGCGCGGACCGCGCCGCCGCCCGAGCGTCCAAGTCGGCGCCCGACCCGAGGGCGAAGCGCGGCCACGCTCCCTCTCGGTGGACGGCGACGGCGACGACGGGAACGTCAACGTCGGCGGTGATCAGCGAGGGCGTCACGGACAGCCCGACGGCGCGGGCACGGGCGACGAGCGCGTCGAAGCCCTCGTCGTCGACCGACAGCCCCAGCGGCTCGTACGTCGAGTACCACGCGAGCATCGCGGCGTCGCGTTCGATCACCTCGTAGAGTCCCGAGCGGAGCGCCTCGACGCCGGCGTTGCCGAGTCCGAGGCCGGTGGTGATAGCCGGCCGGTGTCGAGCGGTCGGCGGCGGGTAGTGGACGAACTCCGCCGGCAGCGCGACTGCCTCGCCGGTCCGCAGGTTCTCGCCGGCCACCCAGGGAATGGGGGTCGACGGGTCGACCGTCCGGCCCTCGGGGCGGACGAACACCGCCGGCGGGACGCTCCGGTCCCGCGCCGCTGGGGATGCCTCCTCGAACGCCGCGGTCCGGTAGACGCCGGCGCAGTAGCGTTCCAGTCCCTCCCCCAGGGCCTTCATGAAGGCGCGGTCCCAGTCGTCGTCGACGCCGGCGGCGTAGGCCGCCGCCCGGGCGTCGCTGTAGACGGTCGTGTCGGCGCTGGCCGCCAGGTAGTAGGGGGCGGGAAAGGAGTCGCGCTCGCCCACCTGCGTGAGGAGCCCCACCCGGTCGTCGACGGCACGCTCCGCCCGGTCGATGGCGTCGTCGAGCGACGCCTCGCGGTGGGTGTCCCGCAGGTCCCGGTCCCGGTCGTCGGGGCGGGGGACCGGAAGCACGCGCCGCTCCCCCCCGGGCACCTCGACGACCGTCCCCGCGAGGTCGGCCCCGGAGAGCAAGGAGACGGCGCGGCGGCCGGCGACCGCACCCGCGAGACGGACGGCGCTGCGGTTCCCCGAGGGGGATCCGTCGGTCGCGTCGTCGTCCGCGGCCGACGCCACCCGCTCTCGCAGGTCGCGATAGCCGACGCCGTCGGCGAAGGTGGTCACCGCGGCGTCGAGTCCCGGGAACGGGGTCCCGCCGAGGCCGCCGATCTCGACGGCGAGCCAGCGCGTCGCCACGCCGTCGGCCGCCTCGAACGCCGGTGCGCCCGCCGGGGCGATCACGACCCCGAGCGGGTGTGAACCGAGTTCCCCCGGCGCCGCCGCCGTCGCCGTCGCGTCGATGTCGTCGAGTGCGGCCCGGACCGACTCGGCGGCCGGCCCGCTCCCCGCGATGCCGATCTGCATGGGACGGCCGTCGGTCCCGGAGGGCAAAAGTGGTCGGAAGTCGGAGCGTCAGGTGGAGTGATTGAGCGTGACGGCGGCGAGTTCCGCCGGCGTCACCTCGTCGAACCGATCCTCGTTGAGTTTCAAGCGGAGTCGGGGACGCCCTACGTCGATGGGCACCTTCTCGGTCCGGATGAGTCCCTCCTCCTCCAGCGAGGTCTTGGTCCGGGAGAACGTCGCTTTGCTCGCGATGCCCACGTCTTCCCCCCACTTGCTGATGTCGTAGAGGAGGACGTCGTTGTGCGCCGCGACGAGGAGGATGAGCGTCACCTCGTCGAACTCGCTCGTGGTGTCCCGGGCGTCGTCGAGGGCGTCGAGGGCGGCGTCGAAGTCGGCACGGACGTCCTGACCGATCTCCGTACCGAGCGTCTCGCGCACCCGGGAGAGCGGGGGCGTGCGCAGATCGAACGTGGGCGCGGGGTCCCACTGGGCCCCGTACGTGTCCCGGGCCGCGTCGACGAACTCCGCCTCGTCGGTGCCGAGTGCGGCCACGCGGTCCCCGACGGAGACCAGCGCCCACACCGCCTCCTCGGTGACGACGAGCGCGTTCGTGCTTCCGGTCCCCCCCGTCCGCACCGAGAGGACGCCGGCGGCGACGTGGTCGGCGGCGTGGCTCGCCACCACGAAGTCGTCCATCACCTCCTTCAGCAGCCGCGAGTCGGCGAGCATCCGAACCGACGGCGGGTCGCTCGTGGCCGTCGTGACGGCGGTCAGCGCCCGAACCGCTTCCGCCGTCGGATCGACCAGCAACAGTTCCTCCGCCGACTCGAACACGGTTTCGAGGACCGTCTCGAACTCCCATCCGTGTAAGTTCGCCCCGGCGACCATACGGTCAGTATCTCCACATCCGTATTTAATTTTAACGACCACCCATGCCCGTAACAGAGTAATTTCTCTCCCGTGAGTCGATTAATTTTTTTGAACCGAGAGGAGTCGACAGATGGCGGTCGGTCCGGCAGAGAGACAGCTTTATGCGTCGCTTGTGCCGCGGATACGTATGGACCACGACCACGTCCGTGCGACCGATCCGGCGGTGGCGGAAGCGCTCACCGGCGAGATCGAGCGCCAGCGAAACACGCTCTCGATGATCGCCTCGGAGAACCACGCGAGCCGTGCTGTCCTCGACGCCCAGGGGAGCGTTTTGACGAACAAGTACGCCGAGGGCTATCCCGGCGAGCGCTACTACGCGGGGTGTGCGTACGCCGACGCCGTCGAGGAACTCGCCGTCGAGCGTGCCCGGGAACTGTGGGGTGCCGACCACGTCAACGTCCAGCCCCACAGCGGAACGCAGGCGAACATGGCGGTGTACACCGCCGTCCTCGACCCGGGCGATCGCATCCTCTCGCTCGAACTCGAACACGGCGGTCACCTCAGCCACGGCCATCCGGCCAACTTCGCCGGACAGCTGTTCGAGGTCGAACACTACCGCGTCGACCCCGAGACGGGCTATCTCGACTACGAGGGGCTAGCTGAGACGGCCGACGAGTTCGATCCCGACGCCATCGTCTCCGGCTTTTCGGCTTACCCCCGACAGGTCGACTGGGAGCGTATCGACGCCGTCGCCGACGCCGTCGACGCCTACCACGTCGCCGACATCGCACACATCACCGGCCTGGTGGCCGCGGGCGTCCACCCCTCGCCCGTCGGCGTCGCCGACTTCGTCACCGGCAGCACCCACAAGACCATCCGCGCCGGCCGCGGCGGTATCGTCATGTGCGGCGAGGAACACGCCGACGCCATCGACAACGCCGTCTTCCCCGGCGTACAGGGCGGGCCGCTGATGCACAACGTCGCGGGCAAGGCGGTCGGGTTCGGCGAGGCGCTCGACCCCTCGTTCGCGGAGTACGCGGAGCACGTCGTCGCCAACGCCCGCGCCCTCGGCGAGGCGCTCGCCGACCACGGCCTCTCGCTGGTTTCCGACGGCACCGACACCCACCTCGTCCTCGTGGACCTCCGGGACTCCCATCCCGACCTCTCGGGGGGCGACGCCGAGGACGCCCTCGACGCGACGGGCATCGTCCTCAACGGCAACACCGTGCCCGGCGAGACCCGGTCGCCGTTCGACCCCAGCGGGATCCGGGCGGGCACCGCCGCCCTCACCACGCGTGGCTTCGACGAGGACGCGATGCGCGAGGTGGCGGACCTGATCGCCCGCGTCCTCGACGCGCCCGAGGACGACGAGGTCCTCGCGGCCGTGAGCGACCGGGTCGACGACCTCTGTGACGCCCATCCGCTGTACGAGTAACGGGGTCCCGGACGCTCGCGACCTCCGTTCGGGTATATAGCGATCCTAGTAACGGATATATCGCCGGCCGTCGTCGGAGGAAGCCGAATGTCACGTCAGACCGGTCCGGAACTCGACCCGGCCTACGACGACCTCCACACCGGCGTCGCGCTGTACGACCCGGACACCGGTGCGGTACTGGACGCGAACGACAGGCTCGAGTCGATATTCGGGTTCACGACCGACGAGCTACGCGAGCGTCGCGTCGCGACGTACACCGCGAACACGCACGCGTTCTCCGCGGCGGAGTTCCTCGCCCGGCTTCGTGCGAGCGCCGCGGGAGACCCCCAAGAGTTCGTCTGGCGCGTCAAGCGGGCCGACGGGGAACTCGTCTGGGTCCGACTGTACCTCTCGAGGCGGGCGTCCGGTGGACGGCAGGACTTCGTCCGAGCCGAAGTACGTGACATCACGCAGTCGTACCACACGGAGCGTCGGGAGGAGTTGTTCTGGCGACTCTTGCGGCACAACCTCCGGAACGGGGCGAACGTGCTCACTGGCCACGGCGAACGGATCGCGGCTCACGCCGAAACCGAACGGATCCGCGAGTCGGCCGCCGTCGTCCGCGACACGGCGGTCGATCTGGGCCGCATGGCCGAATCGGTCACGGAGATCGAGCAGGCGATGCGGACCGACGGGGAGCGGAGGCGGTGTGTCGCGGCCGCGATCGATGACGTGGCCGACGACCTCAGGGCCGAGCATCCCGCCGCGTCGGTCGAGATCACCGAACGCGAGCGGATGTGGACGGACGTCGACGACTCGTTCGTCCACGCCGTCTCTCACGCGCTCGAAAACGCCATCGTTCACGGCGACGGCCCGCGGGCGGCCGTCCGGGTGACGGTCGGTCCGTCGCCGAACACCGGGCGCGTCCAGATCCGGATCGAAGACGACAACCCGCCGATCCCGGAGTCCGAACTCGGCGCGCTCGACGACCGCGCGGAGACCACCGCCACGTCCCACGGGACCGGCGTCGGCCTGTTCGTGATGAAGTGGTGTATCGAGTCACTGGGCGGCGAACTCGAGATCGAAACCGGGACCCGCCGGGGGAACGCGGTGTGTATCTATCTGCCGCCGCGGGAGCCGTCGAACGACGCGGGCTGACGTTCCGTCACGACTCCACCGGCGTCTTGACGACGACCACCGGTTCGTCGGACAGGCGGACGACGCGGTCGGTGACCGAACCGAGGAGACTGCGGTACTCCTCGGGGTGACGCCGGGTGCCGAGGACGATCAGGTCGACGGACTCCTCGTCCGCGTAGTCGACGATTTCCTCGTGTGGGCGGCCGTGTCGAAGCGTCTCGATCACCTCGACGCCGCGGTCGGCCGCCCGATCGGTCACCGTCGCGAGCGCGTCCTCGCCGGCCTCTTCGAGGCCGTGTTCCGGTCCCTCGTGTTCGTCGACGTACTCGTCGCCGCTATACGCGGAGTAGACGTCGCTGTCGACGACATAGAGGGCGTGCAACATGGCGTCGTGGAGGTCGGCCAGGCCGATCGCGTGTGCCGTCGCGTCCCTCGAGGCGATGCTTCCGTCCGTCGCGAGCAGGATGTTCTCGTACATATTCGCCGATTCGGCGGCACGCGTGAAAAACCTGCACCGTCGTCCCCACGGTGCGACACTGCGACAAGCGGAGGCTTGAAGAACACGCGCGGTCCGGATTCGTGCATGACCCTCGTTATCGACGGCGACGCGGTGGCGGCGGACGTACGCGACGGCCTCTCGGGTGCCATCGGGACGCTCGCCGACGCCGGGGTGACGCCCACGCTCGCGACCGTCCTCATGAGCGACGACCCCGCCAGCGAGACGTACGTCTCGATGAAACAGCAGGACTGTGCGGAGGTGGGCATCGAGGCCCGCGACGTGGAACTCGATCCCGAGGCGCCCGCCGCGGCGCTGTTCGACACGGTCGAGGATCTGAACGCCGACCCCGAGGTGAACGGTATCCTCGTCCAGATGCCCGTCCCGGACCACATCGAGGACCGGAACGTGATCCGGGCCATCGATCCCGCGAAGGACGTGGACGGCTTCCACCCAGAGAACGTCGGTCGGCTGGTGGCCGGCGACCCCGTGTTCAAACCCTGTACACCCCACGGGGTCCTGAAACTCCTCGACGCGGCGGACGTGGAGATGGAGGGTGCCGACGTGACCGTCGTCGGGCGGTCGAACATCGTCGGCAAACCGCTCGCCAATCTCCTGATACAGAAGGCCGACTACGGCAACGCGACGGTGACGGTCTGTCACTCCCGCACCGAGAACCTGGCGGAGAAGACCCGACGCGCGGACGTGGTGGTCGCGGCCGCCGGCGTCCCCGAACTCGTCGACGGATCGATGCTCACCGAGGGCACCGTCGTGATCGACGTGGGTGTCAACCGCGTCGAGCGCGGGGGCGAGTCGACGCTCGTCGGCGACGTGGACTTCCAGAGCGCACGGGAAAAGGCACGAGCCATCACGCCCGTCCCCGGCGGCGTCGGGCCGATGACCCGTGCGATGCTCCTCTACAACACCGTCACGGCGACGGGTCGACAGGCCGACGTGCCGGTCGACCTACCCTAACCGGTCGCGCGCGGCCGCCAGCGCCGAGTCGTCGCCATCGGCGAGGTAGGTCCCCACCTCGCGGGCCGCCCGTACCAGCGCTTCGGCCGCCGACGGGGAGACGTCGCCCTGGAGCGCCTCCACCCGCTTGACCCGTTCGCGGAGCGTCCCGAGGGTCCGCCTGGCCGCCCCGTCCGGATGGTCGTCGAGCCACTCCAGCAGGTCCCGACGGTACGCGTCGACGGCGTTCGCATCGCCCAGGCCGCGGGCCGCGGCCAGTTCCTCGGGGACGGCGTCGGGACTGGGGCGCTCCCCCCCGTCAGCGTCGCGCAGGAGGGCGAGCAGGTACGTGTGTTCGGCGTCGGTCGGCGAGCGGCGTCGGTCGAACGCGTCGACGACCTGGAGCAGTTCGGCCGCGGCGACCACCGTCTCGTCGAGCGGGCGGAGCGTGCCCCCGTCGACGAAGCCGCGCCGCCGGAGGTACGCCCGCAGGTCGCTCTTGCAGTCGTCGACGACGGCGTGGAGGTCGTCGTCCGCCGCGGCGGTCCGGTACGGCGTCAGATCGAGCGTCGCGGGCGCATCCGTATGGAGGGTTCGATCCTCGTCGACCCCGACGCTGCGGAGGCTCTCGCAGTCCGGGCACGCGACACTCCCCGTCTCGTAGTACGACCACCGGCAGCCACAGTCCCGACACTCCCGTCGGCCGCGGATCTTCATGCCCGCCGTTCGCTCGGCGACGACAAAAGGTCGGCGTTCCCCGAGGATACAGGTGCCCGGCGTCCGATCAGCCGCCATGCGCGACGAAAGCGAGGTACGCGAGCAGTACGAGTTCCTCGAAGCACAACTTGCCGACGAGGAGATGCGCCACGAGGGCGTCAGACAACTGTTCACACACTACAAACGTGCGCTGGGTTGGGTGTTGGAAGAGGAACACATGTAGCGGCGAGGCGGTACCTTTATGACATCCGACCTCGGATTATCAGGTGACGCTTCGTCTGGAGGGCCGAAGCGTCAGCGGGGACCAATTCAGGGCGGCAAGCTTCCACGCGATTTTCGCGTGGCTTGCTTTCCTTTTGTACCAACGTCGCGAGCGACCGCTCCGCGGCCTCGTCGTCTCAGTCCTGTGAATCCGCGTCGTCCTCGGTATCCGAGTCGACGGCCGCGTCGACGCTCAGGGTCCCGGGGTCGACAGCGTAGGGCTGGATGGGCTTCGTCCCGACGAGTTCGGGTAACACCAGCCGTGCGAAGTGGACGATCAGGACCAGTAGCATCGGCGCGAGGAAGATGCCGTACCAGCCAAAGAGGAGCGGGCCGAAGGTGTAGGCGATCATCAGGCTCCCGACGTGGAGGCTCCGCCCGGAGACGTACGGGCGGAGGACGAGGTCGGGGATGGTGTCGACGACGACGAACGAGAGCAACGCGAAGGCGGCGACGAACCAGAGCGCGGTCGGATCGGTCAGCAATCCGACGCCGGCGAGGTAGACAGCCACCGGCACGTAGACGAGTTTCATGCCGACGATGGGGACCAGGCTCGCGACGCCAGCGAGCAGTCCAACGAGGGGCGCAGCCGGGATGCGGAGCCCCGCCGGCGCGTAGACGTTCAGGACGGAGTACGTCAGTACGGCGATGCTCCCGGTCAGCACCGCGTTGAGGATGTTCCCGAAGAAGATACCCTTGAAATCACGATCGACGGCGCGGCCGTACGCCTCGAGGATGCCGCGGTCGTCGCCGAACCGGCCGAGCGCCCACCGGGAGAGCCGGCCCCCGTCACGGAGCAGGTAGAAGGCGAGCGCGAGCATGACGAACAGGTGAATGGCGCCAACACCGAGGAAGGCCATGGTGTCGGCCGCCGAGCCGAGCGACGCGAGCAGCGACCGCAGCCCCTCGGCCGAGAGGTACCGCTCCGGATCGAGTCCGAGTAGCGCTGCCGGGTCGGCGACGTTGTCGAGCGTCTGGGCGTCGAGAAACGGCCACCGAGAGGGGTCGAAGGCCCCGCTGCTGACGTATTTCAGTAGTTCACGGAGGGCGATGCTCAGGGCGTAGATCACCAGCAGGAGCGCGGGGAGCGCGAGCGCAAACAGCGAGACGGCAGCCGCCAGGCTCGGGGGGCGGATCACTCGCCGGAGCCGGCGGTAGATGGGCCGGGTGGCGTAGTAGATGAACACGCCGAAGACGAACGTCCCGACGAAGGCGTAGACGACGTAGGTCAGTGCAGCCCCGAGGGCGAGTCCGAGACTCCACCACCCGAGGCGAAACCGGGCCAGTCGAAACTCCGCCATGGTGGCGATACTCGCGTGCCCGGATGAAAAACCCACCTACGCGGGGGTCGCGACGCCCCGCGGTCCAGTCAGGTCCAGCGGTCCAGTCCCGTCTGTACCAGCGACTCCTCGATGCGTTCGAACCCGCGAGCCACTTCGTCCGCGTCGACCTCCCACTCCTCGGTGACGTACTCGCGGGCGGCGGCCACGTCCGGGTCGATATCGAGGTCGACCGCGTAGTCGTCGGTCACCGGGGGATCCCGAAAGAGGTCCCGAACGCGGTCGGCGTTGGCAACCTGCCAGCCCTCGGCGTCGAGGACAGCCCACAGGTCACCGTGTTCCTCGATGGCCCGGAGCGCGGTCTTCGGGCCGACGCCGTCGACCCCGGGGTTGAAATCCGTCCCACAGAGGATCGCCACGTCGATCAGTCCCTCCCAGCTGATGCCGTGTCGGTCGAGGGTCGCCGCCAGATCCATCAGCTCCGGCGATCCCTTGCTCGTCAGTTGGCGGAGTGTCAGCGGTGCGCCGAACAGCAGGGTGTCGTAGTCCTCGCTGCCCGCGTAGTCGACGTCGCCCCGGCGAGCCATATGTGCTGCCTGTGCCTCGCCCTCCGCGGGCGCGTCGACGACCGGGACGTCAAGCAGGGAGAGGAGTTCCCGGGTGGTCGCCAGGATCACGTCCGTGAGCCGCTGGGTTCGTGCTTCGAGGCGAGCGGCCTCGACGGCGTCGCCGCGCTCCTCGGCGTCGGCCAGTCGCTCCTCGGCGCGTTCGCGCTGCTCCCGTCGCTCGGCCACCTCGTCGGCTTTCAGCTCCGTGACGCCGCCGTCGAAGACGAAGACGGGCGTCAGGTCGTGTTCGAAGAACCGGGGGAGTCCCTGAACGATACCGACGAGGTTCGCCACCTCTTCTCCCGCCGCGGTGGTGTACACGTCGTCGGTGGTCCACTTGACCGTCGTCGTGAGGTAGCGATACAGCCAGTTGTGCGCGTCGACGGCGACGACACTGTTTGCCACCTCCTCCCAGGACACGTCCGAGAGGGCGGCGAGTTGCCGGAGGTCAGCGTTGCCCATCGAGGGTAGGTACGGGGCCGTGAACTTTCAACGTCCGGGTTCGCGGTCGGCCCTCCGGGATCCGCTCCCGTCGTCGGCGTCGGCCGGGGGGTCGACGACCGGCGGCGGCTCGCCGTCGAGCCAGTCTGCGAGCCGGGCGGCCATCCCGTCGCCGAGGTCACGGTCGCGGTACCGCGCCAACCCGTCGCGGTACCGGTCGGTGGGTCGGTCGGCGGGCCGTGCTGCCGGCCGTTCACAGACGAGTTCGGCCAGTCCCGTCTCCGCGCCGGTGAACGCGAAGCCGGCCCGGTGGGCGGCGCGGTAGGCGACGGGGTTGTTGACCGCGATGCGGACGCGGTCGTACCCCCGGTCGTCGGCCCGATCGGCCACGAACGCCAGCAGTCGGGGACCGAGTCCCTCTCCCCGTCGGTTCTCGCGAACGGTCACGTAGCGCACGACGAGACGGTCGGCGTCGGTGCGATCGGCGCTGAACGACGCGGCCGCGAGGACCCAGTCGTCGAACTCGCCGTCGTCGGCCGCGCCGTCGCGGACGACCGCCTTGCCCGTCGAGCCGAGGACGAACTTGCCCGCGTAGGCGAACCGCCGGTAGTCCAGACGGAGCGTCGGGGCGTCCGGCGGCCACCCGAGGCAGGCGAACTCCATGACGTCTCTAGGTGGCCGCCCCCGAAACCTTTGGCGCTCGGCTGCGGATCGGGAGGTATGCACGGTCCCGGCGACGTTCGCTTCTTCGACCGCGTCGCGCGTCTCTACGATCGGCTCGCACCGACGACGGACCCGGAGCCGCTCCGGGCGGGACTGTCGCGCGCGAACCGCCCTGTCGACCGCGTGCTCGATCTGGCGGGCGGAACTGGGCGGGCGGCACGAGCGGTGCGCGTCGGCGGACGCGAGGAGCGTCCGCCGGAGTCGATCGTGGTCGACGCCTCGGAGGCGATGCTCCGGCGAGCCGCCGATCGCGGGACGTCGGCGGTCCGGGGCGACGCCGGACGGCTCCCGGTCCGCGACGAGAGCGTCGACGCCGTCGTCGTCCTCGACGCCCTCCATCACCTCCCGGACCCCCCGGACGCGCTCGCGGAAGTTGCGCGCGTCCTCCGACCGGGTGGGGTTCTCGTCGTCCGTGAGTTCGACCCCGGAACCCTCCGGGGACGAGCGCTGGTCGCGGCCGAGCGGGTCGTCGGCTTCGACTCGACGTTCCGGACTCCCGACGCGACGGCCCGTGCCGTCGCCGCCGCCGGTCTGGAAACCACGGTCCTCGACCGGGGGTTCGCGTTCACGGTGGTCGGGACGAAGCGAGGGAGCCATTAGGCCCCAGCCGAAAGCGCCGATATGGCAAACGCAGTCGCAGCCTTCTTCGACCGTCGTCTCGACGGCCGTGCGACGCCGCTCGCGGTCGGCGACCTGATCGCCGTCGCGCTCCTCTTCAGCGCGGGCACGGTCCACCACAACGGCCTCGACTTCGTCACCGCCAACCCCGGCTACCTCCTGGCGGCGATCGCCCCCTTCCTGCTCGGCTGGATCGTCGCCGCCCCGCTGCTCGGCGCCTACGCGCCCGGCGCCGCGGAGTCGGCGAAGGCCGCCGTCCCGCTCGCGCTCCGGTCGTGGCTGCTCGCGGACGCCATCGCGCTGGGGATCCGGGCGATGCCTTTCACCCACGGCGGGGTCCAACTGTCGTTCGCGCTCGTCTCCTTGGGCGTCGGCCTGGTCGGCCTCGCACTCTGGCGGATCGCCTTCTTCAAACTCCGGTGATCAGTATCGGCGGACGAGGGCGAGGGCGAGCGCCGAGGCGACGACGGCGACGCCCGCGAGCACGGCGAACAGCGTTCCGGCGTCGGCGTACGTGAGGACGCCGCCGGCGACGGCCCCGCCCAGCGCTCCCACGCCGAACGTGCCGAGGTAGGTGTAGCCATAGGAGAGGCCGCGGCTCCCGGCGGGCGTGTGGTCGGCGACGGTCGCCTGGTAGAGCGGCTGGACGGCGAAGAGCGTGACGCCGAACGCCGCACCGAAGACGAGCAGGGGCCCGATCCCGAGCGATGCCACCGGCAGAAAGGCCAGCGCGAGGACGGCCAGGAGACCGAAGATCCCGGCGAGGCAGTACCCCGGGGAGAACCGGTCGGTGAGCTTCCCGCCGAGATACTGTCCACCGACGCCCACGAGCAGGAGGCCGGCGTAGAAGTACCGCTCCGGATTGAGGGTGCGTCCACCGGTCTCGACGCCCGGGAGGAACGCGGAGAGGGGCACGGGCTCGAAGCCGGGAAGTCCCTCGAGCAGGTCCGGGAGGAAGGTCAACACGCCGCGGTAGTACAGACCGTTCGCCATGACGATCACGAAGACGAGCAGGAACGCGCCGACGAACAGGGCTCCGGATTCGTCGAGAAACTCCGCGAGCGAGCCGACGCCGTTCGTCCGGGCGTCGACGTCACCGCCGTCGGTGGCGTGGACGCCGACCGCAGCCGTCTCGTCGAACTCCGCGCGGGCGGCGTACGCGCCGGCGAGGACGGCGGGGAGCGCGAGCACCGCCGCCACCGTCGTCCAGTCGAAGACGAGCAGGAGGACCGCCGTCAGAAGGGGACCGAGTCCGATACCGACGTTGCCGGCCACCCCGTGGTAGGCGAACCCGGTGCCTCGATCCGTGACGCCCTTGCTGATGAGCGTCAACCCGGCGGGGTGGTAGACGCTCGCGGCGAGTCCCCACAGCAAGAGAGAGACCGTCACCACGACGAGACCCGGCGCGACGCCGAGGAGGGCGAAGGAGCCGCCCATCCCGAACAAGCAGGCGGCGATGAGTCGGCGCGATCCGAGGCGGTCGACGAGTACGCCCCCCGGGAGCGCGCCCAGCCCGAACAAGCCGTATCCCGCGGTGACGACCAGCCCCAGGGTCGCACGGGTGACGCCGACCTCCACGCCTGCAATGGCGATCACGTCGAACTCGGCGAGCCAGATGGAGACGAAGATAGGGAGGGACAACTCGTACGTGTGGACCATCCCGTGTGCGAGCATCAGCAGTCCAACGATCGAGCGATCGTTTCCGTTCACGACCGAACGAACGAGGTGAGCAGCCTTAATTCTGATCAATCGAAGCGTGAAATATAATGATCGTCGATGGGGGTGTGACGGTCATAAGTTATGGAAAATCAATGGATTGGTTTCCGGAAGAAGGTGCCGTGGATTTCGAACACCTACGCGAAAGAATTATGTGACGCCCGCGAATAGTGTCAAACTGATCGGACATATGCCCAACTACTACGACTACGTACTCGGCCTCGTTCCCGTAGCGCTCGTAGGCATCACCGGGGCACTCCGTGCCGCCGGCGTCGACCCTATGGCCGCGATCCCCGTCGGGGCGGCGGTCGCGGCACTGGTCGTCGGCCACGCGCTGTTCGTCAACGGTCCGGTCGTCGCCGACGGGACGCGGTCGGGCAGGTCGGCGGCCGACCACGGTCCGGTCAACGCCGACTGATCGGACCCGTCGCGGGTCCCTCGGCGCCGTACGTTTAAGTGACCCGACTGCAAAGGCAGTGTATGGCCGTTCACGGCCGTTCGACGCTCCGGGACTTGTTCGACGACTCGCCCACGCCCCACATTGCGCATCCGCCGCGCACCCACCATCGGCACTTCTACGTCGCCACCGACGGCTCCTATCGGGCCGACGGCGGGGGGCTCGGGGCGGTCATCGAGACGCGCGACGGACGGCGGGTGGCACGGCTCTCGCTTGCCGACACGCCACCCGACAACAACGTCGCCGAGTATCGGGCGCTCCACCTGGGTCTCGACGTCCTCGCGGCCCGGGCGCCGTCGGGATCACAGATCGGTGTTCTCGTCGATCACGACGACCTCGCCGCGAACGTCAACCACGCGACTCTCGCGACCGACCATCCCGACTGGAAGCCGACCCACCCGGTCGACGTGCCGACACACAGCGAGTACCACTGGCGAGGAATCCGCGCCCGCATCGCCGACTTCGACGAGCTCCGGGCGGCACGGATCGACAGTCGAGTCAACCCCGCCCACCCCCTCGCCAACAAACCCAGGCAGTACGCCCACGTCAACCACCGCAAGGATCGGTGTGTGATCCCGGATGCCGGCGACCGAGACGGGGCTGGAAGCAGGTGCAGGAGCGGGACGGAAAGCGAGATTCCGCCACCCTCGCGAGCCGAGCGTCGAGCCGGCGACTGAGCACCGTCACGGCGCGACGAGTCTCGGGCCGGCAGCGTCAACGGATCGAGCGCCGCCGCCCCCAAAACGGGGAGGACCGCGTTACTCGTCGCGTTCCTGAGCGTCGACGACGGCGACGCCCGCGAGGTTGACGATGTCCTTCACCTCGTCGCCGCGCTGGAGGACGTGGACGGGCTTGTCCATGCCCACGAGCATCGGGCCGATGGCGTCCGCCCCGCCGAGCCGTTGGAGGAGCTTGTAGCCGATGTTTCCGGCTTCGAGGTTCGGGAAGATCAGCACGTTCGCCGGATTCGTCAACTCCGCGAAGTCGTACGTGCCTTCGAGGATGTCGTCGACGACGGCGGTGTCGGCCTGCATCTCCCCGTCGACCGGGAAGTCCACCGCGGGGTCCTCACGCAGCAACTCGGCGGCCCGTCGGGGCTTGCGCGTTCCCGGGTTGTCCACGCTTCCGAAATTCGAGTACGAGAGCATGGCGGCGCGCGGTTCGACGTTGAACCGACGGGCGAGTTCGCCCGTGTGACGGCCGATCTCTGCGAGTTCGTCCGCACCGGGATCCTGGTTCACCGTGGCGTCGGCGACGAAGATCACGCGATTCTTGAACGTGAGCATGTAGACGCCGGCCGCGTACTCCGCGTCCTCGGCGGTCCCGATCACCTGCAACGGCGGCCGTAGTGCCGACGGGTAGTGATGCATCAGCCCGGTCAGCATCGCGTCGGCGTCGCCGACTTCGACCATCACGCTGCCGAGGTAGTTGCCGTCTCGGACGAGTTCGTTCGCCTCGCGTCGGGTGATCCCCTTACGCTTGCGGAGTTCGTACAGTCGATCCGCGTACGCGTCGAGTTCGTCCGCGGCGGGATCGACGATTTCGGGGTCGAAATCGAGGCCGAGATCATCCATCGCGGTCCAGATTTCCTCGCGGTCGCCGATGAGAACCGGGTGGGCGATCCCCTGTTCGGTGATCTGGTAGGCGGCGCGGATCATCTTCTCGTCGGTCCCCTCCGCGAGGACAACCCGTTTGGGATCGGTCTTGGCCTTGTTGAGGACGACCCGCATCATCTCGCGGGACTTGCCGAGGCGGGCTTCGAGTTCCTCGCGGTAGGTGCTGAGGTCGAGGGATTTCCGGGCGGCATCGCTCTCGATGGCCGCCTGAGCGACCGCCGGCGCCACCTCGAACATCACGCGCGGGTCGACCGGTTTGGGCAGGATGTACTCGGGGCCGAACTGGAGTGGCTGGTCGCCGTAGGCCTTCACGACCGAGTCGGGGACGTCCTTGCGCGCGAGGTCCGCGAGGGCGCGAGCCGCCGCGACCTTCATCTCCTCGTTGATCTCGGTCGCACGCACGTCGAGAGCCCCCCGGAAGATGAACGGGAATCCGAGGACGTTGTTGACCTGGTTGGGGAAATCCGAGCGCCCGGTGCCGACGATGACGGTGTCCTCACGCGCCTCCTTGGCGTCGTAGTAGTCGATCTCTGGTTCGGGGTTGGCCATCGCGAAGATGATGGGGTTGTCCGCCATCGAACGCACCATCTCCTGGCTGACGATGCCGCCGACCGAGAGGCCGACGAAGACGTCGGCGTCCACCATAGCGTCGGCGAGATCACCCGCGGGACGGTCGCTTGCGAACCGCGCCTTGTAGTCGTTGACCTCGCCGGCGTCGGCGCGGTCGGTCGTGATGATCCCCGAGGAGTCACACATCGTCACGTTCTCGCGTTGGACGCCCAGCGAGACGTAAAACGCCGCGGTCGCGATGGCGCTCGCACCGGCACCGGAGATGGTCACGTGGAGGTCTTCGAGTTCCTTGTCGAGGATGTCCGCGGCGTTCAGGAGGCCAGCACCGGTGATGATGGCAGTCCCGTGCTGGTCGTCGTGGAAGACTGGGATGGACATCTCCTCGCGGAGACGCTCCTCGATCTCGAAGCAGTCGGGTGCCTTGATGTCCTCTAGGTTGATACCCCCGAACGTCGGCTCCATCGCCCGGGTCGATCTGATGATATCCGCCGGGTCGTCGAAGTCGAGTTCGATGTCGAACACGTCGATGTCCGCGAACCGTTTGAAGAGGACGCCTTTCCCCTCCATGACGGGTTTCGACGCCTGCGCGCCGATGTTACCCAGGCCGAGGACGGCCGACCCGTTGGAGATGACGCCCACGAGGTTCCCCTTGGACGTGTACTCGTAGGCGAGGTCGGAATCCTCGTCGATGTCCGAACAGGGCGCCGCCACGCCGGGGGAGTACGCGAGGCTCAGATCCCGCTGTGTGTTCGTCGGTTTCGTCGTCGAAATCTCGATCTTCCCGGGAGGGTCCTGTCGATGGTACTCCCTGGCGTCGTCGTCGAGTCCCATGACCGCGACCACAGGTGGTGTGAATAAAAATCTATCCGTGGGACGTCGATTATCGAATTCGTCGATCGTCGAATCGATCGGATCGTCTCCGCTCGTCCCCAACGGGTGGGACGACCGGCCGTTCCCAGCCCGTGAGGACGGTCGGACAGGCCTAAGTGCGCGTGGCCCCGAGACGCGCGCATGAGCCGATCCATTCGGGGCGCGATCACCTTCCCCCGCTTCGCCGCGTTCACGACGGGGCTGACGCTCTCGCTCGTCATGCTCGGCATCTACACCGCCGCGACCGGCTCGGGGCTGGCCTGCTCGGCACAGTGGCCGCTCTGTGACAATGGGCTGCTCCCGCAGACGATTCCGAGCTTCATCGAGTGGTTCCACCGACTCGTCGCCATGGTTACCGGATGGTTCATCCTCGGAACCGCGCTCTGGTCGTGGCGGCGGCCCGGCCGACGGACACGAATCGCGGCGACGCTCGCAGTCTGCCTCCTGCCGCTCCAGATCAGTATCGGCGCCGTAACCGTCACGCTCAATGGCCTTCTGCCCGCCGGGTACTCCGCACCGACGCAGGGTGCCCACCTCGTCGTCGCGCTCTCCATCTTCTCGCTGCTCGTCTGGACGACGCTGTCCGCACGGAGCCAGTGTGGCCCGACGCGCTCCCGAATCCGGCAGGCGCTCGGCGTCGCCCTCGCCGCTATCGTCGTGAGCGTCTTCCTCAGTCGGGTCTTCACCCCGATTCCCTACTCACCGGGCGCGCAGGCGCTCTTCTACGGTGCGGCACTCGTCGGCGTCGCCGCCCTCCTCGCCGCGACCCGGTGGCTCGCAGCCACCACCGTTGCCCACCTGCGGTTCGTCACCGGCACCGCCCTCGCGCTCCTCTTTGCGGGGATGCTCCTCGGCCGCGACCTGGTCTTCTATACGCCGACCGTCCGCGTCGTCAACGCCGCCCTCTTCGTCCTCTCGGCGGCCGTCGTCGTCGTCGCGGCGCTACTCGCCCGGCGGGCACGGAACGACGGCCGAACCGGTTCGGTCGTCTCCCCCAACGGCGACTGATCGTCGGCGTGGGCGCTACGCGAACTCCGTGACGACTTCCACGCCCGTCGTCTCGTAGTCGGTCATCGCCGCAAGCCGCTCGGGCACCTCGTCGAGCGACACCTCACGGCGAACCAGCCGACCGGGGTCGATGGCGTCCGACTCCAAAAGGCGGAGCAGTTCGTCGTACCGCGTCGGCGGCATCCCGCGGGCGCCCCTGAAATCCGCCTCCATCATCGCCATGCGCTCGACGGGGAGTGACACCTCGCCGCGCTCCTCGTCGGTCGTCAGCCCCACCTGAACGTGGGTGCCGCGGCGTCGCAGCGAGAACACCGAGTTTCGGCACGTCTCGGCGACGCCGAGCGCGTCAACCGAGACGTGTGCGCCGCCGTCGGTGGCCGCACGCACCTCGCCGGTCACCTCGCGACCCGAGCGGCCGTCGGCGTTCACCACGGCGTCGGCGCCGAGATCCGTGGCGAGATCGAGCGCCGTATCTCGAATGTCGACGGCGACGACCCGGGCACCGAGTGCGTCGGCGATGTGGACCGTCGAGAGACCCACGCCGCCACAGCCGTGGACGGCGACCCAGTCGCCCGCACCCACCTCGCCGCGGGCAGTCAGCGCGTGGAACGCAGTCATGAACCGGCAGCCGAGCGCCGCCATGTCGCGGGCGGAGACGTCGTCGGGGAGCGCCATCGCGTTGTAGTCGGCGTGGGGGACGTGGACTTCCTCCGCGAAGGCGCCCTGGGCCTCCTGCTGGAAGCCCAGTGCGAGGCCGTCCTCGCAGACGTTGCCGTGGCCGCCCAGACACTGGGGGCATGAGCCGTCGCCGAGGTTGAAGGGGACCGCGACACGGTCGCCCTCGACGAGACGATCCACGCGGTCGCCGACGGCGACGACCCGACCGGCGGGTTCGTGGCCGAGGATCTGTCCGTCGGTCACCCGGTCACCGACCCACTCGCCGTGGCCCTGCCAGGCGTGCCAGTCGCTCCGACAGACCCCACAGGCGTCGACGGCGACGACGATGCCGTGGGGTGCGGGCTCCGGTCGGTCGACGTCGGTGATGGACAGCGGTTCGCCGTGCTCCCGGAGGACTGCAGCGCGCATGCCCCACCCCACACCGCGGGAGGACAAAAAGTGTCGTCACATGAAATCGGAGAGCCCAGCCTGGCCGTCGTCGGCCGTCCCGTCGGCGTCGCCCTCGTCGGCATCCGGGTCGTCCGTCGTCGTGGCGTCGGCCGTCCCGTCGCCCTCTGAGGCGTCGGGCGATCCGTCGCTTGCCCCCGTCACCGCCGTCTCGCCGACACGCTCGCGATCACCGCCGAACGCCTCCGAGTTGTCCTCCATCGCCGCCGCCCGGCGCTCCGCCGCGTCCTCGACGATCGATTCGACCTTGTTCGTCGTCTCGCCACTGCCCGTCACGAACGACACCGCCTCGGCGTCGAAGTCGTAGTACGCGGTCATCGCTACCGTGCGGTCGCGGGGCTTGCAGTGGTGTGTCATCGCCGCGAGAAAGGGGAGGACCTCGCGACGGGCGGTCGCCATACTGAAGCCACCCCGCTCGGCGATCTTGCGGACCACCTCGTCGGCCGTCGCGTCCGACGAGGGCCAGAACTGCGGACGGGAGAAGCGCGTCCACCCACCCTTGGTGCCGTCCCGAGCGGCAGCCACCCCGCCCGCGAGGGCGTCGGTCGCGTACCGCCAGTAACCGTACTCCTGGCTGGCGCGCACCCGACCCAACCAGCGGTCGGCGTCCGCGAGGCTGTCGTACGCCCGGGCGAGTTCGGCATCCTCGTACACCTTCGGGACGTTCTCGGCGACCCACTTCGTCAGGTCGTCGGGCGTCTCGTCGACCCGGTACGCCGATCCGATCGACTCCTCGGCCGACTCCTCTTTCAGCACGGCATCGAGAAACGGAAAGACGCCCAGGCTCCGGTCGCGGTCACCAGTCACGACGTCGTCGACGGTCAGACGACGGTCGTCCTCGGCGGCCGCCTGGAGGTCGTTGACCGCCGACCTGAGGTCCCCGTCGTTCACCTCGGCGATCCGTTCGAGGGCGTCGGCCTCGTACTCGACGTCCTCCCGGCGACAGATATCCCGCAGGACCGGCACGATGGAGCGTGCGGACACGTCACGGAATTCGATCTCCCGACAGGCGTCGCGCAACCCACGACTCATGTCGTAGTAGTCGTTGGCGATGAGGACGATCGGCTGGTCGGCGTCCTTCACCACCCGGGTGATGGCGCTGGCGCCGCCGCGGTCGTAGTTCCCGTGGACGTTGTCGGCCTCGTCGAGGATCACCAACTGTCGACCGTCGCCCGCACCACCGGTCGACCCGGCGAGCGTCGCGTTTTTCGCCGCCCGACCGGCGAACCGCTCGATCACGTCGGCCGTGCGCTGATCCGACGCGTTGAGTTCGACCGTCTCCCAGCCCATGTCGGCCGCCAGCGCGTGGGCTGCCGAAGTCTTCCCCACTCCGGGATTCCCGTGGACGACGACCGCTTCCCGGTGGTCGTCCCAGGTTTCCGCCCACTCGGCCAGGGCGTCGCGGGCCTTGTCGTTCCCCCGGACGGCCGACAGCGTCGACGGTCGGTACGTCTCCGTCCAATCGCTCATTACCGGGCGAAGGGGCGAAGCGCGTTTAGTGATTGCGCTCGGCTACTCGCCGGCGCGAGCGTGTCATCACCCATACACTTAACAGGTGGGACCCACAACGACTTCGTGACCGCGGCCCACATCCCCCCACCCACCCAACTGGCACCCCAGTTCGAACGCGACACCGCCGTCGTCGTTCGGGGCCGCGGTTTTCGTTCTCGCGTGTCCTGGAGCGACGAGGCCGTCGGCGCGGTCCGTCCCGGACCCGCCGCCGGATAGAGTAGCGACACAGCCACGGCTCCGGAGTCGTGGGTACGATCACCGTCGCTACGGGATCGGTGTCTCCAAAAAATGAAACCGCAATCGCGTGACCGCTTTCGGCGGTCAGTCGTGGTCGTTAGTTGTCGCGCCGGGTCGCGAGCAGCGCAGCCGCGAGCAGCGCGATGACCGCGACGATCGCACCGAAGCCGGGACCGCCGCCCTCGGTGGGCGTCGGCGTGTCGGTCGGCTCGGGCGTCGACGTCGCAGTCGGTTCCGGCGTCGCCGTTGCAGTCGGCTCGGGCGTCGCCGTCTCAGTCGGCGTCGGTTCCGGCGTCTCCGTCGGTTCCGGCGTCGCCGTCTGGACGTTCTGGACGATCTCTACCTCGACGACGTCAGTGTTGTAGCTGTCGTCGGCTTCGAGGTCGTAGGTGCCCGTCTGGACGTCGTCCAGCTCGAGCGAGACCATCCAGGTCCCGTCGTAGGACCACTCGTCCGTGGTCGACAGGGCCACCGAGCTGCCGTCGGTGGTCATGAGTTCCACGGTGATCGCGTTGTCGTCCGGACGGAGGTTGGTCGATCCTTCGACGACCATCGTGTCGTCGACACCGACCGGGTTGACACCCGAGGCTTCCATGCCTTCGGGGTAGACCGAACCGATCGTCGACTGCGAGTCAGCGAGGCGGAACTGCGAGGTGACCATGCGGTCGTCGCTCGCAACTGCCTCGGTCGTCTGGTCGAGGACGCGCGACCGCACCTGGTCGCCCGTCAGCGACTGACTGTTGAGTTCGCCGACGAAGCTCGAGAGGTTCTGGTAGGCGTCGTTGCCTGACGAGGAGCCCGGGATCTCACCGTCGCCGAACGTGCCGTCGCGGCCGGCCGTCAGCGCGTGGACGCTGACCTGCCCTTCCGCGAGGTTGTTGCTCGACGCGGACGTCCCGTCGATGTTGAGCTCGTCCTCTTCGAACGTGTTGTCGTCGTCCGTGCTAACCTCGCTGTAGGCGACGTTACCACGCTCGTCGACGAACAGGAACGCGACCGTACCCGACCCGAGCGACGTCCCCGTCACGTTGATGACGCGGTCGTCGGTCGAGACGGCACCGCCGACGCTCTGGTAGGTGACACTGAGCTCCGTGTCAGTCACACGGATGGACTTCTGGTTGCTCGTGCCCGTATTGAACGCCGAGACGTTGATCGACTGGGTGGTGCCCGACGTGCCGTTCACGTCAGCGGCGTCGATGACGCCGAAGCGGTACGTGCCGGGCTGGGACAGGAGGTCGTTCCCGTTACTGTCTCCGGCACTCAGATCGACGTCTTCCTTCTCGAAGGTGTTGTCCGCGTCGACGCTGAGGGTATCCTGGGTACCGGCAGAATCACCGTTCAGGTCGAGGATCTGGTAGTCACCCTGACGGCGGACGTAGAAGGCGACGTCGTCGACGCCTTCGGAGGCCGAGCCGTTGATGTCTATCTCGCTACCGACAACGTAGGTGTTGCCGGGCGTGTCGACCGAGACCGTCCCCTCGTTGACCGTGAGCGAGGGGTCGTCCTCGGGCTGGTTGTTGTCGATCGTAGTGACCGCGTCCGAGCCAGCCGTTGACTTGGACGTGAGGTCGATCGACGACGCGCCGTAGAGGTCGACGTCGACGTCGGTCGTGTCGAGGAAGCTCGTATCGACCTGACCGACGCCGACACCGGTGCCGTCGTCGATCTGAACGACCGCCCACGCGTAGTTGTTACCGCTCGTGGCGGTCGTGTAGTCGTCGTACTGGACGTCACCGACACTGCGGAAGATCTTCGCAGCGTCGCTGGAGGAGACGCCGTCGCGGAACTCCTGCTCGCTGATGGCGACGACGTGCGTGTCGCCGGCGTTCGAACCACGGATCGTGTAGGTCACGTCTTCACCGCGCGTGACTTCGTCGGATTCGAGGTCGAGGGTGACGTCGTCGTCACCGGTGACGGTGACGGTCGTCGATTCGGCGGCGCTGCCGAAGTCGAGGTCGTCGCTACCGGCGATCTCCATCGTGAACGTCCCGGTGTTGAGGTCCGAGAGGTCCACGTTCCAGGAGACGTCGCCGTTGTTGGTGTAGCCTTGCTGGATCGGAGTACTGCCGCCCGTCAGGGCGTCACCAGTCACGTCGAGACCGTCGTCGTTCTCGACGGTGAGTTCGAGGTCTTCGGCTTCCTCGTAGTTGTAGGTCGCGACGACCGTGAGGTTACCGGCGCCCGTCGTGGAGTCGCCCTGCGGGACGGACCCACCGGCGATGTCCTCGCGGTTCGAGTTGAGGACCTCGAAGTTGGTGATGTCCGGTCGCAGGACCGTCACGCCGTAGACGCCCTGACGGAAGGGCGTGTCCGGATCGCCGTTGTGGTACTGACCGGTGGCCTGATCCTGGTCGATCGGGATGGTGAGGGTCTGACCCTCGGCGTCACCGCTCGTGCCAGTCAGGGAGTTGATCGTGTTGCCGTTCTCGTCCACGAACGTGATGCCTTCCTCGCCCTGGAAGACGGTCGAGCCGTTGTAGACGTCACCGCCGCCAGATGCGGGGTTAGCCCGAGTTCCCGACTGCGAGGGAGCAACGAGATCGAAGGTGTTCGAGCTCCCGCCCGTCGGCGAGACGGAAGCGGTTAGTGCACTCCCCGAAGTCGGCGTGACGCCTTCAGTATCCCAGTCGATCGTGAGGTCGACTGTGACTTCGGTATTTGCGCCGGCGCTACCGTCATGCGACAGGTCAACATCGACATTACCGGCGGTGGATGTTTCCGCTGCGCCAGTGACACTTACCGAACCAGAGTTGTTCTGGGCAGTAACGGTGGCACTAGCACTGTTGATGGATGCCCCGTCGTCAGTGACATCGGTGACATCGACGGTCGCAGTTCCAGAGGTACCGTTCTCAACGGTAATGTTGAATGTGATTGTCTGATCTACACTAGTTTGGCCAGTTGTCACGTCCGGTGCCGATGTGACACCAGTTGACGCTGCAATAGCACTCGCAGCAGCTGTCCCCGAGAAGGCCACAGTGCCAGCGAAGACGCTGAACACCATGAGCGCCGCGAGAACGACCGCGCGAGCTTTGTTGTTATAGTCTGTCATTTTTGCGTTGTTGTGTTCGCAGTGACAGTCCCGAGGTCGGCCCTCTTTCGTGTCGGTTCGTGGCCTGGCGTCGCGCCAGCCACCGGTAGGGGTACGGCCAATTCTTTACCCAAGTCTGGTATATGTTTTGTGGTCCTGTCGTGTGTGTGTCAGACGTACACAGACCGGTGTTGAGAAACGATCGACGGTCGAAGCGGCGAGGATCGGTCCGGCACGGAACCGGGGGGCCTTTATTTCAGCCCCGTGGATCGAGCGTATGCGACGCCGAGCGCTCCTCTCGACCGTCGGAATGGCCGCCCTCGCGGGCTGTTCGACCGGCGACGGCGAACGGACGGCGACGAGCACTTCCACACCCACGACCACGCCGACCGACTCCGGGAAAGCCGAGTTCGCGTTCCGCGGCGTCGAGGCGCCGGACACGGTGGCGCTGAACACCCCGACTCGGTTCACCGTTGGCGTCGAGAACGTGGGCGCGGGACGGGGGACGTTCACCTCGGTTCTGGAGACGCGACTCGGCGACGGGGAGTGGACCGAGGGCGGGACGGTGGAGATGTCGCTCGCGGCGGGCGAGACCGGCCGGTGGCGAAGCCCGGAGATCGTGCCGCGGTATCTGACGACCTACGGTTTCCGACTCGTGGCCTTCGACGAGACGTGGTCGATCGGGACCGAGCCGGAACGCCTCGGGTTCGGCGAGGACTACGCGACGCCGACGGGACTGCTGATCGCGGTCACCGGAGGCTCGTTCGAGTCGGCGTACACGGGGTGGGACGACGGGACGGCAACCCCCGATCCGGTCACGCCGACCGACGGGGATCAGTGGCTGGTGTTGGAGGTCAACGTGCGAAATCGCTTGCAGGAGCCACGTCCCGTGCCGCCGGCCTCGGCGTTCACCGTCGAGGTCGGCGGCGAGCGCCGTCCCCAGCACCAGGAGATCAGCACCAGGCCGTACGAAGACGGGGAACTGGACGGTCGCGCCGGCCGGATCGGCGAACTGATCTACTCCGTCCCGTCGGGAACGGAAGTCGGCGATCTCACGGTGTCGCTCGCGACGTCGTTCCCCGGGGGCGACGGGAAGGCGATCTGGCGGCAGGGATGAGGGACCGAGCGGTTACGGCAGGGCCGCCAGCGCACAGCCGGCGATCGCGGTGAACAGCAGGGCGGTCGACAGCGCTTCCACCAGGCAGCCGACGGGCGAGAGCAGGTGAAACAGGTCTCTGAGACCGATTTCGAGTTGCATATTCGTCGTCTAATATCGCCAATGGCCCCCAGAATATAGTCAGTAACGGTTTGATCGATAACGTTTTACCACTATCTTCCCCAGAAGTGCATGATATTCACTATTCGTCCGATGTCGGACGGCGTCGGCGCTGGGAGAACGTGGTAGACGTCGAGAATGCCCGGGGTGGGCTCCGAACCCACGATCTCCGCATGTCCCAGGTACGAGGCTCGGCGGGCCCCGAGGGAGGCGGAGGCTTCCAAGGCCGAGGTGTATCCGCACCGAAGCTCGAATACCCTATGAGTGCGGCGCTATGTCCAGCTAAGCCACCCGGGCGCAGTACTCCGTAGGGAAATCCACCCCTTGAAGCTTCCCATATCGGTCCACCTCCCGGGTTCGTACTGCCAGCCGTCCCCGTCTCGAGGGATGTAGCCCCCGAACGGCGCGTACCGTCGACGACTGACAGCCGGCAGTATTATCATCCGCGGCGGGGACACTCCGTCCATGAGTTTGCCGGAGACCGTCCAGTCCAGCCTCGACGGCGAGTCCGTGGCGGCCCGCGTCGGACTCGGCGGCGAGGACATGCTCCTCGTGACGCCGACGCGGACGCTCGTCTACCGGGCGGAGGGCCTCCTCTCCGACGAAGCGGTCGAGGAGTTCCCTCATGGCGCCGAACGCGTCGGGGTGTCCGAAGGGCGACGGAAGGCCACGATCACGCTCGACTACGGACTCGACGGCGAGCGTACGTTCTCGGTCCCGACCAACCAACTCGATCAGGTGATCCACCCCGTCCTCGCGGGCGTGTTGAACGCCCGTGACGTGACCGACTCGGGGGAGACGGTGAAACAGACCTACCGGTTCAGCGAACTCACGATCGTCGTCACGAGTGCGCGGCTGGTGCGTCACATCGGCGAAGCCGTCTGGGACGAGGAGTACGACGAGTACCACTTCGACGACGTGACCGACCTCGACTTCGAGGAGGGAAGCGTCGCGACGTCGGTCGTCATCACGGTCGGCGGCCGGCAGGAGCGGTTCAAGACACCGAACGATCAGGCTCGTGCGCTTCGGGAAGGACTCACAGATGCCGTGTGTGCGCATCATGGCGTCGATGACCTCGATGCGCTGCGGGCGATCACCGCCGAGGACGACGAGGAAGGGCGGGCGGACGCCGAAACCGGAGCGGACGACACGGTGTCGTTCGGCGAGGGTCCGGCCCCGCTCGGTGCGAACGACCGCGAGACGGCGACGGAGGATCGAACGGCCGACCGCTCGGGCCCGCGTGCAAATGGAGATACGTCCCCCGACGAGACGGGGCGTGAGGAGGGGTTCGGCGACTCCGGCTTTCGATCGGCCGGGGTCGTCGACGACCCGGCAGTGGCTCGCGAACTCGCGGACCTCCGGGAGGCCGTCGAAGCACAGAACGAGCGTCTGGAACGGCAACAACGGACCATCCAGCAACTGATCGAGGAACTCCGGCAGGGCCGGTAGCTACTCGCGGCCGAGTACCGTCCGGACACAGGAAGAGCCGAACGGACCGAGTTCGTCCGTCTCGAACTTGACGAAGTGACCAGTAGAGATGGTCGCGCCACAGCGCCGGCAGTCGAAGTCGCCCTCGCGGGCGACGACCTCGCTCTCGAAACTGATGTAGCTCCCACGTCGGACCCGAATCCGGCCGTCCTCGCGGTCGACGAGTCCGCGGAGTTCGGCCTCGTCGAGAATCCGGCGGACGAGCGTCGGATCGGTGGTCACCGTCTCGATGCGGTCGACGACGTCCGGGAGCGGCAGGGTCTCGCGTTCGAGGTTGGCGAGCAGGTCAAGCGCAAGTTCGACGCGCTCGTCGATCCGGTCGGCCTCGTCGGTCACACGCTCTCGTTCGGCACCCCCCGTCAAGAACGTCTCGACACGGAAGGACAACGAGTTTGGGGAAAGACGACGACCGACCGGTATGGACCGTCGCGCGCGGCTCGGCGCCGGAGCGGCACTGCTCTGTGCCGTGGCCGTCCTGGCCTGGGCGAGTTCGCCGTCGTGGGTGCTCGGCCGGGTGTCGTGGGTGGCCAGTGACCCGCTCCGCCTGACGGTCGCGCTCGTCGGCGTCGCCGTCGTCCGCCCGCTGTTCGCGTGGCCGACGACGCTGCTGGCCGTCGCCGCGGGGTACGGACTGGGCCTCGCGGGGTTCCCGCTTGCACTCGGACTCGTGGTCGTGACGAGTCTTCCTCCGTACTGGCTGGCGGGCCGGGGGGCGAGCGACGGTCGGGTGGCGGCCGCCGGCGAACGGCTGGTCGCCGAGACGGGCGACCTCCGGAGCGTCGCCGGGAGTCGCCTCCTGCCGCTCCCCTCCGACGTGGTGTCCGCGGGGGCTGGTGTCGCTGGCGTCCCCGCCCGGGCGTTCGCGCTCGGAACCGCGATCGGCGAGGTGCCGTGGGTCGCGGCGGGCGTGATCGCGGGCGACTCCGTTGCCACGTTGCGGACGGCGTCGCTCTCGGCGGCGATGGATCCGCTGGTCGTCTTCGGGACGGCTATCATCGCCACCCTCGCTTTCGCCGGTCCGGTGTACCGGCTGGTCGCGAGCTAGTCGAGGAGGGATCTGCCGGTCATCGCCGCCGGCCGTTCGACGCCGACGAGTTCGAGCAGGGTCGGCGCCACGTCACACAGGGAGCCGTCGGCCCGTACCCGCCGACCACCGGCGGAGTCGTTGCCCGGTGCGAGATAGACGAACGGCACCGGGTTGGAGGTGTGGGCAGTGTGGGGGTCGTCGGCCGTCCCCATGTCGTCGGCGTTGCCGTGGTCGGCGGTGACGAGGACGTGAGCGCCGGCGGCGTGAAGCGCCTCGGTCAACCGAGACAACTGAGCGTCCACCGCCTCGACGGCCACGACGGCCGCCTCGAAGTCGCCCGTGTGGCCGACCATGTCCGGGTTGGCGTAGTTCAGGACGAGGACGTCGGGATCGGTTCGCTCGATGTCGTCGACGGCGGCGTCGGTGACGGCGGCGGCGCTCATCTCCGGTCGCTCGTCGTAGGTCGGCACGTCCGGACTCTCGATGATCCGTCGTCGCTCGCCCTCGAACTCCACCTCGCGGCCGCCGTTGAGGAAGTAGGTGACGTGGGCGTACTTCTCTGACTCGGCGATCCGCAACTGCGTCTTGCCGGCGCGGGCGAGCGCCTCGCCGAGCGTGTCCGCAAGGTCGATCGGCGGGAAGGCGACGGGAAACTCGAAGCGCTCGTCGTAGGACGTCATCGTGACGAGGTGGATCTCGGGGGGATCGACGGCCGTGGCCCACGTCGGATCGAAGTTCGTGAGCATCCGCACGAGTTGCCGGGCGCGGTCCGCACGGAAGTTGGCGAAGACGACGGCGTCGCCGTCGCGGAGCGGGGATTCGCCGTCGATCAGCGTCGGCTCGACGAACTCGTCGGTCTCGCCGCGGTCGTAGGCGGCTTCGACGGCGTCGACCGCGGTCGGCGCCTCGTGGTCGGCCTCGCGGGCGACGATGGCGTCGTACGCGCGTTTCGTGCGTTCCCAGTTCTCGTCCCGATCCATCGCGTAGTACCGGCCGATCACGGTCGCCACGTCGCCGGTCCCGTGGTCGGAGGCGGCGGCCTCTAGGTCGGCAAGTGCGTCGATACCGGCCGTCGGCGGCGTGTCGCGCCCGTCGGTGAAGGCGTGTGTGACCGCCTCGACGTCGTTCCGGGCCGCGAACTCGATCAGGGCGTGGAGGTGTCGCTGGTGGGAGTGGATCCCGCCGGCGCTGGCGAGACCCATCAGGTGTAGCCGGCCGCCGGTCGACTGGACGTGGTCGACGGCACCGAGGAGGGCGTCGTTCTCGAAGAAGGAGCCGTCGTCGGTGGGGTCGGCAGCGTCCGGTCGGTCGACGGTCGAGTCACGTTCGATAGCGTCGTCGATGCGGGCGAGCGGCTGGGTGACGACACGGCCGGCGCCGATGTTGAGGTGGCCGACCTCACTGTTACCCATCTGTCCGTCGGGGAGGCCGACCCGACGGCCGGACACATCGAGGGTCCCGGAGGCACCCGTCGCGAGAAAGCGGTCGAACGTCGGCGTATCGGCGGCCGAAACGGCGTTCCGGCCTGGCCCGTCGAGCCCCCACCCGTCGAGGATGACCAGCGCGGCGTCCATATCGGGACCAGGCCGCCGGTCGTTAACTACCTGTTGACTCGGGGGCTGGGATCGCAGGTCACACCGATCGTTGGGCCCGTGTCCCGACTGTCGCCGCCCCCGTCGCCGACAGCCAGAACCGACGTACAGCGATCCGAATCAGTCGAGATCCAGCGTCAGCCCGAACTCGTCGAGGTAGAACTGCTCGCCGGTCCCCTCGGCGGCCAGTTCGTTGAACGACCGCTTGACGACGTGGGGATCGAACCCCGCTTCGAGGACGTCGTCGATGGTAACGGAGTCGGTCGTCACGTCGTCGACGTATGTATCGCGAACGTGTTCCGTGCAGGCGGCGACCCGCTCGGCGACCACTGGCGGTTCGAACAGGGCGGCGTTATCGGCGACCACTGGGTCGTTCTCGTCGTAGTACAGGTCGCCCGTCTGGAGGTCGACCAGGCAGAGACTCAGCCGACGGCTGAACCGACTCCCGCCGCCGTCGTCCCCGCCGGCGACCTGTCGTCGGGACCGCTCGGACCACCCGGTCGGCGACGCCACGGCCAAGAGGTAGTGGTATCCCTCGCGCTCGGCCTCGTAGACGACCGAGTTGACCACGTCGAGTAGGCGGTCCACGTCGGCGGGGGCGGCGTCGAAGCCGTTGCGGGTGTGGGCGTCGAGGTTGCTGACGACCTGTGCCTCGACGACCAGTTCCAAGTCACGCGACAGGCCGAGATACCGCTCGTCGGTGATCTCGTACCGCGCACACCGGTTGTGGGGGTATCGCTCCGGATCCTCGTCGTCGGGAAGGAGGTCGAGCAGCCGGGCGTGGTCGGTCCGTCGCTCGCTTCGGTCCTCCCAATACCCCTCGGAAATCTCGCGGATCCCCTCCGGCGTGTGGATGACCTCGGTCTCGTGCATCGAGATGTCGAATCGTCCCAGATAGTCCATCTCGAACAGCCGAGCCATCGAGGTCGTCACCACGTCGTCACCGGCGTCGGGGTCGTCGACCCCGGCGACGGCCGCCTCCAGATCGGCCTGTTTCTCCTCGAGCCGTTCGTTCGCCGTGGCCAACTGCTCCCGTTCGCGTTCGAGGCGACCGACCTCCGCCTCCAACCGCTCGTGTTGCTCGTGGAGGTCCGACAGTTCGTCCTCGAGGAGCGCCGACGCCTCCTCCCGGACGGCCTCGCGAGCGGCGTCTTTCGTCTCCTCGCGGACCGATTCGAGGTTCGACACCTGGTCCTGCAGGTCGGCTTGGAGGCCCTTCACCTGGTCGATCCGGGCGTCGAGTTCCGCCGTGGCCGCTCCCCGTCGATCGGCACATCGGTCGAGCCGCCCCGCGACGGTCGGGAGATCCTCGCCGGCGCCGGTCGCCTCCAGTTCGAGCAGGTCGGCTTCGAGTTCGCGGAACTCGCCCTGCAGGTCTCCTTCGAGCCGGTCGTACAGTTCCTCCAGCCCGGCCTCCAGTTCGGACCGGACGCGCTCGCGCTCGGCCTCCGCGGAGCCGACGGCCCGGATCGCCTCCTCGATGGTCTCGACGGTGTGAACCAGTCCCTGGTTCTCGACGTAGACAAAAAAGCCCCGGCGGATCTTCTCGCGGCGCTCCTCGTAGCGTTCGAGCAGACGCTCCATCACGTCGCGCTGGACGGCAGGATCGTCGAGCAGTTCGTCCAGGTCGGTGAGCTGTGTAGCGGTGTACTCGGTTACGAGTTCGTACACCTCCCCCTCCATCCGGCGGACGCGGGTGGCGATCTGTTCCTCGGAGAGCGCGTCGAACTGTTTGTAGCGGTCGAAGTCGACGACCGCCTGCAGTTCGGCGTCGACGAAGTCACCGTCCATCGCGGCCGGAAGGCTGCCGTCGTCGTAGAAGCTCGCCGCCACCAGCAGCCGGGCGAGGCGGAACTCGCTACGGACGCGATCCTCCTCGGCGCCAGTGAAAAAGTCCGGACAGTCCGCAGTGAACTCGAAGACGAACGACTCCTCGTCGGCCTTGAGTTCGTTGTACCGTTCGATGCGGGCACGCTCCGACTGCCGCTTGAGCGCGGCCACGTCCTCGTTCAGAATCCGATCCTTCGTGTGTGTGAGATCCCTGAATCGCTCTTTGCAGTTGCTCATACGTGATCAACTCCGCTGACTCGCCGCGTAATCCGTCAGTTCGGTCTCGAAGAACTCCGCCAGGAACGCCGGGGCGTCCGAGTAGCCCGTGATCCGGAGTCGTACTGTCGTTCCGCTTCCGTTGCCCTCGTCGTCGAGTTCGTACGTGGTCGTCGCTCGACCCTTCTTCGTGTACATCTCGTACTCGTTGTGCGTCGCCGACTGGAGCACCGCCTTCCTTTTCGAGAGCATGTACTGTACGAACGTCTCGACTGCGTCGGCCTTCGCCGGCACCGTCAGTTCGACGGTCCGCGTCGCCGGCGACACCTCGGCACGGTCCTCCTCCAGCCGGTAGGCCCGGACTTGCTCCTCGGGAACCTTCGAAATGAGCCGTTCGTAAACCTGCTCGTGATCGACGTCGGAGGCGAGTCGAACCACCCCCTCGGGTCGGTCGATCCGCCCGCCCGACCAGTTGTTGAACAGGTACTCCACACGCTTTCGCTCGGCATCGTCCGCGTAATCGACGACGTACAGGTACTCGGTATCGTCGGTCATCGCCGTGGAGGGGGTCCCGTGTGTGTGTACGAGGCGCCACGCGCGCAATCGGGGCCCGGATCCGCGCTCTCAGCGGCTCTGGTCACTGTCGGTCACGCTCGTTCACGTGTGAGTCACCCGACGCATTAAAGTGTTTCTCCCGACGGGTTTCGGAGAGTTATCTCCAACAAGGAGAAATAGATCGACTCCGGAAAGGAGGAAAGTTTAAGTCACTGGATATGGACAATGAGTCTGAACGTCGAGGGAAAGCGAATCATGGCACCTGTCCACTGGTTGTCGGCCGGCGTACTCGCACTCAACACCGTCATCGGCGTCGCGCTCGTACTCGGCGTCTTCATGTTCATGGAGCGTCGCGTTCACCTCGGTGCGTTCGGGGGACTGTTCGCGGGGGCAGCCGTCATCTACGCCGAAGCGACGATGGGAGAACGACTGCTTCAGGTCACCGTCGGGGAGATGAAGCTCCTCGTTCTGGCGGCGGCGTTCGGTGCGGTCCTAGGTGTCGTCGGGACGGTCCTGACCGTCAAACCGGAGCTGTGAAAACGGACGCCACGTCGGTCGGAAGGTATCGAGCGGAGAAAGTATCATGACGGTACGAGATGGAACACGAACCATGGAAGTTCGAAACTGGGTCAGAAACAAGTTCGGCACGACGGATCAGACGCTGTTGAGCACCGACGTCTACTCGGACGAGGACCTCCGACGCGACAAGATCAAACTGGAGCGACAGCGAAGCCGTATCGAGGACGAAATCGAGGAGCACCGAAGTAAGTACAAGAAGCTGGTAAAGGAGGCAGCCGGCGAGGACGACATGCGCAAACAGGTCCTCGCGAAGAAGGCGAAAAACCAGAAGAAGCAGTACCAGCTCAAACAGAAAAAATACCAGAAGACCTCGATGAAATACGGGACCATCCTCTCCATCGATGGTGCCCGCGAACTGCTGCAGGAACAACAGAACAGCAAAAATCCCGACCTGGCCATCGACGACGTGATGGACGAGGACCTCCAAGTCGAGGAGTTCGAGGCCAAGATGGAAGAGAAGATGGTCGACTTCGACATGGAGGTAGACATGATGGAGCGGATCCAGGGGAGTCTGGACTTCAACTTCACCTCCAGCGACATGTCGATGAGCGACGACGACGACGTGATGGGCGACATCGAGGAGGTGGAGGCGGGTCAACTCGACGAGCAGGAGATCGACATCGAGGACGACACCTCCAGTGTCTCGGCCAACGTCGAGGCGTCCGTCGACATCCAGGAGGGCGAAGAGATCGACATCGAGGACGACATGAACGAACACGGCCTCTGACCGTCCGAGCCGAGTATGGACGACAGCATCCAGCGGGACATCCTCGAAGACCGGTACGAGGAGTATCGCGCGAAGGCGGACCAACTTCGTTCGGAGGGGGAGGCCACGAAAGCGGCGGCCTACTACGAACAGTGTGCCGACACGATGGCGGAACTGGCCGACACCGAGTCCAGCGACTCGTTGGCGAAAAAGCGGCGCGACCTCGCGCAGAACCTCGCGAACGTGGCCGAGAAGCTCCGCGACTCGGGCACCCTCGAGGACGGGGAGCCCGCTGGCGACGAGCGTGGTCCCGAGGGAAGGGACGCCGGGTCCGCGGACGGGGACCGCGGCGACGCCGTGGGGCGTGCGGACGGATCGGACGGAAGCGAGGGTGCCGGATCGGCGGCCGAGGCGGAGACCGTCGAGGACGCCAGCGAGTACCTAGAGCCACCGCCCGACTCGGACTTCGAGGACGTGGGGGGGATGCACGATCTCAAGCGGACGCTTCGGGACAAGGTGATCGATCCGCTGGAGCGGTCGGATCTGTACGAAGAGTACGACCTCGGGGTAGTCAACGGCATCATGCTGTACGGGCCCCCGGGGACCGGCAAGACGTACATCACGCGGGCGCTGGCCGGCAAACTCGGCTACAACTTCGTCGACGTCGAGCCCAACGACATCACCAGTTCGCTGGTTGGGGAAGCGGCGGACAACGTCTCCGAACTCTACGACGTCGCCCGTGACAACCAGCCCTGCCTGATCTTCATCGACGAGGTGGACGCGCTGATGCCGTCCCGGAGCGGCGGCTCCCAGAAGACCCAAAGCGAACGCCAGATGGTCAACCAGTTCCTGACGGAACTGACCGAGACGCGGGGCGAGGACGTCATCACGGTGACGGCGACCAACATCCCGGACGAGGTCGACGGCGCGGCGACCAGCCGGTTCCAGGAGCGCATCGAGGTCCCGCCGCCGGACGCGGCGGCGCGCGAGGCCATCCTCCGCGTTCACCTCCGGGATCGGCCGGCGCTCCCGGACGAGATCGACTGGAACCGGATCCGTCAGCTGAGCAAGGGGTACTCCGGGCGGGACCTGGAGGTCGTCGCCAACGACGCCGCCCTCGAAGCGCTTCAGGAAGCCGTCGAGACCGACGAGATACGGCACATCCGCCAGGAACACCTGGAAGCGGCCCTCGAAGGGACCGATCCGAGTCTCGAACACTGGGACGGCTAGGCGGGATCCGACACCCTCGCTCCCCGCCGACCGCCATTATCTGATAGCCTGAAGACACGACAGTCGGCAGTTTTTTTGTCGGTAGTCGATCAGGGGCATCGTATGACAACTCGACGGTGGGACAAGTGGTGGTCGAACTACTTTCTCGCACTGGGCGTCCTCTCCATTGTCGTGCTGGCGGTCCTGGGGTGGATGCTGAGTCAGGCGAGTCGGGGGACGGGCGGGATGGGGGCAATGGGTTCGCAAACGATCGTTGCCGTCCTGGGCGTCTACGGTGTCGTCACCCTGGTGAACCTCGGGATGGGTCTGTGGATCAGGCGAGGGAGCGCGTACGCGTGGTACGCGGGAATGGGGCTGCTCGTCCTCTCCGTCCTCGGGTCGCTCGTGGCCGGGTCGGGCGGGGCGGGCGGGGGTGTCGTGGTGTCGGGGATCGGCCTGGTCCTCGGCTACCGCGCCCGCGATCAACTGCTCGAGTCCAAGGCCGCACCGTCCTCCGGCGAGGCGAGCGAAGGGTCGGTCGCTGGCGGACCGGACGCCCCGGCGGAGGCCGGCAGCGAGGCGGACCGTGGGCGGGCGGCCGAACGGCAGCGATCCGAGCGGCGGCAGGAACCCGATCGAGCCCAGACCGGCACGCAACCCGAACCGGAGCGGGCGGCGCAGGGACGGACCGCAGCGGACACCGAGCCGAGGACGACACAGCAAGAGCGGGGTCGCTCGGCCACGGACGCCGCCGGCGGGAGCGCCGAGCGAGCGGCAAGCCAAGAGCCGAGGTCCGGTGACGGGACCGGCGAAGGAGGCGGGGACGAAACGAAGTTCTGTCCCTACTGCGGCGAGGAGATTCCCGGCAAGGCGGAACACTGCCCGTACTGCTCGTCGTCGATCCCGTAGGCCGACGGCCGCCGACTCAGAGGTCGGAGCCGCAGCTAATACACGTGTTCCAGTTCGCGTCGACCGATTCCCCACAGCTCGGGCAGTACTGGGCGCCGCCGGACGAACCTCCGGTCTCCGCCGACCCCTGCTCCTGGCGACTGCCCTGGGGCCGGGGCTCGCTCTGTGAGTGCCGGTCGGATCGGGGGCGACCGCCGCCGGACTGACCGTTGTCGGCCGGCCGCTGGTTTCCCTGATCCGTGTGTGGCGCCTGTGGCTCATCCTGTGGCCGACGGCCGTTCTGGGGCTGGTGACCCCCCTGTTCCCGTTGTTCGGTTCGGGGCTGGCCGCCGCGGTTGCCGTGCTCGGTACCGCCCTCGGCCGACGCGGTGATGTCGGAGCGGTTGACGACGCTGTCCTCGACCTGCGTGCGCTGATCCTTGACGGTCTTGCTCTGGTCGACGCGGGTGGTGCTCTGATCGATGGTGTCGACGTTGGTGGTACTCCGGTCGACGTGAGTCTGCTGGTCCTTCCGATCGACCATGTCTCCCTGTACGTTCGTCACTTGGTCGGGGCCCTTTTCGACCTCCTTTTTGGTTTCGAGATACTCTTTTCCGGCCTTGGCGACGGTGTCTTTGGCCGCTTTGCGCTTTTTCTTGGCCATGATCGTATAGTCGTACAGGCCGAGGACCATGACGACCAGGAAGGCAAAGGCCGTCGCCCCGAGCGCGGACCCACTGAGGTTCCCTAGAGCCGTGACCAATCCGATAAGAAGGAGGATGATCGCACCGATCCGGATGAATCCACTGAACTTTGAGAGGTTCTCCGGCGCGTCGATATCCGGGTGATCCCCCGCGACTGCCGCCCCGTACAGCACAACCGACAGTATCTGTGGAACTACCATACTGCCAGCCTGCGAATCGACCACCTTCAATCTTTGCCCGGTCGACATGTCTATCAGATGGATAGTCTGGCGGTCGGGACCGGCGTCGACGCGAAAAACCCACACCGTCGGGGTAAACGGTCGGAGGGACCAGTCGCCGTGACCGGGACAACATTTATTCCAGTCCTCGTATCATGTTTCCCGATAACGAGGTTCGCCGAGCGCGCCATGGGGGACGCGGCGTATGTTCGGGAGCCGACAGGAGACACAACGAATGCCTTCGACATGCCCGAACTGTAGTGGAAGTGTGCCGTCCGACGGCGACTTCTGTCCGAACTGTGGGGAGTCGCTGTCGACGAACTGTCCCAACTGTCGTGAATCGTTGCCGATCGACGCCCAGTTCTGTGCCAACTGTGGCCAGGACCTCACCAGTACCGGCGGCCAGCAGGGGTCGGGCTCCGGCGCCGGGGACGGAAGTTGGCGTCTGGCCGGCGACGAGTTCGCCAAACGCGTCGACGGCGAGGCGCTCGACGGCGACGGCTTGCTCGCCACGCTCAGCCGGCGGAAGGACGTGGAGATCGAGGCGGGCAACCGGGCGCTGTTGCTCCGCAACGGGAAACTCGTCGAGACGCTCGATGCCGGCAAACACAAACTCGACAGCCTCGGGAAACAGATCCGGGAGCTCCGATCCAGTCACAACCTCACCGTCGTGCTGGTTCAGGAGGGTCGCACCACGGTCGCCCGGTCGTTCGACGACGTGCGGACGGCGAGCGACTATCTCGTCGACGTCACCGTCGAACTCGACGTGGCGATGCACGACCCCGAAACGTTCTTCCGGTCGATGATGGCCGACCGCGACGTACTGACCACCGGCACGTTCAACGAGTTGCTCGGGCGTGCGATCCGGAACGCCCTCGAGACGACCATCTCCGAGTACGACCACCAAGACCTCTACGGGAGTCGGGAGGTCAAGCGTCGGGTCGCTCGGGAGATCGAACAGCAGTGTCGGTCGGTCCTCGAGAGCAACGGACTCGAACTCGTCGAACTGATCTCCTTCGACTACGACGACGACCGTGAGGAGATCCGCCAGGGTCGCAAGGAGGTCGACATCCGCGAGGACAAAGAGGATATCAGGGACCGCGAGAGCCAACTGGATCGTCGGAGCACGGAGCGAAAGACCGAAGACAAGGTCCACGGGGAGAAACAGCGCGTCCGCCGGGAGTCGGCGGAGATGAGCGCCGACCACACCTTAGAGGAGCAGGAACTCGAACAGCGACAGGACCTCAAGGACAAGCGCCGCCGCCACGGCCACAAGGCCGAACGGGAGGACGTCGAACACGAGGAGGACGTCAAGACCACCCGAACCGAATCCGAGGTCGAGCGCGAGGACATCTACCACGAGCAGGAGATGAAAGAGCGGGAGCAGGAGCACGAGCAGGACGTCTCCGAGATCGAGGATCTGATGGATCTCAAGCGGAAGAAAGACGAGCAGAAGCTCGACAAGAAGGAGCGCAAACAGGAGATGGAGATGGAGAAGGAGAGCCACGAGGTCGACGTCGAGAAGGAACGCCTCGAGGCTCGCGACGACGTGGACGCCCAGACGCTCGCCAGCCTGGACGACACGGACGAGGAGATGGCCGACATCGCGAAGATGGACAAGGCGGAGAACCTGGACGCCGACCAGCTCGACTCGCTCGGGGCTCAGAAGAGCGACGAACTGGCGAAGGCCCGACAGGAGGCCAACAAGGCCGAGAAGGAACGCGAGCGGGTCGAGGATCAAAAGGAGTTCCGCGAGGAGATGAAAGACATGATGGAGGGGTCGATGGACCGCATGGAGCGGACCACCGACAAGGCGATGGACAGCATGGGCGACACGGCGGAGGCGGCGGCCGAGGACACCTCCGACAACGTCATCGTCGGCGGCGATGGCGGCGGCTCGTCGGGCGGCGACACCACCATCGTACAGGGCGGACCCGGCGGCGACGGCGGCTCACAGGGCGACCCACAGGGTGGGCCCCAAGGCGGCTCACAGGGCGGGGGTGGGGGCGACGACCCCGAGAAGATCATCGTCTGTCCGAACTGTGGCTCGGAGGAGCCCTACTCCAACGCCTTCTGTATGGACTGCGGCCAAGAGTTCCCCTGATCGAGTCGGGCGGGGATCATCCCTCGGTGACGAAGAAGGCGACCATCGTGTCCTCCCAGCGGGAGAACTGGACGTCTTTCACGTCGTGGTGGTCGAGGTAGGCGTTGATCTGGGACTCCATCTCGTCGATGCTGGTCGATTCGTACTGGAACTCCAGAACCTGAACCTGCATACCCCCGTCTACCGGCCGAACGTGGTATATGCCTTCGGGCCGAGGGGAGGGCGCGCTCCGTCGACCGCCGATCGGCACAATCCCCGGGCGGACCCGCGGGGAACCCCCGATTTGGGCCCCAATTTTATGTAGCGGGTAGAGTATTTCCGACCGTATGAGTTATCAGGCACCGGGGATGCTCGGGGACGACGGACCGGTGGACGATCGGGTCGCCAGGACCGAGGTACTCGCCCGGGCATTTGCCGACGCGGCAGGGGAGTTCTTCGAGCGGAGAAAACAGTACGAAGATGCCATCGACGAGGCGGAGGATCGAAAACGGCGGATGAAACTACTCGGCGCGGGGGGTGTCGGAGTCGGACTCCTCCTCCTCGTGTTCGGGGCAGTCGGGGGGCAGAGTCCCTCGCTCCCGCTGATCGGCCTCGGCGTGTTGCTCGCCGCGGGGAGCGGCGGATACGCATACATGCAGTATCAGGAGGCGATCGAGCGGATCGAGACCAACCGCCGCAACATTCGGGACAACGAGCCCGACGGCGAGGTGTCGTTCGTCTCGCAGGTGACGGTCCCGTTCTATCTGATCCCGTACCAAGAGCGGTTCATGATCTTCGACGGCCTCAACCAGGCGCCGGAGACGCGCCTGGAACTCGCGAACATCGACGGCGACGCACTGACGAGCGAGGGCGAGTGCCTCGAAGAACTGATCGACACCTACGACGCGGAACTCGGCGGCGAGTCGGTCGTCTCGCCGTCGTTCGCGGAGCAGTTCGCGCCGGACGTGGCCGAACACGGCCAACTCGAACGGCCGCTACTCGACCGAATCGATGGGATGACCGACATCGCGTCGGACGTCACCCACGACGTGGTCGAGGTGAACGTCCACGCGAACGACGCGAAAAGCGAGAGCATTCGGACGTTCGCCGAGCGGGGCGTCCTCACGGAGGGGAACGGCCTGCCGGTCGTGCCGACCCGGCGGTCGGCCGCCGAGAGCGAGGCGGCGGTCGACGAGATCCGTGGCGTCGAGCAAGAAGCGGTGAGCGGTGACCTGCTCTCCCAGGCACGCGAGCAGCGGCGGTTCGTCAACGAGCAGGCGACGGCGTTCGCCGAACGCCTTCAGACGAACGAGGAGGCGGTGACCGATCATTACGACGCGTACAGCGAGACGGTCGGGGCGGCCGTCCACCGACACGTGTGTGCGGAGTGTCTCGCCGAGCGGGTCGAGGACATCGACGGACGGCTGGATCTGGTGTCCGAGATCCTCAGTTCGGAGACGGGGAGTCTCGGCGCGGCGCTGAGCGACCGTGACCTCGACGAGGGGTACGACGGGCAGTTCACGGAGAAGATCCGTAACGACATCCAGCGGGAGATTCCCGAACTCACCGAGTCGCTCAAACGAGCGTTCAACACCCTTCCCGATCTGGGGACCGGACGCGGGCACTGTGAGATCCACGGCGACGTGGAGACGGCGCGGGTGCCGGACAGCGGGGCCGTCTTCGGAGAGACGTGGCGGAGTCTCTACTATGCCTTCCGCGAGCCGATCATGGAGAGCGCCGAAGATCTGGAACGCGACGCCGAGGAAGTCAGACAGAACAAAGAGCAGAAGATGATCGATATGACACAGTACGAGCAGATCAAGGAACGCGCCGAGCGCGACTACCACCAGGTCAGGTCCGACTACGAGGCGGCCAGGACGGTCGAACGGAGGCTGCGATAATGGCGGAGAAAGTCTCGCTCACCAGCCGGAGCGCACGAGAGGTCGGCGAGGCGGCCGCGAGCGGTATCAAGGGGGAGATCTCCAGTCTCCGGAGTTCGATCGAGGACACGAACGCACAGCTCAGGAGCTTGGAACAGCGCATCGACCAACTGGAACAGGGCTTCGAGCGGATCGAACAGACGAAGGCGGCGGCCCAGCGCGAGGCGATGGAGGACCTGGTCGACGACCTCAAAGAGCAGGTCGATCGAAAACGTGCGGAGTTCCAGCGGCGCCGGAACGACGTATTGGAGGACTACCGCGACAGCATCCGCCGGCTGAAGGACCGCTTCGTTGGGGCCATCTCCGGCAACCGCGAACAGTTCGACCAGTTGGAGGAGGAGTTCGCCGGCGTCGAGGAGCGTCGGACGGTGACGGCATCGACCGCGAGTCGACTGAGCGACGGGCCGGCGAGGGCGTACGATCGTCGTCTGGACGCGGTGATCGAGAGCCGCAACGGGTTCCTGACGGCGATCAACGACTTCCTCGACGACCGCGAGAAGACCGCCAACACCATCGATTCGCTCCAGACGCCCATCCCCGGTATCTCGGGGGCGACGACGGTGTCGGTCCCGTTCTGGGTGGTCGGCATCGAGCGAGACGGTCAGGAGGAGGTTCGCGTCCTCCCGGTGCTGGCGCGGGACAGCGCCAACGGATCGCCCAGTCGCACCCAGCCCTACGTGAACTACCTCCAAGAGCATCCGACCCACCGGTACGGCGACATGACGGACGCGGTGAGGGAGTACGTGACACGCGACGAGGTTCGCGACCAACTCGCCCGGCAGGATGGCGCGTTCGCGGATCCGGACGTCCTCCGGCAGCGCGACGAGACGCTAGATCGCTTCGTCGACGCGCTGGAGGAGTACCAGTTGCGCGACGGCGGTCGGCAGGAGAGAGACGAGGGCTCCGAGACACCCACGGACCGACGCGAGGTGACGGCGGATGCCTGAGGAGGCCAAAGGGGCGATCACCTCGGATAAGATCGAGACCGACAACACGAACTTCGCGACGGTCAGGGCCGACCAGACCTGCGAAGAGGCGCTCGTGCCCCGCGAGAACGCGTACCGTCAGCTCAACTGGCAGGTCACCCTAGAGAAAGGCTCCATCTACAACCCCCAGGAGGACGTGGGTATCTACGCCGACGAGGTCGACTGCAAGTACGGAGTTCAGATCCACGGCGACGTGTTCGGCCGCAGCGCCGTGAGCCTCGAACACGGCGGGGCGGCCCACTCGGGCGCCGACGGGGAGGGGACCCCAGTGGTCGGCGCACGGATCGTGGGATCGGTCGTCTCGGAGGGCCAAGTCGACGTCACGGCGCCGGGATCCCGGATGGACGACTGGGAGCCACGACCCGTGCAGGTGTACGGCGACGTGATCGGGGATCACGTGACGGTCGAGGAACCGACCGTCGTCTACGGGGCGGTGACCGCGGAGACGACGCTCCGGGCGAACGCCCCGCTGGTCGTGATCGGGGACGTGCGTTCGGAGGGGATCCTCGAGGCGTCGGATCTCTTTGCCTTCTCGGTGAGCGCACGCGACGACGTGACTCTCGGCCGGAACGTCGCGGTGGTCAACCCCGAGATCCGCACGGACGAGGGGTCGCTGACGATCGCCGACCGGGTCGGGATTCTCACGCCGGACCTCCTCGAACACATCCGGTCAAACAACGACGTCGATGCCGTCGGCCCGTGGGTGTTCGACGTGGACGCCGTCTGGGAGCGATCGGCTCTGGTGCCCGCGGACGTGTCGGACCACGGATCGGGACAGGTCGCCAGCCGGGCCTGGCGGACCGTCGCGGACCCGGCCGGACAGCGGGAGGGAGTCCGGCAGACGTTCACGTCGATGATCGAGCGGACGCGCAAGCAACCGCCGGACGTCGAGGAGTTCCGGTACGCGGGGGTCGGATCGATCGGCGGGGGAACGGAGATCACCGTCGAGGGTGACGTGGTCGCCGGCGACCAGGAGAAACGCGTTGACGAGAGCACGACGGCGGTCGATCGGAGTACGGAGATCCACGACGAGAGCACCACCGTCGAGGACAGCGTCGTCAACCGCTCCGACATCGACGGCGGAGGCGAGGAGGACTGACCGATGCCCTACTGCGACCGACACAACGAGGTGTACAGCGGAGCGGAGTGTCCGGCCTGCGCCGACGGAGCGTCGGCCGAGGGACGGGACGGCGCGACGACCCCGACGTCGGCCGACGACGGCGGGGGCGACGGCATCGGCGGCCTGGTCGACGACGCCGTCTCGGCCGCGGAGGACGCCGTCGAGTCGGTCGAATCGGACGGCGACGTGGTCGTCGGAGACCAGCGCAAGGACGTCGATCGGAGCACCACCGTCGTCGACGACAGCACGGAGGTACACGACCGGAGCACCACGGTCGACGACAGCATCGTCGACGGGTCGACGATCGGTGCCGGCGGCGAGGGCGAAGGCGGGCGAACCGTCGTCGACGACAGCGTCGTCAAGGACTCCGAGGTCGGTGGGAGCGGGGAGACCGACATCGAGGACAGCGTCCTCGACGACGCGACCGTCGGCGGCGAACACGTGGAGTCGGCGGTGGGTGATCCGGAACCGACGGAGCCCGATCCGGCGCCCGAGCCGAACCCGGACCCGTCGGGAACCGACGACGACTCGGCCTTTTGCATCTACTGTGGGACCGAGATTCCGGCGACTGCGGGGTTCTGTCCCGCCTGCGGGGAAGAGCAGTGAGCGACGCCCACAAGACACTTAGGATCCATCAGCGATGATACAGCACCGAAACGCCGGCGAGAGCCGAACGGAGTTGTCATGACCGACATCGTCACCGAACTGCGAACCCAGGCACTCGAATCGACGTACGGCGACGACAGACGGGACGCCATCGAACGGCTGGCGGAACGGTACGACCGGGCCGACGAGGCGGAACGCCGCGAGATCCTCCAGACGCTCGCAGACGTCGCCCGGGACGCCACCCACGAGGCGGAGCGCGAACTGGCACGGGACCGACTGGCCGACCTCTACGAGACGGACTCGGCGGCGGCGGGGACGGTCGTGGGCACCTACTGCTGGCTGGCCACCGAGGCGGACTACTCGGGGGAGCGCGAGGCCGCCCTGGACCGACTCCGCCGGATCGGCCGGAGCGGCGTCTCGTCCGACCTCCGCGAGCGGATCGCCGACACGTTCGCGACCGTGAGCGAGGAGGCCACCTACAGCGCCGAACGGGAGGCGGCCCGTCGGGGACTGTCGGAACTTCCCGACGACGGGGCGACCGGCCGCGACGGAGGTGGATCGACCGACAGCGAGTCGAAGGAGAGCGACTCCTATCTCGCCGTCTCGCTCACCGAACACCTCTCGGCCGCACGAACCGAGGGGGCGGACGTGTGTCTCACCCGTGCGGAGGAACTCCACGACTTCGTCGACCGCCACCCGGTCGACGACGACGCCTACGGGGAGGTCCGCGACGAGTTGTCGTCGCTAGTCGACCAGTTGAGCGTCGTCGCCGACGCCCAGTCGGAACTCGGCGAACAGCGGCGGACACAGGTCGAGCGGATCGCCGACCGAACCAAGCGGCTCTACCTCCGCGAGTAGCCGACCGGCACGCCTTTTGCCGCCGCTCCGGAATACCGATTCATGACCGACGACACGCAGGACGGCGTCAGTGTTGGGGTGTTATCGCTCCACAACAGCAAGGAGACGAAGGCGATTCTGAACGCGGTCGAGGACCTCGGCCACGACCCGGTGTGGCTGCGGCGGGAGAACACGACCGTCACCATCGAGGACAGCGAGGTGACGGTCGAACCGGACGTGGACGTGGTCGCGAACCGCCTCCTGCTCTCGACGACGGGCGACCCGGCCGAGTTGCTGGGGCTGGCGACGACGTTCAACCGCATCCGGCCGATGCTGAACGAACCGGACGCGGTGCTGACGGCGATACACAAGTTCGCGACGGCGGCGACGCTCGCGGACTGGAACGTCCGCGTCCCGGACGCCTTCCTGGCGCTGTCGAACGACAGCCTCAACGGCGGTCGGGACCGGTTCGGCGACATCGGCGTCTACAAGACGGCCATCGGCACCCACGGCGGCGGCACCTGGAAGGTGGACCTGACCGAACCCGTCAACCCGCGGGTCGGCAACAGGCAGGCGTTCCTCCAGGAACTCGTGGAACGCGACGAGAGCAGCCACCGCGATCTCCGGGTGTACGTCGTCGACGACGAGATCGTCGGCGCCATGTACCGCTACGCGCCGGAGGGGGACTGGCGGACGAACGTCGCTCTCGGGGGCGACGTGGCCGACGCGGGCGACGACCTGCCCGAGACGGCGGCAGAGACGGCACTGTACACGACCGAGGTGATGGGACTCGATTACGCCGGCGTCGACCTGATCGAAGGCGAGGACGGCTGGTTCGTCCTCGAAGTCAACCCCACGGCGGGGTTCAAGGGACTGTACCGGGCGACGGGAACGAGCCCCGCGCCGTACGTGGCGAAACTGGCCATCGAACGCGCCGGTGGGGAGGTCGACGACGGGCGCGTCGAGACGCTGGCGGCTACCCTCGACGACTCGACGCCGGCCTGCAAGCCACGGATCACGCCCCCGGAACAGGAGGACCTCCCGGTCATCGGCTACATCGAGGACGTCATCGTCAGCGGCACGAGCGGCTCGACGCAGGTGAAGGCCAAATCCGACACCGGGGCGACGCGGACGAGCATCGACACCGGCCTCGCGGCCGAAATCGGCGCGGGACCGATCAAGAGCATGACCCGGGTGAAGTCGGGGAGCGTCAAGTCCGGAAAGGCCCGGCCGGTGGTCGACCTGGTCATCGGCATCGGCGGCACCCAGCACACCGTCACCGCGAGCGTCGAGGACCGCAGCCACATGGACTACCCCCTGTTGCTCGGGCGTGACGTCCTGGAACACTACCGCGTCGACGTGCGCCGCCGGTCGGACGACGAGGAACGCGGCGACGGCGAGTTGCTGGAGGAGTAGTCTTTTCCGGCTCGTTCCGAAAGTCGGGAGCGATGACCCCGTTCGAAGTCGGCCTGCGTCTCGTCGCAGGCGTGCTTCTCATCCTGGCGAACGGCTTTTTCGTCGCCGTCGAATTCGCGCTGACCCGGGTACGCCAGTACCCCGAATCGGAGTTCGACACGCCCGCCCTGCGCCGGGCGTGGGAGATGACCCAGGATCTCGAGATCTACCTCACGAGCTGTCAGGTGGGGATCACCGCCACCAGCATCGCGGTCGGGATCGTCGCCGAACCGGCGCTGGCGGCGCTGTTCGAACCCGTCTTCGCCGGGAGCGCGCTCGCAGGCATCGGCGCGGGAGCGCTGATCGCGTACGCGATCATCAACCTCCTGCATCTGACCCACGGCGAGCAGACGCCGACGTATCTCGGCGTCGAGCGCTCGAAGTTCGTCTGTCGGTACGGCGCTCGACCGCTGTACTGGTTCGCGTGGCTCATCTCGCCGATCATGCGGGTGGGCGACAGCGTCGCAAAGGCGACCCTGTCCCTGTTCGGGGTCGAGATGTCGGGGGCGTGGCTCGAAACCGAGGAGGAGGTGATCGAGTCGCGTGCGGACCTCCGGAACCGCCTCGGCTCCCTACTCGACGAGGGCGACCTCCCCGACGAGCGACGGGAGGAGGTCCTCAACGCGCTCGCGGTCGACGAGATGGCGGTCGCGGAGATCATGACCGACGCGGACGCGGTGGTCGCGCTGTCGACGGCGGCGTCGGTCGAGGAGAACCTGGCGACGATTCGGGAGACGCCACACACGCGCTTCCCGCTGGTCGGCGAGGACGCCACGGACTTCAGAGGGATCGTCTACACGCCGTCGGTGCTGACACACATGGCGGCGCTCGAACGCGGCGAGCGGAGCTTCGAGGACATCGCGGCGCCGCCGATGACGCTCGCGGCGGAGACGAACGTCAGCGACGCCTTCGATCAGTTCCAGACCCAGGATCAGGAACTCGCGCTGGTCGTCAGGGACGGCGACGTCGTCGGCCTCCTGACCGCGACGGACGCGCTCGAGGCGGTGATGGGCGAACTGGAGGATCCCCTCGACCGCGCCTACGGTGAGTCCTCGTAGTGTGCCCAGACGTACAGGGTGCCGTAGGAGCGATACGGGCGCCAGTCGTCGGCGACAGCCCGCATCGCCGGCCGCGATGCACAGCCGTAGAGGTCCTCGAGTCCCCGCCGGACGGCGAGGTCACCGAGCGGAAGGACGTCCTCGCGCCCCAGGACGAAGAGCAGGTACATCTCCGCGGTCCACCGCCCGACACCCGTGATCGTCGTGAGTTCGTCGATCACGGCCTCGTCGTCGTAGTCGGCGAGGCCCTCGCGGGTGAGGTCACGCTCGCGGAAGGCCGTGGCGGCGTTCCGGAGGTAGTCGACCTTGGTCCCCGAGAGCCCGGCGTCCCGGAGCGTGTCGCGGTCGGCGGCGAGTACCGTCGCGGGCGTCACCTCGCCCAGCCGGTCGAAGACCCGTTCGCGGATCGCCGCGGCGCTCGCCGTCGATAGCTGCTGATTGACGATGCTCACGACGAGACGGCGAAACTGGTTTTCGGCCGGACGGAGCCGCCGATCGCCGTAGGTCGCGATCAGGTCGGCCATCACGGGGTCGGCACGGAGGACGGCCTTCCAGTCGGTCATCCGTGGTCACCGGGCGCCAGCGGGTCGAACCGCTCGGGGCGGTCGAACAGCCGGTGGGCGGCGGCCACGGCACCCAGCGACAGGAGCAGGGTCGCGAGGACGAGCGGGATGCCGGGGTCGTACCGGAGCGGCGGGTGGTAGCCGAGCGCGTAGTCGAAGACGTCGTTGAGAAGGAGGGCCCCGAGGGCGACCTTCAGCGCCCGATCGGTCGTCCGCCCGTAGTAGGGAATGACGAGCGCCTCGGCGACGAAAAGCAGGTGCGTGAGGACGATGCCCCAGTAGTCCCAGAGCGCGGCGCCGGCGAAGCCGAGGTACTGGTCGGGGTGGAGGTTGAGCGCGACGACGGTCCAGAGGCCGTACTTGACGAGCCAGACGAACGCGAAGGTGTGGAGATAGATGAGCGGGGTATTGGAGGGGGCGTCCCGGACGCGACGGCGGCCGAGGGTCGGGAGGAGTGTCGCGAGCGAGAGCGTCACCAGCGCGAGCGCGGTCGGAGAGTCCGCGAAGAGCGGATAGAGGAAAGTCGGGACGTCGGCGAGCGAACGGGGCGTGGAGTGGACGTAGAAACTGACGCCGACGAGGAAGGCGGCGCCGTTGGCGACCAGGAGCGTCGAGAGGCTGGGCGCGTTGCCGAGGTAGTACTCGACGTATCGCCCGGCATCGAACGAAACCGTGACCATCGATGTGTCACAGGGACGGTTGGGGGTAAAAACTGTCGCGTCGGCCACGCGTCGCGTCGTTCAACCATTTAAGTAGGCGCCTCGCGGAGTGGAGAGCATGACTTCGGACGCGGCCTTCACGTACAACGGCGGGAAGGTCGCCCCCGGCGAGCGGCAGAACCTCCGGTACGGCATCAGCGAGACGTATCTGGGCGATCCGGTTCGTATTCCCGTCACGATCGTCAACGGCGAACGCCCAGGGCCGACGGTGTTTCTCTCGGCGGCCGCCCACGGGGACGAACTCAACGGCATCGAGGTGGTCCGGGAGGTGGCCTTCGAGTGGGACCTCTCGGAGTTGGAAGGTTCCATCGTCTGTCTTCCCGTGTTGAACGTGCCCGGCTTCCTCACCCAGCAACGGTACCTGCCGATCTACGACCGCGACCTGAACCGGTCGTTCCCGGGCAATCCCGCCTCGACGAGCGCGAAACGGATGGCTCACGCCATTTTCCGGAACTTCGTCGAGCCCTGTGACCTGGGAGTCGACTTTCACACCTCGACGCGAGGACGGACCAACATGCTCCACGTCCGGGCGGACATGAGTCGACAGGCCGTGTCGCGACTTGCGCACGCCTTCGGTGCGAGCGTCATCGTCGACGGCGCGGGCAGCGACGGGACGCTCCGCGGCGAGGCCACACGGGCGGGCGTGCCCACGGTGACGGTGGAGATGGGCCAAGCCCACCGCTTCGAACGATCGCTCATCGACGACGCCCTCGACGGCGTCAGGAGCGTCTTCGCCGAGTACGACCTCCGGGACCCGGACCGGGTCCGGTGGCCCGGATGGCGGACGGTCGTGACCGAGAAGACCTGGATCCGGGCCGACGCGGGCGGCATCGTCGACATGCACCACGACCGCGGGAGTCTGGTGCGGGAGGGGGAACGGATCTGTACCATCACCGATCCGTTCAAGGCCGACGGGACGCCGGTGCGAGCGCCGTTCACGGGCGTGTTGATCGGGGTGCTCGAGAACCCGGTCGTCTACCCGGGCAACCCCATCTGTCACCTGGCGGATCTCGACGAGAAGACAGCGAGAGTCGTCGAACGACGACGTTCTAATCGATGATCGACGAAATCGCGGGGCGACGGCGGGACCATCTGCGTCGGTCGGGGCGACGCTGTACGTAACTTCTATACCACACCGGTCCCGACTCCCGGACGAGCATGAGTCAGTCCTATGATCGGGGCCTCATCGAGGACTTCGGCCGGTGGCGGGAGTTCTCGGCGGGAATGTGGGCCTGGATCTTCCATAAGTTCACGGGGTGGGTGCTGGTCGGATATCTGTTCACTCACGTGGCGGTGCTGAGTACAGCACTCACGTCTGCGAGCGCCGATCCCGCGACGGTCGCGGCGAACCAGGATCTCTACACGCAGACCATCCGGACGCTGGAGAGCCTGCTGGTGGTTCGCATCCTCGAGGTCGGACTGCTGGCGGTGGCCGTGTTCCACATCCTCAACGGGAGCCGGCTACTGCTGGTCGATCTGGGGATCGGCCTCGAATCACAGGATCGAGCCTTCTACGCGTCGCTGATCCTGACGGGCGCCATCGTCGTCGCGAGCGTCCCCACCTTCCTCGCGGGGGTGTCGCTCTGATGGCCGAGCGCTACTCCTCCTTTACCGCAGGCGGGCGTCTGTGGCTCTGGCAGCGGATCACCGCCGCCTTCCTGATCGTGGTGCTCGCCTTCCACTTTTTCCTCCTCCATTTCGTCCACCACGCCGACGAGGTGACCTTCCTCATGAGCGCCAACCGGATGGAGACTTGGAGTTACTACTCGCTGATGGTCCTCTTTCTGGTGACCGCGACGTTCCACGGCGTCAACGGCGTCTACAACGCCCTGATCAACGCCGGGCTGACGGGGACCAAACGACAGGTCGTCAAGGCCGTCCTCGTCGTCGCGAGCCTGCTTCTCCTCGTGCAGGGCTTCCGGACCGCGAACGCCTGGGCGGGCATCGACCTCCTCCCGATACTATGAGTACGCAACGACCCGAACCCGAGACCGAGACGCAGAGCACGGAAACCGACGCCGACGCAGTGGCCGAATCGTCACGGGACCGCCGCCTCGACGAGAAACGCCAGCGCGCCGAGGAGCGCGAGCGAAAGCGGATCGAGGAGGCCGAACGCGCCGAGGCGGACGCGGAGCGCTACCATCTGAAAGTGTTCCGCTACGACCCCGAGGTCGAGGGGAAACAGGAGCCCCGCTTCGACGACTTCCACGTGCCCTACGAGACGGGGATGACGGTGCTGGACGCGCTCATCTACGCGCGCGACGAGTTCGACGCCAGCCTCACGTTCCGACACTCCTGCCGACAGGCGATCTGTGGCTCGGACGCGCTGTTCATCAACGGTCGGCAGCGCCTCGGCTGTCAGACCCAACTTTCGGACCTCGATCGGCCGGTCCGGATCGAACCGCTCCCCCACCAAGAGGTGGTGAAAGACCTAGTCGTGGACATGGAGCACTTCTACGACCAGATGGAGTCGGTCGAACCGTACTTCCAGACGACCGACCGCCCGGACGGGGAACTGGAAGAACAGCGCCAGAGCCGGGAGAACCGCGAGAAGATCAAGACCTCGACGCGGTGTATCTGGTGTGGCGCGTGTATGTCCTCCTGTAACATCGCGGCGGGCGACAACGAGTATCTCGGCCCGGCGGCAATCAACAAGGCCTACCGCTTCGCGATGGACGAGCGGGAGGGCGAGGACATGAAACAGCGGCGCCTGGAGATCATCGAACAGGAACACGGCGTCTGGCGGTGTCAGACCCAGTTCTCCTGTACGGAGGTCTGTCCGAAGGACATTCCCCTGACCGAGCACATCCAGGAACTGAAACGCGAAGCGGTCAAGAGCAACCTGAAGTTTTGGTGAGGCTGCCTTAGCATAACGTCTCGTCTTTTATTAGGCTGAAGGAGTGACATGGACAGTCAGAGGCTTCGACGGCTACGCCGCAGGGTGACGTGACTGTCATGACCGAGTTTAAAGACGGCGCTACACTGACAAGTCATCGGGTCTTACCAGTAGGTATGAGTAACGAGGTACTGAAAGCGATTGGCGTCTTTTCGATAGCCTCAGTCACACTTGTTATGATCTTGGCTAACCTTCCCCACAGTCTCTCATTGAGCGGTGTCTTTCCTGGGCGGGAGTTAGTGACAATGATGATTGTCGCACTACTACTACTTGGGTTAGGACTCGGCCCCTCCGTTCATGACCTTCTACCGTAGCGTCTCTTACGATGCTACTCGGCAGTTCCTCCCTATTTCCTCTCGGAAAATGTGATAGGTTTCCCAAATTCCGTGTATTCCACCGTGAAATATGGGGCGGCCAATGGAGTTCTGGTATCACTTACCCAAACAAAAATTGTTATCTGTGAATCTGGTACTACAACTTGTAACCAAACAAAGTGTCCCTTCTGAAGGATGGCAAAATACGGGATCACCTACCCCGAAGGCTCCCATCCGACAGAGTCCCCTGAAAATTACTGTGCAAGTTAGCTTCTCACCACAATTTCCGATGCGTGAAAGGAACCAAGGGGAAACATCGTCCCAACACTCGAACCGCTCTGAGACTTCTCTGACGGGTTCGTTACTAATCGATCAATAGAGTCTCGCGTTGACCGTCATCGACTTCACGTCTCGCGTCTCGGTATCAGCCGTCACCTTGAACGTCATGTAGCCGTCGCCCTCGGGAAACTCAACTCCTTTGGAGAACACGACAGTGACGGTGTCGTCGGGGATACCGTGGACGTCGTCGACTGTCGCGTTGAACAGCATTGACGACAGTGACGTATCCGTAAGTGTAGCCAAGTCGCCTGTGTGATCCTCGACGGCGTCATCGGTGGGCGAAAGGCTACGTGCATTGTTCCGTATTACGTGCTTGCTCTCGGCGTCTATGTCGGTAATGACGGTTGCGAAGTCGTGCGTCTCGCTCGTGGCGCCCGTGCTTTCGGACATCACGATTGACCAAACGGCGGGCACACACTTCATATCAGGCCTCACGGCGTATATCGATTATTTGATAGTATTTTCATATCCCCAAGTCGAACAAAGGGTAGAGACATGGGGTATCACGATTAGAGGCGTATTGGAAGTGTCAGAACACGGGGGAGGGGATCAGGGTGTAGAGATTGATACCAAAAATATCTGGACGAATCCAATCATGATACTGCATGGGCTACCTCTATCCTCCGAAACGGCTTTCGATCAAGCTTCTAAATTACAGGCTGTAAAGACGCGTAATTATATTCGGGGATTGTGGAACTACGACGAATTCACAGTACATGTCGGCTAAATGGAGATGACCCTTGCTAACTTAACCAGAATAGAGGATTGATATACCAGATTGGTTGTATTAATGTTTCGGACGAAATTGCCCACACAGCTATTATCTGCATGGTGAATCCAAAAAATAGCCAAACAAGGCCGATATTCGTGATTACTGTATTATTCGCTAACCGTCTCACCTTCTCTTCATCAAGGTATTCTTTTCCACCAGTTGGCCCACCCACAGTATCCATAGACTGAGCGGTGATTGGTTCACTTCCCAGAATGTCCGCTTCTACAAGCATTATGAAAGTACCCAACGTACTGAATACGAGACCATAGACTTGAGGGGGCATATAAGAGACGGAATCTATAATTATCATCGGTAGTGTCACTTTGCCAAATGTCTTAAAGATACCACTACCTTCGTCCAAATATTCTTCAGCTAATATTTTTTCACTCGTATTAATACTCTCTTCGTCAAGTTCTTTGTCGGGGTGATCACTGAGTTGAGAATCAAGTAAAGGGATTAGATTCCTCCGAATCCACTCGATTCTCCCTTCTCGTGTTATTGGGACCATATGCAGGATATAATAGTCCAGTCACGTATGATTTTGCTTCATGTCCTGTATCTCTGACCTTTCTCTCGCCGTTCCTCCCACTCGCCACTTGCGGTCAGTGTCTGAGTGTCTGAATATGGTACGTGTGATTTCACAGCGGCCCTCATATGCATTTTCAGAACCTCAACGAGTGGAGGAAGGGGGAAACATCATCTATGGCCTCAAGGCTCTGAAATTGGTATATGTTGGGCAACGTCGTACCATTACAGACGGACTGTGTGCTTTCGTATCGTCTGGTGAAAGAGAGTCGGAGACCCTCTAAGGAATCTGCCCCTATCGTGCATGTGCGCCCGCCCGCGCTGTGCCGGGTTAATAATATACTCCCACTTCCATATTACACTCTACACCTGTTCATCTGGAGGAGAAGATATATTTGAAAACAAATGACTCCGAAGTGATGATGCTCACATTAACCAGAGTATTATTATTATATGTTTACCGCCGTTTCATTTTACGCACGTGCGTATGGGCTATCCCCGCGTCGATCCTTGGGGTTTCGATCCGTGAATCTCCGTCCCGTCCCTGATATTTTTATACTGGACAGCCAAATTCACAGACGCAAGTGGAAAGCATTTCTCGGGCGAGCGGGTCACGCCGCCGCACCGAGCGAAAACCATGACTAAGGTAACACACTACCACTTGCGAATCCTCGACAATGCCGACAACCCCGCCGCCGACGTTGCCCGTCTGATCCTCCGCCACGAGGGGGAGTTTCCCGTGGCGGACGAAACGACGGACGGCGTCGTTGCCGATTGAGGGGGTTTCGGTGATCGAGGTTACTCGTCACCAAGGAGTTTGTCGACTAACTCGGGGTTCTCGACGGCCACCTCTGGATTCTCTTTCACATACTCACGAATAGCATCAATAGCCTCACGTTCCGCATCGGAGTCGGCTTGCTTCGCTCCCTCGTGGACGACATCCTCAACTTGCTGTTTCGCCTGCTGTGCATCGGGGGTGAAGACAGTCCCACAGTTTGAACACGCCTTTGCATTTGGTGGCTGAGGCTCGTCGCAAGTCGGGCAGGTGTCGGGCGTCAGGGCGCTTTCTCGTTGTTGGGGGTCACGCCCCGCGTCAGCGGATCGGCGGGCAGCGTCAATGTAATCCTCGTCAGTCAAATGCTGGTATGTCGTTTCCATCACGGACGAGTCTTCATCATGCCCGATTAGGAACTTCACAACCGACGGGTCCATGTCGTAATCCCTGATACAAACCGTGACAAAATAATGCCGCCAATTGTGGGCATGAAAGGGCTTGTCCACTTCCGCCCGCTCTACAATCTTCTTGAGTCGGTATCGGATAGCGGGGGCAGAGAGATATTCGCCGTCACCCTCGGTATTGCTTGCTGAGGGGAGCGACGTAATCAGATAGTCGTCTCGTTCCCCAGTCGGATGTTTGTTGACCCAATCTCGAACAGCGTTCGTCGCACCAAGTAATGGACGCTTCTTTCCCGTCTTATCCGCACCTTTCAGCCCTAATTCGTCAGTATTGAGGTAGTAAACGTTTTCTTCAAGATCAATATCCTTCAGTCGGAGCGTCTGAATAGCACGGATACGTTGTCCCGTATACAGTAGAAGTTCAATCAGGCACCTGTCCCGTGCATTATCACAGGCATCCCGCATCCGTTGGACTTCTTCACGGGTGAACATATCCCGTTCATCAACGGAAGTATCATTCTCACGCTTTTGCAGGGGGATTTCATCTGGGTCAATCTCGGTATCGTGAAATCTATAGAATTTCGTCGCACCTGCCTGACGCTGTCGCACCGTCTCGACGGCCAAATTATCCAAGAAGGTGCTAAAGACCGACCCAAGGGAATTGAGACTATGATCGAGTAGATCACGGTCGGACTCTTTGGCAATCAATCGCATAGATCGCCCGTAGCTTTCGAGCGAGTTGTACGACAGAGTTTCAGTCTCACCCCGTTCATTTGTGTACGACTGTGATAGGTCATTGTCGTCAAACGCTGACAAGAACCGTAATATTGCCTGTGTGTCGGAGTCCGACAATTCCGAGTCTTTAATCCGTTCCCGTTCTTTCGCGTACTTGTGAGACGGATCGTCCCCGCGTCGGGCCATGATTGCCCTTCACGGGATAATAGGAAAGATGTTATGCAAAGTTCAGCAGCTCAAAACCTGAAGTTCTGGTAACCATGCACGAATACGACGTCATCGTGGTCGGCGCGGGCGGAGCAGGCCTGCGCGCGGCCATCGCGGCACAGGAAGCGGGCGCGGACGTGGCGATGGTCACGAAACTCCACCCCGTCCGGAGTCACACGGGCGCGGCGGAGGGCGGGATCAACGCCGCGCTCCGCGAGGGCGACGACTGGGAACTCCACGCCTACGACACGATGAAGGGCGCGGACTACCTCGCCGACGCCCCGGCAGCGGAGGCGCTGACCCAGGAGAGCCCCGAGGAGGTCATCCAACTCGAACACTGGGGGATGGCGTTCTCCCGCGACGACGACGGCCGCGTCTCCCAGCGGCCCTTCGGTGGGCTCTCCTTCCCGCGGACGACCTACGCGGGCGCGGAGACGGGGCATCACCTCCTGCATACGCTGTACGAACAGGTGGTCAAACGGGGCATCGAGGTGTTCGACGAATGGTACGTCCTGAACCTCGCCGTCTCCGACGAGGAACGACCGGAGGACCGGTCGTGTCACGGCGTGGTCGCCTACGAGACGGCGACGGGGAACGTGGAGGCGTTCACCGCCCGGGACGGCGTGATCCTCGCCACCGGCGGCCTGGGTCAGGTGTACGACCACACCACGAACGCCGTCGCGAACACGGGCGACGGCGTCGCGATGGCCTACCGGGCGGGCGTCCCCGCGGAGGACATGGAGATGATCCAGTTCCACCCGACGACCCTCCCCTCGACGGGCGTCCTGATCTCGGAGGGGGTCCGCGGCGAGGGCGGTATCCTCTACAACGAGGAGGGCGAGCGGTTCATGTTCGAACACGGCTACGCGAACAACGACGGCGAACTCGCCTCCAGGGACGTGGTCTCGCGGGCCGAACTGACCGAGGTCAACGAGGGTCGCGGCATCGAAGACGAGTACGTCCACCTCGACATGCGTCACCTCGGCGAGGAGCGCATCGTCGACCGACTGGAGAACATCCTCCATCTCGCGGAGGACTTCGAGGGTGTCGACGGCCTCGAAGAGCCGATGCCGGTCAAACCGGGCCAACACTACGCGATGGGCGGCATCGAGACCGACGAGTTCGGTCAGACCTGCGTCGACGGGCTGTACGCGGTCGGTGAGTGTGCCTGTGCGAGCGTCCACGGGTCGAACCGCCTCGGTGGCAACGCTCTGCCGGAACTCATCGTGTTCGGCAAGCGCGCCGGGCGACACGCCGCGGACGAGGACCTGGGCGAGCCGCGAGTGACGGTCGGCAAGACGGACGAGGTCGACCCGGGTGACGTCGAGGTGCCGGTCGAACTGGGCGAGCCGTGGGAGACGAACGCCGACGCGGTGGCCGACGGCGGGGCGACCGCCGACGCGGCGGCGGCCGTCGTCAAGCGGACGCTCGAACGCGAGCGCGAGCGAGTCGAACGCCTGCTCGAACGCGACGAGGGGACCAAACACTCCGACATCCGCGCGGCGGTCCAGCGGACGATGACGGAGAACGTCAACGTCTTCCGCGAGGAGAGCGCGCTGAAGGAGGCGCTGGTCGACATCCACGCCGCACGCCAGCGCTACCGCGACGTGTCCGTCGCCGATCCGTCGAGCACCTACAACACGGACCTGATCCAGACCATCGAGACGCGGAACCTGTTGGACATCGCCGAGATGATCACCGTCGGTGCCCTCGCCCGCGAGGAGTTCCGCGGCGCCCACTGGCGCAAACAGTATCAGGAGCGGCGGGACGAGGAGTGGCTCAAACACACGATGGTGTCCTGGTCGGACGGCTCGCCCGAACTCTGGTACAAGCCGGTCGTGCTGGACGGCGAGAACCAGACCTACGAGCCGAAAGAGCGGAGCTACTGATCGGCCGAGTGCGGCGTGATCGGCGTCACTGCGGGCGGTGGCCGACGCCGTCATCCGCGTTCGATTATATTGGTTGATAATTGGGCGGTTGATTTATCAGTCGCGGCTCCGACTCTCCACCGAGCACGTCGACGCGTGTCCGTGCGGGAGCGGCTTCCCCCCGGCTCCGGCCCGGCGTGTCACCACAATCATGAACGTCAAACAACTACTGACGGACGACCGGGCGGTCAGCCCGGTCATCGGCGTCATCCTGATGGTGGCCATCACCGTCATCCTCGCCGCCGTCATCGGCACCTTCGTCCTCGGCCTGGGCGACCAGGTCAGCGAGAGCGCACCGCAAGCTAGCTTCAGCTTCGACTTCAACATGACGAACAGTCCGGGCAACGTCACCATCACCCACGAAGGTGGTGAGACGCTCGAAAGCGGGAACATCAACGCGACCGGTGACGAGGGCTCCGGACTGACGGGGACCGGCTTCACATCCACGATCCAAGCAGGGGATTCAGCCACGTACGGTGACGTCCAGAACGGCGAGACGATCCGCGTCATCTGGACCAACCCCGCCGGTGGCAGCACCAACACCATCGCCCGCGCCACCGCACCGCAGTAAACCACCGCGCTTCGCGGTTCGTTTTTTCGAACACCGAACCGAGAGACTTCGGAGTGACATCCGAATAAAATATCTTGTGTGATAACTGGCCAGTTGATTTATCCCTATTCCCACCCCATCGACGATCACACACGTCGACGCGTGTCCGTGCGGGAGCAGCGATCCCCCCGGCTCCGGCTCGGCGTGCCACGCAACCATGAACTTCAACCAACTGCTCACGGACGACCGTGCCGTCAGTCCGGTCATCGGCGTCATCCTGATGGTAGCCATCACCGTCATTCTGGCCGCCGTCATCGGCACCTTCGTCCTCGGTCTGGGCGATCAGGTCAGCGAGAGCGCACCGCAAGCTAGCTTCAGTTTCGACTTCGACAGTGGCAACGTGACCCTCACCCACGAGGGCGGCGAAACGCTCGAAAGTGGGAACATCAACGTCTCCGGTGACGACACCGCAACCGGGGGTCCGAACGGCGTGAGCGCCACGACTCCGTTCAGTGATCCCATCGACGCGGGCAGCACGGCCGAGTACAGCGGGGTCGACGGCGGCGAGACGATCCGCGTCATCTGGACCAACCCCGCCGGCGGCAGCACCAACACCATCGCCCGCGCCACCGCACCGCAGTAATCCGTCCGCGACTCGTTTTTTGCCCGGCCGACGGCGAGTGGATACGCCAGTCTTCGACGTGACGGCCGAATAGAGTATCTCCCATGATAATTGGCCGATTGATTTATTTCGGCGCCGGTTCGATTCACGACCACGACACGTCGATGTGTGCCCGTGCGGGAGCAGCGATCCCCCCGGCTCCGGCTCGGCGTGCCACGCAACCATGAACTTCAACCAACTGCTCACGGACGACCGTGCCGTCAGTCCGGTCATCGGCGTCATCCTGATGGTAGCCATCACCGTCATTCTGGCCGCCGTCATCGGCACCTTCGTCCTCGGTCTGGGCGATCAGGTCAGTGACAGCGCACCGCAAGCCAGCTTCAGCTTCGACTTCGCCGACGGCGGCGACGGATTCGGCGGGAACGCGAACGACGTCGTCAACATCACCCACGAGGGTGGCGAGACGATCGAGAACTCGACGCTGTCCGTCAGCGGCGACGGCACCAACTCCCTGTCGTACGTCGCCAACGATTCGAACTGGGGCGACGACGACGTGGTCTCGGCGGGGGACCGGATCTCCTTCGAGAAGGTCAACAGCGGCGAGACGATCCGCGTCGTCTGGACCAACCCGAACGGCGGTAGCACCAACACCATCGCCCGCGCCACCGCGCCACAGTAAGGCGCGCTCCGGACTTTCGATCGTCGGCTCGAAACGGGACCGTCACCCTCAGTAGCGGTCGGTTCCTACGACCCGTATGGACATCGACGCCCTCCCGACTCGGGATACCCTGCTGGTGGTCGTCCTCCTCGTGGTCGGCATCGGCGGGTCGGGAATCGCCCGCGGACTGCTCCACGAACGGGGATACGACGCACTCGCGTCCGCCGTGTTCGTACTCGGCTACGGAACGATGGTCGTGCTGTTGTGGTGGGGGTGGCTCAGGCCGCTCGACATCACCGGCCCGAACGGTCGAGAGGAGTAGCGGCGTCGACCCGCGTCGGTAAACGGAACTTTAATGCCCGATTCCGGGCGAGTTGTGAGTACGAATGCTCCCGTTACAGGTCATCGACAGTTTCCTGCTCAACTACAACGTCGGGCAGGCGCTGCTGTTGGTCTTCGTCCTCGCCACGGTCGGGGCGCTGCCGCTGAAGTCGCGACGGATCATCGCCGCGAACGCGACCGTGTTCGGCCTCGTGTTCATCATGACGCCGCAGTCGCTGGCGCCGGTCCACTACCTGTTTCTCGGCATCGTCCTGCTGGTCGTCGGGCCAGTGCTGTGGGTGACGGCCGAGCGGTGAGGAGCGCGACGTTTAAGCGGACGAGGATGCAATCGGTTGTATGACGAAACCGGGTGTCCCGGGCGAGACGCGTGCGATCGACCTCCCCTGTGGGGAGGCGGTGCCCGTCACGGAGTTCGACCTGGGGATGCGGGAGTTCGAGTGTCCCTGTGGCGACGCACACGCCGTCGTGGTGGACGTCCACCCGCCGGAGCGGTTCCTGCCGGAGTTTCTGGTCGACGTGTTGCGCGAAACCGTCGAGACGACGAGCGAGGAGATGCCCGAGTTCGACACGCCCCACCTGCTGGGCGTCGTGCTGGAGGAGTTCCCGGCACAGGTGGCGACGGCGGACCTGAGCGAGGACGGCGACGTGGGCTATGCCCTGCTTTGGGTGACCGGGTTCGACGCCCGTCGTCTCCACGAGGTCGTCGTCGAACTCGTGATCGAACTGATGGAACACGCGGTCAGCCACGCCGAGGACGACGCGACGATCCAGGAGTTCGAACGGCAGATGCTCGATTTCGACGTGGGGGCGTTCGTCGAGCAGTACCGTGCGGAGCGGGACCTGGACGCCGAGGACGTGTACGTCTGACGATCGTCGGACGGCCGTCTCACTGAACACTAAGACGTTCCCGGCCGTTGTGAGACGTATGCGCCCCCAGTCGACGCAGTACGAGCAACTTCGGGGCGTGCTCTCCGAGGCCGACGAACCGTTGACCGCACGCGAGATCCTGTCGCTGTTGGAAGAGCACGAGGAGTTCGAAAGCGCCCACCGCGTCGCGACGATCCTCGGCCGCTGGGCGGAGGAGGGTGACGTCGAAGTGTTACAGGGAAGTCCGTACCGCTATCGCCTGAACACCTGACCGGCCGCCGGTATCGGCCGGCACGCGGTCGCTCCCCGGCGACGCCCGTCGTCACGTGACGACGATTTCGAAATCCGTAATTTCGTTTCGTATCTCGTACTGTTTCGTCGGGCTTATTACGATGTGCGGACTTCGATTCGACGATGACCGACGAGGCCACCGTGGCGGAGACCCCCGCCACCGAATCCGAGAACCGGACGATACTGTTGATCGGAAGCGGCCCGATCCAGATCGGACAGGCCGCCGAGTTCGACTACTCGGGCGCGCAGGCCTGCCGAGCCCTGCAGGAGGAAGGCGCTCGGGTCGTCCTCGTCAACTCGAATCCCGCGACGATCATGACCGATCCGGAGATGGCCGACCGGGTGTACATCGAACCCATCACGACCGAGGCCATCTCCGAGATCATCCGGCAGGAACAGCCCGACGGCGTGATCGCCGGTCTCGGCGGCCAGACCGGGCTGAACGTCACCGCCGAACTCGCCGAGGAGGGCGTTCTGGAGGAATACGACGTGGAGATCATGGGCACCCCCCTCGACACCATCTACGCGACCGAGGATCGCGACCTCTTCCGCCAGCGGATGGAGAACATCGGCCAACCGGTCCCCGCGTCCACGGTCATCTCGCTGGAAGCGGAGGAGTCCGCGGAGGCGATGAGCGAGGCCGCCCTCCGCGACCGTGTCGAGACCGCCGTCGACGAGGTGGGTGGACTTCCCGTCATCGCGCGGACGACGTACACCCTCGGGGGCTCCGGATCGGGCGTCGTCGACGACATGGATCAGCTCATAGAGCGCGTCCGGAAGGGACTTCGCCTCTCCCGGAACGACGAGGTGCTCATCACGGAGTCCATCGCCGGCTGGGTCGAACTGGAGTACGAGGTGATGCGCGACGCCGACGACTCGACGATCATCATCTGCAACATGGAGAACATCGACCCGATGGGCATCCACACCGGCGAGTCGGTCGTCGTCACGCCGTCGCAGGTGATCCCGGACGAGGGCCACCAGGAGATGCGCGACGCCGCGCTCGAAGTCATCCGCGAACTCGGCATCCAGGGCGGCTGTAACATCCAGTTCGCGTGGCACGACGACGGCACGCCCGGCGGCGAGTACCGGGTCGTCGAGGTGAACCCGCGTGTCTCCCGCTCCTCGGCGCTCGCCTCGAAGGCGACGGGGTACCCCATCGCCCGCGTCACCGCGAAGGTCGCGCTCGGCAAGCGGCTCCACGAGATCGAAAACGAGATCACCGGCGAGACGACGGCGGCGTTCGAACCCGCCATCGACTACGTGGTGACGAAGGTGCCGCGGTGGCCGATCGACAAGTTCGACGACGTGGACTTCACGCTCGGGCCGGCGATGAAGTCGACGGGCGAGGCCATGTCGATCGGGCGCACCTTCGAGGAGTCGCTCCTGAAGGCGTTGCGCTCCTCGGAGTACGATCCCGCGGTCGACTGGGCGGACGTCGACGACGGTACCCTCGAACGCGAGTATCTGACCCGGCCGAGCCCGGACCGTCCCTACGCCATCTTCGAGGCGTTCGACCGCGGCTACGCCGTCGACGAGGTCGTCGACCTGACGGACATCAAGGAGTGGTACGTCGAGCGGTTCAAGCGCGTCTCCGACGCCGTGACGGCCGCCGCCGAGGGCGACTTTACCGAGGCCGCGGTCAAGGGCGTCACCAACGCCGAGATCGCGGCGACCGCCGGCGCCGACGTGGGAAGCGTCGAGACGGCGGTGCCCGGTCGCACCTACAAACAGGTCGACACCTGCGCCGGGGAGTTCGCCGCCCAGACGCCGTACTACTACTCCTCGCGCAAGCCGGAGTTCGTCACCGGACCGTTCGAGGGCGACGCGGCCGCGGGCGAACTCCGCGTCGACCGCGACGTCGAGAGCGTGGTGGTCGTCGGCGGCGGCCCGATCCGTATCGGTCAGGGCGTCGAGTTCGACTACTGCTCGGTCCACGCCATCCAGGCGCTCCGCGAGGAGGGGATCGACGCCCACGTGGTCAACAACAACCCCGAGACGGTGTCGACGGACTACGACACCTCCGACGGCCTCTTCTTCGAGCCGATCACCGCCGAGGAGGTCGCGGACGTGATCGAGGCGGCCGACGCCGACGGCGTGATGGTGCAGTTCGGCGGCCAGACGTCGGTCAACATCGGGCACCCGCTCGAAGCGGAGATCCAGCGTCGCGACCTCGACTGTGAGATCCTCGGGACGAGCGTCGACGCTATGGACCTGGCGGAGGATCGCGATCGGTTCAACCGCCTGATGGACGAACGCGGGATCGCCCAGCCCGAAGGTGGCTCCGCGACCAGCGAGGCCGAAGCGCTCGAACTCGCCGCCGACATCGGCTACCCCGTCCTCGTCCGCCCCTCCTACGTCCTCGGCGGGCGCGCGATGGACGTGGTGTACGACGACGAGGAGCTGAAGGAGTACATCGAGGAGGCGGTCCGGGTCTCGCCGGACAAGCCGATCCTCATCGACGAGTTCCTCGACGACGCGGTGGAACTCGACGTGGACGCCGTCGCCGACGGCGAGGACGTCATCATCGGCGGCGTGATGGAACACGTCGAGTCCGCGGGCGTCCACTCCGGCGATTCGGCGTGTATGATCCCGCCGCAGGCCGACGCGGTCCGCGACGTGATGGACCGCGTGCGCGAGGTGACCGTCGAGATCGCACGCGAACTCGGCACGGTCGGCCTGTTGAACGTCCAGTTGGCCGTCAAGGACGACACGGTGTACGTCCTCGAGGCCAACCCGCGGTCCTCGCGGACGGTTCCCTTCGTCTCGAAGGCGACGGGCGTCCCCATCGCGAAACTCGCGGCGAAGGTGATGGCGGGGGACGCTCTCGACGACCTCGACGCCCACGAGCAGATCCCCGAGCAGGTGAGCGTCAAGGAGGTCGTCCTGCCCTTCGACCGCCTGGAGGGGAGCGATCCGCGCCTCGGGCCGGAGATGAAGTCGACGGGCGAAGTGATGGGGACGGCCGAGCACTTCGGCAAGGCCTACGAGAAAGCACAGTCGGCAACGGGCAAGGCCATCCCCACCGAGGGCGTCGCCGTCGTCGACCTGTCGGCCGCGGAGTTCCCCGACCCCGACAGCGAGGCGGGGCAGGCTCTGCTCGATGGCTTCGCGGACTTCTTCGACGTCCGGGAGTTCGACGACCTGCGCGGGGCGATCCGCGCCGGCGAGGTGGACGTGATCGTCTCGCGGAACCGCGAGGCGCTCGAAGTCGCCGTCGAGGAGGACGTGACCTACTTCTCGACGCACGCCTCCGCCACGGCCGTCCTCGAAGGCCTGCGCCACCACGACGACCCAATCGACGTGCAGGCCACCTCGGACCGCCCCAAGCGCCGGACGAAGTGGGGCGGCGAGTAGGGACCTACTCGAGTTTCCCGAGCGCCTCGAAGAAATCCGAGGTGGGGCCGGCGACGCGCATCGGCGAGTCGGCCCGCGCGACCTGGACCTCCGCGGGTGTGTCGAGTTCGCGGAGCACCCGTCCGTCGCCGACCACGATCGCCCGATCGGCGCCCCCGACGGTCACAGTGATCGTGCTGTCCGGGCCGACCACGAGCGGTGGCATCCCGTCGCTCGCACACATCTCGTTGACCACGACGGCGTCGACGCCGGGATGGACCAGCGGACCGGACTCGCTGAGGTTGTACGCCGTGCTACCGGTCGGCGTCGCGACGAGGACGCCGTCGGCACGGCTCTCAGAGTACCGCGACCCGTCGACACGAACGTCGACGTCGATGCCGCCGCCGGGCCCCCTGATCGACCCCTGAACGACCACCTCGTTGGTCGTCGGCGGCGCGGTCCAGCCGTCGCCGCTGGCGGCCAATCGCGGCGTCTCGCGCACCGTCAACTCGCCGGCGCGAAAGGCCGCCACCTCGTCGAGGACGGCGTCGACCGCCTCCGCCGGGCCGACGGCGTTGAGAAAGCCGACCTCGCCGAGGTTGACCCCGAGGATGGGCGTACCGTCGGCGCCGCGAGCGGCAAAGAGGAAGGTACCGTCGCCACCGATACTCACCACGAGGTCGCAGGCGTCGAACGCCTCGATGGGCGTTCCGTCGATGTCGAGCGTCTCGGCGGTCGTGGTGTCGACGGCCACCGACACGTCCTCCTCGTGAAGCCGCCGGCGCAACTCGGCCGCGAGGAACGCTGCCCGGCTGTTGTCCTTCTGTGCGACGAGACCGACGTCCATACCCCGCCCTCGCCCCGTGAGAAAAAAAGCCCACCGAACGGGCAACATTCATCACACCCGCGACCGGAGTGCACCCCGATGGGACAGCACGTGGGGGCGGGTGTTTGGATGAGCCACCGGAGAGGAGTGGGTAGCCGCCGCCACCAGAATCATCAGAGTGGCCGCTGCCACCGAACCCAGCGGAGAGATCACGTGGCCCCATGAGCGACGACGACTGGTTCGAACGGGCCATCGGCCAAGACGACGACGCCGATGGCTCCGAGGAATCCGAGGTACCGGAGGAGGAGCCCTCGCGGACGGGGGACGCGGGCGACGGCGACGTCCGGACAGAGACGGGGCACGACGACACCGTTCCGTCCCCGGAGTCGGACTCGGAGTCCCCGGTCGAGCGCCCCGGCGACGCGGCGGACGCGTTCGCTGATCTCGGCGACGAGGTCGACGACGGCGGCGAGGCCGGCGGCGACGGTGGCGAGGTCGACGGCGGCGACGGGGGGTCACCGTTCGACGAGGACTTCGCGAGCGCCTTCCAGAACGCGCCGGACCCGCAGGGTGGCGTCGGCGGCGACGAGGGCGCGGGGGCGGCGTTCGGCGGCGGGCCGGGCGGCCCAGGGGGTGGCGCCGGCACCGAGCCGTTCGACGAGGACGAGTTCGAGTCGGCTATCGAGCGGATCGACCTCGGCATCGAGGGACTCGACGACATGATCCTCGGCGGCGTCCCAAAACGCTCGCTCATCTCGGTCATCGGATCGGCGGGGACCGGGAAGACCACCTTCGGCCTCCAGTTCCTCAATCGGGCGCTGACCGAGGGCAAGCGCGGCGTCTACGTGACCTTGGAGGAGAGCACCGACCGCATCTTCGACACTGCCAGGGAGAAAGGCTGGTCGTTCGCGGAGTACGCGGACGAGGGTCGACTCGCTATCGTCCACCTCGACCCGGTGGAGATGGCGAACAGTCTGGCGAGCATCCGGAGCGATCTGCCGGAACTGGTCAAGGATTTCGGCGCGGACCGCCTCGTCCTCGATTCGGTGTCGCTGCTGGAGATGATGTACGACCACCCCTCCGACCGCCGTAGCGAGGTGTACCAGTTCACCCGGTCGCTCAAGGAGGCCGGCGTGACGACGCTCGTGACCAGCGAGGCGAGCGGCGACGATCCCTACAGCTCACGATACGGCATCATCGAATATCTCGCGGACGCAGTGTTCGTCCTCCAGTACGTCCGCCCGTCGGACTTCCAGGAGACGCGACTGGCCGTCGAGATTCAGAAGATCCGCGACGCGAACCACTCCCGGGAGACCAAACCGTACGAGATCACCGACGAGGGACTGTCGGTCTACCGGCAGGCGAACATCTTCTGACGCTAACCGGTCGCGGTACGGTTGTCGAAGCGATAGAGTCGGGTCGAACCGGTTACACGAACCTGGGTCCGGCGGTGCGTGTCGTTCACCGCCGCGAGGACGTCGTCGTCGTCGGTCTGGTGCCGGACGATCCAGACGGTGTCGTGGTCGGTCGCCCGGTCCGAGAGCTGTGTCAGTGCCCGATCCGTCACCTGGGGGCTCTCGCGGACCAACACCACCTCGGTGTCCGGCCCGTCGTAGTAGTACATGACGCTGTTCTCGATCCAAGTGGGCTGGATCACGAGCAGATCCGTCTGGTCGATGTCGTCTTCCACGTGGTCGGTCAGTCCGCGCCAGTCCTCGACGCTCTCGCCGGTGTAGTAGCCGAGGCCGGTCGTGGCCGCTCCCAAGAGGATGACGACGCCGAAGACGATCTGCCACGAACGATGCCACCGGAGGTTGACGAGGCCGCGGGCCGAGAGAACGTACAGTGGCAGGCTGGCCGCGAGCGTGTAACGGGGGAAGTAGATGGGAACGACGAAGTAGGAGACGACGAAGGGGACGATGATTGGTACGACGAATCCCACGACGAGGAAGCTCGATTGGCCGAGGTCGTCCATCTGGTACTCGTAGCCTGCGCCGTCGTCGTCGACCCTGTGGACAATACACGACAGAAACAGCGTGACGTTGAACGTCAAGAGCACGAGAATCGCGGCGATCCAGGTAACCGTCGAACCGCTGAGGATCGGGTAGAGGGAAGGAAAGCCGGCGTACATCAACAGCGTGTCCCGGAGCAGCGCGGGCGAGGGATCGGGGAGCCAGGTGATCGCCGCCCCACCAGCCCCACCGACGAGGCTACCGACGACCTGCTGGCCGAGGATCGCCGCCCACGGACTGTACAGTACGGCGAGGACGACCTGGACCCGGAGCCATCGGCGGCGAAACGCCGCGTCCGTCCCGGTGATGATCGTATAGACGTGCTGTGCCGCGAGAACGAAGACAGCATAGACGTGTGTGTACAGCATTCCGACCGTCGTCAGGACATAGAGGAGGTCGGTCCGCCGTCCCGGCTCGGGGAGCCGAACGTACGCGTACCACGACGCCAGCGCCAACGCCGTGAGGAGGCTGTACATCCGGATGTTGCGGCCGAAGTGGATGTGCAGCGTCGATACAGAAAGGATGCCGGCCGCGACGAGGCCGGTCGCGTCGTCGTACAGTTTTCGGGCGAACAGATAGAGCAGCAGGATCGACAGCAGAGAGAACGCGACCGAGAGGAGGCCAGCGGCGACGCGCGTGTCACCCGCGAGGTGAAACCAGAGTTTGAGCAAGAGGAAGTACAGCGGCGGATGGGGATCCTGTGGGACGACGAGCAGATCGGGGATCGACATCGCCGTTCGGTTCGCAATCGTGTAGATCTCGTCGACCCAGAGGCTCCACCGCGTGAGACCGTAGAGCCGGAGCGCGGCGCCGATGGCGACGATCCCCGCGAGAAGCACCAGCCGGCGGCGGCGAGTGAGCGACACGCTCGTATCGCTCGTCGTCGGGACGACGCGAGTGTCGCCCGACCCGTCGGCCCACCCGCCCGAACCACCGTCAGCCTCCCCGCCGGTGGTGAAGAGGGCGCTGTGCGAAGAGAGCACGCCCGACTCGTCACCCACCAAGTTCCGTCCGATATGGGTCGTCTTCTCCCAGTCGAACCTGCCGCGGTACGTTCTGAGGATCGCACGGACGTCGGCGATCCACTGGAGGAACCAGTAGAGATACAGCGTCAGTACCACGATCAGTGCCCGCCGGAGCTTCGTGAGAGCCGGCCGGTCGGAGACGAGCCAGTATCCCCGCGCGTAGAGCACGGACACCATGATCATGAACGCCAATCCCAGGGAGAGGACGCCCCGAACCAGCACCGACGGCGCGGCGCCGGCCATGTTCGCCAGCCAGAAGACGAACACCAGGCCGGCGATGTTGATCGGGCCGAGGTGAGGGAGCAACGACTGCCAGTAGAGATGGAACCGCTGACGGAGCGTCCCGGGCGGATACTCGACGTACTGAAGGAACGTGTAGAGTTTGCCCTGCTTCCAACGGGTTCGCTGGCTAATCCACCCGTCAAGGTCGAGCGGCGACTCCTCGCGTGTCCGCTCGGACAGGTACGCGAAGTCGTAGTCCGCAACCCAGAGGAGCAGTCCGAGTTCGAAATCCTCGGTGATGTTCTCCGGATCCCACGGAATCGCCCCGGAGAGATCGTTCGCGGCGAGCCACTCCAGATCGGCATCCGACCACGGGTCGCCGTGTCGTTCGTAGCGGAACTCGGACGCCGCTTCGAGGACGGATCGGCGGAAGAAACACGAAGTGCCGCCGAGCGGGATGGGGTAGTCGACGTGAGCGAACGCGGGGATGACCTCCTCGTACCAGTAGCCGTACTCCGCCCGAAAGAGGAGGTTCAGCCAGCCGTCGTCCTCGTTCACCATGTCGAGTCGACTGAGGACGAAGTCTGCACCCTCACGGACGACCGTCGCCGCCTCGTGGAACGTGGCCGAACCGACGATGACCTCGGCGTCGACGATCCCCACGAGGTCGCCGTCCGTGTGTTCGAAGCCGTAGTTGAGTGCACGCGGTTTGTTCGGCGAACCGGGGTACTCCGGGTGAACCGTCAGGACGTCGAAGGGGAATCGCTCAGCCAGTTCGGTCGCCACCGTGCGGGTCTCGGTGTCGTCTGGTTCGAGGAGGACGACGACATTGAGACGGTCGGCGGGATACGATGAATCGTAGATCGATCGGATCGAGTTCGAGAGGACCTCCGCCTCGTGGTATGCCGGAACGAGAACGTCGACGACCGGGAGCGACGCGTCGTCGGACACCGTCCCGTCGGGAGGGGGTGCCGGGCCGTCGGTTCCCGGTGTGCCGACGGCGGGCAGGGCGAGACGGAGTCGGCGGATTCCCTGATCGAGCCACCGCTGGGCCAGCGGATAGTAGTTGTAGAAGTTGATCAGCGTCCAGACCATCCCCAGAACGACCGTCACCAAGACGATGAATCCGATCGCGATCCGCCGGGGCCAGATCTCAACCGCGGACTGAACGAACTGTGACGTGGTGGACCACAACGCAGGGAGCCAGTTCACTAGCCCTCCGATAGAGGCGAATTAGGACTAATAACAGTTCCGATAATGACCAGACTGCAGCCGAACGGTCCGCGGTGGACCGGTCAGTCGTCCGCGGGAGTGGGCGACTCCCGGGCGACCGGATCGAAGTCGTCGAAGTGGACGAACTCCTCGGTCGGCCGTCGGAACTTCCGCGGGCGTTCGAGGTCGGCGGCCCCGTCCGCGGGATAACCGAGCGTGACGATGACGACGGGTTCGTAGTCGGCGGGCACGTCGAACGCCTCGTGGAGGGCGTCGGCGTCGAATCCGCCCATGGGACAGGACGCGACGTCGCGACCCCAGGCGGCGTACATGCGGGACATGGCGGCGAGGGTACAGCTCTGGACCGTCCAGACGCGGCGCGTCTCCGTATCGGCGTCCGCGAGGCCGTCTACCGTATCGAGACGGACCTCGGCGGCCTCCTCGTCGGGGAGATACCCCTTCTCCAAGAGGTCACGGGTGACGCGTTCGGCGTGATCACCCGGGTCGAGGGTCCCGAGGACGACCACCGCGGCGGCGGCGTCGGTGACGTGTTTCTGGCCGTAGGCGACCGACTGGAGTCGTTCGAGGTCCTCGCCCCGGACGACGAGGAACTCCCAGGGCTGGAGGTTGAACGAGGAGGGGGTGAACCGTACGTCCTCGAAGAGGTCGTACAGCGTCTCGTCGTCGATGTCGGCGTCCGAATACTGGTGAACGGACCGTCTCGTGTGAATGACGTCGTCGAACTCCATCGCTACCCGTAGGGCTGCGACGGGCAAGAATCGGTGGGAGGCGGCCGAACTCTCCGGGTGTGAATCGGTACCGGTGGACGCTCACCGGACGACCGTCACCGGTACCGGCGACCGCCGAACCACGTCCTCGGCGACGCTCCCGAGGAGGATACGGGAGACCCCCTCGCGGCCGTGGCTGCCGACGACGATGTGATCGAACGGTCCGTCGCCCGCCACCTCGACGGCGACACGGGCGGGACTGCCGACCTCGATCCGAGTGTCGATCGGCCGGCCGGCGAGTTCGCGGGCCGCGTCCAACTGCTCTTGGGCGGTGTCGCGAGCGTGCTCGTACCACGCCTCCGAACTACCGGGAAGGGCGCGCTGCGTGAAGCCGGACGTGACCGGGTCGACGACGTAAAGCAGGGTGACGTCGGCGTCGGGCCACTCCGCTAGTACGAACCGCAGTGCCGCCTCCGACTGGGGCGTGCCGTCGAACGGAACGAGGACATGGTCGGTCATACCGGCCCGTACGCGAGGCGAGTACAAAAACGGTGCCCGGGGAGCGAACGTGATCGGGGCGTCGGTTAGGGCGTCGGCGGCCGACGTGCCGTCGATGCCCGAACGCACCACACTCGCGGCGCTGGACGATCACCCCCACGCAGAGGTGTTCGAGACGCGGCGCCCCCGGACCGTGCGACTCGAACTCGACGCTGGCGAGGACATTCCCCGGCACACCCACGCGGGGACGAACGTCGTCTTCCACCTGCTGACCGGTCGACTGAATCTCACCCTCGACGACGAGACGTACGCCCTCGACGCGGGGGAGGTGATCCGCTTCGACGGGAGTCGGGAGGTGTCTCCGGCCGCGGTCAAGGACAGCACGGCGCTGATCGTGTTCGCGCCGGCACCGGAGGCGGACTCCGACACGTAGCCCTTTTCAACTGTCGACGCTTACCTGACGTCATGGACTCGGCGGTACTACTCGATCTCCTCGGCAACGAGAACCGCCGGCGGATCCTGCGACTTCTGGCGCGAAAACCCTGTTATGTCACCGAGATCAGCGAGTATCTGGGCGTGAGTCCGAAGGCCGTGATCGACCACCTCCGGAAACTGGACGAGGCGGGGCTGGTCGAGAGCCACACCGACGACCAGCGACGGAAGTACTTTCACATCTCGCGAAACCTCCGGCTGGAGGTGAGCGTCTCGCCGTACGGATTCGGCGCCAAGAGCGCCTACCCCGCGAGCCCGAGCCTCGATATGAACGGCCGCTGTCGTCACGTCTCGCTCGACACGCCGGACGAAGCCGACGACGACGTCCGGGACCTCGCGGCGGCCTTCGATCGGTTGCAGGCACTCGAGAACGAACTCTCCCTGGCCCAGCGGTGGGTGTACGGCCGGATCACGGAGGTGCTGGAGCGACTCGACGACCACCTCGGTGTCGACGCCGACAGTCGCTTTCACGCCGAGGTGCTGGCGGCCGTGGCGACGGGCGCGACCACGACCGACGAGGTGGACGAGGCGGTCGACGCCCCGAGCGACGCGGTGCGGGGCGCGCTCAACACGCTCGCCGACCGGGGCGTGATCACCCGCCGCGGCGACGAGTGGCGGGTCGCCCGCTCGTAGGGATCGGGGGCAGTCACGCGACTACAGTTCACGGGTCAGTCCCGCCCGGAGGTCGCGCCCGAGATAGTGGCCGAGCAGCGCCGCGAGCAGACCGACGGTCGTGCCGACGCCGGCGATTTGGAGACCGTAGTCCGCGACGATCGGCAGGAAGGCGACGTCGACGGCGGAGAGAACGACGCCGACGCCAGCCGTGAGCGCGCCGGCGAGGCCCGCCTCGACGTATCGGCGACCGGCCACGACGAACGCGAGGACGAACCCGGCGAGCGCGATGCCGAGGAAGCGACCGACGACGCCGACGACGGGGACGCTCCCGCCGACGACGAGGCCGACAACCGAGAGAACGAACACGAGGAGGAAGGGTTTGAGGGCGAAGATCCCACCCAGTCGACGGCGGAGGCCGCCGAGACGCCCGGTCGACTCCGTGCTGTCGTCCTCGCCGGTGGCACGTCGGAATTCGGGACGGCGCATACGACGACTCGGAGGTCGAACGACAAGTGGCTTGCGCCGAGACGAGTGGATTCAAGTCCACCCGGCCGGTACCGCGGAGTATGAACCCAGGGGATCGCGTCCGTGTCGAACGCGGGAGCGTCACGAACGAGGGCGTCCTCATGCCCTCCACGACGGCCGACCACCTCGTCGTGAAACTTCCGGGGGGGTACAACGTCGGCATCGACCGCGCGGACGCCGCCGTCGAGGTGTTGGAACGCGACGTCTACGACGTCGCCGGTTCGGACGACGACGAGAGCGGGTCGACGGTGGCGTTCGACGACGACCTGTCCACCGTCTCGCTCATCTCGACCGGCGGAACCATCGCGTCGACGGTCGACTACCGGACCGGGGCGGTGACGGCCCAGTTCGACGCCGAGGACGTCCTCCGGGCGGTGCCCGACCTCGCGGGGCGAGCGAACTACCGCGGCCGAGTCGTCGCCAACATCCTCTCCGAGAACATGACGCCGTCGGTGTGGCAGGAACTCGCACACGCCGTCCACGAGGAGATCGAAGCGGGTGCGGACGGGGTCGTCGTCATGCACGGCACCGACACGATGCAGTACACCGCGTCCGCGCTGTCGTTCATGCTGGATACGCCGGTCCCCGTCGTCTTCACGGGGAGCCAGCGGTCGGCCGATCGACCCTCCAGCGACAACGTCATGAACGCGGTGTGTGCCGTCGAGGCGGCCACCAGCGACCGCGCGGAGGTGTTGGTCTGCATGCACGGATCGTCGAGCGACGACGCCTGCGCGCTCCACCGCGCCACCCGCGTGCGCAAGAACCACACCTCGCGTCGGGACGCCTTCGAGACGGTCGGGGCGAAGCCGATCGGCCGAGTCGACTACGACACCGAGACCGTCGAGTTCCGGCGTGACGGCCCCGGCCGCGGCGAGACGGAACTCGACCTCTCGCCCGACCTGGAGACGAGCGTCGAACTCGTCAAGTTCACGCCGGGGATGAACCCCGCGGCGCTCGACCACCTCGACGACGCCGCCGGCGTCGTGATCGAGGGGACGGGGCTGGGCCACGTGGCCACCGACTGGATCGACCGGATCGAGGACCTGGTCGAGGCGGGAACGGTCGTCGCCATGACGAGTCAGTGTCTGGAGGGCCGGGTCTGTGACCGAGTGTACGACACCGGCCGCGACCTGCTGGACGCGGGCGTCGTCGAGGCGGGCGATACGCTCCCGGAGACGGCGACGGCGAAACTGATGTGGGTGCTGGCGAACCGCGCGGATCCGGCCGCCGCGATGGGCGAATCGCTCGTCGGCGAACTCCAGCCGCGGTCGGTCCCGTGGACCTGACGATCCGACCGGCGCGGATCGACGACCACGAGGCCGTCGCCGCGTTCACACGCGAGACGTGGCCCGACCGGGAGATGGACGACTACCTACCCGGCACGTTCCGGGAGTGGGCGGCGAGCGACGACGACGCCCGACGAACGCTCGTCGCCGACGACGGCGGGCGGGCGGTGGGCGTAATCCAGGGCGTCGAACTCTCGAACTGGGAGTCGTGGGTACAAGGGTTACGCGTCCACCCCGACTACCGGGACCGGGGGCTGGCCCGCCGGCTCACCGACGACGTCCTGACATGGGCGCGGTCCCGCGGCGCGACGGTCTGTCGCAACCTCGTCTTCTCGTGGAACGTCGCCAGTCTCGGCCTCGCTCGCGACCGGGGGTTCGAGCCGGCCACGGAGTTCCGATGGGCGACCGTCGAGGCGGACGCGGACGCCGATCCGGTGCTGTCCGTGACCGCCGACCCGGACGCAGGATGGGCATTCTGGACCGACTGCGACGCGCGCAAGCATCTGCGCGGACTCGCCATTCACCCCTCGCGGGCGTGGACGCTGTCGGAACTCCGGCCGGCCGACCTGGCGCGGGCAGCCGAGGCCGACGGCCTGTTCGTCGTCGGGGAGAGGGGCACGCGGGGACTGGGGCTCCGGAACCGTGCCTTCGAGGCTGACGGCGACCGCTGGACGGAGCACGCCGTCGGGGCGTGGGCGGACCTCGACGCGGCGCGGGCGCTGATCGACGCCGCGGCACGGGACGCCGCCCGCCTCGACGCCGACCGGGCGCGACTGTTGATCCCGGAGACGGCCCGCTTTGTCACCGACGCCGCAGCGGCGCGGGCGGACGTGAGCGGCGACCCCGATTTCGTGCTCGCGACGGACCTGACCGATCCGGATATCGGTACCTGATCCGCAACTCCCTTACCCTCGCCCGACACAGAGTCGGTATGATCCACGTCGTCGGCGGCGGCATCGCCGGACTGGCCGCCGCGTACCGTCTCCAGCAGCGCGGCCACGACGTGACGGTGCTGGAGGCGAGCGACGACCTCGGCGGGCTGGCGGCCACGTACTCGACCGCCGGCGACGACGTCGAGCAGTTCTACCACCATCTCTCGAAATCGGAGGAGACCATCGTCGAGTTGGCCGAGGAACTCGGCCTCGGCGACCGGGTGGAGTGGCTGGTTGGCAAGAACGCCTACTACGTCGACGGGGTCGTCCACCCCCTCGACACCCTGCCACAGATCGCTGCGTATCCGCATCTGAGCCTCTACGACACGTTTCGGCTGGGGATGCTGACCCTCGAAGTCGACGTGCGCGGCGGGCGCCCCCGGTTCGACACGTACGACGACCTCGAAGCCTTCGAGGAGGTGCCGATCAAGGAGTTCCTCCTCGAACACACGACGCGCGGCGTCTACGAGAACTTCTTCGAGCCCTTGCTCGACGCCAAGTTCGGCGACCGGAAGGAGGACGTGAGCGCCGCGTGGCTGCTGGGGCGGATCAAGTTCCGCGGGGAGCGCGACCTGCGTCGGGGGGAGATCCTCGGCTACTTCGAGGGCGGCTTCGCCGTCCTGATCGACGCGCTCGTCGACGCGGTGGGACGGGAACGGATCGAGACCGGCGCGCGTGCGATCGACCTGGGGACGGCGGACGGGGGCGTCGAGTCGCTCACCGTCGAGACCGACGCGGGCGTCGAGACCCGTGGGACCGACGGCGTCGTCGTCGCGACGATGCCGAACGTCCTCGAATCGCTGACGGGCTACGCCTGTGACATCGACTTCCAGGGGGCCGTCTGTGCCGTGGTGACGATGGACGAACCGCTCACGGAGACGTACTGGCTCAACGTCGCTCACGACGCCCCCTTCGGGGCGCTGATCGAGCATACGAACTTCGTCCCCCCGGAGCGGTACGGCGGCGACCACCTGTGCTACGTCGCGAGTTACGTCCAGTCCCGTGAGGAGGACGTCTGGCGGATGGACGACGGAGAACTGAAGGCGACGTGGCTGGATCACGTCGGGGAGATGTTCCCCGCGTTCGACCGGTCGGCCGTCAGCGAGTTCCGGGTGGCGCGGAACCCCCGGGCTGCGCCGGTGTACGAGCGGGGGTATCTCGACATGGTGGTGCCGTACGACCTCGGCGCGGACGTCGCCGAGGGCGTGTACTACGCGGGGATGGCGAGTCGGGCGCAGTATCCCGAGCGGAGTCTGAACGGCGGTGTCGTCGCGGGGTTCGAGTGTGCGGATCGACTCGTCGACGCGGCCGGACGCGAGGATAGTAGCGATTGAACGTCGGTACACGGCTGAACGCGGTGCGTCGTCCCACCGGCCGTGCAACCAGTGTCAGTCGCTACGAGAGACCTCGCCTTCCCGGTCCTGTACGTCGTCGGGGGTGACACCCGGTGCCTCGGTCAGGTCCACGTCCGACGGCTCCTCGACCCCACCCGTGACGACCTCTTCACCGGTGTCGACGTACACGTCGTCCGCGAACCCGCCCTCGGCGTGGGGATGCTCCGGATCGTCCAGTTTCTCCGGCGTCGAGGGCGCGGCGGCCACGCCGCCAGTCGGACGATACTCGCCGAGTGGGTCGTCGATCGTGATTCCGTGTCGCTCGAAGAAGTCCGCGTACCGCTCGTAGTGGGCCTCCACCTCGTCGGTGGGGAACTCCATCATCTCCACCCACCCGTGGTTGTAGAAGTCGAAGTTCGCCTGGATGTGGGTGATTTCGCGAGCCTTCGCCTCGGTGAACCCCTCCTGTAACGCCTCGAGATACGTGTCCATCGTCGTGTCGAAGAAGTCGTCGAGGTGGTCGCGACGCTCCTCCCTCGAGCCCTCGTCGGCTTTCTCGAGGAAGACCCGGGTGTGGAGATCGACCAGTTTGCCGTTGACCAGCGACCCGACTACGGGGAGCGTGAGCGCCTTTCGGGACGCGAAATGCCTGACGTTCTGACTGATCTTCATCGTCGCAGGTTGGGATCGTTCGGTCTTCAAGCCAACGGTCGGTGTCCCACGCTCGGGGTCGAGGCGAATTTCGCGGATAGCAATCGACATTAACCCGTATCCCCAAACGTCGGGGTATGAGCCAGTCGTATGTGATCATCGGTGACGGAATCGCGGGGAGTTCGGCCGCCGAGACGCTTCGCGACGAAGCGCCGGACGCCGACATCACCGTCATCACCGATGAGGGGGAGGCCCTCTACAACCGGATTCTCATCAAGGAGTTCGCCAAGGGCAAACTCCCCGAGATGCCCATCTCGATCCACGAGCCCTCGTGGTACGCGGAGCGTGACATCGACCTCCGCCTAGACACGCTGGTCACGAACGTCGATCCCGACGGCCACTGTCTGCGGACACACGAGGACGAGGTCATCGAGTACGACAAACTCCTCGTCGCCACGGGCGGGACACCGGCCCAGTTGCCTGTCGAGAACAGCGACGCCGACGGCATCCATCACTTCTGGACGTTCCAAGACGCGCGGGCGATCCGTGACCACGCCGAGGCGGCCGACACCGGTATCATCGTCGGTGCGGGGCTACTGGGAATCGACCTCGCGGCCATCTGCGGCGAACAGGACGTCGAAGCCCACTACCTCATGCGTGGCGACTGTTGGTGGCGCTACGCGCTCTCGGGAGAAGGGGCGGAGATCCTCCACGAGGCCATGCGGGAACGCGGGGTCGAACCCGTCTTCGGGAGTGGGGTGGACCACTTCGAGACAGACGACGGCCACGTCACGGCGGCGGTCGACCCCAACGGCGACCGCTACGAGGGCGACTTCGTGAGCATCGCCATCGGTCTGAACTTCAACACCGAGATCCTCCAGGGGACGGGCGTGGAGTGTGACGACGGCATCCTCGTCGACGAGTACATGCGGACGACCGTCGACGACGTCTACGCCGCGGGCGACATCACCCGCTATCACGACACCATCCTCGGGGAACGCGCCCAGAACGGGTCGTGGGACAGCGCCAAATCCCAGGGAACCGTCGCCGCGAAAAACATGATCGAGCCCGGGTCCGAGCCCTTTCGATTCGTCTCCTCGTACTCGATCACCCACTTCGATTTCCCCTTCCTCTCTTTCGGTCACCCGACCATCGGGGACGACGAGTGTGAACGCAAGTACGCCGACACGGAGTGGCGGCGGCTAGCGTTCAAGGACGGCAAGATCGTCGGTGGCGTCCTGATCGGCGACCTCTCGCCACAGAGCGCTTACAAGCGCCTGATGAAAGAAGAGCGGGTCGTCGCGGACCAGAAGGAGGCTCTCCTGCAGAAATCGGTCGACCTCGACGACCTCGCCCCGACACAGGAACAGTAGTCCGACCGGACCGACCCCGTACCCGTTCGTTCTCCGTCTCCCGTCACACGCCCTCCCGCTGGCCTGCCAGGGCCCCGAACCGTCCCGAGAATTTATGTGAACAGTCCGAAATCCGTACGTAGTGTGGCAACAGAACCCACGAATCGTGTAACCATGCGACGAACGAATCGGGAGCAGGACGGCACCGCGGGGGCGAGGGGACGTCGCCCCGGCGGTTCGACCGTCACGGATCGGGGAATCGTGTCATGATCGTCGGCGTGCCGACTGAGACGGCGCCGGAGGAGCGGCGGGTCGCGCTCACACCGCCGGTGGCGGAGCAACTGATCGAGGGCGGGCTGGACGTCTGTGTCGCCAGCGGTGCGGGGACCGGATCGGACTGGACGGACGAGGCGTACCGGGCGGTGGGCTGTGAGGTGGTCGACGAGCGGACGGCGGTGTTCGAACGTGCGGACGTGATCTGTCAGGTTCGTGGTCTCGGGGCGAACGCGGACGCGCCGATGGATCCGTACCGGGAGGGACAGGTCGTGGTCGGGACGCTCGGCCCCTACGACCTCGACGCGTGGGACGAACTCGCCGAGCGGCGGGTCAGCGCCTTCGCGCTGGAACTGATGCCCCGGATCAGCCGCGCCCAGAGTATGGACGTCCTGTCCTCGATGGCGAGCATCGGCGGCTACAAGGCGGTGCTGGTGGCGGCCGAACGGCTCCCACAGCTGTTCCCACTGGAGATGACGGCCGCGGGGACGGTCCGTCCGGCGGACGTGTTCGTCATCGGGGCGGGGGTCGCGGGGCTGAAAGCCGTCGCGACGGCCGAGCGACTCGGCGCCTCGGTGAAGGCCTACGACATCCGGCTGGAGGTGAAACAGGAAGTCGAGAGCCTCGGCGCGGACTTCGTCGAACTCGACCTCGAAACCGAGGGGTCGGGCGACGACGAGGGGTACGCCATCGAGATGGGCGAGGAGTTCTACCGCCAGCAGCGCAAGGAACTGGGGCGAGTCGTCCCGGAGTCGGACGTGGTGATCACCACCGCGGCCATTCCGGGGGCACCCGCACCCGAACTCGTGACGACGGAGATGATCGAGGAGATGGCGGCGGGATCGGTCGTCGTCGACCTCTCGGCCTCGACGGGCGGGAACTGCGAGCCGACGGTGGCCGACGAGACGGTCGAAATCGACGGAGTGACCGTTCTCGGCCCGACGAACCTCCCGTCGACCGTCTCGCACACCGCAAGCCAACTGTTCGCCAACAACCTGCACAACTTCTTGGACCTGCTCGTCGAGGACGGCGAACTCGACGTCGACCTCGACGACGAGGTGATCGCTTCGACGCTACTCACACACGATGGAGAGATACGACGACCGCACGAGGACGACGGGGCGGACGGCACGGACGAAGACGAGTCGGCCGACGAGTCGCTGGAGGACGAAGCCGATGCGTGAACGGAGGACACCATGACGGGTATCGACTCGACGGCGTTCGTCCTCGCCGTGGGCGCCGCAGCGTTCGTCCGGAACCTGACGCTGTTCGTCCTGGCGGCGTTCGTGGGCTACGAGATCATCACGAAGATCCCGACCAACCTCCATACGCCGCTGATGTCGGGAGCCAACGCCATCTCGGGGATCACGCTCATCGGGTCGGTCGTCGTCGCGGGGTCGGCTGGGATGGCGACTCAATCGTCGACGCTCGCGACGATACTCGGCTTCGTCGCCGTCGTCATGGCGACGGTCAACGTCGTCGGGGGCTATCTCGTGACCAACAGCATGCTCGACCAGTTCCGAAGCAGCGACGGGGGGCGCGACTGACCCATGGTAGCCATCCTTGGCGGCCTCTCGGAGTCGGTGCTCGCGTTCGTCTACCTCGTCGCGGGCGTGCTGTTCATCCAGGGCCTGCGCGACATGACCCACCCGCGGACGGCACCGCGGGGCAACCTCATCTCGGCGAGCGGAATGGCGCTCGCGGTAGGAGTGACGGTGCTCGTGACCGACATCCTCTCGCCGGTCGTGTTGTTCGCGGGGCTGATCGTCGGCGCCGGCGTCGGCGTCTGGCTGGCGACGACGGTCGAGACGACGGAGATGCCCCAGCTCGTTGGGCTGTTCAACGGGTTCGGCGGCGGCGCCTCGGCACTCGTGGCCGGCGCGGAGCTGATCGGGATGTTCGGCGAGGGAACCTTCGCCGTCGGCGTGACGGCGACGGCCGCCCTCGCGGGCATCATCGGCTCGGTCACCTTCTGGGGGAGCGTGGTGGCCGCCGGCAAACTCCACGGCGTGATCGACGACTCGGCGGTCCGATACGATGGCGAACAGATCGTCAAGGCAGTCTTCCTGGTGGTGGCGGTCCTCGCCGGCCTCCATCTGATCGCTCGGCCGGACCTGCTCGGCTCGGTCCCGCTGGCCGGGTGGGTCCCCTCGTACTGGGTGTTGGTCGTCGCCGCCTCGGTCCTCGGGGTGTTGCTGGTGATCCCCATCGGCGGCGCGGACATGCCGGTCGTCATCGCCCTGCTCAACTCCTACTCCGGGCTCGCAGCGGCCACGACCGGGTTCGTCCTCGACAACTCCGTGTTGATCATCGCGGGGACGCTCGTCGGCGCCTCCGGACTGATCCTCACGGTCATCATGTGTGAGTCGATGAACCGCTCGCTGACGAACGTCTTCTTCGGCGGCATCGGCGAAGAGAGCGAGAGCGACGACGAGATGGAGGACATCTACGAGGGCAACATCACCACCACCTCGCCGGAGGAGGTGGAGATGATCCTCGACGTGGCCGACCGCGTCGTGATCGTGCCCGGATACGGCATGGCGGTCGCCCAAGCCCAACACGCCGTCGCGGAACTCGCCGAGCTGCTCGAGGCGAACGACGTCGACGTGGAGTTCGGCATCCACCCGGTCGCCGGCCGGATGCCCGGCCACATGAACGTCCTCCTCGCGGAGGCGGACGTGCCCTACGAGAAACTGCGGGACTTAGAGGAGATCAATCCGACCTTCTCCCAGACGGACGTGGTCCTCGTCACCGGCGCCAACGACGTCGTGAACCCGTCGGCCAACGAGGCCGACTCGGGCCCACTCGCAGGGATGCCCGTCCTCAACGTCGGCGAAGCGCGGACGGTCATCGTCAACAAGCGGAGCCTCAGTCCCGGCTTCTCGGGCGTTCCCAACCCGCTGTTCGCACAGGACAACACGAACATGCTGTTCGGCGACGGCAAGGAGATGATGCAGGAACTGGTGAACGTCTACAAGGAGAGCCACGAGTGACGGTCGCGTGAGGACGGCCCCGGCGGTGACCCTCACCGCGGCAAACGACCGGCCTGCGCCGTTACGCCGACGAAACCTTTATCATCGTTAATGTCGAGTGTTGTCACATGGCACACGCCGTCGATTCCGAGTACGACGTGAACCGAACCGACTCCGTCCCGGAGAGTGCGAGGGTTCGTCACTTCGACGAACTCGACGACTCGGTTCAGGACTATCTCGTTCACGTCACCGAGGGGAAATCACCGCAGGACCCGAACAACCTCTCGGGGTTGAGCGAGGGCGACGTCGTCGTGTTCACCGACTACTACCACATCCAGTAGCGGAGAGCGGACCGAAGCCGTTTTGCCCGGTGCCGCGATAACTCGCCCATGGACAGCGGCGGGACGATGACCCTCGCGTTCGAACTGGAGGCGCTCAAGGCACTCGCCGATCCGAACGCAGTCTTCGACGACGCCCGGCAGTGGACCGAGTACGTGGGCGTCCTCAGCGACCAGCCGACGTACGTCGTCACCAACTTCACGCGCAAGCGTCGCATCCGACAGGACTTCTTTTCGGGACCGCGGGGCGTCCGCGAGAGCCTCGAGAACGTGGCCGATCAGTTCGACACCGACCGCCACGTCTTCGTCGGCACGACCGACGGGGACCGTGCCGTCGCCGAGGAGATGGGCTGGGAGTACCTCTCCGTCGAGGAGGCCGCGGAGTTCGCCGAGTGGGACCTCGGCGAGAAGCCGGAAGAGGACCCCTTCGAGGGGGAGACGCGAGACGACTGGCCGTAGGCGGACGGGGCGCTATCGGACCACCGGTCACCGAGACAGGTCACGTGCCGGAGCAACGACCGAAGGGGTGGAGCGGGGGCTCCCGGGCCGACGGCTCACGCCTCCGAACCCTGTTCCGTGCGCCCGAGATACGCATAACAGTTCGGACACTGGATGGGCCGCGCGCCGTGTCGGTCGGGGTCACCCAGGAATCGGGTCCGCGAGTACCCCCGGCCACACTCCGCACAGGTCACGATGATGACCACACACGGCCCAGTCGCCGCGGTCCCTTGGAGGTGTCCATTTTCGACGCGGGTGTAGTCACGATTCGTCGTCGGTGTCCGAAGTCGGGCGTACGAGATTCGCGAGCGTTACGAGGAGTCCGAGCCCCCATCCGACGGGGACTGCGAGCGCTCCCCACATGCCGACGTACGCGATGCCGACGAGTTCGAACCGCTGGCGAAGCAGAGTGTTTACCCCGCGGTAGGTGAGGACGGTATCGAGAATCCACACCGCTAGCGTCTCGCTCCGGGGGAAGACCGCCGCGGCGAGCGACGGCGAGTAGAGCGCGGCCACCACCGGCGGCAGGAAGACGGCGACCACCGCAAACGGGTAGGCGACCACCACGGTCGTCAGCCGGCCCCCGAGCCGCCGAAAAAGGAGCGCGAGGACCGTCGAAACCACGGCTACGGTGCCGGCAGCGGCGACGGCGAGAAAGCCGTCGGCCGAGAACCTGACGCGGGCGAGAGCCGTCAGCAACCCCCAGACAACGACCGCGAGGAGGACGGTACCGACGGCACCCAACCGCGTCGTCGTCCGGTCGATCCGCCTGACGTGAAACCGGACCAGCAGGCCCAGTACCGCGAGCGGGTAGCCGACGAACAATCCGACACCCCCGAGAAGCGCCCAGATCCGATACGTCGCGCGCTCCCGCGTAGTCGTCGGCGTCCACCGATCGACGACCGGATGCGAGTCACGAAGCCGTGGGAAGGCAAGAGCCATCCAGAGGCCGTGCAGGCGCCTGAGGTCGTAGGTGACGTCGGCGACGACACTGGTCAGTACCGTGCCCATCGTCATCTCGGTTCTGCCCGCCCGAGTTAATCGTTCGGGGTTCGCATCGGACGGACCGACGGGGGGAGAACGCGACGGTTCGTGGGTCCTCGGCCCGTCGTCGGGAGTCGAAAACGGTCGCGAAAGCGAGTCGGCCTACGTGGTTGCTGGCTGGTCGTCGGCTGGCATGTCGTGGGTAGGGAGGGGTCGAGAGACTGTGCCATCACCTCGCAGTATCGTGGTATGACACATCATAACAAGAATTTTGTGGCCGTCGAGCGCCGGCCACGGCGGCCGTCTCCCGTTCGGGACACCGATCCTCCGTCGAAAGTGACACCAATACTATAACTGTGTGAGCTCCGATGACGGACGTATGCGGTGGCTCCCACTCTGCTGTGCCATCCTCCTGACTGGCGCCGCGTGTGCCGTCGGTGTGCCGGCAGCGACCACGTCGGCCGAACGGGCGGAGATCACGTCGGTCGAACTGGTTGCGAGCGCCGATGCGGACGGCGACGGACACGTGTCGGCGGGCGAACTCGTCGTCACGGCGAACACGACGTGTCCCGGCTGTTATGACTCGGACACGCTGCTCGAGGATCCGGAACTCGAACCGGTGATCACGCTCACGAGCGAGGACGGGACGACGGTGACGATCGACGCCGCTCCGACCGCGAACTACACGGTCCGTCGGTACCTGACGACGCTGACCGACACCGTCGAGCGCGACACTGCCTCGATCACGGTGACGCTATACGATCGCGACCCCGTCGGTCGGGAACGGATCGACGCGACGACGTTCGAGACGGCCGTCGAGTCGCCGGCCGCCGATCGGGACCCGAACGCGACGAGTGTGGAGCCGTCCCAGGGACTCCCGCATCCCGGCACGACGCGGGAGACCGACCACTTCACGTTCGTCTACGGGGGGCTCGATCGGTGTGGCTGGACGTGCCGGGACGCCGTCGGGACGGTCTCGACGGGTGAGAACACCACGGCGACAGACGTCTCGGTGCACGTTCGGCTCCGGGCGGGCAAGACCGTCTTCTGGAGCGGGAGCGAACGGGTCGGGAACCTCTCGGCAAACGAGTCGTATACGACGACTCAGCACATTGGGGTCGGATACGCTGCCGTCCGCGCGGTCGAACGGGCCGACGGTCGTCTCGCGCTCGTCGTCGAGGTGCGGTCGGACGCGTGGCGCGAGGTCGTCGCGTTCGAGCGTGACGTCCTCTAGACGAGCCCCACGGCGCTCGTCGAGATGTCGTCCTCGGTGTCTCACGTCCCGAAGGGGCGTTCCCGGAGGGGCCTGGCCGTATGGACCGACGCGGATTCCTCGCTGCCGGCTGTGTCGGCCGTTCGGCCGCCGTCGGCGGTTGTGACACCCTCGGGGCGGTGCGGTCGACGACGGTTCCCGAGAGTCGAGTGCTCGCCGAGCGAAGCGTACTCACGACGTCCGACCGTTTCCGCCGACACCGCGAAGATCACCGACCTCGCGTGGCAGGTTCGGAAGGGAGGCCACGATGTGAAATACCACATCGAAACAAGCGGGACGAGGAGGTCGGTGGCGGGGTCGTCCCGCAGACCGACGACCGGGAGGCCGACAGCGAGTGGGCCGATGTCACAAGTCATTCCGAACCTCGACTACCGTCGGCGAGCGGTGAATCGACGGCGCCGGAGCCCCGCTAGTCGCTTACGAACTCGATCCCCGTGACTTCGAACCGAGCCCCACCGGAATCGGCGTCAGTCACCGCGAGGTGCCAGCCGCGTGCGCCGATGATCGACCGGACGACGGACAACCCGTAGCCGGTCCCGTCCTCCCGCGTCGAGAACCTGTGACCCGGACGCGGGTCGGACCGTATCCCGAACCAGCCGTCGAGACCGTCCCTCGTTCAGCGTGGGACTAGCCCCGATCCGGGACACCTTTCACGGAGGTGTCACAAGGGGTGATCGATGCCCTCCATCGAACGCAGGACGTTTCTCGGGACGGTCGCGGCCGGGGTGGTCGCCGGGCTCGGCGGCTGTTCGTCGTCGTGTCCCGACAGCGACCCCCCCGAGCCGGCGACGACGCTTGGGACGGGCGAGGCCGACCGCGGATTCGATACGCTCCCCGGCGGGAGCTGGCCCACGCCCCGCTTTGACACCGCCAACACGGGCTTTGCCCCGTCTCGACGCCCGCCGACCACCGCGCCGGCGCTCCGCTGGCGAACGACACTCCCCGCGCCGCCCGTGGACGACGCCACGACGGACGTGAGCCCGCCGACAGTAGCCGGCGACCGCGTCTTCGTCACCACGGGCGAGGGTGCGTTCGGCCTCTCGCTCCGTGAGGGCCGGGAGCGATGGCGGTACGGCGACCTCTCGCCGGCAACGGTCGACTCAGCCGGCAGCTACGGCCGGTCGCTCGCGCCGCCGGTCCTCAACGGCGACACCGCGTACGTCCCCGCCGCGGACGGCGTCGTCGCCCTCCGCGTCGACGACGGGACGGAGCGGTGGCGTACCACCGACGTCACGCCGACGGGGACGCCGGTCGTCGCTGACGGCGTGGTGTTCGTACCGACCGGCGACGAACTGGTCGCACTCGATGTCGCCGCCGGCCGGCGACGGTGGGCGGCCGCGACGAGTGGCGGATCGCTCCCGGCCGTAACCGGGGGGGTCGTCGTCGTCGCCGGCGAGGAACTACTCGGCCTGGACGCCGCGACCGGCGACCGGCTCTGGTCGTCGTCCGTCGGGCCCGAGTCACACCCCGTCGTCGCCGACGGGACCGTCCACCTCGGCACCTACGAGGGGGTCGTCGGAGTCGATCTCGACGACGGAACGGAACGCTGGACCGTCGATCGGGGGGGAGGCCGTACTTACTCGACACCGGTCGTTACGCCGGAGACCGTCTACGCCGTCGAGCGTCCGGGTGAGGCCGGCGACGCGACGTTCGCACTCGACCGGACGGAGGGTTCGCCCGATCCTCGCTGGTGTTCGTACGTCGGCGAGGGGGCGGTCACCGCCGCCGCGAGTGGACACGCCTTCGCTCTCCAGTCCGGCCCCGGCGAGGACCGCAAACCCCCTCGTTTGCTCGCGTTCACCGAACGCTTCGGCGAGGCGGCGTGGGGCTACCGGAGCGCCGAACCCCTCGTGTCACCGGCGCTCCTCGACGGCGGCGTCGTGACGGCGACGCGACGCGGCACCGTCGTCGCCGTTGGGGGTGAGTGACCGTGTGGACGCCAGGCCGCCGGTTCGTCGGCGGCATGACCGCCCTCAGTGGCGTGTTCGTCATCGTCGCCGCGATCCCAACACGATGGTTCGGCCCGATGCCTACCGACTCCTACGTCTTCGATCCGCCGCGGTTCAGCGCGCTCTGGATCGAGCGGACGATCGTCCCCGCCGTGGCGCTGGCCGCGGTGCTGTTGATGCTCGTGGGCCTGCTCTCCCTGTTCCGGCGCGACCGAGAACGGATGGCACGATGGCAGCACTGGACCGCCATCGTGGCGCTGATCGGTGCGGCGGTCGGGACGCTCGCAACCATCCTCCTCGTATCGGCCGGCCGGGGCGCCAACGGGGATCCGACCGGCACGCTGAACGCGCTCCTCGGCGCCGTGCTCGCCGTTCTCGCGTTCCTCCTCCTGGTTCCGGGACTCCTCGCGTGGGGGGGCGGCTACCTCCGTGGCGATCGGCCGGTCCTCGGTGCTGCGCTGGTCGGTGGCCCGGTGGTTCCCGTCCTCGTCGTGGCGGCGAGCATCGCCCTCGACGTCGGCGAGAGCACTGCCGGCTCCCTCCCCGTGGTGGCCCCAGTCGCGGCCGCCGTGGTGATCGTCGGCCGGGACCTCTGGCGGCGGGCGGGCTGAGGCGCCAGGACCAGTCGATTTTCTAACAAATGCTTATGGTATTTCGGGTGGACGTCACGGCTGGTCATGTCCGAACGGTCGCCGGTAACCGGAGCGTTCGAAGATCCGCTCGAAGCGAGCATCGAGAACGACGAACCCGCGCTCGGCGTCTACATCAACGATCCGAAGACGGTCGAACTCGCCGCCCACGTGGGCTTCGACTGGTTCATGCTCGACCAGATGTTCACCAATCACGGCTGGGAGAAAACCGAGACGCTCATCCGGACGGCGAAGGCTGCCGGCATCACGCCGATCGTTCGCGCCCACTCGTATCCGTGGGCCGGATACGATCCACACGTCGTCGCGAACGTGAGCCGTAACATCGGGATGGGGGCCAACTACGTGATGCTCTCCCACTCGGGGAAAGAGGAGATCGAGCAGGTACTCCCACTCGCGCACGAAGACTACAAGAAGGAGTCCCATATCTTCCCGTACGACGAGTTGCTGCCGTTCGACACCGAGAGGTCGGCGGACAGGGAGGGGATGCAGGCCAACATCATCCCCCACGTCGAATCCGAGGGGGCGATCGAAGACCTCGAAGCGGTGATGGACAATCCGGAGGTGAACTACTGCTTCGTCGCTCTCAACGACGCGATGCAGGTGTTGACCGGGGAGGACCGTCCCGACTGGAACGACCCGCGAGTCTGGGAGTTCGTCGACGAAGTCGTCAGACTCGGCGAATCGACGAACACCGTCATCGGAGCGAACCCGAGTTTCCACGGCACCGGAGAGGAGTTCACGTACTCGTTGGACACGCTCGAAGACCGGGTGGTCCAACTCCACGACCGCGGCGTAGACATGATTATGGTACAGTCAGCACCGCTGATCTTCCAACTGGCCGGGGGACGGCTCCTCCGGAACCTCTCCACAAGGCTATCGTGACGCTGCATCCGTCCAGTCTCGGAGTCACCGTCGCCGGACGACCCGTAGTGACAGTAATACGAACGGTTCCAGTAGATTGTTACCGTGGATGTGTCTGAACGGTATCATATGGATATCGAGTTCAGCGGCGATCCCTTCGAGAATCAGTCCCCGGAGGCAACCGTCGTCCGGTTCGAGGATCTGCGTCCCACGAGACACGAGGCCTCACCGATCGGCGCGGACACCGACTACCTGTCGTGGGAGTACGGGTACGACTCCTCGCGGTGGTTCGACGACGGCGGGCTGTTGAAGCTGGAACCGGGCGAGTACACCGACTTCCAGTCACACCGGGAGTCCGTCGAGGGTCCGTACGAGAAGTGTCTGACCGTCTTTTCGGGGCGAGGTGTCCTCCGGACGGAACGCGCCGACGAGCCACTGGAGCGGTTCGACTCCGTCCTCCTGCCTCCGAGTACGGCGTACCAGTTGGGTAACACCGGGACGGACACGCTGTGGCTCGGCTGGTGGGCGTCCGTCGGCGACCACGAACTCGCCGAGGCTTCGGCCCTCGAACCCGTGGACCGACCGGGCGCCCGGGAGGAGTACGAGCGGATACACGCCGCCCGGTCGGAACGCGGTCTCGCGACGCCGCCTGACCGCGGCGCGTACGAGGGCGACCCCGACGACGGACGTCCGGAGCCGTCGATTTCGCGATTCGCCGAGACCCGGCCCAAGATGTTCATCGCGACGCCGGAGATCGCCGCCACCGACGATCGTCCGGATTGGATTTACGCGTTTCCGGACAGCAACTGGATCTCACAGAGCGTCGTCATCCGACTGGACCCGGGGTCGTACATCGGGTTTCACGGCCACTTCGAGAACGAGGGGCCGACGGAGGAGATCTACTGGGTATTGAACGGCGAGGCCCGCCTTCAGACCGAGTACCGAGACGTCACGATGCGTCAGTTCGACTGTGCGTTCTTCCCGACCGGCTGTATGCACACGGTCGGAAACACCGGCACCGAGCGGGTCTGGATGGCCGCGTGGGTGTCGAAGGGAGGCAAGGAAGGCGAGTTCGACATCGACGAACTGGAGACGTCGGAGCGACCCCGGATCCGAGAGGAGTTCCGTCGAGCGATGGCAGCACGCAAGCAACGCGGACTGCCGCTGCCACCCGACATCGAGGTCTCCCTCGAATAGCGATCGGATGACCGCGCCGACCGACAGGAACGGAGCGGTGGCGACGGTCCGCCTGTGAACCCTCCTCGGGGACTCGACGGCCCCGACCCCGGGCCGACGACGGCGTCCATCGCCGGAAGGCCGTGCAGGAGATTCAACACCGTGGCGATATGCGGTTCCAAGCGTGAGTCACGACATTACGGTCGTCGCCGACTACGGCTGCCAGGTAGCGGAGGGGCCGATCTGGCACCCCGACGACGAGGCGCTTTACTGGATCGACGTCCCCGCAGGCTCGTTGTTTCGATATCGGCCGGAGACGGACGAACACGCTCACGTGTTCGAGTCCGACCTCATCGCCGGTATCACGGTGGAAGCGGACGGCAGCCTGTTACTGTTCGAAGACGGTGGCGTCGTTCGTCGCCTCGACACGGAGACGTGGGACGCCACCCCCGTCCTCGACATCACCGAGGAGGCCGACACCCGCTTCAATGACGTCATCGCCGATCCCGCCGGGCGCGTGTTCGCCGGGACGATGCCGACGGACCGTCATCCGGGCCGGCTCTACCGTCTCGACCCCGATGGGACGTATCACCGCCTGATCGACGATCTGGCCCTCCCGAATGGACTTGGGTTCACGACCGAACGGGACGCGCTGTATCTCACGGAATCGAAGGCGAATCGCATCCGACGGTACGCCTACGAGGAGACGTCCGGGCAACTCTCCGATCGAACCGTGTTCGCCGAAGTCGACCACGGTGATGGCCTTCCGGATGGGCTCGCCGTCGACACGACCGGACACGTCTGGTCGGCGGAGTGGAACGGTGGACAACTGGTCCGATACGACGACTCGGGCACGGTCGTCGAGAAAGTTTCCTGTCCCGCAGAGACGGTTGCCAGCCTGACCTTCGGCGGTGAGAACTACGAGACCGCGTACGTTACGACGGGGCTCGGCTACTACGAGCGACGTTCGAAGGCCGAACTGGGACGCGCCGCAGGCGCACTACTGGCGACGGATTTGGGAGTCGAAGGACGACCGCAGTTCCGGTCTCGGATCACGAATCGGTAAGGGCCCCGGCGGACGGTCGGAGAACCGCTCCGGGGGGAAGAGACGCTCCCGCGGACGTGGCACGGTGCCATCAAGTCGGTCGGAGTGTTACTGTTCGGAACGGCTGTCGGTGGCGTTTGCAGCGAGATTCCGTGCCGTATCGACCCACTCATGCTCCGGGAATGGAGCGGGCGCCACGTCGTAGGTGTAGTGATACGTCTCCTCGCCCGCGTCCAGCGTGAGATCGAACGCGTATACCACGCCGTCCTCGACACCGAGTCGGAGCGTTCCGTCGATCGTCGGTGGGACTTGGGAGTCTGGACGCGTTCCGGTTGCTCTGTACGTGATAACCGGTACGCCGTGGTGGGTCGTCGTATCGGTCGCCTCCCACGCGTACGCTTCGAGTATCATCGTATGCCGACCGATGTTCGTGGGGGCAATCTGTCCGTAGTGTGGATCGTATCTGTAGTACGCGTCGGTGGTGTCGTCGTAGACGAACTGTGGATCCGACGCGAACTGTTCGCGTTGGTGCTCCGGGATGCTGTCGGCAGGTTGGACGAACGCGTAGGTCGTTCCGTTGATATACACGGTGGCGTTCTGCCAGCGCTGGGCGATGATCGCCCCCGTGGCGGAATCGATGTAATAATCCCCTTCCACGAGTCGTCGTTCGGGAGGTGCGGTGTAGACGATGGCGTACGAGTCCCAGTACTCACGAGGAGTGTGCGAAACGTTCGTATCGTCCGTCCCGAGCGCGGAGAAGTTGATGTGGTGTGGGCCTGCCCCTGCGGGATACGGCCGGTCGGAATCGGGCACGGTTGCGTGTGGAGACCAGACGGCCGTGAAAGCGAGCGCGCCGATACCGGTTGCTACGAGTGCAACGGCGAGGCCGACCACGTAGCGACGGTCCATACCGGATCGACTCACGGCGGCGACAAGTAAGTGCCCAAATGTCTGTCGAACGAACAGCGACACCTTCGGAGGGAGGTACGTGGAGAGAGGGGAGGTGTCCGAGTGTGTGGTCACTTCACACCCCACTTATCACTCAGGAGCGTTACGCAACTGAGTGGGTTGGGGCGGAAAGAGATCCGACCTCGCTGGTTCCCTTCGCGCCCGATTCCAGACGTTTCGAGCCTTCTACCGGGACTCCAGAATAACCATGGAATCCCGAAAGAGCGAGCTAGAACCGATCGACCCTCGAACCGCGCAGCAACTGTTCCTCGACCACAAGGAGACCGAATGCACCGAGTCGACGGTGCGCAATCATCGGTACCACACGAACGAATTCGTCGCGTGGTGCGAGGAGAACGACGTCGACAATCTGAACGACCTCACGGGGCGTGACCTCCAGGCCCTCCGGCTCTGGCGGAAGGAGAGTGGCGACATCAATCTCATGACGCTCAACAACTACATGTGCTCGTTGCGCGTCTTCATCAAGTGGTGTGGCTCCATCGAAGCCGTGCCGGAGAATCTCTACGACAAGGTGATGGTGCCGCGGGTCTCACCCGACGACCAGCAGGCCGACGAGACGCTCGACGCCGAGACGGCCAAGGAGATCCTAGAGTACCTGTCGACCTTCCACTACGCCTCAGTCGAGCACGCGATGCTGGGGCTCCTCTGGGAGTCCGGAATGCGGATCGGCGCGGCTCACGGACTTGACGTCGACGACGTCGACCTCGCCGAAGAGCAGTTACAACTCGTCCACAGGCCCAGCGAAGGGGCGACGCTGAAAAACGGGTCCGGTGGTGAGCGGCCCATCGCCATCACCGCCGATTTCGCCGACGCTCTTGGCGCCTACATCGAGAGAATCCGGAAGGATGTCCCCGACGACCACGGGCGTGACCCGCTATTCACGACCTCTCATGGCCGAATGTCCCGGGCTTCGATACGCCGGACCGTGTACAAAGTAACCTCACCGTGTTTCCGGAACGAATCCTGCCCGGACTGTACCGGGAGTCTCTCGGAGCGGTGTCCCGAAGCCGTGAATCCGCATGCGGTTCGGCGGGGGAGTATCACCCACTATCTGACTCAGGATATTCCTGTCGAGGTAGTGAGCGACCGGATGAACGTGAGTCGGGACGTGCTGGATAAGCATTACGACCAGCGGACTGAGCAGGTGAAACTAGAGCAGCGACGGGGGTATCTCGAAAATATCTGAGGCGCTCGGCGCAGCTGGTCCATTTTTTGCTAGTATGTGGTACGGAGGCACTCTGTATCTGGTAGGACCCGCGTGCTGAATACAGAGCCCGGATGCAGCACTCGGTCATCGTGGAGTGTAAACTAGAATACACTAATAATACAATACGATACCCCTCGTCTGTAGCACACCGTCTGAGAACTATCAGCAACCAGGGAAATCAACGAAGCCAGATGCTATCAAAAGAGGTTATTCCCGGTACATCTCGACTTCTAGGTCCTCGATAGCAGTGAAATGATTGTCGTTCACGACCAGCGACACACCGAGCGAGCGAGCAGTTCCAGCGATGTAGATGTCGCTCCGGTTGATCAGTTCGCCGTCGGCACGGAGTTCGACGTAGATTTCGGCGGCTTCTGCAGCCGTTTCGTTCGTGAACGGTACCGGCTCTACCCACTCGTACTTCGACATCGCCTCCTCCTGTGTCATATCTTGGGTGATCATCAACCCGCGATAGAGTTCGGAGAGGACGACGGTCGATGCACCGATCTCTTCCTCGTCGTGGGCAGCTAAATACGCGATTGCGGCGTCGTCACCTCGGGCGTAGTCGATGAGAAACGACGCGTCGACGAGCTTCACGATTCCCCTGAAAGCTGCTCGTCGATGCCGTCGCTGCGTTCATCGAACGCATCATCGAGGTCCTCGAAGCCTCGCTCAACCTCTGCTTCGAGGTCGGCAGCCGCTTGACGAGAGAGAAACCCGGCGTTGGTCCGCCAATCGGAATCGAGTTCGTGGAGGAGGCGGTCGAGCGTCTCACTGAAGCTCTCGTCGCCGCGTTTGTGCGCTTTCAGCCGCTCGTAGACCTCCTCCTTGATACCGATATTTTTCGAAGCCATCCGTGTTTTGTGTATGGGTTTGTGTACATATCAAGGTTGGTCTCAAGTTCACCCCCGTTTCCAACCGATCGGAGTAGGCAGACCCGTTGAAATTCACGCTATTTGGCACGCTTGCCGTGCTGCGTATAGAGGGTGTACTCAGCAGACCGTTGGATCTGGTTCGGTAGATAGGATCGAACTGGCCGTTAGGGACGACGCTGGAGGGACGTACTCAATGGGGCTACAGGTATAGCTGCGACCTGTTGTTACGTTGCCTGAGAGCCTTCGGCGGGTGCGTACATAACCGTGACCACGAACTCGCCCTCGAAATCGGTGAACTGGTGGTCTGTCCCAGGACGGAGATGGACAACGTCACCCGGCTCCACCTCCACCGACTCGTCGTCGGTCACGAGCGTCGCCTCGCCCGTGTCGATACGGTAAATCTCTTCCTCAGCGTGCGCGTGCATCGGGTCCTCGTCGCCCGGCTCGAACCGCATCACTTGGAGGCTGAACGACACTGCACGCATTGCCTCGGTTTCCATCTCCCCGTCCTCGGCCAGTTGATCCGCTATGTCAGTGACGTTGATTTTATCCACGATTTACATATGTGAGGGCCGGGTATACGTGCTTCGTTCTCTACTTGAAAAATAAGCTAAAATCTGAACAACGGGTGTATCGTGAGAGCAGTGGCGCATCGCCGGAGCGGATGCAACACGCAGGCATCTGCAGAACGCTGGCTTCACCGTCACTGATGAGTGGGACTTCCAGCCGTCTGAAGAGGACGGAGAACACTGGATATTCTTCGCAGCCCAGCTGAGTCGTAGACAGGCTGCGAGAGTATCGCTCTTACTGAATTTTCATAATCGGATTTGGGGCGTAAGAACCTATAATACAGTATTTGAACACGTATCGATCCGTTTCACAGCCATCATAATCGGAGCCCGACGCCGTAAGAAAGAATCACACAGACCAGAACTCGCCAATATGGGTCCACGAGACCAACAGCCACAGCAAGCTCCCAAGCAGCAGTATGCGGAATAAGACGGCCGCAAAGCAGGGGGTGGCGAGGAACGAACAAGACGATACCGACCATCCAGACAGTCGGTGTGAGCTTCATAATCGGTTGCTGTCAGGCGATTCGATGGGAAAGCCGACGGGACCGCGAACGGACTGGCCTCAAAAGCGTTGACGACACGGCCGAAATCGGGGCGCTACGCGCCGCTCGCTGAACATCTGGGATGCGCACACAGAAACACAGATCCGGTAGACACGCAGGCTGATTTCGGAAGTAGACCTGTTCTTGCGGGCGTACAGACCGATTATGAACAATCAATAGTCGGCGCTATCCGTTCGAGCCACCGTGTGCGCCGTCCTCACGCTGCTAGACCGATTATGAAATACCACCAAGCCGTTTCGCTTCTACATCCAGTATGCAAATCACATCAGCTATCACCGTCGTCCGGCAGTTGACCACCATCCGTCATAGCGTACTGCGACATGTTCGCTTCAAGTGCTTCCCGCCGACGCCGTGATTTCCGTTCCTCGGTTCGCTGGTCGTAGTGCTTGTCCAACACAGCCACGGACACGTCGACACGGTCACTAAGCAGTTCCTTCGGCAGGCCGGCGTCGAGCTGGGACATGATAGCCCACTTCCGAAGCGGATGCGTACTGAACGAGGAAGGACAATTGGCAGCCTCGGCGTTCTGTGCTGCGTCGCAGTCGGCAATCTCCCGATCGTGGGGGCACTCTGACGCGTACTCACATGGCCGACTCAGTTTGTAGAAATCCCGTCGAATGGTGGTCGTCGAGATGCGTCCGTTCGTCGTCGTGAAGAGCGGGTCGCGGTCGAACTTGTCAGTCACGTCGTGCCGATGGTGGTCGATGTAGGCCTGAAGCAGATCCACCAACTCCGGCGGGATATTGATGATTCGCTCGCCGTCCGCGCCGTTCTTCAGCGGCGTCCCGTACGCATCTGACGATTCTGGGCGATGCTGGAGGTGGATGACGGCTTCGTCCATCTCTAAGTCGTCAAGGTCGACCGCTCGAAGCGCCCCGAGTCGGATGCCGACCTCGGCCACGAGTTCGAACTGTGCGTGGCGCCGAGAGGCGTATTCGAAGCGGTGGTAGAAAGATCGGATGCCTTCGACGGCTTCGTCCTCGGGGACGTCAGTGCGGACTTCCTCGTTGGGAGGTACGTTGGGCAGTGGGACGCGGTCGGCCAGATCCTCCTCGACGGCGTCGATCGTCTCACAGAACCGGAGGAAGCGTTGGATGACTGCGAGCGTCCCGTTCAGACTGACCGTGTTGATATCCGTCTCGGACTTGCGCCAAGTCTTGAACGCCACGAGACCTCGCCCACGGAGGTCGTTCAAATCGGTGATATCCTCTTCTTCCGTCCAGCTGTGAAAGATGTTGAGCGCGGAGCGATGCGTGCGTCGGGTCGCCGTCCGGAGTTCGTCGCGACGGTGTTCGAGGTACCAGTCGATCGCGTCTTCCGGGGTGATCGGTTCCAGGTCTCTGCCGGCCATCATCCGCCCCGATACACCCCGGTGATAAATACGGTCCAATTAATTGGGATTGGTGGAATTGGCGGGGTTGGTGGCTGAGTAGAATAATTGGTGATCCGATTCTGGAGCTTCAACTTCTCCGGCAGAATGCTCTCTTTAGTTTCCCCGTCTGTATCCAGCGCATGATAGTGAGGTGCCAATCAGTCGTAATCCGCTACTGTGTCGTCCGCGAGAGTTACGACTTTGCTTGCTAAGGTGATCCCGACCATTCAGTAATTGGCAATCCCGAATATCGTCCAATAGCAATCTCGGAACTCGGATGTTGGCAATCCCGGGATTGCTGGTGATGGCAAACGCGGGACTGCTAATATTGGTAGTCCGCGATTATATACGGACTCGGATTGGCGTTCACCATGTGAATCGGGATTTGGAGCTGCGAATTAAAGGCCATCTCTACGAGATTACGGAAGTCAACGAGGAGGTGCTCGGGTCGGAACAGGGGCTGCCGATGTCGGTGAGTGGCTATCAAAAAACACTCCGGAGTGTCGCTAACTGTGGGAATGATGAATTGGTAGATCAGGTTGCAGAGTCCATCAAAGAGCACATTCGAACTCACGAGGACCGCCCGGAGAACCAGACAGTGCGTCGAGACGCGCGAATGCTCCTCACGGAGCAGGGGATCGCTCCGGATTCCTATCTGAACAGGGCTTGAATCCGAACGAATCCAGGGCTTGCTGATATCCTCAACTGGAGATGCGAATTACTTGAGAACGTCCGGCAGTTCGCCCCGCGCCGGTGTGTTCTCGTCGGGATCGATTCCGAGTTCTTGCAGCTCCTCCTCGGTGGGTTCACGCCCACCGTTGTTTTCGAGCGCGTCAACGACAGCATCAAGATTTTCGAGGGCCTCGTCTCGCGTTTCTCCTTGAGCGGACACCTCGACTTCGCGGTCTCGGGCGGTCCAGGTCCCATCCTCGTTGTGGGTCAGGGTGATCCGTGGTTCCCGGCCGGATCCGTGCCCGGAATCGATACTCATGCGCATAGATAGATGTGAAAAACGGATAAATTCCCCTTCCCTGTCCGTCGCAGTGAAGTTTTATTACTCGACGTGAACTCGTTTGGCCGTGTCATTTCCGCGGGCCAAACCGATTTCCGACCTCTACGATGCTGTCTCGACGTACGATCTCGTCGTTGTACCGGACGCACCACTGGCCAGCGCGTTGAATCGCCGTCTCGATACGCCCCATCTCGGAGCTTTCGCAATCACCCCTCGTCGGCTCGCCGCAGGCCGACGCGAGGAATCTGAAGACAGGGTTGCATTCCTCGAACTCATCGAGCACGAAGACTTCGACTGGAAGCGCGGTGCGTACGCGATCGGGAACATCCTGCAATGCTGGGAACATCAGGGTCGCGTGGACGCGATCCTCGACTACGACGCCTACGTCGACGATGCCACACGCCGGGCCGTAGAGCATATTGGCGAACTCCCCACGACGTCGAAACAGCTCACCGACTACCGAATCAGCGGGGACCGCGATGTCGCCGTCGTCGGGGACGACCAGTTGACCCAGCTCGAACGGTCGATTCTTCCTTCAACGTACGATACGTACAGCCCCTTCAGCGACGACGAGTTCGACTGTCCCCCGTTCCACGTCTTCGATTCGTCGACGGCAATCGTCGACACTGTCGTCGATGCGGTCACCGAAGCGAACGCCGATGAGGTGGCGGTCGTGCTCGACCAGGGAAGCGAATTCTCCGCGCTCGTCGAGTCGGCCCTCGAAGCGGCCGACATCCCGTTCTACGGCGGTCCGGGGTTCGTAGACGACCCAGACCATCGCACGTTCGTCCAGTTGCTGCGCGCCGCACACGGCGGCACGGACACCCGCATCAGCGAATGCAGACCACTCCTCGCCAGACTCGGCATCTCGCTGGACGTCGAACACGACGCGAAACGGCTGTACGAACTGGACGACGAGGCAATCGAGTGGCTCGTCTCCTTTTGTGAGACTATCGAGACTCGAACCTTCGCCGAGGCCCTCAGCGCGTTCGAGCGGCGCGTTGGTCATCGGCTCGATGCGTTCGCCGAGGAACTGGAGACACTCGGCATTGCCGAGACGCGTGCCACCGAGCGAGCGGTGGATCAACTGGTGTTCTACCTTCAGACCTACGAAGTTCCGGTGGATAGGGAGAACGACGGCGTCCTGCTTGCGGACGCGAAGTCCGCGGCCTACGTCGACCGGCCCGTGGTCTTCTATCTCGGGCTGGACGAAGACTGGACGCACTCCGCCCCACGACGTCCGTGGGTCGATCGAGACGCCCAGTACACGCGCAACATCCAGCAGTTCCAGCTGCTCCTCCAGAGTGGAGCGAGGCAGTACTACCTCGTTCAGGATGCGAAGGGCGGGTCACCGGTGACGCCGTGTCTCTACTTCTCGGAGTTGTTCGACGAGGAGTTCGAGCGCTTCAGCGACCTCGATTCGCACGTCCACACGCCGCAGTTCGACCGTCGTGGCGAGGGGTTCGAGAGGGAGTCAGTCGACATGACTCCTACCGAGATGACGACCATCAGTCAATCGAGTCTCGGAACCTACGTCAACTGTCCCCGGGACTACCTCTTCGGCAGGCTGGTCGACAGTCCGGAAGAGGACTACTTCAAAGAGGGGAACCTCTTCCACGACTTCGCCGAATTCTACGTCAATCATCCCGACTTCGTCGACGAAGACGTCGTCGATAACGTGGTCGAGCACATGCTCGCGGAGACGCGACCGTTCGTGCGATCCGTCGACGAGGCGACGCGGCGAACGAAGTACCGTGCCGGGGTAGAAACGATCGTCGCGTTCTTCGACACGAACCCCCCATCGGACGAGGCATTCCTGACCCCCACGAGCAGCCGGGGGGACAACGTGTTCGCCGATCGCTTCGACCGCCCCGTCGACTCACCGGTCACCGAGCGCTGGTTCGAAAACGACGACCTCGGGCTGAAAGGGAAGATCGATCTGGTCCACGCGCCCACTCGGCTGGTCGACCACAAGAGCGGAAGTCGCAAAAGTGCGTCCACGGTCGTGACCAATTCCGCGATCGACCTCCCGATCGATTCCCCGAATTTCCAGGCACTGCTGTATCTGACCCACTGGCGGGCGCAGTATCCGGATCGGCCGCTGGAGTTCACCTTCTTCCACTTCCTCGAAACGCTCGACGACGTCGTCGCCGGGGAGGTCGATCTCGACGACACCCTGACGACGGTCTCGTACTACCCGATACCCTTCGACGCGCACGTTCGCTCGGAGACGTTCTTCGACGAACTGGTCGAGGAGGGCGCGAACAAGTGTCAAAAGACCCTCTCGCAGGTCGACTACGAAACGTACACAGCAGCGTTCGACGACGCGTCCGTGCCGGACACGAGCGACAGTGACGAACTCATCGAGTCGACGTTCGGGCAGGGATTTATCAAGCGAATGAAAACGGCCGTGGGGGACTACAAGTACGTCACACAGGGCTGTGAACAGGCGATGCGGCAGATGGCTCGCGTTCGCGGACGGACGTTCTTCGAGGACGACCTCGATTCGTTCGAGGCGTTCGTCGACGAGCGACTCGACGAGTTGAACCAGCGACGTGCCGGGGTGGAACGCTTCCCAGTCGATGGACTCGGCGGCGAACCGAACTACCGCTACGTGGACAACCGCGACCTGCTCCTGGAGGGCAACCGATGACCGAGTTCGAACCGAACGAGCGACAACAGCAACTCATCGACAGCACCGACGGACTCCACCTCGTCGACGCTGGCGCCGGAACGGGGAAGACGTTCACCGTGACGCGCCGCTACGCGAACATCGTCGAGCAGTCCGACGTCACCCCGGAAGACGTCCTCCTCGTGACGTTCACGAACAACGCGGCCGCCGAAATGAAAGAGCGCATCGTCGGTAACTGTCGCTACGGGATGCGCGAATTCGCCGACGCACCGATTCAGACGTTCCACTCGCTGTGTCACGATATCCTCGAAGAACACGGCCACGCCGCCCCGACCCACCTTGACATCGAAGATCGAATCACGGGGTCGACGCGTCTCATCGAAGACGAGCTCGTCGAAGGCGCCCTGTTCCGCGAATTCATCGGGCGATTCAGCGACACCCATCCGGAGTACGACGAGTTCTTCCGGGCGCTCTCGGATCCCAGCGAACTCCTCGACCTGATCAACCAACTCGCGGCGAAGGGGGTCTTCCCGACCGAAGACGGCTGGTACCGGGACGGCGAGCGACACCTCGATGGCGACTTCGACGCGTTCGAACGATACTTCGAGGCGATGAACGAGCCCCGAAACGGCGGGCACAAGCAGTCGCTGCTCCGGTCGAAACTCGGTCGATACGGGCGGAACAAATGCTACCTTCCGGAAGCGCCCAAGAAGCCGGCGGTGCGGGGCAGCGGGAAGCACGTCCCGGAGGACCTCGCCCGCTGGGCCTTCGAGGAGGAGCGGACGGACCTGAAGGCGTTCGTCCACGACGTCTACCACGCGTATCTCACCTTCGCGCTCCGGCGGAACTACCTGAACTTCGGGTTCCTGCAGCTGTTCGCGTTCGTGGTACTCTGTGAGAACCACCAGCTGCGAGACGAGGTGGCGTTCGAGTACGTGATGATCGACGAATTCCAGGACTCCAGCGAGATCCAGTTCAAACTCGCGCTCCTGCTCGCGGGCACCAACAACATCTGCGTCGTCGGAGACTGGAAGCAGAGTATCTACAGCTTCCAGTACGCCGACGTCGACAACGTCGTCGAATTCGAAACCCGTCTGGACCGCTTCATCGAGCAGTTGAATGACGACCACGAACGCGTCTCGTTCCCGTCCCGACCCATCACCACCATCGAACTCGTCGAGAACTACCGGTCGACGCAGGAGATCCTCGATTTCTCGGAGCACGCGCTTCGCGTCCCCGCCGCATCCCGCGACGACGTCGATACCGAGGCAATCGACGACCGACTCGTCTCGCTGCAGTCGAACGCCGACCACGAGAACACTACCATCGAAGCGATCCAGAGCGACGAAGAGCAGGTCGCGGTTCTAGCGAAGATCCAGGAAATCGTGACCGGCGAGGGCTACCGCGTCGAGGCCGAGAACGGCGACCTTCGCCAGCCGGAGTACGGGGATATCACGGTCTTGACACGGACGCGTGATTTCGGGCGCGAGCTACTCGGCACGGCCGAGGAGTGCGGGCTGCCGATGGCCTACGAGGGTGGGATCGAACTCTTCAGAACCGACCAGGCGAAGCTCCTGCTCGCGTGGCTGCGGATCCTCGACACGAATGCCGATCGCGGCTGGGCGACCGTGCTCGAACGGGCCGGCTACACGCTCGACGAGATCGACCATCTGCTCGACACCGAAGAGTACCCGACGGACATGGTGGCGTTCCGGGAGAAACTCCACGACTTGGAGACGCTCGGCGGCGTTGCACGGCGCGTGTTTGCCCGGTACGGGTACGACGGACCGCGTGCCGACGTCGTGCTCCACACCATCCAGTCGGTCCACGACTCGACGACGCTCACCCGCGGCGACCTCATCCGGTTCATCGAGCGTGGCATCGAATCGGGAAGCACACACGACGTCCACACAGGTGCCGGAACGAACTCCGTGACAGTACAGACGATTCACGCGACGAAGGGGCTGGAGTATCCGATCGTCATCCTCGCGAACATGAACAGCGGGCGCTTCCCGCCCAGCGGCGGTGGGAGCGACGTCATCTCCTACGAGGATCCGATCGGCCTGCGTCAGCGGAAGGTGTACTCGGCGGACGCCAACGAACTGCCCCACGTCTACGACAACTGGCGGGCAGACGTCCTCAAGAACTGTCTCCCTCGGGAGTACGACGAGGAGCGTCGCCTCCTCTACGTCGCGATCACGCGAGCCCAGAGTCACGTCGTCTTCTCGGCGGGCGAGGATCCGAACACCTTCATCGACGAACTCCCGGTCGAGGTGGAGTCGGTCGATCCCGAATTGACCGAAATCGGTCGCGAGGACACCGACGGGAGCACGCTTCGGGTCGAGATGCCGGTTTCAGCCGGGCCACGGAGCCACACGCCGCATACGCTCATGCGCGACGACGCGTTCGAGGGTGTGGAGGAGGGTCGCGGGACCGAGTTCGGAACCCGTGTGCACGACTTTGCCGAGGCGTATGCGCTCGGGGAGGACGTCGACCCCGCCAGCGACGACGAGGAGACGGTCGAGCGATTCATCGATGGGCTCGACGGCAAGCTACTGGTCGAAGAGGATGTGTACCTCCCGCTCTCAATCGACGGCGAACAAGTGACGATCTCGGGAGTCGTTGATCTCGTCCACGTGCTGCCGGATCGAATCGAAATCGTCGATTACAAGACGGATCGTGGGCGGCACGCCGAAGCGGAGTATCGCAAGCAACTGAGTGTCTACTACCACGTGGCCGAGGACGTCTACCCGGATCGGGATATCTCGGCCAGCATTCTGTATACGGAGACGGGTGGCCGTCAGGAGATCGAACCGTTGTCCATCGACGAACTTAGAGGCCTCGTGACTGAAACGGGACGAACTTGAGAGTCAGATAACGGGACTGCTGCATCACACCGGAGGAGAGTGAATGGGTTGGGGCGGATTCGAACCGCCGGCCTGCTCCGTGTGAAGGAGCCGTCATAACCGGACTAGACCACCAACCCGCGTGGTACGCCGATACTGGGGACGCCGACTTAAGGGTTGTCTTACTCCGACGACCGGTACCGGTCGATCCGTTCACGGGCATCTGCGATAGCGGTCTTCGCCTCCCCTTCAGCCCGCGCCTCCAAGGTTCGGAGGTCGTCCTCCAGTGTCTCCAGTCGCGACGGCTCCGGTTCCTCCTCCTTACCGGTGAGTTCCCGGAACCGCTCTTCGAGCGGATCGAGTTCTTCCATCACGCCTTCCTTCGCGTGTTCGCCGGCCCGTCCCATGTAGTACAGCGCGTCTTCGAAGTGCTTGTTCATATATGACCAAACGCGGACGACAAATATATCTCTTGTGGGGTCAGGGCATGGGATCTTCCAAACTCGGTAGAGGTCGGGGTCGTCTTCTCGACGGCCTCACCACGCGTTCGTGGTCGAACGTCGTTTAGCCCGCCCTTCGTCGCTGACCGTCGTGAGGAAGACATTCGATAGGGGAATTTCTGAACCGACGCCGACGGGCGAGCAGATTTCGAGGAGCGCCCCGGGCGTGGAGAGCCGTTCCCGGGGCTTGACGGGGGTCAGGTGGCCCTCTCACCGGCGATAGACGCGGTAGGCATGGAGGTCGCGTTCGGTGCGGTCGCTCAGAGTCCGACGATCGTTTGCCTCACACCACTCGGCGAACGACTCCAGCCGGTAGCGGTGAGGAGCGTCTAGTCCGAACCCCTCCCTCCAGTGGCCGAGGTAGAGTTCCGTCGCGGTGTCGGCGACTGCGGTTCGAGATCGTACTCACGACTGACGCTTGCCAACCTCGACGAGGCCGTCGAGCTAGCGAAAGAGGCCCCACGACGCCGACACCGACACCCCGTGGTTCGAGGGACGAGCGGCTCGTCGGGTGATTTCTCCGGACACGAGATCGTCGGTGTCCTCACATCGTGGGGGTACAAGGACCGCCAGCGCGGGATCCAGACGACTCTGAAGGATACCGATCTCGATACCGCGGAAGTCGAACGGCGACGCGTCCTGTTCCACGACCGGGTGAAGATTGGGACGTTCCAGTCCATCGCCGAACAGTGTGGGACCGGCGACTTCGACACATGGTGTCGCTGGATCGACGGTCATCGCTGACCGCGCCATCCGAGTAGCGTCGGTCACGCCTGACCCACAACTCGTTACTGGTACGTTCGGTCGTGTCGTTGCTCGCCGGAGTCACTCACATCCGGAATAGCCTCTTCACCGAGTTCTTCTAGCTCCTGATAGATAGCTTGAGCAACTGGCACGCCGTCACGGATCACCTGTTTGACCGTGGTGTTGTAATCCTCCATGCCGAAGTCCGGTTGATAAGGATAGAGACGAGCTACCGCTGTGAACCCATCCCAGAGATCAGGGTCGTCTTCGGAGAAGGTTAGCCAGTTGATCGAGGACTCCACGTCTTGGATCTTCCGCTCCCCTTCCTCCACTGCATTGGAGATGTCCTCGTCGGCTATACGCTGTAGCTTCTGGCGTCGAAGGCTCGTCTCGATTTGCGTCCGGCCAGAAGGCAGTCCGGTGTTGGTTTGTTCTGCCTGGTCCTCCACCTCCTCTCGCGTTACTGATAGGTGGTTGCTTATTCGGAACCGATATTCGACGGACAAGCTACGTTCGAGCGGGTTCCCATAAATGGAGACTTTGTTATTGTTCCGAGATATCTTCAATCCGGCCGTGGCTGGCATCTCTTCGTTATAATGTACAGTGCTTATTTGATCGCCCAACTCGATTCCGTAACCGGTTATTTTACCGAGAAGATCGTAGAACTCACCGGGCATAGTACCCCAGACAGTTTGCGTGCATATGAAACTCATCCAATCTGAGTGGCTGTAGAACGGTCTCAAATAAGATGGATACCCGGAGTGTACTGGAAGGCGCGAGATAGACCCCCTCTCTCGGAAGGGTGAAACTGCGGAAATGAGGTGGTTGGGGAAGGTAGCACGCGGGTTCCGTTCCGGACAGATCTCGGGTGGAGTCCCAGTGGGCCAACGCGGGATAGTGATTCGAACGATACGCGGCACTCGGTGTGGGAATTGCATCGGATCATGGGCTTTCAGATGTTCCGCAGGTATTCGCGGCGCTGTTCCATCTTCTCGCGGGGGGATCGGCGGTCGTAGTGCCGATCCAGGATGTCCTGACTGACGTTCATCCGGTCGCTGACGATCTCCACCGGCACGTCGTCGAGGAGGTGCGCGGTGATCGCGCCGGACCGGAGGTCGTGGGGCGACCGACTCGACGGGCACTTGCTCGCCTGGTCATGCTCGGTCGCCTCACACTCCTCTACGTCGCGGTCGTGCGGGCACTCGTTGTGCAGGCACGGGCGCGTCACGCCGTCGATCCAGTGTCGAATCGTTCCCGTCGCGGGACGACCCTGGTTGGTGGTGACGAGCGGGCGGCGGCCGTACTCGTCCTCGATAGCCTGCCGGACGTTGTCGATGTAGTCCTCCAGCAGCGACGCCATGCCCGAGGAGAGGGCGACGAAACACTCGAAACGGTCCCCAAAACTGCGCTATGACGCTACCAACAATTACCAAAGAGCGAATATTTTCTTATCGCTGACGGTCCTCTGGGGGCGCTCACCGACTGTCGAGGAATCGAGTTCATGTTCACGACTCGTCGTCCCAGTCGGTGGGATAGTCATAACCGTACAGCGCCCGTCAACCTAGAGGGAATCAATATGGATATCGCCGAGATCGTTTCCACATCGTTCACCGAATTCGACATTGGGACACCGCTCTCGAAGGTCGCGGGTGCGTTCGAGAACCAGGAACTCGATGCCGTCGTCGTCACGGACGGCGACGAGTATCGCGGCGTCGTCAGCCGTCGACAGCTGGCATCGTCGTCCAATCAACCCTCGGCGAAGATCGGCTCACAGGTCCAACATGTCCCGGCCGTCGAACGCACCGAAGACGTCCGCGAGGTCGCCAGACTCATGATCGCGAGCGACGCCAAGACACTTCCCGTCCTCGACGACGAACGCGTCTACGGCGTCGTGACCGCAGATGCCGTCCTCGGGGCCGTCCGTCCGTTCCTCGACGCGGCTACCGTCGACGAGGCGTACTCGGGCGAGTTGATCAGCGTGACCCCCGATACCGGGACCGGAGAAGCGCTCAACACGCTCCGGGAATCGGGCATCGCCCATCTCCCGGTCGTTGAGGACGACGAAGTAGTGGGAATACTGAGTCTCTACGATGTCATCGAATTCACAACCCGAGGGGGGAGTCGGAGCCAAGGCGGGTCCTCTGGCGACATCGGCGGCCGGGGCGGCGGGAAAGCCGCCGGTGGGAGCCAAGGGGGCTTCGGCGCGCGCGAGGGGGAGTCCGATCGGATGCTCGATCTGCCGGTCCGGAACCTGATGTCCGATGTGGTCATGACCATCGGGAAAGACGCAACGCTCGACGAGGTCGTCGAGACGATGTTCGAGCGGGAGATCTCCTCGCTTGTCGTCACCGACGGTGAGACGGGCGAGTCCATCGGTATCGTCACGAAGACGGATATCATCGAGGCACTCACTTGGGACCGAGACGACGAGCGCCAGCCTGTGCAAGTGTTTGGGCTCGACCTGCTCGATGGGATGGACTACGACGGCATCTCCGCATTGATCGAGAGTATGACCTCGAAGTACGGCGACATGCAGGTGATCAAGGCCAGCATCGAACTGCAAGAGCACAAGGAACAGAGCCGGGGCGTGCCGCTCGTGCTGGCACGAATCCGGCTGGTCACTGACCGGGGCTACTTCACCGCCGACGGCGAGGGGTACGGCGCTAGCCATGCGCTCCGTCTCGCGGCGAATGCAGTCGAACGGCAACTCCTAAAGGGGAAAACGTACGGCCAATCGAAGAAGCATCCCGACGCCGAGGAGCGGGAGAAGATCTACGGCTGGTGGCTCGGTGGATAACGGTATTCGCTCTTGGATAAGCGATTGCTGGTGGAAAGATACTCGGCGATTTTCGTATTGCTGAACGACACCAGCGTTGAGTACGCGCTGTGCGTCTCGCAGAGCGTGACCGATCTACCCAATCGCTATCGGAGCCATCCTGACCGATACAGAGGATGCGTTTCATCCACTGCTGGAGCGCGCTGTCTGCGGCCTGTCGCGTCTCCAAGTTCACGAGCTTGCACGCACGGTCCGCCGCCGACCGCAGGTGGTCGTCCGTCCGCTCGACGATGCCGACGATCTCCTGGCGGAGTTTCTCGCTGGCGAGGTCCACGTTCCCGTCGTCGTTTCGAGCGAGGGCATCCAGCTGTCGAAGCGCGCGGTAGATCGTACTCGCCGACGTTTCTGTGTTCTCCGCCAACTCCGTGTAGTGTTGACCGCCGTCAGTCGCCAGTGACTCCACGACCTCCGATGCGGACCCGGACAACTCCCGTAGCGTCGTCACCAGTAGCGCGTCTTGCCGCGCCTCGATCTCCGGTGTCGGGTCCTCGAACCGGGCAACTTCCTGGTCGGACTCGACGGGCGTGAAGTGATCGTCCTCGACGTAGGTCGTCGGGTCCGGGAGGCCGGCACGTTCGACCACGCGAGGAGGTTCACCAGCGTCTCTTCTATCTCTCGTCGAGCGTCCCCGAGATCGTTCCACGGAATCGCTTTCCCGTGGAACTTCTTCCTGACCAAGACGCCGACCTTCGGATTGTAGAGCGAATCGTCTCCGTTCTCCTCCGACCGAACGTACTTCGGGTGGTAGTATTTCAGTAGCTTCCCGTACTGGTGGGTCGGGACGAGTTTCCCCGCGTCGGTTGGACTCAACTGCAGGCGGTGCATCTTCCCGACCACGTCCTCGTTGTCCCAGTGATAGGCACCCTGCGTCCCCTCCTGTGTGGCGAGGAGTTCCCGAGACGAGGCCCGGAGCGTTCGCTACGGGGTTCGATAGAGCGCCAAAACACCCCGCGAAGAGGGAAGTGTCTCCGAGGTGTGTTGAAACCGAAATTAGGTGGCTGGGGAGTTGAGGCCCCAGTTTTTCCCGGGTAGCTCCCGGTTAATTTTGGATGGGCCAACGCGGATTTGAACGCGCGGACCTAAGAGTTTCCGAGGTGCCCTAACGGGCGCTATGGCTCTCTGAGTATATCCGCTCGAACGCTCGCGTCGGGAGAATATGCCCCGCGTGCGAGCGCCCCGTGACTTGCGCCCCCTTCGCTACTTCGCATCCATCCAATCATGAACGATGACCTCGAACCTATCGAGCCAGCCGAAGCGAAGGAACTGTACCTCGAACAGCGGAAGCGGGAAGTCTCCGAGTCAACCATTCAAGCGCATCACTACAGGTTGAAACACTTCGTCGAATGGTGCGAGAAGGTCGCGGAGATCGACAACTTGAATGACCTGACCGGGCGCGACCTCCAGCGATTCAAGATGTGGCGGCGAGACGACGGCGACCTCAACAACGTCACGATGGTCACGCAACTGTCCACACTTCGTGTGTTCATCAAGTGGTGTGAGGATATTGACGCCGTTGCCTCCGGAACACACGACAAGATCCTGATGCCCTCGTTATCAAAGAACGAGGACCGGCGCACGGCATACCTCGATAAGGCCGCCGCGACGAAACTCATCGAGTACCTTCGCCAGTTCGAATTTTCGACGCGAACGCACGCTCTCGTCGAGTTGTTGTGGCACACGGGGATGCGGATCGGAGCGGCCCACAGCCTCGACGTGGACGATTACGATAGCGACGAACAGCGCATCGAGGTTCGACACCGCCCCGACACGGAAACGAGACTCAAAAACAAGAACGAGGGAGAGCGGTACGTTTCCCTGACCGCCGAGGTGTGTGACGCGCTGGATGCGTACCTCAGGTACAACCGCGAGAAGGCCGTGGACGACCACGGACGCAAGCCCCTCTTCTCCAGTAGGTACGGACGGGCGGCGAAGTCATCACTCCGAGACAGCATCTACCGGGCCACTCGTCCGTGCGAGTACACCGGGAAGTGCCCGCACGACCGCGAGATTGACTCCTGCGAGGCGATGGAGAAGAACAAGGCCAGTCGGTGTCCGTCGAGCGTCAGTCCCCACGCGATCCGCCGAGGCTCGATCACACAGCATCTCTCCAAGGATGTCCCCGAGAAGGTCGTCAGCGACCGAATGAACGTCAGTCTCGACGTGCTTGAGAAACATTACGACCGGCGTGGCGAACGCGAGAAGGCGGAACAACGAAGGGAGTACTTGGATTCGATTTAATGCATGTTCTACTCAAAATACACCAGATTCACCCATGAAAATTCACCGAAAGGTTCAATAAATATAATATAATAATAATATCGTGAGGCGGTCGGGGTTGACGGGCACTAAAAGTGGGTAACATCCACGGTGCGACATGCCATCCGCGACAGGAACACGAACCCGTCCACGAAAGCTTCGTTACCGCCTCATCGCGGTCAGGGACGTAATCGGAATTTTGGCACCGTTAGCGCTACCCATTCTTAATTAAGGTTCACCGCATTTATATATTGTGATAATAAACGACGTGCCTGTAGTAGATTTCATTAATTAAATTTTTTAGCACTTGATATTTTATTCAAGAACCTTCCGAAAACGCACTCGCGAAAGCTATAGTATTCCGTATAGGATGTGACAGACGATTTTAAATTCGTGTTCAGAGTAGACTGAATCTAACTAATCGACAATGCATAGATGTAGGACGACCGCGCGAGTGAGTCCGCTCAACCAACGCTCACTCTGCCATAGCTATCCCGAACTTGAGCGGTGTAATTTGTCTACGACGAGGGTTTAAGACGATCTATTGTATTAGCAACGTTTCGTGGAAAATGGGTGTGGGCCAACGCGGATTTGAACCGCGGACCTCCCGGTTATCAGCCGAGCGCTCAACCTGACTGAGCTATTGGCCCAGGTGAGCGCATCAGTTGCTTGCGCGGTCGGTCGGTTAAGCGTTTCCGTTCGCGTTCTACTCGTCGTCGACACGATAGGAACCGCTGTCGACGTCGTAGACGTCGTCGTTCCGGAAGTCGTCGGCGGACGGGTCCTCGTTCGGGAAGCCACCGGTGTACACCCCACCGGTGACGAAGCCGCCGCTCTTCCGCTCCAGATACGGGCCAACGACCGTCCGCTCGAGGAGGGCTCGAATCGGCGCGCGCGTCAGCGGCACGCCGAGCAGGAAGCCGATGGCGTCGGTGACGAGTCCGGGGGTGAGCAGGAAGGCGCCCGCGGCGATCAGCAGGCCGCCGTCCATGAGTTCCTTGGTCGGTACGTCACCGGTCGCCAGTTTCTCCTGAAGGCGACGGACTGTGTGACGGCCCTCGGCCCGTACCAGCAACATTCCGACGATGCCGGTGAGGACGACCAGCGCGACGGTCGCCGGTGCACCGACGGCGTCGGCGACGACGACGAGCAACAGAGCGTCGGTGAGGGGGATGAGCAACAGGAGGACGAACACCCAGCGCAGGCGCATAATCGTCATTACCGCGTGCCTACGCATAGCCCTTTTGACGTCGCTGCGGTCGACCGGGGGATGGCGCCACTCCCGGAGACATGACGAAGCCCTTAGGCCCGCCCACGACGGAGTGTCGGTATGACCGACGGGACGCGGGTCGAGTGGCGAGCGTGGGGCGAGAAGGCCTTCGAGGAGGCCCACCGGACCGGCGCGCCCGTGTTGCTCGCGCTGACGGCGACGTGGTGTGGGGAGTGTCACGAGATGGACGCCCGGACGTACGGCGACCCACGCATCGCCGCCAACCTGAACGACGGGTTCGTCCCCGTCCGGGTCGACGTGGATCGACACCCGCGGGTCCGCGAACGTTACAACGTCGGCGGCTTCCCGTCGACAGTGTTCTGTACGCCGAACGGTGAGCGCATCGCGAGCGCCGGGTTTCTCGGTCCGGATGGGATGCGAGAGGTGCTCGACAGCGTGCGGGAGCGCTGGGACGCGAGCGGCGCCGAGGCCGGTCGGATCCCACGCTCCTTGGCGGACGACCGGCCACCGCGGGGCTCCGTGACCGATCGGATCGAGGAACACCTCGCCGGGCAGATCGACGGCAGCTTCGACGCCGAGTTCGGGGGATGGGGCGACGCCCCGAAGTTCCCGCTGCCGCGGACGGTCGAGTTCGCGCTCAAGCGGGATCGGGCGAAAGCCAGACAGACCCTGGACGCCATCACCCGTGGCCTCTTCGACGAGGACGCGGGCGGGTTTTTTCGGTACGCCCGGACCCGCGACTGGAGCGACCCCGATCGCGCGAAACTTCTCGCGGACAACGCCGCGCTGGTCCGTGCGTTCGCCCACGCCTACTGTTACACCGGCGAGGACGCGTACCGGCGGCCCGCGGCCCGCACCGTCGAGTATCTGATCGACGCGCTGTGGAACGGCTCGGCGTTCGGCGGGAGCCAGGGGCCGGCAAACGCCGAGGACGACACCGGTCCACGGACGGATCTGACTGCCTTCGCCGACTCGAACGCCCTCGCGGTCGATGCCCTGCTCGCCCTCTCGGGGTACACCGACGCCGACCGTCCCCACGAGTACGCCAGCCGGACGCTTTCGACGATCCGGACGGATCTCGTCGACGATGGAACGGTCAGCCACTGGGCCGACGAGGAGGCGCCGGAACTCGTCCTCGCGGACCAGGCGTGGACTGTCGCCGCGGGCGTCCGGGCGATGCAGGTGCTCGGCGACGAGGACGCCCTCTCGATGGCCCGCCGGGTCGCCGACCGGACGATCGAGGCGCTGTTCGATGACGGCGTGTTCCGCGACGGACCGGCCGAGGGGCCGGGACTGCTCGACCGGTCGTTCCACCCGCTCGACGGTAACGTCGAGATGGCTGACGCGTTGCTCGACCTCGCGGCACTGACCGGGGAGGAGCGGTATCACGAAGTGGCCCACGACGCCGTCGCCGCCTTCGCGGGCGCCTGGGATCGTCTGGGCGTCCAGGTCGCCGGCTACGGCGCCGTCGCCGCCCGCCTCCGGCGCGACCCGCTGGTGATCGACGTGGCGACCGATCCGGGGAGCGACCTCCACCGGGCCGCCCTGCGCGTCGCCGACCACGAGAAGGTCGTCCGACCGGGCGCGTCCGCTCCGAGCGCCGGGACGGCGCGCGTAATCGTCGGTGACCGTTCGGAAGCCGTCGAGACGCCGGCGGCACTCGCCGAGGCCGTCGCGACCCTCGCCAGCGAATAAACTACCGCTTCGTTTTTGTTTCCCGGCCAACACGGGGATGTATGGCGGAACTTCGAGATCTCGGCATGTCTGAGTACGAGTCACGATCCTATCGCGAACTGCTCGATCAGGGGCCGACAACGGCTAAAGAGTTGTCGTCGGTCAGTGACGTGCCGATGGGCCGAATCTACGACGTACTGAACGATCTGGAGGGGAGCGGACTCGTCAGGAGTCAGACGGCCAGTCGGCCCAAAAGGTACGTCGCCGTGGAGCCCGACACCGCGCTGGATCGACTCGTCGACGCGCGAAAGCGAGAACTCGAACAGCAGGCCGAGCGGTACGAGGCGGTCGCGGCCGACCTGATCGGCGACCTCGACGCGGTCGACACCCCCGAAGAACAGTTCTGGACGGCGGCGGTCGGGCCGGAGGAGACGGTCGAACTGTTCCTCGAACGCGTCTCGGCGGCCGACGAACGCATCTACTACGTCGCCGACCTCCCCCCCGTACAGATCGACATCGGAGAGGTCGGCCAGCGTGTCCTGGAGACCTTCGAGGCGGCGCTCGACCGCGGCGTGTCGATACAAGCGATTATCGATCCGGGCCTGGTCGAGACGATCCCCGACGAACTCAACGAGCAGTTTTCGGCCCGCCTCCGCGGCCACGAGAACTACCGGATCCGCACGTCGACGGCGATCGACGGCACGTTCACGCTGATCGACAGCGAGGAGGTGTGTATCGAGGTGCCGAACCCGCTCGATTCGACCGAGACCTTCGCCATGATCGACTTCAAGGATGCCGACTTCGCGGACGACGTCCGTACCGTCTTCGAGAACCAGTGGAACGACTCCACCCCGCTCGACGTTCGATAGCCGTTCAGGACGCGTCGCCCACTTCCTCGCGGAGCGCCTCCAGCGTGAGTTCACGCTCCGCGTGAGCGTTGTGCTGGTGGATCGACTCGTCGTTCGACTGCTTCATGTGGATCACCGTTTCGTCGGAGAGGTGTCCGAACTCCTCGACGACGGATTCGGCGAGCGACCGCACGCAGTCCTCGACGAATTTGGCGTTCGCGTGGGCGTGGTATGTCATGTGGTCTTCGTCCGGGCGCTTCGCGAGGTTGTAGATGCGCGCGCTCATCGCGTCGCGAGCCACGTCGATCACGTCCCGCAGGTCCACGTCCGGCGAGCCGTCGCTCGTGATCGTGAGCGTCGCGTGGCCACGCTGTGAGTGACCGGGCTGGGGTACCTGATCGAGGAACGCCTCGATCTTCCCGTCGTCGACGCCGAGATCGGTCAACGTATCGTGTGCGCGCGACTCGGACATCCCCTGTGAGCAGGGACAGACCGTCATCCCGGTGACGCGGGCGCCGATTTCCTCACGTGTTCCCTCGTCGGTGGCGACCGCACCGGCGATGATGGTCGCCGTGTTCTGCGTATCGAGCTCCGAGGCGGGCGTTCGCTCGCGGGTGACGTAGTCCGCCTCCATCCGGACCTCGGCGGTCGAGGTGTACTCGTGCTTCTCGAGGAGTCGCTCGGCGACGTCGCCACACACCTCCTCGACGCGGTAGGACGGTTCCGCGACGGCCGCCTCCAGTGTCTCGTCGATCACCTGCATGTTCCGGCTCATGTCGATCCCCTTGCGGCCGCTCGGCAAGTCGACGAACACTTCGAACTCCGCCATCAGAACGATCGGGCGCTTGCCGTTCCGGTCGAGTTTGACGAGTTTCTCGACTCCGGTGACGCCGACCTGACTGAGCCCGACGGTCACGTCGGGCTGGCTTGCCTGCACGTCAGGCAACTGGTGACTCATCGACTATCGGCAGGGACGCGCGGCGATTATGGCTTTCGGTCCCACAGGGCGGGGTCGCCGAACGTGGGACAACTCCGGAGAAAGGTGCCGAGAAACCCACGTCGGGGAGACGGGGAACGACGGTTCGTTCGACCGATCTCGGCTCCGATTCGTCCCGACGGCCGCCGAAAGATAGTGGGAGATAGATTTGAACCACGGTCGTTTCACTCACTGTTCAAATCTACGAGGCGTTCGAAAATAGCGGGAGATAGATTTGAACTACCGATCTCCGGGTTATGAGCCCGGCGGAATCTCCTGGCTATCCCATCCCGCTACTGTACGCTACCGGCGAGGCGGCGTTAAGGGTTTTGAAATCGTGACGGAGCCGACCGGAACGGTTCCGGCGGGCCACGGTGTCGTACGGCGGCCGTCGTGGGGGTCCGGAGGTGTATCGGCGCCCGGTCGCAGCCCCGAACGTTTAATGAGACTCCGTGACACAGAAGAGGGTATGGCCGAAGCGTTCGTGAGACTGTTGTGTCCCGAGTGCGGCAAGGACTGGGAAGCCGGACCGACCGATCTACCCGGTCACCGAAATAATTTCAGCTGTCCGACGTGTCATGCGACCCGCCGCCTCGCGGAGTTCATGCGAACCGAACGCGACCTCGAACTCGTCAAGCAGTTCGACTGATCACAGCTCCGAAACGGAGGAAAGCGCGCCACAGGCGTCACATTTCAGGACCGTCGCGCCGCGCTCCTCGACCAGTCGAGTGTCGGGCGATCCACACTCCGAGCACGTCACGAAGGTTTCGACGTACTCGTCGAGGGCATCCGCCACGCGTGACTGCTTGAAATCGCCGGTGAAGCGCGCACGTCCCCGATCGTCGATACTGGCGCTCGTCCCGAGTTCCGACTGGAAGAACTTGAGGAGATGGTCCCGCTCCCGATTCAGACGGTCGTGTGTCTCCTCGAAGTTCTCGTAGCTGGTGACGTTGCCCTCCGTTCGAACCTCGGGGTCCGGGACCTGAAACCGGCCGACAGCGTCGCTTATCTCCGGCGTCTCCGTTAGCGCCCGGTCGAGACTGTCTTCGTAATCCATACCCCAACCTGACAACCGTGACGACTAAAACGTTTCAGAACGCCCCGGCAACGGACCCCGACGCTTGCCGAGACGCATGTTAACTCCACTCAGGATAATAATATAACCTTCCACTCGCTATGGGACGTTGTTATGAAAAAGCAGGAGCTCATTCACCTGCACGGCCTTCTGGCCGAGGTAGAGAAACAGTGTGCGGCGTGGCATGACGACGAAATCGACCTGACGGCATACGAGGAGATGGGGGTACGACCCACATCCATCCACAAGTCCAAGACCGATCACAAGGCGGCTGTTTTCAAGTTGGCGAAGGGAATCACTTCCTCCCTGGACACGTCCGAGGAGCGCGTCGCTCCTCGCGCGGACTGAACGCGAACGTACGGCGCGGTCTCCCGACACGCTTCGATCGACCAGCGGTGGCGCCGGCGATCACTCGTCGACCAGTTCCTCGAACTCGGGGATGAGTTCGTCGTCCTCGTCCGTCGCATCGTCCTCGTCCGTCGCATCGTCCTCGTCCGTCGCATCGTCCTCGTCCGTCGCATCGTCCTCGTCCGTCTCGTCGTCCTCGTCCGTCTCGTCGTCCGACTCGATCCGCTCGACCGATAGTATCGTGAGCGGGACGTTCTCCAGTCGCTGACCGATCTCCTTGCGCGCGATCCGGGAGGCGTGTTCCTCCTGTTCCACGTTGAACACCGTCATTTCGAGTTCAAGGGCGACGAGTGCCTCGTCGGCCGCGATGAAGGCCGGCTGGAGCTCCTCCCCCGACGGGGAGGTCCGCGATCCCATCTCGATCTCCACGTAGTTGAGGTCGGGATTCAGCATCTCACCGGTCTTGGCGATGGCGATCCGAATCGCCTCGTCCGGGGTCTCTACGTCGTACACCGGGACCGCTGCCTCGACGACGACTCGACAGTCCATACCACACAAGAATTGTACGTCCACCGTCATGAACCTTCGCCCGCGTCACGCGGTCGCGTTAACTTTGGCATCGATTCCACCAGACGGCGAGGGCTTGGAGCCACGATTCTGCTGTCGTCGGCTCCACGTGACTGAACGTATTTGAAAACGAAGAGGTTCGTCTTTTTACTTCTCTAAATATACGTTCGACGGCATTCCGATTGCCATGGAGTTCGTATCTGCAATCGAGGCCGTGTCGATTGAGGGCAGTTTTGAGCCACTGAGCATCGTCGACGAGAAACACGGCGGTTTCGACATCGTGTTTCTCGCGTAACTCGCTCAGGAAGATTTCTGTAAGGCCGGTCGTATACGTGCTAAAGAGCCGAATATGAAGGAATGTGTTCGTTTCAGGATCGATGGCGGCATACAGCCAGTATTGCTGATCGTTGATTCGAATCACGGTTTCGTCGAGTGCAACGTGATTCGGGCTTGCACCGCCTTCGGGCTGTAGATCGGCCTTCTGCACCCAGTTGTGGACGGCTGTTCGAGAGCGTTCGACACCCAACCTTTCAAGAATCGAGATTGTATTCGAAAGTGATAGTCCTGCCACGTGCATCTGAATACCGAGCCGCATCGCGAACTCGGGTGTCCGCTGACGCTCCACAAAATCTAATTCGATCCAGTCGTTATCATCGCTGAGGCGGCTGATTTCGGGCATAGACACTCAGAAATCAGCACGCCTCACTCTTCATGCTAACTCGCTCTTCGGTAGTACAGCGGAACTGGCTCTTCGGAATGGGGTGATGAATCGCTTCCCCCCACGAATTCCGGCGTCTCAGCCCGTCACACACGCCTAATTGTGGCTTGTTAACAGAGTATTCCGCCAGTCTACTCAAGAGCGTACGTAGTTCTTCAAGGATATTTCTGTCTACAACATAAAGAACGCCCCATAGTTACTATGAAGTCGCGCTCGCAACCTCCTTCGCCCGCCTCGGATGTCAGCGACAGGTTCCTCGAGATCGCCGATGTGATGATGATAGCGATTGACGCCACTGGGGAAGTGACGTACACAAACGCCAAAGCCCGTGATATTCTCGGCTACGAACCGGGCACCCTCGTCGGGGCAGACTGGTTCGACACGTGCATTCCGGACCGGATACAGGAGGAGGTTCGTGGAGTGTTTGACCGGTTGATGACCGGTGAGATAGAGGCCGACGAACGCCACGAGAACGCGGTCGTGACAGCGGACGGTCAAGAGCGCATCACCGAATGGCACAACACAGTCCTCCGTGACGACGAGGGCAGTATCACTGGGACCCTCAGTTCGGGGCAAGAGGTGACCGACCGCAAGGAACGCGAAGCGAAACTCGAACGTCAGCAACTGTATCTCGAAAGCGTCTCAGATCTCATCACCGTCGTCGAGTTGGATGGAACCATCAGGTATGATAGTCCTGGAATCAGCGAGATACTCGGGTATGAACCTGGCGAGCGAGTCGGTGAACCGGCGTTCACACACATTCATCCCGAGGACAGAGAGCGGGTCAAAGAGCGGTTCCAAGAACGTGTGGCGGAGGAAGGTTCCCAGCGTCCGATAGAATATCGCGCCCGGACGACAGATGGTGAGTGGATCTGGGTCGAGAGCCGTGCTCGCGTTCTCACGGATGATCCGCTGTTTGAGGGGATCGTTATCACCACTCGGGACGTCACCGAGCGCAAACACGCCGACCAAGCGGTACAGGAGCGTGAGGAACGGCTCAATGCGTTGGTGGAGGCCACCACAGAGGGTGTCTATCGAATAAGTCCTGATTGGTCTGAAATAGACCAACTTGCCGGGGAGGGGTTTGTCGCGGACGATACCCCCAACACGTGGCAAGACTACATTCCGAGAGACGAGAGAGCGCGTGGGGGAGGCAATCGACGAAGCGATCGAGACACAGAGCCCGTTCGAGATGGAACACCGTGTCAAGCGCGCTGATGGAGCCACCGGGTGGGCGCATTCGGGGGCAGTCCCAATCCTGGAGGATGGCGAAATTGTCGAATGGTTTGGCACGTCTACGGACATCACCGAGCGCAAGGAACGTGAGGCGGAACTCGAACGCCACGAACTGTATCTCGAAAGCGTCTCTGACCTAACTATCGTCGTCGACGAGGACGGGGTCATCAAATACGAGAGTCCGGGTGTGACCGGAATGCTCGGATACGAGGCCAACGAGCGAGTCGGTGAGTCGGCGTTCGACTACGTTCACCCCGAGGACCGCGACCGGATCAAAGAGCGCCTCCGGAAGTACACCACTGGGGAGAGTGTCTCGGAAAAGATGGAATTTCGTGTCCGAAGGAAAGACGGGACGTGGCTTTGGGTCGAGAGTCGAGCTAGGAACCTTCTCGATTCTCAGAAAGTCAGCGGCATTATCGTAACGTTACGTGACATCACCGAGCGCAAGCAGCAGGAACGCAAACGGAAACAGGTAATCGACCGGATTACTGACGGGATCATCGAGGTGGACGCCGACTGGCGGTTCTCGTTCATCAGCGATCAGGGCGCAGAACTGTTGAACACACCCGAGGTGGAACTCCTCGACCGGACCATCTGGGACGTGTTCGACGACGCACGTGGAACGACATTCGAGGAGCGGTACCGGGAGGTGATGGACACACGCGAGCCGACCTCGTTCGTGGCGTATTACTCGGGTCTCGACAGTTGGTTCGATATTCAGGCATCCCCCAACGACGACGGTGGGATTGCCGTCTACTTCAGGGATGTCACCGAGCGGAAAGAGCGAGAGCAGGCACGACAGCGGGCCGAGAAACAGTACCAGACGCTACTGGAGACAGCACCGGACCCCATCGTCGCTGCGGACGCGGAAACAGGCGAGATAATCGAAGTAAACGAGGCCGCCGAAAGTCTATTTGCGTATCCAGAAAGCGAACTCATCGGTCGGCCAGGCTCCATTCTGTATCCGACTGAGTCCAAAACGGCGTACGAATCGTTCTTTACAGACGCAATAGACGACGGAGGGACCTGGCGGCGCTTGTCCGATGGATCTCAAATTCACGTCGTTACCGGGGAGGGAACTCAAATCCCAGTTGAAGTCAGCGTACGGACGGTCAAACTGGGCGAGAGGGACGTTACCTTCGGCATTATCCGTAATATCAGCGACCAACTCAAACACGAACGCCGTTTGCGGTCACTCAACGAGGCAACGCGAGAGTTGCTCGGCGCCAAAACTGCACGGGACGTGGAACAGACGGTGGTCAAGACCTTGGGCGAGATCCTCAACGTCGCGACCGTCGCCTTCTATCATTTCGATGAGGTAGACTGGGAACTCCAGCCAGTGATCACTACTGACGGGAACCAACCTGAGGAGCCACCCCAAGAGTTTCCCGTTCTGGAACCGGGAGTTGGCGTCGAATGGCATGCACTTTCCACCGGCGAGACCACGCTCGTCGATGACTTCTGGACACGTGAGACGGAGTACGAATTCGAGCGGACGGTCCGAAGCGAACTGGTCATTCCAGTCGCTGACCGAGGTGTTCTCGTGGCTGGTGATACCCAACCCGCGGAGTTCACCGACCAGACAGTCAGTCTCGTGGAGACGCTGGGAGCCACAGCCGAGGCGGCACTCAGCCGTGTCGAGCATGAACAGCAACTCCAGGACCAGCGCCGTGAACTCCAGCAAGTCGAGTCGATAAACGAACAGATACGGGACATCAGTCACGCAATCGTGCAGTCCGAAACGCGGGCGGAACTCGAACAGATGGTCTGTGAGTGCCTCGTCGAGTCCGAACTTGTGGACTTTGCCTGGATCGGTCGCGTCGACCTCGGAGAAAAGCAGTTGTCTCCCCAGGCACGCGCCGGTAACGCGGAGGGGTATCTCGACAGTATCCCTCTCGGATTAGATGCGGGAGGCAAGTCCGAACCGTCCGTGCAGGCTGCACGCTCCCGAGATGTGAGTGGCAGTGCGAACATCGCGACGGATATCCACCGCGACAACTGGCGGAGTGTGGCCCTCGAGCGTGGATTCCAGTCCGTACTGAGTATTCCACTCGTCTATGAAGAGACACTCTACGGTGTCCTCAGCGTATACGCACGTACGCAATCGGGCTTTCCAGCTGCGATGCGTTCCGTCCTGGAAGACCTGGGCGACTTATTTGCCCGCTCGATTGTTGCGATGGAGCATAAAGAGGCACTGCACACAGATCAGACGATGGAACTCGACTTCGAGATTCAGGACCGGACCTGTCTGTTCTGCCGGCTCACCGCCGGAACCAATCTCGGCCTCGAACTCGATGGATTCGTTCCACAGTCCGACCAGTCCACGCTCGTCTTCGCCAAAGTCACTGATGGAACGCCAGCTCAAGTACTGAAGGAGGCCGAACAACTGGACGGGGTCGAGAAGAACCGTCTGATAGAGAGAGAGACGGACACGTTCGTTCAGATGTACTTCACGGGACCGTTTCTTGGCTCCGAGTTGTCCGACCGAGGACTGATTCTGCGACGACTCTCGGCTGACAAGACTGGCGGTCGGCTGACAGTGGAAGTTCCGCGGGCGAGTGATGCTCGGCAAGCAGTCGACCTGGTGATGTCCCAATTCGAGGACGCACAACTGCTCGCCAAGCGGGAGTCGAGTACCTCCTCCGATTCGAGTGCCGCTATGCATGGTAGCATACTCGAAACTCTCACCACCCGCCAGCGCGAGGTCATCGAAACAGCCTATCGGTGTGGGTACTTCGACTCGCCCCGGGATGCGAGTGGCAAAGACATCGCGGAGATGTTCGGGTTCTCGAACCCAACCTTCCACGAGCACGTCCGGGAAGCGGAACGGAAACTGTTCGACACTCTGTTGAAGGGCGACGGGAATTTGGTGGCCGCAACCGAATCCGCCGACTCCGACTGAGAAGGGCGACCTAATATATTAGCACTGCTGTCCGGACACGACCTGACTTCTTAGCCCACAGTCTCGTAATCAAATAGTCCTGCCCACCCACTGTGCAACTCAGTAACACGCGGCCCAAGGCGCGAACAAGTACTCCGAACACCTGCGTGTCCCCAGGCAGGAGTGTAAAAAATGATTGACAAGATAAAAATCGACAGTCTGGACCTGCGACCGAAACTGCTCATCGCCTTCATGATCGTGGCACTGCTTGTCGGAGTAACAGGGTTAGTGGGCTACACGTCGATTACCGATGTCAACACTCAGGCCGACAAGATCGGAGACGATGGAGAACTGATGGATGCGACGGCGGAATTGCGTGTTGCCGCTGAAGAGCAAGCATTAGCTGTACAGCTGGCGAAAATCGGTGAAGAGAACGCCCAGCAGCGATTTGACGAGGCTTCGGAAACCTTCGATCAACAGGAACAGCGGGTAGAAGAGAGAGATCTGACCCAAGAGCAACAACAGCAACTTGAAACTATCAAATCACAGGATGAAGAGTATGTGCAACTCGCCAGCGAGTATTTCGAGGCCAGGGAAGCGGGCGATGAGAACCTCGCAGAACAGAAAGCCGCCGAGATGGAGGGAGTGCGCACTGAGCTAATTGAAACGACGGAAGCCCTCGGCGCCTCAGCAGAGGAGACCAAGGCCCAGCAGGACGCCCAGGCCGACAGCGTCACACAAACCGCTCGCATGACCATCCTCGCACTTACCGTGGGAGCGTTCATCGTTGCAATCGCAATTGGACTGTTCGTGGCGCGACGGATTACGACGCCAATCAACCAGCTCTCGGAGGCGGCCGTTGCCGCCAGTGAGGGCGATCTCGACACTGATCTCGACGATCACGTCGAAAGCGACGAAATCGGACGCATGGTCGAGGCGTTCAACGAGATGCAGACGAACCTGCGCAACGTCTTCGCCGAACTCGACGCCGTCGGCCAGGACCTCGATACCGGGAATCCCCAGCGGGATGTCGAGACCGACTATCTTGGGAGCTACGGAGATATCATGCAAAGCATCGACTCGGGAACGACACAGCTCACCGAGAGTTTCGACGAGATACAGCGTGTCAGCGACAATCTCCAGCAGGGCCAGGTCGAACAGCAGATCGATACGGACCAGCCCGGCCAGTACGGCGACGTACTGGATAGTCTCGACGCGGGATCGCGGCAACTCTCGGACGGGTTCGAGCAGATTGCCATCGCGAGCGAGGGTCTGCAAACGGGCGAACTGGACCGTCAGTTCGAAACCGACTATCCCGGCGATTATGGCGACGTACTGACGACGCTCGAAGACGGAATCGAACAACTGAGCGACAGCGTCAGCCGTGTCCAGGCAATCGCCAACGAGGTATCGACATCGAGCGAGGAGGCCGCCAGCGGTGCCGAAGAAATCGAGCAGGCCGGGTCTGAGGTTGCCGAGTCCGTTGAGGAGATTTCACACGGTGCCGACACACAGAGCGAGAACCTCCAGGAAGTCGCCAACGAGATGAACGACATGTCGGCCACAGTCGAAGAAATCGCCTCTTCGGCAGAGGAGGTCGCCGCAACCGCCTCGACAGCCGTCGAGCGGAGTGAAACCGGCCTGGAGTACGCCGCTGACGCGACCGAGGAAATCGAAGCCATCGAAACACAGGCAGACCAGGCCGCCACCCAGGTGAAGACTCTCGACGAAAAGATGGAAGAAATCGGCGAGATTGTCGAGATGATCACTGGGATAGCAGAGCAGACGAATATGCTCGCATTGAATGCCTCTATCGAGGCAGCCCGTGCTGGCGAGGCTGGCGAAGGCTTCGCAGTGGTTGCCGACGAAATCAAGGGGCTCGCTCAGGAGGTCGCCGACGCGACGACCGATATCGAACAGCGCATCACAGCCATTCAATCGACGACGGGCGAGACAGTCGACAGGATGGAGCAGATGAGTGGCCGTGTCGAGCGGGGGTCAGAAACCATCGAAGACGCAATCGAAATGTTCGACGAGATCGCGGGGGCTGTCCAACAGGCCGAGTCGGGCATTACAGAGATCAGTGACGCCACCGACGATCAGGCAGCCTCCTCGGAAGAGGTCGTTTCGATGGTGGACGAAGTGTCGAGTGTGAGTCAGCAGACCGCGGCCGAGGCAAGCAGCGTCTCAGCAGCGACTGAAGAGCAGTCCGCCTCGCTGTCTGAAACCGCAGAGACCATCCAGCACCTCTCCACGCTCGCCGACGACCTGCACGCACAGGTCGCGGATTTCGAGGTTCAGAACGTGGCGCAGAATCCGGCGGGGGCCACGGGCTCGGGTGACACTCGCTCATCAGCTGTAGCCGACGGTGGCGTCGGGTCCGGTAGGTCGTCCGAGACCAGACAGTCAGGGAGTGAGACCCGATGATTGGGACTGTCCACTCGGGGCCCACACCCACGTCGAGGGACGTCATCACGTGGTCACCCACGCGCTGGCCGAGCCAGCCGGGTGTGTCGTCACTGCCGCCGGATGGGAGGGTGAGTGCCTGATGGCGACCACAGCGGACACCGGGACGCAGGTGCTGACGTTTCGGTTAGGTGAGAAAACCTGCTGTGTTGACATCACGTACGTGGCCGAGATCGTCAGAGCCGGCGAGTTGACGACCACACCGAGCGATGCTGCCCACGTCGCAGGGATGATGGATCTCCGGGGGCAGACGACGACCATCGTCGATCTCTCCGCACTCCTCGACAGATCGAACGCGGTAAGTGCCGATGGAGGTCGGTCGAACGGTCGCATCGTCGTCCTCGATTCGGACACCGTCGGCACGGAGGGGCAACCGGCTGGCTCGTCTCGGATGTCCACGAAGTGACCGAGGTGACTGAGGAGACCTTGGACACCGACAGTGTCGGTGACACTGACCTCCTGCGCGGACTCATCACAGACGACGATGGGTTCACGCTCTGGCTCAACCCACTGGAGTTCACCGCCTGAGATGGACCGATAACCTGCGGTGAGAAGAGAGATAATGTCACGCAAACAAACTCACACCAATGGACGGTCGAAGAACGGGAGTCGCCCCGAGCAGATCCAGGTACTTCACGTCGAGGACGACCCTGGCTTCGCTGACCTGGCTGTGACGTGTCTCGAAAGGGAGACAGACCGGATCAGCGTCGAGAAAGCGCCCAGCGCAGCGAAGGGAAGTGAGCGTCTCGGCGACGATATTGACTGTATCGTCAGCGATTATAACATGCCTGGCATGGATGGGATCGAATTTCTCACAGCTGTCCGTGAGTCCTATCCGGACCTCCCGTTTATTCTCTTTACCGGCAGAGGGTCCGAAGAAGTCGCCAGCGACGCTATTTCGGCCGGTGTGACCGACTATCTCCAGAAGGAGTCCGGCACCGACCAGTTCACTGTCCTCGCCAACCGGATTATAAATAGCGTCGAAAAAGAACGTGTCCATGACAAACTCACCCAACAGACCGAGGAACTCGATACTGTCCTCTCACACAGTCCGCTCATCTCCTTTGCATTCGATGCAGACGGCGTGTTCACGCTGTCCCGGGGCAAGGCTCTGAGTACACTGGGGTTTCTGCCCGGCGAACTGGTTGGCGAGTCTGTCTTCGACGTATTTGCTGACAATCCCGATATTATCGCTGCAGCCGAGAGTGCCCTCAAGGGGGCACAGACGACGGCAACACACGAAATCGCTGATGCTGTCTACCAGACGACGTACAATCCCGTGTTCGACGAGGATGGGGGCGTCGGTACTGTCACCGGTGTGGCAATTGATATAACTGAACGCCACGAACGCGAACGTGAGCTTCGCCAGTTCAAGCAAGCAATCGAGGCCACATCGCATTCGGTGTATATTACTGACGCTGACGGGACCATCGAATACGTCAATCCGGCCTTCGAAACAACCACCGGATACACTGCCGAAGAAGCGATTGGTCGGACACCGCAAATCCTCAAATCCGGCGAACACGACGAGGAATTCTACGAGGAACTGTGGGAGACGATCCTCGCCGGAGACACGTGGGAGGGTGAATTAGTCAATGCGACGAAAGGCGGCGACCGGTATGTTATCAATCAAACGATTACACCGGTAACTGACGAGACGGGAGAAATAACTGACTTTGTTGCTGTCAATAGAGACATTACCGAACGAGTCGAAGGCAGAGGGGAACGCGACAGTCTCCGAGAAGCGGGTCGAACAGCTCAATCGCAATCTGATTTGTTTGACAGTATAGAGCGACCAGCCGAGAGTCAAAGACACACACATCAGAGAGGTGAGCACTGAATGGCGGAGACGACAGTCCCACCGACAGAAACCAGACAGCAACTACACTCCATCGTGCGAAAGGAGGTTCCGTTCGATAAAAAAGCCCGTGAAGTCCTGGAAGTCGGGGTGGAGTATCTCGATCTGGATTATGGATATCTCACTCGGATCGACAGCGAAATTGAAGACTGGGAGGTAGTCATCACGACCGATACTGAGCAGTTTCCTGCCGGACTACGATGTTCGCTTGAAGATACGTACTGTCGTGAGACTATCACGACAGAGACTCACTACGCACTCCACGATGCGTCCGCCCAGGGGTGGACCGACGACCCGGCACTCCAGACCCGCAACCACGACACCTACCTCGGGATTCCACTCATCGTCAACGCGACCCTCTACGGGACGGTCTGTTTCGTCGCTGACGACCCCCGCTCTGAGCCGTTCAGCGATATCGAGACGCTGTTTGCCGAGCACCTCACACGGTTGCTCGAACGCGAACGCGAACGCGAGCATGTCAAGGCCGAACTCACGAGTCAATCCAATCTCGCTGCCGTTCTCAACCGAGTGCTTCGACACAACCTCCGGAACGACATCAGCGTCGTTCGAGGAAACATACGACAGCTAACCGAGCAACTGCCGGATCAAGCCGTTATCGAAACCACTTTCGAATATATCGATTCCCTCATCGATCTGAGCGAGAAAGCCCGTGAACTGGAACAGATCGTCACGTCTGACACCAAATGCCAGCCCACCGCGGTTGGCACGCTCGTTGAGGATGTCGTCGAGACGGTCGCACAAGAACAGCCGCAGGCGTCACTTTCCGTCGAATACGACAAAGACATCAGTGTAGCCCTGCTGCCGAGCTTCGAGCGGGCCATCAGAGAACTACTCGAAAACGCCACCGAGCACAGCGATGAAACCCCGACTGTCTCGGTGACCATCGACACCGTGCCGAATGCTATCGAGATTCGGATCGCCGACGACGGACCCGGACTCCCCGATATGGAAGCTGGGGTACTGACTACTGGAGAAGAAACGCCGCTCTCCCATGGAAGCGGATTGGGGCTGTGGCTGGTCCACTGGATCGTGACGGGCCACGATGGGACTATCGATACGACAGTCACGGAAGACGGGACGACCATCACGCTTTCGGTCCCACGAATCCCCAACCTTAGTCCGAAACAACAGCTCCCTGATGCCACACGGGGACGTGACCGGTTTCAGGCGGCCTTCGAAGAAGCAAACGACGCGATACTCATTCTCAATGACGACGCCAAAATCTTGAACGGCAATAGGGCGGCAGAGACGCTTTTTGAGCTGGATTGGGAGGAGTTGGTCGGTCGGTCATTCACCGAGTTAGTTCCTGATGCGTTCGATTTCGACGCCGAAATGGGTGATTTCCCGGGCACTGGAGCCACCCACGGCAACATCACCGTCGTTGATGCTGATGGAGTGGAACACACCGTCGAATACTCGGGGAAGGCCAATATTGTCCCTGGCGAGCATCTCGTCGTCGGTCGGGATATCACCGAACGCAAGGAACGCGAACGTCGCTACAACGCAATCTTCAATCAGACATATCAGTTTATCGGATTGTTAGATCCTGACGGGACCGTTCTTGAGGCTAACGAGACAGCTCTCAACTTCGGAGGTCTTGACCGGGAGGACGTTATCGGCAAGCCGTTTTGGGAGGCGGATTGGTGGCAGATCGACGACGCTACTCAACAAGAGTTACAGGATGCGGTCAATCGTGCCGCAACGGGCGAGTTCGTCCGGTATGAGGTCGAAGTGCAAGGTGATGAGGGCGCGGTCATTATCGATTTTTCGATTCGACCAATTACCGATGACGAAGACAACGTTACGCTATTGATTCCAGAGGGGCGCGACATCACCGAACGCAAAGAGCGCGACCGGGAGTTGGCGGCACAAAAAGAGCGGTATGAAACGTTGCTTGCGGCGGCTCCGGATCCGGTGTTCGTTGCGGAAGCCGAGACGGGAGAAATCGTCGAGCTAAACGACGCTGCCGAAACGCTACTCGGGGAACCGCGCGATCAGATCATTGGCCGCCACCAGAGTTCACTCCATCCAACCGAGGACGCCGAACTGTACCGCAAAGGGTTCAAGCGGGCTAAAGGCGAACGAACGACAATCCAAACGCTACCGGATGGCTCGCAGCCGAAACTGGTGATCGCCGACGGTGAAACCATTCCTATCGAAATCGCTGTCGATACGGTATCGCTTCCCGATGGGCCTGTCGTCTACGGCATCTTCCGGAATCTCTCTGAACGGAACAAGCGTGAGAAAACATCCGCATAAATCACCAGTACCTCGAACGTTGGGCAGGCACACCAGACGGGCCTGGGTTTGTGGATCACGATAGGAGTATCCGGAGTCCATCGACCTGAGTGGACGTATCGACTGAGTATTGAATACTTCTTCGAGAGAGCGTCATAGAAACAGTCACACGCGAGGAGGCAGGGTGTGGAAACTGTGTCTACGAGTTCCCAAACCCTGCAAGGAGAGGCTTCTATCGACGAGTTCTTCAATGTCGTGGCTACCGAGACGCTGGCACTATTCGAGTCCCTTGAGTTCGAGTCGCTTGAGTTCGACGTGTTCGCCCCGGCGGAGACGGGGCGAACACGAGAGCATGAACCACCAGAGTTGATGCGTGGGTTCCTCCACTGCTACTACCACGACATCTGCGGGATTCGTCCCGTTGAACGAGAGCTTCGGAACACGGTCGTTTGGCTGAGCTGTGGCTTCGATCGACCGCCGTCGAGAGACGCGGTCGATCGCTTTCTCACCGACCTCGAACACGTCGTTGACGAGGTCTTTGACCGACTCGTCGAGCAGGCCGCCCGACGCGGTCTGCTCGACTTGACCTACTGTGTCGATTCAACTGACGTGAGAGCGATGCCCGCCGATCAAGACGCGTCGAAGTGCTACGATCCAACCGACGACGAGTACTACTACGGCTACGGTTGCACAATCGTCTCGACTGGGCAAAAGATCCCGATAGCAGCAGAGTTTACAGAGAGTAAGCAAGCGCCAGAGGAGACAGCGATGCGCGTCACGCGTGACGCGCTCGCCGTCGCTCAGCCGATATGGATGGTCGGTGACAGCGCCTACGACACGCTCGACTGGCACGACCACCTGTTGGCCGCAGGGGTCGTGCCAGTCGCTGCCTACAACGCGCGAAACACCGACGACCCGAAATACATCGAGTACAGGGTCGAAGATCGCATCGAGAAACACAGCGAGGACGTTCAACTGAAGCAATCGACGCTAGACGAGACGTACAACCGCCGTACTGGAGTTGAACGAACCAACGAATCAGTCAAGGACTGCGGCCTCGGGCGAACCCACACCCGAGGCCGCGTCCACGCACGAGCGCAGGTGTTCCTCGTACTGTGCCTTCGGCTCGTCGTCGCTATCACCAACTACGAACGTAGAGACAATCCGGGAAGTACGATTATTACGGTGTGAGACGAGTTCTATGATGCCCTCTTTTTTATGAAATAATCACGTGCACGTTTTCTGTCGTTCGCAAATTAACGGCTACTGGATGTTTCCCTCATTCCGAAGAGAACGGACCCGATATGTCTCTCCCATAGACTTATTTCGATCTATTACGTTCTATTACGTATGCCCATCAGTATCGATCGGTTCGATGACGAGCCCGCCGAGGTCCTCGATCTCCAAGAAGGCACACAACCATACCAGATTCTGCAGTTCCTCGCCGAGCACAGCGACCAAGCGTTCACACAGACCGAACTCCACGAGGAGACAGGGATCAAGCGCGGGAGCGTTGGCGGGGCTCTGTCCCGTCTCGAGGACCGGGGGCTCGTCCGGCACCGTGGCCGGTACTGGGCGATCGCTGAGGACGACCGCCTCGCCTCGTACGCTGCTCAGATGGGTGCGAGTTCGTCGTCGACGACAGACGACTACTACGGCGAGGAATGACCGACGGATACACTCGCGGCGCAGTGGTGAAGGGTCCTGATCTCCTCGCCGATCACGACTACCGGCCGTATGTTTGCCTGAACGACGACACGCACCCGTTCAGCGACGAGGAGGGTCTCTACGCCGCGGGCACGACGACGCCGAGGGCGGTTGCGATCCCGCTTGGCGAGGACGATTTCGCGGCCGGCGGCCTTCCACGCGAGACCTATGTGAACCCGTGGACGGTCGTCTCGATCCGCCACGCGGATATTCAAAAAGAGGAGGGGCGTCTCGTCGAGGCGACAACCGAAAAGATCGCGGAGGAGGCGGCGAAGTATTTAGGCGTCCGATAGAGGTTCAGGCAATCAAGAAATATCGAGATGATCCCGCATCTCGTCGGTGGTGCAGGTATCGCCGCCAAGGTCGATGCCGAGATTATCCCCGACCTCATCGGCGGTTAGCGTCTCCTCATCATCAAGATCATCGAGCAGTTCGATGCGTTCGGCGAGTATGTCTCCGTTCGCGTGCGAAATCTCCTCAAAATCGTCAACAGATCCGGTGGTCATACTGATAAGAATGACGTACAACCCATAGAAATCAGCGGTAAGACGAACAATGGCGTAGGCGACTGAATTCTTCTAGCCGCTCTGAGAGAAAGCCGTTATTCACTCGTGAACAGGGGTGCTCAAGAACACTCAACGGGGCGAGTGGTCGCTCGCGGACCTGTGCATTATTCCCTATCTTCGCAACACGTCGGCTACTTCGTTGAAATTCTCATTCGTTGTGGGGTTTCAGTCGTCGTGCTGAATATAGAGCGCAAGTCGGTCAGTGATTTATATTCGTGGCCGAAAATTTGAGCATGGCCAGTTCCTCCATCCGTTTTGCCCTCTGCCTCATTATCGGCCTGTTCACGGGAAGCACTCTCAGTATACTGTTCGCCCCGGACCCGACAGGACTAATCGCATTCGGCCTTGCAGCAGCGTGTACTGCGGGTATAACCGGCTATCTTTACCGAAGTGGCTGGCTATGTGACTAGCTGACCGGTCCATCCTCTATATTCAGCAAGAGAATAGTCTCAGTTGCCGAGAATTGCGACAGAACTCCCTGTTCGGGTATCTCGTAGCAACAGAAATCCGTCGCCCCGCACGCTGGGCACGAGTCGATCTCCGGAGAAACGGTCAGCCCACAGTGACGGCACTCAACGATGACCGTTGAGTCGGTCTCAAAGAGTACTCGAGTGAGTACTTTCCGGAGACTCATCATCTGAAAGTCAGTTGCGAGGGAATTAGTTGTGGCGGCTGAGCTGAATTCACCGACAGCGGTGTATCGCCAATGCGATTCCACACAAGGCTTACACCCAATCATTACCCCACATTCGGATGGAAGGGATATGTCACACGCTCCCTTCCCTCCCCTAATGACCGGCGATCCACCACTCGGAAGCTGTCCGAAGTGTGGTGAGGGGCTCTCTGGCGTACACGTCTTGGTCGAATACGAGAAAGACGACGGGACGACTGGGATCTGGGCAGAGTGTCCGATCTGTGACGAAGTCGTGAGTCCTCAGGAATAACTCACAGCGACGAATGGCGACAGTAGAAGTTACCCCACTAATCAGCTGTTGGTTCAAATTGTGGGGTAACTATTGGCGATAAAATTCCATCACGCCTATTTTACCTATCTTACCTAAGTTAGCTATCTCACCTATTCTAGCTATTGTATTGTCTGACGCACTTTTACATATCTTCCGCGATATGACCTCTATAATAGGAATAGGTACAATAGGTAGAGTATCCACATAGCGCACGATAGGTTGGAATCTCACCTATTTCACCTATTGTACCTATTCTTAACGAGAGACCACCATGTCCCAGAATTCAGAAGACACGGCAACACAACCTCGCGCAGTCTCCGTAGCACTCCAGAAAGGCGGTGTTGGGAAGACGACACTCGCGATCAACATCGCTGAGCGGTTACACGCACGAGGACATCGTGTCCTCTTAGTCGATCTTGACCAGCAGGGGAACGCAACCGAGGGCGTCGGGCTTCGAGACGCATACGATGCTGAGACGCATCTCGGGGACGTCTTCGGTGATGACGCGACAGCAACACTCGACGACATCATCCAAGAGACAGAGTGGTTCGACGTCATTCCGGCAAACCGAGACTTCGACGCGCTTGAAGACCGGATCCGGACGACGACGTTCGCTGAGACGTGGGTTCGCAAGCACGTTGTTGAAGCAGTCCTCGGAGACCTGTACGACTACGTCGTAATCGACTCGCCACCAAATCTCGGCGCACTCTCAGATGCCTCACTGATCGCCTCCCAGAACGTAATCGTGCCACTCCAAATGAGTGAGCCGAGTATTTCCGGATTAGAGCGGATGGTCGAAGACCAGATTGCTCCTCTCCGCCAACAACTGGATATCAATATCCTCGCGCTGGTTCCCAACCGTCTCGAAGGTGACAACGAAGAACGACGGATTATCACAGACATCGAGACCTCACCATTCGCGGAGAATCTCCCAGCATTCGGTCGATCAGATCACTTCGACAACCCCAACTCTCCTGGACCGGGGATCCGGAAACGAATCGCCTTCCGTCGGGCGTGGCGAGAAGGCAAGCCAGTCGCGGCCTACGACAGCGAGTGCGACCAACTGGAGCGGCTTGATGAACTGGCAGCAATCGTCGAGCGAGGTGGTATCGATGCCTGATGAGAGTCGATTCAACGGGATCAGTGAGGCACTCGAAGGCGATGACGATCAGGCCAACGATGCCGACGATGAAACAGCCGGAGCTGACTCGACGCATGACACGACCGCTGAGGAGCCGCCCAACGCCGCCACGCCGGCCGATGAGAAGCCAACCGAGCGGTCAGCCGACATGCCAGCATTCACATTCGACGAGACGACACAGCGTCCGCTCTATGCTCGTGAATCGGCATGGGAAGCGTTTGAGGATACACTCGATCTTGATGTTGGCATGGTCCTCCGTCGTGAATACGGCGTCCGAGATGTTCCAAAGCGCGAACTTCACGATGCTGCCCTCCGAGTTGTGGCGAACCACCCTGAGGAAGTCGCGACAGCACTGCTCGAAGGACGCGGGATCGATGTCAACGGGAGTGACCCAGAGTAACCATGCCGGAGTGTCAGAACTGCGGTGCGCACGTCACCGAACAGTACGTCCGTGTATTCACGCCCGACAACGTCGATGCTCCGCGTGCCTGTCCCCGCTGTGAGGACATGACTCGCAGCGGGAGCAAACCCAGGGAATCGCGAACGTAACGGGGTCGAGCCGCTTGGCCAAGAAGAAGACAGTGACCAGAAGACGGATCAGGCGTCCACCCGCTTGGCGTAGTAAGATACAGGCGACCAATGACTACGGACTCACCCATTACCGATGACCTGCCGACTGGGACGGTAATCACGCTCACACGCGAGGGGGAGTGGTGGCTCGCAAAAGAGCAAGGAACCGGCGTCATCAGCCAAGGGAAACGCCGCCGAGAGGCCCTCGAAAACCTTGATGAAGCACTCCAAGGCTACCATGGAGCAGGCGAGCCCCCGAGCGAAGACGAGCTCCGCGAGTTAGGAATCGACCCTGAACGGAATACGTCAGGGTCACTCGATGACTCGACGATCTTCGACTGACGCTGGAGGTCGTATTCGGCGTTCTCCAACAGAGTGTTTCAGCATGCTACAAAGCTATCTTCCGAGCCGAATCCTAAGCAAAATGGAGGAGGGGAGGGCAGTGCGGGGAAGCAGGAGCTCAGTTGGCTGGGGGACCAACTGCATATTGACAATACGGTAGAGAGATATTAAACACTAATACACTGTTTCTGGGGCTGAAATTTCTCATTCGATACCGCTACGTAGACTGGTCTCAATTGAATACAATCGGTATGGAGAGCCCCGGAGACTGTCGGAGCGGTCGCCGACTGCTTTTTCGATCGTGCCGATGTGCTTGGAGCCTCTTGGGGGAACCCCACCTGAAAAGAGCTTACACCCGCTCTCGGGTCCCCAGCACGTAGCCGAGAAACACAACGTATAACCTCGGCTTTGGGCACGTCGAGTGAATCAGATTGTGATTCAACCCAGGCCTTCTGTTCGTCGTTGATAGTGGCGAGGACGAGGGCGATGAATCAATCTGATTCACTACTGAATCAAATAGCTCAGTCAGACGGGCGACCGACACGGCCAGCAGGGCGTCCCCAGAAATTAGACCCGGCATGACGTGGTCTCTATATGCCAAATTCAGACTGGGAAATACCGAACGACGAGAACATTTCGCCGGGTGATATTCAACCCGAAGCGGCCCTCTCCGGGGCGAACCTCAACTACGCCGACCTCTCCGGAGCGGATCTCAACTACGCCGACCTCTCCGGAGCGGACCTCCGAAATGTCGACCTCTCCAAGGCGACCCTCGGACTTGCCGACCTCTCCAACGCCGACCTCTCCAAGGCGACCCTCGGACTTGCCGACCTCTCCAACGCCGACCTCTCCAAGGCGACCTTTCTAGGGCTGACCTCGGATACGCCGACCTCTCAGAGGCGCGCCTCAAGCACGCCGACCTTTCCAAGGCGGACCTCTCCAACGCCGACCTCTCCGAGGCGCGCCTCAAGCACGCCGATCTCTCCAAGGCGGACCTAGTACGCGCCGACTTATCCGAGGCGTACCTCGTAGGCGCCGACCTTTCCGAGGCAGACCTCCGAGGCGCCGACCTCCCCAAGGCGGTGCTCGCCGGTGCTGACCTCTCCAAGGCGCGCCTCACCGACGCCGACCTCTCCGAGGCGGACCTCCGAAGCGCCGACCTCTCCAACGCGGACTTCCGAGACGCCGATCTCCGCAACACCTTCATTTCTGGCATCATCCTCACCGACGCGGCACTCTCCCGGAACACACAAATCGGCGCCCCTGGCACACGAATCAGGCATGAGCTTGCTGACAAGGACTCGGTATCTGAGGACCAGCAATACGATATTATTGCCCGGGCGAATCACGAGTTGCGAACCGCCTACAGCGCGAACGGGCTGATTAGCCAGGCTCGAAGTGCCCGTGTTCGGGAACGCCGAGCACGACGTCGAGAGGCACTCGCTGGCGGCGGACCGCGGGGGACCGCTGCGTGGTTTGGATCATTATTATCGAAAGTATTCACCGGGTATGGAGTCCAACTCACTTGGATTAGTGGAGTCATGGTAGCCCTATACTTGGCCTCTGTCGCGGCTTACTTCTGGGAAGGGATGCCGATCGATCAGAGTCTATATTATAGCGTCGTGACGTTCACGACCGCGCCTCCAACAGACCCCTCAGGGGTCGGATTTGGAACAATTGGGACGCTCGCTGCTGGCATTGAGACGTTCGCCGGGACGGCGGCAATTGTGTTTCTCGGTTACGTCCTCGGAACCCGCGAACGCGTCTAACCGGTCGAAGGCACCGGGTTAGATTCCATACAACTCGGTTCGCTCCAGCGCCCGGCCGATGGTCGAACGCGAACAGTCGAGTCGTTGCGCGGCCTTCCGCTTCGAGAGTTCGTCTTTCTGGACCATGTCCAGCGCCGCCACAACGTCGTGATAGTCCTCCGCCTCGATGAGACGGCCCTCGTCTTTCTCAAACCCGAGCGGCGCGGGGCCGTGGTGGTACCCGTCCTCTTGCTGCCGGGCCGCGATCCCCTCGCGGGTGTTCATCTGTTTGACCCGCGCTTGCCACTCCGCGAACGCGCCGAGCATTTGCATCTGTAGCCGGTGCATCGGCTGTTCCTTCCCGTCGCCGAACGAGAGGCCGTCCCGGACAAAATGAATCTCTGTGCCGGTGTCTGTGACCCGCGAGACCGTCCGTTCTAAGTCTTGCAGCGATCGGGCGAGGCGGCTTATCTCGTGGACGACCACCGCGTCCACGTCGCCGCCGTCGACGGCGTCCATCATCTCACGATACCCGCCTCGCTCGGTGTTCGTCCCCGTGGACTTGTCTCGGTAGGTGTCGACATTCGCGAGATTGGCGCCGAGGTCGTCCGTGGCGTAGTCGGTCGTGGATTGCAGCTGGCGGTCCAGGTTTTGCTCTGCGGTCGAAACCCGGACGTAGCAAGCGACGTTCACGGACACCTATTCGTGTTATTAAAAAAGGGCTGCGGACAGTCTGTTGAGGAACGCCCGTTCGTGGACAGACCTCGACTGGTCAATTCTCCACCACCCAATTTTTAAAATATGTGGGCGCAAAGTAACCGATGCTTGGTTGGGGGCGCCGGCGATTCTGGCGCCCGCTACCTCTCGTCGCCAGAGGCATCGATTTCGTTTCGAAGCCTGTACATGTGGACGACGATCGCGAGGACTGCTGCCCCAGCCCGAAGCCACAGCAGCAGCTCACGAGGGATGATTTCGAACACGGTCCTGTCAAGGCCTGAGGAAGAGCGTGCTTGGTTGGGGGCGCTCCCGCAGGCGAGAGAGAATTTTGGAGGTAGCAAAAAAAGTCTTGTCAACAGGATTTATGTAGAAGCGCCGGTCATACGGGGTAGAGGGCTTGAAATCAAAGAATTTCTTAATCGAATTCTCTCAAACCACCGGTGGCTGAGGCTGTGGCCGAGCGCGTTCATGAGGGTGTGGGCGGCCTTGCGACCGCCGTTACCCCGGTGGTCCAGCCGTCTGCGCGTGTCCAGGTGGCGGGAGTGGCGCACTCACCTCCCGGCGATCCGGGACGTCCACGTCCGAGGCCCCGTGTACCGAGTGAAATGTCTCTCCTCGCTGAACGGGGAATAGCAACAGACCGGCGGTCTGGATTGGATTTGTTACCCCACATAGTTGGATTTCTCGCTACGCGTGGGGTAACTTGTCGGTGTCACCAACGTCGACAGCGTCACTGACGCTGGGAATCAGATAATATTGCTCAAGCGCGCAGACGCTCCGCTAAATGCCGGGAGAGTTGGAGAGACTGACCCCACGGTGGGTTGGCCATGAGGCCCCCGTCAGATAGCTGTCTGAGTTTTTGATCACGGCCGTGGAGACTCCGGATACCTCATACTGAATTCGGCTGTTTGCGTGATCCGATTGGCCTACCTTTAGTGGTGCTCGGTCACTCAGACTCGGAGAGTGTGGAAGCATCCAACTCGCCAGCTAAGTACTGCTGGCCTGTCTCCGTGATCTCATAATAGCCTCGCTGGACTCGAGTGACGAGCCCATACTCAACCAGTGTGGACAGCCGCCGATTCACCTCGCTCCGTGATTTGTCGATGTTGATCGAAATCACGGCTGGAGACAAAATCAGTCCAGACGAATCTAACGCCTCTAGGATCCGCTCGTCGAGCGGCAGCTGCATCCACGGCGCTGGCTGTCGCACTTCTTAGGCCACCTACACCGCCGTCGTTACCGCGGCAATATATTAGGCAAGGATAACTAATTGGATATAATATTCACACGAATTTGTGCTGTTGTATAAAACGCGACTACCGGAGATGATGTATTCAATATAATAACCTCACTAATTAATGTGGTTTTATATTCTGGTAGCTCTAGACCTCAGCCGGTAGTAGCACCAGCCATCCAAACCCGGTCTTTCCAAGCATGACGTCGATCACCACAGCAGAACCACAGTCACACATTCAGGCGGTCGTCGAAGCCATCCATCAAGATGCCTTCAGTGAGTGGTACCGGACCCGTCAAATCAAACAGCACATGCGCGAGGGGCAGCCGTGGCGGCATACCCCCGCGTCTCTCACACCACCAGATCGGCACGCGCCACACCGACTGTTGCAGTGCCACCGGAAAACTGCCTACGCAACCCAGAATGCACCGAAGGAAGACCAACAGCCCACCGGCATCTTCTGGGCTGGGACACGTATCGAGGAGGATATCGTTATGCCCTTTGTCGAGGATATCGCTGCCGAGACAGCTGACCCACCGGCGTACGTCCAGAACTCGATGTGGGTCGATTACCAGCTTGATACGCACGCCGGCGAGTTGCAGGTCCGAGGCGCGACCGATCCCGTCATCTGCACGCGACAGGGCGATCCACTGCTGCCGACAGAGGTGAAAGCGAAACAGTCACTCACCAGTCTTGACAACGAAGACCCGACACCAGCCGATCATCACCGTGCTCAGTTGCACGCCTATCTCTACGGCCTCGATCAGACTGTTTCCTATCCCGTCCGGACCGGGCTGGTGATCTACATCGATCGCGAGCAGCACGACTTCCGAGCGATGACCGTCGAATTCGACCACGAATTCTGGAAGGAGACCGTCCGCGAGTGGATGGCGACCCAGTCCACGTATCGACTTGAGGGGACACTGCCTCCTGCCGAGCCCGAACACGGGTGGGAGTGTGACTACTGCTCGTATCGCCAGCGGTGTGGCAAAGGTGATGAGCCCTACACCGACCAGCCTCCAGACGGATTCCTCCCGCTGGTTTCGTACCCCAGAGAGCAGGTCGAACGCGCACTGAATGCAGACAGTGGCACGGAGAAACTCACACCGACCCTCGCTCAACAGTACCCGAAATTAGCGTCTAAATATGAAGTCTCTGACTGGCAGTGTCCAGCCTGCGATAGCACGTTCAGTTGGGAAACCGTCCAGTGGGACGGCAATCCAACCGATCCGCCAGTCTGTCCGTCCTGCGCCGACAACGACTGGCTTGCAACGCTCCGGGGGCTAGCGCCAGCAGCCACCGATGAGGTGATCGATTGATGTCCGACAAAACTGAGTCATCCAGCGTAGAGAGCTCAGGACAGGGTGCTTCCTCAATTGATGTTGAGACTCCCAGTCCAGATCAGGGTGGAGAGACGGAAATAGATGGTAACCGAGAAGAGATTTCGTCGGAATTTGCACTGACAGAGCTGATTGAGCGGCCTGAAGTTGCTCTTGAGGATGTCTCTGGAGACGTCCCAACGTGCTCTGGTCGGGGGAAAAACACTGCTGCTGTTCGTGGATATAATACCGAACGATTGGTTAGTGCAGTCTTTGATAAATGTTTGATATTTGATGCATGCCGTGGCGATCCATGGTACGACACGTTCGCCAAGGGGAGTCACGATATTGCTTTTCGAATCGAGTCGAAAAGTTGCGTGCACCGCTATCCATCAGGGCCGTATGGGCGGTTTCGGATCTGGAAGCAACATCACGACGAGTTCGTCTCAACGGCCCGCTCGTGGCATTTCGAAACCCAGTTTCTCTACTTCTTTTGTGTCTATACAATTGAGGACGGGGGAGAACGAGAAGTAGGAAAATTGGTCGTCCCCGCAGAACGCGTTGACGAAGTCCCTGATTCGTGGACTGCCCGCGATCACTCCACTATGGGGGAGAGCTACGCTCGAGACATCTCGTGGCATCAACTGCTGAAACGGCTGGGCGTTCCTGAGACCATATTCGAAGAGCAGCCAATTATTGATCTTACTGACGGGGTACCGACTGAGGATTGAACCGGGTCTCTATGTTAATGAGATTTTGTATGGATACAGTCAGATCATTTTAGCCACTCTGAGTGTTTTACTTGACTCAGCAATATCAACCTTGATTGAGTCCCCAACCTCGGCACTGAACTGTTCAAGTTCAGGGCCAGACAAGTTCACCCGACCCGATCGGCCGGTGTTCTGTCCGATTGTCTTCTTAGTCATTGGATATAGACATCACCTAATCGAAACGTTATAACCTTTACTTAGTCTAAGATAATCGAGTAGTATCAGCGGTCAGAGACACGATTTTTTCATCCATATTACGTGAACGCATTGGAGGTACATGGGAATCACGAGTGTTCTCGTTAGGAATCGAGGAAGCCGACGCCGATGGTGTTGCCCGTTGCCCATTGCACAATACCGATGAGACCAGCGTACGCCAAGAGTATATATGAGAGGACGATCGCGATCATCCCCATCGAGAGCAACTCTGTGCCAGAGACGGGGATCGAGATGGTTCCGCCGATCGCGAAGATCCCGACTAGGAGTGGTATACCAGCGAGTGCGGGGACGAGTAGCCCAATCAGTCCGACTTTCGAATACCACGGGTTGATCAATTCGGCGACAGTCAGTTCTTGTTGGCCATCCACGATGATATCTGGGGGAATCGGCCAATCACTGCGATCGTCGCTCCACCAGTAGATGCGACCGTTATTGGCGGGCATGGACTCGCAAACCTCCACCTCATCAAGCGTGTTCAGCTTTTTGCGGACAGTCTCCTTACCATGACTGGTATCAAGTTCCGACTGCATTTGCGAGGCTGTCCATATCGGGCGGTCATTTTCATACATTGTCAGCGCGACCTCGGCCGGGAGTAGTTCGTTGCCACTAACGTGGCGTGGATCGGTCTTGAGCTTCGTGTGGACGTCGTGGGGAAGGAGGTCAAAACGTGACATGGATAGGAAATTGGTGATTCGTGGTTGGGCGAATGGCTATCGTGAACAGGCGAATCCCGATTCTCAATGCCTCTAAAAGTATTCTGGGGTTCTTTTGATTAATATGCGCCGAGCGCATCAAAGCAAACGGGCAACCGTGCTGAGAAGCGTCTGCGGGGTACGACTATGATGGGATTCAATCACCCCCACTGTGAACAAGTCGCCGAGGCAATTCAGAGCCGATTGTTTTTCCAAAATCGGCTGGGGACAGGATTCCTCACTACAGTCATCATGCTGTGGTACCTCTTCCAAATTGGAGTGGTGTTTCTCGGGTGGGACAAAGAGCTCATCCAGTGGATGTTCACAACTGAGTCGTTTCCCGCATTATCGCCTGGACTGTTCTTTGCGATTGTCTCACATGCGCTCCCACCGCGAATAACCCACTTGTTTGGGAATGTAGCCTTCCTGTGGCTATTTGCCGGAGAAAGCGAGCAGCATATGCGGCAGGCCGAAGTTATCGCATTTTTTGTGATTACCGCGCAGGTAGCGGTACTAATCGGAACTGCAGTCTCCGGTGAGAGTACACTGGGCGCTAGTGGGGGCATATTGGCATTTATCGGTTTTTACAGTGTCCACATGTTCCTCGAGCACCGAGACGAGTTCGAGTTCGGCGCACTCACGTCTGGCAGTCCAATCACCACTCCAGTACGAACGTATTGGGGGATCGTCTTGGTACTTACTCCCATTGTGCTGATTCCATACATGCTCGGGCAGCTGGCCGGACTTCTTCCGGTTGGCCGGGCCGATATCGTCGGTCATCTTATTGGATTCCTATTCGGGATAGGATACGCCGCGGCCCGGAGTAGAATCCGATAGATAGGCTGTGTTGAATCACTAGACGGCGTTGGGATAGGCCGCTAAATCGAAGGAGTTGAAGCGGGAGACTTCAGTTGTCATGACCCAAATCTCCCGCTTCACTAGCGAAATCGTCCCGATTTCTCAAAGAGTTACTGGCGATGGAGACGAATCCGCCGCCCCGGAAGGTGGCGGCGGATTCGCCGACTATGCCCTCGTTTCCCTCCACTGTCTGCGGATTTACCTCGACACGTCCTATCGAATGACGATCGACCTGCTCAAAGAGATGCCACAAATAACTGGGGAGATCGGCCTCAGCGCGGCCGATCTCCCCTCTCCATCCACGTTGTGTAAAGCGTTCGACCGGATCAGTATGAGCGTCTGCCGAGTGCTGCTGCGCCAGTCGGCGCAACTGCACGACCCCTCGAAACACGGCGCGATCGACGCGACATTCTACGAACGCTCAGCAGCGAGCCGCCACTACTGCCAGCGAATAAGCTACCGCGTGCAGAAGCTGAAGGTCACGAAACTCGTCGATACAGACTCACAAGCCATCCTTGACGTTCACTGCTCGACGAACCGTGAAGGGAGCGACGCAGACCTCGCCGAGCAGATCGCCCGCATTCCGGCGGGCGATCTGCGGTCTCTTGCCGCCGATAAAGGCTATGACAAGCAGTCGCTCCGCGAATCCCTTCGTGACCTCGGGATTCGCCCGCTCATCAAACATCGCATCTTCGCACCGTACGACCACGCGCACAACGCCAGAATCGACGAACAGCGCTACAATCAGCGCTCGATGACCGAGACCGTGAACTCGGCTGTGAAGCGCTCGCTCGGCTTCGCCGTGCGAGCGCGTTCGTGGTTCCGTGAGTTCCGAGAAATCGCGCTGATGTGTGTCGTCTATAACATCAAGCAGGCTGTGAAACAGTGAGTTCCACCGCAATATGGCGATTCAACACAGCCCTCGAAGACGAGCTCGAGGAGTGTCGTACCGAAGACGTGGAGCGACGGCTCGAAGAGCTCGGGACGCTCGAAGCGGCGCTCGGACTGACGCGGGTCGAGACCGCACTCGATGTACTCTCGGCGCTCGCCAACGAGACGCTACACCCTCGTGCGGACGCTCGTGGCCGCGGGCGAGGAACATGTGCGTCTGCGAACTGAACGCCGTCGTCGACGTGAGCGAGAGCGGGCTGAGTCACGCCCTCTCGGCGCTCGTCGACGCGGGCCTCGTGGATGGCTGGAAGGAGGGACGGTGGAAGAAATACCGGGCGACCAACCCGGCCGTCGCCCTCGTGACGGTTCTCGACGGGAGCGTCGGTGATGAGTAACGCCCACGAGCACGGGCCGAACTGCGAGTGTGCGAGCTGTGGCGACCCACGCTCGATGGACGTCCTCGATAAGTACCTCTCCGTCTGGATCCTCGGCGCGATGGCCATCGGCGTCGGCCCCGGGTTCGTGGCCCCGTCGGTGACAGCGCCGATTCGGGACTTCCACCTCGTCGAGGTGGGACTCGTGGCGATGATGTATCCGCCACTCGCGAAGGCGGATTACAGCATTTCGAGGCGAAAGCCCACCCCTTCAGGGGTGGGATGAAGCCGACAGCCGGCGAAACGTTGATTATGTCGGCGCTCGTCCGGAACGAACTCGCCGAGGGATCGACCGAGTACGTGACCGGCCTAGTCGCGTTCAACAGCCTCTTTCAGATCGTCACCTACGGCGTCTACGTCTGGTTTTTCGGGCTGTTCCTGCCGCCGCTACTGGGGATGGAGACGCTCGTGGCCGGCATCACGGCGTTCGACGTGACGCCGATGCAGGTGTTCGAGGCCATCGTCGTCTTCCTCGGCATCCCCTTCGCCGGAGGCTTTCTCACCCGTTTTGTCGGCACCCGCTGGAAGGGGACCGAGTGGTACGACGAGGTGTTCGTCCCGAAGATCGATCCCCTGACGCTCGTCGCTCTGCTCTGTACCGTGGTCGTCATGTTCGCGACCCAGGGGAAGAACATCGTCGCCGCGCCGGGCGACGTCTTCCTCATCGCCGTCCCGCTCACCATCTACTTCGTCGTGATGTTCCTCGTGAGCTTCGGGATGGGACGGGGCATCGGCGCCGACTACTCCACGACCACCGCCATCGGCTTCACCGCCGCGTCGAACAACTTCGAACTCGCCATCGCCGTCGCCGTGGCCGTCTTCGGCGTCGGCTCCGGCGTCGCCTTCGCCATCGTCGGCGGCCCGCTGATCGAGGTACCCGTCCTCCTCGCCCTCGTCAACGTCGCGCTCTACTTCCAGGGCCGACTGGACTGGGACCCGACCGGCACGGATGTCACGACGGCCGAACCACCGACCGACGACTGAGATCATGACCATCGACACCGACACCACCGATCCGACCCGCATCGCCTTCGTCTGTGTGCAGAACGCCGGCCGATCACAGATGGCCGCGGCCTTCGCCGAACGCGAACGCGAGCGCCGCGGCCTCGACGACATAGAGGTCCTGACCGGCGGCACCCACCCCGCGGAGACGGTTCACGACGTCGCCGTCGACGCCATGAGCGAGGTCGGGATCGACATCTCGGGGCGGACCCCCCGTGCGATCACCCTCGACGAACTCCGAACCTGTGACTACGTCGCCACGATGGGCTGTTCGACGCTCGACGTGGCCGCGATCCGTGACGACGTCGACGTCCGCGACTGGGCGCTCGACGACCCACACGGCGCCGACATCGACCGCGTGCGCGAGATCCGTGACGAGGTGAGAGGGCGGGTCCGGGCGCTGTTCGACGAACTCGGATAGCGCTCACTCCCCGCCCGCCCGCAAGAGATGGAACACGTACGTCTGGGCGTAGCCGGCGAACTCGCCGCCGAACCGCTCGCGGATCGCACGGGACGTCTCGACGTAGGACCCCCGTTCACAGTCCGGATAGTGGTCGGCGATGACCGACCGTATCCAGGTATCGAGGGGGACCGCCTCCAGATACCCCAGCGAGAACAGCAACACGCAGTCGGCCACCTTGTCGCCGACGCCGACGAACCGGGTGAGATACTCGCGGGCGTCCTCGTAGTCGCGGCCGCGGGCGTCCGCGGGGCTGGCCTCGCCGTCGGCCACCATCGCCGCCGTCCGCCGTACGTAGGGAGCGCGGTAACCGAGTTTCAGGTCGCGGAGTTCGTCCTCGGTGCGGGCGGCGAGTTGCTCGGGCGTCGGGAAGGCGTGGTACGTCCGGCCGTCGACCGACAGAGTGTCGCCGTACTCGCGGGCGAGCGCCCGTTGCATCCCGTGGATGCGTGAGACGCGCATCTGCGCCGAGCAGATGAAAGAGATCAGACAGGGAACGAGCGGATCGCGGACCAGCCGCATCCCCCGGTACCTGTCGTAGGCACGCGAAAGCAGGGGGTCGTCGGGCGTCGCGTCGAGGATGGCGTCCAAGTCGTCGTCCAGACGGAGGAGATGGGTCAGGATCGGCACGGGATCGGTCGTCGCCTCCCACTCTAGACGACCTGCCGTCTGTCGTACCCGGACGACGGCACGTTCGTTGCCGACGGCGTCAAGCGGTGGGACGACCGTCTCGTACCACGCGTCGCCCCCGTGGACGTCGGTCCGTTCGTACATCCCGTCGTCGGGGCGGTCCCAGAGGTAGCTCTGGCCGCTCTCGACGGTCGCCTGCAGGTCGAACGGGCCGTCGAGGTCGTCGAGCGGGATGGTGCCGCGTTCCATGCCACCGGGTTGGACCGGCGGGGTTTCGGGGTTTCGTTTCCGTGCCCAGGAGGCGGTGTCGAGAGGCGGTCGAAGCCACGGCTCGGCTCGTGGTGCGTGTCGCGTGGTGTGGGGGCGCGCTGTCGGTCGGCGCGCGTGGCAGAAGCGTCCCGTCGAAACGCGTGTTCGACAGTATTATTCCGCTCGTCCGACTTCCACCGGTATGAGCGAAATCGTAGTGACGCTTCCCGACGGATCGGAACTCTCCGTCGCGGAGGGGTCGACGGTGGAGGACGTCGCCTACGAGATCGGGCCGGGACTCGGTCGCGACACCGTCGCCGGCGTCGTCGACGGCGACCTCGTCGACAAGGCCACGCCCCTCGAAGACGGCGCCGACCTCGTCATCGTCACCGAGGACAGCGACGAGTATCTGCGCGTGTTGCGCCACTCGGCGGCACACGTCTTCGCACAGGCGCTCCAGCGACTGTATCCGGGGGCCAAACTCGCCATCGGCCCGCCGACCGACGAGGGCTTCTACTACGACGTCACGGGCGTCGACCTCGACAGCGACGACCTGGCGGACATCGAGGCGGAAGCCGAAGAGATCATCGCCGAGGACCTCGACCTCGAGCGCGAGGAGCACCCCAGGGCGGAAGTACTGGAGCGATACGCCGACAACCCGTACAAGCAAGACATTTTGGAGACGGAGGCGGCGGGCGAAGACCCCGTGACCGTCTACCGGCAGGGGGAGTTCGCGGATCTCTGTCAGGGTCCCCACGTCGAGTCGACCGGCGAGATCGGCGCGTTCAAACTCCTGAACATCTCGTCGGCGTACTGGCGGGGCGACGAGGAGAACGATACCCTGACGCGCGTGTACGGGACGGCCTTCGCCGACGAGGACGAGATGGAGGCCTACCTCGAACGGCGACGCGAGGCCCAGGAGCGCGACCACCGGAAACTCGGCCAGGAACTCGACCTCTTCTCCATCGACGACACGACCGGCCCGGGACTGCCCCTCTACCATCCCAACGGCAAGCGCGTCCTCGACGAACTCGCGGGGTTCGCGCGCGATCTGAACCTCGATTCGGGGTACGAACCTGTCGAGACCCCCCACCTCTTCCGGACGGAACTCTGGAAGAAGTCGGGCCACTACGAGAACTACGTCGACGACATGTTCCTGCTCGACGTGAACGACGAGGAGTACGGCCTGAAGCCGATGAACTGCCCGGGACACGCCACCATCTTCGACCAGAAATCCTGGAGCTACCGGGAACTGCCGGTCCGCTACTTCGAGGACGGGAAGGTGTACCGCAAGGAGCAACGAGGGGAGCTGTCGGGACTCTCGCGGGTGTGGGCGTTCACCATCGACGACGGGCACGAGTTCGTCCGCCCCGATCAGATCGAAGACGAGGTGACGCTCGTGATGGACAACATCGTCCGCGTCTTCGAGACGTTCGACCTCGACGCGGAGGTGGCGCTCGCGACCCGTCCCGAGAAGTCGGTCGGGAGCGACGAGATCTGGGAGCGGGCGGAGTCACAGCTCCGCGCAGTCCTCGAATCCCGGGCGATCGAGTACGACGTCGAGGCGGGCGACGGTGCGTTCTACGGCCCGAAGATCGACTTCGCGTTCGAGGACGCCCTCGGACGACAGTGGGACGGCCCGACCGTCCAACTCGATTTCAACATGCCCGAACGGTTCGATCTCACCTACACCGGCGAGGACAACGAGGACCACCGGCCGGTGATGATCCACCGCGCGCTCTACGGCAGTTACGAGCGGTTCCTGATGGTGCTCATCGAGCACTTCGACGGGAAGTTCCCGCTCTGGCTGGCCCCCGAACAGGTACGCATCCTCCCGGTCAGCGACGACAACCTCGGCTACGCCCACCGGATCGCGAACGACCTCGACGACTTCCGGGTCGAGGTCGAGGACCGGTCGTGGACCGTAGGTCGCAAGATCCAGCAGGCCCACAGCGACCGCGTCCCCTACATGCTCGTCGTCGGCGACGACGAAGAGGCGAGCGGCACCGTCTCGGTGCGGGACCGGAAAGAGCGAGAGCGCAAGGACGTGGCCCGGGAGGCGTTCGCGGCCCACCTCCGGACGGAGCGCGACGAGAAGCGGGTCGATCCCGACTTTCTGGACGCGAGCGACGCCTGAACCGCCGGAACGGCAGTCCTCATAGGAGTTCCCGTTCGATCAGGCCGTCGGGACGGGCCGGTCGACGCCGGAGAACTCGAAGCGGGCGCCGCCGGCGTCGGCCTCGGTCACGTCGATCGTCCAGCCGTGGGCGTCGGCGACGGCACGAACGATGGTGAGGCCGAGGCCGGTGCCGCCGCCCGACGTCCGCCCCCGTTCGAACACGCTATCCCGTCGCTCGGGGTCGATGCCCTTCCCCGTGTCCTCGACGTAGAACCCGTCGGGGAGGTCGCCGACGCGGACGGTGAGGTCGGCCACCCCGCCGTCCGCGGCGGCGCCGTGCTCGATCGCGTTGCGAAACAGGTTCTCGAACGACTGGAGGAGGCGGTTGCGGTCGGCGGATATCGTCCCGTCGGCGTCGACGACGAGGTCCGCACCCTCGGTCTCGACGTTCGCCCACGCCGCCGCCACGACGTCGGCCAGTTCCACGTCGCCGACGGCCTCGATGACCGTCCCCTGCTCGGCGAGATCCAGCAGCCCGGTCACCAGATCCTCCATGCGATCGAGCGCCTCGTCGACGTGGTCGAGGTGGTCCATCTCGCCCGTCTCGCGGCTCACCTGGAGTTTCCCCTTCGCGACGTTCAGCGGGTTGCGGAGGTCGTGAGAGACGATGCTCGCGAACTCGGAGAGCCGCTCGTTCCGGCGGCGCAGTTCCTCGGTGGCCGCCCGCCCCTCGAGTTCGTAGCTCACCCACCGGGTCAGCAGTTCGACGAACGTCCGCTCGGCGTCGGTGAACGCGCGCTCTCGCGCGTCGTCGTCGGCGAAACACAGGGTCCCGTAGAGGTCCGCCTCGACGATCACCTTCCCGCCGAGATAACAGCCGAGGCCGAACGCCTCGTAGGCCGGATCGGCCTTCCAGCCCTCGTCTATCGCGTCCTGAACGCCGAGCAGGCCGTCTGACCGGATCGCCTTCCGACAGTACGCCTCCGAGAGCGGGCACTGCTCGTCGGGCTGGAGCAGCGGGTGACTCCCGCGGGCGTCGACGATCCGCTGGGTCTCGCCGGAGATGTGCGTCAGAAAGCCGTACTCGACGCCGAGCCGATCACAGCCCAGTTCGAGGATGCGGTCGAGGCGCGACTCGAACGTCGCCTCCCGATCCGAGAGGATATCGTAGAGCGCGGCGAGCGACGACTCGGTGGCCCGCAGTTCCGCGGCGATGGCCGCTCGCTCCGAGACGTCGACCGCGACCGCGCGACACCCCCGCCGCGCCGACCCGTCGCCGATGCGGGTCAGCGTCCACTCGTGGGCGACGTGCCGTCCCGCCGCCGTCTCGACCGGTTCCTCGGTCGTCCCGCGCCCCACGTCCAGCGCCTCGTCGAGCGCGGCTGCCAGGCGCTCACGCGCGGGGGGTGAGACAAGTTCGGTGAGGGTCGGCGTGGAGTCGCGCCCCCCGACCAGGGCCGCCGTCCGTTCGTTCCACCGCCGGACCGTGCCGTCGGCGTCCACGATGCAGGCGATGCCGGGGATGGCGTCGAGACACGAGCCCTGCGGTGCCACAGGGACGGACGCTACGTCCCGATCGGTCGCCCCCTCGTCGTCCGGGACGGCGGCGGCGATGCGTGCCGCGAGGCGTTCGGGGACGGCCGCCCCCGCGACGATCAGAGGGAGGTCGGGTCCCCGTTCGTGAACCGATCCGAGAAGGGTGGCGACCCCCTCGTCGGCGGGGTCGAGGCCGATCACGAGGCAATCGACCGACGTCTCACCGAGAGCGTCGAGGGCGCCGGACGGCGTCACCGGGACGACCGAGAGCGACGGGGCCGCCCGTTCGAGGGCGGCGGCGTCCCCCTCGGCGTCGGCCTCGTCCGCGGCGACGTAGAGAACTCGGATCACGACTGTTGGACTCAGATCGGAACGAAGCGGCAAAAAACTACCCGCCCTCCCGCCGCGGGCTACCGAGTTCCCTCACGGCTACGTCGTCGCTCGGCGGTTCGGTGCAGGGGCCGGGAGGGAGTTGAACCACGGTCGTTCCGCTCACTGCGTTCGCTTCACTCCCTGGTTCAACTCCTCCGTATACCGTTCGCGCGACACGGCTCCTCGCGTCGCTCACTCCGTGCTCTGCTCGTCGCGTAGTGTCGCGCAGAAGCGGGCCGGGAGGGAGTTGAACCCCCGACCGACGGATTAAGAGTCCGTCGCTCTACCTGACTGAGCTACCGGCCCTACGACATCCGGTATCCGTGGCCCACTAAAAGGCGTTTCCCTTCACGCCGGTGGGAAAAAGGGACGACGTTAAGTGAGATGGCTCGATACGTCGGATCACATGAGTAACGCGGCCTCAGTCTCGACTATGTCTTCGTACGCGATCCTCGGCTGTGGGAGCGTCGGCCACGCCGTCGCCGAGGACCTCGCGTCGGAAGGCAAGAGCGTGCTGATCCTCGACCGTGACGAGAGCCGCGTCGAAGCGCTCCGCGATCAGGACCTCGACGCTCGTCGGACCGACATCCGCGAGGACGAGGTGGCTGATCTCGTCGCCGACCGCGACGTCCTCCTCATTCTGGCGTCGGACGTCGAGGCGAACAAGGCCGCCGTCTCGACGATCCGCGAGCGCGGCGGCGACCAGTTCATCATCGTCCGGGCGTCCGATCCCGTCTCGGAAGACGAACTCACCGAAGCGGGGGCGGACGTGGTGATCAATCCATCACAGGTGATCGCTGAGTCGGCGCTGCGCGCCCTTGAGACGGGCGAACTGGAGTACAAGGCTCAACAACTCGCGGACATCCTCCACACCGGTGGCGGGAAACTCGCTATCCTCACTCACGACAACCCCGACCCGGACTCCATCGCCAGTGCGGTGGCGCTGCAGGCCATCGCCGACGCCCACGACGTGGAGGCAGACATCCTCTATCACGGCGACATCGGCCACCAAGAGAACCGGGCGTTCGTGAACCTGCTCGGGATCGAACTCCTTCCCCTGTCGGACGTGGCGTCACTGGATGAGTACGCGCTGATCGCACTGGTCGACCACATGAAATCAGGGGATCTCGGCCTCGACACCGGCGTCGACATCTTCATCGACCACTACGAACCCGAGACCGACTACGACGCCGAGTTCATGGACGTGCGGCCGAACGTCTCCTCGACGTCGACGATCCTCACGAAGTACATCCAGGAGTTCGACCTCTCGCCGAACCAGGAAGTGGCGACGGCGCTCCTGTACGGCATCCGCGCCGAGACGCTTGATTTCAAGCGCGACACCACGCCCGCGGACCTGACGGCGGCGGCGTACCTCTACCCCTTCGCCGACCACGACACGCTCGAACAGGTGGAGTCGCCGTCGATGTCGCCGGAGACACTGGACGTACTGGCGGAGGCGATCCAGAACCGGCAGGTACAGGGGAGCCACCTCGTCTCGAACGCGGGATTCATCCGCGACCGCGATGCGCTCGCGCAGGCCGCCCAGCACCTCCTCAACCTAGAGGGGATCACCACGACCGCGGTGTTCGGCATCGCCGACGACACCATCTATCTGGCCGCCCGCTCGAAGGACATCCGCATCAACATCGGGAACGTCCTCGACGACGCGTACGGCGAGATCGGCGAGGCCGGCGGACACTCCACCCAAGGGAGCACCGAGATTCCGCTCGGGCTCTTTACCGGCATCGAGGCGAGCGAGGACAATCGCGACACGCTGCTCGCGCTGGCCGAAGAGGCAGTGCGCAAGAAACTGTTCGACGCGATGGGTGTCGAGAGCAGTGCGAACGATGCCGGAAACGGGAGCTAAGCGACGACTTCCTCGTCTTCGTCCTCGTCTTCGAGCCGTTCGACAACGTCGTTGATGAGGATCACGTCGCCGACGGCACGGACCCAGCGGTAGGGGATCATCACGCCCTTGCCGGCCTCGACTCGCCCTGCGAACAGTTCCTGGCTCAGTTCGCCGAGCGCGAGTCCGGTGACGGACTCCTGGCCGAGATCGAGGCGGACGTCCTCGACCTCCCCGACGAAAACCCCGTTGTTCGAGTACACCTCGCGCCCGACGAGCGTCGTGATCTCCTGTGGCGTGCCGTCCATATGCACTTCCTGTTCGTGACGGGTCTTAATAGTTCGCGGATGGCGGCGTACGCGACAGGGTTCGACACGCCGACGGACCGGGTTCGCTCGTGATTTAAGCGAGTGCCGTCCACGGGGCGTATGGGGCAAGCCGTCGCGGAACTTCGGTTCGTAACGCAGTCAGAGAATCGAGCGAAGGTCCTCGACATCGTCTCGGAGGAGGGACCCATCGAACGGGCGGCAGTGGAGTCGCGGCTCGACGTGTCACACCGGACCGTCGTACGGGTCGTGAACTCGCTCGAAGAGCGGGGGTACCTCCGGGAGGCCGACGGCCCTCTCCGACTCACGCCGCTTGGGACACACGTCGCCGACGGAGTCGACGCGTTCCGAACGCGGGCAGGGACAGCACTCGACTTCGCTCCCCTGTTGCGCCACGCGCCGCCCGCCTTTCGTAGCCTCCCGCTCGAGGGACTGGCGGACGGGGAGTTGCTCGTCGCGTCCGACGTGGATCCCTTCGGCATCCTCGATCGGATCCTCTCGCTACGGGCGGACGCGACCCGCATTCGGGAGGTCGCCCCCGGGGTTCAACGGGAGAGCATCGACCAGTTGGCAGCACGGGTGCAGGGCGACGAGGACATCGACGTCGAGGTGGTGATCCCGCAGCGAGCGAGCGACGTGGCGGAGTCGAGAGCCGAGTACCGCGACGGCCACGCGGCGACCGTCGAGTCGGACGCCGTCGACGTCTACGTCCACCCGGACCGAATCTCGTTTTTCGCCGGGGTCATGGACGACACCGCCGCAGTCGCCGTGTCCAAGGAGGGCCGGCCACACGCGCTCGCGGTTTCGGACGATCCCGACCTGCTGGCGACGGTCGAATCGATGTTCGAGACGTACCGCGACGAGTCGACGCAGAAGACGGGGGACTGAGTCGCCCGAACGACGGGTGTCGACGGCGAGGCGACAGGAGGTGTCGCCGCGTTACGGGATGACAATTTGTGCCCATCGGGTGAACCGCCACGGCATGGACGCCGACCTCGCTGACGCCGTGTTCCGTGCGTTGGACGACGAACGGCGACGGCTCGCGGTTCGCTACTTGATGGAGGAGACCGACGGGACCGCGACCTGTCGAGAGGTGGCCGAACACGTGCGGTCCAACAGCGTCGACCCGCCCGCCGACGCGGCGCTCGCGCTTCGACACGCGCTGTTGCCGCGGTTGGAGGAGGCAGGCCTCGTCGAGTACGATCCCGAGGGTGGACGGATCCGGTACCGGTCCTGCGAGTTCGTCGAGGACGTGTTGACCGTCGTCGAGGATGAGCGACCGACCGGGACGCCGTAGGCGACGCGTCGGTGGGCTACGGCGCGATCAGTTCGATCGGGTGCCGCGACGGCCGGGAGAGGAGGGCGTCGAGCTGTTCCAGACAGGAGGTGCCGCTCGCGACGACCGTCCGGTCGCGCGTCTCGGGGGTCGAGAACTGCTCGGCCAGGTCCTCGCCCACGTCCATGCTCAGTTCGTAGTAGGTGTCCTTGTAGCCGAAGGAGCCGGCCATCCCACAGCACTCCACGTCGGAGGTGACGACGTCGTAGCCGAGGTCGTCGAGGACGGCCGTCGTGTGGGCGTCGAGCCCGAGCGTCCGCTGCTGGCAGTGGGCGTGGTAGGCGACCTCGTGGCCGTCGCCGGCGCGGAGCGCGTCGGCGTCGGCCCCGTTCGCCAGCAGGCCGTAGACGTACTCCATGATCTCGTAGCTGTGCTCCTGCAGGCGCTCGACGGCGGCGTCGGCGAGGAACCGCTCGTACTCCCGCTCGAACATGGCGAGATCGGACGGTTCGATCACGACCACGTCGCGACCGGCGTCGACGTGTTCGGCGAGGGCGCCATAGACGTCGTGGGCGTGTTCCTCGGCGGTGGCGATCATCCCCTGTGAGAGCGGGGCGCGGCCGCTGGAGGGGACGGACGGAACCCGTACCGAGACGCCGAGGGCCTCCAGCGTCCGGACGGCCGCCTTGCCGCGTTCGACCTGGACGTGGTTGGTGTAGACGTCGGGATAGAGCACGACCTCCCGGGTCGGATCGGTGACCGTCGCCGTGCGCGTCCGCGCCCAGTCGACGAGCGTCTCCCGCCGGAACTCGGGGAGGTCGCGACGGGCGTCGACGCCGGCGACGCGTTCGAGCGCCCACCGCACCGGCGCCGCGTCGGCGATCCAGTTCGAGACGGGGGCAGTCGCGCTCCCGACTTTCGCGAGCGTCGCGAAGTTGCCGAACAGGCGCTTGTCGAGGTCGAGGCCGCCTGGCTCCTCGTCGGGCGTCAGCCCCTCGACGAGGAAGTCGGTCCCTTCGGGGTCCGCCCCGCGGTTGATCCGGTCGCGAACGACGGTGTTGATCCACGGGATGTCGATCTTGGTGGGACAGCCGTTGACACACCGGGAACAGCCGGTACAGAGGTCGTTGAACTCGGCCGCGGAGTCGAGGGACTCGACCCCGGCCTCCCAGCCGGTGCCGATGCCACCGGAGTACGTCTCGCCGCCGAAGGCGTGCCCGCCGACGTGCTGGAAGTTGGCACAGGAGTTCGAACAGGCCCCACACCGGATGCAGTACAGCGTCTCGCGGAGTTGCTCGTCCTCGCGCATCGCCATCCGGCCGTTGTCGACGAGCACGAGGTGGAACTCGCGGTCGGACTCCCGCTCGGAGAGCGGGGTCTCGTCGTCGTCGAAGTCGAGGGTCGGGGAGTCGACGGGCGGGGTGAGCAGGGAGACGTACGCCGTGAGGTCCTGTCCCGTGCCGGAGCGCGCGAGGAGTTCGAGAAACGGCGAGAGGTCGTCCGTCGAGGGAACGACCTTTTCGACGCCCGCGACGGCGACGTGCGTGTCCGGCGTGACCGCACACTTCCGGGCGTTGCCCTCGCTGGTGACCAGCGCCAGCGTCCCCGAGTCCGCGGTAACGAAGTTGGCGCCGGTCATCCCAACGTCGGCGTCGCGGATGAGTTCGCCGAGTCGGGTCCGGGCGAACGTGGTGAGTTCGTCGGCCGTCTCGGGTGGGTCCGCGGGGTCGAACACCGTCTCGAACAGGTCGGCGATGCTCTCCCGGGAGCGGTGGATGGCCGGGGCGATCAGGTGCGAGGGCGTCTCGTCGGCGAGCTGGACGACCCACTCCCCGAGGTCGGTCTCCACCACGTCCACGCCGTCGGCCTCCAACGCCTCGTTGACGTCCAGTTCCTCGGTGGTCATCGACTTGCTCTTGACGACGCGTTCGGCGTCCTCGTCGGCGACGACGTCCCGGACGTACCGGTTCGCGTCCGCGGCGTCGTCGGCGACGTAGAGGTGACCGCCGTTTTCCTCGACGGACTCGCGGAGTTCCGCGATCAGTTCGGGGAGGCGGTCGATGGCGTCCTCCTTGATCTCGCGGGCGCGCGTCCGGAGTTCCTCGTAGTTGTCCAGTTCCGCGACCGCCTCCCGGCGCTTCCGGTTGAACCCCTTCGTGTTCGCCTCGATGGCGGAGCCTTCGGTCGCCATCAGCCGCCGGATCTCGGCGGCCTTGTCGCCCCTGCCCTTACTCATCGAGCATCACCACGTGGACGGCCTCGGGACCGTGCGCCCCGAGGACGAGTTCCCCCATGTCGGCGGTGGCGCTCGGGCCGGTGGCGACGACCGTACTCGCACCGTCCGTCCGGGCCATGTCGCCGAAGCGGTCCAGTGCCTCGGGCAGGTCCGGGAGGACGTCACCCGCGCGGACGACCGGAACGTGGAGTTCGGGATAGAGGGAGACGGGTTCGGCCCCGTCGGCGGTCGACGGGAGGAGGACGCTGCCGTAGTTGGCGACGCCGAAGGTGGCGGGGGTGACGCCGGTCGCCGCCCGTTCCAGGGCGGCGGGCGTCGGATCGACCGTCACGCGGTCCGGGTACGTGACGTCGAACGGGAGGGGGACGCCGACCGCCGGGTCGCGGACGACGTCGTCGAGCGTCGCCGCGAACTCGTCGGCCGTCGTCCGGGTGAGGGCGACCCCGAGTTCGTCGAGGGCGTCCGCGAACGTCGACAGCGTCGGGTTCGTGGTGGTAGCCATGTCCCGCAGTAGGGACGCGTGAGCTTTGTAGCTTCGGTCGCCGACAGGGTGGAATCTCCGTGCCGGAGACGCGTCCCGTTCGCGCACGAGGCGCCGGCGACGGGACTCCCGACCCCCGTTCGGGGGACGTACTGATCCCCGGCGTCTGCTATAGTAGCGTTTGGAACTGTTTGCACACCTGATCCCACGCAGTCTGGCGATCAGGTGTGCGATGACTTACAAAGGCTACCATAGTACCCGGCTTTTAAGCGGTCGTACACCAATTCCCACCCGATGGCAACGACAGGCGATCCCGCTGACGACCCCGCCCGAGACGGGGATTACGACTACCGGAGCGACGACGTCGACCGTCCGGGGATGGTCGACGATCTCGACGGGCTGATCGAGGGCGACGTGCGGTTCGACGACTACTCCCGACAGCTCTACGCGACCGACGCGAGCGCCTACGAAGTGACGCCCGTCGGCGTCGTCTTCCCCACCTCGACTGCCGACGTGTCCGCGGTCGTCGAGTACTGTGCCGACCGTGGGGTGCCGGTCCTCCCCCGCGGCGGCGGCACGAGCCTCGCCGGACAGACCGTCAACGAGGCGGTCGTCCTCGACTTCTCGCGGCACATGACCGACGTGATCGAGATGGACCTCGAGGCCCGCCTGGCCCGCGCCCAGCCGGGCATCAACCTCGGCGACCTCAACGCGGAACTCGACGCCCACGACCTGAAGTTCGCCCCCGACCCAGCGTGGGGCGACAAGAGCGCCCTCGGGGGCGCCATCGGCAACAACTCCACCGGATCGCACTCCCTGAAGTACGGCAAGACGGACGCTTACGTCGAGGAAGTCGAGGCGGTGCTGGCCGACGGCACCGTCACCACGTTCGGCGAGATCAACCTCGACGACCTGCGGGCCGACGCCGACCCCGAGGGGTCGATCCGCGAGCGCATCTACGCCGAAGTCGCCCGGATCGTCGACGAGGAGGCCGACGAAGTGCGCGAGAAGTATCCGGATCTGAAGCGCAACGTCTCGGGGTACAACCTGGACGTGCTGATCGACGAGGCAGAGACGGGGTCGGTCAACCTCGCGCGCCTGCTGGCGGGCAGCGAGGGCACCCTCGCGGTCATCACCGAGGCGACCGTCTCGCTGGAGCCCGTCCCCGAGACGAAGGCCATCGGCCTGCTGACCTACGACGACCTGATCGACGCGATGGAGGACGTGGCACCGATCCTCGAACACGACCCCGCGGCCGTCGAGGTGATGGACGACGTCCTGCTCGACCTGGCGCGGGAGACGGCCGAGTTCGCGGACGTGGTCGGCCTGTTGCCCGAGGGGACGGACTCGGTCCTGCTCGTCGAGTTCTACGCCGACAGCGACGAGGAGGGGCGACGGAAGGTCGCGAACCTGATCGCCGACCGCGTCGGCGGCGTCGACACCGAGGCGTCGCCGAGCGAGGGGGCGGCCGACCTGACCGGGAAGGAGCGCTACGCCCGCGACGCGATGGAGGCTCACGACGCCGAGGAACGGGCGACGTTCTGGAAGATGCGCAAGTCGGGGTTGCCGATCCTGCTGGGTCGGACCAGCGACGCCAAACACATCTCGTTCATCGAGGACACCGCCATCCCGCCCGAGAACCTGCCGGCCTACGTCGCCGACTTCCAGGCGCTGCTCGACGATCACGACACGTTCGCGAGCTACTACGCCCACGCCGGGCCGGGCGTCCTCCACATCCGGCCGCTGGTCAACACCAAGACCGTCGAGGGTATCGAGCGGATGGAGTCCATCGCCGACGCCGCGACCGACCTCGTCGTGAAGTACAACGGCTCAGTCTCGGGCGAACACGGCGACGGCCGCGCCCGAACCCAGTGGAACCGGAAACTGTACGGCGACCGTCTCTGGGAGACGTTCCGGGACCTGAAGTCGGCGTTCGACCCCGACTGGCTGCTGAACCCGGGGACGGTCTGTGGCGACGTGGACATGACCGAGAACCTGCGGTTCGACGCCGACTACGAGTTCGACGCCGGCTTCTCGCCCGCGCTCGACTGGGACAACGAGAACGGGATGCAGGGGATGGTCGAACTCTGTCACGGCTGTGGGGGCTGTCGCGGCCCACAGGAGACCACCGGCGGCGTAATGTGTCCCACCTACCGCGCGAGCCAGGAGGAGATCCAGGCCACCCGCGGCCGGGCGAACCTGCTCCGGCAGGCGATGAGCGGCGACCTGGACGACGAGGCCACCGACGTGGAGTTCATGCACGAAGTGCTGGACCTCTGTATCGGCTGCAAGGGCTGTTCGAAGGACTGTCCGAGCGAGGTCGACCTCGCGAAGTTGAAAGCGGAGGTGACCCACGAACACCACCAGCGCCACGGCGCCTCGCTGCGCGATAAACTGTTCGCGAACGTCGACACACTGAACGCCCTCGGCTCGGCGCTGGCGCCGCTGTCGAACTGGGCGGCGAAGGTTCCCGGCGCCCGGACGGTGATGGAGAAGACGCTCGGCATCGCCAAGGATCGCTCGCTGCCCACCTTCCACCGCCAGTCGCTCGTCGACTGGTTCGACGACCGGGGTGGGGCGCGGGTGAGCGCGGCCGAGGCGGACCGCCGGGTCCTCCTCTTTCCCGACACCTACACCACGTACAACCACCCCGAATCGGGGAAGGCCGCGGTCAGGGTGCTGGAGGCGGCGAACGTCCACGTGGAGATTCCTCGCGACGTGGCCGGCAGCGGCCGGCCGCCGTTCTCGAAGGGCTTTCTGGACGAGGCGCGCGAGCAGGCGGCGACGAACGTCGAGACCCTCGCCCCCCGCGTCCGCGACGGCTGGGACGTGGTACTCGTCGAACCCTCCGACGCCGTGATGTTCCAGTCCGATTATCGCGACCTGCTCCCGGGCGGCAGCGAGGAGCCACGTTCCTCGGAGGATCGGACGACGTCCAACGGCGACGTCGAGACGCTCGCCGACAACAGCTACGGCGTCATGGAGTATCTCGACGCGTTCCGCCTGGACGAGTCGCTGTCGACGGACGCGACGGGGTCGTTGACCTACCACGGCCACTGTCACCAGAAGTCGACCAAGAAGGACCACCACGCCGTCGGCGTGTTGCGGCGGGCGGGGTACGCGGTCGATCCGCTCGACTCCGGCTGCTGTGGGATGGCGGGGTCCTTCGGCTACGAGGCCGAACACTTCTCGATGAGCAAGGCCATCGGGTCGATCCTCTTCGACCAGGTGGACGAGAGTTCGGGCGAGGAACTCGTCGCCCCCGGCGCGTCCTGCCGGACTCAACTCGGCGATCACTACGAGTCGGAGCCTCCAACGCCGGTGGAGAAACTCGACGCCGCGGTCAGGTAGGATCGAAGGGCGTCGCCGCGTTCCATAGGCGGTCGTGAAACGCGCGCGCCCACCGCGTCGCAGCGGGGGAATCGTTGCCGACGAACCCGCGGGCACCGCCGTCGCGGTAGACGACCAGGCCCATCTCGGGACCGTCGGGCGTCTCGGCCAAGACGAGCGTCAGCGGTTCGTCCCGGTCGGCACGTCGAATCGCGATGCGGCCGCTCTCGACGGCCGCCCGCATCTCCCCGGGGTGGGACACCGCATGCCGTTCGATCACTCGGTCGGTCGCCACGAAGGAGCCGGTTAGCCCCGACTCCATCACCCGGTCGTGGTAGAGCCGCGCGTGTCTGGAGAGGAAGCGACCGGTGTACACCGAGACGTGGGTCGCCCGCTCGACGACGTCGCCGACGGCCTCCGCGGGACGGTTGGGGGCGTACGGTGTCGACTCGATCAGCGTCGCCCCGTCGAAGACGGCCGGATCGACGTCGACGCTCGGGTCGACCCCGTCGAACAGGGGCGCCGCCGCTGCCAGGGCGTCGATACGGCGGGTCGACCGGCGGTGCGTCGAGAGCGCCAGCCGCCCCGTCTGGGTCAGCCGGTGGCCCGCGGCCGTCGACGCCACGAACCCGACCGTCGACAGTTCGCGGAGCGCCCGATCGACGGTCGACCGCGAGACGCCGGTCCGCTCCACGAGCGTCGCCGTCGACGCCGGCCCTTCGTCGAGCGCCCGGATCGTGTCGAGTCGGCGGGCGACGACCGCGGCCGGCGACACGTCGGTCATCGCCCCGCCCCGGCGCCCGTCCCGCGGCACAGGGGCCTTTCTGCGGAATATTTATATAACACGTCTCAATCGGTGACGAATTCGGCGGACGACAACATGAAGTCGTCGATCGGAGTAATCGTGGCCGCCGGGGTGCCTCTGACACAGGGGTCGTGGCGGGTTGCCCGGCCCGCTATTCGACCTGGCGCCGGACCGCCGACGGATTCGCCCGGATCCGCCGGCGGTCGGGTGCCCCCGGTCGCCCGACAGCGGTCGGGATCACTTCTTCGTCGCCTCGCGGTGGGCCGACCGGGCGGTCGCGGCCAGTCCATCGACCGACGAGCCACCGGCGAGGTGCGAACGGCAGTCACAGTCCGAGGCGCCGAAGCCGTCGACCGGGCCCGCGGGGAGGCGGTCGGCGACGGCACACTCGACGTCGTCGCCCTCGCTCGTGACGACGGTCACCAGGTCGGTCGCCGGGTGGCCGGTGAGGTAGTCCACGTGCCAGTGGCGGGTGTCGTTCTCGCCGGCCACGATCCGGCGGTGGCGGTCCACACGGGCGAAGCCGCCGCTGCCCAAGGCGCTGCCGGTGTAGGCGTAGGCGCCGGCGGGGAAGCGGTGGGTCCCGAGCGCGCCGACCGCGATCTCGGTCGCCCGCGGCAGGTCGAGCAGCAGCGTGTACGTGCCGCCGTCGGCGTCGTCCATGCGGTGACGCGGGCCGCAGGGGGGAAAGTTCGACCGGAACCGGTTTGTTCGCGACGGCCGCACCGGTGGACGTGGACGACGTCGTCGACCGACTCCGGGCGCATGCCGAGGACGGCCGGGTGGCGGACTACCGCGTCCTGCCGGCGCGCGACCCGGCCTACGCCGACTGCGACCTCGAACCCCGACTGGCGAGTGCGCTCGAAGACCGCGGGATCGACCGCCTCTATCGCCACCAGGTCGCGGCCATCGAGGCCGTCCGCGACGGGCGCGACGTCGTGTTGGCGACGCCGACGGCGAGCGGCAAGAGCCTCGCGTACATCGTCCCCGCGTTCGAGCGGGCGATGGACCACGGCGGGCGGACGCTGTATCTCGGCCCGCAGAACGCCCTGATCGCGGATCAGGCCGAGAGCCTCGGGGACCTCGCTCGCGGCCTGGGGTTCGGCAGCCGCGTCTCGGTCGACACCTACACCGGACGGCTCTCGACGGCCGAGAAGCGGGACGTGCGGGACCGGCGTCCGACGGTCCTGCTCTCCAACCCGGACATGCTTCACTACGGCCTCCTCCCGCACGGCCACCGCCTGTGGGAGTGGCTGTTCTCGTCGCTCGAACTCGTGGTGATCGACGAGATACACACCTACCGCGGCGTCTTCGGCAGCCACGTCTCGCTCGTCCTACGGCGGCTCGAACGCCTGTGTGAGCGGTTCGGTAGCGATCCGGCCGTCGTCTGCTGTTCGGCCACCATCGCGAACCCCGTCGAACACGCCGCGCGCCTGACCGGTCGCTCCGAATCGTCCTTCGACTGCGTCGACACGGACGCGAGCGGACGGGGACCGCGCCACTGGCTGCTGTGGAACCCGCCCGAACAAAGGGACGACCGCGGCGCCGGACGGCGGCGATCGAGTCACGTCGAGACGAAGCGGCTCTTCGCCGACCTCGTGGCCGCGGGCCACCAGACCCTCGCGTTTACCCGGGCGCGACAGACCGCCGAACGCTACGCGACCGAGAGCGCCGATGCGCTCCGGGACCGGGGAGAGCGTGGGGTGGCCGGGCGGATCGAGGCGTACCAAGCCTCGCTTCGGGACGAGCGCCGCCGCGAGATCGAGGACGGCCTCCACGACGGCAGCGTCCGGGGAGTCTGGAGCACGAGCGCCCTCGAACTCGGCGTCGACGTCGGCGGACTCGACGCCGTCCTCCTCGACGGTTACGCCGGGACGCGGATGTCGACGTTCCAGCGTGCGGGGCGGGCAGGTCGGGGGGCAGACCCGGCGCTCGTCGCCCTCGTCGCCGGCGAGGACCAGCTCGATCAGTACTTGATGTCCAACCCCGACACCCTGTTCGACGGCGACCCCGAGCGCGCGACGGTCGACCCCGAGAACGACCACCTGCGCCCGGCTCACGTCGCGTCGGCGGCGGCCGAGAACTGGCTGTCGCGAGCGGACGCCGCCCACTTCGGCGACGACTTTCGGGACGTGGTGAGCGACCTCGAAGCCGCCGGCCGACTCGAACGCCGGGAGACGGCCGAGGGCGTCCGGTGGACCCACGCGGGCGACCGGAGTCCACAGCACGCGACGACCCTGCGGAGCGTCGACGACCGGGAGGTCGACCTCCTGGCCGACGGTGACGTGATCGCCACCCTCGGCGTCGGCGACGCCCTCCGGGACGCTCACCCCGGGGCGATCTACCACCACCAGGGCCAGTCCTACGAGGTGACGGATCTCGATCTGGACCGGGACGTGGCGACCCTCCAGCCCACGTGGGCGGACTACTACACCCGGGTGCTGACCGAGAAGTCGATCACGGTCGAGCGGGACCGGGAGGAAACGCCGCTCGACGCCCGGCCCGACACCGACGTCCACCTCGCGGACGTAACCGTCACGGAACGGGTGACGGGCTACGAGCGCCGGGACGCCAGTCGGGGCGAGACGCTGGGGCGAGAGACGCTCGCTCTGCCCGAGACGACGCTGTCGACGACGGCGCTGTATGTCACCGTCCCGGAGGACGTCGAGGCGGAGATGCGGGCGATCGGCGACTTCGACGGCGGCATCCACGCGGCCGAACACGGCCTGATCTCGCTGTTTCCCCTCCACCTGCTCTGTGACCGGGCGGACATTGGCGGTCTCTCGACGCCGTCTCATCCCCACACCGGCGCGAGCACGATATTCGTCTACGACGGCCATCCAGGCGGCGTCGGCCTCGCTCGCGGCGGCTACGAGCGCTTCGAGTCGCTCGTGCCGCGGACTGCCCGGCTGATCGACGGCTGTGCGTGTGCCGACAGCTGCCCGGCCTGCGTCCAGTCGCCCCACTGCGGGAACGCGAACGAGCCGCTTGCGCCCGGGCCGGCCGTCGTCCTGCTGGAGGCACTGAGCGGGACGGACTAGCCGTCGAGCATCCGCCGTACGGTCCCACGTTGGTCCTCGGGAGTGACGGTCGCCACGGAACGACAGTTACTTTAGGTACGCCTAAACAAAGGCAGGCAATGAGCGAGGACGTCTGCGTCATCGTGCCGACGATCAGGGAGTACGAATGTGTGCGGTCCTACGTCGCGAACGCGGAGCGCCACGGGTTCGACACGGATCGGCTGGAGTTCGTACTCGTGACCGAGGACCACTGCCCGACCGACGAGATGGCGGCGATGCTCGACGACCTGGGCGTCGCGGGCGAGGTGTTCGACGGGAGTCGACGCGAATCTTGGCTGGCCGAACGGGGCGTCGGCGACTACGGTCACCTGATCCCGGCGCGGAGTCACGCCCAGACGAGTTTCGGGCTACTGTACCTCTGGGCACACGACCATCCCTACGGCGTCTTCATCGACGACGACACCCGGCCCCACGACGCCGTCGACTTCTTCGGAACCCACCTCCGGAACCTGCACGCCGACCGGACGGTCGAGTCGGTGCGCTCGGACGAGCGGTGGGTCAACGTTCTGTATCACGCCGCCGAGGAGCACGGACTCTACCCGCGGGGATATCCCTACGCGGCGATGGACGAGACGGTCGAGACGGGGACGGCCCACGTCGACGACGTGATCGCCTCGCAGGGCCTGTGGACGAACGTTCCCGACCTGGACGCCGTTCGCATCCTGATGGACGGCGACCTGCAGGGTCAGGCCGAGACGCGTCTGACCGCCGACGACTTCGGCCCCGACTTCGTCGCCGAACCCGGCCAGTATCTCACCGTCTGCTCGATGAACCTCGCCTTCCGGCGCGAGGTGGTCCCCGCGTTCTACCAGTTGCCGATGGACGACAACGAGTGGTCGGTCGGCCGCTTCGACGACATCTGGAGCGGCGTGTTCCTCAAGCGGGCGGCGGATCTGCTGGGCAAGGAGATCCTGACGGGCGACCCGCTCTGTCGCCACGACAAGGCGCCGCGGTCGACGTTCGACGACCTGCACAACGAGGTGGCGGGGCTAGAACTGAACGAACACCTCTGGAAACTGGTCGACGACGCCGACCCCGAGAGCGAAGTCACCTACGCCACCGCCTTCGCCGCGATGGCCGACGCGCTGATCGAGGCGGAGGGCGACTACCGCAACGGCGACTTCCTCGCCCACGTGGGCGAACACATGCACGACTGGCTGGCCTGTCTCGACGAACTCCAGTCGGTCGATCGGGCGGTTCCGGCGGACGACTGAGACGATCGGACGGGTGTCGATCGAGAGAGTCGCCGAGATGGCGACTCGCTCGAAACGGGGACAGCCGAGAGTCCGGGACGCGGCCCATCGTTCTTCGAATCGGCAAATATAAGTTCTTTAGGGCGGCCTAAATCTATGTATGACGGATCATCGCAGCTCTCGTCGTCGCGTCCTGCGTCTCGGAGGAGCAGCCGGATTGGCATCGATCGCCGGATGTAACGGGGTCTTCGGCGGCGGCAGTGGCAGCGGGAGCGGCGACGACAACGGCGGCGACGGGGGCGGCGGCGGTACCGTCGCCGGTCAGATCGGCTCCGGTCGGTCGCCGTTCGGCGAGCGGACGATCACCGGCGGCGTCTCGATGACCGAGATGCCGGAGCTGAGCGGCGAGTTGACTCTCTACTCCGGCCGCGGAGAGCCGCTCGTCGGCCAGCTCATCGGCTTCATTCAGGACCTCTACCCCGACCTGACGATCCGACCGCGGTACAACTCGGCGTCGGAACTGGTCAACCAGATCGAAACCGAGGGGTCGGGGAGCCCGGCGGACGTCTTCTTCTCGGTCAACGCCGGGTCGCTCGGCGCGCTCAAGGACCGTGGACGGACGGCCGAACTCCCGACCGAGGTGCTCGATATGGTGCCGGATCAGTTCCACGACCCCGACGGGACGTGGATCGGCACCTCGGGCCGGGCGCGGACGATTCCCTACAACACGAACGCGCTCTCCGACGACGAGATTCCCGACGACATCTTCGCGTTCCCGGAGACGGAGGCGTTCCGTGACGCCATCGGGTGTGCGCCGACGTACAGTTCGTTCCAGGCGTTCATCACCGCGATGCGCGCGCTCAACGGCGAGTCCGAGACGCGCGAGTGGCTCAACGGGATGCTCGATCTGGGGCTCCAGACCACCTACGCCGACGAGTTCCTCGTCAGCCAGGCCGTCGCCGACGGCGAACTCCGCGCCGGGTTCGCGAACCACTACTACATCCAGCGCGTACTCGCCGGGCGACCGAACGCCCCCATCGCCACGGCCTTCACCGAGGGCGACGCCGGCGCCATCTTCAACGTCGCCGGCGCCGCCGTCCTCGATACGGCCGAGGACCCGGACCTGGCGTCGGCGTTCGTCCGCCACCTGCTCTCGGCGGAGGCGCAGGACTACTTCGCGCGGGAGACGTTCGAGTATCCGCTGGTCCCCGGCGTCGACCCCATCGGCCGCCTGCCCAGTATCGACGAATTGAACCCCCCCGAAGGATTAGACCTCACTCAGCTGTCCGACCTGGAGGGGACGGTCGACCTCCTCCGCGACGTCGGCATGCTCTGACCCCACCACCATGGCCACCGACCAGCACACCGTCGACGGCGGCAGCGAGGATCTGCCCCTCCCCACGACGATAGCGAGCGGCGCCGTCGCCGCGGCCGTGCTCCTCCCGCTGGTGTGGCTGGTCAAGACGTCGCTGGACGTCGGCTTCGCGGAGGCCGTCGCCATCTCCACCCGTCCCTCGACGGTGCAGGTGTTTCTCAACAGCGCCGCCCTCGTGGTCACCGTGACGGTCGCGTCCGTCCTCATCGGCGTCCCGCTCGCGTACCTGACGGTGCGGACCGATCTCCCCTTTCGCCGGGCGTTCACCGTCGCCGTCTCGCTCCCGCTGGTCATCCCGAGCTACGTCGGCGCCTTCGCCTTCGTCTCGGCGTTCGGCCCGCGAGGTGCGTTCCAGCGGCTGCTCGCCCCCCTCGGCGTCGAGCGCCTGCCGGAAATCTACGGCTTCCCGGGGGCCGCCCTCGTCGTGACTCTCTACACCTACCCCTACGTGTTCATCACGACCCGGGCGGCGCTGAAGTCGCTCGATACGACGCTGATCGACGCCGCGCGGACGCTCGACCACTCGCGGTGGGCGGCGTTCCGGCGGGTGACGCTCCCGCAGATTCGGCCGGCGGTGGCCGCGGGCGCGCTCCTGGTTGCGCTGTACACCCTCTCGGATTTCGGGACGCCCGCGATCATGCAGTTCGACGCCTTCACGCGCGTCATCTACGTCGAGTTCACGAGCTTCGGCCGGGACGTCGCCTCCCTGCTCTCCCTGCAACTCGTCGCGGTGACGCTGTTGGTCCTCGGGCTCGAATCCCACGTCCGCGGCAACGAACCGCTGTACGCCGGGCGACAGGGCGGCCGGACCAGCGGCACCGTCCCGCTCGGGCCCTGGAAGTACGTCGCCGCCGCGGGCTGTCTCGCGGTCGCCGGCCTCGCGCTGGTCGTGCCGGTCGGCATCCTGCTGACCTGGCTCGCACAGGGCGGCGCCGACGTGGGGAGCGCGCTCGCCTTCCGCGCCGAGTACGCCCTCAACTCCGTCGGCGTCTCGGCGGCGGCGGCACTGGTCGCCACCGTCGCCGGCCTCCCCGTCGCCTACCTCGCCGCGGGCTACCGTTCCCGGCTGGCCGAGGCGTTCGAACGGGCGACGTACGTCGGCTACGCCGTCCCCGGCGTGGTGCTCGGCCTCGCACTCGTCTACCTCGGCACCTCGTACGCGCGGCCGCTCTACCAGACGGTGTATCTCCTCGTCGCCGCCTACGTCGTCCGGTTTCTGCCCCAGGCCGTCGGCTCGATGCGGGCCTCCTTCCTCCGGGTGAACCCCGCGCTCCCCGAGGCGGCGCGGACGCTCGGCCGCACCTCGTTCGGCGCCTTCCGCGCGGTGACGCTCCCCCTCATCGCGCCCGGCCTGTTCGGCGGCGCGGCGCTCGTCTTTCTCACGACGATGAAGGAACTCCCGGCGACGCTCCTGCTCCGGCCCTCGGGGTTCAAGACGCTCGTCACTCACATCTGGACGGCGACCGCGTCGGGCTACTACGGCCACGCGGCGGTGCCCGCACTCATCCTGCTTGGCGTCTCCGGGCTGTCGATGCTGGTGATCCTCACCCAGGAGGGATACGATGTCAAATAGAACGATGCACGCGACCCACGAGACGACGGCCGACCGACCGACCACGACGGACGAGACGCCCGTCCTCGAACTCGACGGAGTCGAGAAGAACTTCGGCACCGAACGGGTCATCGAAGGGCTCTCCCTGTCGGTCCACGAGGGCGAGATCCTCACGCTGCTCGGACCGTCGGGGTGTGGCAAGACGACCACCCTGCGGCTGATCGCCGGCCTCGACCGCCCGGACGGCGGCCGCGTCGCGCTCAACGACGCGACGGTGTCCGGCCCGGACGACTTCGTCGTCCCCGAGGACCGCGGCGTCGGCGTCGTGTTTCAGGAGTTCGCCCTCTTCCCGCATCTGACCGCCGCCGAGAACGTCGCCTTCGGCCTGGAGGACTGGGACGCCGACGCCCGCGAGGCACGGGTCGACGACCTCCTCGACCTCGTCGGCCTCGAAGCACAGGGCGACTCCTACCCGGACGAACTCTCCGGGGGCCAACAGCAACGCGTGGCGCTCGCGCGGTCGCTCGCCCCCGAACCCGACGTCCTCCTGCTGGACGAACCGTTCTCGAACCTCGACGTTGATCTCCGTGTCCAGATGCGCGAGGAGGTCCGGCGCATCCTCAAGGAGACGGGCGTGACCGCCGTCTCCGTCACCCACGACCAGGAGGAGGCGCTGTCCATCTCCGACCGCGTCGCCGTCATGAACGACGGCCGGATCGAGCAGGTGGGCGACCCCGAACAGGTGTTCCAGCAGCCCGAATCCCGCTTCGTCGCCGGCTTCCTCGGCCACGCGAGCTTCCTCCCCGGCTACGTGCACGGAGAGGAGGTGACGACCGGCCTCGGCCCCATCCCGCGGAGCCAGATCAACGGGTTGGCGGGCACCTACGACCGGACGCAGGTCGACGTACTCGTCCGCCCGGACGACATCCGCGCGGTCCCGGTCGGCGACGGCGCCGCCGACGGCCGGGTCGTCGCCCGCCGCTACCTCGGTCCGACGGTCCTCTACGAGGTCCGTCTCGACGACGACACGACCGTCCAGTGTATGCACAACCACGACGAGTCCATGCCCCTCGACGCCGCGGTCCGGATCGAACTCGACGCGGATCACGAACTCGCGTGGTTCCCGAGCGACCAGCGCCCGGACGACCCGACCGAATAGTGTCCGCCACGCGGTCCCGCCGGGAGCGACTCCTCGTCGCCGCCCTCGCCGTCCTCGCCGGCATCGTCGTCTACTGGCTGGCCATCGACCTCTTTCCGTACCACTCCGTCAACGACGACGAGGGCGTCTATCTGATGCAGGCGGCCATGCTTCTGGAGGGGAAGCTCTTCCTCCGTCCCGGCGCGCTCGGCGAACTGGTGCGCCCCTGGTTTTTCGTCGCCGACACGGCCGGTGGCGACCTCCGGTACTACTCGAAGTACTCGCCCGTCGCAGCCGGCGTCTTCGCCGTCGGAAAACTGCTCGGCGATGCGAACCTCGCGCTGGGAATCGTCGCCGCGGGCAACGCCACGCTGGTGGGCGCACTCACGACGGCGGCGTTCGACCGGCGGACCGGCGCCCTCTCGGTCGTCGCGCTCCTCGGCGCCCCGCTCTTCCTGTTCACCTCGGCCGTCTTCCTCCCCTACGCCCCGACGACCCTGTTGAACCTCGCCTTCGCGCTGGCCTACGTCCGGACGATGCGCCGGGACTCCCCCCGGTGGGGACTGGCCGCCGGCGCCGCCATCGGCCTCGCGTTCTTCTCCCGCCCCTTCACCGCCGTCTGCTTCGCGACGCCCTTCATCGCCCACGCCGTCGGGTCGCTGTGGTGGACGCGCGGGACCGAGCGGTTCCGCCCGACGCTCGTCCGTCTCCTCGCCGTCGCGGGCGTCGGACTGGCGGGCGTCGGCGTGACCCTCGCGTACAACGCCGTCGTGACCGGCGACCCGTTCCTGTTCCCGTACAAGGCATTCGGCCCGAACGACGGCCTTGGCTTCGGCCGCCACGAACTGCTGGGGTACGACCGCGTCTACACGCCCGCGCTCGCCGCCGAGACGACGGTCAGACTCCTGCGGACGCTGGCGACCGAGTGGACCGTCGCCGGCCCGGTCGGCACCCTCCTCGCGCTGGTCGGCCTCGCGACCCTGCCGACCGACCGGGCGGCCGTCGCCGATCCGGCGCTGTCCGCACCCGCGCTCCGCGTCGTCGTCCTCGGGGTCGTCCCGGCCGTCGTCCTCGGCAACGCCTACTTCTGGGGGACGCTCAACGGCCTCGAAAACGGGCTGATCGGTCTGCTCGGGCCGTACTACCACTTCGATCTCCTCCTGCCGTGCTCCGCGTTCGCGGCCGCTGGGACGGTCGTCTGCTGGCGGCGCCTCCGCGAGGCCACCGACGGCCTCGAGGGCCGGCAGCGACGGGTCGTCCTCGCCGTTGCCCTCCTCGCCGGCGCGGGCGTCGTCGGCGCCGCGGGGGTCGACGCGGCCGCGGACCCGTACGGGGAGAACCGCCTGCGAACCGAGAACCTCGCCGCCACCTACGAGCCGTTCGCGGAGCGCTCCCTCACGAACGCCGTCGTGTTCGTGCCCGATCCCTACGGCGACTGGCTCCATCATCCCTTCCAGTATCTGCGCAACGACCCCGGCTTCGACGGCGACGCGGTGTACGTCCTGAACGAGGGCGACGTGGAGCGATTCGAGGCGCTGGACGCGACGGGGGACCGCCGGGCCTACCGGTTCACCTACCGGGGCGAGTGGACCGGAGCGGTCGAACCGATCACGCCGACGCTCACCCCGCTGTCGGTCGAACGGGGCGGGCGCGTGGCGGCGACGACGACCCTCGGCGTGCCGGCGCGGGCCACCCGGGCACAGGCGAGCGTCGTCACCGAAGCCGGCACCGTCCGGTACGACGTGGGGCGGGTCGACGGCCCGGTGACCGTTAACTGGACCGTCGGCGCCGACGGCGTCGCGGTGACGAACCACGGCGGGACGGCGAGCGCACGGCTGCCTGCGGGGATCAGCGAGGTGACCCTACTGGTCACGTTCGTCGATCCGCAGGGGACGACGGTTACCTATCGACAGACTGCGAGCGTCGAGCGGACCGGTGGGGACGTCCGGGTGGTCTGGCCGCCGGAGATACGGGTCTGTTCGCTCACCACCGACTGCGGGCGCGAGGGGACGTACGTCGGGCCGGCCGGGGACTACGTCTCCGGCGTGCGCGTCGACACGGCGGTTCGGAACGCTACAGCAGCGTCAGCCGCGTCGTGAAGAAGTCGTCGGCCGCATCGTGGAGGGCCGTCTCGGGGTCGCCGGTGGCGTCGACGGGCGCCGTGGCGACAGTATCGTACGCCAACTCGTCGAGGACGGTCCGCTCGCCGAGCAGGACGAGTCGGTCCGGGTTCCGGGCGTCGAGGACCGCCCGGCAGTCGTCGAGGTGGGCCGCGACCTGTTCGTCGCGGCGGCGCTCGAACCGCGCCTGCGAGAATCCGCCCTTCGAGTGACGCCCCTTCACGTCCGTCTCGACCGTCTCCACGTCCGCGAGCACACCGTCGACGTAGCGCCCGACCGCGAACAGGTCCGAGCGCACCAGCGCGACGGTGAGGCCGTCCGAGGGGTGGAACCAGTCGGGGTCGAGGCGAAACGCCTCGCCCCACTCGACGAAGGGATCGGGCGCGAGCGGCGGGGCGAGGGCGACGCTCACGAGGCCGGCGTCGTCGGCACAGACGAGACAGGGAGCGGCCGCGTCGACGAGCGGTGCCCGGTCGCCGAGAACGTCAGCGACGGCGTCGGGAACGCCGGAGGGCGCGCCACTCGACGTCCGACGACGGGACCGGTCGCCCTCGGCGTCGGCCACCATCGCGGTCAGCGCGCCCTCGGGACCGGTTTCGACGCTCCGGAGACGGGCGAGCACCGCCGCCAGACGGTCGCCGCGCAGGTCGGCGGTCTCCCGGGGCGTGACGGCGGGCGCCCCGTCGTCGTCGCCGTCGAGTCGTCCCTCCAGATCCGCGACCCGATCTTCGAGCCGGTTTACCCGCTCCTCGGCCGCCTGTCGGGCGGTCACGGCGTCGGCCCGGCGCTCGCTCTCGGCGTCGAGTCGGCGTTCGAGATGCCGCTTTTCCTCTTCGAGTTCCTCGATGCGCGCCTTCAGTTCGGCCCGCCCGAGCAACGAGTCGAGCATGGACACACGAGCGGTCGGGAGGGCCTTCTACCCTGCGGCCGAGCGGCCGGGGGCGTCAGACGGCTTCGTCGGTCACGCCGTCGGAGCCGTACCCCGCATACCGAAGGAGTTCGGCGGCGCGGTCGGGTTTGGCGAGGAACACCTCACACCGGTCCGGGAGGTCGGTCTCGGTCACGCTCGGCGGGAGTCCGAGCGTCCCGGAGGGGACGCCCTCCTCCCCGAGGACCGGGAAGTGTTTCCCGTCGAGTTTCATCACGAGCGGGGCGTCGAGTCGCTCGACGCCCTCGCCGGTGGTGTAGAGGCGTTCGTTCATCCGTTCGTGATCCGTCCGGTGGATGACGGCGTGGTCGCCGTCGTGCGGCTGGACGTACAGCCGTCCCAGGTAGTAGCCGGCGGAGAACTCTTCGAACATGCGATTCGTGAATCGTTACCACACGACATGGTATAAGTCTTGTCGGCAGGACTTATCACGAACCGCCCACAGTCAGCGCCGATTCTTCATCGACCAGACGGCGACGAGGCCGAGAAGCACCGCGGGCACCATCGGCAGGACGAGCATGGCCGTCCGGTAGTGGGCGCCGAGGACGCTCCCGCCGGCCGGCCAGAGATACACCGACCCGGGGACGACGAGGACCGCGAGGACGACGGCGCCGACCAGCACCCACCCCGCCCAGCCGAGATCCGACGGGTCGTCGTCCGGGGGCGGTTCGTCCCCGCGGAGCCGTGTGTCCTCCCGGGGGTCGACGACCGGACCGGCGTCGTCCTCAGCGCTCACTGTCGGGAACGACCACGACTTTGCCGAACCCCTCGCGGTCCTCCAGGAGTCGGTGAGCGCGGCCGGCCTCGCTCATCGGGAGCACCTCGCGGATCCGTGGCTCGAAGGTGCCGTCCCAGACGCGTTCGAGGACGTCGTCGACCTGGCCGGGCGTGGCCATCGTCGATCCGATCACCTCCAGTTGGTTCCAGAAGATGCGGTTGATGTCCGTCTCCGGGTTCGGGCCGGTGGTGGCCCCGCAGGTGACGAGGCGGCCGCCCTTCGCGAGACTCCGCAGGGAGTCCCCCCAGGTCGCGGCGCCGACGTGATCGACGACGACGTCGACGCCGCGGCCGTCGGTCAGCGAGCGGATCTCGCTCGCGAAGTCCTCGCGTTCGTAGTCGATGGTGTGGGCGGCGCCGAGTTCGGCCGCGGCCGCGAGTTTGTCCTCGGTGCTGGCGGTGGCGAACACGTCGGCACCGGCGTCGGCGGCGATCTGGACGGCCGCGTGCCCGACGCCGCCGGAGGCGCCGAGGACGAGGACGGACTCGCCGGGGTCGATGTCGGCGCGGTCGACCAGCATCCGCCACGCGGTGCCGAACACGAGCGAGGCCGACCCCGCGACCGTCCAGTCGACGCCCTCGGGGACGGGAACGAGGTTGGCCTCGGGGACCGCGATCTCCTCGGCGTGAACGCCGGGGACGTGTTCGCCGATGATGTGAAAGGAGACGCACATGGAGGGATCGCCGTGACGGCAGAACTCGCAGTCACCGCAGGCGACGCCGGCCGTCACGGCGACGCGATCGCCCGGCGAAAAGCGGGTCACGTCCGCACCCACCTCGCGGACGACGCCCGCCGCGTCGCTCCCCGGAACGTGGGGCATCGCCAGATCGATACCGGGGAGCCCCTGGCGTGTCCACACGTCGAGGTGGTTGAGCGCCCCCGCCTTCACGTCGACGCGCACCTCTCCCCGGTCGACCTCGGGGTCGGGGACCTCGCCGTACTCGATGACGCCGGCATCGCCGTGTTCCGCGAAGTGGACCGCTTGCATGTCCGATCGAACCACGGCGACGGACAAAACGCTGTGGTTCGACCGGCCTACCCGCTCGTCGTGTTGGTGCTCCCGCACTCGGGACAGGACGTGAGCGTGCCGAGCGAGGGATGCGTCGCCGTCTCCCAGTCGTCGCTCCCGGGCGGGGCCGTGAAGCCACATTCGTAACACGTCACGCGGGTCGTGGTGGCGTCGTCGACCATACGCGTGACTACGGCACGGGGTTCCAAAGGTGTTACTCGTCCGATGCGATCCGGCGAGGGATCGGGGACGGCTTTAGTGGACGGCTCCCGAACGCTCGCGTATGGCCGACGATCACCACCACGAGGGCGAGGACCGCGAACACGACCACGGGGGCGAGGGCCACGAACACCACGGGGACCACGCCCACCACCACCACGACGTCGAGACGCTCGGTGCCGCCGTCATGACCGTCTCCACATCGCGGACGCTCGACGACGACCCGGCGGGCGACACCATCGCCGCGGCGTTCACCGACGCGGGCCACGAGGTCGTCACTCGGGAACTCATCCCCGACGACTACGACCGCGTTCAGGCGACGCTTTCGAACCTCGCGGGACGGGGGGACGTCGACGTCGTCGTGAGTACCGGCGGGACAGGCGTGACGCCGGACGACGTGACCGTCGAGGCGGCCCGGCCGCTGTTCGGGAAGTCGTTGCCGGGCTTCGGCGAACTGTTCCGGCGCCTCTCCTACGACGAAATCGGGACGAAAGTCGTGGGGACGCGGGCCGTCGCGGGAATCGCCGACGGGACGCCGGTGTTCTGTCTGCCGGGCAGCGAGAACGCGGCACTGCTCGGCGCCGAGGAGATCGTCGTCCCCGAGGCCGGCCACCTCTCGGGGCTGGCGAGTCGGGACGAAGGGTGACCGGCCGGCGACGTCAGGGTTTAAGACCCCGGGCGAGTAGGATCGGGACATGAGTCAACAGGAACCAGAGCGAGAGGAACCCTACGCCGGGAGCAAGGACCCCGAACTCCGGAGCAGCGAAGTGACCGAGGGACGGGACCGCGCCCCGCACCGGTCGATGTTCCGCGCGATGGGCTTTACCGACGAGGACCTCGAATCGCCGATGGTCGGCGTTCCCAACCCCGCCGCGGACGTCACGCCCTGTAACGTCCACCTCGACGAGGTGGCCGAATCGGCCATCGAGGGCATCGACGAGGCGGGCGGCATGCCGATCGAGTTCGGCACGATCACCATCTCCGACGCCATCTCGATGGGAACCGAGGGCATGAAATCCTCGCTGATCTCCCGCGAGGTCATCGCGGACTCGGTCGAACTCGTCTCCTTCGGCGAGCGCATGGACGCCCTCGTCACGGTCGGTGGCTGTGACAAGAACATGCCCGGCATGATGATGGCCGCCATCCGGACCGACCTGCCCTCCGTGTTCCTCTACGGCGGGTCGATCATGCCCGGCGAACACGAGGGGCGGGAGGTCACCATCCAGAACGTCTTCGAGGGTGTCGGCGCCGTCGCCGACGGCGAGATGTCCGACGACGAACTCGACACGCTCGAACGGAACGCCTGTCCCGGTGCGGGCTCCTGTGGCGGGATGTTCACCGCCAACACGATGGCGTCGATCAGCGAGGCCATCGGCTTCGCGCCGCTCGGGTCCGCCTCGCCCCCGGCGGAGGACGAATCGCGCTACGAGGTGGCCCGCGAGACTGGCGAACTCGTCGTCGACGTGATCGAGGAACGGCGCAAGCCCTCCGATTTCCTCTCGACGGAATCCTTCGAGAACGCCATCGCGCTCCAGGTCGCGGTGGGTGGCTCGACCAACGCCGTCCTCCACCTGCTGGCGATGGCGGCCGAGGCCGGGATCGACCTCGACATCGAGGACTTCAACCGCATCAGCGCCCGGACGCCCAAGATCGCCAACCTCCAGCCCGGCGGCGAGCGGGTGATGAACGACCTCCACGAGGTGGGCGGCGTGCCGGTCGTCCTGCGGGAACTGCTGGAGGCCGACCTGCTCCACGGCGACGCCCTCACCGTGACGGGCGAGACGGTGGCCGAAGCCCTCGACCGGTACGACCCGCCCGCCGTCGCGGATCTGGACGTCGACTTCCTGCACACCGTCGACGATCCGATCCACGAGCGTGGCGCCATCCGCATCCTCACCGGCAACCTCGCCCCCGAGGGCGCGGTCATCAAGATCACCGGCGAGGACCACCTCCACCACGAGGGGCCGGTGCGGGTGTTCGAAGAGGAGAAAAACGCCATGGAGTACGTCCAGGAGGGTCACGTCGAGTCCGGGGACGTCATCTGCATCCGGAACGAGGGACCGCGCGGCGGCCCCGGGATGCGCGAGATGCTCGGCGTCACCTCCGCCGTCGCCGGGCAGGGCCACGCCGAGGACGTCGCGCTCTTTACCGACGGTCGGTTCTCCGGGGCGACGCGTGGCTTCTCGATCGGCCACGTCGCGCCCGAGGCGTTCGTCGGCGGGCCCATCGCCGCGCTCGAAGACGGCGACGTGGTGACCATCGACATCGACGATCTCGAACTCTCGGTCGACCTCTCCGACGACGAACTGGCGGCGCGGCTCGAGGGCTACGACCCCGACCCGGCCTACACGTCCGGCGTGCTGGCGAAGTACGGGACGATGTTCGGTTCGGCGGCCAACGGTGCGGTGACGGACCCCGGCGCGAAGCGGGACTGATACGGACGTGCTGTAGCTGTACACCGGAACGACCGCACAGTTCCGTGCGGTCGCTCCGTGATGACCTACAGCCGTCCGTAGGACTGCCGGCGAGCGTAGCGAGCCAGTAGGTGTTTCCCTCCAGCGTTTGCGACGAGCGGTCGCGAGCGACTCGAGGAAGCAAACGGTGGACTGCGGTGGCGGCTCCCGGCACGACGCGGGACTAGTCGTCCAGCCCGCACAGCGTCTCGTGAACACCGACGACCATCGTCGGCACGATCAACATGAACAGGTGTTCCTCCACCGGGATCCCGAGCAGATCGATCCCGGTCCGCATCGGAATCGCGAACACGCCGACTGTCAGGGTATACCAGTCCCAGACGTAGGCGAAGGGGTACAGCACGAGCGTCGTCCGTACTGCGGCCCGGACCGCGCCCGCTCGAACCACCAACGCGACGGCGACCGTCCCCCACAGCAGTTCGGTCGCGAGGTATGTGTACGGACCGAGGACGGTGATGTCGGGGGACGAAACCCCGGAGAGCGGCCGGACCCAGACGGCGGCGACGAGCAGGGCGAAAAAGAGATAGGACGCCCGAACCAGCAACATCGTCGCGAGTTCGGCGTCGGCCCGGCGGGCGACGAGGGCGACAGCGACGAAAGGAACCGTCGCGAGCGCCGAGCCACGCGGGACGACGCCGGTGGCCGAGAGCGCGAGGACGGCGGCCATTCCCGCACCCATGAGGGCGGCCGCGAGTCTCCGGGCCCCGTCACGGCCGAGCACGACCGCCACGGTCCGCTTGTCGACCGAGCGGTCGTAGTCGTAGTCGGTCGCGTCGTCGATCACCTTGATCCCGGCGAGGACGACGACGAAGACGACGGCGAACGCGAGGACGGCCGCGGAGAGCGTCCGCGTCTGGACGTAGTAGCCACCGAGGAGGGCAAAGCCGATGCCGGCGGGGTAGCCGAGGGTGGCGCCGACGGGGTTCGTATCCAGTTGCGGCGCGTGGAAGACCGCGACCAGCCATCCCGGGAGGGCGAGGAGGGCGGCGACGGGGTCGACGAGGACCGAGAGGGCGGCGAGACCGGCGAAAAACAGCGTCGTCGATCCGGCGAGCGTCAGGTGACACCCCCGCCGGGTCAGCGGGTGGTCGTCGTCCTCGCCGCGGCGGTGGAAGTCGACGAGGCCGTCCTTGACGTGGGCGGTGTAGAGCGCGGCGAAGGCGACGCCGAGGTGGAGGAAGGCCAGCCGCGGCGAGACGACCCCACCGAGGACGGCGCCGAACCCCGAGGCGGCGAGCGGCGGAGCCATGAACACGGGGTGAACCTGCGAGGCGACGGCGCCGAGGGTCGCGCGCGGGCCGGACCCGTGGCGGGCGATGGCCATGTCACTGTGGGTACGTGCCACACCCACATATACTGCCGGCCGCGACGTTTTAGGTGGCAGCGGCGACGACATCCGAGCGTGGCCGGAACCCCGCATCACGCGCTCGGCGGTCCCCTCCTGACGGGAGCGGTCGCGACGGCCGTGGCCGCCGTCGTCACCGGCGTGGCGATCGTCGGTCGGTTGCGGCGGTCGAACGGCCGCACGCTCGCGCTCCGCGGCGGGGCGACGTACGCGATCGGGGTCCTGCTCCTGTGGGCGGGTGTTCGCTTCCTGTTCTGGCGGTTCGCTGTCGACCCGAGCGACTCGCCGCTCGTCGCGTTCGCGGTCGTCGGGAGCGCGACGCTCGTTCTCGCGGTCCAGGGCGGCGTGCCGCTGTACCTCCACGCGAGTCGTGGGCTGTGGACGCCCGTCGCCTGGCTGTGCGGGATCAGTTGGTTCTGTGTCTACACCGTTCTCCGGGTCGGGGGCGAGGCCAGTGCCGTCTTCCTGCTCCTGCTCTGGACGCTCGCGGTCGTTCCGGGCGCGCTGGTCGGCCTCGCGATCCTCTGTGTCCTCGAACTCGGCGGCCGACGGGTTCGACGGGACGGGTGGCCGTGGTCGTGATCGGTGGGGAGGAGCGCACCGCTTATGCCGACGGGCGGGCACCGACCGTCCATGACGACCGCACGCGAACGGGACGGACCGCTCGATGGCCTGCGGGTGGTCGACTGCTCGGACATGATCGCCGGCGGGTTCGCCACGACGCAGTTGGCCGACTTCGGCGCCGACGTCATCAAGGTCGAACATCCCGACGAGAGCGATCCGCTCCGGGAGTGGCCGCCCTACGACGCGGGCGAGGAGCCACGCTCCTCGGACGACCGGGGCGTGTCGCTGTGGTGGAAGTCGATCGGCCGGAACAAGCGGTGTGTCACGCTAGATCTGAGCACCCCGGAGGGGAGTGCCCTCCTCCTCGATCTGATCGCGGACGCGGACGTCCTCTTCGAGAACTTCCGCCCGGGGACGATGGAGCGCTGGGGGCTGGGTCCCGAGCGTCTCCGCAAGGAGAACCCGGGACTGATCGTCGTCCGACAGTCGGGGTACGGGCAGACGGGACCGCGGGCGGAGAAACCCGGGTTCGGAACCGTCGCCGAGGGCATCACGAACTGGGCACACGTCAACGGCTTCCCCGACAGCAAACCCCTCCTGCCGCCGATCAGCCTCGCGGATCTCACCGCCGCGACCTTCGCGGTGCAGGGTGTCATGTTCGCCGTCTTCGAACGCGACGTGGGGCGTGGCGGGAGCGGCGAAGGCCAGGTGATCGACATGAGCCTCTACGAACCGCTCTTCCGGCTCTTTCTCTCGGAGGTCGAGGCTTACGACCGACTGGGGGAGGTGCGCGAGCGGATCGGCAACCACCACGAGAACGCGGCGCCGCGGAACGTCTACGAGACGGCCGACGGCTACCTGACCCTGTCGGCCTCGGCCCAGTCCATCTTCGAGAACGTCGCCGACGCCATCGGCCGTCCGGACCTCGTCGACGACCCGCGGTTCGCCGACAACGAACGCCGCGTCGAACACGCCGACGAACTCGACGGAATTATCGAGTCGTGGACACGAGAGCGCACCACCGAGGAGGCGATGGCGGAGATGGAGGCCGCCGATGCCATCGTCGGCCCCGTCTACGACATGGCCGACATCTTCGAGGACGAACAGTACGCGGCCCGAAACGACATCGTCGAGGTGGAGGATCCGGACCTCGGGAGCCTGAAGACCGCGGCGCCGGTCCCGCGCTTCTCCCGGACGCCGGGGACCGTCGACCACGCCGGGCCGCGACACGGTCAGCACAACGACGAGGTGTATCTGGAAGACGTGGGCCTCGACGAGGCCGAGTACGACCGCCTCCGTGACGCGGGCGTGATCTGATGGCGGTTACGCTCCGCGACGTGACGATCCGCGAGGGGACACAGATGCCCGGACGGAACTACGACGTCGAGAGCCGGATCGCGGCCGGGCGAGCACTCGACCGACTCGGCGTCGACGCCGTGCAGGCGGGCTTTCCGGCCGTCGGCGAGACGGACCGCGAGGCGATCCGCCGACTCGCCGGCGACGACGACCTGGACGCCGACGTCGTCGGCATCGCTCGCGCCACGACCGGCGACGTGGCGGCCGCCCTCGACGCCGAGGCGGACGTGATCGAGGTGTTCGTCCCCACGTCCGACCGTCACCTCGAACACGTCCTCGGGACGGACCGCGAGGCGGCGCTGTCGATGGCTGGCGAGGCGCTCGACCGCGCCCGCGAGGGCGGGGCGGGGGTCCACCTCACGCTCGTCGACGGCTTCCGGACCGACCCCGACCACCTCGCCGACGTCTTCGACGCCTTCCCCGCGGTCCCGACGATCACCGTGGCCGACACGGTGGGCGCACGGACGCCCGACCGGGTGCGTGACCACGTCGAGGATCTGTTGGATCGGGGCGTCGACGGCGACCGACTGGGCGTCCACTTCCACGACGACCTCGGGGTGGCGACGGCGAACACGCTGGCGGCGGCCGGCGCGGGCGCGACGACGGCGGACGTGAGCGTCGCCGCCCTCGGCGAACGGGCGGGCAACGCGGCGCTCGAACGGGTGGTGGTGGCCGACGCCGTCGACGGGGACGGCGCGGTGGCCGTCGACCGCGAGTCGCTGCTCCCGGCGTGTCGGGCGGTCCTCAACGCGCTCGACGAGTCGGTCGATCCGCGGACGCCCGTCCTCGGCGAGGCGGTGACGACCCACGAGTCGGGCATCCACACCGCGGCGATGCTCCGCGATCCGGGCACGTTCGAACCGTTCGACCCCGCCACGTTCGGCGGCGAGCGACGTCTCGTCTTCGGGGCGGGGAGCGGCCGCGGGAGCGCCCGCGCCCTCCTCGAACGGGCGGGGGTCGACCCGACCGACGACCGGGTATCTCGACTGCTCGATCTGCTGGCAGAGCGGGGGCCGCTGGACGCGGAGGCCGCGACGGCGCTCGCCGCCGAGACGTTCTGAGCGAAAGGCGGGGCGTGTGAGCGCGGCTCACGGAACGGATTTAGGACGCGGCGTCCTTTCGTCTCCATGAACTACGATTCTGCGCTCGACCGTGCCTACGACACGCTGCCGGAGCGAACGCGCGAGGCGGGCGACCGCCTGCAGGTGCCCGATCCGGTCGGACAGACCGACGGGGCCTTCACCCGGCTGACGAATCTCGGCGACATCGCCGACGCGCTGGACCGAGAGCCCGAACATCTCCACCGGTCGATCCAGCGGGAACTCGGGACCAACGGGCAGTTCGACGGGGACCGCGCGCGATACAACGGCTCGTTCACCGCCGACGAGTTCGACGCCGCCATCGACGCCTACGTCACGGAGTACGTGACGTGTACGGAGTGTGGGCTTCCGGACACCAACCTCGTCCGCGAGGACGGCGTCGACATGCTCCGCTGTACGGCCTGTGGGGCGTTCCGTCCGGTCGCCAAGCGGCCGAAACAGAGTTCGAACGCCGACCAGCCGACCCTGGAGGAGGGCAAGACCTACCAGTTCCAGATCACGGGCACCGGCCGAAAGGGCGACGGCGTCGCCGAACGCGGCAAGTACACCGTCTTCGTTCCCGGCGCGCAAGAGGGCCAGGTCGTCGAGGCGTACATCGAGAACATCAGCGGGACGCTCGCGTTCGCGCAGTTGGCCTGAACCGAAACCGATAGCCCGCCGGGGGTCGTCGTCGGCCCATGCGACTGGCGCGCATCTCCACCCCCAGGGGTCCGCTCACCGGCGAATACGACGACGGCGTCGTCCACGCCGACGGCGACACCTACGTCGTCGGCGACGACGGACACCTCATGGCGCCCTGTGATCCGGCGGCCATCTTCTGTACGGGCCGGAACTTCGGCGCGAAGATCAGCCAGATGGGCGAGGGCGACTTGCCCGACCGCCCGGACTGGTTCGTCAAGCCACCGCACGCGCTGCACCCGCCCGCCCAGCCCGTCGAGTATCCCGACTGGGTGAGTTCGTTCACCTACGCGGGCGAACTCGCGGCGGTGATCGACGAGCGATGCCACGACGTCGGTGTCGACGAAGTCGCGGACCACCTCCGAGGGTACACCGTCCTCAACGACCTCGACGCGTACGATCAGGACCGCCGGACGGCCCGCAAGGCCTTCGACGGGTCGGCGCCGCTGGGGCCGTGGATCGAGACGGACGTGACCCCCGACGGAATGGCGATGGAGACGGTCATCTCGGGCGAACGGCGACAGTCGGCGACCACCGACGAGATGCTCTTCTCGCCGCCGGAGATCGTCGCCTTCCTCTCGGAGCGATACACCTTCCGCCCGGGTGACGTGATCTCGTTCGGCAGTCCGGCCAACCCCGGGCTCCTGGAACGTGGCGACACGATCGAGATCACCTACGAGGGTGTCGGCACGCTCCGGAACACGATCGAGTAGGGGCCGGAAAGGTCTTTAAGCGGGCCGTTCCCCCGGGAGACATGGCCGACGCCCTCGACCTGTCCGGTGGCTTCGACGTCCACGACTACCGGTCGAGTCTGAAACTCCACACGCAGGACGGCTCGTCGATGTATCTGGAGAACCGGGAAGGCCTGGCGTGTCCGGCCTGTGGCCGGCCGTTCGAACGACTCTTCGTCTCCGACGACGACCGGGTCACCTTCGGAAATCCACCCGATTCCCCGTTCTGTCTCGCGCGGACGGCCGAGCAGTTGCTCCTCCTGACACACTGACGGGGAGCGAGCGTGGAACCGAAAAGCGTGAAGGTGTACGCGCAGAAGCGACCGTTGACGATGTACGAGGACATCCTGGTCCCGACGGACGGGAGCGAGTCGATGGACGCGGTCGTCGAACACGCGGCCGACATCGCGGCGGGGCGTGACGCGACGGTCCACGTGCTGTACGTTATCGACGATCGGTCGTTCCTGACCCTACAGGACGGCATGAAAGCCGACGTCGCCGACGAACTCCGGGCGGAAGGCGAGACCGCCACCACGTCGGTGGCGGGGCAGCTCGAACGCGAGGGGCTCACCGTCCGGACGGAGATCCGGAAGGGCAACCCCGCCGACGAGGTGCTCGCGTACGCGGACGACGCGGGGATCGACCTCATCGTGATGGGGACCCACGGGGCCGACTACCAGCGGAACATGCTCGGGAGCGTCTCACAGAAGGTCGTGACGATGTCCGACGTTCCGGTGCTGACCGTCAACATCGCCGAGCAAGGGGAGCGGTAGTCGGCGTCAGTCCTCGGGGTCGAAATCGAGGGCGACGGAGTTGATGCAGTAGCGTTCGCCCGTCGGCTCCGGGCCGTCCTCGAAGACGTGCCCGAGGTGGCCGCCACACCGGGCACAGACGACCTCCGTTCGCTGCATGCCGTGCCGGGTGTCCGTCTCGAGTTCCACGGCCCCCTCAACGGCGTCGTAGAAGCTCGGCCACCCGGTACCGGAGCCGAACTTGGTGTCGGCGTCGAAGAGGGCCGCCCCACACCCCGCACAGGTGTAGGCCCCGTCGTCCTCGCGGTCGAGATAGTCGCCGCTGAACTTGGGCTCCGTCCCGCGCTCGCGGAGGACGTGATACTCGTCGTCGCTCAGTCGGTCGCGCCACTCGTCGTCCGAGAGGTCCGCGAGGGATCGGTCGTTTTCGGCCATACCGAATCGTTGGGACCGCAGACGGATAGCCTCGGTGCCGCGCTCACGCCCCGCCGCGGGTCGGCACGGCGTCGATGCCGAGGAGGTCGGATAACCCGTCGAGTTCGTAGGTCGGGCGGACCGAGAGGTCGTAGGACTCGCGGTGGGGTCGGCGGAGGAAGGCGGCGTCGAGGTGGGCGGCCTCGGCCGCGAGCACGTCGGACTCGCTGTCGCCGACGAACAGCGCGTCGGTCACGTCCAGGTCCGCGAGCGCCCGTCGGAGGTAGTAGGGTTCGGGCTTCTTGCGATCCAGACTCCGGATCGTCGGATCGCGCCCGTAGGTCGGCCAGAAGAGGTCGCGCGTCGAGAAGAAGTCGTGCATGAACTCGACGGTGTCCTGCTGGTTCGAACTGACGATACCCCGGGGGGCGTCGATCTCGCGGACGGCGTCGAAGTCGTCGTAGAGGCCCGCCCGGCCGGCGCGGAGTTCCGCCCGCTGGGCGTGCGAGGAGTGGTAGTCACGTGCGCGCCAGAACCGCGCCGGATCGAGGTCGTACCGCGCACACACCGTCGAGAGGACCGCCGGCGTGACGCCGATGGCGAGTCGGTCCACGTCGTCCGGGTCCGGATCGGGGACGCCGAGGGCGTCGAAGGCCTCCCACGTCGCTTGCCTGAGGACCGACCGTCCGATCGGTTCGACGAGGACGCCGTCGTTGTCGAACAGGACCGCCTCGTACGTCATACTCCGAGGTAGGCGTCGGAGGCGAAAAGCGTTTCACCGACCCGGTCCGCGGGGACGGTGCAACGGGGGGTTTAACCCGCCCGCCCTCCGATATCCGCGTCGATGGTCGACGACCGTGTCGGACGGCGAGCGATGCTCGGCGCCGGCGTCGGACTGCTGGCGTCGCTATCGGGCTGTTCGCGCCTGTTCATCGAACCGGAGACGACGACCCCGACCCCCGACGGCGGGGAGCCATCGACCCCGTCGACGGCCACACCGACGCCCGAACCGACCGATCGGCCGGAGCCGACGGCACGGCCCACGCCGACCGCCGTGTCGCTCCCGAACGACCGCATCGACGTGACGAACCGGCGGTTCGCGATCCGGCGGAGTCGACTGGAGACGTTCGCGCTCGTGACCTACCGGTTCGACGTGGAGAACGTCGGGGATCGAACGATCAGGGACGTGGAGTTTCGGGTCGATCTCCGATACGAACACGAGGATATCGCACGCATCGTCGGGACCGACTACCACCGATTCGTGTTCGATCCCCCGGACGAGACGGACGGCGAGGGGAGCGACGAGACGCGCGAAGGGCTTCAGTCCGACGAGATCGATCGGGCGCGAGAGAGCCTCCGGTTCGAGCGCGACGGCCGGGCCCAAAACTCCACTGCCGCCGAACGGTTCGACCTCGAACTCGCCGTTCGTCGGATTCGGTATCTCTGAGCCCACGAGAGACCCACTCGGGAACCGGAGGGCGCCGGACGATCGGGAGGGAGTCACAAACCGGTACGGGTCGTCCGCCGGGCTGTCGTCGCGGCGATCCGTAGCCACCCGTTCCCGTCGGCGGTCGGGGGCGTTGGACGGGCGCGTGGCGTGATCGAGGCGAATAATTAAGTCGGTCGGTTCCGCATCCCCGCTATCTCGGTACCAATCGTCGTCGATTCCGTGGGTCCGCCCGCCGTCGTCGCCTTCGGCCTGGCGTTCGTTCTGGCCGGTGGGACGTACGCCGTCGCCCGGACGGACGCGGTCGACGACCGGACGGCACTCGTCGCGACGGTGACCTTACTGGCCGTCGGCGGCGGTCTGGCAGTGGCGGTGCCGGCCGATCCCGTCGCGGGGGGGAGTGACGGCGGGTCGGCGGCCGTCGCCGATCGGTCGCCCGCGACGGCCGTCGCGACGGGGACCGAAGACGGGGACCGAACGACGACGAACGCGGAGACGGGGGCGTCGACCACCGCCACGCGGACGGCCGCCACCGTCGTCGGCGTCAGTGCAGGCGACTGGATCACGTATCGGACCGAGGGGACACGACGGACGGTTCGACTGGCGGGCGTCGACGCGCCGGGCGTCGACGGCGACGACCCCCGGCAGTTCGATGGCGTGCTGACCGGGAGTCGGGGACGGACGTGTCTCGCCGACCACGGCCGTCGGGCGCTGGTGTCGCTACGGACGCGCCTCGTCGGCGAGTCGGTGCGCGTCGAATCCGTCGACCGGGACGGCGGGGTAACCACCGCAGTCCTGACCGTCGACGGGCGATCGGTCAACCGGCAGACCGTAGCGGGGGGGCACGCACGTGCGACCGACGACCGGTACGCGGACGCCGAGCGGGCGGCCCGCAGCGCCGACCGAGGCCTCTGGGCGTGTTCGACCGTGGTTCCGGATCGTCCGCTCCGCGAGTCGGATGGCTCGAACGTGCGGATCGCGGCGATCCACCCCAACCCCCCGGGTGACGACGGCGCGGCGCTGGCCGACGAGTTCGTCGTCGTCGAAAACACCGGTCCGGAGACCGTCGACCTCTCGAACTGGTATCTCGTCGACGGCGACGGCCACGTCTACTTCGGCTTCGGCGAACGGGCACTCCGTCCGGGCGAGGAACTCGTCGTCCACGTCGGCGAGGGCCCGGACCGGGAGGGACACGTCTACTGGGGTTCCCCCCACCCGGTCCTCGACAACGACCACGAGTCGTTGCGGCTGGTCGATGGCGACGCTGACCGCGTGGTCAACGCATCCTACTGATCGAAACGCTCCGAGAGCCCCGGCAGCGTCCGCGAACTCGAATAAACACTTACCAAGTTCAATTGCGTTCGAGTTTGATTCTTGGGATCGTCATCGTTATGTCCGACCGATCGCAGTGGCCACCATGAGGCGGCTCACGATTTTGACGGTCGTCGGCCTGTTGTTGGTCGCGCCGGTGGTCCCCGCGGTCTCGTCGACCGTAGTCTCGGGGAACCCGGAGTTGAGTTACAGCGTCGCCGACGATACCTTCACCGCGAACGGGGAGAGTAGGCTCACGGTCGTCGCGACGAACGACGGCAACATCGAAGACGGCGGTATCGGCCGATTCGAGGATCAAGTGCAGACGGCTCGGAGCGTCCAGATGCGAGTCCTCGAAGGGCAGATCGACGCACCGATCGACGTGAAGTCGGGCACGGTCACGACCGGGAGCATGGGCCCCGGCGCAGCCGCCGAGTTCGGCTTCGACCTGGAGATCGGTGACGCCGAACCGGGCACCTACACCGTGCCGGTCGAGGTCACCTACCGGCACGCTCGGGCGGTACTCTACGACGAAACCAGCGGCGGCCCGGCGAACATCGAGTACGTCTGGCTCGACGAGGAGGAGACGATCGAGTTGACGATTCGGATCGAGGAGCGGGCCAAGTTCGACGTCGTCTCCGAGGGAACCACCGACCTGTTCGCGGGCGACACTGGATCCCTCGGGTTCACGATCAAGAACACCGGGACGCAGACGGCCCGGAACGCGACGGTCCGGCTGACGTCGGGAGCATCGGGGCTGTACTTCGGTAACCCCGCCAACCCGTCGCGGGAGAACGGCGTGTACGTGCAGTCGCTCGAGCCCGGCGAGACGCGCCGCGTGTCGGTACAGGTCGGCGCGACCGACGACCTCTCGCCGGGGACGTATCCGATCGACACCGTGGTCAGCTACCGGGATCAAAGCGACATCGGCAGGCAGTCAGACATGCTGACCACGGGAGTTCGGGTTCGGCCGGAGCGCACCTTCGCCATCGAAGAGTTACGGACACGGAACTTCCGGGTCGACGAGTCCGAGGCGACGATCACGGGACGGGTGGTCAACACCGGGCCGGCGGTCGCCGAGAACGTCGTCGTCCGCCTGCGGGATCACGGGACGGTGACGCCGACGAACGGGGAGGCGGCGATCGGCACGCTCGAACCGGGCGAGTCGGCCGCAGTGAACTTCACCACAGCCATCTCTAGCGACGCCGAACCGGGGTCGAACTCCTTCGGTTTCGTGGTGGAGTACGAGAACGCCGACGGCGACGTGCGGACGGCGTCGAACCCGATCCGCAAGACCGTAGCGATCGAACCGGAGCGCGACCGGTTCCAGGTGTCCAACGTCTCGACGTCGGTGACACCCGGCGGGACGGCACAGCTCAGCGCCGAAGTGACGTACCGCGGCGACAGTCCCATCTCGGCGGTCAGCGCGCGACTGTTCACGAGCGATCCGCTCTCGACGTCCGACGACGGCGCCTTCCTGGGGGGGATGGAGCCGGGAGAGACCGCGACGGCCACCTTCCGGATCAGCGCGACGGGTGACGCGCTCCCCAAGGAGTACGGCGCCTCGATCGAGGTCAGGTACGACGAGGCGGACGGCGACACGGAGTTCACCGACGGGATGCCGATCGGGATCGGCGTCGACGAATCGTCCGGCGGCCCGCCCGTCCTCCCCATCGCCATCGGCGTCGTGTTGCTCGTCGTGATCGGCGGCGGGATCTGGTACCGCCGGCGATGACCGATCCGTCGGCGGTCCGGGCCGCGAGCGCGAGCCACCGTCGGCGCCCGGCGGGAGCCGGGGGTGTGCCGGGATGAGTGCGCTCCGCTCCGCGTTTCGGACGGTCGGGCGGGAGATCCAGGCCCACCCCGTCGCCACGCTACTGGTCGCGCTGGTGTTGCTCTTCGCCGCGTTCGGCGGGGCCGCCCAGATCACGAGCGTCACGGGCGATCAGGCGTTCACCGGCGAGAACCCAACCCTGGAGACGTTCAACGAGGCGTTCGACCGCGGATCGATTTCGATGTTGCTCCGGGGCGAGACGACCGACCCGGCGACGCTCAGGGCCGTCGCCAGATTCGACGACCGGATGTCCGACGTCGAGAACGTCGCGTACGTCGCCAGCCCGGCCGATCAAGTGCGGGCCGAATACGGCCGGATTCCGCGCTCCGAGGCGAAAATCGAGCGGGTGATCGGCGACTCGGACACCGTGATCGTGCGAGTGGTGTTCGAGCCGGGACTCACCCAGCCCGAGGAGCGCCCAATCTACACGGAGGCGCTGAACGCCGAGGAGTGGGCTCGCTTCCCCGCCGGGGTCGACGTGATCGTCACCGGTTCGGCGGCCTTCTCCGCGCAGCTCTCGGAGCTCATCGGACAGAGCACCAATCAACTTCTCGGTCTCGCCGTGGGGCTGATGATCGTCGCACTCTTTTTCCTCTTTCGCGGGGTGCGGCTTCGACTTCTCCCCATCGTCGCGGTGTTTACTGGCGTACTCTACACCTTCGGCGCCATCGGGTACGCGGGCATCCCCAACTCGACGCTGACGAGTTCCGTCTTCCCTATCCTGATCGGGTTGGGCATCGACTACTCCGTCCAGTTCCACGAACGCTACGAGGAGGAGTTGGAGTCGGCGCCGCCACGCGAGGCGCTCCCGCGGGCGCTGTCCGGCATCGGACCGCCGGTGTTCGTCGCGATGCTCGCCGCCGCCCTGGGGTTCGGAGCGACGTGGATCTCCACCCTCGACTCGCCGGCGTTCGTCTGGTTCGCCCAGACCTCCATCTTCGGCGTCCTCCTCACGTTCCTCGCGGGAATCGTCGTCCTGCTCCCCGTCCTGACGCTGTACGCGCGGTTCCGGCGGCACGGGTTCGGCGAGTTGGGACCGCGAGAACTCGCCGACGGTGGAATCGAGGAAGACGACGGTCGCGATTCAGAGGCGAAGCCCGGGACGGCGACCGCCGCCGAGGAGTCGGGCGATCCGACCGACTCAGAGCGGGTCGGCCCGTTGGGCCGGACGCTCGGACGGACCTCGCGGACGCTCGCAGCCAACCCCGGCGTGGTGTTGCTCGTCGCACTCCTCCTGATGGGGGCGGGGTTCCAAGCCGGACGGAGCCTGGATACGATGGCGGACACCGAGGAGTTCGTCCCGCAGGACCTGCCCGCGTACGTCGATCTCCAGCAGTTCCGCGCCCAGACGGGCGGCGGGGCGGCCGTCCAGTACGACGTGTTGGTCACGGGCAGCGACCTCCGACATCCGGCGGTGCTGAAGTGGATGATGCGCTTCGAGCGGGCCGCCGTGGGTGCGCCCCTGATACAGGGGGTCGACTCGCCGGCGTCGCTCGTCGCGGCGCACAACGGCGGGGAGATCCCCGACACGCGGGCGGGCGTCGATCGGGTCCTCGGCGAGGTGCCAGCCCGGGAACGCGCACGGTACTACAACGACGGCGCCGCCCATATCACGGTCATCGGCGCTCAGGACATGACGACCGGCGAGACGCTGTCGTTCATCTCGAACGTCCGGGAGACGATCCGATTCAGCAACCCGCCGCCGGGCGTCGACGCGTCGCTCACCGGGACGGCGGTCATCTCGACGCCGTCCATCGTCGAGCAGATCGAGAGCCGGAACGTGACGACGGGACTGGGCGTCCTGTTCGTCTTCGGGCTCTTGCTGGCCTACTACCGGAACCTGGTGAAGGCGGTCGCCCCGCTGGTTCCGATGGTGTTCGTCATCGGCTGGCAGAACCTCTACATGGCGGCGCTCTCGATCCCGGTGTCGCCGCTCGGCGCGTCGCTCGGTGCCATGAGCGTCGGGATCGGCGCCGAGTACACCATCATCGTGATGGAGCGCTACTACGAGGAGAAGGGTCGGCCGGGGACGAGCAAACTCGACGCCGTGGAGACGGCCGCCACCCGCGTCGGCAAGGCCATCTCCGTCTCGGGGATGACCACCGTCTTCGGGTTCTCGGCGCTGACGCTCTCGCCGTTCCCCATCCTCGGAGACTTCGGCTACCTGACCGTCGGCGTCATCTTCCTAACGCTGGTGGCGGCGCTGGCGACGCTCCCGCCGACGCTGATCGTCCTCGACGGGGTGGCCGAGCGGCTCTCGCCACTGTTCGGGAGCCGAGCGGCCGATGCGGAGCCACAGGGGAACGCCTAATTGGTCGGCTGTCGAACGCCGGACCATGCCGACTGCACCCGCAGACTCGAACTACGGCACCACACTGGTTCCGACGATAACTCCCTTCTCGGAGGGCTCGGTGGACGCCGACGCGGTGGCCGACGTCGCGGAGTTCGTCCTGAAAAACGGGGCCGACGGGCTCGTCCCCTGTGGGACGACCGGCGAGTTCGCGAGCCTCACCGACGCGGAGTACGAGACGGTCGTCCGGACGAGCGTCGCGGCCGCGGACGGCGCACCCGTCCTTCCGGGTGCCGCGTCGTCGAGTGTCGCCGGCACACTCGATCGGATCGACACCGCCGCGGACTGTGGCGCCGACGCCGTCCTCGTCGTCCTGCCGTACTTCCATGGCGAGAACGGGACCGGTGGCAACGAACGGTTCCTTCGTGAGGTCCTCGACGGGAGCGACCTCCCGGTGATCCTCTACAACATCCCCTCCTGTGTGGGGCAGTCGATCGACGCGGATCTGGTCGAAGCGGTCGCGGACCACCCCAATCTCGCGGGGATGAAAGACACCAGCGGCGACCTCACACACTTCATCGAGGTCATCCGTCGGACGGACGAGGAGTTCCACCTGTTCCAGGGGTTCGACAGCCAACTCGTCCCCGGGGTGTCGCTGGGCGCCACCGGCGGGATCAACGCCGTGTCGAACTTCCTCCCGGAGGCGATGAACGGAGCTATCGAGGCGGCGGTGGCCGGCGACCTCGACCGCGCCCGTGACTTGCAGGTGAACCACATCGGCCCCGTCTTCGGTTCGTCGGTCGAGTACGGGTTCGCCTCGACCGCGAAGGCGGGACTGGTCGAGCGGGACGTCATCGACGACGACGCGGTCCGGCCGCCTCTGGTCGAACTGGACGACGAGCAGGTGGCGACGGTGCGGAAGCTGATCGACGGGACGGTCGGCGCCCGCGTGGAGTAGCGAGCCACGAGGCTTATCATTCGGCCGACCGAACGTACGGTGTGAATCAGACGACGATCCGGATCGATCCGCACGTCCACTCCGAGGCCTCCTACGACGGTCACGACCCCGTCGAGTTACTGCTGGAGCAGGCGGCCGAGATCGGACTGGACGGGATCGTCGTCACCGATCACGACGTGATCCACGCGTCACTGCGGGCGGCGGAACTCGCCCCCGAGTACGGACTGCTCGGCATCCCCGGGGTGGAGGTGTCGACGGAGGTGGGCCACCTGCTGGCCATCGGCGTCACGGAGATGCCGCCGCGGCGTGCGCCCCTCGGCGAAACCGTCGCGTGGGTGCGCGACCACGGCGGCGTAGCGGTCGTCCCCCACCCGTTCCAGCGGTCGCGACACGGGATCCCGCGACGACACCTCGGCGACTGTGACGCCATCGAGGTGTTCAACTCGTGGCTGTTCACCGGCTTTCGCAACCGGCGGGCGCGGCGATTCGCCACGGAACACGACTATCCGGCCCTCGCCGCCAGCGACGCCCACTCGGTGCCCCACGTGGGGCGGGCGTACACGGAACTCGTCATCGACGACGTCGACCGGGCGACCCTCGACGGCGAGGCGGTCCTCGCGGCGATCCGCGACGGGGAGATGCGGATGCGCGGGCGGCGACAACCCATCGCCGCCTCGGCGCACCACTACGCCGTCGGATCGGCGCGCAAGAGCGGCTACTACGCGAAACTCGGCGCGCTCAAGGGACGGGCGGCGGCCAGGGCGGGCGCGCTCCGCGGGGCGCAACTGGTGGCCGATCTCGCCGTCCGCTGACGGCTCGACCGACGTTTTTTGTAGTGGTGTGCCAACACGTACTCATGGCGAGCAGAATCAGAGCCCTCCTGTCGCGGATCGCACGCTCGTACGTGCTGTTCGTGGCCGTGGGCGTGGTCGTGGGACTCGCACTGGCCCCGGTAGCGTGGAACGCCACGTCCACCGAGGGGACGGTGGCGGTCGTCCCCCTCTCGGGGACCATCGACGGGTCGACCTCGGCGGGCGTCTCCTCCATGCTCCAACAGGCCCGTAACGATCCCGACGTGAAGGCCGTCGTGTTGCTCGTGAACAGCGGGGGTGGTGGCGCTGCCGCCAGCGAGGAGTTGTATCTCCAGTCCAAGCGGACGGCGGCGGAGATGCCCCTCGTGACCAGCGTGGACGCCGCCGCGGCCTCGGGTGCGTACTACACCATCGCGCCGAGTGACCGCATCTACGCCAAACCGTCGTCGACGCTCGGGAGCGTGGGAGTGCTGGCGACCGCACCGACGGAACTCGAACCGACGGATCTGGTCGCAACGACCGGACCGAACAAACTGACCGGCGGCGACGCCCGGGAGTTCAACTACATCCTGGAGTCGCTGGGCAGCGCCTTCATCGGCGCGGTCTTCGAACAGCGGGGCGACCGGCTGGAACTCACGCGGACGGAACTCGAACAGGCGCGCATCTACAGCGGGACACAGGCGGTCCGGAACGGGCTCGCCGACGACATCGGTGGGCGACAGGCGGCGATCGAACACGCGGCCGACGAGGCCGGACTCGACCGCTACGACGTGCGGATGATGCGCCCCGACGGCACCGCACGCTTCCTCTCGCGGTCGAACTACATCGCGTCGACAGCCCCGGACAAGGAGATGGTCTCGACGGAGTATCTCTACGGCGAGGATCCGTCCGGACCGGTGTTCCTGATGGTGCCCGCGACGTATCTCGACGCCTCGAACGACGACGGGGAGGTGCGTGCCCCCGACACCGAGGGAGACGGCCCCTCGGACCGGCGACTGCCGGCCGACGGCAACCGGACGGTAGCCGGTGACGGCGGGACACCGGAACCGGCCGCCGCTGTAGGAGGGTCACATGTGGTGGCGTGAGGCGGGGAAACGGATCGCGGTGCTGGCGCTTACCGTCGTCGTCGTCGTGGCCGGCGCGGCGATCGTACCGGCGCTGCTCTCGGAGCCCGACACGGAAACGAGCCTCGAGAACCCCGAGTACGCACCGGCCGAGATCGCACCCGACCCCCTCCCCGCGACGGGGACGATCGACGCCGACCCCGGTCCCGACGCCACTACGAACGGGACGGTCCTCATCGACCGGGGGCACGCCAACCGCTTTACACGCGCCGACATCGAACCGCTGGTCGACGCGCTGATCCGTCAAGGCTTCGACGTGGAGTTCTACACGAGCGGTGATCTGGCGACGGCCCTCGAGGACGTCGACGCGTTCCTCGTGATCGATCCAGGGGCGGAGTATCCCGCGGGCGACGTGGACGACGTGCGGCAGTTCACCGGGAACGGTGGCCACCTGGTGATGGTCGGCGAACCGGATCGGACCGCCATCAGCAGTAGCCTCTTCGGCACCTCGATCCAGACCCAACAGAGCCAGCTCACGACGCTCGCGTCCAGTTACGGGATGAGCGTCGACACGCAGTACCTGTACAACCAGGAACACGCCGACGGCACGTTCAAACACGTCGTCGCGCGACCGACGGGCGAGGCGGACCTCGGCGACATCGAGCGGACGACGATGTACACCGCGGCGGCCGTCACCGTCGACGAGGGGACGGTCCTGCTTCGGAGCGCGCCGAACACCCACAAGTCGGGCAGCGACGAGGTAACCGGCGAGTACGCAGTGGCCGTGCGTTCGAACAACGCGGTGTTGCTCGGCGACAAGACCTTCCTGCGCGGTGATCGGTTCAACGTGGCCGACAACGAGCGGTTCGTCGCCTACCTCGCTGAGTTCGTCCTCCGGGGCGAGCATCGGCCTCGGGGAGACGACGAGGGCAAGAGCGACGACGAGGACGGACCGCCGCCGGCGGACGACGGGGCGACCACCGCGACGGCCACACCGACCCCCACGCCGGAGACGACGTCGACACCGACGCCGGAACCGGTCGTCGAGGACTGATCGGTCGGGCACCAATGATCACGGACAGCAACGTTATCCCGCCGGACCGCGAGGAGTCCGTATGAGCAATCCGACTGCGACCCTGCGGACGACACACGGAGACATCACGGTCGAACTGTTCGCGGAGCGGGCACCGAGGACGGTCGAGAACTTCGTCAACCTCGCGGAACACGATCCCGCCGCGAACGACGATCCCGGCCCCGAGACGACGACGTGGGAGGACCCCGAGACGGGCGAGATCCGGGGCGACGCGCTGTACGACGACGTTCCCTTCCACCGGATCATCTCCGAGTTCATGCTCCAGTGTGGGGATCCGACGGGCACCGGCCGCGGCGGGCCGGGCTACACTTTCGACGACGAGTTCCACGACGAACTCCGACACGACGGTGCGGGCGTCCTCTCGATGGCGAACCGCGGCCCGAACACCAACGGGTCGCAGTTTTTCATCACGCTCGACGCCCAGCCGCATCTCGACGGTGACCACGCCGTCTTCGGCGAGGTCGTCGACGGGATGGACGTCGTCGAGGAGATCGGCTCGGTTCGGACGGACCCGAACGACCAGCCGACCGAAGACGTGCGCTTGACGTCCGTGGATGTGGATCGCTGAGCGGCCGGGACCGACGCGATCACGCCGATGGACACAGCCACCGGCGGGGAGGACCGTTCCGTGACCCCGTCGGTCGAGACGTCGCTCGACGTGTTCCGTACGGCAGCCGCGGGGGCGCCAACGAACGCCCGCGTTCCGGTCGAGGTGACCGTCGACCTCGACCCGTTCGAGGCCTACCGCCGGGCGCGCGGGGCGGCGCCCTCGGTGTTCTTCGAGACGTCGGGCGGGCGGTCGGGGTGGGGCTACTTCGGCGTCGATCCGGACTTCGTGCGCGAGGTGACCGACGACGAAGCGCTCGACGCCGTCACCGAACTGGTCGACGCGGAGTCGCTGGTCCGCGGGGAGTGTGCGATCCCCTATCCCGGTGGCTTCTTCGGGTGGCTCTCCTACGACGTCGCCCGGGAGATCGAGGCCCTCCCGTCGACGACCGTCGACGACCGCGGACTCCCGCGCCTCCAGTTGGCGCGGTACACCTGTCTCGCCGCGTGGCGGGCGAGCGAGTCGACGCTGCGATTCGTCGCGACCCCGAGAGTGGGCGACGACCCGGACGCCGCCTACGAGACAGGGCTGGACCGGGCGCTCGAACTGGCCGACGCGGCGCAGACGGGCGATCCGTCCGTCGGCGAACCGTCGACCACGGGGCCCGTCACCTTCCGGAGTTCCTGTGACCGCGCCGCCTACGGCGACCGGGTGCGGCGGGTCAAGGGGTACGTCCGGGACGGCGACACGTTTCAGGCGAACGTCTCGCACCGACTGACCGCGCCGGCCGCGGTCCACCCGGTCGAGGCCTTCGCCGCGCTCCGCACGGTGAATCCGGCGCCGTACTCGGGACTGATCGAGTTCCCGGGCGTGGATCTGGTGAGTGCGAGTCCGGAACTCCTCCTCGACCGGAACGGGGACCGCCTGGAGACGGAACCCATCGCGGGCACCCGACCCCGCGGCGAGGACGCGGCGGCGGATCGCCGACTGCGGACCGACCTCCGGAACGACGAAAAAGAGCGGGCGGAACACGCGATGCTGGTCGACCTCGAACGCAACGACTTGGGGAAAGTGAGCGAGTACGGATCGGTTACCGTCGACGAGTACCGCCGGATCGACCGCTACTCGGAGGTGTTCCACCTCGTCTCGACGGTCTCGGGGCGTCTCCACAGGAGCTACGACCTCGGGGACGCCATCGGTGCGCTGTTTCCCGGCGGGACGATCACGGGCGCGCCGAAGCCGCGGACGATGGAGATCATCGACGAGGTGGAGCACCATCGCCGCGGGCCGTACACGGGGAGCATGGCTGCCATCGGCTTCGACGGTCGCGCGACGCTCAACATCATCATCCGGACGCTGGTCCGGTACGGGGACGAGTATCACCTGCGGGTGGGCGGCGGGGTCGTCCACGACTCGGTGCCCGACCGGGAGTACGACGAGACGCTGGCGAAGGCGCGGGCGCTGATCACCGCCGTCGATACCGCACTCGGCGACGACGCGGAGATGGACGTGGGGGTGAGCGCACGGTGATGCGGGTGTTGGTCGTCGACAACTACGACTCCTTCGCGTACAACCTCGTCCAGTACGTCGGCGAGGTGGCTGGAGAGGTGCTCGTCCGTCGGAACGACGCGGTGGACGTCGCGGGAATCCGGCGGATCGACCCGGACGCCATCGTCGTCTCACCGGGACCCGGGACGCCGCGGGACGCCGGCGTATCGATGCCGGTCTTCGCCGACCTCGACTATCCCACCCTCGGCGTCTGTCTCGGCCACCAGGCGCTCTGTGCGGTCCACGGCGCCGACGTGGGGCACGCACCCGAGGTGGTCCACGGCAAGCGGTCGACGATCACCCACGACGGGACGGGCGTCTTCGCCGGCCTTCCGGAGCGCATCGAGGTGGGGCGGTACCACTCGCTGGCCGTCGCCCCCGGGGAGGTCCCCGCGGCGCTGGTGGAAACGGCCCACACCGACGACGAGGAGGGCGTCGTGATGGGCGTCCGCCACCGGACGAAACCACACGTCGGCGTGCAGTTTCACCCCGAGAGCATTCTGACCGACGGCGGGCAGCAACTCGTCCGCAACTTCCTGGATTCGAACCGATGCAGTACCACGTAAACGGCCGTCTCGTCCCCGAAGGGGAAGCGACAGTACGGGTCGACGACCGCGGCTTCCGTTACGGCGACGCGGCGTTCGAGACTCTCAGGGCGTACGGGGGAACGGTCTTCGAGTGGGCGGCCCACCGCGACCGACTCGTCGGGACCTGCGAGACGCTCGGGATGGGCGGGGCCGTTCCGGCGGACCTCCGGGACCGCATCCGGGCGACGCTGGACGCGAACGACCTGGCGGACGCCTACGTCCGCGTCTCGGTGACCCGCGGCGTACAGGCCGGCAAACTCACGCCGGATCCCGAGGTGGAGCCGTCGGTCGTCGTCATCGTCAAGCCGCTCCCCCGGGGTGGCGTCGAGGGGGACCCGGTCTGGGACGGCCCGGCGGCGGTGCGGACGGTCGAGCGGCGACGGATCCCGGAGTCGGCGATGCCGGCCGACGCCAAGACGCACAACTACCTCGACGGAATCCTGGCACGACTGGAACTGCGGGGAAGCGGTGCCGACGAGGCACTCGTCCGCGATACGGACGGGTTCGTCGCGGAAGGGGCGACGAGCAACGTCTTCTTCGTCGACGACGGTGTCCTGAAGACGCCCGCCCTTTCGGGACCGATCCTGCCGGGCGTGACCCGAGCGGTCGTCCTCGAACTCGCGACGGCAGCGGACGTTCCAGTGGAGACGGACGCCTACGGCGTCGACACGGTCCGCGAGGCCGACGAGGCGTTCCTCACGAACACGACGTGGGAGGTCAGGCCCGTGGCGGCCGTCGACGGTGTCGCCGTCGGCGGCGGCCCGGTGACCGATCGGCTCGCGGCGGCGTTCGACCGGCGGGTCGAGATGCGACACTACCGTCGGGAGTGACCCACGATCCGTCGAGAACCTACCAGTACGCATATTATTGTCTGACGATGGTTTATGAGCGACGCGACCCGTGTTCGGGACATGGACGTAGATCCCATGGACACGGCTCGCGCCGAACCGGACCGTACCGAAGAGACGACCGAGGCCGAAGCGACGGCCAACATCGTCGCGACGGACGGGGAGACCGACGACGCCGCGGACGGAGCGGAGATCGACGACGTCGCGGACGGAGCGGAGACCGACGACGCCGCGGACGGAGCGGAGATCGACGACGTCGCGGACGGAGCGGAGACCGACGACGTCGACGCGGTCGAACCTCTGACGATCACGTTGCCGGACGGAAGCGAGAGCGTCTCGGAGGCGATTCTCTCTCACCGGCGGATGCTGACGAACCCGGCGGACCACGGACTGGTGTCGGCCGACGAGGCCGACGAGGTACTCGATACCATCGAGGAACTCGCCGAGGAGGTCCCCGAGGACCTTCGCGACGACCTGGCGGACCTCGAAGCGTCAGTCGAGGGGCTGACGGAGCGACTCGACCGACAGGATCGGCAGATCGGGGAACTCCAAGAGACGGTCGAGTCGCTCGCGGACATCCTGGGGGCGTCGGTCGAGTTCCAGCACCGCGACGGGGCGTAGTCCGAAGGACTCCAGTCGACCGTGAGGATCGAAAGCCACTTGCGACGGTACGGGGAAACGGACACCCGAGCGAGGGTGGCCGAGCCAGGCCAAAGGCGGCGGGCTTAAGACCCGCTCTCGAAGGAGTTCGGGGGTTCGAATCCCCTCCCTCGCACTGCCGCTCCGAACGACCGTGCGGAGCGTGCAGTGTGCCGAGGGGTTCGAATCAGGGAGTGGAACGACCGTGGTTCGAATCCCCTCCCTCGCATCGAGCGAGGCGCCCGTCCGCGCCGAGCGAGTACGTCGGGATTCGTCCCCTACCGGACGAGCGAAGCGAGTCCGGTTCCGGTTCGAATCCCCTCCCTCGCACTGCCGCTCCGAACGACCGTGCGGAGCGTGCAGTGTGCCGAGGGGTTCGAATCAGGGAGTGGAACGACCGTGGTTCGATCTCCGGTCCGCGATGATCGGTGCACTCGCCCCGGCCGGTCGGCCCGTCACCGGTGACAGGTTTGACACTCCCATCCCGAACCGCATCGGGTATACGGTTCGGTGACCGTTCGCGGGCGACATACGTCCGGATCGGAGGTCCCTCGCGTAGGTCGTCGCGCCGAGCCAGACGGGTGGCGGCCTCGTGACGACCGGACGGAGTCGTCGGTGGGAACGTCGATGGACGCCGACGGCGACATCGCCGTGACGATCGACGGCACTGGGTCGGGGCGGATCGATTGGGTGCGGTCGTTCCTCGACGACGGGTACGATGCCGAGCGCCTCGACACGGGCGACGTGAGCGCGGGCGAGGAGAGTGCGGCATCGCGGGGTGGGCTGCGCGACCCGTCCGTCCGGGAACCGCTCGCCGATCTGATCACCCGGCGTGTCACGGGTCGTGGCCGAGTCTCGTGACCTACGGCCTCACTCCCGATGGGGGGTCACCACTCGGCGCGACTGGGCTGCTGTTCGGCGCGGTCGTCGGGGGGCTCGGCGTCGACTGACCGTTCGGTGGCGGTAAGCCGGTCTCGACGTCGAAAAGCGAAAAGCGAGCGTACGGGGAAAGAGGGGTCCGTACGGTCGCTTGCCGCCCTGAATTGGTCCCCGCTGACGCTTCGGCCCTCCAGACGAAGCGTCACGTGGGATAAGCGGTGGAAGAAACTTAAGAGTGCCGCCGTCGGCAGGATGGCGGGGGAGTCACAAGGGCTCGCTCCGGCGACGCGAGGGACTTTTCCTCGCCCATCCCCAGTGTTCGGTCATGGGCGAGGCATCCGGACGAGTGACGCGGGCGTTTCGCGACCACGAAATGTTCGACCGCCTCGACGACGGTCGGTTCGAGGCGACGACGACGGCATTCGACGCGGTCGTGACGGCGACCGAACGTGAGGGACGGATCGACTACGCGATCGAGGTCCGGGCGCCGTCGCTCTCGACGGCCGTCGAGGGCGACGTGGCCGCGGTCGTCGAAGAGGGGTGGCTGGAGACGTTCGAGCGCCGCGTGGCGGACGCCGACGGCGTCGTCAGCGGCGACCACGACCTCGAACCGGCGGTCCGACTGACGGACACGGAGGTGATCGTCGAGACGGCGTTCACCGACATCGACGAACGGCGGGGCGTCGACGACGTCGCCGTCGTCGTCAACTACGTCGAGGGGACGTACGTCCAGGGGATCATTCCGGGGTACGACTACACGGGACCGGTGGCTCGACTCGTCGACCGCGCACGGCAGGGCGCCGACGCGTAGAAGCGACAGGCCAAAGCCGGTCGAGCCCCGAGACTCCCCATGGCGACGCTTCTGGATTTCGGCCTGACGGGCGCCGTCTTCGTGGCCAACGTCCTGATCGCGGCGGTCGCGACCCGCTTTTTCCGCATCCAGCTCCACACCCGCTGGGGGACGGTCGTGTACACGGCGCTTTTGGTTCCCGTGATCCTCGTGACGACGACTATCGTCGCGTTCAGCGTCGGCGTCGGCGTCGACCTCGGGAGCACGGGTGCCGTCATCGGGCTGATGGTCGCCATCCCGATGGCGCTCGGCGTGAGCATCGACGTGTTGTACGTGCCCGCCCCGGACGAGTACGAACTGCCCGACACGACGAGCCGCTAAACCAGTCGGTCGACGGCGTCCGTCACGTCGTCGAGGACGGCGGCCTGCGGGCGCGTGGCGTCGATGCGGACGAACCGCTCCGGTTCGTCGGCCAGTAGCCGCTCGTACCTCTCCCGTACCGCCCGGAGGTGGTCGACGTGTTCGAACTTGTTCGTCCCGCCGCTCCGCTCGGCGGCCGTCTCGGGGTCCACGTCGAGATAGAGCGTCGCGTCCGGCGGACGCGAGACGGGGTCGTGGATCGACCGGACGTACTCGAAGGGGTCGGGAACGTCGGCGTCGGAAAGCGTCGCGGCCTGGTACGCGATCCGGGAGTCCGAGTAGCGATCCGAGACGACGAGCGAGCCCTCGGCCAGCGCTGGCCGGATCACCCGCGAGAGGTGGTCGGCGTGGTCGGCCATATAGAGGAAGAGTTCGGCGAGCGGATCGGCGTCCTCGTCGTCGATGGAGCGGCGGACGGCCTCGCCGTACCACGAATCGGTCGGTTCGCGCGTGAACACGGCACCGGGGTACCGGTCGCGGAGCGCCCGCCACGCGGTCGTCTTGCCGCTCCCGTCGAGACCCTCCAGGGTGATGAGCATGGCGAGGGTGGGTCGGCAGGGAGGTTAAGCGTCGGGGTCCAGGGCCGCGTCAGGTTTGGCGTCGCGGGTGTTCTCGCAACCGGCGGACGCGGGGGCGGCGCCGGGTGCCTATGTCGCGGGTCGGACTCCTACGGACACCCGGTGACGGTGGAAACCCCGCGCGTCGCCGTCCAGTCTGCGATTCCACACCTCGGCTTCGGGCAGTGGAGTGCTTGCAGGACGGACATCGAATATCGGTGGTTCCCACCGGGTCGGGAGTCAGTCGGGATCGGCGAGGTCGGATACTCGGGAAGTGCCCGAGTGGGCATCGTCCAACATCCGGGGATTCCGTCGTTCGGGGGCGACGCCGGGCCGGTTCGTCCGTTTCGCCGATCGGGGCTCACCGGCGGCGTCGAACCGCCATTACGCGACGATGTCACGCCACGGAATCCACTCCACAGAGGACGGCGTGCACCCAGTGGGCAAGAGTATCGTTCGTCTTCAACAGCCGTCTCCACACGATTCGATCGAAAGATGTGAAAACAGGGTGCTCAAGTGGATCTTCGTTCCGTTACTCTCCCTTGGCCTCAGAGATCGGATCCCGCATCGTTCACTTGGCTACTACGCGAGTTGTTCTGGTCGTAGGCACCGGGTCCTCGATCGATCAGGACACCCCCGTCTGCGTCGCTGTCGGCAGAACTGGTAGCGGGAGGACTCCCGGACGACCACCAGTTCTTTCGCAGAACGAGCGCCTCACCACTGAGATTGTCCACGGGATGCCGGAAGTTGTTGAACCTCACCGCGTGACTGCCGCCGAGACCGTTCGATCCTCCAACGAAGATCGCCGGCTGGCCGTAGGTCCCTTCGATACCGTCGAAGTCGTTTCTGACGATTTCGAAGTTCGTGGGGCCAGTAGGACCATTTTCAGTGAGGGAGATCCCGCGGGGCTTTTCAGTCCCTTCGACACCGGAGGTGTTCGCAAGTTCCTCTGCAGCGTTGGGATCCTCGTTCGAAGTGGTCCCGATGTTGTGGATGGTGTTGTCCATGATGACCGCCTCTTGGACATCACCGTTCATCGCGATGCCCTTTGCCCTGGAGTCGTTCTGGTCGACGTCACCCACACACTCGATATCCCGAATGATGTTGTTTCTGACCTCGATTCCGTTAGTCGTTGCAGGCCCGAGGCCACCGGTCGGGTTCATGTCGATGGAGACGCCGCCCGCCCTGACAGCACCCGAGTTCCCGGGCTGATCGGACGTACTGAAGTCTTCGATGATGTTGTTCGCCACGACAAGGTTGTCGGGACCGCCGCCGCTGCCATCCGGTCGGCCCCGGACGGCGTACTTCTCGCTGTTGTTGGCAGGCGCGGACTCGAAGGTGACCGTGAATCCGTCGATCGTGACGTCCGTGGCGCCGTCGACGAGAACAGCCTTGTTCGATCCCGTGCCGAAGTCGACGTTCGCATCCTCCGTCGACGCCCGGATCGTGGTTTGACCCGCACCCGCAAGCGATCGGAGCGTGATATCGTCCTTGTCGATGACGATGGCCTCGTTGTACGTACCGGCCTCGACGAGCACATCGGTCCCGGTGGCGTCGTCGATGGCGTTCTGTATCGACCCGTACTCGTTCTGGTCGGGGTCTTGGCTTACCACGAGGGCCTGCCCGCCGCTCGGCCCCACCGAGTTGGTGCCGCTCGGGTTGTCCACGTCGGCCCGAACCGTCATGGTGAGCGTCTCGCTGGACCCTGTCGACGTGGAGGACGTATCGATATACGCTCCGATGTTTGCGCGTTCGCCTGGCGCGAGCGTGAGCACGCTGTTGGACTGATCGTTGAGTTTCGTGTCGCGTGCCCCGTTCGGGTAGAGGTAGAGGTTCTGGTTGTCGAACTGGCTACCGCCGCCGAATCGCGCCCAGACGTAGACGGTTTGAGTGGCTCGGTTCTCGACGGTCAATACGTTGTCGAAGTAGAATTCACCTTCGCTGTTGACTCCGCCTCCCTGTCCGTTATTCGTGAAGTCCAGCGCAAGCTCGTTTTTGTTACTGCCCTGTGTCGCGTACGCACCGTTCGGGCCGGACGAGGGTGCCATCGCGAGGTACGCGTCGTCCTCGTTGGCGACGGTGACGTCGGCGCTCCGGTCGACGGTCCCGAGGCTGAACGCTCCGGTTCTCATGCCCGCACCGGCCGCAGAGAGGCCGCCGATGCCGAGGAGAAGGTTACGTCGTTTCATTGTTACACCAAACTCGCATCCGCGTGTACGGTGATGTTGTCGAGCAGGTCGGTGCTGGATGTCCCCGTCGTATCGACCTGAATGCTCACCTCGAGGTACGAACCGGGAGACATGTCGACGTGATTGCTCTGGCCCTCTAGGGAGTCGTTTCCGGGAGTCCCGGCGTCGTTGGTGCCGCTCGGAGCCTTCGCCGTCCCGCCGCTTCCTCCTGCGGGGAACGAGTTCTGTGCGTAGAACGTAACCGCACTCGAACTCTCGGTGAGATAGACCCCGACGTCCTGGGTCCCTTGGTTATAGATCGTAAACACCTCGTCGATGTCGGTCACTGCATCCGGATTCACGCCGTCCCCCTGTGTTCCGGAGAAGCCACTCGACGCCGAACCGTCGAGATTGACCTCGAGTTCATCGTCGCTGTTGTACTCGGCGTACGCGGCGTTCGGACCGCCCCCGGACGAGTTGCCGGGCCTCAACCTGAGGTAGGCTGACCCGTCACCCGCGACGTTTACCGTGACACTCCGCTGCGCCGTCGCGCTGGTGAACGCGCCAGAACCCACTACAGCCGCCCCGCTGGCGACGAGCGATCCCGCGCCGATCAATAATTTTCTCCGTCTCATGGTTTCGTTCCGTTCTGTCACGCACTCGTCGGGAGCGCGTGCGTTCCCCGTGGAAGCACACCGTGTTTGTATTCAGTACCGCGAAGGCGACCGATGTCACCCGGATCGTCCTCACGGAGACCGCGAACGTCCCCGAACGCACCTTCTCGGGGGCCGCGAAGACGGTCGACCCCCCCAAGAAATTATGAAAAATAATACACTTTTATGTGACAGGTCGACACGACACACGACGAGGGGAAATGTCGAAAACACAACACCAAGGGGGGAGACACTCGGAGACGATAGCGCCGTCGGAACAGGGCACTCCGACCGAACGGGACCCCTCCCGGGACACGCTGTACGAGGTGCTGGCGAACCGTCGCCGACGGTACGCCATTCACTACTTGCAGTACCACCGTGAGACCGTCGACCTCGGGACACTCGCCGAGCGGGTGGGTGCGTGGGAACACGGGACGGAGCCGGATCGACTCTCGGCGACCCAGCGGAAGAACACGTACACGGCGTTACAGCAGCGCCATCTGCCGAAGATGGACGACGCCGGACTGGTATCGTTCGACCGGCGCGACGGGACCATCACGCCCACGGATACCCTCTCCGAGGTCGACATCTACACCGAGATCGTCCCGAGCGGGGACTTCCCCTGGAGCCGGTACTATCTCGGCCTGTCGGTAGTCGAGTTGTCCCTGATGACCGCCGTCTGGGCGGACGTCTTCCCTCTCACGATGCTCTCCGACATCCAGTGGAGCGTCTTCTGTGTCGTGTGGGTCGTGATCTCCGCCATCGTCCACCAGATCATGACACGTAGGATGAAACTGGGGACCGAACCAGCTCCGCCCGAGGTGCAATCCTAAAGACCGATGGGTCCCGCGAGACACGTCGTTGTCGTCGGCCTCGTCGCGACGAGCGTTCTGGTAGCGACGGGAACCGGCGGATTCACCACGACGGTAGCGGAACGGCCCGTCGAGATAGCTGTCGCCGAAGACGAAGACGCGTTCCTGGGGGTTTCCGACGAAAACCTGCACTGTGGCAACCCCCACGAGAACACCGTTCTCCAGAACCGGTTTCGAACCACCCTCGAACGGATCGAAATCATCGCGACGGTCCCACGCGGGTCGAGGGATGGACTCCGGGTCGACGGATCCCGCCTCGATCCCGGCGACAGCACCACGATCGTTTTCGACGGGGCTGGGTCGTCCGGACGGGGCTACGAGCCCGGCACTGGACCGGGACTGCGGGTGAATCCGTTGGGAAACGAATCCGCCGACACGCTTCGAATAGAAGTTATCGAAGCACGAGGGGTCGGGGTCGAGGTGTCCCTCGTGGAACGGACGTTCACTGTCGATTGTCCGAGACGAGCGCGGGCGCGAAACGGCAACGGTTCTGACCGGGCCGAGTGAAACGGCACTCCCACGGCGAGCCGTTCGACTGCGTTACCTTTACCGTGATACGGGGTAACCGTGAGTCATGGATGTCCTCGTAACCGGCGGGACCGGATTCGTCGGCCGACACCTGTGCCGGGAACTAAAATCGCGGGGTCACTCGGTGACGGCGCTCGCGCGACAACCGAGCAAGGGCGATCTGCCCGGGGGCGTCGAGAAGGCGATGGGGGACGTGACCGCCTACGACTCGCTGGTCGAACCCATGGAGGGACAGGACGCGGTCGTCAACCTGGTCGCGCTCTCACCGCTGTTCAAGCCCTCGGGCGGCGACGAGATGCACGACCGGATCCACCGGGGCGGGACCGAAAACGTCGTGCGAGCGGCCGAGGAGACGGGCGTCGAGAAGATCCTGCAGATGAGCGCGCTCGGCGCCGATCCCGACGGCGCGACGGCGTACATCCGCGCCAAGGGAGCGGCCGAAGAGATCGTCAAGTCGTCGTCGCTGCGCTATGTCATCTTCCGACCGTCGGTGATCTTCGGCGACGGCGGCGAGTTCGTCCCCTTCACGAAAAAGCTCGCGCCGCCGTACCTGACGCCCCTGCCGGGCGGCGGGAAGACCCGGTTCCAGCCCATCTGGATCGAGGATCTCGTGCCCATGCTCGCGGCGGCGGTCGAGGACGACGCCTACGACGGCGGCATCTACGAGATCGGCGGCCCCCAGCGGCTCTCGCTCGCGGACGTCGCGCGCACTGTCCACGGGAGCGAGGGGCGGCCGACGACCGTGATCCCGGTGCCGATGGCCCTCGCCAAGATCGGGCTGTCGGCGCTCGGATCGCTTCCCGGCGCGCCGATGGGTGCCGATCAGTACCGATCGCTCCGGTTCGACAACACGGCCGCGCACAACGACGTGGAGGCGTTCGACGTCGAGGAGGGGGACCTTCGCACCCTCGGGGAGTACCTCGGCGATCGCTGACGGACGTCCGCCGTCCGTCAGACGGCGCCGAAACGGTCGGTTTCGCGCCGCCATCGGTGGATCGAGCGTCGGATTCGGCCGCCGAACATCGCCGTCGCCCACAAGGTTTATGTTCGTTTTGCGCCTGGGTTCTTCCCAATGAAGAGGGGTCTGAAACTATGAAACTGGCCATGATCGGTTTCGGGCAGGCCGGCGGCAAGATCGTCGACAAGTTCCTCGAGTACGATCAGCGGACGGGGAGCGAAATCGTCCGCGCGGCGGTCGCCGTCAACACTGCCAAGGCTGACCTGATGGGTCTCGAACACATCCCGCAGGATCAGCGCGTGCTCATCGGCCAGTCCCGGGTGAAGGGACACGGCGTGGGCGCGGACAACGAACTCGGTGCGGAGATCGCCGAGGAGGACATCGGCGAGATCCAGGGTGCCATCGACGGTATCCCCGTCCACGAGGTCGACGCCTTCCTCGTCGTCGCCGGCCTCGGGGGCGGCACCGGGAGCGGCGGCTCGCCGGTCCTCGCGAAACACCTCAAGCGCATTTACACGGAGCCCGTTTACGGTCTCGGCATCCTCCCCGGCAGCGACGAGGGCGGGATCTACACGCTCAACGCCGCCCGCTCGTTCCAGACGCTCGTCAACGAGGTCGACAACCTGCTCGTTTTCGACAACGACGCCTGGCGCAAGACCGGCGAATCCGTCCAGAGCGGCTACGACGAAATCAACGACGAGATCGTCCGCCGGTTCGGCATCCTGTTCGGCGCGGGCGAGGTCCGCGAGGGACAGGAGGTCGCCGAATCCGTCGTCGACAGCTCCGAGATCATCAACACGCTCTCGGGTGGCGGCGTCTCGACCGTCGGCTACGCCTCGGAGACCGTCGAGCGCAAACAGCAGTCCAGCGGCCTGCTCTCGAAACTCACCGGCAACGAGCAGTCCGTCGAGGACCAACTCGACTCGGCCAACACGACCAACCGCATCACGAGCCTCGTCCGCAAGGCCGCCTTGGGTCGGCTGACCCTCCCCTGTGAGATCGACGGTACCGAACGCGCCCTCCTCGTGATGGCCGGGCCCTCCGCCTACCTGAACCGGAAAGGCATCGAACGCGGCCGGAAATGGCTCGAAGAGCAGACCGGCAGCATGGAAGTCAGGGGCGGCGACTACCCCGTCAACGACAGCGACTTCGTCGCCTCGGCCATCCTGCTTTCCGGAGTCACCAACGTTCCCCGCATCAAGGAACTCCAGCAGGTCGCCATCGAAGCACAGGACAACATCAGCGAGATCCGCGAAGAGAGCGAAGCCAACCTCCAGAACCTAGTCGAAGATGACGAGGACGAACTCGAATCGCTCTTCTAGGGTCGTCCTCGCCACACTCGTCGTTCTGCTCGCCGCGACCGTCCCGGCGGCAGCAGTCTCCGTCACTGGCGAGGACGTCCCCGAGGAAGCACAGGTCGGCACGCAAGTATCGGCGACGATCACGCTCGACGAACTGTACCAGAACCCCCAGAGCGAGCAGTGGCAGCTCTCGGGATCGACCGACCTCACCGACGTCTCTTGGACGATCGTCTACTACGATCAGACCGGTTCACAGGAGAACCTAGTCGAACCCACCGGGCAGTCCTTCTCCGGGGCCGAAGTCGCGGCGAGTTCCGGCACCGCCGAGGTCGAGGTCCGGATTACGGGCACGGTCCCGGAGGTCGACGCCTACAGCTACGACCCGGCCCAGGAGTTCCTGTTGATGGAACTGACCCGCAGCCAGCAGGGTGGCGCAAGCAGCACCATCGACAGCTGGCAGACCCACCACTACACCGAATCGAGCGCCTCGGCCCGTAGCGCGATCGAGGAGGCGGGCAGCGCCATCGAGAGTGCGCGATCGAGCGGCGCGAATCCGTCCGACGCACAGGCCAACTACGAGGACGCGATCGCCGCGTACAACGACGGGAGTTTCGACGTGGCGACTAACCTCGCCACCCGTGCGACGGAACAGGCAAACGGGGCCCGGCAGTCCCAACAAACCCAGCAGTTGCTCATCTACGCCGTCGCGGGACTGCTCGTTCTCGGCCTTCTGGTCGGCAGCGTCCTCTACTGGCGGTCCCAGCAGGGCCCCGACGACCCACTCGGCTGAATGCGCTTTCTCGTCCCGTTCGAGGCGTCGCGGCCCAAGACGCGACTCGATCCGGTGCTCGACGCCGACGAGCGGGCTGCCTTCGCGCGGGCGATGCTCCGTGACGTGCTCGGCGCGCTCCGGGCGACGAGTCACGCACCCGAAGTCGTCGCGACGGCCCCCGTCGACGGCAACCTAGACAACGTCCCGACGAGCGTCGACGACCGCCCACTCTCGGCCGCGATCAACGCTCGCCTCGGCGGCACCGACCCGGTCGGCGTCCTCGTCGCGGACCTAGGGCTAGTGACGCCGACAGCCGTCGAGACGCTGGTCGAAGCCGCGGCCGACGGCGACGTGGTCGTCGCCCCCGGCCGTGGCGGCGGGACGAACGGTCTCGTCGTTTCCCACCCCGACTTCCAAGTCGACTTCCACGGCGTCTCCTATCGCGATCACCTGACTGTGGCGCGAGCGGTCGGCGTCGAACCACGCGTGGTCGACTCGATGCGCCTCGCGAGCGACGTGGACGAGCCGGCGGATCTGGTCGAGGTGTTGCTCCACGGCGAGGGCGAGGCGGCGGCCTGGCTCCGCGAGGCGGGGTTCGAACTCGACGCGGGCGAGGGACGGGTCGGGATCGACCGGACGGCGTGAGCGGCCGACCGACCGGGTCGGACGTGAGGGAGGATTTTTGTCCGTCGGGCGACGATCCGGGGGCATGCCACGGGCACCCGAGACCGACGCCGAGCGGGTCGACCCCGAGAGTTTGGTCGACGCCGGCGCCGTCGCCGACCTGCTCGACGCGACCCCTGCAGACGTGGGACCGGCGCCCGAACTCACCTTCGCCCGGAACCTCTTCGTGCCGCTGACGACCGCGTGCCGGTACACCTGCACCTACTGTACGTTCTACGACGTGCCCGGCGAGGCGACGCTGGTGTCGCCGGACGAACTCCGCGAAGAGCTCCAGTTCGGGGCCGAGGCCGGCTGTACCGAGGTCCTGTTCACCTTCGGCGACGCCCCGGACGAGCGGTACACGGCGATTCACGACCGACTCGGCGACTGGGGGTACGACACCGTCCTCGACTACCTCTACGACGCCTGCGAGATGGCACTCGACGTCGGCTTGCTCCCCCACAGCAACCCGGGCGACCTGCGCTACGAGGAACTGGACCGGCTCGCGGCGGTCAACGCCAGCATGGGCGTGATGCTGGAGACGACAGCGGACGTGAGCGCACACGCGGGGAGCCGGCGGAAAACCCCCGAACGCCGACTGGGGACGATCCGGGCGGCCGGTGAGGCGTCGGTTCCGTTCACCACCGGCATCCTCGTCGGCATCGGGGAGTCGCGCAGGGACCGGGCCGAGAGCCTGCTGGCGATCGGCGAACTCCACGCCCGCTACGACCACGTACAGGAGGTGATCGTCCAGCCGGTCGTCCCCAACGAGCGTTCGGACTTCGAGCGCCCGGGCGTCGAGACGCTGCGCGAGACGGTGGCGATGGCACGGGTCGCCCTGCCGAACGAGGTGTCGGTGCAAGTGCCGCCGAACCTCGCGCCAGTCCGCGAGTTGCTTCCCTGTGGCGTCGACGACCTCGGCGGTGTCTCCCCGATCACCGACGACTACATCAACCCGGACTACGAGTGGCCCGCAGTCGATGAACTGTCGGCAATCGCGAGCGAGGCAGGGGTCCCGCTCCGCGAGCGTCTGCCGGTCCACGACCGATACCTTCCAGCGGCGTATCGGAGCGGCGCGGCGGCGCCGGCCGAGGGTGGAGCGTGGCTCCGTCCGGCGATCCGGGAGGCACTTCGCGCCGACGACGAGGCGGGACAGCGGTATCGTGCCCTACAGTAACCGCTCCTCGACGTCCGGGAGGCGCTTACGGACGAGGGTGTAGGCCCCGCCGACGACGAGAAAGGCGAACGCGACGCGCCGAACGGTCGGGCCGAAGACGAACAGGCCGGGCGAGAGAAGGCAGACGGTGAGCAGGTAGTCTTCGGGTGCGCCGTCGTATCGTACCCAGTAGCGCGGCGAGAGCCAGCGGTTCCGGGAGTGAAGGTACACCGCCTGCGCCGAGGTACGCTCCCACGGCCGGGGCTCGGTCCCCGCGCCGAAGGCATCGCTGACGGAGTGGACGGCCGCCGAGAGGAGAAAGAAGGCGACGGAGACGATGCCAGAACCGGGCACGAGAGCGGCGCCGACGAGCGCCGGGAACGCGCCGAACCAGTAGTAATCGGGGAAATGCAGCGTCTTGCGGTGGACGCCGGCGACGAGGTCGAGATCCGGGAAGACGCCGCCGGCCATGCCCGCGAGGGCGGCAGGAGGAGCCAGTTCCGGCGCGACGACCGTCAGCGGGAGCGCGAGGAGGAGTCCGACGGCCGCATGGGTGGTCGCCATCATATCAGTCGTCCGCCGGAGACCGGGATCGCGCACCGAGCATCGGCGTTCCGTCGGCGTGGGGACCGAGGCGGGGGCCGTGGGGCGCGTCCTCCGGGTCGACGGGTCGCCGGCGTTCGTAGTCGGTCGAGCGCTCGACCGGGCGGCGGCCGATGGCCGTCACCATGTCGACGTAGTCCGCAACCGAACGGAACTCGCCGTAGTCGCCGCCGGCGCGTTTGGTTATCTCCTCGGAGAGGAGCGTCCCCATGAAGTCGTTGGCACCACAGGAGAGCGTCTTCAGTGACTTCTCATCGCCGAACTTCACCCACGAGGTCTGGACGTTCTCGACGTTGTCGAGAAACAGGCGGGAGACGGCGATCATGAGTTCGTCCTCGGCGTCGGTCGCGCCGCCGTCGACCAGGCCGTGTTCGTAGAGCGGCGTCCGCTCGTGGACGAACGAAAGGGGAACGAACTCCGTGATCCCGCCGGTGCGGTCCTGCAGGTCGCGCACCCGTTTCAGGTGCCTGACGCGGTGCATCTCGTTTTCCACGTGACCGTACATGATCGTCGCGGTGACGGGGAGCCCGGCGGCCATCGCTCCTTCCATAGCGTCGATCCACTCGGCTGTCGACATCTTGGCCGGACAGATCACGTCGCGCACCTCGTCGACGAGTATCTCGGCGGCGGTACCGGGGGCGCTGTCGAGTCCCGCCGCCCGGAGGCGGCGGTACACCTCCTCGTATGTCCAGTCGGTGCCGCGGCGGGCGTGGTAGGCCTCCTCGGGCGTCATCGAGTGGACGTGGACGCCGTCGACGGACATGGCGCGGATCTGGTCGACGTAGGTGCCCGGCGACGTGGTGTACGCTTCGGGCGGACGGTAGTTCACCCGCTCCGGGTTCTCGGCGGCGGCGAGCAGTTCACGGTGCTCGGCATCGAGGGCGAACGCGGGGTGGAGGCCGCTGACCGAACACACCTCCGAAATCCCGAGATCGACCGCCTCGGCGACGGCCCGCCGCGATTCGGCCGGCGTCTTGGTGAACCCGCCGTGGTCGTCGGGGGCGTCGGCCTCGAACGCCGACGCGCGGTCCTTGAAGTTGCAGAACTGACAGCCCGTATCGCAGGCCGTCGTGACGTTGTTGTTGAGGTTGGCGACGAAGGTCACGTCGTCCCCGACCACCTCGGCGCGCCGTCGGTCGGCCGCCTCCAGTACCGCCTCCTTCCGGACGGGGTCGATCCCCTCGTGGTCGGTCCCGGTCGTCAGAAGCTCCACCCCGTCGTCGACGGTGAGGCGGTGGCCGTGCCGGGCCTTCGCCAGCGCGTTCTCGAAGTGCTGGTCGGTCTCGGGGACGTGATCGAACCCTTCGACCGCGGCGTCGGACGGGTCGCTCATCGTGAGAGGACAGACGCCCGAGGCTAATATGGGTTGTCGTCACGGCGATGATCCACCCTGGCCGGCGCGGCGTCGGCGGGCGACGGGGCGACACGTGTCAAAAGACCCATACCCATCCACGTCGTCGCCATCCACATGCACTCGCGGGTCCGTAGCTGGCTCGACCGCGCTTACGAGCGACTGCTCCGCCGTGACATCGACGACGGTCCCGACCACGTCGCGATTATCATGGACGGAAACCGACGATACGCCCGCGAGCGCGGCGACGAGGCCACGGCCGGTCACCGCGAGGGCTCCCGGACGACCGAGCAAGTGTTGCGGTGGTGTCAGGATCTCGGCGTCGAGGAACTCACCGTCTACGCCTTCTCGACGGAGAACTTCGACCGATCCCGAGAGGAACGCGAACACCTGTTCGACCTCATCGAGTCGAAACTCCGGGAGTTCGCCGACGCCGAGGGCGTCCACGAGAACGAGGTGTGTATCCGCGCCCTCGGTCAGGTCGACCGCCTGCCCGATCGAGTGTGCGAGGCCGTCGACTACGCCGAGGGACGGACCGAGACCTACGATCGCTTCCGGCTGAACGTCGCGGTGGCGTACGGCGGCCGTGCGGAACTGCTCGGCGCCGCCCGCGACACCCTGAGGGCGGTCGAAGCGGGGCGCCTCGATCCCGAGGACATCGACGTGGATGAGATCGACCGTCGCCTGTACGCCCGCCCTGTCCGCGACGTGGACCTGATCGTCCGCACCGGTGGCGCCGAGCGGACGAGCAACTTCCTCCCCTGGCACGCCAACGGCAACGAGGCCGCCGTCTTCTTCTGTGCGCCCTACTGGCCCGAGTTCTCGAAGGTGGACTTCCTGCGGGCGATCCGGACCTACGAGTCCCGCGAGGCGTCGTGGCGTCACACCCGGACCGATCGGGCCGTGGCGCTGGTGCGGGCGGTCGCGGGGTCGTCGCTCGTCGAGACGCGGGAGGTCGTCGGCCGCCTCCGCGAGCAGTTGCCACGGGGCGGCGCCGAGGAACTGTCGGCCGAACTCGACCACAAGGACCGCACCGCCGAGTGACGGCGGGACCTTTGTAGCGCCCGAGCGTGAATACGCGGTATGCACGTCATCGCGCAGGTGACGACCACACCGCCGCCGGCCGTCGGGCCGGGGGACTCGTCGACTACTGGCCGATCCTCCGGCGCGGGGCGTGGTTCCTGGCCGGCTTCGTCGCCGTCGTCCTCGTCGGCTGGTTCGGCGTCGAACCCCTCGTCGCGCGGTACGTCCGCCGGCGCAACCGGAACAATCCGACGATCAGGGAGGCGGTCTCGCGGTACGTCCGCCTGCTGGTCGTCGTGGTCGCCTTCTTCGTCGCCGCCGGAACGGCCGGGTACGGCGACCTGATCGGCGACTCCGCGCTCGTCATCGCCGCCGGGACGCTCGCCGTCGGCGTCGCCGGACAGACGGTCATCGGCTCCATCGTCAGCGGACTCGTACTCGTCGCCGACCCCGAGTTCAACGTGGGTGACTACATCGAGTGGGCGGACGGCGGAGGGACGGTCCAGTCGATCACGCTCCGGGTGACGCGCGTGCTCACGCCGGACGGCGAACTCGTCACGGTGCCGAACACGACCCTCACGGGGCAGGCGATCACCCGCCCGTACGGTCGGAAACGACGGCGCATCGTCGAGCGCGTCGGGATCGCGTACGAGGCGGACGTGAGCGAGGCACTGGACCTACTCACCGCAGCGACGGACGCCGTCGACGACATCGAAGCGGGGCCGACGCCGAAGGCCTACGTCGACGAGTTCGGCGGCGACGCTGTCGTACTACGTGTTCACTACTGGATCGCGGACCCGAAGCACCTGGACGTGTTCGCCGTCCGGTCGGTACGCCCGAGCGGTCAAAGAGCGACTGGACGGGGCCGGCATCGCGATCAGCCCCGCGTCCAAGCGCGAGCTACAGGGGCGGATCGAGGTCGACGACGCCGAGCCGATCGGGGAGGGCTGAACGACGACGCGTCGGGTGGCGTCCGAATCGGCGACGGAGCGACGCGTGCCGACGCTCAGCGTCCGAACCGCCGTCGTTACCACGACGTGCTTCGGTCTAACGACCGAAGCGCCGCTGGCGGTTCTGGTAGTCCAGCACCGCCCGGAGGTAGTCGCGCTTGCGCACGTCCCGCCAGTTCACGTCGGTGAAGTAGAGTTCCGAGTAGACCGACTGCCAGATCATGAAATCCGAGAGGCGCTCGGCGCCGGTCTTGATCAGCAGGTCGGGTTCGTCGGGGAAGACCAGGCGGCGTTCCACGTCGGTCTCGTCGACGTCTTCGGGGTCGAGGCGATCGGCGTCGACCTCCTCGGCCAGCGAGCGGACGGCGGCGGCGAACTCCCCTTTGCCGCCGAGGCCGACGTTCACCTGGACGGGCGCCGCGACGGGTTCGGTGTCGTCGGGGGCGCGGACGGCCACGGGGCGGGGGGCGTCGACCGACCGGAGTTCGCGCTCCAACGTCGGCACTACCGCCTCGTCGAGGACGCTCACCGAGACGGTGACGCGGTCGGCGCCGTACTCGAAGGCCCAGCGGAGGACGCGTTCGAGGCGGTCGTACGCACCCTGTTCCAGCAGGTCGCGTTCGGTGAGCACGATGGCGACATGAGCAGGAGGATCGCCGTCGTGGACCCGCTGTCTGAGGGCGAGATAGCGGTCGTACAGTCCCACGACGGCGACAGGGGGTGACGGCGCAAAAAGCCACGGATCCGGCGGACTGGTGGACGCGAGCGGGGCGTGTCGGGAGCGTTAAGTGGCCATCGGGGATACCGGAGGGTGTGACGTCCACCCTTCGGCGGGCAGGGGCGTTCGCGGCCGTCGGGACGCTCGCGCTCGCCGCCCCGGAACTCGGGCGCGCGGCCGCCGCTCCCTTCGCCATCGTGGCGCTCCTCGCCGCGTTCGTCGTGGACGAGGGGCCGGTGTTCGACCTCTTCGCTCGGCCCCAGGACCGACGGGACGGCCGACTCAACGGCCTCGCTGGCTTCGCACTCGCAGCGACCGGCCTCGCCATCCTGTCGACGGCACCCCGTGAGTCGATGCCCACGTCGGTCTTCGTCGCCGCTGTCTTCGTCGTCGCGTACGGCAAGGTCGGCGCACGCGCGGTCGAACGGGTGGACAACGACCCGGCAGCCTCGACGGCCGGCTTCGGCCTGGTTGCCTTCCTCGCTGCCCTCGCCGGCCAACTACTCGTCGGGTGGAACCTCGGGACGACCCCATCGCTCCCCGCCGCCATCTTCCTCGCCGCGGCCGGGGCCCTCGTCGCCGCACTCCTGCGCTCGATGCTCTACGAACGCGACGATCCGCTGGTGATGCTCTCGACCGGACTCCTCCTGTGGTTGTTCGACGCCATCGGCGTCGCCGCGGGACTCGCCGAAGTGGGTGCCGCCCTCGGGGTCACCGTCGCGCTGGGCTATCTCTCCTACCGAACTGGCACTGCGTCGGTCCCCGGGATGGTGACCGGCGTATTGCTCGCCTTGCTCACCATCGTCTTCGGCGGCGTCGGCTGGTTCGCCGTCCTGATCGCTTTCTTCGGCATCGGTGGACTCTCCGCGAAGTACCGCTACGAGGAGAAGCGGGAGCGAGGCGTCGCCGAGGACAACGAGGGCGCACGGGGAAGCGGGAACGTCCTCGGCAACGCCGCCGTGGCGCTCGTCGCCGTCATCGGCTTCGCCGCCAGCGGTCAGATGCCCATGGACGCCGACCTGTTCCGGTTCGCGTTCACCGGGTCACTCGCCGCAGCCATGAGCGATACGCTCTCCAGCGAGATCGGTGTCCTGTTCGACGATCCGCGGCTCATCACGACGCTCCGGCGGGTCGATCCTGGCACCGACGGCGGAGTCACCTGGCAAGGCTACGTCGTCGGCGCCGTCGGCGCCGTCGCCGTCTCGGCCGTCGCCGTCGGCTTCTTCGCGTTCGCCTCGCCACGACTCGCTGCCCTCGCCGTCGTCTGCGGCGGGGTCGCCGGCATGACCGTCGACAGCCTCCTCGGAGCGACGCTGGAGGGTGGACGGGTCGGCAACCAGACCGTCAACTTCCTCGGCACCCTCGCCGGCGCCGTCGTGAGCGCCGGGTTCGCCGCCCTGTTGCTGTGATTCGCCGCGCACGACCCGGCGACCGCGCCGCGCTCGCCCGCCTCCAGTCGCACCTCCGGGAGCCGAGTCCGGAGCTCCTCGCCGCCGCCGTCGGCGGAGACGGGGACGACAACGGAGCGGGCGGCGAGGAGGACGGGGAGATCCTCACGCCGGCGGCGGCCCTCGTCGCGACGGCCGACGGAGACGCCGAATCCCCGGTGGGCTACCTGCTCGCCGTCCACGGCGACGGGACGACCTACGTGGCGGAACTGGTCGTCGATCCCGAGCACCGACGCGAGGGGGTTGCGACGGCGTTGCTGTCGGCGTGTGCGGCCGAGGCCGACCGCCTCACGGTCACCGTCGCCCCGGACAACGAGCCAGCGCGATCGCTGTACCGCCGCTGTGGGTTCGAGAAAACGCGTCGGCTGCCCGACTTTTTCGCCGATGGGGCGGCGATCCGGTATCGGCGGTCGACCGACGACGGGTGAGCGCGGTCCTGCCGTCAGTCGGCGGTCGCCAACTGGTCGATCGTCCGGACGCGAACGTCGACGGGTGTCTTGACCATCTCGGCCGCCGATCGGGCGACGATCTGTTCGACGCCACGCTGGGCCGCCACGTCGAGCAGTCGCTGGGTGAGTTCCCCGTCGAGGACCACCGCGTACGGCGCCGTCCCCGCTTCCGATACCGCGTCGAAGGCGTCGGTCACGGGCACCGACTCGACGACCTCGAAGTCCCCGTCGAGGAGGCGGGCCGTCCCGGTCTCCGCGTCGATCACCGCTCGGACGTGGCCCCGGAGCGTCGACGACTCGTCGCGTGCCACACCGTTGCTCTCCGCGGCACCGGCGTCGGCGTCCGCGTCCCCCGTCTCGGCGCGGTCGGCGTCCGCGTCCCCCGTCTCGGCGCGGTCGGCGTCCGCGTCCCCCGTCTCGGCGTCGGTGTGACCCGACTCGTCGACCGCCGAGGTGGTGGCGACGGAGACGGCGGCGGTGGGCGCTTTCTCGGCGGGATCGTCGGTCTCGGCCAGGGCGGCGGGCGCCGGCGGATCGTCGCCGTCGAAGAGGTCGCCGTACGGCGTCTTGTCACGGAGCGCCGACATGACCTCCTGGCGGGCGAGGTCCTCGACGGATCGGCCCTCCGGGGCGAAGACGACGTAGTCCACGTCGCCCACCTGCGCGAGTTCCCGCAGGATGAGTTCGCCGCCGCGGTCGCCATCCAGGAAGGCCGTGACGGTCCGCTCGGCGGTCAGGTCCGCCACCGCGTCTGGGACGTTGGTGCCCTCCACGGCGACGGCGTTCTTGACGCCGTACTGGAGGAGGGTGAGCACGTCCGCGCGGCCCTCGACGACGATGACAGCGTCGGCGTCGGCCACGCGTGGCCCGGCCGGGAGCGACCGGTAGTCGGTGATGTCGTCGATCCGGACGCTCTCGCGGACCTCCTCTAAGATCTTCGAGGAGTCCATGACGCTCTCGTCGAACGATCCGGCGAGCAGTTCCTTCGCGCGGTCGACGACCTTCCGGCGCTTGGCTTCGCGGACGTCCTCGATGTTCGTCACCTCGACGGAGGCCTGACACGGGCCGACGCGGTCGATGGTTTCGAGCGACGCGGCGAGGATGGCCGTCTCGACCTTGTCGAGGCTGCTGGCGATGGTGATGCGACCGAAGGACTGTCCGTTTTCGCTGTCGATCTGAACGTCGATACGGCCGACTTTGGAGGACTGCTGGAGATCCCGGAGATCGAGTTCGTCGCCGAGCAGGCCCTCGGTCTGCCCGAAGACGGCACCGACGACGTCGCTTCGCTCGACGACGCCGTCGGCCGCGATCGATGCGTGAATGAGGTATTTGGCTGTGTCGTCCATTGATGATCCCCTCGTAGGGGTGATGGTGATGATGATGGCGACATGGACCGTCCCATGTACGCCTATATACTTTTTGGGCAGGCGGGAAATACCTGTCGTACTCGCCGGTCGGACGCGAGCGACCACGCCCCCGGAGCGCCCCGGCAGTCGCCGGGCACCGACACAGTCGTGCGTTCGCACCAACGGTTATGCGGTCGACGGGCGTGTCGGGGCCCCATGGCGCACGTCGCAGGGCTCGGGCGGTACCCGGTGAAGGAACTCGACGGGATGGCGGTCGAATCGGTGCGGATCGCCGAGTCGGGAACGTTGGTCTGCGACCGCGAGTTCGGCATGTGTGAGCCCGTGGCCGGCCGGATCGAGACGGGCAATCAGATGCAGACGCTGGCCTACAACGGCAAGCAGACCGGCCGATTCCACGATCTTCGGACGACGTTCGACGCCGAGACGAGGACGCTGAGGGTCGACCTGAAGGCCGACGACGACCGCCGATAGTTCGACCCTTCGGCCGATGACGGCCGGGCGGTCGCGAAAGAGTGGTTCGGCGAGTTCATCGGCGACGACGTGGAGTTCCGCCGGCACGAACCGCCGGCGTTCGTCGACCGGCCCGACGCGGGTCCGTCGGTGATCAGCACGGCGACGCTGGAGGCGGTGGCGTCATGGTTCGACGACATGCCCGTCGAGGTCGGCGGCGTCCCCGCGTTCCGGGAGGATCGGTTCGTGGGGAGCGACGCGCCAGGGTTCATCGTCGACGGCGACGACGTCAGCTTCGAGGGGTACGAACCCTGCGCGGTGTGTCGTCCCGAGCCGCGACCCGAAGACGGGCGAACCGCTTGACCGGTTCCAAGAGCGGTTCGTCGAGCGCCGTGAGGCGACGTTTCCGGAGTGGGCCGACCCCGAGGCGTTCCCCCACAACTACACGGTAATGCTGATCTCGCAGGTGCCCGAGATGAGTTGAGGGCGGGCCATCTCTGTGGGCGACGAGGTGACGGTGCCGTCGCTATATGTGTGAGCGGCCGGTTCGGCGAGACGGCAATGAACTCAGCCCGGGGACCACCGCCAGCCATTCCAGCAGTCATAGAACGTGCAGTCCCTCGATATCTGCCGACGAGAGGGGCCGACGCAGGACGGATACCTGAGTTCGGTGGAGATCAGGAGCTGTTTTGAACGCCTTCCCGCCACCGTAGTCACTCCTTCATGGCCCGAACAAAATACTCGTGGTCTTTCTCGTCGAACCGCTCGACGGTGAACCCACAGTTTCGGAGCGTGTCTTCGAGCGATGCCTGTTCCGGTTCCGACAGCGAGTAGTCGATATCCTCGTCCGCGTGGACTTCGACGTACACCAGCCGACATTCGGGACGGGAGAGCGTCTCCGTGAGGCCCCTGATCGCGTCGAGTTCCGCGCCCTGGATGTCCATCTTCACGACGTTCGGCGTCGGCAACGATTTGAAGGCGACGAGTCGATCGCCGGACGTGTGCTGAATCCCTGATATCCGATGATTGGCGATCCACGACGACTCCGAATCGGCCTTGTCCGTCAGCGCCACCCTGTGTGTCGAAACCCGGTCCGCCGTACCAGACATCGACGCATGTTTCTCAATTCGCACCGTGTTCCGTACGTTCGGTTCAAACGCGTGTACCTCCCCATCCGATGCCTTCGAGGCGGCGATCACCGTGTAGTATCCGATTCCCCCACCAATATCGAAGACGACATCGTCGTCGTCGAGGTGCTCCCACATATCCTCAAGAACCGCACTCTCGTCCTCGGTGAGGAATCGCTCGACATCTGCCGCCGCCCCCGGTGCGGTGAGGAAGGTGAACGTGGAGTCACACACCACGACGTCGACTTCGTCGTAGAACCCGGAGGCAATGCGAGCGCGCTCGTACGTCGCCTCGATCGTGGTCGTCAGCCCCAGCGAATCCAAAGCCGGATAAGCGAATCGATAAACGCCACTCAGAGCCCGATCGATTCGGCGTCTCATTAACACGCGAGAGGAATGGTGACGCTCCGTTATTAATCATGATCCACGCAGCCCACGGACCCCGAAGAGCGAACTGCGCCGGCGGTCGACCGGTGACCGGCCGCGAGACTGGTTTTATTTAATCACCGCCCTCTTCGTCCCACGTATGCAGACCCACATCGTCCCGGTCGGCTTCGACTACGACCGACTGATCGCGCCGCTCATCCGCGACCAGTTCGACGTGGATCGGGTCATCTTACTCGAGGGGGCGGTCGGGAGCGAGGCCAACGTTGAGTACTCGCGGAACATCTCGGCCAAACTGGAGCAGGATTTCCGGAACCTGCTCGGCGCCGAAACCAGTCGCGTCGTCATCGAGGACGTCTACGACTACGACGCCGCCTTCGAACACGCCTTCGACCTCATCAACGAGCAACTCGACGAGGGCGCGCCGGACGGCGAGGTGTGGGTCAACGTGAGTTCGATGCCCCGGCCGGTGAGTTTCGCCTTCGCCACCGCCGCCCACTCTATTACGCTCGAACGCCAGGCCGACCGGGACCGCATCCACACCTACTACACCGCCCCCGAGAAGTACCTGGAGACGGAATTGGCGGAGGAACTGCGCGCGAACCGTGATCTCCTGCAGCAACTCATCGAGGAGGGATCACCCGACGGCGAGCGGATTCGGGAGCGCCTCGACGGGACGACCGAACTGCTCAACGAGTTCGACGAGCGTGGCACCACCATCGGGGCCAAGCGGATCGGCGACAACCACATCGTCGAACTGCCGGTGGCTTCCTTCTCGAACGTCAAGCCCTTCGAGGAAGTGATCCTCTTCGAACTCGGCGACCACGGCGAGTTCGAATCCGTCTCCGAACTCGCGGAGGCGCTCGCGGCCGAACTCGGCGAGGAGTACACCGATAGCTTCCGGTCGAAGGTCATCTACAACGTCGACCGTCTCGGCCCCGGCGGGAAGGGGTACATCGAACAGGAGGAACACGGGAAGTCCTACCGGACGCGCCTCTCGCGGATCGGCGAACTCTGGGTGCGCGCCCACGCCGACCGGGACGAGGGTTAGAACTCGAGGCCGCTCGGGTCGTCGCCCGGCACCAGCGGGCTCCCGGGAGGATCGGCCGGCAGGTCGGGCAGGTTGTAACTGCCGGGGGCCACGTCGTTCGGCCCGTCCGGGTAGAGCGTCGCCGCGAGCGTCTGGATGTGATCGCGGCCCACGTCGAGTTCGAACTGGCCGCCGCCGTACAGCCGTACGTCGCGTTCGCGGGCGTACTCGACCGTGTCGAGCAGCGACTCGACGGTGCCGAACCGCGAGGGCTTGATGTTGAGCCACCGGGGTTCGAAGGGCAGGTCACGCACGCTCGCGACGCCGGTGATCGGCGCGTCCCACGAGAGGCGGTCCCGCGCGGATTCGACGACGGCCCGCGTCCCGTCGGTGAGCGCCGGATCCTCGATCACGGCGTCTGGAAATCCCTCGATCACCAGTTCGTAGAGTTCGGGATCGGGCGGTTGGTCGACCGTCGTCCCGGCGTAGTGTCCCTTGAGGTCGAGGAGGCGGACGGCGTCGGTGGCCACGAGGGCGTCGACGAGGTCGGCGTCCCAGTCGCTCGTGGGGTCGAGTTTCAGCCCCAGATCGGGATGCCGGTCGAGGATAGTCTCGACGCGGTCGGTCGTCGGCGGGTCGCCGAGGCGGGTGCTGACGACGAAGCGGACCGGCGAGCGGTCGCGGCCGAGTGCGGCGGCGAGGTCCGTATCGGCCTGCCGCAGGGCCAGATCCAGGCCCGCGCTCTCCAGCGCCCAGCGGCGGTAGTGACGGGCCGAGGGTTGTTCGGGGTCCTTGGTGGGGAAACAGTCCACGTCGTCGAGCGCGGTCGAGAACTCGTCGAACGTGAACTCGCCGGTCGGGACGAGGGCGCCGACGTCCGCGAGGGCGTCGTGATCCTCGACGTCGTAGGTCACGTCCTCGCCGCGGCCGACGTGGCCGTCGCCGTGGAGTTCGAAGGTGGTGGTCGCACGGACGAAGCCACTGGAGGTGTCACGCTCCTGGCAGGTTCGAGTCTCGCCGTCGACCCGGATGGGGAGGTCGGCGAGGCGATCGTAGAGGGCCATACATCCGGTATGTGCCGACACGGGATAACGGTACGTCACGGGACCGGTGGCCGGTTCCGCGTCGGCGAGTCGTCGCGGCCGGTCTTCGCAGCGCCGACATCGGCGGCCTACCGCGATTCGAGCTTCCGCACCCGCGTCGCGAGCGTGAGGAACGTCGCCGTGAGCGTCAGAACGACGGCGCCGGCGGCCGCGATCTCGTGGATCGGCGAGACGTGCGTGATGGCGCCGTCGACGATCCGCTGTCCGGGGATCAGCGTGTGGTGGGGCGTCCCCACCAGTGGGATGAAGTAATCCACCAGATCGTTCAGGCCGTACCACGCGACGGCGACGGCCACGGCGCCGACGGGGAAGTCGCTGTATCGGTGGATCACGAACGCCTCGGCGACCATCATGAGGTGACTCCCGAGGAGGAAGGCGTACATCGGGAGGGCGGTGGTCGCGAGGAAGCCGTCAGCGAAGGCGACGAGGACGAACGGCGTCCAGAGGCCGAGCTTCCAGCAACCGAAGAAGGCCAGGGCGTTCACCACCTCGTTCGACCGGCCGAGTTTCCAGAGGGCGAGCGAGAGAGCGATGAAGAACGTGGCGACGGGACTGTCCGGGACGAGTGGCCACGCGACGGGGGGTTCGGCCGCGAACTGGAAGCGGTAGTACCAGAAGCCGAAGGCGGTACCGACGAGGTTGGTCGCGACGACCGCCCACGCGAGCGAGAGGCCGAGATTCTCGGCGGCCTGGGGGAGGGGAGCGAGCCACCGGGGGAGGGGATCGGCGTCGGGGAGGCCGTCGCCCTCGACGACGGCAGCACGGAGGCGTGTCCACGCCGATCCGGAACTCATAGTTCCCCGGTCGGTACGGGGCGATAAATCGCTGACGGTGGCGGCGTCGGCCCGATGACCGTCGTTAAGTGGATCCCCGCGTAACGAGGAATATGACCGACCTCGAAGAACTGCGACGCGGAACGGAACTTGTGAAACGTGGGTTCGCGCGGATGCAGAAGGGCGGCGTCATCATGGACGTCGTCAACGCGGAACAGGCCCGTATCGCGGAGAACTGCGGCGCCGTCGCGGTGATGAGTCTGGAAGCCGTCCCCGCGGACATCCGCAAGCGTGGCGGCGTCGCCAGGATGGCGGATCCCGCGGCGCTCACCGAGATTCTGGAGGAGGTGTCCATCCCCGTGATGGGCAAGGCCCGGATCGGCCACACCAAGGAGGCGGAGATACTGCAGGCCAAAGGGGCCGACATGATCGACGAGAGCGAGGTGCTCACCCCCGCCGACGACGACTACCACATCGACAAGCGAGAGTTCACCGCGCCCTTCGTCTGTGGCGCCCGCAACCTGGGCGAGGCGCTCCGCCGAATCGACGAGGGGGCGGCGATGATCCGTACGAAAGGCGAGGCTGGGACGGGGGACGTGAACCAGGCGGTCACCCACCAGCGCGCGATCAAGGGCGCCATCCGGGAACTCGACGGGATGGCCTACGAGGAGCGCGAGCGGTGGGCGCGCGAACACGGCGCCCCCCGCGATCTGGTCCACGAGACGGCCGAGATGGGTCGCCTGCCCGTCGTCAACTTCGCCGCCGGCGGTATCGCGACGCCCGCCGACGCGGCGCTCATGATGCATCATGGCTGTGACGGTATCTTCGTCGGGTCGGGCATCTTCGGCGCCGAAAACCCCGAGTCGATGGGCACCGCCATCGTCGAGGCGGTCAACAACTGGGACGATCCCGACCGCCTGGCCGAGATTGCGACGAACGTCGGCAAGGGGATGAAAGGCCAGTCGAACAGCGATATGCCCGAAGAGGAGAAACTGCAGGGGCGCGGCGTCTAACCGCGGGCACGGCCCGAAATCGGCTACGTCGTCGCGTCGGACGTCCCATCCGTCGTCTCGTTGGACACGGTCGGCGTCCACCGTGAGGCCGGGAAGACGATAGAGACCACTGTACCGTTCGGATCGTTATCCTCGATATCGAGCGTTCCGCCGATGGGGGTGATGAGCCACTTCACGATCCACAGGCCGAGTCCGCTCCCGTGTTTGAGCGGCCGTTCCTCCCCTTCGACGATCACCTCTCGCTCCATCTCGGGGATGCCGTCACCCCTGTCGGCGACGCCGAGACTGATCGTGCCGTCCGACCCCTCCGAGACGCGGAGTGTCACGTCCGGGTCGGCCGTCGAATGTTCGATAGCGTTGTCGACGAGTTCCTCCAGCGCGACCCGGAGCGCGTATCGATTGACGAGGACGACCGAGTTCGGTCCCTCGACGCTGACGCTGGCCGCCGGGAACGCGTCGCGGTAGTCCGCGGCGACCGCCTCCAGTAGCGGCCGGATCTCGACGGGCTGAACGTCACGGATCTGCTGGTAGAGGCTGTCGAACTGGCGCGCTCGCTCCGAGACGTCGAGGAGGTCCTCGGCCGAAGAGACGGTGGACCGGAGATCCGCGCGTGCCCCCTCGACCGCCCCGGCGGACACCGAGCCGTCCGCCACCCCCTCGAGCGTCGACAGCACCCGTTCGGCGTTGCCGATCACCACGTTGAGCCCGTTACGCAGGTTGTGACGGAGCACGCGATTGAGTACCATCAACTGCTGGCCGCGCGCTTTCCGGTCGGTGATGTCCTGAATCGTTCCTCGGAGGAGGGTCGCACCCTCTCCCCCGATCGGTTGGCCCGTCGTTCGCACGATACGGGTAGTACCGTCGGCCGTGACGAGTCGGGCCTCCACGTCGTACGGAAGGCCCCATTCGAGGGCCCGTTCGACGAACCGCTGGATTTTGTCGCGATCGGAAGGGTGATAGAACGCCAGGGCCTCGTCGATCGACGGCTCGTATCCGGGGCCGACGCCGTGGATCCGGCAGGTGCCCGCGGTCCACCGGAGCGTCCCCGCGTCGAGGTCGAGTTCCCACCCGCCGACATCGGCCGTCTCTTCGGTCCGCGCCGACAGATCTTGGCTGCGCTCGAGGGCCATCTCGTGGCGCTTGCGCTCGGTGATGTCCGTCTGGATGGCGACGAAATGCGTGATCGTCCCGTCCTCGTCGTCGCCGATGGGTGCGATGGTCTGGTTGGCAATGTATCTCTCGCCGTCCGCTCGCCGGTTCACGATCTCTTCCTGCCAGACCTCGCCGGCGACGATGGTCTCCCAGAGCCGGCGAAAGTAGTCGGCGTCGTGGTGGCCGGAGTTGAGGAGATCCGGCGTCTCGCCGACGGCCGCGTCGGCGGTGTAGCCGGTCACCGTCTCGAACGCCGGATTCACGTAGACGATCCGCCCGCCGAAGTCGGTGATGAAGATGGCGTGTCCGGCCGCTTCGACGGCGCGTTCGAACCACGCGGGGTCCAACGGTCCAGTCGTCACGGAGGGAGAGACATCGTAGTCGTGATCGGCGGACCGATCCTGCTCGCCGGACATGTGCTGTCGGTGTTTTCCCCTGGAGACGTATAGGTACCTGGGAAACACCCACCGCGTGAGAATCGGTCGGCGCGGGCGCCGGTCACTCGGGGTGGAGCGTCGCGCCGCGTCCGATCTCCGTCTGGTAGGCCCGCGCGTCGACGCCGACCTCGCCGAACCCCTCGACCATCGCGGCCGCGATGGATCGGCGATCCTCGGGGAAACACGCCGCGAGGACGCCCGGGCCGGCACCGCTGACGGTTACGCCCGTGGCGCCGGCGTCGAGGGCGGCCTCGCGAACCTCGTCGTAGCCCGAAATGAGGTCGGCACGGGCGGGCGTGACGAGTCGGTCGTGCATCCCCTGGCCGACGAGTCGGGGATCGTCACGACACATACCGATCGTCAGCGTGGCGGCCCGGCCAATCGTGTAGACGAGTTGTTCCATCGTCGCCTCCGCCGGCACGACGTCCCGGGCGTCGCGCGTCGAGATAGCGATCTCCGGGAGGCAGGCGACCAGTGGAATGTCGGCGTCGACGGTCGTCACGTTCTCCCCCGTGGCGACGGTGAACCCGCCGAGGAGGGCGGGCGCCACGTTGTCGAGGTGGACCTCGCCGGAGACGGTGGCCTCGCCCTGCCCCGCGATGGGGACGAGTTCCGTCCGCGAGAGACCGCGATCGTACAGTTCGTTGAGCGCGACCGCCGCAGCGGCGGCGCTGGCACCCGAAGAGCCGAGTCCCGAGGAGGGGCGAACGCCCTTGTCGATGCGGATGTGCGCCGGCGCGTCGAGCGCCTCGGCGACCGCACCGACGGTGTTGGCGTCGGGCTCTTCGGGGATATACTCGCTCCCGTAGCCCGTCACCTCGATGGTCGTCCGGTCGGCCTTCTCGACGCGGACGATGTCCGCCGGCCGGTCGAGGGCCGCACCGAACACGTCGAACCCGCTGCCGAGGTTCGCACTCGTCGCGGGAGCCCTGACCGTAACCATGCAACGGGGTTGCGCGAGTCGGGTCAAAAACCTGCCGAAGGTCGACACCCCCGAAACGACGGCACCCTTTACCCGGTCTGCCTCCCTCGACTATGGGTGTCTCCCGGGCACAACGGGACGCACGACCGTCGGGTGTCCCCGGCGCGGCGTTCGTCCTGTGGGCGAAGGCGCTGCTGGTCGACGTGGTGAACCACCGGAAAACAGTTACAGTGATCCGTCTCAGTCCGAGGAGACGACGGGGGCGTCCGTCGATACGAGGTCGAGCACGTCGTCGAAGAAGTCGAGCGAGTCGTGCGGGCCGGGATTGGCCTCGGGGTGATACTGCCGTGTGAGGACACCGAGTTCCTCGTTTTCGAGGCCCTCCGCGGTGCCGTCGTTGACGTTCACCTGCGTCACGTCGAGGCTCTCTCCCGGTTCCCCGACGGTGTAGCCGTGGTTCTGTGTCGTCATGACGACCCGGCCGGACTCCAGGTCGCGGACGGGCTGGTTGACGCCGCGGTGACCGAAGGACATCTTCTCGGTGCTGCCGCCGAGCGCGTTGGCGACGACCTGCTGGCCGAGACAGATGCCCGCGACGGGTAGGTCGCCGACGAACTCGTCGACGAGCGCCTCGGCGGCCTCGAAGTTCTCGGGGTCACCCGGGCCGTTCGAGATGAAGAGGACGTCCGGATCGACGGCTTCGACGTCCGCGGGCGTCGCGTCGTAGGGCAGGACGTGGACCGTCACGTCGCGTTCGAGCAGGGACTCGGTGATCGAGCCCTTGGCGCCACAGTCGATCAGGGCGATGGTCGCGGCGTCGCCGCCCTCGTAGACGACCGGTTCGTCGACGCTGACCTGCGCGCCGATATCCGTATGCTCGCTCATGCCCTTACAGTCGGCGAGTTCCGCCTTCGCGTCCGCCGGCGTCGCGTCGGGACCGACCGCGAGCCCGCACTTCATCGCCCCCTCCTCGCGGATCGAGGTGACGAGTTCGCGGGTATCGAGGTGGTCGATGGCGGGCACGCCCTCCTCGTCGAGCCACGCGGCGATATCCTCGGTGAACTCGCGGGCGATGGCCGCACGCGGGTGGACCCGGTCGGATTCGAATCGCTCGTCACGGACGCCATAGTTGCCGATAAGCGGGTACGAGAACGTGAGGACCTGCTCCTCGTAGGAGGGGTCGGTCAGACTCTCCTCGTATCCGGTGTACGCGGTCGTAAAGACCAGTTCGCCACGCGTCCGACCCGGGACGCGACCGCGCGCTTCGACCACGCGACCGTCCTCTAAGGCAAGGTAGGCGTCCGACATTACGAGAAACACAGGGTCGTCCCCGCAATAAGCCTTGCTTTCGAAGCTAAATTACGAAATTCGTAATCTGTAAGGGGACCCCGACACAACGTCGAGCATGGACGAACTGGACCGCCGGATTCTGAACATTCTGCGGCGGGATTCCCGGACCCCCTACACGGAGATCGCCGACCGCGTCGGTACCTCCGAGGGGACGGTCCGCAACCGCGTCGAGCAACTCGTCGACGAGGGGATCATCGAGCGGTTCACCGTGGCGACGCGGACGGGCAACGTAAAGGCGATGATCGAGGTGTCGGTCGCCGTCGATGTCGACACCACGGACGTCTCCAACCGGATGGCCGAGTGGGACGAGGTGGACTTCGTCTGGCAGGTCTCCGGTGAGGAGGACATCGTCATGGTCGTCGACGCCGCCGACACGCGTGCGGTCAACGAACTCATCACGCAGGCACGGGAGCTAGACGAGGTACAGAACACGAAGACGCGACTCATCCTCGACGAGCGGTTGGGCTGACGGCGACGAACCGTCACGGGTAACACCGTGGCCCGTCCATCTCGGGCCATGAGCGACGTAGTCGACGACGACCTCTACCGGCGGACGAAGGCGCTGCTCGAACCCGGCGACATCGACCTCGCGGGCGCCATCGTCCACACGGAGCTCACGGGCCAGGAGGACCTGGAGATGCACGAACTCACGGTCGATTTCAACGAGGTCATCGCCGCTCACGCGGGCAAGGGCGAGACGTACATCTACGCCGGCAACGACGACCCGAACTTCTCCTCGAACCAGTTCCAGGGGCTCACCGTCGACGACGACGCGTTCGTCTGGGAGTGCCAGCAGCTCCTCCGGAACGGCACCTTCGACATCGTGTTCTACTACGAGGCCGAGATGGATCAGGACGCGCTGGTGGCCGACATCCGCGACCGGGGGTACGAGGTGACGAGCGTCGTCACGGACGAGAGTGGGGACGTGACCGTCGAGAGCTGATCAGGCGAGTCGACCGTCGACGCCGACGACGCTCTCGGCGAGCGAGCCGAGAGGCGCGGAGAGTTCGTAGGCCGGAGTGGTGACGCGGACGCTGTCGGTCGGAGTCACGTCGGCGAACCGAACGTCGAGCGCGTAGGAGCCGTCGTCGGCGATTGGGGCGACCTCACGTTGTCCCGAGGGGTCGTGGCGGATCCAGGCCCACTCGCCGGCGAAGTCGGGGTCGGTCCGTCCCTCGACGACGCGAAGCGGGGGGTCGCGGTCGGGCGCCCCGCCGGCGACGGGGTAGTTCTCGTCTTTCCACGCCCAGAACCCCTCGTCGAGGGCGGCCACCCGCTCGTAGCCCGCCTGGATGAGCGCCGCCGCGCGCATCGAGGAGAGGTGATGCGGGCAGCCACAGTACGTGACGATGAGGGTGTCGGCGTCCCAGTCGGCCACCGGGTCGTCGCTCTCCTGGCCGTGGCGGGCGGGACTCCAGACCGCACCCTCGATGTGGGACTTCCGGTAGGCGGCCCGCGAGCGGGCGTCGGCGAAGCGAGCCCGATCCGATTCGTACCACTCGTGGACATCCGCCAGGGGCGCCAAGGGCACCGACTGGCCGTCGGTCGTCGTCGTCTCGTAGCCATCGAGGTTCGAGTCGCTACCGCTTCGACCACCGCCGAGGCAGCCGGCGACGCCGCCGAGGGCGACACCGGTACTCGCGAGGAAAGTTCGTCGAGAGGCCGTCATCGACGCTGGGGTAGGGAGCGGACGCCGATGAGCCTTCCGCACGGCCGTCGCCGGGCGTGCGCTGTCAGTGAGTTTTCATCGATCGGGAGACGACGAGACTTTTAAGCCGGCGTACCTCAGAAGGTGGCGTATGCAACGGATCCAGGGGGGCGGCCAGTCGCCGGTGACGGGGTCGGTCGGGTCGTGTCGAACCCCGAACCGGGAGCGACCGCCGGCGTGGGAGCGACGGCGTCATTGGAAGAGTTTAGGTGAAGGGGACGCGAACGGGGGCGTGATTCGGAGCGTATGATCCGCACGTGTCGAGGTGAGTCCCCGTGACGACGGGCGTGATCAGCGGGGTGACGGTGTCACACCAGCGCGCGACCGTCGACGAAATCGAGTCCGCCGCCGCGGACGACGAATCGACCGTCGTCCGCGACCTCCTGGCGAGCGACGGCGTCGACGAGGCGTTCGCGCTCCAGACGTGCAACCGCGCCGAGGCGTACGTCGTGACCGAGGACGCGGCGGCCGGACGGGCGGCAATCGCGGATTTCGCACCCCAGGTCCGCGACGGCGCGGTCCGCGAACTGGACCACGAGGCGAGCCTCCGGCACCTGATGCGGGTCGCCGCAGGGCTGGAGTCGCTCGTCCTCGGCGAGGACCAGATCATCGGCCAACTCCGCACGGCGTTCCAGACGGCGCGCGGCGCCGGCGGTATCGGCTCGGTGCTCGAACCGGCGATCACGAAGGCCCTGCACGTCGGCGAGCGGGCGCGGACCGAGACGACGATCAACGAGGGCGTCGTCTCCCTGGGGAGCGCGGCGGTCGAACTCGCCGACCGCGAGCGCGACCTGGAGGAGGCAACCGCCCTCGTCGTCGGAGCCGGCGAAATGGGGCGGCTCGCGGCACAGGCGTTCGACGACACGGCCGTCTCGGAACTCGTGATCGCCAACCGAACCGTTTCCCACGCCGAACACCTCGCCGACGAGGTGGAGACGCCGGCCGACGGGATCGGCCTCGACCGGACACCGACGGCGGTCGAGCGGGCTGACGTCCTCGTGACGGCGACCGGTAGTCCGTCGTACGTCCTCGACCGCTCGACGCTGGCCGACGCCGGAGAGACGCTCGTCATCGACCTCGCTCAGCCCCGGGACGTGGATCCGTCCGTGGCCGACCTCGACGGTGTCGACGCCTTCGACATCGATTCACTGGAAGCGATCACCGACGAGACCCGGGAGCGACGCCGGGAGGCCGCCGAGACGGTCGAGCGCATGATCGACGAGGAGTTCGAACGACTGATCGACTCGTTCAAGCGACGCCAGGCCGACGAAGCCATCAGTGCGATGTACGAGGGCGCCGAGATGGTCAAGGAGCGCGAACTCAACACCGCGCTGTCGCGGCTGGAGTCCCAGGGCGAGTTGACGGACGAACAGCGCGAGACGATCGCCTCCCTGGCCGACTCGCTCGTCGGACAGTTGCTCGCGGCCCCGACCAAGAGTCTGCGCGACGCCGCCGCGGAGGACGACTGGACGACGATCCAGACCGCACTCGGCCTGTTCGACCCCGACTTCGGCGGCGAGCGGCCGGCGCCGGCGAGTGCCGAGACGCCGCGCGAAGGGAGAGAGAGCGAGGACGCCGACATCCCCCAGCACGTCGTCGACCGTCTGCGCGAGGAGTAGCACCACCCAAACCGTTATTCGTCGGCCGGGCGACAAAGTGGATATGCCGAATCGTCTCGACGACGACGAGATCGACCGACGGCTTCCGGAGGGTTGGGAGCGAGACGGCGACGAGATCGTCCGCGTCTACCCGTTCGACGACTACCTCGACGGGGTCACGTTCGCCACCCGCGTCGGGGAGGTGGCCGACGAGGAGTTTCACCACCCCGAGATCACGATCCGTTACGACGAGGTCGAGGTGCGACTGACCAGCCACGAGGCCGGGGGAATCACCGACGCCGACATCCGCCTCGCGGATCTGTTCGAGGCCGAACGGTGACGACCGTGTCGGCGGTTCCCGCGACGGCCGGCTACGGCGGTCCCGCACGCACCGTCGTGGAGCGAGACGATGAGTCCCGGGGACGCGTCTGAGTCCCCGATGGACGCCACCTACGTCTTCCGCGTGACGTTTCGACTCGATCCGACGGGCGTGACGGCCGACCCCGAGACGTTCGAGACGGTCGTCACCAGACCCGCCGTCGACCCGGGGACCGAGGGGTGGCTGTTCTTCCGCGACGTCTGCTGGCGCGGCGAGGTGAGCGACGAGGCGTACCTCCGGGAGCGGGTCGAGGACTGGTTGTCGGTCCCCGTGACGGCCGTGAGCTTCAGCGAGTTGCGCGCCGACGAGGCGTATCTCGACGCACTCCGTGACGCCATCGCTGACGACCCGTCGTTCGACGACACGCCGCGGGCGGTGCTGCACGCCCATCTGGGGAGTTCGATCCGTGTGACCGACTGACGGGACGCCGGAACACACTTGTCCCGCCCACGCCTACGTGGGCGTGGATGGTCGCAGACGCCTACGACTTCTGGCTGTTCGACCTCGACGGCACGCTCGTCGACGTCGAGCCCTCCTACGCCGCGGACGTGTTCGACCGCGTCGGCGACCGACTGGGCCGGTCGTTCTCCGATCGCGAGATCGAGATCCTCTGGCACGGGCTCTCCGGAGAGCGGACGCCCCAGTTGCGCGAGTGGGGGATCGATCCCGACGCGTTCTGGGCGGCGCTCCACGAGGCCGAGGACCCCGCCGCCCGCGCCGAGGCCACCTTCCTCCACGACGACGCCGCGTTCGTCGCCGACCTGGACCGGCCGGTCGGCCTCGTCACCCACTGTCAGGAGTATCTGGTCGATCCGGTGCTCGACGGACTCGACATCCGAGACTGGTTCGACACGGTCGTCTCCTGTACGCACGAGGTCGGCTGGAAGCCCGACCCAGCCCCCGTCTACCTCGCGATGTCGGATCTCGGCGTCGACGACGCGGCGGCCGGCGCCCTCGCCGGTGACGGCCCGAACGACGTGGGGGCGGCGTGGAACGCCGGCCTCGACGGCGTCCACGTCGAACGCCACGATCCGTACCGCCGGGGGCGCTGTGTCCTCGGGGACTACCGCGTGCGGTCGCTCGACGAACTGCGGACGCCCCCCCGAGCGGCGGGAGACTGAGGCTACTCCCGTTCGGTCCGCACGAGGACCGCTCCCGCGCTCGTCACCGCGAGTTCCTCCCCGGCGAAGCCGAATCGAACTCGAATCCCGTCACGTGCCTCGCCGTCCGGTCGCCGGAGGAGCGACGCCAGCGTCTCGGCGTCGATGCTCTCGTAGAGGGGTGATATCGTCGAGGCGTCGCGACCGGTGTCGGCCTCGACGGCAGTGACGATGGTCGTCGCGAGGCTGGTCCCCGCTTTTTCCCAGTCGTGGCGCCCGATGGACCGCCAGCCGTCCGGGGGTCCGTCGAGCAGCGTCGAGACGTGATCGAGCAGGGTACCGAACTCGTCGGCCGTCCCCTTTTTTACGTACCGGGCGGCCGTCCGTCGGGCCTCGGCGTCGACCGCGTCGCGGTCGGCCGCGGTAAAGAGGACGACTGGCAGATCGGGGTCGACGTCGGTCGCACGGGTCACGAACGGCTCGCCGTCGGGCGTACGGAACGAATCACTGACCAGACAGTCCACGTCTCGCTCGGCCAGAATCGCCAGTCCGGCCTCCGAATCGGAGGCCGTCAGCCACGTCAGTCCCTCGTCGTCGGCCCGGTCGCTCGAGAGGTCGAGCGTCGTCGGGTCGTCGTCGACGTGGAGGATGGTCGGGTGGGCGGACACGACCCCTCGTAACTAGTGTGGGCACATATAGCCTCCGCCACATGAATGGGGTGTTCGGCGAAGCGAGTGGAGCCGCGACTACCTCGACGACCCCGCTCCGTCGGTCCGCCGAGACGGACGGAGGGTCGAGACGTCCCGGCCGGGACCCAGGCGATCGGAGCGTCGGCTCGGAGTGAGTACGCGTCAGCCGTCGAAGCCGGAGAGATCCGAGACGGCGTCGTCGAGGGCCGTGTCGATGGCCCGTCCGAGCGCCGCGACGCTCGGTTTGTCCGTGCGGTCGGGGGGGGCCAGAACGCGCACGGATTCGGTGCCGAGGGGGACGAACCCACAGTCGAGTGCGTCGGCCGTCGCCCGGAGGCCGAGGCCGGCGTCGGCCGCGCCGCCGAGAACCTTCCGTGCGGGGCTCTCGAATCCCTTGACCGTCAGGTCGTAGCCGTCGACGGCGTCGGCGAGGTCTCGGGCCGTCACGTCGCGGTCGGCGGCGAGGTCGTCGAGGGCGGCGTCGAGGCTGGCACGGAGCCCGGAGTCGGTCGAGCGGTTGACGAACCTGAGGTCGCGGTCGACCAGGTCGGACAGTCCCGTCACGTCCCGAGGGTTCCCGCCGGGGACGACGAGCCCCCACTCGCGGGTCCACCCTCCCAGGTCCACGGCGTCCACGTCGCGATCCGAGGGGCCGGAGACGACCGCCACGTCGGGCACCCCGTCCCGGAGGCGGCGCCGTCCCTGTCGACTCCCCACGTCGAGGTAGCGCGGGCGCTCCAGTCCGTCGAGCAGCCGAGAGAGGGCGGGGTCGTCCTCGCCGACGCCGAGCAGGGTGGGGGCACGGACGTCCGGCGAGAACAGTTGGACGGTCACCGTCTCGCCCTCGGCGAGGTAGTCGGTGTCGGCGTCAACCTCGACGACGCCGTCGGCTTCGACCAGGCTCGTCGTCGCGCCGCTTCCCTTGTCGACAGGGTAGACGAGAGTCTCCCCGCCGGCCTCGATCAGCCCCGCCGGCATGAGCCGCGTCCGACCCTCGCTGTAGCGCTCCTGGACCGCCATCCGTCCCTCGACGGTCGCCGTCCGCGGCTCTGGAAGTCCGGCGGCCGCCCGGATCGCGGGCGCGACGAAGGTCCGGAAGATGGTGAGCGCGGAGACCGGATACCCCGGGAGGCCGACGTACGCCGAGTCCTCCAGGCGACCGACGAGCATGGGCTTGCCCGGCTTGACCGAGACGCCGTGCAAGAGGAGTTCCCCTTCGCTCTCGATGACGCGGTAGATCACGTCGACGGCGCTCGCGGAGGTCGACCCCGAGGAGAGGACGAGGTCACACTCGTCGGCGGCCTCGACGAGCAGACGCTCCATCTCGTCGTAGTCGTCGCCGGCGTGGGGGTAGAGGACGGCCTCGCCGCCCGCCTCCTCGACGCCCGCGGCGATGGTGTAGGAGTTCACGTCGTAGATCTGTCCGGCCTCGCTGTGGAGGTCCCCGCCGGGCCGGACGAGTTCGTCGCCGGTCGAGACGATGCCGACCGTGGGCGTGCCGCGGACGGGCACCTCGTCGACGCCGAGGGCGGACAGCAGGCCGATCTCACGGGGGGTGAGCAGGGTGCCCGGACCGAGTGCGCGCGATCCGGCAGCCACGTCTGCGCCCGCGACCATCACGCGGTCACCCGGTGCGACCGAGGTACGGATCGCGATGCCCGCCTCGGTATCGTCGGTGCGTTCCACCATCACGACGGCGTCGGCGCCGGGAGGCAGCACCGCGCCGGTCGAAATCTCGGCACAGGTCCCCTCCCGCACCTCGACGTCGGGTTCGGAACCGGCGTGGACCGTTCCGATCCGGTCGAGGACGACCGGGTCGGCCTCGTCGGCGCCGAAGGTATCGCGGGCGCGGACGGCGTAGCCGTCGACGCTCGCACGGTCGAATCCCGGCACGTCGAGGGCGGCGTCGATCCGTTCGGCGAGGACGCGGCCCCGGGCGTCGTCCAGTGGGACCGCCTCGGGATCGGGCGTCAGATCGAGGCTTCCGATGGCCTCGCGGGCCTCCGCAGGGGAGGCGAGGTCGCGGAACTGTCTGCGGTCCGTCATGCCGACCACTCCCAGTTCTCGACCGCGACGGTGTCACCGGCGTCGTACCCCTCGCGGCCCTCGGGGACGACGACCCAGCCGTCGGCGAGGGCGACACTGGAGAGGACGCCGGACCCGCTGGCACGGGTGGGCTCGGCGATCCGGCCGTCGTCCGCCTCGCGCAGTCGGACCCGGGCGAACGTCCGCGTCCCCGGTTCGCTCGAAATCTTCCGCGAGAGGGCGGCCTCGACGGTCGGGAGGTCGGGAACGGGGGCGTTGCCGGCGCGTTTGAGGACGGGACGGAGGAACTGGACGGCGTTGACGATGCAAGCGACGGGGTAGCCGGGGAGCATGATCACGGGCGTCCCCTCGACGACGCCGAGCGCGACGGGATGGCCGGGCTTGAGCGCGACGCCGTGGACCAGGACCTCACCCAGGTCGTCGACGACCTCGGGCGTGTGGTCGCGTTCGCCGACCGACGAGCCACCGGTGGTGACGACCACGTCCTTCGCGAGATCGCGCTGAATCGCGGCGCGGATGGCGTTGGGGTCGTCGTCGACGACGTTCCGATAGGTGGGGACGGCCCCCCAGCGGTCGGCCAGTCGGGAGACGGTCAGGCCGTTGGTCTCGATCACCTCCCCGGGGGCGGGGTCGCGCTGGACGAGTTCCTCGCCGGTCGGGATCACGCCGACCGTCGGCGGGTCGTACACCTCGACCCGATCGACGCCGACGGACTTCAACAGGCCGAGATCCGAGGGGCGGAGCCGGTGTCCCGGATCGTAGAGTTCCGTGCCCTCGGCCACGTCCTCGCCGACGTCGCCGACGTTCTCGCCCTCGGCGACGGCGTCGAACACCTCGATCTCGTCGCCGACGGTCTCGGTCTCCTCGATCATGACGACGGCGTCGGCACCGTCGGGAAGGTCGCTCCCGGTGTGGACGCGGACGGCCGCGTCGGGCGTCACGGCACCGTCGTCGCTCTCGCGGAGGACCGCCGGCGACCGGTCGCTCGCGCCGAAGGTGTCCGCGGCCTGGACGGCGTAGCCGTCCATCGCCGCACGGTCGTAGCCGGGGACGGGCGAGGGGGCGGTCACCGTCTCCGCGAGCGTACGGCCGTCGGCCCGGCCGAGCGCCACTCGGTCGGTTCTGTCGTGCCCCGAGACCGCACCGAGGACGGTCTCCAGGGCCTCAGCGACGCGCGTGCGGTCCTTGAATCCCGCGCGTTCGAGGTCGTCGTGACTCATACCCGCCTTTACGTTCGGGGATACAAAAACCCGTAGCCGGCGTCCGTAGCCTCGCAGACACCGCGGCCTTTTTCGATCCCCGTCCCTTACTTCGGTCCATGTCAGCACTGCGGGACGCGCTTCGGGACCTTCCCGAGGCAGTGTTCGCGGATCTGCTCGAAAGCGAGGACGCCTACCTGCTTGTCGTCGACCTCCCCGGCGCGACGGCGGACACCCTCGACGTCCGCGTCGAGAAGGGACGGCTGCTCGTCGAAGCCAGACGGGAAAAGTCGCTCCCGGGAGCGTTCGAGTACGTGCGGGAGGATCGGCCGCTCTTTCTGGACGCCGAGTTACCGCTGCCACCGGACGCGACGGGAGCGGGTGCCGAGGGGTCGATGGAACGAGGCGTCCTCGAACTCCGACTCCCGAAGTACGAGGCCGCGCCGGAGCAGTCCGTCCCGATCGAGGACGCGTAAGCCCGGGTGGTTACGCTGGTCAATCTCCGCGCGTACTGGCGCTTCGTCCGTGTCCTCTACCAGTTTTTCCCACTCATCGTCGCGTACGCCCGCGACCGCCGGCGGTACCTCGTCTTCGGCGGCCAGCGGAGCGTGGATACCGAAACCCAGCGGCGGCGGGCCGACCGTCTCCTCGACTCGCTGCTCACTCTCGGGCCGACGTTCATCAAGCTCGGACAGTTGCTGTCGACTCGACCGGACGTCCTCCCGCCCGCCTACATCGACGTCCTGACCACGCTTCAGGACGACGTCCCCCCGGCCCCGTGGGCGGAGACGAAACCGGTACTGGAGGCCGACGTCGGGCCCGTCGACGAGGTGTTCGACGACTTCGAACGGGAGGCCATCAGTGGCGCCAGCCTCGGTCAGGTGTACCGGGCAACCTACGAGGACGAACAGGTGGCGATCAAGGTCCGACGCCCGGGGATCGAGGACCTCGTCGAGGCCGACCTCCGAGCGATCGAGTGGCTCCTGCCGCTTCTCCTCCGCTTTACCGACGAGGCCAGGAGTTTCTCGGTGTCGAATCTCGCCGACGAATTCTCCAACACAATCAGAGAGGAGATGGACTACGCCAGAGAGCGTCGCATGCTCGGCGAGATCCGCGAGAACTTCCTCGACAACGACCGCATCCGCATCCCCGAAGGCGTCGACGAACTCTCGGGGGATCGCGTCCTGGTGATGGAGTACATCGGCGGCGTCAAGATCAGCGACGTGGACCGTCTCGACGAACAGGGGCTGGATCGGAGCGACCTTGCCGAGAGTCTCCAGCGCATCTACCTCCAGATGATCATCGAGGACGGCGTCTTCCACGCCGATCCCCACCCCGGGAACCTGTCGGTCGACGAGGACGGGGCGATCATCTTCTATGACTTCGGCATGAGCGGCCGGGTCGACGCGTTCTTCCAGCGGAAGATCGTCGATTTCTACATCGCCGTCGCCAACCAGGACATCGACGGCATCCTCGACGCGATGGTCGAGATGGGGACGCTGAGTCCCACGGCCGACCGCGAGGTGATGGGACAGGTGATGGAACTGGCCATCGCCGATGTGCGCGGCGAGGACCTCGAACAGTATCGCGTCCAGCAGGTGATCCAGCAGGTCGAGGACACCATCTACGAGTTCCCGCTGCGTCTGCCGCGGAACTTCGCGCTCATCCTGCGGGTCGCGACGGTTGTCGAGGGGGTGTGTGTCACCCTCGATCCCGACTTCGATTTCATCTCCGTAGCGACCGACTACCTCACCGAACAGGGCTACCGCGAGGAGGGCGTCCGGCAGGCCGTGGAGTCGGCGGGCGACCAACTGGAGGAGACGGCCCGCTCGCTGGTAACCGTCCCGCCGAAACTCGACGACGTCCTCGATCGGGTCAAGCGCGACGACCTCACGGTCCAGGTGCAACTCGACGACGAACACGACGTCCTCGATCAACTGGCCAAACGCATCACCTACAGCATTCTAGCGGCGGTCGGCGTACTCTCGACGGCCATCCTCTACTCGTTCAACCAAGCGCCGGAGGCGGCCATCGTCGCCGGCGTCATCACCCTGCCTGTCGGCGTCCTGCTCTATCGCTCGCTCCGACGGAAGCGCGGCGTTCGTGCACGCCCCCAGTTCACCAGACAGGAGATGCGTCGGCGTCGCGACGAGTAACGGCCTGCAGGGCTTTCCAAACGGTTTATACACCGGCTTCCGTTATCGACGCATATGGCGAGAGAGCAAAAGCAGGTCCGAGAACTGCAGGAAGGGAGCTACGTGATGATGGAAGACTCCCCATGCAAGATCAACGCCTACAGCACGGCCAAACCCGGGAAACACGGCAGTGCCAAGGCTCGAATCGAAGGCAAGGGTGTCTTCGACAGCAAGAAGCGCTCGCTCAGCCAACCGGTCGACGCGAAGGTGTGGGTCCCCATCGTCGAACGGAAGGGCGGGCAGGTCGTCTCCGTCTCCGGCGACGACGCCCAGATCATGGACCTCGACACCTACGAGACGTTCACGATGCGGGTTCCCGACGGCGAGGACCTGTCGCCCGACGACGAAATCGAGTACTTGGAGTACGAGGGACAGCGGAAGATCGTGTGATGATGACGCCTGTAAGTCAGTACAGACGGGTCGCCGGAACGTCGCGGCGACCCGCCGGCGGACAGTTACAGCGACCATCATAATGTTCCCCGGTGCGACCGCCGACCGCGCGGACGCGGCCTACGTCGTCGTCGGCGCACCGCTCGATGTCTCCACGACCTTCCAGCCCGGCACCCGGTTCGGCCCTGACCGGGTGCGGCGTTTCGCCGAATCGTTCGAGGATTACGACCACCGAACCGATCGACACGTCTCCGAACTGGCCGTCCACGACGCCGGGGACCTCCACGCCTGGAGCGACGTCGCCGAGTACGTCGACTTCCTCGCGGGCGACCTCTCCGACGTCGTCCGGGAGGGGGCCGTCCCGCTCCTGTTGGGTGGTGAACACACCGTCACCGTCGCGGGAGTCCGGGCGGTCGACCCCGACCTGTTCGTCTGTCTGGACGCCCACCTCGACCTCCGGACCGACTTCGACGGCGATCCGTGGAGCCACGCCTGCGTGACGCGGCGGGTTCTCGAGACGGCCGATCACGCCGTGATCGTGGGCGCCCGCGCCGGGAGCGAGGCCGAGTGGGAACGGGCGCGCGAGGATGACGTAACCGTCGTCGCCCCCGAGACGGTCCGGGAGCGCGGTGCGGCGGCCGTCGTCGACGCCGCAGGTGCGACCGTCGGGACCCTCGACGCCGCGACGACGTACCTGAGTGTCGACATCGACGCCGCCGACCCCGGGGTCGCGCCGGGAACGGGAACGATGGAGCCCGGCGGACTGGCGGCACGGGAGATGGAAGCCGTGGTCCGCGCCGTCGCCCCACACGCCGACGGCGCCGACGTGGTCGAGGTGAACGACCGCGACGACGGGCAGGCGGCGACGCTCGGCGGCCACCTGTTGCGGACGTTCGTCTTCGCCCACGCCGACGCGTAGCGGAATCAGTGGACTGCGACGAGGACGCGAAACCAGGCCCCGTTGTAGCGCACGTACGTCGGCCTGGACTCGTTGTAAAAACTTCACCCGTCGGCAGCCACTCGCTCTCGCTTCAGTGCCACTCTGAACGTCCGTCGTCGCTGGCGACTCAGATTCTCGAAGGTCGCCGTCTCGTTCTCGGGAGCCGCCAGTACGGTTCGGGTCGACACCCGCTCAACGTGGACGAACTCGTGGGGACTCGCGGCCCGTTCGCTGTCCGCCGACCCCGGCGAGACAGTGTCGGTCAGTGCCACCGTCGGGGTGTCGGTCACCGTCGGCGGAGCAGTCCGTTGCTCGTCGGCCGTGCCGTCGAGACACCCCGCACCAGCGCCGAGAATCGTTCCACAAAGTGCGAGAAATCGGCGACGGGTCACGTTCGCCCCCTACCCCTCGCCGAAAAATATCTTGTGTCCGCTCGGAAGCGACCGACGGCGCCAGCGAAGAGCACTAGTCCCCGCCGGCCGACGGGTCGGTATGGACCGCAGCGAGTTCGTCGACCGACTGGACGAGCGACTCCGAACCGACGACTACGCCGACCTGGACGCGAGTGCGAACGGGTTGCAGGTGGGCCGGCGCGACGGGGCGGTCGATCGCGTGGCCCTCGCCGTCGACGCCGCCGAGGCGACCATCGAGGCGGCGGTCGATCACGGTGCCGACCTCCTCGTCGTCCACCACGGCCTCGCGTGGGGTGGGTTCGACCGGCTCACCGACCTGCATTACGACCGGATCGAACCGCTCGTCCGAAACGACGTGGCGCTGTACGTCTCTCATCTGCCCCTCGACGGCCACCAGGAACTCGGCAACGCGGCGGGCGTCGCCGACGTCCTCGGCCTCGCGGAGCGCGCCCCCTTCGGGGCCCACGGCTCGGAGGTCGTCGGGACGCGGGGGAGGGCGGCGGACCCGTACACCGTCGACGAAGTGGCCGCCCTGCTGGATCGGGAACTGGAGACGGAGACGCAGATCCTCGGGTTCGGCCCCGACGAGATCGAGGACGTGGGCGTCGTCACCGGAAGTGGCGTGGACTGGATCGCGGAGGCGGCCGCCGCGGGCCTCGACGCCCTCGTCACGGGCGAGGGGAAACAACAGGCGTACCACGAGGCCCGGGACCGGGGCATGAACGTCTTCCTTGCCGGCCACTACGCCACGGAGACGTTCGGAGTCCGTCGGCTCGGCGACCTGATCGAGGGGTGGGGTGTCGAGACGACGTACGTCGAACACCCGACCGGACTCTGATACGGTTTATTGTAAGTCAGTACCGGTGGGTCGCCGAGACGATCCGGCGACCCACCGGTAAACAGTTACAATAATCCGTATGATCGGGCCGTCCGCGACGCGCCGGGCGGGACGGATCGGACCGTTGAAACCGTTCGGTCGCGGAAAGCCGGCCATGACCGACGACGAACACGAACCGACCCGGGAGGAGTTCCACGAGGACCCCATCGGCCACGCCGCGGTGTGGAAGGGGATGTCCGTCGGCGACCTCGCGACGGAGTACGGCAAGGCTGGAATCGGCGCGGCCGACATGGGCCGGGCGGTGGACGTCTACGCCGAGATGATAGGTCGGGACGACGTGACCAACTTCTTCGGCCTCGCGGGCGCGATGGTGCCCGGTGGGATGCGGGAGGTGGTGACGGGACTGATCCGCGACGGACACATCGACGCACTGGTGACGACGGGCGCGAACCTCACACACGACGCCATCGAGGCGATCGGTGGGAAACATCACCACGGCCGGACCGGCCCCGACGGCCACGAACGCGAACACGACGAACGACTCCGCGACGAGGGCGTCGACCGCATCTACAACGTCTATCTCCCGCAGGAACATTTCACGCTGTTCGAGGGCCACCTCCGCGACCACGTGTTCCCCGAGTTCGACGGAACGGTCGCCACCAGCGAGTTCACGCGGGCACTCGGCCGCGCCAACGCCGAGGTCAACGACGCCGAGGGTGTCGACGAGGATGCGGGCATCGCCGCCGCCGCCGCCGAACACGACGTGCCCGTCTTCGTCCCCGGGATACAGGACTCCGTGCTCGGCATCCAAGCGTGGATGCACTCACAGGTCTCGGCGTTCACGCTCGACGCGCTCGCGGATCTGACGAACATCACGGACGTTGCGTTCGACGCCGAACGGGCGGGCGCCACCGTCGTCGGCGGCGGCGTCCCCAAGAACTTCGTCCTCCAGACGATGCTCACGGTGCCGGAGGCCTACGACTACGGCGTCCAACTCACCACGGACCCCGCCTCGACCGGCGGCCTCTCGGGGGCGACCCTCGACGAGGCGCGGTCGTGGGGGAAACTAGAGAAATCGGCGAAGAACGTGACCGTCCTCGGCGACGCCACGATTACCCTGCCGCTGCTCGTCGCCGCCGCACGCGACCGACTCCCGTAGGGCGCAAGCCTCTTTTCGCCGTCGGGGCGTAGGACCGGATGGCCGATGACGAGGGCACCGCTCCGAGTCGGGGTGGCACCCGGCGACGACGAGCCCTATGAGTGCCGAGGCCTTTCGAAGTGGTACCGTCATTCGTCCCATAACTTCCAGAACAGCAGCTAGAGTAATTTTTGTTGGCACTTTTCCGGTCAATAATACAATAAGAGGGAGTTCTCTGATCTCACACTGCTTCGATCTGGGGGTCTCATTCCTAAATATACCCTAGAGAGGCAAATAATACCCTGAAAAATCTATGATTACTCTTCAATCAGATCAAGATATTCCTGAGGGAAATCATCCGATAAATCATTGTAACCACTCACATTCCGGTTAAATAATGACTCTAAAGCGCCCTCGCTTTCACCAGATGAACTTCCTTTGAAAAGTTCTGATAATTCTCGACAGCAGACAAGTCTTCATCCACTCATCAGCCTGAAGACCAACCCAAATCGTCTCATACCCCTCAGAATCTCTCAAAGCGAGATGAAAAGTATCAACCGAATCTAAAGTCCCTCTCTCATCTAAACGAGCAGGATCATCATTCCCAAAATCACCAAAATCAAAACGAACCTGATTACGAATATCCTCAAACTCAACCCACTCATACTCAGACTGACCCACCGTAGTATAACTACTAGCTCCCTCAGGCAGATCCTCAGGATTCCCAGCAGTCGAGATGTAATTCTCTAATTCCTCTTCTCCTACGTGTACCACCTCACCTCCTGTCGACTCGGCTTGGGTTGAGGTTGAAGATTCTGTTTCAGTAGGTTCCGTGGTGGTATCTGAGGCCGAATCGGGTATCTCACCTCCATTACTGCCATCACCGCTGGTATCAGACTCTGGTGACTCACTGCCTCCACTACCTGAACACCCTGCTAACCCAGCAGCCACTCCGACACCGACCCCCTGCAACACCGCTCGGCGGTTCAAACGGTCACCCATCGTGCTTACAAGGGGTGACGATGATAACAAAAAGTAGGGAAACTCCACTAATTCGTAGGCGGAGTTACCTATCTCTCAACTAAAATCACACGTAGCTGTAAACACTGCCGAAGTACTCGGCCCCTTATTATCATCTTCCATCCAGCACTCGACATCTACCTCTTCGGGCTCAACACCTATGGTCTGTGCATACTGATTTCACTCGTTCCTTGTGCGAACCTTCTTGTGTGATACAGTCGTATCACAGCACATGAGCACCGACAGCGACGCCGGTACCGACGGCGAGATGGAGAAGATCAACGTCCGCGTGCCGAAGACGCTGCTCGCCGACATCGACGACGCGTGGGAGGAACGCGGATACGCGAACAAGTCCGAGTTCATCCGCGACGCGCTCCGCGACGCCGTCGAACCGCCGATGCAACTCTCCGAGGAGGCACTGGAACATCTCGCAGAGAGCCGCGAGCAACGCGACGACGGCGAAACGGTGTCCCAGGCAGACGTGAAGGAACGACTCGACATCGATGACTGAGGTCGAGGGGACGCCGAAAGCACTCGATTTACTGGAAGGACTCGACACCGAAGCCCAAGAGCGACTGGTGAAGAAACTCGACGAGGCGAAAGACTGGACTTCCCACCGACTGGAGAAACTGACCGGCTACCCCTACTACAAACTCCGAGCTGGCGACTACCGCGCGATCATCACGTGGAATCGGGAAGACGACTGCCTGATCGTCGAAGCCGTCGGGCACCGCCGGAACATCTACGACCGACACCTCCCGCCCTGAGCTTTACGTCCGAATCCGCGTAGCTACAAGCCCAGTGGCTTGATGCAGTCCAGATACCCCTCTCGTGCGTCGTCTCTGTCGACCCGCGTGTAGATGTCCATCGTCTCGCTTTCCGCATCCCCACGGATGTACTGGAGGACGTGCTGCTTCATCCCTTGATTCCGCATCAACGTCGTGAACACCGTCCGAAACGTGTGTGGCGTGAACTTCTTGTGAAACCGATCCTCGCCGTCGTCGATAACACCCTCGCTGATCGCAGCCTGCCGCACCGCACGCTGGATCGCCGTCTTCGTCAGCCGATCGTCACGGATACTCACGAAGAGGTAGTCCAAGTCGGTGTCCCGACGAATCAGTTTGAACCGCCGGATCGTCCGAACCGTCTCACGATCGATCGGAACCACCGTCTGCTTCCCACCCTTCCGCTCTCGAAGACGAACAAATCCGTCGCCGAGCATCAAGTCGTCCGTCTTGATCTCCAGGGTTTCCCCCAACCGACACCCGGTTTTCGCCAGTAAAACGACGACAGCCTTGTTCCTCGGATCCGGGATCGCCTTCACGATCTTCTTCGCGTTCTCCCACGTCGCACAGTCCGGTCGCTCCCGGATCTGCTTCGGAATCTCCTCCAACACCACACCTGCCGGATTCCCCGTGATCTCTTCGAACCTGGGGCGTTTCATCGCGTAGCTGAAGAACGCCGACAACGATTCGAGGTAGCGACGCTTCGTGTTCTGACTCACGCCCCGGTCGTCCAGGATACGCAGATACCCCTCGATGTGCCGCACCTCCGTCTCCTCCGGTGTGAGATCGGGGAAGTGCTCGTGATAGTACCGTTTGAGCACCCGACTGTACTCGTTCAACGTTCGTGGACTGCGGCCAGTCGTCTGCTTCTGCTTGATGAAGTCGTTGATCGCGTCGTGCTTGTTCTCATAGACCGTCTCGTACCAGTCGTCGGCCATCACTCCTCACCTCCGCTGGCCAGCCGCCACCCGTGACCGTGCTCAAACGTGACCTCCTCGCGTGCCGCCAAGAAATACAACTCGTCCTCGACAGGCTCCCTAAGCAATTCATCTACCGTGTCGCTCTCGACGATCTGCTGTAGAAGCTATAGTAGCCTTTGTAAGTCATCGCACACCTGATCGCACGCAGTCTGGCGATCAGGTGTGCAAACAGTTCCAAACGCTACTATAGTCGAAAGTCTGGTACTCCTCAGTGAGAAACTGCTTCAAGAACGCCGCGTCGTCAATCGTCACCGAATCCCTGTTCTGCTGGTTCGCCTGTACCGGTCGGTCCTCCAACTCCTCGATTTTCTTCTTGAGTCGCTGAACTTCCTGATCGCTGCCCTGGGGCGCGAGGAAACCTTCCTCCCTGATCGCCCGGGCCTCTTGGATCAGTTCGTGCAGGTACTTACTAGTACTCTTATAATTTTTCTCGTCCGCTTCTTGCTGCCACGTCTCCTTGTGGCTCATCGGCACATAGATTTTCACCAGGCCTGTGTCTTGCGACAGGTCGTGTTAACTTTGGCATCGATTCCACCAGACAGCGAGGGCTTGGAGCCACGATTCTGCTGTCGTCGGCTCCACGTGACTAAACGTATTTGAAAACAAAAAGGTTTGTCATTTTACTTCTCTAAAGACACGTTCGACGGCATTCCGATTGCCATGGATTTCGTATCTGCAATCGAGGCCGTGTCGGTCGAGGGCAGTTTTGAGCCACTGAGCATCGTCGACGAGAAACACAGCGGTTTCGACGTCGTGTTTCTCACGTAATTCACTCAGGGAGATTTCGGTTAGACCGGTCGTATACGTGCTAAAAGAGCCGGATATGAAGGAATTTGTTCGTTTCAGGATCGATAGCGGCATACAGCCAGTATTGTTGATCGTTGATTCGAATCACGGTTTCGTCAAGCGCAACGTGATTCAGGCTTGCACCGTCTTCGGGCTGTAGATCGGCCTTCTGCACCCAGTTGTGGACGGCTGTTCGAGAGCGTTCGACACCCAACCTCTCAAGAATCGAGATGGTATTCGAAAGTGATAGTCCTGCCACGTGCATCTGAATACCGAGCCGCATCGCGAACTCGGGTGTCCGCTGACGCTCCACAAAATCCAAATCGAGCCGGTCGCAGTCACCGCTGAGGCGGGTGATTTCTGCCATAGACCGGCACAAAATCACCACGCCTCACGTTTCACACTTAACTGAACACGAGGTGGGCCTCGCAGTCTTCTACACGCGTCGTAATCGGAGCTTCTAACGAAGTCCGTTAGCACTGGTATGAATCCGGGCTGTAACCGGTTCTGCGACGTCCTGAGATCCGAATGGCTATACTGGGCGATTCTCGGGGGCGAGTTCGAGGACGTGATGGACGCTACTGCAGCGCCGAGAACGTCCGCTAGTCCGAGCGAACGGCAGAGATACGCTCTACTCACCCCCGTCGCTGGCGCCCGCGTTTTCCCCGCTTTTCGTTTCGCGGTCGCCCCAGTCGAGATCGCGGGACTGGTCGGTCTCCCGGAGGATGAACGGCCCGATGGAGAGGGTGTGCTTCGCCACGGTGACGATGCGGAGAATGTAGGAGAACAGGAACGCGAACGGCAGCAGGGAAACGGCCACGCCCGCGCTCACCACCACGACGAGCGGGCGCACGCCGAACACGGTCCCTGGGAACAGCGCCGGTTCGAGGTAGATAATGCCCGCAACCGCCGTGAGGAGCGCGGGGATGGACGCGTACAGCATCATCCGCGAAAGGTCGATGAGCGCCCACTGGAAGTACAGTGTCTTGAAATGCTCGCGTGCTGGCCCGAACAGTTCGAGCGCGGTGATGAGTTCGTCGAACGCGTGGTGCGCTTTGTCAGTGAGCACGTCTTCGTTCTCCGCGCGGAGGCGGCGCGCCGCGTACAACTTCCACGAGTAGTTGAAGTTCAGCGCGGAGAACACCACGTCGAACTCGCCGAACTGGGCGTCCTCGAGACCGTTCTCGACGGCGTCCGCGTTCCCCGTCACGTTCTCTGTGAACACGGCCACCCGGTTGTTGAGGGCCTCGTCGTCGATGTCCTGGATGGCGTCCGAGACGGCTTCGGCGTGTCGCTTCGTGAGTGTCACGAGCGACCGGAGGAACGCCGAGGGCTGGGCGGGACTAACGGAATCCTCGATGACGTCCTCGACGTCGTTCCGGAACGCCATCGCGCCCTCCATGCGCTCGCGCTGGTCCCCGACCGGCCCCTGCTCCTGGGAGAGCACAAGTTGGCTGAGCGTGAGCACGAGCGTGACACCCGTGATGATAGCCGTGAGCAGCCCCTGAAACAACGTCTCGATGGGGTCCGCCCGGCTGAACAGTGCTGGCGTTCCGGTCGGGTGGAGTTGCCCGATGATGACGAGCGTGAGGAACACGCCGCCCGAGATCCCGGCGGCGACCAGCCACCGGTTCGCGTTCAGCAGTAGCCAGAACTTCCGACTGTCCTCCGGCACGCGCTCCCGCATCGTGTCGCTCGGGCGACCCCCATGACTGTCACTCATACCAGCCGTATTCCGCTCACAATTGTAAATGCTTGAGGGCGCCACAGGAGAGTTCTCAAACCGTGATTGTGGTGCTTCCCGCGTTTCACCGAGGCCGGATATCCGAGTGTGAGCAGGTCATTTCAATCGCCATCGAATCCCCTTCCGAGCTTTTTGACCTCTTCAAGGAACTCGATTCGACGGGGTCGAATATATTCGAGAATTGATTATTCCATCGTTTTACGCGGTTAAATAGATGTTTGCCGACACTCCGATTCCCACGTGTGACATGCTAGAATCGGAGTCGATACCGCCGGCAGGCCGTCCGCAAACGGGGGACACTGGCGACGAGAAAGAGTGCATCGTCGACTCGATGTTTCTCGCAGAGTCCAAGGAGAAACGTCGAGGGATTCGCAGTAGTCTTCGTCGGATAGAGATGGACGTGAAGCAGGCGGTCGGTGCCGGAATCGACAGCAGTGGACGGCCAATATCGCGTGTCGTCGAGTTGAATCACGGTCTCACCAACCGCAACGTGCTTCGGATCAGCACCACTCGTCGGCTGTAAATCGGCCTTCTGCATCCACCGATGAACGGTCCTTCGGTGACGTCAGACACACAACACATCGAGTACATATATTGTGTGTGGAAATGGTATTATGATCAGATGAAGGCGGACGCCGAGCGTCATCGCCGGATCGGGTATCGTCTCTCGTGTCCGGAAATTCTAATTCGATACAACCGCTATCACTGCCGGGGCAGTCGAACGAAAGCATGGCTCACCCACATCTTTGACCGCCTCGTTGCATATTGCAACGCCACCGGCACCCAAAATAGATCGGCCGGACAGACGGAATCGGATCCCGAGGGTAATCGCCGGATCAGGTGCCGCCTCTCGCTCCGGTGAAGACATTTCGAATCGGCCGGTAGTGTCTCCAAGGTGTAGGATTTCGAGCCTAGACACGAAAAGTTCTCTCCGAATCACGTCCTCGAGCCTTATCCGAACAGCACCCCTCTCAGTTCTCGTGTATCACTGACTAGAGAGCATCACATTCGGGAGAGTGTAACAAATCGTATCATTCGATCTCGACGTGCGATTACGTTCGCGCTCTCCCCGACCTGACGAAACCATACCGCTGGTGGCCTCAGGCGTGGATTGCGTTCCGTATCTTGGAGAGTGCTTCGTCGACGTCGTGGACGATAAACAGTTCCTCGCGGTCGTTCTCGAGTTCGATACGGATCCGGGTGCGGAATCCTCCTTTGAGGATCGTATCGAGTACCCCCCGCGTACCGGGTTTAACCACGTCGATCGAACGAATCCCCGCGAACGGGATCCCGGTTTCTCTGACGTCCCCGAATCCCGTTGGGTACGGACTGAACACGAGATAATTGTCCGTCAGATAAAGTTGGCCACTCGTCGAGACGATCCGTCCGACGCGATTGGCAGAGATCCGCCAGTGGACGGTGTGTTCCTCGTCGAAATCCGAATCCACCGTCATCTCCTCCCCGCCGTCGGGAATGGCCCTCGGGCGGCTAGTCGACGCTCGCACCGGTCCGCGATGCGACCGTGCCGATGGAGGGGTATCACTCAGTGGCATTCGTTCGACTATGCAGTCGTTGACCGGATATACTCTTCGTTGCGCGCGGCTGGCCGCGGATCCCCGGACGAGAGACCGTTTCGATGGGTGGGACGATCGATGACGGGATGACCACCGGACTGGACTCCGTACTTGGGAAGCGCTGCTACCGTCGCGTGGAGGCGGTCGCTCGCGACGGTCCGCCGTGCCGTTGGCCGATCAACCTCCACTTGGCCGCACGCAGAACACACAAGTAGCGGGCGTGCATCCACCGACCGTGACATGACTTCGCGAGACAAACTGGTCAAATTCGGTCTTCAGATTGCACTTGGCGTGGCAGTAGCAGCCCTCGCTCTCGTGTTGATTCGGGGCGTTTCGCTTCCACCCGTGGTATCCAGCGTGGCTCCGGACCGTACCGGCTGGATCGTCTTCGGCGCCCTCATCGTGGGCTCTCTCGTGGCGGGGTATTTCGCTCAGGACAAGTTTTCACTCTACGTTGCGTCGATGTTCCTCCTCCTTTCGGTGGCCGCCGTCTATCTCGTCGCGGAACTGCTGGATTTCGGGGACCTCGGGGGGCTTTCGTGGGCGATCATCATCGTCGTTTCGATAGTCGGCGCGGTCCGGATCTACTTCCAGCGCCAACTCTGAGTGCCAGGCAAAACTATTTAATCGGCTGTTTTGAATAGTCGCTCGCACCATGGGTCTGACAGCATTCGAGGACGAAGAGTGGTGGGACCGGTATCGGGAGGTCGTAAACGACGATCCCGAGATGAGCACGAGGGGACACGACACCTTCGACGAGAACTTCTACATCGACGTGGGCGATGATCGGTATCTCATCAAGATGTACGAGGGGGAAGTCGAGGAGGTCGTCGCGGACCCCGGGATCGGAGAGGACTGGACGCTCGGGATCGAAGGCCCGCGCGAGGCCTGGGAGGGACTCGAAATCGATTACGGGGCGACCGAGACGCGTCGCGAGGAGATGCGCGCCGCGTCGAGCAAGGGGGTGACGAACCGATGACACAACACTTCTCGCGCCCGGACGAGGAACACCTCTCCGTCGAGCGCGAACCCGTCGACGGTGTGGAGTGTCCCGAGTGTGGGTCGACGAACGTCGAGCGTTATCCCGTCCTGAGCGAGGACGGCTGGGTCAGCGCGCTGAAATGTCGGGACTGCCTCCGTTCGGTCGAACGCGAGGAACGGGACTCGCTGTTCGGGGGGTGGAAGCCGTGGACGGATCTCATCTACGAGAGTTGAATCTCCTCTCGACGACACCATAGCACCGCTCTCGACGACCGTTCGAACGAGCGACCACGTGGTCGTCGATGCGGCGCCAACCGGGAACGGTACCGACGGGGAAAACGGAATCGGGACGGAACGGGGTCGACGGGCACGGTAGCGGTTGTCCCCGTCTGCACACCTGCTCGCACGCAGTCGTTCGATCAGATGAGGATGACGTACGACCGCTACCAGAGCTTGTCGTTTGAGAGGAGAAAATCATAAGGTCATGGATGATGATCCGAATCCATGAACAGCGAGGACGGACGACGAACGATCCGATCTGTCGAGCGGGCCATCACGATTCTCGAACAGCTCAGTCGGACACAGCCGACCCCTCCCTCGTCCCTGAGCGACCGGATCGATCTGACCCCCGGCGCGATCCATACACAACTGGCGACGCTCCAGCAGAACGGATACGTGACGAACGACGACGGCGAATATTCACTCGGTCCACAGTTGCTGACGATCGGCCGGCGAGTCCGGAACAGCCATCCACTGTACGAGGCCGGCCGCGAGGAAGTAGACAAACTCGCCGACGAGACTGGCGAGTGTGCCCACGCGATCATCGAGTTCGACGGACAACGCGTTCCTCTCTATGAGGCGTTCGGTCAGAACGCGGTTGGAACGGAACTCTACCAGAAAAAACAGGAACGGCCGCAGAACTTGCTTCACTGTACGGCGTCGGGGAAGGCACTACTTTCGACGTTTCCCGACGAGCGGGTGGAGCAGTTTCTCGACATTGAGGACCTGAGACGGCTTACTGACCGGACCATCACTGATCCCGATACTCTCTTTGAGGAGCTTGAAACCATCAGAGAGCGAGGGTATGCGACCAACGACGAAGAGGAGATCCACGGTATCCGTGCGATCGGTGTTCCCATCCACGGTCCCAACGGAAGACCGGTCGGGGCACTGAGCGTTTCCGGTCCGACGAGCCGTCTGGAAGGATCCTTTTTTGAAGAAGAACTTCCCGAACGTCTCCTGTACGCACAGAACGTCGTCGAGATCAACCTCCAGACGTCACCGACGTGATCGCCAGTGATTTGATGTACTCTAATCAGATAGAGTGAAAATTCACCATCAATATAATTCATGAAACATAATTTTACGGAATAATAGAAAATAGATCGTGAATATCACCGACAGACCATAATATATTTTCATTCGTTGGATATATCCACTACGAAATCGTACATTTGATATCATCAATCCCTCTCGGCCGCTTTTCGAAAAGAGTGGGATGTCAAAAGACGAGGGCCGCGACGGCTCCGACCCGATCGGAGTCGGAGTCTCGGGAGGGGAACCAAAGGGTCCAGCGACCAAAGGACCCAGTTTCGGTGTTTCGGGAGACCGAACTGGATTCGGCCGTCGGCTGTTCCGTACGCGTTTCACTGCTCGAAATTTTGATTGACAGTATCAAACATACTACCACGGCGGAGGGTGTCACCACATGAGTCGCTTTTGCAGTCGGCGGTGTTCGGTGTCGATCCGCCTCGCGATCAGGCTGACGTCGGTGAGGACCGGCTTCGAACAGGACAGATCTCGATACAGGTACTGGAGGAAGGCGTCCGGCTCGGACTGCTTCCCTAGTGCCGCGGGTTGCCGGCGAATCCGGCGTTGGCGCTCTGCCGACAGCGAGTCACACTCGTCACGGAGGCGTTCGATCCGCTCCAGTTCCTCGCTCGCCCGACAGCGTTCCCACCGTGTGATCCGTTCGCGAATCCCTTCGATCTCCGTGAGCCACTCGTCGAACCGGGTGACCGCCGTGGACAGCGCTTCGAGTTCCCGTTCGAGGTCGTCGACCAACTCGAATCGGTTGTGTCGGGCGTTCTCACAGGCGCTGACGAGCCGAGACTTGGCCAGCGGAGTGTACGGAACCGCCCCCGTGAGCACCTGTGCGACCGACTCGTCGAACTCGGCTCGCACGCTCTCCTCGAAGCCGTCACCGTACTCCGACTCGTAGTGAGGGACCGACATGATCGTGGACCGGTACGCTCGCTCCAGTTTCCGGACTGACGGCGCCGTCGACTGCGCCGCGGGTCCCCCTTCGGCGAGAGCGAACTCCGATCCGGCACCGGGTACACACTGGAGACGGGTGATCCGGTCTTTGAACCGTTCGAAGGCGTCCAGTTCGTCCTCGACGACCGCGACCTCCGCTCGCACTCGCTCGGCCGCGGTCGTGGAGTGGAAACTGTCGATGTCCCCCGTCATCGTCCCTTGTATCGTCGGTGACAGTAATATGTGTTACCATTACACGCGGTTCGCATCGGGCGGAGATCGTTTCGCCCATCGCCGACCGATCGTACGTCATGAAGAACCTATTTATTAGAGGATTTCATACGAGAAGGACGCATGAAGGTAACTCGATTCGTCGACCCGGCGGGTTCCATACGCACTGGCGAGTGGACCGACGACGGTATCGCGTTCGGCGGGCGATCGTACGACCACGACGAGGTCGACGTGCTCCCGCCGGTCGAACCCTCGAAGATCGTCTGTATCGGCCGGAACTACGCTCCCCACGCGGACGAGCGGAACGCCGACATCCCCGATCGGCCGCTCCTCTTTTTGAAGCCACCGAACGCGCTCTCGGGTCACGGCGATACGGTCACGCTCCCGTCCGACAGGGGCCGGATCGAGTACGAGGCGGAGGTGGGCGTGGTGATCGGTGAGCAGTGCCGGAACGTCCAGCCCGAGGACGCGGCGGACGTGATTGCGGGGTATACGTGTGTCAACGACCTCTCGAACCGGGAGGACCAGCGCCAGGAGCAAAACTGGGTGCGGGGGAAGGCCTTCGACAACGCCGCGCCGATGGGCCCCGTGATGGCCACCCCCGACGAGGTTCCGGAGCATCCCGAAGTCACGCTCCATCACGACGGCGAGGTCAAGCAGAACGCGACGACCGCCGACCTGATCTTCCCGATTCCGGACCTGATCGCGGAGATCACGACGCTCATGACGCTCGAACCCGGCGACGTCATCGCGACGGGGACGCCGGCCGGTGTCGGGCCGCTCTCCGACGGCGACGTCGTCGAGGTCGAGGTCGAGGGTGTCGGAACGCTCCGCACCCACGTTCGATTCGACTGAGATGATCGCAGGGACGGGCTCCGGTTCGGCAGTTCGCCCGACACGCCCACGCGACGTCGGTGCGGGTGTCTGAAACGTGGGATTCCCGCTCCCAACGGTTCGTAACGATCAGCGGTTCATCGTCGGCGCCGTCAGCGGCGGTCATCTGCTTTCGCACTTCTATCTCCTCGCGTTCCCACCCCTGTTTCCGCTCCTCCGTGACGAGTTGGGCCTCTCGAACACCGAACTCGGTCTGATCGTCTCGGTAATGATGTTCCCCATCATGGTGTTACAGTTGCCCGTCGGGCAGCTCGTCGACCGCATCGGGGCACAGCGCGTGTTCGTCAGTGGGGTCGGGATCACGAGTGCGGCGACACTCCTCGCCGGTCTGTCCCCCGGCTATCTGGCGCTGTTGGCAGCCGCGTTCGTCGCGGGGGTCGGGCAGTCGTGTTTCCACCCGAGCGATTACGCGTTGCTCTCCGCCGTCGTCGACGCCGAAAACGAGGGCAAGGGCTTCAGTGTCCACACCTTCGGTGGATACGCGGGGTTCGCCGCCGCGCCGCTCGTCGTCGGCGGAATCGGAGTCGCCGCAGGGTGGCGGACGGCCCTCCTCGTTACCGGAGGCGTCGGGCTACTCTACGCGGCCTTCGCGTTCGTCACCATGGGCCGGGTCTATCTCGACCATCTCGATGGAACCGCGGATCAGTCGTCTGCGGGGCTCGTCTCGGAGCTTCGGGAGCTGCTCTCGCCGACGCTCGTGGCCCTGTTTCTCTTTTTCATGCTCCTGTTCATGGCGGGGACGGGCATTCAGAGTTTCACCACCGTCTTTCTGGTCACGGGGTACGGGCTCCCCGAATCGGTCGGTAACTACGCGCTAACGACGTTTTTCGCGTTCAGTGCGGTCGGCGTCCTCGCCGGCGGGTTCATCACCGACCGGTACGACGTTCACTGGGTCATCGTCGTCGCGCTGTTGCTCGCCGGCGCGACGACGGCCGTGCTATCCACGCGGATGCTTTCCCCCGTGACGGTCGTCGCCCTCGGAACGTTCGCGGTCATCGGCGCGTTCAGTGGGGTGATGCGCCCGGCACGCGACCGGCTCGTGAGTACCTACGCCCCGCCGGCGTCTTCGGGTCGCAGCTTCGGGTTCGTCTTCTCCGGTGGCTCCCTCGGCGGATTCATCAGCCCGGTGATACTCGGCTTCGTGATAGACACGATGTCGATCGGACTCTCCTTTCTGCTGATCGCCATCTTCTTCGCGGGCAGCTCCGTGATCGTCGCGGCGATCGGCTTCAGTGACCTCCTCCGGGCGTCCGACGGCTGACGGCGACGAATCGTCTCCGGCGTGCGGGGAACTACCGCGTCAGCCAGGCACTGATGACGATGCTCGCCAGCAGGCTGACGCCGAGTCCGGCGAAGGCGATCGTATACGACGCCACGTCGGAGACGTAGCCGACGTACAGGGGGCCGACGCTGCCGATGAGCGTGTAGACGGTCTTGATCGCGCCGAAGTCCCCGCCCGTGTTCTCGTCGGGAACGAGATCCATCAGGTGGGCCTGCATCACGGGCGGATACGCGCGGACCCCGACCGAGAACACGACGATCGTTACGAGCACGAGCGGCACGGCGGAGACGGCGAGGAGTGCCGCGAGACCGAGTACGGCACAGCCGAGGGCGACGATCGCGACCGTCGGCCGGGGGAACGAGTCGCTCAGGTTGCCGGCGACGGGCATCACGACCATCGCCACGACGAACAGGAGTGCGAACCCAGCGCTCGCGACCGTCGGTGACAGCGATTTCGTCGCCTGGAGATACGTCGGCAGGAAGCCGACCACCCCTTGCCAGGTGAACGAGAACAGCGCGTAGGCGAGGATGAGTCCCCTGATCTCCCGCGACCGCAGGATGCGACCGGCCGTACCACCAACGTCGGGCTTCACCCAACCCAGGACGTACGACTCACGGCTGACGGTATGCAAGAGGAGGAGTACGACGAAAGAGAGGACGACGAGCGGCAGGAACGACCGTTGCCAAGCCCACGTGCCGAGGACGACGACGGCCAGTCCAGCGGAGAGGGCGCTGCCGAACGCACCCGCCGCGAAGTTGACGCCGAACGCCCGACCGCGCCGCTCGACGAACAGGTCCGAGAGCATCGACCGCTGTGGCGTGTAGTAGAGTCCGGTCCCGAGACCGACGAACGCGCCGCCGAGGAAGAACGTCCAGTACGTGTTCGACAACGCGAACAGGCCGAAGCCGAGGGTCAAGACCCCGAGGCTCACGGAGAGAACGGTCGTCCGGGAGAGGTGATCGGAGAACGCACCCGCCGGATACTGGATGAGGGAGTGCAACGCCATCATCACGGAGAGGACGAGGCCGGCCTGAAACGAGGAGATCGCGAGCGAGTCGATGATCTCGGGAAGGAGCGGTGAGAGGACACCTCTGCCGAGGAGTGCGACCAGCCAGCCGAACGAAAGGATGAGCGACATCCGCCCGGTGTAGCCAGTGAACACGGTTTCGTGCTGATCCGCCATATTCCAGCGGAGACGAGTTACACAATTATAACTGCCCCTTGCGGAAATCCGAACATGCCGGAGTCGAGGAGTCGTATCCTCGTGACACGGGGGTCCATCGCCGGGGGACTACGAGAGGTGGCGGCCGAAACGTGAGACGCGGATCCGAGAGGGGGAGACGGCTGTGTTCGGCACCCTCTTCGAGCGTCTACGGCCCGGATTTGGGCGGTCGGAGGACGAGGGCGACGATGCCGGACAGCAGTGCGATCGTACCGCCGAGGACGAAGGTGAGCGTCCAGTCCAGTTGGGTGACGAGCCAGGCCGTGATGACCCCGCCGAACACGCCGCCCCAGATCTTTCCCGAGTAGAGCAACGCGTAGTTCGCGGAGGAGTGGCGCTCGCCGTAGTAATCCCCGACGACGCTCGGGAACAGGGTGTACTGTGGGCTCCAGAAGAACGTCGCCAGGAACACCGCGGCGATGAACGCGAGGTTCATATCGAGACGCGCGAAGGTGACGACGAGATACAGAAAGAGACCGAGCAACACGAACGAGACGGCCATCGCTCGCTCGCGGTTGATCCGGTCGGAGAGGTCGCCGATGACGAGACGGCCGACGCCGCCCGCGATCGGTAACACGGTCGCGGACGCGGTGGCCACGGAGGTCGCCATCTCGAAGTTCTGGGCGAACGAGACGATCTTCGCCGTCAGCATGAGCCCCGCTCCGCTCACGCCGATAAACATCGCATACATCGCCCAGAACTGCCACGTCGAGATCATCTCCTTCGAGGTGAAGGTGGACGTCGAGTGTGTCACGCCGCCGTCGGGCTCTTTAGCCTCCGGCTCGGCCCCCGTTCCGGTCCCAGTCCCAGTCCCGGTGTCGGAGTCAGTGCCGGTAGAGGTCGTGTCCACTTCCGTGTGCCACCCTTGCGGTGGATCCTGGAGGACGAGTGCCCCCACGAAGATACACGCGCCCATGAGGATCCCCATGGTCTGAAGGACGTCGGCGTAGCCGGCAGGCGTCGCGTTCGCCCGGACGTACGGAATGAAAAGCGCGCTGCCCGCGGCGAACGCCATCGTCCCGACGCCCGTGGTTAGTCCTCGACGGTCCGGAAACCACTTGATCGCGGTGTTTACCGCAATCGTATAGACGATGCCGACGCCGACCGCTCCGGCGGAGTACAGCACGTAGAGTTGCCAAACTTCCGTGGCGTACGCGAGACCGACGTAGCCGCCGCCGACGAGTACGCTGGCCAGCAGAGTCAGTCGTCGGGGACCGTACCGGTCACGCCACCAGCCCGCCGGAAACTGGGACCCCGCCTGAAACACCACGAAGAGGGTGAACACCAGCCCGAGGGCGGGTAACGGGATTCCGAGACTCGTCGCGAGTGGTCCCTCGATCGAGGACCACACGTACTGGTAGGGACTCACCATCCCCATCATCACTCCGGCAGCAACGATCAGCCACCACCGCGAGAACCCGAGCAGTTCGCGCGCTTCTGCGCTGTAGTCGAAGTCCGGCGCTGTGGCAGAGTCTGTCATGATACGTGTGCCTGAGTCATACGTTCGTTCGGTTGATCGGTTGTTAGGGGGACCCGGGGACACCGCAGCCGACATCGGACCCGTGACTGGGCGAGGGACGGGCCGATGGCGCCCACAGTCCATCGATGTCGACTCACGACGTATCTCCACGCAGCGTGTCGATTGCGACACGCGACTGGGGGAACGGAGGAGACGGTGACACGTCGACAGCCGACGCGGTCAGGGGGCTCCCGGCGGTCCACGTCCGTCGGACGTCTCCGGTCGGCGACGCGCCTGCTCGGACGGCCGTTCCCGTCCACCGTGGAGCGCAATCGTGATCGGTAACGTGGACGCTTCGCTGGCTCGCAGTAGCCGCTATCTTCGGATCGATCATATCTGGCTATCAGGTCTATCGCCATTTTCGCAGTACCCGTATTTTAATCTTGTCAGTCGTTCATAGGTGCACCGGCGTGGGACGACTGACCGTGTCTGGCGGCGACGCGGGTCGAACACACGGTGACGTCGGTCGTGCCACGAAAACAATTAACACGATCGGGCGTGTTGCTACCCGCGTCATGCCAGCCGAAGAGCTACCAACCCCCGGACTGGGGACGCTCCGGAACATCGACGCGGATCAGTGCGCCCGGACCGTCGCCCGTGCGGTCGAGGTGGGCTATCGACACATCGACACCGCACAGAAGTACGACAACGAATCGCTGGTCGGGGACGGACTCGACCGAGCGGCGGTCCCTCGTGACGACCTGTTCGTCGCGACGAAGATCGCCGAGTCGAACCTGGGGTACGACGACGTCCTCGAGACGGCCGACCGAAGCCTCGAACGGCTCGGTCTCGACACGGTGGACCTGCTCTACATCCACTGGCCGGCCAGCTCGGGGGAAACGGATCGTTACGATCCCGAAGAGACGATCCCGGCGTTCAACGAACTGTTCGACGACGGCGCGTTTCGGCACTTCGGCGTGGCCAACTTCTCGGTCGAACTCATCGAGGAGATCGACGACCGCGTCGAAGCACCGATCTTCGCGAACCAGGTGGAGATGCATCCCCTGCTCCAGCAGGCGGAACTCGCCGAGTACGCACAGGCCAACGACATGTATCTCGTCGCGTACTCCCCGCTCCTCCGCGGCGATCTCGGCAGGGTCCCGGAACTCACCGAGATCGCCGCGAAACACGACGCCACGCCGGCACAGGTGAGTCTGGCGTGGCTCATGAGCAAGGACAACGTGGTCCCGATCCCGAAGGGACGCGGGGACCACCTCGTCGAGAACTTCCGCGCACGCGATCTCGAGTTGACCCCCGAGGACATCGAGACGATCGAAAACATCGACCGGGAGTTTCGGATCGTCGACCGGCCGAAAGGCCCCTGGCAGTGGTAGCCGGGCGCCGTCGTCCGACGACGCCCGTGGGGAAGCATTATTATCCCCGCGGTGGATGTGTCGACAATGGCACCAGAAGCCACCGAACAGCGAAACGTCTCGCTCGTCGGCTATACCGACCTGAACGACAAACCGGGATTCAAAATCGCGATCGACGAGGTCGGCGGGCGATGGTACGTCTACCTCGGCTCGATGTGGCACCGTGGCTGGTCGATCGTCGACGTCACCGACCCGACGGACCCGGAGACCGTGCGGTTCGTCGAGGGACCGGACAACACGACGACGAAGCAGATCCAGGTCGCCGACGGGAAGATGATCACGGGATTGGAACGGCCATCGACGGCCGATCCCGAGCGCGGTGAAGCGACCGACTGGAACGAACCCTACGAGGCCGGCGCGTCCATCTGGGATCTCGAAGCGGATCCGACCGACCCCGAACTGCTCGGACAGTACGAGACCGGCGGTCGTGGAACCCATCGGAACTTCTACAACGGCGGCGACTACGTCTTCATGTGCGCCAGCCCGGAGGGGTTCGAGCCGACCATCGACGACCGCTCCACGAAGCCGGTCAAGAACTTCCACCTCCGAATCGTCGACATCTCCGATCCGAGCGATCCGACGGAGGTATCGACGTACATGTATCCCGGACAGGAGCCGGATGAAGATACGCCCCAGGGGGATCTGTACAACCGCTACTTCCACGGACCGGCCTACGCGATGGACGACCGTGCGTATCTCAGCTACGGCCGCGTCGGCATGATCGCGCTCGACATCTCCGACATCGAGAATCCGACGCAGTTGTACGAGGTCGGCTTCGGGAACGCCCTCGGGGGCTACAACGGCGTCCACTCGTTCATTCCGATCCCGGGAACCGACCTCGCGGCAGTCAACAGCGAGGCCATCCTCGAGGGACGGCCCCGGGATCACGAGAACGGCGATCCGCTCGGCTACACCTTCCTCGTCGACGTCTCCGAGGAGATCGATCCCGGCTTCGAGAACGTCACCCACCACGGCCCGCGGGTCATCGGTTCGATGCCGGTCCCGACGCCCTCGGACAACGTCGAGTACGACGACTACTTCGACAAACCCGGTCGGTTCGGGCCGCACAACCAGCACCACCCCCGCGGCGAGGACACCCGGTTCCACTCCGACGAGTATCTCGTGATGGCGTATTTCAACGCCGGGATCCGGGTCTTCGACATCTCGAACCCGACCGCCCCGTTCGAGGCCGGTCACTACGTTCCCGAACCGCCGGAACACCGGTACGGACCGCGCCCGCGTAACGAACTCGGCACCCAGGTCGAGGACGTCGCCGTCGACTCGCGCGGATACATCTACTGTACCGACCCCAACCGCGGACTGTTCGTCCTCGAATCGGACCTGTTCTGAGCAGTCCCGGGCCCCCTCTCGTCGGCGTGGCAGTGGGCAAAAAAGAACGGGAGTGGATCGTTCGCGGCCGGCGTCAGAAGTCCGGCATGAAGTCGTGGTCGACGGTCCCCGTGAAATCGCTGGCGGTGACGTCGTGTTCGAGCGTCCCGATGCCTTCGATCTCGACCTCGACGACGTCGCCGTCGGAGAGCGGCCCGACGCCGGCCGGCGTCCCCGTCGCGATGACGTCGCCGGGTTCGAGCGTCATGAGCGTCGTGATCTCCGCGATCAGTTCGTCGACCGGGAAGATGAGGTTGTCGAGCGAGGACGACTGCTGTGTCTCCCCGTTCAGTCGAAGTTCGATCGACGCGTCGTCAGGAACCTCGTCGGGGGTGGCCATCACGGGGCCCATCGGCGCAGCGTTGTCGAAGGCCTTCCCCCGCACCCAGTTTTGCTCCTGGCGCTGGTCCTCCCGGTTCGAGAGGTCGTTGACACACGTATACCCCGCAATCACGTCCGCCGCGTCCTCGGGCTGGACGTTCCGGCACTGCTCACCGATCACCACGCCCAACTCCGCCTCGTGGTCGATCCGGTCTTTCTCGCGTGGAAGTTCGACGGTGGCGCCGTGGGAGGACACCGTGTTCGGTGTTTTCAGGAACAGCAGCGGCCGGTCGGGGACCTCGGACCCGGTCTCCTCGGCGTGGTCGGAGTAGTTGAGACCGACACACACGATCTTCGACGGATCGGTCGGCGGCAGGACGTCGACTTCGTCGATATCGTACGATCGCCCGCCGAACGATACCTCGCCGTCGGTCAGTTCGCCGGTTCGGACGGAGCCAGCAGGGTCGCGGAAGCGTATTTTTCGCATGTGCGGATACGAATGTACGAAGGAGTAATAAAAAGATTTCTCTCAGAGTCGTCGATCTCGAGGACGGCGACCCGTCGGTTTCGCGGCGATCCAGTGCGACCACGTAGCAAGATTGATAAGGTATACCATTACAGTATTAATGCATGGCGCGACTGGAGCTCCAGAATATCAGCAAGGTGTATGGAACGGGAGAGAGTGCCGTGACTGCGCTTGACGACGTCTCGCTCACCGTCGACGACTCCGAGTTCGTCAGTGTCCTCGGCCCGTCCGGGTGTGGGAAGAGTACGCTGCTCCGGATCATAGACGGGTTGCTCGAACCGACGTCGGGCACCGTCGCCATCGACGGCACCGAAGTGAGTGGATCGGGGCAGGACCGTGGCATGGTGTTTCAGTCGTTCAACCTGTTCCCGTGGCGGACGGTCCGAAAGAACATCGAGTTCGGGCTCGAGGTGGCGGGCGTGAGCAAAAAGGAACGGAAGCAGGAAGCCCAGAAGTACATCGACCTGGTCGGACTGCAGGACTTCGGCGACTCCTACCCGAAGGAGTTGTCCGGCGGGATGCAACAGCGGGTCGGACTGGCCCGCGCGCTCGCCATCGACCCGGAGATCCTGCTGATGGACGAACCCTTCGGCGCGCTCGACGCACAGACCCGCGAGCTCATGCAGACGGAACTGCTGAAGATCTGGTCGGAGAACCAGAAGACGAGCGTGTTCGTCACCCACGACATCGAGGAGGCCATCTTCCTCTCCGATCGCGTCGTGGTCCTGACCGACCGCCCCGGACGGATCCACGAGATCATCGACGTCCCGTTCGACCGCCCGCGCTTCGGCCGGGATCTCAAGGCAGAGCCGAAGTTCGGCGAACTCCGCGAACACATCTGGGACCTCCTGTTCGAGGACACCGAACAACCCGCGACGGTCCAGTAACGGCGCCGGACGGTCCGACTCCTTTTGCGTGATTCCGGTCCGATCGTGGAGCGTCTGAAGCCGACGGCTCGTCCCCTCGCCGTCACTCGTCGTCGATCGACCGAAAAAAAGAACGCGACCGGCGTTAGAGCGCGGTGTCCATGTCGCTGGCCCACGGCGCCAGCCATTCCTGGGCCATATCGAGCAGTCGCCGCGTGACGTACCCGAGCAGCATGATGTTGATGATCAGCGCCAGGACGGGGGCCGTCGAGATGGACTGGTTCCCGACGTCCATGATGAACCCGCCGTAGCCGGTCCGGATGTACGTCTCCGCGAGGATGAACCCGCGAATCGCCCGCGTGAGCCCCATCCGGAGGCCGGCGACGAGGAACGGAATGACGGCCGGCAGGGTGATGTCCTTGAAGATCTTCAGCGACGAGGCGTCGAAGGACTGCCCCACGTCGATGAGTTCCTGATTGACCCCGCGCGCACCGTGATAGAGGTTCAACAGGATGTGCCAGACGCAGGCGAGCCAGATGATCGTGATCCGGAACGGCAGGTCGATGCCGAGGACGACGATCAACAGCGGGAGCAGCGCGGACGTCGAGGTGGCGAAGAACGCGCTCACCCACGGCGTCATGATGCTGTCGAACCTCCTGCTCCGGCCCATGAGCAGGCCGACCGGCACCGCGAAGGCGACGGCGAGGCCGAAGCCCATGAACATCTCGGTGACGCTCTTGATCAGTCTATCGACCATCGCGCCGCGCTGGAACAGGTCGATGTACGAGGCGACCACCTCGGTGAACGGTGCGAAGAGGTTCGCACCGAGCGCCTGACCGACCGCCTCCCAGAGGAGGAGGACGGCCAGGACCGCGGTGATCTGGACGATCGATTTCTTCTGCCGGCGGCTGAGCGTGCCGAACCAGCCACCGAAGGCGGGGATGTCCCTGACCGCCATCAGTGGCCCTCCTCCCCGGTGAAGTGCCAGGGGATCACCTTGTGTTCGGCGTAGACGACGAACTGCTGGAACAGCACGCCGACGATGGTGATGGAGATGATGACCGCGATCATCTGGTCAGTCTCGTAGGTCCGACCGGCAGCCTCGAGCAGCGCACCGAGGTTGACGATGGCGAGGAACAGTTCCGCCACGATCATCGCGCGGACGGCGCGGCCGGCGCCGAGGCGGAGGCCGGCGAAGATGTGCGGCAGCGACGCCGGCAGCAGGACCTTCCGCTGGAGTTCCATCCAGGAGGCGTCGAAGGAGCTGGCCACGTCGACGTAGTCCTCGGCGATCGAGCTGATCCCCTGGTGGGTGTTGATCAGCATCTCGAAAAAGCACATGGTGAAGACCATGAACACGCGCGCCTCGAAATGCAGACCGAACCAGACGATGATCAGGGGGATGTACGCGATCGCCGGCGTCGAGTAGCCCGCGTCGATGAACGGGTTCATCGCCCACTCGATGATCTGTGACCGCGCCATGAAGAAGCCGAGTGGAATCGCGATCAGTGCGGCGATCACGTAGCCGGCGAGCATGTGCTGGAGACTGTTGAACATCGCCCCCAGCAACGTGCCGTCGGCGACGATTTCGACCCACTCGACGACCACTTCGGTCGGCGGGGCGAAGGTGATCGGGAGTGAGATGATCCCTGACCCGATGGCCTGCCAGAGCAGCAGGCCGGCGATCACGGAGAGCGCCGACAACACCCGTCCCGTCGGTATGCGCTCGGTTAACTGCTCGATCGTAGTCCTATTTTGTACGTTAGTTCCCATGTGTGTCAAAATATAACGGAGTTCCTGTGGCTAGGCAGCCGACGTCGCTGGGTTTCCACGCCGATTCGACCGAACCGGGGCGGGCAGCGGTGCGTGGGGTCGTCCACGCACGCGAGTCCGCCGTCTCACAGCTCGGACATCGCCTGCTCGGCGTACTGGGGCTCGATGATCGAATCGATGTCGAGTTCGCGTTCGAGCTGACCGCTGTTCCGGAGCATGTCGTACACCGACTGGAACGGTTCGCTCGGGAACTCGGTCGCCCAGGCCTCCATCTCCCCGGCCAGGACGTCGTACGCGCCGCGAGCCTCGTCGCGGTCGAGCGGCTGTGCCTGGTAGGCCTGGAGGTTCTCGAAGACCCAGTCGAAGTCGTTCATCGCGCGCTGGTTGGCCTGCATGACGGCCGTGACGTACTCTTGGACGAAGGCCTCGAATTCCGGATCCTCGAGGGACGCCGCAGGGACGGCGAGACACGACTGGACGAACTGCGGGAAGTACTCCGAGACGCGCGCCAGAAGCTCGACGGGTTCGCCCTGAGACTGGAGCCGCTCGAACTGCTCGATGTGGCAGGTGAATCCCTGGGCACGCCCGGAGAGGAACGCGCTGATCCGGGCGCTCGACCCGCCGACGTTGACAGTCGACGCCTGGGTGAAGTCCAGTCCCTCCTGGTCGTACACGCCGACGACCTGCAGGTGGTCGATGTTCCCGGGCTGGTTGATCGCGAACGTCAGTTCGTCCGGACGTTCGGTGAATGCACTCAGCGACGTTGCCTCCTCCGAGTGCCCGACGATGTAGTAGTCCGTTCCCATCACTTTGGGCCCGACGATGCGGTAGTCGTTGCCGGCGGCCTGTGAGAAGTACAGGTTCGCGGGCGCGTTCGTGTACGTGTCGACGCTCCCCGCGTTCAGTGCCGTGATGATGAGACGGACGTTCTCGAACCGTCGGACCGAGCCCGTCATCCGGCCGTTCGTGTTATCCGGCATCATCTCCCGGACCGCGGCCAGGTGGGGAATGGTTCCCATCTCGATGTGAGCCTCCGGAACCTGTGCATCGTAGGATGGTGGGGCTTCCGTCGCCGTGGCGGTGTCCTCCATACCGCCATCACCACCACCGCTCGACGTCGGCGTCGAGTCACTCGACGTCGGCGTCTCCTCGTCCGATCCGCCTTGGCTGGAACAGCCCGCAAGCGCCGAACTGGCAAGCGCTGCACCGGTCAGTTTGAGCACGCTACGCCGACCCTTATGTGCGCCGTTATCAGGGGTCATACGAGAACTCCTTAATTACACTAATATAAATAATTTTCTCACACGAAGGGGAACCGATTCGTGAATCGGCAGCGGGGCGGGAGGCTGATCGGATACGAGGCCGGCGGTCTCCCGGCGTTCCGATGGTCGCCGACCGGCCATCGAGGGGATGGGCCCGGCGGGGGACTCGGCCCGCGCGCCGGGAGTCCGCGGCGAACACACTCGGGCAACTCGGCGCCCGACCGGTGGCGGTCGCACCGCACCGAGGACTCGATCCGTTCGAACCCGAGCGACGTCACGAAGTATGACGTTCTATCATATAGAATCGCGTTATTATTAATGAACTATTATTATCATTGCCGATCAGGGAATATACCGTCATAGCGGTTACGTCGGGTGGTTTCGGGACGCCACGTGGGGAGCCCGGGTCGTTCGACATGTTAGAACTTACTGAAAAACTATATATTCACGGGATCGAATGGTACGAGTATGACGTCGAGTGATCGATCACGGGCGCAAACGACGATGAAATCGCTTCGGTTGGTCGAGGAACTCCACGAACGCGGGACGGGACGGGTTACACATCTCGCGGACGACCTAGACATGAGCAAGAGTACCGTCCACAACCACCTGAGTACGCTCCGGGACTGTGGATACGTGGTCAAAGACGGGGACAACTATCGTCTCGGGTTGAAGTTCCTGAAGCTTGGCGGTCTGGAGCGCTCGCGGACGGAGCTGTACCGGTCCGCACGGCCCGAAGTCGAGACGCTCTCATCCGAGCAGTCGAAAACCATCGTACTCGCCACCGAGGAGCTCACCGAAGGGGTCATCCTCGCGCAACTCGGCGCACAGCCGAGGGATACCGAGTGGTACGCCGGAAAGCGGTTCTCGCTTCTCGGGACCCCGGAGGGGGAAGCGATGCTGGCGTGCTTCCCCGACGATCGGATACGATCGGTCGTCGAAGATGCGCCCGAAATCGACGTTGACGAACTCTTCGAGTACCTCGCGACGCTGCGAGACAGGGGATACGTCACGTACCCCACCGAGCAGGGCGACGAGGCCCGACACGTCGCGGCCCCGATCCACAGCGACGAAAGCGACGTTCTGGGGGCGCTCGGTCTGATCGAACGGCGGGACACGGACGGTACCGACTCGGATGACCTCATCGAGATGGTGACGACCGTGGCGAACCAGATCAATCTCCGTCTCGAACAGTCGTGGTACGGCTCGGAGGACGTCGTGACGGCCAAGCATTCGCTGAGCGCGTACGTGGGCTCGAATTCGTCGGGGATCGACGGCGAGGAGTTTTGAGTTACAGGACGCCCGCCCGCTCGGCACGCTCCATGATGTTCTTGGCCATCCGAAACGTCGCGTCGTCGATGATCTCTCCCTCGAACGTGGCCGTCTGTTGTCCCTCCCGTCTCGCCTCCTCGTAGGCCTCGGTGATCTGTGTCGCCAAGCGGGCCTGTTCTTCGGTCGGGGCGAACACCGTGTTCGCGTGTTCGACCTGTTTCGGATGGATTACCCACTTCCCGTCACAGCCCAACATTTTGGCCCGGTTACAGGCCTCCTGGAATCCCTCTTCGTCCTCGAAGTCCGCGTACAGTCCGTCGATCGCTTGGAGGCCGGCCCCCTTCGCCGCGTGGACGAGTCGGGAGAGAGCGTAGTGCCAGTAGTGGCCAGGATACAGGTTACTGTGTCCCGTGGTGAGCCCGCCGACGCCGATACTGGCCGAGTAGTCCCCGGGCCCGAAGATCAGCGAGTCGAGGCGCTCCTCCGCGTGAGCCACTTCGATTACGTTGCTCATCCCGAGTGCGCTCTCGATCTGTGCCTCGACGCCGATCGATCCGGATGGGAGTCCGGCGTTCACCTCGACTTGCGTCAACAGGAAGTCGAGTCCCGTCACCATATCGGCGCTATCCGTCTTCGGCAGGACGAACGAATCGATATGCTCCCCGGCGTTCGTTCCGAGCGTCACCACGTCGTCGTACCACCAGCGAGTGTTCAGGCCGTTGATGCGACAGCTCACGAGTTTGTCGTCCCAATCGTTTTCGATCAGTGCATCGACGATCCGTTCCCGCGCTTCGGTCTTCTCGCTCGACCTGACGGAGTCCTCCAGATCGAGGATGACCTCGTCGGCCGGACTAGCGGCGGCGTGGTCGAGAACCTCCACGTCGTTTCCCGGCACCACGAGTTGCGAGCGGCGGAGGGTTGCGTTGGTCATGTTCGACAATCAGACTGGTAATAAAATAAGGTTGCCCTCGCCCGCCGGTGATTCCGGGCGTGAAAGGACTCCGATACCCCCGTGCGTTCTACTATATGGAACGGTTAATCATCACACCGTCCGGGAGAGCACGCGGGCAGTAGGGGCAAAGACCCGGATTCGACGCCGGAACCGGTGATCGGGGGCAGCCGTCGGTGGAGTTTTGTAGTCTCGTGGGAGTGTTTGACGTGTGCCAACCCAAGTCACTGACCACGTGTACGACATTACGTGTCGAGAAGGACCGGAGGGGGATCGCTATCGGGTCTACCTCTTCACCGACGGAACACCGACGCTGTTCGATACCGGCTTCGCGGACACGGTCGACACGGTGCGTGCAGCGATCGACGAGATCGGTGTCGAACCGAAACGACTCGTCGTCACGCACAGCGACGGCGACCACGTCGGCGGATACAGTTCACTGGTCGATACGTACGACCTCGAAACCTGGGTTCCCACCCGGACCGACGACGAACTGACGCCCGAGCCGACCCACCGATACCAGGGCGGGGATACGATCGGAAGGTTCACCGCGGTCCACGTACCCGGGCACGCGCCGGACAATCACGCGCTCGTCGACGAGGAGGCCGGAATCGCCGTCCTCGGCGACGCCGTGTCGGGGGCAGATCAGCGTGGACTTCCCTCGGGACAGTTCCACCTGCCGCCCGCCGTCTACTCGCAGAGTCTGAATCAGGCCGAAGAGAGTCTCGAACGGTTGCTGTCGTACGAGTTCGACGTTGGCCTCGTCTTCCACGGATCCTCGGTGATCGAGAACGCCAGCGACAAACTCGACCGGTACGTCAACTTCCCCGGAAAGTGAGAGAGCCGGACCACGACCGACCCGTTTCAAAACGCCTCACGGGACGTCGACAGCGAGCGTTCTACATGTTCGAACTGACTTGGTCGGGTGACGGATCGCGAGCGAAGACCGCGAAATAACAAACGTACAGATGTTATGATAAGGGCGGGTACGCGAAACATGGAGTGGCGTAGCATCCGGAACGGAACCGATTCCGAGGAGGTGGGACTCGACACTGATCAGGACCGGTACCGACGACCTACGCCCGGCACCCGACGCGACACTCGAGTACGGGGCCAGATATATCATATATTTTATATTAGTGATGAACAGTCATAGAATAGTAATGTGTGCCGGAGGCTGATCAAACCGAGGGCAGGACGGGGTCGCCGTGCCGTCACCCGTCCCGCAGTGCCAGGGACCGCGACCGGTGTCGGGTCCCCGGGCCGTCGAACGGCGGCATGAGTCGTCGTGTGTCCCGCGGGTCGGTCGCTGCAGCCGAGGGTGGCGTCGTCGAAGTCGCGACGCCGAACCCGACGACCGAACGGGGCGATGCTTAACGATTTTCGAACGGACGCCGAACCGCCGCGTTCCGGGAGGTCACCGGACAGCACCGATCGTTGGGTAACCGGTGGCGGCCTCCTAGTCGGCGTACTGCCGGCGGGATCGTCGGGTCCCGATCGACAGATGATCGGTCGGTACGATCGGCACACGACGGCCGCTTGATCGCTCTACCCAACGTTTCGACGACGGTCACCACCATCGATAGACGAGTCGGACCACGGACGCGTCGCGAGGGCCGTGAAGCGAACCGACACTCGCGTTTTCCCTTGTTACCAGAATATTATATTGTCTGTAAATATGATACTATTGCCGCTCGTAGCCGTAATCCGGACACTGCTCTCGTCCGCAAGTGTGGATTCGGGACCAGCGAGGATCGGAGAGAACCTACCGATCGGACGACGATCCGGCTTGGAAGTTCCGTAACGGACGTTCGGTCACGGGTAGCAGAAGTTCACAACGCCCGTTCACGTCTCCTCCGATCGAGAGTACGAATACACAATCCTTAACCGTGCAGTCAAACTGTTCGTAATTGCAATGGCAAACGGTAAGGTTGATTTCTTCAACGACACTGGCGGCTACGGTTTCATCGAGACTGAGGATGCTGACGACGACGTGTTCTTCCACATGGAAGACGTTGGCGGCGAGGATCTGACCGAGGGGACCGAGATCGAATTCGACATCGAACAGGCCCCCAAGGGCCCGCGCGCGACGAACGTCGTCCGCGTCTAAGCAGGGATACCGTCGCCGCGAGGCGACAGCGTACGTCTGCGTTTTTTGTGATACTGCCCGACGAGCGACGGTGTCGTGGGGAGGCCGGCGGTCGCCGCCGGGCGAGCCGTCGGCGTCTCGTTCTCCGTGGTTCGCTGGACGACGTAGCGCCGCCCGACCATCGGGTCGAGGAGGGCGTCGACGGGCGCCCGGTCGTCGCGGAGGACTGGGACGTCGTCCGTTGGTGGCGAGGATCGATAGCGGGAGATCTCCCGACGCAGATCGATTCCGACGTCACGGCGGTCGTTGCGGCGTTGCAAGGTTCGTTCCGTGAGCCGTTCGTCCCGTTTCGTAGCGATCACCTCGACGTTCTGGACGGCGTTGCCGGGCGCGGTCGGGAAGGTGTACACCTGAGGGAACGCCCGAGCCATCGTCTTGTACTCGGCGCGGTAGAACTTCGAGGCCGGACCGCCGGGGGCGGAGATCAGGTTCGCGAAGAGGACGCCGTCCTCGTCGAGGCGGGACTCGGCGAGTCGCATGAACTCGACGGTGGTCAACTGGAAAGGGACCTTGTCCTTCTTGTAGGCGTCGAGGACGATCAGGTCGTAGGTGCGGTTCGTCTCCTGCAGGAACTGCCGGCCGCCGACGTTGTAGACGTTCAGGTTCTCGGACTCCTCGAGACGGAAGTAGCGTTTCGCCGTCCGGATCACCGCGGGGTCGATTTCGGCCACGTCGACGGTAACGTCGTACTCGGCAGCGAAGTGTTTCGGCCCGGTGAACCCTCCGCCGCCGACGAACAGCACCCGGTCGACGTCCTCGGTCATGAGCAAGGACAGATGGAAGTATCGGGTGTAATCGAAGACGTGACGATCGGGATCCGAGACGTCCATCGCGCTGTGGGGCTGGCCGTCGAGGTAGAGCGTCCGCACGTCGCCGAGTTGCGTGACTTCGAGTTCCTGATACGGCGTCTGGGTGTGATAGAGGACGGGACCGCCGACCGAGACGCCGAGCGTACCGGTGACGCCGGCACCGACGACGAGGAGAGCGACGGCGACGCTCGCGACCGTCGGTTCGCGGCGGTCGGTCCCCCGGGCCAGCCACAGCGCCGTGCCGACGAGCAACAGGCCGAAGCCGACGCCGATAGCCTCGACGCTCAGTTCGGGGATCAACACGAACGTCGTGCCGAACGCGCCGACGATGCTGCCGACGGTGCCGACGGCGTAAACGTGACCGGAGGCCTCGCCGACTCCCTCGGTTCCGGAGAGTTCGGCGGCGTACGGGCTGATGAATCCGAGGAGGTACGTTGGCGGCCCAAACAGGAGTGTCACGGCAGGGACGGAGGCGAATCGCCCGGGAAGGGGAACGGCGGCAGCCGTCGCTAGCAACACGTCGCTCGCGAACACCACGAGGGCGACGTAGGCGGCCGTGCCGACGAGAAGCCACACGAGGCGCTCGCCGGAGGCCCGCTCGGCCGCGCGTTTGCCGCCGAGATGGTAGCCGAGGGAGAGCGCGGCGAGGAAGATGCCGATGATACTCCCCCAAGTGTAGATGCTGGAGCCGAACTGGGGGGCAACGAGCCGCCCAGCGAGGATCTCCAACCCCATACTGGCCACGCCGGAGACGAACACCGCGAGTTCGGGGCCGGAGAACGATCCGACGCGAGCGCGGAGCGACGCCATCGTGTAACAGTTTTCACACGGTTCGGTTAAGCCTTGGCTCGGAGAGTGGGCGCGGAACTTATGCGCCCGACCCGCGTAGCCACGGAGACCGATGGCCGAGGGGAACGGCTGCAAGATCGACGAGGTGTGTGCCCGCCGGGGGCTGCCGACACTGCCCGATCGACTGGTCCGGCGTCGGACGGAGGACGACGACAGCCTTCGCGACCTCGAACGCTTCTTCAACCGAGAGCTGTTGGCGGCGGCGATGCGGGCCGCGGGGATGGAACTACTCGACGCCGGAGCCGCGAACGTCTATCGGCTGTTGACCGACGAGGACGTGAGCGAGGCCGCACGCACGGAGGCGCGGGATCGGCTCTCCCGGGCCGGCGTCGACGTTGCCGCGCTCCGAACGGACTTCGTGACCTACGGCACCGTCCGCACGCATCTCCGGGAGTGTGCGGGGGTCGACACGGCCCGGGAGTCGACGCCGGTGGACGCGGGGAGCGTCACCGACACGGTGTTCGAACTATTCGGCCGCACGGAGGCCGTCACCGAGCGGGAACTGTCGCGCCTGGCCGGAACGCCGGCGCTGGAGACGGGCGACCTGTCGGTGACGCTAACCGCCCGCGTGACCTGCGAGTCCTGCGGTGAGGAGTATCGCCTCCTCCACCTGCTCGAACGCGGTGAGTGTGCCTGCGCGGGAACGGAGTCACAAACGTAATACGTCAGCCCGATCGTACGGCGAGTACGTTCGTCCGATCGCAAAGGGATCGGACGCCATCCACGATGACAGCCGACGATTCGAACGCGGACGGGGACTGGGACGGAGACGAGGACGGGGAGAGATTGGCAGTCAGCGTCCGGAACGTCGGCGGCATCGAACACGCATCGGCGAGTTTCGATCCCGGCGTCACGGTCGTCACCGGGGAGAACGCCTCGAACAAGTCCTCGCTACTCGGGAGCCTGGGGGCCGTGCTCGGCGGATCGCATCCGCCGCTCCGAGGTGGGGCCGAGACGGGGACGGTGGCGCTCGACCTCGACGGGGAGCGGTACGAACTCGATCTCGTCCGCGAAGAGGGGGAAACCGTCGTCGCCGAGGCGACGCCGTATACCGGGGCCGCGACGCTCGTCGATTGCTTCGTCCGCCTCGACGAGGACAACCCGATCCGACGGGCCGTCGTCGCCGGGAGCGACCTCCACGACCTGCTCATGCGGCCGATCGACACCGAGGAGATCGACGCCGAGATCGAGGAGTTGCGGGGACGACGGGACAACCTCGACGAGCGACTCGCCGCCCTCGACGAGCAGATCGACACCCTGCCGGAACTGGAGGTTCGCGCCCGGCGGCTCCGAGAGGAGCACGACGAGGTCACGACGCGCCTCGAGGAGAAGCGAGCGGCTCTGAGCGAGATGGATCGCCGGGCGGCCGCCGAGGAGACCCGCGACCTCCTCGACGACCTCGAGGACGCCCGCACGGAGCGGGAACGCCTCCGCGACAGGCAGGAGACCAAACGGCGAGCGATCGACTCCCTCGAGGACGACCTCGCGTCCGTCGAGGCGGACCTGTCGTCGCTCGCGGCGGACGTCGACGGGGGGACCGTCCGTGACCGACTCGACGGCGTGGACGCGGAGTTGACGACCCTCAGGGAGCGCAAGGGACGCCTCGACGAGACGATCGACGCCCTGCGTCCCATCGTCGAGGTGAACCAGGCGTTGCTCGCGGACAGTCGGCTGCCGGAGGGGTTCGACGAGAGCGACGTGGTCGACCGACTCGATCCGGCGTCGGAGGCGATCAACTGCTGGACCTGCGGCCAGTCGGTCGAGCGGGGCGAGATCCGGGAGCAAATCGAGGCCGTCGAGTCGATCCTGCAGGGGAAACGGGAGGAGCGGAAGGCCGTCGAGGCGCGGATCGAGGAGCGTCAACGGACGCGAGCGGATCTCGAAGCGCGACTCGACGAGCGGGCGGAGCTCGAGGAGCGGCGACGGTGCCTCGAACGCCAGATCGAGGACCGCGAGCGGGCGCTCTCGGGGATCGAGGAACGGATCGAGACGGTCGAGGAGCGTATCCGCGACCTGGAGGCGAACCTCGCCGAGGCCGAGACCGACGACGACCTGCTGCATCGCCACCGCGAGGTGAGCGATCTGGAGTACGAGCGCGGCCGACTCGAACGCGAACTCGCGGCGGTCGAGGACGACATCGAGGCCGCGGAGGCCGCCCGGTCGGAGGCCGACTCGCTCCGCGCCGAGCGGGCCGAAGTGAGCGACCGCCTAGCAGACCTCCGCGAGCGGATCGACCGTATCGAACGCGAGGCCGTCGAGACGGTCAACGAGTGTATGGCTCGCGTGCTGGATCGGCTGGACTACCGCGCGATCGAGCGGGTCTGGATCGACCGTCGCGAGACGGACGGCGAGACAGCGTTCGACCTGCAGGTGGTGCGGACGACCGACGACGGCACCGTCTACCGGGCCGCCGTCGACACCCTCAGTAAGAGCGAGCGCGAGGTCGTCGGCCTGGTCATCGCGCTGGCGGGGTATCTGGTCCACGACGTTGCGGCGTCGGTGCCCGTCGTCGTCGTCGACGCCATCGAGATGCTCGACGCCGAACGGATCCGTGGCCTGCTGGACTTCTTCGACGAACACGCCCGCTACGTCGTGGCGGCGGTCCTCCCCGAAGAGGCCGACCGCCTCCGGACGACGTTCGACACCGTCGCCCTCGAAACACCCGGAATCGCCCGTCAGTGAGACTGTGTCCGTGTGTCACGGCGGGCAGAAATCCACCGATTTATCCCTCCCGGCGGCGTACTCCGGCCATCGATGACGACAGCGGACCCCGATTCGACCCCCGACCTCACGCCGGCACCCGGGCCGGCCGCCCGGAGCGCCTTCCGACTCGGCGTCCTCGTGGCGAGTGTCGCCGGCCTCACCGTCCTCGCCTGGCTCTACCGGACCGGCACGCTCACCACCACGACGGCGGTGTACGTCACGGTTGCCCTCTTTCCCGTGTATCTGCTGGTCGTCGCGTCAGTGCTGAGCGTCTGGCTCGGCTACGACAAGGGCCCCACGGATCTCCAGTCGGTCTACCGCTCCCGTTGATCGTCGCTCCCGGGCGACAGGAGCCGACCGAGCGGCGTGTCCGCGAGGACGACGGCCGCGCGGTCCAGAAGCGTCGGGTGGCCCCGTTCGTGGCGGCGAAAGGTCCGGGTCAGCCCCAGAAGCGACACGAGCGAGAGGACGGCGAAGGGGCCGCCGGTCGCGACTGCCGCGGTCTGTAACGACTCGCCGCCGCCGACGAGCAACACGGCGACGGCAACGACGCCCTGAAGCACCCCCCAGAAGACGATGCTTCCGGTGGTGGGAGCGTGCCCCCGCTCGGTCGCCAGGATCGACACGACGAGCGTCGACGTATCGGCCGACGTGACGATGAAGACGACGATGAGCGCGAGAAACAGGAACATCAGGAGTCGGCTGAGCGGCAGGGCCGCGAAGACGGGAAAGCCCGCGACGGCCTCGGAGCCGCCACCGGCGTCGACGGCGGCGAGGGCGTCCGCCCGCCCCGAGTGCTGAAGCGAGAGGGCGGTACCACCGAGGAGGAGGTGCCAGCAGACGGAGGCCGCCGACGTGGCGACGACGCCGGTGAACACGACGGTCCGTACCCGGCGGCCCTTCGAGAGTGCCGCGAGAAAGAGGCCGGCGAAGGGCGCCCAGGAGAACCACCACGACCAGTTCCAGACCGTCCACTCTGCGGCCCAGTCGCCGCCGTACTGGAGGCTCATCGGGACGAACCGGGTCGCGTAGCGGCCGAGCGCGGCCACCCCGGAGTCGAGGACGAACCCCCGCGGACCGACGGCGAACAGGAGGGCCGAAAAGAGGGCAAAGAGGAGGATGTTGACGCCGGCGATGCGCCGGATCCCCCGCTGGACGCCGCTCTCGGCGGAGATGCTGTAGATGACGACGAGGCCGGCGACGAACAGCAAGGCGCCGACGCCGCCGAAGCCGACGCCCCACTGGAACGCCACGCCGGCCAGGAACTGCCGGCCGACGATGGCCACGGAGGTGGCGACGCCGCCGATGGTGGCGAAGATGGCGAGCACGTCGACGAGTTTCGCCACGGTTCCGTCGAGGCCGTCCACCCCGAGGAAGGGCGTCAGGATGGTCGACACGCGAAGCGGGGCGCCGTGCCGGTAAGTGAAGTAGGCGATGGGCAGGCCGACGACGAGGTAGGCACTCCAAGCCGAGAGTCCCCAGTGAAAGAGGGCGTAGCTCACCGCGACGACGACGGCGGCGGCGGACCGAGGGGCGACGTCGGCCGCGGGTGGCGGCGAGCCGTAATGGAAGAGTGACTCGGCCGGGCCCCAGAAGACGATGCCCGCGGCGATGCCGGCGGTGAAAACCATCGCGAAGTACGTCGGATAGGTGTAGGTCGGCTCCGCGTCGGGGCCGCCGAGTTTGATCGCCCCCCACGGCCCCACGAGTAAGAAAAGACAGTACAGGACCGCCAGAAACATCGCACCGAGAAAGAGTGGAGCGGCGTCGTCGAAGAGGATGCCGTCGACGGCAGCCACGGCAGCGGTCGTCGTTCCGGGAGCGGCGAGTCGGGTGACGAAGAAAGCCAGGAGGACGAGAACCGGAACGCCGAACGTGACGGGGTCCTGACGGGCGAGAAAGCCGCTCGCCCAGTGTCGCCAGGGGACGTGCCGGACCCGGAGGAGGTAGGGAGCCCCGGGGCGCTCGTCGTCGGGCGCGACGTCGTCGAGGGGGAGGAGCGCGAGGTAGGCCAACCCGGACCCGAAAAAGAGAAGCGCGACGGCGAGCCACCCTCGGCCGGTCACGACGGAACCGACGATCCACGGGAAGAAAAATCCGGAGACGACGACCATTCCCGAGGCCGCACACACGGGCAGCAACGCCGCACGAACGAGGCGCTCGACGCCGGTCGCGCCATGTGTCGCCATATCACATCCGTCGACGGCCCCAACCATAGGTGTGTCGTCGACTCACACTTTTTATCTCCCCGTCACGAAGAGGAGCGCCGTGGCGACCGATACGGACGAACGGCCGGACGATACGGCTCTCGAAGAGCTGTTTCACCGGCCCGAACGGGTACCGCTCGTCTACTGGCGGGCGTTCTCCGGCGCGCGGACCGCGGTGTGGGTGACTGGCGCGGCCGCCGTGCTCGCCTTTATTGCCGGGCTCTCACATCTCAGTCAGGCGTCGGTCGTCCCGGTGGGACCGCTCGCCGGCCTCCTTCCGCCCGGAACGGCCGCGGTGATACCGCTCGCGAGCATCCTCGGTGCCTTCCTGCTCACCGTCGCCGCCGCGGGACTGCGGGCGGGCTACCGCCTCGCGTGGTACGGGGCGCTCGTCCTGTTTCCGGTCCTCCTCGTCGTACCGCTGGTGACCGGGGACGCCACCGACGTCGCCCTGTTCGTGGGCGGCGCGGTCGGCCTGCCGCTGGTGACGGCGAACCGGAGTGGGTTCGACCGGGCGCTCGACCTCTCCCCGTTCCAGACGACCGCGTTGCTCTCGTTCGTCGCGGTGCAGGTGTACGGCACCGTCGGAACGTACGCGATGCGGGAGGACTTCACGGGCGTCGAGAGCCTGACCGACGCGTTCTACTACATCATCGTCACCGGCACGACAGTCGGCTACGGCGACGCGACGCCGACGACGCAGGTGACCAAACTGTTCACGCTCTCGGTGATCGTCCTCGGGACGGGCGCGTTCACCGTTGCGACGGGGTCGCTGATCGTCCCGGCCCTCGAATCACGGATCTCCAGTGCGTTCGGAACCATGACCGCCTCGGAACTCACACTGCTCGAGGACCACGTCCTGGTCCTGGGCTACGGCGAACTGACGGAACCGCTTCTGGACGAACTCGATACGACGACGGACGTGGTCGTCGTGACGCCCGAGGCCGACCTGGCAGCCACACTCGACGACCGGGCAGTGAACGTCCTGACGGCCGACCCGACCGACGAGGAACCGCTGCTCGACGCCCGCATCGACGCCGCGAGGGGCGTGGTCGTCGCCACCGACGACGACGCCCGGGACGCACTGGCGGTCGTCGCGGCCCGACAGGCCAACCCGGACGTACGGATCGTCGCGGCAGCAACCGACCAGCGACACGTCGACAAACTCGAAGCCGTCGGCGCCGACGTGGTCGTCAGCCCGGCGGTCATCGGGGGACGGCTCCTCGGTCGAACGGTTCTGGGGGAGCGCGGAGCGTCCCTCGATGGGCTCTTCGACGAGGGGGCGTCTGACGGGACCAGCGGGGAGTAGCGTGTGCCGTTGCCGTCCCCAAGTTATTTGCTCCCGTCAGGAGAACGACCAATAAGAGACCGATGTACGAGAACATCCTGATCCCGTTCGACGGCAGCGACGAGGCACGGAAAGGGGCCGAACATGGCATCGACCTCGCGGCCGCGTGTGGGGCGACGGTCCACGCGCTGTACGTCATCGATCTCCCGGGCGCACCACGGACGGTGTACATCAGGGACGACGAGGACGAGATGCGCGAACGCTATCGCGAGTACGGTGAGGAGGTGACGGGCGAACTGTGTGAGATGGCGAACGCGGAGGGCCTCGACTGCACGACGGTCATCCGGAGCGGCTCACCCGGCGAGGAGATCGTCGACTACGCGAAGGCAGAAGGCATGGGCGCGATCGTCCTCGGCAGCGCGTACCGGGGCAAACTCGGGGCACTCCTCGGCAGCACCGCCGAGAAGGTCGTCCGGACGTCCGGAGTGCCCGTGGTCACGGTTCGCGAGCAGATGAACGACTAGCCGCGGGGCGCGCGCCGCCCGAGCCAGCGCTCCCGAAAGTAGATGAGGATGCTGGCACTCAGAAAGGAGAGGCCGGCGACGGTGAGTCGGCCCGCGGCCAGCAGCCACAGCGCGGCGGCGAACGCGGCGACCGTCAGCAACGCCAGGGCCGTCGGAACGGGATCGGGCATGGACGGGTCCACGGCCCGGGGGGACAAAAACGTCAGTAGAAGTGCTTGAACTCCCAGTGATACTGGCAGTTGTGGCAGGTCGCCCACTCCGGAACGTCGAACGCCTCCGGATGACGCTGGCCGTGTTCCATCCGCGCTCGGCAGACCGGACAGATCAACAATCGGAGTTCCAGATCGGTCATCTCCCCCGGCGGGAACGTCGCCGAACAGGACGGACAGTCGATGTCGTCCCGCGGGTCAGACTGGAGGATGCCGGCCCCACACTCCGGACACCCGAGCATCGCGGGCGGTCGGTACGCCCATCCGGTGTCGCCGTCGATGGTCGTCGTGTGGGTCTCGACGCTCGACAGTCGGAACTTGTTGGGTCCGTCGCCGGTCCGAAGTGGCTCGATCAGCCGTCCGAGGAGCCACGCGAACGGCGCGAGTATCCGGCTCCCCGCCGCAGCGAGCGTCGCCACGAGGCCGTGAGAATCATCGGCCACCGTGGTTCAGTTGGGGAGCGAGCGGCATAAAACGCTCGTCGGGGATAGGCTTTCCACGGCGCCCACTCAAGGGGAACGCGTGTCGAACCCTCGTCGACTGTCGGCCACGGGAGACGCCGAACGCCGCGCAGCGATGCCCACCTGGCGAACGCGTGGCGGCGCCGTCGTCGGAATCGTCCCCCTCCGGACCGTCGGGGGCGGACCGATCGACGTCGTCGGTGTCGGCGGGCCGACCCGCGCGGTGGCGTCGTTTCTCCTCGTCCTCGTCGTCGGGACCGCGATCCGGTATCGGTGGGGCGACGTCCTCGACCGATCCGTGGAGGCGACCGTCGAGCGCCCGGCGCGGGGAACGATCTACGGCGTCGCTGCCGTCGTGTTCGGATGGCTCATGGTGGCGTACGCCTTCGCGCAGGCGTTCCGTCTCGGCACGGCCCTCGGCACCGCGGCGGTCGCACTGGGGACGGCCGGAGCCCTCGTGGTCGTCGCCGCCGGCTTCGTCGTCGTCGGCACGACCGTGGTGACGATTCTCGACCGCGGGTGGGCGTGGGCCGGGCCGTTCGTCGGCGCGGCCATCAGCGGCCTCGCGTGGCTGGCGTTGCCGTTCGGCCCGGGTCTCGCCGTCTGGCTCCTGCTGGCCGCGGTCGGCGTCGGCGGCCCGGCACGGCGGTGGGTTCACGCGTCACAGTCGGTCGAACGGGCCGTCGACGGGTGAGTGGAGAAGGGAGCAGCCACGCCGTGGGGCCGTCAGTCGCTGCTCGCCGGGTCGTCACCATCTCGGATGTCGGTCACCATCTCGTCGCCCGCGGTGACCACGTCGACGTCCTCGCGGTCCGAGAGTTCCTCGATGGTCTCGGCGAACTCCTCGGATTCGAGGATCTCGTACTCGTTCCTGAGCCCGAGGTAGACGGTGTAACACATCAGACAGAGGATGACCGCGAAGGGCAGACCGGTCGTGATGGCCGCCGTCTGCAGGGCGGTCAGGCCGCCGCCGTACAGCAGGATGGCGGCGACGAGTCCCTCGGTGATCGCCCAGAAGATGCGCTGGACCTTCGGCACGTCGTGCTTGCCGCCCGAGGTCAGGTGGTCGATGACCAGCGACCCGGAGTCCGAGGAGGTGACGAAGAAGGTGATCACCAGCAGGGTCGCGAGGATGCCCGAGATCGCACCGAGCGGGAACTGTTCGAGCATGGCGAACATGGCGACCGTCTGACCGACCTCGTTGTAGGTGGCGAGCGCCGCACCGTTACCCGCGATCGAGTTGTAGAGCGCGCTCCCGCCGAACGTCGAGAGCCAGATGGTCGAGAACATCGCCGGCAACACCAGCACCCCGAGGACGAACTCCCGGACGGTGCGGCCCTTCGAGATGCGGGCGATGAACATGCCGACGAAGGGCGACCAGGCGATCCACCAGCCCCAGTAGAAGACGGTCCACGCGGTGACCGTCCCGCCGCCGGGGGCGAGCGTGCCACGGAAGAACCCGAGCGCGAGGATGTTGTTGAAGTAGGCGCCGAGCCCCTCGACCCAGGAGCCGAGGATGAACACCGTCGGGCCCACGAGCAGCAGGAACCCGAGCAGCGCGAACATCAGATAGAGGTTGATCGTGCTCAGACGCTTGACGCCGCCGTCGAGGCCCGCGGCGACCGAGAGGGTCGCGATGCCGGTGATGCCCGCGATCAGGAGCACCTGAACCAGCGGGTTGGTCGGCACCGAGACGAGTCCGAGGAGGTCGCCGCCGACGTAGGAGAGGCCGGTGTTGACCTGGGCCACCCCGAGGCCGAGCGACGTCGCGAGGCCGAACAGGGTCGCGAACACGGTGACGAGGTCGATCAGGTGGCCCGGCCAGCCGTAGATGCGCTCGCCGAGCAGGGGCCAGAAGATCGACCGGAAGGTGAGCGGCAGGCCGCGGTTGAACGAAAAGAAGGCGAGGCCGAGACCGACGAGGCCGTAGACGGCCCACGGGTGAAAGCCCCAGTGGAAGAACGTCTGGGCCATCGCCGCCGAGGCCGCCGCACCGGTCTCGGCCTCGGCGCCGAAGAAGCCGGGGACGTTCTGGAAGTAGTACAGCGGTTCGGAGACGCTGAAGAACATGAGACCGATCCCCATGCCGGCGCTGAACAGCATCGCCATCCACGAGAAGTCGCTGAACTCCTTTTCCGCTTCGACGCCGCCGATCTTGATCTTGCCGTACCTGCTGAACGCGAAAAACAGCAAGACGACGATGAAGACGTTCACCGCCAGTAGGTAGAACCAGCCGAAGTTCTCGCCGATGAAGTTGAACAGGGCCGTGTACGCCGACGCAGCCTGGTCACCGAGGATCACCGTGACGGCGATGAAGAGGGCGATGATGACCAGTGCGACCGGGAACACGACCGGGTGGATGTCGAAGCCGAGCGCCTGGATGTTGGTGTCTCCGGGTTCGCGGTCCGATTCCGGGTGGAACAGTTCCACCTGGAGTCCATCGGACATCGACCCGGTAGTTTCGTCTGCGTCAGCCATACCGTTCCTCCGTCCGGCGGGTGCCGGTCGTCTGTGGTGAATTGCTCATGGGTCGTCCGTTCGTGTCTGAACCGTCGGTTGTCGTGCGGTACGCCGTCCCAGTCGACCGCCATCCCCCGTCACGAGCGGCCCCACGAACTTCGTGGGCATAGGTAGCCGCCACCATGACAGGGAGCCACATAGACACCTACTCGTTATGTCAAATAAATCTTGGTATTTTTTTGAATAATCGGCCCGTGTTCAGGGACCGGGCGGATCCAGCGCCCCGTGTTGCCCGGCCGAGCGCCCGCTATCGCAGGATCTTCTCCCGACCCGGATCGAACAGGGGTTCCTCGCGGACGGTGGCGTCGTACGTCTCGCCCTCGCAGGTGACCTGGACGGCGGTGCCGGGGTCCGCGTACTCGCTCGGTACGTACGTGTAGCCGATGGACGCGCCGACACTGTAGCCGTAGTCACCGGCCTGGACGTAGCCGAGCGTCTCGCCGCCCTTCGTGACGGGGCGGCCGCTCAGCAGGCGGTCCGTCGAGTCGTCGAGCGTGAGCGGGACGATACGGCTGTCGGGACCCGACCCGCGGATCTCCGCCAGCGCCGCCCGCCCGACGAACTCCGTGTCCATGTCGACGGCGAACGGGAGGCCTGCGGCGAAGGGGTTGGTGTCGGTGTCGATGTCCGTCCCCCAGAGCCGGTAGCCCTTCTCCAGACGCATCGACTCCAGTGCGCCGCCACCCATCGGGCGCACGTCGAGGTCCTGGCCCGCCTCCCACAGCGTCTCCCAGAGGCGTGCGCCGTACTCGGCCGGCGCCCACAACTCCCAGCCGAGTTCGCCGACGTAGGACACCCGTAGCGCGATTACGGGCACCTCGCCGACGTACAGGCGCTTGGCCGAGAAGTAGGGAAAGCCATCGTCGGAGACGTCGGCCTCGGTGACGCGCTGGAGGAGGAGCCGCGATTTCGGCCCCCAGAGCCCGATAGTAGAGCGGGCGCCCTCTTCGACGGTGACCGAGACGGTCTCCGGGGCGTGGGCTTGCAGCCAGGACCCGTGGATGCCCGGCGAGTTGCCGCCGCCGGTGGTGACCATGTACTCGTCCTCGTCGAGGCGGACGACGGTGACGTCCGCCAGAACGTTGCCACCCTCGTTCAGGAGCAGCGAGTACCGCACCGTGCCAACGTCGATGTCGACGTCGTTGCTGCAGACTCGCTGGAGGAAGGCGCCGGCCCGGCCCCCCTCGACCATGATCGAACTGAACGACGTCATGTCGAACATGGAGACGTGCTCTCGGGTGTGAAGATGTTCGGCGCCCTCGATCGGCGAGCGGTTGATCCCCCGCCAGCCCGCCTGTTCGGGGATGCGGTCCGCGTAGCGGTCGACCAAGTCGGCGTTGGCGTCGTACCACTGAGCCGACTCCCACCCGCCGCTCTGGACGAACTCGGCGCCGAGGTCCGCCTGCTGGCGGTAGAATGGGCTCCGGCGGAGGCCACGGTGGTCGTCGTGCTGCCAGTTGGGTTCGACGATGCTGTACACCTGTCGGTACCGCGTCGCGCCGCGGTCGACGAAGTAGTCCTTGCTGCCGGCGTGGGGTTCGAACCGGTTGACGTGGATGGCGCCGGTGTCGACCGGGCCGTCGGGGAGTTTCGGCACGCCCGTCTCCATCCACTCCGCGAGAATCTTCCCGTACCCCCCGGAGTGCGTCCACCAGATGGCGAGGGCAGTCCACAGTCCGTCGACGGCCGCCGTCTCGCCGAGGACCGGCATGCCGTCGGGAGTGAACACGAAGATACCGTTCTCTGTGGCTTCGAACGACGCGTCCTCGGTGACGGGGAGGAGTTCCTCGAACGCCCGTTTCGGCGAGACGTCGCGGTCGGGATGGGTCGCCCGCTCCCAGTGTTCGTCGGTGAAGTCGTGGACCGAGGCCTGCCGCGTCTCGGTGTTCGTCCCCATCGCGTCGGGGTCGACGCTGAGCGACTCGTGGTTGTACGACCCGAGGCCGAGGCTGTCGCCGTGGGTGCGGAAGTACAGCGAGTGGTCCTGATCGCGGCCGACCGGGCGATGTGGCGCCCGACCCATGGCGTCGGCGATACGGTGGTCGCCGGGTACCTCCAGGCCGCCGGTGTCGACGCGGGTCGCAGGGTCCGCACCCGCCAGTTCGTCGAGCGGGTCCGTGACTACGTACTGGTGTTCGACGGGGGCGATGGGGAGGTCGACACCGGCGAGTTGGCCGGTCCGGTAGCCCCAGTTGTTGGTGGCGATCACACAGCGGTCACACTCGATGCGGCCCCGGTCCGTCTCGACGGCGGTCACCTCGCCGCCGGCCACGTCGAGGTCGGTCACCGACGTGTGGCCGTAGAAGTCGGCGTCCGACTCCTCGATGTACCACTGGAGGGCGGCGACCCCGTCGACGCGGCCGTCGGTCGGCGAGTAGTACCCGCCGAGGATGGCGTCCTCGTTCACCAGCGGGAGGTGGTCGGTGACCTCCGCGGGGGTCAACAACTGCGGATCGGGAAGCCCGTAGGCGGTGGCATGTTCGACCCGCCGCTGGAGGAAGTCCATACGCTCCTCGGATCGGGCGACTTCGATGCCGCCGACCTCGTCGTAGACGCCCGCGTCGTCGAGCAGTCGACTGGTGTAGTGAGCGGTCTTCGTCATGAGCTTCGACGGCGACGTCTGGAACATGATGCCGGGGGCGTGGGTCGACGATCCGCCGGTGACCGGCAGGGGCCCCTGATCGACCGCGACCACGTCCTCGGCACCGAGTTCGGAGAGGTGGTACGCGACGCTACAGCCGACTGCCCCGGCGCCGATGACGACCGTTCGTGCCGACTCCGGGAGTGTGGTGTCCGCGCTCATGACACATACGTGTCACCGAACCCGTCAAAAGGTTCCGGGTGCCTCACCTGCGGCCTTTATGATTCGAACCGGTCGAGTCGGAACATCTCGGTGGGGTGGTCGGTGTCGCCGTCGGCGGCCAGATCCGCGAGGATTTCGCCGATGACGGTCGCGAACTTGAAGCCGTGCCCCGAGAAGCCCGCGCCGACGGTCACCTGCGGATGGTCGGGGAGCGTATCGAGGATGAAGTGCTCGTCGGGGGAGTTCGTGAACATGCAGGTCGCGAGGCGCATCGTCGGCCCGGCGGCCTGCGGGAAGTACTTCTCCGTGAAGTCACGGAGGAGCACCTCGTCGGCGGGTCCGGGGTCGGTGTCGTAGTCGTCCGGATCGACCGACTCGTCGAGGTGGTGGTATTTCCCCAGTTTGAATCCCGGCACGTCGTAGATCGGCAGGCCGTAGAAGCGCCCCTCGGGGACCTCGATGTTCCACACCGGGAGGTGATCGGGGTCGAACAGTTCGGGCGTCTCGGGTTGGAACCACGCGAGCACCTGTCGTTCGGGGACGGCCAGCCCGGAGAGGGCGTCGGCGAGTTTGTAGTTCCAGGCGCCGGCGGCGAGGACGAGCCGGTCGGCCTCGTACGTGTCCCTGTCCGTCCAGACGCGGACGCCGCCGTCCGGCGTCGGGGCCCAGTCGTAGACGCCTTCCCGAGCACGGATCTCGGCGCCAGCGGCCTGTGCGGCCTCGACGTGGCCGACGATCGACTGCTCGGGGACGACGAACCCGCCGTCCTCCTGATAGACGGCGCGATACTCCGCGGGGAGGTCGTAGCCCGGGAACCGCTCGTTCAGTTCAGCCCCCGTCAACACCTCGTGTGGAATGTCGTGTTCCTCACAGGAGCGTCGCGACCCCTCGAAGACGTCGTGCCCCTGGGGGGCCGCGTCGATGGACCCGGTACGGTGGATGACCGGTCGCCCCGTCTCCTCGGCCAGGTCGTCCCAGAGTTCGTACGCCCGTTCGATCAGCGGGATGTACGAGGGATGCTCGTAGTACGCTCTCCGGATGATACGGGTGATCCCGTGGGATGATCCCTCGGTGTGGGGGATGTCGAACCGCTCCAGTCCCAGTACGTCAACCCCTCGTTCGGCGAGGTGGTACGCGGTTGCACTACCCATGCCGCCGACGCCGACGACGATGACGTCGCGGCGCTCGTCGCTCGAACGCATACGCAGGGGTTCGGAGGGGAGGGTATTGACCCTTGGGTCCCGTCACCCGTCGGTCGGCGACCCCCCCCAATTAACAACACTATACGTGTTAATTTTCTCGCCGGCCCCGGCCGCGATCGGTCGAGGGTACTTATACATCCGAGATAGCTGTGGTCCAACCTTATCCGGGTGGGGATCGGCGTTAATTGTCGATGACAAACGATGACTCCACCGCGCCCGACGGCCACCCGAACCATCCGGAAATCGACCAGTCCGACCGTGTCCTTCCACGGAACCTGCGACAGACCGGCGACCCGGGCATCGAGATGCTCGTCTCGACCCGCGTTCGGAAGTCGCCCTTCTTCCACAAGTCCTTCAACGAGGAGGGAGCGTGGCGCTGTACGGTCTACAACCGGATCTACCACCCGCGGGGTCTGGTCGAACCCGAAGACGGCGGCGCGATGAAGGAGTACGAGGCGCTTACAGAGAGCGTGACGCTGTGGGACGTGGCGGTCGAGCGCCAGATCCGGGTGAAGGGGCCGGACGCCGAGGCGCTGACGGACTACGTCATCACCCGGGATGCCACGGAGATCGACCCGATGTCCGGCAAGTACGTCATCCTCTGTAACGAGGACGGCGGCATCCTGAACGATCCGGTCCTCCTGCGGGTCGCCGAGGACGAGTTCTGGTTTTCCATCTCGGATTCGACGCTCATGCAGTGGCTTCAGGGCGTCAACGTCGGCATGGACTTCGACGTGGAGATCGACGAGATCGACGTGGCGCCGATGCAGATTCAGGGGCCTCTGTCCGAGGACGTGATGGTCGACGTCGTCGGCGAGGCGGTCAGCGACATCCCCTACTACGGGCTGATGGACGCCGAGATCAACGGCTGCCCGGTGTTGGTGAGTCAGACGGGCTTCTCCGGTGAGAAGGGCTTCGAGGTCTACGTCAAGGACGCGAGCGAAAACGCCGAACGGGTCTGGGACCCGGTGATGGAGTCGGTCAAGGACCACGGCGGCCGCCAGATCGCGCCCGGACACCACCGCCGTATCGCAGCGGGCATCCTCTCGTGGGGACAGGATATGGACCACGAGACCTCGCCGTTCCAGGTCAACCTCGGCTATCAGGTCCCCAACGACAAGGACGGTGATTACATCGGCAAGGCGGAACTCGAACGCCAGCAACGACTCGTCGAGAACGGGGAGTACCCGTTCAACCTCAAGATGGTCGGCCTGAAGATCGCGGGCGAACCGATCCGCGACTACGCCCCCGACTTCTGGATCGTCTCGGATCCGGACACCGGCACGGAGTGTGGATACATGACCTCGCCGTGGTGGAACCCCGATCTGGAGACGAACATCGGGCTGGGCTTCGTCCCCGCGGAGAAGCTACAGGCCGAGACCGACGCCCTCCTCAACGACGAGATCTACGAGGAGAACCTCGACTTGGAGTTCGCGGTTCACCTGCCAGACGAGTACGCCGAGGAGGCGGGCGAACCCGCGTACGCGACGGTCGCCGAGGTGCCGTTCAAGGAGTCCGTGAACCCCAGCGCCAGGGAGCAGGCAAAACTGAACGCCCGGCAGGACGCCGAGGAGTAGTCCCCCGACAGCCCTAACCATCACCCGGCCTAACCGACGACGACGCCGAACCGATTCGACATGTCCCTCACCACATCGACCGATACCGCCGACGGTGCATCGAGACTGCTCACCGATCCCCGGTTCGAGCTCATGCCCTTCGACAGCGTCGAGGGGCAGATGGAACGGCTCCCGGAGGGTGCCGAGATCGCGATCACGGCCTCGCCCCAACTCGGCCTCGACGCGACGGTTGAGTGGTCCGAGAAGGCGGCCGCCCGGGGGTACGAGCCGATCCCTCACGTCGCCGCCCGGTACGTGCGCGACGACGACCATCTCGACGAGGTTGCCGGCCGCCTCGATGACGCCGGCGTCACCGACGTCTTCGTTCCCGGTGGCGACCGCGAAGACCCCGTCGGCGAGTTCGAGTCGGCCCACGACCTCCTCGTTGCGCTCGAAGACCTCGGCTACGCCTTCGACGAGGTGGGCATCACCGGCTACCCCGAGGGCCACGACTTCCTCGACGACCGGACGCTGGCCGAGGCGATGGAGCGGAAAGCTCCCCACGCCACGTATCTCACGACACAGCTCTGTTACGATCCCGAGGCTATCCGCCGCTGGATCGAGACGGTGCGCGACCGGGAAATCGACCTTCCGGTCGAGGTGGGGATTCCGGGCGTGATGAAGTACCAGCGCTTGTTGAACATCTCTCAGAAAGTCGGCGTCGGCGACTCCGTGCGCTTCCTGCGGAAGACGAGCGGCATCGTGGGGTTCGTTCGCCAACTCGTCGGCTCGCGCGGGAAGTACACGCCCGATGCGATCGTCGACGGATTGGCCCCCTACGCCGCCGACCCCGAGTACGACATCCGGGGGCTCCACATCTACACGTTCAACCAGGCGGCCGATACCGAGGCGTGGCGGCGTGGCCGACTCGAGGACTGACGAACCGCATGGGTCGATGCGGACGCGTCCGTCGTTGGTGCTCGGACGGTGGGCGAATCGAGGCTCTCCCGGTTTTCGAAGACGGACCTCGACAGGCGGTGTGAAGCCGTTCGGGGGATCGGCTATCGGTCGACGGCGCGAGATAGGGATGTCGCTGTCGCCGGTTAGTCCCCATCCCGCTCCCGGAGAAACACGGTGCCGGTGCTCCGGACAACGACGACGTACCCGGCGTAAGTGAACGTGAGGCAACCGGATGCGGGTGGCTCCGGGGAGTCGGTGTCCCAGAGACCATCGAGCGCGGCCACGTTGATCCGCGTTTCGAGCGGCGGCAGATCGGCGGGATCGGTGTCGGCGAGGGAAGCGACGGCGTCGACGAGGGTGGCGCTCAGTCGCTCGTCGCCGTCCGCGTCGTGGTGGACGTGGTGGATCGCGTCGAGTTCCGTGATAGCCATGCTCCTGATCGAAGATGTTCGAGCGGCGGGTTGACTCTGCGGGTGTCTCATCTGTGGCGTTTATCCCTGTGGCGCCTCACTCGTCCTCGACGAGCGTCCGCTCGATGAGTCGGGACGTCCCCCGACGGATGCGACCGCCGACGGCGGTCGGCGAGATGCCGAGGTCGTCGGCCAGTTCCTGTAGCGAGGTACCACGGGGTTCCTCGAAGTACCCCGCCTCGTAGGCAGTCAGCAGGGCATCACGCTGGGCGTCGGTGAGTCCGACGCCGTCGTCGACCGAGAACTCGTCGAGGCTGTAGATGTGATCGATCTCGAAGTCGATTCCCTCACCGTCGCAGTATTCCCAGAGCCTACCGAGCGTCTCGCGGTCGGGAAGTTGCGTCCGAATCGACCAGCCGGTATCAGTGCTCTCGGCTTCGAGCATGAGTCCCCCCATCTCGATCGTGGTCGGGGAGACGAGTTTCGTCCCGGGGGAGTGACGGAGTCGGTAGATACGCGTCGACGACGCCTCGGCGACCAGCATCGATTCCTCGACCGTATGGTCGCGTTCGAGGGCCGCCTCGAACGTTGGAAAGGAGTCCGATTCGACGAGAAAGAAGAACATCCCCGTCTCGGGATCGGTCGCAGTGTGAGACACCACCTCCACCGACGCGTCGGTCGAGCGGATGGTGGGCGTGAGCGCCAGATCCGGATGACCGATTTCGACGACCGCGATGAGGCTCATCCCACCACCTCGACTCGCGGAGTCGTGGCCGTGTGGACGGCGGTCGACCGCCACACGGCGCCGACGTACCCGTTCATGTCCACTCTCCGGAGGCGGATCGACTTTACCGTTTGGGACCGGGTCACCGACGGCGGCGACGCGCGGCCCCGACCACGGCGGCCGTCGGGGCTCGCGTGTGGGACGTCGCGAGAACGACCCACACTCCACGAGGGGGTCGGCGAGGACTTTATGTGGTGGTGGGCGTACCTCCCCGTCGCATGGTACTCGGACTGCCGGGCGAGTTGGTGTCGGTCGCGCTGTTTCTGGTCGGGGTCGTCATCGTCATCGTCAGCGTCGAGACGTTCATCGAGGCCGTCGCCGAGGGGGCACTCGCGCTCGGCGTTTCCGGGTTCTTCCTGACTGTCGTTCTCGCGGGGACGGACCTCGAGAACGTCATTCTCGGCATCGCGGCGGCGTACGACAGGTTGCCCGACTTGGCGCTCGGCACCGTCTTCGGCGAGGCGCTCTTCATCCTCGGGGCGGCCGTCGGCCTCGCCGGCGTGTTGGTCCCCTTCGAGACGGACGTCCCTCGCAACTACCTCGGCATCACGCTGCTCGCCCCGTTTCTCTTCTTCGGTCTGGCCCTCGACGGCACGCTCTCGCGGTTCGACGGCGCCGTCCTGACCGCGACGTTCGTCCCGTACCTCGGCATCATCTACACGCTCGAACGCTACACGGACACCCGTTACCTCTCGGCCGAGGACGTCGAGATCATGGAGGAGGAACGCGAGGCCACGGCCGAAAACAGTGACGAGCGAGGGGAGGACGAGGACGGGACGTGGTTCGGTCTGGACGTGGATCCGGACCTCGACGTCGACGGACTCGTGGAGGACCACGTCCCCGAACGATACGAGGGACCGGCGTTTCTCGGCGTCGCCCTCGTCGCTGCGGTGGGCATGACGGTCGGCTCCGAACTCGCCGTCGAGGGGGCCAAAGAACTGCTGACACTCCTCGGCGTGACCGGACTCGCCTTCGGCGCGACGGTGATGAGCTTCATCGCGTCGCTCGAAGAACTGTTTCTGACGGTCGAACCCGTCCGGCAGGGGCGTCCCCACATCGGCGTCGGCAACGTCGTGGGGAGCATGCTCTTTTTCGTCAGCGCCAACGCGGGTCTGATCGCGATGGTCCGGCCCCTGAACACGGCCGGAACCGTCGTCACCGTCCACTGGCCGTTCTTTTTCGGCACGCTACTGATCGTCGCCATCGCCTTCTACCGCGGGAAGGTGGGACGCCCGACAGGCGCGCTCTTGCTTGCCGCCTACGCCGCGTACTGGGTGGCGAACTACGCGGTCTGACTCACTCCCCGATCGGCACGCCGCTGAACACGACGAGCGCGACGATCCAGTAGGCGACGTAGAGACCGCCGAGCAAGGCGCCGTGCCAGCGCTTCATCGCCCCCTCGTAGAAGAAGTAGGCCGCCAGCACGGTCACGATGATCATGGCCGGGAGGTGGAACGTGAGCACGGACGACGAGATGTCCACCTCGCTGAGGAACATGATGACGCCGATGTTGCCGGTCACGGAGAACAGCACGCTTCCGATGACGTTGCCGACGCCGATCTCGGGGAAGCCACGGCGGACCGGTTCGATGGTGAGCATGATGTCCTCGAACGTGAGGACCAGTGTGAGGAACGTCGCCCCGAAGACGGTCTCCTCGATGCCGAACCCTTCGATCACGACTTCGGACCCGCCTTCGAGCAACATTGCAGCGAAGACGATACCCGCGAGCGCGAGGAGGGAGAGGCCGATCCAGACGATGCCGGAGTTGGCGAGGTCACCGAGGAGATGGTCTTCGGGGATCTCTTCGACCGAGTTGGGGCGTGCCATCCCACCGTCGGTTCGCAGATCCTCGAGTTCCTGTCCGAGTTCGGTGTTTCGGAAGACCGGGATGTCGCGCTGCCGTTCGCGGACGATGAAGTACGCGAACGAGAACACGAAGAAGGCGGTCAGGATGACACCGTGGACGAACGTCAGCGTCCCGAGCAGGACGAACGGGACGAGGATGAGCGGCGCGAGTCCGAAGATGACGATGTAGTCCGTCGGCAAGTCGACCGGGAACGGTTTGATGATTGCGGCCACCGCGAGCGTGATACCGATGATCGCCAGGCCAGTGCCGAGTGCCGTCCCGAGCGCTGCCTGCTCTAGTCCGCCACTCGACAGGACCAAGGCGAGGATCGTGTCGTCGAACTCGAAGCCGGTGAAGACGATCGCGAGTGCGAACAGCGACATCTTCATGTTGAGCGACGCACGGGCGAGGTAGCTGATGAGTTTCTCCGTACACGCCGTCAGGAGGAGGATACCGCCGAGAAGGACGATCACCGCGCCGATGGTTCCCTGCGCCTCGATGAAGCCTTCGATGGCACCCTCGATTCCGCCTTCTTCCCCGTCACCCGCTTCGCCTTCCTCGCCCCCTTCGCCCGCGTCCTGTGCGACGACCGTCCCGGCCGGGCCGTCGACCCCGAAATCCTGAGCGACCGCGGACGTGGCCGGAGAGGCGACGAGCAGCGACAGTAACAACACGATACCGACGACCATCCGCGTTCGTACCATGACCAGTCGCTAGCGGTCGACTGTGATGTATGTTAGTACGTGAGTAGTAACATCTATTGAATTAGTATACACGCAGCCGGGAGCGCGGCGGACGGCGGACTACTGAGACCGCTCCGCTTCGTCGACGTCGTCGGCGTGCAGGAGAAACATGGGGTCGGGGTCGGGCGACGCCCGGAGTTCGATGCGCTTGGTCAGTCGGTAGTACTTGCGGCGGCTCGTGCGGTAGCTCTCGACGATATCCGCCTCCTCGAGCGTCGAGAGGTGGTGGACGGCCGTCTTGCCGTCCATCCCCACCCGATCGGCGAGTTCGGAGACGTACCGGGGCTCCGTGGCTAGCTCGCGGATGATCTGCAGTCGTGCCTTGCTCCCGAGGATATCGAACAAAGACATCTGTCGTGCCGTCCTTGGGACGCACACTATTTTACCTCTCTCCCCGTAGAAGCCGTATGGCCGACCTGCCGGACGCGAACGACGGGCCACGGACCGTGACCGACGGCTACTTCGAGCGGGAGGTACGCCTCTCGCGGGAGTCGACGGCGGGGTTCCTCCGTGACCTCGCCGATCAGATCGAATCGGAACCGCGTCTCACCATCTCGACCGACGAGTGGGAGATCCCCTTCGAGTTCGACGAGCCCATCGAGGTTGAGGTGGAGTTCGTGGGCGAGACCCACCGCCAACTCGAACTCGAACTCGAGTTCGAGTGGTCGCCACCGGAGGACGAGATCGGCGTTAGTTAATAAATAATTCACCGGAATTTTTATACTAAAGGTGACCTGATAGCCGCGTATGCAATCGACACCGACGAGACGGTCCTTTCTCGTCGCGGCGGGGGCGGCGGGAACGACGGGACTCGCGGGGTGTCTCGGCGGAACGAACGGCGGTGGGGGCAACGGGACCGACACGGAGGCGCCGACCGACACGGACACGCCGACCGGCACCGCCACGGGAACGCCGATTCCGGACGAGTCGTCGCTGCTCCTCAACTGGAAGCCGAGCGGCCTCCACGTGCCGTACTTCACCGCGAAGGCAAAGGGGTTCTACGAGGAGGAGGGACTGACGCTCGGTTCGATCGAAACCGGCGAGGGATCGACGTTCTCGGCGAAGCAGGTCGGCCTCGGCAACGTCGACTTCGCGGTCACCAGTAGCGATCAGGTGTTGAACATCAACAGTCGGGGGCTCTCGCCGCAGTCGGTGAGTGTCGTGATGCAGAAGAGTCCAGCGGTGGTGTTCTCGACCCGGGAGACCTTCGGCGGGGAACTGACGGACGTCGAACAACTCGCCGGCAGGACGGTGGGTACCGGTCCCGGGATGGTTCGGAGGCTCACATCGCTACTCTTGGAGGAAGCGGGCGTTCGGGAGGACGTGGAGATGGTCGATACGGGCTACGACACGGTCCAGCAACTCCTCTCGGGAAAGGTCGACGCCGCGGGTGGGGTCTTCGGTGACGCCATCAGTGCCGAGGCCCAGGGGTACACGGTCGACAGCGTCCCCGTCGCGGAGACGATTCCCTCCTACGGCCACGTGATCGCGGCCAAGCGGGACTGGGCGGACTCGAATCCCGAGGCCGTCCGGGCCTTCCTGCGGGCGACCGCCCGCGGAGCCGCGTGGGCTCACGAGCGGCCCGCCGAGGCGACCGACCTGCTCGTCGAAGCAAACGGCGTCCTCGCGGAGTCACGCGACCAGCAGCGACGGAAGTGGGAGACCATGGCCGAGGAGTTCATGCTGAGCGACGCCGTCAGGGAACACGGCTGGGGCTGGAGCGAGGCCGAACCCTGGCGGGTCGTCCACGACGCCCTCGCGGACGCCGACGCCCTCGGCGGCCGGGTCGATCCGAGTACCGTCTGGACCAACGACTACCTCGGCACCGACGCCGAGTCCGTGGGGTCGTTCGCGGACTAGCGCTGATGGCCACCTCCGACCGACGACTCGCGGCCATCGAGACGCCGACGGTGAGCCGTGCGGACGTCCAGTCGGTCGCGGGCCACGTCTGGCCACCCGTCGCCGTCTTCACCGTCGTCGTCGGCTGCTGGCAGTGGTTCGTGACGGCGACCGGCGTCCCGGCCGTGGTCCTCCCCTCGCCGGTGGACGTGCTGACGGCGGCCGTCGCGACCCGCGGGGCCCTGCTCGCGGCGGCTGGCGTCACGGCGCTGACGGCGGCGCTCGGTCTGGTCGGCGGGGTCGTCGTCGGCCTCACGCTCGCCTTCGCGATGGTCGGGTCGCGCGCGGCGGCGGCGGTGCTTCACCCCTACCTGATCGCGCTGCGCATCGCGCCGCTGATCGCCATCGCCCCCCTCGTCTTCCTCTGGATCGGTGACGGCGTGCTCTCGCGGGGCGCCCTCGTCACCACGATGACGGTGTTTCCCGTCGCCATCGCGTCGGTCGACGGCCTCCGGTCGGTCCCCCGGGAGTACACCGACCTCGCCCGCTCGGTCCGTGCGCCGTCGACGAGGACCTTCCTCCGGATTCGGGTGCCGGCGGCCGCACCCAGCGTCTTCGCGGGCGTGAAACTCGCCGCGGCGCTCGCCGTCGTCGGCACCGTCGTCGCGGAGTTTCTCACCCTCCAGTCGGGGCTCGGCTACCGGCTCTTTCACACCGCCGAGTTCCTGCAAACGAGCGCCACCTTCGCCACGCTCGGCGTACTCACGCTGCTCGGTCTCGGCTTCTATCTCGCGCCGGCGGCGGTCGAACGCCGGCTGGACTGGGGATGAGTCACTGCCACACGACCGCACGCTGACAGAGGGTCACGGCGCCGTAGAGCAGCAGACCGATCGGCAGGAGGACCGCGAGCGCCGCGAGCATCACGTCCACCTGCACGTTCTCGGAGGCGACGAGGACGAGTGAGCCAAGGCCGTCGTTCGAGAGGATCCACTCGGCGACGACGGCGCCGACGACGGCGAGCGTGACCGCCTGTTTCAACCCCGCGAAGACGTCCGGGAGCGCGTGCCGGAGCCGAACCGCGAGGAAGGTGCGGACGGGATCGGCGTCGACCGAGCGGAGCAAGTCGAGGTGCGCCTCGGGGGTCCGCGAGAGGCCGGCCGCCGTCCCGACGACCACGGGGAAGAAGACGACGAGGGCGACGAAGAGGACGGCCGTGCCGAAGCCGACGCCGAAGTAGATGAGAAACAGCGGTGCGACGGCGATCTTCGGGAGGACGCGGGCGGCGACGAGGTAGGGGTAGATCGCTCGCTTGAGCAGGGGGACCGTGGCGACGACGAGGGCGAGCGAGAAGCCCCCGACCACTCCGACGGCGCCGCCGACGAGGACCTTCCGGAGCGTCTCGGCGGCGTTGGTGAGGTAGAGTTCCGGGTTGCCGGCGAGGCGGGCGGCGACGGCGACGGGCGACGGTAGGAGGAACGCGGGGATGGCAAAGAAGGTCGTGATCGCCCACCAGCAGGCGACGGCGCCGACGAGTCCCGCGACCGGCAGTGTCACGTCCGGGAAGGGGACGCGTTCGGCGACGCTCATGTGTCGTCGTGAAGCGCCCGACGAACCCGGGCGACCTGCGCGCCGAAGGCCTCGGAACCGAACACCGACTCGTCGCGGGGACGCGGAAGGTCGACCTCGAACTCGGCGACGATCCGTCCGGGCGAGTCGTCGCCGGCCGCCGGATCGCTGGCGCCCGAGACGACGACACAGCGGTCGCCGAGAAACACCGCCTCCGGCACGCTGTGGGTGACGAACACGACGGTCTTGCGGGTCTCGCGCCAGAGCCGGAGGATCTCGACGCTCATCTCGTCGCGGGTGATCTCGTCGAGTTCGCCGAACGGCTCGTCCATCAGCAACACGTCGGCGCCGAGATGGATGGCCCGGGCGATGGCGACCCGCTGTTTCATACCGCCGGAGAGTTCGGCGGGACGGGCGTCCTCGAACCCGTCGAGTCCGGTCGTCGCCAGGAGGTCGCGAGCCCCCGCCGGATCGGGGTCCTTGCCCGCCATCCGACGGAGGAAGGTGACGTTCTCGAGGGCCGTCTTCCAGGGCAGGAGCGTATGCTCCTGGAAGACGAACCCGAGGCGGGCGTCGGACTGAGCGACGCCGGGTGGGTCACCGTCGACGGTAACCTCGCCCGTCGTCGGTTCCTCTAGCCCACCGATGGTCCGCAACAGGGTGGTCTTGCCACAGCCTGACGGCCCGACGACCGTGACGAACTCGCCGTCGGCGACGTCGAGCGAGACGTCGGCGAGGGCACGCAAGTCGCCGTAGGCAACCGACAGGTTCTCTACGCGGATCATAGTGCGTCCGCCTGTTCGAGCGCGACCCGGAGTCGCTGCCACGTCTCGGCGGAGTGCCACCCCCAGCCGTTCTTCTCGACGGCGTCGCTGGACGCGAAACGATCGAGCGCCTGGGTGAGCTTCCGGCGTTCGGCCGCGGCCGGTTCGCTACCGTGGTCGGCGACGGCGTCGACGGCCGCCGCGGGGTCGAGTCGAGCGGTGCTCCAGCCGGCCATCGCTCCTTCGAGGAACGCTCGGAGCGCGGCGGGACGGTCCCGGAGCGTCTCCTGGCGGACGACGAGCGCGGGACCGGGTACCGGGAAGTGATCGGCGACGAGCACCGAATCCACCTCGTGGCCGTCGGCGCCCAGTGCCAGCGGGTCGGTGAAGACGCCGGTCGCCACGTCGGCGTCGCCGCGGAGCAACGCCTCGCGCTCCTCGCCGTCGGCGGGGACGACGGTCACGTCGTCGACGACGCCGGCCTGTGACAGGAAGAGGCGCCCGAGCGCACCGGTTTCGGAGCCGGCGGGCATGGCGACCCGGCGGCCGCGTACGTCCTCGACGCTCCGGAGCGGGCCGCCGAACGTCCCACGCGTGGTGTAGAGAACGACCATCGCCCGCTGGTAGTACAGCGCGAGCGGGATCACCTCGTGGCCGTCGGCGTGCCCACGGAGAAACGTCGCCGCGCCGGTGAGGCCGATATCGACGTCGCCATCGGCGACGGCCGAGAGGGCGGCACGGGACCCCCGACAACCGGAGAGGGAGACGTCCACGTCGTACGTGCCCGCGAACAGGGGTGCGTGGAGCCCGTTCGGCTCCCAGTTCAGGCCGACCTCGATCGGTGAGGCGTCGTCGGTGAGGGGCCCAGCGTCCACGTCGAGGTCGTCGTCGAGGGTCGCAGCGACCGTCGCCGCCCGGTCGAGCAACGCCTCCGAGTGGAGGGCGCGTACGCGGGAAGCCGTTCGGTCGTGACCGGCGTCGGCCCGCCACCCCTTGGGGGGGCGGCCCGGTGCCTCGCTCTCGACGGTCGTCTCGGTGACCAGGCCGTGGTCGGTGAGCGTCGCGAGCACGTCGGAGACCCGACCCCGACCGAGGTCGACACCGACGCGGACGGCCAACCGCGACGCGGCCTCCCCGGAGAAGCGGTCGGAGTCCTCGCGACCGACTAGGTAGGCGAGTACGCGCGCGGCCTCGCGGTCGAGCCCCACGGCGAACGTCTCGACCGCCCGTTCGTCCTCGTCGCCGAGGACCGGAAACTCTCGAACTCGCACGGTGGCCACTTGGTCCCGCGCCATATATAAACTGCAGGCGAACGGGTGACGTCGCGAACACGGTCGGTCGTGTGTGGGAGTGACTGCCGGGACTTCATCAGGTTTATTAGATGCAAACCGAACTTCGATTCGATGGTCTCAAAACAGCCAAAGGAGTTCCTGTCGCGACGGAAGTTCGCAGCCACCTTCAGTAGTGCCGTTCTCGCCGGATTCGCCGGCTGTTCCGGCGGTAGCGGTGGCGGTGACGGCGGCGACGGTGGGGAGGCGACGGCGACCGACACGCCGGAGCCGACGGCGACAGCCACGGCGACGACGACCCCCACGTCGACTCCCACAGAGGAGGCGGACGCCGTTATCGAAGTCGGTCCGGATGGGAGTTACTTCGACTACGTCCCGGAACGGGTTCGTATATCTGCGGGTGATACGGTCAGATGGGAGTTCAAATCGGGAGGCCACAACATCTGTGCTCATCCGTCACACCACTCGGACGTCTCGCTCCCCGAAGGAGCGGAACCGTTCGGCAGCCATCCAGAGGGGAACCCCCAGGGGATCAACCCGCAGGGGGCAACGTACACGCACACGTTCGACACCACGGGTGACTACACGTACGTCTGCATCTTGCACGTGAACAACGACATGATCGGCCACCTTACCGTTCGATAACCCGAACAAATTCGGTAACGACGGATAGATGGCCTCACCCCCGCGGCCGTGGCATCTCTCATTAAAAATAATTATTAATATTGTTTAATTTACCTTCTAAATAATGAAATATATCACAAAGTTAAATATAGACAACTCCTACCCTATGTACGGAGTGGTATGGCATGTCGCAACATGTAAACGGAATGCCCCAGATCGACCGAGAGGACCGGCGTCAGTTCCTCAAGGTCGTCGGGTTGACCGGCGCAGTGGCAGCAGGTAGTGAGTTCACCCTGAGCGAACTCAGGGGAGAAGTAGAAGGGGAGACGGCGGGGGAACTCGCCGCGATGGGCGAGGCCATCAGCGACGACCTGACCGGAGAGCTGGACGCGGGTCTCCTGAGCAGTGAACTCGCAGGCCTCGAAGAACAGATCGCACAACTGGACGAACTCCGTGCGATGGGCGTCCCGGCCGAGGACAGTACGGCGTATCAGGAGCTCGCCGAACCCGGCTGGGCGATCCACGAGCATCTCGTCGAGGTCGGCTTCTTCGAGAGCGTCGAAGAGAACCTGCCGGCGTTCACACCCGAGCATATCGGTGCCACGGCACGCGAACTCATCAACACGGCACCGCTCGCGTCGGCGCTCCTCGAAATCGGGTACACCGAAGCGGAACTGACGTCGACGATGGTCAACGTCGTCAACAACAAGGAACGACTGGCCATGTGGGTGCCGACGAAGGACATTCCGGCCGGCGTCGAGGGGTTCGATCCGGCGAACGTCGCCCCGCTCCACCAGCGAGCGGCGGCCGGCGTCCTGCTGTGGACGGACTATCTGGATACGTATCTCTGGCAGAACGAGGTGCTCCTGACGGAGACCATCCTCGACAACAACTACGGGGACCTCAAGCAGATGTACGCCGGACTACATCTGTTGGCCAACGCCGCCGAGGACCTCGCCGGCGCTCGGGAACTCGGCGACGCACAGCTCACCGCTGCGCTGTCCGCCGGCGCGGCGATGATGGTCGTCGGACAGGAGGACCTGACGAACGACGTGATGCGCATCACGGACGAAATGCGCGCCCCGCGCACGGGAGGTGCGTAACGCATGGCTAGCACTCACGAAGTAGACAAGGCGGCACAGGCGGCACAGAACATCGAGATGGTGGCGGTCGAAGACGGGTACACGCTGACGAACCTACCCGACGAGTCGATCACCCACCAGTTCAACGTCGAGCAGATCCCCCAGAAAGACGTCACCCAGGAGATGCTCGACAGCTCGGCGGTCGACGATCCGACGAGCTGGCTGATGTACGGGGGGAACTACCAGCAACAGCGCTACACGTCGGCCGACGTCATCACGCCGGACAACGTCGACGACCTCGAGATGGAGTATATGGTACAGAGCGGCGTCGCCTCCAGCATGGAGGGGGTTCCGATCGTCGTTCCGGGCGATCCGCCGGTCATGTACCAGACCAACGGGCCGAACCACGCGAAGGCCATCAACGCCAGAACCGGCGAGACCCTCTGGAGTTACACGTACGCGAACCCGCAGGGCCTCCTGCTCTGCTGTGACGCGAACAACCGTGGGTTCGCCGTCTACGGCGACAAGGTCTACATGACGACGCTCGACTCCGGCGTCGTGGCGCTCGACCGCTACACCGGGGAGGAGGCGTGGTACACCTCGACCGGCGACCACGAGATCGGCTACTCCGCCACGTGGGCGCCCGTCGTCTACGACGAACAGGTCATCACGGGGTCCGCCGGCGGCGAGTACGGCGTCACCGGGTTCGTCGCGGCCCTCGACCCCGAGAGCGGGGACGAGATGTGGCGGACCAACACGACGCCACCCGAGGAGTGGGCTGGCGACTCCCACGAACACGGTGCCGGGACCGTGTGGATGACACCGACCATCGACCCCGACAGCGGTATGATCCACGCGCCGGTCGGGAACCCCGGTCCGGACTTCGACGGGACGGTCCGTCCGGGTCCGAACCGCTACACCATCGGGACGCTGACGCTCAGCGCCGACGACGGCTCCATCCAGTGGCACTACGGCGAGAGCCCCCACGACGTGTGGGACTACGACTCCTCGGCGACCAAGATCCGTGTCAACGACATGGAGATGGGTGACGAGACCCGCGACGTCGTCCTCAGCCCCGGCAAGACCGCCTGGGTCTACACCATGGACGCCGAGAACGGGCGGCTCCTCGAGCGGTCCCAGGAGACGACCCAACACATCAACATGTGGAAGATGGTTCCACACACCGACGAGGACCGTCGGGTCTCCTTCGTGCCCGGTGCTCACGGCGGGAACGACTGGCAGCCCCCGTCGTACAGCCACGCGACGGGACTGATGTATATGAACCAGAACAACGCCCCCCACGAAATCTTCTGGGAAGAGGCGGAGTACGAGGCCGGCCAAACCTACTGGGGTGGCGGCCTCAACGACTGGCCCGACGTCAGCGAGCCGTCCAACTGGAACGGGAACCTCAGCGCCATCGTCGCCGTCGATCCGGTCAGCGGCGAGCGTGTCTGGCGCGACTGGATCTCCTCGGACACGACCAGCGACTACCTCTGGGGCGGGTCGATCACGACCGCGACCGGCCTCATGTTCGCCGGCACCCAGAACGGCAACCTCGTCGCCTACGACGGCGAGAGCGGTGACCGTCTCTGGCAGTTCCAGCTCGGCGCACCGATCTGCTCCTCACTGTCCAGTTGGTACGACCCCGGCGAGGGCAAGCAGTACGTCGCGGTCCAAGTCGGCGGCTCCGGCTGGCTCCACGGCGGCCGTCGTGGCTCCACCATCGCCGTCTTCGGCCTCAGCGAAGAGTAGTTCCGCCGATTTCGCCGTTTTTTCACGTTCTAGTAGTCCGTTTTTAGCCACCGCGAGCGTGAAAATCATGAACGTTCTCCCGTAATTTTATTTGATGAGGGATTCTCTTGACGGACATGGCGACGCGAAGAATGTTCCTGATCGGCGCTGCAGCAACGACCGCGGGATTGGCCGGGGCGGTGGGATCGGCGACGGCACAGGTCGAGACGACGTTCGAACTCGAACTGACCCAAGAAGGCTTCGTCGGCCGTGCTCCATCGAGCATCGCGGGGACGACCAACCCGACGCTGGAAGTCGAAGCGGGCAACCGGTACGCTATCCAGTGGACCAACAGTTACAACCCCGAGAGCGAGGGACTGCCGGCACGACACAACCTCGTGATCACGTCCGAAGACGGTGTCGTCAGACGGGGTGAGTACGTGTTCGAGACGGGGCGGACCCGAACCGTGAACTTCCAGGCGACCGCCAGCCTGTCGGAGTACTTCTGCGAGGAGCACATGGGCGAAGGGGGCGAGTTCGACGTCACCGGCGGCGACATGGGTGACGGCGGCGACGGCGGTGGCGGGACCGCCACGGCGACTGACACGCCGATGGGCGACGGCGGCGACGGCGGCGACGGCGGCGACGGCGGCGACGGCGGTGACGGTGGCGATGGAGAGACCAACGGCGGCGGCCCCGGCTTCGGCGTCGGTGCGGCGCTGACCGCGATCGGTGCGGGTGCGTACGGCGCACTGCGGCACAACGGCGACGAGTAGCCGCCCTCGCACACAGCCTTTTTCGAGGAGTATACCCTACCCGACGGCGATGCGTAACCCACTCGCTGCGGTCGGTGATCGCCTGCGACGTCCGGAATACACGGGTGAAAACCGGTGTCTCCCCTGTACGGTCGTGAACGTCGTCATCGCAGCCATCATCGCCGCGGCCGTCACGACGGTGGTCGGGGTCGCCGGCGGGGCCGTCGTGCTGGTGGGTGCCCTCGGTGTGATCTACTTCCGGGGCTATCTCGTACCCGGAACGCCGGCGTTCACCGTTCGCTATCTCCCGCCGTGGCTCCTCGGACTGTTCGGGAAGGAACTTCGCCTCCCCGAGCCGCTCGAACCCCTCGGCGGGACGGCCGTCCGGGCCACGCCCGAGGGCGGGCGCCTGCTCGACCCGTTCGCGTCGGCGTGGGACGATCGGATCGAACGGTTACGTGCCGACGGCGTCGGCGAAGAGGACGTGGCGACGCTGCTCGGAATCCCGACGGCGTCGAACGTCGGCGAGACGGCGTACGTCGTCGACGAACGGCTCCGACGGTGGCTCTCCGAATCCGCATTACTCGCGGACGCCGCGGCGGCGGCGGTCCTCGAGGAACGCGGGGATGAGTCGTGGGCGTCGCTCGGTCCTGACGAGCGGGTGGCGGCGCTCCGTGACCTCAGAAAGTACCGCGACACCTGTCCGCTCTGTGGCGGCGAACTCGACGCCGGGGAGACGGAGACCATCGAGACCTGCTGTACCGAATCCGAACGCGTTCTGATGGCGACCTGCTCCGACTGTGACGTTCGGCTGGTAGAGGACGTCGGCGAACGGCCGACTTAGTCGTCGGCCGGGGCGTCGGCGTCGTCCGTATCGACAGTGACCTCTATTTCGGCGGCTGCGGCCTTGTACTCGGGGATCTTTGCGCGCTCGTCGAGGACGTCGTTCGTGAGGCGGTTCCCCGCGGCGTCCGCGAAGTGTGGCGTCGTCCAGACGGTTCCCTCCTTGATGTCCTCGGTGACGCGGGCTTCCACCTCGATTTCGCCGCGCCGGGATTTGAGCGTCACGTAGTCGCCGTCCTCGATCCCGTAGTGGTCGGCGTCGTTCGGGTGGACGTCGACGAAGTTCTCGGGTTCGACGCGGTTGAGCGTCTCGGAACGGCGGCTCATCGTCCCCGTGTTGTAGTGTTCGATGATCCGGCCCGTGGTGAGGATCAGCGGGTACTCCTCGTCGGGAGTCTCCTTCGGCGGCTGGTGGCGGACGCCCTCGATCTGGCCGTTACCGCTCTCGGTAGTGAATCCGTCCTCGTAGAGGAACGGGTCGCCCTCGTCGCCGGGCTCGTAACAGGGCCAGTGGACGCCCTCCTCGCCGAGGACATCGTAGGTCATGCCGTGGAAGATGGGTGCGACCTGCCGGAGTTCTTCGAAGACTTCTTCGGGACCGTCGAAGTCGAAACTGCCGTCGCCGAACAGGCGGCTGCCGACGTCACACAGGATCTCGAGGTCGTCTTTCGTGTTCGGGTGGACCTTCTCGACGCCGCGCATCCGCTGGGTGCGGCGGTCGGTGTTGACGACCGTGCCGTCGCGTTCCGCCCACGAGGTGGCCGGCAGGATCACGTCGGCGTACTCGGCAGTCTCGGTCTTGTAGATGTCTTGGACCACCATGAAGTCGAGTTCTTCGAGGCGCTTCTCGACCTCGTTGGTGTCGGGTTCGCTCATCACGGGGTTCTCACCCATGATGTAGAGGCCGTGAACCGTCTTACCGATCTCATGGGAGAGTTCGACGTTCGTCAGCCCGGGTTCGGACGGAATCTCGAAGTCCCAAACCTCCTCGACGTCGGCTCGGACCTCGGGGTCGGAGACGTCCCGGTACCCGGGGAGGACGTTCGGCATCGCCCCGACGTCCGAGGCACCCTGAACGTTGTTCTGGCCACGGAGCGGGTTGACACCGGTTCCCGGACGGCCGAGGTTGCCGGTGATCAAGGCGAGGTTGATCTCGTTTTGGACGTTGTCGACGCCGCAGGTGTGCTGGCTCATCCCCATGCCGGTGAAGATGGCGGCGTTGTTCGCCATCGCGTACTTCTCGGCGGCGAGTTCGATGTCCTCGAGGGGGACGCCACACTCTTCGGCGGCCGCCTCCTTGTCGAAGTCCTCCAAGGTCTCTTGGAGGTGCTCGAAGCCCTCGGTGCGCTCCGCGATGAACTCCTCGTCGATCCAGTCGTTTTCGAGGATCGTCTTGATGACGACGTTGAGCAGGGGAATGTCCGTCCCGGGTTCGAGCTGGAGGTGCATATGCCGGTCGGTCTCGTCGATCTCGAACGACCGCGTCGTCTTGTTGGCGTGGGGATCCACCTGGATGACCGTCGCACCTTCCAGAACGGCCTGCCGGAAGTACTGGCTGTTGGCGATTGGGTGTTGCTCGCCGGGGTTGGCACCCTGAATCCAGAACACGTCGGCTGCCTCCTCTAAGTCCTCCATGCTGTTGGTCATCGCGCCCTCGCCGAGGCTGTTTTTGAGCGCGTACACCGTCGAGGAGTGGCACATCCGCGTACACGTGTCCACGCTGTTGGTGCCGTAACGGCGGGCGAGTTTCTGGATGAGGTAGTTCTCCTCGTTCATCGCCTTCGAACAGCCATAGAAGCCCATGGCCTGGGCGCTGTAGTCGTCGCGGATGTGCTCCATCTCGTCGACGATCAGATCGTAGGCCTCGTCCCACGTCGCCTCGTGGAATTCGCCGTCCTCGCCACGGACCAGCGGATCGGTCAACCGGTCTTCGTGGTTGACCGACTGGGTGGCCGCCCCGCCCTTGATGCAGATGCTTCCCTCGTTGACCGGTGCGTCGCCCCACGGACGGAACGTGACCTCCCCGTCGTCGTCCTGTGCGATCTTGATGCCACAGCCCACCCCACAGTACGGGCAGATGGTCTTGGTCGCCCCGTCCGATTCACCGCTTGATTCGGATGACATTATACGTAAAAATCAGGATGGTGGACCATCAATGTTGTCATCCGGTACCGTGGGAAACCCCGCCATCGGGCTCTTAAAGTGGCGTTTCAGGCAAATGACCCCGTGGGAAAACGTTCACCCGTCGGGGGGGTGAACGAGTGTGTATGACCGGTTACGGAGCACGAACTGACGGTGGAAACGAAACCACAATCGACCTCACCCACGAGCGGATTGCGGCCCTCGCGGACGAGTACGAGGAGCGCGAACCGTTCGATCTGGTGGAGCGAGAACACACCGAGACGCTTCCGCGCGCGTTCGCCGAGGGCGACTTCGGCCGCCGCGACGCCGAGTGGGTCGTCCAGTGGTACTACCGGCGCGGGACCGTCTCGGATACGGAGCGACGGGAGGCCGAGGAACGCTTCCTCGACAACGACTACGAGGCGATGGTCGACGCCATTCAGGGGGCGGCGACGGCCGATTCGCTCGACGAGAAACTCCGGCGGTTGATGTCGCTCACGGGCGTCGACGTACCCGTCGCCTCCGCCTTTCTGGCGTACACGCGCCCTGACGAGTACGTCGCAGTCGGGGAACGTGAGTGGGCGGCCCTGTCCGCGGCGGGCGAACTCGACGGGTCGTATCCGGACTCGATCAGCCCCACCGCGTATCGGCGGTATATCGGCTCCGTTCGGTCCGTTTCGGATCGGACCGGCCACGACCGCTGGACGGTGTATCGCGCGCTGTGGCGCGCCGGTGCGGACGACTAACGACCGATCCGCTCGGCGTAGTTCGCGATCACCGGGTCGGCGTCGTCGACGTACTCGTTCGTCCACGCCTCGTCGGGATCGACGGGCGACTCCAGCAGGTCCGTCTCCGCGAGCATCCCGGCCAGGTTCGTCCACCGTTCCGCATCGAAATGACCCCACCCCGCCTCGCGGACGAACTCCGTGAACTGGAGGTCCTCCGCGGAGGCGAGGAACTTCATGTGCTCGATCTCGCGGTTGTGTTCGAGTTGGGCGTTCCGAGCGATCAGCGCGTCGATGGCGCGGTCGGGGTCGTCCGTCGCCGCCCCCCACCCCCGAGCGGTCGCACGCAGGAACGAGCGAACCGTCTCGGGGTTGGCGTCGGCGAAGTCGGGGTTGGTGACGACCGTCATCCCGTACACGTCGAGGTAGTTGCCGACGAGGAGTTCGTCCGCCGTCCGACCGTACTCGCGTTCGAGTTCCTTGCCGTTGGTGACGACGCCCACAGCGGCGTCGATGTCGCCGTCGAGCAACTGGTGTTCGACGCGGTGGTGGGTGTGTTTCTGGACGTCGTGGACCTCGACCGCATCCCGAATCCCCCGGTCCTCGAGCAACTGGAGCGCTAGAATCCGGGTCTTGGTCGCCGACGGACCGACCGTCCGCCCTCGGAGCTGTTCGGGGTCGGTGAGCGGTTCGCCGAAGACGTCCCGCAGGGTGTAGATGGTCGCCGGCGTTTTCTGGCTCACCGCGGCGACGGCGAGCGGGTCGAGCCCCTGACTCCGCACCGAGAGGACGGCGCTCCCGCCGGCGAGACCGAGGTCGCTCCGGCCGTTGGCGGTCCGTTCGGCAGCGAAGGGCGAGCCGTGACCCTCGACGAACTCCACGTCGAGGCCTTCGTCGGCATAGAATCCCTCCCGGCGTGCGAGGAAGTAGGGCGCCTGAAACCCGTTCGGTTCCCAGTTCAACTGGAAGGTAACCGTCTCGGTCATCGAGTGACCCCAACGTGTCCTCCGGGTCTCCCCCCGCCGAGCGCCGCCTGCGTGGGTCCGGGGTCACCGCAATGGGGACCGGTCACTCCTCGTATCGACTCGGGAACGGCACGCGCGGCGTCGCCGGACGGGACCACTGGACGGTGACGGGTTGCGGGGAACTCGTCGGTCGCCATATCCGCAGTGTATGACTGTACATTGATAAAATTTCCTCAGAAACGTTCATTATATCTCCGGGCAGTCGGGGACCGGACGGCGTCCTGGTCGACGACGCCACCGGGGAGCGAGACGGCCACGACGGCGGCCGATTGATAGGCGACGGCGCCCAACGCGATCACGTGCCCGACACCACCGCCGACGCTCCGACCACGAACAGTCCCGACACCGACGCCGCCGAACGCCGACTCGGCCGCCGCCTCCGGGAACGCGGCGAGACCGTCGCCGTCGCCGAATCGCTCACCGGGGGGCTGGTCGGCTCCTACCTGACCGACGTGCCGGGATCGAGCGACTACTTCGACCGCGGGATCGTCGCGTACTCGAACGACGCCAAACTCGACGCACTAGGCGTCTCCCGGGAGTCCCTCGACGCCCACGGCGCCGTCTCCGCCCCCGTCGCCCGCGAGATGGCACAGGGCGTCCGCGACGCCGCGGGGACCGACTGGGGCGTCTCGACCACCGGCATCGCCGGACCCGCAGGCGGCACCGACGAGAAACCCGTCGGTCTCGTCTTCGTCGGCCTCGCCCACGCTGCTCCCTGGGGGACCGACGACTCCTTCGTCCGCGCCGAACGCCACGTCTTCGACGGCGATCGCTGGACGGTCAAAAACGAGAGCGCCCGCCAAGCCCTCGACACGCTACTCGCCGCCACGGACTAGTTCGTCGTCACGAGTTCGACCACGTCGCGGTCGTCGAGTACGTGATCCCCGCCGATCTGTCGCGACGATCGGCAGTCGCTGCCGTGGAGCAAGCCGTCGCCCAGGTCCGAGTGGCTGTGATAGGCGAAATCCGACGTCGTCGACCTCGGGCAGGAGGAAAGCGTCGCCGAAAACGCCCGTCTCGCTCGTCGACCCGTCGTCGCTCCCAGGGAACACCGCGATGAGGTCGAGGGCGTCGAACGGCGCCGCCTCCAGCGACGCCTGAACGCCCGTGCCACCGTACGCCCCCAGCAAGCCCCGAATCCGTTCCAACCCCGGCGCCTGCTCCCCGCTCAGGTCGCCGACGAGACCGAAGTCGTCGTCGCCCGGGCGGTAGTCGGCCGTCCCCGACTCGTCCGCGGCCTTCAAGACCTTCTCCGCGTAGGCGCTCGCGGGGACGAACGTCAGGTGACCGTATGCGGGGTCGGCGGCGATCTCCGCAAAGCTCGCTGCCGATGGATCGTCGATCTCGTTCGCCGCGATCACGATCGGCTTCGTTCGCTTGCGGATCTCCCGTGCCGCGACTCGCGGTCCGCCGTGTCCCAGCTTTCGGGATCGAGGTCGAACCCGAGCGAGAGGATCATCTGCTCGATCTCCTCCTCGGTTATCCGGAAGGCACTCATCTGTCCGGGCAGATCCGCCTCGGTGGCCGCATCTGCGTCGTAGTATTTCGTCTCGAAGCGCTCGGCTCCCTTTCCCAGAATCTCCGAATACCACATGTCGAGTTCGTCCTCGAGGAAGTCGATGTCGTCGCGGGGATCGTTGCCCTCCGCCGGCACCCCCTTGGCTGTCGGTCTCGCCCGAGAAGTCGACGACGTGAACCAGTACGTCCGTCTCGTTGGGGTCGCTCAGGAACTGGTTGCCGAGGCCCTTTCCCCGATGGGCGCCGGGAATGAGACAGGCGACGTCGACGAGTTGGATCGGGACGAACCGGACGCCGTCGTCGCAGTATCCGACACTCGTCGTACAGGTCTCGTCGAATTCGGAGGCCGCACACTCGACGCGGACGTACGCCTCGCGACGCTCGGATCGATGGTCGTGAACGGGTACGCATCCTCCGGCACGTCGTTCATCGTCGCCGTCGCAGGACCACCTTCGATCCTGCTTCCCATCGGGGCGATGCTCCGACGACCGCATTGAAAAACGTCGACTTGCCTACGGAGGGCTTGCCGACGAGTCCGATGGCGTAGCTCATGAGTTCGGTCCAAGACGCCGGACAAAAACGCCGCCATCGCGTCGACGTCCGGCAGTCAATTTCTGACACACCGGGAGCTTATACCGTCGGCGCGCGGAGCGAGCACATGGCCGACGACACCGAATCGACGCCGACCGCCGACACCTTCGGCGTCAGTATCGGCGTCGACGACGACGCCTTCCGGTTTCTCGTCCACGTCCCCTCGACCCTCGACGCGGCGTGGAGCGACCGCGACGCCTTCCAGCGCCTCGTCGAACGAACCGTCTGGGAACGGCTCGATCGGGAACGCGCTCTGGAGGTCGTCGATCGAGTCGCCGACGCAGGCGAGCGCGTCGAACTCGGGACGGTGACGCTGGCACCCGACGGGACCGTCGTCGACCACACCCTCTCCGTGCCGGGCGAATGACGCTCGACTGCGTTCGGGCGGCCGCCATCGACCGTGCGCTGGTCGGTGACGACCCCGAAACCGCACTCGCGCTGGCCGGTGCCGTCGACGCCGTCGGTACCGAGACGGTCGGCGACCCGATCGCGGCCACGATGCTCGCGGTCGGCTCGGCGGTGGCAGCGATCGGCCGGTCGGCTCCTCCAGCCACCGACCGGTCGGGCGTTCCGGAAGGCGACCGCTCGCTCGACGAACTGGCGTGGATCCCCGGACGCGACACCGATCCGTTCGTCCTCGCCGGCGCGGCCGTCGCCGTCGAGTCGCGCGACCTCGCCGTCGACCGAGCGGCCGACCTCGCTGGCTGTTCGCGGGCGACGCTCGGGGCTGTCGTCGAACGGCGAGAGGAGCTGTGAACGCGTCAGTTATCGGCCGTTACCGTTGCCGCCGGCATTGCCGTTGCCGCCGCCGTTACCGTTGCCGCCAGCGGCGCCGTCCGCTTCGTCTTCTGCTTCGTCTTCGTCTTCTGCTTCGTCTTCGTCTTCTGCTTCGTCTTCGTCTTCTGCTTCGTCTTCGTCTTCTGCTTCGTCTTCGTCTTCTGCTTCGTCTTCGTCTTCTGCTTCGTCTTCGTCTTCTGCTTCGTCTTCGTCTTCTGCTTCGTCTTCGTCTTCTGCTTCGTCTTCGTCTTCTGCTTCGTTCTCGCCCTCGTCTTCTGCTTCGTCTTCGTCTTCTGCTTCGTCTTCGTCTTCTGCTTCGTTCTCGCCCTCGTCTTCCGCTTCGTCTTCGGGTTCGTCGGACCGGCCCGGTGCCTCGTCCGCGTTACCCGGCTTGTCCTCGTCGGTCTCGTCGTCAGTCTCCTCAGTTTCGTCGTCTTCGGGCTCCTCGGATCGCCCCGGTGCATCGCCCGCGTTACCCGGGCCGTCCTCGCCGCCGTCGGACTGCCCCGGTGCCTCGTCCGCGTTACCCGGCTGCTCGGTCGGCGGTCCGGCCGGAACGATCCGGGACTGGTTGCCGTCCCCCTCGGTGTCGTTTCCGTCATCCGCGTCGTCCGGATCCGCGTCGGCGGGCGGGCCGCGCTGGTCGGCGTTCGACGGGTTGTTGTTCGTCACGAACTCCGAGACCTGCTGTCCGAGCGGGCCGCTGAAGCCCGACCCCTTCAGCGCGTCGACGAACGCGGCAACGACCTGACCGAACGGCCCGACCGGCTCCGGAACCGTCAGCTCTGCCGTCGTCGTCGCCGTGTCGTTCCCGTCGGCGGCGGTCACCTCCACCGTGACGTTCTCGGCGGGTGCGGGGAGGACGACCGTTCCACTCTCGTCCGTCTCGTACTCGCCAGCACCGGCGTACGTGCCGTCGTCGAGGGCCGTCACCTCGACCGTCGCGTTCGTGACGGGGTCGCCGAGTCGACCGACGGATACGGTCACCGTGCCGTCCGTGGCCTGTTCGACGCCCACTCCGAGCGTCTGCACGGGTTCGACGATCACCGAGGTCGTCGTCTCGTCACCGCCCTCCGTGGCCGTGATGGTCAGTTCGGTCGTCTCGTCGGGATTGGCGAGCGTGACCGTCCCGTTCGCGTCCGTCTCGTACTCGCCGGTGTCGACGTAGGTCGTGTTCGCCGTCACGTTCACCGTCGCGTTCTCTACCGTGTCGTTCCCGCGTGTGACCGTCACGACGACCGAGCCGTCGTCGGCTCCCTCCACGGCGACGTCGAGCGCCGGATCGAGCGTGACCGTGGTCGTCGCCCCGTCACCATCGGCCGTCGCTTCGACCGTCACCGTCACCGACGCCGACGGGTCGGGGAGCGTGACCGTTCCGTTCGCGTCCGTCTCGTACTCGCCCGTCCCCGCGTACGTCACGTTCTCGTCGGTGGTCACGTTCACCGTCGCGTTCTCCACCGTGTCGTTCCCGCGCGTCACCGTCACGACGGCCGAGCCGTCGTCGGCCTCCTCGACGACGACGTCAAGTGCCGGATCGAGCGTGACGGTCGTCGACGCGTTCGTGTCGTCGGCAGTCGCTTCGATCGTCACCGTCACCGACGCCGACGGTTCTGGGAGCGTGACCGTCCCGTTCGCGTCCGTCTCGTACTCGCCGACTCCGGCGTACGTCGCGTTCTCGTCGCTGGTCACGTTTACCGTCGCGTTCTCGACTGCTGTCCCGTTGCTGGCGACGGAGACCGTCGCGACGCCCGTCTCGTCGTCCTGCGTGACGTCGATCGACAACGTGTCCGTCTGTGCGGCTACCGTCGCTGGCGCCACCGCCGACACCAGTAATACGACTGTGATCAGTATCGCACCGGTTCGGTTCGTGCTCATTCCGTTCGTCCCCTGAATCCGAACCCCATTAAATCGGGAACGCGCTGAACCCGGTTTCGGGCCCGTTTTACCCCGATTAAGCCGGATTTAATCCGGCTACTGGAAGGATACTCCCTCCGATCCGACGGCGGAGAAACGACCGGCGCGGCCGCTGTTCGGGCGTGGGTGTGGCGGCAGCGGCGGTGCGGTCGCTCCGTGTATATGGAAAGGGCGAGCGACGCGTCCGAACGCGTCGCTCGCCATCCGTAGTATGAGTAGTGAGGCGGCGAACCGAGACTCCCAGAGGGTCGCCCACTCCAGTACTGCTCGATACGCAGGCGGGCTTAACGTCCGTGTTCGGGATGGGTACGGGTGTGCCCCCGCCGCTCTGGCCGCCTTCATGCCGACCGACGGAATCGAACCGTCGTCACGCCAGCGTCGGTCTGACCGTATGTACGTGCGATCCAGTTTGCGCCTGGACCCGACAGTCAAATCGAATCGGGTCACAGTGCGAACTCCAATGAATGTGGCTTGGACTGTTAGTGCTCGCGGGCTGAACGTCTCGTTGCCTCGACGCGTACACCCCGAGTCTATCTAACTCGTCTTCTACGAGTGTCCTCGGTGGTACCTCTTTTCCAGGTGGGTTTCGAGCTTAGATGCGTTCAGCTCTTACCCCGTGGTGCGTGGCTGCCCGGCAACTGCCTTCTCAGACAACCGGTACACCAGTGGCACCCAGGCGGAGTTCCTCTCGTACTATACGCCTGTTCCCGTCAGGTACCGTCAACACCCCCAATAGATAGCAGCCGACCTGTCTCACGACGGTCTAAACCCAGCTCACGACCTCCTTTAATAGGCGAACAACCTCACCCTTGCCCGCTTCTGCACGGGCAGGATGGAGGGAACCGACATCGAGGTAGCAAGCCACTCGGTCGATATGTGCTCTTGCGAGTGACGACTCTGTTATCCCTAAGGTAGCTTTTCTGTCATCCACGGGTCCCATGAATGAACCTCGTGGGTTCGCTAGACCACGCTTTCGCGTCAGCGATCCTCGTTGGGAAGATCACTGTCAGGCCTCCTTGTGCTCTTGCGCTCTCTTCCGGGTTTCCGACCCGGATGAGGAGACCATCGGGCGCGCTCGATATCTTTTCGAGCGCGTACCGCCCCAGTCAAACTGCCCGGCTACCGGTGTCCTCCGCCAGGAGTGAGAGTCGCAGTCACTACCGGGTAGTATTTCAATGCTGGCTCGGTGGCCCGCTAGCGCGGGTACCTGTGTACCGCCTCCTACCTATGCTGCACAGTAGCGACCACGTCTCAGCGACAGCCTGCAGTAAAGCTCTATAGGGTCTTCGCTTCCCCTTGGGGGTCTCCAGACTCCGCACTGGAACGTACAGTTCACCGGGCCCAGCGTTGGGACAGTGGCGCTCTCGTTGATCCATTCATGCAAGCCGCTACTGAAGCGGCAAGGTACTACGCTACCTTAAGAGGGTCATAGTTACCCCCGCCGTTGACGGGTCCTTCGTCCGATTGTACTCGGTGTTCAGATACCCGCACTGGGCAGGATTCAGTGACCGTACGAGTCCTTGCGGATTTGCGGTCACCTATGTTGTTACTAGACAGTCGGAGCGCCCGAGTCACTGCGACCTGCTCTTCCACAGAGCAGGCATCCCTTATTGCGAACGTACGGGACTAACTTGCCGAATTCCCTAACGCCGGTTGCTCCCGACGGGCCTTGGCTTTCGCTGCCAGAGCACCTGTGTCGGATCTCGGTACGAACACCACACTCGTCTTTTCACGGGCTCTAGGTACGACCGATTTACACTATCTCGAGAGTTGGCCGCTTCCTGCCATTACGGCTTCCACGGCGGTACTCGATTCGACCGGGCGAAAGCCCGGCTCGGTTGTCCCCAAAGCGTCGACTTTCAACGTGTGGTGGCACTGGAATATTAACCAGTTTCCCTGTTGTCTCGGTCGAGTTACGGCGAGACTTAGGATCGGCTAACCCTCGGCTGATTAGCAGTGCCGAGGAACCCTTGCTCGTAAGGCCGTCGGGTGTCACACCCGACTATCGCTGCTACTGTGACCAGGATTATCGTCACCACTCGGTCCATACGAAATCTCTCCCGTACTTCCGCCCGAGCGGAGTGCCAGCCTACGCGATTGTCCTGTGACGGACACGGGTAGGTCTCGGTGGTGGATTTGAGCCCCGATCATTTTGGGCGCCCCGAACCTCGGCCGGTAAGCTGTTACGCTTTTCTTAGAGGGTAGCTGCTTCTAAGCTCACCTCCCGGCTGTCTAGGGCTCGGGACCACCTTCGATCGCACTTAATCCACACTTGGGGACCTTAACCTACCGCTGGGTTGTCTCCCTTACGGTGCACAGGCTTACCCCGCACACCGGACTCCCTGCGTCTGTGGCGTCCGCAAGTTCGGAGTTCGACAGGATGGCCGACTCCTCTCGGAGGCGGGTCATCCAATCGGTCGCTCTACCTCGCGGACTACCTCAGCAGAGGTCATGCTTCGACATGTTTCGGCTGGAACCAGCTGTTGCCGGGTTCGATGGGCCTTTCACCCCTACGCATAGGTCACGGGAGGGTATTGTAGGACACCACCCCTAACGGGCCTCCACGTGCCTTTCGGTACGCTTCACCCTGCCCACGCGTAGATCACCCGGTTTCGGGTCGCACCCACTTGACTCCCCGCGCTTGAACACGGTGGCCCTGGTCCTAAGACTGCGGCCGTATCGGTTTCCCTGTGCCTTCCTCGATGGTCGAGTTAGGCTCGCCAAGCAAGTGCACTCCCTGGTTCGTTTTTCAAAACGCACGACGGAACATCGGCTTCCTTCGAGTCCTACTGGTGGGTCGCCCCACGGTCGTTTATCGAAGGACCTTGTATGCCCCGTCGCTCGATCGCCAACTGAGTTCAGGCTCTATTGCAGTTCCCTTCTCGGGATACTTTTCAGCGTTCGCTCACGCTACTTGTTCGCTATCGGTCTCGAGGAGTGTTTAGTCTTCCCGGTTGATGCCCGGGACGTTCACGAGGAATATCCAATCCCCGCTACTCTTGAACTGACTCGCGTCGTACCGTGTCCCGATACGGGGCTGTCACCCTGTATCGCGCTCCGTTTCAGGAGACTTCTCGGGACGGGTCGGACGGTGATCGTCAGTCGACACCACATGTCTCGTGAGAGATTCGGTTTGGACTGGCCCGCGTTCACTCGCGGTTACTAACGGGATCGCGGTTTGCGTTCTGTTCCTGCTCCTACTGAGATGTTTCAATTCGGAGCGTTCCCCATTGCGCGAGGCAATTGCGAGGGGATTCCCATTCGGAGATCCTCAGTTCTTTCCTTCCATGCAGGTCCCTGAGGCTTATCGCAGCTTGGCACGTCCGTCATCGGCTCTCGAGCCGAGCCATTCACCAGCTGGCACAGTAGCCAGATTGATGGTTGTCACACTAGTGACCCGGTTTGACTGTCGGGTCCAGTGGACGCCTGGATCGCACGTACACACGGTCTCATTACGCTCTCGTGGATGCGAGCGCGTTCGACCCTTCCCAGCCGCGCTTTCGCGGGCTGGTGCATCGGTCTTGCGTAACCCAACCCAACGCCGTCTCGCACTTAAGGCGTGCGATTCGGCGCGGGTGGGTTGGCATGGACCCACTGGGATTCGAACCCAGGGCATCCTCCTTGCAAAGGAGGCACTCTACCGCTGAGCTATGGGCCCGCTTCCACCACAGGGCGGAAGCGTTGGCGTAGTGGTGTGAGCCGTGGTGGTTCTACGGTGCCCGATCGGTGCGGTGGGCGAACCGTGGACGGCAGTGGTCGTGTGGTGGGCCTCCCGTGAGGGAGGTCCCGGTCAGTAGGAGGTGATCCAGCCGCAGATTCCCCTACGGCTACCTTGTTACGACTTAAGCCCCCTTGCGGAGCCCAGATTCGACCGTCGTGCGACGGCCTCATCCGGACCCCACTCGGGTGCTTTGACGGGCGGTGTGTGCAAGGAGCAGGGACGTATTCACCGCGCGCTGCTGACACGCGATTACTACCGAATCCAGCTTCATGAGGGCGGGTTTCAGCCCTCAATCCGAACTACGACCAAGTTTAGGAGATTACCGTCCTCTTTCGAGGTTGGAACCCATTGTCTTGGCCATTGTAGCCCGCGTGTAGCCCAGCACATTCGGGGCATACTGACCTACCGTTGCCCGTTCCTTCCTCCGTGTTGGCCACGGCAGTCCTCCTAATGTACCCACCCGGCCGAAGCCGGTGCTGGCAATTAGGAGTGCGGGTCTCGCTCGTTGCCTGACTTAACAGGACGCCTCACGGTACGAGCTGACGGCGGCCATGCACCTCCTCTCAGCAGCTCTGACAAGGTCATCAACCTGATCGTCATTGTTGCTGTCGATGCTGGTGAGATGTCCGGCGTTGAGTCCAATTAAACCGCAGGCTCCTCCGGTTGTAGTGCTCCCCCGCCAATTCCTTTAAGTTTCATCCTTGCGGACGTACTTCCCAGGCGGTCTGCTTAGCGGCTTCCCTACGGCACAACACCCACTCGTAGTGGGAGTCACACCTAGCAGACATCGTTTACGGCCAGGACTACCCGGGTATCTAATCCGGTTCGAGACCCTGGCTTTCGTCCCTCACCGTCGGATCCGTCTTCCCGAAGTGCTTTCGCCATCGGCGGTCCGTCCAGGATTACGGGATTTCACTCCTACCCAAGACGTACCCTTCGGGTCTTCCGGTCCCAAGCCACACAGTTTTCACCGGACGCCCGCCAGTTGGGCTGGCGGATTTCCCGATGAACTTGCGTGGCCGGCTACGAACGCTTTAGGCCCAATAAGATCGGCCATCACTCGAGCTGCCGGTATTACCGCGGCGGCTGGCACCGGTCTTGCCCAGCTCTTATTCCAGCACCTCCCTACGGTACTGAAAAGCGAGGACTATATGCCCTCGCACTCGGGGTCCCCTTATCGCACTTGCGTGCAGTGTAAAGGTTTCGCGCCTGCTGCGCCCCGTAGGGCCCGGAATCTTGTCTCAGATTCCGTCTCCGGGTTCTTGCTCTCACAACCCGTACCGATTATCGGCACGGTGGGCCGTTACCCCACCGTCTACCTAATCGGCCGCAGCCACGTCCTTCAGCGCGTAAGCTTTGCACGTCTCGGTATTCCAACGTGAGACGGGGATGAGCTATTAGCCTCAGTTTCCCGAGGTTATCGCTCGCTGGAGGGTGGTTTGGCCACGTGTTACGGAGCTATTCGCTACGAGTCTAAACTCGTGCAACTAGCATGGCTAAATCGGACCCCGATAGCAATGGCCTCCGGCAGGATCAACCGGAATGGGCTCACTCTTGCGAGTGAGGGGTGGCGGGGAGATTGTCTCTCTCTGAGAGACAGTCTCCGCGTCGTATAGACCACTGAGGTCCGTGGTTCGAGTCACCGCGCCGACCGGGTGACACCGAACCACCAAGGCTCACATCAGATCCCGGCTTACGGCGGACCGCAGGGGTGGGATCCTCATGTTTCGTCCGGACCTGAACCGAGGAGGGCAACCCACATAAGCCCGTTGATCGGGCGTGGAATCGCCCCGGTCGGCGTGACCGGTCCGGGGAGGCCGGGGGCACCGTCGCCCTCGCCCTTCGCATTACATTCCGATGGGAGGTGAATACTTAACCCCTCTGATCTCCGCCGAAATCGGCTGCCGGACTGATATTTGCGTGGTGATCCCTCTCGTGGGGGCGGGCCCCACGGGCGGTGGGCGCGCCTCCGTCCTGCCGCCGTGGTCCTTTATAAGGATGGGGATACCAATGTCGCGCATACGATGAGTGACCCGGCAGATTCGATAGAGATTCAGAACGTGGTGGCATCGACGGGAATCGGACAGGAACTCGACCTGGAGGCACTGGCCGAGGACCTCCCCGGTGCCGACTTCAATCCGGACAACTTCCCGGGGTTGGTCTACCGGACACAAGAACCGAAGGCGGCGGCCCTCATCTTCCGCTCCGGCAAGATCGTGTGTACGGGCGCCAAGAGCATCGACGACGTACACGAGGCACTCGGCATCATCTTCGGGAAACTCCGCGACCTGCACATCCCGGTCGAGGAGGACCCCGAGATCACCGTCCAGAACATCGTCTCCAGCGCCGATCTGGGACACACGCTCAATCTCAACGCCCTGGCCATCGGTCTGGGCCTGGAGGATGTGGAGTACGAACCCGAGCAGTTCCCGGGACTGGTCTACCGGATGGACGACCCCGACGTGGTGATCCTGCTCTTCGGGAGCGGCAAGATCGTCATCACGGGAGGGAAACGCACCGTCGACGCCGCCGAGGCGGTCGAGGTGATCGTCGACCGGATCGACGACCTCGGCCTCCTGGGGTAGGTCGCGTCACGGACCACCGCCCCGACCCGCCCCATCGACAGCGACGGCCGTCCGCCGGGTCACAACGCGTTTCTCCGTCGGGCCCCTACGGCGGCCGATGACCGAGACGCCGACGGACGAGGCCGACGCCGTCACACTGGAGTCGTTTCTCGACGCGTTACAGGACGAGGGACGACCCGTCGCCACCGCCCAACAAGTTGCCCGCCGACTCGGCTGTTCGCAGGCGGCCGCGGGCGCGGCGCTCGACCGGTTGGCCGCCGGCGGCGACGTCGAACGGCTGGATGTGGGCGCCGATCCGGTGGTCTGGTATCCGACCGAGTGGGGGCGCCTCGCCGACCGCGAGCGCGTGATCCTCTTTCCCGAACGGCGCGAACTCGTCGTGGACCAGCCGACCCAGTACACCCGCGCACAGCTCTCCCGCGTCGCGCACCTGGTCGACACCTCGGGGACGAAGGGCTACCTCTATCGGATCCGTCGGGAGGACGTGTGGGCGGCACCGTTCGACGAGTTCGAGGGGTTCCGGGACACCCTCCGGTCGGTACTGCCCCGGCGCTCCCCGCACCTGGAGGAGTGGATCGAACGCCAGTGGACCCGCGCCGAGCAGTTCACGCTCCGGACGCACGAGGACGGCTACACCGTACTGGAGGCGGCGAGCGAGAGCTTGATGGGAAACGTCGCCAGACAGAAACTCGACGAGGACCACCTCCACGCACCGATCTCGGACACGGAGAGCTGGGTCGTCGAGGGGAGCGAGGCGGCGATCAAGCGAATCCTCTACGAGGCGGGCTACCCCGTCGTCGACGACCGCGACCTCGAAACCGGCGATCCCCTCGACGTGGAACTGACGACCTCGCTGCGGGACTACCAGCGCGACTGGAGGGATCGCTTCCTCGACCAGCGAGCGGGCGTGTTCGTCGGTCCCTCGGGGAGCGGGAAGACGGTCGCCGCCATCGGTGCGCTCGCGGCGGTCGGCGGCGAGACGCTGATCCTCGTTCCGAGCCGCGAACTCGCGGGTCAGTGGCGGGCTGAACTCCTCGAACACACGACCCTCGACCCCGAAAACGTCGGCGAGTACCACGGCGGCGAGAAGGAGATACGGCCCGTTACAATCGCCACCTATCAGATCGCGGGGATGGACCGCCACCGGTCGCTGTTCGACCGTCGGGAGTGGGGGCTGATCGTCTACGACGAGGTCCACCACATCCCCAGCGAGGTGTACCGCCGGAGTGCAGACCTCCAGAGCAAGCACCGTCTCGGCCTCTCCGCGACGCCCGTTCGGGAGGACGACCGCGAGACGGACATCTACACGCTCGTCGGGCCGCCGATCGGCACCGACTGGGACGCGCTCTTCGACGCGGGCTACGTTCAGGAGCCCGAAGTGGAGATCCGGTATCTGCCTTGGGCGACCGACGAGGATCGAAACGCGTACGCGAGCGCGGAGCGGCGCGCGAAACACCGGATCGCGGCGGAGAATCCGGCGAAGGTCGACGAGGTCCGGCATCTGCTCGCCGAGCACCCCACCGCCAAGGCGCTGGTGTTCGTCGACTGGCTGGACCACGGACGGGCCATCGCCGAGGCCGTCGACGCCCCGTTCGTGAGCGGCGAGACACCCCACCACGAGCGCGACCGCCTGTTCCGCGAGTTCCGCGAGGGCGAGCGCCGGACGCTCGTCGTCTCCCGCGTCGGCGACGAGGGAATCGACCTCCCGAACGCGGAACTCGCCGTCGTCGCCTCGGGACTGGGCGGGTCGCGTCGCCAGGGCGCCCAGCGTGCCGGTCGGACGATGCGTCCCGCGGGGAGCGCCACGGTGTACGTGCTGGCGACCCGGGGGACGAGCGAGGAGGACTTCGCCCAACGACAGATGCGCCACCTCGCGGAGAAGGGGATCCGCGTGACCGAGCGTGGCGTCGACTAGAGCGTCGCCGCCAGCGCGTCCATGGTCCGTTCGACCTTCTCGACGTCGGCGTTGTACCCCATGTGGCCGACACGGAGCACGTCGTCCTCTAGACCGCCGAGCCCGGTCGAGAGCGTCACGTCGTGCTCACGATGCAGGCGCTCCTGCAGGTCGGTCGCCCGGCCCGGCACCGAGAGGGCGGTGACCGTCGGCGAACTCCGCTCGGGACGGGGGTAGGGTGCCAGACCGAGTTCGCGCGCCCGCTTCCGACAGACGCGGGCGGCCTCACGGTGGCGGTCGTAGACGGCGTCGAGTCCCTCCTCCAGCAGCCGATCCAGCGCCGCCTCCAGCGCGACGACGAGCGTCGAGAGGTGGGTGTAGGGGTAGGGCTGTTCGGCGTCGTGCCACGGAAGCAGGTTGGTGTACAGCGAGTCGGGGTCACGGGCTTCGATGCGGTCCCACGCGTCGTCGCTGACGGCACAGACCGCGAGTCCCGGTGGTGCGCTGAAACACTTCTGTGACGCGCCGAGCGCGATGTCGATGCGGTCGGTCGGAACCGGAACGCCACCGAGCGACGAGACGGCGTCGACGACGGTGAGGACGTCGTGGGCGTCGAACAGGTCGAGCGCGGGGCAGAGGTCGTTGAGCGTCCCCGTCGGTGTCTCGCAGTGGACCATCGTCGCGAGGTCGAACTCGCCGTCGTCGAGTGTTCGCTCCAGGGCGTCGAGAGGGAGCGGGTCGTCGTAGTCGGCGCCGACGAGCGTTGCCTCGCCGCCGTAGCTCTCGACGAAATCCGCGAAGCCGTCGCCGTACGGGCCGTTCGAGAGACAGAGCACGCGGTCGCCGGGTGCGACGGTCGACGCGATGGCCGCCTCCAGTCCGAGGATGCCCTCGCCGCCGAGGACGACCACCTCGTCGTCGGTGCCGTACGCCCTCGCCAGCGTGTCGCGGAGGCCGTCGTATCGGTCGGCGAAGGCCGGATCCACGTCGGGGTTGAGCAGTTCCTCGCTGGCCGCCTCCCTGACCGACGGGGGGAGCGCCGTCGGACCGGGTGTCATGAGCATAGTCAACGTTGCCGGCGGGAGGGCTTGTAGGGTGCGGTCCGGCCGCCGACGGGAAGGCACATGAGCGGGGCGGGCGTACGGATCGCGCATGACCGGTAAGCTCGACCCGGCGGTGCTGTCGGAGTTCGTCCTCTCCCGGACGGGCGCCGCCAACCCGAACCTGCTCGCGGGGCCGGCGTTCGGCGAGGACGCCGCGGCGATCAGGGTCAGGGAGGGAACGCTGATCGTCAGCACCGATCCTATCTCGCTCGCGGCCGACCGCATCGGCCAGTTGGCCGTCGCGGTCGCCTCGAACGACGTAGCGGCCGCCGGCGGCCGTCCCGAATACCTCCTGAGCACCCTCCTGCTCCCCGATGCGGACCCCGACCTGCTGGGGACGATCACCGGCCAACTCGACGCGGAGTCCGATCGTCTCGGACTGGCGATCGCCGGTGGGCACACGGAGGTGGTCGCCGGCCTCGACCGCCCGCTCTGTTCGCTCGCCTGTCTCGGGATGGCGGATCGCTTCGTCGCCACGGGCGGAGCGACCCCGGGCGACCGTCTCCTTCTCACGAAGGGCGCGGGCATCGAGGCCACGGGCGTCCTCGCGACTGACTTCCGGGACCGCCTCGACGTGTCCACCGGCGTGCTCGACCGTGCGCGGGCGGCGTTCGACGACCTCAGCGTCATGCCCGAGGCGGCCATCCTCGCACCGGTGGCGACCGCCATGCACGACCCCACCGAGGGCGGCGTCCTCGGAGGGCTGATCGAGATGGCGCTGGCCGGCGAGGTTACCCTCGTCGTCGACGCCGACGCCATCCACGTCCGCGAGGAGACCCGCATGCTCTGTGATGCCGTGGGCGTCGACCCGCTTCGAGTCCTCGGCTCCGGGGCGTTGCTGGCGACCGTCCCCGACGACGAGGCGGATGCCGCGCTCTCGGCGCTTCACGACGAGGACATCGCCGCCGTCGACGTCGGCCGGATCAAGGGTGACGAACCGGCCGTCGAACTGAACGGGAACCGCTACACGGAGCCGATCCGCGACGACATGTACGCGCTCTGGGACTAGAGGTCGGGATCGGCCCACCGGTCGTCCGGATCGACCGCCGCGAGCGCGTGGGCGACCTGTTCGTCGGTGTAGTCGTACTCGTCGAGCGCCAGGAAGAGCCGCTTCCAGCGCGCGCTCACCTCGGTTTCGCCTTCGGGGCCGACACGTGCGCCGTGGATCCGAAAGAACGGCGAGCTACGACCCAGTCGCTTCCCCTCGCCGGTGTGGCCGTCGAGGGCGACGTCGTACTCGCCGCCCTGAGACAGGTCGTCGGCCGTGACTGGGAACGTGTGCGTCGGCTCCTCGCCTTCGGCCCGTGCCTCGGCGCGCTTCCTCGCGACGGCGTGGAAGCCGTTGACCGCGTTGGCGCCCTCGCGAGCGCCCCGCGTGCGGGCGACGACCAGTGCGGCCTGCACCGCCGCCATCTGTCCTCGCCGGGAGTCCATGTCCCATCGCTCGGCCAGTTCCTCGTATCGACCCACGAGCAGGGGCGCTCGCGTGTCCGCCTTCAGGTCTTCGACGACGAAGGTGTTCAGTCGTTCCCAGAGGTTCCACCCGAAACCGGATCGGGCGAGTTCCCACGCACACCACGCCGACGCCTCCTCGTCGCCCCGTCGGATCGCCTTCTGGAGTAGGCTGACGACCGCGTAGCGATTGAAGCCGCCATCCGTCTCGTCGGCACCGGTCTCCGCCCCGAAGTCGTTGGTGCCCGTCGCCTCCGGCGCCTCCGTCTCCAGTTCGCCGTCCGGCCCGAAGGTGGCCTGGCGCTCCTCGTCCATGCGACGTCGATGGCGACCGGCCGACGAAAGGGTTCGGGTCCGGCCGCCGAGTAAATGAGAATCCTTAAGTCCAGTCTGGCGATTACGTTTACGTGCCCGCCCTTAGCTCAGACTGGTAGAGCAGCCGACTGTAGATCGGCTTGCCCCCCGTTCAAATCGGGGAGGGCGGATACGAAATAAAGACGGTCCCCTCGCGGGCGGTCAGTCGATTTCAGTCCAGATCACCCAGTTTCTCGCGGCGCTGTTCCATCCGCTCCCGAGGCGTCCGTTCGTCGTAGTAGTCCTCGATCACTTCCTGCGTGGCGTTGACCCGAGCAGACACCACCTCGGCAGGGATGTCGAGTCCGCGCATCCGCATGATCGCCGCCGCGCGGACGTCATGGGGCGCACGGCTCGACGGGCACCGTGATGCGCGTCCGGTCTTCATCGCCTCGCAGTTCTCCGGGTCCCGGTCGTGGGGGCACTCGCCGTACTCGCACGGGCGGGTCATCCGGTACACGGTGTCCCGCATCGCCGAGATACTCATGCGGCCGCGCGTCGTGGCGATGAGCGGCCGGCGCCCCTGGTCGTCCGACACGTCGGGGCGGTTCACCCGTCGGTAGTCCTCGATGACGTCGACGACACGGTCGGACAGTGCGACCGGCCGCTCGCCGTGGACGTCGTTCTTCAGCGGCGTCTCCGGCTCGCGGTTGACGAACTCCAGGTACGCCTCGTCCGGGTGGTAGTCGGCGACGTCGAGACCGTGGAGCGCGCCGACGCGACACCCGACGTGGAACAGCAGTTCGAGGATGACGTGCTCGCGGCTCGCGTACGCGAACTGTCGGTAGTGGTCGAGCAGGTCCTCGAACGCGGCCGAGCACCGGGCGTACAGCATCGCCTCGGCCTTCGTCGAGTCCTCGACGTCCTCCTCGATCTCCCGGACCATCTCGCCGACGCGGACCGAAAACTGATCCTCGCCACCGTCCGTCTCGATACCGTCGCCGCGGTCGACGTCGTCGCTCACCCGCTCGGCGTAGTCGTCGAGCATGTCGGCGACGGCGGCCTCGATCTCCCGTTGAAGCCGCGTCGGATGTGGGTAGTCCGACGACGCGCCGGACACCTCGATGTCCACCTCGCCGCTGATGTGGTTCACGTCGTCGCCGGGCGTGGCGACGTGGTTCCCCGAACTGCCGCCGAAGGTGATCGACGACGTGACGCGCCGGCGTCCCGGTCGGATCTCCTGTCCGCCGTCACACCGGATCGACGCACAGCGCCGACAGATAGGCTGGCGCGTGGGCGCGTCGACCCCGTCTGCTGGGTCACCACAGACGACGCAGTCGCCGTCGTCAGGTTGATTTCCGCTCGGTCCGTTTCCGGTCATGCAGGACATTCGTCCCGTGGTACTCGCGGTTCGGATGGCTTAACCGCGGAACCGTAACGCGGACGGTGGTTCCAGCACCGTCCGCGTCACCGACCAACCTCGAAGTGCCAACAGAGTCTCACGCGGCTCTGCACGACCTAATCCGCACCAGCATCACATATAATTTACGCAGGCACTAAAGCAATCATTTGGTGCTATTTGGCTATTTTACCATTTATTAGGTGACAGTGGTCCACATAGGTGCTTAATGCGACTATCCGGGACGTGGATGACGATCTGGGATGATCGAATCTTAGAGGTGATCCGGGAGGAAGGGTCTGGATCACCGTCCGAATTGGCCGATACCGACGTTATTCGTGTCTCTCGACAGCACGTTTCTCGCCGTCTCCAGAAACTCGCAGATCATCAACTGCTCACCCACCTCGGAAACGGAGTCTACGTCATCACCGAAGAGGGGAAGAAGTATCTCGATGGTGAACTCGACGCCGATGAATTGGAGGATGCGAGCGACAACGGAGAGGGGGCGGCGAGCGCATAAGATATGAAGTATCGGAAGACGGGCCACTGGATGAAGTACACCGACGAGCGGATACTCGAGTATCTGTCCGAGGTATCGACGGCGACGGCGTGGGAGATCGCCTACGATCAGGGCGTCGAGGGCGACCGTCGTCGGATCGAGCATCGGTGTCGCGTTCTGGCGAACGCGGGGTTCGTTGATGTCTACATTCGGGATGTCGGCCTTGACGACGAGTACGAGATTACCAGCTGGGGCGAGTTGTATCTCGGTGGGGATGTCGACGCGGAGTTACAGCGGCCGTTGCCGGCGGTGCGGCCGCCCGATAAGGTCCGGTCCGGCTGGTGGGCGGGGTTCGGATGACCGGCGAATCTATTTCAGTATCGACGGCGTAGGTGTGAGCAGAATGGCGACGCAGACATACCGGATCGTGTCGAGCGAGGAGTCGACGGTCCACGGAGAGCCCCACATCGAGGGGAGTCGAATTACCGTCCGGTACGTCCACGAGCGCGTCGAGGAGCGCGGGCTTCGCCCGGAGACGGTCGCGGACCGTCACGGCCTCGACGTTGCGGACGTGTACGAGGCGCTGGCCTACTTCCACAACAATCCCGAGGAGATGGAACAGGTCGAGGAGCGACACGAGCGGGCCGTCGAGGAAGCCAAGCGCCGGTCGACGCTGACACCACCCGAGGAGTGACCGGATGGTGTATCGGCTGATTCTCGACGAGAACGTCGAGCACGAGGTACTCCACCGTCTCGAAAACTACGGCCACGACGTCGAACACATCGACTTCGCGACCGAACTCGGGAAGGGGACTGACGACCGACCAATCGCTCGGTACTCCAGAGAGACCGACCGAATCATCGTCACCTACGACGACGATTTCGCCCTCGAACTCGATGATGACGACTACCGAGCGGCGTTCTACTTCGCCGACGCGACCCTGTCGGCCAAGCAGGTTGCGGACGTGATACATCGAGTCTCGCAGGTGTATGCCCAGAAAGAGGTCGACGGTCTCGAATACGTCGGGACCGAGTGGCTGTAGTCAGAGCCAGTCGACTTTTGCCCGCGCCCGAGTCTTCGCTTTCGTCGAGTAGGTGCCGAGGTACGCCTCCCGAAACGTCTCCCAGTCTTCCCAGCCCCCCACTCCATCACCAGTCCCGGTTCGACTTCGTCGTCGACGAGCAGCGTCCCCCAGGTGCGCCGTAGGTCGTGCGCGGAGAGGTACGACCACCCCTCGTCGTCAGTCTCGTCGAGCCGATGCTCGCCGATACTGGTGACCCAGTCGCGGACGGTGCGCGTCGTGCGCGGCACGAGCGCGTCGTCGGGGGCGTCGTCACGCAACGTCGGCATAGGCGTTGATCGTCGCCGCCAGCGAGTCCGTCAGTGGCGTCTCTCGGTACTTGTCGCCCTTCCCGTACTGGGGACGGGCCACCGCGGTAGGTCTCGTTGGGAAGAACACGAGCCGGATGGATATGCTCCGTCACCGCATCGGTGCTCTCAGACCGTCGGAGCGTTCCCCATCGTTTATGATCGACTGCTGTACCTCCCGGGGCCGTCGTGAGGGGGACTCGAAAGCGCGTGGAACGCACCCCTCCCGCCGGGCCCGAGACTACAACACGTCGTCGTCGACGGTTTTCGGGACGATTTCGGCGTCGGCGAGCGGTGTGATGTTGATTTCGACGCCGTATTTCCGATTCGGCTGGTAGCCGGCGGTCGTGATCTCCGAGAGCGCACGGTCGGCCCAGTTCGAGGGAATATGCTTGTCCACGGCCTGGCAGCGATCGTCGATGTCCTCGGCCAGTGCCTTGAACTCGGCAAGCGGCGGGAGTTCGTCGACGTCGTCGACACCCTCGTCGTCGGCGATCGCTTCGAGGGACGTCTCGTCGACGACCGAGGAATCGAGGCCCATCCCGAGCGAGGCAAGCAGGCGTTCGTCTGCAGTCAGATTGTCGTGTGGTTGGCCGTCAGCGTCGAGGAAGTCAGCACCCTCCCGCTCGAAGTAGTAGGTCATGAACAGAATCCCCGTACTGGAGTAGTGATCCGACCCCTTGAGCCGCCAGCCGAAGTAGTCGAACAGGTCCGCCAGATGTGCCTCGACGGGTTCGTCGACGGGGGCGGCGTACTCCGAGCAGGCGTATTCGAGCTCGTCCAGCGCGTCGAGCCACTCTTCGCGCCATTCGTCGACCGTCTCCCAGAACGTATCCGAGAACGCGTCCTTGAACCACGCCTCGCCGTTGCGCTCGCGCAGTTTCGCTAGCGTCTCGACGCGTTCGCGCGTCGTCTCGCGGAACGCGGCGACCTTCGGCGCCAGTTCCTCGGCTCGCCGGCGGCCAGCGTCGTCGAAGTCGCGTTCGTCGATCCTCCCGAGTTCCTGAAGCACGTCCTCGAAGCGACCGATCTGATCGAGCCCGCTCGCACAGTGCTCGTAGGTCTCGGCGGCCGCAGCCTGTTCGCGAGCCGGGAGCGAATCGTCGCTACGACGGCGATTCGCGGCACTACGGCGCTCTCTGAGTTCGGCCTTTCGTGGTTCCAGATATCGAGTGGACAACCGGTCGAACGTACCCGAATCGAGGCTGTGGTAATCGAGAAAGCAGGCGAACCCCTCGCCCACCGAGTCGGCGATGAGGCGCTCGGTGGTGAGCCGCCAGAGGATCGGCGTCTTCTCCATCCGGTCGACGTGGTAGTCGAACAGATCCTGGGCGATGAACGCTCGGAGGTTCGGATAGGCCTCGTCGGTGGCGGATCGTGCACCCAGAACGTCGTCCACCTCGACGAGGCGGTCCTCCGCGTGCTCTTCGTACACGTCGTGGAACCGATCGACGATGCGGTCGAGCATCGTCGCCCGATCCCGGGCGGCCTCGACCGGGACGATCCCATCGGATGTCTCGCGAACGATGTCCATCGCGAAATGGTGAACGAGGTCGGTCACCTGCTGTTCGATATCGTCGGGCGTCTCCGGAACGGAGTCCGGATCGGGAACCGTTCGGTCGTCCGGTTCCTCCGACGTTCGGAGGAATATTTCCTGTTTCATCGCGTCGTTGACCTCCGGAGGAATGTCGAGAGCGTCGGCGACGACTTCGTCGGCCCGGTCCGCCAACTTCTCGAGACGCCTTCGAGACCGTCGACGATCCCGTTCACCGACTCTCGCTGCACGTCCGATCGGCCACGATTCGTCGACCACCATCCGGTCGAGATCGACGTCCTGGTGCCGGGCGATATGTTCCGAGTCCGGATAGAACGGTGTCGCCTCCGTCGGCAGAATTCTCGGCGCGACGTAGAGTGGATGGCGGGGGTCGTGGGATTTCTGCGTCGCGACGGCCACGTATTGCGCTCTCGCTATCTCTTCGAGACGTTCGGCATCGTCGAGAGCCTCGTGCCACGGGATACGCCCCACGACGCCCATCTGCCAGTCGCGCTCCGGCGTGAGAGAGAGGAACAAGCCGTGATACACTGTCGAATTGAGTACGCTCAGTAACCGCCACGGCGAGTAGCCGTCGTCGGGGAAGAGCATCGAACCCGTGACATCGAAGATCGTCTCGGGCATATATCCGAACCGTCTTCCCGTGCGTTTGATGTAAGTCCACGTCAACCCCTCCCTCATGTAGAACCGTTCGTTCTGAAAGCGGGAGCTAGAGAGTCGTTGAATCTCCGTTCCGTCCCGTTCCCAACTGATCGAAGTGGTCGACTGTGGCAGCACCCACGCATCGGCACCGCCCTTGGCGTACGGTCTGAACGAGTCACCGTCGCATTCCCAGTGATACCGCACGAATCGATCGTTGTTGCTGGTGGCGAGTCCCTGAACGGCGTCGGCGATACCCGTCCCGTCGATATCCGCCCGCCCGGGATCGAGTTTCAACTCGGTATCGTGGAGTGTACGGATCGCTCGGGGGATGGAGTATATCATCGGCGTCCCGGGAATGGCGGAAAACTCGTTCAAGTCGATCGAGTAGTAACGCCGGACATCGTCCGACGTTCCCGAGATGACGTCGGTGAACACCCCTTCCTTGTTTCCCTTCGCCACGTCGTGTAACCGTATGAACTCCCCCTGTTGGTTCGACCGTGCCGACTTCCTGACGACCGTTCCGACCGTCCCTACAGTCGCGTTGTCGAGGACGCCGTAGCCGTACTCGGCCAGGAAATCGAACGCCCCGCGGTTGCCGATGAAATCCTCTCGAAACTCCTGAAACGAGGGCTTGAACATCAATGTCCACGGGACCAACATCCCGATTCGGCCGTCGTCTTTCGCCAGGGAGTAACACGCTTCGAAGAAATTGATATAAAATTCCCGGTAGTATTCGTACTGCTCGTCGAGATACCGCTGGATCGAATCCGGCATGCGTTTACCACTCCCGTAGGGGGGGTTCATCAGGGCCACATCGTACTCCCGGGCCAGTACGTCCAGCAGTCGCACGAAGCTCCGCAGATCCCGTGCGAGGAACGAATCGTCGTCCGTCCGTTCGTCGACGGCCTCCCGGAGATTGCGGAGAACCTGACCGAGCGTGTGATCCTCCCGTGGATCATCGCCGAGTGTGAGCTGTACCGTTCCGTCGGCACTCGCTTCGAACAGTTCGCCGAGCGTTCCACGGACGTCGAGCAGACTGCCGAGACCGTGAATATCTTCGAACGCATCGAGGATCGTCCGGAGAGCCGTCTCGACGTCCTCTCTCCCCTTGGCCACCTCGTCGAACACATCCTCGACACCGTCGAGTTCGGCCACCGCCGCGTCGGCACAGACGATACCCGAGTCGGGCATGTCGAAGCCATCCGCACCTTCCCTTTCCGCCCGGGTTCGACCTTTCAGATAGAGGTTGAAGGCAGTGAGCTGACAGGCTCGCATATCGAGGTCGACACCGTGAAGATTGTGCCGGAGGATCTCTCGGGGAATCTCGGCGTGGTCGAGGTCGGTTTCCGCACGCCAAATTCGTTCCAGCACGTCGAAGGCATAGAGTAAGAAGTGGCCACTCCCACACGCAGGGTCGATGACGCGGATTTCGGCGGGATGGTCGAACGTCGGCGTTTCGCCGGCGTCGGACGGTACCAGATACGTACAGAACTCCGAGACGGTCGGGGTTTCACTCGGTGCCGTCGATCGCCGTTTCCGGGCGCCGGCCGTGAGCGAGTCCTGTGATCGAATCGTCTCTGCCAGTTTGTCCCGGGTTTCGAGATAGAGCTTACCGAGCGAATTGTCGGTGAGCATCCGGACGACCCAGTGGGGCGTATAAAACTGGTTCGCGACGCCGATGTCGTCCGTTCCGAGTCCGCCGCCGGAGTGAGCCCGTTCTCTCACGTCGGCGAGGTTGGGTCGGTTGTAATACTCGTACACCCACCCCAACACGTCGTCGGCCCGCCAGACGGCGTCGGGTACCGCGTCGAGCAGTTCACAGAGATCCTCGAAGGTACTCTGGTCCGGGTCGACCTGACTATACACCGACGAGCGGTCGAAGAGGATCTCGATCTCCGCGGCGAAGGCGTCACAGGCGTCGTGATACGCTTGGAGAAGGGCTTCCCCTTCCAGCAGGAATTCCTCGCGAACGAGCGTCTCGGCGGCGGGCGTCAGCCCGTCGTCTTTGAACACCGTGACTTCCTCGTCGAGGAATCCACGAACCTCCATACAGCGTAGGGCGGCGAGACGGTTGACGAGCGTGTAGCCGACGCCGGTGACGTACTGCTCGAAGGCTTCGTCCCAGTCCTGGCCATCGACCGCCTCGAGTTCGATGGCTTCGACCAGTTGCTTCGTGTCGCCGTCGCGTTCGTGGCGGGAATCCGGTTCGTCGTCGAGACCCCGCTGTGTGAGTCGGTGTTCGACGTTTGCCTCGACCCGGCCTCGCATGTCTGCGACGACGTCCTCGAGGTGTTCGCGTTCGGCCTTGTCCAGTTGTGCCTTCTGCCCCTGTGAGCCGTGATCGGTCATATGGAGAGCTGGGTACGCCATCAACAGTGGCGGGTGATTTCAAAGTTGCTTCCGTGATCGCGAACACTTCTGACCCGAAGCGTCGCGTCCGCAGTCCGAGCGGACATCCGTCGAGAGCCTCGCGCTGACGACTCGGAGTTGCCCGGGACGACCCGGCGAACGACCCGACCCAGGGACGCATTCAAGTCGGTGCCGACGAACACGACGATCGGTGACACACGATGGACGACACGGCGCGCCGGGAACGGTTGCGGGAACTGATCGAGCGCGAAGAGGTCGCGTATCTCGCCGGCGTACACGATTCGTTGAGTACCAAGATCGCCTGTGAGTACGCCGACGTCGACGCAGTCCAACAGTCCGGCTACGGGACCGCCGCGAGTCTGCTCGGCTATCCGGATCTGAATTTCACCTCGTTGAAAGAGACCGTCGACGTCGTTCACAGTATGGTCCGTGCCGCCGGTGAGACGCCCGTCGTCGTCGACGGTGATACCGGGTACGGCGGCGTCGTCAATCTCCCACATACGATCTCGGAGATCGAGCGAACGGGGGCAGCCGGCGTGTTCATAGAGGACCAGGCGACGCCCAAAAAATGTGGACTGCTGGAAGGAAAAGAGTTGATCGACGCCGACACCATGGCGGACAAACTCGCGGCGGCCATCGAGGCCCGGAGCGACGACGAGTTCGTCGTCATGGCGCGGACGGACGCCTACGAAACGGAGGGGATCGACGACGTCGTTCGCCGTGGGAATCGCTACGCCGAGGCGGGCGCGGACGTGTTCATGCTGGGGGAAGTTGCCCCCCTCGAGGACCTCTCGACGATCGCCGCGGGCGTCGACGCTCCGTTCTACGCGCTGGGAGTCGAGATGGACCACGACGAGTTCGAAACCTGGCATCCGGTCGCGGCGTACGACGAGGCTGGGGTCTCCTTGGTGTCGGATGTCGCCGGTATGCTACAGGCGTCGATACCCGCCATGCAAGCGTACATGGACTCCATGACGAAGGACGGGGATCACGACGAGGATCTGCTCCCCCTGAACCAGGTGTCGTCGCTCCTCGGAGTCGAGGAGTACGAGGCGTTCGAAGCGACCTTCGGCGGGTGAGACCGGCAGGTGGCGTCCCGTAAAATCGACCCCGACACGCCGCTACGGGGGAGAGAGTTCGTCACGGACTACCACGGACCGTACTGCGAAGCCGAACCGGACGGGGTCGCGGTCGACCAACGGTTCCGGGCCGAGAAGGCCGGAACCGACGAACGGAAACTCGGGGGCAGGGTATCGGCCGAGCGAGACTCGGATGGGTCCATGTCAGAGGCGCCGTTCCCCCAGAGGGGACATCGACACGCGAATAAAAGAATTTGCGCGTTCACCCAAGATAGCAATACGAACGCCGTTTCGATCTTCATAGAACGGTACGTTTGTCACTCGAACCGTAACCGTGCGTTACGTCGAGCCGAATCCCGTCGGGAGAGGGAAGGCCGGTCGGGGCTACTCGATGAACGCTAGTTCCTGTTCCGGATCGGTCGGGAGGCCGTTGAACATCTCCTCCATCTCGCCGTCTTCGAGAACGATCTCGTCCAGATCGCCGTCGCTCCGGTGGAGCGACCAGACGAAGTTGATCATGGTGGCCTGGAAATGCGGGCTCGGCTGATCGCTCTCCCGGATGTGTTTGATGAGTTTCGCGGCGGTGACGTCGTCAAGGATGTCGCTCATACGACGAAGGTGGGTCGGGTCTCCAATCAGGGTATCGGTGCCGGGGGACCACACCTCGATGACCCGGGATCTGACGAGGGGTTCAGTCGCCGCCGACGGCGAAGGCCGTCGCGTCCTCGTCGACCGCCGGCGATGAGACGAGGGAGACGCCGACGGTGAGGAGACCCCCGAGGAGCATGAACGCGAGGGCGACGTCCCACCCGCCGTAGGAGCGCGCGAGGAGGTCGACGGTCGTCCCACCGACCCGCACGGGAGTCGCGGGACCGAGGACGTGCGCGAGGTAAAGCGCCTGTGGGACGCCGATCCCGACGAGCATGCCGTCGCGGGTGGTCGCCTCCCAGTAGAGTGCGACGATGACCGGCGGGGCGAGGAGGGCAAAGCCGGAGAAGGCAGTGTCGCCGACTTCGATCAACGTACCGGGGCGGGTAAGGCTCGCGACGAAGGCGAGCGTGGCGAAGACGGCGACACCGGCCCGGGCGATCCAGGCCTCGCGGCGGTCGCTCGCGTCGGGGTCGACGAAGGGACGATAGAGGTCGCGGGTGAAGTACGACGACCCCGATAGCAGCATCGAATCCGACGAGGACATCATCGCGGCCATCGCGCCGGCGACGACGAGGGCCGCGAACCAACCGGGGGTGTACTCGCTGAGGAGTACGGAGAGCACGTTCGCCCCCTCGGGCACCTCGATGGGAAGACCGGCGGCCCACGCACCGAGTAGGAACGCGGGCACGAACAGGAGGAGCACGAGCACGGGCCACAGCGCGAAAGAGCGTTTCAGCACCGTCGCCGACCTGGCGACGAAAAAGCGCTGGTTGATCTGGGGGAACATGCTGACGCCGAAGGCGATGGTGATCGCCGAGGAAACGATGAACTGCGGCGTGTAGAGGCCGCCGCCGAGGGCGGCGAAGTCGGGCTCTGCCGCGATCATGCCCCGCGTGGCGGCGCCGACGCCACCGATGTCGCCGACGATCCAGGCGACCGCGATCCACAGCACGGAGAGCATGAACAGCCCCTGAAGCGTGTCGGTCCAGGCGACGCCGCGCAGGCCGGCGACCATCACGTAGACGATCATGAACAGCGTGATGATCGCGGCGCCACCCCAGTAGGGGACGGCGCCGCCAGTGAGGCCGCGGAGCGCCTCGCCGGCGCCCATCTGCTGGAGCATGACGTACGGGAAGAGCCACAGGAGGCTGACGCCGGCGACCAGCCCCCGGAGGCCGGGGGAGGCAAAGCGGTCGCCGAGCATCTCGCCCAACGTGACGTACTCGCGTGCGCGCCCGATGAGCCACTGGCGGTAACCGACGACGTACCAGAGGATAGCAAAGAGCACGCCGTCCATCACGCCCATGACGAGGATCCACTCGGGACCGGCCGCGTAGGCCAGGTTCGGCCCGCCGAAGAAGGTAAAGGCCGACAGCAGGGTCGCGAACGTCGTAAAGAGGAGGACGAGCGTCCCCAAGGTTCGGCTGGCGAGATAGAAGTCCTCGGCATCGCTGCCGCCGACGCGGTAGGCCAGCAGACCTATCCCGAGAGCGAGCACGAGATACCCGAAGACGATGCCGAGTGGCTGGAGACTCACGGCTCACCACCTCGACCCGGCCGGCTGTCGACGCCGAGTCCGACCTCGCTATCGACGCCCATGAGTCGATCCCAGCCATGTCGGGTGAACAGCGCGAAGACGACCGCCGCGAGCCCCATCCAGCCGACGTGCCACCAGAGCCAGACGGGGAGCCCGGCGACCACCGTCGAGGTCCCCCAGAGGAACCAGGGAACCGAGAACGTAACGAGTACGACGAACGCCACGATCCACAACCAATCGCGTATCGAACGCATGGTTGGACCGTGCTTATATCTCCAACTACGTAAATGATATGGAATAATCTCTCCTACGGAACTGTTTGAAGAAAAATTATCTTCGAAAGACGGATCGAGCGATATCCGACGTTCGATCCGCGTCGACACCGGTAAACCGCGGCCCCACGACCGACGTCGTGTGCCCGGGGCAGACGACGTCGCCGTCCCGCCGCTTGCCGCACTCGGCCTCGCGGTCCTCGCGATCAGCACGAGTGCGATCCTGGTTCGCTGGAGCGACGCGCCGAACGTGATCAAGGCGCTGTACCGGGTGGGGTTCACCGTCGGCGCCCTCGTACCGCTCTTCGACGGCGAAGACCGGCGGTCGCTGGAGCAGGTCGGTCGACGCGACGGGACGGTAGCCGTCGGTGCCGGCGTCGCGCTCGCCCTCCACTTCGTGGTGTGGTTCGAGAGCCTCGAACACACGACCGTCGCCGCGAGCGTCACCCTCGTCCAGGCACAGCCGGTGTTCGTCGCCGTCGGCGCGTGGGTGCTCCTCGGAGAACGCGTGAGCCGACGGAGCGCGCTCGGTATCGGGGTCGCCCTGGTCGGGATGATCGGTCTCTCGTTCGGGCCCGGACTGCTCGCGGCGCTCGATCCGACGGTCGCGCCGGCCGGGGACGTGACGGGGGCCCAGTACGGCAACGCGCTCGCCCTCCTCGGCGCGGTGGCGGTGGCGGCGTACTACCTCGCCGGTCGGTCGCTGCGGCGGCGGCTGGGCGTGTTGCCGTACGTGACGGTCGTCTACACGGCCTGTACGTTCGTCTTGCTCGTCGTCGCCGTGGCACGGGGACTGCCGTTGATGGCGTATCCTCCCCACGAGTGGGCGCTGTTCGCGGCGATGGCGCTCGGCCCGGGCGTCCTCGGTCACACCGTCGTGAACTGGGCGCTCGGACACCTCGAGTCCCACGTCGTCAGCGTCTCCCTGCTCGGCGAACCCGTCGGGAGCACGCTCCTCGCGGTCGTCCTCCTGGCCGAGGTACCGACGTGGGGAACGCTCGTCGGGGGGACGGTCGTCCTCGCGGGCATCTACGTCACCGCGTCGGCACGGCGGCCGGTCAGTGAAGCTTGAGTTCGATCCGCCGGCCGTCGGGGTCGCGGACGTACGCCGCCCAGTCGCGGCCGTAGGCCCCGTAGCGTTCGTTGGGCTCCCCGGATTCGACCTCGACGCCCGCCGCCCGGAGGTCGTCGAGCAAGGCGTCGAGTTCTGCCCGGGTGCCCGTCCCGTCCGACCGGAGAAGCAGACAGACGTGTTCTCCACCCACGTCGAACGCCTCGTCGGTCGGCACGAGGTGGAGGTGGCGACCGCCGGCGACGACCGCGACGTACGGCACCTCGCCGCCCTCGTACCGCTCGCGGTCGCGGATCTCCATCCCCAGCAGGTCGTGATAGAAGTCGAGCGCCCGATCGAGATCGCTCACGCGGATGGCGACGTGGTCCATGTCGACGACGTCCATGCGCGGCCGTTGGGTCGCCGTCCTCAAAACCGTACGGTCACCCGATCGGGAGCGTCGAGACGGCCGCGGACACCGAGACGTCGGCACGGCGTCGGTCGACTACTCGGTGCCTTCGAGGAGGTCACGCGTCCGACGGTGGCGGTAGCGGAACATGGGTTCGAAGCCGACGCGGGCGAGCGGAGCGACGGCGTCGCCGAGCGAGCCGAACGGGAGGGCGTAGACGACCCGATCGTCGACGACGGTTTCGGCACCGTCGGCGAAAAAGCGGTGAGTGTGCTCCCAGTGACGGAACGGTCCGTCGGTCATCTCGTCGACGAAGAACGCCGTCGCGCCGTCACGTTCGCGCTCGGTGATGGCGGAGGTCCACCGCTGTCGTGGCCCGACGCCGAGAGGACGGACCGAGGCGTCGATCCGTGCGCCCGGCTCCAGGATCTCGGGATCCGGCTCCCCGTCTGGGCCACGGACGCTCTCGATTCGGAGGTTCATCCAGTCGGGGGTCAGCGCCTCCAGTCCGCTCACCCGGGAGTGAAAGTCCCAGACCGCATCCAGCGGCGCGTCGACGCGCGTCCGGCGGTGGTAGCTCGCCATATCCCGCTGTTGGGCCGAGTCGGGGATAAGCCCGTGGAAGCGGGCCGAAAGCGGGAGGTTAATTCACCCCACCCGCGTCGCTCTAACCATGTCGATCTCACTCGACCCGGACGACTCGGTCGTCGTTCTCGCACACGGGAAGTTCCCCGAGCGGGCGAAGACGGCCATCGGCGTCCTCCGATACGCGGACTACGACGTGACGGCGGTTCTTGACCGTGATCGCGCCGGTGAGACGGTCGCCGACCACGTGCCCGACGTCCCCGATACCCCCATCGTCGAGAGTATGGACGCCGCCCTCGACGTGGCGGACCCGGACGCGCTGGTGATCGGAATCGCACCCATCGGCGGCGGCTTCGACGAATCCTGGCGCCCGGACGTGCGCACCGCCATCGAGGCGGAGTGTGACGTGATCGCCGGCCTGCATTACTTCCTCGCGGACGACGAGGAGTTCGCGGCGCTGGCCGCCGAGCGCGGCGTCGACCTGATCGACGTGCGGCGGCCGCCAGAGGATCTCACGGTGAGCGAGGGCCGCGCCCGCGACGCCGACGCCGAGGTGGTGTTGACCGTCGGCACCGACTGCTCGACCGGCAAGATGACGACGACGCTCGAACTCGTCGCCGCCGCCCGTGATCGGGGAATCGACGCCGGGTTCGTCCCGACGGGACAGACGGGGATCATGATCGCGGGCTGGGGGACCCCGGTCGACCGGGTTATCTCCGACTTCGCCGCCGGTGCCGTCGAGCGGATGGTCCTCGACGCCGCCCCCGACCACGACGTCCTCTTCGTCGAGGGGCAGGGGACGATCGTTCACCCCGCCTACTCCGGCGTCACCTGTAGCCTGCTCCACGGGTCGATGCCCGACTCGCTGGTGATGGTCCACAGCGCCGGCCGGGATGTCATCCACGGCTACGAGGACTACGCCATCCCGCCGGTAGAGACCTACGTCGACCTCTACGAGGGGCTCGCGGCGCCGGTCGCACCGACCACGGTGGCCGCCGGCGCGCTCGATACACGGACGTTCGACGACGACGACGTGGCGGCCCGTGAGGCCGTCGACGCGTACGCCACCGCCCTCGATGCGCCGGCGACCGATCCCGTCCGCTTCGGCGCCGACGAGGTGCTCGACGCTCTGCTATGAACGCGGAGTACGAGCGACTGCACCTCCCGGTCGACGGCGAGTTCACCATCTCCCGTGGCGCCCAGACCGAGGTGGAGACGGTCGTCGTCCGGGTCCACGACGGCGCGGGGGCGACCGGCATCGGCGCCGCCGCACCCTCGGCCCACTACGGCGAGACGGCCGACACCGTGACGGCGGTCCTGCCCGACCGACTCGACGCCGTCGAGTCGGTCGACGACCCCCTGGCGCTCGACCGGATCGAGCGGCGACTCCGCGGGACGGTTCGTGACAACCCCGCTGCGCACGCGGCCGTCAGCGTCGCCTGTCACGACCTGGCGACCCGCCGACTGGGCGTTCCGCTCTACCGTTTCTGGGCCTCGACGCCGAACGCGCGCCATCGACGACCCCGGGGCGATGGGCGAGGCGGCCGCGGCCGGCGTCGATGACGGCTACCGGATCCTGAAGGGGAAACTGGGAACCGAACGGGACCGCGAACGCGTCGAGGCCGTGAGAGCCGCCCCCCCCCGACGCGACGATTCGCGTCGATGCCAACGAGGCCTGGACACCCCACGAGGCGGTCGTGAAAAGCGAGTGGCTGGCCGACCTCGACGTGGAGTTCGTCGAACAACCGGTCCCCGCGGAGAACCGCGAGGGCCTTCGACGTGTCCACGAGCGGAGTGCCCTTCCCGTGGCCGCCGACGAGTCCTGCCGAACCCTCTCCGATGTGGCCGCGGTGGCCGACCGGGGCGCTCCTCCTCGCCGAGGACGCCTACGAGGGCGGGACGGTCACCTTCCCGGACCGTCCTGGAACGGGCGTGCGCGCGGTTCGTTGAAGCACCCGGCACGACGCCGCCGACCCCACGTCGAAACCGGACCCGTCGGCGGAGGCCTTCGGCAATGGCGGGTCGTCGCGAACGATGCGAGGACTCGTCGGGGATCGGACGTACCGCTCGGTCCCGGGAGGCCGAACGGCGAATCGAAGGCTCAATCGGGACGGTTTTGCTCGGCGATCATCGTCCGCTGTAGTGCGGATCGAATGTGGTAGTTCTTTTCGTCGAGGCGGTCCGTGTCGAGTGCCGCTTCGAGGTGACGGCTCGTCGGCGTGTCGAACGAGATTCGGCCCTGGTCGGCGGTTCCAGCGCGGGTCACACCGGCGTTCCGGTCCGTCTCGGACTGATCGTCGTGGGATGCCATTTGGTACCATATGTCGCTGTGACCGGGTATATCCCGCAGTTCACCCGATCCATCACAAACGGACCGGGGGTGTGTGCAGTGACAGCCTCACCGAACGAACACCGCCGTCTCGGCGGCCGGTGGGCCGACGGTGACTCCGTGTCCACGGTGGCGGCCGCCCGGTCCCGAGTGTGACGAATACGGTGTTCCGGACGGTCGTCGATCCGATAGCTTCCGGAGGTGGCGACGCCGGCGCTCACCAGTCGACGAAGGGCGTCTCACCGCCCGCCCGACCGATGTACTCGCGTTGCATCGCCTCGATGGCCTCGGGGAGGGTGGCACCGTCGGCGACCGCCTCGCGGACGCGGGCCTTCTTCCACGCACTCGGGACGCTCCCGTCGCGGCGGCGTTCGATCGGGTCGAGGTAGCCCTCGATCACGTCGTCCGCGAGGCCGGCCGCCCGGAGGCCACGACGGGCGTACGCGAACACCTCGTCGTAGACGGTCTCGGAGTCGTCGGTCCGGTCGCCCTCGGCGGTCACCCACGCGAGGTCGGCGTCCGGGCCGGCGTCGACGGCGTCGTAGAAGCAGTCGCGCGCCGCCGTCCACGGGAGATCGGTCAACGGGTGGTCCGCGGCCACCAGTCCCCGCAGGAGACCCACGACGAGCACCTGCACGGAGACGGTGTCTCGGACCGTCGGCTGGGTGGGAAGCGGGCGGTACTCGACGCGAAGCGACGCGCCGTCGCGCGCCGTGCCGACGGGTTGGCCGCCGACGACCCCCCGGACCCACCGCCAGTGGACGCCACGCTTGTGATCGTACTCCCGGAGCGTCGACCGGTACGAGCCGGCGTCCGGGTCGTCCTCGCGGTCCGCGAGCACGGGCGCGTACGTCTCGTCTGCGACGACCCGGTCGACCACGCCCGTGGCTCGCTCCAGGTCCTTCGGGAATCGGACTTTCCCCTCGCCGCGTGGCGCGCCGGCGTTGATGCTCTCCTCGAAGATCGGGATCCGGAGTTCGTGTGGCGTCGCGTCGATCACCGCAGGGTCGTCGTCGTAACAATCCGCGGGAAGGAAGGGCGCGTTGCTCGTGAGCGACAGGAGCGGCCCCGCCGTCCGGAGGGCGGCGTTGAAATACCGGGGGAAGGCGGTGACGTCGGGGATCTGGAGGTGGGGCTGGAGCGACGTGGCGAGCGACTCCATCAGGATGGTTCGGTACGAGAGGGTGACGCCGGGCACGTCGAGCGTGATCCGACCGCCGCTTCGCTCCAGGATCTCGTTGTCGAGGGCGACGTAGCGAGGGTGGTGGCGCATGTTCGTCGCGACGACGACGCCATCGTGGTCCTCGACCGAGCCGAGGTAGGCGTCGGTCCCCCCGACCGGCGGCACCGTCCACACGGCGTCGAGGACGGGAGCCAGCCCCTCCGCCCCGAGCGCTTCGGCCGCGGCATCGACGTTCGCCCGGATGTGGTCGGCCTGTTCGGCGACTCCGGCGGCGTCGAACACCGTCGCCGGCGAGTTCACCTCGAAGTTGTGGGCGCCGAGTTCCTTCCCACAGCCCGCCCGGTCGAAGACGGGGTCGGGAATGCGGGCGAGACGCCCCGACTCGTCGACCGCGTACCCCTCGAGTTCCATCCCGACGGCGAACTCGTCGGTGTCGAGCCGCCCCGATCGGATGTCCTCGCGGATCCGCTCGGCCTGTTCGCGGACGCGTCGGTCGAACGCCTCGCGGATGTCGAGGTCGGTCGAGCGCGCCACCGCGTCGACGAGCGACGACGCCTCCATCAGGCCGACTCCTCGGTGTCGGCGTCGTCTTCCTCCTCGGCCTCGCCCTCGCTCTCCCGCAACTCGTCGAGTTCCGCCTCCACGTCGTCTTCGGCCGCAGCCTCACCGCCCGCTCCGGTCGACTCGCCCAGTTCGCTTTTGAGCGTCTCGAGTTCCGCGTCCACCTCGGTCGCCGTCCGACCGGCCTCCAGTTGACGGTCGATCTCGTCCTCGTCGGAGAGGGCGTCATCGAAGGCACCCGACTCCTGAAGTTCGTCCATCGCCGCCGCGCGGGCCTCCATATCGTCGGTCCGCTCCTCCGCGCGCTCCAGCGCCTGGCCGACCTCGCTCATCTCGTCGCCGACGCCGCTCATCGCCTCCGAGACGCGGGTGGACGCCTCCGCCGCCTCGTATCTGGCCTTCATCGTCTCCTTTTTCGTGCGGAACTCCTCGATCCGGCTCTGTAGCTCGTTTTTCTTCTCGACCAGATCATCCTGTGTGGACTGGAGGTCGGCGATCTGTCCCTCCAGCTCCTCGATCTGGTTCATCTTCTCTTTCTTTTTTTCCAGCGCCCGCCGCGCCAGGTCGTCGCGGTCCTGCCGGACCGCCTCCCGTGCCTGCTCGTTGTGCTTGTCGACGTTCTCCTCCAGTCGCCGTTTCTGGATCTCCAGGCGCTTTTTCTGGGTCGTCAGGTCGGCGATCCCCTGTTTGACCTCCTGTAACTCGTCGCGCATCCGCTCGTAGGAGTAATCGAGCGTCTCCGTCGGGTCCTCGGCCCGATTCAGGAGGGCGTTGAGCTTCGACCGGACGACGTAGGAGGCCCGCGAGAGTATTCCCATACCCTCCGTTCGGGGCGCGAGCCTTAAAATCTCACCCGCCGAACGGGAGGATTGAGGGGCTGGCGGCTCAACGGCCACCGTGCCAACCGAACGCATTCACCTACCCGACGGTCGAGGGTTGACCGCCAGCCTCGATACGCACGGCGAGGCCGACGCCATCGTCGTCGCCTGCCCGCCTCACCCTCAGCACGATGGGAGTCGTCACGATCCCCGCCTCGAAGCGGTGAGCGGCGCCCTCCCCCGGCGGATCGACTGCCTCCGCTTCGACTACGGCCCGTGGGACGAGGGTCGCGGCGAGCGCGCCGACGCTCGGACGGCCCTGGAGTGGGCCGGCGACCGCTACGACGCGGTCGGTCTCTTCGGGTATAGCTTCGGTGGCGGGATCGCCCTGCTGACCGCCGCCGACTCCGAACCCGGGATCGAACGCCCCGTCGCGGCCCTCTCGCCGACCGCCAGGCTCGACGACGGGAGCGACGTGGTCGACGCCGTCCGTCGGATCGACGCCCCCCTGTGGATCGGGTACGGCACCCGTGACGACACCGTCGACGCCGCGGCCGTGGCCGACGCGGCGGCCGAACGCGGCGGGACGGTCGAGCGGTTCTCGGCCGATCACTTTTTTGTTGGCCAGCAACGGACGGTCGGGGAGCGCGTGGCCACGTTCCTCGGTGACGCGCTCTGAGCCCCGGCGATTCTTGACCCGGGCGACCGTAGGGACGTCCGTGTCACCGACTCGCCACACGCGACGGGCCGTGTTGGGGCTCGTCGCCGGCGTCACGGGGGTCGCCGGCTGTGCGGGGGACGGAACCGAAACGTCGCCCGCCAGTGCGACCGACCCGACGCCGACCGCGTCGGAGGTCCCGGCCGAAGCGACGGACGCGGCGTCCGATACCACGACAGACACCCCGACTGCGACGGCATCGACCGACCTCGACCTTCGCGAGGCGAACGTCGTCGGCGTGGCAGTCGACCCGACCGCCGATGGCCACCGCTTCGACGTGACGCTCCTTCACGACGACGACGGCGAGGACGGATACGCGAACTGGTGGCAGGTCGAGACCACGACCGGCGAGCGACTGGGCCGGCGCGAACTCCTGCACGCGCACGGCACTCGCGAGTTCACGCGGTCGGCGACCGTCTCGCTCCCTTCGGGGACGACCTGTGTGGTCGTCCGGGGTCACGACCGGGCACACGACTACGGCGGGCAGGCGATGCTCGTGAACGTGGAGACCGGTGCGACCGAGGCCGTCCGACAGGGTTCCGAACGGCGGTCGACGGCCGACCGAACGTGCCCGTAACGCGTCCGATTACTCGGATTCGGCGTCCGCCACCCGCTCCATCCGCGAAATCTTGAGGTAGGACGCCATCGCCAGGATCGTCGCCGGCCACAGGCCGACGAACTGCCCGCGCTGTTCGTCACCCTTGACGTAGTAGTAGTAGAGGGCGAGGGCGACGGAGCCGATGGAGGCAAACGCCGCCGGGCCGAGGCCGCTCGATTCGAGTTCGTCCGCCAGTGCGCCCGATCGTTCTTCGGATGTCTCGCTCACGTGAGTAGTTTTCACCACAGACACATATACTGTCCGGCTAGTCGAGCGGAACGCCGTTGGCTCGCGTCGCTCGTCCACGCGTTCGGCGGAAGTACGGGATCGACGGGGAACCAGTCGGCTGCGGTCGGTCGTAGTCACGCCAGCGGTGACCACATCCTCCGCAGGTGGTTGTTTCCGTGAGCCCCGGCCGTTCCGGGACTGGGAGGTCGGCAACGCTCCGGTCGAGCGTGCGGAGACCGGTTCGGTCGGCCGAGGCGTATCCCGATGGCGTCGCTCCTGCCGCCGAGCACACGCTGGAGACGAACACGAGCGTATCGGGGGAACGGCATGCTGTCATGGACTCTCCCGTGTGGGCTGACCCAAGGCGGTCACTCACACGTGGGCAACTCGACGATGAACACGCTTCCTTCCGGCTCGTTGTCTTCGACCCAGACACGACCGCCATAGCGGTCAACGAGCGTCCTGACGAGATACAACCCCAGTCCGGTTCCCTGACTGTCGAGGCCCTTCTCACCCTCGTCGAAGATTCGTTCCTTCTGATCGTCGGGAATCCCCGGCCCGTTGTCCGTGACACAAATCCGAACGGCCTCGTCGGCGGCAGTCGCCGAAACGGTGATGGTGGGAAGTTCCTTGTCGTTGTGAACGATAGCGTTGTTCAGCAGGTTCCGGAACACCGACTCCAGCATATCGTCGGCCAGCACCTCGACGTTCGGGATCGTCTCTTCGATGGAGACGATGGCGCGTTCGTGGCTGGTTCGCGCGTCGTCGACCTGCTCTTCGAGGATTGGCCGAACGTCTATTGCGGTGCGCTCGGCCTCGGAGCGGAGTAACACCTTGGTGACGTCGCCGGCAGTTCGGATGATGTCGACGGCTTCACGACCCGCTTCCAAGATCCGTCGGAGATGTGCCTCCCCGTCGTCGCCGACGTACTCTTCGAGGATGTCTGCGTGAGCGAGTACGAGTTGGAGAGCGTTACGGACGTCGTGGCGAACGACTTGGTTGAGCACTTCGAGGTTGTCCCGCTGCCGTTCGAGGGCCCGTTCGTACTCCTTGCGCTCGCCGACGTCCAGATGGATGCCGACGGCTCGAAGCGGCTCGCCGTCCTCGTCGCGTTCGACGATCTTTCCGATATCGCGAATCCACTTCCAGCGGCCGTCGGCGGTTTCCATCCGGTGTTCCGTCTCGTAGAGGTCGGTCTCGCCCGCCATATGATCGTCCAGAGCGTCTTCGACGCGGTCGAGGTCGTCGGGATGGACACGCCGCTCCCACGCCTCGATACGGGAATCGATCTCGTCGGGCGAATATCCGAGCATCCTGGCCCACTGTTCGTTGAACTCGACTTCGTCGGAGGTCATATCCCAGTCCCAGAGGCCGAGATTTGCACCCTCCACGGCCAGTTCGAACCGTTCCTTGAGACGCTGGAGTTCCCGTTCGCGCCGTTTCTGTCCGGTAATATCGGTCGAGACGCCACAGAGAGCCACGACTTCGCCGTCGTCGTCGTAGACGGGGGATTTCCGCGTAAGCCGGACGGTGTTCCCCGTGGCTGCCGGAACCGTCTCCTCGATTTCGATCGTCTCACCGTTCTCGATGACGTGTCGGTCGTCCGCTCTGGCCTTTTCGACGACCGCCGGAGGGAGGAGGTCGTCGTCAGTCAGCTCCACGATATCTTGCTCTTCTACGTCGAACAGTTCGCGGCACGCCCTGTTCATCATGAGATACCGACCGTCGGTATCCTTCAGAAACACCGCCGCGGACATGGTCCCGAGGACGGTCTCGAACCGACGGTGAAGCCGCTTCATCTCCCGTTCTCGTTCCTTTCGGTCGGTGATGTCCCGGGCGACTCCGACGATCCGAGTGACCCGCCCGCCCTCGGTGATCGGAGTGAGTTTCGTCTGCCAGTGACTGGTTCCGCCCGGCAGGCCCAGGGTCTCTTCGTACTCGATAGTATCCCCTTTCTCGACACAGCGGCGGTAGTTCGCTGCGACGGCCGCACCCTGCTCGTCGCCGAGAAGTTCTCGTGGCGTCTGTCCGCGCATTTCGTCTTCCGAGAGACCAGTCTGGTGTCGGTGTGAGGCGTTGTTTCGTCGAAAAACGAACGTGTAGTCGTCGCCCGTTCGCTCGACGTCGATCAGAAAGACGGCGTCCGCCATTTCACGGAAGATCACCTCGTAGATCTCTTCTGACTCACCTCCGAGCGTTCGAAGCGTCCCGGTGTCGGTATCGGCGTCTGGATCTTCGTGCATCTGAACCTCTCCGGAGTAAATTAGCCGGGCAGACAGTTATACTCCGAGGATCGATCTCGTGCGGAGAACTCGTCTCCGACGTCGAACGGTTCCATCCGCGGTGGTCATTCCCTCGGCGACTCGATCCTCACCAGTGGCGTTCGACGCGCCGACGCTCGAAGTGGGACGTTTCAGGATCGGGTCGGTGTCCGACGACCCACCGACCGTGCCGATACGCCGATCGTCCGGGTCCACGTACGTCTCGATGCCGAGAACCCGGGCCGTTTTCGAAGCAACCGGATCCCCGAACGAATCGATCCGTCGGAGGAGTCAGTTGTACTCGCGCCACCGATACCCACACTCCTTGCACTTGAAGAACCGCGTCGGCGGTTCGTCGGCGGCGCCGGTCTGTTTGATCGTGTACCACGCCTCGCTCGCGCCACACTCCTCGCAGGTGACGTCGGTGGCGGTGGGCTTGCCCTCGAAGTTGGCTCCCTCCTCGGTCTCGATGACGTCGTCGTCGCTCTGGGCCTCGGTAGAGACGAAGGCAGCGGCGCGTTCCTCGTCGCGTTCGCTGGTGGCGCCACAGGAGGTACAGACCATCTCGCCGTCGCGGGTGACCATCATCGACCCGCAGTCGTCGCAGAACTGCATACCGGGGGTAGCGGGGCGGCCCACAAAGGTTCCCCGGCCCCGTTTCGGTGGCGATCCCGCTTTGGCCACAGCCGTCACTCGATCGAGGCTGTCTCCCGGTCCTCGGCGACGACGGGGCAGTTCCGCACGCGGAAGCTGTCGGCGTCGACCACCTCGACGATGGTCGTCCCCTCGTGAGTACAGGCCGTCTCCGGCGGGTCCGCGAAGTGTGGGCATCGCTGACAGAACTCCCGTTTCGGGACGACGGCCTCGTCGTCTCCCGACGCGTCCTCGGGGTCGGCGCCGACGCCGACCCGCTCCTCGGGGCCCATCTCCCCCTCGGCGAACGCCTCCCAGACGGCCTCGTCGTCCACCTCGCCGACCTCGACGGCCTCGAAGAGGTCCGTCTCGGGATCGACGCTCGCGTCCGCCCCCTCCTCGCGGGAGGCCTGCTTGGCGCGCACCTCGCGGACGAGGTCGTCGAGCGGAGCGTCGTCGGCGCCGGCGTCGTCCGCGGGGGCGCCCGGGTCGTCGTCCTCGTCTTCACTCATCCGTCGACACCCCCTTCCCGTCGCTCCGCGCGTCGAGGTCGAACAGATCGGCGGCCTCGCCGTCGGTCCCGTCGGTCAGCGCGGGACGGTCGCCGGTTGTCAACGTGGCGCTGCCGAAGAAGCCACTCGGCGGTTCGAAGTCGACGTACGTGGCCTCGCAGTGGGGACACCGGGGCCGTGAGAGCAGTCCGAGGTCGACTGTCGCGCCGCAGTCGGCACACGCTGCCGTACGCTCGCCGTGCCGGTTCGCGGCGGTCCGGAGGTCGTCGACTGCCTCGCGGTCGTGGTCCGCGGCGCTGACGCGATGAAGTTCCGATTGCACGTCGACGACGGCGCCGGCCAACTGCTCCACCTTCCGGTCGAGGTCGTCGGTCGTGTCCGTCAGATACTCCAGGATCTCCTCGTAGTTCTCGAAGCCGCGGTCGAGTCGCTCGCCGAGGGTGTCGATCCGATCATCGACGTCCTCCGCGGTGCGCCCGGCGGCGTCGGCGCGCGCTTCCAGGTCGGGGTGGTCGTGACCGCGGGGCGCCTTGGCGTCGGTCTCGCGTTTGACCTGAACCACCCGATCACGGACGTCGTCGATCTTCGTGTCGAGGTCGTCCTCGAGCGTGGCGACGCGGTCCTCGAGGGCCGTCACCCGATCGCGCAGGTCCGAGACGCGCTCCGGGTCGATATCGAGGGGATCGTCGGCGTCGCCGGCGGCCTCGGCATCGAGCGCCCGATAGATCGCCACCGCGCGGGCGAGGATCCGCTCCGGAGGCGCGTCGCGCTCGGCCGCCTGCCGTTCGACCCACTCCCGGAGTTCCGTCGGGAAGGCCTCCGACTGTTCCCCTGCCATGTGTACGTGACTAACCACGCGGCGGCTTAAGTATCGGTCGGCCTAGCGGATCTTCCGGACGCCGCTCACGTCGAAGCCGCCCTCGTGGACCTCCGTCTCGAAGCGGATGACGTTCTCCGCTTCGAGCCTGGAGAGGACGCCACGGAACTCCTTGACGAACATCGTCCGGGCACGTTTCGATCCGCCGCTCTCCCACTCGAACTGCAGGGTCCCGGAGGCGGCGTCCATCAGATGCCCGAGTTCGGTCGGTTGGAGGGTTTCGCCCTGGACGAGGAGGAGGATCAACCCGCCCCACTCGTAGGCCGCCTTCTGGATTCCCTTCATCAGCAGGGCGATGTCGCTCCATGACATGTCGTCGCTGACGGCCGCGACGAGGTCCGTGATGGAGTCGACGAGGACGAGGTTCCCGGGCGCGTGCTCGCCGAGGTACTCCCCGAGCGCGCTCAACGCGGTCTCCAGTCGCTCCCGGGTGGCCAGGTCGCTCACCGACTGGGCCTCGCCGGCGTACCACTCCCGGGGGATGGGGCTCAACTGGAAGTACTCGGGCGAGAGGTCGCGAAACCGAATGTGCTCGACGGCCGAGTGGACGAGATCCTCGTCCATCGTGTAGGAGAGTTCCTGTTCGAGGTGGTCGCGGCCGGCAGTAAAAGAGATGTAGTGGATCTCTGGCGGAGGTTCGGCGGCCGATTCCAGGTCGCCGTAGTGGAGTTCGAACGCCTCGCGATCCCCGTGGTACAGCCCGTTCATCGCGGCGCTGGTGTGGAGAAACTCGCGGGCGCCCGCCCCGGCCTCGCCGGTCAGGAGGACGACGCTCCCCGGTGGCGCCCCCCCGCCGATGATCGAGTCGAGTCGGGAGATACCGAAGGGAATGCGAGCCATGTGGGGGGTATGGCCGTCGGTGGGTTAGTCGTTGCGGCGAGGCGGCGGACGTGGCGGGGAGCGTCGCGACTGCACGGTGGCTCGTGATCCGGGCGAGAGTATTTAGCCGAAGGATGTAAACTCGATTGCATGGGAAGTGACGCGTACGAGCGCGAGCGGGCGGCCTCGGCGGTCGTCGGGCTGGTTCTGCTGGTGGCGATCGTCGTGATCATCAGCACGGCCGTCTCGGCGTTCGTCCTCACCGAGGGAAGCGACGTGCCGCCCCCGTCGCCGACGATCAGCGTCTCACACACGACGATAGACGACGGGGGCGACGCGACGGTGGCGGTGACGCTCGAAGATGGCGACGCGGTCAGGATCGATCGACTCTACGTCAGCGGGTCGAAGGCGCTCGACATCGGTGGCCCGCCGGGTGGCGCCCACCCGGCAGACGAGTCGTACGCGAGCGAGCGGGAACGGTTCTCCGAGTCGTCCGGCGGTCGCCCGCCGCAGGTCGGCATCGGCGACACCTGGGAGGCCGGGGAGACCGTGTATCTGGACCCGACTGGGACGACCGACGGCGTGCGGATCCGCATCTACTGGAACACCGAGCCGGTACGGGGAGTAAATCCGGGGACCGTCCGCGGCGACGACGCTTACGAACTGGTCGAGTTCACCGTCAGCCCGTCCGGATCCGGGGACTGAACCGCTCGTTTCGGCACCGGAAGGCCGGGAGCTACCGCTCCCCCGTCATCGCTTCGGCGCCCCGGTTTCGCCCGTCGGCGACGAGGACGCGTCCGTCGACGCCCGCCGCGTCGAGGGCCGCCCGCCCCGCCGCCCGTGCCGCCGTCTCGCGCTCGGCGTCGGTCACGCCGTAGACCGCCGGTCCCCACGAGGACTGCCCGGCCCCGTCGACCGCCGGTTCGTCGTCGAGGGCGGCGACGAGTTCGCCCGCCGGCGGCCGGTAGACGCCGCCCTGTTCGTCCGCGTACCAAGTGCCGTTGAGGCGACCGACCTCGGCGAGGGCGGCGCCGAACCGCTCGACCGATCCCTCCGTGATCGCCGGCAGGACGCGCCGGAGGATCACGCCGGCGAGGCGGTCGCTCGGCGCCGCCGCCGCCGACTCCACGGCCGAGCGCATGCTTCGATCCTCGGCGTCGCCGCTCGGCCCCGAGGGGGCGTCGGGGACGACGACCAGAAAGCGCCAGTCGGAGGGGATGGGATGTCGGGCCGCGACCGGCGGCACCGACCACTTGCCGACCGCCGGCCGGTCGGTGGTGAACCGGGCGGTCGGGTGGCCGGCGTCAAGGACGAACCCGCCGTCCTCGAAGGTGGCGACGCCGACGCCCGACCGGCCGCCGCGGCCGAGGTCCGGAGCGCGGTCCCGGACGTCGACCGTCCGGTCGTGGGCGCGCGCGACCGCGGCGAGCGTCGCGAGCGCGAACTGGGTTCCACTCCCGAGGCCGACGTGTCTCGGGAACGCGCTCTCGACGGCCACCTCTGCGCCGTCGACGCCGAGGAGGTTGACCGACCGTGCGGCGTACTCCCGGACGGTCGGATGCTCGCAGTCGACGGCGGCGGCCGGCGACGCGGTGACGGTCACCGACGGCCGGTCGAGGCCGACGCCGAGGCTCCCATAGAGGCGTTCGTTTGCGAGGCTCAGGTTACAGAACCCGAAGTGAAGTCGGGCGTGGGCAGTGACGCTCGTGTGTGGCATGACTGACTCACCGAAACAGCGAGGGGACGGACGGGGGCGACCTCATCCGGACCCGGGCATCGGACAGAGGCTGGCGGTGAACACCGCCACCTCGTCCGTCTCGTTCCGGGCACCGTGACTCACGCCGCGCTGATGGTGGACGACGCCGGGGGCCGTGATGGCCTCCGTCTCGCCGCCCTGAACCACGGTCACCGTACCCCGGAGCACGTGGAAGACGTTCGTGCTATCGGCGTGGGCGTGGGCGTCGAGTTCCGCGCCGGGGCCGAGCGCGAAGGCTTTCACCAACACGTCGTCGTTGACGACCAACTCGGCCGTCAGTACCTCCTCGGGGGCCGGGTCGAGCGTCTCCAGTCGGTCGAGGGTCATGGGGGAAAATCGGCCGCCTGCGTCTTAACGATGGGGCTTCGGCGACGGCACTCAGGCCAGTTCCTCGGCGACCATGTCGACGCCGAACAGGTCGGGATCCATCGCGAGGTCGGCCTGCCCGCGCACGAACTCGGGCAGGGAGTCGTGGCTGTAGACGACAACCCGGACGTCGGGGTTGCGGTCCTTGGCGACGGTGATGGCCGTCGCCTCGTCGAGATCCGTGAGGACGAACAGGTCGGCGTCGGCTAGGCCGGCGTCGTCGAGCACTGCGGCGGTGAGGACGCCCTCGACACGGCACACCTCGATCCCTTCCGTCTCCAAGGCGGTCCCGAGGCCGGCGTCGTCCGGGCCGGCGACGATGGCCCGGGTCATTCGTACTCGATGGTCGCGGGCGGTTTGTGGGTCACGTCGTAGACGACGCGGGCGACGTCGTCGTTCTCGCCGGTGATGCGGCTCTGAATCCGTTGCAGGGTCTCCCACGGGAGATCCTGGGCGCGGGCGGTCATGCCGTCTCGGCTCTCGACCGACCGGACGGCGACCACCCAGCCGTGGACCCGGTTGTCGCCCTTGACGCCGGTCGCCTTGCCGATGACGGCCGCGAAGGCCTGCCACGGATCGTGTTCTTCGACCTCCTCCTCGACGATGTGACACGCCTCGCGGGCCACGTCCAGTTTCTCCTCGGTCACCTCGCCGAGGATGCGAACGGCGAGTCCCGGCCCGGGGAAGGGCATCCGTTCCGAGACCACCTCTTCGAGGTCGAGGGCGCGGGCGACCTCCCGCACCTCGTCCTTGTAGAGGTCGCGGACGGGTTCGACGATGCCCTCGAAGTCGATCACGTCGGGCAGTCCGCCGACGTTGTGGTGGGACTTGATGTTACCCTCGCTCTCGATGCGGTCGGGGTAGATGGTCCCCTGGACGAGGTAGTCGGCGTCGGCCTCCCGGGCCTCGCGTTCGAACTCGCGGATGAACCCTTCGCCGATGGCGTGGCGCTTCTCCTCGGGGTCGGTCACGCCTTCGAGGGCGTCGAGGAAGCGGTCCTGTGCCTCGACGATCCGCAGGCTGTCCATGAAGGAGAACGTCTCGCGGATCCCCTCAGTCTCCCCTTTCCGCATCAGCCCGGTGTCGACGTAGACGGGCGTGAGACGGTCGCCGATGGCGCGGTAGGCCAGCGCGGCCGCGACCGACGAGTCGACGCCGCCCGAGAGCGCGATGATGGCGTTCGCGTCGCCGATCTCGGACTCGATCTCCGCGGTCGCCTCCGCGATGAATTCGTCGACGTCGACCATCAGGCCTCCACCTCCCGTTCCTCGGCGACGCGGTCGAGGACGGCGTCGACGAGACCGACGAACGGGGGACTCGCACGGTCGGGGCGCGAGCGGAATTCGGGGTGAAACTGCGTCCCGAGGAAGTACGGGTGGTCGTCGAGTTCGACGAGTTCCATCCGGTTGCCCGCACGCCCGGAGAAGGTGAGGGCGCCGGCTTCGAGGTCGTCGATGTACTCGGGGTTGACCTCGTACCGGTGCCGGTGGCGCTCGGTGCAGACCTCGGCGTCGTACACCTCGTGGGCGAGCGTCCCCGGATCGATCTCGGTCTCGTGGGCGCCGAGGCGCATCGTCCCGCCCAGGTCCTCGAGGTCGTACTGCTCGGGCAGGAGGTCGATCACGGGGTAGGGCGTCTCTTCGTCGATCTCCGCGGAGTGGGCGCCTTCCAGACCGAGGACGTTTCGTGCGTACTCGACGACGGCCATCTGGAAGCCGAGACAGAGGCCGAGGAAGGGCACGTCGTTCTCGCGTGCGTAGCGGATCGCCTCGATCTTCCCCTCGGCGCCCCGGGAGCCAAAGCCGCCGGGAACGACCACCGCGTCGGCCTCGCGGAGGCGTTCGGTGTGGTGATCCCGCATCTCGTCGGCGTCGACCCAGAGGACGTTCACGTCGACCTGTTTCTCGATGCCCGCGTGTTTCAGCGCCTCGTGGATCGAGATGTACGCGTCCTCGAGGGCGTACTTGCCGACGAGGGCGACCTCGATCTCGCCGGTCCGTTCGCGGGTGACGAGGTCGCGCCAGCGACTGTCACGCTCCGCCGGTGGGAGCGCCTCATCGGCGATGTTCAGCCGCTCCATCACGTACTCGTCCAGCCCTTCGTCCTCGACCATCAGGGGGACGTGGTAGATGTCCTCGACGTCGGGATTCGAGAAGACGGCGTCGGTCGGTACGTCACAGAACAGCGCGATCTTCTCTTTGGTCTCGGGGTCCAGACGGTCTTCGCACCGCCCGACGAGGACGTCCGGCTGGAGGCCGATCGACCGGAGTTCCTTCACGCTGTGCTGGGTGGGTTTGGTCTTCTGCTCGCCGTTTTTCGAGTACGGCACGAGCGTCACGTGCGCGAAGAGGACGTCTCCGTCGTCCTCCTCGTGGGCGAACTGTCTGAGGGCTTCGAGGTAGGGCATCCCCTCGATGTCACCGACCGTCCCACCGACCTCGACGAGACACACGTCGGTCCCCTCGGCGGCCTCGCGGATCCGCCGCTTGATGTCGTCGGTGATATGCGGGATGATCTGGACCGTATTCCCCAGATAGTCGCCCGCCCGCTCCTTCTCGATGACGTGTTTGTACGTCTTCCCCGTGGTGACGTTGTGGTCGAAGGTCATGTCGGTCCCGAGGAACCGTTCGTAGTTCCCCAAGTCTAGGTCGACCTCACCCCCGTCTTTCAGCACGTACACCTCCCCGTGCTGGTAGGGATTCATCGTCCCCGCGTCCACGTTCAGGTAGGGATCGATCTTTACCGCGGTCACGTCGAAGCCCGCGTTCGACAGGAGACGGCCGGTGCTGGCGGCCGTGATTCCCTTGCCGAGACCGGACATCACCCCGCCGGTCACGAAAACGAACTTCCGACCCAGTTCCGGGTCGTACCCTGTCTCGGGTTCCGTCGGCATACCGACCGTGCGCGAGCGCGCATCAAAATCGTTTCGCCTGGGCGAGCAGCGTGGGGGCTGGTCGCACTCGACGGCTTCGACGGACGATTCACAGCCGCAGGATTCGAGGCGGTCGAGTCTCTCGACCGGGTATGGACCTTCCCCGACTCGGTTTCGGCACCTACCAGTTGACCGACCCCGACCGCTGTCGCGACGCCGTCCGGACGGCACTTGCGACGGGCTATCGACACGTCGACACCGCCGAGTACTACGGCAACGAGGCGGCCGTCGGCGCGGGGCTCGCGGCGAGCGACGTGCCCCGCGAGGACGTGAGCCTCGCCTCGAAGGTGTGGCGTGACCGCCTCGGACACGACGACTTCCTCGCGAGCGCACGAGAGCGCGTCGACCGACTCGGCGTCGACGCCCTCGATCTACTGTACGTCCACTGGCCGCTCGACACCTACGACCCCGCGGAGACGCTTCCGGCACTCGTCGAGGCGCGGGAGAGGGGACTGGCCCGGAACGTCGGAGTCAGTAACTTCACCCCCGTCCAACTCGACGAGGCGATCGACCGCCTCGGCGAGCCGCCGGCGGCCCACCAGATCGAACTGCACCCGCTCTGCCAGCAGGAACCGCTCCGCGAACACGCGCGCCGCCACGGCTACCACGTCGTCGCGTACGCCCCCATCGCGCGCAACGCCGTCGCGGACGTCCCCGAGATCCGGCAGGTGGCCGAGAAACACGACGCCACGCCGGCGCAGGTGTCGCTCGCGTGGGCGCTCTCGAAGGAGCGTGTCGTCCCCGTCCCGAAGTCGGGGACTCCGGACCACATCCGGGAGAACTACGCGGCGCTCGGTCTCGACCTCGACGACGCGGATCTGGCGAAGATCGACGGGATCGATCGCGAAGAGCGGGTCGTCGACTTCTCGAACGCCCCGTGGCACTGAGCGCGGCGACGCGTGCCGTCGCGGGAAGCAGACGCCGGACGTGGCCGGGTACTTCGTCATGCTTTTTACGTCCCACACCAAGGTTCGGGCATGAGCGCGGACGATAAGTATCCCGAAGACAGTGGCCGGCGACGGTTCGTGAAAGGGGTCGTCGGTGGCTCGGCGCTCGCCGGCGTCGGCGCCGTCGGGACGGTCACCGTCAACAGCGCGACCGCCTCGCCCGGGGCTGGTGGGGGGAGTACCCAGGCGTGGGCCATCGAGAACACCGGGGGGCCGGCACCGCGCGGGATGCCCCAGATTCCGATCGAGATCGACTCGGAGGGATACATCAAAGGCGTCTGGCCGGACGTCGAAACCGTCACGCAGGGCGGTCGGCAGATCCAGATCGCCGAGATGGACCTCGGCGGATCGACGTACTCCTCGGAGTGGTTCCAGTACTGCGGCGTCGAGGGGTACGCGGGCATCCAGCCCGGCTACGAGAGCGATAACTACTTCCGGACGGGATCGAACCCGGCCTACGACTGGCAATCCGCCAGCAAGGAGGAAGGCGACCGCTTCCACGTCGACGACTTCAACGACTACGAGGAGTGGGGCAACGGCATCGGCGACTCGGGGACGGGAAAGCCCGCGAGCGGCCGGTGGCGCTCCGAGGACGCCAGTGACGTGGTCCCCATCCAGCTGCTCCGAAGTACGCGCATCGAGGAGGCCGCCCAGGACGACGAGTGGCTCCAGGCGAGCACGTCCGAGGGGTTCATCGCCTGGCTCAACAAGTGTACCCACTTCTGCTGTGTCCCGGGGTACAAGCAGTCCGCCGACGCCGCCCGGTTCGGGAACCCCAACAGCGTCTACTGCCAGTGTCACCAGTCGACGTACGACCCGTTCAACCTCGTCCAGACGCTGTTCATCTCCCGGCCGCGCCCGGACTAACGCTACTGCGTCCCGCCGCTCACCGGCGGGAACAGCGCGAGTTCGTCATCGTCCTCAAGAGCCGTCGCCAGTCCGTCGGCCGCGTGGACGTTCTCGCCGTTGCGGAGCACGTTGATGTGGTCGGCGACCGCGCCGGAGTCGTCGAGAACGCGGTCGCGGAGCGCCGGCTTGGTCTCGAACAGTTCCTCGAGGGCGTCGCCGACCGTCGCCCCCGGACCGACGTCGACGCGAACCTCCCGATCACCGGCGACCTCCGCGAGATCCGCGAACAGCTTCCACTGCATGCGCGTGTCTCACACCCCGCCGGTCAAGAGGATTGTGTCTCGGGGGGGCGACTCCGGGACTCCAGCCGGCGGAACGCCTCCGGGCGGCTCACGAGGTACACCTCGTCGCCGGCCGCGAGCGTCCGGTCGCGGGCGAGCGTGTCGATACCGCCGTCCTCGCCTTTGACCGCCACGACCGTGACGTCCAGCGCGTCGACCGACGTCCCCACGAGGTCGCTCCCCGCGGCGACCGTGATGACGTACATCGTCTCCTCGGCCGCGCGCAGGAGCGAGGCGAACTCGCGTTCGGCCCGTGGCTCGGACGGCAGCGTCACCAGCCGGTAGGTCTCGGCGGCGTCGAGTCGCGTGGTGTCTTCCTCGTCGACCGCGAGGGTGGCCACGTCCTCGGCGTGCGCGCGGAGTTCGGCCGTCAGCAGTCGTTTCGGCTCCGGATCCGTGCGCCACACCTGGACGCGGTCGCCGGGGCTGGCGGCGTTGGCGGGGTCGGCCCGGACCGCGACGGCGACGGTTCCGGGTGCGAGTGTCGGCCCGATGCCAGTCGCGCGACTGCCGAGCGCGAGGTACTCGACGGTGCCGTCGGCCGACAGCTCCGCATCGACGTTGCCGACGCCGTAGTCGTCCTGCAGACGGGTGACGAGGCGTGCCTCCATGTCGGCGAGGGTCAGCCGACGAGGAAAGATGAGCGTCTTGCCCGCGAGCGCCTCCTTGGTCGCGGCGGCGACGGGGTCGTACCCCTCGATGTCCGCGATATCGCCGGGATCTTCCGGCAACGTCACGTCCGTGATCCGGCCAACCGAGCGCACGATGCGGCTCAGTTCGACGTCGAGTTCTCTGGCGCCCGCTACCGCGAACACGTCGGTCGCGATCCGGTCGCCCACGAGGCGCCCGACCGGGGCTGCAACCGCCCCCGTCCCGAGTGCGAGGACGTTGAAGACGACGCGGGCGGGCGAGAAGATGGCCATTTCGCCGCTCAGGAGGTCGGTGAACACGCCGACGGTGTTGAGCGTCAGCGCGACAGTCGAGAGGCCCAGAAGTATCGACAGCCAGAGCGGGAGCCGGAGTTTGGTGTACCAGCGATACGTCAGCGCCGCGACGCCGCTGACGAGGGCGGCGCCGACAACGAACGCGATCAACTGCGTGAGCGTGCGCAGCAGCGAGGGATCGACGGCGGGCACCGACACCTGCCCCGGGAGGGAGAGAATCACGCGACCGCCTCCCGAAACGCCGAGAGGGCGTCGAACGTTCCGACGACAAAGAGGTCGTCGCCGGCCGCGAGCGCCTGCGAGCCGCGGGGTGCGAACTGCCAGTGACCCTCGTGGCGCACGGCGAGGACGGTCACGCCGTAGGCGTCCCGCAGCGCCGCGTCGCCGATGGTCGTGGCGGCGACCGGGGCCCCGTCACGGAGCGTCACCTTTCCGATCCGGTTGCCTGCCTGTCGGAGCAGACTGAGGAGTTCGTACTCGCGGCGGGTCCCACGTGACTGGACGGCGAGGCGGGTCACGGCCGACCCGAGCAGCGACTCCGCACCGCCGGCGTCGACGGCGACGGTCAGTCGCCCCTCGCCGCCGTCGGCCACGGGAACCGCGGGAGTCGGCGGAGCCGTTTCGGCGTCGGACGCGTCGGCGGGCGTCCCCGGGCGTGCCGCGGTGGCGACGGCCTCGCGGGCGCGATCACTTCGCAGACTCACGACGGTTCCCCGGTAGGTTCGGTCGGGCGTCACGAGCGACACCTCGTCGCCGCGGGCGGTGCCGGTCGGCAGGAGCGTGCGAACGGAGACGCCCCGCTTCCCCGTAGGGATGCGCTTCGAGAGGCCACCCAGGGGCGGCGCGGCGCTCACCGTCGCCCGCGCCCGTTCGTCGAGGGTCACGGAGACGTCCGCGAGGTCGAACTCCGTGCGGAGGCGGTCGGTCACCCGCGTCTCCAGTTCCACCACCGGCACGTCCGCGGGGAAGGAGGCCCTCCACTCGCGGATCTCACGGCGGAGGTCGGCAGGGATGGGCGGATATCCCTCCATGTCGCCCACGTCGCCGGAGACGGTTACCCGCACCTCCCCCCGACCGCCGACGAGTTCGACGACGTCGGTCGAGAGGGTGCGCTCGGTGAGTTTGCGAAGCGACAGTTTCCGGGGGAACGACACCCCCATCTTGTCGCCCGCGTTGTGCGCGTACAACGAGATCATCAGGACGACGACGACGGCGACGGTCAGTCTGACCTGGTTCTCCGACCGGGTGAAGGTGGGGTCGTTCAGCGCCAGCAGCCCGCCGTTGACGCCGGCGATGGCCACCGCGAGGACGACCACACCGAAGGCGGGAACGGTGACGCCGGTGACGTACTTGAACACGAAGCCGAACGCCCAAGAGACGAGTGCGGGCACGATGCCGGTCAGAACCCCGACATAAATGCCGAAAAGAACTTCGACCGGAAAGGAAGCCATGATCGGGTCTCGCGGCCGAAGCCTAAATCCCTAGGGGGATCGGGACGGACACTTTATACAGTCCGTCCGCGAGGGGAGAGACATGGCTGTGAGTCGTGGCGAGCGACTCGTCGGGGTGCAAGCGGCCGTGGGGCTGACGCTCCTCGCGGGCGCGCTCTCGATGGTGACGGGGGTCGTCCACATGACTGCGCCCGTGGGCCGTCCGCTCGTTCCCTTTGTCCCCCCCGTCGCCCGTACCACCGCCGGGTTCACTGGCACGCTCACGGGATTTCTCCTCCTCGCCAGCGCCCTCGGCCTGCGGCGTGGACTGCGGTCCGCGTGGTACGCCACGCTCTGCCTGCTCGTCGTGTCGGCGGGACAGGGGCTCGTCCAGGCGAGCGAGACGTCCATCCCGCTGGTGGTGCTGTCGACGCTCGCTCTGCCCGCCGTCGCGCTCAACCGTCGTCGGTTCGAGCGTTCGGTCGACTTCTCGGCGACCCAACTCGCCGCGTTGCTCGCGCTCTCGGGGTCGCAGGTGTACATCACCGCGGGCGCCTACGCGCTTCGCGAGGAGTTCGGGGGAATGCAGACGCTGCTCGACGCCGTCTACTTCGCCGTCGTCACCTCTAGCACCGTCGGCTACGGCGACATCACGCCACAAACGGCGGTGGCGCGGCTGTTCGGTATCTCGGCGCTCGTCGTCGGCACGGCGAGTTTCGCCATCGCGCTCGGGGTCCTGCTGACCCCAGCCATCGAAGCCAGACTCGTCAAGGCACTCGGAAAGATGACACAATCAGAACTCGACTTGCTCGACGATCACGTACTCGTCCTCGGTTACGGCGACCTGACCGAGGCCATCGTGCAGGAACTGCGCGGGAAATCGACGTTCCTCGTCGTCACACCGGACGGCGAGAAGGCCCGCACGCTCGGGGAGCGGGGCATCGACACGCTCACCGGCGACACCAGCGACGAGGAGACGCTGTGCCGTGCCCACATCGAGGAGGCGCGTGCCGTCGTCGCCGCGACGAACGACGACGCAGCGGACGCGCTGGCGATCCTTACGGCACGACACCTCGCGCCCGACGTCCACATCGTCGCCGCGGCGACCCAGCGAGAGAACGTCGACAAACTCCGGCGGGCGGGTGCCGATACGGTCATCAGCCCCGCAAGCATCGGCGGCCACCTGCTCGTCGAGTCCGCCCTCGGGGGGCGGGACGTGGACACCGAGGCGGTCGCTGATCGCCTGCTCGACGAGATCTAAGGCCGCCCTCGGTCGACGACGGCCACGTCACAGTCCACGTCGCGCAGACGCTCGAACGTCGGCGGCGAGAGGAAGCGCGAGGCCTTGGAACGGTCGCCGGAGGACCCGACCACCAGCAGATCGTACCCGCCGGCGTTGGCGCCGATGAACTCGGTGACGCGGCTCCGGGCCACCCGCGTCTCCACGTCGACGTCGACCGTCTCCGCGAGGTCGGCCAGTCGCGACTCGGCACCCCGTCGCTCCACCTCGGCGTCGATGCAGGTACAGACGCTCAGGGTTCCGCTCGGGCCGACCAGCCGGGCGGCGAAATCGAGCATGGCGTGTGCGGTGTCGCCCGGGCGAGCGACGGTCACGAGCACGCGCTTCCAGCGACGTCGACCCGTCGTCGACCGGAAGGCGACGGCGTCGAACCGGCTGTCGAAGACACCGCGGACGAACGGCGAGAGGAGCCCCCGCTCTTCCTCGTACGGCGTGACCACGAGGTCGCAGTTGGCGTTCGTCGCCGTCTGGACCGTCGTCGGGACGGGCGCACCGCGGGCGACGACCACCTCGCAGGGAACCCCAGCCCGCGTCCGTACCGTCCGGGCGGTCGCTTCCAACCGCTCGGCGGCGGCCCGTGTCGTGGCGGGGTCGTCGGCCGTGTCGCCCGCGTCGTCGAGGTCGCCGTCGTCGACCATCCCCAACAACACCACCTTCCCCGCGTCGTGGGCGGCGGCGAGAGTGGCACCGAACAGCGCCGTCCGCTCGGCCGCCTCGTGATCGCCACGCATCGGGACGAGGACGTGATCGTCGCCCTGTGCGGTGTCGTAGAGGTACTGGGCACGGCGTTCGTAGAACCACGACCGCCAGAGGGTGAAGACGCCGGCGACGAGCGCCCCGAAGACCGCGACGCTCGTCACGTAGGCCTCGGGCGAGGCGTCGTCGGTGACGAGAACGAGCAGCGCCGTCGAGAAGGCCGCGGGCTCTTCGACGTCGAGGAGCCACGTCGCGGCGCCGGTCAGGAAGATCGAGAGCGCGGCGCTGGTTGGCGAGACGACCGCTGTGTCGGCGAGCAGGGACACCGGAAGTCGGAGGGCTGCCCACCCACAGCACGCGCCGACGACCAGGCCGACGGTGAACTTCCAGGGGGACGCATAGCGCCCCTCGGGGTCGGAAAAGAGTGTGTACGCGCCGGACGCGAGCGGCGGAAAGAGCAGGAAGGAGAGTTCGGCGAGCGCGTTCGAGATGAGGGTCACGAGGCCGATGAGCAGGGGGACCGCCACCAGCACCGTCAGGTGGAGGAGATTGCCGGTGTGCTGAATCCAGCGGCCGAACGCCGCGAGTTCGCGCCGTTCCAGCCGTCGAAGTCGGCGGCCGACGGCGACGAGTCGGGCGAGCACCCCCTCCAGCATCGTCACCCGAGCGTGGCGGCGGCGTCGAGGGCCAAGCGGATCATCCGCTCGACGTTGTTCCGGGCCTTCGGCGGGAGTTCGTCCTCGGCGACGTCGCCGGAGCCCTTCTGGGTCCCTCTGACGAGGTTGCCGTCGACGGTGCAGACCGCGCCCGCCCGGAGTCCCTTCCGGCGGGCAAGCGCGAAGAGCGCGGCCGCCTCCATCTCCACCGCGAGGAGGCCCGCGTCCTCCCAGTCGGCGACGTAGTCGTCCGTCTCGGCGTAGAAGGCGTCGTCGGTGACGATGGGCCCGACGTGGACGGCCTCGTCGGCCGCCTCGGCGGCGTCGGTCAGCGCCCGCACCACCGCGAAGTCCGGGACCGCCGGGTACTCCACCCGCTCGTAGCGCTTGGTCGTCCCCTCCTCTTTCGCGGCGCCCGTCGCGACCACCATGTCGCCGATCTCGACGTCCGCCTGGAGCGCCCCGGTCGTCCCCGGCCGGATCACCGTCTCGACGCCGACAGCCGCGAGTTCCTCCAGCGCGATGGCCGCCGAGGGCGACCCCACGCCGGTCGAACAGATCGTCAGGGGGACGCCCGCGTACTCGGCGTCGACGAGGCGGTACTCACGGTTGTGTGCGAGTTCCTCTGCCGCGTCACAGTGATCGGCGATGCGCTCGACGCGCCCCGGGTCGCCGGGGAGGAGCGCCACGTCACGAACGTCACCCTCGTCGACCCGTAGGTGAGGCTGGATGGCCATACCGGCTCCACCCGCGCCGTGGAGAAAATACCCTCGGCTCGCTCCCGGGGCCGCCCCGAGACTCAGTCGGCGCTTTCAGTCACCGGTACACGCTTCCCACTGGACGCCGACCGGCCGACCATGGATCGACGACGCTTCCTCGCGGCCGGCGCCGCCGGGGTCGCCGGACTGGCCGGCTGTCTCGATGACGTCGACGCCGGCAACGGCGACGGCCCGACGCGCACCCTCCAACTCGTCCTGTCGAGCGAGCCGACGACCCTCCGGTCGGGGTACGTGGTCGACCTCGCCGAGACCGACCGGCCGGCGGACGAGGACGCCTTCAGGGCCACGCTCGACGGCGAACGGGTCACGAGCCAGCACCGCCGGCCGTTCGGGGCACGCCCAGAGGACCCGGTCTACACCCGCCACGAAGGGACGTACTACCGCCTCGGGGCGGTCGTCGTCGACGAGGCCGCGGTCACACGTTCGGTGCTCCGCCTGTCGGCGGTCGGCGACGTCGACGACGCGGACGTGCCGGCGGCGACGGCGGCGGACGATCTACCTGAGCGGGACCGAACGGCGGTCCACGTCGGCCACATGGCCGCCCGAGCGCGGGGCAACGAGGGCGGAGTTCCGTGGGGACTGGTCCAGCGCGGTGGCTACGTCTACCGGGACGCGGCGGCGGTCGAGGCGAGTCGGCTCCTCGCCGACGACGGACCGAGCCACGTCAGCTACCGGGGGACGGTCTACGCGGTCGAAGTGAGCCGCGAGCGGTTCCACGAACCCGTCTACCGCGCGACGGCCGACCCGGTCGCGGAGACACCCGAGCGCATGGAGGCCATCCTCCGGGCGCAGTTCGTCACCGCTCGCCTCTCGCGGGACGCCCTCCCGGACGACGCGCGGGCCATCATACGTGACGCACGCGACGGGTACGAGGAGACACACCCGTACTCCGAGGCGTATCGGACGGTGCTGCGGGGCCTGCACGCTCGCGCCTACCTCGACGGCAACGTCGAGAAGGACGCCTACGTCGAGGATCCCGGAACCGGGGTAGTGCTGTACGACGGGATGTACTACGACTACCGGATCCGGTTCGTCCGACGAGGATGACGCCGGGGACGACCGCCCCGGGACCACCTACACCGTTCGAGCGGATATCGCGTGTTTCGCCGCCGGCGCGGGACTCTCCGTCGTGACTCGGGTGTGGGACGTGTCGTCATCCTCCGGCGGGGGCGCGTTCCACGCCGGACTCGTGGTGGGGACGTTCCTGTGGCAGGTGGGTGCGTACTACGGCGTTCGCGCGGTTCGTACGGAACGGCGCCGGTGAGCCGCGAGCCCGCACGCTCACCCGGCGACGGCGAACAGGAGGACGTTGTGGACGCCCGGCCCCAGTCCGACCGCGGCGACGAAGCCGAGGAGGAGTCGGCCCTCGGTCGGCGCCTCGCGGACCGTCTCGGTCAGCAGGACGACCACGCCGCCCACGACGGCGAGTTTCACGAGGACGAACAGCCACCCGGTGCCGAGCAGGTCGGCCGTCGGGAGCGACGCCGCGAACTCGAGGACGAGCGCGGAGAGCGGGGTCCGCTCCCCGAAGCCGAGGAGGTCGATACCGACGGCGGTCGAGACACCGTCGAGGGCGTGGGCGACGACGGCGAGCGCGCCGACACGGCCCGTGACCGCCACGCCGGGGCGGACCCGCCGGAGGAGCGCCCACGTGCCGGCGGCGACGAGGGCAGTGCCGACGAGGATGCCGGCCGAGGGAACGAGACGGAGGCGGTCACCGCTCGCGAGGACGGCGACGACGGTCGGCAGGGCGGCGGCGGCGCCGACGCCGACGACGACGGTGGCCGTCCTCCGGGGGAGCGCCGCGGCGCCCGCCCACGTCGCCCCTGCGAGGATCGCGACGGTGAGATAGACCGCCGGCGTGCCGGTGAGTGGGCGGACGGCGCCGGGGAGGGCCCCGAGGACGTAGAGGACGTGGAGCGCGGAGCCGAGGGCGATCCACGGGGTCGCGGCGAGGACGAGTCGTTCGGTCACCGGCGGCCGGCGACGACGGAGGAGGCCGACGACGGCGACGAGCCCCGCGAGGAGCGCGAAGAGGTAGGGGAGCGACGGGAGAGCGAACCCCTCTGGAAGCAGCGCCATAGGGAGTGGGCGGCGAGTCGGCGGGAAAGCCTTACGCTCCGCGGGCGCGAGCGGCGCGTATGGACAGCGCCGACTTCGCCGCGCGCATCGACCACACCGTCCTCGGACCGGAGACGACGCTGGCCGACGCCCGGGAAGTCGTCTCGGCGGCGGCCGAGTACGGAACCAACGCCTGTGTGCCGCCGTGTTACGTCGCCGAGGTGCGCGAGGACGCGCCGGATCTGATCCTGATGACGGTGGTGGGCTTCCCGCACGGGCAACACGCGCCGACGACGAAACGCGAGGAGGCGGTCGTCGCCTGGGAGGATGGCGCCGACGAACTCGACGTGGTGCTGAACGTCGGGCGCCTGAAAGCCGGCGACGACAGCGCGGTGATCGACGAACTGGCCGAACTCGTCGCCGCGGTGCCCGTGCCGGTGAAGGTCATCGTCGAGGCGCCGCTGTTGACCGACGCGGAACTGCGCCGTGCGGGGGAGGCGGCCGTCGAAGCCGACGCCGACTACCTGAAGACGGGAACCGGCTTCGCCGGGCCGGCGACCGTCGCGGACGTGGAACTGCTCGCGGAGTACCTGCCGGTGAAAGCCAGCGGTGGAATCGGAACCGCCGAGACGGCGAGGGCGATGCTTTCGGCCGGCGCCGAGCGGATCGGCGCGTCGGCGGGCGTTTCACTCGTCGAGGACTTCGAGTAGGACCGTCGCGTTTTTCTCCGCGCGCACGCAAACCCGGGTAGCGAATGGCCCGGTATCACATCGAGACGTACGGGTGTACGTCCAACCGCGGCGAGAGCCGAGCGATCGAGCGACGGCTCCGCGACGGCGGCCACCACCCTGCCGACGGTCCCGCGGACGCCGACGTGGCCATCCTCAACACCTGTACTGTCGTCGAGAAGACGGAGCGCAACATGCTCCGACGGGCCGAGGAACTCGAAGCCGAGACGGGCGATCTGGTCGTCACGGGCTGTATGGCGCTGGCCCAGGGCGAGGCCTTTGCCGAGGCGGGCGTCGACGCCCAGGTCGTCCACTGGGACGAGGTGCCCGAGGCGGCGATGAACGGCGAGTGTCCGACGACGACGCCGGACGCCGAACCGATCCTCGACGGCGTGATCGGCATCCTCCCCATCGCTCGAGGCTGTATGAGCGACTGCTCGTACTGCATCACAAAGCGCGCGACGGGGCGACTCGACTCGCCGCCAGTCGCGGAGAACGTCGAGAAGGCCCGCGCGCTCGTCCACGCCGGCGCGAAGGAGATCCGAATCACCGGCCAGGATACCGGCGTCTACGGCTGGGACCGGAATCAGGGAGAGAGTCTCCTGCCCGAACTGCTGGATCGCATCTGTGCCATCGACGGCGACTTCCGGGTGCGGGTAGGGATGGCAAACCCGAAAGGCGTCCACGGCGTCCGGGCGGCCCTCGCCGACGTCTTCGCCACGAACGGGAAACTGTACAACTTCCTGCACGTCCCCGTCCAGTCGGGCTCCGACGACGTGTTGGCGGACATGCGGCGCCAGCACCGGGTGTCGGAGTTTCTGGAGGTGGTCGAGACGTTCGAGGACCGCCTCGACGAGTGGACGCTCTCGACGGACTTCATCGTCGGCTTCCCGACCGAAACTGAGGCCGACCACGAACGGAGTATGGACCTCCTGCGACGGACCCGTCCGGAGAAGATCAACGTCACCCGCTTCTCGAAGCGGCCGGGGACCGACGCCGCCGACCTGAAGGGACTCGGTGGCACGGTCAAAAAGGAGCGGTCGAAGGCGATGTCGGCGCTGAAACGCGAGGTGGTCGGCGCGGCCCACGAGGCGATGGTCGGCGACCGTCGGGAGGTGCTCGCGGTTCGGCCGGGCACCGGCGATTCGGTGAAGTGTCGCGACGGCGCCTACCGGCAGGTGATCGTCACGAACGCGGACGAACGCGGGGTCGAACCGGGCGACGTCCTCGACGTGGAGATCACGGGCCACGAGACGATGTACGCCTTCGGCCGACCGGTATGAAGTGGCTGCGAAGCGGCCTCCGGCGGGACGTCTGTGTCGTCGTCGCGAGCGAGGGATCGCCGACGGCCCAAGAGTGTAAGGCGGCCCTGGAGTCACAGTACGACGAGCGGATCGACCCGTCGACGTTCTACGGCGCCCTCGGGACGCTGACCGACACGGGTCACCTCGTGAAGACGGCGGACGGCATCCACGACCGCTACGAACTCACCGAAGCCGGTGAGCGGGCGCTCCGCGAGCATTACGCGTGGGTGGACGAGGCGCTGGATTAGCGGGTGGGCGTCGACGACGGGGAGCGCTCGGAGGCGTCCTTCCACTCGCCGAGGCCGGCGGGGTCGAGGTGGACGTGCACGTCGGAGACGGGTTCGATCTCGCGGACGCGCTCCCGGAGTTCCGTCTCGATGTCGTGAGCGCTCGTGAGGGAGTGGTCGGCGTCGATCTCGGCGTGGAACTCCACCTCGATCACGTGACCGGAGTAGTAGGCGACGAAGTCGTGGACGCCGCGGACCTCCGGGTGAGAGCGGATCGCCCGTTCGATCCGGTCGCGCTCCTCGGCGGGCGGGGCACCGTCGGAGAGATACCGGAGGTTCTCCCGCGAGACGTCGATCCCCTGGTGGATGACCAGGAGGCTGACGACACCGCCGGCCAGCGGATCGAAGATGGGGTAGCCGAGCGCCATGCCGGCGACGCCGACGAACGCGGCGAGGGTAGTGTAGACGTCGTTCTTGCTGTCGGCCGCGAGCGCTCGGAGACTCGGCGAGTCGACCTCCCGGTTGACGGCGACGGTGTACCAGTAACAGCCGTACCGGACGAGGAGGGCAACGGCGAGGCCGACGACGAGGATGGAACTGTACTCGGCGGAGGGACCGGCGAGTAGGGCCTGCCCCGAGTCGTAGAGGAGTTTCAGCCCGAGAAGAACGAGGACGCCACCGACGAAGAGCGCGGAGAGGGGTTCGAACCGCTCGTGGCCGTGTGGATGGGACGCGTCTGGGTCGTCGTAGACGAACCGTCCCCAGACGAGGACGACGGCGCTCGCCAGTAAGTCGGCGACCGAGTGGGCGGCGTCGGCCATGAGCGCAAGGCTCCCCGAGAGGACGCCGAGTGTCCCCTCGACGGCGATCTTGAGGACGTTCGAGGCGACGTTGACCCACGACGCCTTGAGAAACGCGGTGCGATCCTCCGACATCTATCCACAGTAAGGAGCCATATCCACATAAGCGGTGTCATTAGGGGCGTAGCAGCGAGGTTTCGACTCGGTCTAATCCGGTGACAGGGAGAGTGAGACCGCACGATCCGGGCTGGGGACCGTCGCGTCGGCCTGGGCGGCGAAGGCCTCGTGGAGGTGGTCGTACGTGTCGTCGATGGCCTCGACGATGACCTTCGTGTCGGCGACGACTGGCATGAAGTTGGTGTCGCCTTCCCACCGCGGGATCACGTGGGTATGGAGATGATCGTCGATGGAGCCGCCGGCCGGCCCGCCGCCGAGGTTGAGCCCGACGTTGTGGGCGTCGGAATCGAGGGCCGCCTCTATCGCCTCGATGGTCCGCTGTTTGAGTCGCGCGTGATCGAGCAGTTCCGGCGCGTCGAGCGCGCGGTACTCGCCGTCGTGTCGGTAGGGGATCACCATGGCGTGGCCGGGATTGTACGGGGCGTTGTTCAGGACGACGAAGGCGTGATCGCTGCGGGCGACGATGCGGTTGGCCCGGTCGTCGTCCCCGTCGGGGAGCACACAGAACGGACACCCGTCGAGGGTGTCGTCCTCGTCGCGGGTCACCCAGTCGATGCGCCAAGGGGCGAACAGTCGTTCCATGTGAGGGAAGCGGGTATCCAGCCGCTTATACGGCCCGCCACGTGGCCGTCGCACGAACGCCGGAAACACCCATCCCCACGGATAGCCGTCGCCGTGTGACACCCGTCTGACGCCCTACTGATTCTCACCCGTGAAATCCGGCTAAGCCCTGATTAACCGGATTTAATCCGGGTTAACCGACTGCGGTGCTTATGCAAACGGCTCCGAAAGGGGCTGTCGATGAAGGCGAAGCGACCGAACCCGGACGCCAACCACGAACTGTGTCCCGACTGCGGACGAGAGACCAGGCATGCCGTCAGGGTGGAGATCCGGACGGAGAATCCCGGCTCGGCGAACGCGGCGTTCTCGCGGGAGCCGTATCGGGTCGCAGTCTGTGCGGTCTGTGACGCCGAGTCGATCCAGCGGATGAACGACGCTTAAGCGGTGGTTATCTCACACCCGTCCTCGGTGACGATGAGGGTGTGTTCGGCCTGACTGACGAGGCGGCCGTCCTCCTCTTTCAACACGGGATAACCGTGGACGACGTCCTGTTGTTTGAGTCGGCGGAGCGCCATCTCCGCACGCGACACGTCGAACCACCGAGCCGCGAACGGGAGCGTCCGGTACTTTTCGGTGACGGTGTCGAGGATCTGGCGAGCCTGTCGGTTACGGACCGAGCGTTCCCGCTCCAGGCTGTAGATCTCCTCTTTGTTCCCCTCGCTCACCTTGCCGCGACCGTCGGTCGCGAAGGGCTCGACGGCGATCACGTCGCCCACTTCGAGTTCGGCGCCGCGATCGACGCCGCGGTTCGGGACGCTCGGTCCCGTGTGAGCGTCCCACTGTTCGACGCCGTGGCCGGAGAGGTTGAGAACCGGCGTGTAGCCGTAGCCGCGGATCACGTCCTCGATTTCGGCACCGATCGTACCGGTGTCGACGCCGGGGGCGACGGCGTCGATGGCGACGTCGAGGGCCTCCTCGGCGGCCTCGACGAGTTCCGGATTCCCCGAAAGATCGACCGTCGTCGCGGCGTCGGCGACGTAGCCGTCGACGTGGACGCCCACGTCGAGACAGACCATCTCCTCGCCGAACTCGGCGTCGTCGTCGCGGGCGGGCGTCGAGTGGCTGGCCTCCTCGTCGACGCTGATGTTGACGGGGAAGGCGGGGCCGTCGGCCAGTTCGTCGATCCGCGCCTCGGCGTGTTCCGCGACTTCGAGATGCGTCACGCCCGGTTCGATCATCGCGGCTGCCTCGTCGAGGACGGTTCGCAACGCCTCGCCAGCCCGGCGATACTTCTCGACTGTCTCCTCGTCGAGGGGTCCAACGCTCATAGGCGCCCTTGGCGTGAGTCCCGGAAAGAGGTTGCGGCACGCCCGTCCGAGCGATATACTCGTCGAGACGACAGCGGGCGCGAGGGACTCGTCTCGGTGCCCCAGCGGGAGACGATGATCGACGCCGACGCGGGGGTGACCTCGTTCGCAGGCCGGACGGTGCCGGCGTGATCGAGTGGGTCCGGGGGCGCCCCGCCCGAACGTTCGTCACGCCGCGGGACACGGTCTTCCCCTGAGCCACCGCGGGACGGCGGAATAACGGCAGTTCTTTCACGCTGGTCGGTGAACTCGGCGACGATATGAGCTACGAGCAGATCGAAGTTCCCGACGACGGCGAAGTCATCACCGTCGACGAGGCGACCGGCGAACTTGTCGTCCCGTCGAATCCGATCATCCCGATCATCCACGGCGACGGCATCGGTCAGGACGTAGGGCCGGCCGCACAGCAGGTACTCGACGCCGCCGCCGAGGCGACCGGTCGGTCGATCAGTTGGATGCAGCTCTACGCGGGGCAGTCGGCCCGCGACCGGTACGACGAGAACCTCCCCGACGAGACGGTCGATGCGATCCGCGACCACCGCGTCGCGATCAAGGGGCCGCTGACGACACCCGTCGGCTCCGGCTTCCGCTCGCTGAACGTCGCACTGCGGAAGAAACTCGACCTCTATACGAACGTCCGGCCCACCTACTACCTCGACGGCGTCCCCTCACCGGTCACGGCGCCCGAGCAGATGGACATGATCTCCTTCCGGGAGAACACCGAAGACGTCTACGCCGGCATCGAGTGGGAAGCCGGCAGCGACGACGTCGAGCGCGTCCGCGAGTTCATCGAGGAGGAGATGGGATACGAGGACACCATCCACGAGGGACCGGTCGGCATCGGCGTCAAGCCGATCTCCGAGTTCGGCAGCAAGCGCCTGATTCGGGAGGCCTTCGACTACGCCATCGAGAACGACCGCGACTCGGTGACGCTCGTCCACAAGGGCAACATCATGAAGTTCACCGAGGCGGCCTTCCGCGACTGGGGCTACGAACTCGCCGAGGAGGAGTACGGCGACGACCTCATCACGGAGGACGAACTCTGGGACGAGTACGACGGCGAGGCGCCCGAGGACGTGGTGGTCGTCAAGGACCGCATCGCGGACAACATGCTCCAGCAGCTGCTGACCCGCACCGACCAGTACGACGTGCTGGCGATGCCGAACCTGAACGGCGACTACCTCTCGGACGCCGCGGGCGCACAGATCGGCGGCCTGGGCATCGCACCGGGCGCGAACCTCGGCGAGGGTCGCGTGTTGGCCGAACCCGTCCACGGCTCGGCGCCGAAGTACGCCGGCCAGGACAAGGTCAACCCGACCGCGATGATCCTCTCCGGGCGGATCATGCTCGAACAGTTGGGTTGGGACGACGCCGCCGACCTCGTGCGCGACGCCGTCGAGGCGACCATCTCCGCCGGTGAGGTCACCTACGACCTCCACCGACAGATCGAGGGCGGCACGAAACTCGCAACCAGCGAGTACGCTGACGCCGTCTGCGAGCGGATCGAGGACCTGGCCTGATACGGAGTATTGTAACTGTTCACCGGTGGTTCGTCGAGACGGTCCGGCAAACCACCGGTAATGACTTACAATAATCCGTATGAGTTCGGCTCCGACGGTATCGCCCCGATTTCTTCACTGATTTATACTCGGAGGGGGGAGATGGGGGTATGAGCGAGCCACACGTACTGTTGCTCGGTGCACCGGGAGCGGGCAAGGGAACTCAGAGCAAACGACTCGCCGAGGCGTTCGACATCGAGCACGTCACGACGGGCGACGCCCTCCGGGCGAACAAGGATATGGACATCGGTCACATGGACACCGAGTACGACACGCCGCGGGCGTACATGGACGCCGGCGAACTCGTCCCCGACGCGGTGGTCAACGAGATCGTCAAGACCGCACTACAGGAGGCGGACGGCTACGTCCTCGACGGCTACCCCCGCAACCTCGATCAGGCCGAGTACCTCTCGGAGATCACCGACCTCGACGTCGTGCTCTTTCTCGACGTGGGCGAGGCAGAACTCGTCGAGCGCCTCACCGGCCGCCGGGTCTGTGACGACTGTGGCGCCAACTACCATGTCGAGTTCAGCCCGCCCGAGACGGCGGGCGTCTGTGACGAGTGTGGCGGCGACCTGATCCAGCGGGACGACGACTCCGAGGAGACGGTGCGCGAGCGCCTTCGCGTGTACGAGGAGAACACCGCCCCAGTCGTCGGACATTATCGCGACGAGGGCGTCCTCGTAGAAGTCGACGGCGAGGGGACCCCCGACGAGGTGTTCGAGTCGATCAGAGAGAAGGTCGAAGCGGCGACGTAAGGCGACCGAAGCTATATTTTCACGGCGTTCGGAGGCGTCCTCGTACAGTCGACGACCCACCGGCGGCTGTGTGGCGCCCTCGGCATCGGGTTGCTATCGCTCGTGGTCGCCGGCGTTGCGCTCGTGGGTGTGGCCCTATTCCGAACGCCGACGACCGCCGTACAGGTGGTACTCATCGGCGCCGCCGGCGTCCTCGATGCCGTCGCCGCGTTCCGGAACCCGGTGACCGCCAGGATCGGCTGGTTCCGGCTGAGCGGGGTCGCGAACGTCGCCCTCGGGCTAGCGCTGCCCGTCGGCATCCTCGGGTGGGACGGTGGACCCGGCGGACTCCTCCTGCTCGTCGTCATGACCGCCGGCGGCCTCTCGCTGGCGGCCGTCGGCGTCGACGTCGCGCTCTACGCCGGAGCACACGTCTACGAGCGGCCGCTCGACGAAGGGTGACACCCCGGCCGGGTGACGGTCGCTCCCGCGGACAGAGTAAAAGGTTCATTACCTGCGGGTGGCTATCCCTCCTCAATGGCACGGATCGAGCGGAAGGTGCGGGATCTCGTCTCCGACGACGCGGAGATGGAGTCGGTCGTCCGGACGGTCCTCGACCGCGCGGAGGACGGCGAGGTCAAGTGGGTCGACGTCCGTGACGAGCTGTCGAGCGGGGAGTGGGGACGCCTCATCGAGAAGGGCGTGTTGGTCGACGGCGACGCGGGCTTCCGACTGGCCGACGCCGAGGCGATCCGCGACGGGCTCGAGAACGGGGAGCCGACGACCACGTCGACGACCTCGTCGAGCGACGACGACGAAGACGAGTCCTCGTGGTCGATGTGGGACAAGGGCGCGGCGGTCGTCAGTGTCGGACTGTTCGCCGGCTACTCCTGGGCGCCGATGCGGAACGTCATCGGCACCATCATGGACGCCGTCCTCGGGCCCCTGAACGCGGCGCTCCCCTTCTACGCCGTCGTCATGGTCCTCGCCGTGGTGACGGGCCTGTACTCGACGCTCCTGCAAGCGAACCTGATGGACACCGAGAAGATGGGGGAGTACCAAGAACAGATGCAGGAGATCCAGGAGAAACGGAAGAAGGCCAAAGAACGGGGGGACGACGAGGCTCTCGACCGCATTCAGGACGAGCAGATGGAAGCCATGGGCGACCAGATGGGCATGTTCAAAGAGCAGTTCCGTCCGATGGTGTGGATCATGTTCCTCACCATTCCCGTCTTCCTCTGGATGTACTGGAAGGTCGGCATCGGCGACCCGTCCAGCGGCCAGTTCGGGACGATGGTGCTTCCCTTCCGGGGCACCGTCGCGTGGAAGCAACAGGTGCTCGGTCCCGTGCAGGTGTGGATCGTCTGGTACTTCATCTGCTCGATGGGCTTCACCCAGATCATCCGCAAGGGACTGAACATCGACATCAGTCCGACGGGAACCTGAACGGAGCGGCGAGACGAAGCGGGGCGAAGTGAACATACTCTTTTAGGCGGCCACCATCAGAGGCGATATGTTACTCACCGTGTCCGGGCCGGCAGGCAGTGGGAAAAGCACCACCGCCGCCGGCCTCGCGGAGGCGCTCGATCTGGAGCACGTGAGCGGCGGCGACATCTTCCGTGATCTGGCCGCCGACCGTGGCTACTCCCCGGTCGAGTTCAACGAACTCGCGGAGGAAGACGAGCGGATCGACCGCGACCTCGATCGCCGCCTGTACGAGATCGCGAGGGATCGCGACGGACTCGTCCTCGAATCCCGACTGGCGGGGTGGCTCGCCGGCGACCACGCCGACTTCCGCCTCTGGCTCGACGCCCCCGTCGACGTCCGGGCCGCCCGCATCGCCGACCGCGAGGAGAAGTCGGTCGAACGGGCCCGCGAGGAGACGCTCCGCCGCGAACGCAGCGAGCACAAGCGGTACGCCGACTACTACGACATCGACATCGACGACCTCTCGATCTACGACTTCGTCGTGAACACCGCACGGTGGACCGCCGCGGACGTGCTCGCGATCCTCACGACCGCAGTCGAACGCTACGAGCCCACGGCCGACGAGGGTCGCTACCCCGTCGCCGTCGTCGACGACTTCCAGTCGTGACCCTGCGCGCTCCGCCCGGCGACCGAACGCTCGACGGGCGCCTCTCCTTCGGCGTCGTCAACCTCGACAAGCCGCCCGGTCCCTCCGCCCACCAGGTTGCCGGCTGGGTGCGCGACATGGCCGGCGTCGACCGCGCGGCCCACGCCGGGACGCTCGACCCGAAGGTGACGGGGTGTCTGCCGGTCATGCTCGGCGATGCCACCCGCCTTGCGCCCGCCTTTCTCGAGGGACGCAAGGAGTACGTGGCCGTCCTCGAACTCCACGGCCGGCCACCCGCCGATCTGACCGACGTACTCGCCGAGTTCGAGGGCGAAATCTACCAGAAGCCGCCGCGCAAGAGCGCCGTCTCCCGCCGCCTTCGCACCCGCCGAATTCACGCCCTCGACCTCCTCGAAACGCGCGACCGACAGGCGCTGCTCCGCATCGAGTGTGCCAGCGGGACGTACGTCCGCAAACTCTGTCACGACCTCGGCCTCGCGCTCGGGGTCGGCGCGCACATGGGCGACCTCCGGCGGACGGCCACGGATCCCTTCGACGACCGCGACCTCGTGACGCTCCACGACCTCGCCGACGCCCTCGCCTTCGCCGAGGACGGCGACGAGGAACCGCTGCGCGAGGTCGTCGACCCCGCGGAGCGCGTCCTCACCGACCTGCCCGCGATCACCATCGCACCGAGCGCCGCCGAACAGGTGGCGACCGGCGCCCCCGTCTACGCTCCCGGCGTCCTCGATGCCGAGACGGCCCCACGGGACGCCCTCGTCGCCTGCTACACCCCTGACGGCTCGGCGGTCTGTCTCGGCCGGCTGGTCGGCGATCCCAACGCGACCGACGGCGTCGTGGTCGACCTCGAACGAGTGTTGGTGTGAGGCGGAAACGACACGCTTAACCCGGGGACGGTCCTGGCTCGAAACGCGGGACCGTGGGGTAGTGGTATCCTCTGCGCATGGGGTGCGTTGGACCCGTGTTCGAATCACGGCGGTCCCATCCTACTTCCGAGACATCTCATGAGCGAGATAGTGCCAACGGCGCCGAATTAGCAACCAACGCCGTGGACGTCGTCGACAGATCAGTGGAGGAATCCATGCACGGACCTTCGCGACCGTCGTCGTGATCGACGAACACAGGCGTCGTGGGATTGGCGGGGACGTCCGAGCGTTCGACTCGTCAAGCGTGTCACAGAGAGGCGCTACCGATCAGGAAGCGGGCTCTGTGACACGGTGTTTCGTCCTCGCTACGCGTCGTACCAACCCACCGCCGGAGCGACACCCAGCACGACTGGTGAGCCCACGTCGCCGCCATCGTGGCGCCGGTATCGGTGATCGGACACAGCGTGACCGCACGCAGTTAGAAAAATCAGGGAATTGGGAGAGCAGTGTGTCAGAGGCACCCGTCTTCCCCATCCATCGACTCTCCTCCCAGGGGGATGTACCCAGCGTGTCCCCCGAATAATCAACAATCGAGAACGAAGGAGCGCGACGGTGGCGTGGCGGGGGGGACACACGGTTCCAACCGCTACTGGCGCCCGGGGCCCAAGAGACCGACGGGGTGCCGTGTACACTCACGAACGGGGGATGATATTATCCGGCTAGGTCCCGTACTGTCGCTCTATGCCCGAGAAGGTCCTGTTCGAGTCGGAGAGCGAGCAATCTCGAGAAGACGTCGCAGCGTACCTCCGCAGTGTCGCCGACAAACTCGAACGAGGGGAGGCGATCACACTGAAAGCAGGGACCGAATCCGTGACGATGGAGCCGCCAGCCCGTCCGACGTTCGAGGTCAAAGCCGAACGGGAGGGGCCGACGGACGGACCCGGCGAGTTGAGTATCGAGTTCGAACTCGAATGGGGCGAGAACGGCGAGGAGACGGGTGACGGAGGCCGGTTAGAAATCGAGTGATCAATGGACCGTCCCGGCGAACCGACGTCCCGTACTCGTCCAGTTCGAACCTAGCGACTGAGACTCTCCCGACGGGGATGCCGACCCGACCGGCTGGTAGCGCGCCCGCGGCGGCGGGGGGCGATGGACTCACGGGGGACGCCGGATCGCGACGGATGGACCACCCCCGTCGGGGCGCGTTACGTCGTTCAAAAACCCTACCCAACAGCGGACACTACGTCCACCCATGACCGCGTACGGCGTCCAGATGACGGGCAAAGAGATCGCGGAGTTTCTGACGCGACAGGGGCACGGTGTGCTCTCGTTCGGCGGAGACGAACCGTACGGCTTACCGATTTCGTTCGGATACGACGTGCTCGGCAACCGGTGTATCTTCCAGTTAGTGTCGGATGCGGACAGTAAGAAGGAGGCGGCCCTGGAACAGACGAACGCGGTGAATCTGGTCGCCTACGAGTGGAACGACGTGGACGACTGGCGGAGCGTCATCATCACCGGCCGCCTGTCCCCGATTCTGGACGACTCGCCGGAGGCGATCGATGCGGCTGGGGTCTTTGCGGAGTATGCCTCGGTCGCCAGTCTCAGTGTCTTCGACAAACCGCTCTCGGAGCTGCGCCGGTCTGGCACGAACTCGACATCGAGGAGATGACGGGTCGTCGCGCGCCGAACGTGACCGACTCGTAGGGCACCCCTCGTCGACGACGGGATCGGGGCAGGAGCCGGGGGACGCTTCGGGAGGGATCTACGGAGCCGTCGATCGGCCGAATCGTCCGCCGCTACAGCCGCTCTATAGTAGCCTTTGTAAGTCATCGCACACCTGATCGCCAGACTGCGTGCGATCAGGTGTGCAAACAGTTCCAAACGCTACGATAACTGTTCTTCGTTCATCGCGAACTTGCCGTTGTTTCCCCCCGAGGGCACGATCGGATAGACGTCCTCCTCGGGGTCGACGTGTGCATCGACGACCGACGGTCCATCGTAGTCGAGCGCCGCCCGGAATGTCTCCTCGACGGCGTCGTAGGTGTCGAGACGGAACCCACGGGCGCCGAACGCTTCGGCCAGTACGTCGAACTGCGGGGCCCAGGGGTATTCGGAGGCCATCCGACGACCGTCGAAGAAGGCGTCCTGCCACTGGCGGACCATCCCCACCGCCTCGTTGTTCAACACGACGACGGTGATATCGAGGTCCTCGCGGACGGCGACGGCGAGTTCCTGAAGCGTCATCAGAAACGACCCGTCCCCGTCGAAACAGACGACCGACTGGTCGTCGTCGGCGGCCACGCGGGCGCCGATGGCGGCGGGCAGGCCGTAGCCCATCGTTCCCAGGCCGTGCGACGAGACCCACGTCCGGGGTTCGGTGTAGGTCCAGTACTGCATGGCCCACATCTGGTGCTGGCCGACGCCCGTCGTCACGATGGTCTCCCGTGGCGTGAGCGCGTCGAGCGCCTCGACGACGAACTGCGGTTTGAGCGGGGCGTCGTCGGGTGCCACGTACTCCATCGCGTACTCGTCTTTCCACTGCCGGCACCGCTGGCGCCACGCCGACGCGTCCGGCGCCCGCGGCATCGCGTCGGACAACTGGTCGATCACGACCGACGCGTCGCCGGTCAGCGGATACGCGGTGTGGACATTCTTCGAGTGTTCGGTGGGGTCGATGTCGACGTGGACGATGTCCGCGTGGGGTGCGAACGTATCGACGCCGCCGGTAAGTCTGTCGTCGAAGCGGGTTCCCACCGCGAGCATCGCGTCACAGTGCTGGAGCGCGAGGTTCGCGTAGCCGGTCCCGTGCATGCCGGCGACCTCCATGGCGAGGTCGTGGTCCTCGGGGAAGGTTCCGATGCCGGGCATCGTCGTGACGACCGGGACGCCGTACTCAGTCGCGAACCGGCGGAGTTCCGGGGTTGCCTCGCCTTTGATTACGCCGCCACCGGCGAGGACGACCGGCCGCTCGGCCGCCGCGAGCACCGACGCTGCCTCCATCACCGCCGCGCCGTCGGCCTCGCCCGGAACCTCGGGTGTCTCCACCTCGTCGGGAGTAGTCGGGGGCTGGTCGGTCTCCGCGTTCGTGACGTCTTTCGGTAGGTCGACCAGCGTCGGACCGGGCCGTCCTTCGCGGGCGAGTGCGAGCGCCTCGCTGACGTCCACGCCGACGGTGTCGGGGTCGGTCGCGAAGGCGTTGGCTTTCGTAACCGGTTCGGTCATGCCCACCGTATCGACCTCCTGGAAGGCGTCCTTCCCGACGAGGTCGGTGGGTGCCTGGCCGGTGAGCGCGACGACGGGGTCCGAGTCCATGTCGGCGTCGGCCAGTCCCGTCACGAGGTTGGTGGCACCGGGACCGGAGGTGGCCAGACAGACGCCGGGGTCGCCGGCGACGACTCCGTAGGCGTCGGCGGCGTGAGCCGCCCCCTGTTCGTGGGCCATCGTCACGTGTGTCAACGCCGACTCGTAGAGGGCGTCGTAGACGGGCATGATGGCCCCGCCCTGGACGCCGAAGAGGGTGTCAACGCCGGCGGCTTCGAGGGCCGCGACGACGGCGTCGGCGCCGCTGCTGACGCGGTCGGAGAGCGATTCGTCGGTCGTCTGGACGGCGGAACGTTCGGGCATCGGTGGTCGTGGGGGGGTTGCTGGCTAACCTGACGTGCCAGCGGGACTGACGGTTCGGATGTGGTGCGAATCGAACGGGGAAGGATGTGGTATATGAGGCTCTACTGGAGAGCCCCAATAATGCCGATAATCGCGATAATAGCGGTGGCGGCGTTCCCGTCGCTCACGGTGGGCACGTCCGTGAACGTGGTGAAACGCCTCATCTGGGCGTACAGACGGAGCCGTGGTATATCAACGTTTCGTATGTTCCGGCCGGGAACGCGCGCCGGGACGACACGGAGGGGGAGGCAGAGTCAGCGCGACGGAGACCCCTCGCCGTCCACGTCGGTGATCTCGAAGCGCGCCCCACCCTCGGGGCCGTGGGTCGCGCGGATGGACCAACCGTGTCCGTCGATCACCCGTTCGACGACGCGGAGGCCGAAGCCGGTCCCGCTTTCGGCGGTCGAGTAACCGGGGTCGAAGATGCGTTCGCAGTCCCCTTCCGGGAGGCCGGTCCCGTCGTCTCCGACGTAGAAGCCCTCGTCGAGGTCGCCCACGGAGATTCGCTCGCCGCCGTGTTCGGTAGCGTTCTCGAGGAGGTTCTCAAGGAGTCGGCGGAGGCCACCCCTGTCGGCCAAAATCGTACGCTCGGTGTCGACCGAGAGGGTGGCGTCGGCGTCCTCGATCGTCTCCCAGCACGTCTCGACGACGGACGCGAGGTCGACCGGTTCCCGTTCGCCGACGCGCTCGCCCTCGCGAGCGAGCGTTAGGAGGTCGTCGATCAACCGCCGGCTGCGGTCCAGCGCGTCCGCGACGCGGTCGAGGGAGGCGTCGTTCCCCTCACGGGCCAGTTCGAGGTGCCCCCGTGCGGCGTCCAGGGGAGTCCTGAGGTCGTGAGAGACGACACTTGTGAACTCTTCGAGGCGCTCGTTCTTGCGTTCGAGGGTTCGCTTTCGACGACGTCGCTCCGTGACGTCGTGTGTCACGAACAGTCCGGCGGCGACGTCGCCGTCGTCGTCCCGGACGGAGGCGGAGCGAAGCTCGTAGCGGCGGCCCTCGTAGGCGAGTTCGGTCGTCACCTCGGTGCCGTCGAGCGTCGCCTCCATGGCGGCGCGCAGGAACTGCGCCACGTCCTCGGAGAACGGGTCGACCTCGGCAGGGGTGTTGTCGAGGATGTCGTCCGACGACGTCTCGATGGGATCGAATCCGTTCCCGGAGACGATCCGGTAGCGTAGGTCGTCGTCGAAGTAGAAGACGGCGCCGTTCGGGACGTTCTCGGCCAGCGTCCGGTACCGTGCCTCGGCGACGGCGAGTTCACGTGACTGCTCCCGGCGGTCAGTGACGTCGCGGAAATAAAAGGAGAGCCCACCGTCGTCGTTGGGGTACACTTGGACGTCGAACCAGCCGCCGAGGCCGCCGTAGTACTCGACGAACGACCTCGGCTCCCGGGCCTCCATGACCCGTCGGTACTCCGCCTCGAACCGAGTGCCGAGCGCCCCGGAGAAGACGTCCCAGAACCCACGGCCGAGGAGCGATCGTTCGTCCATCCCGTAGAGGGCCGTGGCCTGCTCGTTGACCAGCGTAACGTTCCAGTCAGCGTCGACCTCGACGATGGCGTCGGTCACCCGGTCGATGATCCGGTTCCGTCGGCGCTGGTGTGCTTTGCGGTCCGTGATGTCGCGTCCCTCGGGCACCAGTAGCGTCACCTCGCCGCTGACGTCCGTGACCGGCCGGATCGAGAAGTCGATCACCGCCTCGCGATCGGAGCCCTGGATCGTAATCTCGTCGCGGAACAGGTCCCCGTTCCGAGCACACTCGACGCCGTTCCGGACGGTAGCCCGGGCATCGGCGTTCGACCCGATCCAGGCGGTCTCCCACAGCGGCTTGCCGGCGATCGCGGACCGATCCAGTCCGCCGAAATTCAGCGCCGTTGCGTTCGCTTCGAGGACGGTCCCGTTGGGGTCTAGCAACCCCATGAACGTGTAGGTGTTGTCGAGGATGGCTTCGAACCGACGCTTCCGTTCCCTGCGTTCGCTGACGTCGCGGACGGCGGCGAGGATCCGTTCGTTCCCGTGGAGGCGGGTCGGGGTGAGATGGACCTCCGCCCAGAACTGCTCGCCGTCCTTCGTGATGCCAGGCCACTCGAAGGTCCGTGGCCCCTGATCGATGACGCGCCGAATCCGCTGACGGGCGTTTTCCAGCGTGTACGGGGGGTCGCCGGCGTGGATCGCCCCGAACCCGGCATCAAGCAGTTCCTCGCGATCGTAGCCGAACATCCGGGCATACTGGGCGTTCATGTCGATGAACGACCCGTCGGCCGGATCCTGAATGACGACGCCGTCGGGGATCTTCTCGAAGATCTCCCGGTAGTTGGTCTCGGCGTAGCGATGTTCGACCGCGTCGACGATCCGTTTGGCGAGCAGTTGGTACTGTTCGGTCCCGGTGTCTTTCTGCAGGTAGTCGGTGACCCCGGCCGAGATGGCCTCGCTGGCGACCGCCTCGCTCCCCCTGCCGGTAAAGAGGATAAACGGGAGTTCCGGGTGGGTCTCCCGGACGACGTCGAGGAACTCGACCCCGGTTCGACCGGGCATCTCGTAGTCGGAGACGACACAGTCGAACTCGTCGCTGGCGAGTCGTTCGAGGCCGCTGCCCGCGTCCGTCGCGGGTTCGACCCTCAGGCGCTCGTCTTCACGTTCGAGAAAGGTGGCCGTCATATCGGCGAAGTCTCGGTCGTCGTCGACGTGGAGAACTCGGATCGGGCCCGTCATGGGAGCATTCGGTGGCCCAGACGCGAAAACCCGTTGGTACGCCGTCCGCGAGTGACACGCTGCCTGGGCGTCGACCCCGCCGACTCACCGCGATCGATCGTCCGGCCGCTCCCCCGCCACGCCGATTATCAGCGCTGATTCGGACGACACAATTCCTATGTCACTCAGTGTGGAGAGACGGATATGGCAGGGGCAAGCGCGGTGGGGGCGGGGCTGTGGCAACGAACCCGTCGGGAGTACCTCGAATACATCCCGACCGGGGAGGAAATACCGGAGGCGACGTGGCGAGCGCGACACCGAAACATCGTCCGACTCCTTGTCGCCCACGTCCCCTTCCTGTTCGCACTCGGTCGGTTCACCGGCACCGAGCCGTACGTCACCGGTGCGACGTTCACCGCCGAACCCCTCGAGTACGTCCTGTTCGGCGTCGGTCTACTCGTCGGAATCGGCCTGCTGGCGCGGTGGTCCCGACTCGGACGGCGAGTGCGGACGGCGCTCGCCGCGGTCGGATTGATGATGGCGTCGGCCGAAGTCGTCTACTTCTCCGGTGGCTTCATCGAGGCACATTTCCACTTTTTCGTGATGGTGGCAGTGGTCGCCGTCTACGAGGACTGGGTTCCCTTCTTGGTCGGGATCCTCTACGTGGCCATCCAGCACGGCGTCTTCGGCATGATGAATCCGGCGGCGGTGTACAACCATACGGCGGCGATCCAGAACCCGTGGGGATGGGCGTTCGTGCACGCGGTGTACGTCCTCGCGCTCTCGGCGGCGCTGATCCAGAACTGGATCTCGATCGAGCGCTCCCGCGAGGAGACGGCCCGACAGATCGAGAACGTCGAGGAGAGCGAAGGGTTGATCGAGGACCTCCAAGAGAAGCAAGCCGAAATCGAGGAGGCGAAAGCGGAGGCCGAAGCCCGACAGCAGGAGGTCGAACGGCTGAACCGGACGCTCCTGGAACAGGCCGACGACGTCGCCGCGGCGATGGACGCGGTCGCGGACGGCGACTTCACCGCCGAGCCGCCGACGGAGGCGGACATCGAGGCCATCGCGGAGATCAGCGAGGCGTTCGAAGCGATGACGGGCGAACTCTCCGCGACCATTCGTGACCTGCGGGAGTTCGCGACGACCGTCGAGGGGACGACCAAGTCGGTCTACGACGAGACGGAGAGACTCGAAGCGTCACAGGAGGAACTGGCGGGCGACGTACACGAGTTTGCGACGTCGCTCCGCGAGCAGGCGGCGGAACTCGAGTCGACTACCGACGAGTTGAGCACGCTCTCGGCGACCATCGAGGAGATCGCAGCGAACTCGAGCGAGGTCTCCGCGGAGGCGAGCAACGCCGCCGATGCCGCCGAGACGGGGACGGCGACCGCGGCGGAAGCGATCGAGGCGATCGAACACGTCGAGGGCACCGTCGAGGAACTCGCATCGCTCGTCGAGTCGCTCGACGGTCGAATGGACGACGTCGCCGAGAGTACCGACCTCATCGAGGAGATCGCCGAACAGACGAACATCCTCGCGCTGAACGCCAACATCGAGGCGGCACACGCCACCACCGACGGGGCGGGATTTGCCGTCGTCGCCGACGAGGTCAAGTCCCTCGCCAGCGAGACCCGGGATCACTCGGCCGCCATCGAGGATGCCATCGACAAGACCGTCGAGGACGTCGATCGGGTGCAAGCCGAGATGGAACAGACCAAGGCCCAGATCGAGACGGGGAAGACGACGATGAACGAGGCCAGCGACGCGTTCACGGCGCTGACCGAGACCGTCGAGGGCGTCGACGCGTCGGTCGACGAGGTCGCGGCCGCGACCGACGACGGGGCTCGGACGACCGAGGAGGTCGTCGACGCCATTCAGCGTCTGGCCGATCGCTCGCGGGCGATCGCGGAGCGCAGCGAATCGCTCGCCGACCGCGCCGAGGAGGGGGCGACGACGGTCACGGACATCCGGGCGCAGTTGGACGGTCTCACCGAACAGACGGCGAGCCTGAAAACACGGCTCAACACGTTCACCTGCGAGGACGAACGAAACGCGACGGAGGCGGGGGCTGCCGAAGAAGCCTCCCCCAGCCGTTGAGCGCCGGCCGTCCCGTTCTCAGTCCGCCGGCTGGAAGCGATGGCGGACGATCTCGGAGTCGTCTTCCCACTCGAAGTCCTCGTGAGCGCGTTCCAGAATCTGCTTGTAGTGGTCGAGGTCGCGCGCTCCCTCCGCGCGGGCGTCGGCGTCCGTCATGTCACCGAGCGTTCGATCGTCGACGGCGACGACCTCGAAGGTCGTCCCCTCGATCTCGAACGTGTCGCCCGCCTCCGCGTACCGCTGTCCGCGGTGGATCTGCGTCACCTCGCCGTCGAGGGCCTGCTGGCGCATGCGGTCGTTCGGCAGCAGCGTCCCGGGGTCGAGTTCGCTCATAGCCGGAGGTAGATCCGGAGCGTGAAAATCCCTCGGGACCGGCGGCCCCCTCGTGGGACACGGTCGACCCGCGTCGGAGGACCGAACGGGCCCCCGGGGACGGACGGCTCACGCCACGAAATCACGACCCCTCAGGGGTCGCCGAGGGGTCTTCGAAGTCGTTGCGAATGAAATATCGAGTTCCGTGCGTGAGATCGGCGAGGTGGTCGGCGACCGGTTCCGATCGGACGGTCTCGTCGGAGCCGATCACGTAGATGCGGCGACGCCGGTCAGGCCGTGGCTCGACTCCTCGGTCCCTACTGCTCCGCGACGACGCCGTCCGGGGCGGCGAGGAGTTGGACATCGAGCTTGATTCTGCCGTGGCTGGGTCCCCCTGAGGCACGACCGGCACGATACCGTGGTCCCGACCCGCTACCGTGGGTCGACGCCGGACGATGACGGGGACGGCTACGCCGCCGACTCGTCGTCCGCGTCGGGGAAGACGATCCCGTCGCCGTCGGGGTCGTCGGGGCCTTCGAAGACCCGGACGCCCGTCACTTCGGTCTTCTCGACGGGCACTTCGCGGCGATTGCCCATCGCGCCGACTTCCTTGGTCGGAAAGTCGTCGTCGGGTTCGGCGACCGTGAGGTCGGAGTGAGCGAACAGATAGTCGGGCGTGATACAGACGTCGCCGGAGAGGTCGCCACGAATCACGCTGTCACCGGTGAACGTGATCGCTCGCCGGTACTCCCGTTTACACGCCGGACACGTCCCGCCGTAGGGACGGGCCTCGGCGTCGCTGGCCATGATCCGACCGTCGCTGTCTGTCATGTGTCCACACGAGCGTTCGGACGGTGTATAGCGTTTGTGACCTGCCGTGCCCGCTGTACCCCGGTGATCGTTCACGCCGCCACCGGTCCCGACACGGCCCGATGTCTCGGGGACATGGGGCAGTCATCGGGTGACGGACCGACGGTGGGACCATCACAGTATTTGTATGTCTATCCTTTTCGTAGTTACCAATCCATTCGTACATATATACGACAGAAGTGTCCAAATATTAATCTAATATGAGAATCAAACTAGCATATATGAGTCTGAAAACAAGTTATTTTAGTCTGGGCGCCGTTCGACCATTCGATGGCCGGTAAAGAGTTATTGAGACTCCAACTCGATCTCTGGCACGAGGATTGCTGGACGATCGAGGTTACGGAGAACACCGATGGGAACCTCGTCAGTCACGGTGCGTACGTACAGCCGAACGGCGCCGCAGAGGGCCGGTTTACCGTGTTCGGCGAGTCGGCCGACGACGTCGAGGACCTGATCAGCGCGGCCCGGGACTCCCGGCTTACCAGCCACGTCCAGCGGCTCCATCCGGATCTGACGATGAACAGGCCGCTGCCGTCCGGAAACCACACACAGGAGATATTCGTCGAGTACGACTCCGGCAACAGCATCGATCCGATTCTCGCCGAGGAGGGGTTCATCCAGGACGAGCCGAACGTGATCAAGGACGGCCGAGAAACGTGGAACGTCGTCGTGCGGGCGGACAGAACGTGTTTGCAGGATCGCTTCGACCGGATCCGAGAGAGGATGGATGCAGAGATTCGGATCACACGGATCTCGTCCAGTAAACAGACGGGGAATTCGCTCGCCGAGACGGACGACCTCCTCTCGACGAGACAGCGCGAGGTGTTCAATTTCGCTCGCGAACAGGGCTACTACTCGTGGCCGCGCGAGGTGACAGTTCAGGAGTTGGCGAGCCAGTTCGACTTGGCGAAGACGACGATGTTGGAACACCTCCGCAAGGCGGAGGCGAAACTGTTGAGCCCGGAGTGACGGGATCTGGGGCGTGCGCCGGATCGAGGGAAGGAAGCGTGACCGCCAGGAGCCGCCGCGGCCACCGCGTGACCGACGCCGCCGGGCGACCCCCGTCTTATGTCTGTACAACGTTTTTCCCCACCGCTGCCACATCGGTATCCATGCGCGTCTTCATTTCGGCGGATATGGAGGGAACGACCGGAATCGCGGACCCACGGGACATCCTCGAGGACGAACGGGCGTACGCTCGTGGCCAAGAGTTGATGGCCGGCGACGTGAACGCCGCGGTCGAGGGAGCGCTCGCGGCCGGCGCCGAGGAAGTCGTCGTGAACGACTCCCACTGGACGATGACGAACATTCCCCCGGCGGAGTTGCACGACGCCGCACGACTGATCCGGGGGTCGAGCAAGCGACGGCTGATGATGCAGGAGTTCGACGAGAGTTACGACATCGTCTTTTTCGTCGGCTATCACGCGATGGCCGGGACGCCACACGCGGTGCTGAACCACACGATGTTCCCGCAGATGTTGAGTCGTATCGAGATCAACGGCCGCGAAGTCGGGGAGATGGGGATCAACGCGGGGCTCCCGAAACACCACGGGACGCCGGTCGGACTGGTCACGGGTGACGACAAGACCGCGGCCGAGGCCGAGGGGGAGTTCGGTACCGGGGAGGTCGAGACCGTCAGCGTAAAGGAGGGAATCGACCGGTTCAGCGCGCACAGCCTGCCGTTGCCCGAAGCACGAGAGCGAATCACCAGCGCGGCGACGGCCGCGGTCGAGCGAGCCGACACCGACGATTTCGACCAATCACAGGTCGCCGAACCGGTCGACATCGAGATCGAGTGGGCGGCGACGAATCACGCCTACCGGGCCGACGATCTCGAGGAGGTCGAACGGGTCGGCGGTCGGACGACCCGCGTCACGGGAGCGTCGTATCCGGTGGCGTACGACCGAGCGATGGCGATGATAAACGCGGCGAGTGCGGCACACAACGAACTGTTCACGTGGTGACGCCCTGCGGGTGTAGAACGACCCCACCCGACGGAGAAACCGGCTCCGCGCACCGACCGCGACGAACGCCCGACGAAGCCCCGTGAGGACCCCACATTTTGGTACGTTAACCATTATAGTTCGGAGGGAGCCGTGTGATTCAGTTATTCCACCATGTGCCCGTTTCTGCCCCGATATAATCACTTTTTTTCGTTTGATAAGAAATATATGATTATTTTTTCGGGTCTACGCCCTACACCCCTAGTTCGCCCATCTAGCATAGACGGGGGTGATTTTATATATGATAGTCGGCAAGGAATCGGTAATGTCTGAGCAAGACACGTCGACGAACGGTATCACCCGCCGCCACTGGTTGGCGGCAAGTTCCGCTGCAGTCGTCTCCGGACTGGCCGGCTGTAGTGGGGGCGGATCCAGTGGTGACGGCGGATCGGGGAGCGAGGGGACGACGAGCGGTGGCGACGGCGACGGCGGTGGTGGCACGACGGTCGGAACGAGCGGGGGTGCCGAGTTCGCGGACACCCTCCGCATTCTGATGTGGCCGTACTACGACACGGAGGAGTTGAATCAGGCCTTCGTCGACGAGTACGACGTGCAGCTTCAAACGGCGTACTTCGACGGCAACCCGGAGGCGTACAATCAACTGCGTTCCGGCGGCGCCGAGGAGTTCGACATCGTGATGGCGGACTCGCTGTGGCCGAAGCAGTATTACCAGGACGGGCTCATTCAGCCGGTCGATCGGTCGCGGCTGAGCAACCTCGACAACCTCGTCTCGGCGTTCCACCCCGACAATCTGGACCTGCACGTGAGCGAGGACGGCGAGTATCTCGGCCCGCCGAACGCCTGGGGTGGCTACGGGATCTCGTACAACCCGAACGAGGTCGCCGAGGACGACATCAATAGCTTCATGAGTTCGCTGTACAACGAGGAGTACTCGGGTCACATCGCCACGAGCGCCAGAATGACGATGAACGTCGCCAACACGGCGATGGCGCTCGGGTACAACGATCCGAAGGGCAACATCTGGGACGTCTGTTCCGAGGACCAACTCCAGAAAATCGCCGAACTGCTCACCGAGCAGAAAGACTGGTTGATCACGCGGTACAGCGACTCCCGGAACCTCGACCGGCTGTACAACAACGGCTCGCTGTGGCTGTTCCCCGAGTTCTCGGACACGTTCCGCCGGCTGGCGTTCCAGGGGAACGACATTCGACACAACCTCCGACCGGAGGAAGGTGGGATGGGATGGCTCGAAGCGTGGATGATGACGTCGGGCGTCGAGTCGGAGGCGAAGAAAAACGCCGTCTACGCGTTCATGGACCAGCGGCTGACGAAAAATTACATGGAGATGATGGCGAGAAACGTCGGTGGCGCCCCGGCAGCGGACATCCGCGACCGGTTGACCGACCGGGAAGCACGCATCTTCTTCCAGGACCGCACCGACCAGTTCAGCAAACTCACTCAGTTCGGCGTTCCGCAGTGCCCGTCGACGTGGCAAGAGTACTGGACCCAGGTCCAGTCCGCCTGAGCGGAGCTAGCTGTCGGACGTTTCCGGTAATATATGATGCAAGACCAAGACACCGAACGCGATACAACGGAACGCGAGAGCGAGACACGGGACCCGACACAGTCCGACTCGAACGTGCTCCTCCGGATCGAGGATCTCAAGAAGTATTTCGGCGATCTATGTGCCGTCGACGCGCCGGAACTCACGCTCAACAACGGCGAGTTCTTCACCCTCGTCGGGCCGTCGGGCAGCGGCAAATCGACGCTGCTGCGGATGATCGCGGGCCTCGAAACGCCGACCGAGGGACGGATGCTTCTGGACGGGACGGACATCACGGACGTCCCACCGAACGAGCGATCGACCGCACTGATCTTCCAGAACTTCCAGCTGTTCCCACACAAGACGGTCGGCGAGAACGTCGAATTCCCGCTCAAGATGCGGGACGTCCCGAAGGACGAGCGGAAGGAACGCTGTCAGGAGCTGCTGGAGTTCGTCGATCTGGGGGGATACTACGACCGGTATCCCGACAAACTCTCCGGCGGGGAGAAACAGCGCGTCTCGCTCGCGAGGGGCCTGATCTACGAACCGGACGTGTTGCTCCTCGACGAACCGCTCGCGAGCCTCGACCGGAACCTGCGTGACACGCTGGAAGTCGAGTTGCGGAAGTACCAGCGTCGGCTGGACGTCACGTTCATCTACGTGACACACGACCAGGAGGTGGCGCTCACGATGAGCGATCGGGTCGCCGTGATGAACGAGTCCGAGATCGTTCAGGTCGGGGAGCCGATGGAGCTGTACAACGAACCGGCGTCCAAGTTCGTGGCCACGTTCCTCGGGGAGGTGAACACCATCCCGGGCGTCGTGGACACGGTCGAGGACGGCCAGGCGACGCTCAAAAGCGGGGAGGTGACGCTACGCGGCCGCTCTGGTGCGTCGCTCGAAGCCGCCGACGAGGGGGTCTTCTGTATCAAATCGGAGAACCTCCAGCTCGCGACCACGGCGACGGACGCCTCGCGGTCGATCGAGGGCTCGGTCAGTGACGTCTTCTTCACCGGCAAGCTGATCGAATATCTGATCGATCCGGAGGGGATCACGCTCGACGACGACGACGACATCGTCGTGAGCGTAACCCGACAGCAGGGACCGGATCTGGCGATCGGGGATACCGTCGAACTCACCTGGGACCCGGAGAATGCACACGTCTTCCCGGAGGGAGAATGAGCAATCGAACACGGACCGTCCGACTGGAGGCAGTCAAGGATCGCATGGGCTCGTGGAAGTCCATCCTCGTCGGCCTACCGAGCCTGTATCTGCTCGCGTTTTTCGGCTCGGCGCTGGGGATGATGTTCGTCATCAGTCTCTGGACGACCCAGCAGTACCAGCTGGTCGCCGTGTGGACCGTGGAGAACTACGTCTATCTCCTCACCTCGTCGTCGTATCACGTGCTGTTGTTCCGATCGGTGGCGATGGCAGTGTCGGTGACGGCCGCCAGTCTCATCCTCGGCTATCCGATCGCGTACTACATCTCCCGGGGGATGGACGAGCAACAACTGCCCGTCTTGCTCCTGTTTGCGGCGCCGTTTTTCGTGGGCGCGATGCTCCGAGAGTCGGCCCATCAGGCGCTGATCGGCGCCAACGGGTTGGCCAGTCAGCTGCTGGGAGCCGTCGGCATCCCGACGTTCGGCCTGCTCGAGTACGGGCTGTTTCAGGTGTTCCTCGGTGAGATTTACCTCTGGTTTCCGTTTATGATGCTCTCGATCTTTCTCTCGCTGGAGCTGGTCGATCACACGCTGCTCGATGCGGCGATCGATGCCGGGGCGAGTCCCGCCGTCGCGTTCAGGGAGGTGACGTGGCCGCTGAGCCTGCCGGGTGTCGCGATGGGATCGATCCTCGTGTTCGTGTCGACGCTCGTCAGCCACCTCCCCAGTCGATTCATCGGCGGTGCCTCGGGGAGCCTCATCGGCAACTCCGTCAAGGAACTGTTCGGCGCCGGGGGCGCGTGGCCCACCGGCGCGGCCCTGGGAACGATCCTGATCGTCATCTCGTTTCTGTTCGTCACCGCCGTGGTCGGCTACACCTTCCGGAGTCTGCCAACGCTAGCGATGGGTGAGTCCGAATGATTCAGGCCCTGGTGCGGAACTACCGGATCCACAAGGCGCTCCTCGTTGGAATGCTGGTGTTCATGTACGTGCCGATCTTCCTGCTGATCCTCGTCTCGTTCAACGTGGACCCGTACTCGCTGTTCCCCTATCATTTCACGACGCAGAACTACCTCGAGGTGTTCACCGGCCAGTACAACGAACCGCTCTGGAACAGCCTCCAGATCGGGTTCGGTAGCGGCTTCATCTCGATGGCCGTCGGGGCGGCCAGTGCGTGGGGCGTCACTCGGTACGACTTCCGGTTCCGGTACGCCGTCGCGACGCTGTTCGTCCTGCCGCTGGTCGTGCCGACGCTCATTACCGGCATCGGGTCCGCACTGGTACACGACCAACTCTCGGGGCTGTCCGGCAGCGTCACGCTGGCGATGCTCACGCAGTCGCTCCGGGGCACCGCCTTTGCCTTCCTGATCATGATGGCACAGCTGAACCAGTATCCCGTCGAACTCGACAGGGCCGCGAAGGTCTACGGTGCGACGGACATCCAGCGGTTCAAGGAGGTCACGCTACCGTTGATCTGGGGGGCGCTCCTCGGCGCGTTCCTCATCCCGACCATCATCGCGTTCAACGACTACAACCTCACCTTCTTTACCATCGGTTCGTCGTCCACCATCCCGACGGTCACGTTCGCGCAGATGAAGTTCGGACTCAACGCGTCGCTCTTCGCGCTGTCGTCGATCGTCGCGATCGTCTCGCTCGGGCTCGTGTTCGGCTCGTCGCTCTTCCTCAGATTCTCCGGAATCGGCGAGTCCAGCGAGGAGTAGCTCCGACACCCACCTCTTCGACTGTTCCGACCGATCGATCGCGGTCGTCCGGTCGCTCAGATCTGGTCCACGTACTCCCGGACTTCCCAGTCGGTGATGGCCTGCCGGTACCGTTCGCTCTCGTTTCGCTTGAGCGCGACGTACTGCGCGATCCCCTCCTCCCCCAACGTCTCCCGGAGGAAATCGTCGGCCTGGAGTGCGGTCAGCGCCTCGTCGAGTGACGTCGGGAGCGAGTTCTCCGGATCGGCACCCTCCTCGAAGATGTCCGACGTGACCGGTTCACCCGGATCGATCTCGCGACGGATCCCGTCGAATCCGGCCGCGAGGATGCCCGCCATCGCGAGATACGGGTTCGCGTAACTGTCGGGAATCCGCACTTCGACCCGGGTGGCGTCGCCCCGTCCGTGTGGGATACGCACCGGGCAGGTCTTGTTGTCGTAGCCGTAGCTGATGTCGATCGGTGCCCACAGCCCCGGCTGGAGCCGCTTGTACGAGTTGACCGTCGACGAGCAGAGCGCGGTGAGTCCGCGGGCGTGCTCCAGGATCCCGCCGACGAACTGACGGCCGGTGTCCGAGAGGCCACGTTCGGCCGACGGATCGTTGAAGGCGTTCTGGGAGTCGCGCCACAGGCTGAAGTGGTAGTGCTGACTGTTTCCCTCGAACTCGCTCATCGGCCGGGGCATGAACGTGGGAATGTGATCGTGTTGCCGGCCCACACCCCGTGCCGCCATGCGGAACGACATGATCGTGTCGGCCTGCTGGAGGGCGGAGGAATGTTCGAGTATCGCCTCGTAATGCCCGAGCGTGCTCTCCTTGTGGATCCCTTCGAGGGAACCACCCATCTTTCGCATGGTCGTCGCGAGTTCGGTCACGTACGCGCTGTGATCGACGATGGGCCGTGTCGCGTAGGGACTCCCCTTGGTCGCGGCGACCTCCCGCAGGTACGCTTCGCCGCGCTCCAGCTCCTCGGCGTCGAGTTCGGTGAAGACGTTGTATTCGAGTTCCGTTCCGACCGACGTGGTGAAGTCCATGTCGTGGTACAGATCGAGAACGTTCCCGAGCACCGATCGACTACACATCGAGGTCGGGTCGCCGTTGTGAAGCAGGTCGCAGTTGGCTTTTTTGATGTCGCTGTCCACCCAGGGGACGGGGACCAGCGAATCCGGGTCGGCGACCGCCTGTATTTCCCCCTCGCTGGGGCCGAGGTTCGACGCCTCCGTGATGCCGCGACTGTTGTGGCTCTCGTACCAGTCGAGAATGATAGACCCGAAGCCGACACCGTCCTCAACGGCCCGATCCCAGGAGTCCTCGGGAATAAACATTCCTCGGGAGATGCCGTTCAAATCGACGTATTCGAGGAGAATCGTGTCGTCGTCGGCCGAGTCCAAGTCTACCGCTTCGGAACCGTCCATACGGCCACCATTTCCGACAAACCAAATAAGTCTTCACCACGAGAACGGAGAAAGGACGAGGCACAGAGAATGTTTCCCCGATTAGAGTGGGCCTTTGGAAGTGATCGTCCGGCAGGGTGATCGGGCGCGGCCAGGTTCGAGTGATCCGGAACTCGGGGCGTCGACCGGCGGAGCGCCACCGAATTCGGGATCGGCGGCCTCGAACGGGGTCGTCGAGTGCCGTTCAGGCAGCAACCATCGACCGGTCGATCAGTCGACGACGGCCGATTTGAACCCGAGGATGTCCTCGTAGCCGGTGCTCGACATGAGTACGGGCACGAACGCCTCCGTCGCACGGATCGGTGTGCCGTCACGCCGTGCGAACTCCTCGTCCGGTTCGACCGCCCGAAAGTTCCGTGCGGTGATCGAGTAGGTCGCGTCGGCCCGCTTCGGGACGGTTTCGTAGATCGTCACGTAGGACGTGTCCCGTCGCTCGGGGGTACCCGGTACCACGCCGGTCGCCCGCAGAAAGCGTCTCGTCAGGTCGTAGGCGTTCCTCGCCGCGGCGTCCGTGCCCTGGAGTCCGGCTTCTATCTCGACGTAGTTCGGTAGCTGTGCCAGGTGCCGGTCGGAAACGCCGCCGACGTCGACGGCGTACTCCAGCCCCAATCGCTCGAACACCCGCCGGTCCGCGTCGGTGAGCCCGGCTGTCGCACCGAACGGGTCCGCGTACGACCGTGTGGAGTGAATCGAAAGCGCCGTCGTGCCGGCCAGTTCCGCCCGGAGATCACTCGCGAGGCGCTCTTCGTGTCGGTCGCTGGTCTCGTCGCCGGGGTACGAGCGGTTCATGTCGACGTCGACGTACCGAACGCCCCGATCGAGCGCCCGCTCGTTCGCGACGACGAACTTCACCGGCCGTTCGACGTCCGGATCGTCGTCCAAGAGTCGCTCGATGGCGCGTACCCCACAGGGTTCGTCGCCGTGAACCGCCGCGACGACCGCGACGGCCGGCTCACCGGAACCGAGCTGTTCGATTCGCATACAGCCATCGATCGACTGGTTTTACAAAGCTCTTCTGGGACTTCGTCCAGCGTTTTGGAGGAGAGTTGCACGGTCTAGCCACACATCCGGCAGTAGTTTCCGGATTCGGGGCGGTCCCGCCCCGACGGAGTGGGACCGAACGCGACGGACGGCCCGCCGACGGTGGCGTGTGGTCGACAGACGAGGAGTACTGCGGCGCCGCCGTCCGCGACGCGGGATCCGTGCGCTGCTCAGCCGACGACGGCGTACTCGGCGACCCGTTCGTCGGGGACGGTCCCGTCCCGGGTCCATCCCCGTCGGTCGTAATACTCGTCGAGTGCGTCCTCGAACCCGGGAATCTCGTACGGGAGCCGGTCGTCGGCCCGGTCCATCCCCCGCTTGTTATTGAAATGCCGTTCGAGTTCGACGATGCGGCCACCGACCGCCAGTAACTCGTCGTACGACGCATCGAGCAGTTGGCCGTGGGCGTCCTCGCTCACGTAGCCGCCGCCGAAATCACAGAGGACGGCACTGTCGCGAACGGCGGCGCGGTTCTCGTCGGTGATCAGGAACTCGGGTTTCCCGTCGAGCGTCTCGGCGTCCAGGTCCCCGCCGTACTCGTTCGAGAGCATCGTCGCCGAGTACATGTGGTCACCACCGCGGTTCGCCGTGGCGTAGCTGAGCGCCTGTCCGTAGAGAACGCGGCCGTCGTGGGCGGCCAGTTCCAGTCCCTTGATCGACCAGTTTTCCACACCCAACGCCTCGTGGCACCGATCGACTCCTTCGGCGAGCGTATCGCCGATCCCCTCGCGGTAGGCGATCTTTCGCACCAGTTCGTCGACGAGGTCCGTATTCCCGAACTCGTCGTTGGCCGCGAGATACGCCGAGACGACGTTGCCGGCGCTGATCGTGTCCATCCCGAGAGTGTCACAGCGCTCGTTCGAACGCATGATCGACACGAGGTCGCCGACGCCGGCGTTGCTCCCGAACGAGAAGATCGTCTCGAACTCCGGACCCTCGGTTTCCAACCCCGTCTCCTCGTCCTTCGTCGGGAGTTTGCACGCGAACGCACAGACCGAACAGGCCGCCTTGTTGGTCTTCTTTGCCTCGACGGCGTCGCCACCGATATCCTCGACGTCCTCGAAGGACTGTTCGGAGAAGTATCTCGTCGGCAACGAGAAGTCGTCGTTGATGAACTCCGTCCCCGCCGTCGTGCCCTGGCGCTTCATCATGTCGTCGGCCGTGGCCGCCTCCCGGTGGATCGTCGACTGGACGTCGTCGGGGAGGGACACCTGCGGTGGCGACTCGCCCTGGAACGTGAGGAACTTCACGTTCTTCGACCCGAGGACGGCGCCGAGACCGCCACGACCGAATGCCCGGTGATCGTAGGTCATCACGCTGGCGAACCGGACCCGGTTTTCGCCGGCCGGCCCGATGGCGGCCACGTGTTCGCTTTCGAGTCCGTGTTCGGCGGTCACGTGTGACATGACGTCCGGAACGGTGGCTTCCCTGAGGTGAGGCACCGCTTCGACGGTCACGCCGTCGTCGGTGACGTGGAGGCCGACGAGGTCGTCGCTTTCGCCCGTGATCTCGACGACTGCGTGCCCCGTGTCGACGAAGTTCCGGGAGAGATAGCCGCCGGCGTTCGTCGACAGCAACCCGTCGGTCAGCGGCGAGAGCCCGGTCATGTTCATCCGGCCCGTGAAACTCATCTGCGACATCTGCAGCGGCCCTGTCGAGAAGTACACCGCGTTCTCGCTCCCGAACGGATCCGCGTCGAAGGGGATTCGCTCGTGTGCGAGTCGCGTCGCGACGCCACGCCCACCGATGAAAGATGCAAGTTCGTCGTCGATGCCCTCCTCACGTGTCGTTTTCGCACTCACGTCGATCGACAACATCGACCCGTTTGCTGAATTCATCTGTTTCCAGAGAACTCCCCCGAGATGTAAAAATTTGCGGTGAGATTGCTTCGAGACGAGCAATATCCACCGACAGCGCCGTTTCGGCGCTCGCCGGCAACGCGCCGTGGCCGCCCCGACGCCACGACCCGGTGACGGCGGGTGGTCGGCGGCGGCCGACGGGTCGTGCGAACGGCGTCAGTCCGACCCGTGTTAGTGCGGCCATATACTTATCACCCACTCCCTGCAAGCGTCCATATGACGAACGACAAACTGCAGGCCGGCGTGATCGGTAGCGGATTGATCGGAACACAACACGCCAGAAGCTACGACGAACATCCGGGGGTCGATCTGGCCGCCGTTGTCGACCTGGACGAGGACCGCGCCCGTGAGGTGGCGGAGCGGTTCCACGCGGCGTCGTTCGGGTCGGTCCCCGAGGCGCTCGATGCCATCGACCTCGACCTCGTCACCGTGGCGACGCCGGAATCGGCTCACCTCGATCCCACCCGAACCGTGCTCGACCGCGACGTGGACGTCCTGCTGGAGAAACCGATCGCGGACACCGTCGCGGACGCCGAGGCGATCGGCGAGGCGGTCGAGGCGTCGGAGGCCGACCTGCTGGTCGGCTACGTCTGCCGGTTCGACCCACGGTACGCGAATCTGAAATCGCGGATCGACGACGGCGATTTCGGGGAGTTCCTCGGGATTCAGGCGGCACGGATCGCGTCGGCCGAGAGTTACGAGGCGGTCGCGGAGTGGACCAACCCGCTCTACTACCTGTCGGTCCACGACATCGACATGATGCGGTGGTACCTCGACTCCGAGGTGACGGAGGTGTCGGCCATCGCCAGCCGAGGGCTGGGCGACCTGTCGACACCCGCCGTGGTGACGGCGACACTGCAGTTCGCGAACGGCGCGGTCGGCACGCTCGAAACGGGGTGGGCGCGCCCCGACGGCTACCCCGCGGCGATCACCGAGGAGATTCGGCTCACCGGCACCGACGGCTACGCCCGTCTCGAACTCGAAAACGACGACGTCGCCGTCGGGACCGACGAGGGCTACGACTACGTCGACACCTCGGAACTCCGCGGAACGCTGACGACGAACCTCACCCGGGAGACGGCCCACTTCGTCGACTGTGTCAGGTCCGGCGACTCGCCGCTCGTCACCTGGCGGGACGGCCTTCGGTCGCTCCAGGTGGCCAACGCCGTTCTCGAAGCCATCGACACGGGGGAGCCGGTCCCGGTGCCGGAGCCGGGAGACGCGTAGCGCGCGACACGCCGCCCGCGGCGACGGCGTGGTGGTCGAGCGGCACCGCCACGTCGCCTACTCGTCGATACGGGTGACGGTGCCGACGCCCTTGCTTCGCCCCTCGCGAAAGACGAACCGCTGACCCTCCTCGATCAGATAGGGACGGAACTTGAACTCGACCGTCGCCGTGCCACGGTCGCCGGGGAGGAGGTGGCCGCCCTCGGGACGGAAGACGGCCGCCTCGCTGATCGTCTCCAGGTGGACGACGGGTTCGTAGCCCGTCCCGATCCGGGTGGGGTGGTTGAGGACGACCACCTCGGCCTCGAACTTGCGGACTGGCGTGGGATCGGCGTCGGCCGGCAGGAGTACCATCCCGCGCTCGACGTCGGTCTCGGCGACGCCCTTGAGCGCGATGCCGACGATACGGCCGGCCTCGGCGCGGTCGACCCGGTGGTAATGCATCTCGATGGAGCGCACCTCTACCTGCCGGAAATCGCCGTCCGGCATCGGGCCCAACAGGAGTTCGTCGCCCGCCTCGACGGTCCCCGAGTTGACCGTGCCGGAGGCGACGGCGCCGACGCCGGTCACGGCGTACGTCCGGTCGATGTACATCCGGAAGTCGCCGTCGCCGCCGTTGGTCTTTGGCAGGCGCTCGAACAGGTCGTCGAGGGCGTCGAGGCCCGTCCCCGAGACGGCGCTGGTTCGGAGAACGGGCACGACGTCACCGATCTCCTCGGCGGCGGCGCTCACGCCGTGGCGCTCGATCAGAAGCGGCGTCTCCTCGACGTCCCGGAGGAGGCGCTCGACGGCCCGCTCGACCGCCTCGACCCGCTCCTCGCTCACCAGATCCGTCTTCGTGATGACCACCATCGTCGGCAGTTCCGTCGCGAGCAGGATGCCGAGGTGTTCGCGGGTGGTCTTGGTTGGACCGTCGTCCGCGGCGACGGTCAGGAGGCCGTAGTCGAGTTTCTGCCCCACCAATCCCCGGATCGTGGTCCGGAGCCACGGTTCGTGGCCCACGGTATCGACGAAGGAGACCAGCCGTTCGGACTCCTCGACGACGCGGGCGCGGTCCGACTTCCGATGGGGGTTGTCCATCCGTACCGGCCCCGACTCGTCGAAGCCGTACACCGCATAGGAGAGGTCCGCCGAGAGGCCGCGCTCCACCTCGTGGGGCTGGACGTCGAGATACGAGCGCGTGTTACCCTGTCCGTCGTCGGCCTGTCCGGTGACGAGCGTGCCGACGAGCGTGCTCTTCCCGTGGTCGACGTGACCCGCGGTCCCGACGACGATGTGGCTGTCGTCGGTGTCGAGGATGGCACCCTCCCGGACCGTGGCGACGCCGACGAGGCCGTCCTCGTCGTCGCGACCCACGCCCCAGGTTTCCACGTCCTCGATGTGGGCGCCCGCCTCCTCCGCCAGCAGCGAGAGGACGTCCATCGACTCCGAGAACGCCGACGGTTCGATGCCGGCGACGTGGCCGTCGTCCGTGACGCCGACGACGTACGTCGCCTCGCCGTCGCCCGACAGCACGCGGTGGCGCAACTGTGCCGCCAGGCTCTCCATCCGACCGTCCACGAGGTGGACGTCCCGAGAGAGACGCTCCTTGAACTCGATTGGGCCGCCCTCCTCCTCGCCGCGTTCCAGGGCCTGTTTCAGGACGGCCCGATCGGCGGTCATGGGGCGTGATAGTCCGTGGCTCGGCAAAACGCTTTCCGTAGTGTGGGTATAGTTGCCACAGGAGCGATCAGTCCGTGAGCGTCTCGTAGGCGCGGTTCACTCGCTTGAACGCATCCTCGTCGCCGTCTTCGGTGTCGGGGTGGACCTCCTTGACTTTCGCCCGGTAGGCCCGCCGCACCGCGTCGTCGTCCGCGTCCGGGTCGAGACCGAGCGTCTCGTAGGCCTCGCGACGGGTCTGGCCGGTGTCGCGGGGGGCTCCCACGCCGGCGCGTCGGCCGCCGGGGCCGGGGCCGGGGCCGGGGCCGGAACCGGAACCGGGACCCGCCGTCCCGCGCGCCGTCGCGCCGAAGCCGCCGGGGGCGCCCGGACCGCTCCGCCTCTCGCCGGTCGACGCACGCCGTGCCCGGCGGCGGGTGCGTTCCGCCAGTCGTCCCGTCGCGTGCGACCACATGAGGTAGGTGGTCGCAGCGAAGGGGAGGGACAGAAACAGGAGGAACGGCTGGTAGGCGAGGGCTGACACCGTCAGTACCACCGTGACGCCGGCGAACACCGCCGCCAGGCCGAGCAGGAGTCGATCCCTGTCCACGCACACACGTGGGGACCCACCGTTGTAAGCGTCTCGCCCGTTTCGGTCCTCGGGCGCCCGATCCGGCGACGGGGGCGGATCGCCCGAACGAATCGTTGGCACCCGCCGAGAGGCGGCGGCGCTCGACCGACTGCCGGTTGTACCCACACGCTGAAGCCCGGCGGCGCCGTAGGGCCGGCATGAGCATGGCGACAGTCTGTCAGGTGTGCGAGGCGGCGACGGCCGGCCACACCTGCGAGGGCTGTGGCGCGAACGTCTGTACGACCCACTACGACCGCGAGACCGGATTGTGCGTAGACTGTGCCGCGCGGGCGCGGTAACGGGCGGCTATCGGTACTGGTTGAGACGTCGCTTCAGTTGCTTCGCCGCCTCGCCCGCCGCGTCGAAGTACGCCGCCCCGTCGGTCTCTCCGGTCCCCGTCCGGGTGCGCTCGGGGGCGTCCTCGCCGGCGAAGATGATCCCCCGCGAGGAGTTGACCAGACCGACGCCGGCCGCGAGGCCGTACTCCACGGCGGCCTCGGCGTCCCCACCCTGTGCGCCCACGCCGGGGACGAGAAAGGGGATGTCGGGAACCTCGGCCCGCAGCCCCTCCAGTTCCGCTGGCGCCGTCGCGCCGACGACCAGTCCCACGTTCCCGTGTTCGTTCCACAGGTCCGCGAGCGCCGCCACGCGTCGGTAGAGCGGCTCGCCCGAGGCGAGTTCGAGGTCCTGCAGGTCCGCACCACCGGGGTTGGAGGTGCGACAGAGGACGAACACGCCCGCGTCCTCGCGGGAGAGGAAGGGATCGAGCGAGTCCCGGCCCATGTAGGGGTTGACGGTGATGGCGTCGGCGCCGTCCAGGAGGTCCGCGTACCGCCGGGCTGTGTTGCCGATGTCGGCGCGCTTGGCGTCCAACAGGACGGGCACGTCCTTCCCGTGGGCGTAGGCGACGGTTTCGCGGAGCGCCCGCCAGCCGTCGGCGTCCTCGTAAAAGGCGGCGTTGGGTTTGTAGCAGGCCGCGTGTTCGTGGGTGGCGTCGATGATCCGGCGGTTGAACGCCCACCGCGGCAGGTCGCAATCGGCGAGAAAGTCGGGGATTCGGTCGGGGTCGGCGTCGAGGCCGATCGAGACGACGCTGTCGACGCGGTCGATCCGCTCGGCGAGACGGTCGAAGAAGGTTGGCATAGGCCGACTCCGCAGGGCGCGGACTTAGGGGTTATCGTCCGTCGTACACCACCTCGCCGTCGACGACGGTCAGCGCCGCGTCGATGGCGCCGATGTCGTCGGTGTCCCACGGCGACGCCTCCAGCACGACGAAGTCGGCGCGTTTGCCGGTCTCGACCGTGCCGAGTCGGTCCTCGTCGAAGCCGGCGTAGGCGCCGCCGAGCGTGTACGCCCGCAGCGCCTCGGTCACGCCGAGGCGCTGGGGATCGGTCGGCGCGTCGACGGCGTGAGCGACGCCGGCGAGCGGATCGAGCGGCATACAGTCGCTGCCGAAGGCGAGGATGACACCCGCGTCGGCCAGTCGGCGGAGTCGGTTCGTCTCCGTTCGTCGGTCGCCCAGACGGTCGGCGTACAGCCCCTCTTCGCCGGCCCAGCGGTGGAAATTGGGCTGGATCGAGGCGACGAGTCCCGCGTCGGCCATCCGATCGATGGCCTCGTCGCTCGCGAGTTCCGCGTGTTCGATCCGGTGGCGGACCCCCCGGTCGGCGCCGGCGAACGCGTCGACGACGTCGTCGACCGCCTCGTCTCCGATGGCGTGGGCGGCGACCTGGAAGCCGGCAGCCTCGGCGCGGTCGAGCAGGTCGCGAAACGCCGCCGGCGCCACCGTCCACTCGCCGCGCTCGTCCGGGGCGTCGGCGTAGGGTGCGGAGAGTCGTGCCGTCCGGCCGCCGATGCTCCCGTCGGTGAACGTCTTGATCGCCCCGATCCGGACCCGCCCGTCGCCGTGGTTCGTCCGCAGCCCCGTCTCGACGAGGGCGTCGAGATGGTCCGCCCAGTAGTTGAGGCGAACGCGGAGGGTCAACTCGCCGTCGCGGTCGAGATCGCGATAGACCCGGGGCGCCGACGAGCGCCGAACCATGTCGTGGACGGTCGTGACACCCCGCTCGTTCGCGTACGTCTGGGCGGCCCGGAGAAGTCGCTCCGTCTCCGACTCGTCGGGCGCGAGGGCGTCGAGGACCGCCTCCGCCGCCCGCTCGACGACGACGCCCGTCGGCTCGCCGGCCTCCAGGTGGACGCCATCGTCGGGCAGGTCGTCGCCGAACCGCGCCAGCGCGGTCGAATCGAGTGAGGCGACGTGGAGGTCCTCACGGACGGCGACCACGGGACCGGCGGCGTCGACGGCGTCCAGGTCGGACCGGGTGAGATAGCCCCGCTCGTCCCAGGCGGACTCGTCGTAACCGAAGCCGAGGACGGGGTCATCGTCGTCGACGGCTGCGGCCCGGTCGCGGAGCGCGCCGACTGCGGCGGCGCGGCTCTTGGTCGTCGAGAGGTCCGCGTGGACGCGTTTTCGGCCCACCGTGTCGAGGTGGGTGTGGGCGTCGACGAAGCCGGGGAGGAGGACGCGACCGTCGAGGTCGATGGTCCGGGTGTCGACGCCGGCCAGAAAGTCGAGTTCGTAGGCGTCGCCGACGCGGACGATCCGGCCGTCGCGGACGGCGACCGCCTCGGCCGTCTCGTCGGGACGAGTCAGCGTGTGGACCTCCGCGTTCGTCAAGAGGAGGTCTGCGGCCTCGGTCATGGCGGATGGCCGCGGGCGAGGGCCGTAACGCTTTGGGGATCGCGTGGCGTCGGTGGCAGGCGGTGGGAGTGGGATTCGAACCCACGAGGCCTCTCGGCCACCTGCTTTCCAGGCAGGCACGTTAGTCCACTCCGTCATCCCACCCGATCGGTCCGTTCGTCCCCGGGCCTCCGGGAGCGACCGTCGGGCGTGCCGTGGACCGTGCTACTCCGCCGCGTCCGACTGTTGACTGCCGCCCGTCTGCGATTCCTCGGTGTCGCCCCAGCCACCGGCGTCGACGACTTCGAAGAGGTTGCGCCAGTCCCCGTCGTCCTCGCTCTCGGGGAGCGCGTCACGGAGTTGTCGAAAGTCGGACGCCGGAACCAGCGTGTGGACGAGGTCGACGACGACCCGGGCGTGGTAGGCCGCGTCGGCCGGATCGCTTCCCTCGATCCCGCTGACCCGGTCGACGAACTCCTGCCAGTCGAATCGCTGACCGTGGTCGTGGACCGCCCCGGTCAGATACCACTTCACCTCCATCGGGAGCGACGCGGCGAGGTCCTCGGCGTTCCCTTCCGGAAGCCGCTGGCCCAACGTCAGTAGCGTCGCCCGGGTCGCCCGCACCGCCTCCCCCGTTCCGGGGAGTTCGAGCCGATGCTGTACCTCGCCTGTGAACTCGTCGAAGTTCATGTGCGAGTGTGGTAGATGTTCTGACATTAAATCACACACCCTTTCTCAGTGTGTGGAAACGACGAGTCGACTTTCGATTCGGAACTAGTCCCCGCCGGAGACGGTCCCTCGTCGCACGCGTGCTGTCGACGGTCACACTCTCGTCTCTCGTCCGGAACGGGCGCGAAGCGGTTCGAGGCGTCCGGTGGAGCGATCCAGTCGGGGGTGTCCGTTCGTCCGGCGGACCTCGGTCGCGTCGGGCGTTCGGGGGAGGCGACGGCCCGAGACGGCAATCGGGAAGACACCTGGGGCGCAGGCCTCGGTCCCCGGCCGTCGAGTCAGGGCGCGTAGTAGTACTCGCCCTGGCGCTTCTGTTTCCGGTCGAGTTGACTGTCGGGCTTGTTGATGCGGGGACGGCCCGTCCGTTCGTCACGGCGGAACGTGATATCGAGATCGGCGAGGAAGTCGTTCATCCCCGAGCGCATGTCCTGGGGCGTCGAAGCGTGGCCGCGCTTCGCCGGTTCGCCGTCGAACACCATCAGGCGGTCGGCCAGCAGGTCGATCATGTAGATGTCGTGGTCGATGACCATCGCCGTGGCGTCGTGGTTCTCGGCGTAGCGGCGGATGGCCGTGGTGGCCTGCACCCGCTGCTCGACGTCGAGGTGGGCCGATGGCTCGTCGAGGACGTAGAGGTCGGCGTCCTTCGAGAGGCAGGCGGCGATGGCGACCCGCTGGCGCTCCCCGCCCGAGAGGTCCGTCAACTGCTGTTCCATGATCCGCTCCAGTTGCAGGGGTTTGGCGATCTCCGTGTTCCAGAAGGAGGTGCCGAAGTCGTCGGTGATCGACGAGAGGAACGTGTCGACGCGCATCGGCTGGTCCACCTCGACGTACTGCGGTTTGTACGCGATCTGGAGGCGGAAGTCGAGGTCGCCGGCGTCGGGATCGAGCGACCCCGCGAACAGTTTCGCGAGCGTCGACTTCCCGATGCCGTTGGGGCCGACGACCCCGAGCACTTCGCTCCGGTAGATGGTCCCGGCCTCGACGGACAGCGAGAACTCGCCCTCGCCGTAGGACTTCGTCAGTTCGGGATACTCGATCAGCGGCGACCCGGAGGTCGACTGGCGGGGTGCGTGCTCCTCGAAGGTGATCTCGTCGGGGCGGATGCGCATGTTCTCGTTGTCGAGATAGCCCCGGAGGTACTCGTTGATGCCGTTGCGAACCGACTTGGGGTCGGTGATGACGCCGTACGCGCCGGGTTCGCCGTACGCGACGTGGAGGCGGTCGGCCAACAAGTCGAGGACGGCGAGGTCGTGTTCGACCACGAGCATCGAGCGGTCCTCATCGTCGGCGAGTTCGCGAACGAGGCGGGCCGCCGTGACACGCTGACCGATGTCGAGGTAGGGCGTGATCTCGTCGAGAAAGTAGAAATCGGCGTCGCGGGCGAGCGTCGCCGCGAGCGCGACACGCTGGAGTTCGCCGCCGGACAGCGTGTCGATGGCCTGGTCCATCACCGGACGGATCGACAGGCGGTCGACTAGGTCGTCGACGATGCCCCGTTCGTCGGTTCCCGCGAGGAGTTCGCGGGTCTTCCCGTCGAACTGGTCGGGGATGCGGTCGACGTACTGGGGCTTTCGCGCGACGCTGACTTCGTCGCCAATCAGGCGTTCGAGGTAGTTCTGGAGCGCGCTGCCGCGGTAGCGATCGAGTACCGTCTCCCACTCGGGGTCGACATTGTACCGTCCGAGGTTGGGGATCATCTCACCGGCGAGGGCGTGGACGGCGGTGGACTTCCCGATGCCGTTCGGACCCAGGAGCCCGGTGACCGTCCCCGAGTCGGGGATCGGGAGGCCGTACAGCGAGAAGGCGTTCTCGCCGTAGCGGTGGATGGGGTCCTCGTTCAACTCCGAGGGGAGGTTGATGATCTCGATGGCGTCGAAGGGACACTTTTCGACGCAGATGCCACAGGTCTCGCCGAGGCAGAGTTCCTCGGAGATGCTGATCTGGTCGGGGCCCCCGTCGTAGAGGTCAGGGTCGTCGTGGCGCTCCTCCAGCGTGACGATACACTCCTCGCCGGTGCGGTTGGGCGGACAGAAGTTCGCACACTCGTAGTTACAGCGGTCGGGTTGACACCGGTCGAGGTCGACGACCGCGATGCTGTCGTCGGCCATGTTAGAGGGAGGCGCCGGTGGTGAGCAGGATCGCGAACGTGATGAACCAGAGCGCGAACGTCATGAACGCCACGTAGAGGTGGTCCTTGGCGCCGAAGTCGGCGACGTCGACGCCGACGGCCTTCAGCACGGGATACTGGCCGGCGGCGGCGGCGACCAAGAAGGCGAGCGCCCGAACGTCACTCGCCGCCTCGGGTCCGGTCCCGACGACGACGCCCGCGGCCACCGCGGCCGCGAGGCCGCCGAGGCAGGCGAGCGTGGTGACGGTCACCCCACGGACGTGTCCCGTGAGGCCCGTCTGCGTTTCCGTAGCCATACACGTCCCTCCGGCACCGGGCATCAAAAGGCGTTCGATACGGGGAACCCTGCCGGCGGGCTACAGGTCCGGAACCGTCAGTTGGAACTCCTCGCCCCGTGCCTCGAGAGACACGAGTGAAGCCCCCGACCGCCGCGACCGGTTCACGAAGCGCCACCGGCCCGACCGGCCGAACAACTCGCTACGGATCGCTTCGGTCGCTACCGCCAGTGCAGCGGGCTCGAAGGAACTCGTCCTACCATCCCCGCCGATCGGATCACGACCGTCGAGTCGACCGTAGTCGAAGTCGGGCAGCAAGGGGGCGACCACCGGATCGGGAATGCCTGGATCGGCCTCGGACTCGGTCATCCGTATCGTTACGGGAGATCTATTCGTCCGATAATAAAACTCGCGTGTCACCTGTCGTCGCGCCGCCGGTGAACATTTATCAGGGTGGCCCCGTGTTTCAATACACGATGGCTGGAACTGAAAAGGAAGGTCTCGACGACCTGCCCCCGAGCGCGAAACTGGTTTTCAAGGTCCTCGAATACAACGGGTCGCTGACCCAGAAGGGGATCGTCGAGGAGTCGATGCTGTCGGCCCGGACGGTTCGCTACGCGCTCGAACGACTGGAGGATATCGGCGTCGTCGACGAGGACGTCTACTTCGCCGACGCACGGCAGAACCTCTACCAGCTCAACGAGGCGGCGCTGGCGAAGGAGGGCGGCGAGGCAGACGCCCCCTGTGCCGAATGCGACTAGGCCGGAACGACCGTAATCCGCCGTTTCTGGTCGATTGCACCCTCCAGTTCGTCCGCGATGGCGCTCCCGCGTGACACCTGAATCTCGCCACCACGGCCGACCGTCGCCGTAAAGAGATACTCGCCGTCGGCCCGCACCTCGACGGTCTGGCCCACCTCCGCCGCCTCCGCGGCGTCGACGACGACGTGTCTGGAGGTCACGTCGGGCGTGACGACGGTTCCCTCGCGATCGGTGCCGCCCGCGGCGCCGCCTGTACCGCCGCTCGACGGCCGTTCGTCGAGCGTCCGCACGTCGATGTCGATGCCGAGGCGGTCCTCCACGTCGCTGATCCGCCCCCCACCCTTGCCGATCACGGCGGAGATGTCGTCCTCCTCGACGTAGACGACGGCCTCGTTCTGTCCTTTCAGTTCCACTTCGACGTGGCCGCGGGCGATGGAGCGAATCTCGCGTTCGACCTCCTTGCGCGCCAGCCGGGAGACGCCCGTCTCACTCCCCTCGTCGCCGTCGAGGGGGACGGTGACGACCTGTCGATTGAAGGTGTAGATCTCGTAGGCCGGCTTCCCGGTCTCGAAGTCCGAAATCTGGATGACCGGACGGGCCAGGTCCTCGGCGGTCAATCCCTCGGGGACTTTCACCTCGGTGGTCACGTCGTAGACGGTATCGACCCGTCCGGCCTCGATGTAGACCACCGTGTCGACCACTTGCGGGATCATCCCGAGTTCGACCCGGCCGACCAGTCGCTGAAGCGCGTCGATGGCGCGGGTGGCGTGGACGACGCCGACCATCCCCACTCCGGCGAGGCGCATGTCGGCGAAGACCTCGAAGTCGTCGGTCTTGCGCACCTCGTCGTAGATGGTGTAGTCCGGGCGGACCAGCAACAAAGAGTCGGCGGTCTTGGCCATGTCGCCCCCGAGCGCCGTGTACTGGGTGATGTCGGCGCCGACCTGCAGGTCGCGGGGCTTCTCCATCGTCTTGACCGCGTTGTCGTGACTCGCGAGGAACTCGGCGACCGCCTGGGCGAACGTCGACTTCCCCGCGCCGGGCGCGCCGGAGATGAGGACGCCGCGCTGGCGCTCCAACAGGCGCTCCTTGAGGTCCGCAGCGAACTCGTAGTCGTCGAGGTCGGTCTTGACGATGGGCCGGACGGCGGTGATCTCGAAGCCGTCGGCGAAGGGTGGTCGAGCGACGGCGATCCGATAGGAGCGGTACTGGACGATGGTCATCCCCGGTTCGTCGAGTTCGACGAACCCGTCCGGACTCGCTCGCGCCGTCTTCCCCACGTCGTGGGCGAACTCCTTCATCTCCGCCTCGGTCGTCACCGCGTCGCGGATGGTCTCGTAGTGCATGTCGCCGATCGCGCCACGCTTTGCCTTGGGCTTTGCTCCCGCACGAAGGTGGACGCTCATCGTCGTCTCGTCGAAGAAAGACTCGATGTCGAGGCCGTCGTCGCCGCCCTCGTCGCGGCCCCGTGGTTCGACGTACTCGATCGAGAGGCCCTTCGCCCGACTGACTTCGGCCTGCACCACGTCGCTGGTCAACAGGGTCGCGTCGAGGTCGGCGGCGACGTCACGGACGAGGGCGTCGATCTCGCCCTCGTCGGCGCCGCGCTTCTGTCCGGCGTCGGGGCGATCCCCGTAATAGTCGACCGAAATGGTGCCCTGGTCGGCGAGTTCGACCAGCCGTTGCAGTTCCTCGATGCCCTCCCAGCCGGTGTCGTGGCCCTCGTTGGCCTGCCACTCGAGTTCGCCGACGACGGCCTCGGGAACGGTGATCGTCGCCCCCTCGTAAGCCCCCGACTCGACGCGTTCGGACACGCGGCCGTCGACGACCGCGCTCGTGTCCGGTACGACGTTCATGTCCGAATTCGGGGGGCGAGACTGATAAGGGTATTCAAGCCGCCGGCAGTCGGGAACGCCGTCACGAGACGTCCTCTCGACGACGACGTGGCGCGTGCCGCTCTCGTTATCAACCGTGGTACTCGGTGGCAATGATTGAGATACGCTGACCGGTTGGTCGGAGTCGACGGCGGCTGAACGTGGCGATCCGCACTGCCGCCGTCGACCGAACCCATGTCCCAGAAACGACCCTCGCTGTCCCGACCCGCGGACAGCGCCACGATACGGCACGGCACGTTCGCCGCGACGCTGCGACGCGGCGGCGAACGAATCAAAGACGCACTGCTGTACAGTTCGGCGTACCTCGCCGTCATCGCGGCCGTGGAGGTGGCGACGGTGATGGCCGCGCTGTCGCTCCCACCCAACCCCGCACCGCTCGTGGTCGGCCTCGTCACCTTCGCCGTCTACGCCGGCGACCGGATCGCCGACGCGGACACCGACGAACTGGACGCGCCGGAACGGACCGCATTCGTCCGGCGACACGAGACCGCGCTGTCGGTGCTGTCGGCGGCGTCCTACGGCCTGGCAGTCGCCATCGCGGTGGCCGGGGGCCCGTTCGCACTCGCGATCACGCTCCTCCCCGGCGCCTTCTGGATCCTCTATGCGACCGACTGGCTCCCGGCGCTCGGCTCCACGTTCAAGCGACTGAAGGACGTGCTCGTCGTCAACTCCGCCGTCGTCGCCGGTGCGTGGGCCATCGCGTTGCTCTTTCTTCCGCTCGCGTTCGCCGACGCAGCGGTCACGCCGACCGCAGCCGTCGTCTTCGTCTACTTCTTCCTCGACACCTTCGTCAACACCGAGATCCCGAACGTCGCCGACGTGGCGGGCGATGCGGCCATCGGCGTGTCGACCATGCCGGTCGTCTTCGGCGTGCGCCGAACCCGGCAGATCCTCTACGCGCTCGACGTCGCCCTGATCGCGTTCCTCGTGGCGGCGTTCTACGGCGGGTTGCTCTCGACGAGCCTGACGATCGCGGCCGTCGCCGGACTCGGCTACGCCCTCGTGCTGGCCGCGCTCGTCGGTCGAACCGACGACCACGGCCGCCTCGGGGTCGCCGGCGAGGCGAAACACCTCTTCGTCTTCGCGGTGCTGCTCGCGCTCACGGGGGGCGGTCTCTGACCGACCACCACCGCTCCGACACCGACGCGTACGCGCCGATCGCGCCCTGAGCGCCGAGCTGACTCCCGAGTCGACCGGTCGACGGGTATTTTGTTCCTGCGCGACAAGTCCGCAGATAGTGGTCGCCGCGTCGCCGATCTACCTGATACATGGGCTGTTTGCCTCCATCGCCGTCGGGACGGCAGCGACGATACTGGCGTGGCGACAGCGACCGAAGCCGGGAGCGACGCCGCTGGTCGGCCTGTTGCTCGGCCAGAGCTGGTGGTCGACGTGTATCATCTTCCGGATTCAGGCGACGACGCTCGACTCGACGCTCCTGTGGATGGATCTCGGATGGATCGGCGTCGTCGTCATCCCCGTCGCCTGGGTCCTGTTCTCGCTGGAGTACACCGGCCACGATCAGTACGTGCGCCCACGGTACGTCGCCCTCCTCGGGGTCGTGCCGGCGGTGACCGTGGTGCTCGCCCTGACGGGCCAGTACCACGACCTCCTCTACGTCGATATCCAGGGGATCGGGCCGAACGGGATCAGACAGCTCCGATACGGCGGCGACTGGTACGGGGTGATCGCGGGGTATACGTACCTGCTCGGCTTTCTGGGCATGATCCCGCTGTTCGGCTTACTCACGAGCGACGCGACGACCTTCCGCGGCCAAGGGTCGGCGCTCCTCGTCGGGATGTCGGCGCCGTGGTTGACGAACGTCCTCTATCTCACCGGCGTCCTCGCGACGGCGGGGATCGATCCGACCCCAATTTCCTTTTCGATCTCCGGCGTGGCGTATCTGGGTGCCCTCACCCGCTTTCGGCTGTTCGGGACGAGCCCGGCCCCGAACAGACGGGCCCGGGAGTTCCTCTTCGACCGGATGCAGGAGGGGGCCGTCGTGGTCGACCGGGACGACTACGTCGTCGACGTGAACGACAGCTGTGACCGGATCCTAGACGTCGAGCCGGACGAAGCGGTCGGGTCGCCGGCCGACGACGTCGTCCCCGAGTACGAACGCCTGCCGGAGGAAGGGGCGCTGTCCGGCCACCTGACGGTCGAGAACGGGGCGGGCAGCCACCCGTACGACGTGACAGTGACGCGGATCCGCAACGTCCGGGAGCGGCCGATCGGTCGGATCATCCGCTTTCACGACATCAGCCGTCACCTCCGACAGCAACAGCGACTCGAGGTGCTGAATCGCGTCCTCCGTCACAACATCCGAACCGAGACGAACGTCATCCACGGACACGCGGCGCAGTTCTCCGGCGAGAGCGCGGAGACCATCAAACGGCGGGCGTTCCGGGTCGCCGAACTCGGCCGCAAGGGACGGGAGGCCATCGAACTGTTCGACGCGGTCCGCGAGGAGGCCGATCCCGTCTCGCTCGACCTCCTCCTGGTCGAGGCCGTGACGGCCGTTCGCGAGGAGTACTCCGAGGCCACGATCGACCTCCAGCGACCCGAGACCGACGTCGCCGTCGCCGGGATACTCGAGACGGCCTTCGCGAACCTGATCGAGAACGCCGCCCAACACAACGTCGGCGACGATCAGCACGTCCGGATCACGGTTCGACGGGCGGACGATCACGTCAGCGTCGAGGTCGCCGACGACGGGCCCGGGATCGACACACAAGAGACGAAGACGCTCGAACGGGGATCCGAAACCGCGCTGACCCACGGGAGCGGCCTCGGCCTCTGGATCGTCAAGTGGGCGACCGACATCGCGGACGGCGACGTGGAGTTCGGTGAGAACGAGCCGACCGGGACCGTCGTCACCGTCACGGTCCCGATCCTCGCCCGGCCGGCCGACCGCTCGGACGCGGCGGAGTCGTAGCCGGCACCGACGGGACCAATAAGTCGTCGGGCTCCCTGGACCGTGTCATGAGTGAGGTTCGCGACCTGACGCGCCGCCTGGTTTCGATCCCCAGCCACGAGGACGAACGCGCGGCCGGCGACGCCGTCGTCTCGTGGCTCCGCAAGGAGACGTCGGCGACGGTCGAGCGCGACGAACACGGCAACGTCTTCGCCCGACGCGGGGCGGGACCGCGCTCGCTCGCGTTCGTCGGTCACCACGACGTGGTGCCGCCGGCCGACGAGGGGCAGTACGACGTCGAGGAACGGGCGGGGCGCCTCCAGGGCCGCGGTACCGCCGACATGAAGGGGAGTCTGGCGGCAGCGATGGTGGCGTTCCGAGACGCGACCCTCGGTGCGCCCGACGCGCCCGTCGACCCGGTCGACGAACTCCTGTTCGTCTCCTTCGTCGGCGAAGAACAGGGAGGCGTCGGCGCCCGGGCCGCCATCGACGAGGGGTTCGCCCCCGACTACGCCGTCGTCGGCGAGGGATCGACCGGCTACTCGGCGCCCGGGGTGACCGACGTCGCCGTCGCCCACAAGGGGCGCCGCGGGAGCACGATCCGCGCGCACGGCGAGGGCGCCCACGCGAGCGAGCCAGAAGCCGGGGAGAACGCCGTCTACCGCGCCTGCGACGCCGTCGACGTCGTTCGCGACCTCGACGCGCCGACGACGACGGTCCTGGACCGACACCTGTCGGGAAGCGTCGCGGTCACCGAAATCGAGGGCGGGTCGGCGTGGAACGTGATCCCCGAGGCGTGTTCGGTAACCGTCGACGAACGGACGGTGCCGGGCGAGCGGGCGGCCCTGGAGCGGGTGGAGTCGATCCCGGGCGTCGAGTGGACGGTCGATCAGGACCTCCCGCCGATGGCGTGTGACGACGCCGACTTCGCCGAGGCGGTCCTCGCGGCGGCCCGCGAGTCGCAGACTGGCGCCCCCGAGCGCGTCGTCAAACCCCACGCGACCGACGCGGGGTGGCTGGCGGCCGCCGGGACGACCTGCGTGGTCTGTGGCGCCGCCGAACCGGGCGAGGCCCACACCGCGACGGAGAGCGTCGGCGTCGACGTACTGGAGCGGTGTGAACGCCTGTACCGGCGGGTCGCCGAGGCGCTGGTCGGCTGAGTCGAGACGGGAGAGTCGGCCGAACGGGACGGGGCCGGCTACGTCTCGCCGTCGAGGCGAACCACGCGGGCGACGCGGTCACGGAACGCCGCGAGCGCGTCGCGTTCGGCACGGGAGACCGGATCGGTGCCGACGAGCGCGTCCGCTTCGAGGGCGTTCAGGACGGCCACCTCGGCGCCGGCACAGTAGCCGAGCAGGCGAGTCGGGTCGGCGTCCGGCGTCTGGAAGGGGATGGTGGCGTCGTTGACGAAGACGGCGCGGGGCTCGTCGGGTGCGGCCTCGAACAGCCGTTCGGCCCGGCGGGCGTTGTCGGCCGCCAGGTCGGCCGCCGCGGCGTCCGAGTCGGCGGTCGCCCGGGGGGCGTGGGCGTCGAGGACGCCCTGCCAGACGTCGGCCGGCGGGGTGACGAAGCGGTCGAGGCGGCCGCCGAGGACGCGCCCGTCGCGTTCCACCTCGGGCGCGAACTCGAAGACGACGACGCCGTCGGTTCCCTCGCGGTCCAGCCACGCGGTCAGTGCGCGGGCGGTCAGACGCGTCTTGCCGACGTTCGAGGGACCGACGATCAGGGTCGGCCCGGCGAGCGGGAAGGGGAGGGCGTCGGTCACGACCCGAGCTCGTCGCGGGCGTACTTGCCGCCGAGGCCCAGGGTGGCGAGGCCGAGGGCGACGGCGAAGGCGAGCACGAACCCGGAGAGGGGGCCGACGCCGCCGCCCACCTGTTCGCGGACGAAGTTGGCGGCGAGCGTGCCAGTCACGAACAGGAGTGCGACGCCGCCGACGTTCGCGAGCGTCGAGTTGCGGTCCGGGACCGCCCCGGAGTTGAGCAGGTAGAGGACGATGGCGATGGCGAAGGGGGTGCCCACCGTCCCCAGTGCGAGGACGAGAACGAGTTGGCCGAGCACGGCGCCGCCGATGAACGCGCCGGGTGCCGAGAGGAGCGCCGCCGCGACGAGGAGCCACCGGTAGCGGTCGTCCGCGATGGTGGTCCCCCAGCCGAGTTTGTCGGCCAGGAGGAAGGGTGGGACGATGGTGTTGCCCCCGAGCGTCGAGACGGCGGCCCCCCAGAGCCCGAGGAGGAACAGCCACTTCGCACTCGGGCCGACGAGTGGGCCGAGCGCCTGCGCGGCGCCGACGGTGGAGAGGTCGGCGGAGGTGAGGACGCTCGCGGTGACGAGGAAGATGGAGAGGCTGTAGATGCCGAAGGCGACGAGCATGGACGCTCCGACGTCGAAGGTGGCGGTGTCGTAGTCGTCGCGGGTCCACCCCCGCGAACGCATCGTATACGAGTGCATCGTGATGAGGGTGATGTGGACCGCGCCGCCGAGGATGCCCGCGGCGACGAGGGCGCCCCCGCCGGGGACAGTCGGAACCAGTCCCCGCACGGCCGCACCGGCGTCGATGGGCACCACGAACAGGCTGGCGACGAAGGCGACGACGACAAGGGAGACGAGCAGTTTCGCCGCGAGTTCGAGAAAGCGATAGCCCCGGCCGGCCAGCCCGAGCGCGAGGACGAGCGCCCAGACGACCCCCCATATCCGTGCGTCGATTCCCGTGATCGTTGCGGAGACCGTCGCGACGGTCTTCATGATGACGAGTTGGGCGACGCCCGCGGCGATCACGGCGTCGGCGACGAGCAGCCACGCCCACCACCCGCCGAGGTGATCCTCGACGACGGCGACGATGCCGCGTTCGGTCAGGAGGCCGAGCCGCATCGCGAGATACTGGACGAGCGCCCCCGCGCCGGCCGAGAGGACGACCACCCACAGGAGCTGGTAGCCGAAGCTGGCGCCGGCGGTGACGAGGCTGGCGATGGTCGCCGGGCCAGCCGCGATGGCGCCGGCGACCCACGACGGTCCCATCTCGGAGACGTACCCCTCGATCCGTTCCGTGAGGCCCGTCGATCCACGGGCCACGTCCGTATCAGTCATGCACGCCGGTCGTCGCCTCGCCCGTATAGATGTTACCACTCGGTGGTATCACCGAGATAGTCGGCGGGGCGCGGGGTTGATTATGGCGCGGCCCCAGGTCGGGGTATGAGCGACACGACGCCGGCCGCCTACGACGACCTGCTCGACCGGGTCGGGCGGCTCGCCAACGTTTCCCACGCCTCGGACCTGCTCTCCTGGGATCAGCAGGTGATGATGCCGGAGGCGGGGACGCCCGCCCGCTCCCGTCAGCTCTCGGCGCTCTCGGCGATCCGTCACGACCTGCTCACCGACGACGACCTCGGGCGGCTACTCGACGACCTGGAAGCGGCTGACCTCGACGACGAGCAGCGCGCGGTGGTCCGCGAGGTGCGCCGCGAGCAGGAGCGCGCCGTGCGGGTGCCCACGGCGCTGGTCGAGCGCATCTCCGCGGCGTCCTCGGAGGCGCTGACCGCGTGGCGGGAAGCCAGGGAAGAAGACGACTTCGGCGCCTTCGCTCCGCACCTGACGGAGCTACTCGACCTAAAGCGGCGCTACGCCGAGCACGTCGACCCGAATCGCGACCCCTACGCGGTGCTGTTCGAGGAGTACGAGCCCTGTCTCCCGTTCGATCACGCCGCGGACGTGCTGACCTCGCTCCGCGAGGCGGTGGTGCCGCTGGTCGAGGGGATCCGGGGTTCGGACGCCACCCTGGCCACCGACGCCTTCGCCGGGACGTTCGCGGCCGACCGTCAAGAGTCGCTGGTACGGGAGGCACTGGACGACCTCGGCTACCCGTGGGAGCGGGGACGACTCGACGTCGCCCCCCATCCGTTCTCGACGGGGACGACCTACGACGCCCGGATCACGACCCGCTACGACGAGCGCGACCCCATCGGCGCGCTCCTGTCGACGATCCACGAGTTCGGTCACGCCACCTACACGCTGGGCCTGCCCGACGACGCCTACGGCACCCCACTTGGCGAGGCGCGTGACCTCTCGATCCACGAGTCCCAGTCCCGCCTCTGGGAGAACCACGTCGGCCGCTCGCGGGCGTTCTGGGAGCGGTTCCTCCCGCGCGTCGTCGAAGCATTCCCCGGCGTCGGCGACCCGAGCGTCCGCGAGGCCTACGAGGCGGTCAGCGCGGTCGATCCCTCGAACCTCATCCGCGTCGAGGCCGACGAACTGACCTACCACCTGCATATCGCCCTGCGGTTCGAGATCGAGCGAGCGCTGATCCGCGGCGATCTGGACGTCGCGGAGGTGCCCGCCGTCTGGAACGACAAGATGGCGTCGTATCTCGGCGTCCGACCGGAGACGGACGCCGGGGGCTGTCTGCAGGACGTCCACTGGTCGCACGGGAGTTTCGGTTACTTCCCCACCTACTCGCTGGGGAGCGTGATCGCGGCACAACTGTTCGACGCCGCCAAAGCGGAGATCGAGGGCCTCGACGAGCGGATCCGCGCGGGCGAGTTCGACCCACTCCACGACTGGCTGACCGAGGAGATCCACCGCCACGGCAAGCGCTTCGAGACGAACGAACTCGTCCGCCGGGCCACGGGCGAGGACGTGTCCGCGGACGCCTTCGTCGACTACGCGACCGAGAAGTACGGGGAGCTGTACGAACTGGAGGCGTAACCGAACCGCCTCGGTGAACCACCACAGCAGCCTTTGCCCCGGCCCGCGACGGACACGATATGCGCCCGAGTCGTCGGTCGGTCCTGCTCGTCGCGCTCCTGTTCACAGCGGGCTGTCTGTCGGCCCCACCGGGTGGCACATCGTCGTCGCCGACGCCAACGACGGCGTCGCCGTCGCCGACGGCGACCACATCCGCGAACGCGACCGTGACCGCGACGCCGCCGACCCACCGCGCGGCGTCGAACAGTCCCGATCCCGAGAAAGCGGTCGTTGTGGCGAACGAGTGGGACAGCGTCGTGGAGATGCGCGTCCGCGTCGTCCGCGACGCGACGAACCGAACGGTTCACGAGGCGACGTACACCGTCGATCCCGGTGCGGAACGCACCGCGTACGACGTCGCCACGGCCGATCCGGTGGGCGTCGAGTCGTTTACCGTCGTCGTGACGGCCCGCGACACGACCGAACGCGTCAGTATCGAGACCAGCGAGTGTTACGGCGACGCCTACGCCGAGATCCTGGACGACGGAACGCTGTACCTCTACTACGCGATCTGTTGAGCGGCCGGGGGCTCGCGTGAGAGACACACTCACACCAATACGCATAAGTGATGGCATGACGTACCACGGCGTGTATGGCAGCCGGACCCAGCGAACACGACGACGAACTGTTCGACCAGTTCCTCGCGGACAACGGCCACGAGACCACACCGGTACGCTGGGAACGATCCTATAACAAACTGCAGTGCCCGGACTGTGGGGCGCTGCACGACGAATCGGCCGCTGACTGCTCGGTCTGTGGATGGGCCCCGGCGTCCTGACCTGAGTCGCCGGCGCCGTCCACTCCGCCCCGACGCCGACACCGACGAGCGGCCGGTCCGTCGACCCGCGCCGTTTATCATGCCCGAGGGCGTGTAGAACGACAATGAGCGACGACGCTACGGTCACCCGTCTGTTCGGTGGCCCCGGTAGCGGGAAGACCACCGCCCTCCTCGACCGCGTCGACGAGCTGCTGGAAGAGGACGACGTGAGCATTCGCGACGTACTGGTCGTCTCCTACACACGGGCCGCCGCGGCCGAGGTTCGCGAACGCCTCGCCGAGCGACTCGATACGTCACCCCGAGCGCTCCAGGGGAACGTCTGTACGATGCACGCGAAGGCGTACGAACTGCTGGACCTCTCGCGTGGCGACGTGGTCGGCGAGTCGGACAAAGAGGAGTTCTGCGAGGAGTACGGCGTCGAGTACGAGGACGAGTACGGGGGCGCCGGGCGGCGGACCGCCCGGTCGACGACGCTCGGCAACAAGATCATCGCGACCAGCCAGTGGCTCCAGCGCACCCAGCGCGACGTGGCCGACTGGTACGACGTCCCCTTCCAGTGGGACGTGGAAACGGTCCGACTCCCGCCGGACGAGGATCCGAACGCCCAAGAAGGGAACAAGTACACCCCGACCTGGCCCGCGGACGACGAACGCATCGACGTGCCACAGGTGATCCGTGCGTGGCGGTCGTACAAGGGCGAACACGACCTGGTCGGCTTCGCCGATATGCTCGAACGGGTGTCCGAGCGGTCGCTGGTCCCCCACGTCGACTACCTCGTCATCGACGAGTTCCAGGACATCACCACCCTCCAGTACGAGGTGTACGAGGAGTGGAAACCCCACATGGACGGGGTGTTGATCGCCGGCGACGACGACCAGGTCGTCTACGCGTGGCAGGGTGCCGACCCGAGCATCCTGCTCGACGCCGCGGTCAGCGAAGACGTCGTGCTCCCCAACTCCTATCGGCTCCCCTCGCGCATCCTCAACGTCGTCAACCGCGAGATCAGGCATATCGACGTGCGCCAGGAGAAGGATCTGAACCCGCGCAAGGAGGGCGGCGTCGTCGAGGGGATCCAGAGCCCCTCGATGTTCGAGGTGGTGCGGAACGTCCAGCACACCGTCGATACCACCGACGAGACGATCATGCTCCTCTTCCGGGCGCGCTACCAGATGTTCCAGTTCATCGACGATTTCCTCCCCAAGGGCATCCCCTTCTCCGTGATGACGGACCAGCGGATGTGGACCGACCGGCTCACACAGTACGTCCGCGCCGTCGAGAAACTCGACGCCGACGAGCCGATCACGGGACTGGAGGCCCGCCGCCTCGCGGACATGCTCCAGGACTCGGCGTTCGGGACGAACGAGCGCGACGCCTTCTACGACCACCTCGACGACGTCGAGGAGGCGGCGGACACCGACGACGTCGCGGAACTCGCCGTCGATCCGGAGGTGGTGACCGACCACGTGCCGTTCATGCCCGAACCCGCGGCCGCCGGCGACATGGTCCGCAAGGTGACGAGCTTCCAGCGGAAATCCGTCGACGCCTACTTCGAAGGGGACTACGCCGGCATGGACCCGAGTCGGGTTCGGGTCGGGACCATCCACTCCGCGAAGGGTCGCGAGGCCGACCACGTGTTCGTCTGTACCGACCTCACGGAGAAGGTGGTCGAACAGATGGCCGCGAGCGTCGACGACCCCACGGCGGTCGAGGGCGTCGAGGAGTTCACCGCCCACACCAGCCCGGTCCCCCTGTTGACCGACAACGAACGCCGGGTCTTCTACGTCGGGATGAGCCGCGCCCGGGAACGGCTGGTGTTGCTAGAGAACCTGATCGGCGGCGCTCCCACCCTCCCAATCAGCGTCCTCCTGCACAACGAACTCCGGGAGACGGACGCGACGGAGATGCTCGAGGAGGCCCAGGAGACGCCGGCCCCCGAGCCGGAGCCGTGACGTGAGCGACGCGGCCGCGGCCACGGAGGCCGAACGCGCAGTCGCGGCGGCTGCCGACGGCATCCGCGCCGTCGCCCGACGTCTCGACGACGCGAGAGGTCGCGAGGGACGTCTCCACGCGGACGGCGAGGCCCTCACGCTCGCGGGCCTCGAAGCCGCCGCGGAGGCCGCCGTCGTCGACGCGGGCGGGACGGCGCCGGCAGCGCGCGTCGAGTCGCCGGATGGCCCGAAACCGGGGGATCCGGTCGTCGTCGCCGTGGAACCGAGCGTGGAGGGCGTTCCCGGTCCCTGTTCGCGCACGTTCGTCGTCGACGGCGGCGGGGGCTGGGAACGCCGTGCGGCCGTCGCCGTCGGCATGGCCCACGACGCGGTCCGGCGGGTCGTCGAACCGGGGCTGCCCGCCCGTCGAGTCGTCGACGAGGCGGTGGCCGAACTCGGCGCATACGGACTCGGAACGGCCGCGACGCCCGTCGCCCGGTCGGTCGGCGGCGACCGGATCGACTTCGACTCGGACGCGCCGCTGTCGGCCGGTCGGGTGTTCGTACTCGCGCCGGCGGCCGTCGATCCCGACCCCGACCGGGACCACGGACGGGTGCGGATCGGCATCTGTTATCTCGTCACCGAGTCGGGCTGTCGGGCGCTCGACACCCTGCCCACGTCGCTGTCGCCCGGGGCGTACTGACGCCGGATCACCGGTCCTCGTCGGCGTCGTCGGCGTCGGGATCTTTCACCGCACCCCCGATCACCCGTTCGACGACGGCACCCGGCACGTCGGCGGGAGTGGTGAGCCGCCGCGGCAGGACGACCATCAGCGCCGCGACGACCACGAGGCCGACGCCGAGGATCGGCCGCCCGGCGAGGGCGCTCTCGACGCCGTACAGGCCGACCGGAATGGCGAATATCAGGGTCGCGGCCAGACCGAGCGTGTCGAGGATCCCGAGTCGCATCGGCAGAGGCTACGCGGCGCGCGGGAAAAACGGGCGTGGTTCGCACGTCGCTTCGCGGTCGTCCGGCGCCCTACGACCCCCCGTGGCCAGCCCACGACGTCCGGCGGGAGTTCGTCCACGTCGTCGGCGCTCGCCCGTCGTGTAGACGAACACGAACTGTAGGACGGAAGCGGCACCGCGAGCGGCGTCACCAAGGGGGCACCGTGACGAACCGAGGACGGAGTCGGCCGCTGAACCTCATGTGGAAAGCGGGGGGCGGCCGACGGTCGAGGGTATGCCGTAACCACTTACACCGACGGCGGCGAAGGGGTGGTATGTTCACGGGCATCGTCGAGGCGACGGGTGACGTGATCGGCGTCGACGACGCCGAGGGCGGCCGTCGCCTCCGCATCGGTCACGACTTCGACGCCGTCGAGGAAGGCCAGTCGATCGCCGTCTCCGGCGTCTGTCTCACCGTCGAGCGCTATGGCGACGACTGGTTCGAGGTGTTTCTCGCCGAAGAGACGGTCGCCAAGACGTACCTCGGCGCGGTGGACGTCGACGACCCCGTCAACTTGGAGCGGGCGATGCCCGCCGACGGCCGCTTCGACGGCCACATCGTCCAAGGCCACGTCGACGGCGTGGCGACGGTCGAGGCGGTCGAGCGCGTGGGCGACGACTGGGAGTTCACCTTCGACCTGCCGGACGACCTCGGCCGGTACGTCGTCTCGAAGGGCTCGATCGCGCTCGACGGGATCAGCCTCACCGTCGCCGACCGGACCGCGGGCCGCGTCTCGGTCGCCATCATCCCGACGACCTACGACCTGACGACGCTGTCGACGAAGGAACCGGGCGATCCGATCCACGTCGAAGTCGACGTGGTCGCGAAGTACGTCGAGCGACTGGTGGAGTGAGCTACGACTCGAACTCGGTCCGTTCGGCCTCGAACGCCGACTCCTCGGCCGTCTCGCCCTCGTGGATCGCTCGGTAGGTTCGGCTGTACCGCCGGATCTTCCGAAAGAGGATGAAGCCGAAAAAGCCGTCGTAGACGAGGACATAGAGGAGAAAAGAGGGGAGTTGTCCCAGCCCGGTCGCGAGGCCGATCAAGCCCGAACCGATGCCGACGGTGGCGTTGTAGGTGGCGTGGATGAGCGCGGCGACGAGGAGGCCCTTGACGACGATGGGACCGCGGTTTCGGGGGTTGAACTTGGCGAGGCCGAGGTAGTAGCCGGCGAAGGCGGAGTAGATGACGTGGCCGGGGCCGGCGAGCGCGCGGATGGCCGTGATGCCGCCGCCGGCGCCGATGAGGCCGAGGCCGGCGGTCGCCGTCGACGGGTCGGCGCCCTGGAGGACGTAGAGGACGTTGCCGAGGAAGCCGAGGCCGGCGGTCGCCGTCGGCTCGTCGAGCCGCTGGGTGATGTAGAGGGCGTTCTCGATGGTGGCGAAGCCGAGTCCGGCGACGGCGCCGTAAACTGCGCCGTCGACGACGGCCTCGAACCGGTCGTGACCGTACGCGTAGAGCCGCACGGCGAGGAGTTTCACCGTCTCCTCGACCGGGCCGACGACGAGGAAGAAAAAGAGTGCGGTGCCGAGGAATCCGAGACCGGCGAAGACGCCCTTGGTGTAGGAGTTGAGCACCGCCGCGAAGTTGGCGGTGAGGACACCGAGGAGGAACGTGGCGACGAGCACGGAGAGGGGTTCGCCCTTCGTCGCGTCGGAACGGCGGACGTAGATGGCGAGCGCGAGCGCCGGAATCGCGGACAGCGCCGTCAACGCGCCGATCTGTGGGTCCGTCAGTGCGCTCAGACCGCCGATGCCGACGAGAATGAGCAGGGCGACGCCCACGACGAAGATCCGAGTCGACGCGACGAGGACGCGATAGATGCCCGACGCGAGTCCGTCGAGGAGGCCGCGCCGCTCCCAGGTGGCGATGTCGTACAGATCGACGTCGACGTCGGCACGCTCCTCGATCGGGTCCCGTCTCCGCGACATGGGAGACGCGTCGGCATCCAGCCGTTAATGTTTTCGCCTCGCGGCACCGCAAGGGTAGCGACCGTCGGCTATTAGTCTCGTCGTCCCCGATTCGAAGCCATGTACGACTTCGTCGTGGTCGGCGTCGGTCCCGCGGGGGCGCGACTCGCCCGACGGACGGCGGCAGCCGGGTACGACGTCCTGGCCCTGGAGAAGGGCACGGTCGGGACGCCGCTGGCCTGTTCGGGCCACGTCAGCACCGACCTCTGGGAGTACGTCCCAGACGTTCCAGAGGGCGACGACTCTCGTCGAGTCAATCGGAGTTCGGAGAGCTCCGACGGCGACGCGCGGGCGGACCTCCTCCAGAACCGGATCTACGGCGCGAACTTTCGGCTCGGTGGGCCGGACTCGCGAGCCTACCCCTTCTACAAGTCCGAGGAGGTATCGAACGTGATCGACCGCGTGGCGCTCGACCGGACGCTCGCGGACGCCGCCCGGGCGGCCGGGGCCGACGTGCGCGAGGGCCACACCGTCACCGGCATCAAGAAACGGGCGGACAGCGTGACGGTCACCGCTCGGACCGACGGCGAGACGGTCCGGTTCGAGGGCCGGCTGGTCGCGGGGTGTGACGGTCCCGTCTCGCGGGTGCGCCGCGAGGCCGGCTTGCCGGGCCCCGACGAGACGTTGCACGGCGTCCTCGCGTTCGACGAGACGCCCGATCACGGCGACTTCGTCGACGTCCATCTGACGGTGCCGCGCTTTTTCGCGTGGCGCATTCCCCGTGGCGAGGCGGGCGTCGAGTACGGCCTCGCGACTCCCCCGGGGGACGACGTGAACGAGCGATTCGACGCGCTGATCGACGTGTACGGCGTCGACGTCCACCGCCGCTGTTCGGGAGCCATCCCCGTCGGCCCGCCCGACAGCGTGACGAGCGATCGGGTCTTCCTCGTCGGCGACGCCGCCGCCCAGACCAAGCCGTTCACCGGCGGCGGCATCCTCTACGGCATGACCGCGGCCGACCACGCCGCCGAGACGGTCGATCCCGACGATCCGTCGACGCTCGCGGACTACGAACGGGCGTGGCGCGACGACCTCCGCCGAGAGATACGGCTCGGGGGACTGATCCGACGGGCGTACTCGCTCCCGGAGCCGCTGCAACGACTGGGACTGTCGGCGCTCGACGGCGAGATCGGCGTCCACATGGACCGCCCGACCTCCTTTTTCTCGGCGAACCACCTGCGGGCGCTGGCCGGCGGCGTCTTTCCCTCGCGGGCGGACGACGAGTCGGGGCGGACCGACCCGGAGGGGCGTCAGTCGGAGTAGCGGGGCAGCCGTCCCGAACGGCGACTCCCCTCGACGAACGGGAGATCGGTCACCGTCGCGTCGACCTCGTCGCCGTCGACGCGGGCGGTGAGGACGGACGTGGGGGTGGTATCCAGCGTGTCGCTGTCGACGTACGCGAGCGCGATCGGGCGGTCGAGTGACGGTGTCTCGGCGGCCCGGGTGACCTCGCCGACGGCGGCGTCCCCTTCGAACACCGCCGCCCCCGGCTCGGGCACGGCGTCGAGCGTCAGGCCGACGAGCCGCCGGCTCGGCCGGCCCTGGTTCTCGACGCGGGAGACGACCTCCTGGCCGACGTAACAGCCCTTGTCGAAGTCGAGCGCGTTGCGTACACCGGCGACGTTCGGGATTCGGCCGGCGAGTTCGGTGTCGAACAGTGGCGTCCCCGCCTCCAGCGTCAGCGTGTCCCAGGTACGGTAGCCGGCCGGAGTGGTCGGCGTTCCGCGCGTGAGCAGGGCGTCGAGCACGTCCTCGGCGTCGGCGGCACCACAGACGACCTCGTACCCCGGTTCGCCGGTCGGATCGTCGGTGGCGACGACGGTCACGCCGGCGTCGGCGATAGAGCCGCGGACGAAGGTGAGCGAGTCCCCCTCGTCGGGGGCGCTCGCACCGGCGAGAAGCGACGCCACCGTCTCGGTCGCGGCGGGGCCGTGGACGCCGAAGACGCCGAACTCCTCGGAGGCGTCGCGGATCGACACGTCCTGAATGAACACCTTGTCGCTCCAGTCGGCGGCGAGCGGGTCGGCTCGGTCGGGCGGGGTGAAACAGAGCAGGCGCTCGCCGGCGTTGTAGACGTAGCAGTCGGTCTCGATGCCACCCTGGGGGTCGAGCAGGAGCGCGTAACAGCCCTCGCCGTCGGCGGGTGGCACGCGGTTGGAGACGGCGTTGTCGACGAAGTCGACGGCGTCGGATCCCTCGACGACGACGACGCCGTAGCCCATCTCGATGACGCCGACGCCGTTGCGGACCGCGAGGTGCGTCCGCTCGGGACGACCGTAGTGGGCGACGACGGTCCGCCCACCGCGTGTCTCGAACTCGGCGCCGTAGTCGGCGTGGAGACCCCGTGTCATCGGTGGGTCGTAGGCGGGCAGGGGGAAAAAGCGACGCGGTCGGCGGGGATCATACGGGCCGTCACGCGTCCGCACCGACTGTCGCCGTCATCGCCGTCGGCGACAGCCAGGACACGGGACGACGAGCCGTATCAGAGGCCGAGACGGTCACGAACTGCGTCGAACAGTCCCTCCTCTTCGTCGGGCTCCGCTCCCGGATCGGGGACGACTCGGTCGTCTGGGAGTACCACCGTCCGGCCGTCGTCCGCCTCGACGGAGATGAGCGAATCCGTCTTCAACTCCCCGAGGGCGTCCTCGAGCGTATCGATATCCACCTCGACGGCCGCACGGAGTTCGAAGACGGTCATACCCTCACCCCCCCGGTCGACCAGCGCGTCGAGGATGGCCACCTCCACGTCCTCGCGGTCCCGGAACTCCCGTTTGGCCTTCATGGCCGGGACTAACGAACGCGGACGGTTTACCAGTACCGCCCCGCCCCACGTCGCTGCGGCTGGCGTCTGACGGCCGTCTGACGGAGGCTTTTGGTGATCCCCGCGCAAGCCGTGGCCAATGGGACTCAGGTGCCTACTGGGACACGAATACGCGAACCGCGAGGTGGAGCGGGAGCGGGAGGAGCGCGGCGACGAGGTGGTCGTGACGTACCGGACCGTCGAGACCTGCGATCGGTGTGGGGAACGCCGCATCGTCAGCGAGAACAAGGAAGTGCGTCCGGTGCGGAATCCGACGGACGAGACGGTGACGACGGGACTCGGTGACGACGGCAGCGTAACCCCCGACCTCGGCGGAGGAACGGGGAGCGCGGCCGGGGCAGATGCCGACGCGGACGCCGCCGAGGACGAAGACGACGTACCGACCGACCCGGCCGACGGCGACACGCCCGGAGGCAGGGAAGGAACGACGCCGGCCCAATCTACCGAGGCCGACGTCGAGGACACGCCGGTGCCCGACGAGGAGGACGAGGACGTGGACGATGCCGTCATCCTCGACGACGACACCGACGACGGGGGGTCGGACGTCGACCGCGGACACGGCGAGTGGCCCGACGCGGACGACCGCGAGACGGCCGAGACGGCCGCGGCGGCCGACGCGGAGGATCGCGAGGGGTTCTCGGACGCCGTCGACGACGGCGCGACCGTCGTCAGCGGCGGAGAGGAGTGGCCCACTCCCGATGGGGAGGACGAGGGATTCGACGCGGACCCGGGCGACGGATCGGCGTCGGACGTCTCCTTCGGCGGTGGACTGACGCCCGAAGAGGCGGACGGTGGCGACGCCACGAACGGGGCGACCGCCGCGGCCGGCGGGGGGGCGGCCGGCAAGCAGTTCGTCGCCGCCGAGGAGGTCGAACCCGTCAACGACGACCGCACGGAGGGGGCGACGGAGTTTTTCTGTCCGAACTGCGGACACGCCAGAACGGCGGGCGGCTCGTCGATGCGCGCCGGTGACATCTGTCCCGACTGCCACAAGGGATACATCGCCGAACGCGAGCGGTGAGCCGGGCATCGGGAGGACGAAACTGGTAAACCGACGCCTTCCAAACGGAATCCCATGAAGGAGTACAAGATGCGTCGCGGGGAAACCTTAGAAGAGAACGCACCGGATCTGAAGGGGACCATCGAGGGTTACTTCGGTCCCGTGACGGGGACAGAGGAGTACGAGGGCAACGACCTCTACGTCGTCGGGGAGCCGGACAACCCCGTGTTCGAGCGCATCGTGGCGGGGGCGTCGGAGTACAGCGGCAAGAAGGACAAACTCGCGGTCCACTTCGAGGAGAAGCCCGCGGCACAGGTGATCGAGGAGGGGCACGCCGACGCCGCCGAAGACGCCGTCACCGCCAAGAACGACTTCCTCCTCGAAGTGACGGGACGAGACGCCAAATCCCGGCGCGACTCGATGAAACGCTCCGTCGAGGACGACCCCGACGACGTGCCGAACGCTTAGAGCGCCTCCGGAATCCAGCCGCCGTCTACCTCTACGTTCTCGCCGCTCACGTATCCACTGTCCGGATCGAGGAAGAAGAAAAGCACCTGCCGCAGGTCGGCGAAGGAAGCCCACCGGCCACGGGGGGCCTCGTCGGGGAACTCGTCGGAGTTCTCGACGACGTACGGCGAGATGCAGTTGACCGTGATGCCGTCCTCGGTCGTGTCGTTCGCGAGCATTCGTGTGAACATGATCACGCCCGTCTTCGCGACGAGATAGGGGAAGTTCTTGGGGTAGACCAGCGCCCGATCGGCCCCCGCGTATCCGACATTGACGATGCGGCCGAACCCGGCCTCGCGCATCGCGGGCAGCGCCCGCTTCGAACAGAGATAGGTGCCATTGAGATTCGTCTCCAGCACCCGGTTCCAGGTCTCGAAGTCGATGGTCTCCCAGTGACGGGGCGCGAAGTCGCCGACGTTGTTGACGAGGCAGTCGACGGTCCCGAGGTCGGCTTCGACCGTCTCGAACATCGCATCGACCGACTCGGGATCGGTTACGTCGCCCTGAACGGTCGTCGCCGCGCCGCTTGCCTCCCGCGCGACGGCGGCCGTCGCCCGCGCCGCCTCGGCGCTCGTGTGGTAGTGGACCGCCACCGACGCCCCCGCCTCCGCCATCGAGAGGGCGAGTTCGCGGCCGATCCCTTTCGCGCTCCCCGTCACCAGCGCGACCCGGTCGGAGAGGTCGGTCGTGAGCATACCCGTGGAAGGGCCGGGGTGTACGTAGGGATGGTGGTCGGGCAGGTGGCGGGGATAGGGATTTGTGTGCCGATGTCGAAACGGGTGGGCATGACGATCGAAACCATGCTGGTGGCGATCGGACCGAACGACCGAGAACGCGTCGAGCGACTGGCGGAGAAGACGGTCGACATCGCCGGGCCGACGGGGGCAGATGTCGTCCTCGCCCGCGTGTTCAGCGATGACGGGTACGACGAGGTGAAGTCGGCGCTCAACTTCAACGATCCGACCACCGACGAGGTGGCGGGGCGCGACGCGACCGTCCGTGACTTCGGGGCGGTACTCGACGAGGCCGACGTGACGTGGTCGGTCCGCGGACGGGTCGGCGATCCGGGCGACGAAGTCGTCGCGATGGCCGACGCCGTCGACGCCGACGTGGTCGTCGTCGGGGGCCGCGATCGGTCGCCGACGGGGAAGGCCGTCTTCGGGAGCGTCGGCCAGGCGATCCTGCTCTCCGCACCCTGTCCGGTGCTCTACGTCGGCAGCGGCACCGACTCCGAGTGAGGGGATGGCGACGTATCTCGGCGTCGACCTCGGGGCGACGACGGTACGGGCGGTCGTCGGGGACCGTGCGGGCCGGATCGCGGGATCACACAGCGCCGCCACGCCGCAGGGACCGACCGGCGTCGCCGTCACCGAGGCGGTCCTCGAGACGGTTCGGGAGGCGTGTGCGGACGCCGGCGTCTCGCCGGGGGCAGTCGTAGCGGTCGGCATCGGGACGATCGGTCCCCTCGATCCGAGCGCCGGGGCGGTCGTCGGACCGCCCAACCTGCCCGACGACGTGGAGCGAATCCACCTCCGCGGCCCGCTCGAAACCCTGTGTTCGACGGGACGTATCACGCTCCACAACGACGCCGCGGCGGCGGCCCTCGGCGAGCGGTTCTTCGGCGACGGCCCGGAGAACCTGGTGTATCTGACCGTCTCGACCGGTATCGGTGCCGGCGCCGTCGTCGACGGGCACGTCCTCTCGGGGTGGGACGGCAACGCCGCCGAGATGGGGCATCTCACCGTCGACCCCGATCCCGAAACGGGACGGCCCTGTGGCTGTGGCGGCACGGGCCACTGGGAAGCGTACTGCTCGGGAGCGAACGTGCCGGGATACGCCCGTGATCTCCACGCGGGAGCCGCGACGTCGCTCCCCCTCGACGATCCCGACCTCGACGCCGCGGACGTGTTCGGGGCGGCGGGCGAGGATGCGTTCGCGTCGCGCGTCGTCGAGCGGATCGGCCGCTGGAACGCCGTCGGCGTCGCGGCGCTGGTCCACACCTACGCGCCCCGAACCGTGGTCGTGGGTGGTGGCGTGGCGCGCAACCACCCCGACCACGTCCTGGACCCGGTGCGCGAGCGACTGCCCGACCTCGTGGCGACGACCGTGCCGACGATCCGTCTCACGGCGTTCGGTGACGCGGCGGTCGTCAAGGGGGCGCTCGCGAGCGCGATCACCGGCGGAGCTAGATAGCGCTCTCCAGACTCGACGCGACCGACCGCGCCTTCTCGGCGAGCGCCTCGGTGACCTGTCCCGCCCCGACGGCCGCGTCGAGTTCGTCGTCGTCGACCCGGCGGACCTCGCCGTCGGGGCCTTTCACCACGTCGACGTGGAGGTCGACGTACCGGACGGCGTCGGGAAAACACTCGACGGGGGTGCAGACGTTGACGTAGGTGCCCTTCCGCTCGCCGTCGGCGTCGCGGTAGACGGTCGGATACCACCACCGGCCCTCGCGGACCTTCGTGGTCGCGACGTCGCCGGCCTCGCGGGCGACGCCGAGGGCGTCGTAGCTGCCGCCGGCGGTCATCTCGCGGCGGAGCGTGAGCGTGCCGTCGGGGTCCCGATCGACCACGTCTGCCCGACCGAGGACGATCAGCCGGCCGTCGGGTTTGCCGTGTTCGAGGCGGACGGCGTTGCCGGCGACGGGGCCGAAGGTGTCGGTGACGGCCGCGAACGGGAAGTCGCCGTCGCCGTCGTCGACCGACAGCGCCTCCACGAAGTCGACCGCTCGACTCGCGTCGGCGGAGGCCGCCTTGATGCGGTGGTGGCCGTCCATCGTCGCCGTCACCGCCCGCCGGTCCGCGTCGAGGGCGAACCGGGCCTCGCGGCCGAACCACACCCACGTCGTCGCCGCGGGGGCCGCCAGGCGTCGAACCGGCTCGACCGACTCGTCGAGGGGTATCGCCTCGGCGCGCTCGACGGCGCGGGAGAGTGCCGCCTCCAGCGCCGCCATGTCGGCGTCGGTCGCCGCGTCGTCCCAGCGGAGCCCCCACTCGGCCGGCGGATCGATGCCGAGGAGGTCCGTCATACCGGCGAGTTCGCGGCCCGCAGCGTCGTCCCGTGCGTCGACGGTCACGCCCGACTCGCCGTGGACGAGCGTTGCCGGTCCCGACCGTACCCGCACGTCGGTGTCGAGGACGGGCCGGCGGTCGATCCACGGCGCCGACGACTCGGCGACGCGGACGCGGCGGGTGTCGCCCACGGCGACGTGGTCGGCCGCGTTGCCGAAGGGGAGAAAACCCTCGGCGTCGCCGAGGTCACACACCGCGCCGCTCCCCAGCGTCTCCGTCACGCGGGCGTCGAAGACGGCGTCCCGCGGGGCGGGCGACGCCCACGCGAACGTATCGCGGGCCGGACGGAGAGTTTCGACCGCCGTCGCCACCGCCTCGGGGGCGCCGGTCACGCCGACGCCCTGCCGGTCGCGTGTCGTCTCGACCGCGGCGTCGTGCGGTGCCGACCCGAAGTCGGCGTCGAACCGGTCACGGATGGGATCGGAGGCGCCGACGACGGCGTGGTCGGCGTCCAGAAAGCGGCGCGTCAGCGCCGTCGTGTAGATGCCTCGGATGCGGACGTTCATGCGGGACGCGGGGGCCGACCGGTCGACGGCCGGCCGGAACGGGGTTCGGCGAACATCACACCGGTGCTTGGGGCCCGGGGGTTTTGACTGCGACGGAGAGTCGCCGGGACTACGGCCGCCGTCCGACCGCGATCAGGAGTGCCGAGAGCAGCGCCAGGAGAGCTGACACGGCGCCGAATCCGACTCCGGTGGCCGCGGTTCGGGTCGCCCCAGTGACCGTCTCGCCCGTCTCGGCCGCGACGCCAGCGGTCGATTCGGGCGTCGGCGGCGTCGGCGTCGCAGTCGACGTCTCGGTCGGCCGGGGGGTTCGGGTCGCCGTCGCCGGCGTCGGCGCGTCGCCGATCCGCACCGTTCGGTCGTCGAGGGCGTCGCCCGTCTCGGCCCGGAGGGCGTACCGGCCAGGGTCGACCCCCGAGACGTCGACGGTCGTCCGCCATCGCCCCGAGGCGTTCACCTCGGCGTCCGCGGCGGCGACCGGTCGGGTCCCGTCCCGGAGATCAAGCAGGACGAGCGTGCCGTTCTCGCGGTTCGAGGTGCCCGTGACGACGAGGTCGTCGCCCGCCCGGGAGACCGTCTCGACGGCCACCCGGGGTGCAGTCGCGGTGACGTTCAGGCCGACGATGCGGTCGTCCACGCCGGCGCCTCCGTACGCGTCACGGAGGATGGTCACCGTCTCGGCGGCCGTCTTCGCGTCGGTGAGGCGGGTCCGGATGGCCGCCGCCGACCCGCCGTCGGCGAACCCGAAGGCGCCGTCGCGGCCGGGCGTCACGACGAGGATCCGGTAGGTGCCGGGGGCGTCGAAGGCGGCGTACTCGACGTCGAAGGCGTCGTCGTCGTCCACGCTCACGTCACGGGCGTCGACGGCCCCGCGTGGCGAGACGACGTACGCACGGATCTCGTCTGCCGGACCGGGCGCACGACCGGTCACGCGCACCTCGTCGCCGACGCCCGTGGCGATCCGGGGCTGTGAGACGGTCGCCGTCGGCGAGGGGTCGGTCGTCACGACGGGGGTCGTCGCCGTGTCGTCGAACGCCCTGAGTGTCGACTCGTCGATCCGGTCGCTCGACCCCAGGGCAGCCGATCCGGGGTCGGCGACGGCCACGACCGTGTACCGGCCGGGGACGGTCAGCACCGAGCGCGTGTCGAGGTCGACCGCCCACGAGCCGTCGTCGTCGACCCGCGTCTCCGCGAGGCCGTCGGTGTCGGTATCGGCGTACAGCGGCGCGTACTCGCCGCCGACCCCCGCGTACAGTTTCACGTCGTCGGCGCCGCGGGCGGTCCCCGAGACCTCGACCGTCTCGCCGACAGTGAGTGTCGTCCGCGCGGGCGTCACGGAAACGTCGCGATCCGTGACCGTGAGGGGGACGGTCGCCTCCTCGGCCGCGGTGTCGTTTCGCGCCACGACCACGTCGTGGGTCCCCTCGGCCAGTCGATCCGTCCGGAGTTCGACCCGCGCGAAGCCGTCGTCGTCGAGGCCGAGGACCGCGTAGACGGAGTCGGTCGCGGCGTTGGCGCCGACGAAAACGAGTCCTTCGGCGGCCCCGAAGACGGCCTTCGCGGTGGGAACGGTCGCCGACTGGCCGTCGGCGAGCGCGTCGGCCGGGAGGCGGACGTACCGGACCGCGCCCGGGCGACCGCTGACCGTGGCCACCGTCGACTCGCCGCGGACGACGCGCGTCCGACTCAGCGAGACCGTCCGTGCCTCCGTACGGATCCGCACCGTCGTCGTCGCGTTCACGTGATCGAGGTCGTCGGCGCCCTCGACCCGGACGGTGTAGGTGTCGACCGAGAGGTCGGACACGTCGAGCTGGACGGTCTCGCCGTCGGTCGCCACCGTCGCGTCCGTGGTGAGTTCGTCGGTGACGTCGAGACCGTCGCCGTTCTCGACGGTCACCGTCGCGTTGTCGGCCGCCTCGAAGTCGAACTGCGGGGCGACGGTGACCGTCTCGACGGTCGCCGGAACGGAGGAGCCGGCGACTTCGGTCCCCGAGGCCGTCTCTCCCGGATAGAGGTCGACGTCCGTCACGTTCGGGCGTTCGACAGCGAAGACGGTCGATCCCTCCGACTCGAAAGCGTACACCCCCTGGGTGAACCCCTCGCCGACGGTGACGTCCACTGCGGCCGCGTCGTCGGCGAGCGCAACCTTCCCGTCGGCCTCGCCGCCGACGCCGTAGAACCGGTCGGACTCCCCGGCCGCCGCGGCGCCGTCGAGGCCCGTCAGGTCGACTCCCTCCTCGCCGAGATAGAGGACGGTCCCGGTCGCCGTGACGCTCCGGTCGGCCGCCGTCGCCGTGGCGGTGACGGTTCCGACCGCACCCTGGGCGTCCGTGACACTGTCGCCATCGGCGTCGACCGTCGCCGTCAGGTCGTGATCGCCAGTGCGATCGACGGCGACGTCGGAGACCGTCGCCGTCACAGCCACCGTCTCAGTGCCGACGCCGCCGTCGTCGTCCCACGAGACGACAACCGCGTTCGACGCGGCGTCGACCGACGCGCTCACGCCCGTCGCGTTCGGTGTCACGGCCCGCGCCGACACCGTCGCGGCCGAGAGGTCGAGCGCCGTCGGCGCGGCTACGGTGACGTTCGCACCGCTCGTCCCGTCGGTGGTGTTCACGCCGGTCGCGTTCACCGAGAGGTCGAGCGTCGTCGTCGCGCCGGTCGAGACGTCGGTCGGCGAGACGTCCGTCTCGCCGAGGCCGACGGCCGCACCGCTCGCGGGGGCTGTCGCGAGCGTGACGAGGAGGGCGAACAGGACCGCGGCGAGCGTGCCCCGGCGGCCGGTGCGAGTCGCGGGACGGTCGGTCATCGTCGCCCCCGTGCGCTCGCCGTGGCGGCGAGCAGGACGGCCAGGACCGCGATCAGCGGCCCGAATCCGGGCGCGCTCCCCGCCGTTCCCGTGGGTCGCGCCGTCGAGGCGGCGGGCGTGGCGGTGCTCGTCACGGTCGGTGCCGCCGTCGCGGACGCGGTGGCCGTCGCAGTCGCGGTCCCCGTCGCGTTCGCCGCGGATTCGGCCGGCGGTCGCGGCTCCTCGACGGCCACCAGCAGCGTCGACAGGTCGGTGGTCCGCGTCTCGTAGACGAGGGTGTCGTTCGCGGCGTCGGTGGCGTTGGTCGTCCCGTCGGCGGTCGCGTTCACCCGCGTCGTCCGCAGCGGTACCCAGCCGGTGCCGTTCGATCGGTAGAGCGTGACCGTCTCGGGGTCGGCCCCGTCGAGGCGGCTCCGGTTCACCGCGATCCGGAACGTCAGGTGGTCGACGTCGTCGGCGAGGATGCCGTTGCCGGAGAGCCCGATGGTTTCGAGGGATCGCGTCCCGGACGGCGCCGAGTGGTTGCCGCCGTAGCGCAGACGGAGGTCGAACGTCGGGTTCACCGTCGCGAGCGCGACGTCGACCCGTCGCACGTCGGCAGTCGCGTTCTCGCGTGCGGGCAGGTCGAACTGCACCCGGTCCACGCGGCCGACGTTCGACGCCGCCAGGTTGACGCTCCCGTCGGCGACGCGGCTGACGGTCGTCCCGCGCTCGGTCGAGAGACCGTCCCTGTCGATCCGCCCCTCGATCTCCTCCTCGTAGGCCTCGGGATGGAGGACCCGAACGAGGTCGAGGATCGCGTCGACGATTCGCGGTCCGGGCTGACTGATCTCGTTGGCGTCGAGGACGACGGCGTTGTCCTCCTCGTAGGCCGTGGTGTCCTCGTAGACGCCGCCCGGACCGGACGGGACGGTGGCGGTGTCGTACTGGTCGCTGTTGAGGACGAACCACGTGGGATCGGTGTCGACGACGACTTCCGAACTGACGGCGAAGTATCCCGACGTGCGGCCGGTGTCGTTCGCGCCGTCGGGCGTGGCCGCGATGTTGTCACCGCCCGCCGTCTCGATGACCTCGTGGATGAAGGTGTCCTCGCCGGCCGTGAACCCGAAGAAGGTGTAAAACACCGTCGGGCGCTCCACGTCGTCGACCGCACCGCGGACGACGTCGAGGCGCCGGTCGAGTTGGTCCGCGGTGGCGTCCGCGCTCTCACAGGCGCCCACGAGGTCGCCCGTCAGCCGCGTCTTCTCGACGATGTCGTCGAGGTCCTCGGCCTCCTCGAACTTGTACACCGTCAGCCCGGCCGCGCGCAGATCCGCCACCGTCGAGTCGTAGATCGTGTTCGGCGCGAGGACGAGGTCGGGATCGAGCGCGATGGTCCGTTCGATCGTCGCGTCGCTGTTCCCCGTGCCGACCGTCGTCTTTCCGTCGGCGCCGGGGAGGTAGGAGGCGTACGAGGAGACGCCGACCACCTCGTCCCACGCGTCGATCTCGTACATCGTCTGTGCTGCGCTGGGGTTGAGCGTCACCACCGTCTCCGGGTCCGCGGGGATCGTCACGTCGGCCCCCGTCGCGTCCGTCCGCGTGATCGGGAACGCACAGTCCCCGGACTGTGCGGCCGCGGCACCGACTCCCGGCGGGCCGAGCGTCGCGACGATCACACAGACGACGACGAAAATTCGTGTCGTGTCCATGTCCGCCTCGACCGGCTAGAGAAATATAAGTTTGTCTAATGAAAGCTAGGTTGATAACGAACGGACGTGTTACCGCCGACGGGTTTTCGTCGCCGTGGGGACACGTCGTCCCTATGTCGACGTTCGACGCCGATCCGGCGGGCCGCGTCCGGCAGGTGTTCGAGTCCCACGTCGCCGCCGGACTGCATCACGGCGCACAGCTGGCGGTGTACGACGGGGGCGACCTCGTACTCGACCTCGCGGCGGGGGTGGTCGCCCCGGACGGCCCGGCGACGACGGCCGAAAGCCGCCACGTGCTGTTCTCGTGTACGAAGCCCTACGCCGGAGTCTGTCTCCACCATCTCGTCGAGCGCGGACATCTCGCCTACGACGACCGCGTTCGCGACCACTGGCCCGCGTTCGCCGAACCGGGGACCGAGAAGGCCGAAGCGACGGTGCGACACGTCCTCAGCCACCAGGCCGGCCTCCCGCGCAGCCGACTGGACGAGGAGCCGGGACGCTGGAGCGACTGGGACGACGCCGTTCGGGCGATGGAGGAGCTCGAACCGACGTTCCGGCCGGGGTCGACCGCCGCGTATCACGCGCTCACCTACGGGTTCCTCGTGGGCGAACTCGTCCGTCGCGTGAGCGGGCAGTCGGTCGACGACTACGCGCGAGCCAACGTCTTCGAACCGCTGGGGATGGCCGACACGAGCATCGGCCTCCCGGCTGACGATCCGGACGACGCGGCGACGCTGTCGGGATTCGAAGCGGGCGAGCGGTGTCGGGAGAGCGACGCCGGGCTCTCGGGAACGGCCGCCGAGGCGGCGGCACTGTTCAACCGCGAGTCGGTCCGACGGGCGGTGGTCCCCGCGGCGACGGGCATCGGGACGGCCCGCGACATGGCGCGGTTCTACGCCTGCCTCGTCAACGGCGGCGAACTCGACGGGGAACGGCTGCTCGATCCCGACACCGTCGAGGCGGCGACGAGCCTCCAGACCGAGGTGGAGCGCGATGGGACGCTGGCGGTCCCCCGGCGCTACGCCCTCGGCTTCGAGCGGGCGGGCACCGCGTGGGACAAGTACGGCACCGTCGCCCCGTGCTCGACGTTCGGACACGGGGGGCTGGGAAGCATCGTCGGCTGGGGCGACCCCGAGTCGGGACTGGCGATGGCCTACGTCACCAACGGCATCCGCGACGAGGTAGAACACGCGATGCGGGCGAACGCAGTGGCCGACGCGGTGCGGACGGCCTTCGGCGATTAGTCGTCGCTCGCCGCCTTCGCCGGTTTCCGCCGATCCGAGCGCGGCCCCGTGAGGTCGACGGTGGGGAGCAGGTCGCGCAAGTAGCGCCCGGTGTGGGACGCCTCGTCGCGGGCGACCGCTTCGGGCGTCCCCGTCGCCACCACCTCGCCACCGCCCTCCCCACCCTCGGGGCCGAGGTCGATCACGTGGTCGGCGTTTTTCACGAGGTCGAGTTCGTGTTCGATGACGACGACGGTGTTGCCGGCGTCGGCGAGGCGGTGGAGTACTTCGATCAACTTGCGCTCGTCCTCGGGATGCAGGCCCGTCGTCGGTTCGTCGAGCAGGTACAGCGTCTCACCGGAGTCTTTCTTCCCTAGCTCCTCGGCGAGTTTCACCCGCTGGGCCTCGCCACCCGAGAGCGTCGTCGAGGGCTGGCCGAGTTGCATGTAGCCCAGTCCCACGTCCTGGAGGAGTTCGAGGCGACGGCGGATGCCGGGGTTGGCCTCGAAGAACTCAAGCGCCTCGTCGACCTCCATCTCCAGGACGTCCGCGATGGTCGCACCCTTGTAGGTCACGTCGAGCGTCTCGTCGTTGTAGCGGGCGCCCTGACACTCCTCACAGGGGACGTAGACGTCCGAGAGGAAGTTCATCTCGATTTTGACCGTCCCCTGTCCACCGCACTCCTCACAGCGACCGCCCTTGACGTTGAACGAGAAGCGCCCCTTCTCGTAGCCACGCTGGGTCGCCAACTTGGTCTCCGCGAAGAGTTCGCGGACGTGGTCGAAGACGCCGGTGTAGGTGGCGGGGTTCGAACGCGGGGTGCGCCCGATGGGCGACTGGTCGATCAGCCGCACCGTCTCGATGGCGTCGTACCCCTCGATGGCGTCATGCTCACCGGGATCGACGGAGGTGTTGTCGTTCATCTCGCGGGCCAGCCCCTTGTACAGGACGTCGTGCATCAGCGTCGATTTGCCCGACCCCGAGACGCCGGTGATGGCGATAAAGTGGCCGAGCGGGAGGGAGACGTCCACGTCGTCGAGGTTGTGCTGGCGGGCGCCGTGGATCGTGAGACTCCCGTCGTCGGGGTCACGACGCTCCTCCGGCACCGGAATCTCCCGGCGTCCGGAGAGGTAGTCGCCCGTGATCGAGTCCTCGGCGTCGACCACCGTCTCGAAGTCGCCCTGCACGACCACCTCGCCGCCGCGCTTGCCCGGGCCGGGCCCCATGTCGATGATGGAGTCGGCCCGACGCATCGTCTCCTCGTCGTGTTCGACGACCAGGAGGGTGTTACCCAGGTCGCGCAGACCCTCCAGCGTGTCGAGCAGACGGTCGTTGTCGCGCTGGTGGAGGCCGATCGAGGGCTCGTCGAGGACGTAGAGGACGCCGACGAGGCCGGAGCCGACCTGCGTCGCCAGCCGGATGCGCTGGGACTCGCCGCCCGAGAGCGTCGACGCCTCGCGGTCGAGGGTGAGGTAGTCGAGGCCAACCTCCTGCATGAAGCCCAGTCGGGCGCGGATCTCCTTCAGAATCTCCTCGGCGATGGTGCGTTCGCGCTCCGTCAGGTCGGCCTCCAGTCCCTCGAAGTGGGCGAGCGCGTCCGCGATACTCATACGGTTGACCGCGGTGATCGGCGTCCCGTCGACGAGGACGGCCCGCGAGGCGGGCTTGAGGCGGGAACCCTCGCAGGCGGGGCAGGTCGTGACGGCCATGAACTCCTCGATGTGATCGCGGGTGTTGTCCGAGTCCGTCTCGACGTGTCGACGTTCGAGATTGCCGATGATGCCCTCGAAGGCCTCCTCCTTCCGGCGGACGCCGTTCTTGGTCGTCCACTCGAAGAGCACCTCCTCGTCGGTGCCGAAGAGGAAGGCGTCCCGCACGTCGTCGTCCAGGTTCTCGAAGGGCGTGTCGACGGAGACGTCGAAGTGACGCGCCACGGAGTCGAGCTGTCGGCGGTAGTACGCCCGGTTGTAGCTCCAGGGCTCGAAGACGTTCTTCAGGGGCTTGCTCTCGTCTTGTACCACGAGCTCCGGGTCGACCTCCTTCGTGTTCCCGATGCCCTCACACTCCGGACAGGCGCCGTGGGGGCTGTTAAAGGAGAAGCTCCGGGTCTCGATTTCGGGGATGTCGATGCCACAGTGCGTGCAGGCAAGCGCCTCGGAGAACTCGACGACGAGGCGGTCCGCATCGGCGGCATCGTCCGCGTCGGTCTCGCCGTCGACCGCCGCGAGGTCGCCCGTCGACCGGGCGGTCGCGCCGCCGAGTTCGCTCCCCTCGGGCGGGTCGGGGAGGATCACCTTCAGAACGCCTCCGGCCTCGTCCAGCGCTGTCTCGACGGAGTCGGTGAGGCGCGACCGCGCGTCGGGGTCGATCGTCACCCGGTCGACCACCACGTCGATCGTGTGATCGTAGTTCTCGTCTAGGTCGGGACGATCCATCGTGAGGTCGTAGGGCTCACCGTCAACCTCGACGCGGCTGTACCCCTCGCTCACCAGGTCGTCGAAGCGGTCCTCGAAGGCGCCTTTCTGGTCCCGGACGATCGGCGCACAGAGTTTCGCCTTCGTCCCCGCAGGCAGGTCGAGGAGGCGCCGAACCATCTGGCCGGCGCTCTGTTCGCCCACCTCGCGTCCACACTCGGGGCAGTGGGGCGTGCCGACGCGGGCGTACAGCAGTCGGAGGTAGTCGTGGAGTTCGGTGACGGTGCCCACCGTCGACCGGGGATTGTTGGCGGCGTTCTTCTGGTCGATGGAGATGGCCGGCGATAAGCCTTCGACTGCTTCGACCTGTGGCTTGTCCATCTGCCCGAGGAAGTTGCGGGCGTACGCCGAGAGGGACTCGATGTACCGTCGCTGTCCCTCGGCGTACACCGTCTCGAAGGCGAGCGACGACTTCCCCGACCCGGAGAGCCCGGTGACGACGCTGAACTCCTCGCGAGGGATGCGGACGTCGAGGTCCTTGAGGTTGTGCTCCTCGGCCCCGCGAACCTCGATGTAGTCCTTGCTCATCTACGCGCGACTGGGGACCGGACCGGTGAAACCCTGTCGGTTCCGGCGGGCCCTCAGGACAGTTTCTCGCGGCTGATCTTCACGCCCGTCGGCGTGACGATCACCTGATCGTCCTCCTTGACGACCACGTCGCCGTCGACCTCGCGGGCGACCTGCCGGAGGTCCTCCAGCACCCGGTCGACCACGCTGTCGCTCGGACTCATCCGCGTGATGTCCGCGATGACGAGGTCGCCGTCGTAGACGGCGTCCTTGATCGGCATGGCGTCTCGCTGTTCGCTGATCTCGGCGAAGTGAACGCTCATCCCCGCCTCGGCCCGCGCCGTGTCGAAGTCGTCGAGGCTCAGTTCGACGTAGTCCTCGGTGCTGTGGCTGTCGCCACCGCCGAGGATCTTGCTCATGATGCCCATGAAAGGTACAGGAGCCACCGCCTCATTAGTTCTTGCGTCAGACGCCCCGGTCCGAGGGGGTCGCGCCGGCGACGACGGGGCCCTTTTTGTCCTAGCGCCCGTCCCCCCGCCGTGACATACAGCATCTGCGTCCGGGAGCGTGCCGACGGGGGCCACCGGTTCGGCGTCGCCGCCGCCACCCGCCTCCCAGCGGTGGGGAGCGTCTGTCCACACGTCAGCGATCACGGAGCGGTCGCGGTGGCCGGCGTCGCGGACCCCGACGCGGGGGCACGGTGTCTCTCCGCGCTCGCGGCGGGGCGGCGTCTCGACGAGACGGTCGCCGATCTGGCGGCCGCGGGCGGCGAGGGAAGCCAGTTCCACGGCGTCGGCACGGAATCGACGGCCACACACACCGGCACCGACTGTCCCGCGGTAGCGGGCCACCGGACGAACGAGGGGACCACCGTCGGGGGCACCTCGCTGACCGACGAGTCGGTCCTCGACGCCATGGCGCAGGGATACCGGGAGAACGAACGCGACGCGTCGCTCGTCCGGCGCCTGCTCACCGCGCTCGGGGCCGGCGAGCGCTCGGGCGGCGACCGTCGGGTGGATGACCTCCCGGTCGGCAGCGCGGCCGTCGCCGTCTCGACGCCCGGAGCGGGGGAACCGCTGTATCACGACCTGCGAGTCGACGCGAGCGACTCGCCGGTGGCCGACCTGCGAGAGACATACCGCCAGGCGAAGCGCGGGTACGAGGCCGCGGTGGAACGCTACGGCTAACCGGTGGCTGCGGCACGGGAGCCGACGAAGCGCCGTCTCCTCACGGTACGAAAGGCGCCGCCGGAACGGAGGTCGATGCATGGTCGATCCGGACTCGACGGCGGGCCCACCGGAGCGGTGCCGGGGGCCGAGCGGCGATACGTCGGATCGACAAACAAAGGTGTCGCTCCGATTTTCAAGACCGGGAACTGCAGGATCGTCCCGGCCGCTCAGTCCTCCTCGGGCGGCAGCCCCGCCTCGTTTATTACGGTGCCGTCGTCGTCGACGGTGACGACGCCGCGGTTGTTCACCGCGTACGGGTCGAGGCCGATCTCCTCCATGAACCCCTTGTAGAGCCGTTCGACCGTCTCCCCGTCCTTCTGGCGGTCCGAGGCCCGATCGCAAAGTTCGATCAGGTCCTCGGGCACGTCGTTCTCGTGGACGATCCAGTGGTTGATCAGGTCCGAGAGCCGGCGGATGGGCGAGGTGAAGTGGCCGTAGATGTCGAAGTTGAGGGCGTGGTGGCCGCCGAAGGGATCGTTCATGTACTTCGCACGCGGCATCACCTTCAGCACCGCCCGCTGGATCTTCGATAGCTTCCGGTCGGGCGCGGTTTCGAGGGCGCCGTTGACCGCTTTGCGCGGGTCGTCCCACTTGTCCGACGGGATGGAGACCCCGTCGAGTTCCTGAATCTCGCGGAGGGCGTCGTTCCACTGGTCGGGCGTGGGCTGTGGGTGGACGCGGTACATCGCCTCGACGCCTCGGTTCCACATCAGTTCGTGCGTGACGGCCTTGTTCGCTTTCAGCATGCACTCCTCGATGATGGTGTGGGCGCGGTCCCGGCGGGGGTTGAGGACGAGCGAGCCGTCCTCCTTGCGCTGTTCGTGCATCCGGTCGGCGAGTTCGAACGCGAGGACGTTCTCCTCGTGGAGCGGCGCGTCGGGCTCCTCCAGTCGGTTCTCACACTGGCTGTAGGTCAGCCGTTCGTCGCTCCGGATGACGGATTTGTAGATGTCGATCTCCTCGAACGAGAGCGTCTCGGCGTCGAGTTCCATCTCGACGGTGTGTGCGAGGCGGTCCTCGTCGGGCACGAGCGAACACACCGTCTCCGCGAGCGTCGGCGGGAGCATGTGGATGGTGTAGGCGGGGAGATAGACCGTGTTGCCGCGCTGGACCGCCTCCTCCCACATCGCCGAGTCGGGGTGGACGTAGTGAGTGACGTCCGCGATGTGGACCCACAGCCGGTAGCAGTCCTCCTCCTCGCGGACGCTGATCGCGTCGTCGAAGTCCTGGGCGTCGATCGGGTCGGTCGTCCACGCGGTCAGGTCGCGGAGGTCCTCGCGGTGGTCGAGTTCGTCCCGAATCTCCCCCTGGACGCCGTCGGTCCGGTCGCGTGCCTCGCGAAGCACGGCGGACGGGAACTCGTCCCGGATTTCGAACTCCTCGAACAGGTCCTCGCGTTTCTCCTGTAACTGTCTCGCCTCGGCCGGACTGATCTCGACCGGCCCCTGTCCCTCGGCCGTCCCGGCCTGGGCCTGCGCGTCGTTCGTCATGCCCCGGACTATACGTGACGGGTAGTTAGACGTGTCGGGCGAGGCGCCGGCGCCGGCGTAGTCAGGATTCGGGTTCCTCGGCCGAGCCGTACCGCTCCTCGACGGCTCCGTAGTACCGTTCGAGGAAGTCCCCTCGCGAGAGGTCGTCGCCGTCGCCGATGTCGACGAGGAGGGCCTCGAGTTCGTCGCGTGGCTGATGACAGAGGTTCCGGTAACACTCCTTGCAGAGGTGTTCGAACTCCTTGCCGTGTCGGCTCCAGCGGTCGCCCTTCTTGTCGTACTCGCGGGCCTCGGATCGGAGCAGCGAGGTGCCACACGCGATACAGACGACCGTCTTCCGATCCCGACCGCCGTCCGAGCCGGAACGCCACATGGTCGGGTGCAGGCACCACGCCTACTTAGCGTTTGTTACGCGTCGGACGCGCGGCGGACGAAGCGCCCGGCATCGTGACGGAACGGGCGACTTATGCGGGGAGCGATCCCACGACTCCACATGGAGGTCAAATCGCGCCATCACCTGCGGAGCGACGAGATCGGGGAGCTAACTGCGACCATCGAAGACGCACTCGGCGTCGAGATCGACGGCGACACCTACGAGCGCGTCGACCTCGTCGGTACCGAGTTCGATCTCGTCCTCGTCGACGGCGACCCGTCGGTCTTCGTCGTCGACGGCGACCCCTTCCTGACGGTCCGCGGGGCGAACGCCTACCCGCCCGAGCGCCGACTCGTCACCGTCGACGCCGGTGCCGTCCAGTTCGTCAGCGACGGCGCCGACGTGATGCGCCCGGGGATCGTCGAGGCCGATCCGGATATCGCGGTCGGCGATCTGCTCGTGATCGTCGAGGAAACCCACGGCAAGGCGCTGGCGGTCGGCCGGGCGCTCGAACCCGGTGACGACATGGTGGGCGACGCCGGCAAGGTCGTCGAGTCGGTTCACCACGTCGGCGACGACCTCTACGGGTTCTCGGTGTAGGTAGCGCCGTTCGAAGCGTCGGGACCGGAACCGGGGTACGGGCCGGGTTCGGATAACTGGCGTCAACTTCATTTGTCAACGGCGTCAACAGCCGCACGTGGGAACGAAACAAATCCGGGTGAGCGAGGACCTGTACGCACGGGTGAAAAGCGAAAACCGAGAGGATGAGACGCTGGGGGAGACGCTGGAGCGACTTGTCGAGGACTACACGCTCGTCGATTTCGCCGACGATATGGCGGAGATCGACCCCGAGTTCAGCGTCGAGGAGGCGACGGACGGAGTGGTCGGGGCGACCCCGCCGTCACACGAGTAGATGATCCTCGACACACAGTATCTCGGCGCACTCGCCGACGAACGGGGGGCAGCGAGGGCCCTCGCCCACGAACTGACCGCACGCCAAGTACCGACGCGCATCCCGACCGCCGTCATCTGGGAGGCCTACACCGGGATCAACAACGCCGCGGACGAGGACATGGCCGATCTACTTCGTGCACGGTACGAGCAGTTGGTCGCTAGTCGAGGGTCGGTCGGCCTCACGCCTGCGGTGGCCCGACGCGCCGGCAAACTGAACGGGGAACACATGAATTCGGATCGTCTGTCCGATCTTGACGGCGTTGACTCTATCGTCGCCGCGCACGGGTTGCTACTCGACGAACCAGTCCTCTCGAACGACGGTGATTTTCAGGATGTCGAAGGGCTGGAAGTCGTGACGTATTAGAGCTATAGTAGCCTTTGTAAGTCATCGCACACCTGATCGCACGCAATCTGGCGATCAGGTGTGCGAACAGTTCCAAACGCTACTATAGCCGACCTTTTCCATCCCGCGCTGTTGCGCGTCGAGGCTGTACGCCCCGAGATAGTGCTCCCGAAACGTCTCCCAGTCCTCCCAGCCGCCCCACTTCATGACGAGCCCGGGCTCGACTTCGCGCTCGACGAGCAAAATGCCAAGTACGCCGGAGGTCGTACGGACCGAGGAAAAATCCACCGTCGTCGCCCGTGTCGGCGTACAGCCATCCGTCTGTAACGGCTCCATCACTCTCAGAATTTTGGGAATCGAAAACTTTCTTTGGAGCCGGACGCACGCGAGCGAGCGTTTAAGAAGCGTGGTCGATTTACGTCGTATACGAAGAACGGCCCGCCAGTACTGGAAGACTGCGGTTTCCGTTCTTCCGCACTCACGCAAGTGAGTGAGGATCGCCCTCGAACCGACCAGTGACAACCAAAGGAGGTGATCAAAGTCATCGAGCTTAGCGTCTCGGCAGACCCGGCGACGATGGTCGCGCTCGTGATCCTCGTCCGTCAGGCCAAGGACCTACGCATCACTATCGGGTCGTAGGTACGGAGGCCCGAGTAATCCATCGGGCCCGCCAGTACTGGAAGCAGTTACTGGTAGAGTAGACTCTGTGAAAAACTCTTTCTTTGTGGTATTCGGGCTATTACAGCCAGACGATGCCATCGCAACCATTTCTGCTCTCCCGACGGCGCGACCGGACTAATGAGCGGGGTCGGGTGAATTTCCAACTGGCGCCGTTCTCAGTCTTCAGCGCGGAGGTTCGTCACGTCCATCAGGTCGGATAGATGTCGGGTTTCGAAGTCACTGTCGGCAACGATGAGTTCATCTCCCGTGGACCGCGCAGTCGCGGCGATCAGGAGGTCGCGGGCAGCCATTCGTTCGCCGTCGTCCAGCAGCCTGTCTTGCATCCGGCCGGCCTCCATGGCGATCTGCTCGTTCAGGTCGAGTGAGCGAACGCCACCGAACTCCTGCCGAACGCCGACAACATCGGTTTCTCCCGAGCCGACTTCCCCGTCGATCACCTCGAAGACGCAGAGCGACGACGTGAGGTAGGGCTGCCCGCGGTCTTCGACGTACTTGACGACATCCGGGACGCCTTCGAGCATGTCGATGATAACGGAGGAATCGAGGAAGGTCACCGTTCGAAACTCTCCCGAGAACGCTTCACAGCCTCCCGTGCGCGGTCGGCTTCCTCTTCACTCCAAGCGCCGACGTTGATGGGTTTCTCGCTCTGTGCGAGTCGTTCGAGAAGCTCATCAAACGTCTCGTCATCACGCTTCAGGCTCTCCAGCATCTCTTTTGTGTCGTCTGAGACTCGAATGGATGTACTCATGTGTATACAGACTGCATACAGATTCATCTAACTTACGCCAGTCGGCGGTGAAAGGTCGGTTAGAGCCAGTCGACTTTCGCCCGCGCCCGAGTATTCGCTTTCGTCGAATAGGTACCGAGGTACGCCTCCCGAAACGTCTCCCAGTCTTCCCACCCGCCCCACTCCATGACGAGCCCGGGCTCAACTTCGTCGTCGACGAGCAGCGTCCCCCAGGTGCGCCGTAGGTCGTGCGCCGACAGGTGGGACCATTCGTCGTCGCCGGTCTCGTCGAGCCGATGCTCGCCGATGGTGGTGACCCAGTCGCGAACGGTGCGCGTGGTGCGCGGCACGAGCGGGTCGTCGGGACCGCCGTCGCGGACGTCGGCGTAGGCGTTGATCGTCGCCGCCAACGAATCCGTCAGCGGCGTCTCGCGGTACTTGTCGCCTTTCCCACGCTGTACCCGCACCACCCACCCCGACGGCGTTCTCGTCCACGTCCGCGCGCGTCACGCCGACCACTCCAGGTTTCCTTCGATCGTATCGGGGGACAGCGAGGAGACGGATTCGAAATCGTCGGTCCTTCGCTCAGAAGCGCGATTCGTTACGGTTCCTCTCCCGTCGTAGAATACGACAGGAGACGCACTACTGTCGCTTATCGTCGTAGTTCGGCAGGAATAAACGGGGTAGTGGACTCGCCGGGGGTTGACCGACCGGCGCGCTCCGACCCACCGCGTTGAAGCGCATCATCGGTCGCTCACCTCCCGCATGAGGCGGCGGCGAACTTCCATCTTCTCGCGCTCCGTCCGCTTGTCGTAGTGCTTTTCGAGGATTTTCTCGGTGACGTCCATCCGCTCGCTGACGACCTCCCGAGGAACGCCCTCGTTCAGGTCCCGCGAGATAGCGCCCTTCCGGAGCGGGTGCGACGACACCGAGGACGGGCACTTGCTCGCCTCTTTCTGGTACCGGGCAGCATCACACTCCGCGGGGTCGCGGTCGTGCGGGCACCCGTTCCACACGCAGGGCCGGGTCACTCGGTACACCGTCTCGCGGATGCTCGTCTTGCTCAAGCGGTTGCCCTTCTTCGAGGTGACGAGCGGGTCCCGATCTCCGTCGGTAGGCTCGCGGGTGTGAGCGACGTAGTCCTCGACGACGGCCGCGACCGGCGTCCCGAGCCACACGTCGCGCTCGCCGCGTTCCTCGTTCTTCAGCGGCGTCCCCGACTCGGGACGATGCCGAAACTTCACGCAGGGCTCGTCCGCGTCGAAGTCTTCGAGATCGAGACCGTACAGCGCGCCCATCCGGCACCCCGTCTCCCACAGCAGCAGGAAGACGACGTGATCCCGCGACGCGTACCGGAACGTGCCGAGGTCGTCGAGCACGTCGCCGCCGCGCTCCTCGCGGAGAACCGTCTCGTTGGTCTCGTCTTCGTCGGAGAGGTCGGGCATCGGAACGTCCTCCCGAAGCCCCTCCTCGACGGCGTCGATCCCCGCCCAGAAGTCGAGTGCGACGCGGAGCGTGGCGAGGTGGTTCTTCAGCGTTACGTCCTTCACCGTCCCCTTCCGGCGCTTGTAGAATCGGAAGATCTCGCGGCCGCCGAGGTCGTTCAGGTTCTCGATCCCGCGGTCCTCGCAGAACTCGACGAACGGCGCGAGACGGTACTTCTTGTTCTCGACGGTGTGGGCGGCGTCCTCGCCGGCGCGACTTTCGAGGTACCACTCGACGCCCTCCTCGGGCGTGAGCGGTTCGAGGTCGTCGCTCACGTCGACCCCTCCCCGAGCGTCGCCTGATCGTCGTGACCGGCGGGGTGGGCTACCGGCTGGATCTCGCGCAGGTCGCCGGCCCAGTCGTCCATCCGCTCGCGGACGGCGTCCATCTTCTCGTCGAGTTCGTCGAGCGTGTTCGCCGACACCTCCGTCTTCACGACTTCCTTGTCGTCGCTCGACGTCCCGCGGGTCATCTTCACCGTCACCGAGTAGGCGTCGCCGTCAGTCACGCCCATCACTCCCGTTCTGCTGCACGTCCTTCCAGTACGTGTCGGCCGTCGCGGCGATCTCGGCGGCCATCCGGTGGTGGCCGGTGTAGGTCATGAAGAAGGCGGCACCGAGCAGCTTGTGCATCACCTTCTCGTGGTCGGAGTAGTGGCTCACCGTCCGCGCACCTCCTCGAAGCGCACGGAGTGGGACGGCTCGTCGGTCCGGTGATCGTCGACGGCACGGGCGGCCTGATGACGCTCGCGCTTCAGGTCCTCCAACGTACAGTCCGAACAGACGACGTGATAGCGGCCGCCGCCGGTGAGAAGACCGCCGTCCGTCTCGACACCGTCGCCGCGGTCGACGTCGTCGCTCACCCGATCGGTGTAGTCGTCGAGCACGTCGGCGACGGCGGCCTCGATCTCCCGTTGAAGCCGCGTCGGGTGCGGGTAGTCCGACGACGCGCCGGACACCTCGATACTCACCTCCCCGCTGAGGTGGTTCACGTCGTCGCCGGGCGTACTGACGTAGTTGCTCGAAGCGCCGCCGAAGGTGATCGACGACGTGACGCGCCGGCGTCCCGGTCGGATCTCCTGTCCGCCGTCGCACCGGATCGACGCACAGCGCCGACAGATAGGCTGGCGCGTGGGCGCGTCGATCCCGTCCGCCGGGTCACCACAGACGACGCAGTCGCCGTCGTCAGGTTGATTTCCGCTCGGTCCGTTTCCGGTCGTGCGGGACATTCGTCCCGTGGTGTTTGCGGTTAACATGGCTTAACCGCGGAACCGTAACGCGGGGGGTGCTTCAGACACCGCCCGCGTCACCGACCAACCTCGTAGTGCCAACAGAGTCTCGCGTCGGTTCCGTGACACACAGTTATTCCACTGGAACATGAATGTTACGACGAGCCGCTATAGAGCTAAAGTGCCATTAATGCTAATTTGACTGATGACAAGTGCGCCGGAATAGACCTAATCACCGAGAACAAATGCGCCACTCCGGTGACTGGATGACGTTGGTTGATGACAGAGTGTTGGAATTTATACGCGAAAACGAATCGGGCTCGCCAACGGAAATGATGGAGGAGGGGCCGATTCACTATTCTCGCCAGCACATCGCTCGACGATGTCGAAAACTCGCCGATGAGGGGCTACTCCGCCACCTCGGAAACGGCGTGTACGTCCTCACCGACGACGGCGAGGCGTATCTCGACGGGACGCTCGACACACAGAACTGGGTTCGTCTCGACGAGAACGGCGGCGCGGCGGCCAACGGCATCCGCGACGCGAGTGAAGAGCAGGAGGGGTAACTCGTGCGCCGACCGGCGAAGTGGATGCACCAACTCGACGAGCGGATTCTCGAACACCTCGCCGATGACGGATGGGCGTCACCGGGGACGATGAGCCGCCACTTCCGATTCACGGCGTCGGAGGAGCGGATCGAGGAGCGTTGCGAGGAGCTACGCGACGCGGGTCTCATCGCCCCGATCTACCGTGGCGCGTCGATGTACGAACTGACGACGCTCGGCTATCTATATCTCGCGGGTGAACTCGACGCGGAGAGCCTTCCTCGACGGCGGACGGTGGGATGACAGAATTGATGCATCCATGTACGGTAACGTCGACCCGATTTACCATTGTCGGGCGATTCATTTTCACCCTGATCTACATACCATTCATATTGGGGATGCAGACAGAGGCATATATCGGTGTCTCGCGGCCTGTGAGTGCCAAAATATCTAGAAACCGGATGTGTTGATCGAACCAACGCCTTTACACCACCGATTCCCATCATCTTGCACGAAGAACGGTCCCGCCAGTACTGGAAGACTGCGGTTTCCGTTCTTCCGCACTCCCGCGATGGAGTGAGGATCGCCCGCGAACTGAAGAGTGACAACCAAAGAGAGGTGATAGACAGTGCTTGAGCTTAGCGTCTCGGCCGACCCGACAACGATGGTCGCGCTCGTGATCCTCGTCCGTCAGGCCAAGGATCTACGCATCACTGTCGGGTCGTAGGTACGGAGGCCCGAGTAATCCATCGGGCCCGCCAGTACTGGAAGCGGTTACTGGTAGACGAGACTCCGTGAAAAACTCTTTCTTCGCAGTACGGAGATTCGATACTCAAGCGACAGTATAATTCGGTGTCTCAGACTTGCTATCTTCCAAATATAGCAGATAGTTACTCTTCATGAATCACTTTCACACTGATGGCGAAGTATTATATTCCCACTCTACGGAGGATGTGGTGTGACGGGCGGCGGGTGCTGACCAACCAAGAAGGTTGTTCAGTCCCGCTCGCTTGCTACAACACTTGCTCAGGCGGGAGTATGCCGAACGCCACGGCGAGTGCGCCCGCGATGAGCAGTGCGACCTTCAGCCCCAACCAGACGACTTCCAACAACATCTTCGATCTAACCAACCTGTCATCGGCCTCTGTCTCTGCGGTCTCAGTTCGGTGATCAGGGTCACCGGGCGTCGAGCGTCCTCCCATGTGAGGGAGTGGGGAATGCACCGATCCTTGTGACGGGCGGCGGGTGCATCAACCCCGATTCAAGCAAAACCCCCAATCCGTATAACGATGTGTAGACCGGAGCGAAAGTGGAATGACGGGTTTACAATCGGCGGACGGGAAGGCGAATTTCAGTTGAACGAAAGGGGTGATTAGTTTATAAGGAAGTAGCTTGCTACAACCAGGTGACTTTCTCCCTGCCCCGTCGCTGCGCATCCAGACTGTACGCGCCGAGGTAGTGCTCCCGAAACGTCTCCCAGTCCTCCCACCCACCCCACTCCATCACCAATCCGGGCTCGACTTCACGCTCGACGAGCAGGGTGCCCCACGTCCGCCGGAGATCGTGCGGACCGAGGTAGGTCCATCCCTCGTCGCCCGTATCGGCGTAGAGCCGTTCGCCGGCTGTGGTGACCCACCGCCGGATCGTACGCGTCGAGCGATCGACGAGCGGCGTGTCGGCGGCCTCGTCGCGCACGTCCGCCAGCGCCCGCATGGACGCCGCGAGATCGGTCGGGACGGGCGTCTCTCGGTACTTCGATCCCTTCCCGTCCTGCACGCGGACGAACGGTCCGACGGGCGTGTCGACGACGTCGGCGGGCGTCACGTCGGCCGCCTCGGCAACGCGCAGTCCGCACCGAGCGAGTAGTCCGAGCGCTACTGTCTGTGTCGTCCCGTCCGCTTCGTCGAGCAGGTCGTCGACCTCCTCGGGACGTAGCCATACCTTCCTACCGTCGTGGTCGTCGTGATCCTCCATCTTCATCGCGTCCGATTACCTCACAAATCAGTCAAAGAACCGTGAGCATCTAGTACTTTCGACCGTGATCACGCCGGCGTCGAGGGCGATCGTGTCTGACTTTCCGGTCTTCTCGGACGTACCACTGACGACTGCCACCGTTCATCCGAGAATTTCACATCACGTCGGGTTCAATTTCCTTTTTCATACTCTGCAGTATGGTGATGAAATAGGCGAACGCGAAGCCCATAAGACCGAGCGCTGCGAGAAGAATTAGACCGAGATCGGCATGGAGAATAAGAAAAGCGATAGACAAAGCAGCAGAAGCGATTAGCAGACTGGCGATGAGGGAGAGATGTTTGAGGAAGTCTGCTATCTTCTTCCGATCCGTAGGACTCCCAGAGACAGCAGCTCGATTTTCCAGGAGATCCAGATAGAACCGGCCTCCGATAAGAGTAACCGGAAGAACTAATCCGACGATCTGAAGGGTCGATAATGCAATCTGAGTCCCATTTGCCATAACTGTAGCACTACTTCGAACTCAAGTCTGATTAATTGCCCCGCGGAAGTACGCTCGGGAATAAGGCTGGTTGTCCGGAGTTCTCGATCACATCGGTATCCGACTTGGGATGTATTATCGGACGAAATTCTAAGGAACATATATCCCTGATTGTAATAACATTCTGTCCATGGCGCTCAAAGATGTCCTTCCAGATCGCGGCCTGACGATGAACGAATTCCGGCAACTGCAAGAGCAGGATACCTTTGATGCCGTTCTCCGAGATGACCAAGGTGGTCCTGCAACACACCTATTCCTCCAAAAAGAAGGGAAAGAAACAGCCCTCCATTACACCGAGGACGAAGGATGGCACATCCTTCACAAGGATTTAGACCTAGATGATCCTCATCCACCAACCCACGACGATAACGAGTAGAGCTACTATCTCATCCTCATACGGGCATCGAACCTTCTCGGCACGGCGGGAGGCTACAGACGGGATACCCGTCCTTGCCATCAGCAGCCAAAAACTCGATTCGACAGAACGGACAGTACTTCATCGTAGACTATCGCTTGCCCAGTGGTCTTCATTCTCGACGACAGCCCACTTCGGAGACGCCAGGTAAGTGTTCGTCTCCGCGTCGTAGCCGAGCACCATCTCGGTCCCGCCCTCGATCCCGTCGGCGACCGCCTGCGTTTGTGGAAGAAGCGAATAGAGCGAGCCGTTCTGGTTCTGGACGGAACAGGTCCCGAGTGGAGTGATCGGTGCGTCCGGGTCCGACAGTTCTCGCAACGCCCGCCGCCGGGCACTACTTTGACTCATCACGTCCGCTCGTTGGGACGTACTGGTAATTAAACATCCAACCCGCTCCCCGACCGACTCCCCGATCAGCCTGTGAACGGCGGCCGGGTTATCCCACTCACCCCCTTCGACCCGGCCGTATGCTGGATCCAGTTTCAGCAGTCGCAGGAGTAACGATCACCGGAGTCACCGCCTCAACGCTGTACGCCGCCTACCTCCGCGGCGTTCGCGACGCGACCGACCCGAATCACATCATCGACGTCCGAGAGGTCGAGAACTACCATGCCGAAGCCGCCCGCGCCGAGGCGATCCGCGAGTCCGTCGACGCGACGACGGAGGGATCTGCGTGAGCCCCGACGAGCCGGACGCTCCTGGTGACGCCGTCGACGGCGAGCAGGAGGCGAGCGCCGACGTCGAGGACGTCGAGGTGACGACCGTCCACCGAAAGGACGGCCACGACCAGCACACCGAGCGGGCCGTCCTGCTCGACACGGGCGACGAGGAGATCGTCGAGACGTTCGAGGTCGTCGAGGGCGATCACGAGTACCTCGGCGACGGCCATCCCGACCAACGGGCCCTCGACGTACTGGAGGCACGCTTCTGATGGATCCGATGACACCGCCGGAGTTCGAGCATTCGGCGGCCGCAGAAGTGTTCGGGGACTACGACCAGTACCTCGATCATCACCGCGCGAAGTCCGAAGACCGGACCGCGTCGGCGGCGTCGCTCGTCTCCTGCAACTTCGACCTACAGACGTGTATCATGGTGACCTTCGTGGTCGGCGCCGTCCTGGTGGCGGCGTTCGAGGACGGTGATGCCTTCGAGACCTTCCGATGAGTGTCACCGTCGAGTTCGGATCGAAAGCGGCGGCCGACCAGTACCGCGACGACCACGAGGAGTACATCTGTCCTGTCGACGACGACCGCCGGTTGAAGACCGTCGCGTTCGTCAGCGACACGCCCGACTGGCTGCTCGACCAAGCGCGTCTTGACGCCGAGGAGGGCCGCGCCGAACGCGCGGCTGCCGCGGGACAAGCGTCCCTCACCGACGGGGAACGCGACGAAATCGACTTCTCGAAGGGCCGGGCGAACGTCCCGCACGCTCGCGCCGTGAAGGGCATCGCCGCCGATCACGGCGTCGACGACTGGCTCGCTTACTACGATCCCACTCTGACCGTCGACGAACACCGCGAGGTAATGGAGCGAGCGCGGGAAGAGGGTGGCGGCCAGCGTCTCGACGCCAACGAGGGACGGCAGGCCGCCCGTGCCCGTTACGCCGCTCGCGCCCAGCAGTCGAGCGAGTGCGACCACGCGGCCGATCACTACGAACACGGCGACCCCGAAGCCTGCGAATTCCTGAAGAACGCTTGCGGGTACGACGAGGAAGAAGTGGCGTCGATACTCGACGAGGACGACGACGGCGACGGCGCCGAGGAGATCACGGGCAAAGCCGCCGGGGCGCTCGGCCGGGCGTGGGGTGGGTACAAGGGCGCGATCACCCGCCTCGACCGGGAGATCGAGGACGTCGTCGAGAGCAAGCGCGAGGCCGAGGGCGCCGCCGCGGCGATCAACGCGATCCGTCGCGACCACGGGCAAGAGCCGATGGAGTTCGAGCGCCTGGAAGAGCTGTCCGACCGCCTCGAAGGTGTCGGTGACATCGCTCACGACGCCGAGGGTCACGTCGAACTGATGGAACGATTCTCATGACCAAACACACCTGCCCCGTAGAGGGGTGCGACTACGAAGCCGACCAGATCGACCAGCTACGAGGGCACATCAACGGGTCCCCCGACCACCCTTCGTGGGGGGACGTCAGGGGGGACCTCGATGCTGGTAGCGAACTGGTAGACCAGAACGACCAGCAAGAGACCACCCCCTCCGAGGAGGGTGAATCGCCCGACGAGACTGGCGACGACGACCACCCGGACGACCACCCAGAGAGGGACGATGAAGGGGGTAGCGAGGGGGGTAGCGCCCCCTCTGACGCTGGTAGCGACGAGGACGACCAGCAAAACGACCAGAACGACCAGGGAGATACCCCCATGCCCACCGACGACGAACTCCAGCGTCAGCGCCGTGTTCAGGGCGCTCAACCAGACGAATCGGGTAGTGATGACGAGATCAGCCAGGAGACCAGCAAAACCACCCCCTCGAAGGGGGGTAACGAGGGGGGGAGCGCGACTGGTCTGCTCCCCGCTATCGACACGTCGACGATCATCATGCTGGTCGCCGTCCTGGCCGTGGCCCTCATCCTGTACCGTCTGCTCTCCGGCGGCGGGGTCGACGAGGGGAGCAAGGGAGACGAGGAAGACGTCGACGACCAGGAGGCGAGCAGCGAAGACGTCGACGACCTGCCGAACTTCGACGCCACCGACCTGGAGGACCTGTCATGAGCGACGACGTCAACGACACCGAGGAGCAGGACGCACCGGACGAGGGGGACGATGAGGAGATGAAGCCCCCTATCGAAGACGAGGAGTTCGCGGACCTCTCCGCGGTCGCCGACGAGATCGAGGAGTCCGCCGGCGCCGGCGCCGAGGGCGAAGGCGACGAAGACGTCGACGACCAGGAGGACGGCGTCCACCAGGAGGCGGGCGAGGACCACACTCGAGGAAGACCGGGCCGAGGGTGGGGCGACATGTACGTCGCCAGCGTCACCTCGGGACTGAACGCAATCGTCGAGGAACACGGGAAGGACGGCGCCGAGCCCCTAGACGAGCAGATGGCTCGCGACCTCCATCTCGACGAGGCGTTCGAGGAAGTGATGGAGAAGCGCGGCCGGGCCGACATGCCCCCCGAGCAGGAGCTTCTGATGGGGACGCTCATCCTCGCTGGCACCGTGGTCCTCTCGAAGACCGACCTGCCGGCCCAGGCTCTCGCGGAGGTGGGTGAGGATGCTTGAGAGCGCGAAAGAACAGATGATGCGCCGGGCGATGCGGCAGGTGACCCCCTCGGAGACGCCGGTCGCCCAGGCCCTCGCCAACGTCATCGCGTCCATCGAGGCCCGGCAGATGGCCGCGGTGACCCGCCTTGCCGGGGCTGCCGACGTCGACGAGGCGGCGGTCGGCCACCTCGACGCCGACGCTCGTGAGGAGCAGCTGCTCGACCTCGCCGACGCCCTCGCGGATGACCGCCTGGAAGACTGGTGGCTCGACGAGGTGGCGGCCGGCCACCTACACGATCCCGACCGAGCAGCCGACTACCTCGGCATGGACCGGGAGGCGTGGGCCGACCAAATCGCCACCTGGGGAGAGAACTACCGGGACGCCGCGCCCGATCACGTCGAGGGCATGACCGACGGTCAGATTGCGGACCTACACGTCCGTGAGACGTTCGGCGTCCCGATGCGGGAGTTCGCGGCCGAGGTGGTCGACTGGTCTCAGGGGGAGGCCGTCGAGGGCGTCCTGGCCGGACATCTCTCGTCGACGACCTCGTCGATCCACCGCGTCGCCGCCGAACTGGAGGACTGACCCGATGCGGCTGCTGATCGCGGCGAAAAGCGGGTGGGGAAAGTCGTACGTCGGGCAGTCCTACCTCGAAGACAACATCAAGGAGTTCGACCACGCGATCATCCTCGACTTCAAAAACGAGTTCCGGGGGCTGGTGAAGTCCGGACTCGCGAGTTACGTCGGAGTCGGACAAGCAGAGATGGGAATCTCCGTCGAGGGGTGGCGAAAGATCATCGAGCAGAACGGCACGGTTGTCGTCGACGGCGAGGTCCTAGGACCGGATACCTGGCGTGAGGTTGCGACGATCATCGCGAAGGCTGCTCGGCGCGTCGACGGTCGCGTCTTGGTCGGCGTCGACGAGGCCCATCTCGTCGCCCCCCAGGACGTGAAGCTCCCCGAAGCGATCAAACTCCTCGCGACCACCGGCCGCGGAAAGGTCTCGTCTATCTGGATCACCCAACGCCTGCAAGAGATCGACGAGGCGGTCATCTCGCAGAACAACGCGAATCTGCTCGGTGGGTTCGGGAGTGACCGGGACCGGGGGAAGCTCGACGTCGAGTATCCTGTCGAAGTCCATAACCCCGAGGCCGACCAAGTGCCGAACCTCCCCAACGAACTCCATCATACTGAGGACGGTCCCGTCCCCCTGCAGAAGACCGAGGTGGACGGCGTGGTCCGGTCAAGTGGGTGGATCTACTCGACCGACGATGGCAAGATAGATCGTCTTAATTCCGCAAGCATCGACATGACGGCCGAACACCACGGCGGGTCTGACCAGAAACTCGAACATCCGTTCGAATGACCGAACCAAAAGTACCAATCACGCTCTATGGATCGAAGGCTGAACGATTCCGTGAAATCCGAGATCAGCTCGAAGAAGGATACGGCATCGAGCCAACGAACCCCGAAGTGATTTTCGAGTTGATGAAGGAATGGGACGGAGTGGATTGAGCAGCGCAAAAATGAGTTAAGCGAATGAGTATGGCATATGCTCTTACTGAATCCGCGTACTGAAACATACGAATTCCGGGTCCGATAACTCACAGCGATGATCGCAGAGGTAGTCTTGGAGTATCGGCACGAGAATCGCAGTTGTCACTACCGGGATAGCGCCAAAAAATGAAACCGCAATCGCGTGACCGCTTTCGGCGGTCAGTCGTGGTCGTTAGTTGTCGCGCCGGGTCGCGAGCAGCGCAGCCGCGAGCAGCGCGATGACCGCGACGATCGCACCGAAGCCGGGACCGCCGCCCTCGGTGGGCGTCGGCGTGTCGGTCGGCTCGGGCGTCGACGTCGCAGTCGGTTCCGGCGTCGCCGTTGCAGTCGGCTCGGGCGTCGCCGTCTCAGTCGGCGTCGGTTCCGGCGTCTCCGTCGGTTCCGGCGTCGCCGTCTGGACGTTCTGGACGATCTCTACCTCGACGACGTCAGTGTTGTAGCTGTCGTCGGCTTCGAGGTCGTAGGTGCCCGTCTGGACGTCGTCCAGCTCGAGCGAGACCATCCAGGTCCCGTCGTAGGACCACTCGTCCGTGGTCGACAGGGCCACCGAGCTGCCGTCGGTGGTCATGAGTTCCACGGTGATCGCGTTGTCGTCCGGACGGAGGTTGGTCGATCCTTCGACGACCACCGTGTCGTCGACACCGACCGGGTTGACACCCGAGGCTTCCATGCCTTCGGGGTAGACCGAGCCGATCGTCGACTGCGAGTCAGCGAGGCGGAACTGCGAGGTGACCATGCGGTCGTCACTCGCAACTGCCTCGGTCGTCTGGTCGAGGATGCGCGACCGGGCCTGGTCGCCCGTCAGCGAGTCGCTGTTGAGGGTGCTGACGAAGCCGGAGAGCGAACCACCCGGCAGCGTGCCGTCACCGTACTGGTTGTCGCGGCCGTTCGTCAGCGCGTGAACGCTGACCTGGCCCTCAGCGAGGGTGACGCCGTTCGTGCCGTCGATGTCGAGTTCGTCCTCTTCGAACGTGTTGTCGTCGTCCGCGTTGACCGTGGTGTATGCAACGGTACCACGCTCGTCGACGAACAGGAACGCGACAGTCTGCGATCCGAGCGACGTCCCCGTCGCGTTGATGACGCGGTCGTCGGTCGAGACGGCACCGCCGACGCTCTGGTAGGTGACACTGAGCTCGGTGTCAGTCACGCGGATGGACTTCTGGTTGCTCGTGCCCGTGTTGAACGCCGAGACGTTGATCGACTGGGTGGTGCCCGACGTGCCGTTCACGTCAGCGGCGTCGATGACACCAAAGCGGTACGTGCCGGGCTGGGACAGGAGGTCGTTACCCTGCACGCCACCGTCGCCACCTTCGCTCAGGATGACGTCTTCCTTCTCGAAGGTGTTGTCCGCATCGACGCTGATCGTCGACTGGAGGCCGTTACCGGAGCCGTCCAGGTCGAGAAGCTTGTACTCACCCTGGCGACGGACGTAGAAGGCGACGTCGTCGACGCCTTCGGAGGCCGAGCCGTTGATGTCGATCTCGCTACCGACAACGTAGGTGTTGCCGGGCGTGTCGACCGAGACCGTTCCCTCGTTGACCGAGAGCGAGGGATCGTCCTCGGGGTTGTTGCCGCTGATGACGCTGGCCGCGGTCGTGCTAGCGGTCCCCGAGTTCGTGAGGTCGATCGACGCGTTCGCGCCGTAGAGGTCGACGTCGACGTCGGTCGTGTCGAGATAGCTCGTGTCGATTTGGCCCACGCCGACACCGGTGCCGTCGTCGATCTGGACGACAGCTAATGCGTAGCCCGCGCTGCTGTTGTACTCCTTGAATTGGACGTCACCGACGTTGCGGAAGATCCGATCCGCGTCGCTGTTGGAGACGCCGTCACGGAAGTCCTGGTCGCTGATAGCGACGACGTGCAGGTCGCCAGCGTTCGAACCGCGAACCGTGTAGGTCACGTCCTCACCGCGCGTGACGTCGTCGGATTCGAGGTCGAGGGTGACGTCGTCGTCACCGGTGACGGTGACGGTCGTCGATTCGGCGGCGCTGCCGAAGTCGAGATCGTCGCTACCGGCGACCTCGAACGTGAACGTCCCGGTGTTGAGGTCCGAGAGGTCCACGTTCCAGGAGACGTCACCGTTGCTGCCGTAGCCGGACTTCACGGCGTTGCTCGCCACAGCGTCACCGGTGACGTCGAGACCGTCGTCGTTCTCGACGGTGATTTCGAGGTTTTCGGCTTCCTCGTAGTTGTAGGTCGCGACGACCGTGAGGTTACCGGCGCCCGTGCTGGGCGTGCCCTGCGGGACGGACCCACCGGCGATGTCCTCGCCGTTCGAGTTCTGGACCTCGAAGGTGGTGACGTCCGGTTGCAGGACGGTCACACCGTAGCGGTCCCCCAGACGGAAGGACGTGTCCGGGTCGCCGTCGTGGTACTGACCGGTGGCCTGATCCTGGTCGATCGGGACGGTGAGGGTCTGACCCTCGGCGTCACCGCTCGTGCCAGTCAGGGAGTTGATCGTGGTCGATCCGTTGACGAAGTTGATGTCCTCCTCGCCCTGGAAGACGGTCGCACCGTCGTAGACGTCGCCACCGCCGCTACTGGGCGCGGCACGGGTCGAACTGGACGAGACGGAAACGGACGCCAGGGTACCGAGGTTGGACGAGGTACCACTGGTGTCAGTAACACTCAGATTAACATTCTGGCTACCACTGGCCGAAGACCAGTCAACGACCAACGGGTCGATGTCGATGTCGACCCCGGTCGAGGAACTAGCAACCGTGTCGTTAATTTCGACAGTGAGTGTATTCGTAGACGTACTCACGGAGTAATTGCCCGCGTTGAGCGAACTACCACCAACAGAAACCGAGTTGATGGTCGAGGCTGACGCATCGGGCTCCCCACTGCCAAAGTCGACAGTAACGGAGGCGTTCTGCGAGTTACTACTGAAGTCGAGGCTGTCTACAGCAACCAATGCATCATGGTTGACTGTCGTTGAGCCGACGCTGGTCGGCGACAACGACGAGTTGCCGGTATCGATTGACTGCGCGGCGGCCGTTCCAGACAACGCCACGGTACCAGCGAAGACGCTGAACACCATGAGCGCCGCGAGGACGACCGCGCGGATCTTGTCGTTATAGTCTGTCATTTTTCGTTGTTGTGTTCGCAGTGACAGTCCCGAGGGCATTCCTCTTTCGTGCCGATTCGTGGTCCGGCGCTGCGCCAGCCACTGGTAGGGGTACAGGGTGTTATGACCATCGTCTGTGGTAAATACTTTGTGTTAAGCGACTACGTAGTAGATTCCCTCATGCGGGAGAATTCTGACAGTAGAGACGATCTGAATATTCAACAAATATCTTGTGTCCGTGGTGGTAATTCACCAGCAAATACCATGCCCTCTCCATACGAGCGTCTGCAAGCAAAACCACAAACGGGGTTGAATATCGGATCACTCACGCCAACGCAACGGTCAGAGGTACGCACACTACGGATCACCAGTTCCTGGCCGATAGGACCAAATTCTATCGATTGCCGGACTATCTACTATTTGGAAGGAGACGAACAAGCTGCTGTAGAGCTGTTCGTTGAAGAACATCGGGACCAATTAGAAGAGATCGATTGGACCAAACGAAACCCGATCAAATCAAGCCTCAGTCAAGTTATTTATGATAAAATCCTCCATGAACTTGGAGAGCGCCGAATAAGTAAGACAGAGACAATGGTTCGAGAGGACCGCCCAAACGGAGACGTATGGCTAATTGATCGGAAGTGGTACGAGAATCGTCCGGATCGCCGATACTCCGTGACTCCACATAAATCGGCACCCAAGGTAGCTAAGTTAGCTGGGCAATCACCAGAAAATGTACTGAAGGAAATCGATAGTGAAATTATCACAGAATCTGCCGTCAGGTCGTACGTCGAGGGAGATAAACGTCTGCTTCTTGAATATCTGCGAACCAGCGACAAGATCGCATGTCTACCCATTACTCACGACGGCGAAATGGCGGTGAAGCTGTTCCCCGATCAGTCAACTGCAGTTAGGGAAAATTCTGAGGAACAAGGAACTCAGTGATTCTGTCAAAAGCACATGAAACCTATTCGTATCTCAGAGATCCTATCGCGGTGAATTACATGGCCCTGGCGGTTTGTTCGGGCTGTAGCATGGGAGAACTTGCAGACAGCTTCGACACGCTCGCGGACTCGGACATGTGGACCGACGTGGCCATCCTGTTCGGGGCGTTCCTCGCGGGCACAGTCGCACGGAACCTGATCGAACCGAACCTGCCGTGGGACCTCCCCGACGAGGCCTACGGCGTCGCCGTCGTACTCGGTGCGGGCTACCTTCCCGAGGGCACCAACATGGCTCGGATGGGGGGCGGCCTCTACACGCTCGACAAGCTCGCCGAACGGTTCGAGCTGAAGCAGCGAGTCACCTCCGTCGGTGAGGGTGGTAACTGATGGCGCAGGTCTACATCTCGGAGGGCGACACTAGCGAGATCGTCACCAAGGAGACGAACACGGCGGGCGTCATGACACCCATCGCCCGGATCACCCCGGACCGCGGGACCTTCCTCCGGCTGCTCAACCGAGTGGCGAAGGGAAGCGAGCAGGGTATTCCGATCTACGGGAAGTTCCGGGACTCGAACGGGAACCTCATCGCCACCTCGGCGAAGCTCCAGTTCGAGATCTCCCCGGCGGGCACCGACGAGCGCATGAAGGTTTCCAAGCGCGTCGAGCAGATCTCGGTGTACAACTCCTACAGCCTCCAAGAACAGCGCAACGTCGACAACGTCGACGCGACCAAGGTGGTGCTGACCTCGCCCGAGAACATGGGCGGCGACCCCGTCTCCAACATCGAGTGGGCCGACATTCAGGATCTCTACCTGTCGATGCGAGCCCCCTCGCAGATCGACTGGTCGCAGTCCGAATGGTACGTCGACCCGACCGCCCTCGAAGGGCCGTTCAACCGGGGGCGGTAGGATGGCGCGGACGGCACAGGACGTCATCGACGACCTGCGCGACGTCTCGCGTACCTCGGGCGGGATCGGCCCGACGAACTTCCGCGACGAGGCCGACACGTCGGTCAACACGACCGGCTCCCGGTCGTTGATCGCCGAACTTCCCGTCGAGACCGTCCATCGAATCCTCTCCGGACGGAGCAACCCCTTCCGCGTGGCCGTGCCTGCCTACGAGCAGTTCAGTAGCGACGGGACGGGGGGCAACACGGAGACGTTCAATCTGAGCCACGACCTCATCCAGTGTCCGAACACGCAGAACGTGGTCGTCTACATCGGCGGGTCCTACTACGGCAATCCCGACGCCGTCGACTACGCGAACGACTCCATCGACGTGACCGACCCCGGCTCAAACAACAACGTCCACGTCTGGTACATGCCGGGAGACACGGCCACCCTCGAAGTGTACAAGGCCACGCCCTCGTCGAGCGCCAGCGCGAACGAGGAACTGTACACCGAGGCCCTGAATCTGGCCAACCAGACCAAGCAGGCCGAGCAGCCCGAGTTCTTCGAACTGAACCAGTCGGCCCTCCAGCCGTTCCTCGCGAGCGACATGCGCCTGAACGTCTACGTGAAGGCGCCGTACGAAGTCCGCTTCGAGGACCCCGCCGGCGACGGCGCGACCCCGGACAACATGCTGCTCCACATCCCGGTCGAGCGTGGCGCGACCACGGTCGCGGGCCTGAAGCAACTCATCAAATCCGACATGGGGAGTCGGTAACCCGACCCCTCGGGAGTTTATCATGCAGAACCCTATCTGGGACGCCACGACCGGCCAGCCACAGCCCACCGGCCAGTACCACACGATGAACGGCGGCGGCACCGACGGACAGGCGTGCGCGTGCGCCGGGTGCTGCTCGTCGACGTCGACGGGAAACCGCGCGGCCGACGTCGACACCGACGCCTCGGTGACCGACGGCACGGTGTCCGGTACGATCCAGTCCCTCGTCGCTCCGGGTGAGCTGTCTACCGAGGACGCCCTCCTCGTCTGGACCGCGATCAACACGCTCGTCCTCGGCTACTGGGCGTACACGGAGGTGCGCGGATGAAGTCCGAAGGCAAGATCGAGGACGTCGACGTCGAGACGGAGAAGCGTCGCCTCGAAGAGAAGATCGAGGACACCACGGGGGACTCGTGATGCTGGTCCCGTGTCCCGATCACGACGACGCGCCGTTCAACGAAACCGTCGCGACGACGCTCTCGCCCGGACAGAAGCTCACGGCCGAGTTCACGCCCGAACAGTCCGAGACGCGGATGTACCTGCCGATCCTCGCGATCTCGAAGTTCCCGAACATGAGTTACACGGCCAAGGCCGACGGCGAACCGATCTACGGTCCGTCGAAGATCCCCCCGACCGACGTCGACGATCTCTCGGTGACGTTCGTCCCGGCCAAGTCGTTCACCCGCTCGCTCGTCGTCGAGGTAAGTAATCTGGACTCGACCGCGGACCGGTTCGTCGTCGTCCAGCCAGTCGGGTGGGAGGTGACCTGATGCCTCTCGACTCGACCTCCGACGTCAGCGACATCGAGACCGCAACCGACGGAGAAGGACGGCAGGTCCCGGTCGCCAACGACGGGACGTACACCACGACCATCGACGGCGCTGCTATCGACTCGAAAGGGACGATTTTCGAACTCGACACCCGAGGGAAGCGCATCTTAGACCTGGCTATTAACGCAACGGCCGATGCCAGTTACGTCCTCGAATCCAGCCCCGACGGGACCAACTGGTTTGGTCCCTGGGACAGTTGGGGGAATGAATCAGAAATCACCCAAACATACCGCATCGGAAGCCGATACGTCAGACTCAAAATCACGACCGAAGCCCCCGACGGAAACTCTGCAAACGGGTTCATGGAGGTATCATAATGGTCGAAAGAATCGGATCGCGTTCGACACCAGCCGCTCTCAAGGACGTGGCTCGGACGTTTGGGGAGTCGGATGTAACCGTCTCGACCGACGCAACGAGGGTTGCGAACGGTTCCGTTGAGCTTGTAGACACGTCAACGTCGACGGTTAGCCGACCTGCCGATGGAACCTCAACGACCTCAAGCACTGGCAAGGGAGTAGTAGTGGTCCCGTCGTCCGACTTGTCGTCTATTGAGGTCACAGTATCCTCTAACGTGAGCGGTGGTGAAGGCGTGAGAGTCACCGACTCCGATGCGAATACGCTCGACTCTGTGTCCGGCTCTTACAACGGCAACGAGACGGTCACGCTCAACGCATCCCTATCAGCAGAATCGAAATACTACGTAGCGGTGGACGGCCCGGACGGGTGGGAGGCAGGGACCAACGAAAACGTATCGTATCCCTACGAATCGAAGTGGCTCGACATGGTGTCCGGCGTGGATACCGTCGAATCATGGGACGGTGGTTCTGAGGACGACACAGTAGCTTACTCAATAGAGAGTATCACCGCCACTAACGACTCCGTTACGTCAGGATCGGTGACTGTCGAGTTTGGCACTCCGGGAACCCCCCCGCCGGATGCGGTCGGGTGGGACGTGGCGTACATGACCCGAACCCTCAACGGCGAGACGGTCGAGATATACGTGCAGGAGGCACAGGGCAGTCCCGGATGGACAGATGTAGCCGGCCCCATCCGCCGAGGCGATTCGATACCGGCAGATCCGGAAAATGATGTTCGTTTCCGGGTGAAGTTCTCGCGTTCGGATACGTCGAGCAACCCCACCCTCGACTCAATTCTACGGAGGTACAAGCTATGAGATCCACGCACATAGAGGCACAGCGGTCAAAGGTGTACCGGCGGATGGTCCGCGAAGACGGGGCGACGGCTGCGGGGAATCCTCCCCCTGCTAAGCATATCGATGCCCTCGACGCCGCGGAGGGTCCCGAGGAGTTCGAGGAGATTCGTGCGGCCCACGCCGAGGGTCGCGGTCCGCCCGGCCATGCGGGGGGTGACGGCCGTGGCCCGCAGTAGGATCGAAGAGGCATACGGGAGTAGTGTCGCCTATCTGTCGGAAGGGTCCAAGCGGTTGCGGTTTCAGTCGTCTGTCGACGGCAGGAACGGGCTCCCCACCGGAACGATTGAGGGTCAAGTGACGGTCGACGGCGTTCCGGTAGGTTCAATCGGCGTCTACCCCGGCCCAAACGACCCGATTTCGACGGATTACCTCGGCATTGATCTGTCGGGATGGGAGACTGGGGAGTACACGGTCCGCGTCGACGGCGAACGGGCAGGTTTCCTCAAGGTATTTGAGGACGATACAATTTCCCCGGATTGGAACGAGGGGGACCCGTCGCCTCCTGGTGCAGTTGAGACAGTCCCGACAACCAACGACGCCCCCGAGATCGATCCATCGGATTACGCCGGCATCGTCAACGCCGACAACGAGCAGGGTATCGCCCTCGCTCCGGCCCTCCGACGAGAGGGCGCTTCTCTCGGCCCGCAGGGAGCGACCGTCGAACTCCCCGACGGACGGACCGTTGAGGTCGGGGCGATCCAAGACGCGGACGAGGCTGCCCGCTACGTCGACGGCCCTAACCAGGGAGAGGTAATCGACGCGGACCAGCCGGCGGCCGGCTCGGGATCGAGCGGCACCGACCCGACGACCAGCACGGGAGACCTCGGCCCGGCCGTGGCCGTGGTTGCACTCCTCGGACTCGGATATGCGGCCACACAGAGGTGACACAGACATGGCAACCAACATCGACACGACCGAACTGGCGGCGATCATCACGGTCTTGGGAGCAGGAGCGGCGGCGCTCTCGGCCCAGGAGTCAGGGGGATCGACCCGTCCGATCATCGACATTCCGGATTCGTTCGGACAGGATTCGGACACTACGGACGAGACGGACGAGGACGATCTGGATTTCGGCACGGACCCCGAACCGCTTCCTGACGAGACGACGGACCGCGATGATTTCGACTACGAGAATCCCGAGTCCCACTGGGACGAGGAAGATTACGATTTCGGGGGGCCGATAGACGAGGGGACCGATACGGACGAGACTGACACCGATCCGGAGCCCTCGGTCCCCGACGGGGCGCATAGTCTGCCTGACGATGATCCATTCGAGCCGGGGAGCCCTGCCGACGTCATCGATGACGTTGGACAGACCATCCCCGGCGTCGGGATCGGCCGATCGATCTTCGATACCGACGGATCGGACGGCGGAGGGCTCTGGTAGCCGTGGCGAATATCGAGATCACGGCGGTCGAGATGACCAACTCCTGGGCGACGGGCGTGCCCCAGTCCGTCGACGTCAAGATCGACAACCACGAGAGCATGGGTCCCGCGGGATGGGGGCCAGTCGTCTGTCCCTCCGACGGCATCTGGAACGCCGGTCACATGACCGACGTCTCCCTGCGGATCGAAGACGCCGACACGGGCGCGGTAGTCTGGAGCGCGACCAAACCGACGTGCATCCCCGTCGAGCGTCCCAGTACGTCGCTCGGAGCGAACGCGATCGTTCACTTCGAACCGTCGGTCGACTCGTCCGGCAACTACGTCGTGTCCGCCGAGGTCCAGGTGAGAGGCGACAACGGGAAGGACACGTCCGATCTGTACCCGCTGACGGTCGGGTCCGGTGGGTCGGATCTCCCGCCGAACGGCGACGAGCGGGGAGCGGGACTGTTCCCTGGCGCCGGCGACGTTCCCGTCGACGACGTCCTCGACGATCCCCTCGGCGCGATGGCCGACAACCCCGCCATCGCTCTCGGCGCCGTTCTCGCCCTCCTGATCGTCCTCCGACCGTACGCCTCCCTGGGGGCCAGCGCAACGGGGTGACCGCCACGAGATGATCCCCGCCTTCATGGACATCGGAGCGATCGGCTCACCCATCGACGCGGCGACGTTCGTCTTGGTGCTCGCGATGCTCGTCTTCCGACTCCGCCCGCGAGTGCAACTGGTCGCGGCCGGCGTGGTCGCCCTCGCACAGGGTCGTGAAGACGTCGACGACGACCGCCTCGCGCACGAACTCGACGTCGACGAGCGAGCCGTCGAGATGCTCAAACCCGAAGTGATCTACAAACGGGAGGGCGACGATGGCTAAGCTCCCTCGCGAGTGGGAGCGGATGCCTGAACACTACCGGTGGCCCGATCCGATCCTCCGACGGCGCTACGAATCGGGCGCGGTCGTCCTCGACGATCCCGATGGTGGCGAAGTACTCCGATCGGACACGGTCGCGGACGATCTCGTCGACGATCTCGAAAAATAGAGTCGGGTGGCCGCTACTCAGGCGGTCGGACGACGATCCAGACCCGTGACATACTCGGATCGACGTTCACGAAACCCTGTTTCTTCAGCGGCCGAATGAGCGAGTCCATCACCGCGCTCTTCGGCGTGTCGTTCGTGTAGAGGCGGTTCATGGCTTCCTCCCGTGAGACGCGAAGGCCGGCGTCGTTGATCGGCTCGGCGGCGTCGAGCAGCGTCAGGTAGGCGTCCGCGAGACGGTCCTCTGCGGGAAGCGCCATGCTCTCCTGGTCGTCGTCGGAGTGCCGGGCCACGTCCTGTTTGACGAGCACACGCAGGCGCTCGCTCCGGCTCACACCCTCGTCGTCACAGAGGTCGTCGAATTCGTCGAGGACATCCTCGGGGCACCCGAAGGAGACTCGGCTCTTCGGGTTGTGGTCCATCCGGGGCATCTTATTCACTCACCCCCGAAGTGCATACGCCGTGAATACCCAGACGGCGCGGTGATTCGGAGTCCGTATGCAAGGGGGGAGGGGAGGTGTGCGGAGCGGACTCGCGTGCGGGGGCGTGTGCGCTCGACCCGTCACCCTCGCCGACCGAGGGGTACAGGTCGACGTCGCCGACGAACTCCGAGAGGTGGGTCTGGGCGACCGCGTGGATCGCGCGATCGGCGCGCTCCATGACGTCGAGGTAGTGCATCACGCCTCACCTCCCTGCCGGTACTGGCGCCACAGCATCGCGAGTTCCTCGTCGGGATCGGCGTCGAGATCGGCGACGACGATCTCCTCGCGGACGTAGGCCAGTAGCATGGCGGCGACGTGGGCGCACCAGTCGTGATGGGTGTAGCCCTTGCACGGGCACTCGCCGACGGGCGTTCCCGAGCGGGTGCCGAAGACGACCCGGTGCCGGTCACCGTCGCCGACGCGGACCATCCACTCCGCGCGGTTGATCGGCTCGATCTCCGTCTCCTCGTTCCTGGCTCGCTGCCAGCTCGTCGAGTCGCCGAACCCGTCGGGCAGATCGAGGTCGGGGTAGCCGCCGATCGGCTCGGTGCTCACCGCTGAACGCCTCCGTTACACTCCGGACAGACGCGGCGGGTGAGACCACCGCGGGAGGTAGTCGTGACGAGACGCGTTCCGCAGGTCGGACAGTACCGCCTCACGCCGACCACCCCTCGATTTCCTTCCGTCGATGACCCGACTGCGTCGAGGCGCACAACTCCTCGCGGTGGAATCGTTTTTCGGGGAGTCTCGAACGGTGATAAAGTCGAAACGTGATCGACGGAGAGAGGCCGAGACGCGCCGCTTTCGTTTCCTTAGCGACCGAGTAAAATTTTGATGGACTCGCCGGGATTTGAACCCGGGGCCTCTTCCTTGCGAAGGAAGCGATCTGCCACTGATCTACGAGCCCGCAACCTAACTCAGCCGTCGGGCGTACTTGTAAGCTTCTGTTCGTCACCGAAAAGCGGCGGCGGTAAAGCGCCTTAGCGCCGTGTGGTCAGTCTTCGAGGACGATCTCGATGCTGACGTCGTTCGGCACCTGAATGCGCATGAGCTGACGCAGTGCGCGTTCGTCCGCGTCGATGTCGATCAGTCGCTTGTGGACGCGCATCTCCCAGTGCTCCCAGGTGGCGGTCCCCTCGCCGTCGGGGGACTTCCGGGACGGGACTTCCAGCGTCTTCGTGGGCAGCGGGATCGGCCCGCTGAGGTTGACGCCCGTCTTGCTCGCGATCTCGCGGACTTCGTCGCAGATGCCGTCGAGGTCCTCGGGGCTCGTACCAGCCAGGCGAACGCGTGCCTGCTGCATCTATCGCTCGTTGACCGAGAGCACTTTGCCGGCCGCGATGGTCTGACCCATGTCGCGGATGGCGAAGCTCCCGAGTTCCGGGATCTCGGACGACGGCTCGATGCTGAGGGGCTTTTGCGGTCGAACCGTCACGACGGCGGCGTCGCCGGACTTGATGAAGTCCGGGTTCTCCTCGGCGACTTCCCCGCTGGCGGGGTCGAGCTTCTGGTCGATGGATTCGATGGTACACGCGACCTGCGCCGTGTGGGCGTGGAAGACCGGCGTGTAACCCGCGGTGATCACGGAGGGGTGCTGCATGACGACGACCTGCGCTTGGAACGTCTCGGCGACCGACGGCGGGTCGTCGGCCGGGCCACAGACGTCGCCACGGCGGATGTCGTCCTTACCGATGCCGCGGACGTTGAACCCGACGTTGTCGCCGGGGCCCGCTTCGGGCACCTCTTCGTGGTGCATCTCGATGGTCTTGACCTCGCCACCGACGTCCGAGGGCTGGAAGCTGACGTTGTCGCCGGTGTTCATGATACCCGTCTCGACGCGGCCGACCGGGACCGTCCCGATGCCGGAGATGGTATAAACGTCCTGAATCGGCAGGCGGAGCGGCGCGTCCGTCGGCGGCTCCGTGGCCGGCAGATCGTTCAGGGCTTCGAGCAGCGTCGGGCCGTCGAACCAGCCCATGTTGTCGGAATGCTCGGAGACGTTGTCGCCCTCGAAGGCCGAAATCGGGATGAAGGAGGCGTCCTCCGTACCGAAGCGGACCTGCTTGAGGAGCTGCTTGACCTCGTCGACGACTTCTTTGTAGGTGTCCTCGGAGTAGTCGACGATGTCCATCTTGTTCACGCCGATGATCAGTTCGTTGATCCCGAGCGTGCGGGCCAGGAAGACGTGCTCGCGGGTCTGGGGCGCGACACCGTCGTCGGCCGCGACGACGAGCACCGCGTTGTCGGCCTGGGAGGCCCCCGTGATCATGTTCTTCACGAAGTCACGGTGACCCGGACAGTCGACGATGGTGAAGAAGTACTCGTCCGTGTCGAACTCCTGGTGGGCGATGTCGATGGTGACACCACGCTCTCGCTCCTCGGCGAGGTTGTCCATGACGTAGGCGAACTCGAAGCCGCCCTTGCCCTTCTCTTCGGCTTCCTCTCGGTACTGCTCGATTACGTGCTCGGGGACCGACCCTGTCTCGAACAGGAGTCGGCCGACGAGCGTGCTCTTGCCGTGGTCGACGTGGCCGATGATGGCCAAGTTCTGGTGCGGTTTGTCACTCATGGTGGGAATCACGCGCTAAGGCGCTTGGTGACGACTATTTTGCCCGAATGACCTAAAACCATTTCGATACGCATCACAGAAGCTCCCGACGCCGTCTTGCGGTTCGTGACACCATACCGCACGACGGCGCGGCAGCGCGGATGCCGAGACGGTGCCGGCCGGCGTGGGCGTCAGATCACTCCAGTCGGCCCACGTCGGAGAGGATGGCCGTCGCCGTCTCCGGGCCGCCGGCGCCGCGCCCGCTGAGGTGGAGTTGGCCGGCGTTGACCGTCTCGAACTGCACGATGTTACGCGTGCCCGAGACGGCCAGCGCGTCGTGTTGGGGGACGAGACGCGGCCCCACGCGGACGCCGTCGGCCGTCGCCTCGCCGATCAGCCGAACCGTCCGGCCGTCCTCCGCCGCCAGATCGAGCGCGCTCGCCGGGATCGACCGAATGCCGTCGACGGTCGCGTCGTCGAGGCTGTACACCTGGTTACCGTCTCCGAGGACGTTCGCCAGGATGACGAACTTCAGGGCCGCGTCCGTACCGTCCACGTCGAAGGCGGGATCGGCCTCGGCGACGCCGAGGTCCTGTGCCTCCGCCAGTACGTGTTCGTACCCCAGTCCCTCGGCGGCCATCCGCGAGAGGACGAAGTTCGCGGTGCCGTTGAGGACGCCGCGGGCGGCCGTGATCTGGCCGGGGCCGAAGTCCGCGATGGTCGAGAGGATGGGGATGGCGCCGCCGACGGCCGCCTCGAACTGGACCGTCCCCGCGCTCTCGGCTTCGAGCGCCATCAGGTCCGCGTACCGCTCGGCCACGGGCCCCTTGTTCGCCAGGACGGCGTGCCGGTCGCGTTCCAGGGCCGCCCGCACGTGCGAGAAGCCGGGTTCGGCGTCGCCGAGGGTCGTCGGCGTGGCCTCGACAAGCACGTCGTAGTCCGCGGCGAGCGCGTCGTCCGGATCGTCCGAGCCGACCGTCCCCTCGCGTTCCTTCCGTTCGAAGACCGCCGCGGGGTCCAGACCGTCGGGGTCGATCGCCGACGAACGGGAGTCCGCCAGGGCCGTCACGCGGTGGCCGTACTCCGGGGCGAGTTCGACGACCGACCGGCCGACGGCCCCGCTGCCGATCACCGCGAGGCGAAGGCTCATTCCGCCACCTCCACGAGCGGCTCGATCACGTCGAGATCCTTCTCGTCGGCGATCTTCCGGACGTGATCGAACACCTCGTCCGACCGGCCGGTCCGGGTCGCCATCCGCAGTCGGGCGCTGGAGGCGTCACCACGGCCCTCGGGCGAGGAGAGCGACAGATCCGCGATCGACGCGTCCGTGCTCGACTCGATGCGCTGGAGCGTATCCGAGAGGTCGGTGTCGACGAGGTCCCCGACCAGCAGCAGCGTCAACTGTTCGCCGTAGCGCTCGGCGCCAGCCTGAATCACGTTGACGCCCTCCTCACGCAGGGCCGCGACGATGGTCTCGAATCTGTCCGGCGGGCACTCCACGTCGACCTCGACGGGGATGTGACCGCGCGGGGTGAGGTTGCCGCGTTCGTGGAAGATCGAGAGGAGGTTCCCGCCGTTCTCGGCGATCGGCCGGAGCGCCGACAGCAGTTCGCCGGGCTTGTCGACGAGTTCCAGCCGGATCGTATGGGTCTGGGGGCGCTCGCCGCCGTCGGTGCACTCCTCGTCCGTGCTGTCCGCGTCGTCGGTGGTGACGACCTCGTCCGCCATTCAGGCCGTCACCCCCGCGGCACGACCCGTCGACGCAATAATTGTCATCGGCGACGGGGAAGGGCCGCGGGGTAGCTCCGTGCCGACACGTCGACTGCCGGTAGTCGTGCCGCGAGGCATGGTATACACTGTGCCAAGAGGGTATATGATTGCATCGGTCGTCCCCGACCGGTCGGCGGGCATGGCCGTCAGGCCGTCGCCCCGACCGGGTCGGGGGCGGACCCCGTCGGGGGCGCCTCGGCCGGCGGATCGGCCCGCCGGTGGACGAGGCCGACCGTCGTCCACTCTCCGTCGGTATCGAAGGTCAAGCGCCCGCCGGCGGACTCGGCGATCGAGCGCGCGACCCACAGCCCCAGACCACTCCCGTGTTTGAGCTGGGTGATCTCCGCCTCGCCCGTGACCACGTCCCGTTCGTCGGCTGGGACGCCGGTCCCGTCGTCGGCCACCCGCATGCGGATCGTTCCGTCGGTAGCCGTCGCGGTGATTTGTACCCGCGAACCCCCGTGTTCGACGGCGTTCTCGACGAGTTCGGCGATCGCCGTCGCCACGCCGTCGTCGGCCCACATCCACAGATCGGCCGGAACATCGACGTCGGCGTCGGCGTCGACCGCACGGTCACCGTCCGTCCGGACCGCCGCGATCGCCTCGGTGACCGCCGTCTCGACGTGCAGGCGCTCGTTGGGTGCCGACCGGCGATCCAACGCCGCCACCATCGCCTTGGTCTTCTCGGCGAGACTGCCGATCTCCTGTGACCGCCGACTGAGCGTCTCTGCCACCTCGGCCAGGGACGGGTCATCCAGTTGGGCCGCCAGCCGCTCGGACTGCCCGATGAGCACGGTGGCGTCGTTCCGGAGGTTGTGCCGAAGGACCCGACTCAGGACGGCGAACTTCTCGCGTTCGTGTGCCAGTTGTTCCGCCCGCACTCGCCGGGCGTCGTGGACGCCGATGATGACGTGGGCGGCGGCGCTGATCGCGAGGACGTTCCCCGCCGCCAGCGCGTCGGCCGGCGTAACGGTACCGAGGGTGCCACGGTAAGCACCGTGAGCGAGCAGAACCATCCCGAGTACCACGAGACCGAGGAAGTTCCAGACGGCGATCCGGACGGCGTTGGGCGTCGAGAACGCGCTCCGATACAACAGCACGCCCGCGGCCACCAGTCCGAGACAGACGACCGACCCCACCACGGCGAGGGCGGTGCCGACCGCCGGCCCCACGCCGACCAGAAACGGGGCCATGTTCGGCACGAACAACGCAACGCCGGTCAGACTGACGACCGCACAGGCCCCGACCCGTGCCAGGCGCTCGCGACGGCGGTCTACGCCGGCCGGCCCCTGTCCGAACAGTCGAACGAGCGTCCGGTCGATGCGGGCGAGTACTCCTGCCATTGCCGGAGGCAGAACCTACCGAGTGATGAAACTGCTCACCGAGTTATCGCAAGTGAGAGAGACCGCAGGGGTGGCCGACGAACGCCGCGTTAGATGTAGTCGATCGACGGCGGCAGTTCCAGTTTCATGCCCTTGCGCTTGCGGATCTCCTCGATCAGTTCCGGCTGGAGGTTGTCCGCGAGGACGCGGAAGCCGGCGTTCTCCGTGTTCCACGAGGCACGACCCTCGGTGGCGCTCCGGATGTCCGAGGAGAAGCCGATCATCTCCTCGACGGGCGCGATCCCCTCGATCACCATGAGGTCACCCTCTTGGTACATGTCGTCGACGCGACCACGACGACCCTGGATCTCGCCGGACGCCGAACCCATGTGTTCGGATGGCACGTCGATGCGGACGTTCTGGATGGGTTCGAGCAGCCGGATCTCGCCGTCGATGAGCGAGCGGTGGACGGCCTCCCGAACGGCGGGGATGACCTGTGCGGGACCGCGGTGGATAGTGTCCTCGTGGAGCTTCGCGTCGTGGAGCCGGACGAGCGCACCCGAGACGGGTTCGGCCGCGAGCGGGCCGTCGTCCAGTGCCTCCTCGAGCCCCTCGACGACCAGTTCCATCGTCTCGTTGAGGTGCTGGATCCCCTTCGTGTCGTCGATGAGGATGTTCGTCCCGTGGATGTGCTCGACGTTCTGGGAGGTGTCCTTGCCCATGCCGGCCTCCTGCAGCGCCTCGCGACGCTCCAGTTCGGGCATGTCCATCGAGACGTTCCCCAGCTGGATCTCCTCGACGATGTCCTCGCTGAGGGGTTCGACCGTGATGTAGAACTTGTTGTGACGGTTCGGCGAGACGCCCTCGACCTCTTGGGAGGCTTCCTGTGGTGCCTCGCGGTAGACGACGATCGGTTCGCCGGTGTTGATCGGGATGCCCTGGTTGCGCTCGATGCGCTGGCCGATGACTTCGAGGTGGAGCTCACCCTGTCCCGAGATGAGGTGTTCGCCCGTCTCCTCGTTGATCTCGATCTGGATCGTCGGGTCCTCCTTGGCGACCTGCTGGAGCGTCTCGATGAGCTTCGGCAGGTCGTCCATGTTCTTGGCCTCGACGCTCTTCGTGATGACCGGCTCGGAGATGTGTTCGATGGACTCGAATGGCGTCATCTCGACGCTCGAGACGGTGGAGCCGGCGATGGCGTCTTTCAGACCGGTGACCGCGGCGATGTTACCCGCGGGGACGTGTTCCACTTCCTCGCGCTCGCCACCCATGTAGATGCCGACGCTCTGGATGCGGTTTTTCCCGGCGGTCCCGGAGACGTAGAGTTCCTGTCCCTTCTCGATGGTCCCCGAGAAGACGCGACCGGCGGCGATCTCGCCCGCGTGGGGGTCGACTCCGATGTCCGTGACCATGAGGACGAGTTCGCCGTCCTCGTCGACCAGCCGCATCGTCTCCGCGATGTCCGACTCCGAGTCGCCACGCCAGATGCGCGGGATACGACGGGGCTGGGCATCCAGAGGATTCGGGAAGTGCTCACACACCATGTCGAGCACCACGTCGGACAGGGGCGTCCGCTCGTGGAGTTCCTGGCGCTTGTCGGAGCGCTCGAGTTCGATGATGTCGCCGAAGTCCATCCCGGTCCGCTGCATCGAGGGCATCGAGACGCCCCACTTGTAGAGCGCGGAGCCGAAGCCGACGGTGCCGTCCTCGACGCCGACCGTCCAGTCGTCGTCGATGTCGTCCATCTCCTCGGTCATCCCGCGGATGAGTTCGTTCACGTCGTGGATGACGGCGAGGAGCCGTTCCTGCATCTCCTGGGGCCCCTCCTGCAGTTCGGAGATGAGTCGGTCGACCTTGTTGATAAAGAGCGTCGGCTTGACACCCTCGCGGAGTGCCTGCCGCAGCACCGTCTCCGTCTGGGGCATCGCGCCCTCGACGGCGTCGACCACCACGAGCGCACCGTCGACGGCACGCATCGCACGGGTCACGTCGCCGCCGAAGTCGACGTGGCCCGGCGTGTCGATCAGGTTTATCAGGTGGTTGTTACCCTCGTACTCGTGGGTCATGGAGACGTTCGCGGCGTCGATGGTGATGCCGCGTTCCTGCTCGTCTTCCTCCGTGTCCATCGCGAGCTGTTCGCCCGCGGTGTCCTGGGAGATCATGCCCGCACCGGCGAGCAGGTTGTCCGTCAGCGTCGTCTTGCCGTGATCGACGTGAGCGGCGATGGCGATGTTCCGGATGTTCTCCGGGTTGTCCATCAGCCGTTCACATTCTTGTACGATCTTCTTTCGTCGGCCCATTACAGGCCCATACCGCCAGGAGGGTCAAAAGGGTAGTGTTTTGCCGGAGGCGAAACCGCCGATTTCGGGGCGCTTGCCCCGCGTGTCACGCGATACCATAGATTCGGTCGGCGGCGCCGGACCGCAACCGTCTTAGGGATCTGTGCCGTGGTAACGGTAAGCATGGACGTACGCGTAGGGGGCGACGCACAACCCGACCCGTTTCTCGGCGCCGCCGACCTGTTGGCTACCGAACACGATCTCGACCGACCGGTCCGGGTGCGCGTCCGGGACGACCCCGACGAACGGACCTGGACGGCACACTACGACGACCACCACGTCCTCAACATCTCCCGACAGGCCGCCACGAGCGCGATGGCCCGCGAACTCGCGCTCCACGAACTCGCTCACATGGCACGCTACGAACAGGGCCACGCCTCACACACCCAGTCGACCGACGAGGCGCTGTTTCTGGCGCTCTCCGGGCGCGACGTCGAACGGCGGAAACTCACCCACTGCTATCAGATCGCCAACCACATGCGCGACATCTACGCCGACGACATCACCCTCTCGGTCGCGCCGGCGGCGAAACTCGTCCAGTTCCTCGAATCGCAGTTGGCCGCGGCCGTCGCCGACGCCCCCGGCCCCACGGCGGCGGGCACCGATCCGGGCGGGGACTCCCGACGGGTCTCCGTCGGTTCCGACCCCGACATCACCGCCGTCAACGCCGCCTTCGCCCTGGCGCTTGTCGAGCGCCACGGGCTGATCGACCCCGAACACCGGCTGTACGACCTGGCACGGGCCGCCGCTGCCGACGCCCCGACCGTCGGCATGGAGACGTTCAAGCGCCAGTTTCGCTCTCTCGCCGACGACCCGAGCGAGAGCGATTTCCGACGCGACCTCGTGGCCGCGACCCAGGAGTACGCGCTCGACGACGGGCCGGCCGCCGACTAGCGGCCCGCGGCCGCCGCCTCGAACACGGCGATCACGTCCTCCCGATCCATCTCACGGGGGTTCCGCTCGATGTTGTGCTCGGAGTGCTCGAACGCCACGTCCGCGAACGCCGCGAACGTCTCCCGGTCGAACTCGCCGACTGCGGCGATACTCGTCGGCACGTCCACGTCTTCGAGCAGGTCGAAGGTCGCGTCGACGCTCCGGTCGGCGAACGCTCGCTCGGACTCGCCGGAGCGCCGTTCCACGCCGAGTGCCGCCGCCACGTCGGCGAACCGCTCGACCTCCGCCGGTACGTTGTACCGCATCACGTGCGGGAGCAAGACGCCGTTGGCCAGGCCGTGACCCAGATCACACTCCATGCCGAGCGGGTAGGTGAGGGCGTGTACCGCGCCCAGTCCGGAGTTGACGAACGCCTGCCCGGCGAGCATGGCCGCGAGGCTCATGTTCGCGCGGGCCGCGTCGTTGGCGGGACCCTGTGTCACCGCCGGCCGCAAGTTCTCCGCGACGAGTTCGATCGCTCGCAGCGCCAGCGTGTCCGTGTACGGCGTCCGGAGGAGGGAGACGTAGCTCTCGATGGCGTGGGTCAGCGCGTCGAGCCCCGTCGCCGCCGCGACCCCCGGCGGCAACGTTTTGGTCAGGTCGGGATCGACCGCCGCGAGGTCGGCGAACAGCTGCGACGAGAAGACGACTTTCTTCACCCCGCCGTCGCGCTGGTCGGCGAAGACACCGACGTCGGTCACCTCGCTGCCCGTCCCCGCCGTGGTCGGTACCAGCGCCAGCGGCCCCGTCGGGGCCGGCACGTTGTCGGTCCCGAGCAGGTCCCTGACCGGCCGATCGGTGACGGCGAGCGCCGCCGCGAGCTTCGCGGTGTCCATCGAACTCCCGCCGCCGACACCGACGACGAGGTCGTGATCAGCCACGCGTTCGGCGGCCGCCTCGGCCATCGACAACTTCGGCTCGGGCGCCACGCCGTCGTACACCTCGACGTCGAGGCCGGCCGATTCGAGGCGTGCCCGGGGCGCGTCGATCACGCCACTCCGGGCCAACTCCCCGTCTGTCACCAGCAACGCCGAGTCGGCGTCGTGCTCGGACGCGAACGGTTCGAGGGCGTCGACGGCGCCCGATCCGTACTCGACGTGGGCGGGGCTGCGGACGGTGTGGGTCTCGCTGAGCGAGCCGAGTGAGAACATATCCGCCCCGTCGGACGGGGGGGAAATAGCTCTTCGGGAGGAGCGAAAAGAAAGACCGAAAGGAGATTACCGCGCCGCGGCGGCGACCCGCTCGGCTTCCTCTTTCTGGTTGATCGCGTAGGTGCCGACGTCGTAGTCGGCGGCGCCGGTCAACTGGTTCGCGAGCGCCTCCGCGGCGCTCGTCGACGTCTTGTACGACCCGCGATAGGTACCCTCGGCGAGGAACTTCAGCGCCTGATCGACCCGACGCTGGGGCGCCACGTCGACCGCCTGCGGGACGGAGATGCCGCCGTATTTCAGGCGGACGGTCTCCTCGCGCGGCGCCGCGTTCTCGACGGCCGTGACGAGCACCTGCACCGGGTTCTCGTCGGCCTGTTCGTCGACGAGTTCGAACGCCTCACGGACGATGCCCATCGCCTGCTGTTTTTTCCCGGTGTTCTCCTCGGTCTGCATCAGGCGATTGATGAGACGCTCGACGACCGAGATCTCGCTTTTCTGGAACTGCTTGGAGGCGTGTCGACCCATCGTGTGGGCGATGGGTGTGACGTTGATGTACCGCTGCGTGCTGGGGTCGGAGTACGCGATGTCTTCGGTCTCCCAGACGCCGAACAGCAGGGCGTCGGTGTCCTGATCGTCGCTCCCGGCGGGAGCGTCGGGTTCGGGGGTGTCGCTCTCGGACATTATCGCACCGGTTTCTCCGCGTTACCGCGCACGAGTTCGATGAGCGAGACGCCGTTGACCTTCTCGACTTTGTAGTTCACGCCGGAGAGGTCACCCATCGCGCGACCCTTCGCGCCGCCGATGCCGGCGATGGTGACCTCGTCGTGTTCGTCGATGAAGGAGATAGCCCCGTCGCCAGGACAGAACGCCGTCACCTGCTTGCCGTTTTTGATCAACTGGACCCGGACGCACTTCCGGATCGCCGAGTTGGGCTGTTTCGCCTCGATACCGACCTTCTCGAGGACGATGCCCCGTGCCTGGGGCGCCCCCTCGAGCGGGTCCGACTTCTTCCGGAGGCCGCGCTCGCGTCGCGCGTACTCCGAGTCGGACCACCGCCGCGTCTGGCGGTCCTTCTTGAGTTTGCGGGCCGCGTACTTGCCGTTCGCCATAGTGCCCCTTCGTTGCCGACGGAGCTACTTAAGCCTCCCTTTTCCGGACCGATGAAACCGTCTCAGAACGCGTTAGGGCCATCGCTACTCCGATCTGAGGGATTCATCGGTTGCGCGTTCGCTCCGGAGAGCGACGCTGAGAGACGAAAGAGCGCCGAGAGGACGTGAGAGAGGTACGGTGTCCGGAAAATGCAGGCTCGTGTCGCGGACGTGGCTGTTCGGCGCTCTCGACGGTCGACGGCGGGGACACCCCATCGGCCGGACCCAACAGGTGCGCCGCGAGGCGCTTGGCTGCTCGAACAGTCGACACCGTCACGGGGTAGACCGGAGCGTCACCCGGGTGGAGCGGACCTGGGAGAGGTCCTCGTCGACAGTTTTTCGCTACGGTTGAGGAACTGTACGTGCTGGACTGCGGACACGACATTCGATCAACCGGCCTCGGCCGCGGTATTCGAGACCGCTCTTGTCGCATCGGTTCTTCGCCGGTTGCGTTCAGCGTTCCCCGGTGACGAACGCTGCGTTCCGGAGGTACGCGACGTCGTCTGTCGTATCGGAGGCGACTCCGACATCGTCGCCACCCGACACCCGGATATCCGTCGCTACCGACTCCGCACGCTCGGTGCTCCTGACCGGGCGAGGCCTTCTCGATGGCGAATGTTTAGGCAGTTACGTATCCTGATAACGCGGTATGCACGAAGTGCACGTTCTCACTGCCGAGGAGATCGACGGCCTCGCACGGTTCGAGGAGTACGTGGAAGCCGTTCGCGCCGGGTATCGCCAATACGGCGAGGGAGCACCGATCACGCCGAGAATCGCGTTGGAAAATACCGAACGACAGGCAGTGCAGTTGAAGACGTACATCGCAGTTCTCCCCGAATCCGGCGCGATGGGGGGATATCTCTACACCTCAGTCGGCGAGGATCAGTGGTACATGACGCCGCTCTACGACGCCGAAACCGGCGAACCGAAAGCACTGTTGGACGGGACGGCGCTGAGTCCCCTCAAAACCGGGGCCGTGGGCGGTGTCGCAGTCGACGAACTCGCTCGCGACGATGCCCGGACCGTCGGCGTGTACGGAAGCGGTCCGCAGGCGAGAGCCCAAGTGCGTGCCACGGCCGCCGTGCGTGATGTGGAGCGAGTCACGGTGTACTCGCCCACCGAAACGAACGCGGAAGCGCTCCGGACACGACTGGACGGGGAGTTGGATGCCGTCGTCGAAACCGCCGCCGACGAAACGGAACCCGTTGCGGGCGCGGATATCGTCATCACGGCGACGAGTTCGGAGACACCCGTCTTCGACGGGGACCTGCTCGAGGCGGGCGCGCACGTGACAGCCATGGGTCAGCACGAACCGACGGGACGGGAGTTGGACGAAACCGTGATAGAGCAGGCGAAGTACGTCCCCGATACGCGGCAGCGAGCGCTCGACGAGTCCGGGGAATTACGGCAGGCGATCGAACGAGGTGCCGTGACGGAGGACCATATCCACGGTGACCTCGGGGCGGTCGTCGCGGGAGAGAAACCGGGACGGGAAACCGCCGACGAGATTACCGTGTTCGACAGCGGGGGCACACCGATCGAAACCGTCTCCGCGGCGCAGTTGGCCCACCAGAAGGGACGAGACGCATCGGTCGGAACGGCGCTTCCATTCTCCTCTCTCAGGGCAGCGATCGACTGGCGGTGAGGGATTCGTTCACCCACCGCCAAAGCGGTGGGATTCAGCGTGGACTCCGTTCTGGCCGAAATCTCGGCAGGTGATTCATACTCACCGTTCACGTTCAGCGTCCCGCTGCTAAGTCAACTGCACGTCGTCGATGTCGTAATGTCGCTTCGCCAGGCGTCGAGCCGTCTCGATGTTCCGCCCATCACGCCCGATGGCGGCGCCGCGGTCCGCCTCGGGAACCTCGGCGTAGGCGATCCGGTCGCCCTGTTCGCTGATCGTGACGTGCTTGACCGCCGCCGGGGCCAGCGCGTTCGCGACGAACGCCTCCGGCGTGTCGGCGTCCTCGACGAGAGCGACCGAGCGGCCGAGCGTCTCCTCGACGGACCGTACCCGCCGCCCGTCGGGGCCGACCGCCTGTCCCATCTCGCCGGCGGCGACGAGGAAGACGACGCGGTCCTCGCTGCCCTCCTCGTCGACGAGGCAGTCGCGGGCGGTCGCGCCGGTTTCGTCCTCGAAGCAGGCGATGAACCGGCGGTCGCGGTCCGACAGGGTGACGCGCATCCGCTAGTCGTCCGAGGGCTGTTGTCCCGCGCTGAACGAGCCCATCCGGAGGTCGACGTCGCCGGTGCCGATCGCGACCGGCTTGCCGACGATGACGTTCTCGATGACGCCGTCCAGTCGGTCGCGCTCGCCGTGGATCGCGGCATCCAGCAGGTGATTCACCGTCACCTCGAACGCGGCGCGGGCGAGCACCGACTCCTTCGACCCCGAGATGCCGTGGCGGCCGATGGACTCGATGGTGCCGCGGTTGGTCATGATATCGGCCACGAGCATCAGGTGGCGGACGTTCACGTCGTCCAGCCCCTGCTCTTCGAGCGTGTCCATTGTCTCGTTGATGATGGCCTCGCGGGCCGCCTCCACCCCGAGATTCCGATAGATCTCGTGGATGTTGTTACAGGTGGTCCGGGACGCGTCGACACCCTCGATCTCGATCACGTCGCCGAAGGCCGACCCCTCGGTGTAGAGGACGAACTCCTCGCCGTCCTCGAGGCTCTCCTTCCGGATGACGACGCGGGAGACCTCCTCGATGCCCTTGAACACCACGTCGCGGAGTTCTTCGACCAACTGGAGCAGCTCGCGGTAGCTGGGTTCGGAGGGGCCGAACTCGATGAGCGTCCCCTCGCGCCGGGTCTGGACGCCCAGTGCGTCCTCGATCGTCTCCGCGATTTCGATGGCCACGTCGGTGACGTCCTCGACCGTCGGCCACCGCTCGATCAGCGTCTCTTCGTTGAGGTCGACCTGCACGAGCATGTCGGCGACGTTCGTCGACACGTCACCCAGCGAGAGGATCTTCGTGGACTCGATGGCCCACACCACCTCGTGGGCGCGCTCGCGGTCCGTCGCGTACTCCTCGTCGAGGTAGACCGTCATCATCGGCGTGTCCGGCGTCTTCCGGGCGTCCACCAGTTCGATCAGACGGGGCAGCCCCTGGGTCACGTCGATCTCGGCGACCCCCGCGTAGTGGAACGTGTTCATCGTCATCTGGGTCCCGGGTTCGCCGATGGACTGGGCCGACACCGTCCCGACGGGATCGAGCGGGTCGACCCGCGTGTCGATGTACTTCGACTCGGTCGCGCGCGCGATCTCGTCGGCCTGCTCGGTCGTGATCGGCCCGCGCTCCTCGATCGTCCCGTAGATCCGATCTTTCAGCCGGCGGGGCAGTTCCGTATCCTCGACGACCGCCTCGATGTCGTCGGTAACGTGTTCGTAGCCGGTCTCAGTCATCGGACTCCACCTCCATGCCCTGAGCCTTGTTCAGGCCGGGACCGGCGTACTCCGAGAGATTCGTCGGCGGCTCCTCGCTGCCGAGGAACCGCTCTTTCTCGGCGTCGGACTCGAACTCCGCCTCGATCACGCGGTCCGCGATCCCCTCGACGTCGATGGGGTTGTCGTCGTTCGAGGAGACCTTCACCGGGCTGGTGCCGTCCTCACCGAACTCGAACTGGACGATGGTGTCGGAGGTGTCGCGGACGGTACCGTCGTACTGGGACTCCAGTTCCGACAGCGCGTTGATCAGGCGACGCTGGAGGTAGCCGGACTTCGAGGTCCGGACGGCCGTGTCGACCAGCCCCTCGCGACCCCCCATCGCGTGGAAGAAAAACTCCCGCGGGGTCAGGCCGCCACGGTAGGAGTTCTCGACGAAGCCGTGGGCCTCCGCGGAGAGGTCGTTCGGCTCGTAGTGGCTCAGCGTGCGGTCCTCGTAGCCGCGGTTGATCCGCTCGCCGCGGACCGCCTGCTGGCCGACACAGCCGGCCATCTGGGTCAGGTTGAGCATCGATCCGCGGGCCCCCGACCGCGCCATGATGACCGCGGGGTTGTCCTCCTCGAAGTGCTCCTCGGCGATCTCCCCCGCGCTGTCACGGGCCTTGCCGAGCGTCTGCATGATCTTCATCTCCAGCGTCTCGTCTATGGTGCGGCCCGGCAGAGATTCGAGTTCGTCTGCCTCGTAGCGCTGGATGAGCTCCTCGATGCGCTCGTAGGCGTTACCGATGGCGTCGTCGACTTGCTCGGTGGCCGCCGGCGGGATGGACTCGTCGTCGATCCCGAGCGAGAACCCGAAGTGCATGATCGCCCGCATCGCCAGCGCGGCCACCTCGTTGATGAACACGCGGGCGCGCGTCTCGGAGTAGACCTTGGTGAGCGTGTCGACGATCTCGCCGCCGAACGCACCGACCGCGTCCTCGTCGATGGTACCCGAAACGAGTTGCCCGTCGACGATCTCGACCGTATCGCCCGCCGAGGACGTGAACTCCAGGTTCAGGTCGTCCGGCAGGAGTTCGGAGAAGACAGTCCGCCCGGTCCAGTAGGGGGCGCCGTCTTCCTCCCCGTCGGCCGGGGGCAGTTCGTCGACGCTCGTCGCCCGGAGCAAGTCGAGCGCCTGCGTCTCGGTGAACTGAGGGTTCTCGTGGGTCAGCAGGTAGGTCCCGCTGATGTGGTCCTGAATGGCCCCGATGATGTTCTCGCCGAACCGGGGACTGAGGATCTGCTCCTGGACGCGCATCAACACGCGTGCCTCCGCCCGCGCCTCCTCGTTCTGGAGAGCGTGCATGTTCATCTCGTCGCCGTCGAAGTCGGCGTTATACGGCGGGCAGACGGTGGTGTTCAGCCGGAACGTCTTGTACGGCATCACGACCACCTCGTGGGCCATGATCGACATCCGGTGCAGCGACGGCTGCCGGTTGAAGATCACGATGTCGCCGTCGACGAGGTGACGGTTGACCTCCCACTCCTCCTCGACTTTGGTCGCGAGTTCCTCGCAGTTCTTCTCGGTTACCTTCAGCCGTCGGCCGTCCGGTCGGCGGACGTAGTTCGCGCCCGGATGTCCCTCGGGCCCGTTGGCGACGTACTGTCGTGCCTCCTCGACGTTGCGCTCGGTGACGTTCAGCGTCTGGGTCATCTCGCTTGCGACCCGTTCCGGAACCCCGACTTCGTTCAGCGACAGCGTGGGGTCCGGACTGATGACCGTCCGGGCCGAGAAGTTGACGCGCTTGCCCGACAGACTCCCGCGGAAGCGCCCTTCCTTTCCCTTCAACCGCTGTGAGAGCGTCTTCAGCGGCCGGCCCGAGCGGTGGCGTGCCGGCGGAGTCCCCGAGATTTCGTTGTCGATGAACGTGGTGACGTGATACTGGAGTAGTTCCCAGAGGTCCTCGATGATGAGTTGGGGGGCTCCGGCCTCACGGTTCTCCATGAACCGCTGGTTGATGCGGATGATGTCGACCAACTTGTGTGTCAGGTCGTCCTCGGAGCGCTGACCGTTGTCGAGGGTGATCGAGGGACGGGCCGTCACCGGGGGCACCGGCAGGACGGTCAGGATCATCCACTCCGGCCGCGAGCGCTCGGGATCGATACCCATGACCTCGATGTCCTCGTCGGGGATGTCCTCGAACCAGTCGCGAATGTCGGAGGGCATCAGCTTGTTCATGTCCTCCTCGGTCAGATCTACGTCGAGGACCTTCTCCAACTTCTTTCGCGTGTCGCTTTTCGGGCGGAACTCGCCCGCCATGATGTCGTTAATGCGATCGAGGTCGACGCCCACCGCCTCGGCGAGGTCACGAGGGCTGGTGCCCTCGTCGTCCTCGTCGTCGGGGTCGGGCTGCATCGCCTCCGCGATGCGTTCCGAGTAATCCCCCGCGAGCACGTCCTGCACCTCGTAGTAGGTGGTCGGCTTCTCGTGTTTGATGTCGTGCATCACGCCGCCACAGTCCGGATGGGGGCAGTAGCTCTGCTTGCGTGCCTGGCGGACCGCCGCCTTCAGCACGTCGTTTGGATCGTCGCCGAGTTCTTCCGCACGGACCAACTTCTCCTGGTACTCTTCGCGTTCCTCTTCGGTGAGCGCCAACCGCCCACACTCTCGACAGGTCGAGCGCAGGAGCCGCCGGATGAGCTTCGTAAAGCCGACGTGGATGACCGGCGCGGCGAGTTCGATGTGGCCGAAGTGGCCGTTACACGACCCGGAGTGTTGGCCACAGGTCCGACACTCCAGCCCGGGGTCGATGACGCCCAGCCGCGGGTCCATCAGCCCCATGTCGATGGGGTAGCCGTCGTCGTCGTAGGTGTCCGCCGTGATGACCTTCGTCGCGGACATGTCTCGATACGTCTCCGGGTCCATCAACCCGAACTGAATGCCGCCGATCTCCTTTGGTGTCTGCATTGACATTGTTTATACTGCGTCCTCGAGTTCCAGCCGTGGCCGGATGCCCAGCGCGATCATCTCGTCGAGGAGGAGCTTGAACGCGTAGCTCACCTCGAGTTCGTGGATGTCGTCCTCGTCGCCGGAGACGGGGTCGTACACCCGCCGCTGGTCGACGTCCTCGACGGCGACCATGCCGGTCTCGGCGCTGATGTAGACGCTCTCGCGGTCCGAGGAGTCGAGCAGGCGCTCCTTGAGCGCCATCGCCGCCCCGTGACCGATCAGCACCTCGCGCTCCATCTCGCCCACGCGCAGGCCGCCCTCGCGGGCTCGACCCTCCGTGGGCTGGCGGGTGAGCACCTGCACCGGCCCGCGGGAGCGGGCGTGCAGTTTGTTGCTCACCATGTGGTAGAGCTTGTGATAGAAGATGGTCCCGACGAAGATCTCGGCCTCGATCTTCTCGCCGGTCACCCCGGAGTACATGACTTCCTTCCCGGAGGACTCGAAGCCGTGTTCTTCGAGCGCGCCACGGAGTTCGTCCTCGTCCTCGCCCTGGAAGGCCGTGCCGTCGACGCGGCGGCCCTCGAGGGAGCCGACCTTGCCGCCGAGCATCTCCAGAACGTGGCCGACCGTCATCCGCGACGGGAGCGCATGCGGGTTCAAGACGAGGTCGGGGACAACCCCCTCCTGCGTGAACGGCATGTCCTCTTGGGGTGCGAGGTGGCCGACGACCCCCTTCTGGCCGTGGCGGGACGCGAACTTGTCACCGAGTTCGGGGATCCGTTCGTCCCGGACCGAGACCTTCGAGAGCTTCGAGCCGTCCTCGCCCTCCATCAGCGTCACCGTGTCGACGACGCCGTCCTCGCCGGAGCGCATCGTGACGCTCGTTTCGCGGCGCTTCTGGGGCGACAGACCGCCCATGTCGTCCGGTTCCTCGAGGAATCGGGGCGGACTGGTCTTGCCGAGCAGGACGGAGTTTTCGTCCACCTTCGTCTCGGGGTTGACGAGGCCGTCCTCGTCGAGGTGGGTGTAGGCGTCCTCGCCGCGGGCGCCACGCACGTCCTGGCTGGGCACCTCGAAGCGGTCCTCCTGGCCACCGGGGTACCGGCGCTCCTCCCCCTCGTAGGTCCGGAAGAAATGCGAACGGGCCAAGGCGCGGTCGACCGACCCCTTGTTCATGACGAGTGCGTCCTCGATGTTGAACCCCTCGTAGGACATGACGGCGACGACGAAGTTCTGGGCCGCCGGCCGCTCGTCGAACCCGATCTGTTCGGTGGTCTGGGTTTTGACCATCGCCAGCTGGGGGTAATGCATCAGGTGCTGGCGCGTATCGGGCCGGATCCGGTAGTTCGCTGCCGGGAGCCCGAGCGACTGCTTCATCATCCCCGCACCCATCGTGATCCGGGGCGAGGCGTTGTGCTCGGGGTAGGGGATCATACCGGCACCGATTCCGAAGATCAGTTGCGGGTCGATCTCCAGGTGGGTGTGTTTCTCCGTCAGTTCGTCCTCGTCGACGGCGACGTAGATGTCCTCCTCCTCCTCGGCGTCGATGAACTCGACGTAGCCGCGCTCGACGAGCTGTTCGAAGTCGAGGTCATCGTTCTCGACGGCCTCGATCTCATCGTCCGAGAGGAGAGGTTCGCCGTCCTCGACGACGATCAGCGGGCGGCGGGCTCGTCCCGCGTCCGCGTTGATGATGACCTCGCGGGTGCGCTCCTTGATGGAGACGTTCACCATGTCGCTGACGTCGCCCCGCCGGCGCGCCTCGCGGATCTGGTCTGCGAGCTGTTCGGGGTCGGGATGGGTCCCGACCAGACTGCCGTTGACGTATACTTTCGCCTCGCGTGCCTGAGCCATGTTAATCCGCCATCGAGTCGACGCCTTCGATTCCGGGGATACCCTCGACCCCCATCGACGCCAGTTCGCGCTTGAGTCCCTGTTCGTCTTCCACGTTCTGGGAGAGCTCCATCGCCTGCGCGAAGTTCTTCACCAGTCCGCAGTTCGGTCCCTCCGGCGTCTCAGAGGGGCAGATGCGACCCCACTGGGTCGCGTGCAGGTCCCGCGCCTCGAAGTGAGGCTGGGACCGCGAGAGCGGCGACCGGAGCCGCCGCAGGTGGGAGAGGACACCCATGTAGTCCGTTCGGTCGACGAGCTGGGAGACGCCCGAGCGGCCGCCGACCCAGTTGCCCGTCGCGATGGGGTGTTCCAGCCGCTCGGTCAGCACGTCCGACCGAACGACCGTGTTGACCGTCAGCTGCCGGTTGCGCATGTTCGCGCGTTCGAGCTGGTATTTCACGTCGCGGGCCAGCTTGTTCAGAGCCGTCCGGAACAGGTCCCGCATTAGGTCACCGCTCACCTTCAGCCGCTTGTTCGCGTAGTGGTCCTTGTCGTCGGCCTCGCGACGCTCCAGCGCGAGTTCGAAACACGCCTCGGCCATCCGACAGAGGTAGTACGCCTTGTTGATCCGAACCTCCTCCTCCTCGACGCCCTCCTCGTGGAGGTGAGGCAAGAGATACCGGTCGATCACGTAGTTGGCGCGTTTCAGCTGGTAGTTCTTCCCTTGGCCGCCGGCGACCCGCTTGCCCAGCGTCTCGATGGCCTCCTCCTCGCTCTGGACCTCGGCCATCTCTAGGTTCTCCAGCATGAACTTCACGATCTCAGGGTCGTCGCTGACGCGGTGGACGATCTCCTCGTCGGACTCTAGCCCGAGCGCCCGCACCAGCGTCACGAAGTCGACGCTGCCGGACACCGACGGGAAGGAGACTTCAAGGATTCCCTCTCGGTTGCGCTCACAGAGGACCAGCGCGCGGTAGCCACGGCGCTGAGAGAAGGTCTTGGCGACCTGGATCTCGTCGCCGTACTTCGTGTCGTACTCCGCGAGGATCTTGTTCGGCGCGAGGTCCTCGCTGGTCATCAACACTCGCTCGGAACCGTTGACGATGAAGTAGCCGCCCGGGTCCACCGGGTCCTCACCGATGTCGATCAGCTCCTCGCGGGTCAGATCCGCGATGTTACATTTGTGGGAGCCGACCATGATCGGCATGCGACCTACCTTCGTCTCGGTGGAGTCGACGACGACTTCCTCCTCCTCCTCGCCGCCGCGGACGATGGCCATCTCCATGAACACCGGCGCGGCGTACGTGATGTTCCGCAGGCGCGCCTCCTGGGGGTAGAGGAGTTCCTCGCTCCCGTCGGCCTCCCGGACCCGCGGCGTCTCCACGCGCACGTCGCCGAGTTCGACGAACACCGGCTCCTGACCCTCCTTGTCGCCGATGTCCGTCTCGATGCGCTCTTTCTCGTCGACGACCTCCTGCATCCCACGGTCGAGGAAGGCGTTGAACGAGCGGAAGTGGTGTTCGGCGAGGCGTTCCTGCGAGAAATACTCCCGTGAGATAGTGCGTCGGCTCTCTCGGTTCATTCGACCACCAGTCGATACACAGTTGCTCGGTCTGTCGTCCGCGAGTCGCGGACGATTTCGATCACGTCACCCGGCTCGGCTTCGTCGGGAAGGGCCGGATCGCTCAGTTTGATCTTCGGCAGGTTGGTTTTGCTGACGTTGTACTCCGCCAGTACCTCGTCGACCCGGTCCGGGTCGTCGAGGACTGTGTGCTCCGGAACCAGCTTGTGTTGGCTTACGTCTACCATGGATTGGGTGGAGAAGTTATCACGAGATACTACGGCGCCTTTGTAGAGCCATCCATTTAACGCTTTCCAAAAGGCGCGAGGCGACGCTGTTCGACCCGCCGGAGCGTCCGGCGGACGAGGCTCGGTACGCCTTGCCACACGCTCCCCCAGTACAAAACCGTTCCGACGAGAATCGCGTCACGCCACCACACGGCGCCGGGAGATGGCAAGTCTTATTTCCCAGTCCCCGGTTGGTGTAGATGCGAAGGCCCGGATGGTGTAGTGGCCCATCATACGACCCTGTCACGGTCGTGACGCGGGTTCAAATCCCGCTCCGGGCGCTTTCTGTTACGGCCAACCGCCGAGCGAGGGGCGTAGCGACGAGGGGATCGAACCACCCGTCGTCGACGGAAGCCGGTCACGCGGCCCTTCGAGGCACGTTCACCGACCCGCCAGCCGGGCGGCGAGATAGCCGACGACGACGACGGCGGAGATCAACACCAGATCCGAGTCGACGATCAGCACGTCGAACAGCGTGAGGTAGCCGACGACGAGAAAGAGCGCGAAGCCGGCGACGAGCGCGCCCAACAGCGGGACGACGTCGCGGGAACCGACGGGGGGAGAGCCATACGAGCGGGCGGTCGCGAACGGTTATCGGCTTTGTGATCTGTCCGTGCTGTGTACCGTCCGAACCCTTAGGCCCGTGGGACCCCGGCATCGGGTATGGGCGATCCGGCCTGCTATCTCGATTACTGTCCCGACTGTGCGGCGCCGGTCCCCGTCGTCGACGACGAATGTCCGGACTGCGGAACCGACCTCGACGACGCGGCGGACTGATCCCCGCGGTCGCTCGCCCGCGGGTCGGCGCCGCCGTGGGGCGTCTCGCGCCGGCGCACCCGCACGCCGTGAACGGACTCGGTGATGTCGTCGACGACGACGGCGTCGCCAGGATCGGTCGGCAGTCGTTCGCGCAGAGTCCCCGAGAGGTAAGTCGGCGTCGCCGCGGTCAGCGCGTCCACGTCGGCGGCGTCGGTGACCCGGTGGGCGAGCAGCAGATCCGCCTGTGAGACGGCGACGGACGGGAGGACACTCGGCCGCTGTGTAGCGGCGACCAGCGAGACGCCAGGGGTTCGCCCGCGTGTCAGTACCGTCTCCAGTGCCGGGGCTGCGACGCCGTCGAGGAAGGCGTGGGCCTCGTCGATCAGGAGCCACGGGAGGCGGTCGGCGCGGCGCTCGACACAGACGTCGTAGAGGCCGAGTGCGACAGCACGGACCAGCACCCCGGCCGCCCGGTCGTCGAGCCTCGAGCAGTCGAGGACGGTCGCCTCCCCCGACAGGAGTGTGTCGGAATCCAGACCGTCGGCCGCGAAGACGTCCCACGCGTCGGCGAGGGCGAGGTGATTCTCCGCGGCGCGCCGGACGTCGTCACCGACGGGCGCCGCCTCGACGTGTGCGCGCATCCCGAGGAGGGTTTCGGCCGTCGCGGCGGCCTCCCAGAGCAGGGACCCGACGGCGTCGGTCGGCTGGAGGTCGAACAGCGCGGGCCAAGCCGACGGCGGGAGAGTCGCCGCGGGAACCCGCGGCGTCTCGACGACCGTCGCCGGGACGGCATCGCCCGCAGCGAGGCCGTCGAACCCCCCCCCCCCATCGGATCGACGACGACGGGGGCGACGCCAGTCGCGCGTGCCGCGTCCTCCGCGAGGACGCCGAGCGTGTGTGACTTCCCGTAGCCCCGTTTGCCGACGATCAGCGCGGCGTGTGGACGGTCCAGATCCAGTCCGACCGCCGCGCCGTCGCTGCCGTCGGCGGCACGGTAGCGACCGAGGCGTACCGCCGGGCCCACCGAGTCGTCGCGTCCGAGTACGTGCACGGCGGGAGTGACCTCCCGTCCACACATGAAATTACGGGCGGAGGTTCAAATGCGAATCCGGGCGCAAGCCGGCCCATGTTCGAGTCGTTCCGCGCGGATCGTCGAGCCATCGAGGGACTGCCGATCAGACTGGTCATCGCCCTAGTCATCGGCGTCGCCAGTCTGAGCGTCATGATGAACATGCTGACGGGCATCCAGGGGCTATCGACGACGGAACTCGACGTGCGCCCGGAACCGGAGGTTGTGAGTCCCGGCGAGACGTCCATCGAACTCACCGTGGTCGGTGCCGACGGATCGTCGGTGGCCGACGCGACGGTCATCGTGAAGGCGGGGAGCGCGGACCTCGACGGGGTGCGCACGGCGACGACCGGCGAGGACGGCACGGTGACCGTCTCGGCGGCGCCCAGCCTCCGGTCGAATCAGGACGAGGGCACGCTGCTGATCGAGGTGAAACCGCCGGCCGGGAGCGGCTACGTCGACCGTCGAGGGAACGCGAAGGTGCTTGTGGTGCGCGGGTGACGCCGGTCAGCGGCGATGATGGCCGCGCCCACCGTCGAGTCGCTCGTCCCAGTCGATCCACTCCTGCTCCCAGCCCGTCGGCGCGAAGTACCCCTGTTCGGCGAACTCGCGGTCTTCGCGCTCGGTGCGGTTGCGGGTGACGCCGTCGGCCTGTTCGCCCTCGACGAGCAACGGTGCGAGCGCCAGGGGACCGAACTCCTCGACGACCGCGTACCCGTCGGCGGAGTCGTCGGGTTCGACCGCGACGAGCGTCGGGTCGGGCGTCCCCATCGGCATCGCGAGGCGGCCGTCCGGGGTGAGCTGGTCGACCAGCGCGCGCGGCGGGCGGACGGCCGCCGCCTCGACGAGTACGCGGTCGAACGGGGCGTACTCGGGGAGGCCGTCGGCGCCGTCACGCTGGTCGACGAGGACGCCCTCGTAGCCCGCGCGACCGAGGTTGTGTCGCGCTTCGATGACGAGTCGACGGGCGATGTCGACCGCGTGGACGCGTCGCTCGCCGACGAGGTCCGCGAGGAGAGCAGCCGTGTAGCCCACGCCGGCGCCGACGACGAGGACGGTGTCGTCATCCTCGAGGGCGAGCGCCTCGACGAGCCTGGCGACGGTTCGTGGGGCGAGGACCGCGGTCCCGGCGTGTTCGCCGCGACGGTCGTCGTAGGGGCGGTCCTCGACGAACACGTGCCGGGGGACCGATCGCATGGCGACCCCGAGCGACTCGTCGAGGCCGCCGAGGGCGTGGTCGAGGCCGTCGACCATGTCCTCGCGCAACACCGTTTGGTCCATGTCGGACCAACGGAACGGGTGCTTATGCATCTATTGAAACCGGGGGCAACCGGAACGAGGACGGCCGACAGTCGGGGGCTCACCCGTCGCTGGTCAGTTCGGAGACGCTCCCGTCGATCTCCGAGACCATCGCGGCTTGCTCCTCGGTGCTGGCGACGATGTCCTCGACCGCGTCCGACACGGTGTCGGCCTTGCTCGCAGCCTGATCGACCATGCTCGCGATCTCCTCGGCGCTCGCGGCCTGTTCGTCGGTCGCGTCGGCGACCTGGGTGATGCCGTCGGACGCCTCGGTGATCGCCTCCGCGATGTCCTCGAAGCGGGCCATCGCCTCCTCGACCTGGTCGACACCACCGTCGAGTCGCTCGGTCGTCTCCTGGAGGTTCGACATGGTGCGATCCGTCTCGGAACGGATCTCGGCCACCATCTCCTCGATCTCGCCGGCGTGGTTCTGGGAGCGTTCGGCGAGGCTCTTGACCTCGTCGGCGACGACGGCAAACCCTTCGCCGGCTTCGCCGGCCCGCGCTGCCTCGATGGAGGCGTTCAGCGCGAGGATGTTCGTCTGCTCGGCCAGGTCGTTGATGACTTCGACGATCTCGTCGATCTCGGCCATCCGTTCGTGGAGGACGTCGACGTCCTCGGCCACGTCGTCGGCCGAGTCACTGACGGTCTCCATGACAGTCATCGCCTCTCGTGCGGAGTCGCTACCGCGATCCGCGAGTCGCTCGGCGCGAGTGCTCGTCTCCGCGACCTGGTCGGCCGTCGAGGCAACCTCCTCGACGGTCGCACTCAGGTTGCTCACCTCCGAAGAGATGCGGGTGATGTCGTCGGCCTGTTCGTTCGTCAGATCGTTGATCTGCTGGGCGGAGGTCGCGACGTCGTCCGCGGCACGATCGAGTTCCGCGATATCCATCTCGATCTCCTCGATCAACGTCTGGATCCGTGCCCCCATCCGATCAACGTTGTCGATGATGCGGAGGAAGTCGTCTTCGAGGATCGTCCCCTCGGTGTCGAACTCGACGGTCGCGTCGAACGTCCCCGTCTCGTAGGCACCCATCGTCTCGATGAGCGCGTCGAACAACTCCGCTAGCTCGCGCTGGTGGCGGGCGGACTCGGAGACGTCCTGAACGATCTCGATGACGCCGGTCAGGTCGTCGCCCTCGTCCGCGAAGATGGGTGCGGCGATGAACCAGATGTCTCGTCCGCGAAGCGTACTCTTGTCCTCGTAGACGTTACCGGTCTCGCTACTGAGTAGCGCGTACTCCTCGTCGGCCAGTTCGACGTCCTCGTACGCGACGTGTGTCTCGGCCGGCGCTTGGAGGACCTTTTCGGCTAGCGTCATTTTCGTCTCGTCCGCGTAGACCTGGCTCCCGAGTTCGCGTTCGCCGACGATGTCGTCCGCGGGGACGCCGAGCAGGTCGGCGATCTGTCGGTCCCACGCGACGACCGTCCCCGACGCGTCGAGCGCGAACGAGGGGAGGTTGAGCGTTTCGAGTACGGTTTGCAGATCGAACGCCTGGGCGGTCGATTGGCGGGTCGTGGCCTCACTCATCCCTCCGTCGACTACAACGGAGCGTTGATAAAAGGCGGGTCGCGATTCTCGTCCGATAGGAATCACGTCACCGCCTGCCGGCGTGGTTCGCGGGCGGTCGCCGTGACTCAGGCGTCCTCCGCGGATCGCATCGACACGAACCGAACGCCGCCGTGGGTCTCGCGGTCGACGCCGCCGTCGGCCCGCCGGGTCAGACTGACGAGTACCTGTCGGCCACGACCGACCGGGCCGACGATCCGGCCGCCGGGACGCACCTGCTCGACGACGGGTTCGGGGATCGACACGGGCGCACACGTGAGATACGCCCCGTCGTAGGGGGCGTGTTCCGGCCACCCCTCGTGGCCGTCGCCCACGCGGACGCGAACGCCGTCGCCGTACCCCAGGCGGTCGAGTCGGTCGCGCGCCTCGTGGGCGAGACTGGATTCGTACTCGACGCTGTAGACGGTCCCGTCGCCGAGGGCTTCGCTCGTCACCGCGGCGTGGTAGCCACAGCCGGTCCCGATCTCCAGTACCTCGTGGCCGGGGTCGGGCGCCAGCAGATCGGTCATCGTCGCCACCATGTGCGGGGCGCTGATCGTCTGTCCCCCGCCGATGGGGAGGGGTCGGTCGTGATACGCCGCCTCGCGGCGCTCCGCGGGGACGAACTCGTGGCGGGGGACGGCGCGCATCGCTCGCGCCGTCGCGGGACGGTCGATCCGGCCGGCCTCGATCAGGCGGTCGACGAGGTCGTTGCGAGCGCGGTCGAAGTCCATCGTCCGGCCCCGATCACCACGCCGACCACGCGGCGGACGTCGCGTCGCGCCCGTACACCCGCTTGGCGTCTTTCGCGAACACGGCGTCGCCGTCGTGGTCGAGTTTCTCGAAGCGATACTCGGGGGCGTCGTCACGCACCTGGACCCCGGTGATCTCGAACTCCTCGTCGCCGAACGCGACCGTCTCACCCACGACGAACTCGTGGTCACCGGGAACCGAGACGGCGATGCTCCGTGAGGCGTCCGCCCGCCCGTCGTTCGGGTGGACAGTCACGTTGACGCGGACGTTGTCGACGGCGCGGGTCCAGAGCGTCCCGACGTCCTCGACGGTCGCCTCCTCGACGCGCGTGTCGGCGGCGACTTCGATGGCGGTGATCCGCACCTGCATGAGCGCCTCGGGCGCGTCGACGACGAACTCGTCGCCGACTTCGACCGTCTCTTCGGCGGGCGCGTCGACGGTCGTCGACAGCGACTCGTCGTCCTGCGAGACGATCACGTCGAGTTCGACCTCGCGGGGCGGGTCGTACCGTTCCTTGTGGACGTGATCGCAGGCCGTACAGCGGACAGTGACCTGTCCGCCGGGTTTCAACACCTCGTGGACGGTCGGGTCCGTCGTCGAACAGGAGGGACAGGCGAGTGCGACGCGGTCGCCCGCGTCGGGTCCGGGATGGGTCATGGCTGGTCGTAGCCGGTCAGGCGGTAAAAATCCGCCCTTCCGACGACGGACGGTGGGGGCACGGCACGTGACGGCAGTCGAGGGCGGCGACCGGCGACACGTGCGTGCAGACCGTAGGGTCGGCTCACACCGCCGGTCGGACGTCAGTCGAGACGCTCGGCCGCCTCGGGGTCGCGAGTGTCTCGAAACGGGGACAGGAAACGGCGTCAGAAGACGACCCGTTCGAGCAGCCGCCTGGGGAGCGGCGGCCGGCGAGCTACCTCCGGGTAGACCGTGACGGTCGTACAGCCCGGATTCGGGACCGCCGGCCGGTCCTCGAACAGGACGTTCCGGAGCCGGTGATCGGCGCCGGCCCGCACGAGCAGGTCGGGGTGAGTGTGGTTACCGCCGTCGGTTCGGGCGACCTCGGAGCGGACGGGAGCCGAGAGTAGCGACGAGAGCGCGGACTGATAGTCGTCGATGGTACGGCTGTGCTTGGCCGTCTCCTCATCCTCGGGATACCAGAGCGAGATCCGGCCGTCGTTGGCCGTGGCGATGGCGTCGGCCAGCGCCACGGTACGGGACTCGTACGGACCGCCGGCCCCCGAGAGGGCGACGTTCGTCGGGGCGTCGTAGCCCACGTTATCCACGAGAAGCACCTCGCAGGGAGCGTGTCGGACGACCCAGTCGACGGGGTCGCCGAGCAGCCGCGAGCGAAGGCGGAGAGGTTCGTGCTCGGCGATGATCGCGTCCATGTCGTGGTGGTCGGCGAAGTTGACGATGGCGTGTTTGGTGTCGTGGCTGACGACCTCGTCGGCCTCGATCGCGACGTCGAGTTCCGCGGCGAGCGCCTCGACCCGCGTCTCGAAGGAGCGGTCGGCCGGCGACTGGACGGTGGCGCCTTCGGTGAGCGGCGCCTGATCGGGGATCTCCTCGAATCGAACGACGACCACGCGCCCGTCGTGGGGCCGGACGACGTCCGCCGCGAGCGCGACGAGGGACCGTTCCCGCTCCCTCCCGACGGCCTTCGTGAGGGCGACGAGCACCTGGTGGGTGTCGTCCGTCGCGGCGGACTCGACGTCGGCCAGCGCGTCCCGACCCACCTGTCGCCTGATCGCGTCCGTGGCGACGCCCTCCCGGCGCACCCGGGGACGGACGTAGACCAGATACCAGACGACGCTCCCGACGGTGATCACGAGGGCGCCGAGGAGCGCCACGGTTCCCATCTGGGTCAACAGGAGCACGCCGGTGATGGCGCCGAAGATCTGCATCCAGGGGTACAGCGGGGACGTGAACTCGGGGGCGTAGTCGGCGTTCCCCTCGCGGAAGGCGACGACCGCGACGTTGATGAGGGCAAAGACGATGATCTGGAAGGCGCTCGCGAGCTTCGCGATTTCGAGGATCGGGACGAACGCGATGAGCGCCAGCAACACGGCGCCCGTGAGCGTGATCGACGTGACGGGCGTCCCGAACCGCTCGCTGACCGTCGAGAGCGACGGCGGTGCCAGTTTGTCCCGACTCATCGCGAACGGGTAGCGCGACGAGGAGAGGATGCCCGCGTTGGCGGTCGAAACGAGCGCGAGGATGGCCGCGAGGATGACGGCGATCACGCCGGCCTGACCGAGCGTCACCCGGGCGGCGACGGCGACGGGCGTCAACGACCCGGCGACGCTCCCGGGATCGGTGATACCGACGAGGACGGCGACGATGGCAACGTACAGGACCGTCGTGAACACGAGCGAACCGAGGATGCCGAGCGGGATGTTGCGGCCCGGATCCTCGATTTCCTCGGCGACGCTCGCCACCTTGGTCACGCCGGCGTAGGAGACAAACACCAACCCCGTGGCGGCGAACAGGCCACCGACGCCCGCATCGAAGAAGCCGGCGTAGTTGGCCGACTGGACACTCGGGGCGCTCCCCGCGGCGAACCATCCCAGCGCCGCCAGCATGACGACGACGATGCCGAGTTGGAGCCGCCCGGTCTGTTTCGCGCCGACGACGTTCACCAGGATCAGAAGCGTCGCGAGTCCCAGCGCGACCGGTTGGAGCGGGAGGTCGAACAACAAGAGCAGGTAGGGCACGCCACCGACGAGCGCGAGCGCACCCTTGAACGAGAGCGAGAACCACGTACCGACGCCGGCGACGGTGCCGAGGAGGGGGCCCATGCCACGTTCGATGTAGATGTAGGTCCCTCCGGCCTCCGGCATCGCCGTGGCCATCTCCGATTTGGAGAGGGCGGCGGGCACCACGAGGACGCCGGCGAGGAGGTAGGCGAGGACGACGGCCGGGCCCGCGATTTCGAGGGCGAGCGCCGGGAGGATAAAGATACCACTCCCGATCATCGCCCCGATACTGATGGCGAGGACGGACGGCAGGCCGAGGTCCCGTTCCAGCCCTTTCATGCCGTGTCGACCTCGCGGAGATGCGAGCGGACGTCGGCCACGACGCCGTCGGCTAACAGCGTCGTCGCACAGATCGGTTCGTGACCCGCATCGGCGACGAGGTCGGAGCGCTCCGGCGTATGGACCACGATGAAGACGCTGGTGACGTCGAAGCGGGTTCTGACGAGTTGTGCGACGAGCAGGTTTCGGCCGTCGTCCGGAGTCGCCACGACGACTGTCGACGTCTCCGTCACGCCGGCATCGAACAGTACGTCGGCGAGGGGCGGATCGCCCTCCAGCGACGGGGCGTCGTCGACGTCGGGGTCGAGGCGGACGACGGAGACAGCGTGCCCTAGCGCGTCCAGTCGGCTGGCGATTTCGGTACCGAGGTGGCTATCGCCGAGGACGTAGTAGTCCGTGTCCACTCCCTCGGCGGACGTTTCCGCCTTCTGGTGAAGGTTCGAGCGTAATCTCATGGCTGGTGAGGCGACGGAGCCGTCGGAGGCTCCCGTCACCACCCACTATATGACGCAGTAGCATAAATTGACCGATTATTTTGACAGATCGTCTTTTCAGATCGCATTTTACACGACTCCCGTTATCAAAGAAGCGTGCGGAGACGACTCGCCGTCTCGGTCGAACCCGACGTCGGGGCACAAACCTCAAACGGGGGGCGACGAAACCCCGCAGTCATGAAAGACGGCGAGCTGGATTCGATCGACAGATCCATCCTCTACTACCTCCAGCAGGACGCCCGCCGGACGTCGTCGAGCGACATCGCGGAGCAACTCGGGTTGTCGTCGAGCACCGTCCGGACACGGCTCAACAAACTCGAAGAGAGCGGTATCGTCCGCGGGTACCACATCGACATCGACTACGATCTGGCGGGCTACCCGCTATACACGAAGATCATCTGCACGGCACCGGTCACCGAACGGGACTCGCTGGCGAACCGGGCGCGGGAGGTGCACGGCGTCACGGCGGTACGAGAGATCATGACCGGGAAGCGGAACGTGTACGTGAACGCCATCGGACGGGACCACGACGACCTCAATCGGATCGCCGAGGAACTGGACGAGCTCGGTCTGGACATCGTCGACGAGCAGATCATCCGCGACGAGTACGTCTGTCCGTACCACGGGTTCCTCGACGATGAAGTCGACGAGGACGGGTCGTCCGGATAGCTACCACGCCGCTCACCCGATCGGTCGCCAAGAGGGCGGTGACCGCCGCAGTCTCACTCTTCTCGCCGGTCGGTCGTCGGGAGTGTCACGACCTCCCCGTCGGCGTACACCGTCGGCTCGCGGATGATTCCGTCGAGGTGAAGGGGCGCCTCGACGTCGCCGCCGATGCTCGCGTCGTCGCCGATGGCGACGTGGACGGTGCCCGCGGCCTTCTCGTCCAGTAGGACGGAACCGACGAGTTCCGTCACGCCGACGTTGGTCCCGATGCCGAGTTCAGCGAGGTTCGCAGCGTCTTCGCCGACCGCCTCGCGTGCCGTCTCCACCTGCTCGCGGACCGCGTCGTCGGAGATGTGGGTGACGAAGCCGTCCTCGACCTCGAACCGGAGCGACTCGTCGACCAGCCCGTGAGGCATCATCGTCCCGTCGACGACGTAGGTTCCGTCCGCCGTTTCGGGGCTGACGAACACCTCGCCGGCCGGGAGATTCGAGAAGTCTCCTAGTTCGTGAACGATCCCGGTGTCGGGAATCCACTCCCGGTCGCCGGGGACCACCGTGAGGTCGGTGCCCGCGTCCGTGGTGATTCGGACCTCGTCGGCGTCGGCGACCTGTGCCAGTACCTCGCTGCAGTGGCGGGCGATGGTCTCGTAGTCGGCGTCCAGCCCCGCGATCATCACGTCCTCCGTGACACCCGGGAGCGTCGCGGCGCGAGCCCCGGCGTCGGTCGCGTGCTTGCGTGCGCGAGTGTGACTCAGGCTCTTGGTCGTCGGCGCGAGCACCACGTCGGCGTCGGCCATCGCCGCCGCGACCGGCGCCGGGGGTTCGGTTCCGTGTTGCGCCCCCGGCGGGTACCGCAGGAGGACGGCGTCGTCGGTCACGTCGCTCGCGACGTCGTAGAGCGCCTCGCCGATGGGGAGTCGCTCGTCGTCGGTGACGACGGCACAGGACTCGTCGGCCTCGAGCGCCATGCACTGGTGGATCGCGGTTTCGGCGGCCTCGAAGAGTGGACTGGACATGGTCGAACGGACGGCCGCGTGTCGGTTATCCCTTGCCCTCCGTCGCGGCGGGACCGCCCTGCTCGGCCCGTTCCGGGACGGGAAACGACCCGTCGAGGACCGTGCTGTGTGATAACGAGGATCACAAACACTATCTCCGCCGGGACGTATCCTCGCGTATGGGAACCCGGATCCGCGTTCTCCACGTGGACGACGACCCCGATTTCGTGGAAATGGCGGCCACCTTTCTCGAACGCGCGGACGACAGATTCGACGTCGTGACGGCGACGAGCGTCGAGGAGGGGTTGGAGCGGTTCGGCGCGACCGACGTGGACTGTATCGTCTCCGATCACGACATGCCCGGCCGGACCGGCATCGAGTTCCTCGAACGCGTCCGCGAGGCGAATTCGAAGTTCCCGTTCATCCTGTTCACGGGGCGGGGCTCCGAGGAGATAGCGAGCAAAGCCATCTCGGCCGGCGTCACCGAGTACCTCCAGAAGGAGACCGGGACGGACCAGTACGCACTACTCGCCAACCGCATCGCCAACAGCGTCCGCGTGTTCCGTGCGGAGACGGCGGTGACGCGGACCGAGGAGCGCTACCACAACCTCGTCGATACCGCACCCATCCCGATCATCGTCTTCGACCGGAGCGGCGAGATGGTCTACTCGAACGACGCCGCCGTCGACTTCCTACACGCCGACTCACACGCGGAACTGGAAGGGTGGTACTTCGTCGAATTCCTCCATCCGGACGACAGGACGCGGGCGGCCGAGCGGTTCGAGCGACTCATGGAGGAGGGTACGCCGCTGCCACAGACGGAGTTCCGCCTCCGGACCGTCGACGGAGAGATCAAGACCGCGACCGTCGCGACAGCCCCGGGGTACTACCGGGGCCAGAAGGTGGCACAGGCGATGGCGTACCAGTAGGGCGTACGACGCGGCTCGAAACGATTATGCCCGTTGGTCGTCGAGTCCGCGTATGACGAAGGTCGGCGTCAACGGCTACGGAACCATCGGAAAACGCGTCGCTGACGCGGTCGAGGCACAGCCGGACATGGAGCTGGTCGGCGTCGCCAAGACCCGTCCGAACTTCGAGGCCGAGGCGGCGGTGCGAAACGGCTACCCGCTCTATGCGGCCGTCGCCGAACGCGCCGACCGCTTCGCCGAGGCGGGGCTCGAACTCGCGGGCGAGGTCGAGGAGTTGGTGGTCGCGGCGGACGTCGTGGTCGACTGTACGCCCTCCGGAATCGGTGCCGAGAACGCTGCCCGCTACGAGGCCCACGACACCCCCGCCATCTTCCAGGGCGGCGAGGACGCGGACGTGGCCGACGTGAGCTTCAACGCACGCGCCAACTACGCCGACGCCGTCGGCGCCGACTCCGCGCGAGTCGTCTCCTGTAACACCACGGGGCTCGCGCGGATCCTCGCACCCCTCGACGAGACCTACGGCGTCGAGAAGGCCCGCGTCACGCTCGTTCGGCGCGGCGGCGACCTCGGCCAGACCGACCGCGGACCCATCGACGACATTCTCCCGGATCCGGTGACCCTCCCCTCGCATCACGGCCCCGACGTGAACACGATCCTGCCCGATATCGACATCGACACGCTCGGGCTGAAGGTGCCGGCGACGCTGATGCACACCCACAGTGTCAACGTGACCCTGGAGTCGTCGCCGGACGCCGACGACGTGCGTGACCTGTTCGCGGACGAGACACGACTGTTCCAGATCCCGGCTACCGCGGACATCGACGGCGCGGGGAAACTCAAGGAGTTCGCCAACGACGCCGGCCGCCCCCGGGGCGACCTCTGGGAGAACTGCATCTGGTCGGAGTCGATCACCGTCGAGGACCGCGACCTCTACCTCTTCCAGGCGATCCACCAGGAGAGTGACGTGGTGCCCGAGAACGTGGACGCGATCAGGGCGCTCACCGGCGACGCCGACGCGGCCGAGAGCCGGGCGACGACCGAGGACGCGATGGGCGTCGGCATCGACTACGGTCGGTAGGCGTCAGACCCCGGACGCATCGCACTCGGAGTCCCGCAGCGCGTCGACGGCGGGAAGCGACTGGCCGGTGAGCGCCCGGACGTAGGCGCCGCCGGCGATGGAGACGTGCGAGAAGTACTCCTCGTCGAGGCCGTAGAGTTCGATGGCGCGAGAGGTGTCCCCTCCTCCGATGACCGAAAAGCAGTCCGTCGAGGCGATGGATTCGAGGATGCCGACCGTCCCGTCGGCGAAGCGTTCGTCCTCGAAGACCCCGAGAGCACCTTTGACGAACACGGCCGCCGAGTCTTCGATGACGTTCCCGTAGCGACCGACGGTGAGCGATCCCACGTCGAGCAACGGCTGATCTTTCTTTACGTCCGCCACGGGGACTTCCGCCCGCGCGTCGTCGCGTTCGTACGCCAGATCGAAGGGGAGATGGATGCGGTCGCCGCGCTCCGCGAGGAGTTCCCGGATCCGCGCCTCGTTGTCCGCCCACTGGTGGTCGTACAGTTCGGTGTCGCCGACGTCGTACCCCACGTCGTATCCCGCCGCCCGGAGGAAGAGTTCGCCGACGATGCCGCCGAGGAGGTAATGATCGATGGCCTCGTCGAGGGCCGACATCACGTCGATGACGTCGGTGGCCTTCGCACCGCCGAGGACCATCGTCACGGGGCCGTCGAACTCCCGGCTAGCGATGCTGGTGTTGGCCTCGTACTCCGCCTCCATGACCCGGCCGGCGTAGGCGGGGAGCACGAGCGGAAAGCCCACGAGCGAGGCGTGCGCGCGGTGGGCCGCCGAGTAGGCGTCGTTCACGTAACAGTCGAACTCGGGGGCGAGCGCGCGGACGAACGCGCTCTCGGCGTGTTCCGCGGGCGTCTTCTCCGGGAGTTCGTCGTCGCACATCCGGACGTTCTCGAGCAGGAGTACCTCGCCAGCGCCGAGCGAACGGATGGCCTCGATGGCCGCCTCGCCGTGGACGTCGTCGACGAACGCGACGGGGGTCTCGACGTACTCCGCCAGGAGGTCCGCGTGCTGATCGAGCGAGATGAAGGAGTCCCGGCCCGGCCGTCCCTGGTGAGCCATGACGACGACGCGGTTCCCGGTCTCGACGAGTTCCCGAACGGTCCGGGCGTGGCGTTCGAACCGTCGATTGTCCCTGACGATGCCGTCCTCGACCGGCGAGTTGAGATCCAGTCGGACGAGGACGCGGTTCCCGGACCCGATGTCGTCGAGCGTCTTGAACATGAGCCTCGTCCGTCCGATGGCGGGACGAGTATTTCAAACGGGCGATTCCGGGCGAACGAGCATGCGACCCGCTACCGTGGGGAGCGACGACAGAAAGTTTTTGACCGGGAGCGGCCTACGGTAGGCCATGAGAGGCGACGACCGCGACGACCCGTTCGACGACATTTTCGACGAGATCGAACGGATGATGAACGAGATGACGGGCACCGCCGGCGACGGCTCCGGCTTCGCCTCCGAGACCCACGTCGACGTCTACGAGGAAGCGGAACGGATCCGACTCGTCGCCGACCTCCCGGGCGTCGAAAAGGAGGGGATCGAACTGAAATGTGACGGCGAAACCCTCACGATCAGCGCCGCCTCCCCCCACCGCGAGTACGACGAACGCGTCCGCCTCCCCACCCGAGTCGACGAACACTCCGCGTCGGCCACGTTCAACAACGGCGTCCTCCAGGTCACCGTCGACAAACTCGGCGACTCCGCCGCCATCGACGTGGAGTAGTCCTGATTACGCGTCGGCCGTGGTCCGGATCAGCGACGCCAGCCGGTCGTAGAAGTCCGGGACGTACTTGGTCGCGGCGTCGACCGTCGGCCGCGCGTTCGTCTCCGCGACGACCACACGCTCGTCGGTCACCAGCAGGTCCACCCCGAGATACGGCGCGTCGAGCGCCGCGGCCGCCCGCTCGGCGAGGTCCCGGAGCTCCGGCGACAGGTCGACGCCGGTCGCCGCGGCGCCACGGTGGACGTTGTGTTTCCAGCGGCCCGACGCCCGGTCGGCCTCGGGGAGGTGTCGCTCCACCGCACCCGCGTACGCCCCGTCGACGACCATCACCCGGTAGTCGCGGGCGTCGGGCAGATACTCCTGTAAGAGGAACGTCTTGTCGCCGGTGGCGCGGTAGTCGTGGATCAGATCGAGGTAGTCGGCGATCCCCAGTAGGGAGTCGAGATCCGTCGCTTTCGCCACCCCCGTCCCGCGGGTCGTGGAGTTGGGCTTGATCACGACCGGCCACGAGAAGTCGGCGACGGCGGCGGCGAGGGCGTCCTCGTCGACGGGGCTGGCGATCATCGTCGTCTCGGGGACCGGGAGGTCCGCCGCCCCGAGCGTCGCGAGGACGCCGCCCTTGTTGCGCGAGGTCAGCACCGTCTCGCGGCCGTTCACCCACGACAAGTCGTGAAGCGCCGACAGGGCCGCCCCCGCCTGCGTACACGAGGGGAAGACGAGGCCGACGTCGAACCGCTCGGCGGGGGGCGTCGAGAGGTCGATGGATCGGCCCTCGGCCGCGAGGTGGGCGACCTCGATGCCCCGATCCGCGAGGGGGTCACGCAGACGGTCGAAGGTCTCGGCCCGGGTGGTCACCGCGAGACGAAGCATACCCCCACTGACGGCGGGGTGGAAAAAAGTCCGCGGGTCGTCAGGCGACGAGCAGCTGTTCGCCCTGTTCGACGACGATGCGACACGGTGGCGAGATCTTGTTGTACGACCGTCGGAAGGCGTCCTTGACCGTGGCGGCGTCCTCGGGGTTGCAGTAACAGGTAAAGATCGTCTCGTTGGCGTTGACGCGGGCGGCGGTGCCGACCGGCTTGCCGAACGCCTGTCGCATCCCGTCGGAGACGCGGTCCGCGCCCGCACCCGTCGCCTGCTTGTTCTCGCGGATGACGTGGTGGGGGAACTTCCGGAGGACCATCTTGTAGTTCTCCTGGCCGACCTCCTTCAGGAGGCGTCGGTTGGCCGACAGGCGCGAGGCTTCGAGCGCACCGTGGCGGATCTGACACTCCTCCTCGACTTCGAGGCTGATGTGGACCGGGTAGTCATCGGGACCGGTCTGGAGGTTGCCCATGTTGTGCTGTGCGATCTTGGAGCCCGGGATGCCCGTGATGTACTCGCGTCGCGTGTACGGGCGTTTGCTGATCTCCCGGTACATGGAGGCGGGTTTGTCCGACATGGTTACTTGTCGTAGCCGAGGCCGAGGCGGCGAATAAAGCCTTCGATGCCGGGCGACGGCGGCAGCGGGCGGCTACAACGACTTTCGCATGCAGGTCGCCGTCGCCGGACAGAGCTCCGCGAACTCCGTCGTTTTCCGGATGGCGTCCGGGACGGTCGTCCGCTCGATCGGGGCGTACCCCTGTGCCGCGAAGAACGCCGACGCCGTCGTCGTGAGGAGGTAGAGCGTCTCGACGCCGGTCGCCCGAGCCTTCGACTCCAGGGCCTCGCAGAGTTCGCTCCCGTAGCCGTACCCCCGTTTCCCGGCCTCGACGGCGACCGACCGGAGAAGCCCGACGTCGTCGTAGCGTTCGAGGCCGCCGACCCCGATCCGTTCGCCCTCGACCGTCGCGTAGTGGAACGCCTCCGGATGGGCTCTGACGTCCCGTACGGGGAGGCCGTTTCGGTCGAGGAGGGTCTCGACGTAGTCGGGCGCCGCCGTCCCGGGGTGGAGCGTGACCGAGGGCGTCATTAGGTCAGCCCGTACTCTTCATCCCCGCCGCGATCCCCTTGACCGTCAGGCGGAGGGTCCGCTCCTCGGCGGGTGTCCGTTCGTCGCGGGCCAGCAGCCGCGTCTGGAGCAGGTTCAGCGGGTCGACGTAGGGGTTGCGCCGGTCGAGACTCTCCCGGAACCAGTCCTGTCGCACCAGGTCGTCGCGGTCGGTGATCGCGAGTGCGAGGTCGGCGGCGCGTTCGTACTCGTCGCGGATCCGTGGGAAAAAGCGGTCGCGCAACTCGGCGGGGGCGAGTCCCGCGTACACCTCGGCGATCTCCATATCCGTGCGCGCCATCGACTGCGCGGCGTTGTCGAGGGTTGTTCTGAAGAAGGGCCAGTGCTCGTACATCTTCCGCAGGGTCTCCATCGAGCCGCCGTCGTCGAGGTAGGCGTCGACCCCGGTGGCCAGCCCGTACCACCCCGGGATGATACACCGGGACTGCGTCCACGAGAACACCCACGGGATGGCCCGGAGGTCCTCGACGGTACGCTCGCCGGAGCGCGACGCCGGGCGCGACCCGAGGTTGAGGTCCTCGATGACCGTGATCGGCGTCGCCGTCTCGAAGTAGGGGATGAACCCCTCGGTGTCGAGGAGGTCCTGGTACGCGTCCCTGGCGGCCCCGGCCATGGTCCCCATCGCCTCGCTCCAGGCGTCGGGCGTCGGTTCGCCCGGGCCGGCGAGCGACTCGCGTCGCGCCCGGATCTGCGCGTCGAGCATCCGTTCGAGGTTGCGTTCGGCGATCCGCGGGTTGCCGTACTTCTCCGCGATGGCCTCACCCTGTTCGGTGAACTTGATCTCGCCGGAGACCGTCTCGACGGGCAGTGCCAGCATCGCCTCGTGCATCGGGCCGCCACCCCGGGAGATGGAGCCGCCGCGCCCGTGGAACAGGCGCATCGACACGTCGAACTCGTCGGTGATGCGGGCGAGGCGCCGCTGGTTCCGGTAGAGATCCCAGTTGGCCGCCAGGAAGCCGTTCTCCTTGTTCGAGTCCGAGTATCCCAGCATGATCTCCTGGGTGTCGCCTCGGCAGTCGAGCGCCGTCGCGTACGCCTCGTTCTCGAAGAGTGTCCCCATGATCCGTCGGGCGCCGTCGAGGGCGCTCTCGGTCTCCAGCAGCGGCACCACGTCGAGGCCGCTGTACTCGGGCAGGTCGACGACGCCGGCCTGGTCGGCCAAAAAGAGCACTTCGAGGACGTGACTCGGCTCTTCGGTCATGCTGATGCAGTAGGTGTCGATGGCGTCGGTGCCGTACTCCCGTTGCCACTCCCGGAGTGCCTCGAAGCGTTCGCAGACCCGCTCGGCCGTCTCGCTCACGTCACCTGGGTCCGCGAGGTCGACCACGTCGGCGTCCTGCATGATCGCGTCGGTCAACACGTCGATCCGACCCGCCTCGTCGCGGTCGCGGTAGTCGACGCCCCGTCCTTCGAGCAACTCCCCGACCGTCTCGGTGTGGTTCTGCTGGTGATCGCGCAGGTCGAGACTCGCGAGGGCGAACCCGAACGTGTCGACCTTACGGAGCAGCGGTTCGACGTAGGCGTCCGCGATCGATTCGGCGTCGTTCAGACGCAGGCTCTCGTCGATGGCTTCGAGGTCGTCGACAAGCTCCTCGGCGTCGGTGTAGCCACCGGGACGTACGTCGTTTACCCGTTCCAGCCGCTCGCGCATCAGCTTGAGTTTCTGGCGGTAGAACTCGTGTGGATATCGCCTCTCGGCGTCGCGTGCCACCTCCGGAAGCCGCTCGCGGTCGTCGACGAGCGACGCCTCGAAGCGCTCGCCCGGCGTGATCCAGGCGGCGTCCTGGCTGAGGATGCCCGAGAGCCGCTTCAGTTCGTCGCGGTACTTCGAGAGGACGACCGACCGCTGCCGGTCGAGCGTCTCGCTGGTCACGTCGACGGTCACGGAGGGGTTGCCGTCGCGGTCGCTGCCCGCCCACGACCGAAACTCGAAGAGTTTGGGCACGTCGACCTCGGGATAGGAGTCGGCGAGCACCTCCTCCAGTTCGGCGTACGTGTCGCCGACCACGTCGAAGAGCGTGTTCTCCAGATACCACTGCACGTTGCGTGCCTCGTCTTCGGGTTCGGGCGCACGGTCCCTGACCTGTGGGGTCTGCCACAGGCTCGTCACCTCCGCCTCCAGTTGGTCCCAGGACTGCCGGCGCTCGGCGTCGGTCAGCCGGCGCTCGTCCAGCCCTTCGAGGAGTGTCGTGATGGTCCGGAGTTTCGCCTTGACCGTCTTCCGGTGGGCCTCGGTCGGGTGAGCGGTGAATGTTGGCTGGATGAGTACGTCGTCGAGCACCCGCTGGACCGTCTCGGCGTCCGCGTCCCCCTCGACGAGCGAGGCGACCGTCGCGCGTGGACTGTCCGCCAGCGTTCCCGCCTGGGAACTCCGACGGATGGCACGCACCCGCTCGCGTTCCTCGGCGAGGTTGATGAGTTCGAAGTAGGCGGTGAAGGCCCGCGCGGCTGCTCCCTCCAGATCGGAATCGAGCGTGCCGAGGGTTGTTCGCAACGGTTCGCGCGAGGGCAGACTGCCGTCGCGGTAGTCGATGGCCGCCGTACGGAGGTCCTCGACCGCCTCGAACGCCTGCGTGGACGACTGTGCCTCGAGTACGTCGCCGAGGAGTTCCCCTAGCTCCCGGACGTCCTGGCGGACGGTGCGGTGGTGGAGATCCATTGTCCGTGCCTATTGAGACCACACATGTTAAACGCCGGGATGAGGGGGTCGGCGCCCGCGGCGCCGCCTCGCAGTCGCGCGATCAGGCGTCGTCCTCGTGTGCCGGCGGCCGACCCGTCGTCGGATCCAGCGCGACGAACTCCAGACCGTCACGGTCCAACAGCGCCGCCGCGCGATCGGTGACGGAGGGGGCGACGAGGACGCCCCGTACGGTCTCGTCGTCACCGAGTTCGCGTTCGAGCGCGTCGACGTAGCGGCGAAGTTGCCCGACGGCGTCCGGCCCCACCCGCCGGCGCTTCAACTCGACGGCCACCGGCCGTCCCGCGGCGTCCTCGCCGAACACGTCCATCGGGCCGGCTGCCGTCTCACGTTCCGTCGCCAGCGGCTCGAACCCGGGTTCGATCCGCTCGGGGTGGGTCACGACGTGTTCCTTGAGGTCCGCCTCGCTCCCCCGCAAGTCCAGGTCGTCGGGGTCGGTCACGTCGTAGGCGGCGAGGTGGTGGACGCGGTCGAAGCGCACGTCGAGGAGTTCCGCGGGCGACCGCCGGACGCTCCGCACCCGCAGACTGCCCTCGCGGACGCTGGCGAAGTGATCACAGCCGGGGGGTTGCCAGTTCACCGGCGTGCGACCCTCGTCGGTGTGAACGAGCGCCGATCCGTCGGGTTTGAGGAGGAGGAGGCGGTCACCGGGGCCGAGGCTGCTCGACGCTCGACCCTCGTACTCGACGGCACACTGCCCGAAGACGGTGACCAGATCGCCGCGCCGGAAGGCATCTTCGAGATGAACGAGCGCGTCTCGGTGGGCGGGGCGGTGGAGCGTGGTGACCGTCATCGGTCGTCGCGGGACGTAGGCCGCCGCCGTACAAAAGGGACGCGTCGCCCGAACCGGTGGTATCGTCGTCGTTCCGAGATAAAAGCACAAATAGCGGCCGCCCCTCTACACGAGCGAATGGGGCTGTTCGAACTCATCGCCGCGGTCGACGCGGAGGAAAAGACTCTGACCGTGTTCAACCCGGAGGCCGGCGTGGCGACGGCGCTCCGGGAACACTTCGCCGACCGCAACCTCACCATCGAGCGGACCGAAAGCGACGCCGGCCCCCGAAACTACGCGGTGTTGAGCCGCGGCGACGACTTCCTCGCTGCCATCGACGTGAGCGACGTGCTCGAACCGACACAGGGCGTCACACCGGACTTCACACCCGAGACCTACGAGACGGTCCTCGACGAACTCGACGAGACGCTGTTTACCTCCTACGACACCGAGCGGATGGTCGCCGCCTCGAAGGAGATCGAGGACCGCGCCTGGCGGGGGGCGGCCGGCGAACTCCACGCCGGGTTCCAGACCTGTGCCCGCTTTGCGTCCCAGGCCTCCGTGTACGAACACCTGGCCGACCGCGGCGACCTCGACATCTACGTCTACGCGCATCCGGACGGCCGCGAGGAACTCGACGGCCCCACGAAGGCGACGCTACACCTCTCGACGGCGACCGAGATCCACGACTCGTGGTTCGTCGCCTACGACGGCGGCGGCGTCGACGCGATGAAATGCGCGCTGCTGGCTGAGGAGCGACGGCCGGGATCGTTCTACGGATTCTGGACGTACGATCCCGACACCGTCGATGACGTGCTCGACCACCTCCGGACCACATACGCCGCCCCCGAAGCCGACGGCACCGCGGCCGACGGCGGCTGTGGCGGGACCTAGCGCACCTCGACGGCGAGAATCAGCGCCGCGGCCACCAGCGCGGCGACGAGCGCGACGAACGCCGTCACGTAGTCGGTCCGGCCGGCCACGAATCCGATGACCGAGGGACCGAGCGCGCCGAAGCCGATGTACGTCGTCCGTGCGAGCCCCAGATCGGCGCCCATGCTGTCCGTCGGAAACACGTCCATCAAGTACGACTGCATCACCGGGGGGAAGGCCATGAGCCCGACGGCGTAGACGACGGTCGCGGCGCCGACGAGGAGGGCAGTCTCGGCGACGAGTAGGCCGCCGAGCGCGGCGGCACCGAGGCCGAGCGTCCCGGCGGCGACTGGTCCCCGGCGGACCCGGTCGGCGAGACGGCCGGCGGTCGGCTTGACCAGCGCGCCGACGACGAACAGGGCCGCGAATCCAGCGCTCGCCAGTTCGGGGGTGAAGTCCTTCTCGGCCTGCAGGAGCGTCGGGAGGAAGCCCGCAGTGCCCTGCCACGCGAACGCGAACAGACAGTACGCGACGACGAGCCGTCGGATCCGGCCGGTGGCGAAGAGCCGCGCTCCCGTCCCGCGGACGTCGAGCCCGACGGCCTCGATCCGGTAGGACTCGCGGCTCGTCAGGTGGAGCACGACCGCGACCGGGGCGAGGAGGCCGACGACCGGGAGGAAGGCACCCCGCCAGGTCGCGACGGCGAGGGCGGCGACGGCGAGGCCGGCCGCGGCCCCGCCGCCGAGGTCGCCGGAGGCGGTGTGGAGGCCGAACGCGCCCCCGCGTTTCGCCTCGAAGTGATCGGAAAGAAGCGCCCGGGCCGCGGTGGGATACAGCCCGGCACCAACGCCGACGACCGCCGCGCCGACCAGAAACAGGGGGAAGGAGACGGCGGCCGAGAGGACGGCGAAGCCGGTCGTCGCGAGGGCCAACCCCGAGACGAGGAGCGTCTTGCGGCTGAGCCGATCGGAGAGCCGACCGCTCGGGAACTGGCCGAGGGCGTACAGCCCCCACAGCGTCGAGAGGGCGAGCCCGGCGCGGAACGGCGTGATCCCGAGGTCGTCGATGATCGAGGGGAGTAGCGGCGAGAGGACGAGCCGGCCGCCCTGGATCGTGAGCCATCCGAGCGACACCAGAAGGAGGAGACGTCCCCCGTAGCCACGCACGAGTCGCTCCTCGGCGTCCGACGGCGTCCCGAGGTGGGAGTCGGTCATGGTGTCGTCGAACGACGCCACCGCACTTCAACGGTCGAATCCCGGAAATCGAGCCGGGGGAGTCAGAGACGCTCGCGAAGGTCGGCCGCCACGGCGTCGGTCGTCGCGGATCCGCCGAGGTCGGGCGTCCGCGGGGCCGACGGGTCGGCCAGCTGTGCGGCGACGGCGTCCCACAGCGCCGCCGCGGCCGCCGTCTCGCCCAAGTGATCGAACATGAGCGACCCCGAGAGCACCGTCGCGAGCGGGTTTGCGACACCCTCGCCGGCGATGTCGAAGGCGCTGCCGTGGACGGGTTCGAACATCGACGGATGAGTCCGGTCGGGATCGACGTTCGCCGACGGCGCCAGACCCATGCTGCCGGTGACGATGGCACCGACGTCGGTGAGGATGTCCCCGAAGAGGTTCGATGCGACCACCACGTCGAACTCGTCGGGGCGGCGCACGAAGTCCATGCTCGCGGCGTCGACCAGCAGACGCTCGACGTCGACCGCGGGATACTCCTCGCTCACCTCGTCGACGACGTCGTCCCAGAACACCATCCCGTGGGCCTGGGCGTTCGACTTCGTGACGTTTGTGAGCTTTCCCGAGCGCTCCGTCGCCGCCTCGAACGCCGCGCGGACGATGCGTTCGGTGCTGCGTCGGGTGTAGACGGCGCTCTGGACCGCCACCTCGTTCTCGAAGCCGCGGTGTTCGCGCCCACCCACGTCCGCGTACTCGCCCTCCGTGTTCTCGCGGAAGACGAGGATGTCGATGTCGCCGCCCTCGTAGCCCCGGAGCGGGCTCCGAACGCCCTCGAACAGCACCGCCGGGCGCTTGCAGATGGACTGATCGAAGCCCTTGCGGATCGGCAGGAGGAGTCCGTTGAGCGTGACGTGATCGGGGACGTCGGGATGACCGACCGAGCCCAAGAGGAGGGCGTCGTCGTCGGCCAGCCGATCCAGCCCGTCCTCCGGCATCATCGCGCCCTCCTCGAGGTAGCGTTCGGTTCCCCAGTCGTAGCGCGTCGTCTCGATGTCGAAACCGTGTGCCGCCGCGGCGGCGTCGAGAAGCGGCAGGGCCGCGTCCACCACCGTCGGTCCGATCCCGTCTCCGGGAACGAGCGCGATGTCGTAGGACATAGCCCTCGAATCGGGGAGCGAACGGAAAAAGGTGCGACGTTCGCCGTCACGGCCGACCGAACGACGCCCGTATCCGGAGATCAGGCCAACGGGTCGAACGTCGCGCCGATGCCGGCTCCGTCGCCGTCCGTGAGCGTCCGGCAGAGGTACGGGTCCTCGAGGCAGTAGTCGTCGATCCGCGAGGCCAGGCGTGACAGCTCCGATTCGAGACGGGAGTAAACCGGGTCAGCCCGCAGCACCGACTGCGACTCGGATTCGAGCAGTGCCGCCCGTTTCGAGAGCTTCTCGACGTACCGATCCACCGTCTCGGGGAGCGTCTCACGATGGACCAGCGAGTGGACGAGGTCGACGAACTTCGCGCGCTCGACCGGCTTCGTGAGGTAGGCGTCGATATCGAGATCGACGATGCGGACGTCCGGCGTCGCGGCCGTCACGAACGCCACCCGGGGGCCGGCCGGACACTCGCGCAGGGAGTCCAGGACCTCGTCGCCGGACACCCGCGGCATGTGACGGTCGAGGATCGCCACGTCGACCTCGCCGTCCTCGCAGTAGGACAGGGCCTCAGCGCCACAGTGCGCCCGGACGAGGTCGACATCGACGTCGTCGAGCCAAGTGGCATAGAGGTCGAGCAGTGCGAGTTCGTCATCGGCGACCAGAACGCGCGGTGTGGCGGTCATCGGTTCCCACCCCCGTTGTCACCGCCGGCGTTACCGTTCCCCGGGTCACCACCGTTCCCGTTCCCGTTTCCGGCGCCCTCGCCGTCACCGTTCCCGTTTCCCGGATCCTCACCGTTTCCGGCGCCCTCGCCGTCACCGTTCCCGTTCCCGTTTCCGGCGCCCTCGCCGTCACCGTTCCCGTTTCCCGGATCCTCACCGTTTCCGGCGTCCTCACCGTCACCGTTCCCGTTTCCCGGATCCTCACCGTTTTCGGCATTCCCTCTGTCGCCCTCGTTACCGGAGCCGTCTCCGGCCTCCTCCGGCGGGCCGGTCGTCGCGGTTTCGTTGTTCGCGTCCGAGCCGCCCCCCGGGTCCTCCGGCGGACCGGGGGTCCGGTCGTCAGGGGGGCCCTCGGTCTCGTCCTCGCGTTCGTCGCCCTGCGCTGGTTCGGGGAGTTCGCCCGGCCCGCGTTCGGGATCGAGTTCCCGGCCGGGGTTTTCACCCGCGATCTGTCTGGCGATCTCGGCCACCTCCGGACCTTGGAGTTCGTCCGCGTCCTCCCGCAGCCGATCGAGTTCGGAGCGGTCGACGCCGGAGGATCCCAGCGCCTCGTCGGGGAGGTCACGGGTCACCTGCGAGTTCGCCTCGAGTTGGGTCTGAACCGAACGAACTTCCGCGCTCGTCACCGCCATCCGGGCGCGGAACTCGCCGGTCGAGAGTTCGCCGGACCGGTGTGCCTGCCGGAGTCGTTCCTGCCGTTCGCGAAGGGTGACGAGTCGCTCGCGGATCCGGTTGAGATCCGTCGCGACCACCGCCGCCTTCGAGGCGTTCGACTCCGCTCGCGAGAGCTGCGTCGACAGCGAGCGCTCCCCGATCTCGCCGTCGATCTCGGCACCCTGGACGCCCACCACACCGGCGAGCTGTTGTCCCGGAGCGACGGATTCGTTGGCGCTCGCGGAGCCGTTGTCTGTCGTCTGTGGCAACACCTCGTCGGTCGTCGTGTCGGCGGCGGTCGGCGTGGACGGCGACCCCAGCGCCGACGCCGGCACCGCCACCGCGCCGGCGACGACGACGACGGCGATCGCGAACACGACGACGTTCGGAACGTCCGGGCTCATCTTGGTCCCCGCTACGGGAGTACGGACGATAAATCGCCACGAACCTGAAGGACGGTTAACCCGGATTAAACGGCGTGTAGGCCGAGCCTGAATCGCCGCTGTCCGTCGATTGTGGTGATCGGGGTCGTCACTCCTCGTCCGGAAGTTTCAGAACGTTCTCGCGACCGAGACGGAAGCCCTCGAGCGAGCCGTCGTCCCGGAGGTCGCGGACGATCTGGCTCGTCCTGGCCTCGGTCCAGTCGAACGCCTCGACGATCTCCTGCTGTTTGACCCGCCCACCCTGTTCCCGGACGAACTGGAGCACGCGTTCCTCGTTGCTCAGGAGGTCCTCGCGCTCCGCGTCGGCCGCGTCCGACTCGTCGACGACCGCGGCGGCGTCCGGGTCGTCGCCGTTCGCGTCCGAATCCGCGTCCGCACTCGGCGCCTGGGCCGCCCCGTCGCCGCCGAGTCGGTCGCGATAGCGCCACGCGCCCACACCGGCGAGGGCAAACAGGAGGCCGAGCGCGACCATCGGCAGGAGAGACGACCCGCCGCCGCCGTCGGGCGAGGCGGGCGGGCCGCCCTCGCCGCCGCTCCCGTCTCCCCCGGCCGGAGCGGTCGTGGTGGCGGTCGGCGCGGGCTCGATGACGATCAGCGGTTCCCCTGAGACGAAACTCGTTTCCGCGCCGCGCCAGACGACGGCCCCGCTACGGCGCTCGTCGGGCTCCGGAGCCGTTCGGGTGGGCGCGTAGTCGGACGGCCACTCCACGACGAGCCGTGTCCGGTCGTCGAGGAAGAGTCCCTCGATTGCATCCCCGATCCGGATGGTATCGCCCTCCACGACGGCGAAGCCGTTCCACCGGAAGGTGTAACTGACGACGCCGTACTGGGGTGGCGTCCGCGTCTCTGCGCTCACGCCGAAGTCCGTCGCGTTCATCTCCCGTCCGGTCGCGTTCTCCGCCGTGGAAACCGTCGAGCGCATCCGCGAGGCGAACCGGTCGGAGAAGTTCGACGGAGTCGCCTCGATGTCGGCCTGCAACGACTCGAACGCCGTGGTGGTGTTCTCGTCGTCGAGACGCGTCCAGTACTGGACGGTCCAGGCGGCCGAGCCGTTCCGATCGACGGAGACGATCAGCCGAACGGAGTCGGTGTCGACGCCCTGTTGGAACGTCGGTCCCGATGCGATCTGGGGCGACGACGTCCCTGCCGGCGCAACGGCCCCGATCACCGGAACGACAGCCGACACCAGTACCACCGCGACTGCGACTGCGACGGCAACGAGGCGACTGGACGAGCGATCCCACATCTACGTGCCCCTGCGTTTTCCCCGATCGTAGATAGGTCTTGTCGCTTCGGTCGAACAGCGACGCCTCCATCACCGATAAATATCAGCTCGTAATAGTCGGTTGCATGGCAACGTCATGCGACGCGGCACCGTGTCGTGACCGTCGACTGGGTCGGATCGAAGCGTCCGGGGTGAACGTGGCATGACTCGCGCTCGGGCGCCAGTCTCGCCGCCGGTCGCGCTCACCGTCGCCGGGAGCGACTCCGGCGGCGGGGCGGGGATCCAAGCGGATCTGAAGACCATGGAGGCCCACGGCGTCTTCGGGACTTCGGTCGTCACCGCGGTCACGGCCCAGAACACCGTCGGGGTCGAGAGTACGCACGTCCTGCCGGTCGAGGAGATCGCGGCGCAGTACGAGGCCGTCGCGACGGACCTCGACCTCGGGGCGGTGAAGACAGGGATGCTCGCGACCGAACCGGTGATCGATCTGGTGGCCGACCGAGCAGCCGACGCCACGGCACCCGTCGTCGTCGATCCGGTGATGGTCGCCGCGAGCGGCGACCGCCTGCTCGACGCGGCGGCCGAGGCGGCTTACGAGTCGCTGATCGCCGAGGCGCGACTCGTCACGCCGAACGCCGACGAGGCCGCAGTCCTGACGGGCATCGAGCCCACGGACCGCGAGAGTGCCCAGGCGGCCGGCGAGGCGCTCGTCGAAATGGGTGCCGACGCCGCGCTGGTCAAAGGCGGCCACGTGAACGGTGGCGAGACGGTAACCGACACGCTGGTCAGTGCGCTCCCCGACGGGGAGCCGACGGTGCGGACGTTCGAACACCCTCGGATCGACACAGACGCCACCCACGGCTCCGGCTGTACGCTGTCGAGTGCCATCGCCGCCCACATAGCCCACGGGGAGACGCTCGGCTACGCCGTCGAGGCGGCGACAGCGTTCATGGAGCGGGCAGTGCGGTACGGCCTCGACGTCGGCGAGGGGCCGGGCGCGGTCCACCACCTCGCCGCGCTCCGTGAGGCGGCCGACCGACACCGGACGATGACCGACGTCGCCGAGGTGGTCGCGGCGTTCGTCGACCGCGACGTCTCCCGACTCGTCCCCGAGGTGGGGATGAACGTCGTCGGCGCCACCGAGTACGCCGAGGCGGTCGGCGAGACGGCCGCCGTCGAGGGGCGCATCACCCGCACGTTCTCGGGGGTCGCCCCCAATCGCGGCGTCCGCCTTGGCGCCTCCTCGCACGTCGCCCGCTTCCTGCTCGCGGCCCGGGAGTTCGACCCCGACCTCCGCTTTGCCGTCAACTGCCGGTTCGACGACGGGACGGAGGCGGCGACCGCGGCGCTCGACGGCCCCGTCGCCGAGTACGACCGCGACGCCGAACCCGCGGACGCGAGCGGAACGATGGGCTGGGGCGCACGGCAAGCGTTCGGAGCCGTCGATGCGGGTGACCCGACGCCCGTCGCCGTCCTCGACCGGGGCGACGTGGGCAAGGAGGCGATCATCAAACTCGTCGCCGAGACGCCGGCGGCGCTGGGCGAGCGGGTGTTCACGCTGCTCGACGCCGCCGAGTCGTAGCCGAGACCCACAGCGTTTTATCCGACGGCGGCTCGGGTGTGAGTATGACTGCGGACGGCATCGTCGGGGAGTTTCTCGCTCTGAAAGCGGAGACCGACGCCGATCTGCTGGCGATGCAGTGTGGCGATTTCTACGAGTTCTTCGCGGAAGACGCCGAGTTCGTCGGCGACGAACTCGACCTGAAGGTGTCGGAGAAGTCATCCCACGGATCGACGTATCCGATGGCCGGAGTCCCGGTCGACGACCTGACGCCGTACCTGAAGGCGCTCGTCGAGCGGGGCTACCGTGTCGCCGTCGCGGACCAGTACGAAACCGAGGACGGCCACGCCCGCGAGATCACGCGGGTCGTCACCCCCGGTACCCTGCTGGAGACGACTGACCCGACGGCGCAGTTCCTGGCGACGGTCGTCGGCGTCGACGGGCGCTACGGCCTCGCACTCGCGGACGTGACGACCGGGAAGTTCCTCGTGACGACGACCGACGACGGCGCCGAAGTCGTCGCCGAACTCCACCGGTTCGCCCCCGCGGAGGTGCTGCCGGGACCGACGGTCCGGGCCGACGATGACCTGCGGGCTCGGATCCAGGAACGGACCGACGCGCCGGTGACCGAACACGACGACGCGGCGTTCGCGCCGGGGCGGGCCGAGCGTCGACTGCGCGATCACTTCGGCGACGGCCTCCTCGACAGCGTCGGGCTCGACGACCGGGCTGGCGTCGCCGCCGCCGGCGCGGTCCTCGCGTACGTCGAGGAGACGGGGGTCGGCGTCCTCGACGCACTGACGCGATTGGGGACCTACGACGCTGGCGATCATCTCGACCTCGACGCGACGACACAGCGCAACCTCGAACTCACGGAGACGATGCACGGCGAGCGCGAGGGGTCGCTGCTGGCGACGGTGGATCACACGGTCACGAGCGCCGGGCGGCGCCGCCTCCGGGAGTGGCTCACGCGCCCCCGTCGCGACCGGGACGTGATCGATCGCCGCCTCGACAGCGTCGCGGCACTCACCGAGGCGGCGCTAGCCCGCGACCGGGTCCGAGAGATCCTCGGCGACGCCTACGACCTCGAACGCCTGGCCGCGCGGGCGACGGGCGGAAGTGCGGACGCGGGCGACCTGCTCGCGGTCCGGGACACCCTCGAGGTCCTTCCGGCGCTCGTGGAGGCGGTGGCCGACACCCGCCTCGCGGACTCCCCGCTCCCGGCCATCGTCGACCGGCCGGACCGGGAGGCTGCGGCGAATCTGCGGGCGGACCTCGACGCCGCCCTCGTCGAGGATCCCCCGGGAACGATCACCGAGGGCGGCCTCTTTCGCCGCGGCTACGACGACGAACTCGACGCCCTGATCGACCGGTACGAGGAGGCGAAGGGCTGGCTCGACGGCCTCGCCACCCGGCAGAAGGACCGGACTGGCATCACCCACCTCCAGGTCGACCGCAACAGGACCGACGGCTACTACATCCAGGTGGGGAACTCGGAGACCGACGCCGTCCCCGACGACTACCGGGAGATCAAGACGCTGAAAAACTCCCGGCGGTACACCACCGACGAACTCGAAGAGCGCGAACGCGAGGTGTTACGGCTAGAGGAGGCCCGCGGCGACCTGGAGTACGACCTCTTCCGTGACCTGCGCGACCGGGTCGCCGCCCGGGCCGAACTCCTGCAGGACGTGGGGCGGACGCTGGCGACGGTGGACGCCCTGGCCTCGCTCGCGACCCACGCCGCGAGCCAGGACTGGACGCGGCCCGAGGTGGTCGATCCGGGGCCGCTGGTCGTCGAAGCGGGGCGCCACCCGGTCGTCGAGACGACGACCGACTTCGTCCCCAACGACCTGCACCTGGACGAGGACCGCGGCTTCCTCCTGGTCACCGGGCCGAACATGAGCGGCAAGTCGACGTACATGCGACAGGCCGCCCTGATCGTCCTGCTGGCACAGGCGGGGAGTTTCGTCCCCGCGCGGGCGGCGACGGTCGGCGTCGTCGACGGCATCTACACGCGTGTCGGCGCTCTCGACGAACTCGCGGGCGGGCGGTCGACGTTCATGGTCGAGATGCAGGAGTTGAGCAACATCCTCCACTCGGCGACCGAGGAGTCGCTGGTCGTCCTCGACGAGGTGGGCCGCGGGACGGCGACGTACGACGGCATCTCCATCGCGTGGGCGACGACGGAGTACGTCCACAACGAGGTGGGGTGTAAATGTCTCTTCGCCACCCACTACCACGAACTGACGGCGCTCGCCGATCACCTGCCACGGGTCGAGAACGTCCACGTCGCCGTCGCGGGCGACGACGGCGGCGACGGGGACATCACGTTTCTTCGAACCGTCGAGGAGGGGCCGACCGACCGGAGTTACGGCGTCCACGTCGCCGACCTCGCGGGGGTCCCCGAACCGGTCGTCGGCCGGTCGCGGGAGGTGCTCGACCGCCTGCGCGAGGACCGAGCCATCGAGGCCCGCGGGGCCGGGGCGGGCGACGGGGGAACCACGCAGGCCGTCTTCGACCTCGGGGCGGGCGACTTCCGGACCGACGGGACGGACGACGAGGACGACGGGACGCTCGATCCGACGACGGAGTCGGTCCTCGCGGAACTGCGGGAGACGAGCGTCGCGGAGACGTCGCCGGTCGACCTCATGACGCGGGTCCGCGAGTGGCAGGACCGTCTCGACGACGAGGGCTGACGGCCCGGAGCGACCGCCGACCGTGACGGTCGCCGCGACCCTCGTCCCGTCCAGTTGCGACGGATTCTAGACGGCCTTTGGATTCATCCCCGATGGATCTTGAAAAATCTACTTTCGGCCCCCGGACGGCGTGCCGGACGTGATGTCGAACGACACGTCACGGCGGCGATTCCTCGCAGTCGCGGGAAGCACGACCATCGCGGCGCTCGCGGGGTGTAGCGGCGGCGGCGAGGGAGGTACCGAGACCGACGCCATGGGCGGCGAACCGACCGAATCCATGGGCGACGGAACGACCGGCACCGAGTCCATGGACGACGAAACGACCGAATCAATGGACGGCGAGGCGACCGAGTCCATGGACGAAGGGATGGAGTCGGTCACCGTCACCGTCCGGATGGAGAACGTCGCACCGATGGACGTCTACGGCGCGGAGACGCCGACGGGCGGGGCCGTCTGGCTCACGCCGGGGGCGTTCGCGGTCCACACGGGCGAGAACCCCATCTTCACTCCGGGTGAACGGGCGTCGGTCGGCCTCGAAGCGCTGGCCGAGGCCGGGCCGCCGACCGGGTTCGAGGGCGAGACCGGACTCGTCGGCGAACTCCGGGAGCGGACGGGGAGCATGGGCGTCGTCGCCGCGGGGGCGTACACGCCGGAGCGGACCGTCGCGGACCCGAACGACCCGACCGGCGAGGTGCCCGGGGCGTCGCCCATCGCCCCCGGCGGTGCCTTCGAGTTCGACGTCGAGGCGCGGCCCGGCCACCGACTCTCCCTGGCGAGCATGTTCGTTCCGTCGAACGACGTGTTCGTCGCGCCGGGCGCGTCGGGCATCACGCTGTGGCCCGCGGACGGCGACCCGGTCGAGGGCGACGTGACCGCCGGCGTCGACCTCTGGGACGCGGGGACCGAACCCAACCAGCCCCCGGGACGGGGAGCGGATCAGGCACCCGCCCAGGAGCGTCCGGACCAGGGCGACGACGAGGGCGGAGTCGTGCGCCGCCTCGACGACGTGGACGACGGCCACGAGTACCCCGCGGCGAGCGACGTGGTGCGCGTGACGCTGACGCCACACGGGACGATGGACGACGGGATGTAGCGCGCTGGCGTCGGCGACCGAACCCGAGTCCGGTTCCGGTTGAGACACCTATTTCAGTCGGGGCAGTGACATGGGTGTATGGCGTCAGTCATCGTCGTCGGCGGCGGTCCCGCCGGCCTGAGCTCGGCACTGTTCACGGCGAAAAACGGCCTCGACACGACGGTGTTCGACACCGACGAGACGTGGATGCACAAGGCCCACCTGTTCAACTACCCCGGGATCGGCTCGATCGGGGGATCGGAGTTCATGGGCGTGACGCGACAACAGGTCGACGACTTCGGCGTCGACCGCCGGCAGGGCGAGGAAGTGACGGGGCTCGCGGAGAGCGGCGACGGGTTCGCCGTGACGACCGACGGCGGCGAACACGAGGCCGACTACCTGATCCTGGCGACGGGCGCCGACCGGAGCCTCGCCGAGGACCTCGGGTGTGCGACCGACGGCGGCGGCGTCGTCGAGGTGGGCGTGGAGATGGAGACGAGCGTGACGGACGCCTACGCCACGGGCGCGATGGTCCGGGCCGAGGAGTGGCAGGCCGTCATCGCGGCGGGCGACGGCGCGGCGGCGGCGCTGAACATCCTGAGCAAGGAGAAAGGCGAGCATTACCACGACTTCGACGTGCCGGCGGACGCGAGCGAGGCGTTCGGCGGGATGGTCGACGAGGCGTAGGGGTCGTCCCAGAACGCCTCGGTCGCCCCGAGCGAGGCGTTCGGCGGGATGGTCGACGAGGCGTAGGGGTCGTTCCAGAACGCCTCGGTCGCCCCGAGCGAGGCGTTCGGCGGGATGGTCGACGAGGCCTGAGCCAGACGGTCGAAACGGGGCCGAACGTACAAACCGTCGGCACCCATACGGGGATCCATGTCCTCACTGGCAGACGAACCCTGTGAAGCCTGCACCAGCGACGACGACCCCCTGACCGGCGAGGAGTACGGGCAGTACCTCGACGACCTCCGGACGGACGTGTGGGAGGTCGTCGACGATCACCACCTCCACGCGGAGTACGTCTTCGAGGACTTCAGGGACGCCCTGGAGTTCACCTACGAGATCGGCGAACTCGCCGAGGAGGAGTGGCACCACCCCGACATCGCGCTGGCGTGGGGGGAAGTGGAGGTGGACATGTGGACCCACAAGATCGACGGTCTCCACAAGACCGACTTCGTGATGGCCGCACGGATGGACCGCATCTACGAGGGATACGAGCCCGCGGAGTGATACCAAGCCCTTATGCGTCCCACGGCACTGGGTTGGGCATGACGATTTCTACCGGCGACTCGGTCACCATCGCGTACACTGGTCGCCTCGACGACGGGACGGTCTTCGACACCACCGACGAATCGGTCGCCGAGGAGGCCGGCCTCCTCGACGAACAGCCCGACCGCGAGTTCGAACCCCTCACCGTCGAAGTCGGCGCGGGCAACCTCATCGAGGGGATGGAGGAGGGACTGGTGGGACTGGAGGCGGGCGACTCCGAGACGATCACGGTCCCCCCGGCGGAGGCATACGGCGAGGCAGACGGCGACAACGTCCGCGAATTCGAACCCCAGCAGTTCGAAGGGATGGTCGGCCAGGAACCCGCGGAGGGCCTGCAGGTTCGCGCACAGGGCGGCGCGGTCGGTACCGTCGTCGGCGTCGACGAGGACGCCGTTCAGGTCGACTTCGAACATCCGCTGGCGGGCGAAACGCTGACGTTCGAAATCGACGTCCTGGACGTCGAGTAGCGACGGACTTCGGGGCACCGCCCCACCGTGGCGTTGATGATCCTTCCACCCGAGGGTACGGGTCGTGAGCGACACGCCGACCATCCACGCACTGGACGACGCGACGGTTCGCCGCATCGCCGCCGGCGAGGTGGTCGAGCGGCCGGCCAGCGTCGTGAAGGAACTGTTCGAGAACAGCCTGGACGCGGACGCCTCGCGCGTGACCGTCGCCGTCGAAGGCGGCGGCGTCGAGGGGATCCGGGTCCGTGACGACGGGGTCGGCATGACCGCGACGGACCTCGAACGCGCGGTCGAGGAACATACGACGAGCAAGATCAGTTCGGGCGCGGACCTGGATCGGGTCGGCACCCTCGGCTTCCGGGGCGAGGCGCTGCACACCATCGGCGCGGTGTCGCGGCTGACGATCCGCTCGCGCGCCCGCGAGGGCGGGCGCGGGCACGAACTGACCGTCGAGGGGGGCGAGGTGGGTGGGGTCACCCCCTCGGGCTGTCCGCCCGGCACCGTCGTCGAGGTCGACGACCTGTTCTACAACACGCCGGCCCGGCGGAAGTTCCTGAAGACGGAGGCGACGGAGTTCGACCACGTCAACCGCGTCGTCACGCAGTACGCCCTCGCCAACCCCGACGTGGCGACGACGCTCGAACACGACGGGCGGGAGGTGTTCGCCACCGAGGGGAGCGGCGACCTCGAATCGACGATCCTCGCCGTCTACGGCCGGGAGGTTGCATCCTCGATGGTGGCCGTATCGGCCGACCCGGCCGACCCCGTCGAGTCGGTGTCCGGGCTGGTGAGCCATCCCGAGACGACCCGCGCCGGCCGAGAGTACCTCTCGACGTTCGTCAACGGCCGCTACGTCACCGCGGGGACGCTCCGCGAGGCCGTCCTCGACGCCTACGACGGCCAACTCGCGACCGATCGCTACCCCTTCGCCGTCCTCTTCGTCGAGGTGCCGAACGGGGCCGTCGACGTGAACGTCCACCCCCGCAAGATGGAGGTTCGGTTCGACGACGAGGACGCCGTGGCCGACGCCGTGCGGACGGCCGTCAGCGAGGCGTTGCTCGACGAGGGACTGGTCCGCTCGTCGGCACCTCGTGGCCGGTCGGCGCCCGCGGAGACCGAGATTTCGCCGGCGTCGCCGACGCGGGAGGTGGCCGGCGGCGAGGCGGCACCCGAAGACGCGGCCGGGGACGGCCCGGACGGCGAGGCCGACGGTGTGGGTGGTGACCTCGACCGGAGCGAGAGCGGCGGGACGGGGGACGGATCGGCGGCGACTGCGGGCGCGGGCGTCGGGCAAGGCAACGAGGAGAGAGAGGAGTCGGCCGCCGGAACGGCACTCGGACCGGAGGAGACCGACCGGACGACGCGATCACCGACCCTCGACGAAGTGGCGGGAGAGTCGTCGGGCGAGGCGGCCGCCGAGGCGTCGGGCACAGCTGCTGGAGGATCGACGCCGGCCGACGAGGCGGAGGCGCCGACGGGGACAACCGGGACGGCAAACGGCGGCGAGTCCTCGTCCGCTGGCGTGGGGGGCGCCGACGGCGACGGGAACGGGAAATGGTCGACGGGCGGCGTCAGGCCGCCGAACGAGCAGCGGACACTCGACGGGGAGCGGGCGGCGCCGGACCGCGAGTTCGACCGCCTGCCAGCGATGCGGGTCCTCGGACAGTACGACGACACGTACCTCGTCGCGGAGACGCCCGACGGACTGGCGCTGATCGACCAGCACGCGGCCGACGAGCGGATCAACTACGAGCGCCTGCGCGCCGAGATGGCGGGGCAGACGCCGACGCAGGCGCTGGCCGAGCCGGTCGACCTCGAACTCACGGCGCGGGAGGCGGCGCTGTTCGACACCTACCGCGACGCGCTGGCGGAACTGGGGTTTCACGCCGATCGGACCGACGACCGGACCGTCGAGGTACGGACCGTGCCGACGGTGTTCGACGCGGCGCTCGATCCGTCGCACCTCCGGGACGCGCTGACCGGCTTCGCCGCGGAGTCGGCGGGCGAAACCGTCGACGCCGTCGCCGACGCCCTGCTCGCCGACCTGGCGTGTTACCCCTCGATCACGGGGAACACGTCGCTGACCGAGGGGTCGGTCGTCGACCTGTTGGCGGCGCTCGACGACTGTGAGAACCCCTTCGCCTGTCCGCACGGGCGGCCGGTCGTCGTCTCGATCGACCGCGACGAGATCACCGACCGATTCGAACGCGATTACCCCGGACACGGCGGTCGACGGGCGGAGTGACTCCGGTAGAGACCGAGCGACGGGGAGCACACTTTTTGCGTCGGTCGACCGAAGGGAGGTCGTGACGGATCTGGTGACCGTCGGTGACGCGACCCTTCGGTTCTCGCCGCCGCAGGGCGAACGCATCGAAACGGCGACCGGGTTCGCCGCGCACGTCGGCGGACCGGAGAGTAACGTCGCCGTCGCGGCGGCGACGCTCGACCTCGACGCCGCGTGGCTGTCGAAACTCCCCGACACGCCGCTGGGTCGACGCGTCGTCGGCGAACTCCGTCGCCACGGCGTCCGGACCGGCGTCGTCTGGGCCGGGACGGGGCGGACGTCGACGGCGTTCGTCGAACGCGGCGGGACGGCGGGGACACGGACCGTCCCGGACCGGGGGGAGGCGGCAGTCGCGACGACGACGGCAGACGACCTGCCCCTCGGGGTGGTTCGCGACGCCGAGACGCTGTTCGTCAGCGGTGCGACGCCCGCACGGTCGGAGACGCTCCTGGAGACGACCGCGACGCTCCTCTCGGTCGCGGGCGAGGCGGACACGACGCGTGCGTTCGACACGCGGTTCGACGCGACGGGGCTCGATCCCGACCGGGCCGCCGACCTGTACGATCACCTCCTCGGCGACGTAGAGGTCCTGATCGTCGACGAAGGGGACGCGGAGGCGGTGTTCGGCCTCGACGGCGATCCGGTGCCCGCGGCCCACAGCCTCAGGACGCGATACGGGTGTGAGACGGTGGTGCTCACGCGCGATCGGTACGCTCATCCGACGATCGGACTCCACGGCGAGGAGATCTACGAGGTGTCGGCGTTCGAGACGGAGACGCGCGACCCCGCCGGCGCCCACGACGCGTTCGTCGGGGGCTTCCTCGCCGGGCGCCACCAAGGTGAGGATGTCGAGGGCGCGCTGACACAGGGGGCAGCGGCTGCGGCGCTCACGCGCACTATCGTGGGGGACGTCGTCGTCGGATCGCCCGCTGACGTCGAGGCGATCCGGGACGACCGGAGATGAAGTGACCAACCAAAGAGTGGTAGGCCGGCCGATCCCCGGTCGGGGAACTCGGGGAGGGCCGGCGCGAAACGCCGGTCGGGTCGGGGAGACGCGTTGCGGGGACCGACGCCACCGGCACACGGGGAACGTCCGGGCGGCGTCGGCAACCGGGGATACCGGCGGACGGAACATAAATCTATCAGAGGCTCAGATGCGTATTTCAGTCTCGACGGATCGTTTCGGTGCCGGGTCCGAGAGGTGATCGTGACCGACGACGCATCACGCCGATCTCGGACGTCCAGGACGGGGAAGACCCCGGTTCGAGGAGAGTGGACGAAGACAAACCGGGTGACTCTGCACCGCAACGGAGAGACAGTCGCCGCCAACCGGAACGCCTGTCCCCACCAGCCGGTGGCGAAACTCGATCGGGGGGATCGGTTCGCTCGTCGACGGTGACCAACTCGTCGGTCACGAACACGGTGCCCGCTTCGACTGCAACGACGGATACTGCACCCGCGGACCGCCGCGCGGGCGATCGCTCGATCCCGTCGACGTGGTCGTCCCCGAGGGAGCGGTTTGTTCGGTCGACGAGCGATTCGAGTCCGACCGGCGACTGGACCGAGCGCACGTAACGCCGAGGAGTCGGTGCTCGGCGTCCGCGACCACGCCGAGAGGGGACCCGACTCGGCGATCGCTCCGCCGAGCCCACATTTATGAATCGACCCCCGCCACAGCAAGACGATGGTCGAAGCCGTGTTACAGGGAACCGTCGGCGTGGCCACGTCCCTCGCGGTCACGATCTGGGGGCTGGCTGGCGGGATAGGACTGCTCGTGGGCTATCTGCTGGGCCGCAGATACGGAGGTGGTCGCGATGCGTGACGCGGGCGTCGGGTCGAGCGGCGCCGACGCCGTCGGCGCGGGGATCGCAGCGTGGATCGGGAGGTCGGCGGGCGTGTCGACGCTCCCGACCCCGCTCCAGGTGGCGCGAGTCGGGCCCGATCCCCAAACCGTCGTCCTCTACGGCGTCGTGGCGGCCGTCGTGGGACTCGTTCTCGGAGCCGGGATCGGCGTCTTCCGGGCGCGACGGGCGGGGGCTGATCCCGGGACAGCACCGAAGACGAGGACGAAGGCACAGTCAGAGACGAGAACGAAGACACAGGCAGGGACGAGGACGGAGACGGACGCGGTGTCGGCGTCGACGCCAGTGACCCCGGCACCGACCGCGGGCGACGCGCCATCACCCGACGGACGGTCGACACCCGGCGGTGCGACCGGCCAGCCGAGTCGCATCCCGCGCGCGCCGGAGGTGGCCGTCACCCACGCCGACCTCACCGACGAGGAACCGATCGGCGGCGGCGGCAACGCCGACGTGACGAAGGCGACGCTCTCGACCCCCGGAGGCGACGTGTCGCTGGCGGTCAAGCGGCCGCGACTCTCCGGAACTCTGCACGCGGACGCGGTCGAGCGACTGCTCGGAGAGGCCGAAACCTGGGACAAACTCGACGATCACGACCACGTGGTCGGCGTCGTGGGCTACGGCGCCGAGCCGCTTCCCTGGATCGCCATGGAGTATATGGACGCCGGCGACCTCTCCGAGCGGTCGGGACGGCTGTCGACGCCGCAGGCACTCTGGACCGCCCTCGCGGTCACGAAGGGGGTCCGTCACGCCCACCGACGCGGCGTCGCCCACCTCGACCTGAAGCCGGAGAACGTGCTCTTCCGGAGCGTCGACGGCGCGTGGGACGTCCCGAAGGTCGCCGACTGGGGCCTCTCGAAGCACCTCCTCGATCACTCCCAGAGCGTCGAGGGGCTGTCACCGCACTACGCGGCCCCGGAACAGTTCGACGCCGACTACGGGCCGGCCGACGACCGGACGGACATCTACCAGTTGGGCACCGTCCTCTACGACCTGTTCACCGGCCGCCCACCCTTCGAGGGCGACTCCACGCGGGTGATGCGCGCCATCCTCGACGACCGGCCGGCGCCGCCGAGCGCGGTGGCCGACGTGCCCGAGGCGCTGGACGACGTCCTGCTCACCGCGCTCGCCACGGAGAAAGAGGACCGGTACGACGACATCGTCTACCTCCGGGACGACCTGCAGGAGCTGTACGACGCCCGGTGACGCCGGCCGGAGCGTCACACTCCCGGCCACCCACGGCGGGCTCGTCGGCCGTCGTCGCGGCGACCGAGACGGGCCCCGTTTCGCCTGCGAGAGGGAGACGGCTCGACCTTCGAAGTGATCCGTGTCGGCTCCGCGTACCGCGCCGAGCGCAGCGAGGCGCAGTTTCACTGCTGGCGAACGAAGTGAGCCAGCAGGGGTTTTTCCCCACGTTTTTGCAAGGAGCGGTGCCCGCAGCGAGCGAAGCGAGCGAGGACACCCGACGCAGCAAAAAGTGGAATGCCGTCCCCGATTTGAACTCGCCGAGACGTTCCTGCTCGCGCCTACGGCGCTGCGCGGGCGTGCGACTCGTCTGCTCAAATCGGGTCGGGAGCATTTTCACTGCTCACGAGCTCGGTCGCTCCGCTCCCTCGTCGGTTCGCAGGAAAATGCCGCCTCCCCGATTTGAACGGGGGACAGCTCGATCTTCAGTCGAGTGCTCTCCCAGTCTGAGCTAAGGCGGCGCAGTTCCGTCGAGGTGGATAATCGGCAAAAGGATTTCGAAACACGGCAGCGACCCGCGAACCGAGGACGGGGCGCGGCCGATCAGGAGACGGTCCGATGTTCGGTGAACACGCGGGTGCCGCTGGCCGTGCGGACGGTCGTCTCAACCCGAATCCGGCCGTCGTTGGATTCGATGCGCGCGGCGTCGACGTAGCCGACCCGGATCGTCCGCGTCCGGGTGACGGTCTCGCCCGCGGGGAGCCGACCGACGTCGGATTTCCCCTCCCAGATCAGGCTCCCGCCGGTCGTGATCTCGGTGGTGACGCGAACCGAGCGAGCGGCGTCGTCCCCGTCGTTCGACAGCGCGATCGTGACCGTCCGACAGCGCGTCCCGCAGGTTTCGATCGAGCGGACGCGCATGGTGACCGCCGGCGTCGACGCCGCGGTCCCGGTCGTCTCCGGGGTCGGCGTGGCTGTGGCGGTGGCACCGTTCGTGCCGGCATCGCCGCCCCCCGCGGTCGTGCCGCCGAGCGACCCGACCAACAGCGTGGCCGCGCCGGCGATCACTACGACAGCCAGGGCGGCGAGTGCGAGTTCGCGTCGGCCCCAGGTCCCGTCCGGTGACGACTCGCCGGACTCGTTCGCGTCGTCCCCACCGTCCGCGTCGTCGATCGACTCGAACGGATGTCTCTCCCCCGAACCCATGCGTGGAAGGTGGCCGTCGGCGCGCATAGCTCTGGTGGCCGTTCGGCGGGAGCCTTTTGCTCGCGCCCCGGATACGTTCGGCATGGCCGAACCGTACGTCTGTCCGATCCGCGACCCACGGGTGCAGGACCCGAAATCACCTGTGCGAGCACTTACACGACACCCACCACAAGAGCGACATCATCGACCGCTATCTGTCGGTGCTGGAGAGCTAGACTCGGCCGGGAGGCGATAGACGTCGACGTCGGCGCCGGTGCCCGCGTCGCGTTCCGCAGCGGCCCCGACGGCGTCGCGGGCGAGCGTCTCGGTGGCGTCCAGGGTCGATTCGGGGTCGTGGCCGGCTTCGAGTCCACCGAGGGCGACGGCCGCACCGCTTCCCACCGCCGCGAGCGATTCGTCGGTGACGCCCCCCTCGGGATCGACCGAGCGGAGGCGGGGACGCTCCTCGTCGTCGCGGGCGGCCGCGAGGACGGACGCGTCGAACTCGGTCGCTACGTCGCCGACGAGACGGGCGAACGGGCCGATGCGGAGCCGTCCGCGCTCCGTCCGGTAGGACCGAACCGCCGCGTCGAGTCGGTCGACGAACCCTGCGACGTCGGCACAGACGACGGCTGCGCCGACGCTCCCGAGGTCGAGGACGTGTTCGCGGGACCGGCTCCGGACGCGGCCGTCGGCCGTGACGAGACGGTCGCCGACGAGGACGACGCCGCCCGCGCAGGCGACGCCGACGACGGTACTCATGGGGGCGCGTAGGCGACGGAGCGGGGTAGGCGTGTCGCTCCGGGCTTACGCGCCGAGGAGGTCGTCGACCAGTGATTCGGGATCGAACCGGTCGAGATCGGCGTACCCCTGTCCCGTGCCGAGAAAGAGGACGGGCTTGCCGGTCACGTAGGCGACGGAGATCGCGGCACCGCCCTGCGAGTCGGCGTCCGCTTTCGTCAGGACGGCGCCGTCGATCGCGGCGGCATCGTCGAACTGCTGGGCGCGCTCGACGGCGTCCTGGCCGGCGACCGCCTCGTCGACGAACAGCGTGAGGTCGGGATCGACGACGCGGTCTATCTTCTCCAGTTGGGCCATCAGGTCGCTGGAGGTGTGGAGGCGTCCGGCGGTGTCGCCGAGGACGACGTCCACGTCGTTGGCCTCGGCGTACTCCACGCCGTCGTAGATGACGGCCGCGGGGTCGCCGCCCTGTTCGTGGGCGATCAGGCGCTTGCCGAGCGCCTCGGCGTGCTCCCGGATCTGTTCGTTCGCTCCCGCGCGGTAGGTGTCGCCGTTGGCGAGCACCGAAGAGTAGCCCCGCTCTTCCAAGTAGCGGGCGAGTTTGGCGATGGTGGTGGTCTTGCCGACGCCGTTGACGCCGGTGAAGACGATCGTCACCGGCTTCTCGGCGGTCGCGATGCGTTCGTCGAAGTCGAACTGACCGACGCTGATGACCTCAAGCAGGGCGTCGCGCAGGGCGTCCTCGACGAGGTCGCCCGTGCTCGCCATCTGGGATTTGGTCTCGCCGACCAAGTTCGAGCGGATCTGGTCGAGGATGGCCTCCGCGACGCCCATCTCCACGTCGCTTTCCAGCAGCGCCATCTCCAGGTTCCAGAGGGGCTCCTCCAGATCCTCCTCCTCGAGGACGACCTTGCCGGTAGCCAAGGCCTTGGCTCGCTGGAGGCGACTCGGCGAGTCGGCGTCGCCCGCGTCCTCGGACTCGGCGGCGTCCTCCGCGTGCACGTTCGCGTCGTCGGGTGCCGTCTCCGTTTTCCCGTCCCCGTCCGCTCCGGAGCCGGGTGCGGTGTCGGGTTCGGCGCTCTCCTCGACGTCGCTGCGGAAGTCGTCCAGTTTGTCTTTCAGTCCGTCGAACATCGACCCGCTACTCGTCGTCGGCCTGCTGTTGTTGCATCTGCTGCATCTGCTGTTGTTGCATCTGCTGTTGCATCTGCTGGGCCTGCTGTTCGATCTCGTCGCTCTCGGACTCGAGTTCGGAGATCTCCGCCTCGACGTCGTCGATGCGGTCGTCGAGGACGTCCTGCTTGCGTTCGAGCGCGTCGATGGCGTCGCCCTGCTGCTGTTCGGCCGCGTAGCCGCCGCCGAGGTCGACGATCACTTCGTCGATGTCCTGCACTTCGGCCCGGAGGTACGCGCCGCCGCCGAGCGGGACCTGAACCGTCGAGCCGGAGTCGAGCGTCTCGATGGCCTCGATAGCCTCGTCGATCTCGGTCTGCCGGGTGCGGAGGTTCCCGATCTCGGCTTCGAGTTCCGCGATCTCTTCGTCGATGGCTTCGAGTTCCTGGGAGAGCTGCTGGAGTTGCTGCTGACCGCCACCCATCATGCCGCGGTCACCCCCTCGATCTCGATCTGCGTCCGCTTGAGCCCGTGCTCGCTCCCGAGTTGTGCGAGCGTGTGTTCCTGCGCGACGTTCCGATTGGGGGCGTCGATATCCTTCTCGAACGCGCGGTAGCCGGTTCGGTCCTGAAAGCGTCCGCTGACGACGAACTCACTCATGTACAGAAGGGTCGTGAGGAAGCGGGAAGTATCTTCCTACTGCCGCTCGATGTAGCCGAGCGTCTCCTCGATGCGGCCGAGTTCCGGCCCGGTCGTATCCGTGCCGACGACGTAGCCCGATTCGGTGGCGACGAGTCCGGAGCCGACCAGCGGCGCGCCGTAGTTGACGGTGCCGATGTCGGCCCGCACGTCGAGACAGTCCTCGATCGCCTCCAGTTCCGGTTCGCGGGACTTCGGGTGACAGAGGACGCCCTCGTTGGTCGCGACGGCGGCAGTGCCGACGGTCCGCACGTCGGCCAGATCGCCGCGTTCGACGGGCACGTCGAGCGCCGACCTGACCGTCCGGACCGCCTCCCGACTCAGGTCCGGATGAACGTAGGCGCCGTAGTCGTTCACGAGAACGACGTTGCCCGCGGCGTTGATCCGCCCGGGCAGTTCCGTCACCGAGAGCCCGGTTGCCTCCTCGATGGCCGTGATTTCGCGGTCGGTCGCCCGGCTGGAAACGAGCAGTCCATGCTCGTTGCCGACCGTGAGGGCGCCGACGGTGCCGGAGCCGCCCACCGTAGTCGGGACTGGCTCGACGTCGAGTTCCGCCGCCATGTCGGCGACGGTGTCCTCGTCGGCGTCGGAACGCACGAGCAGGCAGTCGTTCGTCGCCCGGGCGAACACCCCGACGTACGACGATCCGGCGAAGGAGGCGCGTAACACGTTATTCGGCGGGCTCTGCTTCGACGATCGGTTCGCCGTCCTCGACGAAGCGAGCGGCACGAACCCGAAGCTTGCTGGGCGGATTGTTTCGACCCTGCTTCCACACCGCCTCGTTGATAGCCGTATCGAGGCGCACCTCGCTCTCGTCGACCTTGAAATGCTGGGCGAGGTGTTCCCGAACCAGCGTCATCGCCTTGTCGGCGCGCTCGTTGGACGGGGCCGCCCGCGCGTCGCGGAGCGGGACGGTGACGACACGCTCCTCGAAGTCGTTGGCGCTCATCTATTCGTCCGTGTCGTTCCGGCGCCAGTTGCGACGCTTCGGGTTGCGGGTGACCTGTCGATCCGTCTTGAGCATGACCCACGCGGGGACACGACTGTTCTGTCGCTCCAGTTTGGCGAGTCGCTTCTTTTTCGCCTTCGATTTCTTACCCATAGTGGCCTTGTCTACCCCGTCGCCGCATAAAATCTTGTTCTTTCGGGCGTCGCCGAATCCGGGCAGGGCACGAGTCGTTCTATATCGCGTCATGGAGTTTACTCACCCGGATGGGGGGCTCGACAGGGCTCACCGAGGGGGAATGACTCTGGTCCGCCGCGTGCCCGGAGGATCCGGACTGGGGCGATGCCGAGGTCGGCCTCGGCGCGGGCGGGACTGACCTCGTCGCCCGACTCACCCAAAATAAACCGTATACCGCGATACAGAACGTCGCGTGCAGGCGTGAGACCGGCCCCCCATAGCTGATCGGCCCGAAACGCGGCGTAGAATCTCGTCGAGGCTCGGCTTACCGTCACCCACATATCAAAACGGCCACCAGCGTGTGACAGCCTCCGCGCCATCGGTGGATTCTCTCCGCCGAGGCGAGAGCGAGCGTCCGACTGGACGGATTTACCGCTGGGGTTGGTTGACGAACTCGTCGAGTTCGGCTTCGATGAGTGTCGCGACACGTTCGCTGTATTGCCAGAGTGCCGCATTGAGTCGTTCTTCGGTCTCGTCGTCGAGGTTGTCGGCTCCCCGGAGGACCGAATCCACGGTGATCTGTGGATGATAGACACAGACGACGCCGAGTGAGGTATCCGAACCCGAAGTCCCCGCCGTGTGGATGCCGTACTGATCGGTTCCCCAAACACCGTCGCCGCCCCCTCGCTCCAGTTCGGAGTCGAGCGCATCGAGGAGTCGCACCTCTTCAGGGGAGAGTACGGAATCCTCGCTGTCGAACAGATCAGCGTACGCCTCTCTCCGGGCACTCTTCGTCCACTGGTCTAACTGGGACCGTGCCTCTAGTACGATCTGTCGCTCGTCTGGAAACTCGACCATGCTTCTAAGACGGCGGCCAAGTGAATCAAGGTTCGCACGAGACGTCCAGTCGGCGGTGGTGAGTCGGCGCACGATCCGGGCGGACGGACGTGGAGGGCGGTTTGTCCGTCGTGGGCCCTTCCTACCGAGCCCCCACCCACGGACGCTTTGCTCTCGTCTGTCGGACGCTTCTTCGACTGCCCCATACTGCCGCCGAATTTACAGCATTTCGAGGCGAAAGCCCCCTCCCCTTCAGGGGTGGGATGAAGCCGACAGCCGGCGAAACGTTGATTATGTCGGCGCTCGTCGGTCGTGGCGCCGAGTCCGAGGTAAGGATACGCACCCTTCGCGGGGGTAGATGAAGCCCGCTATCTCGGTCGGGGGCCGTACTGGCACGGCCCACAACCCCACCGCGTACGAGTGGGGAACCTCCCGCCGTGGACTGCCCGGCCTGTGGTCGGGAACCCCACGGCTTTAGCCGTGGGAGGATGTCAGGACGGATCTCGCGGCCGACGGGGAGTGGTTGCGGCGACTGGGGACGGGAGTCCTGATGAACGGTGCCGATATCGAGACCACAGCGCGGGGTGGGATGTAGCTATACGTACCTCACAGCGTATTCACTCCGATCCTGTTTTTGCGTGACCGGGGGATTCCGTTCGGTCGGCGGCGATTCACCCGAATGCTCCTGACAGCGTCTCGTTCGGAAATTCGGGGCTACTAAACTCTCAGCGGCCGTATTCGGCATGAACGGAACGACCGATCCCATCTATAGTTCCGCGACGCCGGAGCCGAAGCCCGATGATTCAGATATCGAGGCAGTACTCGAGCGGATCGAGCGATGCGCCAATGACATCAGCCTCGGATTCGAGCGATGGGACGAGCCCTACGCCCGTGGACCCGGACTCTATTTCGTCGTCAAGCGGGATTCCGCGGCTGACTTCGCGACTCCAATGGGGACGAACCGCTGGCCGGTCGAGGACTGTGCGACCGTCTTTGCTGAGACTGGCACATTTCTCGAGACTGCACAGAGCATTTCGTTGTCCTGCGATGGAGCAGTCGTCGTCCGCAGCGACGGTACGATCGAGGAGGCGATGGGTCGGGCCAAGCAACTCGCTCCGGCCGACTGCCGACGAAACGACGGTCTTCCCTACGCCGGGTGGATGGGTGCCCGACACATGAGTGCGCTGGAAACCTCGACCCGCGAGGAGGTGTTCGCAGCGATCACACTCAGCGAAGAGGACGGCCGGGTGACGGTCTTCACCGACGGCACGTTCGAGGAGTTCTAGCGGCGTCCGGGGTGAGACGACCGCTGCCGACGGACTTCAACTTTGTTTTGATAATACGGGTGAAAACCGGGCACATTTTCAGCATCTACCACGACATTAGAGTGTGGAGTACGAGATTGGAGCGAACGAATCAGTAAGTACGGCCGTGGTGTGTGCAGTGAGCGCTGTCGAAGGCCGTGAGCCACGGTCGCTGCGGCCGCTCACGGACGTACTCGATCCCGACGCGCTGGATACCTTGTTCGGTTCGCGACACGACGTCACCGCTCGACCGGGTGGCCGTCTCACGTTCGTCTACAGCAAGTGCTGGGTCACGGTCGATAACGGCGAGTACCTCACGCTCCGCCCGATAGATCCCCGAATCAGCGACGAAAGCGGTCCCGACGTCGTCGACAGCGGCGCCCAGTGATGGGACCCGGCGACCGCCGAGGCGTCACACTGGCGGCCGTCTCGGTCGGACGTCCCGCACGGCGCCGAAGGCGTCAGGAACCTGTGGCCGAAGTGTCACGGAGCGGGGTCACGCTCGGTCAGTAGTCCCTGTGCCATGAGTCGGCGGGCGATCACGACGAGACCGTTCCCGAATCCCCCGCCGAAGATCGCCTGCTCCACTTTCGTCCCCGGCATGATGGAACTCACGAGGATCGTCGAGCGGTCGACCAGCAACAGACGGCCGATCGCGGTCTCGTCTTCGGCGGCGGCCTCGCCGTGTAACCACTCCAGGCCCGAGATGAACGTCGTGGCATCGGGCACCGCGGTCTGAATCCGTTCCTGCAGCGACTCGGTCAGGGCGCCGACAAGCAACCTGACGCCGTCGCCGACCTCGTTGAGTGTGGCAATGAGATCCTCGGTCAGCAGCGACTCGTCGCCGATGACGAGGACGACCTCCTCGGTTGCCGTCTGGATGAGTTCTTCCGTCCGGTTTTCGATCCCGTCGTTCCCGGTCATCGCCCACACCTGCTGGACTGGCTCTTCGTCGCCGTCTTTGACGATCTCGACCGTATCGAGGGCGTCGTGGAGACGCTCGACGCGGGCCTCGTACTGGTCGCGCAGCGTCTCGGTCGCTTCGTCCAGCGGAACCGCGCGAAACTGCTGTGGGCTCGAATGCTGTATTTCGACCAATCCCTGTGCTTCCAGCACCCGGATCGCGTCGTACACTCGCGTCCGGGGCACTTCGGTCATCTCGCTGAGTTTCTTTGCCGTTCCCGCCTCGACCTGTGACAGGCCAACGAAACACCGTGCCTCGTACTCCTTCAGTCCGAGTTGCTGGAGTGCTTCGACTGCTTCGTGTACTGTTTCGTCCGTGCTCATGTGTCCCAACTCACGACCCGGAGAATCCCGGGACTCCAACAAGATCGGAGCGCCAGGTAGATAGGCATTGTCACTGGCGAGTGTACAGCCGGGCGGCGTTCGGTGGCCGAATCACACCCGGCGCTGAAGCAGTACGATCGTCGTTCATCGCTCGGTAAGTCGTTGTGATGCGCAGGGTTACATTGTTGTCGGCCGAAATAGTATCCGTCGACGATCGCTCCCCGGTCAATTTCTAGAGTTAACTCGGTTAATCACAAAAGTATTATCATCGTCGGGACATGAGGTACGCTCCGGCGCGCGACTCGGAACTGTGTCCCAACCACGATCCGATGCGTGCCGGTCCCGGCCACCTTCGTGGGCGGGATTTCACAGTACAGAGGACCTGATCTATGGATTTCGATCCCGTCGACGATCCGCGTGCTGCAGCCATCGAGCAACTCGAACAGTTCGGGCTCAGCACCTACGCCGCACGGACGTTCGTGGCGCTCGTGGGTCTCGGGCCGGGCACCGCCAAGGACGTGAGTCGGACCGCCGACGTGCCGCGGACTCGCGTCTACGACGCGGTCGACGAGTTGCGCGCACGGGGCATGGTCGACATCCAGCAGTCGTCGCCAAAGGAGTTCTGGGCGATATCGGCCGAAACGGCCGGCCGGAAGTTCGAACGGGAGATGACCCACCGAACGGGAGTCCTGACGACGGCACTGAACGAACTCGAACCGGCTCAGCACATCGAGGAGCAACAGGGCGTCTGGACGGTCGAGGGCCAAGCGGCGGTCACGGACCGCGTACTGGAGTTCGTGGACGGCGCGACGGACGAAATCGTCTACATGACCGTCGAGGACCTACTCACCGAGGACGTCGTGGACGGGTTACGTGCCGCCGCGGAGCGGGGCGTGACGATCAGCCTCGGTGGCGTGTCCCCGGACGTTCAAGAGCGGATCCGGGACGACGTTCCCGGCGCGGAGCTATTCGAGTCGCTGTGGGTCTGGTCGGACACGCCCGCGGGACGGCTCATGATGGTCGACGAAACGCAGACGCTCGTGAGCGTCCTCGTCGGCGACGAGGACCCAGCCCCCACGGAGCCGCGGTTCGAGACCGCGATCTGGGGCGCCGGCGAGACGAACAGCCTCGTCGTCGTACTGCGGGCGATCTTCACCTGGCGGTTGGAGGACGGCGGTACGATGGAGTGACCGGCCCGCGACGCCGGGCCGTCGGGGACGCGCGCCGAGCGGCACTCGCGGAACCGAGGGATCGCTACAGGGGGTACCGCTCGACCGTTTCGTACGTCGGCCCCCCGTCGGTGAGCGTACTCTCTTCGAGGCGAATCTCGCGAACGACGACGCTGCCCACGGTCGGGTCCTCCCCGCCGACGAGCCGCTGGACGGCCGCCTTGCCCCGAGCGTCGTCCATGCGAGCGAGGGTGACGTGTGGCGTGAACGCGTGGTCCACGGGGTCGAATCCACGGCCCGTCGTCTCCCGCTCGATCGCCTCGTGGAGGCGGGTGAGTTCCGAATCTCCCTCGCTGACGCCGGCCCAGACGACGCTGATGTACTCGAGGGAGGGGAAGACGCCGTAGCCACCGAGTGTCAGGGTGAAGGGATCGACGCCGGCGTCGGCGACGGCAGTCGAAAGCGCGGCGTCGAGGGCGTCCAGACGGTCGGGATCGACGTCGCCGAGGAACTTGAGGGTGACGTGGGCGTCGGTCGGATCGACGCGGCGGAGGCTCTCGGCGTCCGGGAGTCGGTCCTGTGCGTCCGCGATGGCGTCGGCCAGCGTGTCGACGTCGACGCTGACGAACAGTCGCATGGCGGTCCTCGGCGCGCGAGGACCTAAGTTCTGGCCCGTGACGCAGGCCTTAACCGACCCGGCACACAAGCGGAGGGCATGGACGACGAGCGACCCCATCGCTTCTCGGAGGGGCAGGGGTTCGACGAGGAGTACGAGGAGTTCTCGCTCGACCCCCCGGAGCTATCGGTGGATCCGTCGGAGGTCGACCCGGTCGACTCGCGGGTGCTGACGGACATGCTCGACGAACGAAACGTCGCCAGCGACCAGGTCGACGCCGAACAGTTGGTCGACGTGGGGCTCTCGTATATGGGCATCAACCGATTCGAAGAGGCGACCGAAACCTTCGAGCGGGCGGCGAGTTTCGCCGACGACGAACTCGTAGCCCAGGAGGCGTGGGTGAACAAGGGAGCGGCCCACGCACAACTGGAGGAGTACGACGAGGCCGTCGGCGCCTACGAGGAGGCCCTCTCGATCGACGAGGACTCCGAACACGCCGCCTCGGCGCATACGAACCTCGCCTACACGCTCTGGGAGTGGGGGCGAACCGAACAGGCGCTCAACCACGCCGAACGCGCCGTCGAGGTCGATCCCAGGTTCGCGCAGGCGTGGTACAATCGCGGCTTCTTCCTCGCCGAGCGTGGCCTCCACGAGAACGCGGTCGACTGCTTCGACAACGCCATCCGTCTGGGGATGCGCAACGCCTCGGTGCTAGAGGAGAAAGCGAGGGCGCTGGAGGAACTCGGCGAGAACGAGGAGGCAGAGCGCGTCCAGGAGCAGGCGGCCGAACTCCGCGAGGAGGCCGAGCGCGAACTGGTCGAGGACCGATAGATGCTGATCCGCGAACGGGACACGCCCGAGGGACTGCTCGTCGCCGTCTGTGACGAGGAGTGTCTCGGCGAGACCTACGACGGCGACGGGGTGTCGCTCACGGTGACCGACGAGTTCTACGGCGGCGACGAGGGCGACGCGGACGACGTGGTGGACGCGCTGACGCGGGCGTCGGTCGCCAACCTCGTCGGCGAGCGCTGCGTGTCGGTCGCCATCGACGCCGGCCTCGTCGACGAGGAGCGCGTCCTCGATCTGGACGGCGCGCTCCACGCCCAGTTGCTCTGGCTCTAGCCGACCATCGAACTCTCGAGAGCCTGAATCTCGGAGATCGTGCCGATCTCGACGTAGTGGGTGTCCCCGGCGTCGCCGGTCGGTCTGAGTTCGAGCCAGTAGGACTGGTCGGGATCGAGGTCGAACACCACGGCACCCGTCTTCGAACTCCCGCTGAGGAGCGTCGCCGAGCCGAGCGCCTGGGTATCCACCCGGTCGTCGTCGGCGATCTTCGGCGTCGCCCCCTCGTCGATGTACCGGATCTGTTCCTCGTTGGTGGCGAGAAAGGCGTTCTGCGGAAAGGAGGTGTCGGTGTCCTGCGGGTTGCTGAGCTCCAGGAAGACGATCAGGAAGACGCCGTCGGCCGTGTCGTAGTTGGCGCTGCTGCCGATGCGGTCGGCGCGGTAGAAGTCGATGATGCGGTAGCCGATCCGATCGCTCCCGGTGCCGACGACGAACGACTCGTCGAGTTCGTGTGTCGGTCCCCCGGGGCCGGATTCGGCCGTCGCCGTCGGTTCGGCCGTCGGCGTCGCCGTCGGTTCGGCCGTCGGTTCGGCCGTCGGCGTCGCCGTCGGTTCGACCGTCTCCGTCGCCGTCCCCGTGGGCGCGCCCCCGTCACCGTCGCCGCTGCATCCCGCGAGGATCCCCGTTGCGAGCGCGCCGCACATCGTCAAGACCCGTCGACGTTCCATGGGTGTGAGTAAGCGTCCGGCGACGTCAAGAAAGTGTTGGGCGCGCGGTGGTAACCGGTCGTGGTTGCACCGGATGTGAGACACCGAAGGGGTGTTATCCCTCCGGATCGTACGCCCGGTCGATGGGAGTCCAGGAATCGTATCCGATCGACGTGGAAGCCATCCGGGCCGATTTCCCGATCCTCGACCGGTCCGTCGGGGGCGACGTGGAGACGCCCGGCGAGGGACCCGACGACGACACGCCGCTGTACTATCTCGACAACGCCGCGACGAGTCAGACGCCGGATCAGGTGGTCGACACCATCGCCGACTACTACCGCGGCTACAACGCCAACGTCCACCGAGGGATCCACCAGTTGAGTCAGGAGGCCAGCGTGGCCTACGAGGAGGCCCACGACACGGTGGCCGACTTCGTCGGTGCCGACGGCCGCGAGGAGATCGTCTTCACGAAGAACACGACCGAGGCGGAGAACCTCGTCGCCTACGCGTGGGGACTGGCCGAACTCGGCCCCGGGGACTCCGTGGTCCTCTCGGAGATGGAACACCACGCGTCGCTGGTGACGTGGCAACAGATTGCCAAGCGAACGGGCGCGGAGGTGCGGTACGTCCGCGTCGACGACGACGGCTATCTGGATATGGACCACGCCGCGGACCTGATCGACGACACCACGGAGATGGTGTCGGTCGTCCACGTCTCGAACACGCTCGGGACGGTCGTCCCCGTGGCTGAACTGGCGGACGTGGCCCACGACCACGACGCGCTGATCTTCGTCGACGGCGCCCAGTCGGCGCCCACCCGACCGGTCGACGTGAAGGCGATGGACGCCGACTTCTTCGCCTTCTCCGGCCACAAGATGTGTGGCCCGACCGGCATCGGCGCGCTCTACGGCAAGGAGTCGATTCTGGAGGAGATGCAACCATACCTCTACGGCGGCGACATGATCCGCCGGGTGACCTACGAGGACGCGACGTGGGAGGACCTGCCCTGGAAGTTCGAGGCGGGCACCCCCTCCATCGCACAGGGCGTCGCCTTCGCGGCCGCCGTCGACTATCTCGAGGATATCGGGATGGAGGCGGTCCAGGCCCACGAGGAACTGCTGGCCGAGTACGCCTACGACCGCCTGACCGAGTTCGACGACGTGGAAATCTACGGCCCGCCCGGCGACGACCGCGGCGGCCTCGTCGCGTTCAACGTCGACGGTGTCCACGCCCACGACCTCTCCAGCATCGTCAACGACTACGGCGTGGCGATCCGGGCCGGCGACCACTGCACCCAGCCCCTCCACGACAAACTCGGTATCGCCGCCTCCGCGCGGGCCTCCTTCTACGTCTACAACACCCGCGAGGAGATCGATCGGCTGGTCGAGGCCGTCGCCGAGGCTCGCGACCTGTTCGCGTGACGCAGCCTCGGTTTTTCCGCGACGTCACCACGTTCGAGCCGCTAGCTACGCGATAGCGTCGAAAGAAAGTGGGGGTCGAGCCGTCGGACGGTGCGGTGCAGCGGTGGGCCGGAGTGGATGGGGCGCGCGCCTACCTCACATCGCGCCGCCCATGCCACCCATGCCGCCCATGCCGCCCATGCCGCCGCCCATGCCGCCGCCGCCGGGGCCGCCGGGGGCGTCGTCGCCGTCGTCGTCGCTGCCGCCGCCCTTGAGGTCGCCGGCCGCGATGACGTCGTCGATGCGGAGGATCATGACGGCCGCCTCGGTGGCGGACTCGATGGCCTGGGTTTTGACGCGGAGGGGTTCGACGACGCCCTCCTCCTCCATGTCGATGATGTCGCCCGTGTAGGCGTCCAGACCGGCCGAGAGGTCGCCACCGTCGTGCTGGGCCCGAAGATCGACCAGCGAGTCGATGGGGTCGAGACCGGCGTTCTCGGCGAGGGTGCGCGGGATGACGTCGAGCGCCTCGGCGAAGGCCTCGACGGCGAGCTGTTCGCGGCCACCCACGGAGTCGGCGTGGTCACGGAGGCCGAGGGCGAGTTCCGCCTCGGGCGCACCGCCCCCGGGCAGGACCTTGCCCTCCTCCAGGGTCGTGCGGACGACGCCGAGCGAGTCCTCGACCGCACGCTCGACCTCGTCGACGACGTGTTCGGTGCCGCCGCGGAGGACGAGCGTGACGGACTTGGCGTCGGGAGTGTCCTCGACGAAGATGCGCTCGTCGCCGCCGATGTCCTTCTGGGCGACCGACCCGGCGAAGCCGAGGTCGTCCTCGGTCAGGTCGTCGACGGAGCCGACGACCGTGCCGCCGGTCGAGCGGGCGAGACTGGAGAGGTCGCTGTCCTTCGCGCGACGGACGGCGAGGATGCCCTCCTGGGCCAGGTAGTGCTGGGCCATGTCGTCGATGCCGCTGCCGACGAAGACGGCGTCGGCGCCGACTTCCTTCAGGTGGTCGACCATCTCGCGCAGCTGTTTCTCCTCTTGGTCGAGGAACTGCTGGAGCTGGTCAGGGTCGGTGACGTTGACCTCGGCGTCGATCTCGGTCTCCTTGACTTCGAGGTCGCCGTCGACCAGCGCGACGTCGGCGTCCTCGACGGCGTAGGGCATGCTGTCGCTGACGCGTTCCTTGTCGACGATGACGCCCTCGATGAGCTCGGAGTTGCCGATGGCGCCGCCGACGACCTTCTCGACGGAGACGTTGTCGGTGTCGACCCCGTCGTCGTCGCGAACGGCGAGGACGGCGTCGACCACCAAGTCCGCGAGCTGGTCTTTCGCGCTCTCGGCGCCCTTGCCCGTCATCGCCGTGGAGGCGATCTTGACGAGCGTCTCGCGGTCGTCAGCCGAGACGTCGATGGCGTTCTCTTCGAGGATCTCCTTTGCCTTCTCCGCGGCCCGGCGGTACCCCTGGGCCAGCGTCGTCGGGTGGATGTCCTGGTCGATGAGCTCCTCGGCCTCGTCGAGGAGTTCGCCCGCGATGACGACTGCCGTCGTGGTGCCGTCGCCGACCTCGTCCTCCTGAGTTTCGGAGACCTCGACGATCATGTTCGCGGCGGGGTGGTCGATGTCCATCTCCTTCAGGATCGTGACGCCGTCGTTCGTGACGACGACGCTCCCGCCGGAGTCGACGAGCATCTTGTCCATCCCTTTCGGACCGAGTGTGGTCCGTACGGACTCCGCGACGGCCTTGCCGGCCGTGATGTTCATCGACTGAGCGTCCTTCCCCTGGGTGCGCTGGGAATCCTCGCCGAGAATGATCATCGGCTGTCCTTGCTGCATTCGCTGAGACATAATCAACCTTTGATTGATTGTGATTCTATAAAATAGTTTCGATCCGTCGTGTGCCACACCGTGTCGCAGTCACGTGATTATCGGAATCGACCGGTCGCGAGAGGGTGGGGGAATATCGTTACACGTTACCGTGGATCGGGGAGTCGACGACGAACGGGGCGACCGGCGTCGTCGGCTACAGTTCGACGCCGCGGGTGAGTTCGTTGTGCTTGCGTTCGAGGTAGCCGTAGACCGCACCGTGGGGGGCACCGTCGAGCAGCATCTCGGCGGCCCGGCGGACGGCCTGGACCTCCTCGGGTTGACCGATGATGCCGAGGGTAGTGCCGTAGATGACCACCTCGGCGCCGGTGAGTTCCTCCATCAACTCCCGCGTGCGCCCGTTCTCGCCGATGAGCCGTCCCTTCTGTCGCTGGAGGTCGTTCTTGTTCCGCGTGGCCTCTTCGATGTCGATCAGATCGAACATCCGCATCTCGTCGTCGAGGAGAGACAGCGCCGCGTCGGGCTTGAATCCGCGACCGATGGCCCGGACGATGTCGGGTGCGACCATGGCCGTGACGGGGTCGCCGGTGGCGTCGATGGCGACGCTCCCGCTCTCGGAGTCGATGTCGAGGCGGACCTCGGCGCGGTCCTCGATCTCGCGCATGGTCTCGCCGCCTTCGCCGATGAGGACGCCGAGGCGGTCCTGCGGGACCTTTACGTGTTGCATGTCGCCCGATACCGGACGGAGCCGTTTAAGCGTTCTCGCTCGGGAATTACGGCTCCGGTTCGGCCTCGGTGACGAACTCGTGGAGGGCCGCGGGATCGACGTCGATCCCCTGTCGAGTGAAAAACGATGCCACGTTCCGGCAGTCCCGGGCGAGAAAATCCTCGGCGTTCGGATGGTGAACCGTCACGGCCTGCCCGAGATCGATGACGACCAACTCGCCGTCGTGGATGATGAGGTTGTACTCCGAGAGGTCGCCGTGGACGAGGCCGGCGCCGTGGAGCCGTCGCATGTACTCCCGGACCACTTCGAACGCCGTCTCGGGGTTCTCGACGTCCACCTCGGCCAGTCGCCGGGCGCGGTCCTCGACCAGCCCCACCAGTTCCATCACCAACACGTTGCGCTCGACCGCGATGGGGTCGGGCACTCGCACCCCGGCCGCCCTGGCCCGGCGCAGGTTCGCGAACTCTTTTTTCGTCCACGCGAGGACGACCTTCTTCTTGTCGGAGCCGATACCCTCGAAGCGCGGGTCGCCCTCGAGATACGCCCGCATCTCTTGGAAGTTCGAGGCGTTGATCCGGTAGATCTTCACCGCCACGTCGATATCGTTTCCGCCGAGCGCCTCGTAGACGTTTGCCTCCTTGCCCGTCGAGATGGGGCCACCGAACGCCGCGATGTGGCCGTCCTGGACGAGTTTGTAGATGGCCGCGAAGGTGGCGTCGTCGAACACCGACTGTTCCACCTTGAACTGGTCGGCGTCTTTCAGCCGCTTACGGAACTCGGCGAACTCGCGGTCCCGCTTTCTGGCGATGCGGTCCGCCTCGGTGTCGGAGACGTCGATCTCCTCCCACTCGTCGCCGAAGTCCTCGCCCTCGCCCTCCTCGGGGGCGAGCAAGCCGTACTCCTCGCGGTCACTCATTCACCCGACGTACGTCGTCACGCCGTAAAAGTCTCCGCTACTCGATGTGCCCTTCGCGCCGCAACTGGTCCGCCTCCGACTTCTCGTAGCGCCACGAGATGTCGGCCTTCTCGTCTTGCCAGTCCCACGGTTCGACGAGTACGACGTCGTCCTCGCGGATCCAGATGCGCTTTTGCATCCGGCCGGGGATGCGGGCCGTTCGCTCCACCCCGTCCGCACAGCGTACCTTCACCCGGTTGGCCCCGAGCATGTTCGTTACGACGGCGAACACCTCGTCGTCGTCGGGCATTCGAAGGTCCTTGCGCCCGCCGTTTTCGTTCTCGCTCATGCGCGGCAATTCACGGCGGCGAGTGTTAAACCCGCCGACGTATCGTCGACCCGGCCGCTAGCCGCCGATCAGGCGTCCGACGCGGCGTCCTGCAGTTGGCGCCGCCCGGGCGCGATGAGTTCGTCGAGGTACGTCGCCAGCGCCCCCTTCGCGTCCGCAGGGTGGAGGTCCCCCGACTCCAGGTCCGCCGCCAGCGACTCGTAGTCGTCGTACTCCAGGTCGCCGCCGTACTGCTCCGGCCGCTCGACCACCACCGTCTCGTACCGCGGAAAGACGTGGTACTCGAAGATCTGCAGGACGGGATTCTCGCGCTCGCGCCCCTCGGCGTCGGGGGCCGGATCCCGGGTGGGTGGACAGAACGCGTCGTTGACCTTCGCCTCGATGTCTTCGGGTGCGTCCTCCATCGAGATGGAGACGCCCTCGCTCGCGGACATCTTCCCCACGCCGGTTTCGAGGTCGGCGATCAGCGGCGTGTGGAGGCAGGTAGGCGACGCCTCGCCGATCTTCGGCAAGGTGTCCCGCGCGAGCATGTGGACCTTGCGCTGTTCCATCCCCCCGATTGCGAGGTCGACGTCGAGATAGACGATGTCGAGCGCCTGCATCAGGGGGTAGACGGCCTGGGACACCGTCACGGCGTCGCCGCTTTTGATCTCGGCCATCGCCCGTTCGGCCCGCGAGATGGTCGTCTCCAGTTCCAAGGCGTGGAGGTCCAGTACGTACTCGCGGTCGAACTGGAACTCGGAACCGTAGACGAACTCCGTCCGCTCCTCGTCGAGGCCGTAGGCGAGAAACTGGGCTTTCATGCGCTCGGCCGTCTCCCGAATCTCCTCGAAGGTGCCCTTGTCGTTGAGGTAGGCGTGGACGTCCGCGAGCAGGACGGTGACCTCGAAGCCGGCGTCCTGCAGGTCCATCAGCTTCGTCGCGGTGAGCATGTGACCGATGTGCAACACGCCCGATGGCTCGTACCCGACGTACGCGCGTTTGCCCTCGGGCGCTTCGGCCAGCGCCTGCCCCTCGGCTTCGGTGACCACCTCGGTCGCGTTCCGGGTGATCCGCTCGTAGACGTCCATATCGGATACGAGCGGGAGCGGGAAAATATGACTTCCCCTTACGAGCCGGGCAAGATGTCACCGAGCGCCGCGCCGACGCTCATCGGGACGAACGCCACGACGACGTTGGCAAAGGCGAGCGTCGGGTCCGCCCAGTCGACCCGCCCCCACCCTGTCAGCAGGACGACCGCCATCACGAGGGAGACGCCGGTCACGCCGACGAGGCGTCGCGGGATCAGCCCGAATATCGGCTTGTGGACGCGGACGTCCTGAAAGTCGGCGACGTAGATGATACCGACGGCGAGGCCGATGCCGAACAGGATCGTCCCGCCGAGGTGGAACGGGCGGGAGACGAGAAACTCACCGACCTCCTGGGTTCCGCCCTCGACGGCCATCGGGACGCCAAACAGGAAGCTCCCGAGGAACGCCTCCGCGAGGTCGGCACGATCGTACCCTCGAATCACGCGGCCGAAGGGGCTCGCTGCGGCACTCGCGCTCGCCGACATGGCCACGCGCATCGTCTCCCGGACCTGTTCGCGGGCCGCCGGCGTGTCCACGAGGTCCTCCAGTTCCTCGAGTTCGTCGAAGAGGTCACCCATGTCCGTCGGATCGTCGTCTTCGGGCCCCGTCCCGGAGGTGTTCCCGCTCATGTCACCTACGTCTCGACGGAGGATGAAAGCCGTGGGGGGTCGGGAGGGCTGGCGATCGGTCAGCCCGTCTCGGCAACGGTTGTCAGCACACGCTCGAATCGCTCTCGAACGTCGGCGGCGACGTCGTCGAGCGCCGGATTCTCGGCCACCGCAAGCAGCCGTTCCGGATCGACGGCACGCACGGTGACGGTCCTCTCGTCCGTCTCGTCGACAACGACGTTACAGGGGAGCAGCGCCCCCAACTCGGGCTCCGCGCCCAACGCCTCCCGTGCCAATCGCGGGTTGCAGGCGCCGAGGATACGGTACCGTCGGAAATCCTCGTCGAGCTTCGCCGCGAACGTCCCCTGCACGTCGATATCACAGAGGACACCGAATCCCTCCGCTTCGAGTGCGTCGACCGTCGTGGCGACGACGGCGTCGAACTCCCCGTCCACCTGCTTGTTCAGTGTATAGGACACACCGTGCAATACTATCGGCACGGGTATAGGAGTTGCGACACGATCGTCGCTCACACGAGGGCTGGGCTTCGGCGGTGCGGGCGGCACGGAGACGGCGGTTCGGACGGCCGAACGGGCCGGTCAGTCCCCGCTCTCGGCGCGGTGTTCGCTGATGATCTGGTCGACCATCTCCGACTTTCGCTCCTTGGATCGCTGGTCTGCACGACGCTCCCAGTCCTCGATGGCCGCCTCGACTTCGCTCTCGCGGGCGACCGCGAGTTCGTCGATCTCCTGAATGGTCACGTCGTCGGCGGGGGTGACGGGGACGTCGGCCTCGAAGAGGACCTCGTCGGCGACGTCGGAGAGGTTGCCGTCCCGGAGGACGATTCGCGGCTCGGTCGTCACCAGGCGCTCGGCGGTCGATCGTCCGGCGCCGCTGGCGTCGCGGAGGTAGACCACGTCGCCCGCCGCGAGGCCGTACGCTTCGTCCGCGGCGTCGACGGCGTCGCGGGTGAACTGCTCGATCACCTTCACGGGGACGAGGTCCTTCCCCTCGGAGACGTCGGCGAAGTCGGAGTGATCGAGCTTCCAGAGCGTCTTCAGCCGTTCGAGCTTCGATTCGAGTTCGTCGGCGCGCTCGCGTTGTTGGTCGCGCTCGCGCTCCAGCCGCTCGGTCTCGCGTTCCAGCCGGTTCACCTCGCGGCGCTCGCGGGCCTCGCGGCGCTCCTCGCGGCGGGCCTCGGAGAGTTCCGCCTCGTACTCGGCGATGCGTTCCTCCTTCTCGTCGAGGCGGGTGCGGAGGTCGTCGACGGTCCCCTCCAGCCGATCGACCTGCCGTTCGAGGCGCTTGATGCGGCGCTCCTCGGCGGAGAGTTCGCGGGGTTCGTGGCTCGATTCCTCCTCGTCGGACTCGTCGTCGTCCGCGAGGTCACGGAGGACCGCCTCGACCGACGCCTCGCCGGTGACGACCCGCTCGATGACTTCGCCGCGGTCGAACCGCGGTGGCACCTTCCGGGTGATGCGCTCGAACTGGTCCGCGTAGGCGTCGAAGGCAAAGAGGGCGGCCGCCATCGCGTCGCGCTCGTGGTCGTTGTCGTAGGCGTGCTCGCGGGTACGGTGGAGCTTCTCGTCGACCGGCAGATCCGAGTCCGGCTCCCAGCCCGCGGCGTCGAAGCTACGGCGGAACTTCTCGACCGTCTCGGGCATCGGCTCCACGTCGGCGGCGACGACGACGGGGCGGCCACGTTCGACCAACCACTCGATGACGCCGGCCGTGTCGGCAGTCCGGGTGGAGTAGACGTCGAGCACCTCACCGTCGAGGGAGACGACGGCCGCCGCCGTCGTGGTGCCGGGATCGATGCCGACCAGCACGCGGTCCCGCCGTTTCACCAGCGGTTCGAACTCGATCCCGTCGCGGCGCTCACGCTCGATCTCGACGCGGGTGTCGCCCGAGCGGGACTGTCCCATCGGGATGTCGTCGGGCGCCGCCTCCACCGTGAAGGTGGCGTTGGCGAAGCCGCCGTACTTCTCGGTCACCTCGCGCTCGTACGACAGGTTTGCCGAATCCAGCGCCTCGGCCACCTCCCGGGCGCGCTTTTTGACGTTCCCGTGGATACGCCGGGTGTAGCGGTCCTGACTCCACCCGCCCTTGCCCGTCGAGCGACCGCGCGACACCTTCACCGTCGTCGTGTCGGTGAAAGCCGTCACCTCGTGGCCCACGTTGGCGGCGGCCAGTCGGGCCGCGGCCTCGGCCTCCTGCATCGGTTTCTTGCCGTACGGGACGCCGTGGCGCGAGGCGACCCGAGAGAGCGGTTCCGGCCGCTCCGCCCCGGTCACCTGCACCAGTCGCGTCCCGTCGGGGAGCCACCGGAGAAAGCGCACGAGGTCGTCGCGGTCGGTCGCGAGTTCGTAGACGTTGTCCGTGGCGACGATGGCCGGCTCCTCGCGCTCGATCAGCCGCCGGAGTTTGCGGAAGGACACCACGTCCCGGTCGAGGTTCTCGCCGTCGTAGGCGACCGTTGCGTAGGAGGGAGCGTCCCCGCGGACGTCGCCGCTCTGTACGTCGACGCCGAACACCAGCGCGTCGAGCGCACTCGTCCGGGCGTTCACGGAACGGGCTAAGGAGCCCCCGAATAAATACTCCACGGCGAGAGCGAGGCCGAGCGACCGACGGGAGCGAGGCCTCGGATCGAGCGGGCCGCAGGCCCGCGAGAACGACGAGCGCGAGAGCGCAGGGACCGCAGGGACCGATCCCTCGAACGCGGCGTGCCGGGCGGCAGCGCCTCACTCGGCGTCCGGGAAGGGGACATCGACGGTCTGCCCGTCGCTCGCGACGAAGCACTCGCCGTCGAAGACCGCCCGCGCCTCCCGTTCGAGCTCCTCCCACCGGGCGGCGTACCGCGAGGAGATGTGTGTCAGCGCGAGGCGAGCGACGCCGGCCCGGGCGGCCACCTCCGCGGCTTCCCGGGCGGTGGAGTGACCGGTGCGGCGGGCGCGTTCGGCCTCGTCGTCGGCGAACGTCGCGTCGTGGATCAGCAGGTCGGCGTCCCGAGCGACGTCGACCACGGCGTCGACCGGTCGGGTGTCGCCGGTGTACACCAGCGTCCGGCCGGGGCGGGGGGGACCGACGACCTGCTCCGACCGGACGATGCGCCCGTCGTCGAGTTCGACGGACTCGCCCTCGTGGAGACGGCCGAACTTCGGGCCGACCGGCACGCCGAGTTCCTCCGCGCGTTCCCGGTCGAAGCGGCCGGGGCGGTCGTCCTCGACCAAGGCGTAGCCCATCGACCGGGTGCGGTGGTCGGTCTCGACGGTACGGACGGCGAAGTCCGCGGCGTCGTAGGCGACCGATCCCGGCGAGACCTCGTGGATCCGAACGGGGTAGCCGGGGCGGTGACCGCCAGCGTGGACCAGCGTCTCGATCTCATCCCGGGAGCCGGCCGGGACGTGGATCGCCAGCGGGGCCGTGCGGTCGTTGAAATCGAGCGACTGGACCAGCCCCGGAATTCCGAGGATGTGGTCCCCGTGGAGATGCGTGACGAAGATGTGGGAGACGTCGAAGCCGGTCCCGAAGCGCATCATCTGGCGCTGTGTCCCCTCGCCGCAGTCGAACAGGAACCGCTCGCCCTCGCGGTTCACCAGGACGGCGCTCGGCGCCCGCTGGGTCGTCGGGACGGCCCCGCTGGTGCCGAGAAACGTCACGCGCATCGACATACCGTCGACTGCGGGCGGCGGCGATAAACCCGTGTCGATGCGCGGCCGCGAGCGGCGAACCCGGAGGAGTGCGAAGACGAGCGCGACCCCGAGACAGAGGGATTCTTACCCGTCGGTCGACTAGGGAGCGGCGATGGACGCCCCGCTCTGGACGGACACCCACGCGCCGAGCCTCGACGACTTGCCCCAGTCGTCGGTCCGCGACCGCCTCCGGCGGGCGGTCGACGAACCGATGAACCTCGTCGTGCAGGGGCCACCGGGATCGGGCAAGACCGCCGCCGTGCGCGCCCTCGCGGACGCGGCCCACGAGGATCCGGTGAACGACCTCGTGGAGCTCAACGTCGCGGACTTCTTCGATCGCACCAAAAAGGAGATCCGGACGGACCCACGCTTCGAGAGCTTCCTCACCGGTCGCTCCCGCATGGCGAAACGCGACATGATCAACCGCGTGCTGAAGGAGTCGGCGAGCTACGCCCCGATGTCGGGCGACTACAAGACGATCGTCCTCGACAACGCCGAGGCGATCCGCGAGGACTTCCAACAGGCGCTCCGTCGGGTGATGGAGCAGTACCACCGCACCACTCAGTTCGTGATCGTCACGCGCCAGCCCTCGACGCTCATCGCGCCCGTCCGCTCGCGATGTTTCCCGGTCCCCGTTCGGGCACCGACGGCCGACGAGATCGAATCCGTCGTCGGAGAGATCCTGGACGCCGAAGAGGTCCCGTACGACGACGACGGCCTGGAGTTCGTGGCCGGCTACGCCGGGGGCGACCTCCGGCGGGCGATCCTCGGCGCACAGACGACCGCCGAGCGGGCCGACGAGGTGACGATGACGACGGTCCACGAGACGCTGAGCGACGTGGGGTACGACGACGAACTGGCGTCGATCCTAGCGGCGGCGGAGGCGGGCGACCTGACCGACGCCCGCAAGACCGTCGGAACGCTGCTGGACGACGAAGGGTACGACGGCCAATCCCTGCTCGTGGACCTGCTGTCGACCGCACGCAAGCGATACGACGGCGACGAACTCGCACGCCTCCACCGCCTCGCCGGCGAGGTGGACCTGGATCTGGTGACCGGAACGGACGACCGCCTCCACCTCGCGCACCTGCTGGCGACGTGGGGGGCCCGAACCGAGGGGCACGCGTGAACCTGGCGCCCGGCGCCCGGCAGTACGCCCTGCCGCCGCTCGTCGCCGCGATTCCGCTGGCCGTCGTCTCGCCGCCGCTCGGTGCGCTCGCGCTCGCACTCGGCGGTTTCGTCGTCCACTTCTTCCGCGATCCAGAGCGATCGCCGCCGCCACGGGGCGTCGTCTCCCCCGCCGACGGCCGCGTCTCCGTCGTCCGCGAGGAGGGCGATCGCCTCCGGATCGGCGTGTTCATGAACGTCACCGACGTGCACGTCCTCCGGGCGCCCCGGGCGGGCGACGTCCAGTCGACGACACACCGGCCGGGTGCCCACCGCCCCGCCTTCAGCAAGGATTCGGACCGCAACGAACGCGTGGACGTGGCCTTCGACACCTACGAGTGCTCGATGATCGCTGGCTGGTTCGCCCGCCGCATCTACCCCTACGTCTCGACGGGCGACTCGGTGGCCCGCGGCGATCGGATCGGCCACATCGCCTTCGGTAGTAGGGCCGACGTCCTCCTCCCGGCGGCCTACGACCGGGACGACCTGCTCGTCGCCGAGGGCGACACCGTTCGGGCCGGCGAGACAGCGGTCGCGCTTCGGGCGGAAAGCGGTGGGGTCGCCGGGGACGGGGCAGACGCCGATCCCGGGGCGGCCTGACCGCGACACCCTCACCGGAGCAGGTGGACGTGTCGCGTGAGCGAGCGGTGGACCCGCCGCTCGAACGTCGCCTCGACGCGCCACCCCGTCTCGGACGCCGCCGTCCGCCACGAGCGGTCGCCGACGACGACCGCCCGGGGAGCCACGCGGCGGGCCTCGGCGAGCGCACCCGCCACGAGGTCCGCGAGCGAGTGGCGTTCGATCTTCGACTGCCGCCCGTAGGGCGCGTCGAAGACGACGCCGTCGACGACGTCGTCGCCGAGGGGGAGACGGGTCGCATCGCCGCGCAGGACGGCCGCGCCGTCGTCGAGGTACGCCCGGCAGTTCTCGCGGGCCCCCCGGACCATCTTCCGTTGGGCGTCGGCGCCGACCGGCCGAGCGCCGATGAGGCCCGCCTCGATCAGGGTGCCGCCGGTGCCACACATCGGATCGAGCAGTGTGTCGCCGGGGGCGACACCCGTGAGGTTGACCAGGGCTCGGGCGTCGAGCGGGGCCATGCTCCCAGGCTGGAAGAAGGGGCGGTCGGTGGGGAGGCGGTCACCGTAGTCGCGGACGCTCTCGGCGACGAGCCACCCGATCAGGCAGGAGCCGTCGGCGAAACACGCCCGGAGTTCGTGGTCGGGGTCGTCGAGATCGACGGAAAAGCCGCGGTCGACGAGCGCCGCGCCCAGTTCCCGTTCGGCGCGGCGGGTGTCGACCCCCGCCGTGCCGCGGACGTCGCGGGCGCGGACGGCGACGCTGCCCGAACGGTCCATCGTCGACGCCTCGACCAGTGCCCGGGCGTCGTCGACACTCGCCGCGGAACGACCGATCAGGTGGCTGGCGCGATGGGTGTAGGCGAGCGTCCGAAGGCGAGAAACGTCGACGCCGCGTGCCGTCGCGAGGCCGGACGCGACGACGTCGACGCCCGTCGCCGCACACGCGGCTTCCCGGGCCGCGAAGGCGTCGTCCTCGCCCGCGAGTTCGAGACCGTACACGCTCTCTTGTCGGCGGGCCGGCGCCATGAGGATACCGGAGCCCGGCCGATCGTTCGTCGACCTGACCTATCAACTGCTCGCACCAACCTTTTTGAACCTTAAATACGACACTTAAGTCGATACATGACCGATCCCAAGGAGACGATAAACATCGAGAACGTGGTGGCCTCGACCGGCATCGGACAGGAACTCGACCTCCAGAGCGTCGCGATGGACCTCGAAGGGGCCGACTACGACCCCGAACAGTTTCCCGGTCTGGTCTACCGGACACAGAATCCGAAGTCCGCGGCGCTGATCTTTCGGTCGGGCAAGATCGTCTGTACCGGTGCGAAGTCGACCGCGGACGTCCACGAGAGCCTACACATCGTCTTCGACAAACTCCGTGACCTGCGCATCGAGGTCGACGAAGACCCCGACATCGTCGTCCAGAACATCGTCACGAGCGCGGACCTGGGCCGCAACCTCAACCTGAACGCCATCGCCATCGGTCTCGGCCTCGAGAACATCGAGTACGAACCCGAGCAGTTCCCCGGACTGGTCTACCGCCTCGACGACCCCGACGTGGTCGCGCTTCTCTTTGGCTCCGGCAAACTCGTCATCACGGGCGGCAAACAGCCCGAAGACGCCGAGGAAGCCGTCGACGTCATCGTCTCCAGACTCGAAGAACTCGGGCTACTGGAATAGCTCGACAGACCGATGGTCCCCCTGCAGACGGGTGTCGGCTCGGCTCCGGCCGTCGCCGTCGCCGGCACCGTCGCGGTGTTCGCGCTGTTCCTGTCGCTGACCGCGCATCTGGCCGCCCGAAACGTCCTCGGCGACGTCCCGGTCAGGAACGCCTTCCTCGTCGGTCCAGTGCCCGCCGCCGTCGCCGTCGTCGCGGCGGCGCTCGAACTGCCCTCCATCCCCGCAGTGCTTCTCGCGCTCGCCCTCGATGCCGCGCTCGTCCGGTACGTCTACGACCTCGACCGCCGGCTGACCGGCGCCGTCACCGCGATACACGCCGTCGTCAGCGTCATCCTCGGGAGCGTCATCTTCAGCCTCTACGTGCTCGTCCGGTCGGCGCCCGGGTGATCGTCACGCCACGCCCCTACGAGCGCCCTGGCGCTCCGGAACGTGAGCGCCCCGAGTACGCAGGCGACGCCGAGGCCGACGCTCACCGTCGCCGCCTCGACGTCGCCGAGGAGGAGACTCGTCCCGTAGGCGGTCAGACCGAGGACGGCCCCGGCCGAGAGGAGCGAGTCGACCGCGTCGAGCGGCGAATCGAGCGCCGGAAGCAGGTCTGTGGCGGTGGGGGAGCTCATAGTGTGTGCTTCGGTCTCATCCAACACATAATTTACGTATATATTCATTATGTTTTCCGTCCTAAATATTAGGATAGGAGAAACGATCGACGACAACCGATATACCGGCTCGCACTGGAGGTGTATCCGATGGGCCCACGGACGCTCCTGTGGAACGAGACCGAGCGTCGACCCCGGGCGCCCCTCCGGGTCGTCCTGCTGGTGGTGGTTACCGCCCTCCCCGCGGTCGGGACGAGCCTCGGCGCGAGCGGCATCGTTGGAGGGGTCCGGGCGCCGCTCGAGGCGGCGTTCGGCGAAGCAGCCGCGACGGCGGTCGGCGCCGTCCTCGGCGTGGCCCTCGCGGGCGGGACGGTCTCGCTGTCGGTCCTCATCGCCGGACGGTACGTCGACCGGCGTCGGCTTCGCGACTTCGGCTTCCGACTGAATCGGGCGTGGTGGCTCGACTGCGGCTTCGGACTCGCCCTCGGTGCCGGCCTGATGACGCTGCTCTTTCTCGGCTACCTCGCCGCCGGGTGGGTGGAGATCACGGGGACGTTCCGGCCACGGGACGGGGTCGTCGTCCGCTTGCTCGCCCTCGTCGGTGTCTTCCTCGTCGTCGGCGTCTACGAGGAACTGCTCGCACGGGGGTACCTCCTCACGAACGCCGCGGAGGGGCTGGTCGGGTGGGTCGGCCGTCGGGGTGCGGTGGTGGCTGCCACCGCTCTGTCGTCGCTCGTCTTCGGGCTCGCCCACGCCAACAACCCGAACGCCACGACGACGAGCACCGTCGCCATCGTGCTCGCTGGTGTGATGCTGGCCGCGGGCTACGTCCTGACGGGCGAACTCGCCGTGCCGATCGGCCTGCATATCACCTGGAACCTGTTTCAGGGCGGCGTCTACGGCTTCCCCGTCTCCGGACTGGGGGTCGGCGCGAGCGTCATCGTCGTCGAGACGACCGGGCCGCGACTCCTCACGGGCGGCGAATTCGGACCGGAGGCGGGACTGCTCGGGGTCGGCGCGATGGCGCTCGGCACGGCCGCCATCGCCCTCTGGGCGCGGTGGCGGACGGGGACCCTCGCGATCGCCGCGTCGGTGACGACGCCCGACCTGCGGTCGACGCGAGCGGACGACGAGGACGAGGGGGACGCCGATCCCGACCCCGATCGCTGGGAGCCGGCCCCGGTCGAGCGGGACTAGCTCACTCGACCAGTCGCTCGATCTCGGTGACGAGGATGTCGCTCGCGCCCATCGCCTTGAGGTCGTTGATGACGCCGAAGACGGCGCGTTCCGCGACGACGGCGTGGACGGCGACGTCGTCGCTGCCCGCGACGTCCATGACCGTGGGGCCCCCCATGCCCGGCAACACGTCGCGCACGTCGTCCAGACGGTCCTCGGGGACGTTCAACATGAGGTAGCGGCGATCCTCGGCCGCGAGGACCGACTCGAAGGCGGTCACGAGTTGCTGGACCTTCCGGTCGTCGGCGACGTCGGGATGAGCGAACAGGCGCACCGAACTCGACAGCACCTCCTCGACCTCGGCGAGGCGGTTCATCCTGAGGGTCGTCCCGGTCGAGGTGATGTCGACGATGGCGTCGGCCACGTCGACGTGGGGGGTGAGTTCCGTCGCGCCGGTGACCTCGACCACGTCGGCGTCGACGCCGCGGTCGGCGAAGAAATCGCGGGTGATGCGCGGGAACTCGGTGGCGACGGTCCCCCCGTCGAGGTCGGCGACGGTCGCGATGTCGCCGTCCTCGGGCGCCGCGACGACGAGCCGACACCGGCCGAACTCCAGATCGAGGAGGTCGACCAGATCGTATCCCGACTCCCGTGCCTGATCGAGGCCGGTGATGCCGACGGCCGCGGCGCCGTCCGCGACGTATCCGGGGATGTCGGCGGCGCGGGCGAAGAGGACGGTCACGTCGGGGTCGACCGTGTCCGCGTAGAGTTTCCGGTCCGCGCCGCCTTCGAGGTGCAGGCCGGCGCGTTCGAGCAGCTCGATCGACGGGTCGTGCAGGCGGCCCTTGTTGGGGACGGCGATGCGCATTACGTGGCACCTCTCGCCGACGGGGCAATTGCCTTTCGGGGGCGAACGCGAGGCCGAGCGACCGGAGGGAGCGAGGCCTCGTGGCGGAGCGGGGAGGAACGACCCGCGGAGCGCGGTGCGGAACGTGACCGGGAGCGCCCGCCTCACCCCGATCGCAGCGCCTCGACGACCCGTTCGGTCGACGGCGGCGTCGCCCGCGCCCGCGCCGCCACCGTGAGATACGTCGCGGCGTCGTTGCGGAGCCACGACGCACGGACGCCGTCCGAGACGTCCCGCAGTTCCTCGTCGGTCCACGCCAACTGGTCGGCCAGGTCGGCCGTCGAGTGTCGCGTCAGGGCCGGGTGGACGGGCGACGCCTCGGCGGCGCGCAGCGCCTCGACGGCGGCCGTCCGCATCGCCGCCACGTCCTCGACCGACTCGACGGCGAACGTCTCGCCCTCGCGCACCCGCTCGCGGAGCGACCCGAAGGCGTCCAGACTGACGAAGGAGGCGTGTGCCCAGGTCAGCGCTTCGGCGGGCGTCGTGTCGGCCCAGCCGTCGTCGTCGTCCGCCGGATCGACCGGCCGGAAGAGTTCCTCCAGCGCCTCGGCGGCTGGCGTGTCCTCGACGTCGACCCCCTCGACGCGCCAGGGCTCCTCCCGATCGACGGACGACAGGGCGGCCTGTTCGTCCTCGAAGGCGTCGTGGAGTCGCCGACGGGCGTTCCCCATCCGCCGCCGCAGGTCGACCGGGTCGTCGATCGACGCCGTCAGTCGGTCGTAGAGATGTGCCGCGTCCTCGACGGCGGCGCGTGCGCGCTCGATCTCCTCGGCGATCTCGCCGACGCCGAGCGGGTTGCCGGGGCGGTATCGGTGCGGTTCGCCGATGGCGATGTCGCTCCGCCCGGCAGCGACGCGGGTCTCGATGGCGGCGTGGACGAGCGTCGCGTCCACGGGGTCGGCGCCGACGTACCGCCACCGCTCCCGGAGCGCCCGCCGGTCCGCGCGGACCGCCTCGGCCGCGTCGGCGAGGGCCTCGCGGGTCAGTCCCGCGTCGATGGCGCGCCACGCGCCGGCGGCGAAGCGCGCCTCTGCCCGGGCGTCGGCGAACGCCGCCAGCCGCGCGAAGGGCGTCGGTGCCTCGGTGGCCGTCGCGAGGCCCTCGGCGGCGCGGTCGCGGGCGTGGCGCACCCGCTCCCGGATCGCTCCGTTGGGGATCTCCGCGGGACCGAGGGTGGCGGGCACGGCGTCCAACAGGGTCCGCGCCCGGGCCTCGCTCGCCGCGAGGTGATCGTCGGCGATCCGGACGGGGAGACGCCGGGAGAGCGCCGGGGCGGGCGAGGCGTCGTCGACCATCCCCCGAAGCGTGGCGGCGTCGAGTTGCACTTCGTCCGACCCGGCGGAGAGGGGGTTCCCACCGCTACAGCCGGCGAGTGCGCCGAGAAGCGCCAGCGTCCCGCGGCGGGTCCACCCGCGGGTCATGGGTCGGCACCGCCGGTCCCGTCGGAGGCGTTCCGACGCCGTCGGATCCGTTCGTTCTCCCGCTCGCAGGTGCCGGAGCCGTAGCTCGACCCGTAGCCGTTGACGTCGCTCGGGTCGAACGCCTCGGGAATGCGGATCAGCGTCGCGATCACGTCCTCGGCGTCGGCCTCGCAGGCCACGTCGGCGTCGCGGTAGCGGCGGGTGTAGCTCGTATCGACGTCGTCCGTAGACCACCGGATCGAACAGAGGTCCGGCGCGAAACACTCCTCGATGCGCCACTGTTCGGCGTAGACGGTGGCGGCGCCGTAGTCGGTGGCGTCGAGGAACTCGCGGGCGCCCTCGACGCCGTCGACGTCGGCGAAGGAGACGGTCGCCGCCTCGTCGGCGCTCGTGACGAACAGGTGGTGGCGGTACTGTGTTCGCTCCTCGCCGTCGGCGGTCGTCGGCCGATCGCCGGTCCAGAGGGTGGGGCGGGGGGCGGGGTTCCGGATACTGTACGACTCGGGGTTCAACTCGACGTTGCCGCTGGTGTCGGGCGGGGAACTCGAACTCGACGACGACTCGCCGGAACAGCCGGCGAAGCCGGCGACGACCGCGACGGCGCCGTGGAGGGCGCGTCTGCGCGTGATGGAGGGCATCGTCGCCACTCCCGGATCGAGGGTCATATGTCTTTCCGCCGAACCCAGATACCTTTTCCCGAGCGGGGGCGAGGGGGAGGTATGCAGACGCTTGCGATCCGCGACGGGCGCATCCTCCATCCCGACATGACGGTCGCCGAGGCGGACGTGCTCGTAGACCGGGCGGCCGGCGAGATCGTCGAGATCGGGGCCGGCCTCGACGGCGACGAGGAACTCGACGCGTCGGACGGCCTCGTGATCCCGGGACTGGTGAACGCCCACACCCACGTCGCCATGACGCTCCTGCGGGGCCACGCCGACGACAAGCCCCTCGATACGTGGCTTCGGGAGGACATCTGGCCCGTCGAGGCGGCGCTCGAACCCGCGGATATCGAGGCCGGCGCCGCGCTCGGCGTTCTGGAGATGATCCGGTCGGGGACGACCACCTTCGCGGACATGTACTTCGAGATCGACCGCACGGCCGACGTGGTCGAGCGGGCGGGGTTGCGGGCCGTCCTCGGGCACGGCGCCATCGCGGCCGGGAAAGCGGCGGCGGAGGCCCGCGACGACGTCGAGGAGAGTATCGCGATGGCCCGGGAACTCGACGGCGCCGCAGACGGGCGAATCTCGACGGCGGTGATGCCCCACAGCCTCACCACCGTCACGCCCGAGTTGCTGGAACTCGCAGCCGAGGGGGCGGCCGACGCCGGCGTGCCGGTCCACTACCACGCCAACGAGACGGTCGACGAGGTCGACCCCATCGTCGCGGAGCGGGGACAGCGACCGCTGGAGTGGGCGCAGGACCTCGGGCTCTGCGACGACTCGGCCTTCCTCGCTCACGGCGTCCATCTCGACGACGCGGAGATGGCCCTGCTCGCGGAGACGGGAACGGGTGTCGTCCACTGTCCGGCCTCGAACATGAAGCTCGCCTCGGGGATGGCGCCGGTACAGCGACTGCTGGACGCCGGCGTCTCGGTAGGCCTCGGCACGGACGGCGCCGCCTCGAACAACGACCTCGACCTCTTCGACGAGCTGCGCGACGCCGCCATGCTCGGCAAACTCGCGGCCGACGACGCGAGCGCCGTCGCTGCCCCCGACGCCGTCCGGATGGCGACCGCGGGCGGCGCCTCGGTGTTGGGGCTCGACGCGGGACGGATCGAGCCCGGCGCGGCGGCGGACCTCGCGGTGCTCGATCTGGACCTCCCCCATCTGACGCCCCGGCACGACCTCGTGAGCCACCTGGCCTACGCGGCCAAAGGGTCGGACGTACGCCACACGGTCTGTGACGGGACGGTACTGATGCGCGACCGCGAGGTGTTGACGCTCGACGAGGCGGCGGTGATGGAGCGAGCCGAAAAGCGGGCCCGCGGGTTGCTGAAGCGGGCGGGCGTCCGGGACGAGACGGCCTGACTCCCACGATCGAACGTCGGCGGCGTCAGTCGGTCTCGGCCGCGGGCAGTCGTATCGTCGCCGTGGAGCGGACGTCCGCCCCTCGGTCGAAACCCACGCCACCCGCGGGGGGTTGCGAACGAGGATGAAAGAGGTTCGTACCGACACGACTGCGAGCGGAGACGGTAGCGTTTTGCCACGCCTCCCGTTACGGGGCGTATGACCGCAGCCACGATCGCCGAGCGACTGGACGACCCCGAGGCCGCGCGGGCCGAGGGACGACGGAAGATGGACTGGGCCGAGGCCCACATGCCCATCCTCGCCGAACTCCGCGAGACGTTCGCCGACGAGCAACCGCTCGACGGCGAGCGGATCGCGATGGCGATGCACGTCGAGGCCAAGACCGCGGTACTGGTCGAACTCCTCGCCATCGGCGGGGCGGAGGTTGCCATCACCGGCTGCAACCCGCTCTCGACCCAGGACGACGTGAGCGCCGCGCTTCACGCCGTCTCCGGAGTCACCTCCTACGCCGCCCACGGCATCGACACCGACGAGTACTACGACGCCATCGAGGCGGTCGTCGGCGTCGACCCCACGATCACCGTCGACGATGGCGCCGACATGGTCACCCACATCCACGACGAACACCCCGACCTGATCCCGCAACTCAAGGGCGGCTGTGAGGAGACCACGACCGGCGTTCACCGCCTGCGGTCGATGGCCGACGACGGCGCGCTGGAGTACCCCATGTTCGCGGTCAACGACACGCCGATGAAGACGCTGTTCGACAACGTCCACGGCACCGGCGAGTCCGCGCTCACGAACATCGCGATGACGACCAACCTCGCCATCGCGGGCAAGACTGTCGTCGTCGCGGGCTACGGCTACTGTGGTCGCGGCGTCGCGAAGAAAGCCGCGGGGATGAACGCCGACGTGATCGTCACGGAGGTCGACCCCCGGCGCGCACTGGAGGCCCACATGGAGGGCTACGACGTGATGCCGATGGCCGAGGCCGCGAGCGAGGGCGACGTGTTCGTGACGACGACGGGCAACCGCGGCGTGATCGAGAGGGAACATTTCGAGCGGATGGGCGACGGCGCCCTCCTCGCCAACGCCGGCCACTTCGACGTGGAGATCAACCTGGAACGGCTCGACGAGATGGCCGTCTCGGCCCGCGAGGTCCGCGACGGCGTCGAGGAGTACGAACTCCCGGACGGTCGCCGGTTGAACGTGCTCGCCGAAGGGCGGTTGGTGAACCTCGCCGGCCCGCTCTCGATGGGCCACCCCGTCGAGGTGATGGATCAGAGCTTCGGCGTGCAGGCGGTCTGCGTGCGCGAACTCGCCGCGAACCCCGACGCCTACGACGCGGGCGTCCACGAGGTGCCCGACCGCCTCGACCGGGAGGTGGCGGAGGTGAAACTCGACGCCGAGGGCATCGCCATCGACGACCTGAGTGACGAGCAACGGGAGTACATGGACTCCTGGGACCACGGGACGTAGACCGGCCGCGCTCGGGGCGCTTAGCCGTCGTCGGCCGCCAGCAGCCACCGCCGCCGCCGGAGCCAGGCGTAGACGCCGCCGAAGACGGCCCCCCAGAGGAGGTGATTGGCCAGCGACGGGAACCGGAGGTTCGGTACCGGTGCCGGGATGCCGACCATCCGGAGCCAGAGCGGCATCACGATGCCGGCGGCGACCAGCCAGAGCGCGGCGCCGTAGCCGACGCCGAGAGCGGTCGTCGTCCGCCAGTCGTCGGCGCGGACCCACGGCACCGTCGCGGTCACGAACAGGAGGGCGAAAAAGACGCTGTGGAACTGGTGGGTGACCCAGCCGACGCCGGCGTTTTCGACGCCGTAGAGGGCACCGATGATGCCGATCCGTCCGGTGATGAACTGCGTCAGCAGCCCCATCGCGCCCCCGGCCACCAGCCCCGCGGCCGCCCCACGCCGGAGACGGTCGGGGGTGACGCCGGTGTGCCACTCGGCGGGATCCTCCCGCCGGAGACCGACCGTCAGTGCAGTCCCGCGACCGTCGGCGACGGGTGTCTCGACGGTCAGGTCGCCGTCGACGTCGTCGAGCATGAGTCGCGCGAGGGCGAGACCGAACCCCGATTGGGGGTCGTCCTCCTCGGGAGTCACCTGGTCGCGGACGAGGCGCTGCTGAGCCGGCGGGAGACCCGGTCCGTCGTCGACGATCCGGACGCGCACTGACCGGGTCGGATCGGCCGCGTCGACGGACACCCGGACCGTCGACGTCGGGCGGTCGTCGTGGACGACGGCGTTCTCGATCAGGTGTTCGAACAGGACGTGGAGGTGGGCCGACCCACACACCTCGACGGCCGGGACCGCGTCCAGTTCGACGGTCGCCGACGGATGTGTCCGTCGAACCGACTCGACGGCCCGCTCGACGTGTTCGCGCAGGTCGACCGGATACGGATCCTCGCCCGCGGTCAGCATTCCGACCACGTCGATGGTGTCGTCGATGGCGTCGGCGTGCCGGCGGACGACGTCCCACGGCTCGGCCGGGCGTCCGCCGTCGGCCTGCCCGCCGCCGACCGACGCGTACCCCTCGATGACGTTCACCTTGTTGAGTACTTCGTGCCGGAGGAGGCGGTTGAGGACGGTTAGCCGGTCGGCCTGTCGGGACACGTCGCGTCGATGGCGCCGGGCGCGGACGGACCACACGCCGGTGAGCGTCCCCCCGACAGCTCCGCCGACGAGCCCGTTGGCGATCAGCCGTGCCTCGGTCGTCGACGGTGCGACCGGCCAGACGGCCGCGTAGGTCAGGCCGATCACCGCGGCCATGGCACCGGTCCCGAGCAGACACCAGCGAGCGACGACCGCCGCCTCGGCGGAGTCGCGCGAACTCATCGCCAGCCCGAAGCCGAACGCCGTGAGCCCGAATCCGGCGACCAGGACCGGCGCGTCACTCAGGAGGAAGCCGACCAGCGACGCGTCCGGGCGGAGCGACTCGATGACCGAGTAGCGCGTCAGTCCGTAGCCGACGGCCGCGACGAGCAACCCGCCGACATTGAGTCGGTGCGGGAACCCGCTCCAGAGTGCCATCGTGACGCCATCACTGGCCAGCGGTAGAAAACCATCGGGATCTGTCGACCGAGAGCCATGTTCGCCCCAGTTGGCGCACGGACGGGGATGTCCTCTCTCGACGAGAAGCCGTGTGTCCGACGATGGCCCCGCTTCCCCGACTCTCCCGGCGGTCGAACTGTCCCGACGGGACAGACTCATCGTCTGCTATCTCTCCGGGATGGCGATGCGTGTACACCGTCACGTACGGCGTCGCGCTGGCGCGGCTGGGAGGGGTCGACCGATCGACCGTCGTCTCCATCGAGTTCGTCATCCAGACGATGACGACGACCGGCTCCCCACGGGGGCCGCCGGCGTGAGCGGCCGGTCCCGCAACTTAAGAACCGCCACCGCCGAATCGGAGTATGTCCGCGAACCGCAAGGGTGACCGCCGGGAACGCGAACTCGTCAACGAACTCGACGCGGCGGGCTTCGCGGTGATGCGCGCCCCCGCGAGCGGCAGCGCGACCGAACGCGACCTGCCCGACGTACTGGCCGGCGACGGCGACCGGTTCTACGCCATCGAGGCGAAATCAAGCGCCGGCGACCCCATCTATCTCACCGGCGAGGAAGTCGAGTCGCTGATCTACTTCGCCCGCAACTTCGGCGCCAACGCCCGGATCGCCGTCCGCTTCGATCGCGAGGACTGGTATTTCTTTCACCCCGGCGACTGCCACGTCACCGACGGCGGCAACTACCGGGTAAAAAAGGAGACGGCGCTGGCGGAGGGGACGGATCTGGACGAACTCGTCGGCCACTCCGAACAGGCGCGCCTGGACGACGCCTAGGCGGTCGTCGGCGTGGCGCCAGTGTCGGTCGGTGTGGGTCCCGCGTCGGCGTCGGTGTCGCCGTCGACGGCCGTGGAGTGCCGGAGGCGACGGAGGCGGGACGCCGGGAAGGCGTAGGTCCGCACCTCGCCGTCGCGGTGGCGGGCGTCGACGTAGACGGCTCGGAAGACGGGTTCGTGCGCCCCGTAGTCGGCGTTCGAGGGGTAGTCGGCGACGAGGCGGCCCTCGTCGGTCTCGACGCGGTCGGCACGGTCGCCCGTGGCTGCGACGACCAGCAGTCGGTCGCCCGTCTCGCGGTCGGCGACCAGGGTTCCGGGCCGGAGAGCGTGTCGGTCACAGAGCGCCGGTCCCGTGGCGGCCGTGGGGACGAACGTCCGTCCGCCACAGACCGCACAGACGGCGGTGCGCTCCCCCGGCGGCGGCACGAGACGAGCGGTCACTTCGAGGGCGACACGGCGCAGGTGTTTACACCGGGCGCGCCGGCGCCGGTGATCCGGGCAGGTGCAGGCGTTGGCGTCGAGGGCGACGACGTAGGTCCCACCCTCGGTCTCGACGGCGTAGCGGCCGTCACGGAGCGGTCGAACGGCCATCGGCTCGCTCCGGGCACGCCGTGATCGGCCGGTCGTACCGGCGGCCGGCAGGGTGGTCTTCGGACGGGTCGCCGGCAGTGACGCGGGTGTGTATGCTGGATGCGTCATGTGTGGTGAATCGCCGGCATCCGGTGCCAGTGGCCGCCGACTGCGCGGCGGCCGCGGCGGTCAGAACGCCGACGCGGGAGCGGCTTCGATCCCATCGGCGGTTGGGGCTCGACACACCTAAACCCTCGTCCGATCGGGTATGACTCCCGAATACGGTCGAATCGGTGGTGGGGAGATCATCGAAGCCCTTTTGCCGAGGCCGGCGGATTCCCGAACATGGAACTCGAAGAGGGGATGGCCCGGAAAATCGCCATCTCCGTCGGCGCAGTGGCCGTTTTCGTCGCTCTCGTCGTCGGCATCGGCACCGGTTTCAACGACGGCGGTCTCGGCCCGGCCGGCGGACTGGCACTCGTCGCCAGCATCGCGGCGTTCATCCTCGTGATGGCGGGCGTGGGCCTCTTTCTCGCGGACTAGGGCGGAACGAGCGCTCAATCGGCGCCGTCCTCGGCGTCGGCCACGGCCGCGGCGTAGTACCGGCGCGGGTGGTCGATGGTCTCACAGCGCGCGTCGGGGTTCACGCAGTCGCCGAAGGTCCGCATCGTCGTACAGGAGGGCGCGGGATACTGGCTTCCGGCGCCGCGCTCGTCGGCGAGGACCGTCGCGCGGTAGGTGAGGTCACCGTCGTCGAGGCCGGGCCAGCGCTCGGCGATGGCCTCGGCGTCGAGGCCGAGCGAGACGAGAAACGCCGTCACCGCGAACGCGGAGTGTGGAGGGAGGTCGGCCGCGGCGGCCGCCTCGTCGAGCAGCGCCCGCATGCAGGGCGGGAACTGCTCCGAGTCGACGGTGTCGACCGAGGGGAGGCGGTCACGCTCGGCGAGGCGGTCACGGAGCGCGGTCACGTCGTCGTCGAGGGCCGCCGCGAGGGCGTCGCCACCGGCACTCTCCCGGACCTCGAAGGGGAGCCCCGCCGCGACCCGGCGGCGGACGGCCTCGCGGAGCAGGTGGTGGAGTTCGTCGCTCTCGACGGGCACCGCGCCGTCGGCGAGGTCACGGTTGACCAGCCGCCAGTCCGCCCCCCAGTCGGGGTCGGCCAGACGGAGGTAGGCGGTCACGTCGACGCGGAAGGCGTCGTCGCCGCGGTCCCCGTCGACGCGCCGGACCGCGTCGTCGAGGTCGAACTCGTCGAGGAACGTCGACAGGTCGGCCCGAGGCGTCGAGACACTCCGCAGTTCCTCGTCGTCGGCCGAGAGATCCGTCCGCAGGCGCTCGAAGGCGGTCGTCGCCTCGGCGTCGGCGTACTTCTCGACGGCCGCCCGCACGTCGACCAGCGAGACGAGGATGCGCGCGATGGGATACGAGAGAAGTTCGTCCCGGTCGCTCCAGCGCTCGGGCGTCTCCGACGCGACGGTGCCGGACATGAGCGCGCGTTCGACCCGTTCGCGGGCGCGGTCGACGGCGGGGTCGCCCTCGGTAACCAGCCGCGGCGGGGAGATGTCCGCCTCCTGGACCGCCGCTCGTGCCGCGCCGAGGAAGGGATACCGGGCGTAGAGCGGGTCTGGACGCATCGCCGATGGGTTGTAGAGCGGGGTGGATAAGCGCGACGGTCAGGGGCGACGCCGACCACACGACATAAGTTCGCGCCCCGCCACCGGTGACGGTAGTGCCGACGTTCGACTACGCCTGTCCCGACTGCCGGACGACCAACAGCCTCCACGACGCGGACTGTCGGTTCGAGGGGACACCGTGGGCCGACGTCGAAGCGGCGTACGTCGACGTGGTCGCCGTGCTCTCGGGAGGTGTGACCGACGCCGACGCCCTCCCGGAACGCGTCGAGGAGTGGGGCCCGTTGCGACAGGCCGCCGTCGAGCGCCTGCGTCGCGACGGCCGCGTCGACGACGCCAACGACCGCCTCCGCCTCCTCCCCGCCGACGAGTACCGCGAGGCGGTGTCGGTGCCGACCAGCGACCCGATCAAGACCGTCTACGAGCGCGGGAGCGTCCCCGGCTGTCACGACAACGCCGTCTTCGCCATGATCGCGTGGTACGAGATGGTCGGCCTCTCGTGGGAGGAGACGAAGGCGAACGTCGTCGAGTGGCTCCGCGAGAGCGGCGCGTGGGACCGCGGCGGCTTCGAGGAGGCGAGTCCCGAGGCGCTGGTCGAGAAGAAACGTCACGTCTACGAGTCGGGCTACGGCTGGAAGGAGAAGGCGACGGCGGCAAAGCGGATCATCGACCGGCAGCGATAGATAGTTTCACCCAGTGGGAAGCACCCCGAACACGTTCGCAGCTAGGTCTACGCGGCCGATCGGCCCACATTGTCGTATGGCAGAATCGGGTGCGTCGACCGACCAAGCGGACGAACCGTGGCCCCAGCAACTGCTGGAGAGCCCGTGGCTCCTCGCGGGCGCCGCGTTGCTGTATTTCACGCTCTCGTACATCGTCTGGGGCCTGATCGACCTCATGAGCGTCAAGCCAGGATGATGAAATCGCCGATCCAACCACCGGAGGGAGACTGGTGGAACGAACGGGTGAACCGCCGCGAGACCATCTGGCTCGGGCTGTCGGGCGTGTGGGCCGTGACGCTGTTCGGCTGGATGGCCGGCTGGATGCAGTTCGGCGAGCAGAATCAGGTCGGCGAGACGCTGAAGCTCTCGACGGCCGACTACCGGGAGAAGGTCGGAGCGTACAAACAGCGGGCTGGCGAGGTCGACGCCGGCCTGGTGCCGCCCGGGGACGACGTCTACGTCGGGGCGATGCGCTACGCCTTCGACGGCCTGCCCGCCGTACTGGAGACGGGCCGGGAGTACGTCTTCCACCTCGGCACGTACGACGTCCAACACGGCTTCTCGGTCCGACAGGAGGACACGCTGAGCAAGCAACTCTCGCTCCAGATGCTCCCGGGCTACGAGTGGAAAGTGCCGATGCAGTTCGACGACCCCGGCACGTACCACGTCGTCTGCAACGAGTTCTGTGGCACCGGCCACCGGACCATGCACGCGACCTTCGTGGTTCGGGAGTCGGTGCCGGACGTATCGGGGAGCGGTGGATCGGCCGGCAACAGCGGTGGCGGCGGTACCGGCACCGACGACGGCGATGCGACCGCCTACGACGGCTGGCTCACCGGGGACGCCCGCGGCGGCGCGGCGGGCAACTGGGAGGGGTCGGCGGTGGATGAGACCGGCGCCGACGACGTCACCGTCACCGTCGGTCCCGGCGGCGAGTACGTCTACGAGCCCGCGGCGGTTCGTGTCTCACCGGGGACGACGGTCACCTTCGAGTGGGCGTCGCCGACGCACAACGTCCTCGTCGAATCGGCGCCCGACGGCGCCGACTGGAGCGGTCACGAACCGATCGAGAACGAGGGGTTCAGCCTCCAGCACACGTTCGAGGACGCGGGCGTCTACGAGTACTACTGCCAGCCACACCTCGCGCTCGGCATGAAAGGCGTCGTGGAGGTGGTCTGAAATGTTCGGATTCGGCACGTTCAGCTACGACGACGAGGGGTATCGGGACTGCTCGGTGACCGGCCTGCAGATTCACAAGTCCGCCGAGGACATGGTGAAACTGTTCGGCCTGACGGCCATCGTCGCGCTGTTGATCGGCGGGATCTTCGCGATCTTCGTCGCGCTGACGCGGTGGGAACTCGTCGGTCTGTTGGCGCCCGCGGACTTCTACACCTTCCTGAGCATCCACGCCTGGAACCTGCTGATCTTCTGGATGATCTTCATGGAGATCGCCGTCCTCTACGTGGGCGGGCCGTACGTGCTGGGTCGGCCGCTATCGCTCCCGCGGGTGGCGAAGGTGGGCTACGTGCTGATGCTCGGCGGCGCGGTGCTGATCAACGTCGCTATCTGGTTGACGAAACAACCGAACCAGGCGCCGCTCCTGACCTCCTACGCCCCCCTCCCCTCCTCGCCGTGGTTCTACCTCGGCGTCGTCGTCTTCCTGACCGGCGCCCTCGTCGCGGCGCTGCCCTTCCTCGCCACCATCTGGCGCGAGAAGCGCGAGAATCCGGGGCAGACGCTGCCCCTCGTCGCCTTCGGCGCGTTCATCACGGCCATCGTCGCCGCGGAGGCCATCGTCGGCGGCCTCATCACCTACGTGCCGACCTTCTTCTGGCGGGTCGGGCTGGTCGAACACATCGACGCCGCGTGGTACCGGCAGATGTACTGGATCGTCGGCCACGGCAGCCAGCAGATCAACCTGCTGGCGATGATCTCGGTCTGGTACTTCATGACTCACGTCGTCGGCGGCGCGGAGGTGGCGAGCGAGAAGGTGTCCCGCTCGGCGTTCGTCCTCTATCTCTTCTTCATCAACATGGGCGCGGCCCACCACCTGATGTCCGATCCCGGCGTCTCCGCCGCCTGGCGGATCTGGAACACCTCCTACGCCGCCTACGGCGCCGTGATCGCGAGCATGATCCACGCCTTCGCCATCCCCGCCGGCCTCGAAGTCGGCCGGCGGAAGCGCGGCGAGGGCGGCGGCACCTTCGGCTGGCTCTGGTCGGCACCGTGGAGGGATCCCGGCTTTGCCGCGACGGTCCTCTCGATCATCCTCTTTGGCTTCCTCGGCGGCATCACCGGCGTCATGATGGGCCAGATGCAGTTGAACATGACCTGGCACAACACGCTGGCGACCGTGGGCCACTTCCACGCCACCGTCGCCACGGGCACCACGCTCGCGTTCATGGGACTCGGCTACTACGTCCTCCGTCTGGTGTTCGGCCGCGAGTGGATCGCCCGGCCCGTCGCGACGATCCAGCCGTATCTCTACGGCGGCGCGATGGGGGTGACCTCGCTGATGATGATGTATCTCGGCATCCTCTACGGCATCCCGCGCCGACACCCCTCGGTGATGGACATTCCGGGGACCGAGTTCAGCTTCGCCGCCGCGCGACCGCTGTTCGTCATCTTCGGGATCATGGCGCTCGTCTCCATCCTCGGCGGCGCGCTGTTCGTCCTCGTCGCCGTCGGATCGCTGCTCGGCGGCGACCGGTACGAGGGCGCGCTCCCGGTCGAGCGACCCACGACCGTCGCCGACGGCGGCGACGCCACGCCCCACCACCTCCTGAGCATGCGCGGGACGTTCATCCTCACCTCCGTCTTCCTCGGGGTGTTCGTCGTGATGTGGGCGCTCAACTGGTACCTGCTCAGTCAGCTCTGGCAGGTCGGGTGATCGTCCGTGTTCTCCGATCTCCTCTCCCTGACGAAGCCGCGAATCGCCGCGCTACTCTCGCTCACCGGAACGGGTGCGACGTTCGCAGCCGGCGGACTCCCGCTCGCCGACCTCCTCGCCTTCGTCCTCGCGGGACTCGGCATGGCCGGTGGCGCCGCCGTCTGTAACTGTTACTACGACCGAGACATCGACCCGATCATGGACCGGACGGCGGGTCGACCGCTCGCACAGGGGCGGCTCGACTCCCGGCTGGCGCTGGCGTTCGGCGTCGGCCTCCTCGTCGCCGCGACGGGGATCGGCCTGTGGGCGCTGGCTCCGGTTTCGGTGGCGTACATGTGGCTCGGCGTCGCCGCGTACGTCGGCCTCTACACCGTCCTGTTGAAGCGACAGCACTGGCTCGGCGTCGTCCTCGGCGGCTCCGCCGGCTCCTTTCCGGTCCTCGCCGGCTGGACTGCCGTGCGCCCGCTCGCGGTGCCGGCGGTCGCCATGGCGACGCTGGTGTTCGTCTGGACCCCGGCCCACGCGTGGGCGCTGGCGGTCGTCTACCGCGACGAGTTCGCCGCCGCGGGGGTCGCGACGCTCCCGGCGGTCGCCCCCGTCGACCGCGTGCGCCGCGCCGTCTGGACGTCGGCGGTCGGGACCGTCGCCGTCGCGGCCGCCCTCGTCCCCGTCGCCGGCCCCGCCTACGCCGGGAGTTTCGTCGGCGGCGTTCCCCTCTTTCTGTTCGCCTACCGGACGTTCGCCGGCGGCGGCGGCGAATCACACGCGGTGCGGGCGTTTTTTACCTCGAACGTCCTGCTCACGGTCACGTTCGTCGCGTGGGGAGTGGACGGCGTCGTCGCCGGACGGCCGCTGGTGACCGGGACCGTCGCCGCCACGGGGACGGTCGTGGCGTTCGTCGGCCTCTGGATCGCCCGACCGAGCCTCGGGGACGTCCGTGCCGCGCCGGCGCCGAACTGGGTGGGTCGGGCGGTGCGGGCATACGACCGACTCCGGGTGCGGGTAACGGGCTGAGTCCCATCCGAACACGTTCGTCACAACACCCCTGCGGCTGCGGTCCGCACTGACAGGTGATGAGCGACGAAACCGTTCGGTCGCCGTCGGCGTGGCTCGCCGGAAGCCTTCGGGACGCCTGGCGGACGTTACGGTCGGTGTACTACGCCAACTCGCTCAGTTGGCGATTCCTCAAGAGTGGCGCGCTCGTCTTTTTGGGCTTCTTCCTGTGGTCCGCGTCGAACCTGTTGCTCTCCTATCAACGGGGGTGGACCTGGCTCACGTATCCGATGGCCTACGGCTTCCTCCTGATCCTGTACGGTCCCGTCCATCACTTTCTCGTCATCCCGCTCGCGCTCCGCTGGCGGCGGGGCGGTGGGAGCAACGACACGAAGACGGCCCTCGGCCGGCATCTCCCGACCGGTGGGCTCGCCCTCTTTCTCGTCGCCGTGGTCGTCCTCGGCACCCTCCCCGTGGCACCGGTCACCTTCGACTTTCAGTCGTCGCTCGACGGGACGAGCGCCGACATCAACCCGGACCTCCTCTGCACGCAGTCGTCGGCCGGGGGTGAGGCGCACGTTCACTGCCATCTGACGGAGTCGGCGGGGATCGACCACGTGGTCGTGCAAAGCGGCGGGGATCGGATCGCCGTCGACCGCCAGCCCCCGTTCGAGTTCGACATCCACGAGGGACAACTGACGACGGTGACCGGCCAGAAACAGTTCCAGGTCCTCCTCAAGGACGCCGACGGGAACACGATCCGCCGGTACACGCGCACGCTGTCGATGGTACCCGAGGCGTGAGCCGAAGGTATTTGCCCCGTGCGTGACAGGTGAGCGTATGGTCTCCGACTCGACCCTCCACGCGTTGCTCGGCGCCGTCGTCACCGTCGTCCTCTCGTTTATCCCCTTCTCGCCCGTCCTCGGCGGCGGCGTCGCCGCCTACCTGAACGAGGCCGACGCGAACGCGGGACTCCGGGTCGGCGCAATCTCGGGACTGCTCGCTGCGATACCGCTCGTCCTCTTTGGCCTCCTCGCGGTCTTCTTTCTCGGCTTCTTCGCCTTCGGCCTGCACGGCGGGTCGGCGCTCGGAATCGGCGGCCTACTCGTCGTCCTCGTCGGCGGCGCGGTCGCCGTGGCCTACACCGTCGGGCTGAGCGCGCTCGGCGGGTATCTGGGGTCGTATCTGGTCGACGGAGTGTGAACGGGGTCGGCGGGACGCCGCCGAACTCCCGTCAGTCGTCGGCGAAGGCCCCGACGCCACCGGAGACGGAGACGGTCGATTCGTTGGCGGCGACCCACCGCAACAGCAGGAACGAGAACACGTACTTCGCCAGGACGTCCAGCGCGGAGTAGCCCCACGAGGTGAGTCCGACGGACTGTACGAGTGCGAAGCCCTCGACCCCGACGGCCCAGATGATCGGATAGCCGAGCCACAGCACGACGGTGAGTGCCCGAAGCGTCCCGAAGATATCGCCCGTTCCGGCCGACGCGGCCGACTGCGGCCACTCGACCAGCAGGGCGTACAGGACGACGACGAAGAAGGCACAGCTGATCGCGTAGAACAGCCAGCGGGACAGGTACGACGAGGTGACCAGCGCCGCAGCGAGACCAGTCAGACACATCCCGACGTCCGCCGCGATGACCGCGAACAGACTCCCGGCGTCGACGTCGGCGAGCAGTCCCAACGCGAGCAGGATCAGCGGCGTCGACAGCGCCCACGTGAGATATCGACCCCACTGACTCATCACCTCCTCGCCGGCCAACGCGTGGCCCGCAGGCATCTCGACGAAGCCGACGGTCAACCCCGAGAGCAGCCCGAGGTAACTCGAAATCGAGACGAGTGGGATCATGAGCGTCGCCGCCCAGATGAGGCGGGGACGGCCCGCGGAGACGTTTCGCCCCATGTACGCGAACAACAGGGCGGCGAATCCCGCCAGAGCGATGTTGACCCAGAGCGACGAACTGAGCAACACGTCGTTCTGTATCTGTGAGACCACTTCGCCCTGTGTCTGGAGTAGTACGCCGAGTGAGTCGGTCGGATTGATCATCGTTATCCGCCCTGCGTACGTCCCGTACACACAAATACCTGAAGACGATCCGATGATTTTGGCCCGGTCGTTCGCTCGACCCGGGATTCGGTGGATCGTTCGACGGTCGAACCGGGGGAGGAGACCGCAGCGCTGTGCGGCCCGTTCTCGATCGGAACGGCGAGGAGACGACGATTCGCGAGGTCACGAGGGTCGCATCTGACTCGAATCCCCGGGGCGTTCGGCCGTGCGGTCACGGGTACGATGGGAGTCCCGCGAGTGAACGCAGTGAGCGAGCGGGGCTACATCGTGGCCGCGAACGAGTGACACGAGTGAGCGGGTACGATGGAATCCGGTTCTTTGGGGACATGCAACCCCGATAGTAGCGAACGCAGTTCGTCCACCGAAACCTTTTGGCTGTAAGCGTTGTAAGGATTGAACAGAGGTGTCAGCACGCATGTCCAACGCCAGCAAACGAATCCCGGTCACGGAGGAGCGGTGGAAAGAACTGAACGAGCTCAAGGGGGCGGGCGAGACGTACGACGACCTGCTTGGGGAACTGATCCAGGAACACCAGCGTCGACAACTCGTCGAACGAGCGACGGAGGTCCGTGAAGCAGACACTGACGAACTGACGGCGCTCGATGAGCTATGAGGTTCTCCTCGCGGAGGAAGCCCGTGAGTACGTCGCCGCGCTAGACGAGAAGAGCACACGCATCGTGACGGACAATCTCCGGAAGTTGGCGGACGATCCGTATTCGAGACCGGATTCAGGATCCGGTGACAAAGAGAAGCTAGTGATCGAGGGACAGGAACTCTATCGTCTGCATATCGGGCGGACTCACACCGCGTTCTATGACGTACTCGAAGCGGACGAGGAAGTCCGCGTGATCGAGATCGTGGACATCGACGAGGCACACAAGCGCTACGGGTTCGATTGAACGGGGTCGTGGCTGCGTTGGTCAGTTTTTCGAAATAGATGGACTCCGTTCGGAAATACGGGATCCGAGTTCGACGGCTCTCGCATTCGAAACGTCGAAATAAACCATCTCTGCGGCCAAGTTCTGATGTTTTGGTACTGCCACGGGCACGATGGGAGTCCCACGAGTGAACGCAGTGAGCGAGCGGGGCTACATCGTGGCTGCGAACGAGTGAAACGAGTGAGCGGGCACGATGGGATTTGAACCACGGTCGCGGCGAAGCCGCTCCCTGATTCAAATCCCAGTAGCCGCTACTGCTCACTGACGTTCGCAGATAGCGGGCACGATGGGGTCCCGCTATACCGGAGTTCGAGACCCGTTTAGTATCGAATTGTGAAATCATAGGTCAGGGAGGTGGTCGCTACGCTGTTCTGCCTGTTCTCGATCCGAACGCCGGTCGTAGTGCCGGTCGAGGATATCCTCGCTGGCGTTGAGTCGATCTTTGACGACTCGGCGGGGAACGTCCTCGCGTCGGTAGTACGTCACGCGCCCGCTACGGAGATCGTGGGGTGAGCGAGCCGACGGACATTTGCTGGCGTGATCGAGATGCGTCGCGTCGCAGTGTTCCAGGTCACGATCATGTGGGCACTCCTCGCCACGCCAGCAGGGTCGGGTCACTCGGTAGAGCGATTTCCGTAGCGTATTGCCCGCGGGACGGCCGTATTCAGTTGTTATCAATGGGTTTCGGCCGTGGTCGTCGGTCACGTCGTGCCGGTGGTAGTCGATGTAATCCTGAAGGTAGCGGGCCGTTGATTCGCTGATCCGATTCCACCGAGTTCCTTTCGTCTGATTCTTCAGCGGCGTTCCAGTCTCGGGGCGGTGGACGAAGTGAATCGCCGGGCCGTTGACTCGCGGGTGTGTGCCATCTAGATCGAGATCACGGAGATCGAGACCACGGACCGCCCCGGTTCGAGCACCGGTTTTCCAGAGGAGAAGGACGATGATGTGATCACGAGAGCCCGGTTGGGCACGTTCGAGGTATTTCAGAATCCCGATGGCGCGGTCAGCCGAAAGGGTTGATTCCGAAACGTCCTCGCCGCTCGTCATCGTCGGCAAGGTAACCTGTTCGTAGAGCTTCGCTTGCACGGCGTCTATGTCGGCGGCAAATCGGAGAAATCGCCGGAGAGTAGCCAATTGACCCTTGAGGGTGACTTTCTTTATTGATTCACGGCCGTCTCCCTGACCGTCTCGTCGCCACGTACGGTATAGGTACAGGTCGCGCCCGGAGAGTTCGGTCAAATCCTCGATTCCCTGTTCATCACAGAATTGGAGGAAAGCGCGGAGTCGGTGTTTTTCGCTACGGCGTGTCGACTCGGCGTGTTCGTCGAGCATGGCATCGTGAAACATCTTCACGGCCTGCTCCGGCGGGATTGGTTCGAGATCGCTCATCGAGCCACCACCGAACCGGGGAAAATCGAGTGACTACACCGGATCGATAGTCGTTGTGCTGCGATTCCAGCAATCTTACGAGTTGGGCTTGCGTACTGATTCATGCATCCACCTTGGATGCCACGGCGTGACGCGGAGCGTGTCTCTTTGGACGGGGTCACGCTCCGCAGTGTTCCGTGACATACTCTCCATCATAGCAACGGCACTTAGTTGTTTCGTGTAATTAGTAACGTTCTATTGAACCGCCTTTGATTGGCGACACTCTTTTAGCATCAGAGTGTCGTGCCTACAGGTATGACTGACCCTGACGAGCAACCGAAGCCAGATGATTATGAGGTGTATGAAAAATACGGAGTTACATGGAATACAGAAGATTATGACTACGAGGAGCTTGATCCGCCCGATTGGATCACTGATCTTGATCGAGAGATCTGCATACTACTGGGCCGAGGCTTGATCTTCACACCATCACTAATCGCGAAGAATTTGGACAGACCGCGAAGTTCGGTTTCACGGCGACTGAATACACTTGAGGCAGGAAATATTGTTGAGAAAGTCGAACGCGGTCATTACACACTGACCGATGAAGGGTACGCAAGAATGCGACAAAATATCAAGGCAGAGCACATTGAGGGGGAGCACTCACCACCTGACGATTGGGTTGTAACCAAAATCTGTTCTCCTGAAGAAGTCAAAAACATAGAAGATGCGAATAAATAGGTTCAATACATTCATCAGTTCAAAATCCGTCTCGGCGATTTTATTTGCTAGCAGAGGAAGCTCTCTGAAAAAGAAGTATTGAAGTTCCGATAGATATTTCGGATATGTCACTAACTGAAATAATATGAAAAATGTCGTCGCTTCCGAGCGCGGAGATTATATAAGAATAGATATACTGGGAATTATACAGATTGATTTAGGAAAATTGATCCACCATGTGGAGGGCCCTGTTGATGAGAAGTTTCTTTGTGTAGCTGTTGAGAATTTGAGTGATGGAACTTGGGAATATAATGACAAATATATCCAGTTTGTTGGCGAAGACGGAAATATGTACAGTGGACTTAAGGATCATCGCTTTTCCGATGACGAACTTCCACCAGGATGGTTTTCTGGAGCAGTTCTAATTGATCCAGGTGCAAAAGTGCGAATGATACTGACCCTGAAAATACCTGAAAATGGGTCAATCAGCAAAGTAGTATATGAACAATGTTCAGATAGAGGTTTTCATGACTCTAATCTGGGGAAATATGACGAATATGAAAAAATAGAGATAGAACTGTCGAAAGTAGAACGTGATGAACTGAATCAATCACCTGCAGAACGGGGATCTGATCTATAGTGAATAGACATATGCGGTTTCAGATACCAATTGAGGCGGAGGATTTGAAGACTCAACTTCTGAAATAAAGTCGGCAAAGGAATAGGGTTCATCATCGTCGAACTCAATTGTGCCGCGACCGGATACAGCATCAGATAATTGAGAAGCAACCTGTGATTCCATTCGCTTAGCCTCTCTGGATGTGTCTGCAGGGTATAATTTCACTATCCCTATAGGAGGGAATATTTCTGTGAAAACAGCACCTTCACCAGTTAAATGGTCCGTTATCCGCCTTTGAACATCATTAGTCCACCCAACATACAAGAGAAGCTCAGATTCAAGAGCATGATCAACCCAATTTGGATAATAATGTTGCTTGTAAGTATCAACATCATCATAAAGTAACTCAGCTCGTGAAATAATTTTTGAATCAGGCTCCATCTGTCTACATCTCAGTACATACACTATATTATCGGAGGAATATCCAGAGAGTGAAGAGAGAAAATTCAGTTCATTTGAAATATTATTAGAATCTACCGGCGGGAGTGAATCAGGGTGCAGAATCTCTTCACTGGAGGGCAAATCAATAGAGTCCATGCAATCATAACGTCAATACTTTACAATCTATATTATATTTGGGTTCCGCAGCAGAACAGAATTTTGAGTTACCATCGCAATCAACCACCTCGGTTCCAGATTGAATACCACCAAGCTTCCAGAAAGGCTCGGTATGAGTGATCCCAACGCCGGGGATCATCGGGAAATTCCTTATTTTCAAATTTCTGTAATTCTTTAAAACTATCGGGGTCTCTTGATCTGATCTCTTGCCAAGCCCTCCGGAAATCATCCCGATCCAAATGAGACTCGATTCCTTTCCGCCAATTCTCCCAAGTCGATTTGCTTATTCTTCCTTCTTTTCTCAGAAATATTTGTTCGTTTGTTAGATCGACATATCTATAATATTGTTTGAGATCGCCTCGATATCCGTCTCCATCAGAGTCATCTAATAAGGCGTCTACTGGTATCTCGATAGCAACGTCCCGGTATTGGTCAGTGAAATTATCCTCAAATTCAGTAGTAAATTGCTTTTTTCTCTGCCAGAGCTGGTAAACAAGTGCGACAAGAGAAAGCGGAGTTACGATATCAACAATAATTTCTATTGCCATATTGCCATACAATTCAGCCCTGAATAAAAATCATGTCGCCTCTATTGATTCTTATAAGCAACAGATACCTTGAAGACAGAATGCCGACTATATCATAATAATACTGATACTAGACTAACCCTTCCCGTACGAAGCCTGTAATCATGCAGATTGGCCGAATCTCGGGGAAATATAGGTATCAATGGTACTCCACTAACGATGTATCAGTTGACTCTGGTATCGGACGCGTAGGTGGCAACTTTTTCGGTGGATCAAGAGACTCCGCACCGTGAATCTCCCGATACTGGACCGTTGATTGTTCGATTTCGAACGTAGTCTCACCCTCATCGTCGACCCGACCGATTCCCTGTAGGGTCCAGCATCCTTCGTCCGGTTCTTCTAGCCACTCGGTAGCCGAGCGGTCAGGATGGTTCGCGGCTTCAGCGATTTTTTCTGCGGTTGCGTCGGGTTTCCAGCCATGGTTTACTGGCCCCATCGTCTCAACACGGCGTGATTCATCACGATCGTGGCGAATCATCTCGTTAGCACCGGTCGAGAAGCGAACGCGCTGGGTTCCAGATGCCCAGCAAGCGGCACGAAAATAGAGTTCCTGGGGAGATCGGTCGAATAACTCCGAATCGGCGGCAGCACCGATGTACTCAGCAAGATATGATGCGACGTTGCCGACAACATCGCTCGAACCATCGTAGTCCTCGGGATCGAGGCTCGGATCGATACGCCGCACAGAAATTGGCTTCTTCTCGGAATCAGGATGGTAGTAGTTGTGAGCATCACGGTGCGCAATATCGCAGAGGCGGAGATGTTCGTCAATGACGTTGTGAAAATCTGATTCAGCAACTTCACCGTCGACGAATACACCGACGTGTACGTGCCCGTAACCCTTCGAATTGTGTTCGACACCGACGCAATACTCCCATTCCATGCCGTCAAGTGATTGACGGAGCTGATGATAGACACCACCGCCGCGCTCGGGACGCCACGTGTCGATCACGTCGCGAAGGTGGTCGACGGGACAGCGCCAATCACCGTTGGCGTTCTTGTGTGATCCGGAGAACGTTAGGATGCAGGAGTGAGGATTATCGTATTCCTGAATGACCTGCCGTTCGAGAGCCTTGAAGCGAGCGTAGTATCGATTCCCATAGCTGGGTTGGTGTGAATTTTCCATCTTTGAGCGAACAGTATTGCCGTCGGGGTCGTTGAACACCAGGTGAGCGTGGCGGTAGTCGTTGTACCAACTCAGAAATTCGCGGATAACTGCACTCATCGGTTTAGATCGATGCCCACCGTCAGCGCGATCTCGGACGCAGTCCTCGCGCAATTTTGTCTTCTCACGAACCGCGGCCGGTCGAGTCGACCGCTGGGGGAGTGTGTCGAGTAGTTCGTCGACAGTCTCGTTTTTTCGACGCCACCAGTAGCGACCGGATATGCGTTCTTCGGAGGTTTCAGACTCGTTTGAGTCTGGTTTACAGTTATTCTTGGAAGGCCGAGAGCGCGACTCCCAGTCTGGGGCGTGTGGTCCAGTTACGGAAGTTGGATCGCTCACCACGACCGCCCCCGCACCAGCACCGCAACCTCGCTGGCTCTCTCCCTTCGGTCGAGAGCGTGCGCTCGGACTTCCGGGTCGGCCCCCCATGGAAGGGGGGCCGCTTCCGGTCGGTCACTCGGTCGGCGTCGGTTAGCGCCCGACGCCGATCTCCTCGCGTCGCTCCGAAAGGTCGCTCGCTCGTCGACGAGCCTCGCTCCCTTTTCCTCGCTCCCGGCGGATGCTCCGCCGGTCGATGCACCGAAACGAACCGCCGGGGGCCGCATGGACCCCACTCCGGTTCGTTTCCGGTGGGTCGGTAGATGGGTGGGTGGAGTTCCCCGCTGACAGCCGGAGCCGAGTATAGAAATCGACAGCAGGCGAAGGGGGGCGTTCAGCCGTTGAACGAACTCCAGATTGAGAGCGTGACGGAGGGAATGAGAACCGCGAGAATTGACGCGGTAGTACTCCTGAAGCGTGTTTTCACGCTGAAGGAGGCAACCGAGTGTTGCTGTACGGGCACGATGGGATTTGAACCCACGACCGTCGGATGGCTTCCCCCGCACGCGACCGCGCGGAGTTAGAAGTCCGACGCTCTATCCGGACTGAGCTACGTGCCCTCGTCGGCGACGAGGGTAGCGGAGTCAAAAAACCGTTCGGCTTAGCCGTCGAACCGATACAGCGACGTGACAAGCGGGAGGCGATCGAACATCGGAATCGCGAGGGGCAGGCCGACGACGGTGACGGCGAGAGCGCTGGCGACGTTCGCACAGAGCCAGCCGATCCACCCGACGACGACGAACCAGAGGGCACGGGTGAGGGGGAACGCTGAGCCATAGCGACGGAAGGCGCCGGACAGCGAAGAACCTCGCGCTCGACGGGACGACACGGCAGAGTATAAGGCCACGAGGCGGGTACGAGAGGTCGATGAAGGTACTCGGCACCGTGGGGCTTCCGGGGAGCGGCAAGGGCGAAGCCGCCGCGGTCGCACACGAGGCGGGCATCCCGGTCGTCACCATGGGCGACGTGATCCGACGGGCGTGTCGGGAGCGGGGACTCGATCCGGGCGAACACCACGGCGACGTGGCGACGGCACTCCGCGAGGAGGAGGGCGAGGCAGCCATCGCCGAGCGGTCGCTCCCGTTGATCGAGGACGCACTCGACGAGGCGGAGACGGTCCTCGTCGACGGCCTCCGTTCGCCGGTCGAGGCGGATCGCTTCGAGGCGGCGTTCGGCGACGACTTCGTCCTCGTGAGCGTCGAGGCGCCGTTCGAGACCCGGGTGAGTCGCCTCTCCGACCGCGAGCGCGACGACTCCGACGTCGACCGCGAGGCCCTCCGCGAGCGCGAGGAACGCGAACTCGGCTTCGGGATGGACGAGGTGATGGACCGGGCCGACGTGACCGTCGAGAACACGGGATCGCTGACGTCGTTCCACGCCCGGGTTCGCGACCTGCTCGGCGTGGAGGTGGAGCGATGATCCACCGGGTCGACGTGCGGGTGGTCGCACCCGTCCGCGACACGGAGGTGACCGACCGCGTCGCCGACGCGATTCGGAACCTGTTTCCCACCGCCGAGATCCGGGAGGAGCCGGGGCAGTTGGTCGGCGAGACCCACTCGATGGAGCGGTTCGCCGAGCGCCTGCACGACCAGGAGATCCTCGACACCGCCCGTAAGCGATTCTTCGCCGAGGCGACGGAGGACGGCTTCGGGTTCGCACTGAAAAAGCAAGCGGCCCTCGAGGGCGTGATCAACTTCGCCGTCGGCAACCCCGACGAACTCGGCGACATCGAGGTGCAGGTGACGGTCCACGACCCCGACGTGGAGACGTTCGTCGACCACGTCGCGCCCCCGACCGAGGACGGCCGGCCGATTCGACCGGACGAGTGACCACGTCGCGCCCTCGACCGAGGACGGCCAACCGATCAGAACAGGTCAGTGTGGCGTGCGGCCAGGTCGGTGTAGCCGCCGGTGCTGTACTCCTCGAAGATGGCGTCGGCGTCGATGCTCGTCTCCGCCAACGGCGTCGCCGTCGCGGGCACGCCGCGAACGAACGAGCGGGCGGGGATGTCGTAGGCTTCCGGAACGACGGTCCCGGAGGCCACGATGCAGCGGTCGCCGACGGTCACGTCGGCGTTGATCGTCGTGTTGAAGCCGACGAGCGACCCGTCGCCGACGGCGGACTCGTTGAGGATGGCGCCGTGGCCCACCATCACCCGGTCGCCGACCGTCGAGGCGTGCAGGACGGCGTTGTCGCCGACGTGTGACTCCCGACCGACCTCGACCGGGGCGACGTCCCCCCGGAGCACCACGCCGGGCCAGACGCTGGCGTCGGCGCCGACGCGCACGTCGCCGACGAGCGTCGCCTCGCGGCTGACGCGTGCGTCCGGATCGACGTCTGGACGGTCTCCCTCGAACTCGTAGTCGCGGCTGTCGACCATGGACGGTCGTACGCGGCGTGGTACCGAATAGCTTGCTCCACGGTGTCGAGTAGCAATGAGGAGCGTTTTTCGGTCGGCCACCCGAGCGACGACCATGGAGTTCACCGTCTCGACCGACACACGCCTCGACGTTGTGGACGTGACCGATCGGGTCGCCGCCGCAGTCCCGGCGGGCACGGACGGAACCGTCACCGTCTTCGTCGAACACACCACCGCCGGCGTCACGATCAACGAGGCCGAACCGCGCCTGCTCTCGGACGTGCGGACCGTCCTGGCGGATCTCGTGCCGGACGACGGGTGGGCCCACGACGAACTCGACGGCAACGCCGACTCGCACCTGCGGGCGCTGTTGCTGGGACCGTCGGAGACGGTTCCGGTCGCCGGCGGCGACCTCGCACTCGGCCGGTGGCAGTCCGTCCTGTTCGTCGAGTGTGATGGCCCGCGCGAGCGGACGGTGCGGGTGCTAGACGAATAGCAGGACCGAGAGGTAAAGCAGCACTACCCCGAGGACGTCGCAAGTGTTGGTGACCACGGGGATCACCACGTCGTCGGGATCCAGTTCGAAGCGGTAGGCGGCGTAGGTGGCGACGACGGTGACGACGACGGCGAGGACGGCGAGCGAGAGGCCGCTGGTGATCGAGACGGCGAGGACGGTCCACGGCGAGAGGGCGGTCGACCCGGTGAGCGCGCTCAGTCCCCACGCGCCGAGACCGACGAGCGGGAAGATGGAGGCCGCGAGGGCGACGGTGGCGACGGCGTTGCCCGCGAGCGTCTCGTCGTCGGGGGCAAAGGAGAGCGTCCCGAGGTGGAAGGCGGTCGAGAGACGGGCCGCGAGGACGCTTCCCAGGTTCCCCGCGGTGCCGATGGTGACCGGGATCAGGACGAGCAGAGAGGGATACCGGAGGAGCGTCGACTCGAAACTGCCGAGGACGAGCCCGCTACCGAGTTCGACGAGCGTCAGGAGAAGGAGTACGGGGAGCATGGCCCGCGAAATGGCACGGACGCTCCACGGGGTCGACACTCAGATCCCCCCCAGCACGAGCGCGACGGTTCGGACCGCGATCAGGAGAAAGAGGACCCCGAAGACGTCGCCCGTCGTCGTGACGAGTGGCCCGACGAGCGTGTCCGGGTTGTAGCCGCGACGGTAGCCGGCGAAGACGACGGTGACGACGACGGCGACGAGCGTGGTCCCCGAGAGGAGGCCGGCGACGAGGGCGATGCCGAGGAGACGCCCGACCGGGGCGACGGGCATACCGAGCGCCGAGAGGATGACGAAGGCGGCAGCCGCGGCGAAAAGCGAGGTGAAGAGGCCGTTGGCGAGGGCGGCGGCCGCGGCCGCCCGGAGGCGCCGGTCGCCGGCGCGGATCCGGGGCTCGATCAACCCCTGGTGGAGACCGGTCGCCAGGCGTGCGCCGAGTGACCCGTACACGTTACCGCGGGTGGCGAGGAGGGCGGGGACGAGAACGAGCAAGCCCTCGACGGTGCGCAGGTCCGAGCGCATCCCACCGAGGACGAGGCCGGCCAGCAATCCGCCGACGAGGCTGGCGCCGAGCGCCGGAAGTGCCTCGCGGTAGGCCTCGACGGCCACCTCGCGGACGGTCATCGTCGTGGTCAATGCGGGCCGGGATGAAAAGTCGGGGGGACTGCCGCCTACCGCGTGACCGCGAGGACGCCGACCACGGCGGCCGCAACCGCGAGCGACGCCGCCAGGACCCCGAAGGCGACGCCGAACGTCGCAGCCTCGGAGAGGTAGCCGACTGCGGCCGGGGCGACGGCGCTCGCTCCCATCATGATCGTGCGGACGACGCCGAGGGTCCCACCGGCGCCGTCGTCGGGGATGACCGTCATCAGGTACGCGTCACGACCGGGGCGCACCCCGTGGAGGCCGACCCCGAGCGCGAGCGTCGCGGCGCCGACGGCCAGGGGGCCGGCCGCCGCGAGCAGCCAGCCGACCGCTGCGACCCCGAGACAGAGCAGTCCGGCGATCACGCGCAGGGGACCGACTCGATCGGCCAGTTCGCCGGAGAGGGGCTGAACCGCCGCGACCACGAAGAAGGCGCTGTACAGCAGGCCGGCGAGGTGCGTATCGATGCCCGGCCGACGCTCCAGAAACAGCGGGAGGAACGCCGTGACACCACCGACGGCGAACGCGAAGCAGACGGTGACGACGACGAACGCGGCGAGGCGCCCGGTGGCGACGGCCGCGAGGGACGACCGGATGCGGACTCCACCGTCGTCCGGCGTGCCCACGGCGCGGTCCGACAGACGTCGCGGCACGCGGACCGCGAACGTCCCGGCGAGACAGAGCCCGGCGAGGGCGGCGACGAGAAAGATCGACTGCCACGGGAGCGCGGCCGCAAGGACGGCGACGACGACCGCGGGCGCGAGGACGCCCCCGAACTCGCCGACGGTGTCGACGACCCCGAGCGCCCGCCCGGTCCGGTTGCTGTAGACGGCCGTGAGGAGGGTGATCGCGACGGTCTTGTGGGCACCGGTGCCGACGCCGACGCCGACCACCGCGACCACGAGGACGGCGTACGTCGTCGAGGCGAACAGCAGGAGGGTGGCGGTCGCGGCGACGACTGCGCCGCCGACGATCACCCGGACGGCCCCGATCCGGTCGGCGAGGGCGCCGGACGGGAACTGCATGAGCGCGTAGCCGCCCATGAGCGCCGAGAACATCGCCCCGAGTTCCGCGTTGGAGACGCCGTACAGTCCTCGAAAGGTGCCGAACAGCGGCGGGACGGCGTAGCGGAGGAACTTCGCCAGAAACCACAGCAGCGCCGTCAGTGCGAGGACGTCGAACGATCCGAGGCGGGGACGCCGGGACGCGAGGCCGGACGGCACGGGAGCAGTATCGAACGGTCACCCACAAAAACACCACCCCGTCGAGGCCGGCCTATCTTTCTTCAAGGCGAGAATCCCGCCTGAGAGCGGGCGTGAAGCCGACAACTGCCTCACGTTCCACCGTCGGTTGCAGGCCGAATACCCCACGACGGCAAATATTTATTAGAATTGGGTGTGTGGAAATCAGTACAGCCAAATGAAGTACAACCTCGAAAAAGGGTCGCACACGGTCTACGCACTCCAATATCACTTCGTGACCGTCACAAAGTACCGCGCGGACATCCTCACCGACGAGATAGCCGAACGCATCGGTGAGATTGCCAGCGACATCTCCGAGGACTTCGGCGTGAGCATCCAGAACGTCAACGGCGGTTCCGACCACGTTCACATCCTGTTCACGGCGAAGCCCACCACGGACCTCACCAAGTTCATCAACTCGCTCAAGGGCGTCACGTCCCGCAAAATCCGTGACGAGAATCCCGAGGTTCGACAGGCGCTCGACAGCGCGTTCTGGCAACCGGGGTACTTCCTCGCCACCACCGGGCAGGTGAGCATCGACGTACTCATGGAGTACGTGGAGGAACAGTAGCGATGTCCACGACCGTCACGAAAACGTTGCAGGCGACGTTCGCGCCCCCCACCGCGCACAAGCAGTCGAAACTCAACGACCTGCTCGAAACCTACCGTGACGGTCTGCAAGCGGCGTTCGACTCCGGGGCGAGTACCATGTCGGCGGTGAGCGACATCGTGACGCCCTACGACCTCCCGTATCAGGCCAAAGCCGCCCTCTGTAACTACGTCCCGAAACTCCGCAAGACGTACAACGCGAAAGAGTTGGACGACGAACACCCGATACGGCTCACGAACCAAGCCGCGAAGTTCGACCACTCGGAGGAACGCGACTACGAGTTCACGTGGTGGGTTCCCCGTCCCGGTCGGGGAACGAACTTCTGGATACCGCTCCGCATCAACCCCGAACAGGAAGACCTCTGGCACGACCTGGTATCGGAGGACGCGAAGGCGGGCGAGATACGGCTTCAACAGCATCGGAAGAACTGGGTACTGCACGTCACCGTCGAGTACCCGGTCGAAGAACCAGCGACGGACGGTGACGCCATGCACATCGGCTTAGACATCGGAGAAACCGCCCTCGTTACGGGCTGTGCCCTCAAGGACGGTTCTCCGACTGACCCGTTCGTGTGTAGCGGAAGCAGAGCGAAGCATCTCCGCAAAGAGACGCACACAACCCTGAAACGCCTCCAAGAGCGTGACGCTTCGGAGTGGCGTATCGAAGAACGCTTCTCGCACTACCAGAACGCACTCACTGACATCGTGGAGAAGGCGTCTCGGGAAGCCGTCGAGTACGCCAAACGGTTTGAGAACCCGGTGTTGGTGATGGGGAATCTGACGTACATCCGTGAGCGTCTCGACTACGGGAAGTACATGAACCGTCGGCTTCACTCGTGGGCGTTCGCCCGACTCCAAGGGCGCATCGAGGACAAGGCGACTGACGCAGGCATCCCGGTCGAGTACGTGAATCCGGCGTACACCTCACAGACGTGCCACTCGTGCAACCGCATCGGTCGGCGGGATTCACAAGCCGAGTTCCGGTGTCCGCACGACGACTGTCACGTTTCGACGTTTCAGGCCGACATCAACGCTTCCGCGAATATCGCACGACGGGTTGACCCGTGGGGAGAGAGCGTCCCGCTTGACAAGGCGGAACGCGATGACTCGCCTCGGGATGGGAGCGGTTGTGACACCGCCACGGCTCCGACCGAGACGGCTTCGCCGTCTCGTGGTCACGAGAGACGTACGTCTCTCGAACGACACCGTGAGATGAGCGAGACACCCTCGCAGATGACGCTCACGGCGTTCCAAGAGCCGGAACCCTCTACCAGCGTTCACGAGACGCAGTCTCGTGAGCCAACCAGAACCGGAGGTTCTGGTGACGACGACTGACCGGTATTCCCCATGCAGGGGAAGCCTCGCCGTTTACCGCGAGGAGGATGTCACCCGAACGGACCCATGCCGCCCATGCCACCCATGCCGCCGCCGCCGTCGCCCTGCTGGAGTTTCTTCATCATCCGCTGCATGTCGCCGTCGCCCATCCCCTGGAACTGCTTGATCGTGCGCTCCATCATCTTGTGCTGTTCGAGGAGTTCGCGGATGGACTCCTCGGGGACGCCGGCGCCGCGGGCGATGCGTTCGACGCGCTCCTGGCCGATGGTCCGTGGGTTCTCCAGTTCGTCGTCGGTCATCGAGTCCATCGCCACGTCGAACGTCCGCATCCGATCCTGGGTCACGTCCATCGCGTCGTCGGGCAACTGGTCCATCAGCCCGCCGCCCATCCCGGGGATCATGTCCATCACCTGATCCAGCGGCCCCATGTTGTTCATCGCCTCCATCTGTTTTTGCATGTCCTTGAGCGTGAACGACCCCTCCATGATGTCCTCGGGGTCCCAGTCGTCCTCTTCGGTCCCCGTCTCGGCCATCGCGCGTTCGACGCGCTCCGAGAGCTGTTTGAGGTCGCCCATCCCGAGCAGCCGGGAGATGAAGCCGTTGGGCTCGAAGCGCTCGATGTCTTGGACCGTCTCCCCGGTGCCGAGGAAGGCGATGGAGGAGTCCGTCTCGTTGACGGCGGTGAGGGCGCCGCCCCCCTTGGCGGTGCCGTCGAGTTTCGTGATGACGACGCCGTCGATGCCGATGGAGTCGCCGAACTGTCGGGCCTGCTCTTTCGCGCCCTGGCCGATGGCGGCGTCGAGGACCAGTAGCGAGCGGTCGGGGTCGACGGCCGACTCGATCTCCTCGATTTCGGCGATCAGATCGTCTTCGAGAGCGTGTCGACCCGCCGTGTCGACGATGTGGACGTCGGCGTCGCTGGTCGCCTCCAGTCCGTCGCGGGCGATCTGCACGGGATCGTCGCCGTCGGGGTCACCGTAGAACTCGACCTCGGCGCGATCGGCCATCTGCTCGGCCTGATCGTAGGCGCCGGGCCGGAAGGTGTCGGTCTGGATGACCGCCGGGCGGAGTCCCTTCTTCGAAAACCACCACGCCATCTTCGCCGCGGAGGTCGTCTTGCCGGACCCCTGAAGGCCGGCGAGCAGGATCGTCTGGGACTCCAGCGGCAGGTCGGTCGACTCGCCGATCAGGTCGACGAGTTCCTCGTAGACGATCTTCAGGACGTGATCCCGCGCGCTCGTTCCACCGGGGGGGTCCTCCTCCAGTGCACGCGTCTCGATCGACTCCGAGAGGTCCATCACGAGGGTGACGTCGACGTCCGCCTGGAGCAAGGAGCGCTGGATCTCCTTGACGACCTCCTGGACGTCGTCCTCGTCGAGCCGGGACTTCCCCTGGAGTTTCGAGAGGGTGCCGCGGAGGGAACTCCCGAGATTGTCGAGTACCATTGTCCTCCGGTACGCGCCGGCGCCGGTAAAGGCTTTGTTCACAGGGGACGGCCGCCGGCACGGCGTTCGCCGGCGTTCGTGATCGTGCCCGGCACCCTCGCGTGTCTCGGACCGCGGCGTTTTTGCCCGATGCCCGCCCAGCCGTGAGCATGAAGACGCCGGGTGGATCCGACGCGGCGAAGCGTCGTGCGGGGGAACACGCCGCGGATCTGGTGACCGACGGCGACGTCGTCGGCCTCGGGACGGGAAGCACCGCGGCCCACGCCATCCGGGCGCTGGGTCGGGCGGCCGATGCCGGTCTCGACGTACGGGGCGTCGCCACCTCCTACGCCTCCCGCGACCTGGCCCGCGAGGTCGGGATTCCACACGTCGACCTCGCCGGAGTCGAGCGGATCGACGTCGCCATCGACGGCGCCGATCAGGTGAGCGACGACCTCGATCTGATCAAAGGCGGTGGCGCCGCCCACGCCCGCGAGAAGGTCATTGCGGCGGCGGCGGAGCGGTGCGTCGTCGTCGTCGATCCGTCGAAGGAGGCAGGGACCCTCGGTCGACCGGTGCCGATCGAGGTGTTGCCGGACGCCCGGGTGACCGTCCGGCGGGCGCTCCGCGACCTTGGTGGGGAGCCGACGCTCCGGGCCGCCGAGCGGAAGGACGGACCAGTGGTGACCGAGAACGGCAACCTCGTCTTCGACTGTGATTTCGGGTCCGTGACCGCGCCCGCGGCGCTCGCGACCGACCTCGCGGCGGTGCCGGGCGTCGTCGAACACGGCCTGTTCGTCGGCCTCGCCGACGAAGTACACGTCGGCCACGCTGACGGCGTTCGCGTGCGGACGCCCTGACGGGCGGACGAACCCGTCGCTGATCGGCGGAGATCCGAAAAAATCCGAAACGGTCGGGCGGTGGACCGACTTACAGGTCGCGCGGCTGGACGGTCTTTCGGTCGTTCTGCTCGGCACGCCGGGCGGCGTCCGCGAGCAGTTCCTCGACTTCCTCGTCGAGAGCATCGTAGAAGTCCGAAGCGACGTTTTTGTCCTGGAGCGCTTCCTTGACGGCGGCTTTGACGATGAGGTCTGCCATACGAGCAGTACATACCCACCCTTATTAATAAGATTTCCCAAATCGGCCGCACGTACCGTCACAGAACCGGTTCTCGCGCATTTCGTCCCAACTATATAAATACTCGGGCCGGAAACCGACACCTACGAGTAGCTCACGGGCGGACGGCGGGTATGCGCGAGGTTCTGGATGCGGTGGCGGCGGGAGAGTTGTCGCCGGCCGAGGCGGAAGCCCGACTCGCCGGGTACGCCACGACCGACGCTGGCCGGTTCGACGCCGCCCGCGAGCGCCGCCGGGGGATCCCCGAGGCGGTGCTCGCGGACGGCAAGACGCCAGACGAGGTGGCGTCGATGGCCGACGCCGCGCTGGAGACGACGGGACGAGTCATCGTCACCCGTGCCGACGACGCCCACGTCGCGGCCATCACGGACGGCCTACCGACGGAGGCGAGCGTCGACCACGACGAACGCGCCCGGACGCTCGTCGTCGAGGCGCCGGGGTTCGAGGCGCCGGCCCTCGACGCGACGGTGGCCGTCGTCACCGCGGGCACCTCCGACGCAGCAGTCGCCGGGGAGGCAGCGACGCTCGTCCGTGCCGTCGGCGCGACGGTCGACCGCGTCGACGACGTGGGCGTCGCCCATCTGGGTCGGATCGTCGACCACCTCGACACGCTGCGTGGAGCGGACGTGGCCGTCGTCGCCGCCGGTCGCGAAGGGGCGCTCCCGACGGTGGTCGCCGGCCTCGTCGACACGCCGGTGATCGGCCTACCGGTGTCGACGGGCTACGGCTTCGGTGGCGAGGGCGAGTCGGCACTAGCGAGCACGCTCCAGTCCTGTACCGTCCTCTCGACGGTCAACATCGACGACGGCTTCACCGCGGGAGCGCAGGCGGGACTGATCGCCCGGGCTGTCGCCGCCGCCCGCGACGGGGGATCGGCGTAAAATAGCCCATCACGACACCGGACGCGAATATTCCTGGACGCACGTATGATTTTCACGTGCGCGCGCGTGAGCATTTAGGCGTGTGCGCCCAACCCAAGTTACCGGCACCCGCTGTAGCCGGTTCAATCATGGCACGCTGCGATCACTGTGGGTCACACGTCTCGGAGCGCTTCGCGCGGGTGTTCGCCGACGCGAGTGGGCGGATCCTGGCTTGTCCGAGCTGCTCGGCCAACGCTGGTATCGCCGAAGCCTCCAGACAACGCACCCCAAACGCGTAACCACTGCAGCGACGTTCGACCACCACGCGAAGCCACCTTCCACGCATCCCACCCGGCCGTCGACGGCCACGATCGACCGTCGGCGCTTATACACGCGGCCGGCGTGGCCTACGACATGCACTACGTCTACGTCCTCGAGTGTGCCGACGGCACGTACTACACGGGCTACACGACCGACGTGGAGCGCCGTGTGGCCGAACACGACGCCGGCGAGGGCGCGAAGTACACCCGCGGTCGGACGCCGGTGGACCTCGTTCACGTCGAGTCCTACGGCACGCGGTCGGCGGCGATGTCCCGCGAACACGAGATCAAGTCCCTCTCCCGGCAGGGCAAAGAGCGACTGGTCGCCGGCGTGGACGCCGAGTGACCGCCCGGGGCGTGAGCGTGGACGTTCGTCCACCGCTCGGGCGACGCCCACCTTTTTGCCACCGCCGCCGGAGGGCAACGTATGGACGCCATTTCCTTCGGCACCGACGGGTGGCGCGCCCGCCTCGACACCTTCACCGACGAGCGGGTGCGCGTGGTCGGCCAGGCAGTCGCGGACTACCTCGACGACGAGGGAGCGGACGCCCCGGTCGCCGTCGGGTACGACGCCCGCGCGACCTCCGAGGGCTTTGCCGAGTCGCTGGCCGACGTACTCACCGCCAACGGGTTCGACGCCGTCCTCCCCGAGCGCGACTGTCCGACCCCCGTGATCGCGTGGTCGGTCGTGGACCGGGGGCTCGCCGGGGCGCTGATGGTCACCGCCTCCCACAACCCCCCGGCGTACAACGGCGTGAAGTTCATCCCCGGGGACGGCGCCCCCGCGCTGCCCGACGTCACCGACGCCATCGAGGCCCGCCTCGCCGCCCCGCGGGCCGAGGGGCCGCGGGGATCGGTCGAGCGCGCGCCGCTCGTCGACGCCCACGCCGCCCACGCCCGCGAACTGCTCGACGCCGACCTGTCGGGGCTGACGGTCGCGTACGACGCGATGCACGGCAGCGGCCGTGGCGTGACGGACGCCCTCCTCGAATCCGCGGGGGCGACCGTGATCCGCCGCCGCTGTGAGCGGGACACCTCCTTCGGCGGCATCCCCCCCGAACCGAGCGCAGAGCATCTTGAGGGCCTCGTCGACCTCGTGGTCGAGGGCGACGCCGACCTCGGGATCGCGAACGACGGCGACGCCGACCGCCTCGCGGTCGTCACGCCCGAGCGGGGCTTTCTCGACGAGAACCGCTTTTTCGCCGCCATCTACGACGCGCTTCTCGCCGCCGATTCGGGGCCCGCGGTCCGCACCGTCTCGACGACCTTCCTGATCGACCGGATCGCGGCCGCCCACGGCGAGGAGGTGATCGAGACGGCGGTCGGGTTCAAGTGGGTCGCCGAGGCCATGGTGGAACACGACGCCCTGATCGGCGGCGAGGAGTCCGGCGGCTTCTCCATCCGCGGCCACGTCCCCGAGAAGGACGGCGTGTTGATGGCGTTGCTCGCGGCGGACGTCGCGGCCACCGATCCGCTCGACGACCGGGTCGATCGACTACTCGACACCCACGGCGACGTCGTCGCCGACAAGGTGAGCGTCGACTGCCCGGACGACCGGAAGGCGGCCGTCATCGACGCCCTCGGCGACGCCATCCCCGACGCCGTCGCCGGGCGACCCGTCGAGGACGTCGTCACCCTCGACGGATTCAAACTCCTGTGTGCGGACGGCTCCTGGCTGCTCGTGCGCCCGAGCGGGACCGAACCCAAGATGCGGGTCTACGCCGAGGCCGAGAGCCGCGACCGGGTGGACGCCATCCTCGAGGAGGGCCGGGAACTGGTGGCGGCGCTCGTGTGACCGTCGGCGAAGTCGACATTTCCATATTCCTTCGCCCCCGAGGCCGGATATGGACGCACCCGACACCGATCCGCGGGTGATCGACGCGTGAGCGGCGCCTACGGACCCCTCTCGCGGGTTCGCCGGCTGCTCGCGTCCGAGATGGCCGCCGTCCGCTGGTGGCTCCTGGTCGTCGCGGCCGAACTCGCCCTCGTCACCGCCTACCTCGCCGTCACCGACGTCGTCATCACCGAACCCCGGTACGTCGTCTACCCGTTCGCCTGGATCAACGTCGGCGTGTGGGCCATGCTCCGGATCCGGACGCCCGCCGTCGACCGCCGACAGTGGAGCGTCGCGGCTGCCCTGTCGGCGGGCTACCTGTTTCTCTTGCTGGTGGCCGGGGGCACCCTCCAACTCGGGATCGGCGGTCCACTCGCCGGCGGCGCGGTCGCCTCGGTCCACTGGAACATCCCGGGGCTGGGGCCGATCCTCGTCTACGGGACGCCCCGGGTCCGGCTGTCGATCATCCCGTTCAAGGTGGTCGGCTACGTCGCCATGTCCTACCTCGTCTACGCCCGCCTGCTCGATGCGACCGGGGCGGTGCTCTCCGGTGTGCTGGGGCTGTTCTCCTGTGTGGGCTGTGCCTTCTCCCTCCTGTTGCCACTGCTCGGCGCGACGACGCTGTTCGGGTCGGCGCTGACCGGCCTCGCGTGGGACCTCTCGACCGTCGTCTTCCTGTTCACCGTCGCGCTGCTCTACTGGGCCGACGAGGTGGGGGTCGCGGCCCGACGGTGGCTACCGCTCTAAGCGCCCGCGGAGGCGGTCGCCGTCCCCCATCGGTTCTGTCTCGAACCCCAGCGACTCGTAGAACGGACGCAGGCCGGGGTCGAACGCGGCGACGAGACGCTCCCGGCCTTCGGCGGCCGCCGAGACGAGCGCTGTGCCGACGCCCCGCCCCCGCCACCGCCGGCGGGTCGCCACCGCGGTGATCCGGTCGCCCTCCCGAACGAGGGCGCCGACGACCCGGCCCTCGACGGTCGCCACGAGGACCGTCCCCGCGTCGATGCGGTCCCGCACCCGTTCGGCGTCGGCCGTCAGCATCGCGCCGTCGACGACGCGCATCACGTCGAGGTGGTCGTCGGCGGCGGCCGGGCGGACCCGCACGCGGTCGTCCACCGTGGTCGCCGATCCCTCGTCCGCGTTCGTCCCCCCCTTCACCAGTCTGAGGACACGCACCTCGTCGGCCGCGAAGTCGACCGGGCGGTCCTCGGGGACGGGAGCGTCGTCGACGAGGACGGCCGCCTCGTGAGGGCTAAAGGAGAGGGCCACGAGCAGATCGCCGTAGGTGGCGTCGGCGTCGAGATCCAGCCGTCGGCTCCCCTCGCCCACCACCTCGACACGAACCGTCGGCATGGTCGAGGGGAGTCGGCCGACCGCCCTGAACCTTCGGGTTCCACTCAGTTTATGTGGCGACCGCCCCCTTCGATACGGTATGAGCGATACCGAGGGGTCGGCGGCGGGGCGGGAGATCTGGATCGAGAAGTACCGCCCGCAGACCCTGGCGGACGTGAAAGGACAGGACGACATCGTCGACCGACTGCAAAGCTACATCGCACAGGAGGACCTGCCGCACCTCCTGTTTTCGGGACCGGCCGGCATCGGCAAGTGCGTAACCGGCGAGACGCCGGTTCTGACGAATCGCGGGGTCGAACGGATCGGGGAGATCGTCGACGACGTGGACGGGTTCGCCCCTCCGGACGACGACCTAGAAGTGTTGACGTTCGACGAACGTGGTTCATTCGAGTTCATGGCGCCGTCGCACGTCTTCGGGAAAACGACGGACGACCTCGTTCGTGTCACGACCCGTGACGGTAACGAGTTGACCGTGACGCCGGAACACAGACTGTTGACTATCGGTCACGACGGACTGGAGTGGCTTCCTGCCGGTGACCTCGACGCCGGTACACGCGTGGTCCGCCCGCGACGGTCCCCACTTCCGCAGGGAACGGATCGGCTGAACTGGATCGACGCGATGGACGGCGACCGGACGTTCGTTCACGTCACCGAGGCGTTCGCCGCCCAACACGACATCCCGGCCGAGGAGAGCTACGTCGGCATAAAGAAGCGCGCCGTTGCTGGATTCAGACGGGGAGAGTCGGACGACACCATCGCCGACGCCGCCGGCACCCCGAAGAAGACGGTGCAGTCGTATCGCCGGACGCTGGACGTATCCCTCGACGAACCGAGTACCGTCTGCTCGCTGTCGTATCTCCGTGACATCGACGTTTCTCACGACGAGCTACGGAACCACGTCACTGCCGTCCAGTACGTCAACCGCAACAACCAGCGATCCGCTCCGATAACGCCGCCGTGGGAACTCACACCGACGCTGGCGTCGTTCGTCGGATTGGCCGTGAGCGAGGCTCGAATAGACGGCGGGCGGGTGAAGTTCTACAACACCGACGACGGATTGCTCGACCGATTCGAGACGGCGGCCGAGTCGGCGTTCGGCGTCGAGCCGCGGCAGGGGATACAGGACGGCGTTCCGTACCGGGAGATCAATACCCGGACGCTGACCCACTTCCTCGAATCCTGTTTCGACGCCATGGGCGGGACGGACGGTGTCGGCTCCGCGCTCGTACGCGCCGACGGGTCGAGTCGAGCGGCGTTCCTCCGGGCCGTTTTCGACGCCGAGGCACACGTTACTGACGGCGGGGTGATCGAACTGACACAGAAGAACGAACGCCTCGTCACGCTCCTCTCGTACTTGCTTTCGGGATTCGGAATCCCGAGCAGACGCAAGCGCGAGCGGAAGACGCCGACGAACGGGTCGGGAACCGAACGGGAGTACCACACCCTGTACGTCTCCAGCTCCGACCATCTCGAACGGTTCGCCGACGAGATCGGCTTCACGATCGACCGAAAGGCCGAACGACTCGCGGACAACGTCGCCCGCGACTCGAACCCGAACGACGACACGGTACCGACACAGACGGCAGTCGACACGCTCTGTGAGCCGCTCTACCTGACGAAAGGCGACCACGTTCCGGAGAGCCTGAATCCCGAGTCGCCCGGCCGCGAGCGGTATCTCGACCGTGTGGACGATCTCGTCGACGCTGCCACGGGGCGTCTCGAAGACGCACAGCGGACGCTCGAACGGATCGACGAACTCGCCGCCGACCTCGACACAACCGTGGCGATCCCTGCGGAATGGCTCCGCACACGAGGCGAACTGGAGCCCATCGAGATGCGTCGAACGCTCACAGAACAGGTCGGCGTCCGGCCCGACCGGCTCCTGGAATATGCGGACGGACGGCGGACGCCCGGAAGCGAGCGCACGATAGAACTCCTTGATCGCCTCGACGGGATCGGTGCTGACGTCGACATAGATCACGTTCGAACGAAGCTTGCGGACGGGATCGAGGTGCTAGGCGTTCCGTACGCCCACGTTGCCGAGGGAACCGAGATGCGTGGGACGGACGTACAGAGCCTCCTCGACGGTGGCAACGACCTCGGGTCGTTGACACGGTTCCGAACCGTCGCGGATCGTCTCCGATCCGTCGCGGCTGGAATGCTGTCCGACGAAGTGCTCGACGCACTCACGACGTTACACACGCTCACGGACGCCGACCTCTACTTCGACGAAGTCGAATCGGTCGAGCGTGTCGACGAACCGCAGCGAGTCTACGACCTCACCGTCCCCGGAACTCGCAACTACGTCGCCGGTAGCGTGCCGACGGTGATGCACAACACCACCTGCGCCACGGCCATCGCCCGCGAGGTGTACGGCGAGGACTGGCGGGGGAACTTCCTCGAACTCAACGCCTCGGACCAGCGCGGCATCGACGTGGTGCGCGACCGAATCAAGAACTTCGCGCGGTCTTCTTTCGGTGGGTTCGACTACCGAGTTATATTCCTCGACGAGGCGGACTCGTTGTGCGTGCCGCCGGGGACTGAGGTGGTTACCGGGTATCCGTCGAAACCCGAAGTGAAGCCGATAGAGGAGGTGAGCGAGGAGGGAGAACCGATTCCATCGGTCGATTTCGAGACGAACGTGATCCAGTCCGACAGCGGAAAACTCGTCGATTCGGGCGTCGCGGACTTCTTCGAGATGGAACTAGAGGACGGTCGGACGATCCTAGCGAGTTTGAGCCACCCATTCTTCGTAGTTGACGAAGAGGGACAACTCGTGGAAAAAGAGTTGCGTGACCTGTCCCCGGGAGACGAGATCGCGGATTTCAAAGACGACATCGGCGTGTCGCGGTGCGAAATCTGTGATGCTTGGACGGCCGGGCGGTTCTGCTCCGTCGACTGCAAGGACGAGGGACACAGCCGGGATATGAGCGGCGAACGGAACCCGATGCACGGGACGACGTGGTCGGACGAACGGCGTCAGAAGATCGTCGAGAAACTCTCTGACGGGCGGTTCGCTGGCGAGAACAACCCGAACTACGGTGGAGCGTTCCACGGGACCCACGTCTGGGAGATGGACGACGAGACGGTCGCGCGAGTCCGCGAAACGATAAGCGAGATGCGGTCCGGAACCTCGTGGGAGGAGTGGGTCGTCGACGCCGATCCCGAACGGGTCAAAGACGAGATCGGGGAGGCTTCGTCCGAGTGGTGGGCGAGTCTCAGCGACGAGGAAAAGGCAGCGGTCATCGAAAAGAGCGTCGAGAACTGCGATTACCCGGTCTGTGATATCCGTGGCGACAACAATCCCATGCGCGATCCCGAGGTTGCACGGAAGGTCTCGGACGCATTACAGGGACACGATCCCACGGGAGGAAACGTCAGACATAGCGACGAACTCGGTCACCTCGTTCGGTCGGATTGGGAGTACGAAGTCGGAACAGCGTTACAGGACGCGAATATCGACTACGAGTACGAGCCGGCGTTCGAACTGTCCGAATCGGTGTACCATCCCGACTTCTTGGTCGACGATACGGTCATCGAGGTCAAAGGGGTCGCCGAACTGTGGGGGCAGACGGAGAAGGTCGAAGAGTTCCTCGAAACCTACGGCGACGAATACACGTTCGTCGTCGTCGGCGACGGGGATCTCCCCCACCACGAACACTACGAACGGTCCGAGTTCGATCCGGCCGTCCTGTCGGACGGGGGCCTGCAATCGGTCCCAACCGTCGGAATCAGCCGTATCGAACACAGCCACCGCGGAGAAGCCTACAACATCAGCATGGAGGGGACGCCGAACTTCATGCTCGCTAACGGAATACTGACGCACAACACCTCCGACGCCCAGTCAGCACTTCGTCGCACGATGGAGCAGTTCGCGGACAACACCCGCTTTATCCTCTCGTGTAACTACTCCAGTCGGATCATCGACCCGATTCAGTCACGGTGTGCGGTCTTCCGGTTCTCGCCGCTGCCGGACGACGCGATCGAAGCACAGGCCCGCGAGATCGCCGAGGCGGAGGGGATCGAGGTGACCGACGCCGGCATCGACGCGCTGGTCTACGCGGCCGGCGGCGACATGCGACGGGCGATCAACACGCTGCAGGCGGCGGCGACGACCGGCGAGGTGGTCGACGAGGAGGCCGTCTACACCGTCACCAGCACCGCCCGCCCCGAGGAGATCGAATCGATGGTCGAGGCCGCGATCGAGGGAGATTTCCCGCGTGCGCGGTCGACGCTGGAGACGCTCCTCGTGGACTCGGGCATGGCGGGCGGCGACGTGATCGATCAACTCCACCGGTCGGCGTGGGAGTTCGACCTCGGCGACCGGCGGACGGTCCAGTTGATGGAGCGACTGGGCGAGGCCGACTACCGGATCACCGAGGGCGCCAACGAGCGAGTGCAGTTGGAGGCGATGCTGGCGGCGCTGGCGCTGGAGGAGTCGTAGCGGGGCCGCACCGCCGCTGACGGGCCGGAGACGCGTTCCCGGAACTGTTTTAGGCCGAGACGGGCCAAGGAGGGTGTAATGAGCGAACTCGAAGACGCCTACCGCCTCGAGTACTTCGAGGAGGAGGGGTTCACACGACAGGAGTGTGCCTCGTGTGGCGTACACTTCTGGGCGCGGGTGGACCGCGACACCTGTGGCGAGCCACCCTGTGACGACTACGACTTCATCGGTAGTCCCGGGTTCGACGAGGCGTACACGCTCGAAGAGATGCGCGAGGCGTTCCTCTCCTTTTTCGAGGACAACGGCCACGAGCGCATCGATCCCTACCCCGTGGCGGCGAACCGCTGGCGCGACGACGTCCTCCTGACGCAGGCGTCGATCTACGACTTCCAGCCGCTGGTCACGTCCGGCGAGACGCCGCCGCCGGCCAACCCCTTGACGATCAGCCAGCCCTGCATCCGGATGCAGGACATCGACAACGTCGGCAAGACCGGCCGGCACACGATGGCCTTCGAGATGATGGCCCACCACGCGTTCAACGTCCGCGAGGACGCCGAGGACGACTACGCCTACGAGGGCGAGGTGTACTGGAAAGACGAGACGGTCGCCTACTGCGATCGGTTCTTCGAGTCGATGGGTGTCGACCCCGCGGAGATCACCTACATCGAGGACCCGTGGGTCGGCGGCGGCAACGCCGGGCCGGCCTTCGAGGTGATCTATCGCGGCCTCGAACTCGCCACGCTCGTGTTCATGTCGATGGAGCAGGACCCCGACGGCGAGTACGAGATGAAAGACGGCAACCGCTACAGCCCGATGGACACGTACATCGTCGACACGGGCTACGGGCTGGAGCGGTGGACGTGGATGAGTCAGGGGACGCCGACGGTGTACGAGGCGGTGTATCCGGAGATGATCGACTTCCTGACCGAGCACGCGGGGATCGAACATACGGACGAGGAGCGGGCGCTGATCCGCGAGGCCGCCCGCCTCTCGGGCTATCTCGACGTCGACGAGGTCGAGGACCTCGCGTCGGCCCGCGCCGAGGTGGCCGAGGAACTCGGCGTCGACGCCGCCGAACTCACCGCCCTGCTGGAACCGATGGAGGACGTCTACGCCATCGCCGACCACTGCCGGACGCTCGCGTACATGCTCGGCGACGGCATCGTTCCCTCGAACGTCGGCACGGGCTATCTCGCACGGATGGTACTTCGGCGGACCAAACGCCTCGTCGACGGCCTCGGCATCGACGCGCCGCTCGACGAACTCGTCGACATGCAGGCCGAGCGGCTGGGCTACACCAACCGCGATACGGTCCGCGACATGGTGCGGACCGAGGAGCGCAAGTACCGCGAGACGCTCGAACGCGGCAGCCGGAAAGTCGAGAGCATCGCCGAGGAGTACGCCGACCGCGACGAGCCGATCCCCCGGGAGACGCTGATCGAACTCTACGACTCCCACGGCATCCAGCCGGACATGGTCGCGGACATCGCCCGCGAACACGGCGCCACGGTCGACGTGCCCGACGACTTCTACGGGCTGGTCGCCGCCCGTCACGAGGGCGGCGGCAGCCCGGAGACCGCGTCGAAGCGTGACGACCGACTGGCCGACCTCCCCGAGACCGAACGACTCTTCTACGACGATCCGGAGCGAATCGAGTTCGAGGCGGTCGTCCTCGACGTGTTCGAGCGCGAGGATGGCTACGACGTGGTGCTCGATCAGACGATGTTCTACCCCGAGGGAGGGGGGCAGCCGGCCGATACGGGCGTTCTCTCGACGGACGAGACGACGGTCGAGGTAACCGGCGTGACGCGTCGCGACGGCGTGATCCTCCACCGGACGACCGGTAACCCCGGCAAGGGCGAGTTCGTCACGGGCCGGATCGACGCCGACCGACGGTTCAGCCTGATGCGTCATCACACCGCGACCCACGTCGTCGGACACGCCGCCCGGCAGGTGCTCGGCGACCACGTCCGCCAGGCCGGCGCCCAGAAAGGGACCGACCGGTCGCGGCTCGACGTCCGTCACTTCCGGCGCATCACCCGCGATGAGGTCAAGGATATCGAACGCGTCGCCAACGAAATCGTGACCGGCAACCTGCCGGTCACCCAGGAGTGGCCCGACCGCCACGAGGCGGAGGCCGAACACGGGTTCGACCTCTATCAGGGTGGGGTCCCGCCGGGCCAGCAGATCCGGCTCATCCACGTCGACGGGGACGTCCAGGCGTGTGCGGGAACACACGTCTCGCGGACGGGTGACATCGGCGCGATCAAGGTGATCACAACCGAGCCGATCCAGGACGGCGTCGAACGGATCGTCTTCGCGGCCGGCGAGGCCGCCATCGAGGCGACCCAGCGGACCGAGGACGCCCTCTACGATGCCGCGGACGTCCTCGACGTCTCCCCCGAGGACGTGCCCGAGACGGCAGACCGCTTCTTCGAGGAGTGGAAAGAGCGGGGCAAGCAGATCGATCGGCTCAAGGAGGAACTCGCGGAGGTGCGGGCGGCGGCGACCGACGCGGACGCCGTCGACGTCGGCGGCGTCTCGGCCGTGATCCGGCGGATGGACGCCGACGCCGACGAGTTGCGCGCCACCGCGAACGCGATCGTCGACGAGGGCGCGGTGGCCGTCCTGGGGAGTGCCGCCGGCGGGAGCGCCCAGTTCGTCGTGGGCGTCCCCGACGACGTCGATCTGAACGCCGGCGAGGTCGTCGGCCGTCTGGCTGCCCGTGTCGGCGGCGGTGGCGGCGGCCCGCCGGACTTCGCACAGGGCGGCGGCCCCGACGTCGACGCACTCGACGACGCGCTCGACGACGCCCCCGACGTGCTCCGGGCAATCCGGAACGCCTGACCGGACCCGACTATCAATCGCGAGATCTACGGGCGAGCGTTCATATACCATTGCGCGGACAGTTCCCCCGTGAAATCGTCGCGCGCTCCGAGAGTCTCCGCGCTGTCGGTGTACGGGCTACTCGCCGCGGGGGTACTGGCGCTCGTGACCGTCTCGATCCCCGGCGGTTCGGTCTTGCAGCGAGCGTCGCCAACGGCCCTCGTCACCGGGACGAACCCGATCAACGTCACGTCGCTCGCCGTCGGCGGTGGGCTGCTTGCCGTCGGGATCGCGGCCATCGCGCTCGGCCTCTCGCTGTTTTTGGCTCGCGTATCCTAAGTATCTCCCCGGCGTAGGCCCGTCCATGCCCACCGCGTCCAACGGTTCGGTGTCGCTGTACTACGAGGCCGACGGCGACCCCGACGGCGGGACGGTCGTCTGCCTCGGTGAGGCGGGGTACGGCGCCTGGCAGTGGGGCTGGCAACACGCCGGACTGACGGGCCCCTTCGAGACGCTGGTGACAGACCTCCGGGGTACCGGGCGCTCGGACGCCCCGCCCGGGCCCTACGCCGTCGACGATCTCGTCGCCGACGTCCAGTCCGTCCTCGAGGCACACGGACGCCGACGGGTCCACGTCGTCGGCGCCGGCCTCGGGGGAATGGTCGCGCTCGAACTCGCGCGCATCTCCTCGCGGCCGCGGTCGCTCGCCCTCCTCGGCACCGCCCCCGTCGGTGCCGGCCTGACGCTCGACCCGCTGTTCGGTTCTCCCTCGGACCCCGACGCCCTGGAGTCGTCGCTCGCGGCCGCCTTCACGCGGGACTTTCTGGACGACCATCCCGACGCGATCGGGCGGATCGTCGACTGGCGTGCCGCTGAGGACGCCACCCGCGAGGCCTGGGCGGCGCAGGTCGCCGCCGTCGAGGCGTTCGACGTCTCGGATCGGCTCTACGAGATCGACGTCCCCGCGCTGGTGATCCACGGGCGCGACGACGTCGTCTGGCCGATCGCTCGCGGCCGGCGCCTCGCCGAGGGGTTGCCACGCGGGGAGTTCGTCGGCCTCGACGGCGGTCACCTGATCGGTATCGAGCGTCCCGCGGCCGTGAACGATCGGCTGTTCGGACTCTTCGAAGCGTAAGGGCCAACCGTCCCGGCCCCCTTGCGTCCGACGATGCGCCGCCTCCGCCTCGTACTGCTCGACGCCTCGCACGGCGCCGACCACACCCGACGCAACTTCCGTCGGGAACTCGACGCCGACCTCGCCGAGTTCGACGTGACCGCCGGCGACCTCCCTCCTGGGTTCGACTACGACGGCGCCGTCGTGACTGGCTCGCGCGCCTCGGTCTACTGGGACGAGCCCTGGATCGCCGACCTGCTGACCTGGATCGAACGGGCCGCCGACCGCGGCCTGCCGATCCTCGGGGTCTGTTATGGCCACCAGGCGCTCGCCGCGGCCCTCGGGGGACGCGTCGAGGCGATGGACGACATCGAGATCGGCTACCGGGAGATCGACCGCGAGGAAGATCCACTCTTTGCCGGCCTCGACGACCCGCTGGTCGCCTTCGAGACTCACTCCGATCGGGTGGTCGACCTCCCGCCCGGAGCGACGCGTCTCGCCGGGAACGGCCGCGGGGTACAGGCGTTCCGCCGCGGGGACTGCTGGGGTGTGCAGTTCCACCCCGAGTACGACCGGGACACCGCCGAGACGGTTACCCGCGGGAAGGACCTCCCGGAGGAGCGCCTCGCAGCCGTCATCGACGGGATCGACGACGACAACTACGCCGCCGCCTGCCGAACCAAACGACTGTTCGACAACTTCACCGAGCACGTGCGGCGGGTGTCCGAGGGCGCGATGGCGGACGACGACTGATCGCCGCCCACCACCGTTTTTCACCACCGACCACGGAGTGGGGGTATGGCCCACGACCTGACCATCGACGAGAAGCGCGTCTACGCCGACCGGACGGGCGCCGCGGAGGTGCTGATCGCCGCCGAACAGGGGGTGGTCGCCGTGTCGCTCTCGGCCGACCTCGTCGGCGAGTTCGGACTCGATCACCGGGCGCCCGTCCGGGACGTGGCCACGACCGAGAATCGGCGCGTCGTCGCCACGAGCGAGGACGTCCTCGTCGGGAGCTACGAACCGGCCGGCTTCGGCCCCGCGGTCGCCGTGGGGTTCGACGACGCGGGTGCCGCGCTCGCCGCCGGGCCGGACGGCCGAGTGGCCCGCCTCGACGGCGGGTGGACGACCCTGGGCACCGTCGACGACCCCCGTGCGGTCGACGGGGGGCTGATCGCCACGGCCGACGGCGTCCACCGGGTCGTCGACGACGGCCTACGCGACGTCGGTCTCGGGGACGTGACCGACGTCCACGGCCGGGGGACACCGCTCGCGGCGACCGCGTCGGGGCTCTACCGCCTGGGCAACGGCTGGATGGCAGAACGCGACGGCGCGTTCGTGGCCGTGAGCGCCGCAGACGGCGACCGGGCCGCTGCCGCCGACGGATCCGGCGTCGTCGTTCGCGAGGCGGCGGGCGAGTGGTCGGCGGTCGAGACGCCCGCGACCGACGTCGTCGACGTGGGGTTCACTGACGCGGCGACGGTGGCGGTGACGGCGACGGGGACGCTCCTCGCCGACGCGGGCGACGGCTGGCGGACGCGCGAACTGGGCGTGACCGGGGTGTCGCGCCTGGCGATCCAGTAACGGAAACGGTTTTCGGGGCGGCCGTCGACCCCCTCGTATGATCGTTCCCGGATCGGAGTCACAGGCACTCGGTGCCGCGCTGGCCACCGAGACGGAGCAGTCGCTCGCCGCGGTCCGCTACGAGCGGTTCCCGGACGGCGAACGGATGGCGTCGGTCGACGGTCCCGCCGACGCCGACCGGGCGGTGGTCGTCGCCGCGACGACCAGCGACGCCGCACACGTCGAACTCCTGCAGTTACAGGACGCCGTCCGCGAGGCGGGCGTCGACGAGGTGGTGACCGTCCTCCCCTACATGGGCTACGGGCGACAGGAACGCGCGTTCGAACCCGGCCAGCCGGTGTCGGCCCGCGCCGTCGCCCGGGCCGTCTCGACGGGGACCGACCGGGTCGTCCTCGTCGACCCCCACGAGGCGTCGGTCACGGACTTCTTCGACGTGCCCTGCGACGTGGTTCGGGCCGCCGGCCGCCTCGCGACGCCACTGCCCGCCGACCTGACGGCCCCGCTCTTTCTCTCGCCCGACGCGGGCGCCGTCGCCCTCGCCGAATCGGTCCGCGACGCCTACGGCCGCGGCGACGTCGACTACTTCGAGAAGGTCCGCCACTCGGGGACGGACGTGGAGATCACGCCGAGCGACGCCGCCGTCGAGGGCCGGGACGTTGTCGTCGTCGATGACATCGTCGCAACCGGGTCGACCATGAGCGAGTCCATCGCCGTCCTGAACGACCGGGGGGCAGCCGCGGTGTACGTGGCCTGCGTCCACCCGCTGTTCGCCCGGTCGGCGCGGACGAAACTCGAACGCGCCGGCGTCGAGGCGGTCTACGCCACCGACACCATCGAACGCGACGTGACGGCCGTCTCCGTCGCCCCCGCGGTCGCCGGCGCGCTGTAATCCGTGCCGGACCACACGTCCGACCCGCCCGCCCCCGACGACGCCCTCGTCCTCGCCCCCGACTGTCGGCGCTGTCCCGCCCTCGTGGCGTCGCGCGACCGGATCGCGTGGGGGAACGGCCCCGCCGACGCCGCGGTGATGGTCGTCGGCGAGGCGCCCGCCGCGGGCGACCCCAACGCCGCCGACTGGCCTGGCGGCAACCGGTCGGGGCTGGCCTACATCTCGCGACACTCCGGGCGTCGCGTCCGAGCGCTGCTCGCGAGCGTCGGCGTCGACGACGCCTTCTACACGAACGCGGTGAAGTGCCTCCCCGCGGGGGGCGACGGGTCGAACCGCGAACCCACGGACGCCGAGCGGTCGAACTGCCGGACGCATCTCCGGGCGGAACTCGATCACGTCGATCCCGCGGTGGTTCTCTCGACCGGGAAACACGCCACGGCGTCGCTTTTCGCCGCCGAGGGCCGTGACCTCGACAGGTTCGTCGACCGCGTGCTCGACCCGGTCGCGTGCCCGACCCTGGAAACGACGGTCGTCGCCCTCCTGCATCCCTCCTACGCCGACGTGTGGCGGTCGCGGCTCGGCTACGACCGGAACGGGTATCGTCGGGCGTTGGCGACGGTCCTCCGGGACCACGGCGTCGACGCACACCCCTACAATAAAAACCATCCCGCGAAACACTTTTTACGTCGCCGTCGAACTATGTGACACGGACACACACGGCCGGCGTCGGGCCGGTCACGCGGTCGCGAGTTGGTACGCATGACGACGTTTACACCCTCACGACGACGCGTGCTCGGCGCCCTCGGTGCGGCGGTCACGGGCGGTGCCGCGGGCTGTCTCGGCGGTCCGGGCGATACCGGCGGGGGAGCAACGGCCGAGCCGACGGCGACGGCGACGCCGGAGCGTTCCTCGATCCAGGTGCTGCTGGACTGGAAGGCAAACGCCACCCACGCCGGCCACTTCGTCGCCACGTCCCGAGGGTTCTACGAGGCCGAAGGGCTGACCGTCGACCTCGTCTCCGGCAAGGGCGGGGCCTCGACGGCGAAGCAGGTAGGACTAGAGAAGTATCCACTGGGGCTTTCCAGCGCCGCCGCGACTCTCGGCACCCTCGACGAGGGCGTCCCGCTCCGGGCCTACGCCGCCGCCCAGCAGGGCCCAAACAGCGTGGTGTACACCACGGCCGACGCCCTCGGTGGGCAACTCGACGGCCCCGAGTCGCTGGCGGGGAAGACGGTCGCAGTGCCCCCGGCCGCCTCGAACCTCGCGCTTCTGAAAACCATCCTGACGGACGCGGGCGTCCTCGGGGACGTCTCCTTTCTCGAAGTCGGGTGGGGCGGGTTGACCTCCTCGGTGCTGTCGGGCGACGCCAACGCCGCACTCGGCGCGTTCCCCGACGGCATCTCGCTCGACCGGGAGGGCCACGACGCCGCGATGCTGTGGATCGCCGACTACATCCCAACGGTCGGGCGGTCGGTCGTCGCCAGCCCCGCGTTCGCCGAGTCGAACCCGGAGACCCTGCGGGCGTACCTCCGGGCCACCGCCCGCGGGTGGGCGTGGGCGTCGAACGATCCAGAGGGGGCGATGGACCTGCTCGTCGCGGCCCGTCCCCGGCTGGAGGCCTCCTACGACCTCGGCGTGACGAAAATCGAGTACACCGCAAAGCGACTGATCCTCACCGACGCCGTGCGCGAACACGGGTGGGGGTGGCAGTCCGACGACGCGTGGCAGACGGTCGTCGACGCCCTCGTCGCGGCCGACTTCCTCTCCGAACAGGTCGCCGTCGCCGACGCGTGGACCAACGAGTACCTCGATACGGCCGATCCGTACGTGGGGACCTACGCCTCGCAGGTCTCGATCGACTACGAACTCTGAGCCGTGTCGGACCCGCGTTCGGTCGTCGGTCGTGTCGCCCGACTTCCGCGTCCCACGCTCGGGCGACGGGCAGCGTCCGGCTTCGTCGCCGCGGTCGTCCTCCTGTGCTGGCACGGCCTGACCGTCGCCACCGACGTGCCGTCGCTCCTGCTCCCCTCTCCGGCGACGGTGGGCAGGACGCTCGTCCGCCACGCTCCCGAGATGGCCCCCCACGTCGTCTACACGGGCTACGAGGTGGGTCTCGGCTGGGGCGTCGGGACGGGCGTCGGCGTCCTGCTCGCGCTCGTTCTCACCGTCTCCCGGCCGATCAGATTGGTCGGCGCGCCCGTCCTCCTCGCGGTCCAGGTCGTCCCAGTCGTGGTGTTCGCGCCGCTGTTGATCCTGCTGTTCGACGCGACGCTGCTGACCAGGACGCTTATCGCTGCCCTCCTCACCTTCTTCCCCGTGACGGTCGCGACGCTCGACGGCCTCCGGTCGGTGCCCGCGGGGCAACTCGCCTTACTCCGATCGATCGGCGTTCCGCGCTGGCGGCGCGTGCTCTACGTCCGGGTCCCCAACGCCGTCCCCACGCTCGTGACGGGGCTGAAACTCGCCACGCCCGTCGCCGTCCAGGGGGTCATCCTCGCGGAGTTCCTCGCCGCCGAACGGGGGATCGGCCACCAACTCCTCTCGACGGCCAAACGGTTCGACACCGCGCTGCTGTTCGCGTACGTCCTCGTTCTCGCGGCGTTGGGCATGGCGCTGTTCGCCGGGGTGGCGGCCGTCGAACGACGCCTCCGGGGCGACGCCACCGGGGAGGGCGACCTGCTCGAAGCGACCGGCGTCCTGGGGACGGCGTCCGTCGCGATCCGTGGCACGTCGGGGATCGCGGCCGCCGCCCTCGTTCTCGGAGGGTGGCAGGTCGCCGCCGGAACGACGGCCCTGCTCCCGTCACCGGTGGGCGTGGCGACGACGCTCGCCCGGTTTCCGGACCTGTTTCTCACCACGAGCGTCGAGACGCTGGCGAAGTTCGGCGTCGGCTGGAGTGTGGGTGCGGCGACCGGACTGACGGTCGGCACCGCGACGGCGCTCGTTCCGCGGATCCGTTCGACCGTCGAGGGGACGCTGGTCGGATTCCGTGCCGTTCCCGACCTCGCGCTCGTCCCGTTGTTGCTCGTGTGGGTCCGCATCTCCTTCGAGGCCGCAGTCGTCCTCGTGGCCGTCGCGGCGGTGTTCCCGGTTGCCGTCGGCACGGCGGCGGGGCTGCGCCGGATGCCCGCAGCACACGCCGACCTGCTGGAACTGGTCGACGCCGCCCCCGGTCACCGACTGGCGCTGCGGTTCAGACACGCGGTGCCCGCGCTGTTCGCGGGCGTCAAACTCTCTATCGTCCGTAGCCTCGCGGCCGTCGTCGTCGCGGAGTGGTTCGTCGCCGAAACCGGGGTCGGGGTACTCCTCCTTCAGGGGATGACGAACGGCCAACCCGCCTTGACGTTCGCGGCGGCCGTCGTGCTGTTCGGACTCGGCGTCGGCCTGTTCGGCCTCGTCGTCGGCGTCCAGCGGCGGGTCTCGTGGTGACGACAGCCGTGTAGTTTCTTTAGCGTGGACACAGTACCAGCGCTCATGACCGACTGCATCTTCTGTTCGATCGTCGATGGGGAGATCCCTAACCACTCGGTCTACGAGGACGAGACCGTGATGGCCTTTCTGGACGCGAATCCGCTCGCCCGCGGACACACGCTTGTCATCCCCAAAAGCCACCACGAACGGATCAACGACCTGCCCGCCGACCTCGCGACGGACCTCTTCGCCGCGGTCCGCGATCTGACGGAGCGCGTCGAGTCGGCTGTCGACGCCAGCGCGACGACCGTCGCCGTCAACAACGGCGAACTCGCCGGTCAGGAGGTGCCACACGTTCACGTCCACATCGTTCCACGGTTCGAGGGCGACGGTGGCCGCCCGATCCACGCGCTGATCGACGAACGGCCGGACGTCGACGACGACGAACTCGACGCCCTGGCCGCCGCCATCGCGTCCTCCTGATCGGGGCGTCCCGTCGCTTCGCGATTTACGCAGCATACAGTCATTAAACAGCTAAATGTGTGTAAGGACATGCAAGCAAACGCATTTATATTCCAAACCCGTGTGATAATTTAGACGAGGTGATCGAAGATACGAACGAAGAAGTCCGATCCGTAACCGATCTCCGGTCCGATCCACTGCGTCGTCAACGCCACACGAGACTGTCAGTCTCCGGGGTGGTTCGACTGGGAACGCTACCCGTATTCGTTCATGGCCGACGTCCCCGTTTGCTCCCGAGGGGACGTCCACCCTGTTTTCGCGACATACCACAGTAAGATATCGTATTAGCCGTCGACAACGGGTAACGCGGCGTCGGCGAGGCCGACAGCGTCGGCCGAGTCGGTCGACCCGCATCCGTCGAGATACGGACTGCGGGCGGTCGATCCCCTCTCAGGTCACGCGGGGACGTATCGCGCGCCCTCGTGATCGATCGCGTCGTGTTCGATCAGCGTCTCGAGCACCGGGAACAGCGTGATCTTCCGGAGGTCGAGGGCGTCGTGTAACTCGTCGACCGTCGCGCCGTCGGTAGCGGCGAGGAACACGTAGACGAGTTTGGATTCGGCCGACCGAATCGTGTCGGGGACGTCGATGGCGGGGCGGTCGGGGTCGGGGGTCTCGAGGTGGGTGGTGCTCATCTCGACTAGTTCGTCCGCCTACAGGTGTATAAATGTTTCTGGATTATGATATGTCGTTATCGATCGGGATGATTCGGTCGACGTCGGACGTCAACGAACCACTATTGTGAGATACGTAGGTTCTATAGGAGTTATAGCGCCGGAACACGACTTCCGCATTCGTTCCACGCATTCGTGATAGTTCGACCCAAGACACAGTACCTACCAGAATTAATATACTTTTTCGGTGTCGGCGCGTCCGGGCCAAACGGTTATGCGCCGTCCCCGTCCAGGGTCCGTATGGCCCGTGTCACGGACGTCTTCGTCGCGCCCGACGGGTCGGCCCCCATGGAGTCGGTCGATCGGGTCGAAGCGATCGCCGACGGCGGACTGCGTGGCGATCGCTACTGTACCGGGGAGGGACATTACGCACCCTACGACACCTGTCAGGTCACCCTCGTCGCCGCCGAGGCGATCGCCGAGATCGAACGCGAGACGGGAATCGACCTGACCGACGGCCGACACCGGCGCAACGTGGTCGTCGAGGGGATCGACGTCCACGAGTTGCTCGATCACCGCGTCCGGGTCGGCGGGGCGACGCTCGTCGGTACCCGTCCTCGGCCACCCTGTGCACACGTCGAGGACCTCGCCGACGAGGCGGGCGTCGCCCGCGCCCTCGGCGACGGCCGGGGTGGGATCTGTGCCGACGTGGTCGAGGGCGGTCCCGTCGCAGTCGGCGATACCGTGACCGACCTCGGCTCACGGGACCGTACCGACGCCGTCGTCGACCGTCTGCGATCGGAGGAGTGACGGCCGGCGTCGATCACCCCTCGGCGGTCCGGTTCCCGGTCGTTGTGACCGCCGTTCCGTACCAGTCGGGGCGCTCGACGGTCGTGGCCCCGAGTGTGTCGATACGAACGGTCGACGAGATCTCGCGTTTGCCCGAGCGGTACCGCACCGTCTGTTCGGTCTCGATGGTGCGTACCACGCCGTTCGAGTCGACGAGCAGCGTCATCGACGCGTTCGAGGCCACGGCGGTTGCGTTCAGTGCGGCGGTGACGCGGTACAGTCGCTGTCCGTCCCGGTCGACCGGTTCGACCGTCGCGTTCCGGCGCGTGCTCAGCCGGTAGATCGTATTTCGCTGGAGCGCGGCGTTCAGTTTCACCGGCGAGTCGAACAGCGGGACCCGACGGTAGGAGGCCGTGCCGTTCCGACGGACGCGCTGGTAGGTCGTCGTCCCGTTGCGCCAGGCGGCGGTCCGCGTCGGACCGGCCGCGTAGCGCGCCGGTGTGTCGCCGACGGTGTGCCGGCTACTCACGACCCGCCCGCGGATCGGTTCATCCGGATCGACCCGCCACGTCCGGTTGCTGACGACCCGATACGACCCGTTCTGCGGTCGCATCGTCGTGGACGACCGGACGGTGAACGACTGGGATTGGAGGGCGTCCGTGTGCGCCCGGACCAGTGCGTTCGCGTCGGTCACGCCGTCGGTCGAGAGCCCCGGCGGCGGCGCCGACTGACTCGTCGGCGCGGCACACCCGGCGGCGACGACCAGCAGACAAAGCAGGGCGATCCGCGCTCTCATCGGGGGATCACCTCCGGGAACCCGTAGAAGAAGTAGTAGATTTCCGCGACCCCCGACGCGGCGAGCAGGCCGCCCGACGCACGATAGATCCGCTCGGTGTGGTCACGCAGGACCGAGACAGCCGACGACCCGCCGAGCGCCGAGACGCCCGTCAGCACCGTCAACACGACGCTCATACCGAGGGCGTAGGCGACGGCGATGCCGACGCCGACGGCGGGCGTCGACGCCAATCCCTTCGCGACGACGGCGAGGAACAGCGGCGCCGTACAGCCCGCGGCAGCCCCCGCGTACAGGACGCCGAAGAGGAAGAACCCGACGACCGACCGCCGCCGCTCCGGCAACCGGACGTGGCCGAGCGTTCCGCCCCGCCAACCGGCGGCCATCGCGGCGCCGGCGAGGAGGAACACGGCCCCGACGACGACTTCGAGAACGGCGATGTCGGCCAGCGCCCGCGCGCCGAGCGCGGCCGTCGTTCCGGCCAGACCGACGTAGACGAGCGTGATGCCGAGGCTCGCGGCGAGGCTGATCAGCGCCGCCCGAGCGAGGGGGCGGCGCACGCGGCCGGTGATCGCGTCCGTCGTCTCGTCGTCCGCCCGCGCCGCGGTGTCGCCCAAGAAGTACGACAGGTAGCCGGGGAGCAGCGGAAAGGCACAGGGGGCGAAAAACGTCACCGCCCCCGCCGAGAACGCCAGCCCGAACAGGGGCGGCAGCGCCAGTCCGGCCATTCAAGATTCCTCCACCAGCGGGGAGACGAGGGCGTCGAACTCCTTGAACGTGCGCGCCCGGACTTCGGGACCGTCGCCATCCGCCGGTTCCCCGTTCGCGTCGAACAGCAGGTTCGTCGGATAGCTGTTCGCGTTCCACCGCTCGGTGGCCTCGAGTGCGGGATCGGCCACGACCGGCCACGTCCCCTCGTACTCCGTCCAGAACTCCCGGACGAGCGTCTTGTCGACCTCGGGAGTGATCGACACCATGTGCAGCGCGTCAGCGTCGTACGCCGCCCGGAGCGTCCGGAACTCGGGCATCTCCCGCTGACACGGCTTACACCAGGTCGTGAAGAAGTTCAACAGGGTGGCCGTCCCCGACGCGAGGAGTCGCACCTCGCCGTCCGGAAGGTCGCCACGCGTGACGACCGAGGGGAGGGCGAGTGCCCCGTCGTCGTCGGCCGTCCCGTCCGTTTCGGACGACGATCCGCCGAGACAGCCGGCTGCGCCGCTGATCGCTGTGCCGATGGCTCCCAAGAGGAGCCGACGCCGTCTGGAGGGCATGCAGTACGTGACGTCTCCCCCACCGACACATATAGCCTGGTGGAACGTCTCACCGCGCGACGGAACGGCGGTACGCGACCGCCGTCTCGACCGCCCCCTAGCGGGCGGACACGGTCGATCGTCGTGGTGGATACCCCGAGTCCGATCGACCGGCGGGCCCCGGGCTTAACACCGCGCCGTCCGTGGTCGGGGTATGGTACCGACGGACGCCGCGCCCGATCGGCAGTTCACCTTCGACTACGACCCCGGCGAACTCCGGTGTGGGCGCGGCCGCGTCGCCGACCTCGTCGACCTCCTGGCGGCCCGCAACCGCGACCGCGCCCTCGTCGTCACCGGGTCGAACGTCGGCGCGAACCGCGCGGTGATGGATCCCGTCGAAGCCGGTCTGGGGGACCGACTCGCCGACGTCTTCGACGAGACCACGCCAGCGAAGTACCTGCGGACGGGGCTGGCTGGCGTCCGTCGCGTACACGAGGCGGACGCCGACGCCCTCGTTGCCGTCGGAAGCGGCAGCAGCCTCGACGTAGCGAAGGTGATCGCTGCACTGGAGAGCCACGACGATCCCGAGGCGGCCGCCGAACACGCCGTCGCGTCGGGGAGCGTCCCGGTTGCCGACGATCCGCTACCGATCGTCGCGGTACCGACGACGCTCGCCGGGGCCGACCTCTCGGTCATCGCGGGCGTGAGCCTCTCGCTCGACCCCGCGGGGACGCCCGATCACGAGATTCCCAACGGCTCTGTGAGCGACGCACGCCTCATGCCGACGGCGCTGTGTTACGACCTCGCGCTCTTCGAGACGACGCCGAAATCCGTCCGCACCGCCTCCGCGATGAACGGCTTCGACAAGGCGGTCGAATGTCTCTACTCGCCGTACGCCACGCCCGTGACCGACGCCACCGCGATGCGTGCGCTCTCGCTGATGTCATCGGGCTTTGGGACCCTGTCCGCCGAGTCCATGGACGAGGGCGACCTCTACGACGCCGTCGCCGGGGTCGTCCTCGCGCAGTACGGTATCTCCACGCCCGGCACCTACCGTGCGTCGATCGTCCACGCCTTCGGTCACGGCTTCTCCCACGACTACGAGGCCCACCAAGGCGTCGTCCACGGCATCCTCGCGCCGCACGTCCTCCGATACGTCTTTGCCCGGACCCACGCCCGGCGCGACCTGCTGGCCGCGGCGCTCGGCGTAGCCGACGCGACCGATCCCGCCGCGGCGGTGGTCGACGCCGTCGCCGACGTCGCCGCCGACCTCGACCTCCCCGCCCGCCTCCGGGCCGTCGACGGTCTCGACCGAGACCACCTGCCCGACGTCGCGGACGAGATTCACGACGACGGACTCATGGACGCCGCGCCCTCGGGCATCGACCCGACGCCGGCGGAGATCCTGACGGTTCTCGAAGAAGCGTGGTGATCGGAGCGTCGTCGCCGGGGAGGGCCTGTCGCCGCCGATTCCGTCCCTATCCGTCGCCGAACTCCGCCCGGGCGTCGTCGAGTACCTCGTGAGCGTGGCCGCCGGGGTCGGGAGCGTAAGTCGCGATGACCTCGCCGTCCGCGACGAGGAAGGTGCGGCGGTCGGCGTAGCCCAGATCGGTCGAGACGCCGAACGCCTCGGCGACCTCGCCCTCGGGGTCGGCCAGCAGGTCGAACTGCAGGTTCTCGGCCGCCGCGAACTCGGCGTGGCGCTCGGCGTCGTCCATCGAGACGCCGTAGACCGTCACCCCGAGTTCCACGAACTCGGGCAACGCCTCCTGGAACTCGCCGGCCTCGACCGTACAGCCCTTGGTGAAATCCTCGGGGTAGAAGAAGACGACCGTCGGCTCCGCGAAGTCGGGGGTGACCGACTCGCCGTGCTGGTTGGGTGCCGAGACGTCGGGGGCCGGATCGCCGGGTTCGAGCATCGGCCGGCCTTCGACCCCGAGGCCCATAACGGGTTCGCAGCCGGCGATCATCCCCGGATCGCCGCGAGGAGTAGCGCCGCGCCGAACAGGCCGAGCGTCCCCAGCGCGTACGCGACGATCGACGCCCGCTCCCCGGCGACGACGACGAACGCGCCCGCCGCGCCCAGAAAGCAGAGTCCGAGACCGCCGAGGGCGACTCTGACCGCTCGATCGAGCCCCGGCCCCGGTTCCCAGTCGCTCGTCCGGACGACGGTATCGAGGGCGGTCGCGACCCGGTCGGCGGCGTCGTTCGGGACGACGAGCAGGTAGGCACGTCCCCACCGTCCACGGCGCCGATACCGCGGGAGGAAGACGGTGTACCCGCCGATCCGCCGCCGGTGGACGGCCCGGAGCGACGAGAGGTCCCACGTCCGGACCGCTCGGTCGTCCGGACCCGGCGTCGCATCCGCCGCGTACTCCGCGGCGGCCGCCCCGGTCACCTGCCGGAGCGTGCCCGTCTCCGGGTCGAGGTGTCCAACCGTGTACCGGCTGTCGACCGCCGCCCGACAGACCACGGCGGCAACGGGGTACGCGAGCAACAGTCCCGGCTCGACGGCCAGCGGCAGGAACAGGACCACGGCGCCGAGCATGGCGGGCGGCAGGTAGCGGAGTCGCAGCCACCCGGCCGACGGCACGAGCGTCTCGCGCTCGCGGTCGGTCCCGTGTTCGACCGACAGCAGGAGATACCACAGCGACGCCGGGCCGCCGACGAACGCGAGTACACCGACGAGGACGGCAACGTCGACGTTCTCCCCGGCAAGTCCGTCGACGAGGACGAAGAGGAGCGCCGAGAGCAAGGCGAGACCGAAGAGGCCGGCGACGCCCGCACCGAGGTGCAACACCGCGAGTCGGAGTCGGTCGGCGTCGCGGTCCGGCAGCGCCGTCCACGTGACGGCGGAGTCATCCCCTTCCCGGCGCCGGTTTCGGTCCTCCCCGTCGGCCATCGGCGGCTATCGTCCCCGCCCACTCAAGGACTTTGTCCCCGCTCAGCGTTCCGCGAACGCGCTCACCTCGCCGGTCGGAGTCCGGACGGTGACCGTCCCGTCGTCGTGGATGAGCGCCACGTCGAGGCCGAACGCGACCGTTCGGACGCCCGGGTCGGAGCGGAGGCCGTCGCCGGTGTAGACGACGAGGTGATCGCCGGGAGCCAGGGCCGACAGCGGCTCCCGGCCCCCGCTCGTGATCGTCTCCGCCCGTCCGTCGTAGGCGACTTCGTAGCCGTCGATCGGCAGCTCCCCGCTGCCCGTGTGTTCGAGGATCACCGCCTCGCCGCCCGTCGGATCGTCGGCCGGCGTGTCGGGTGCGGAACCGGTACCGTCGGCGTCGAGTTCGTATATGGCGAGGCCGTCCGGCGTCGGCCCGCTCGCAAAGCGAAGGAGGTCGATGCCGAGTTGGTCGGCGAGGTAGGCGATTCGTTTGGTCGCAGCGCCGTTGCCGAGTCGCTCGAGGTATTCGCCGACGGTGTCCCAGTCGCAATTACGGTCGGCGGCGGTACGCATCGCAGTCGCGAGTTCCCGAAGACCACCACAGAACTCGGGGTGGTCCGCACAGTCGACCAGCGTCTTCTCCAGGTCGCTGACCTGAACGGTCGTGCCCTCGATCGATGTCGGCTCAACGCCGAAGAATTTCCGCTCGGTGACTGTCGTGACGCGGTACGGGACGCCGTGGATCTCCCGGCTTTGCGCTCGGGTCGGCGTAACGACGTACACCGTCCGGGGGACCTGTTCGGTCAGCCCGTGGTGGTTGAGGGCGCTGTAGTAGCCGGGTACGACACGTCCGTGACGTGCTGGCGGTGGGGGTCGCAGAACACGAGTCGTGAGGTGCAGGGGCGTCTGGAGTGTCACGACTGTGGACTGGACGACAACGCAGACAAGAACGGGGCGTCGAACATCGGCAAACGAGCCGTCGGTAAGCACATTCAGAGCCCGCTATCGATGGCGGGGGCTGGTGTGGCTCAGCCCGAAACGCAGGTCGTACTCCAGGGATCCAACCGTGAGATGGAACCTGCGAACTCTCCAGACGACGTGGGCCTAACCCTCAGTGAGGGACCCCACGACTTTAGTCGTGGGAGAAGTCACTGAAAGTACCGTTTGTTGATCTCGTCGGCCGTCCGGGCAGCGAGGGCCTGCCCCGTGTTGGTCGGGTTTGCGCCCCCGACGCCGTTGGCGAGCGCAGAATGGTCGGCGACGAACAGCCGGTCGACGTCGTAGGCCTCGCAGGCCTCGTCGACGACTTGTCCCATCCGCATCGTGCTGTGGACGTGGAGAGCGGTCGGCGGGGAGTCCGAGCGGTGGACGTGGGAAGCGCCGGCCTCTCGGAGAATCTCGGCGGCGATCTCGGCGAGTTCGTCCCGGCGGCGCCGGTCGCCCTCGCTCGGCTCGTAGTTCACGATCGGGATCGGTCCGTGTTCGTCCGCGATTCCGGGCGCGACCGAGATGCCGTTGCGCTTGTGGGGGCGGTCGTCGGTCACGACGAGCACCTGGAGCATCCGACGGTAGTCCGAGAGGAGACGCTTCAGTTCGGCACCCCTGAGCCGCCCCATCGTGTCCCAGGGGGCCTCGGCGGGATCGTTCTGGAAGGCGAACCCCGAGGCGCTGGCGCCGAAGCCCAAAATCGCTCCAATCCCCGGCGCGGTCCCGATGGTCTGGAGCATACCCACACCTGGATAATCGAAGCGTGCCGCGATGTCCTGGCCTTCGTGCTGGTCGATTGTCTCCTTTCCCAGCGGCTCCGTGAGGTCGTCGGCGTCCCACAGGCCCATGATGTTGTCCCCGAAGTGGATGGTCAGGCCGCGGCCGACCCAGTCGTTCGCCGGGAGGTCGGAGTTGAGCCAGAGCCGCGGCGTCTCGATCGCGCCCGCCGCAAGAATCACGACTTCGGCGTCGACGGTTTCGGTGGTTCCGGACCACGTGTCGCGGAACTCGACGCCGGTCACGGTCGGGGAGTCGCCGAGGGCAGTCTCGGTCGTGACATCGGTCACGAAAGCGTTGGGCCGAACGGTCACATTACCCGTCTCGAGAGCTGGCGGAACGAAGCTGACGTTGCTCGCGCGTTTGGCCTTCTCCTCGAACGGTGCGCCCCGCGGGTGAGGGTTGCCGGCGATGTTGCCGAGCGCGAGCGTGTCGCCCTCGACATCGGGATAGGTGAAGTCGCCGGCGTATCCCTCGTCAACGTGGAGTTTCGGGTCCGGCTGTCTGATCGCGTTCGGCTGGGGTCGGTAGCCCGCCTCGGTGACGTTCAGGTCCTCGATCAGCTCCCACCCCGCGGCCTCGGCACCCCGGAAGAACAGTTGCTCTTTCGCCGTGACGGGCGCGGGGGTCACCTCGCACATCGCTTCGACCTCTTTGTAGTAGGGGATGAGGTCGGCGTAGTCGATGGGCCAGTGGCCCTGCTCGTCGATCGACGCCGGGTACGCACGAGGATGACAGCCGGTGTAGTGCAGCGTGGTGCCGCCGACACCGGCACACTGGAGGATCGCCCCGTCTCCCGGGAACTTCCGGAACCAGAACCCCCGCTCGTGGTCGGCCGGCCCGAAGACGAGGTTGTTGATCATCTCGAACTCGCGGGTGGTGAACTGTTCGTCGAGGAGGTCGCCGCTCAGATCCTCGACGCTGGAGGAGGCCTCGCCGCCGGGCTCCTCGTGGGGATTTGGCCACTTCTCGTTGCCGTGGAAGGGGCCTGCCTCCAGGATCAGTACCGACAATCCCACCTCGGCCAACTTCCAAGCCGCCACCGGGCCATCACCCCCCGCGCCAACCACCACGGCGTCGTAGCTGTCAGCGACCATCTCAGTCCTCCACGGGCAAGGGTTCCTCGTAGTCGCTCGTGTCGTAGTCGTTCTCCCGGAACGAACCCGACCCGTGGACGATCCGAACCCCCGACCCCTCGTCGACGGTCGTCCACTCCTCGCCCTCGCCGAGGGGGCTATCGTCCGCGCCGACGTAGCCACGCAGCGCCGCGTACCCGTTCGCGAACCCCGGGAAGCCGGTCTGTCGCCAGCTCTGGACCGCCCTCGGATCGTTCGGGTGGACCCGCTCACTGGGCGGCTCGGTGAAGTCGTCGTACCCCTCCCACTCGCTGTAGTAGATCATCTCCACGAACCCGATAACGAGTTGGCCGACGAGACCGGCGTCCATCTCGAACAGGTCGTGGTCCGTCGGCGTCACCTTGATCTCGAACTCGTCGAGGATGGCGATGGCGCGGAGCCGGTCCTCCCGGGATAGCTCCGCGAACGGTCCCACGGCGCTTCTTGCCTCATCCGGCGGCGGGTCGTCCGGGCCGAGCAGCGACAGCGCCCGGTCCGTGCTGGGGTCAGCCTCGTTGTCTCCCTGCTCCAGTAGCTTCAACGCCGCCGCGTCGAGCGTGTGCGCGATCGGATCGGCCAGTTCGATGTTCCCCTGGGGGCCGAGATCGGGGAGTCCGAACTGGAAGCCGTCGTCGATGTAGGTGATGGCGAACTCGTCGAGACCGATGGCCAGTCCCCCGGGAGCGTACTCGGGCCCCAACTCATCGGCCAGCTCGGGGGTCTCGGGGACCACCGCGTCCACAATGGCCCGGAACGTCACCCTCGTGTGCGGGTCGACATCCGGGCCGATCCCCAACGCCTCGAGAACCCACCCGCCGACGGACTGCAGGCCCCGCCACGCGAACGCCAGCCATTGTATGGGCCGCCGTATCACGCCATCGGTTACCATATGACCGAGTTACACTAATGTTTAAAAAATGTTACTGCGATACGAGGATCGATCACGATACGGCCGGTAGCGGGCGGCTATCGAGGGTGGGGAACCTATTTCAATGCTGCGTGTATTGTGAACACTGCGCATAGGCTATGAGCTTCCTGTTGGATCCTCCCGCGCTCGTGCTCATCGGCGTTACCATCGACCGGTACATTGACGCTCGGTCGCGTCGCAATCGACTCGCGGCGGGCGTCGTCGCCGTGTTCGTCGTCGTGAGCACGCTGCTGTACCTCGATGTCCTCCCGTGGTGGTTGGGAGGGTGGATGAGCGGCTCGGACTGGATGTTGAACTCGGGGCTCGACACGGAACTGTCCCGGCAACCGGGAACCGATGTCCTCGCCGTAGTGTTGTTCGCGTCCTATCCGCTCTGGATGCGGTTGGGGCTCAACATCGGGGAGCGGTACCGGTGACCGTAGAGGGGCACGATCCTCCGCGGTCGCCGGTGGGGGAGCCGTCGGAAGCGGCCTGTGCGGGGCGGTGTCACGGCATGAGTGCATCCATCGACACGTTCGAGACCGATCCGAGGAACAGCACCCGCGCGGAACTCGACGAGCTCTTCCACGACGCCGATCCCGGCCCGATGAAGACGCTGGTCAACGAGGGGGGGAGGGAGGTCGCCGTCGACGAACGGGAGGTGGCGAACGACGAACACTGGCGGGGGTTCTTCCCGACCGACCACACCTTCACGTACCTGAACCAGTTCGCCCCGCTCCCCGCGGGGTTCCACAAGCGCTTCTGGTGGGAGAACGGCTCGCTGGTCGGCGAGACCACCGACGCGGACGAGGTGGTCGTGGGACACAACCGGCTCCGCGAAGTCGAGCATAACGGCCGGCCGTACGCCCTGCTCACGTACACAGACCTCGTGTATCGCCCGTTCTACGACCTCCTGCTCCCGGTGACCGACGACCTGGTCGTCGGCAAGGCCTACCTCGGCCGGTTCCCGTACGGGATCGAGACGCTGACGTTCGGGCTGACGCGCCGGTACGGCTTCGACTTTCTCGCCCCGGCCGACCACGCCGTGCTCTGGAATCAGGGCTCGGTCCCCGATCCCGAAGCGCTCGACGGGGCGTGGGACGTACAGCTCGTCTCGAACGCCGGGCTGTCGGACCCGCTCTTCGAGTTCCAGTTCGAGCGGACCGAGCACGGCGTCGACGGGAAGTACGAGGTGCTCGACACGGCGGGCGGCGATGTCCGCCTCGACTTCGACGAGGACCGCATGGAGATGTTCGACTTCTCGAACTGGCACGACGAGATCCGCCAGATCGAGACGGAGTTTATGATCGGGAAGTACTGCCAGACCGAGACTCAGCTCCTCCCGTCCCCCGAAGAGGGCTCGCTGGGCCACCTCCACGCCGAGACGGAGGCCGGCGACGAGCGGCTGTGTCTCTACTACGTCATGAACGCCCGCGACGAACCGATCAGCGAGGCGTGACCCCCCGAGTTATTTTTCGGCTCCGCCGAAGCTACTCCCATGACCGACAGCGCGATTCCGCAGGTGGATGTGGCGCTCCCGGAGGTCTCCCACGTCGCGTTCGTCGTCGATGACCTTGAAGAGAGCATGCGCCGGTTCGGGGCCCTCTTCGGGATGGAGCCGTGGGTTACGTACCGCTACGAGCCACCGCGCCTGACCGACGCGACCTACCGCGGGGAGCCGGCGGAGTACTCGATGCGGGTGGCGGTGACGGACGTCGGCGGACCGGTCGACCTGACGACGACGGTCGTCTCCGGGGGGACGCTACAGCGGGTCGTTGGCTGGCTCACGGCGTTGCGCGACCGGCTCGGACTGCGACCCGGATCGGACGGCGGCGAGGTGCTGTCGTCGTTCCCGAACCCGGGGGTCCCAGGGCTGAACGTCGAGTTGATCGAACCGCTCGACGGGCCGAGTACGTACACGGAACACCTCGACGCCGGCGGCACGGGCATCCACCACATCGGCTGCTTCGCCTTCGACGACCCGCGCGCCGCCGTCGAGCGCTACGAGGACGCGGGCATCCAAGTCGTCCAGAGCGGGCGCTTCGAGGGGCTCAAGTTCTGGTACCTCGATATGCGTGAGGAACTCGACGGCGTACTCCTCGAGATCGCGGCGAACCTCTGGGCGGTCCCGTCGCCCGACGGGGTCTACCCCGAGTGAGACGCCTCGGTATCCCCGCCCCGGAGGTGGATCACACCGAGGATGCCGACGCCCGCGCCCGAGCCCTGCGCGAGCCACAGGACGATCCACCGGAGAGCGGTCATGTTCGCCGGATCGACGTAGTGCCAACACTCCACGACCAGGAAGAAGAGGCCGAATCCGGCGGCGAGGGCGTACCCAACACGACGGTCGGCGGCGACGCCCCACAGCCCCGCGAGCGCGACGAGCGTGAAGACCCCCACGCCGACCGTGGCCACCAGCGGGTCGTTGAACGGCTCGAAGGGGGCCCAGTTCCCGGCCAGTTCGTCCGCGATGTGCATGTACTCGAACACGACCGCCGACACGAGTGCGTGGGGCGTGTATCGCGTGGTCCCCCCTGTGACCATGTCGGCACGACGACGGGGCGGGAGGTAAAGCTGCCGCCGGTGTCGGCGAGAACGGACGGTCGTCGCCCGGACGGGGCGAGCGCGCCCCGCTCGTGCCCGGGTGAACGCCGACCGTGCTGGTGTAGACACCCTTCGGAACGTCGAGTTCGTCCATCAGCTCGAAGACGTTGCGGCTCCCCTCGACGTTCACGCGCCGAGCTACCTCGGCTTGCTCCGCACCCGGGCCAACGTAGAACCAGGCGCCGGCGTGGAACACGCCGTCGACGCCCTCCATCGCCCCGCGCATGCTCTCCTTGTCCGTGAGGTCACCCTCGACGACCGTCACGGTCTCCGGGAGGTGAGCCGCGTTCGATCGGGACGCGTCAACGCCACGATGTCGTGGCCCTCGGACACCAGTTGCTCGACGAGGTGAGTCCTGATGAACCCCGTCGCGCCCGTGACGAAGTACTCTATACGCGGGCTACGGTGACGTGATAAAAATAGGTCCGACAGACCACATGTACAGCTATCTGACCGGCCGTCGTCGATCGGGACGAGGCATGGAACACGCGCCATCCGAATCCGAACGTGTCGCACGCGACTACCTGGAGTCCGTCTGGAACGAGCGCGGATACGACGAGATCCGGTCTCTGGTCTCTGAGTCGTTCGTGATGTACGATCCGGCAGCACTCGCGGCGGACGTCTCCGGGACCTGGGACGAAATCCACGGCCGCGACGGCTTAGAGACGTTCATCCGGGGCGTCGTGGCGGGCTTCCCCGACTTTCAGGTGACGGTCCACAGGATGCTCTCCGAGGACGACGCGGTGATGTACGACGGGCGATTGAGGATGACTCACGAGGGGACGTTCTTCGGAGTCCCGCCGACCGGACGGCGGGTCGAGGTTCGGTATATGGGACAGATCGAGGTCGCTGACGGTATGATCGAAGAACACCGGGTCTATCCGCCCATACTGAAGATCGCGAAGCAACTCGGGTTCACCTCCCTCACCGTGGTTCCCTACCTGCCGCGACTCGCGTGGGGACTGCTCACGCGACGGCGATAGGTCAGAAGTATCGTTCCACGATCCTCTCCCCCGTCCGGGCGGCGAGCGCTTGGCCCGTGTTCGTCGGGTTCGGCCCGCCGATCCCGTTGGCGAGCGCCGAATGGTCGGCGACGAACAGCCGGTCGACGTCGTAGGCCTCGCAGGCCTCGTCGACGACCTTCCCCATCGCCATCGTGCTCTGGATGTGGATCGCCGTCGGGGGGGAGTCCGAGCGGTGGACGTAGGAGGCGCCTGCCTCCCGGAGGATCTCGGCGGCAATCTCGGCGAGGTCGTCCCGCCGCAGCCGGTCGCCCTCGCTCGGCTCGAAGTTGACCTGGGCGACCGGTCCGTGTTCGTCCGCGATCCCGGGTGCGACTGAGATGCCGTTGCGCTTGTGGGGCCGATCGTCCGTCAGGATGAACAGCGGGAGCATCCGTCGATAGTCGGCGAGGATTTCTTTGAGTTCCCGCCCGGCCAGGCGCCCCATCGTGTCCCAGGGGGCCTCGGCGGGATCGTTCTGGAAGGCGAACCCCGAGGCGCTGGCGCCGAAACCCAGAAACGCCCCGATGCCCGGGCCTGCGGTTATCGGCTGGAACATGCCGACGCCGGGATAGTCGAACCGGACAGCGCTGTCCTGTCCGTGATGCTGGTCGACGGTCGGCTTGCCGATGGACTCCTCTAGGTCGTCGTCGTCCCACAGACCCATCACGCTGTCCGGGAGGTGGATTGTCATCCCGCGGCCGACCCAGTCGTTCGCCGGGAGGTCGGAGTTGAGCCAGAGCCGCGGCGTCTCGACCGCCCCTGCCGCGAGGACGACCACATCGGCCGACACCGACTCCTCGGCCCCCGACCACGTGTCGCGGAACTCGACGCCGGTCACGGTCGGGGAGTCGCCGAGGGCAGTCTCGGTCGTGACATCGGTCACGAAAGCGTTGGGCCGAACGGTCACATTACCCGTCTCGAGAGCTGGCGGAACGAAGCTGACGTTGCTCGCGCGTTTGGCCTTCTCCTCGAACGGTGCGCCCCGCGGGTGGGGGTTACCCGTGATGTTGCCGAGTGCGAGGGTGTCGCCCTTGATGTCGGGGGAGGTGAAGTCGCCGTCGTAGTCGGCGTCGACGTGGAGGCGCTCGTCGGGTTGCTTGATCGCGTTGGGCTGGGGACGGTAGCCGGGTTCGGTTACGTTCCTGTCGTCGAGCAGGTCCCACCCCGCCGCCTCGGCCCCGCGGACGAACAGTTCCTCTTTGGCGGTCTGGGGCGCGGGAGCGACATCGCACATCGCTTCGACCTCTTTGTAGTAGGGGATGAGGTCGGCGTAGTCGATGGGCCAGTGGCCCTGCTCGTCGATCGACGCCGGGTACGCACGGGGGTGGTTGCCGAGGTAGTGCAGCGTGGTGCCGCCGACACCGGCACACTGGAGGATCGCCCCGTCACCCGGAAATTTCCGGAACCAGAACCCCCGCTCGTGGTCGGCCGGCCCGAACAGCAGTTCGTTCAGCATCTCGAACTCGCGGGTGGTGAACTGTTCGTCGAGGAGGTCGCCGCTCAGATCCTCGACGCTGGCGGAGGCCTCACCGCCGGGCTCCTCGTGGGGGTTTGGCCACTTCTCGTTGCCGTGGAAGGGGCCTGCCTCCAGGATCAGTACCGACAATCCCACCTCGGCCAACTTCCAGGCCGCCACCGGGCCATCACCCCCCGCGCCAACCACCACGGCATCGTAGCTGTCAGCGACCATCGTGATCCCCGATTTGGCCCCATACCGGCCGACCGTCTCTTGGTCGCCCTGTTCGTTTCCCTCCCGTTTTCGAGGATGTTCTGTCCATCTCGATCACCTCACGTCTCTATGCTGACTGGAGACAGTGTGGACGGTCTCCCTCGGCGATGCGTCCCTTCGCTACCCGGAACCGGTACAGGCGACCGAAGGGTTGGCAACGTCGAAGGTGTGGCCGGGACCGTCACTCGTGGGACTCCCCAGTTTCGATGGTCGTTCGCTCGTACTCGATTCCGGCTTCCTCGAGGAACGACTGTAATGTGGTCATGCCACGGTCGAAGTCGAATCCGGTGCCGTCGATGTGGGCGTTGCCGTTCTCGGTGGGTTCGAGTTCCCAGTGGGCGTGGAGTTCGATCCGCCCCGAGTCGTTGCGCCAGCCACGAAGGTGCGTCTGCCACCAGTCGTACCTCGTCCCGTCGACCGTATTACGTTCGTAGATGACCCGGGCGAGGTTCAGGACCTCGCCGCGCTCGTAGTAGGAGAACTCCCAGTTGGGCGCGAAACTGTACCCACCCAGCTCCGCTTCGATCTCCGAGACGGACTGATCCACGACGAGGTACTCTCCAGACGGCCGTGGTGCCGTGAACAGTGCCTTCCGGAACTGCCGGTAGCCGTATCGGACGGCGTCGAACGGGATGTGAATGAAATCCCAGAGGTTTATCGAACTCATATCAGGGGTTTCGGTCTGGGCCGAGGCGGTCTTGAACGAGACGGGCCGACGAGGTTGGTTCGGTCTTCTGGACAGTCGGGGGTGGAGCGTCCATATTTGTCACTTGTTAGTTGTTACCAACCTATTTAATTCTGTATGCCAGGTGCCAGGTTCTGCCCCGATGGCACGACCTGAGGTCGCCGTCAGGATGTCTTCCCCCGACCCAGGAGCCGGTCGGCGAGGCTGCCGAGGGATTTCATCGTGACGTTCACGTAGAGCCCGACAAGAAACGCGACGCCAGCCGTGAACCGGGCCGAACTGGGGGCCGACGCTGGGAGCATAACGGTCGAGAGCAGATACGTCCCGGAGCCGAGAACCCACGCGACGGGAATGCGGAGTGCCAGTTGAATGAGGCGGTCGAGTTCGGAGGCCTCGTCGTAGTACTCCAAGTGGGACATGAGCTTCGTGAAGATGTAGCCAAGCGCACCCAGCGACGAGTACAGGTAGACGTACGTCGGAACGGCGACAGCCCCGGCTGCTGTGTCCTTGGTGTCGACGACTCCAAGGTTCAAGTGACCCGTCGAGAGGGCGATACCGACGGTGGACAGGACGGTGAACAGCAGGATCAGCGACCAGTTTTGCCGAACGCTCCCGCTGACGGACGATTCGGTCACAGCCGTGTCGTCAGTCGCTGATTGGCTCATAGCTCTCGGACCGGAACGGATACCCCGCTCCCGGAAACATGGGTAAAGTAACATTTCGGACCCATATAATGGTACTCACCAGTCGTTCTTCCGAGAGGTCCGAGAGACGAAACCGCCTCGAACATTGGCCGACCGATCGATTTCGGGTGAAAACGTCGTATGCGCACCGACATGTTGGGATTCGGCTGCTGCGGGGCCGGTTGGTCAACACCGGAGTGCGCTGGTGAAGTTGGGGAAAGGACGGCCTCGCATCGGTCGTTGAGTCCCTCCGCCTTAGTTGTCGTCGGGGCACCGGTAGTTCGTCACGGCGAGACGGTCACGCGTCGCCTGAGAACGAACCGATATTCCGAATCGGCCTTCCACTCGTCGACGCTCGCCTCGCGGATCGTGCCCGACGAGTACACGCGCTCCTCGTCGTACGCGATCACGTGCCGTGGCCAGGGGTACGGTGGTCTCCAGCAGAACCCGATTCCGATTCCGTTACGGTCGTGTGCAACGGCCCAGGAGAGCGCAACGAGCGCGTAATCCTCGCAGTCACCGCGCCCGCTCTCGACGCAGTCGCGTGGATATCTGGCCAGATCAAGGAAGCCGTTCCACTCGTCCTGCGTCCAGACGTACTCCGACTGGGACCACGACTCGAGGTCGAAGGATCGCCAAAAGTCGTCACGGTCGACGTACCGGGCGGGCGCCACGAACGTCAACGGCGTCCAGCGGCGAACGTCCATAGCCGTGATACCATAGCAACGCTAGTAATGGTTTGGGGGTGCCGTGGTGGCGGCCGGTGCCTCGAACGGACCCGCACACGCGGGACCCCCCGAGTAACGGGTGCTCGCGCGTCTTCCCCACCGGACAGGGGTGCGACCTGGCCAACAACCTCGACGTCGTGACGGACCACCTCGCATACGGATTATTGTAACTAATTACCGGTCATCGCCAGAGACGGGGTCGGCGATGACCGGCAATTGACTACAATAATCCGTATCAGAACTGGAGTGCACGGTCGACCGCGTCGTCGCGGCGGTCGCTGGGCACTCGACCGACCGTCTGTCCACACGGTGGTGAGGGTTCAGTCAAGACCCGAGCAGGAGGTCCGCCGTCGAGACGAGTTCCTGGACGAGCGTGATCCAGGGGAGGATGGCCGCCGTGGCGAGCTTCCCGATCGAAGAGATGTTGTACACCCACGTTCGGATCGCCTTCGCGCTCTCCAGCCGACGGTCGATCAGCCGGAGTTGTTGCGCGACATCCTCGTCGACATCTTCATCGGTCACCTGTTGGTACATCTCTCTGTACTCCACCCGGATGGTGGCGAGTTCCGTTCGCTTCGCGTCCACCAACGCGTCGTGGAGGATCAGCTGTGGTGCCAGGAACAGCACGGCCCCCGTGAACACGAGCACGGTGATGAACGAGATTCCCACGGTGCCGCTGATGCCCGCGTGGATCCAAAGCACGACCAACGAGACGCCGGCGAACCAGACAGTCGCACTCGCGATCGTGAAGCGGGCGACGGGTTCCAGATCCGACGCGCTGACGTACACGTCCTCGAAGGGGAGCTCCAAGACATCCCGGACAAGTTCGAGGTGGTTCACGAACCCGTTACAGATCGTGGCGAACAGCAACGTGTTCGCGCCGCCGAACAGGACGAACACGAGGGTGCCGGCGACACTGGGCGGGTATTCAGTCGTCCCGCCGAGAAACATATCGACGGCCGGCTCCCTGAGTGTCGACCCGGGCAGGTAAACCACGCTCACGACCACGAGGTAGGGCACGAGGAGTGCGGCCGTGTAACCGAGGATGCGGCGCGTGTCGTGGATATTCGCCAAGTGGGGTTCCACGACGGCGTGATACGTCTCATCGTCGACGGCGAACGCCGACCGGACATCCTCCCAGATGTCGACGTACACCGTGTCGGCCACGCCGAGACAGACGAGCATCCAGAAGACGCCGAAGGCGCCCAGATACGCCTCGGAGAGGGTGAGGTAGGGGAGGGTCCCGATCGTGGCGACGGCGTACCCCACCACGAACAGGCCGATACTTATCCCGGCCGCAACCAGTACGATCCTGCCGAGATCGTGTGACGGGAACAGAGGCGAGAACCAGGGCTCGTAGTCGCTCGCTGTGAGTGTCTCGCCCATCAGTGCTCACTCCGTTTATGATTTGTTCGACCACAGTATGTGACTGTCAGGACAATAGCGTTGTGGTGCTCTGGTAATGATTACTCTCGTCTCGTCCCGCCGAGCACTGTCAACGGGGGCGGCGCTCGGCGGGAAACAGTGAGAGTACTCATAGTGTGTCCTCGGAGCCGATCCGTCTCACGCCGCGAGCCCGTTCCAGTGCTGCCACCGCCACATACCTGGGACTCGGACATCGAGTGGAGATGGCGGTCCCGGTGCCGGTCCCGGTCCCGCGCTCGGATAACCTATCTTTCTACGAGGAGAGAATCCCGGCGTTTACGCCGGGAGTGAATCCGACAACGCTGACCCAATCCATCACGGACGGCAGGTTGGATATTCCACGCACATCCACACCATTAAGTTAGTTTGTCTACATAGTCTATGTATGGCGATTAAGGCCACACGTACCTACGTTGGGTCCATCCAGAACCACCAACAGGTCTGTGATGGTCTTGATTCGCTCGGAGACTCCGCCTCGAAAATCTGGAACGTCGCACGATGGACAGCCGACCGTATCTGGGACGCAACCGGCGAGATCCCAAACGGGAGTGTGCTGAAATCGTATATGAAAAACCAGTCGTGCTGGAAAGATTTGAACGCACAATCCAGTCAGAAAGTCATCGAAGAACTTTCTGACGCTTTCCAGTCATGGTTCGATCTGCGACACAACTCCAAAGAGGCGAATCCCCCCGGCTACCGCAAACACGGCGACAACCGACCCAAGAGTACGGTGACGTTCAAAGAAGACGGGTTCAAACACGACCCTGATAGTGATTAGTTCGAATCTTTACCTGTAAGATACGGCCAAATGCTGGGTTCGCTGATTGCGTTCACTCCTCGTGAGATGTAGTCTTTCAGCGTCGAGAGATCAGGAACGAGTCGGTACTTGAACCACTCCTGCAACTGGTCCCAACAGCCTTCGACGGCGTTCAGTTCGGGGATTTTTGACGGGAAGTACCACACTTCGAGATCCTCCCCGCGTACGCACGAGACCGAACTGTCTCCGACAGTTTCGGTCTCGCGCTCACCACTCACGTGCTCCCAGAGATCCCGTGCCCAGAAGTAGCCCGCTCGGTCCAAAAACACCACTAACTTTTCACCGAACTGCTCTGTCAACGCCTCTAACAGCCGAATCCCGTGGTGCCGCGTGAGGTTCTCTTCGGTCCAGCAGAAGAAGCTGTCACCGTCGTCGGTGACAGCGCCCAGCACTGTCACCGACTTCCACGACGTTGCAACCTCTATTGTCGGATTTGAGCCAATCGGGTAGAAGCCACGTCGTTGAACGGTTCCAACGTGCTTGGTGAATTGATCGACAACAACGACGGTTTTCTCGGTCAGTTCGGGTCGTTTTTTTCGACTGTCTCTTGAAACTCAGCTTTCTCTTCAGGGTCGGCTTCGTGATGTTGAGGCCGTGCTGTCCGCAGGGACAGCCCGGCCTCTTTCAATAAGTCGTACGCGTAGGTTTCGTGGTATTCGACGCCGTATTCCTCTTTGGCGTGATGAAGCAAGAGTTTCGCTGACCACGCTTGCTGGTCGTAGCCAAGTTCGGTCGGCGGCTGTTGCAACTGTTCAAACAGTTGCTCACGGTCTTCGCCCTCGATTTTTGCTGGCCCTCCCGGCCGAGGAGCATCGTAAGGTGCCTGCTCGATCGGTTCTTCCTCGAACCGATCGAGCCAGTTGCGAATCGTCTTCTCGACAACACCGTGGCGGTCAGCAAGTGCATCCAGTTGATCGCCCTGCTTGCGCCCGATCGCCGCGAGAACACGTTCTCGCGGCTTCCCTTCGTCGATTTGATCCTTTAGCTCATAGAGTTCTTCGAGGGTGATGTCGTCGAGCCGACCCATTACCAACTTCAGTGTCTCTGTAGGTAAAACATTTCCCTAGACACTATGAGAACAACCGGGTCCGGCTCTCGAAGGGCTCGAATCTGAAAGAACACTTCTCGGATTTCCTGCTCTGTGAGTACCAGACTCGACCTGATGTTGATCTCTCGGAAGTCAACAGCGTCCAGAATGTTCGTACCGTCTGGAACGGTGACGAATGGGAAATCCACTTCGTCTGTAACGTCGAGCTCGAATCTGCTGACACAGCAGACGACGGTGTTGCGGGGATCGACCTCGGAATTACAAATATTTCCACGGTCGCGTTCCCGGACGAATACGTCCTGTACCCCGGCAACTCGCTCAAAGAAGACAAACACTACTTCACCAGAGCTGAGTACGACACCGAGGGAGAGAACGGCCCGTCAGAGAAGTCGATGTGGGCGCGTCGGAAACTCTCCGAACTTGAGACACACTTCTACCACACGCTGACGGACGCCATCATCACGGAGTGTGTCGAACGCGGTGTCGGTACGCTCGCGGTGAGTTGGCCTGAAGACGTGCGAGCGTCAGACTGGGGTAAAACCGGCAACAAGAAGTTACACTCGTGGGCATTCGACCGCATCTACCAGTACCTCGAATACAAAGGCGAGATGCGGGGTGTTGAGGTACTGAAAGAGAACGAGTGGAACACCTCGAAAACGTGTTCACGCTGTGGAGACGACACGAAATCGAACCGTGTCGAGCGTGGCTTGTACGTCTGCTCGTCGTGTGAGTTGGTAGCCAACGCGGATTGTAACGGGGCGGAGAATATGCGTCAGAAGATAACTCCGAGTCCTCACGGTGAGGATAGGAGTAACGGCTGTGTGGCACAGCCATCGACATACCTGTTCGACCGCGAGAGCGGGACGTTTCACACGAGAGAACAGGTCGTGTCGTAGACCAGCAAATATCCCACCTGCGGCACGGGAAGCCTCGCCGTTTACGGCGAGGAGGATGTCACCTGGGCCGTGTTGAACTCGATTATTTCTCGTTCTCGATCGCTCTCCGAAGCCGAGAAGTACGCATCGGAGACGTACGTATCTCCCCCCCGGGCGGAGATCGAGGTTGCTGTTCGCCAGCGTAGACAGGACCGTCTCGTCCAACTCGTGAGAGAGCTGTTCGAGTTCCTCGGGAGACACACCGAGTTTCCCGTCCCATCGGTTGACCTGATACGATGCGCCCAATTTTGGGTGACTAAGTAAGTCCTCCTGCGAGAACGATTTGGCTTCCCGCGCGTAGTAGTGTTTGATCTCCTTCGGGAGTTCGTGTGACGGTAGCGCCTCCTGGATACGATCCTGTCCGAGGGTGACCGTGTGGTAGTAGCCAGGAAACGTCTCTCCCCGTCCATTTTGCTCATTCTGGACGACCTTTCTGTATCCGCTCCGGTCGTCTTCAAGGAGATGACCGAGACGCGCGATCGGCCCATCGCGTGCGTGAACTGGTCCACTCACCTCCTGATCGAGTCGGACGTATCGCTCGGCATCTTGGACGTTACTGTACGGATGCGGGTCGGTGAAGTATTCGGGCTGAATGTCGACGGCACCGAAGGCACGTCGAATCAGCAGGAGGTACTCGTCGAATTCGATGTTTGCACCGCTCACGCGGAGATTAATTCCCTCGCCGAATCCTTCGGGGATCCGGATTTCCTTCCCATTTTTCGACTCCATCCCCGGCCAGCGCGGAGCGAGATGGAGATTGAACTTCCGCTGGCCGACCGAATCATCGAGACTCGATACATTAAGCCGATACTCTCGGAGGGTCTCGATTTCGAATCGTGTTCCCTGCGGCGTCGTGTCGCCTGGATGCTGGAGACCACTCTCTTGATACGAGAGACGCGCTTGCCACTCCTCGCCGTCGTGAGTGAACGTTCCCATCGCCGATCCGTCACCGCGCTTCACGCGCCTGTCGGTAGCGAAGAACGGGAATAACCCACGTTCGTTGAACAAGTAGTTCGCCGTGAACTCGTGGGGTGCGGTCTTGACGTAGACCGTCACGCCGACCACCTCCCATCGGGAGAAGACGGAGAGTGACGCAGTCGCTCACCAGTAGTGGATAATTTAAAGAAGCACAGATGTTCGTTACTCGGAGCCGAACATCTGGCGCATCATCGGATGCATCTCCATCAACTGCTCTTCGGCGATCTCCTCGTACAGCTTGTACGTGATGCTCACGGTGAGCAGGAGGCCGGTACCGGAGACCTGACCGATGGTGCCGAGCATGTTGGCGCCGACGGCCAGCAGACCGACCAACGCGCCGCCGATGACGGTCACCTGCGGGATGTACCGCTCCATGACCTTCTCGATGACCTGTGGATTCCGCCGGAATCCGGGAATCTGCATCCCCGAGTTCTGGATCTGCTGGGCGGTAGATTCCGGACCCATCCCGGTGGTTTCGACCCAGAAGATGGCGAAGATGGCGCCGCCGATCACCATGATGGTGAGGTCCAGCCCCACCCGAATCATGATCTGCCAGGGTTCGGCGGCGGTGCCGGCCAGCCACCACATCCAGTCGGTTCGGGTCTGGATCGGCGCCAGATAGTAGAACAACCCGGAGACGGGTTGCCCGTTGCTGTAGGCCCCGAGCCAGGCCGGCATCTGGTTCCACGTGCTGTTGAGGATGCGCCCCGCGAACTGGATGTTCGCCTGCAGGGCGCGGACGAGGATCATCGGCAGGACGCTCGCGTAGATGAGCTTCACCGGGAAGCGCCCACGGGCGCCCTTGACGCGAGCGTGTGAGAGGGGGATCTCGACCCGGACGCTCTCGGCGTAGACGACGATGGCGAAGATGAGCACCGTCGTCACCAGCGCGAGCAACTGTCCCTGGCCGAGTAGGAGCGCCTGGAGCCCCTCGGCCGTGAGCGGCGAGGCGATCTCCTGGGCGCCGGTCAGGATGGCGAACCAGGTCGGGAAGAACCCGGGCGTGCCGCCGAGGCCCTCCCAGGCGAACAGCCCACCGACGAGCTGCTGGCTCACGCCGGCGATGATGAAGAGCCCGACCCCGGAGCCGACGCCCCACTTGCTGACGATCTCGTCCATGAACAGGATGAGGATCCCGCCGACGGCGATCTGGAAGAAGAGCAGGGACTGAACGCCCCTGAGCCCGATCCCCAGCGCCTCGCCGACCGCCGGATCGGCCGGCAGGAAGTTGCCGGCGAAGACCATCGGTGCGCCGGTCAGGACGATCATCAGGACCACCAGCAGCTTCTGGAGGCCCTGATACAGCACCTGATCGCGGGGGTCGTCCGTGTCGAGACCGAGCAGGTCCGCGCCGCCGAGCAACTGCAGCACGATGCTCGCCGTGACGATGGGACCGATCCCCAACTGGAGGATCGACCCCTGCGACCCGGCGAGGATCGACCGGAAGCGGCCGAACAGGTCGCTCTGCGTGCCGGCGTCCAGCCCGAACAGTTGGATGTTCGTCAGGAAGAAATACAACACGAGGATGCCCGCGGTCCAGCCGAGCTTGCGCCGGAAGGGGACGTGCCCCTCCGGCCGCGCGACTGACGGCATCCGCGTCAGCACCGGTTCGGCGGTCTCCTTCCATCCCATGGGTTTACTCCTCGTCCGACTCCTCGGTGTCGTCCGCGTCCTCGGCGTCGGCGTCGGCCTCCTCGGCGCGCTCCGAGAGGTCGGCGCTCCCGCCGGCGGACTCGATTTTTTCGACCGCGCTCGCGCTGAACGCGTCGGCGACGACGGACAGTTCGTTTCTGACCTGTCCATCGCCGAGGACCTTCACCACGTCCGCGTCGTAGCCGTCGTCGGCGATGTCGCGGGCGTCGAGGCGGTACCCGTCCTCGGTCTCCTCGGCGAGCCCCTCCACCGCGTAGAGGGCGGCGTTCTCGTCGAGTTCCTGGACGGTCACCTCACGCACCTCGTCCTGAACGGTCTCGGGACGGGTAAAGCCGTGCTTGCCGAGCGGTTCGTAGTTGTGGAACTCGTGTTTGTCACGCCCCGCGCGGCCGCGGCCGCCACGGTGGCCGGCGCCGCGCCGGTTCTTGTGGGTGCCGCCGCCGTGGGTTCGCGATCCACGCTGGCGCTTTTTCTTGTCGCTCATCGCATGGCCTCCAGCAGTCGGTCGATCTCCTCGGTGGTGTGCTTGCCGATCTGTCCGCTCTCGACGGTCGGGTGTTTCAGGCCGTCGTGGCCGCCACGCGGCGGGTGGAGCCGGATCGACGGAGCCAGACCCTGCTCGCGCAGCGTCGTCTCCTCGTCGACCAGCGCGGCCGCCAGCGCGTCCACGTCGTCGTAGTCGGTGTGCTCGGCGATCCACTCGTCGGTGACGTCGGCCGAGCCCTGCTCGGGTTCGGCACGGCGCCGGATGAGCGTCGCGACCACGTCCGCCGACGGTTCGCCGTGGGCGACGTAGTCGTTGACCTTCGTGATCATACCGCGGTAGGTATCCGTCTCGGGGACCAGCGTACACTGGTTGACGCCGTGGAGGTTGAGCATCTCCAGCGTGTCTTGGATGTCTCCGGAGATGTTCACCTCGCCGCGGATCTGGACGAGCGCCTCCATCACTCGCTCACCTCGGTTTCGCGCTGCTTGCGGCGGGCACGCCGGGGCGTCCGCGACTGTGAGGCGTTCTGCAGGGCGTTGTACGTCGCCTTCGCGAGGTTGACCGTCGTCCGGGTGTTGCCCGTCGACTTCGTCCAGGCGTCCTGGATGCCCGCGAGTTCGAGGATGTTCCGCACGGTGGGTGCGGCCGCCAGTCCCAGCCCCTGCGGGGCGGGGATGATCTCGACGGTCACGGAGCCGGCCTTGCCCGTCGCCTTCCGCGTCAGGGAGTTGACGCCGCCTGCGCGGTCCTCCCAGGACCCGGAGCCGCGGTCGACCTCGATGATGTTCAGCTTCGCCACGTCGATGGCCTTCTGGATCGCGGAGCCGACCTGGTCGTCGCGTCCCTCGGCGTAGCCGAGGTAGCCGTCGCGGTTGCCCACCGCGACGACACACCGGAACTTCACCCGGCGCCCGGAGTCGGTCATCCGCTGGACCATGTTGATGTCGAGCACCTCGTCGTCCAGTCCCGGTAGGAGCTGATCGACGATTTCGGCTTCCTTCAGCGGGAGCCCCGATTCGAGGGCCTCCTTCATCGACGTTACGTCGCCGTCCTGTACCTTGCGGCCGAGCCGCGTGCGCGGTTCCCAGCCGTCGCCGTAATCGTTACTGCTCATTGTCCTCGATCAGTGTTTCGCGCACTTCGTCGAAGTGCTCGGGGAGGTCCGTCGCGTCGAAGTCGCCGCTGTACAGCGGTTCGTCCAGCTGTGCAGCGTAATCGGCGATGTGCTCGCCGCGGTTTCGCGACCAGTCCGCGAGGACGTCCTCGCTGTGCGGGATATCGAGTCCCGCGTCGATAGCGCCTTCCTGTACTGCGAACACCTTGTTGCCCGGCGTCGCGGTGTTGAGCCCGATGTCGAGGACGGCCTCCGTGAGGCCGGCCTCGACGGCGCGCGTCCCCGCGAGGAGTCCCGTGAGGTACGCACTGGGGAGGTTGCCCGTGGGGGCTTCCCAGCCGTACTCCGCGAGGTCCTCGGAGGAGGCGGCCACGTGGGTCTCGTCGCCGTCCGGACCGGGGGTGATCAGCTGCGCCCTGACGTGCCTGTTGCTCACGCGAGCGACCAGGCGCGGCTTGCCGGATTTCAGCAGGCGCAACCTCTGGTGGTAGTCGGTTCGGTCCTCGCGGCGACGCCGCATGGGGACCTTGTATCGTGGGCCTGTTGCCATTAGTCGTTCACCTCCACGTCGTAGTTGTTCTCGATGTACGCTTCGAGTCGTGCCACGCTGTCGAACTCCCCACCGCCAGCCTTGTTGTAGAGCTCGCGGTACTGGGAGCGATCCAGCGGGCCGTCGTCGCGCAACTCGCGCAGGCGACGCCGCTGGGCGCGGATGCGACTCGTCCAATCCTCCTTGCTGTCCTTCCGGGCGCCGGCGGTCCCCTTCCGGGAGCCGGCCCCCGTCTGGTGGCCGTAGGCTCGCTTGTCCGCCCGTTCGCGGGCGCGGCCACGCGAGTTGTTCGAGGTGCCCTTCTGCTGGATCGTGCCCTGATCGACCAGGTCACGGATGTCGTCGCGGGTGATCGCCTCCGCGATCTCGCTCTGGGCCTCCGGATCGAACCAGACGCGGTCCTTGCCCACGTCGAGGACGTCGGCGGCGAGCCGTTTCTGTGCGCTCAGATCCGTCATTCGGCTTCCCCCTCGATTTCGACTTCGATGTACGTCGGGTTGAGAACGCGGATCTCGCGGTCCTCACAGACGTCTTCGATGTGTTCGCGCTTGCGTGCGCCCACGCTGCTCGCGATGCGGACGGCCTCGCTATCGGGGTCGACCCCCTCCAGGTCGTCCGCGTTGTGGACGCGGACCTCCTCGAAGCCGCTGGGGTGCAGGCCGCGGGCGGCCGTCGGCGAGCGGTAGCCCGCCTCGACCGTAGCACCCTTGCCCTTGATCCCTCGGCGCTGCTTCGAGAGGTTGCCCCGGGGCTTGCGCCACGAGGGGTCGACGCGCTTTTTCTTGTGGTAGTCCTGGCGGTTGAACTGCGGATTGCCCTCCCGGCGCTTCTGAACCAGCGCGCGGGCGGCGTCCGCGTCCAAGTCCGGCGTCTTGTCGGCGTGACCGCGGGGACGGAGTTCCGTCTCCGTCTCCTCGGCTTCCTCGGTCACTTCTTCGGTCTCTTCTTCGACCTCCGCGTCGGTCTCCTCCGAGACTTCGAGGCCACCGACGTCGGCTTTGATCCGGGCGGCCAGCGCGTTGCCGACCCCCTCGATATCGGCCAGTTCCGACTGGCTCGCGGCCTTGAGGTCCTCGATGGACTCGTAGCCGGCCTCGACAAGTGCCTCGGCCTTCGACGGTCCGACGCCACCGATGTCTTCGATCTCCTGAATGTCGTCGTCGGTATCGCTCATCTACGCCCCACCTGCCTGCGGTTTCTGCGTGATGTAGACGCCGTCTTGGAAGACACGGGTGTCCTTGTCGTTGACCCGCGTCAACTGTTCGATGTCGGCGGCGGTCTGCCCGACGGCCTCCTTGTCGGGGCCGGAGAGCGTGATCTCTTCGCCGTCGACCTGTACCTCCGTGTCGCCACGGATCTGGACCGTCCGTGGCGCGCGTTCGCCGAGGAAGTTCTCGATGACGACTTCGTCACCCTCCACGTTCACCTGCATCGGGAAGTGGGCGTAGAAGATCTCCATCTGATACTCCCAGCCGTCCGTCACGCCGTGGACCATGTTCTCGACGTGGCTCTCGAAGGTGCCGAGCGTCGCACGCGTGTTGGCGTCGTCGGCCTCGCTCTCGATGACCACGTGGTCGTCCTCGACCGCGACCGACACGTCGGGATACCAGAGGCGTCGTGTGACGCTCCCGTTCGGTCCCTCGACGGTCAGATCGAGGTGGTCGACCTCGGCGGACACATCGTCCGGAATCTCGATTTCTGTTCGGTTCATTGTTAGTAGACGTATGCGATCACCTGGCCACCGATGCCCTGTTCGCGGGCCTCGTAGTGGCTCATGACGCCGTGGCTGGTCGTGACGACGAGCGCCCCGTAGTCGCGGGCGGGGAGATACCGCTTCTCCCACTTTTCGAACTCGTCCGCCCCCGCGGAGTAGCGGGGCTTGACGACGCCACACTGGTTGATCGCGCCTTTCAGTTCGATCTCGAAGCGACCGGACTTGCCGTCGTCGACGAACTCGAATCCGTCGATGTACCCGCGGTCGTAGAAGACCTCGAGTACGGAGCCGATCACGTTCGAGGCGGGCTGTACCGTGTGGGACAGGTGTCCCACGCTCTCGGCGTTGTCGAGCCCCGAGAGTGCGTTCGAGAGGGGGTCGTTCCCTGCCATTGTTATCGATACTTCTTGAATCCCATGTCACGGGCGACCTCGCGGAAGCACTGCCGACAGAGGAAGATGTCGTACTTGCCGACGAGCCCCTGCTTGCGGCCGCATCGACGACACTGATGGCGGTCGTCCGTGCGGGGCGTGGCGTGCTCTCCGGTCACGTCGCGTCCGTCCTGGGTTCCTGATTCACTTTCACTCATTGCGTTACCTCCACGTCGAAGGTTGCCTCGACGAAGGCGACCGCGTCCGACGCGTCGAGGCGGTGCCCCGACGGGATCGACCGCGACATCTTGTCTCGCTTCGCGACGCGGTATCCCGGCCGGACCATGTTGACGGTCACGTCCAGCCCGTAGATGCCGATGTTCGGGTCGTACTCCTGGCTCGGGAACTCCGTGTGTTCCTCGACCCCGAAGCTAAAGTTCCCCGTATCGTCGAACTGCGAGGCCGAGAGGTCGACCAGGCCGAGCGCCGTCTCGAGGAACTCGACTGCGGTGTCGCCACGAAGGGTGACCTTCGCGCCGATCGGATCGCCCTCGCGGATGTTGAAGTCCTGGACCGTCCCGCGGGCCGTCGTCCGGACACTCTGCTGTCCGGTGACGTCCTCGAGGATGTCCTCGGCGTCCGCGAGTTCGCGGCCGCCCTCGCCGACGCCCATGTGGACGACGACCTTCTCGATATGCGGTTCGCGCATCTCGTGGAAGTCCGCTTCGGCTTCGCTCATTCGTCACCCTCCCCGTCGGTGAAGTTCTCGTCGATCACGACGACGTAGTCCTCGATCGTCTCGAAGCCGTCGTCATCCTGGGTGACGGTGACGACGTTGTCGCCGCTTCCGGGCGTAACGGTGATCGTGTCGATCTCGCCGATCTCGCCGGCGTGACTGCCGGCGACGGCCGTCACCAGGGCGCCCTCCTCGTAGACGAAGTGGGCGACGATCTCCTTGCTCTCGTTGTCGACGACCAGGGAGTCGCCGGTGGCGTACTCGCCGGCCTCGTCCTCGTCGACGCGCACGTTCGTGCCGTCGTGGAGGGTGAACTGGAAGTCACCGCCGGTCACCTGGGTCTTCCGGACGATCTTTCCGAGGCGGCTGTCGGCCGCGTCGGCGTCGATGGGGGTCAGCGCCAGCCGACCGCCCTCGTCCGGGAACACGCGGTAGAACTCCTCGCGTTCGGTAAAGGCCAGGATGTCGAACATCCCGATGGGACGCTCGACGTCCGAGACGGCGTCCCCGTTGACGAGGACGCTTCCCTGGTTGAGTGCGTAGTTCGCTTCCTTGCGCGAGTCGACGTAGCCGAGCACGTCCCGCAGGACGATCAGCAGGGGAACCCCCGCCTCGCCGTGCGGGCCGGCGCCGGCCTTGACCGTCCAGGTCGCGGTCTTCCGTTCGACCGGCCAGGACTTCGGGACCGAGAGTCGTTTCTGGTGTCGAGTCATTCGGTATCCGCCTCCAGGCGCGCCTGCCGGCGCTCGTCTTCCAGGTTCAGTTCCGTCACGCGAAGGTTACTCGCGTCGAGGGGCCGGGGCACTTCCTCGCCGTCGGCCTTCTCGACGGTCACGTCCTCGACGTGGACGACCTCGTCGGTCAGGTCCACGGTGAGCACTTCCGCCTCCTCGCCGGCGTGGTCACCACGGAGCACCTCGACGGTGTCGCCCGCGTTGACCCGGACCGAGCGCTGGCCGTACTCCTCGCGGAGGTCCTCGGCCAGCGTGGAGCGAACCTGGTCGTGACGCTCGTGCAGGGGTGCCGTCCGCTTTCGTGTCCGCTCTTTGTGTGGCTGTCGAGTCATACGATCATCGTCGCAGTCGATGCGATGCTCCCGAAGCGTTCGGCGACTTCACGCGCGACGGGACCCTTGATCTCGGTCCCGCGAGGCTCCTCCATGTCGTCGATGACGACGGCGGCATTGTCCTCGAATTTTACGCGCGTGCCGCTTGGGCGACGAATGGGCTTGCGCTGGCGAACGACGACCGCCTCCAGCACCTGTCGGCGCATCTCCGGTGTGCCCTTGGTGACCGAGACGGTCACCTTGTCGCCGATGCCCGCTTTGGGGTGTCGATTCTTCGCTCCGGAGTAGCCCGCGACGCTGATGATCTTCAGTTCGCGCGCCCCGGTGTTGTCCGCACAGGTGACGAGCGACCCCTTGGCGAGGCCACGGGTGACGTCGGCTTTCAGCGCCTCCATCACTCGTCACCTCCCAGAATCTCGACGACCACGTGTGATTTGGTCTTCGAGAGGGGTCGCGTCTCCGCGATGCGGACCCGGTCGCCTTCCTCGAGGCCCAGACACGGGGGTGCGTGGGCCGGAATGCGACTCCGGCGTTTCATGTATCGGTCGTACTTGGGAACGCGAACGTCGTACTCGCGTTCGACGACGACCGTCTTTTCCATCGCTGTGGAGGCGACCGTGCCCTCCAGCGTCTGTCCGCGCACGGCAAGCGAGCCGTGGAACGGGCAGTGCTGGTCGGCACAGGCCTCCTCCGGTTCAGTTACGTTCAGTCCTATCGCCATGTGGATACACCTGCCTTCTCGGTTCGCAAGGCGGGTCGTGAGAGCAGTCGTGCGCCATCCACCGTAACGTAGGCCACGTCCTCGCAACCGTCCGACTGACCGGTTCGGCCGGCAGTTTCCGACGGAAGTTCGGGCGCGGTCCCCGACGCCTTCTCGGCGTCGGCGGCTTCATCTGTGCGCGGCAGGGCGAACTCGAAGGTGGTCCCCCGCTTGGGGACACGCCACTCCCGAGAGCCGTCCGACACGACGAGCGTCCGCATCGTCTCAGAGACGACGCGGCCGCCGATCCCGACGCTGTCGGGGTTCGTCGACTCGACGACCCGCACGCGCAGGCCGTTGAGTTCGTGTCGGCACAGGGTCTCGGGGGTGAGTGGCATTATTCGAAATCGCCTTCTTCGCGCTGGATCGTCTTGATCCGCGCGATCGTCTTCTTCAGTTCGCCGATCCGCGAAGGGTCCTCCGGCATCCCGCCGGCCGCCTGGACCGCCTTCGCGTTCAGCAGTTCCGTTTCGAGGTCCTCGAGTTCCGCCTCGCGTTCGGCGGGCGTCATGTCGCGGATCTCTTCGACGTGCAGGATCGCCATTATGCGTCCTCCTCCTCGTCTTCGTCAGTCGCTTCCATCTCTTCGACGAGATCGGCCGCCTCGTCCATCGTCTCCTCGTCGACCTCCTCGTCGACCGTGTCCGCCTCGTCGAGGTCGTCGGTGTCCTCGTCTTCGTCGGTCTCGGCGCCCTCGTCGGGCAGTTCCTCCTCGACGACCTCCTCGACGATCTCCTCGTCGAGGTCCTCGGGCGTCTCAGTCGGCACGTCGACGTCCTCGCCCTCGCCGGCGTCCGGGACCTCTTCCGGTTCCTCTTCGAGGAGTTCCTCGACGCCGCCGCCGGTCTCCGCGGCCTGTTCGACCGGTTCGACGTCGGCGTCCTCGGCGATCTCGAAGTCGTCGGGGAGTTCGGCGCCCGGCGGGATGATCTTCACCGTCACGCCGATGGTGCCGAGTTTCATCACGGCGACGCCCTGGCCCTCGTCCACGATGGACTCGGCGGGTTCGCCGTTGTGCTTGATGTAGCCGCGGTTGAACTTCTCGACGCGGCTCCGCGCACCGGTGACCTTCCCGGAGAGGACGATCTCGGCGCCCAGCGCGCCGGCCTCCATGATCCGGTCGATCGTCGTGTGACCCGCCTTGCGGAAGTACCAGCCGCGTTCGAGGGCGTTGGCCAGTCGGTCCGCGACGATGCGGGCGTTCAGGTCCGGTTCGTCGACCTCCTGAACGTCGATCTGGGGGTCGTCGAGGTCGAACCGCTCCTCGAGTTCCGTGGTCACCTTGCGGATGTTCTTCCCACCCTTGCCGATGACCATGCCGGGCTTCTCGGCCTTGAGGACGATCTGGGTCCCCATCGGGGTCTTGGCGACGTCCATGCCGCCGTAGCCCGCGCGGCCGAGTTCGTCCGCGAAGAACTCGTCGATCTGGGAGCGCTGCAGACCGTTCTCGATGAACTGGTGTTCGTCGGCCATTATTCGGTGTCCTCCTCCTCGATGATCAGTTCCACGTCACAGAGCGTGGTGTTCCACGGGTCCGCGCGACCGAACGCGCGGGGCTTGCGCCCCTGTCGTTCGCCGACCTTGTGGGCGGCGACGTGTTTGATGGTCATCGCCTCGCCGTCGAATCCCTGCTCGTCGGCGTTGTTGCTCGCGTTCGTGAGCAGTTTCTTGAAGTCCTTGCTGGCCTTCTCGGGGTAGCGACCGGCGTCCCAGCCGTCGATGTCGCTCCGGTGACCGACACCGGTGTTGTGCTGTTTGAACGGGACCGACTGCTCTTCGTCGATCACGGCGTTCAGGTACGCCTCGGCATCGGCGACGGTCATCCCCTTGATCTGGCGGGCGATGGCCTTGCTGTGCTTGATGCTGATGGGCCGCTCTCGGAGCATCGCCTTGGCGGTCGTCTCCGGGTCGGCCTCGACGCTGTAGTTGATTCCCATGTGTTACTTGAGTGGCACGAACTTCGAGGACCTGGTCGCGCCGATGCCGGCCTGGCCGTGTTCGACCGACGTCCGCGTGAGCTGGAACTCGCCGAGGTAGTGCCCGATCATCTCGGGTTCGACCGCGACGCGCTGGAACTCCTGCCCGTTGTAGACCGAGAAGGTCAGCCCGACCATCTCGGGGACGATCGGCATGTCCCGTCGGTGGGTTCGGATCGGGTCGTTGGCCGTCTCCTCTTCCCCGGCCTCGCGGGCACGGTCAAGCAGTTTCTCGTGTTCGACCGACAGGCCTCGGGTGATGGTTCGCCGCATGCGAGCGGGAAGCAGTTCCGCGACCTCGTCGAGCGACATGGACTGCAGCTCGTCGAGCGTGTGACCGCGGTAGGTGAACTCACCCTCGCGGCCGGTTCGGTATTCGGAACTCATTATTTGTTACCTCCGCGTCCGGTGCGTTTCGAGGCGATGTCGCCCACCTTCCGTCCCGGCGGGGCGTTCCGCGAGACGGACTTGGGCTTGCCGGGGTGCTGGCGGCCGCCGCCACCGAAGGGGTGGTCGACGGCGTTCATCGCCACACCGCGGACCCGCGGCCACTTCGTGCCGCGGGATTTCATCTTGTGGTGCTTGTTGCCGGCCTTGACGAACGGCTTTTCGGTCCGGCCGCCACCCGCGACCACGCCGACCGTGGCGCGACACTGCGGGTTGAGCCGTTTGACCTGGCCACTCGGCAGCTTCACGACCGCGACGCGCTTGTCGTGGGTCATGAGCTGTGCGCTCGTCCCGGAGGCCCGGGCGAACTTGCCGCCGTCGCCGGGGCTGCTCTCGACGTTACAGACCGGGACGCCCTCCGGGATCTCCGCCAGCGGGAGCGTGTTCCCGGGCTTGATCTCCGCGGAGACGCCGACCTGAATCGTCTCGCCGACCGTCACACCCTCGGGCGCGAGGACGAGGCGTCGGTCCCCATCCTCGAACTCGACGGCCGCGATCGGTGCCGAGCGGGCGGGATCGTGTTCGATGTCGACGATCTCTCCCGAGATCGTGTCGCGCTCTTCGTCCTTCTTGTGTTCGAGATCGGCCTTGTAGCGGTGGCTGGGGGCACGGAAGGTTGGCCCACCGCGACCACGCCGCTGGCCTTGAATGCGTCGTCCCATCTTAGAACACCCCGATTCGCGAGGCGATTTCCTGTGCGTCGTCGTCCTCGGAGAGGGAGACGACCGCCTTCTTCTCGCCTTGTGCGGTGATCTGTGTGTTCACCTTCGTGATCCGCACGTCGTAGCGGGACTCGATGGCGTCGGTGATCTCCGCCTTGTTCGCGTCGATATCGACGACGAACTGGAGTTTGTTGTCGAAGTCCATCTCGTCCATCGCCTTCTCGGTCACCAGCGGGTGCTGGATCACCGTCATCGCTCCGCCACCTCCGCGATGGCACTTTCGGTCCAGAGCGTCAGTCGACCGGCGTCCGTGCCCGGCGCGAGGTCCTCCGCGTTGACCTCCCGGGCGGTCGTCACGTCCGCGCCGGCGAGGTTGCGCGCCGCCTTCGACGGCTCCTCGCTCGTCACGAACAGGATCGACTTCGGCTCGCGGTATTTCCGGCCGCGGGTCTTGCCGCGTCCCGCCCTGACCGACCGGCCGTCGTCAGCGCGTTCGACGTCGGCGTGGAGGCCGAGCGATTCGAGGAGGTCGACGACCTCGCGGGTCTTGACGAGCTCCTCGAAGTCGTCGCTGACGACGAGCGGCAGGTCGAGGTCCGTATCGAATTCGTGTCCGCGCGCGGCCACGCGCTCGACGTCGGCCGTCGCCGCGACGGCCGAACGGACCGCGAGCTTGCGTTCCTTGTCGTTGATTCCCTTGCCCTGGTCCTTCTCCGCCTTCGGCGGGTGCGCCTTGCGCCCGCCGACCGTCTGGGGCACGCGGGCGCCCTGCCCGTTCTCCCGGGGCACGTGGGCCATCCCGCGGCCGCTGCCGAAGGACTCCGCCGGGGTTCGCAGCCCGGCGTAGGGGTCGGCTCCGTACGCCTGCTTTCGGTTCGCCTGTGCGGCCAGGACGGCACGTTTGATGAGGTCCGGCCGGTAGGCCGTCTCGAAGACCTCGGGGAGGTCCACCGTGCCCGCATCCTCGCCGTTCAGATCGCGTACTGTTGCTTGCATTGGTTATCCCTGGTTGGATGCGGTCGAAACGTAGCGCACCTCGGGGTCGAGGCGCGGTTGGTCGTTCGGTCGGACGGCCGGGCGGAAACGCAGGAGGCGCTGATCCGGCCCCGGTAGCGAGCCCTTGACGAGCGCGTAGGGCCCATCGACCTCGCCGTAGTTGACGAAGCCGCCGTCGACCGACGCCTCGTCGCCGTCACCCATGTCGATCAGGCGTTTGTTGAGCTCCGTCCGCTGGTGGTAGCCCGTCTGTCCCTGCTGGGGGACGGTCGAGCGCACGCGGGAGGGGTTCCACGGGCCGAGGTTGCCGATGCGTCGGCGCCACCCTTGGCGGGCGTGTTTGCCCTTCCGCTTCTGGACGCCCCAGCGCTTGACCGGACCCTGGGTGCCCTTTCCCTTCGTGATGCCGCTTGCGTCCATGAACTCGCCGGCGCGGAACACGTCCGACATGTCGTGTTCGCCGCCGTCGGCGACGAGGTCGAGTCCGAAGTCGACGCGCTCGTCGAGGCTCCCGCCGCCGACGCGCGTCTCCATCACGTCCGGTTTCTTCTTCGGGACGTTCGCCAGGTCGCTCGGGGTCGTGTGGGTGATCATCCGCAGGTCGTCGACCGCACCGCGCTCGACGGCCTCGCGGAGGGACTCGGCGTCGTCCTCGAAGCTGTCTTCGGCCGGCAGGTCGAGCGTGCGGTCGAGTTCCGGGTGGAACTCGTCGGTCCACACTTCGGTTGCCGGCTTCAGTCCGTACGACGTCTCTTCGTAGGCTCGCAGGGCGACTGCCCGCATCGGCGGCGTCTCGACGACGGTCACCGGGACCGACTCCTCCATTCCTTCGCGGGGAGAGTTGGCCTCGTCATTGACCATGACGACGTGGGTCATGCCGGCCTTGTAGCCGGCAAAGCCCTGCAGCGCGGGGGCGCCGTCGTCGTCGGGCCACGAGCGAATACGCGGGACTTCACTGGTCGCGCGTTTGCGCGGACCGAATCCCATCGAGCCTTTTCGTGGTCTGCTTGGTTGTGGCATGGATTTACTCCGTGAGTGTCAGGGGCGCGAGCGACGCGAACATCGCCTCCTCCGTTCGCACCGTCTCGCTTCCCTGTCGCGGAATCGTATTCAGCCAGAGGTCGAACCCCGGTCCGGGTTCGACGTCCGGGTCGCCGACGGCGAAGTCGTCCGCGTCGGCTTCGTCCGTGGCGACGTCCTCGACAAGCATGTCGAGGATCGCCGGAAGCCCACGGCCCGGCGCCCCGAAGGCGACGGTCATGTCGCCCCCGGAGCGCCCCACGACGTCGGCCAGTCGATCGACCGACAGCTCCGTCCCGTGGCGGGACGTGGCGATCCGTAGCCCCGCGTCGGGGCGGGCCAGCGCTTCCGACAGGCCCGCGCGCCGAACCGCGAACCCCGGTGGGGGTTCGTCGACGATTCGGGCGCGGACCGGCTCTCTCGAAGAGATCCTGATGGCGACGCGCTCTCCTTCGCTCACCTCCATCCCGTCCGGGAGGAGGAGGGAGATCGGGTGTTGCAGTGCGCAATTGACCCGAACGCGGCCGTCAGGTCCGACCTCGGTCACGATTCCTTCTTGCAACGACCCCGGACGGTCAGGTCCGAAGCCGGTCCGTGACGAGACGCGGAGGGGCGGCAACACGCCGACGTACTCCAGTTCGTCCCGCCGTCCCCACGCATCCTTTCGGAGGTAGGGGGGCGTGGCGGCGTACCGAAGCACGACCTCGACGAACCCGCCTCCCCAGCGTCGTTCGCCCTCCCTGTCAGGGAAGACGACGAGCCGATCCGCCCGGAACACCGTCGCCGCACGGGCGACGTAACCGAGTTTGCGAGTCGCCTCGCGTTTGTCCTCGGCTTCCCGGACGAGGGAAGACGGCACGAGTACGTCGAACGTCATGCCGGGCCTTTCCGCGTCACGTCACTAGACTGTAGGCTCCGTACCGCATCCTCCGGTAAAAGGGTAGCGAAAGACCGATCGGGCTGTGAGGGCGTCACACGCTCCGAGACGTCGATTCGTGGGGAGTTCTTCCACGACAGTCGTCCCCACGCCGGCGTCGAGTTGGCGCGGATTTCGGAACGCTTAATTGTCCTTCCCGGTTTGATGTGAATGCGAAGTGCGCTGGTAGTGTAGTGGTATCACGTGACCTTGCCATGGTCACAACCCGGGTTCAAATCCCGGCCAGCGCATTTTCAGGATTCCAACGACCACGAGCGAAGCGAGCGGTCCTGAAAGCCGTCTTCTGCGGATTTGAATCAGGGAGTGGCGCGAGCGACGCGAGTCGTGCAACCCCCGAAACCGATCCTGTGGTTCGAATCGGGGAGCGATCGGGGCGGGACGCGAACGGAGTGTGTCTCGGGATGCCGACCCGGAGCCGCGAGTCAGCGGGACGCGTCGCGAGGTTGGCTGTCCCCGGTCGCGTCGAGATCCGGCAGCCGGATCACCACCGTCGTGCCGTCGTCGGTTACGAACGAGAGGTCGCCGTCGAGTGTGTCGACCCCCCACTTCAGTTCCCAGAGCCCCAGCCCGCGGCCGTGCTGTAACGACGTCTCCCGTTCGGTAGACAACGGCTCCAGTTCGGACGCGGGAATCCCCGGCCCGTCGTCGCCGATTTCGACGATACAGCCCGTCTCGGAGGGTTCGACCGAGACGGTGACGCTGGCGTCGGCGTACTCGACTGCGTTTTCCAGGGGGCTCCGGAGCACGGTGGTGCAGATCTCGGCGTCGGTGACCACCGTCGCGTCGTCGGAAAGCGAGGTTCCGACGGTAACGTCGTCGGTCTCGACGTCGCTCAGCACTGCCTCGATCCGGTCGGCGAGATCGATCGTCGTCGGTCTGGGATCCTTAGAGAGGATGTAGTCGATGTGGCGGGCGCGAGCACCCAGGGCAGCCAACGTCCCAGTCGCCGCGAGGATCGCCTCGCGATGCTCGGTGTCTTCGAGGGCCTCGGCGTGGCTGTTGATGACGTCGAGTTGGTTCCGGAGGTTGTGACGGAGGATGCGATTCAGGACTTCGAGTCGGGTGATGAACTGTTGCAGGTCGTGGTGCATCGTCGCCACCGACTCGCCGACGCGACCGGGGACTTCGGCCTGCAACACGTCGTCGTCGAACGCTTTTCTGGAGAGCGCCTCGGCCTGTTCGGTGATCGTCTCGATGTAGCCTTTGATGTTGTCGAACGCCGACTGAACCTCTCCGACCTCGTCGATCCGGCCGTCGCGGTCCACGTCGACGCTGAGATCGCCCTCTGCAATCGCGTTGGCCTGCTTCGCCAGCCGTTTGATCGACCGGATCGGACCCAGTTGGATGACGCCGCCGATGAGTAGAAAGCCGGCCATCACGATGGCGACCAGCAACCAGAGGTCACGCTGTACCCGGTCGGTCACCGCGAGGGCCTTCGATCGCGGAACCTCCTTGACGACCACCCAGTCGACCTTCTCCCCGGGAACGCTGTGGTATCCCTTCACTTCGGTATCGGTGAGTACTGCCCCGTGGATGTCGGTGGTCGGCTCGGACCGGAGGATCGTTCGCCCGATGGTCGTGTTCGCCCGGTCACCCTCGTAGGGAGTGATCCCGTCGGATTCGTTCTCGTCGAACAGGACGTAGGCGGTGAATCCACCGAGTACGAGCGTGTCCGTCCCTGAGATCGCGCTGGTGAACCGTTCGGCCCGGACGCTCGTTCGGTACTCGGCGACGAGAACGTGCTCCCCGTCCGGCATCGGCGACGCCAGCGCGACGAGGGTTTCGTTGCCGTCCGTGTACACCAGCGAAAGGATCACGTCGTCGGTACCCTCGAAGTTGAACCCGACCGTCGGTTTCCAGTCGATGTCGGTCACCGACAGCGACCGACCGATCGATCGCCTGTTGGTGCTGGCGACGATGGTCTCGGTCGTCCCGTTGGAGTGGGTGTGAGGGCGCCGTTCGACGATCGAGAGCGACGCCGTCTCCGGCGAGAGCGACCCGAGTTCGGCGTCGAGGGTGGCCTGCGTTCGGTTCCCGGAGACCGGCGTCAGCCCCTCGTGGTTCGAGAGCGTTCGCACCACCTGCTGCTTGCCGTCGATCCACTGGCCGAGCGCACGAGCCTCGAGTTCGGCGTTCGTCTCGACCGACCGGAGTTGGTTGTCACGGACGCGGTCGGAGACTTGGAAGACGGTCACAGTCGTGAGCGCCGTAATCAGGAGGACGATGACGAGCGAGACGCCGAAGAGTCTCAGTGCGTACCGCGAGCGGACGGACTCGGGAAGGTAGGAGTCGAGACTCATCCCGGAATTCGGGGCGTTTCGTTGCCGACCCCGATCATGTTGGACGCTACCGGAGGAGCGGCTTAATTTCACCGGTGGTCCGGTCGTGGTATCGCCATCCGTCGGCGTCGGATCGACTCCGTCGCCTCACGACCGGCGTCCGATCTCCCGTCCCGCCGAATGCCGCGTCTGCACGCCCGATCGTTCGGACGTCGTCGTCGGGGACTCCAGTCGCGACGGCCGAGAACCGCCGTCACGATCGAAGCCCATCAGCACCCCACCCGAGTTGTGCGATACGGAGGCGATCACGACCGTTCGATGGCCAAAAGCCGTTCGTTGGTCGCCGCGTAGAGCAACTCCTCGCCGGCGACGACCGACCCGACGACGCCGTTCGTCTCGGTCTGCCACTCGGGGTCACCGGTCCGCGAGAACGCGTAGACGTGATCGTCGTTCGACCCGGCGTACACCGTCTCGTCGGTCACCGCCGGTTCGTAGACGGTGCTGTTCTCGTCCGTGAACGACCACCGTTCGGCGCCGTCCGAGCGATCGAGTGCGACGAGCGTTCCGTGATCCCGGCCACTACAGCCGAGATACACCGTGTCACGGTCGACGACCGGACGCGTCCCGCGTTTCGGCGACGGCGTGTCGACCGCCCACCGGATGGAGCCGTCCGCACGGTTCAGCGCGAGCAGTCGACCCCTCCGTCCCGGTTCGGTCGATGTGGCTACGTAGACGGTTTCGCCGGCAATCGTTGGACTTCGGGTCTCGGTGTCGGTGCGATGGTGCCATCGTCGCTCGCCGTCGCGGTCGAACGCGGTGACCACCCCGTCGACGCGGTTGGTGTGGACGACCCCGTCGGCGGTCGCTGCCGGTCTGGTGAGACGATCACCGCCGGTGTTCGCGCGCCAGACGACGTCACCACTGTCGGCATCGACCGCGAGCAGATCGTCGGCGTTCGCGTACACCCGTCCGTCGCCGACCCCGACACCCTGTCTGAGTGGCGATCCGACGAACCAGGTCCGCTCGCCGTCGGATCGCCGGAGGGAGCGAAGCCCGTCGCACCCGGGAACGTAGAGTCGACGGTCGTCGACTGCGATGTCGCTACCGAGACAGAGCCGCTGATCGAAGTCGCCTTCGCTGTATTCGGTCGTCCACCGTGTGCTCCCGTCGGTCGGCGACAGTGCGTGGAGCGTCAGTCGCCCCATGACGTAGAGCGTCCCATCGTCGAGGAGGGGTCTGCCGCGGATACCCCTCTTCCAGCGGATTCGGTCGGAAGACGGACCGGACCCGCCGATGCAACCGGTTCCGAAGCCGGCGAGGAGGACACCGAGAGACCGGAGGGTCCGTCTGCGGGAAATCGGCCGCCGAGAATCGGTTCGTCCGGGTCCGGCGTCCGGTGGGCCGTCGGGTTCTCCCGGCGGCGTCGTGTCCGGGCTTCGCCGGCGTCGAGTCGATACTTCGTCGTCGTGCTGTCGACCGTCTCGACGTCCAGACATGGTGGCCGGTGGTCTCGGACGCAGTTCAACGTGTCTCGATGTTTCCCCGATAGCAACTCGTGGGTAACTCCCGCGGACGAACCACTCGGTAGTGCACGATGGGGATATCGTCGGCCCTCGGCGAGGTCGGTTATCCCCCGCTTGGGGAGAGACCGGAGCGGATCGTCCCCCCGCATCCAACTGTCCGCTGATTTTCCGAGCGAGAAACGCTGGCTCGGTTTTCACGCGGCGGATCCTCGAAGGACGTCGCATGGCACTCCGATTAGGCCAAGCACTCGGGCGCGGTGCTCGACGTGCGTTTTCGGTCAGTGGTATCGTCGCTCTGGTGCTCACGATCTGCTATCAGGTCCTCCTCGTCGGCTCGCTGAACACCGTCATCGTGAATCGACTCCCGTCGAGTGTCGAGTCCGGTGATATCGACACGATCGGCTTCACCCTCCCGCTCCCGACCGAAGTCGCCGCCGCGCTTGGCCTCGTCGCCTTCCTGCTCGGCATCGTCGTCGTCGTCGTCGCTGCCAGACTGCTGACGCGCGACCTCCCTGCCCTCTCGTCGCTGCCGGGCGACCTGTTCACCCGTCGCCTCGGCCGTGCGTTCCTGTCCACGCTCGTCGTCAGTGTCGTCCTCGCGGTGGTGATTCCGCTGGGGTTCGTGCTCCTGTTTTTCCCCGGCCTCTTTCTCACGGTGAGTCTCCAGTTCGCGGTGTTCGCCGTCGCAGTCGAGGATACCGGTCCCGTCGACGCGCTCCGGCGAAGTTGGGAACTGGCGAGCGGGAACCGCTGGCGATTGCTCGCACTGTCGTTCTGTTTGCCGTTCTCGGCGGCATCGGTGGTGCCGTCGGCTCGGTGTTCGCCTTCGTCTCGCCGTCGGCCGGTCAGCTCGCTTCTCTCGCCATCAATTCGGTGCTCGTCGTCCTGATGTACGGCATTCTCGCCGATTCGTTCGTGCAACTGCGTGAGGCAACGTCCCCCATGACGTCCCTGTCCTGACTCCACCTCACCGTCCGGCGGCGTCGATGACTCTCGACCCGGTGGTGTCGGAGGAACGTCCGAGTCGACGTGTGACGCCGTCGACGGTACGCTCGCCGGCCGCGGCATCAGCCGCTTCCGAGACGGTCGTGGCGTCGGTACAGGTAGTACGACAGCGCCGGGACGGAGACGAGCAACAGCGGCGCGAAGACGGCACCGCCGAGGTGAGTGACGCCGGCGAACACCCACGCGACACTCGGCGACCACTCTTCCCCGTCCCCGAGTGCCCGTACGTCCGCGAGCAGGCACCCGAGGACGACGAGCGCCAGGAAGATACCGCTCCAAAACGAGGCGACGGCGAGGACGAACGACGCGATGCCAGCCGCGACGTTCGGCTCTCCGCTGGACGAGGAGACGGCGACGAACGTCCGGGATCCGAAGCGCGCGAGGAGGGTCGTCACGGCGACGGCGGGGAAGGGGGCGACGCCGTACCACCACGAACTCGGCACGGGGTTACGGGCGGTGAGCGTCGGCCACGCCGCCGTGTCCACGGAGTTCGGCCAACCAGCCACCGAAGCGGCCGGCGAGTGCGCCGAAGACGGCCACCACGATCAGAACGAGGACGCCGACGGCCAGTGTCATCGCGACGCCGATCAGCCGGAACCACGGTGGGTTCGGGATCGTCGGGACTGCCCAAAGCAGTTCGTTCAGCGCCCAGAGCGCCGGGAACCCACCGATGAGTGCGGCACGAAGTCCAGTCGCGGTGCTGTTGCCGCGTCGTCGCTTGATCAGATAGCCGGCGAGTACGCTCCCGACGACGACCGCTCCGAGCGTGATTCTCTCGGGGGAGCGCCACGCTTCGAGCGCGGTAAATGGGAGCGCGAGTAACCCCCCGACGAGGGCGTACTTCCACGTCTCGGACGATCGGGGGGACCAATTCGAACCATATCAGACCCTCCGTCGCTCCCCCTAAAAACTCCGCCACAGTGTTGCTCGTCCCAATACAGCCACGCCCGAACGCGGATCATCCCGGCAGGTGGGATATCGAGAGAGGAGAGATCCTTCTCGGGCGGGGTGGTCGCGTCGAGGCCGCACACCGGCTGGTCAGGTCACCGCGTCGTAGAGCCGAATCGTGACGATACTGCCGTCGGGATCGTTCTCCCGGAACCGAAGGTCGCCTCCCAACTGGGTGATCGCCCAGTTGACGAACCAGAGCCCGATACCCTGGCCGTGTTTGAGTTGTGTCTCCGTTCCGGTCGCGAGGATCTCCCGTTCCCGTTCGGGGAGCCCAGGTCCATCGTCCGCGACGGATAGTTCGACCGTCCCGTCCGACACCTCCCGAAGCCGGATTTCGACGTGTGGCGAATCCGCGGCCGTGTGTGCGAGGGAGTTCTCGACCAGTTCGGAGAGCACTTCTCGAATCACGGTCGGATGAGAAAAGATCGACACTTCCTCCGGGCAGACAAGCGAGATATCGGCCGACTCGCCGTCGGTTCGAAACCGCTCGACGACGGTGCTCGCCACCTCGGTCAGATCGATCGGCTCCGGGGGATCGGTGCTCTCGGTCATGACCTCCTCCGCGTCCCTGACTTTTTTACTCAGTTCGAGGAGGTCGGACGTACCCTCCCGAATCCCGGCCCGAAGTTCCTCGTCGTCGATCCGATCGGCGTACGCGAGTACGACGTCCAGACCGTTCCGAACGTTGTGACGGAGGATGCGGTTGAGAACTGTGAGTCGCTGTTCCCTGGTTCGTCGGTCGGTAACGTCCCGGAAGAGGACGGTCCTGGCGACGGGGTCGTCCGTATCGTCAGCCGCGGCTTCGTCGACTGCGGAGACGCTGAACTGGAACTGTCGGCGTCCCTTCGACGTCCGAAGCGCGACCGTTCCCGTCGCTCCCGTCGGCAGGTCCGTTCCTTCGAGACCGTCGATGACCGACCGGATCGGTTCGCCGATCAGCGCCTTCCCGGACGTATCGAACAGTTCGGCCGTTGCCTCGTTGACGTCGAGGACGTGGTCGTCCCAGTCGAGGACGACGAGCGCCTCCTGTAGCGTTTCGACCACGCGCGTTCGGGCGACGTAATCGGCCTTCGGGAAGCCAGTCATCACTGGATACCGTCGCACGGCAGTTGCCAGCAGTCCCCCCGATACGAGCAACCCGATCGTCGTACTGCCGACGAGAGAGGTATCGTTGCCGACGAGGCTCACGAGGTACGGGGCAGCGACGCCCGTCGTCAGAACGATCACCTGTGTGTTCGAGACGCGGGCATGGCTTCCGCCGAGATCGACCAGAAGATACGTCGCGTACAGGAACAGCGCGAACAGATACAGGAGTTCCCAGCCGATCAACGGCGCGATGGCGCGTTCGACGGCGGTGTCCGAGGTACCGACCGCGATGACGATAGCGCCGAGGACCACCGGAAGCACGATACCGGCCAGTAGAACGATTCGTTTCCACGTCAGCCCGGTTCCACGGCCGGTATAACTGAGTGTGTACACCGTCCAGACGCCAGGAACCGCCAGTGCGGTGCCGAACTGGGCCAGATCGAAGATCGACGAGAGCAGACTCACGGCCGAGACGCCGGGCAGCGCCGACCCGAGTGAGAAGACCGCCCACAGCGTCAGGGTAGCGAGCAGCGCGATGAACGGGGTCGCACTGGGCTGTTCCCGAGACTGGTAGGCCGTCCAGGTCGTCCACCCCAGCCCCGTGGCTGCGAGCGCGTTGAGGGCCAGTTCGCTCAGCGTCGCTACGGGGACCATTACGCACTACCTCGGACCACTCTCGGGAGTTCGTGTCGATTGCACATGGTAGTGGCTCCTTGCACGCGGATTCGAACGTGGGGATCGGTTCGACCCCCGAGGCTGGAGGGCCGATACACGGGGAGGCACGGTCGATGGGGGCGTGTTCGGGGAGGTGAGTTGATCGCCCGCCAGGGGAGCGAGCGGGCACGAGAACGGTTCGTCCCACGGATAATAGAAGGGGACCCACCGTCTCGCCACCAGCAACTAGTCCCTCGAAAGGACTTCCTCGAGACGCTATCGACGTCGTCGGCCCCCGGCCACAATCACGAAGTGGGGGATGGGGCGGATGTAGCGCGCGGGGATTCGTCATCCGTACGAGTCGGGCAGCCGCGATAGTCGCGCTCGAGCAGTGAACTGAACGATCACTCGGCGACGTCGACCGTCGCCTCGAGTCCGCCGTCGAGAGAGACGGACAGCGACGTGGCGACGGCCTCGAACCGTTCCTTGTGGTGGCCGTCGTCACAGATCATCATCTCGGTACGGACGAGCCCCGCGTCACGAAGTTCGTTGAGTCGGCGATACGCCGTCGCTCGCGAGACGTCCGCTGTTTCGGCGACGGCACGGCCGCTTCGTGGCTGATCCGTGATCGCTCCGAACACACGACGCGTGTATTCGTCGCCGAAGAGATCGAACAGTTCGGTCGCCGAGAGATCGTCGTTCGCCGTTCGGCCGGTGGAGCGCTTCGACCTCGGAGTCGAGTGGGCGGACATACTCATGGAGAGTACCCCGTTCCTACTGGATGGGAATGCTAGGTATGCAGACTATACGACGCCTGTGACTCTAGGAATGCAGATGACTGCGCTCGGCAAAGATCAGTAGTTATGTGGGTTCAGTGTCGATACCAAGGCGACCACCCTCAACAGATGTCCGGAACCGATAGCGCGGACGTTCGTACGCTCGTCGTCGACGACGAGCAGGAAGTGGCGGACGCGTATGCACTGCGGCTACGAAGCTACTGTGACGTCGAGACGGCCTACAGCGGCGAGACGGCGCTTTCGATCGTCGACGAGTCGCCGATCGATGTCGTCCTTCTGGACCGGCACATGCCGGGCATGTCGGGTGACGACGTGTTGTCCGAACTCGTCGAACGGGGATACGACGGGCGAGTCGTCATGGTGACCGCCGTCGATCCCGGCCTCGACGTTCTCGGAATGCCGTTCGACGATTATCTGTGCAAGCCGGTCGAACGCGAGGACATTCGCGCAGTCATCGATCAGCAGCGACGGATCCTCGCGTACGAACTGCTCGGGGAGTACTTCAGCGCCGAGGCCAAACGAGCGGTGCTCGAAGCCGAACTGGGCTCCGAGAAACGCCGCGAACACGAGGAATATACGGCCGTGGCCGAGCGAGCGGAACGACTCGAACGCCGGGCGAGACGACTGCTGACCGACGACGACGTTCTCGATCGGTTCGACGCGGTCGACCGCGAGGAGATATGACTCCGGACGGTTGTGCGACTGGAGAGGCGATGAACGATCGTCCCCGTCGAAACTCGGCGAGTCCGACGTCGCCGTGGACGAACGCCCGTGACATTCGGGATCCGACTCCTCCGCGACGGTATCGTTACCCCTCGGGTTGTCGCGTCAGATCACCGAAATACGCATCCAGAAGTTTTCGCTGTCCGGCGCGTAGATGGTACAGGAGCGTCGATCCGGTAATATCGAGCGAGGAGGCGACTTCTTCGGCCGTGCTTCCCCGCGGGGACTCGAAATAGTCGGCGAGGTACGCGGTTCGAAGCACCGTCTCCTGTCGCTTCGTCAGTCGGTCGCCCAATTCGTCACGGAACTCACGCGTAGTCGTCGCCGCCCGTTCACGTTCCTCCTTCGCGACGAACTCCGCGTCGTACTCGCGACTGATCGTCTCTACGATACGCCGGACGTCACCGTCCGGGGGTAGTTCGACGACCAGCCGTCCGGTCCCCCTCTCGAAGGCCGCCTGTCGTACGGTGCCTCCGAGCGAGGATATCGCGAGCAAGGGTGTCCCGCCACGGACGGTGAGTTCGACGGAGCCACCCGAATCGGACTCGCTGACGACCCGGGCGTCCTCGACGGCCTCGATCCCGGCGGCCGTGTGGCCGATTCGATCCACGTCGTCGCCGTCAATCGAGACGAAACAGAGCAACGCATCGTCACTCTGTGGCACAGTCCCTTCCAGTTTCACCGTCGAGTCGAGCGCCCGACTCAGCCTCGCCAGTACCGAACCACCGCCGAGTTCGAAGGTGACCTCCGCGACGCTATCCGAGAGCAGGAGATTCCGATTCCGGACCGCAGTGATCGCGAATCCTGCGACCTCGCCCAGCGTCTCGAAACTGGCCCGCTCCCGTTCGGAGAACGTCTCGGTGCCGTCCGCGTAGACGCCGACTACCCCGTGGACGTTCGACCCGTAGACGAGCGGAATGGCCAATGTCGATTGGATACCGTCCGCGAATCCCGCCGTCCGCACCGACTCGGGGACTGCAGAGCTGGCGGTGAGTGGCTGTACGGTCCGCAGTCGGCCGCTCTCGACTGCGCGCTCCTCGGGTGTCGTCACGGTCCCGTCGTCGAGTGCGTCACGGACGGCCCGGAGCGTCTCGCCGGATTCACCCGCGACGGCGCGGACGGCGAGATCGTCGCGTCCGATATCGCGCTCCCCGACCCAGGCAAATTCGCACAGGTCGGTTTCACCGAGCCCTCGACAGATCGTTTCGGCGATCTCCGCACGGGACGTGGCACCGACGAGTGCTGCGAGGACGTCCGAACGCACGTCGTCGATGAGGGCCGTTCGTTTGCGCTCTTGCCGTAGTCGTTCGAGCGACTGTTTCGCACGCCGTCGCTCCGTCACGTCCCGCATATACACCGCCCCCCCCTCGTCAAGAGCGACGACGGAGACGCCGAGCCACCGTTCGAGATCGGGATAATACTCCTCGAACTCCGTCTCGGTGACGCCCTCGCCCTCGAATGCCGTGAACAGTGTATTGTCGACGGACTGCGGGAACACGTCGGCGAGCGAGCCCCCCGTCGGGTCGGTCGTGATGCCGATCAGTGCCCGGCCAGTCTCGTTGCTGTCCGTGACGGTCCCGTCGGCCGAGACGTCGAGAACACCGAGGGGTGACTGCCGAAGCCGGTCATCCATGGCTGATACTACTGTCGTCGTCCGCTCTTATTTTGTTGTCGTCGCGACGCGTTCCGACATCGACTTCAGAACCGCACCTCGAACCGCACGCCACCGCATTCGGCCGTCGTGAGCGTCAGCGTCCAGCCGTGTGCGGCGACGATCCGTTCGACGATCGCGAGGCCGAGCCCAGTCCCTCCGTCCTGGGTGGAGTATCCCGGTTCGAAGACCACCTCACGTCTCTCCGGCGGAATGCCCGGGCCGTCGTCGCTCACGTAGAAGCCGTTCTCTAGCGTGCCGACGGTAACCGTCACCCCACTCTCGGACGCAGCCTCGTCGCCTCGATCGGAGGATCTATCCCCGTCCTCAGTCCCCTGTTCGACGCTGTTCCGAAACAGATTCTCGAACAGTCGCCGAACACGGCCGGGATCGGCGGTGACGGTCGGGAGCACTCCCGTCAAATCGAGCGTCGACCGGTCGGTATCGACCGATCGCCACGCGTCCGTCGCGGCGGCTTCGATCGAGACTCGGTCCGACGGCTCCACGACGACGTCCTCCCGCGTGAGCGTGAGGACGTCGCGGATGATCCGTTCCATCCGATCGTGTGCGTCGGCGACCGACTCGAAGTGTTCCGGGTCGCCCGTCTCACGTGCCGCTTGGAGATGGGCCTTGGCGACGTCAAGCGGATTACGGAGGTCGTGGCTGATCACACTACCGACCTGATCGACGGCGGGCGGTTCTTGGATATCGGGACACTCCCGCAGATCACAAAACACGAGATAGCCGGTATCGGCCTCCGAGGGGACCACTCGTACGAAGAACGGCCCTCGATCGCCGTCTCCATCGAGATAGAGTCCGACGCGATTGCCTCGAACGAGGTGGGTGAGTGGCTCCTCGTCCCCGGTCGTATCGACGACGCCAAATCGTTCGAATATCGCCGAGAGCGGCGTGTCCGGCGGGGCGTCGTCGAAACGGCGCTCGAAGGCCTCGTTCGCCGTCGTTACGTAGGCGTCGCGACCCTCCACGGCGTAGACGAGAACGGGATCCGGAAACTCGTCCACCGGGATCGCCGTACCACGCTCCTCGGTCATCGGTCCTCCGTGGTCCCCCCGTGACCGTGTCGGAAACCCATCGATCCCGGTGGCCGGTGGGGATACCGGCGACCAAAGAGGGTCCGAACGCGACTCATACGCTCCCCTTGGTCCCGGGGTTCGTTTAGTGTTACTTTCTGACTCTGACTCGGAAACACCGTGCCGGCGTTTTCATCCCCCGTGTCTCGGGCCAGCGACGGATCGCCCGGAAAGGCTTCGTCGGCCGTCGACGTTGATCGGGGCGTCTCCATCCGGGACTATCGGAGGGATCCGTCGATCGCGTCCTCGACCTGCCCTTCGAGGGTGCCCGAGGCGACGAGTTCGGTGGCCGCGTCGATGTCGGTGTGGATCGGTCGATCCTCGTCGAGTCTCGGGACGCGCTCGCGCACGCACGCCCGCGCCGCCGCAGTCCCGTCCCCCGGATCGAGATCCGGGTCGACGTACTCGAGGGCCTGCGTCGCACAGACGAGTTCGGAGGCGACGACACGGCGCGTCCGGTCGACCGCCTCGTCAGCGCGAAGCGCACTCTGTGCGCTCATGCTCACGTGGTCCTCCTGGTTGCCGCTCACCGGGACGTTGGTCATCGACGGCCGGCCCTCGGCTTGGTTCGTGCTCACTAGATCCGCGGCCGCGTACTGCGCGATCATGTAGCCGGATCGAAGCCCTGCGTCCTCGGCGAGAAAGGGCGGGAGGTGGTCCTCCTGGACGTTCGGGTTGAGAAGGCGGTCGAGGCGCCGTTCGCTGATCGCCGCGAGTTCCGAGAGCGCGCTCGTAACGTAATCGAGGGGGAGCGCGAGGGGCTCGCCGTGGAAGTTTCCCCCGGAGAGTACCGCCGTGTCGTCGGTACCGCTCGCGTGGCCGTCGACGTTGTCGGCGTCGAAAACCAGCGGGTTGTCGGTCGCGCTGTTCAGTTCGATCGTGACGACCTCTCTGAGGTGGCTGACGGCGTCGCGAACGGCGCCGTGGACCTGGGGTAGACAGCGGATCGAGTACGCGTCCTGTACGCGGTCGCAGTTCCGGTGGGACGCCACGATCTCTGAGTCGGTGGTGATCGAGCGGACGTTGTCGGCGGACTCGCGGTGGCCTCGGTGGGGTCTGACGTCGTTGATCCGGGGATCCGCCGACGCCGTCGTACTGGTCGTCACTTCGGTCGTCATCGCGCCTGCGATGTCCGCCGCCCGAACCGCCCGCTCCGCGTCTAGGACCGTCAGGGCGCCGAGACTGACGGTGAGCTGCGTGCCGTTGATGAGCGCCAACCCCTCCTTCGCCCGGAGTTCGACCGGTTCGAGGCCGGCGCGTTCGAGCGCCGCGTCGCCGTCCAGTCGCTCGCCGTCGACCGTGGCCGTCCCCTCGCCGAGAAGCACGAGCGTCATGTGTGCCAGGGGGGCGAGGTCGCCGCTCGCACCGAGGCTCCCCTTCGACCGGACGACGGGGTGGACGCCCTTGTTGAGCAGCCCGGCGAGCAGGTCGACGACCCGTTCTCGAATACCTGAAAATCCCTTGACGAGCGTGTTGAGCCGCGTCACCAGCATCCCACGGACGACCTCGGTCGGCAGTTCGTCGCCGGCGCCGGCCGCGTGGCTCCGCACGAGGTTTCGCTGAATCGCCTCGATGTCTTCGGCGGCGATCCGTTCGTCGACGAGTTCGCCGAAGCCAGTGTTGACGCCGTAGACCGGATCGCCGGTCTCCAGGATCTCCTCGATCCGTTCGCGGGAGTCGCGCACTCGCTCGCGCACGGACTCCGGGATCGAGACTTCGGCACCCTCGCGGGCCACGGCCTCGACGTCGGCCGGCGTGAGCGACTCGCCGTCGACGGCGACGGCCTCACTCACGGTGGACCACCTCTCCCCCTTTGATCACGGTGTCCGTGGTCCGGACGCCGGGGTTGTACGGGACGTACTCGAAGCGGGGGACGTCGGCGACGAGTAGGTCGCCCGGCGCTCCCTCCCGCAGCGTCCCCCGGCCGTCGGCGAGCGCGAGCGCTTCGGCGGCGTGCCGTGTCGCACCGCGGAGCGCGGCCGCCGGCGTCATCCGCATCCCGTTGCAGGCGAGCGAGACGGCGAACTCCATGCTCTGTGTGTAGCAGTTCGGATTGAAATCGGTTGCGAGCGCAACCGGGGCGCCGGCGTCCTGAAACAGCGTCGGATCGGCGTACGCCGCTCCGAGCGCGAACGCGGTCCCGGGCAGCAACACCGGCGTGACGCCCGCCTCGGCCAGCGCCGCGGCGTCCGCTTCGGTCGCCCGGAGGAGGTGATCGGCGCTCACCGCCCCGAGGTCGCTGGCCAGTCGTACCCCGCCGAGTCTGGCGAACTCCTCGGCGTGGATCTTCGGCGTCACCCCGTGATCGATCCCGGCTTCGAGGACCCGGCGCGACTGCTCGCGCGAGAACGCCCCTTCGTCGCAGAACACGTCACAGAAGACCGCGAGGTCGTCGTCGGCAACCGCCGGCAGTTGTTCGTCGATCACGTAGTCGACGTACGCCGCCTCGTCTTCCCCCTCGGGCACGGCGTGTGCGCCGAGGAACGTCGGAATCACGTCGATCGGGTGGCGGTCGTCGGCCCGGTCGATCGCTTCCAGGAGTTTCAGTTCGGCGTCCGTCGCGAGACCGTAGCCGGATTTCACCTCCGCGGTCGTGGTGCCGTGGGCGAGCATCACGTCGAGGTGGTCGAGGAGGTTCTCCGTGAGCGTCTCGAGCGTCGCGTCGCGAACCGCCCGGACCGTCGCGAGGATACCGCCGCCCTCGGCCTGGATCTCCTGATAGCTCTTCCCGCCGAGCTTCGCGGCGAACTCGTCGACGCGCTCGCCCGCGAAGACGGCGTGTGTGTGTGGATCGACGTACCCCGGCAGGACGGTCTTGCCGCTGGCGTCGACGACCGTCTCGGCCGCGCCGATCGGGTACCGATCGGTCACGTCGGCAGTCGCCCCGACGGCGGCGACGGTCCCATCGGCGACGGCGACGCTTCCGTCCGCGATCGTATCGAGGCCGTCCTCGTCGACTCGGACGACCTGGCGCGCGCCGTGGACGAGCGTGATGTCGGTCATCGACGCGGTCCTCCGGCTCCGTGTCCGGTCCAGATCGTCCCCCGCCCGTGCCTATCGCCCCCGGCGATCGAGACCTGCATCAGTCCTCCCGCATCGGGACGTGGACGTTCGATCGGTCGGCCTCGTCGAGTGCGTCCTCGTAGCCGGCGTCGGCGTGCCGGACGACGCCCATCCCGGGATCGGTCGTGAACACCCGCCGTGCCGTCTCCGCGGCCGCGGCGCTGCCATCGAGGACGACGTGATTGTTGGTGTGGAGCGAGTTTCCGATCCCCACGCCGCCGCCGTCGTGGACGCTGACGATGTCGGCGCCCGCGGCACAGTTCACCAACGCGTTCAGGATCGGCCAGTCGGCGACCGCGTCCGTGCCGTCGCGCATCGCTTCGGTCTCCCGATTCGGCGACGCGACCGACCCCGCATCGAGGTGGTCACGGGTCACGACGATCGGCGCGGAGATCTCGCCCTCTCGGACGAGTTCGTTGATCCGGAGGGCAAACTGCGCACGCTCGGTGAGGCCGTCGTCGTTCGTTTCGTACCCGAGCCAGCAGACCCGGGCTGGCAGCCCCTGGAACCCGACTTGCTCCCGTGCCAGTTCGATCCACCGCCGGAGGCGCTTCTTCTCGGGAAACAGGTTCAGGATCGCCTCGTCGGTCCGGTGGATGTCGGCCTCCGCGCCCGACAGCGCGAGCCACCGGAACGGTCCCCGTCCACGACAGAACATCGGTCGGACGTACGCGGGGACGAACCCCGGGAAGTCGAACGGCTCCCGTTCGTCGCCCGGCGTGCCGGTGAGCGGCCACGGTTCGTCGCCGTCGCGGTAGTCGGCGACCTCCCCACGGATGTTGTTTCCGTACTCGAAGGCGACGGCACCCCGCTCTTGCATCTCGAGGATGCCGTCGACGTGTCGCTCCATCGTCCGCAGGCTCTCCTCGCGATACCGCTCCCTGTCCTCCTCCCGGAGTCGTTCGGCTTCGTCGAGCGTGTAGCCGCTGGGGTAGTATCCCTCGATGGGATCGTGTGCGGAGGTCTGATCGGTTACGACGTCGGGCACGAGGCCGCGGTCGAGCAGTTCCTCGAACAGCTCCGCCGCGTTCAGGTGGACGCCCACGCTGTAGGGCTCCCCGGCCTCCGCGGCCGCCTCGGCCCGCCGGATGGCGTCCGCGACGTCGTCGGCTTTCTCCTGACAGTACCCCGTCTCGATGCGGCGGTCGATCCGCTCGGCGTCGACGTCGGCCGCGATGCACACGCCGCCGTTCATCGTCACGGCGAGGGGCTGTGCGCCACCCATCCCGCCGAGGCCCGCGGTGACGGTGATCGTGCCTTCGAGCGATCCGTCGAACTGCTGGTTGGCACACTCGGCCAGCGTCTCGTACGTCCCCTGGATGATCCCCTGGGTTCCGATGTACGCCCACGACCCGGCGGTCATCTGTCCGTACATCATGAGCCCCTCCGCTTCGAGTTCGTGGAAGTGGTCCCAGTCGTCCCAGTTCCCGACGAGATTCGAGTTGGCGATGAGGACGCGGGGAGCGCGCTCGTGTGTCCGGAACCGTCCCACCGGCTTTCCGCTCTGGACGAGGAGCGTCTCGTCGTCCTCCAGGTCGAGTAGTTCCTCGCAGATGGCGTCGTAGGCGTCCCAGCTCCGGGCCGCCCGACCGGACCCCCCGTACACCACGAGATCCTCCGGGGCCTCGCCCACCTCCGGATCGAGGTTGTTGTTCAGCAACCGGTAGGCGGCCTCCTGGCGCCATCCCTTGGCGTTCAGTTCGGTCCCTTCGGGGGCGCCATCGAGGGCGCGCCACCGTTCGCTCGGCGGTTCGTCGCGTGGATGGTCGAACATCTCTCGATCGAAACGAAGAGCGCTCGTGGTAAAGTATCGAAGCCCCGCATGTGGCGGGTTGTTTATATGGCAACCGGACGATCGGACGCGGTCGAGTTCCCACAAGGAGGTAGTTATAAACACCACCTCCCGGAAGTGTGGGACGACCAGCCCGCGATGTACGAAGCCACATTTCAGATAGATCATACCAGTCCGTACGCGGACGCCACAGACCGGTGTGACGCCCACGTCGAGATGTGGTGCAACCAGTACTGCGATCTCGTCTACGTGAGCGGAACGGACGTCGAGACGCCGGTCGAGACCGTCCGGGACACGATCGGCGTTCAGGACCTCGTCCGCCGTGACGGAGAGGCGATCCTCATCACGGACTCCTGTCTCCTCGACTCGGGCGACGACCTGTTGGAGGGCTATCTCCGTCCGCACCGGTGTCTATCGCTCCCCCCGCTGACGTACGCCGACGGAACGCTCCTGGCCCGCGTCCTCGCACTCGAGGAGGAACGACTCACCGACGTGTATCACGACATCAGCGAGGACCACCACGTGACGGTCAAGGCCAAACGCGAGATCCGCTCGGTGGTTCCCGACGTCCCCATTCTGATGCTGGACTCGGCGCTCCCCTCGCTCTCCGAGGGACAACAACGGGCGCTGGCCCTGGCCGTCGAGTCGGGCTACTACGAGATCCCACGGGAGACGACGACCGGCGAGGTCGCCCAGGCGATGGGCGTCTCGCGGCGGACTTTCGAGGAACATCTCCGGCGTGCGGAGAACAAGATCGTCAAGAACCTGCTCGAGTATTTGATCGCGTAGCGTCGCGTGATCCACCACGCGGCGGCCGCGGCGTGCTCACACCACGCGGACGCTCTCCCCGTCGGGGTCGAGGGCCTCGACGTCGGCGTCGGTGATCGGCACGTCGACCTCGATCTCAACCAGGTAGTCCTCGTTGGCCAATCCCTCGTGTCCGAGGACGGTGTGACACGGATACGGCTCCGTGAACGTCTCCCAGTAGACCGATTTGTAGCCGTCGTAATACCGATCGGCGGGGTCGACGATGTGTGTCGTGACCTTCGCGACGTCGTCGAACGTCTTGCCGATGGCGTCGAGCAAGATCCCGACGTTCTCGTATGCTTTCCGTGCTTGGGTCTCGATGTCGTCGCCGACGACCTCGGCGTCGGCGTTCATCGCGACCTGCCCGGCCATGTAGAACGTTCCCCCGTCGATGATCGCGTGATTGTAGCCGATGTCGCGGGCGTCCTTGAGCCCGGGTGGATTGATCGCGTATCGGGTCACGGCCTCACCTTCGCTCACGGCCTCAAAAATCACCACCCTCCGGATGGTGGGACGACACCCGAGGTCGACCGAAGCGCTCGACGACGCGATCCACCCCGGCTCCCGTGCCGTCGCGGATCGATCAGGGACTGGGCTTCACCAAGGGCAACGTCGTGCGTTCGGCGTGATCGAGTCCGCGCCGGGGTAGTGACGCTTATCCCGCTCACTCCCACAGGGGGAGCATGGATCGGCGCGCATTTCTGGCCACCGTGAGTGCGGGTTTGGCCGGCTGTGGATCGACCGGGTCGACGCCGGATGGGGGGGACGCGACGGCGACGCGATCGGCGACCGGACGGGCCACGGCGACGCCGACGGTCGCGCCGAGTGCGACGCCGGCGCGGACGCCGCCGGAGCGGCGATACCGGCCCCAGTTGCTCGACGCGACGCTCGTCTCGACCTGGGCCGAGTCCGGCGACCTGTCGGCCAACCGGATCGACCGGCTACAGCGGGGCCAGCCCGCCGTCGTCGCCTTCCGTTATCGCGTTCGCGTTCCCGAGGGGACGATCAACCTCAAGGAAGGCGTCGACGTGACCCGCGGCGAGGACCGTGTCGCCAGGCGGTACCGGGACGTCGATCGTTCCGTCGACGCGGCCGGACTTCACACCTGGGAGACCGCGATGACTTTCGAGACGGCCACGTGGCCGGCGGGGGAACTGACGGCGTGGGTGGCCGTCGGCGAACTCCAGTTACACCGCACCTCCGACCCCGTGACGACGACGTTCGAGGTCGTTCCGGCCTGAGCCGACGTCGCCACCCCGGCGCGGCGTCGCGGCCGACCGAAAAAGACGGATTTATCAATAGCCGCCACGTCCTCCCGAACGCGCTCGGTTGGTGTAGTCCGGCCAATCATGTTGGCCTTTCGAGCCGACGACCAGGGTTCGAATCCCTGACCGAGCATCGCAGCGAGCGTCAGCGAGCGAGACGCGCAGGGAAGGATTTGAACTAGAGAAACGCGAGCGCCAGCGAGCGTTTCGCGTGGTTCGAATCCCTGACCGAGCATCATCGCGCGCGTCGACGAGCGAGACGCACGGGAGTAGGTTTGAACCACGTGAGCCGAGCGGGCCTCGCAAGGGTCGGCAACCGGGACGAAACTCCGGATTCCGTCCGTCCCGAGACGTCTCCGAGCGGGTGGTCGCGTCGATTGTCACTGCTGATAGTCAAGGGGTGGCTTTATCTACGGAACGAACGGTAGGGCGTACGTGATTGCGGTCGGGACCGACCGTGTCCTTGCGTGCGTCCGCAAGGTCGTCCGACTGCCGACGTTCGCTCGATCGTCTCTCGAATCCCAACATGGCCGCACAAGAACACCCGGAACGTGAACGCTCACAGCCCGAGCGGCTGTCCAAAGACACCGTCTTCTCGATACTGAGCAATCAGCGTCGGCGGTACGTGCTCTCCGTTCTTCACCGGAACTCCGAGACGGTGGAACTCCGCGACCTCGCCGAGCGGATCGCCGCCTGGGAGAACGACGTGACGGTGGCCGACCTCGATTACAAACAGCGCAAGCGGGTGTACACGTCGCTTCACCAGACGCACCTGCCGAAACTCGACGAGGCCGGGATCGTCGAATACGACCGGGATCGGGGAACGATCACCCTGGCCGATCGGGCGTCCGAACTCGACGTGTATCTGGCGGATGTCGGCGACCGCGGCGTTCCGTGGCCCGATCTCTATCTCGGCCTCTCGGCGACGGCCCTGCTCTTTCTCGTGGCGACGTGGCTGGACGTGTTTCCCTTCTCTTCGCTGCCGGATCTGGCCGTCGCCGGCGTGATCGTCGTGCTCTTTGCCGTCGTCGCCGTCGTCAACTCGTATCTCGTGCGCCGTGGCCGGATCGGGGGCGGGACGTCCATCGATGTCCTCGGCGACGCGGATTAGTTCAGCCAGTCCGCAGGCTTCGTGTCGTAGTCGATGTCGGCGGCGGCGATCCGCTCTTCGAGATCCGGATCAAGGTCGTGGATCCCGAACTGCTCGCCGTCGTACCGGATGCGCTTGCCGACTTCGCTGGGCGTCGGCTCCCGGTTTCGTCGCCGTGCGATCTCCAGTTCGTGCTCGTCGTACTCCTTGACGATGGTCATGAGATTGACCGGCCGCCCCCAGAGGTCGTAGGTGCGTTCGAGTACGCGCTTTGCCTGTTCGACATCGAGGTCGATGCCGTTGTACTGGTGACCCAGGAGTAGTTCGTTCCGGTTGTCGAAGTTGCCGTCGTAGACGGCGACGGTCGGCTTCCCGAAGTTGGTGAACTGCAGGAGGAGTTTCTTCTTTATGTCCTCGGGATCCTCCGAGGCGACACGGAAGTCGCCGGTCGCCTGTGAGAACTCGTAGGTGAAGTAGTCGTTCTCGGTCACGAACTCCTCGGAGAGGAACGCGTCGATGAAGGTCACGTCGTTGTGACTCTCCCGGAGTTCGCGCATTCGCGTCCAGCCAGCCGTGTAGTCCACGTCGGCGAGCGCGTCGGCCACCGAGTCGTACTTCGCGTCGTCGAACATGTACCGCGACAGCCGTTCGACTTCCGAGCGCCGGATGCGCCGCAGGAACCCCCGGTTCTGGGGTTTGCACAGCGAGAAGTGTCGCTCGGCCAGTCCCGCGGTCGTGAGCACCTTCCACGGGTAGCGCGTCACGTCGATTTCGCCGTCCAGCGCCCGATCCAGCGCCGCGGCGTCCACCCGCGGATCGGCCGGATCGAGGGCGTCGAGCGTCTCGGGGGTGATCGTCGCGATGGTGGGATCGGGCGCCAGCAGGTCGGCGACGGCCTCGAAGTCGATCACGTCGTGGAAGTTCCGCCAAGTGACTCCCTCGACCCGGAGGAGGTGATCGACCACTTCGCGGCGGTTGGTCACGTTCTCGACGTACTGCCAGAGTTCCATCCCGAGTTTGTAGGGGTTGAGCCCGGGCGACCCGAGGACGCGGGCCATGTGGTCGGCGTAGGTGACGAACTCGTCGTCCTCGGCGAAGCCCTCGTCGCTCATCATCGTCGACTCCCAGTACGAGTTGTGGTTCACGAACCCGGCGCCGGCGTATCGATGGGTCTCCTCGACCGAGATGTCGAACACGTCGCCCGTACTCGTGGACACGTCGACGATTTCGTCCGTCCACCGTTCCGTTTCGAACCACTCTAGATCGTCCAGATACGTCCTCAGCGCTACGTCTTTCGACGGGTAGCTGTAGCCGATTTCCTCGTCGAACCGCTTCGCGGACGCCCCGGTCAGGTGGACGTGATAGCAGCCGTCGGTCTGCTCGCGTCGCCGGGAGAGGATGCCGAAGTTCGTCAGCAGTAACTGGACCGTCTCACTGACGGACTCGCTTTTCCTACTCAGGATCACACCGTGATCTCCCGCGTAGCCGTCGGCGTCGAATAACCCCTGCAGAAACGCGGCGACCACCGACTTCGGCGACCGACGGATCTTCGTGGGAACCGCTTTGTCCGCCGCGCCCGCCGTCGCGTCGAACGCGTCGGTGAGCAGGCGGACGAGGTTCGCCGAGTAAACGTAACAGCGCCACCGTGAACCGTCCTCGCTGACCGTCGTGGAGACGCCGAACAGTTCTTCGGCCAGTCCGGCGAATTCGTCGACTTTCGGCTTCGTGTCCGCGGTGAATCCCACTTGGTTCGATGCGGTCGAAACGTGCCCATCTCCGACGAGTAAGCCGAGGAACCGTCCGATGTCCTCGGTCACTTCGTCGGGTACGCGGATCGGATCGCTCGCTGCTTCGCTCCGTGGCGCGCCATCGTATCGTTCCAGCGCCCGCTCGATGGCGTCACTCTGCTCCGCACGACCGAGGCGCCGGTAGCGCATCACCGTCCACACCGAGACGCCGGCCGCATCCGCCACGTCGTCGAGGGTCACGCACTCGGGAGAGTCCCAGTCGATATCGGCGTACTGGTTCGGCCAGACGCCGCTACCGCCGCTGATTTCGATCTCATCACCGGGCGCTAAGTCACCGAGTTCGACCCACGAACCATCGGGGCACCGAATCCGATGGTTGTCGGAGCCAGTCAACTCGAACCCCCGGCGGGTTTCGATCGTGACGGTGTCGTGATCCGGGATGACGTTCGTATCGTACACCGATCGCCGGTCGCTGCCGTCCGACACCGCAGTCCGGTCCTCGACGACCTCGCGCATCGGTATCAATCCCGCTTCCGTGAAGATCGGCGTCTCGGGATCCACACAGGCCCACCCCTCGTTCATCACCTTCGTCATCTTCTGCCCCGCGAAGTAGTACGCTTCAGTCCGAAGGATGTCGAGGACGTCCTTCTGCCACGGCTCGAACTCCACGGCTTTGCCCGACTCCTCGTCGTACTGCCGGCCGTGTTCGAGGAGGAAGGCGAGTACGTCGGCGTGGGGGTTTTCCAGACGCGCCCGTGCTTGCTCCGACTCGGCGAGGTCGTCCAGCCACTCGTCGTCGAACGCCTGTCGGCGCACGTCCTCCGAGACGTCGAGTTCGTCCAGTCGCTCCCGGAGGTCGGCCGGAGCGTCCCGTTCCCGCCGTTCGCCGGCGCGGGCGAACGCGCGGTGCTGGTCGATAGTGTCTTCCAGACAGAGCACGGCGTCGATGAATCGCTCGACGTCGTCGCGGTCGATTTCGGGGTCCTCGACGTAGCCTTTGATCGTCTCGGCGTGACGTTCGAGCATGGCCGCGGCGTCGAGTTCCGACTGATCGTCGCCCTGGCCGTCGCCGAAGAGGCCGAACCACTCGTTGTTGGCGAAGAAGTCGGCGTGGGCCTCGACGTGCGTGATGACCGCCTTCTGGTCGGCGGGCGAGTTCGACTCCTGGAGGAAGGCGTGTGCGGGGTTGTCGTTGTTGACGATTTCGAACGCCTTCCCCATGCCGAACTGGTCCTGTTTCCGCTGCCGGTCGTAGGCCATCCCCCACCGCCAGTGGGGGTAGCGTCGCTGGAATCCGCCGTAGGCGATGAGTTCGTTCATCTCGTCGTGGTCGACGATCCAGTAGTTGACCGGATACGGACCGAGGCCGAGTTTCCGGGCCAGATTCGCCGCCTCCTCGACCGGTTCGGTGAGTCGGCTCGCTTCCTTCCGTGCGTCGATGCGATCGTCTCTCATTGGTCCTCCGTGCTCAGGATGTCGTAGATGGCGTCGGTCACGTCCGCGGGTTCGGAGACGTAGGTGACGACGACGCCGCCGCGGTCCTCGAACGCGCGTTCCACCTCCTCGGCGTGGGTAGCGTTGATCGCCGTCCCACCCGGTTGCGTCTCCACGTACGCGTGCAGGTTCGCCGGAATCGACTCCATGAGCGGCACGACGTTGTCGCGGGTATCGTTGCTGGAGTTCTCGGAGTCGCCGGCGGCGAAGACGTATCGGTTCCACTCCGTCCAGGGGTACCGTTCGTTCAGGATCTCCGCGGCGAGGTCGTACGCCGCGGAGATGCGGGTACCGCCGCCCGAGCGGATGCCGAAGAAGTCCTCCCGGTCGACTTCCCACGCCTCGGCATCGTGGGCGATGTAGACGAACTCCGCGCGGTCGTACTTGCCGGTGAGATACCAGTCGAGCGGGGTGAACGTCCGCTCGACGAGTTCCCGCTTCTGTTCGCGCATGCTGCCGGACACGTCGCGGATGTTCACCACCACGACGTTTTTCTCCGTCTCCTCGATCACCTCGGGGTGACGGTAGCGTTCGTCCTCGCGGCGGAACGGCACCTCGCGAAGCCCCTCCCGGCGGATGCGTTCGAGCGTCGTCGTCCGCTCGACACGCTCAGCCATCGCCTCGAAGCTCTCCCAGCGGCCACGTTCCTCGTCGGGGATCGAGTCCCACTGGTCTTCGATCCACGCCCGGGAGACGAGGACGTTCTCCTCGCGGCACCACCGGAACACCTCGCCCGGCGTGGCCCCTGCCACGCGCATGGCCTCGCGGACGAACTCCTCGTCGAAGTCCATCGCTAGCTTTCGTTTGAGCCCCTGTTTGAACAGGCGCTCGAAGTCGAGCGTACTGTTCGGTCCCGCACGCGTCAGCTCCGTGAAGTCGCCCTCGACTTCCTCGACGACTTCCTTCCCCTTCGGTTCGAGGTCGAGCCCGAGTTCCTCGTCGAGTTCCTCGGCGAACTCCTCGGGGTCCATCTCGTAATACTCGTGGTCGGCGCCGTCCTCGCCGGGGTCGCCGTCCTCGTCGCCGTCCTCGTCGTCGGCCGGCTGGGGCTGGCCGACCGGCTGGCCGACGTCGGGTGTTCCGTCCTGTCCCTGCCCGACACCGCCGCGGTCCCGTGGGTCGTAGGCGAACTCCGGGAGGTCGACGACCTTGATGCGCACGCGGATGCTGTCCGGGCCGCTACCCCCCAGATCGCCGTAGCGGATGAACTCCTTCAGATCCTCGCGGCGCCGCTCGCCGACCTCGCGAAACCGGTCGAGGTCCTCCCTCAGTCCCATCGGTAGCTCACCTCCCGCATCACTTTGCGCCCGGTCAGCTCCGCCGACGCCGCCGAGTAGCCGTGCGATTCGAGGTGGTCGAGCGTCTGCTCTTTGAGCCGCTCGGTCTCCGTATCGGACGGCGGGTCCGTCCACTGGCCCGGATCGAACCCGTCGAACAGCCGCTTCACATCGCTCCAGTCGTGGGCGTCGAGCACCGCCCGGATGACCGGGATGTCCGTCACGTCGACGTTCTCGATGGCGAAGTCCTCGTCGCGGTTCTCCCAGGCGTAACGGTTGATGGCCGTGATGACCTTCTCGCGGCGGAACGTCTCGACGCGGTCGGCCGGTTCCCCGCCGTCGTACGCGCCGGGGCCGAACCGGCCGAGATGCTCGGTCTCGAACACCTTCATCAGCAACGGATCGGGATCGGCCGCCCCTCGGTCGGTCGCAACCTGCTCGCCGTTCGCCCACGCGAAGACGTGTTCGACGTACTCCGCGACGGTTCCCTCGTCGACGCCCGTTTCGGCCAGCAGCGCGTCGAGGACGTCCGCCTCCTGTCGGTCGAAGACGTAGCTTTTCACGACCGCGAGCCGGTTCTCGTATTCGGCCGCCTCGGCCCGCGAGAAGACGGGGGCGCCGCTCAGCCCGTCGGCCATCGCGTCCACGATGTCGTCCGGCATGACGACCCGCTCGACCGGCAGGTCGGCGTGGTGCCGGTCGGCGTCGGTCTGGAGCAGGTCGGCGATCACGTCACGCGTGTACGTGACCGGGATCCCGTGACTCCCGTCGTCGCCGTCGAACTCGAACTCGTCGGCGTCGATCCGTTCGTCACCCTCTTGGAGGTAGCCCTGATCGAAAAGCAGCGCCTTCTCGACGAGGCTTCGGTTGCCGGGCACGTCCTCGCCATCCAACCGGGTGACCACGCTGTACAGTGCCGCCGCCTCGACGGCGTGGGGGGCGAGTTCCCGCTCGACGACCCCACCCGCCCCGTCGCGCATCGACAGCGACAACCCTTCCCGTACCCGCGAGTCGAGGTCGGCGTACCCCTCGGCCTCCCAGACGGCCGTCTCGTTCGTCAGTTCCCGTCGAATCAGCTCCGCTTCCAGCGAGAGGTTGGTGAGATAGCCGAACTCGTGTTTGTCGAGACGGCGCTTCAGCGCCTTCAGCGGATCGCGCCCGTTGCGATCGGCGTACTTGTCGAGTTCGACGTCGAGGTCGGGGTTCGAGATGATGAGCAACTGCGTGTCGATGTCCATCCCGATCCCCTTGTCGAGTTTCACCCGACCCTCGTCGGGGACGTTCAACAGTTTTCGGAGGAGGTCGGCGTGCTGGGAGGCGTCCTCGACGATCGTCAGCAGGCCGTTGCCCTGGGAGAGGACGCCGTCGTACGAGAACGCCTGCGGGTTCTTCCGTCCCCGCGAGTCGAGTTCGCGAAGCATCCCTGGCATCCACGAGCCGACCAGCCGCTCTTTCGGCGAGCCGTCGTCCTCGGAGTGGAGGACACCGATCCCGCGTCCCACGTCGACGACGTAGTTTTTCACCCGGAGGTGGCGAGGGTCGGTGATCGAGGAGAACAGGCTGGTGCCGCCCGCGCGACGGTATCGTTCCTCCAGATGGTCGTAGGCCTCACGGCAGAACGGATCGAGGTCGGCATCCACCCGCGTCGGCACGTGTCCCGCCTCGCCGAGGTCGTCGAGGATCGACTCGCGGACGGCCGGCGGAAACACCGACAGCGGGTGGGACTGGACGGGGCTCTCGTACCAGTCGTCCTCGCGGTCGAGCTCGTCGCCGTAACTCAACCCCCGCTCGTCGGTGGCGCTGGCGACGTTCCACTCGACGGTGAACCGCCGCCCGGCCTCGGTCTTGGAGTACTCTCGGAGACCGTTGATCAGACACCGCTTGAGCTCCGATTTCCCCGTCGCGGTCGGCCCGTCGAACCAGATGATCTTCTCGCTTTTGCCGCGGTCGGCGGCGATGGTCCGGAGGTCGTCGACGAACCCGTTCAGGGTCTCGGTGTTCCCGAGGACGGCGTGTTCGCCGTCGTTGGCCGGGTCGTCGAAAAAGCGGTAGCGCTCCCGCTCCTCGCCCTCTTCGACCACCGCACGCGTCCCCATCGACTCGATGGCTTCGAGGAGATACTTCGGCGCGTGGGAGGCGATGGACGGTCGGGCCATCGCCGCCTCGACGTACTCGGCGAGACTCATCGGCTCCTCGTAGGCGCCGGCGAGCGCCTCGTCGCCCGCGCGGATGTAGTCGTCCGTCATCCTTCCAGTTCGCTCTTTGCGACCTCCGCGCCGGCGAACTCCAGAACTTCGGTGGCCCCTTCACGGGAGTAGTCCTGCTCGATCAACGCGTCGATCCAGGCGCTCCGCTCGTCGTCGTCGAGTTCGTTCGCCGACACCAGCGCCGAGAAGTTGATGTTGTGTTTCTTGTCCTCCCAGAGTTTGCGCTCCAGCGCGCGGCGCAGGCGGTCGTTGTCCTGCGGGTCGAACCCCTCGCCCTCGCGGGCACGGCGGCTTACCCAGTTCGACACCTCCTGACGGAAGTCGTCCTTTCGGTCGCTCGGGATCTCCAATTTCTCCTCGACGGAGCGGAGGAACGTCTCGTCGGGTTCCTGCTCCCGGCCGGTGAGTTCGTCCGTCACCGTGGCGTCGTCGATGTACGCCATGACGTGGTCCATGTACTTCTCGCCCTGCCGGCGGATCTCGTCCACGTCGTAGGCCAGCGCATGGCGTACGTCCTCGATGGCGCGCTCCTTGTACTCCTCGCGGACGAGTTCGAGATACCGGTGGTAGCGATCCACGTTCTCTTCCGGGATCGATCCGTGGTTCTCGAGGTTGCGTTCGAAGTGAGTGAACACCGAGAGCGGCGACAGGTACGAGCGGCCGCGGTGGGTGGCGTCCATGATCGCCTCCGCGATTTCGTCGCCGATGAAGCGGGCGGAGACGCCGTCCATCCCCTCCGCGATGTCGGCGTTCCCCTCGCCCTCCTCGCGCAGTTTCTTCACGTCGATGTCGTCGGTCTCGTCGATCTCCCCGTTGTAGGCCTTGGCCTTCTGGACGAGCGTGACGTTCTCGCCGTTGGGCTCCGTGATGCGGGTGAGGACGCCGAACAGTCCCGCCATCTCCATGACGTGGGGTTCGATGTGCATGTCCGGTACGTCCGCGTTTCGGAGCATCTTCCGGTAGATTTCGGCCTCCTCGCTGTACTCCAGGACGTACGGGAAGTCGATGCGCTTGGTGCGATCGTTGAACGCCTCCATCTTTTCGTCGCCTTTCTTCTCCCGGTACTCGGGCATGTTCGTGCGGCCGACGATCACCTGGTCGATGTCGATCCGGGGGTTGTTTTTGGGCTTGATCGTCTGTTCCTGGGAGGCGTGCAGGAAGTCATAGAGGAACTCCCGCTGGAGTTTCAGTAACTCCTCACCGCTGAACAGCCCGCGGTTGGCGTTGCAGAACGCCCCGGAGTAGTCGAACGCCCGCGGATCGCTCTCGCCGTAGATGGCAATTTTCGAGTAGTTGACGTCGCCGGTCAACTCCGTCTCGTCCTGATTCTTCTTGTCCTTGGGCTCGAACGTCTCGATGCACTGGCGCTTGTTCTCGGAGGCGACGAGTCGGACGATTTCGACGTGGTTGTCCAGCACCGCCTTCAGGTCGTCGTCGTAGTGGGCCAGCAGGCGGTCCATGTAGAACTCGCTTGCAGGGTCGAGCGACTGCTCGTTGCGGATCGTATACGGCGCATCGAGGGCACCGTTCAGCCGTTCGAGTACCCGGTCGCGCTGCTCCTGGGGGAGAAGCACGAGGGGATCCTGGTTCATCGGCGAGAGGACCGTGTCGTCCGCGGGATCCTGATCGCGGACGATGTCGCCGAGATTCACCCACTGGAAGGTGTACATCCGGCCGTCGTCGTTCAGGGTGTAGTCCTCGAAGTACCGACGGACCATCCAGTCGAAATGCGACTTCCCGGAGCCGACTGGTCCGAGCAACAGTTTGATACGTTTCTCCGGGCCGAGTCCCCGGGCACCGCTTTTCACCTTGTTGACGAACTCGTGGATCGACTCGTGGACCTCGCGGCCGTAGAAGGTGTTCTCCCCGTCGTGTAACGGGTCCTCCGAAGCCATGAGATACTCCACGACGCCGGCATCCTCGTCGTACTCCGTGCCGTAGTAGTCGAACATGTCGGCGACGCGCTGGTGAGCGTTACGGGCGATCCGCGGGTCGTCGTACACCTCGTCCAGATACCAGTCGAACGCCTTCGCTTCGCGGAGGTCCGCGGGAACCGATTCCTTGTAGTGCTGGCTGAGGTCTTCGAGGGTTTCCTTCGTCATTGTCTCTTCGTGTCTCGGACCCGAGTGCCGTCGACACGTCATCCCCGCCGCCGAGGCCGTGTCATGTGTTCGCTTACCACGGTCCGATGGCGACCGGTGGATGGTCGCGTTGTCCGTCGGAGATGCCGGGTGGCGGGGGTGCGATCGACGACCGCTCGGTCCGCTGGTAACCGAGACTATAAACCATGTCAGGAATACATATAAATAAGCCTTTCTCGGGGGCGGTCGTTCCCCCACATTCGTGGGACCGGGTTCGCGTCGCAGCGTTCGGGTTCGTATCCGTCGGAGACGGCTGATTCGACCGGTTCAGTTGGATCGCTCGTGGACGCACGGTGACGGCACGTGCCCGGAGACTTGGGTCGTCACCGTGGTGAATCTCGCACGGCCGCGTCCGGCGTTGCCCACAGCGGCGGGGACCACCGGAGTATAGGGCCGTCGGGACGAACAGGGTGACATGACCTTCGAATCACTCCCCGACGGGTGGACGGTCTGGCACGAGGAGGCGGGCGGACGGGCGATCCTGGCGTACCGCCCGGACGTGTTCGACACCGACGCCTTCCCCGCGCCCTGCCTGCCGACGATCTATCTCTCGCCGGGATCGCCCCGCCGTCGTCCCGGTGCAGTCACGGAGGACGGGTGGACCGTCACGCTGTATCTCGAACCCGAGGTCGAGGCGCGCGTGGCGACGGCAGCGAGCCGCGACGACGCCGTCACGACGGCCGTCACGATCGCCCGGGCCTTCACAGCCGGCGAGATCGACTACCGCGGCGCCTATCAGGTGCCACGCGAGGCGTACTTCGATCGCCTCGACGAACTGCTCGGTCGCGAGGCTTAACCGCCGGGGACGAGAACGACCGCCCATGTCCGAGGTCACGCTCATCGGAACTCGTCTCGCCGAGATCGGTCGCGAGTTCGTCTTTCGCGGCGAATCGAGCGCGTGCGAGGGCTGTCCGTATCGCGGACAGTGTCTCGATCTCTCCCCCGGCACCCGTTATCGGATCACGGACGTTCGGGAGAACGCCCAGACGCTCGACTGTGCCGTCCACGACGGCGGCGTTCGCGCCGTCGAGGTCGAACCCGCGCCGATCCCCGCGAACGTGCCGTCGCAGGTTGCCTACGCCGGCAGCAAGGCGAAACTCGCCGGGTCGTGTCCGTACACCGACTGTCCGAGTCACGCCTACTGTGTCCCCGACGGGGCGGACTTCGACGTCGAATACCGGATCGACGAGGTCGTCGGCGACCCGCCCCACGACTACTGTATGCTCGACCGTGACCTCACGCTGGTCGAACTCGCCTCCCGCGAGGACTGATCGCCCGGCTCGTCCCTCTCGACGTCGGCGAGGCGTCCCACACGCTCCCCGGCGTAGCCGAACACGCTCTCGTAGCCGTCGGCCGACATCAGGACCGGATAGAACGGATCCTCGGCCACGCGCTCCTCGCCGTCGGCCGACGCGAAGGGCACCCCGGCGGGCACGCGCTCGAAGTTCTCGACGAACACCTCGTAGTCGTCGGCGGGCGCCTTCGGGACTTGGCCGGTGAGACGGAAGATCGGTACGTCGTCGTCCGGGGTCACGCCGGCCGCCTCGGGAAAGACGCCCGTCGCCGCGAGGAAGGCGTCGATCACCGCTCGGGCGTTCTCCGTGGCCGTCTCCGACCACTGCAGGCCACACTCCACCTCGACGATTCCGGGGTAGTCGATCAGGCGACCGCCGGCGTACACGTCGGTTTCGACCACCGCGTCGAGGGGTAACTGCGCACACAACGCCGCTTTCTCGGGGCCGACGCTGTCGACCAGGGCGAAGGGATCGGCGTACGACTGCGTCGAGTGGAGGGCGAGCGTCGTACAGCCGTCGAGTTCCGTCAGGAGCCGTTTCGCCAGTCGTCGCTCGTGACTCTCCGCGTCCGCCTCGCCGGGGAACGCCCGGTTGAGGTCGTCGTCGAGATACCGGACGTCCCGTTCCAGTGCGCGCTCGTTGGCGACGACGAACTTCACCGGCCGTCGAAACTCGGGTGGATCGGACAGGAGGTCGTCGACCGCCCGCGGGCCGCAGGGTTCGTCGCCGTGGACTGCCGCGACGACAGCCACCTCGGGGTCGTCGCCGAACTCTCGAATCCTCATTACACGCTCCTAGCCGCGGGTGTTAAAGTGCGTTTCCGTCGCGTCACGTCCTACCGCAGGTGCTCATCGATCGCAGGTGTTAGGCCGATGGCACGACTGTGTACCCGTATGGACGACCACACCCGGGATTACAGCGTCGGGCCGCCGGTGGCGGGCGACCCGACCGGGTGGCGGGCGGACCGCGCACCGTCGAACGGCTGGGAACACGGCACGCTCCGGCGAGCGGTCGTCCACGGCGTCCGCCTCTACAACGCCGGCGCCTACCACGAATCGCACGAGCTTCAAGATTGATTTCTGATGTGCCAATAAATCCATCACTCTAATCGCTCGGCGTACTCGCGGTCCCAGTCCACCGCAACCGGATGCTCTCCATCAAGTTCGATTTTCCATCCGTCGATAACAGCCGGGTCGTCAAGCGCGGCCCGAAGGGTGGCCCGCACGTCGCAGAGGTCGACCCCGTAGTAGTCGTCGGGGACACCGTGGAGATACTGAAGCGCCGTCTCGAAGAGGCTCCGCATCCCGTCATCGTTCTCGAAGTCGACGTGCTTGTACGCGCCCGCCGCGACCTGCACCATTCCGTGGAGGAAGGCACTTTCCGTTGATCCACTCCCGTAGTTGAACCACTCTGCTTCAAAACAATCGTGCGCCTCATGATACTCGCCGGCGTTGTAGAGGCGCACCCCATGAATTACTGCTCGTCGGAGCGTTCCGTGTTCCCACCCGTTAGACGGTCCACGGCCGTTATCCCACCCGGTGGGATCTCCCGAGGTTGGGGGGCCCACAGTGTTGTCTCGGGTGTGGTCGTCCATGTGGGTGAGTAGTAGTCCAAGCCACCTAATCGCACCGACCGATACTATCGTGAGCGCTGTTGGCAGGATATCGGATTCCACAGTCGAGAGGCGTTACCGCATCTGACACGACAATCTGCTACCGTAACGCGCGCAAGTCTGTCCTACTCGCGGCCTCGAGCGGTCGGCGTCCCATTCGACGTACTTCGGCGACGGCGTCCTCGATGCTACAGCCTCGATCGTGTGCCAGCCAGAGCGCCAGTACGTGTCCCGTTCGACCCGAGCCCGCCGAACAGTGGACGACGACTCGTTCCGAGGCGGCGTTCGACACGTCGAGAAACGGCAGGATCGTCTCGTGGAGCGTCCGTCGATCGACGACGCTGAAATCCTCGATCGGCGCGTGCGTCACGCGATCCTCACCGAACGCCGCCGCGTAGGTGTCGAGGGGGTCGTCGTACTCGCTCAGCTGTGTCTCGTCGAGTAGACAGCAGACGCGTTCGACGTCTCGTTCCTGCATATATTGCACCCAATCGTCGACCGAACTGTCGGGTGGCGCTCGTGGTGGGTGATTCGGACGACAGGCGCCGAAGACGATCCGTTCGTCCTCGGCCGCCGGAGCGAAATTGTACATCGTGCATGAATCGACCGCTCGAGTGTAATACCTATCTGTGGCGTCTATCTACTGTTGCTCGACGTTCGATGTATTATTTCCGTTTCTCCTGTTGTCTCCTTTCGATCGATCGTCTTGGCAGGCGAGAATTTATTATTCTCTAAGAGACGGCTGTACATGGTGACACGAGGCCCCAAACCAACCGAGACGACTGATCGTTCGATCACGGTCGTCTTGCTCGACACGGACCGAGAACGGCGCGACTGTCAGTCCTACGAGGAAGCCATCGCGGTCGTGAAAGAGGAACTCGCGCCAGGGACGGTCGCGAAAATCGAGAACCGCGATGGCGAGATCGTCTTCACCTCCAGCGAGATGTCTATCGACGCTTGGGAGGTCGAATGGCGACAGCAGAAACGCCGCCTCTCGGTCGAAACTGAAGACCACGTCTGCCCCTACGACAACGCCGGCTGTATCTTCGACAACCTCTGTGTTCAGTGTAAGATGGATGCCGTCCAAGACAGCTTCTGATTAGTGGAATCTCGTGTTGACCAGCTACGAAAGCGAAACACGGAAGCAGAGTTGCCGTTCCAGGTCAGACCCAGCACGGCCTCATTAGCACGCAGACGACGGTTATCCATTCTCTTGAACGATCGCTAACAGCGTTTCAGCGATATCTGAACAGGGTAGATCGGAAGTCGCTAAATCTTCTAGATCCTCGCGGGCAGCCCTGACGACGTGAGTCCGTTGCCCACAGTTCGTACACTCGTACATAGCATCTTCAGAGACTGACTCAAGTGTCGACCGATCACAAGTTGGGCAACTGAGGCCAGCAGTCATCAGTCGCTCACCTCGGTGGATGCATGGTCGCACTCGTCAGTTCTACACGATTGCTCTCTTGGAGTCAAATGACCAGACTCCCCTTATGAATTAGAGCGTCGGAATTGCGCGGAGATCAGTCGACGCCGCTTGGTACGGTAACTGGGTGCCTGTTCCACTGACTTTTGCTCGCCCTCCCGTGCTCCACGGCCACTGGTTGGAAACATCAGTCAACTGGATTTTGTGCTCGCGACTCGATGGCGTCTCGAAGTATAGCTGTTCTCTTGGAACTCTATTCCCAGACTGTGTTCAGTATCTTAGTTTCGTCACGTTTCGATTGGTTCGAATGAGTCTGTCTTCATAATCGGATTCAGGCATTAAAACGGGGTGAAGCGCCGTTTTCATCAAGGTTAGAGCTGCTCACATGGTATCATACTCGTCCGTAGTATCCGCAAGAAGCACCAGTCTACCCGCTAACACCAGAACTAGGTCGGGCAGCTGACCTGACATCCTCCCACGACTGAAGTCGTGGGGTTCCACGGTCACAGACCGTGCCCACGACGGAGAGGTTCCCCACTCGCGTCGTTCGGTGGGGTTGTGGGCCGTGCCAGTCCGGCCCCCGACTCGGATAGCGGGCTTCATCTACCGCCGCGCTGGCGTGCATATCCTTACCCGAGACTCGGTAGCACAACCGACGATACGAACCGTGGTAGTTGTTTCGGCTGTTGTCGGATTCATCCCACGGCTGAAGCCGTGGGCTTTCTCCTTGAACCGCTGTAATCAGCCGGATTCACAACCGTCGAATTCGGCTGGCACACGGGTCGTGAGTACCGACGAGCGTAGGGGACGATGCGACACCGCCCACTCTCAGAGCGAGCGTCGTGTTCATAATTGGTCTCCGTCTGGTGATTAGCTTCACTCAACGGAAGCCTGACCGATCGCTTCGTTGAGAACAGTCGCAGATTGGCCGATAGCGACGGCGAGCGGGTCACTTACGCGACACGGGATCGAACCCCGATCGTCGCAGTCACGGGACATCTGATACTCAATTTCCGTAACACCGCTGTTCTTGCGGTCGTAGATCCCGATTATGAAACGCAGCTAACCGGCACTCCGATCGCTAGCACTCCTATACGCCCACCTCATCCCACTCCACCGAGTATGAATTCCCTGTGCGCCCGACATTCCAATCGCTGCGGCGAGAGCAGTTGGCGATCCCGCGAACGGAGCACAGGTCAACAGCCGTGGTGCATAGCTCTCTCCACAGCACACGTTCGATCAACTGCTGAGAGTCACACGGTCGTCGCCCATCATCCCCGTCAAGTGCGCCACAGCAACTAGACTCACTCGCTTTCGTGAACGCTGATCGGTGAGACGAACTCTTCCACAGACTCGGGCGTCGCCGCGAGCTGTGCTAACGCCGTTTCATCCACGCTCTCCGAGAATGTCCAGAGCAATTCCCCGCGAAGCTCGAACCATGTCGTCCCGAGCGAAGCCCTTACCTCCTCCGTCGCGGGTACCCAGTACCCGTCACCGACGTACGGTTTGGCTCCCTTCGACGCGAACACGAACACAACCGCCCTTTCCAGCAACTCGGTGAACGCCTCACCGGTCGCCACGAGGTACGGCTCACTGAGCGTGACGAATACGAGATCGTAGCCTTCAGCCAATTCCCCCTTCAAATCCGCCGAGAGGTTCAATTCCCGACCAACGGCCTGTCGCGTCTCGTCGATCGTGAGTGCTGAAGGATCGTGGCCCATCCGTTTCGCACGATCACGGACAGCGTTGATGTCGCTGAGTGTGCAATCGTACGCGACGATCCGCTCGTTTTCAGCCACCACCCCGTATCCGGCCGAAACGATTCGCCACGTTACGTTCGCGTAAGATCGCAGATTCGCTACCGCTTGCCGGACACGTTCGTGTTCGTCCCCGGTGTACATTTCGGCTGCAGGGGCAACGTAGTCGGGATACGTTTCCAGTAAGTCGTCTCGACTGGTTGAGTCGAGCTCCTCGCAACCGATCGGCGCCTCGTCGAACTGCTTGTCGCCGGAGCAGCCCGAGATCACGAGAATATTCATAGGGGAAATATTCAACCGAAGCTACAATCGTGTTTCCCCGTTCGGAGTTCACTTCTCGCTGTTCGTGAACGTATACTATCGAAAAAGTCGACGATGGGAGGTGGCCGATAAATTCATCACTCGAGTTTCAGATGTCGAATTAGTGTACCTCTATACGCCCGACGATGTCGACCGCAAGCGCGCACACCACCAAGTCGTGAAACAGGATGCTGACGACGTGCCCACCAAACGCCGGGGTAACCTCGGTGAACTCGCGTTCGAACAGTTCTGTCGGGAGTATCTCCCAGTGGAGATGTGGGAGTGGGAGAACGAGGGGGCGATCCGCAAGTGCAACCCCGAGAGTTTCTCGGCCTACGATTTCGAAGTGTTCGGGTACGAGATCGACGTGAAGACCTCGCGGAACTGATAGCCGCATACGGTGACTATCGGCCGAATCCGGGCCGACTGTACGTCACGGAACACGGTCACGTCTGGGTGAACGTTCCATACGACGACGTGATGCCCGACAAACGATCCGAGATCGAAAACGCCGTCGCCGCTTGGAAACAAGACGCCGAAGCTCGCGGTGACGCCAGTACGCTTCGCCTCGTCAATCGTCGACTGGTCGCCACCAGTTCGACGGACGATCCCGCTGACGGTTATCTTCCTGTTCACCTCGGGCACCTACGAGAGTTCGACGGGGGGATGGTGCCACGTCCTATCGTTGACGACGAGGAGTACTTCCTGGAGGTCGGGCAGTACGAGGAAGTTTGGGAATAACCGATTCGCTAATTCTGCTTGGAGAACATCGGTGAGATTCTCAGTAGTGACCGGTGTTGACAGTCGTACTGAATAGAGATTGGATAACAGAAACGGATTCTGGAGAATGAGCTACTCTACCTGTTTACCTCGTCCGGAGTGACGCTTAGATATTCATTTGTCGGCCAATTTGTCCAAAAGTGCAGCTTTCACGTCGGGATCATCCAACAGTTCATCCAGCTTGTCTATCTTCGCTTGCGTCTCCGTATCGTCGGGATCTGTTTGCCTGTAGGACTCTTTTACATCGGTGCTGACCTTGTCCTCCACCTCTTTGGCGTCCGGTGAGTACACCAACCCACAATAGGGGCAGGACTTCCAATCGCCCTCTAGTGGTTCCCCGCAACGATCACACACCGGCGGCGTGAGCGGACTGTCCTTGTCGGGATCGCGGAGTCCTCGAGCCACCTCGGCGGCCTCAATGTGATCCTCATCAGTGAGGTGAGCATAGGTGCGTTCCATCACCTTGCTGTCGGGTTCGTGTCCGATCAGGTGCTTTATGTTGTCGTTGTCCATGCCATAGTCCCGCTTACACACCGTCACGAAGTAGTGGCGGAAGTTGTGAGCGTTCACTGGCTTGTCCACACCGGCTGCGTCCCCGATTCGCTGGAGCTGTCGATACAAGGTACTCGGATCTAGCTTGTCTCCCGGCTCCACGCCGTCGCGATTGCTCTGATCGTGTTTGTGCGTGATGAGATAATCGTCCGGATCGCCGGTCGGATGTTGTCGAACCCAGTCACGAACGGTCTTATTGGCACCTAAGAGGGGTCGTTTGCCTTTCGCACCCTTGAGGTCACCATCGTCGTCGTTGAGATAGAAGATCCCATCTTCCGGTTTCACGTCCTTGAGCCTGAGATTTAAAATCGCGCTCCGTCGTTGACCGGTGTAGAGGAGTAGATCGACGAGACAGATGTCCCGAGAACCGCGGCGTTTGGCTTCTTCGCGGAGGGCCTGCACATCCTCCTTGGAGAACATATCCCGCTCGTCGACGGAAGACTCGTCTTGTTCAGCAAAGTGAATCTCCTCCCGGTCAACTCCTAACTCATCGTGGTAGAGGTAGAAGCGGCGAGTAGGGCCCTGAAAGTTCCGCACAGTGCTACTTTCTAATCCATCGTCCTTGACGCCAGCAACATTACCGTTGAGATAGGCGTCCATCAGGGAGTTGATGTCGTAGGCAGTAGCTTCGGTCAGCGCCGGTTCCAAGTCCCGTGCCACGCGGCAGAGCGCCCGTGCGTAGCGAGCGAGCGTCCCGTCTTCCTTGACCTTTCCATCGGGCATTTGGTAGGTGTTCCGACGGGAGTCGTTCGCATCTACAAATTCGAGTATTAGCTGCCTCTCCTCGTCGCTCACGTCCTCGTCATTCTCGATTCGCTTTCGGGCGGTTTCGTATCGCTCCCGCATTGATTTCGCCATGGTGGCACGCCTCTCTCCAAGAGAGTCACTCTGCTCTCTTATAGCTAGGGACTAATTACACTTATCCAAACAATCTTCGAGGACGAGTGGTACAACTACGGTTCCGGCTCCACCGAAAGCGCCTTCCTCCACGGGATGGTCCAGGTCGCGGCCGGCGCGTACAAACACGTCGACTTCGAGAACGACGACGGAATGCGGAGCCTGTTCGAGACGGCGCTCCAGTACCTCCACGGGGTGCCTGGCGACTACTACGGGATCGACGTCGAGGAGGTGCGAGGACGCCTCCGCGCGGCGCTGGACGATCCCGGAGCGATCGACGGCTGGCGGATCGCACTCGACGGGGAGCGCCCGGAGGCAACGGCGGTGGACTACGAGTACGCCGAGCGACTGGAGTGATCGCCCGGTCAGCGGACGGGGGCCGCGTCGTCCTCGGCGTACGCCAGCGGCCCGTACACCGCGGCGACGACCACCGCTCCCGTCCGGTCGACAGTGTGTTCGCGCACCTCCAGTCGCCGTTCCTCCTCCCAGTTCCAGTCCCGGAGTCGGCGGGCGTCGGCGAGTTTCTCCCGGAGGTCGGCCCGTACCGCCTCCGCCGATCCCGCGGTGCTCTCCATGAGGACGCCGCCCTCTTCGGCGCGGGCCCACCCGAGGCCGGCGGCGACGGTGTCGCTCGGCCGCGTCGTCTCGGCGGCCGCGAGCACCACCCCGACCGGCGCCCCGACGCCGTACGCGGCCTCGGTCCGGCCGGTGCGGGCGACCGCTCGCCCGGGCGGGATGACGGAGGAGTAGGTGACGAGGTTGTAGTTGTGGATGCCCGCGCCGGCCAGCGCGGCGTCGAACGCGCTCAGCGGCGTGCCGGCGTCGCCGTGGCCCCACACCACCTCGATGGTGTCGCTCATGTCGAGGCTTCGGGGGGCGGAGGTGAAAGGGATTGCCGTCGGCGCCGACGGTTCGCGGTCGGGGGGATTTTATCCGCCCCCGGTCCGAGGCGTCCGCATGGTACTGAGAGCAGTCGATGGCGTCGAACCGACGATCCACGAGGACGCGTACGTCGACGATGCGGCGGTCGTGATCGGCGACGTGACTCTCGAACCCGACGCCTCCGTCTGGCCGAACGCCACGCTCCGTGGCGACCAGCCGATCGTGATTCGCGAGGGGGCGAACGTACAGGACAACGCCGTCTGTCACGAGGACGCGGTCGTCGGCCGGCACGCCACCGTCGGCCACACCGCCATCGTCCACGCGGCGACGGTCGAAGAGCGGGCACTGGTCGGGATGGGTGCGATCGTCCTCGACGATGCGACGGTCGGGGAGAGGGCTATCGTCGCCGCCGGAAGCGTCGTCACCGAGGGGACCGACGTTCCCCCCGAGACGCTGGTCGCGGGGACACCCGCCGAGGTAATCAAGGAGATTCCCGACTCGTCGTGGCAGGAAGCGGCGGACCACTACGTCGAGAAGGCCGACCTCTACGCCGGGACGTCGACGGTCGTCGAGGACGAGGAGAGGACGGGGAGCGACTGACCGCTCGGTTCGGGTCGACCGCCGGTCCGATCCCGTCGACGGTGTGGCCTAGCGTCGGGGTCGACACTCACCGTGGTGTGGATGCTCTCGGGCGTGAAGCCGTCCTCGGCGAGGGCGTTCGCCAGCGCCATGGCGAAACAGCCCGCCTCGGCCGCGCCGACGAGTTCCTCGGGATCCGTTCCGTCGGCGTCCTCGTAGCGGGCGCCGAACGCGTACGGGCCCTGGTACGCGCCGCTACCGAGGCCGACGGTCCCGCCACCCGTCCGCAGGTCGCCTTCTCACGTCGCGTCCGCGGTTCTGGCTGGCATAGCGATCGGCTCGTACGACGGATCCGATCGAGTCCGTGTTTTCACCCTTCGCCGATCATCCGATCCTCGTCCTCCCACTCCTCGGACCGGAGTTCGTACTTCTGGACCTTGCCCGTGGCGGTGGTGGGGAGACCGGCGACGAACTCGACCTGCCCGACGGTCTTGAAGCCCGCGAGGTTGTCGCGGGTGAACGCGATCAGTTCCGCCGCGGTGACTCCGGGTGCGTTGGGGTCGCCACCCTCCGGGACGACGAACGCCTTCGGCTCCTCACCCCACTTCTCGCTCGGGGCGGGGATCACCGCGACGTCCGACACCTGCGGATGCTCGAACAGCGTGTCCTCCAGTTCGATGCTGGAGATGTTCTCCCCGCCCGAGACGATGATATCTTTCTTGCGGTCCTGAATGGCGATCATGCCGTTCTCGTCGACCGTCGCCAGATCGCCCATGTGGTAGTAGCCGTCGATCCGGTCGCTGAACGCCTCCTCGGTGGCCTCGGGGTTCTCCCAGTAGCCCTCCATCACCTGGTTGCCACGGACGACCACTTCCCCGATCGTCTCGTCGTCCGGGGGAACGTCCTCGCCGTCCTCGTCGACGACCCGAATCTCCGTCCCCAGGAAGCCGAGCCCCTGTCGCTTCTTGACCGCGAAACGGTCGCCGCTCGCGTCGTCGAACAGGCGACGGGCGTCGGAGGTGGTGACCAGCGGCCCGGTCTCGGTGGCGCCGTAGACGTGTTTGAGATACCAGCCGAACTCGTCTTCGACGGTGCGGATGGTGGCCTCCGGCGGCGCCGATCCCGCCGTTGCGATGCGGACGTCGTTGTCGCCGCTCGTGGGGACGTCGTTGTCGTGGTAGTAGTCGCTCAGCATGTTCAACACCGTCGGGGCACCACAGAGATAGGAGACGTCCTCCGCGGCGATCGTCTCGAGGATCCACTCGGCGTCGATCCCGCGGGTGCAGACGTGCTTCGCGCCCATGCCCGTGATCGCGAAGATATGTCCCCAGCCGTTGACGTGGAACATCGGGAGCGTCCAGAGATAGACGTCGTCGTCCGCGATCCCCTGGTGGATCGTCGTGAGGTAAGCGTGGAGGGTCTCACACCGGTGGCTTCGCATCACGCCTTTCGGATCGCCCGTGGTTCCCGAGGTGTAGTTGATGGTGATCACCTCGGTTTCGTCCATCTCGGGGCGGTCGTAGGCGGTTCCGGCCGCCGAGACGACAGCGTCGAACCCCTCCCAGTCGCCGTCGACGGCCTCGGGGTCGTTCGTAACGAACGTCTCCGTCGGGACGTCGTCCCTGATGGCCGCTATCTTCTCCGCGTACTCGTGATCGGCGTAGATGGCGTCGACCCCCGCGTCGTCGAGGATGTACTCGAAGTCGTCGGGCGTCAGACGGTAGTTGAGCGGGGTGTGAATCGCGCCCAGTTGCATGATCCCGTAGGCCGCTTCGAGGTGGTAGTGCGTGTTCGGATCGAGCACCGCCACCCGGTCGCCCTTCTCGATTCCGCGGGCCTGGAGGGCGGCCGAGAACCGATCCGCGCGCTCGCCGAGTTCGTCGTACGTGTACCGTTCTCCGGTCGTCGCCACTACCGCCTCGTGGTCGCCGTAGTAGTTACGGGCCCTGTCGAGGAAGTCGGTCACCAAGAGCGGTTTCTGCATGTCGTGACGGTCCCGGCGACAGTCTATAACTGTTTTTGTGGATGGTCTACCGTATCGCTCAGACCGGCGGCCGAACACCGAGCCCGTGTGACAGATACCCACAGATTGAAGTCGGTCGGGGTCGGAGTGACCGACGTTCCGCCCGGATCGACCGACGACGAGCCGATCCGGGTGACCGAGCCATGAGCGATACGAGCGACACCCACCGATCCCGACTGGACCGCGCACAGCGTCGGAAACTTCGAAACCTCGGCTGGCGGTGGCTGGGCCGGCGACGGGCGAAGCGCCCCCGCTCGGTCAGTAGGCGACACCTCGTCGACGCCGACGTCGACGACGAGACGTCGCTCGTCGACCTCGACGCGCGCCTCTAGGGCGCACCCGCGATCACGAACACCGAGTCCGCCTCGGCGTCGATCCGTCGAGTCGCGTCGGGGCCGACACGCAGCGCGTCGCCCGCCGACATTGACACCGTCTCGCCGTCGACGGTCGCCGTCGCCGCCCCCTCGACGAGGACGTACACTTCCTCCTGACCGTCGTCGGCGTGATCGTGTGCTTTGCCGCTCCACCCGGACTCGACGTCCAGTACCGATACGCCGAGGTTCGTACAGTCGAGCGCGTCACGCAGGAGATGCAGGCCGCCACCGACCGGATCGACGTCCTCGTAGCCGACGAGCGTGTGTGTCTGTGGCATGGTCAGCGATACGGCCGGCATTGTCAAAAAGCCGCCGTCGGTCACGCCTCACTCAGACCGTGGTTCCACACGGGTCAGTTGGCCCTTCTGATCGAGTCTCCGCTCGCCGTCCGCGCCGGGACCTTTCCGACAGAAGAGTTCACAGCGCCCGTCGTGGTGGACCACCACTCCCACGCTTTCTCCCCCGGCGAGTTCGCACGTGTGGGCGACGCCGGGCATCTCCGACTCGTACACCCTTGCCGACGTTCCGACCCCTCTGGGGATGACTCCGTCGTCGGTCGGGACGCCTCGCGGCTCAGTTCGCGACCCACGGGAGAAGGCGTTCGGGCCGACCGGACGCACCCCTCAGTGTCGCCCCGGGCGCGCTCACGACGAGGACCTGCCCGACTGCCGTCGCGTTGATGTTAGGTCACCGCCGGGGGAGCGCTCCCGGCGTCCGCGAGCGCCGCCGCGGTGATGATCGGCGAGAACTCCGCGCGTGGGTAGTCCGACACGGAGCGATCGACGGTCGCCGAGGCCGCACACCCGACCCCAGTGGAAGCCACCGCAGAGTTTCCTCGACACCGTCTCCGCGACGACGACGGCGATCCAGTCGAGCGCCGTTACGATCTCGAAGAGGTCGGTGACGAGGCCGATCCAAAACGAAAAGACGACTGCGGAGACGTCCCGGATCGAGGAGAGCGTGCTTGGTCGTGAGCGTAGGCCGTCGCGCTGAACGCCATGCCGACGAAGAACGCGGCGACCGCCTCGCCGACGCCGACGGCTAGCGCCGCCCCCGCCAGCAGGACCGTCACACCGACCACCCGCAGGACGAAATACGAAGGGCGAGCGGTCCGCCCGGGCGGCGGCACGCCGACGACCGCGAGGACCGCGACCGGCACTCCGATTTCGAGCAGCGCGGTCTCAGCCATCGGTTCGCCCCCGGCTGACGGAACTTCACTCACTTTCGACGTCGTTCCGCCGTTGCTGTCTTGGAACGCGGTGGCGGCCCGACCGCCCGTCGGACCACTCCCCGACGGCGTGCCTCTCTTATTCCGAGCCGTCCGTCCCGTGGCCGCTGCCGGCGGCCGAACGTCAAACGACCGTTTGTGTTTTGCGGACTACTTTGTGACCACACGATCGAGGAGAGTCCGTCATGCAACGACACGCACTGGTCGCGGCGGGACTCGCAGTCCTACTCGTGGTCGCCGGCTGTTCGGCCGGTTCGTCGTCACCCTCGACGGCGACCGACGCGACGGGTACGCCGGCCTCGGACAGTACCATTCACGTCGCCGGTAGCGGGAGCGCCGATGCGGAACCGAACCAAGCGGTCGTCAGAGTGTCCGTCGTCGCGAGGGGTGAGGACGCGGCGACCGCTCGTCGCCGTCTCGCCGAGAACACCTCGCGAATGCGGGGCGCCCTCCGGGAGATCGGCGTCGGCGAAGATCGGATCGTCACCCAGCGGTACGACATCTATCAGGATCGCCGTCGGCCGCGCGAGGAGGGTGACGACCCCCGCATCCAGTACCGGGCCTCCCACGACTTCGAGATCACCGTGTCCGACCCGGACCGCGTGGGCGACGTCGTCGACACGGCCGTCGCCAACGGCGCCACCGAGGTCGACGACGTGACGTTCACGCTCTCGACCGAGCGCCGGCGCGAACTCGAACGGCGGGCCCGGAGCGCCGCGATGGCCGACGCCCGGGCCAAAGCCGAGACGCTCGCCGACGACGCCAACCTCACCGTCACGGGCGTGACCGTGATCCGGACGTCGAGCGTCGGCGACCCCCGTCCCGCGGAGGAGGGCGCATACATGACCGAGACGCCCGCCGCCACCGGCGCCCCACCCTCGGATCTCGAATCCGGCCCCGTCACCGTCCGGGCGACCGTTCAGGTCGTGTACGAGGCAGGGGCCGCGGAGCACACGACCGAGGGCCGATAGGGACCGACGGCCCGGGCGACGAGCCGTTGGGGTCCACCGTGGTCGACGGGATCGGGGTAGGAGAGTCGGAGGTCGTCCGCGCCGAACCGCGTACGGTCGGGGCCGTAGATCTGGACACGCTGGGGTTCGAACCCAGAGCCTCCCACGCGGCCGACGAACTCCACCGTGGGAACGTGCCGCGCGGACTCACGTTCCCCTGCCGCCCACTCTACACCCACCTGGGCGTTCTACCGGTTGGAACTACGTGTCCTCGTTTCGGACGTCTCCGCAGACGAAAATAGTGGTATCCCCGATTGTCACGTATTGAAAGTCGCCGTCACGGGAACACCCGACTGCGTCCCGTCCGCGCCACAGGTCGATGTCTCGACTCAATCGACCCGACCGAAGCAGTACAGATGTCCCCCGACGACCGAAAGCCCGAGCCACACCACGCTCTACGAACACAAGTGCAGACTCAACCGCTTTCTGGAGTGGTGCCCCGAGGAGGGCGTGGAGGACATGAACGAGGTGACGCGCCGGAGGGCCCACGCCTACAAACGTACCGCCCCGATGGGGTCGCGCCGACGACGCTCGAACACGAGATGCGTACCTTCCGTATCTTGCTGCGGTTCTGCGAGAACATCAACGGCGTCGCTGACGGCGTGACCTCCAGTCTCTCTATCCCGAAGGCGGGTCGCCACGAGCGATCACGGGACGTCTCGCTCTCCGAACAGCGCGCCGAGCGTATCCTCGACTACCTCGGCACCTACGAGTACGGCTCGCTCCGGCACGTCCTATTCCACCTGCTGTGGAACCTCGGCTGTCGCATCGGCGGCGTCCGGGCGCTTGACCTTGGAGACTTCCACGAGGACGGTCCTGATGGCCCCTTCATCGAATTTGTCCATCGGCCCGACGCGAGGACCCCGCTCAAGAACAAGTGGCGCTCCGAGCGCAAGCCGCCGATTCGTGACGACCTGCGCGACCTGTTGGTGGACTACATCGACCGGACTCGGCACGACGTGACCGACGAGTATGGACGTGAGCCGCTTCTGACGACGGAGCAGGGTCGCCCGGCGCGGTCTACGATTCAGCGGAACGTGTACGCCGTGACGCGACCGTGCTACTACACGAACGAGTGCCCGCGCGACCGCGACCTCGATGAGTGCGAGGAAGTCGGTGAATACAATACTGCCTCGAAGTGTCCGTCGTCACACTCGCCGCACGCGCTTCGGCGCGGTTCCGCGACTCGGGACTTGAACGACGGGATGCCGGAGGAGATGGCGAGTGACCGACTGGACATGTCGCCGGAGGTGCTTCGGGAACACTACAACGCGCAGACCGAGGAGGACAAGCGAGGATTACAGCGGGAGTTCTTGGACAACATGTAGCGGCGGTCAAAACCCGTGCAGTTCGCGGTGTTCTTGTAGATACGTCGGGTGGGGTTCCACGCCACCCTCCTCGGGAAGCACCAGCGAGTTCCCTTCTAACTGCTTGAACTCGTAGTACCCTTCGCGTTCGGGTACATCCTTCACCAGAACCTCGTGGTCGTCAGTAAACGCGAGCCAGCCGGTGTCGAACGCCCAATGGTGGAGTCGGCACAGAGCGACGCCGTTACGAACGTCGTCCGCACCGCCCTCTGATTTCGGATAGATGTGGGCGGCTTCGACTTCGGGCTGTCCGTCGGGAGTCTCTCGGCTACTGCCACAGACTACGCAGGTCCGATTGTACGCTTCTCTGACAGCCTCGATGAAATCGGAATCGCGTGCCCGACGGAGAGTTTCCGTAAAACGTTCTTCATCTTCGGTCAGTTGCGGTTCCGAATCGGGGTCCGGTGTACGTGACTCATCGGCTTCCGAACTCTCCCGGTCGATTTCGTCGTTGAGGTCCAAGTCGTTGATTCGGTAGGTCCCATCTTCGTCCAGAAAATCGACTTCCCCCCTATCACGCAGTCGCTGAAGCATTTGCCTGATCTTTGCCCTCACATGGTCGTTTTCCGGAAACTTCGATACCAGTCGTTGCTCCGAGAAGTCGTAGATCTCTCCGAGATGGACGACTCGTTCATCGTTCTGTTCCTGATACTGTGCAAGTTCCTTTCTTACGGCATCAAGCCAGTCTTCGGCACCGCGTGTCATCCCGATGTCCCGATGTTCCATTGCGAACACAAGGCTCTGTTGAAATCCTCAGAGACTTACAGGTTCGTCTAGTAGTCTGACCGAATGGATGCCCTCCCGAAGTCGCGGTTACTCCGGTTTGTTGAGCAAGCGATGCACTTGGCTCGGCGAGCTGTCACTCGATACTCCTCGAAGTTCTCTAAACGCCGGTACACACTCCACCAGCACATCGTTCTGCTCTGTCTCAAAGTGCGGAAGAATACGACGTACCGGACGCTTCTCGACGAACTCATCGAGATGCCCCGCATTCGGAAAGCCATCGATCTTGAGGAACTCCCGTCTCCTTCGACATTGTGTAAGGCGTTTAACCGCCTTGGTATGGCTGTTTGGCGGGTTCTTCTCAATCTCTCAGTCACGCTTCTCCCGACCAACGGTGTCGTCGGGATTGACGCCTCTGGATTCGACCGCAGTCACGCCTCGAAACACTACACGAAACGAACGAAGCTGACGATTCAACAGTTGAAAGTTACACTTCTCGTGGACACGAGAGTGAACGCAATCATCGACTTACACGTGACTACGACCAGAAAGCACGACTCACAGATCGCGCCGTCGCTCATCCAGCGGAATACCGATGAAGTAGCGATTCTCCTCGGTGACAAGGGATACGACGACCAGAAGATTCGCACGTTAGCTCGTGAAGATGGTATTCGTCCGGTCATCAAACATCGAGAATTTTCGCCGCTCCACAAGGCGTGGAACGCTCGGCTGGACGCCGACATCTACGGGCAACGGAGTCAGAACGAGACGGTGAACTCTCGTATTAAACGGAAATATGGCGCATTCGTCCGCTCACGACGTTGGTGGAAGCAGTTTCGTGAACTCGTTGTCGGCTGTCTCACTCATAACATCGACAAGGCGCTCTGAACGTTCAATATAGTTCAAAGACCGAGTGCTTCTCTGTACTCATCAATCGCAGTTATCTCGACCGCAGCATCTTCAGAGGCATCTGAAATCGACGCCGCTTCTGCTGCATGTTCTTCGGCATCATCAAAGCGTTCATCCTGTGCCGCCTGCGCTGCCTCAATCCCTTTTTCGGCCCATCTCACCCAGTATTCGGTAACGTATGTCGCTGCCTCATCCGCCAAGTTGTATGCTTCTGAGTGGTTTGTTTCTGATGCGAGATCCGCTGCTTGATTGAAATGGTCAATTGCTGCCTCTGCCCTCTCAACCGTGTGGCTGAACTCTTCTTCCGCTTCCTTATACCCCTCTTCGCCGTACAATCGACTGGCGGTCTCCCCTGATCGACTCGCGCTTTCGAAGTCCTCATCCCCGGCTCGGTACTCTACTAGTGAGTCCTCTTCTAACTCAGTACTTGGTGTGGGTGTGGCAGTCGGTGTGGCAGTCGGTGTCGGTGTGGCAGTCGGTGTCGGTGTGGCAGTCGGTGTCGGTGTGGCCGTTGGGCTATTTGTAGGCGTAGAAATAGTGGTTTGTGTCGGGGTGTTATCCGACGATCCGCTCGGCTCGTTGTTAGAACTACATCCAGCGACTATTCCCGAAAAAGCGGAACCGAAAAGTCCGAGTATTGCCCGACGTTTCATTGTATTGGATATCCCACGAGTGAAAAAGCATAAAATCCCCGCTTCAAGATATTCTTAGCTGATGAATATGTGAAATCAGTACGCAGTCCTACCTAACAGCTGTTTCAGTGGAAAAGGTGTCGAACCAATAGGATTTCAACACCTATGAAAGCCTGCTAGCTCAACAAACCACGTCTGCGATACTATATTTTTCGCCGGGATCGATGCCGAGCTTGGTCACGAGAGAAAATTACAAGCAGGAACGGTGATGGCTCAGGAACCAGCCGGCAGGCGGTCAGAACGTGAACGCGTTAGCTGTGGCTCACACCCGCTGCGACCGCCCGATGAGGGCCGCCGGCTCGGCGGCCCTCAGGCACTCACCTCTGGTGGATCGTACACCTCCTCACGCTCCAGCATATGGAAGATCGACACGAGCAGTTTTCGCGCCGTTGCGACAATCGCTATCTGGTGGTTCTTCCGCTGTTTCAACCGAGCGTAAAACCGTCCAAGATACGGATCGTTACACCGGTGAACCGCCGTTTGAACACACTGAACGAGGATCCAGCGTAAGTCTCCACTTCCGCGCTTCGAGATTGATCCTTCCGTCCGCGAGTCGCCTGACTCGCGGACGACCGGATCCAATCCCGCGTAACTCACCACCTGCTTCGCCTCGTCGAATCGGTCGATCTCACCGATCTCCGAGGTGATCAGCAGCGACGAGTAGAAACTCACGCCCGGAATCGTCATCAACAGCTGCGTCTCCTCGAGAGACGCAGCGGTTTCCTCGATCAACGTTTCGAGTTCCTCGATTTGACTGGTTAACTCGTCGATGATCGAGAGGAACGACTCCATCAGCTGATCGCCGACCACACCGAGCGAGAAATCCTCGCCGGCGAGGATTTCTCGCCCGTTCACGCTGAACGGATCCCAGTCGTAGGTGATCCCGTGTTTGTCGAGCAGGGCGTGGACTTCGTTTTTGAAGTCCGTGCGCTTTTCGACCAATCGCTTCCGGCCGCGCACAAGTGCGCGGCGCTCCCGGAGCTCTTCGGACGGAACGTAACTCTCAGCGATCATGCCGGCTCGGCGAAGTTGCGCGAGCAACTTCGCGTCGAGCCGGTCGTTTTTCACCTCAGCATAGCCGATCGCCTTGGTTTGTGTGGGATCTGCGACAACCACGTCGAGGTGTTCGTCGAGGGTGTCGTAGACCGTGTAGTAGTTGCTGGTTGCTTCGAGCGCCGCTTTGGCTCCAGCGTATTCTTCGGCAACGTCGTCGAGATTCGCGTTTTTGACGCGAATCTCTTCGACGACCTCGGCATCGTCGTCCAAAACAGCGACGTGCGACTCATCTTTATGAAGGTCGATTCCGAGGTAGTACATGGTTCCTCTGGAGTGGGAAGTGCGTGAAGGGAGCCACACCTATTCGGGCTCGCCGCCCGGATGCCGCTAGCATCCGGGCGGCCTCCCATGATAGTGCGTCCTTGGCAGGTAGGCCAATCAGAGCCACGCGTTCTCTGACGCTGTTGAATCATCGGCCTTTGACCACCCCAGTACCTCTTCACGCACGCTGGGGACTTAGCAGGCTTTCATCCCATCAGAGCCGAACACAAGAACATCCCGACCGTCCCGCTCCACAAAATCGTAGTCCAACACGTCAACTAACCTCCGATACTCCCACCTGCCGTCGCTCTCGGATCGGTAGAAGAAATGGACGGGGATGCCTCCGCCGATGGCGTCGATGAGGGTGGAATTATCGGGCGACGTTTCGCTCTGGTCGCCGGTCAGTCCCTCTCCGACGTACTCGAACCGGCCCTGCGTTACGGAGTCGTCGTAGGGTCCGTCCTCGTTTGCGAATACCAATACGTAGCGTCTATCTTGATTGTCCCGCCGCGGATTGATGCCGGAGATTCGGTATCCGAACCCTGTCTCAAACGCCTCTTCAATGTCTTCTTTTGTGAGGCGGGTTCCGACCGAAATGCCATCGGGCGGCGCGTTCATGGAAACCAGCCCTTTCCCAAACCGTATCAAACTGTCGTCAACTCCGAGGAGTGGGAGAAAAACGGTGCAATGTAGAATAGTATCAACCTAATCAGGAGCCGACGCCGTGTCGACTACCGAGCAAGTAGCAAATCCGATCTCAAATGTTTGCCGGTAATCAGTATCGCATGGCCCTACTCGTGGTTCCGCAAGTGGCGACCGGCGATGGTTCCGTCTGAATTCAACGAATCCTGAGAAATCTATGGACTCGCCGGGAGTCCCGCGAGCAGCGAGGGATCGGAGATCCCCCGGGCAGCCGGCGCGGAGCGCCGGCGACGACCACAGGGGGCGAGGGGGACTACGGGGAGGGAACGAACGACTGAGCGAACGGAGTGAGCGAAGAAGTGAGTGGACTCGCCGGGATTTGAACCCGGGGCCTCTCCCATGCCAAGGGAGTGATCTACCCCTGATCTACGAGCCCGCGACGCACCGATCCGTACCGCGGTACGAGTAATAAGGGCTTCGAATCGGCTCTCGACTCGTCGTCGGCCGCTCCCGTTGATCCCACCGTGGTCTCGGCGACCAGGGGCGATCGACTTCGTCGTGACCATCCTCGCCGAACGCGCCGAGGAGGTAACGTGGGCCACCTCGGCATCGTCTCACACGCGCCACGGCTCGCCGCCGCGTGTCGGATTCGAAACGGTTTAGTGGTGGAGCGCGTTGGTCTCGACGGGAACAGCACGACCGCAAATCCGACTCGCCTTCGGGCTTGGGATTGCGGTAGTGCGCGGCCGACAGCCGTCGGTCGCGGATTCGCTTCTGCGGTCTGTGCGGTTCCAATCGATCTATGGCACGAATGCACACCCGCCGCCGAGGCTCGTCCGGTTCGGACAAGCCGGTGGCAGACGAACCCCCGGAGTGGAGCGACGTAGACGAATCGGAGATCGAAGCACGCGTGGTCGAACTCGCCGAGCAGGGTCACGACCCGAGCGTCATCGGGATGAAACTGCGTGACGAGGGCGTGAAGGGCACGCCGATCCCCGACGTGAAGCTAGCGACGGGACAGAAGATCACGGAGATCCTCGAGGCCCACGACGCCGCCCCGGACCTACCGGAGGATCTGCGGAACCTGATGGAGCGGGCGATCGGTCTGCGCGAGCACATGGCAGAAAACCCGCAGGACCACCAGAACAAGCGCGCGCTCCAGAACACGGAGTCGAAGATTCGCCGGCTGGTGGACTACTACCGGGGCGACGAACTCGACGCGGAGTTCACCTACAGCTACGACGTCGCCGTCGACCTGCTGGAGGAGTAGATGTCCACCGCGCCCGAAACCGTCGAGGACGCCGACGCCGGCGAACTCGCCGCCGCGCTCCGCGAGGCCCCGTTCGTCGGGGTCGTCTCGGCCGCGAACGGTGACTCGCTGGCCGCCAGTGGCGTCCTCGCGCGGGCGCTCAGGGAACGATCCACCCCCTTCCAGATCCGCGTCGATCCGGTCCCCGATCCGCTGCCCGGCGACGGCGACGACCTCGTCGTCGGCCTCGGCGTGACGGGCGGCGACCTCGCGCTGGCCGGCCACCGGCGGCCGGCGAGCGCCGCGGCCGCCGAGACGGCACGCGAACTCGGCGTCGACCCCGATCCGGTGCTCGCGCTGGCCGGCGTGGCCGCTGCGGATCGTCCCGTCGGCGACGCGGCGTCGCTGCTGGAGGCAGCGGCACGCCGGAGGACGATCGACCGGCGACCGGGCGTGGCCATCCCAACGGCCGACCTGGCCGAGGGTCTCGCCCACTCGACGCTGGTGCATGCGCCGCAGTCGGGTGATCCCGAACTGGCCGAGGAGACGCTCGCGGCTCTCGGCGTGTCGGTCGAGCCGAGCGACGAAGGCCACCGGCGACTCGCGTCGTGGCTGGCAATCGAGGCCTCGACGTCGTCGTCGTCGCGGGCCGCCGAGGCGGTCGAGCGGGCACTCCGTCCGCACGCGATCCCCGACGGCCGGTTCGCGACCGTCGAGGGGTTCGGCGACGTCCTCGACGCAGCGGCCCGGGAGCAACCGGGGGCGGGCGTCGCCCTCGCCATCCGCGACGGCGCGGAGCGACGGTCGGCCGTCCTCGACGCCTGGCGGGCCCACGCGACCGGGACTCACACCGCGCTCGCGGACGCGACGACGGGTCGGTACGACGGCGTCTTCGTCGCACGCGTCGCGGACGAGGACCCGGGGCGGCTCGGCACGATCGCGAGGCTCTGTCGGGACTTTCGGTCCCCGGAGCCCGTCGTGTTGGTGGTCGCGGACGACGCAGCCGCGGCGGCGAGCACGAGCGGCGTGGCTCTCGGCCGGACGATGGCCGAGGCGCGTCGGTCGGTCGACGCGGACGGGCAAAGCAGGGGTGGTCCCCGGCGGGCGACGGCGACGTTCGACGACACAGTGGAGGTATCGCGGTTGATCACGGCGTTCAGGGAGGCGCTATGAGCGAAAGACGCGCCTGCGTAGAGACGACACACGACGACGCGTCGACGGTGGCGGCCGCGCTCCGGCCGGACAACACGCCGTCGATGGCGACCGACGTGGCGGACGACGTCGTCCGCACGACCGTCGAACGCGAGACTGTGGGCGGACTGCAGTCGACCGTGGACGACTACGTGGTGAACCTGACGGTCGCGGAGACCGTCGCACGAACGGCACGCGAACACAGACACAACCATGAGTGAACGCTCAGTATCCAAGCAGAAACGCGGCAAGCGCTGGTATACGGTCTTCGCCCCGGAGCAGTACGACCGGGCGGAACTCGGCCAGACGGTTGCCGACGAACCGGAGAAGATCATCGGACGAACCATCGAGACGACCCTCGGCGACCTCACCGACGACGCCGGGGCGAACAACACCAAACTCACGTTCAAGATCACGGACGTGGGATCGGACTCCGCCTACACGGAGTTCGTCAAACACGAACTCACGCGGGACTACCTGCGGAGCCTCGTGCGTCGCGGCGCCTCGAAGGTCGACGCGACCGTGACGGTCCTGACGACGGACGACTACCGCGTCCGCGTCCAGCCCGTCGCGTTCACGACGAAGAAGGCCGACCGCAGCCAAGAGCAGGCCATCCGGCGGGTCATGATCGACCTCGTCGAGGAAGCGGCCGCCGAGCGCGGCTTCGAGTCCTTCGTCGAGAGCTGTGTCGAGGGGCGCCTCTCCTCGGCCATCTACGGCGAGGCGAAGACCATCTACCCGCTTCGGCGGGTCGAGGTTCAGAAACTCACCCTCGAAGCGCGACCCGAAGAGGTCGCCGCCGAGGAGGAGGCGGCCGTCGACGTCGACGAGGACGACATCGCCGTCGACGAGGACTGAGTCCCGACGCCCGACTTTTTCGACGGACTGCGTGCGACTGACGCCGGACCGTCCAGACTGACTAGCGTAGTGTGTCGGGCGTTCGGCTGATCCGGGTAGCGGCCGGTGAGGGCCCCGTCCCCGACCCCCGCCGCGTGATCACCCCTCGACGACGACCTGGCCGACCATCCCCGCCCGCTCGTGGGGGATACAGAAGTAGTTGTACCGGCCGGGGACGTCGAATGTGTGGCTGAAGGTCTCCCCGCTGGTGATGGCGCCGCTCATTCCGTCCCACGCCTCGCGGGCCGCCGCCGTGGACTCGTATCCGCCGGTGGCGAAGAACTCGCCCGCCGAGGGGATACCGTCGTCGTAGGCGGTGACGGAGTGGGCGCGGGCGCTGTTGTTGTACCAGACGACCTCCTCGCCCGTCGCAACCGTGATCGTCGTCGGTTCGAACGCCTGGGCGGTCATGCCGACGTCGCCGTCGACACCGTCGACGGTGCCGCCGGCGGTACACCCGGCGGTCCCGACGGCGAGTCCCGTCCCGAGCGCCGCGAGCAGCCGGCGTCTGCGCATACGCCGCCCTCGGGGAGCAACGAATAAATGTGGACTGGTTCGACGGTCGAAACGGCCGATATAAAGACGTAAATCCTCGGTCCCAGAGGTTGGGGCTATGCAACCGCGGTTCGTCGGGCGCCTGGGGCTCGCCGACGCCGTGACCGTCGGTAACGCGATGCTCGGCTTTCTGGCCGCGTTCGTCGCGACGCGGGACGCCCCGCTCGCCGCCCGGATCGTCCTCCTGGCGGCCGTAGCGGATGGGCTCGACGGCGTCGTCGCCCGCAAGCGTGGGGGGACGCCCGCCGGGCCGTACCTCGATTCCCTCGCCGACGTCGCCTCCTTCGGCGTCGCCCCCGCCATGCTGATCGCGTCGCGGGCGGCCGACGCCTGGACGCTCGCCGACCGGCCGTTCCTCTATGTCCTCGGGATCCTTCTCCCGGCCGTCTACGTCGCGATGGCCGTCACCCGCCTCGGACTCTACACCGCCTACGACAGCGACGCCTCGGAGACCAGAGGCGCCCCCTCGACGCTCGCGGCGACCATCCTCTCGGCCGGCATCCTCGCAGGCTTCGTCGGTCCCCTCCTGTTGGTCGCGCTCTCCGGCCTGCTCGCGGCGCTCATGGTGACCCGGATCACGTACCCCGATCTCCACCCACAGGACGCCCTCGTGATGGGCATCGTCCAGGCGCTTGCCATCCTCCTCCAGGGACGGCCGGGCGAGGTGTTCGCGTTCGCGCTCCTCTTTCTCTCCCTCGCCTATCTCTCGCTCGGGCCGCGGTTCTACTGGACGGGATAGCCCCGCCTACATCCCCATGTCGGTCGCCTCGTCCGGGACGGGCAGGTTCCCGGCGTGCACGTCGAGGAGTTCGGCCGCGTGATCGAGGGCCATGTCGAACCCGTAATATTTCTCCAGTTCCTCGCCTTCCGGGTCGCGGCGCACCCGCACCATCGCGTACCCTTCGCTGTTCTGGGCGATGGCGGCCGTCCGTCCGTCACGTCTGAACGTCAGGACACGCTCGCCACCCCGTTCGTAGTAGTTGGCGACGACGTCGTCGGTGTCGGCCATACTACCCACTTGGCGTCCTGCCTGTCGAACCTTCCGGTCGACTAGCGCAGTTCGTCGGCGATGGTGTTGCGGAGTACCTCGCTGGTACCCTCGTAGATCTCGTTGAGTTTGGCGTCGCGGTAGAACCGTTCGACGGGGAAGTCTTTGGTGTAGCCGTAGCCACCGTGGACTTGAATCGCCTCGTTGGCCACCTCCCGGCTCACCTCGCTGGCGTAGAGTTTGGCCTGAGCGGCCGCCTTGACGAACCGCTCGCCGCGCATCTTTCGGTCTGCCGCCCGGTGCATCAACAGCCGCGCGGCCTGCACCTTCGTGTCCATGTCCGCGAGTTTGTGGCCGATCGCTTGGAAGTCGCCGATGGGCCGACCGAACTGCTCGCGTTCGTTCGCGTACGCGACGGCCTCCTCGAGGGCGGCCCGCGCGATGCCGACGCCGCGGGCGGCGATGGTGATCCGTCCCGCGTTGAGGGTCTTGAGCGCCTGGACGAACCCGTCTCCTTCCTCGCCGAGTCGCCGATCGGCGGGGACCCGGAGGTCGTCGAAGCGGAGTTCCGCCGTCGGACAGCCCTTGTCCCCGAGTTTGTGCTCGGTACCCTCGATGTGGAACCCCGGATCCTCGTCCGGCCGAACGACGAACGCGGAGATGCCCTTCCGGCCCGCGTCGGGATCGGTCTTCGCGAAGAGGATCACCGTGTCGGCGACGGAGCCGTTGGAGATCCAGAGTTTCTCACCGTCGACGACGTACTCGTCGCCATCGCGGACGGCGGTCGTCTCCATCGCGGACACGTCGCTCCCGGCGCCCGCCTCCGAGAGGGCGAAGGCGCCGATGTCGGTTCCCTCGTTCAGCGGCGTCAGGAACCGCTCTTTCTGGTCGGGAGCGGCGAAGGCATCGAGCATCCCGCCGGCGAGGCTGGTGTGGGCGGCGACGACGGTACCGAGCCCGCCGCTCCCACGGCTGATCTCCGCGAGACAGGCGGCGTAGGCGTGGTAATCGAGCCCTGCGCCGCCGTACTCCTCGTCGAAGGGCATTCCCATGAGCCCGAGATCGGCCATGTCGTCGACGAGGTCGGCCGGGAACTCGTCGGTCTCGTCGATGTCGGCCGCCGCAGGGACGATCTCCTCGTCGACGAAGTCGGCCACCATCTCACGCATCTGGGACTGTTCGGCGGAGAGGCTGAAGTCCATACGGTCCGTACGGCCCCCCGTCGTCTTATATTGTCCGTGCCCCCACCGGGACCCTGCCGGAGTCGAATGAGCTAAGTGCACCCCGACGGAGGGTGGAGTATGGCACACGACGCCGCCGTGACGGACAGAGGAGTCGGGTTCGGCGTGCTGTTTTCCATCTTCGCGCTCGTCGGCGCGCTGGCGATGCTCGCGGCGCCCGGGCAGTTGACCAAGGCGGGCGGCTTCGCCCTCGCCGTCGTCGCGGGCCTGCTGGCGGTCGTGGCGACCCAGGCGTACGCCTGACGCCAACGGGTCCGGCGGGCTCGCACGGGCTTGAAAGAGTTAAGACGCTGAATCCCCTACTCGGAGTGAACGATGACCTCTCTGACCGAAGAGGAGCGGCGGATCCTCGCGTACCTCCACGACAGTGTCTCTCGGGGTGAACGCTACTTCCGCGCGAAAAACATCGCCGACGCGATCGGGCTGACGGCCAAACAGGTCGGTTCTCGGCTCCCACGACTGGCCGAGAAGTCCGAGGACGTCGAAATCGAAAAGTGGGGCCGCGCCAGGTCGACGACGTGGCGTGTCACACAAGGGTGACCCACGGATTTTTTAGCGTACGAGGGGACCTCGATTCATGACTGTCCGTGTTCGTCGGACATTCGAGTTCGATGCACCGGCCGAACGGGTCTGGGACTTCATCGCCGATCCCGGCAAGCGAGCCGGTGCGATCAGCGTCGTCCGGGATTACGAGGTCGACGGCAACTGCGCCACCTGGGAGATCGATCTCGACCTGCCGCTGATCGACCGTACGGCCACGGTCGAAACCGAGGACGTCGAGCGTGAGGAACCCAGATACGTGAAGTTCGTCGGCCGATCGAGCGTCATGCGAGTCACCGGCGAACACCGGGTCGAGGACGCGGAGACGGGCACCCGCCTCCACAACGAGTTCATCGTCGACGGCCGCCTCCCGGGCGTCGAACGCTTCTTCAAGAAACGCCTCGACGCCGAACTCGACAACCTCGAAGCGGCGCTCAGACGGGATCTGGAACTGCCCGCATGAGACTCGCCCTCGCCCAACTCGACGCGACGGCGGGCGACGTGGACGCCAACCTCGATCGGGCGGAACGGGCCGTCGCCGACGCCGCCGCTCGCGGCGCCGACCTCGTCGTCCTCCCGGAACTGTTCACCGTCGGCTACTTCGCGTTCGACAGCTACGCCCGCGCCGCGGAGGGTCTCGACGGCCCGACCTTCGGGCGTCTCGCCGACGTGGCGGCCGACCACGGCATCGGTCTCTTGGCCGGCAGCCACGTCGAGGACCTGGCCGAGAGCGCCGCGGCCGGCGCCGACGTGCCCGCGGCCGAGGGTCTCGCCAACACCTGCGTCTTCTACGACCGCGGCGGGGGGCGCCGGGGCGTCTACCGCAAACACCACCTCTTTGGCTACCAGTCCGCCGAGACTCGGCTCCTCACGCCCGGCGACACCCTCTCGACCGTCGATTTCGAGGGATTTACCGTCGGGATGTCGACGTGTTACGACCTGCGGTTTCCGGAACTCTACCGCCGACTCGCCGACCGCGGTGCGACGCTCGTCTGCGTGCCGAGCGCGTGGCCGTACCCCCGGGTCGAACACTGGCGGACCCTGGCACGGGCGCGCGCGCGATCGAGAACCTCACCTACCTCGCGGCCGCGAACGGCGCCGCGGAATTCGAGGAGGCCACCCTCCTCGGGCGCTCGACCGTCTACGATCCTTGGGGAACGAAGCTCGCGAGTGCGGGCGACGAGGCAACGCTCGTCGTCGCCGACGTCGATCCCGACCGGATCGCGGCCGTCCGCGAGGAGTTTCCGGCGCTTCGGGATCGCCGGGACTGATCGGACGACCGGATCGCGGGGTCGTCGTCCGAGTCGTCGACGTGACGGTCAGGCGACGACGACCCGGTAGATCTCCTCGGCGATGTCTTCGCCGGAGTAGGTGTTCGTCAGTAGGCTCACGACGATGAGCGTGATCGACGACGCGACGAGGGAGAACGCTCCGGCGACGACGCCGTGCGGGAGCGAGACGCCGTAGAGCGAACTCCCGACGGCCAGCCCCAGGTTGACCAGCAGTGAGACGACGACGGCGGCGAGGGCCCCCTCACGGGTGGCGCCGCTCCAGTTGAGGCCGATACCGAGGAGCGGAACGATCGGGGCTGCGAACAGCGCCCAGCCGACGACGCCGAGGATCCCGACGAGGATCTGGACGAAGTACGCAAGGAACAGAGAGAGGACGATGATCGCGGCGCTCCCGAGGCGGTTCACCCAGAGTTCCTGTCGGTCCGAGTCGTACTCCATCCCCAGACTCTCGGGGATGTCGCGGGCGAGGTTCGCCGCGCCGATGTTGATGAACGCGTCGCTGGTGCTCATGATCGCCCCGAGGGCGGCGGCGAAGACGATGCCGGCGAGGACCGGCGACACGAAATTCGAGAGGAAGAAGGGCGCGGCCATGTCCGGATTCGAGAGCGAGTCGAGGGCGCCGGTCTCGACCCCCGCCCGCACCGAGATGCCGATGCCGAGCATCATGAGCGAGGAGAGGAAATACGAGAGCCCTGCGATGGGTGCCCCCCACTTCAGCAGTTTGACGTCACGGATCATGTACAGTTTGTGTGCCATGTGGGGTTGGCCGGAGTTCCCGATCGTGAACAGGAAATACCAGCTCAGGGCGAGCATCACGGGGAAGGAGCCGAACGCACCGGCGAACTCGGGGTTGTTGGTCGCGATCTCCCGACTCATCTGCTGGAAGCCGCCCCCGTAATCGAGGGCAAAAAAGAACACGAGGATGCTGCCGACGACCATGATCCCGCCCTGGACGAGGTCGGTGAACACGCCGGCGATCATCCCCCCACCGATCGTGTACGCGGCGATGACGACCGTCGCGAGGACGACGGCGACGAGTTCGCTCGTCCCGAGGATGTCGGCGAGGACGAACCCCATCGCCTTGAGTTGGACGGCCAGATACGAAATGACGCCGAGCAGGACCGAGAGGGCGACGAAAAAGCGTACCGCGTCGCTGTCGTAGCGTGCGTCTGCCGCGTCCGGAATCGTCAGGATCCGTTCGACCTCCGCCATCAGACGCATCTTCTTCCCGAGGACGAACCACGAGATAGGGAAGGCAAGCGGGGCGACGATGGCGATCCAGAGGAAGGCGTAGCCGCCGCTGTAGAACAGCCCCGGCCCGCCGATGAAGCCGAACCCACTCATGATCGACGCGAACGCGGAGAACGCGACCGCCCAGATGCCGAACCGCTTCCCGCTGATGAGGAAGTCCTCGGTGGATTCCGTCTGCCGGTAGCCCCAGACGCCGATGCCGAGTACCAACAGCAGGTAGACCACGACGATGCCGGTGATGAGGGGATCGGCCGCCATCAGGGCTCACCCCCCTCGGTCGCGTCGGGGCCGTCCATCTGCCGGAACTCCTCGGCTTCCTCCGCACTCCAGATGTACTTCTCGAACAGATAGGGGTACGCGAACATCAGGACCAGTGCCGGCGGCATCCAGAGGACGTACACGAGGACGGACGTGGCCCGCGGGAATCCGAGCCAGTACACCGGATCGGTGTACGACGGGTTCGCGAAGTGGAAGTGCCACAACAGCGCGAACCCCACACCGAGGATCAGGGCGACCACGCCGACGACGGCGAGAAACGGCCTGTACGAGTGTCGCTTCGCCGTCCCCTCCACGCCAAGGAGGATGTAGATGCCGAAGATCGCGATGGTGGCGTACGAAAACAGGATCTGTCCCGTCGGTCCACCCGCCAGCATCGCGACTAACATGACGACCAGTACCACGAGCGCACCGATAACCGTCTTGTCACGTTGCCATTGTATAGCCATGGCACCCCGCAACAATATCATCTAATTTTATAAAAGTATCCTCGTCGGTCGTCGCGCACCGTGTCCCCGGCGACCGTTCGTCGCCCCGACGGCCCTCCTCACGGTCGTCCGTCAGCGGGAGGGAGTCCCGTATTCGAGTCCCCGATCGGTGGTGGTCGTCGCGACCACGTGTTCCGCAGTTCGGCCGAGGATCCGCTCGAGTTCGGCCGTGTCGCTCCCCGCGTCCGGGAACGTGACCAGGGTCGCACGCTTGCCGAAGTCCGACTGTTTCACCCCGAGATCGTGAGGATGCTGGAGGAGTTCCGTCGATCGGAGCCGGGGCATCGGCCAACTCGAGAAGCCGAGCGCGTCGAGCAACTCCCCGTAGAAGGTGATCAGTTCGCGCATCTCCGCGCGGTCGCCGTCCGTGATGTGTGCCCAGAGTCGGTCGGTCGTCGCGTCGCTCGCCGCCCGCACGTCGTCGTACAGGGGGCCGGTGATCGTCCGACGTCGCTCGACCTGAGAGCGGATCTCCGCTCGACTGGGACGGGTCTCGGTGGCGGCGACGAGTACCGGCAAGTCGGCCGTGGTTCGGTCGGTGACAGTCGACTCGCCGACCACCAGTCCGCCCGAGACGATCACCGCCGGATCGATGGCGACGGCGTCCTCGTAGAGGTCGTCCTCGACGGCGGTGACGAGGTCGATCACCTCCCGATCCGACCGCCGGTCGCCGAAGGTGTCCGCGAGGGCGGCCGTGAGCGCCACCGTCGTCGCCGTCGAGGAGGCGAGGCCGACGCCCACCGGGAACGCGTCGTCGACGTCGATCTCGATCCCGAACCCCGGGATGTCGGCCGGATCGTCCCGACCGATCGTCCGGAGGAGCCGTCGCAGGAGCGTGTAGACCGGGAGGCGGCGTCCGGACTTGCTGACCGTCAGGACGGCGCTGGTGTCGGTGGATTCGAGAAGCGCGTCGAGCGTGGTGTCCCGCCGGCCCAGGGGCCCGCTGACGACGACGCGGTCGTCGTCGCGTTCGGTGACGGTGACCCGGAGGCGGAGGTCGAGCGCACCGGCGATACGCGGGCCGCCGAGGAGGGTCGCGTGGTCGCCGCCGACGAAGATGCGGCCGGGGACGGACGCGGTTACAGCCATGTCAGACCGAGGCGTCGCGACACAGTAAACTCTAACTCCCAGCGAAAATACTCGACAGTTGTCGTACACTCCGCCCGTCGGCCGCGACCGTGACGGAGCGGCCCGTATCCGCGCGACGACAGTAATTTTAAATAACGATCGTTCGATACCGGTGACGCATGGACTCCCGCATCCCCGGATTCTACAAGCAGGATGTCGACGAGCGTCGACATTCCGTGGCGGAACGCGCGAACCTCGCTGCCGATGCGGTCGCCGCGATCGAGGGGCGCGGCCTCGATCCCGTCCGCGCCGACACGATCAGCGAGAACGTCGTGGGCACGCTCGAATATCCGCTCTCCATCGCGACGAACTTCCGCATCGACGGCGAGGATCGACTGATCCCGATGGCCGTCGAGGAGACGAGCGTCGTCGCCGCCGCCTCCTACGGCGCGCGGATGGCCCGCGAGCACGGCGGATTCTCCACCCAGGTCACGGGACCGCACATGATCGCCCAGATCCAGGCGGTCGGCGTCGACGACCCCTTCGCCGCGAAACAGCGCGTCCTCGACGCCGAGGACCGCCTGGTCGACCTGGCGAACGAGGAAGATCCGGTCCTCGTCGACCACGGCGGTGGCTGTGAGGCGGTCCAAGCCCGCGTCCTCGATACTGACCGCGGGCCGATGGTCGTCACTCACCTCGTCGTGAACGTGCAGGACGCGATGGGTGGCAACGCCGTGAACTCGATGGCGGAGGCGCTCGCCCCGGAGATCGAGGCGCTCACCGGCGGTACCGTCCAGCTCCGCATCCTCTCGAACCTCGCGGACCGGCGGATCGCGCGCGCCCGGTGTACCGTCCCACCCGAAGTGCTGGCCGACGACGACTGGGAACTCGACGGGACGGAGGTCCGGGATCGGATCGTCGACGCCGGGGCGTTCGCCGGGAGCGATCCCTATCGGGCGGCCACCCACAACAAGGGCATCATGAACGGTATCGACGCCGTCACCACTGCGACGTTCAACGACTGGCGGGCCATCGAGGCGGGGGCCCACGCCTACGCCGCCCTCGACGGCTACGCCCCCCTCTCGACCTACGAGGTGAACGCCGAGGGCGACCTCTCCTGTAGCGTCGAACTCCCGATCCAGATCGGAACCGTCGGCGGTGCGACCCAGCTCCAGCCGGTCGCCGGGGCAGCTATGGAGATCCTCGACGTCGACTCGGCCGACGAGTTCGCCGGCGTCCTCGCGGCCGTCGGACTCGCTCAGAATCTCGCCGGCCTTCGGGCGCTCGTGAGCGAGGGCATCCAGCACGGGCACATGAGCTTGCACGCCAAGAACATCGCCATTCAGGCCGGGGCGCCGAGCGACCTCGTCGACGAGGTCGCCGAGCGGCTGGTCGAGGAGGACGCGATCCGCGAGGACCGCGCGGCCGAACTCGTGGACGAACTCTCGGAATGACCGTCGACATCGCGAACGGCGCGGGGTTCTGGGGGGACTCCCCGGACGCCCCCGCGCGACTCCTCGAGTACGGCGAGTTCGACTACCTCACCCTCGAGTATCTGGCCGAGGTGTCGATCGGCGTCCTCGCCCGTCTCAGGGCGGCCGACCGGCCGGGCTACGTGACGGACTTCATAGAGTTCGTCGTCGAGAACCACCTCGAAACCCTCGTGGATCGGGACGTGACGGTCGTGACGAACGCCGGCGGCCTGGATCCGTCGGGGTGTGCGGAGGCGATCACGGATCTGGCGGGCGAACGCGACGTCGACGTTCGGGTGGCCGACGTCACCGGCGACGACGTCCGCGATCGGTTGCCCGAGATCCGGGCGGCCGGGAACGACCTCGCGAACGTCGACTCCGGCGAGCCCTTCGAGGACGTCGCGGCCGCGGACGCCGCGGTCGCCTATCTCGGGGCGTTCCCCATCGCGGACGCACTCGACGAGGGGGCGGACGTCGTCGTCACGGGCCGGGTGGCGGATCCGGCGCTCGCGCTCGGCCCGCTGATCCACGAGTTCGGATGGACTCGGGCCGACCACGACAGACTCGCGGCCGGCACGCTCGCGGGTCACCTGACCGAATGTGGGCCACAGGTAACCGGCGGAAACTACCTCGGTGAGTGGCGTGACGTCCCGTTCGAGGATATCGGCTTCCCGATCGCCGAGGTGACCGCCGAGGGGACGGTGACGATCACGAAACCGCCCGGGACGGGCGGGACGGTGACCACGGGAACGGTCGCGGAGCAACTCGTCTACGAGATCGACGATCCGGAGTGGTACGTGACGCCCGACGTTGTCGCCGATTTCACCAGCCCGACCGTGACACAGGCCGACGACGACCGGGTGAAACTCAGCGGCACGAAGGGGACGGAACCGCCGGAGGAGTACAAGGTGACGATCCATTACCCCGCCGGGTTCAAGCTTGCCGGGCAGTTGCTCTACTCCAGACCGGACGCCCTCGAGAAAGCGAGGGAGGCAGCGTCGATCCTCGATGCGCGCGTCGACGCCCTCGACCTGTCGATCGACCGCACGCACGTGGACTACGTCGGGCACGATGCCGCACACGGCCCCGTCGCGCCGACGCGGGACGCCTACAACGAGATCCTCCTCCGGTACGTCGCGAAAAGCGACTCGCGGGACGACCTCCGACGACTGGCGATGGAGTTCGCCCCCCTCTCGCTCGCCGGCCCCCCGGCGGTCGCGGGGTTGACCGACCAGGGGCGGCCGTCGCCCCAGCGGATCGTCGACGCCTGGCCGACGCTGGTGTCGAAAGGCTGGGCGACGCCGGAGGTGACCCTGTATGAATGAGCCCGCCGGCGACGTGGAGTCGGACGATCACGACCCCTCCCGCCCCGTCCGTCTCGGCGAACTCGCCCACGCCAGATCCGGCGACAAGGGCGACCGATTCAACGTGGGGGTGGTCGCCTGGACCGACGCGGGATATCGCCGGCTCCACTCACAGCTCACCGCCGACCGGGTCGCCGCCTTCTTCGGGGACCTGGTCGACGGCGAGGTCCGGCGCTACCCGTTGTCGAACGTCCGCGCGTTCAACTTCGTCTGCGAACGGGGGCTCGACGGAGGTGGGCAGACCAGCCTCCGATACGACACGCAGGGGAAGACCTACGCGGCGGCGCTGCTCACGATGACCCTCCCGCCGCTCGTGGAGGCCGACTGACGATGGCCGAGAGCGATCCCACACCCCCGACCGTCGTGTCGGCACCGGACGGAACCGACCGCCTCTGGGTGAGCGAGTGGTACCGGATCGCCCCCCAGACGTTCGAGCACTTCGAACTGTTCTTCCAGCCCGACGCCGTCTACGCCGTCTTCGCGGAGGAGTCGTTCAAGTCGCTGCTCCTGCGACGGGACGGCCGAAACCGAGCCGCCCGCGAGGTGGGCTCGCGGGCGCTCACCGCGTCTGCGGACCGCCTACTCGACGACGAGCGGAGCTTCGGGATTCCCATCACGGAGATCACGGCGGTCCGCACGGTGCCGGGATCGCTGCTCGCGAAGCCGACGTTGACCGTCGACACGACCACCACGGAGCATACCTTCCATCACAGCTCGCGGCGCTACGACGTCGACGGGCTCCGTCGCCGCCTCGGTCGGCTCTACGAGGACGCTGGCTTCGACGTGACGGCAGCGTCCCGGGACTGGATGGGTCGCCTCCGGGGCGAGTGAGTCGGCCGCCGGTGCCGGCCGCGGCGTCGCGACTGCCGGCTCCGCGTACGGTGTTGCGGGACCGGTGGTCGGAGGGTTTATCACCCAGAGGATGTTATCGGTCGATGCCGACGCATCGACGCTTTTCTCGTCGAGACTCGGCACTCAAAATCCACCACGTCGTCGCTCGCCTCGGGACGGCCCCTCCCTTCGCCCGGCAGGGACGGGTCGCTTTCTCGACTCCCACTCCTCGTCCACCCCTTCCTCACGCGGCCCGCTTCTCGATCTCTCCTTTGAGCGCCGCGGCGTCGCAGTCGTGGTCCGGGCGGATGTTGACGAAATCGAGGAAGTCGAGCGCGGCGAGGAGTTCCTCCGTCGTGTAGGCTGTTGCGGCGGCCTCGACGGCCGCGGGTGCGCCGATGAGTGGTTCGAGCGCAGCGAGGCCACACGCCATGTCGTACGATCGGGCATCCTTGCGCCCACCCGTTCCGACGTTCGTCGCGTCGATGAAATAGAGGTCGCCGTCGAGGATGAGGACGTTCTCGGCACGGAGGTCGCCGTGGGCGAGGCCGTGGTCGTGCATCGTCCGGAGGGCGGCGAACAGTTCGGGCGCGAGTTCCCGTTCGGTTTCCCGATCGAGTTCGTCGAGCGGTCGAAACTCCGGGAGATATTCGAGGACGACGACGCCCAGGTCGTCGATTTCGAGCGCTTCGAGCGGTTCGGGCGCGTTCAGGCCGATTTCGCGCATCCGCTCGGTCGCTTCGAGTTCGTGTTTCGCCATCTGGTAGGGCGTCCCGAAATGCTCGAAGAAACCCTCGGTGCCCGCCGAGAAGACGCCGAGGTTGCGCCCGGTCGTGATGAGCGCGTGAACGAGGGAGTTCTGCTTGGAGATCACCTTCAAAAAGAGGTCGCCGTCGAGGACGAGCGGGGTCGAGAGCCAGTTGTCGGCGTCGAGACACCGGACCGACGGGTCCTCACGGTCGTACCGCTCCGCGACCTCCGCGATGACCCGGTCGAGTCGGTCGTCGTCGAGCCGACCGCGTAGAAACCGCCTGACTTCCATCGCCACACCGTACGCGACCGGGCGGGATATATCATTGGCCGCCGTGACTATCGCTCCCGTAGCGCCTCCGAAAGCGTCCGTGCGGCGTGTTCCCCGTCGCTCCGAGGGGTGGACAGTGTGACCGACTCGTCGCCGAAGCGCTCGATCACTAGGGCCGGCTGTCGGGTGTGGAGATATCGCCCCACCAGACCGAGACCACCGACGGCGAGAGCGACGCCGCCGACCAAAAGGAGCGCCGCGAGCGTCGTGACCGCGGCCGCCAGCGCGTCGGTGATCGCGCGGACGCCCCCCACGGGCGCCGACCCCGCCGCGTCCACCGACAGCGTCTCGCCGATACGCATCGCGCGGAGCGCGACCCCACCGCCGACCGCCGCCAGGCCGTAGAGCAGGCCGCGGAGTCCCCAGCCGAGCAGCCGTCGGTCGCCCGCGGCGTCGACGTCGACCCCCGCGACGTTCGGTCGGTCGACCGCCTCGAACCGGCGTCCCTCGGCCGCCGGATTGTACGCGAGCACCCGGTGGCTGGTGACCGCCGCCCATCCGGCGCCGAGTGGCGCCGACGTGACGACCTGCTCTCCCTCGTAACAGTGGCGGGCCGCTTCGGCGTCGACGTCGGCCCGTTCGGTTCCCACGCGCTCGCTTACGACCCCGTCGTCCATCGACCGAACGCAGGACCGCCCCGGTCCTTACGCTTTCGGCCACCTCGTTTCGATCGGTTTTAACGCGCGGCAGGACGACGGGCGCAGTATGGCACTCGGTGAGACAGTAGTATGAGCGGCTCGGACGGCCGCTCCGGGTTCGTGGAGTACGGGATCGAGGACAGGCCACCGATCGTCACGTCGATCCTGCTGGGCGTCCAGCACTACCTGACGATGGTGGGGGCCAACGTGGCGGTGCCGCTGATCCTCGCGGGGGCACTGGGAATGCCGGACGCGGTGGTCCCGCGGTTCGTCGGGACCTTCTTCGTCGTCTCGGGGGTCGCGACGCTCGCACAGACCACCTTCGGCAACCGCTACCCGATCGTGCAGGGTGCACCCTTCTCGATGCTCGCGCCGGCGCTCGCGGTGATCGGCGTCGTCCAGGCGAGCGATCCAACGGGGCCGGCGTGGGAGGCCGCACTCCTCCAGTTGCAGGGTGCCATCGTGGTCGCCGCAGTCGTCGAGCTGGCGGTTGGCTACCTGGGCTTGCTCGGGCGCTTGCGGTCGTACATCTCCCCGGTCATCATCGCCCCGACGATCGCGTTGATCGGTCTCGCCCTCTTTAACACGCCGCAGGTGACGAGTGCGACGGGAAACTGGTGGCTGCTGGGGCTCACCCTCGGGTTGATCGTCCTCTTCTCGCAGTATCTCGGTGACCGATCCCGGGCGTTTCAGCTCTTTCCGGTCCTCCTCGGCGTCGTCGTCGCGTGGGTGGTCGCCGCCGTTCTGTCGGTCACGGGCGTCTACACCCAGGGTACCTCGGGGTTCGTCGACCTCGCCTCGGTGGCGTCGGCACCGGCACTGATGCCCATCGCCCCGCTCCAGTGGGGGATGCCGCGGATCGAGACGGCGTTCGTGATCGGCATGCTCGCGGGCGTCGCGGCCTCGATGCTGGAGTCGTTCGGCGACTACCACGCCGTCGCGCGCCTCTCGGGGATCGGCGCGCCGAGCGAGGAGCGGATCAACCACGGCATCGGTATGGAGGGGCTGATGAACGTCTTCGCGGGGCTGATGGGCACCGGCGGCTCCACCTCCTACTCCGAGAACATCGGTGCCATCGGCCTGACCGGCGTCGCCTCGCGCTACGTCGTCCAGATCGGGGCTGCGGTGATGCTAGTGGTCGGGTTCGTCGGCTACTTCGGCCAACTCATCGCCACCATCCCCGACCCCATCGTCGGCGGCCTCTACGTCGCCATGTTCGGACAGATCGTCGCGGTCGGCCTCTCGAACCTGGAGTACGTCGATCTGGACTCCTCGCGGAACGTCTTCGTCGTCGGCATCGCGCTGTTTGCCGGCCTCGCGGTGCCGGCGTACATGGGCAACGTCGGGAGCGCCGCGGCCTTCCGGGAGGGCATGCGGAGCGTCAGCGTCCTCGGGCCGGCCCTCGGCGCCCGCGCTGTCGCCGACACGATCTACGTCATCGGCTCGACGGGCATGGCCGTCGGCGGCCTCGTCGCGTTCGTCCTCGACAACACCATCGAGGGAACCCGAGAGGAACGCGGCCTCGTCGAGTGGGAACAGGCCACCGAGGACGAGACGGCCTTCGCGTCGGCGTTCGATCGGTTCCTGCGCGACTAGTCCGGCGTGGCGGCCGGCCCCCTCGACCGATCGACCCACTTTTGAGGAGCGATGCGATAGTCCTCGACGACCGATGTTTTTGGCTGACCTAAAAACCGGAGCGTTTTTGTATTTTTAGGCCAGCCTAAAATCTGATGCGACACACCAGACGACGACTACTCAAGACCACCGGCGTCGCACTCGGCGGCGTCGGGCTCGCCGGCTGTGGCGGACGGAGCGGTTCCGACGGGAGCGATCCCACCGCGACGGACACCGTGGGCCCGACCGCGGCTGACACTGCGGACCCGACCGCGACCGAGACGCCCACGGCGGAGGCGTCGGCCGCGACCGCTCTCGCCGCCGAGTGGAACGTGATGCGAGCACGACTCCACGACGCGACGGCGCTCGGGCGCGCCGGCCACCAAGCCGCGGCGGCGACGCTCGTCGGCGACGTGTTCGCCCGTTTCGAGAACGCCGGCGGCGAGTGGGGTGCCCACGAGGGGCTGGAATCGACCAGCGAGTCGGCCTACGAGTCCTTCGAGGAACATCTCGGCGCGGCCCGTACGGGCTTCGAGGAGGGCACACCCGAGGACGCCGTCGAGGCGGCCGCGGAGGCGGAGACGAATCTGCTCGCGGCCCAGCGTGGGCGGACCTCTGGCGACGTCGCCGAGGTGTTCACGCTCTACGTCTACGGCTCCCGCGCGCGAAACGTCGACGCGCTGGCGATGGCCGGCGCGACCGACGCGGCGGCGACGGTCGGACGGGCGGTTCTCGCCGACTTCGAGGAAGCCGCGGTCCACGACACCATCGAGTCGGCCGGCGAGGCGTATTACCAGGCCTTCGAGGGCGGACTCGAAGACGCCGTCGCCGCCGCACAGTCCGGCGACGCCGGGGCGGTCCACGAGGCCGCGCTGTCGGCGTCACAGGGCGTCGTCGACGCCGCGTACGAACTCACGACCGACCCCATCGCAGGGATCGGCCACCTCTCCTTGATGGGGGCGGTCGGCTTCGACGCCGAGATGGCCACCGGCACGGGCGGTCACGGCCTCGGCGTCGCCCACGCCGCCGGCCTCAACGGCTACCGGGTCCGCGTCCGCGACGCAGCGTGGCTCTACGATGCCGGCTACCCCGACGCCGCGAAGGCCGCCGCCCAGTCCATCTTCCAGCACTTCGAGGGTGCCCGCGCCCACGAGGCCCTAGAGGCGGCCAGCGAGTCCGCCTACGAGACGTTCGAACACGAGGGGCTAGAAGCCCTCGTCTCGGCCATCGAGGACGGCGACGACGCCGGCGTCGACGAGGCCGTCACGACCGTCCACGACGGCCTGACGACGGGCATCACGGCGCTGGCCGGTGACGCCGCGCCGGTCCTCGAGTCCGGATTCTTCCGCGCCCGCCTGGGCGACGCCCACGAGCGCTACCTCCGAGGCGAGGGGGAGGTCGCCGCGACGGTGGCGGAGAGCCTTTTCGCCCGCTTCGAGGCGAACGAGGCCGGCTTCCACGAGGCGCTGGAGGCGGAGGGCGAGAACCTCTATCACACCTTCGAGGAGGAACACCTCGCGGCCCTGCCCGACGCCTTCCGTGCGGGCGACGACGACGCGGTGGCGACTCACGTCGCCGGCGCGACGGACGCCCTCGTGGCGTTCGAGGCCGGTGCCGGATCGACGCCGGTCGCGAGCGCCGCCGCCGCGACGTATATGACCGGCCGGGCCGGTGACGCCGGCACCCTCGCGACGGTCGGCGCGACGGACCGCGCCGAGGCGGTCGCCAGCGACGCCTTCGCCTACTTCGAGGGCGGTGCCAACGGCTTCCACGAAGCGGTCGAGGCGGCCAGCGAGGAGCGCTATCACTCCTTCGAGGAGGCTCTCGGGGCCGTCCAGGGCGCGACGACCGGCGACGCCGACGCCTACGACGCCGCGACGACGTTCGCCGACGAGGCGACCGCCGCCGTCTACGCCGTCGTCGAAAACGGTGGCTCCGGCGGCGACGTGAACGCCGCACCGCTCGTCGCGGACGTGTTCGCGGCCTTCGAGAGCGCGCGCGTCCACGAGGCCCTAGAGGAGGGCGACCGGGGGGCCTACGAGACGTTCGAGAAGGCGCTCTCGGACTACACCACCGCGCTCGAAGCGGACGGCGACGTCGACGCCGCGGGCGAACGGTTCGCGCAAGCGATCCGGACGGCCTTCTTCGCCGTCGCGGGCACGCCGGACGCGGCGCCCGAGATGTCCGTCGGCGACGAGGGCGGCGGCGGTGGTGGCGAACCCGAGATGTCCGGCGGCCCCAACGTCGTCTCCGGCGTCCCCGACGACGCCGACCACGTCGTCGATATGAACGCCGTCGCGTACGATCCGGCCGAACTCACCGTCTCCGTCGGCGACACGGTGGCCTGGAGCCACGCCGGGGGCGAACCCCACAGCGTCACCGCCTCCGGCAGCGGGATTCCGGAGGGGGCGACCTACTGGGCCTCCGGCGGCTTCGACTCCGAGGAGGCCGCCCGTACCGGGTGGGAGAACGGTGAGGGTGCCGTCGCCGCCGGCCAGTCTTACGTCCACACCTTCGAGACGGCGGGCGAACACGCCTACGTCTGCATCCCGCACGAGGCGGCGGGAATGGAGGGAACGGTCGTCGTCGAGGAGTGAGTCGACGCGCGGTGTGCCCTGACCGCGCCGGCGATCCACGTCCCTGCTACCGTGGGCACGGTACCGGACACCCTCCCTTTCGTCGATGCGCTCACCCACTGCCAGCGACGGCACCGTCACCGTCGGCCGAAAGGTTCTGGTCGGTCCCCGCCCCACCGTCGGCCGTGTACCGCCGTGGCCACTGGGGTGTCACCCTGCTCGTGTTCGCGCCGGTCGGCTTCGGCCTCGTCCTCGTCGGCCGACCGGCACTTGCCGTTGCCGGCGGCGTCGCGATGCTCTGGCTCTCGATGCTCCCCGACTACGACCACCGAATTCCCGGCCTCTCCCATCGCGGCCCGACCCACACTCTCGCGTTCGCCGCCCTCGTCGGCGTCGCCGGCGCCGGGGCCGGCGTCGGTCTCGCGACGGTCTTTCAGGGCGGCCACGAAACGCTCGTCCCCTTCGGCTTCGCGATCGGTGCGCTCGCGGTGATCGCCCACCTCCTCGCCGACGCACTGACGCCCGCGGGGGTCCCGTTCCTGTGGCCCCTCTCCGGCCGTGATTTCTCCGTGTATCTCACCCGCGCGGACAACACCGTCGCCAACTACGTCCTCCTCGCGGTCGGCGTCTGTATCACCGCAGTCGCGGCCCTCCTCGCGACGCGGGTGGGGTGAGTTTTTGCCGTCCCGGGACCGAGGAGAGTGTATGAACGACGACGCGATGACCCGGTTCCCGGTCCCGGATCGCGAGACCCTGCCCGACGACCTGCGAGAGCGCATCGACGCCGAGACGGAGCGGGCGGGATTCACCCCCAACGTCTTCGCGGCCATGGCCTACGCCCCCGACCAGTTTCGCGCCTTCGTCGACTACCACGACGCCCTCGTCGACGGAACGAGCCTCGACCGCGAGGAGGTGGAGATGATCGTGGTCGCCGTCTCCGGCGTCAACCACTGTTATTACTGCAACGTCGCCCACGGGGCGCTCGTCCGACTCTACGCCGACGATCCGACGCTGGCCGACCAACTCGTCGCCAACTACCGGACGGCTGACGTCAGCGACGAGCGACTGGTCATGCTCGACGTGGCCGTAACACTCACCGAGCGACCGGCCGAGGTAACTGACGCCGATCTCGACGCTCTGCGCGAGGCGGGGTTCTCCGAGCGCGAGATCTGGGATGTCGGCGCCGTAACCGCCTTCTTCAACCTCAGCAACCGACTGGCGAGTTTCGCAGACATGCGCCCGAACGACGAGTTCCATACGCTCGGCCGCGACGGTGCCGGCGACTGACCCCGCTCGGCATCCCGGACGTGCGTCGACCCGACTTCGGTTCCAAACTGCATATCGTGTATTCTATCCAAAATTATCGACCGAGCTATGTCTTTTCGAGGAGTGCCACAATCCTTATATTTCTCCTTTTCGTGTTTCGCAACGCAATGGCGACAGGTACGGTTGCGTTCTTTAACGACACCGGCGGTTACGGGTTCATCGAGTCCGAAGATTCCGACGAAGACGTGTTCTTCCACATGGAAGACATCGGCGGCCCGGACCTCGAAGAGGGACAGGAAGTCGAATTCGACATCGAGCAGGCCGACAAGGGCCCGCGGGCGACCAACCTCCAGCGACTGTAAGTCCGGGTCATCCCGACCGCTCGAACCGGCGCTGGATCAGACCTTCCTTTTTCACGCCGCCCAGCGGCGGCTACAGTCGTCCGTCGCGTGCCCGACGCCGAACGGTCGCCACCCGGTCCCGGATGGCCGCCCACTCGGCGTCGGACTTGCGGTCCACGTGTGAGTACATCAGGCCCATGCGACCGGTCCCTCGGAGACGCTCCTCGTTCCTGTCGAGGAAATCCCAGTACAGCGCGTTGAACGGACAGGCGTTCTCGCCGGTCGTCGCGTCCACGTCGTACGCACAGTCGGCACAGTGGTCGCTCATCCGGTCGACGTAACTCCCCGAGGAGGCGTACGGCTTCGAGGTGAACGCGTCGGTCGCGAAAGTCCCCATCCCGAGGACGTTCGGCGCCGTCACCCAGTGGAAGGCGTCGACGAACCCGAAGTGGAACCACTCGGTCAGTTCGTGCGGGTCGGCACCGAAGACGAGCGCGAAGTTCGACAGCACCATCAGTCGCTCGATGTGGTGGGCGTACCCCCGTTCGTAGACGTGCGAGACCGCGGCGTCGAGACAGCGCATCTCCGTCTCGCCATCGTAGTAGAGCGGCGGCAGATCCCGAGACCGATCCAGCAGGTCCGTCTCGACGAGGTCGGGCATCGTCCGCCGGTAGGCGTGTCGCATGAACTCCCGCCATCCGAGCACCTGCCGGACGAACCCCTCGACGCTCTCGATCGGCGCCGCGTCGCGCTCCCAGGCGTCGACGGCCGCGTCGATCACCTCCTGCGGACCGAGGAGTCCGAGGTTCAGCGACGACGACAGCAGCGAGTGGGCGAGCGCGTGTTCGTCGCCCACCATCGCGTCCTGGTAGGGGCCGAACGCGGGCAGGCGATGGGTGATGAAATGATCGAGGGCCTCCAGCGCGTCGGCGCGCGTCACCGGCCACGCGAACCCCTCGATCTCCCCCCAGGTGTCGAACCGGTCGTCCACCCAGTCGAGCGTCTCGCGGGTCAGGGCGTCGGGCGGGTACGCGGGGACCGGCGGTGGCGACCACCCCTCCGGTGGCGTCTTCCGGTTCGACTCGTCGTAGTTCCACTCGCCGCCCACCGGGTCGTCGCCGTCCATCAACACGTCCGCTCGCCGACGCATCCAGCGGTAGAACGGTTCGTGTCGGAGTCCCTCTCCCTCACCGGCCCACTCGTCGAAGGCGGCGGGCGAACAGAGGAACCGATCGTCGTCGACGATCGAGAGGCTCCCACCGCGTTCGGTCACGAGTTCGCGGAGCCGATCGGCGGCGCCGTGACTCGGCGGACGCATGACCCGGAGGTCGTCGCCGGAGTGGGCCGCGAAGTGGGAATCGAGACCGTCGCCGAACGTTTCGGCCCGCCGGTACTCGACGGTATAGCCCGCCTCCCGCAGGGCGTCGCGGGCGTGACGCATGGCCGCGAACACCAGACCGAGTTTCTGGGGATGATACGGTCGTCGATCGGCGAACGCCGTCGCTTCGATCAGCAGGACGCGCTCCGCGTCGTCGAGGACGTGGCTCTCGGGGTGGAGTTGGTCGCCGAGGAGCCAGACGGTCATCGCCACCCTCCCGAATGCATGCCCACCCGTTGGGACCTGGCCGACAAAACGGTGTGGCCCGACGGTCACTCCCGAGCCTTCGAGAGCGTCGCGTGCAGGAGGACGTCGACGCCGCCGACCACGTCCGTCCATTCGGTGTACTCCGCCTCGGTGTGGCTCACGCCGCCCTCGCTCGGGACGAAGATCATGCCAGTCGGACAGATCTCGTTGAGGTAGTTGGCGTCGTGACCGGCCCCGCTCACCATGCGCACGTGGTCGACGCCGACTGTCTCGGCGGCGGCCTCGATGGTCGCCACACAGTCGTCGTCGAAGGTGCTCGCGTCGACGCGCATAATCTCCTCGACCGCCCAGTCGGCGCCCTCGCGCTCCCCCGCCCACTCGATCTCGCGCTCGATCCGGTCGACTGCCTCGTCGACCGCCGCGTTGTCGTACGACCGGACATCCAGCGTGAACTCGACCGTCTCGGGGATGACGTTGATCGCGTTCGGCGACACGTCGACCGACCCGACGGTTCCGACGAGGTCGTCGCCCCCCGTCGCGGTGAGACGGCGCGTCGCGAGGATCACCTCTGCCGTCGCCACGAGCGCATCGGTGCGGCGGTCCATCGGCGTTGGACCCGCATGATCGGCCGCACCCGTGAACCGCGCGTTCAGCCACGAGAATCCGTAGACTCCCTCGACGACGCCCACGCTCAGATCACGTTCGGCGAGGTACGGCCCCTGCTCGACGTGGAGTTCGAGATAACAGTGGAGGTCGTCGGCCACGCACGGTCCGTCGCCGCGGTAGCCGATGCGGTCGAGTTCGTCCCCGAACCGCCGTCCGGACTTGTCCGTCCGGTCGTGGGCGTAGTCGAGGTCGAACCGCCCGGTGTAGACGCCGCTGCCGAGCATGTCGGGCTGGAAACGGACGCCCTCCTCGTTGCTCCAGGCGACGACCTCGATCGGCCGTCGCGTCTCGATGCCCTCGTCGTCGAGCGTCTCGACGACCTCCAGGGCGCCGAGGACGCCGACGACGCCGTCGAATCGGCCGCCGTTGTACTGACTGTCGACGTGCGAGCCGAGAAGGACCGGTGCGGCGTCCTCGCTCCCCGCGCGCCGCCCGAAGACGTTTCCCATCTCGTCGATCCGCACGTCGAGGCCCGCCTCGCGGAGCCACTCCACGAGCCGATCCCGTGCCCTCGCGTTCGCGTCCGAGAGCGCGGGCCGGTTCACCCCGCCCCGATCGGTCGCGCCGATCTCGTTGAACGCGTCGAACCGCCGTCGGAGTCGGTCGCCGTCGACGGCTAGCCCGTCGCGTGTCCCGTCGGTCGCCATGATCGTGCCTACGGGGGCGCCACAGTTCAGTTCGTACCCTTCCATGGGCGGCCTGCGGTTGGTCGGCCGTGTCCTGGTCGGCCGAGCGGTGGACGACGCAAACCGGTCACCACGTCGGGATCGGACCGGCGACGGTTCCGGGACGCCCCGACGGCCGCCGTCAGGCGTACCGCTCCGTCACGTCCTCGAGGTCCGGTGCGATGTGCTCGATCCCACCGGTGGCCGCCATCGCGCTTTCGGTGTCCTTGAGTCCGTTGCCGGTGACGACGAGACAGACCCGTTCGTCTTCCTCGACGATGCCAGCCGCGAGGGCTTTTCGAACGCCGGCGACGGGGGCTGCACCCGCGGGTTCGGCGTAGATGCCCTCCGTCGAGCCGAGGGTCCGCTCCGCCCGGAGGATCTCGTCGTCGGAGACGACGACAGAGGTGCCGCCGCTCTCCGAGAGCGCCGTGCACGCCTTGACCGTGTTGCGGGGACGCCCCACCGCGATGCTGTCGGCGACGGTGTCGGCCACGTCGGCCACGTCGTCGTGGTCGTGGAACGCGTCGTGGATGGCGCTCGCCCCCGCCGACTGCACGCCGAGCATCTTCGGCGTGTCGTCGACGAAGCCGAGTTCGTGGCTCTCGCGCAGCCCCTTCCACGCGCCGTAGATCGTACAGCCGTCGCCCATCGAGACGACGACCCAGTCGGGCGGATCCGTCCGCGTCTGTTCGGCGAGTTCCAAACCCACGGTGCGCTTGCCCTCGACCTGGAACGGGTTGACGGCCGCGTTGCGGTTGTACCAGCCGAACGTCTCCGTGACCGCCATGCTGAGATCGTACGCCTCGTCGTAGGTGCCGTCGACGGCAAGCACGTCCGCGCCGTAGACGAGCGGCTGAGCGAGTTTCCCCTCGGGGGCGTCCCCGGGAACGAAGAGCCGACAGTCGAGGCCGGCCCGGGCCGCGTAGCCGGCGAGCGACGCCGCGGCGTTGCCCGTCGAGGCACAGGTGACGACGTCGCGGCCGTGTTCGCGGGCCTTGGTCGTCGAGACGCTGCTGGCCCGGTCTTTCAACACGCCCGTCGGACAGTGACCGTCGTCCTTGACGACCGTCTCGACGCCGAGTTCGGCGCTCAGCCGCGGCGTCTCGATCAGTTCCGTTCCGCCTTCGTGTAGCGTGACCGGCTCCGTCTCGTCGCGGACCGGCAGGAACGCCCGATACTTCCACTGGCTCGGAACGACGCCGTCGAACGCGGCGTCGAACCGGTCGTGGACGCGGTCGTAGTCGTACTCCACCTCCAGAATGCCAGTCACCCCCTCGTGGTTCGAGCAGGTGTAGACGACCGACTCGGGATCGTAGCGGTCGCCACAGAGCGTACACCGCAGCGACGTGACGTGATCCATACCCATGGCATAACGTCGAACGTGCGGGTTGAAAATCTCGTTCCCTCCCATGGACGGTGTCGTGCGGCGCACCTGATCGACGACGTTCTCACCGGTTTCGAGGCGGCCGACGAGTTCTGGCGGGATCTCGATCCCCAGACGATCGGAGTCAGCCTAGATTTTTGCCGACCGGTGACGAGGGCGTGGGTATGGAGTACACTACCCTCGGTGATACCGGGATCGAGGTGTCGCGCATCTGCCTCGGCTGCATGAGCTTCGGCTCGGACGACTGGCGGGACTGGGTGCTCGGCGAGGAGGCGGGCATCGAACTCGTCGACCGCGCAATCGAACTCGGGATCAACTTCTTCGACACCGCCAACAAATACTCCGACGGCGAGTCGGAACGCATCCTCGGGAAAGCCTTGGAGGGGCGCCGCGAGGAGCAGGTCGTCGCCACCAAGTGTTTCTTCCCGATGAACGAGGACGACCCCAACTCAGGTGGCCTGTCGCGGAAGGCCATCGAACAGGAACTGTCGAACTCGCTGGAGCGGCTGGGGATGGACACCATCGACCTCTATCAGATCCACCGGTGGGATTACGACACGCCCATCGAGACCACGCTCCGCGCCCTCGACGACGCGGTGCGTCGCGGGCAGGTGCGTCACTTCGGCGCGAGTTCCATGTGGGCCTACCAGTTCGCCGACGCCTTGCACACGAGTGATCGGCTGGGACTCGACCGCTTCGCCACCATGCAGAACCACTACAACCTCGTCTACCGCGAGGAGGAACGCGAGATGCTCCCGTTCTGTGAAAAGGAGGGGATCGGCGTCATGCCGTGGTCACCGATGGCCCGGGGGTATCTCACCCGACCGGACGAGGACGTCGAGGCGACTGCCCGGGGCGCGAGCGAGGAACGCCTGTACGAACACCCCTACCGCGAGGGCGGCGGACCGGAGATCAACGAACGCGTCCGGCAACTCGCCGAGGAGCGCGGCGTGAAGATGGCCCAGATCGCGCTCTCTTGGGTACTCCACAAGGACGCCGTGGACGCTCCCATCGTCGGCACCACCTCCGTCGAGCACCTGGAGGATGCGGTCGAGGCGCTGGAGATCGACCTCAGCGACAGCGACATCGAGTATCTGGAGGAGCCGTACGAACCGGTCCCCGCCTCCGGCCAGCTCTAGAGGAGGCCACCGCCGGTCCGCACCGTCTCCAGGTCCTCGATATACTGCCCCTCGCGGCCCTCCTGGCCGCGGTAGGCGCGCTCGACGTAGCCGTCGCCGTTCACCAGGAGGACGAGGCCGATGTGGGTGAACATGTACATATCCATGTCCTCGGGGTGTGTCCGCTGGAAGCGGAACCCGAACTCGTCTTCGAGCACCGCCTTCGCTCGGTCGCGACTCGACGGCCGCAGGAAGTGCCAGTTGTCGGCGTCGAGGGCGACGTTCATGTCGGTTCCGTACTCGCGGAGTCGGTCCGCGGTGTCCCGCTGTGGGTCGAACGTGATCGGATAGAAACCCACCTCGTCGGCGTAGTCCCCGTCGAGGCTGTGGATCTGCACCTCGCGGAGCGACGAGATGAGACGCGGACAGATGCTGTTGCAGTGTGAGTAAAAGAACGTCACGAGCGCCGGCTCGTCCACCTCGCGGAGCGAAATCGACGCCCCGGTGAGCGGGTCGGGCAGCGTCACGTCCGGGACGCGCTCGCCCCACGCCGGATAGGCGAGTGCCTCGCTCGTCACGCCGCCCCGCCGGTCGGGTTTCCCGAGCGTCGTGTTGGGGTCGCCGCCCAGACAGCCCGCGGTCGCACCGACTCCCGCCAGTCCGATCCCCCGAAGGTACGTTCGCCGATTCATACCGACTCGCGGGGCTACAGGGTCAAAGTCCGTGTGGTCCGTCCGTCTAGAGGACGCCGAGGTAGCGAAGGGAGGCGACGATCTGTGCGGCGCCGGCGAGTATCATGACGACGGCGGCGAGGCGGTTGACCGTCCCGATACGGTCGCTCCACGCCCGAGCGGCGTCGCTTCCGACGGCCGACAGCAGCGTCACACCCGTCAGCGGGAGCGCCGTTGCGGCGGCGTATCCGCCGAGGACGGCGGCCGCCCGTGGCGCCGGAAAGGTCAGGGACTGCGTGACGACGCCCAGCACCACGGGCACGACACAGCCGGCGGCCGCGAGCGCGTACCCGCCACCGAAGACGACCGAGCCGAGGACGGAGGTCCGGCGCTCGGGCAGTCGGAGGTGAAGCGCCGGCGCCCGGTCAAAGAAAAGGAGAGCGCCGAGAACGACGAGCACCACGCCGACGAGTGGTTCGAGTAGGGGGAGGTGCCGGGTCAGCCACCCGCCCACCGAGAACAGCAGGGCGCCGAGGACGGCGAGGACGACGACGGCGCCAGCCGACGCGGCGACGCCGCGAACGGCCGCCCTCGCGATGCCGGTGTCGTCGCTCCGGACGGCGTATCCGACGTAGCCGGGCAAGAGCGGGTACGCACAGGGGGCGAAGAAGGTGGCGAGGCCGGCGCCGACGGCGAAGGTGAGCGTGCCGAGAAAGCCGGCGTCGGTCATCACAGGACCGCCGCGATTTCGGCGTCCAGCGTCTCGACGGAGGCGACGCCACCGTGTGTCCAGACGACCGATCCCGTCGCGTCGGCCACGGCCAGATACGGGAGGCCGTTCGCTCCGAGGGCGGCCAGCAGGTCACCCTCGGGGTCGTGCCCGAGCGTCCAGGCTCCGTCGTTGTTGCGCCACCACGACCGAAGGTCTTCGCGGGTGAGGCCGCCGCCCAGCCGTTCGTTGGTGACCGACACGAACGCGACGCGGTCCGTGTAGCGGTCGTGGACCGTCCCCAGGGCGTCCATCTGCTCGATACAGGGGCCACACCAGGTCGCGAAACAGTCGATCACGGTCGGCGTCCCGGGGACGGGAACCCGCCGTGTGCCGGCGGTCGATCCCGGGGCGTCGAGGGTCGTCACCTCGACCGGGAGGCGGGTGGCGCCGTCACTCCCGACGAGGTCGGCGACCCCCGTCCCGACGAGGCCGGCACCCACGAGGCCGGCGCCCGCGACGCCGGCGAGGAGGTGTCGGCGACCGAGCGTCCGGCCGGTTTCGTCGGTCATCGGGTCGACGTTCGCCCCGGATGGATAAGTGTGACGTGGTGCGTGCGTCGAACTACCGCTCGGCGTCGATGGCCGCCGCGATGGCGTCGACGGTCGCCTCGACCGGCCGGCCGGCGACGAACACCGTCGGCGTGGCCTCGACCCCGCTCTCGATGCCCGACTCCCGGTCGGCCGACACCACGGGGCGGTAGGTCTCGTTGAGTGCGTCGGCCTGGATCGCACACCCCGGTGCTCCGGCGTCGTTCGCGAGGTCGGTTATCAACCGCGGCGAGTAGTCGCCCTGGTTGGCAAAGAGGTCGTGTGCGTACTCGAAAAACGTCGTGTCGTCGGTCTCGTCTTGCACCCCACGGGCGGCGCTGGCTGCCTGCCACGACCACCGCTCGTCGACCGGGATGGGGAAGTCGCGGTGTTCGAACCGGGCGGCGCCGGGTTCGACGTACTCCGACCGGATTTCGGGGAGGACATCTAGGCTGAAGGTGGCACAGTGCGGGCACGAGAAATCCTCGAACGCGACGACACTCACGTCTGCATCCGCCGGCCCGAGCGACGGCGCCGACAGGGACGAGACGGTCGGTTCCGTCTCGATGGTGCAGTCGTCGGTCCCGGCGCTCTCGCCGCCGAGACAGCCGGCGGTCGCTGCGAGGCCGGCCACCCCGACGGTCGCAGTGAGGTACTCGCGTCTGGTGTGTGGCATGCGTGGACGTGGTGGCTCACGCTCTTATCATCCCCGATTCGCGGACACGCGTGCCGGGCCGGGTCGGCGAATCAGCGCGCTTAAATGTGCGCCGGCGGAACGTCGTGTCATGAGCTTCGAGAAGGAGGATTCGGTCGTACTCCACGACAAACACAGCGAGTACGACGGAGACGTCGGGACGGTTACGCAGGTGATGGAGACGATGTTCGGCGACGCTACGTACACGGTCAGCTTCGAGGACGGACAGGAGACCGGCGTCCCGGAGGACGCTCTCGAACACGCCGACGCTGACGCGGACGAGTAACCCGGACGGCCGCCCCGAATGTCGAACGTCCCCTTTCACTACGTCGACCTGCGAACGTTCTGTTATGCCACCGAGGACGAGAAGCGCGTCGAACGCGCGCTCCGCACCTACCTCCCGGCGGACCACGAGATCGACCGGCAGATGACGGAGGGCCACCACGGCGACCGGATCGCCGTCCTCTCGGCCCGGCTGGAGAACGCCGACGACGTGCGGCACGTTCTCGGCCGACTGGTCGACCTGCCGGACTACGACGCCTTCCTCGCCGAACTCGACGACCGCGTCGCCGAGGACTGCTCGCTGTATCTCACGCTGGACAAACAGGCTGCCTTCCGGGGCGACGTGCGCCGGGGAGACGGGATCACGCTCCGGGGAAAAGTCGAGGCCTACCCCGCCGAACGCGAGTCGGCCGTCGAGAACGCCCGCGAGGCGTTCGAAGCGACCCGGGACTAGTCCAAGAAGTCGATCACTCGCTCCGCGCCGACGAATCCCTCGGCCAGCCGTCGGACCGGGCTGCCGTCCTCGAAGAGGACGAGCGCCGGGACGCTCTCGATTTGATACTCCTCGATCAGGACCGGGTCGTCCCGCGGATTCACCGTCACGACGGGTGTCTCCGTCTCTCGGGCGACGATACCGAGGACCGGCTCCATCGCGGCACAGGCGCTACAGCCCTCCGTGTGAAACGCCACGAGGAGGCGGTCGTTCCCGTCGACGGCGGCGGCGAGTTCGGTGGCCGAATCGACCCGGCGCGGGGTGATTGCTTCCGTGTCCGGCATACACCACGTACGCGACCCATCCACCTGAGTCGTTCGGCTACGGCCACTTGATCCCACAGCCTCGCGACGGGCCAGGGTCGAGGTCGACCGCCTCGCCCGCGAGGACGGCGTCGATCGCCTCGCGGGCGTAGTTCTCGGTGGCCTCTTGGTCGGGCCCCATGGCGTCGTCGAGGCGGCCGTGGTACGCCAGTCGGTACTCGCCGTCCTCGCGCCGGAAGAGGAACGGGTCGGGGGTACAGACCGCGCCGTAGGCGCGGGCCACGTCCGCCGACTCGTCGCGGAGGTAGGCGTCGTACGCGATCGTCCCGTCGGCGACGTGTTCTCGCATCTTCTCGACCGAGTCCTCGGGATACTCCTCGGCGTCGTTGGGGTTGATGCCGACGACCGTCACCGACTCGTCGGCCGCCAGGTCGTTCAACAGGTCGAACTTCGCCTGCGCGTACGGACAGTGGTTGCAGGTGAACACGACGAGCAGGGCGTCGGTCTCGAAGGAATCGAGGCTGTACGTCTCGCCGTCGACACCGGGGAGTTCGAAGTCGGGTGCTGGATCGCCGGATTCGAGCTCTGAGTCGGATTCTTGGAGTGCCATGAGGGATCGTAACGGCGCGTCGGTCAAATACTCCCCGCCGACGGCAACCGGCGTCACTCCACCGAGACGAGGTAGATGCCGAGGACCGCACACCCGATGCCCGCGACCTTGCGAAGGGTGATCGTCTCGTCGAGGAAGACGACGCCGATGGCGGAACTGATCACGAGGAAGGTGCCGAAGATGGGGACCACCGCGCTGACGGGGCCGAGTGCGAGCGCGCGGTAGTACGCGAGGATGCCCACGGCGAGAAAGATCCCCGCGAGGTAGAGATAAGGTGCCTTGGGGTGGCCGAGGTATGCCGACACCGACTGGCCCTGGTAGAGGACGACGGCGACGGTCGCCACCAGGAGGATGCCGTTGGTGATGAGCGCGGCGACGAAACTCGGGACCTTCGGTTCGCCCGTCGTCGCGAACCCGACCAGCGGTGCCACCGCCGAGTACGACAGCAGTGCCACGAGCGCCCACTGGAGATAACCCATATCCTCACGCCACGGGGCAACCAGTATATGGTTTCGGTTCACCCCTCACGTCGGCCGGTGGGTCGCCACGTGGTCCGCGAGCGTCGCCGGCGTGGCGGTCCCCGCTCCCGTGACGTAATGTGAGGCACAGGCGTTGCCCGCAGCCACGGCGAGGTCCCACTCCCACCCGTCCGCCAGCGATCGTGCGAGCGCGGCGCTGAACCGGTCGCCAGCCCCCGTCTCCGTCAGGGCTCGCGACACGTCGAGGGTCGGCACCGCCGTCCGGCCGGCTGGCGTCGCCGCGACGGCCGCCGCCGTCCCGTGGACGACGACGCCCGTCGCTCCCGCCGCCGAGCGGACGGCATCGAGCGTTCCCGCGGCGGTCGGATCCTCGCTCGCCCCGCCGTCGGTCGCCGCTGCGAGTCGCGACGCCTCGTCCTCGTTTACGCTCACCACTACCTCGTACGCGTCGCCGAGCGGTCGGAGGGCGTCGAGGAGGTTCCGTGCGCCGGCCGTCGTGAGGGGGCCGGGATCCACACAGAAGACTCCACCGTCCGGATCACGGGCAGCGATTTCGTGCATCGCGTCGCCGAGTCCCGGCGTCGACGCCCAGTTCGTACAGCAGAGCGCGTCGCGTTCGAGGAAATCCGCGACCGGTTCCGCGAGCACCGTCCGCAGGTCCGCGAAGGTCCACGCCGAGAGGTCGGCCGACTCCTCGACGAACATCACGTCGTCGGCGTCGAACAGGCAGACCCTGACGCGTGCAGGGGCGCCCATCGACGCCGTCTCGAAGCCGAAGTCGGCGTCGAAAGCCGGGTGGTCGAGGTGGCCGATGAGGGTCACGTCGTCGCCGAGGGCAGCCGCCTGTCGCGCCGCGTTGACCGCCTGCCCCCCCGCCTCGGTCCTCACGTGAGCCAACTGGAAGGAATCACGACCCGCAGTGATCGCCGTGGCGAACGCCTCGCGGGACGCCACCGTCGTCGCTCCGTCGCGGAGTCGGTAGTAGTCGTCGACACTCCCATCGGGGAAGGCCCCGACGGTCACCGGGTCGAGGCCGGCCCGCAGTCGGGCGAGGAGGTCCGCGTACGCCACCCTCGACGGTACGGCGTCCGGGCGCAAAACCCCGACGGACGTCACCGACGACGCGATCAGCCGATCCACACCGACGAGAACGCATCGAAGAAGTCCTCGTCGGTCGCCACGAGTTCGTGGGTGATCCCGAGGTCCTGTGTGCGGTCGCTCACGTCGTCGACGAACGCGTCGACACGGGACCGGTACCGCTCGGCGAGGCGACCGCCGAAGTAGGTCCGCCGGGTCAGGTCGGACTCCAGGTCCTCGAAGATGGTGTCGCCGCCGACACTCGGATCGAGTTCGTCCGGCGAGAGGGGCTGTACGAGGACGACCTCGTTGCGCGCGAGGGATGCGAGTCCCGTCTCTAGACCGTCGAGGTCGCCGATGCAGTCGGTGATGACGATCACCAGCGACCGTGACCGAATGGCGGCGGCGTACTCCTCCAGCGCCGTCCGGAAGTCGGCCGTGCCGTCAGGCGTCGTCTCGTTGAGGCGGTCGACAAGCGCCAGCACCTCCCCCCGGGTCGACTTCCCGGTGTCGATCCGCTCCGTTCGGTCCCTGAAGAGGGAAAACTGGAAGTCGTCGTGTTCCTCGGCGGTGAGGTAGGCGTACCCGAGGCCCAGTTTGGCGCCGAACTCGAACTTGTGTTCGTCGCCGTCGCCGTCGCCGAAGTCCATGGACGCGCTCGCGTCCAGGAGGATGTGCACCGTCAGGTTGCGCTCCTCCTCGAACTGCTTGATGAAGAACTCCTCGGTGCGGGCATAGAGGCGCCAGTCGATGAGACGGGTGTCGTCGCCGGGAGAGTAGCGGCGGTAGTCGCTGAAGGTCAGCCCCTCGCCGACGCTCGGCGACTCCTGTTCGCCCTGCTTGATCGCCGTCGACTGCTGGTTCAGCGACGCCTCGAAGCGGTCGAGTTCGTCCAGGAAGCCGGGATCGATGGGCATCTCAGACCTCGGACAGCAGTTGCTCGACCACGTCGTCGGTGGTCAACCCCTCGCGCTCGGCGCGGAAATCGAGGAGGATCCGGTGTCGGAGGACGGGCGGTGCCATCGCCTCGACGTCCTCCCAAGAGACGTGGTTGCGCCCGCGGAGGAACGCCCGGGCCTTCGCGGTGAGGATGAGTCCCATGCTCGCCCGGGGACTGGCGCCGAAATCGACTGTCTCGGCCTCGCGGGTCGCCCGCACCAGCCGGATCGCCCGATCGCGCACGTCGTCGGCGAGGGGTACCTCCCGGACGAGCGATTGGATCTCCCGGAGTTCTTCGAGCGTCAGCACCTTCTCGACCGGCGGGGCCGCCCCGCCCACGGTGTAAAGGTCGACGATGTCACGTTCCTCCTCGAAGGAGGGGTAATCGAGGACGAGCTTCAGGAGGAAGCGGTCGGTCTGGGCCTCGGGAAGTGGGTAGGTACCCTCCTGGTCGATCGGGTTCTGGGTCGCGAGCACGAAGAAGGGCCGGGGGAGTTGGTAGGTCTCCCCGGCCGCAGTCACCTGCTTTTCCTGCATCGCCTCCAGGAGCGCGGCCTGGGTCTTCGGCGTCGCCCGGTTGATCTCGTCGGCGAGGACGACGTTCGCGAAGATCGGACCCTTCTCGAAGACGAAGTCGCGTTCGCCGCCCGCCTCGCGGATGATCTCCGTCCCGGTGATGTCGGAGGGCATCAGATCGGGGGTGTTCTGCACCCGCGAGAAGTCGAGGTCGATCGCGTCCGCGACGGTCCGGACCATCGTGGTCTTTCCCAGCCCGGGGTTGCTCTCGAGGAGGGCGTTGCCGTCGGCGAGGATGCACACGAGGAGGTGTTCGAGGACCGCCCGCTGGCCCACGATGCGCTTGCCGACCTCCTGGCGGACGCGGCCGAGCCGTTCCTGTAGCGTGTCGATGTCGGTCGTTGGTTCGCTCATGTGTCTGAGTCGGAATCAGTCTGCTGTCGAATCCGGAGATTGTACTCGCGGATCAACTCCGCGTCTTCGAGGCGGTCCCGTTCGTCGAACCCCGCGCGCTGGCTCTCGACGGCGGTCGACGAACCGAGGCCGCTGTTCTCGTACGACGTCGCGTCTCCCGTGTCGGTCCCGTTGCCACTCCCCGATCCGCTGGTGTCGATGCCGGCCTCTAGCTCCTCGCTACCCGGAGGGACGTCCTCCGGTTCGCCGAGGATCGACGACCCGTCCTGCAGTCCCGTGTAGTCCTCCTGATTCCCGTTGGCCGGCTCCGCCGTCGGCGAGTTGCCGAGGCCCGTCAGCGAGAGGTCGACTACCGCGAGATGGATGGTCGCGACGCTGATCAGCGAGACGAGCAGTACGGTCACCGCGACCCGACGGATCGAGACGAGGCCGATGCTCGAGGCGTCCCCCAGTCCCGCGAGGACGTCCTCGTAGAGTCGGAGGACGATCCGCGACTGGCGGTCGTGTTCGACGGCGTCGCGGGCGGTCCGCAGCGACTCCGCGAGCGACGGGTTGGCGGCCGCGAACTGCTCGACCAGCGGTCGGCGGATCCGCCACGCCACCTCGACGACGAGGACGACGAGGCCGACCGCCGCGCCGACGACGGCGCCGCTCGACACCGTCGGCTCCGCGAGCGTCACGCCCGCTTCCCGGAGGGCGTCGAGGAGCGCCGCGGGGATCGGCACCCGATCCGGCAACCCGGGGACCGCCACGGTCGTCGCGACGAGGTTCGCGAGCAGGGTGGCCAGCGCGGCGTCGACGACGGCGTAGACGACGGCGACCTTCAGCCCCTCCCGACGGATCTGTTTCAGGGCGCGACGGAGCTTGCGCTCGGTTGGCGGGGGTGCGGCCTTCGCTTGCGGGTCGGCGTCGGAGGGTGTCGAATCGCTCATCGGACTCAGTTACACTCCGGTGGCGGATCGTCGAACTCGGAACATACGGCGGCGAGGTCGCTCCGGAGCCGGTCGTTCTCCCGCTGGAGTTGATCGATCCGGTCGTTCCGGCGTTCGAGCTGGTCCTCGAGGCTCGTCACGTCGCTTTCCAACTGGCTCACCTCGTCGTTCAGGTCGTCCACCTCGTCTTGCAGGTCGTCCCGTTCCGCCCGGAGGTCCTCGTTCGTGGATTCGAGGGTGCCGACCCGCGATCGGAGCTGGTCGTTCCGCGATTCGAGCGTGTTCACCTCGCCCTGTAGCTCTTCGACTTCCTGCTGGGCGGCCCGCAGGTCCTGTCGGGTCGAGGTGAGTTCCTCTTCGGTCGACTCCAGTTGGCTCTCGGTCTCTTCGAGGTTCTCCGAGACCTGTCCAACGTCGCTCCTGGTCGTCTGCAGGCTCTCGTTGAGTTCCTGCAGGCGCTGTTCGGCGCGCTGAAGTTCGCTTTCGGTCGTTCGGAGGTCCTCGCGCAGGCGTTCGTTCTGCTGGCGCAGTTGGCTGTTCTGGGCGTCGAGTTCCTCGACGGACTCCTGGTAGAACAGCGTCGCGCCGGCGGTGCCGGCGACGGCCAGACAGATGAGGAGGGCGAGCGCGAGGTTGATGGATCGGCCGATGAGGCTCATGGCAGTCCACTCTCGGTTCTGGTACGACCGTTGTACACTTGAAGCCGCCGGACGACCACCTCGGTCAGGTACAGCAGGAGGGCGGCGGTCAACAGCGCCCAGTCCCAGGTCCGGCGCACGTCCCGGACGCGGGTCGACTGCTGGCGGGCGAACGCGGCGATTTCGGCGGCGTCGCCGCGGTCGAACTGCTGGCCGCCGGTCGCCCGGACCGCCTCGGTCAGCGCCGGCGACGTGCCGAAGCCCGCGTACTCGGCGGGGTAGTTCGCGGCGTACGTCGCGCCGGCGACCGTGTCGAAGCCGACCGCCGTGGGCGTCACCTGTGCCCGATACACGCCCTCGTCGACGGCGCTGAACGCGAGGTCGGTCCCGCTCGGTGGCGCCTCGCCCCGGTAGATCACCGTCGTCGGCTCGCCGACCCGCGTGTCCGCGATGTCGGTCACGCCCGACGCCTTCCGCTCGGGGTCGCCGATGGCGTAGTTGACCGACTTGGTGACGAGCAGGGAGTCCGGCCGGGTGAGCAGGCCGTCCAGTCCGCCGTTCGGACCGTAGGTCGTGATGGTGGCGACCCGGCCGAGCCCGTATCGCCACGAGGCGACCGCCGGCGTGCCGTCCGGGCCGGCGACGAGGAAGTCCGCCCCCGGCCGCATCGACACGTCGTTGCGGTTCCCGGGGTTCGACTCCAGGGTCACCCCGCTCGTGATGAAGTGGCCCGAATCGACGACGGTGAGTCCCTCGCCCTGGAACTGGCGGGTTCCGCCGCCGAAGAGCAGGCGCAGGCGGTCGGTTTCGTCGGCCCGGAAGTAGTTGCCCCCGGACTCCTCGGCGATCCGCCTGAGGACGCCCTCGTTGACGTTCCGTCCGGCGCCGACGGCGATGACGCGGATGCCCTGACCGCTGAGGGTGCCGGCCACGACCGCCGACCGACTCGCGGTGTCGCCGCCGTCGCTGACGAGGATGACCGTCCCGCGCTCGCCGCCGAGCATCTCCTCGGCGCCTCGGAGACCGTTGGCGATGTTCGTCGCCCCGCCCGCCTGTAGACGCCTGATCCGGTCTTCTACCGTGCCGCGGTTCTCGCTCAGCGGCGCAGGCTGGGCGATGCTGTACGCCTGGTGGTTGAACCCGACGACGCCGACGACGTTGTCGTCGTCGAGTTGTGAGAGCGCGTCGAGCGCGATGGCCTTCTGGATGCGCATCCCGCTGCCCGCGCTCCCGGAGACGTCGATCAGCATGACGATGCGGGCGCTGCCGGGCGCCGACGGCCCGAAGGTGACCGGGAGCATCGACCCCACCGAGGAGTTGGCGTAGCCGCCGTTCTCGAAGCTCTGGGGCCCGCCGGTCATCAGCAGGCCGCCGCCGTCGATGACGAACCGCTGGAGTTCGTCGACGTTCCCCAGGTCACCGGCGGCGACGTTCTGGACCACCACCGCGTAGTACGGGTCCAAGCTCTCGGGGACCGACTCCGCCGTCTCCACGTCGTACAGTTGGTCGAGATACCCCTGCAGGGAGTAGTTCCCTCGCGAGACGTAGAGGACACGTGGCTGCTCGACGACCCGGACGGTTTTCCGGGCCACGTCGTTGATCGCGAAGACGTCCTGGCCGTCGATTTCGGCGGTGATCCGGTGACTCCCCGTCTCCTCGAACGTGTGGGTGACGGGAACGCTCCCGGTCCCCTCGTCGATCCGTTCGGTGGCGACCGGCTGGCCGTCGACCGCGATGCGGACGGTGACCGGGGAGTCCGCCTGCACGCCCGCGACCTGCACCAGAAACCGGCTCTCGACGCCGACGCTCGCCTTGCTCGGTCCCGCGACGCTGACGTATCGCTCGGTGCGGGTCGGCTCCGTGGCGACGGTGCTGATCGTCGCGTTGAGCGACCGAGCCAACTCCGCCGTCTCGGTGATGCTCGTCCCGCCGGTCACCTGTCCGTCGGAGACGACGACCACCGAGGCGTTCTCGCGGAGGTTGGCGGCGATGCCGTCCCCGACGCGGGAGTCGGTCCCCTGAGCGATGGTCGAGACCGTCGCCGGGACGCCCGCCGCCTCGATGTCGGCCGCGAGGTCATCGGCGACGTCGGGGGAGACGGTCGTACTGTTCGAGCGGTCGACCAGCAACGACACCGAGGGGTCACCCCGCGTCTCCATCGTGACGACGGTGAAGGGACCGGCGGCCGCGACGACGATCAGGGTCGCGACGACGAGCCGCGAGGCGAGCAGGAGACGCCGACTCCGCGCCGAAGCGGTGCCCGACGCCCGATAGCGGATCAACAGGGCGAAGGCGACGACGGCAAGCGGGAGCGCGACGAGGACCAGCGGTCGTTCGAGGCCGACGACGGTCCCGTCGGACAGCGCCGTCCGGACGGCGAGGAGCCACATCAGAGATCACCCCGCCGGCGGAGGTAGGCGACCTCACCCACGGCGACGAGCAGCGCCGCCAGCCCGACCAGCCACGTCAGCGGGCGCGGGACCTGGCGTTCCTCCTCGCGGGTCGTGACGCCGGGTTCGTCCGACCGCTCGGCGAGGGGGACGGCGTCGACGTCGGATTCGGATTCGCTGTACAGCGAGACGCCGATCCGGCGCTCGCCGACGGCGTAGAATCCGACCGTATCAAGTGAGACCCTCCGTGCCGAGACGGGGCCGTCCGGTGTCTCGACCCGCGTCTCGTTACCGAACTGGAGTCGCTTCCCGGACTCGCGGTTGAGCGTCTGGAGCGACTCCCGACCGGCCAGGTAGAACACGGCCCGCTTCCAGAAGACGGGGTACTGGTAGTTGAACCGGAAGGGATCGTCGGCCCCCACGTAACCGTAGTAGAGCACGCGCCCCGCCCCCCGCGTCCCCGTCGCCACGAGCGGCGTCCCGTCGGCCGTCTCGACCAGCGCCGTGCCCTCCCGGACCGACCCCCTGAGATACGTGCTCGGCGGCGGGAAGTCGATGCCCCGGGTGAGTTCGGCCGTCGCCACCCGCCCGATCGACGGGTTCCTGGCGGTCCCGTTCGGGGTGACCAGGAGGAGGTCACCGTAGATGTCCGGCGGGTCCGACTGGGCCAGGACGCCGACACCGCCGCCCGCCTCGATCACGTCCCGTCCCGCCTCGACGTTCCCCCGGAGGAGCCGTTCCGACTCCAGGTCGCTGTAGAGGATCACGTCGTAGCCGTCCTCGACGGTCGTCGGCGGGTTATCGACCGTCAACGACACCTCGTCGACGACCGACAGCGCGGTCGTGAGATACCGGTTCCGGTCGTTCGTCAGGAGGAGGACGTCGACGGTCGGATCGGCGGGGGCCGATACGTAGGCCACGTCGTCGGTGGGGAAGCCGTCGCCGGGGGTCAGCCGTGCCCGTCCCCCGCCGGCCGGGACGGGAAGGCTCACCCGTTCGACGCCGCCCGGGCCGAGCCGGACCGACCGACTGCCGTCGCCGAGCGACACCGTCCGAGTGACCGACTCGTCGCCGAAGTTCTTGACCGCGAGGGTGACGTTGTGGCCGGTGAACGACCGACCGATGATGCCGACGTTGGCGTCGCCACCGCCGGCGAACTGCCGGAGGTCGACCTGCAGGTCGCGGGCGCGGGCCGATCGGACGGCGCCGGTCCAGCCGTCCTCGTCGGCGAAGTCGCTGAACACGACGATCCGGGCGTTCTCGCCCGCGATGGAGGCCGCCTGCGAGATGGCGGCGCCCAGATCGGCCGACGCGTCGGTCACCGCGAGGCCGTCGAGTGCGGTCTGCACTTCGGTGTCGCCGCCGGATCGGAGGACGATCCGACTCTCGGCGCCCGCGAAGACGACGGCGTTGGTTCCGGTGGTCTCCTCGCGGGCGGCGGCGACGGCGGCGGCAAAGCGGGTTCCGCCGTCGGTTTCGACGCCCATGCTCGCGCTGCCGTCGAGGACGACCACCGTCTCCTCGACGGTCTGGCTCTCGGAGACGGAGACGTACGGCCCGGCGAGTGACACCGCGAGCCCGATGAGAACGAGCAACTGGAGCAACAGGAGGAGGTTGCGCTTGAGGCGTTCGAGCAGCGGGTTGGTCGCGTCGCGCTGATCGTCGTCGAACAGGAACTCGACGGTCGGCAGTTCGACGCGGCGGGGGTCGGGCTGGACGAGATAGAGGAGGACGACGGGGATTACCGTCAGGAGGGCGACCAGCCCCAGCGGCGTGAGGAACACGTCGGAGAGGGCCATGGCGCTACTGTGTCGCCGCCGCCTATCGGTCTTTCGCCGAGGCCCGGTCGGGACGGATACTGACACGTAAGCAAACTCTTTCAACGGGGGACACCGAGGGGGGCGTATGGCCGACAAGCTTGCGCTACTCGATATCCTCCTCGAGGACGCCCGTGAAAGCACGGAGACGATTTCGCGGCAACTGGGCTGTGACGAGGCTACGGTCGAGGAACTGATCGCGGAACTCGAAGGCGAGGGCGCGGTACTCGGCTATCAGGCGGTCGTCGACTGGAGCCGTGTCGAAACGGACCACGTCGCGGCCGAGGTGGAACTCAACTTGGAACTCGACCGGGAGACGAAGTACGCGGACGTGGCGAGTCGGATCGCGAAGTTCGACGAGGTGACGGCGCTTCGCCTCGTCTCGGGCGATTACGACTTCGACGTGACCGTCGAGGGAGACTCCATGCGCGACGTGTCAATGTTCGTCGCCGAACAGATCGCGCCGATCCCGGAGGTGACTCAGACGGTGACGCATTTCGTCATGGACACGTACAAGAACCGGGGCCTGGAGTTCACCGACACCGACGAGGACGACCGGCTCTCGATCTCGCCATGAAGCTATCGGAGCGCGCCAGATCGACGCCGCCGTCGGGGATCCGACGTTTCTTCGAACTCGCCGAGGAGATGGACGACGTCATCTCGCTCGGCGTCGGAGAGCCGGATTTCAGCGCGCCGTGGAAGGCGCGGGCGGCCGCCATCCACTCTCTCGAACGTGGGCGCACCTCCTACACCACCAATCGGGGGCTCTACGAACTGCGTGAGGCCATCGCCGAACACGTCGCGCGGTACGGTCTCGACTACGACCCCGACGAGGAGATTCTGGTGACGACGGGGGCGAGCGAAGCGGTCGATCTGGCGCTTCGTGCCCTCGTCGACCCTGGCGACGCCGTCGCGATCCAGTCACCGGCGTACATCTCCTACGGCCCAGGTGTGCGCTTCTCCGGCGGGGACCCTCTCCCGGTGTCGACGCGTCCGGAGAACGACTTCGTCCTCACCTACGACGATCTCGACCGTGCCGGCGCCGCGGACGCCGAGGTACTGCTGATCTGTTATCCGAACAATCCGACGGGAGCGACGGCGAGCGGGGACGAACTCGGCGAGATCGCGGCCTTCGCGCGCGAACACGACCTGACGGTCCTCTCGGACGAGATCTACGCTGCGCTGACCTACGAGGGTGAGCACACCTCCATCGCGACCCTGCCCGGGATGCGCGAGCGGACCGTCGTGATCAACGGGTTCTCGAAGGCCTACGCCATGACGGGGCTTCGACTCGGGTACGCGCTCGGACCATCCGAGGCCATCGACGCGATGAACCGCATCCACCAGTATACGATGCTTTCGGCGCCGACGACGGCCCAACACGCCGCTCTGGAGGCACTGGAGTCTTGCGACGACGACGTCGCCGAGATGCGCACGCAGTACGACCGGCGGCGGCGGTTCGTCGTCTCTCGCTTCCGGGACATGGGGCTGGACTGTTTCGAGGCGACAGGGGCGTTCTACGTCTTTCCCGAGGCGCCCTACGACGACGAGGAGTTCGCGGAGGATCTGCTCCAGGCCGAGAGTGTCGCGGTGGTGCCCGGCCGCGTCTTCGGCGATGAAGGATACGGACACCTCCGTGTCTCCTATGCGACGGGTCTGTCGGAACTGAAGGAGGCGATGAACCGCATCGAGCGGTTCCTCGACGACCGGTGAAGCCGTCCGCAGCCAAGACATAAGAAGAATTATTTGCGCTCGTTCCCTGGCTAAACTCGATGGTCGCGGGTGGTGGGATGGGCCCCGACGACGAGGGGATCAGTTTCGCCCACGCCCTAGCAACGCTGAAAGAGCAGGGAAGCGCGCTTCTCGTCGTCGGGTCAGTGCCGGAAGAACTGTTCGCGAAGGCGTCGAGGACGATGCTCGGCGATCCGGACGCCGATCCGCCGCGGCGTCGACTCGTCGTGACGCCGGAGCCGAACCCGGAGAGCGCGGTCCGTCGGCTTCGCGAGACCGGTCCGCTCTCCGCGGAGTACGCACGCGTGATCTCCCGTGGCGAGCGGGCACGCAGCGCCGCAGTGGCCGACTCGTTCGACGAGATGACGCCGCGAACCCACGTCGTCGACGACTCGATTCGCGGCCTCGGGACGACGATCGCCGACGTGATCGAAGAGTTCGACCTGTTCGCGGGCGGCCTCGAACCGGCGGAGTTCCGGATGGCCTTCGACTGTCTCCCGACGGTGCTCGCCACACACGGTCGCGAGGTCGCGTTTCGGTTCCTGCACGTGGTCATCGCGCAGGCCAGATCGGTGTCCGGGCTGGTGCATTTCCGGCTCCCACGGGCCGTGGATTCGGAGGCCGTCGGACTGTTCGAACCGCTGTTCGACGCCACCGTCGAACTCCAGGTCGACGGGGACGACCTGCACCAACGGTGGCACTTCCGGGATCGGGACATCACGTCGGACTGGCTCCCGGTCGGTGATCGACCGTGACACACTAGACAACGGGATGACAATACGCTTTTGTGCGCGACGCCGAAGGAACTATACGAGATGAGTCGATCCGAGCGTTCGAACGACTCGACCTTCGAGGCGGACGGTGAGTCCCTCGAAGTCTCGTTCACGACGCTCGACGACGAGTCGGGACTGATCGTCACCGACCTGATCGAACGCAACCAGTTCCGACTGTTCACCGACCGGCCGGCGTCGCCGACCCCGGTCGATCCGGACGGCCATCGGTTCCCCGTCGACGCGGCCGTGGCCGTCGACGCCGAGGCGATCGAACTCCCGACGGTCGTCTCGGTCTGTGTCCGTGACGACGCCGGCGAGATGCTCGCGGAAACCGAACATTTCGCCCACGAGGAGTTCCCGCCGGGAAGCTACAGCCTGGAGCTCTGTGGCCCGATCAAGATCTACCTCCGTGTCGAGGGGGCCGTGACGGTCGCCTCGGATCTCACCCGGACGCGCGTCGAGTTCGACGGGGAGCGGGCGGTCCGCGTCGGGGCCCGCTCCCACCACGAAGGTCCGGCCGCCACCCTCACGACTACGGACGATCCCGTGGACGTGATGGCCGCCGTCTCCGAGTTCCCCTCGGCGCTCAAGACCGTCTCGCCGGAGCGGTCGTATCCGACGCTCCGGGGACATCCGCCGTTGGTCGAACTCGGCGACCGTCTCGAGGTTCCGGAGGGAGTGGTCTCCCCCGACACCGGCGTCCGACTCGAACTCCCGCCGGAGTATCGGTCGATCTACGTGGCAGCCCCGCTCGCGTACTACCTGGCCGCCGACGTGGTTCCGGGCGACCGCCCCCGCCTCGTGACCGACGTGGGGTTCGAACACGACCTGAACACGGTACGCGGGTTCGAAACGGAGGTCGAACGCGTCCTCAAGCAGACCTTTTTCCTCGACTGCGTGACGCGGACGGAGGGGTACTACTCCGTCGACCTCCACGAGCGTACGGCCGTCGAGACGGATCTCGACCTCGACTTCGGGTGGTTGTACGATCAGTCGCTCGCGACCCAACTGGAGGAGTACCTCTCGATTCCCTTCGGCGCCGTCGAGGACGCTCTCCCGGAGTGGCGGCTCACGTCACACGTCGCCCCCACACCCGAGAACGTCGAACTGCTGCCGTTCGTGACGAACGACCTGGCGGTGGTCCGGACGCCACAGGACCAACCCGAGCCGAGTTCGGCGGTCCAGACGACCGCCGCGGACGAGTTCTTCCGCGACCCGACGTTCACCCGGAGCGCGTCGACCGACGGGACCGCACGGTCGTACGTTCAGCCGGAGACGACCGACTCCCTAGAGCAGTCCTGGGTCGGTGAGGGAGCGCCCATCGGCGCCAGCAAGGCCACCACCGACGCCTTCTACAACCGCCTCGACCGGTCGCCCGCCGACGGCGACATCGGGATCACGGTCGTCTGCAACGACCCCCGGATGGCCGACGAACGGGACGTGGTCGACGAGGTGTACGGCTCCCGTGAGAAACTCCCCTTCGACGTGCGTGTCCACCACGACCTCCGGCGGTCGGAACTACGGGAGGTCCTCTCGGCCGAGTCGGACCTCCTGCATTACATCGGCCACATCGACGCGGCGGGGTTCGAGTGTGCGGACGGTCGACTCGACGCCACCACGCTCGAGACGGCGGGGCTCGATGCCTTTCTGCTCAACGCCTGCCAGTCCTACGAACAGGGGTCGGCGCTCATCGACGCGGGGGCCATCGCGGGCATCGTCACGCTCTCGGACGTGATCAACAGCGGCGCCATCCGCATGGGCCGAATGTTGGCCCGTCTGTTCAACCGGGGATTCACCGTCGGAAGCGCCCTCGACGTCGCTCGCAGCGACTCGATCATCGGCGATCAGTACACCATCATCGGCGACAGTAGTCTCTCGCTTGCCCGGACCGACGGGAGTCCACCCAACGTCTGTTCGCTCCGTCGGTGTGGCGACGGCTACGAACTGGAGTGGGAGACGTACCCCTCGACGTCGTACGGGATGGGAAGTCTGGTGATGCCGTGGCTCAACGACGTCGACGAGTATCACCTCTGGTCGGGCACCTCGAAGACGTTCGAGGTCGACCGTACCGAACTGGAGCAGTTTCTCTCGCTGGAAGCGGTGCCGGTGAAAATCGATGGCTCGCTCGTCTGGAGCGACGAACTCGACGTCTCCGACCTTTAGGGACCCGAGATCCCGCCACCGTTGCTCGCTGCCACGGTGCCGGCCTGCGAGAGGAGCAGGAGCATCGTGAACAGGACGCCCATCATCCGCGGGTTGTCGTTCAGGTACGCTGCCACCGTGCCGCTGTCACTTTCGGACATTGCAACTGACCTGTCCGCCGGCAGAGAAATATAATTTTTCGAGAATATCTGATAGTAAATATAATCAATTAAATCGGATGATGGCTGACATAAACTTCGGATGCCGAAGATCACCCCGACTCAACGGCTCTACGGGGATCGAAAAACGAATCGCACCGCAATAGTGTCGTCTAACTAACTAGTCTTTGCTGCCGTCTTCGCCGAGATCCTGATATATTCTTGTCAGGTCTCCGTCCTCGCTGAGCTGGGCGAGCTTGTCGTCGAGTTCCGCCCGGAGACTCTCGATATCGTCGAGCAGTCCCTGGTACTTCTCGGACTCCTCGAGCGCGTTCGTCTTCGTCTCCGATTCGAGCAGGGCTTTCTTCGAGGCGAGCGAGAAGAGCCTGCGGACACCCTCGCCGTACTCGTCGCGGACGAGCAAGTTCGCCACCGTGCGGGTCAGTTTCTCTTTGGACACCGGCTTGACGAGGTAATCGTCGAAGCCCATGTCGATCACGTCCGTGTCGGGTTCGACGGCCGTCACCATCGCGACACGGCAGTCGAGTCCCCGTTCGTGGAGCGCGTCGAGGACTTCGTCGCCGGAGAGGTCCGGCATCCGTCGATCCAGTAGTACGACGCTGACTTCGTCGTCGAGTTCGTCGAGCGCCGCTCGACCGTCGTTCACCGTTCGCACGCGGTAGGACTTGGCGAGCCACGTCGTGTAGAGTTCGGCTAGGTCACGTTCGTCCTCGACGACGAGGACGAGGGGGGTATCGTCGCTCATATGTCCTCCCGGGGGGGAGTGCGACCACTCACGACTGTCCATGTATCGCCGGACTATATCAAAATACCCCTTGTGGAACGAACGTTTCCCCGAATACGCGACCCGACATGCCGGGTCCCGACCTCACTCCTGTGGGCTGTAGTTCGGTGCCTCGTCGGTGATCATCACGTCGTGTGGGTGACCCTCGGTCTGTCCCGCGGCGGAGACGCGGACGAACCGGGAGCGCTGCTTGAACTCGGGAAGCGTGGCCGCGCCCACGTATCCCATCCCCGACTTCATGCCGCCGACCAGTTGGTGGAGCTCCGACGCGAGCGTCCCCTTGTAGGGGGTGGCCGCCTCGACGCCCTCCGGGACGAACCCCTCTTCGTCGTCTTCCTCCTTCAGATATCGGTCGCCGCCACCCGATCGCATCGCGCCGACCGATCCCATACCGCGGTACTGCTTGTACTTCTTGCCGTTCATGGTGATGACCCGGCCCGGCGCTTCCTTCGTGCCCGCGAAGTACGACCCGAGCATGACCGCGTCGGCACCCGCCGCGACGGCCTTGATCGCGTCGCCGGAGTAGCGGATGCCGCCGTCGGCGATGACCGGCACGTCGTGTCGGCTGGCGACGTCCGCCACCTCGGAGACGGCGGTGATCTGTGGCATCCCCGCGCCGGTGACGACCCGCGTCGTACAGATCGACCCCGGACCGATGCCGACCTTCACGCCGTCGGCGAAGTCGACGACCGCTTCCGCGGCCTCGCGGGTGCCGATGTTGCCGACGACCACGTCGGCGTCGACCGTCTCGCCGATCGCACGCGCGCTGTCGATCACGTTCCGGTTGTGGGCGTGTGCACAGTCGATGAAGAGCACGTCCGCACCGGCGTCGTCGGCGGCGACTGCCCGGTCGTCCTCGAAGGGACCGACGGCGACGCCGATCCGGAGGGCGCCGTCGTCGTCGCGCGCGGCGTTCTCGTGTTCCCGCCGATGGAGGATCCCCTGCATCGTGACGAGGCCGACGAGGCGGTCCTCCCCGTCGACGATCGGCACCCGCTCGATCTTGTGATCGTACATGAGTTCGAGTGCGTCGCGAGCGGTCACGTCCTCCGTGGCGGTGATGACCTCGTCGGTCATCGCCTTGCGTACCTCGTCGGACTCGCCGACTTCGAGGTACGGCCGGATGTCGGTGCCGGAGATGATCCCCAACACCACGTCGTCGTCGTCGACGACCGGCGCGCCGCTGACGCCCTCCCCTTCCATCATCTCGTCGACCTCCTGGACCGTCTGGTCCGGGTCGGCCGTCACCACGTCGTCCCGGCGGATCACCAGTTCGTCGGCGCGTTTGACCCGCTCGATCTCGACGTCCATCTCCTCGACGGTCATGTTGCGGTGGAGCACGCCCAACCCCCCCTTGCGAGCCATCGCGATCGCGAGGTCACTCTCGGTCACCGTGTCCATCGCGGCCGATAGGATGGGGATGTTGAGGGTGACGTTCGTGGACACTCGCGTCGACACGTCGGCCTCGTCGGGTTCGACGTGACTCTCCATCGGGCGGAGGAGCACGTCGTCGAACGTCAGTGCCTCCGGTACCTGCAGTTTCGACGAAAAGGGATCCGTCTCGGGAACGTCGTTTGCCATGTAATCGGTCGTCCCGCCGACCGGAAAAGCGTTGCGAGTCGCGGTGTGGCGGTCACTCGACGCCTCCAGGGACGGTCATCGGGGAGACAACACCGACAGTGTTCGTCGATTGTCGAAAACACGCTGACTGAGGAATCTTTATTTGGTGGCGACCGGCCACTATGTGTGGTGGAAACAATGTCTGAAGACGTAGAACTCCGGCGGACGCAACTCGCGACGCCGGCCAGCGATCCCGACTTCATGGAGAGCGCGTCGCGGAGTGACGCCGACGAGGTCTTCCTCGACCTAGAGGACTCCGTGGCGCCGAACGCGAAAGCCGACGCCCGCGAACCGCTCGTCGAGGCAGCCAAAACACACGACTGGTCCGAGAAGATCCTGTCGTTCCGGATGAACGGCATCGACACCAAGTGGTGGTACGACGACATCATCGAGGTCGTCGGTCAGGCGGGCGAGTATATCGACGACATCATCATCCCGAAGGTCGCGGGGCCGAGCGACGTCCACACGGTCGCGAACCTCCTCACGCAGGTCGAGGAGAACAACGGCCTGGAGGTCGGGCGCATCGGTCTCGAACCCCAGATCGAGGACGGCGAGGGGATGCACAACGTCCACGAGATCGCCCACTCCTCGGATCGACTCTCCTCGATCATCTTCGGCCCCGGCGACTACTCCGCCGCGATGGGGACGCCCGGACTGGACATCGGCCAGTTCCCGGAGTACCCCGGCCACTACTGGCACCACGCGCTCTCGGAGTGTAACGCCGCGGCGAAAAGCGCCGGCCTGCCCTGTCTGGACGGCCCGTACGCCGACATCGACGACCCCGAGGGCTTCCGTACGTCCGCGGAGCGCGCCAACATGATCGGCTGTGACGGCAAGTGGGCCATCCACCCGAGTCAGATCGAACTCGGCAACGAAGTGTTCGCGCCCGATCCGGAGGTCGCCGAACGCGCCGAGCGCATCGTCGAAGCCTACGCCGAGGCGATGGAAGAGGGCAAAGGCGCCGTCTCCGTCGACGGCCAGATGGTCGACGAGGCCACCAACAAGATGGCTCAGGACATCGTCGACAAGGCACGGGCCGCCGGCGTCCTCTAGATCGGCGTTCCCTCGACTCCCGTTATTGGTTCGGCTCGACCGGACAGCCACCGCTCTCGTCGTTCCGTCGACGGCATGAGTCTGCGGTACGCGAGCCACGCGCGGTCAGCCGACGAACAGGTCGACCACCTCGTTCGGCCGGCGTCCCCTGTAGAACGCCGTGTAGACACACCGCGTACAGGAGACGGCCTCGCGACGCCCCTTCCGCGACGACCGCTCGGGCGCGCCCTACTCCAGCGGCTCGACGAGTTCGACGACGTGACCGTCCGGGTCCTCGACGAACGCGGTGCGTGCCCCGGCCGCGGGCTGATCGCCGGGTTCCTCGACGACGCCGTAGTGGTCGATCCCCTCGAAGACGGCGTCGACGTCGTCGACGACGACGGCGAGGTGGTCCCAGGCGGTGCCCTCGTCGAACTCGGTTTCACCGGCGGTTTCGGAGAGCTGGATCTCCATGCCGTTCTCGTCGGCGACGTAGCGGTTTTCCGTCTCGCCGTCGGGCGTCACGAACGACCACGATTCCTCGAAGCCGAACTGCTCGTAGAACGCGATCGATTCCGCCGCGTCGGCGACGTTCAGACAGACGTGAAGCAGGCTCATTCCGTCCAAGGGAGGGCCCCCCGCCGACAAAAAGATTCGCAGTCGCCCCGCGACCCACCGCCGCGGGAGCAACGGAGTCGGCCGTGACGGAGCCACTCGCCGGAACCGCCCACGTGGGCGACGATCCGGGCGGTACCGTCTCCCTCGCGTCACCGTGATATCATTTTAAGTTCCGCTGGAGAAGAGAGAGCGGACGTGACTGCACACGAACTCACGGCGGCGAAGCAGGGTGAGTACCACTACACCGTCGGCCCGTACGCCGAGCCGGTGTTGGAGATCGAGCCTGGCGACACCGTCGCAGTGGAGACCGAGGACGCCTTCGAGGGAGCCATCGAGACGGAGGACGACCTGCCGAGCGAAGTCCTCGGGGAGGGCCACAACCCACAGAACGGTCCCATCACCGTCGCGGGGGCGACGCCCGGCGACGCGCTGGCGGTCACCATCGAGCGCATCGAACCGCGGGGGCCACAGCCCCGCGGCACGACCTGTACGGTTCCGTACTTCGGCGGGCTCTCGGCGACGGACCGGACCGCGATGCTCCACGATCCGCTGCCCGAAATCGTGAAGAAACTGCGCGTCACGACCGAGGGGACGGTCTGGGACGACGACATTACCATCCCTTACGAACCGTTCGTCGGCACCATCGGCACGTCGCCCCGGATCGACTCGGTGAACGCGCTGACGCCGTTCAAACACGGCGGCAACATGGACCTCCCCGACGTGCGTCCCGGGAACACGATCTACCTCCCGGTCGAGGTAGAGGGTGGGTATCTCTACCTCGGCGACTGTCACGCGGCCCAAGGGGACGGCGAACTCTGTGGGGTCGCCATCGAGATTCCGACCACGACCACGATCACGGTCGACGTCGTCGAGGACTGGGACCTGGAGTGGCCACGCCTGGAGTCCGAGGACTTCGTGATGAGCGTCGGGAGCGCCCGCCCGATGGAGGACGCCGCGCGCACCGCCTACGCCGATCTGGTGGCGTGGCTGGCCGACGACTACGGCTTCGACGAGATGGAGGCGTACATGCTCCTGACGCAGGTCGGACAGGTCCGCCTCGGCAACATGGTCGACCCGAACTACACGGTCGGTGCGGGCATCGACAAATCGTATCTGTAGGCGTCCGCCGAGCCATGGACCGCGGGCGGCCCCGCTGCCGACACGGGTTGCACTCGGTCCGGGTCGGCTCGCGTGATCGGTCGTGTGGCACGTTACGGATACCGCGTTTGCGCCGAACGTTCGTGTTAAACGCCGGATAGCGACACGTAGCCGCCGATACGGCAGCGCAGGAGTTAAATCGGGTCAGTCCGGTGTGAGAGGCATGGCCATTGATGAACGATCAACGGGATTAGAGACTTCGGCGGGTTCGTTGGGGCACGAACACCCGGACGCCGAGGAGTACCGGGCGTTGGCCGAGGACTTACGCTCGGGGGTCCAAGGGGACGTTTCCTTCGACGAGTACGCACAGGTGCTCTACGCGACCGACGGCAGCATCTACCAGGCGAAGCCGGCGGGCGTCGTGTTGCCGAAGACGGTCGACGACGTTCAGCATACCGTCGAGACAGCGGCCGAACACGGCGTCCCGATTCTACCCCGTGGGACGGGGTCCTCACTCGGCGGCCAGACGGTCGGCCCGGGCTGTGTCGTCATCGACTTCACGCGCTACATGGACGACATCGTCGACGTCGATCCGGACGGCCAGCGGGCGGTGGTCCAGCCCGGCGTCGTGCAGGACCACCTCGACACTCACCTCGAGCAGTACGGCCTGAAGTTCGCGCCGGATCCGGCGTCCTCGAACCGGTCGACGGTCGTGGGCGGTATCGGTAACAACTCCACGGGTGCCCACTCGGTTCGCTACGGCATCACCGACGCCTACACCGAGGAACTGGACGTGGTACTCGCGGACGGGTCGCTGATCCACACCGAGGAGATCGTCCTCGACAGCGACGAGTGGGACGAGAAGGTCGCCGGCGACGGCCTGGAAGCGGACATCTACGAGACGGTTCGCCGACTCGTCGAAGATCACGAGGCGGAGATCGAAGAGAAGTATCCCGACCTCAAGCGGTCGGTGTCGGGCTACAACCTCCAGAAGGTCATCTACGAGAACGACGCGGGCGAGGAGGTCATCAACCTCTCCAAACTCCTTGTCGGCGCCGAGGGGACCCTCGGCGTCATCGTCGAGGCAGAGGTGTCGCTCGTCACCCTGCCCGAGGAGACGGCGTTGGTGCTCTACTGTTTCGACGACCTCGTCGAGACGATGGAGGCGGTACCCGAGGCGCTCCAGTTCGACGTGGGCGCGGTGGAGTTGATGGACGACGAAGTGTTCCAACTCGCCGCCGACTCGACGGAGTACGCCCAGTACGTCGACGTGATCCCCGAGGGGACGACGGCCGCGCTGATGTTGGAGTTCGACTCGGAACTCGTCGACGACTTCGAGGCGGCCATCGCCGAGACCAACGACTACTTCGTCGAGAACGGCGACGCCTTCCACGCCGTCGAGGCCTACACCGAGGCGGATCAGGCCGACATCTGGAAGCTCCGCAAGGCCGCCATCCCCCTGCTGATGGGGATGGAAGGCGACCCCAAGCCGTACCCGTTCATCGAGGACGCGACGGTACCCCCCGAGGAACTGGCCGAGTACGTCTTCGAGTTCGAGGAGGTGCTCGAGGACCACGGCACCTCCGCGGCCTACTTCGCCCACGCCGGGAGCGGGACGCTCCACATCCGCCCGATCCTCAACCTCAAAGAGGACGAAGGGATCCAGAAGATGCACTCGATCACGGAGGACGTGACCGATCTGGTGCTCGAACACCACGGGTCGTTCTCGGGCGAACACGGCGACGGGATGGCGCGCACGGAGTTCACCCCCAAGATGTACGGCGAAGAGCTCTGGACGGCGTTCAAGGAACTGAAGACGGCGTTCGATCCCGACTGGCAGATGCATCCGGGCAACGTCGTCTACCGGGCGGGGCCAGAGGACGTCGGTCCCGACTCCGAACGCGGCGTCGGCGCCGATATGCGGGAGAACCTCCGCTACGGCGCCGACTATCAGTCGGTCGAACCCCAGACCGCCCTCGACTTCGAGAACGAGGGCGGCTTCTCACACCTCGTCGAACTCTGTAACGGCTGTGGGACCTGCCGCCAGACGGACTCCGAGGTGATGTGTCCGACCTACCGCGCGTCCGAGGAGGAGATCCAGACCACCCGCGGCCGCGCGAACCTGCTCCGGGCGGCGATCAGCGGCGAACTCGACGAGGACGAGATCTACTCGGAGCGTTTCCAGGAGGAAGTCATGGACCTCTGTGTCGGCTGCAAGGGCTGTAAGAGCGACTGTCCGACCGGCGTCGACATGGCGAAGTTGAAGACGGAGGTCAAACACCAGTACCACCAGGAGGAGGGCGTCAGCCTCCGTGAGCGCGTCTTCGCCAACATCGACACGCTCTCGAAGCTCGGGTCGATGTTGTCTCCGGTCTCGAACCTCGCGCCGAAGATCCCCGGTGCGCGTGCCGTGATGGAGGCGGCCATCGGAATCTCCCGCGAGCGGGAACTCCCGACCTTCGCGAGCGAGAGCCTGGAAGCGTGGTTCGAGCGCCGCGGTCGCTGTCGGGTCGCCCCCAGCGACGCCGAGGATCAGGTGTTGCTCTTCCCCGATACCTACACCAACTACATCTATCCCGACGCGGGGAAGGCGGCGGTCGAGGTGCTCGAGGCCGCGAACGTGTTCGTCCGAATCCCGGACGACGTGGCGCCCTCGGGACGTGCGGCTTTCTCCTCGGGAATGCTCGACCTCTGTCGTGACCGCGCGGAAAAGAACGTCGCGGCGCTCCACGAGACCGTCGAGGACGGCTGGTCGGTCGTGTTCGTCGAGCCCTCGGACGCGGTCATGTTCCAGGACGAGTACCGCGACCTTCTCTCGGGACCGGCCGTCGAGACGGTGGCCGACGCCGCCTACGGCGTCATGGAGTACGCCGACGTGACCGGGCTGACCGGCACGGTCGAGTTCGAAACCCCGCGGACCTCCCTATCCTACCACGGCCACTGCAACCAGAAGGCGACGAACAAGGACCACCACGCACTCGGCGTGTTGCAGGGTGCGGGCTACGAGGTCGACCCGCTCGATACGACCTGCTGTGGGATGGCCGGTTCGTTCGGGTACCACGAGGAGCATTACGACATCTCCCAGGCCATCGGCAGCCTCCTGTTCGAGGCGGTCGAAGAGAGCCCGGGCGAGGAGGTGACCGCCCCGGGCGCCTCCTGTCGGTCACAGTTGGGCGACGAGTACGACGACCACCCCCCACATCCGGTCGAGAAACTCGCGGCCGCGGTGGACTGACGGCGTACCGGGTCGACGCTTCGGCTCCCCTCCGGTTGCCCGAGGATATATATTTCCCCGTGACGACCCTCGACACCATGTCGGAAGCCGATTTCGTCGTCACCGTCAACGGGACCGAGATCGATGCCACGTGGGCCGAGGAAAGCCCCGAGACCCGGCGGGCTCTCGCGGATGCCCTTCCCGTCGAGGGGGAGGCCACACGTTGGGGCGACGAACTCTACTTTCGCGTTCCCGTCGACGTGGACGCGGAGGACCCCCGTGTGGCGGTCGACCCCGGAACCATCGCCTACTGGCCACAGGGCTCGGCCCTGTGTCTGTTCTGGGGTCCGACGCCGGCGAGCACCGACGCCACGCCCCGGGCAGCCTCACCCGTGAACGTGGTCGCTCGCCTCGCCGACGTCGCCCCCCTGTCGGCCCTCCCGAGCGGTGCCGGCGCGACGGTTCGAATCACTGACGACTGATAGCTCGTCCGTTCTTTCCACGGAATCTCGATCGCCCCGAGTGCCCACCACGGACCGTGTAGCTGCGTCTCCGTGCAGTTTTCGACGTGAAGGACACTCCAACAATCATTCACCGATGATTATTTATGATATGACAAACCTGGATAACGTGGATCGGACGGACGATGGTAGCATGACCCACGAAGTATGATCCCAACCAACCAGGGGAGACAATGACAGACAACCACGACGAAATACGAGTCGAAACCGACGGTGGTCTGACGAAAGACGACATCCACACGACCGCGGAGGTCGGTGAGCAGTATCGTGCAACGGTGTATCGTGACGTCGACTACGAAGCGCTCGACGTCGCGCCCGAGACGAGCGAGTATCCGGAGACCGACGGCAAGTGGGGCTTCCGGAAGTACGACATGCCCAAGGTCCCGAAGGTATCCCACCTCGTCGGGCCGAGCGCCATCATGCTCGGCGCGTCCCTCGGGAGCGGCGAGACGATGTTCTGGCCGACCCTGGTCGCCCAGAACGGCTGGGGCCTGTACTGGGCGTTCTGGGTCGGCGTTATCACCCAGTTTTTCATCAACACCGAGATTCAGCGGTGGACGATCGCCACCGGGGAGAGCATCTTCCGGGCGTTCGACCGGATGAACAGCTTCTGGCCGTGGTTTTTCCTCGTAGCCGGCTTCTTCCACGTCGGCTGGCCCGGCTGGGCGGCCGGCGCATCCGAGGTGTTCGCCGTCTGGACCGGGATCGTCCCCCGCGAGAACTGGGCGGTCATCGGCGTCGCGACGATGATCATCATCTGGCTGAGCTACCAGGCCGGCCCCATCCTCTACAACGCCATCGAGAAGGCCCAACTCGCCATGATGTTCGCCGCCATCTTCGGCGCGGTGATCCTGGCCTTCATCGCCGGGTCGGTCGGCCAGTTCGCGAGCGTGCCCGGCGGTGCGGTCAACTTCGGCGCGCTCCCGGCGGACATGGACATCGCGACGTTCCTCGGCGGCCTCGCCTACGCGGGTGCCGGCGGATACATCAACCTCGCACAGGGCATCTGGGCACGCGAGAAGGGATATGGGATGGGCACCTACCAGGGCCGCATCAAGAACCCACTTCGCGGTGCCGAACCCGAAGAGGTTCACGGCGGCTTCACGTTCGAACCGACCGAGAAGAACCTCCTCCGGTGGAAGCAGTGGTGGAAGGTCACCCAGCAGGAGCATTTCCTGACGTTCGTCATCGGCCTGCTCGTCGTCGCGACGGTCGCGATGACGATCTCCGCCGAGTACGCCAGCGGCACGGATCAGGGCGCCATCAACATGTGGCTCGACGTGATTATCCCGCAACTCGGTGCAGTCCAGCAGCAGCTGATGTACGTGGTGATCTTCATCGCCCTGTTTAGCACGCAGTACGCCATCCTCGAGGCCTTCGTCCGCAACAGCGTGGACATCATCTTCGAGGGATACGGGCGTTCGGCCGGCTGGGACCTCTCGCGGGTCTTCCTCGGTCTGCTCACCCTGTTTACCCTGTGGGGCATTCTCATCATCCTCGCCCAGTTCCAACAACCGTGGATCCTACTGGTCATCGGTGCCGCCATCGCCGGTGCGATGATGTGGCCGTACAACGCGCTCGTCACCATTCTGAACACGACTCGACTGCCCGAACACACCCAGCCCGGGTGGGGTCGCATCATCGCGATGTGGTGGGCGACCGGCTTCTTCGGGTACTTCACCGTGTTACTGATCGGTGGTGTACTCACCTCGCCGGAAGCCTACGGGCTCAACTTCCCGGCGTTCTCGACCACGGTCGGCGTCGTCGGGAGCGGACCGGCCGGCTACGCACTGTGGGTCTTCGCACTCGTCGTACAGATCTACACGATGTACCGCTCGGCGACCGCCAAGATGAACGCCTCGGGCACCGTCGACGGGGCGGACACCGCCAGAGGCTTCCTGTCGTAACGCCGACCACCGAGCAACCGTTTTTATTTGTTGGCGTCGTCAACGGGACGGTATGACATCCCAAACGGAGTCTCGGGGCCGTCCTTTCGGGACCCTCATGCGGTTCTTGGTCACTTATCGACTCTTGGTCTATCTCGGTGGCCTGATCGCCATCGGCATCCCGCTCCTGTTACAGCGGGCCTACGGGACGGAACTCTCCCCGGGCGCACGCACCGCCATCGTGGTCGTGAGCCTCGCCGTGATGATCGTCACGTACGTCGCCGAACGGCGGGTCGGACAGGACCACATCGACGACCACACCGGAGAGCCGACTGAGTCGTACTCCCTCCGCCTGCGCGCCTCCGTCGCCACCGCCGTCGTCGGTCTCGCCGTCGGCATCTACGCGATCATGGAGATAGACGGTATCACCGGGGGACTCTTCGTCCTGGGCGCGTTCCTGTTTGCCTACATGGGGTACCGCACGGAAGGTGGGGGTGCCAATGGCGTCTGACGCCGAGACGGTCGACGTCGAGGAGTTCGAGGACCTGCCGTCGACCGACATCGAGACCGAACTCCACGTCCACTTCGGGATGGCCGGCTCCTTCCCCTTGCGTCTCGCCGATCTATTCTTCGCGAGCGACGGCCTCCACATCGCCGAGTACAGCTACATCACCCCGATGTTCGGGCTAGGAACGAAGAAACACCGACGCGAGGCGGGGGCGATGCAGGAGGTGTACGACGTCCACGGCCTCGACGAGGTGTTGTTACAGGCCGACACCGTCTACTGGTTGAACTACGAGGCGATCGATCGGGTCGTCCTCCATCGTGGTGGCTACTTCGGCCGGCCGAAGCTCACCGTCTATCCGGCCGACGAGACGGCCCGGTCGCACGCGTTCCGCCTCCACGAGGACGACGACCCCGACGGCCTCGCAGCGGACCTCCGGGACGTGGGGGCGGGCCGTCCGCTCGACGTGGTCGTCGAGTCCGGCTCCGGCTTCGATCCCCGCGAGAACGTCACACGCTTTTTCAGTTGATCCCGCCGGCGTTCGACCGGACGAGTTCGTTGCCACGCAGCCATCCGTGGGCGAGCGCCGCGAGTCCCACGCCCACGACGTAGAGGGCGACAAGGAGCACCGACAGCCCCGTCCGCGTGATCACCAGTTCGGTCGTCCGCCGCCGGTCGGCGAGCGATCCACACCGGTCGACCAGGCCGCGGACCACGGCAGTCGACGTGGCGTCGGGATGGCGACCGAGCGTCGCCGCGATGGGGGGGCTGATCGCCTCGTAGGCCCGGAGGAGGGCACACCCCACGGGCGTCGGTGCCATCACGTCGGCGCGAAAGTCCCGCAGAGAGTCGAGCGTCGGCCCCTCTCCGGCGGTCGCGGTGGTGATGAAGCAGTTCGAGTGGTGCTGGGTGACCGTCGCGAGGAGGAGATCCTCCTTTCGGTAACGAGTCGTCTCGGCGGCCGGGAACTCGGGATCCGACGAGACGAGATACTCCGTCTCCGTGTGCCGGAGATACACCTCGTCGTGGTCGATCTCCTTGCCCGACTTCGTCACGACGCGGAGGTGTTTCTCCCGGCCGTCGCCGACGCCGATCTCCGATGGGGAACGGTCGTCGTTACCTTCACTCTCGTCGCCGCTGCCCCCCTCCGTCTCCGATCCGTCGTCCGTACCCATACTGTCAGACGAGTGGGCAGGGTTATGAGCGTTTTCAGACCCCTAGAACGTAGAGGCCTCTCGACGTCGGGTTTCCGACCACCCGACGTTCAGCGGCGTGAACACGTGTCGATCCCGAGCAGCCGGTGGACGAGACACCGCCGGGTGACGCCCGTGGCCAGCAACACGATCCCGACGACGAACAGGCCGACGCCGACGACCTGGCTCGCCGGAAGCACGCCGACGAGGGCGCCGATCCCGAGCAGAGCCACGATCGGTCCACCGACGAGTCGTGCGAGACGGTCGACTCCACCGACGTTTCGTTCCATACCCACCCATAGGCGTCCTGAGAATAAATAATTGTGTGTGATCGTGGAACTACTACGATCGGCTATTCGTGGGGTGTGAGCGGCGATTTTTTGACTGTCGGGCACCAAGCGGTGCTGTGACGGGGTCGCTCACCGTCCTGCTCAGTTCCCTGCTCTTTCGGACGGTCATCGTCGCCGCCGTGGTACTCGTCCTGAAGTTCATCTACGAAGGCGTGTTCATGATGGCGGGGATGTTGTTGCTCGCGATCTCCGTTTTCGCCTACCTGTCGTTCACCGAGGCGCGGTTGCTGGAGTGAGCGGCCGTCCCCCGGACTCACGACACGTGGTCGTGGCAGGTTTCCGCGATCGCATCGAGGTCGACGCCCGCACCGCTGTCGATGGAGACGAAAGCTCCCGAGAACTCGCCGCGTGCGTAGTGGACACAGATCGCCTTCTCGAACTGGTGTATCGTGCAGTACCACCCGGCCTCCCCGAAACGGGCCCTCCAGATACTCGCGTCCGAGTTCCTGCAACACCAGTTCGTCGTGGATACGGCGGATGATCCTCCCCTTCGGCGCGACGTCGTCGAGATGCTTGACGAGGAGGGGCGGCATTTCGTCTCGGCCCGTCTCCGGAACGGTCAATACAGTGTTGGCGAGCGAGCCGGTCGGAGGAGCGGGCTCAGAGGTAGCCGTTCTCGACGAGGAGTTCGCCGTTCAGGAGGCTCGCTCCCGCGGCGCCGCGGACGGTGTTGTGAGCGAGGCAGTCGAACTTCACGCCGTGGGTGATCGACTGCACGCCGCCGACACAGATCTGCATGCCCTGGCCGCGCATCCGGTCCAGACGGGGCTGGGGGCGTTCGGGGTCGTCGAAGACGTGGATGAGTTGGTTGGGCGCACTCGGGAGGTCGATGCCCGGGAACTCCCGCATCGCGTCCGCCACCTCGCCCGGATCGGGGTCGTCCGCGAGGTCAACGAAGAGGTTCTCCAGGTGGCCGTCGAGGGTCGGAACGCGGTTACACGAGGCCGAGACGTCCACGTCGTGCCACGAGAGTTCCGCCCCGTCGAAGTCGCCGAGGAGCTTCCGACTCTCTGTTTCCATCTTGTCTTCCTCGCCGCCGATGTGGGGGAGGACGTTGTCGATGATCTCCATGGAGGTGACCCCGGAGTAGCCGGCCCCCGAGACGGCTTGCAGCGTCGACACGTCGACGCGTTCGAGCCCGAACTCGTCGATGGCGGCTAGCGGCGGAATCATGGTGATGGTCGAACAGTTCGGGTTCTTCACGAGGGCCCCGTCCCAGCCGCGTTCGTCGCGCTGGACTTCGAGCAAGTCGAGGTGACCCGGGTTGATCTCCGGAATCGTCAACGGCACGTCCTCCGCGAGGCGGTCGTTCGAGGAGTTCGAGGAGATGACGTAGCCCTCGCGGGCGAAGTCCTCCTCGACGTCGACGGCGACGCTCGACGGGAGCGACGAGAACAGCAGGTCGACGTCGTCCGGCACGGCGTCCGGTTCGGTCCGTCGGACCGTCATCTCGGCCACGTCGACCGGTATGGGAGAGTCGACCCGCCACTTCGCGGCCTCGCGGTACGGCTCGCCGGCGCTGTCCTCGCTGGCGGTGAGCGCCGCGAGTTCGAACGTCGGGTGATCGTCGAGGAGCTGGATGAAACGCTGTCCGACTGCGCCGGTCGCACCGAGGATACCGACTCGTACTGTCATGGGTCTCCGTGCGGCTCACTCACATAAGGCGGTTTGGATTCGCCGCCGCTCCCGGGATCGGATCGACCCGTCGAATCGGTCACTTTTTACCCCAAAATGGTCGAACAATTCATCGTTCGTCAGACAATAGTAGCTATCAGTTCCGAACCGGAACAGTCGTCGCGGCGTCGCGGGCCGGTCGGTCCACCGATACACTAACGGGGGAATCGCCTGTAAGGGGGGATATGTTCCGCAAAGTTCTCGTCGCCAACCGCGGCGAGATCGCGGTGCGAGTGATGCGTGCCTGTGAGGAGTTGGGCGTTCGGACCGTGGCGGTGTACAGCGAGGCCGACAAACACGCCGGCCACGTCCGATACGCCGACGAGGCGTACAACGTCGGTCCGGCCCGCGCGGCGGACTCGTATCTCGACCAGGAGGCCGTCCTGGACGCGGCCCGGAAGGCCGACGCGGACGCGATCCACCCGGGCTACGGGTTCATGGCGGAGAACGCCGACTTCGCGGCACGCGTCGCGGAGAGCGAGATCACGTGGATCGGTCCCCCGCCCGAGGCGATGGAGCGTCTCGGCGAGAAGACGAAGGCCCGGCGCGTGATGGACGCTGCGGGCGTCCCCGTCGTCCCGGGGACGACCGACCCCATCGAAGAGCCTACGGAGGTCGCGCAGTTCGCCGAGGAACACGGCTATCCGATCGCGATCAAGGCGGAGGGGGGTGGCGGCGGCCGGGGCATGAAGATCGTCGAACACGAAGACGAGATCGAAGAGCAGTTCGAGGCGGCCAAACGCGAGGGCGAGGCCTACTTCGACAACGACTCCATCTACTTGGAGCGGTATCTCGACGCCCCGCGACACATCGAGGTGCAGATCATCGCCGACCACCACGGCAACGTCCGTCACCTCGGCGAACGGGACTGTTCGCTCCAGCGCCGCCACCAGAAGGTAATCGAGGAGGGGCCGAGTCCGGCGCTGACCGACGACCTGCGCGAACGGATCGGCGACGCGGCCCGGCAGGGAATCGCCGACACGGACTACACGAACGCCGGCACCGTGGAGTTCCTGGTCGAGGACGGCGAGTTCTACTTCCTCGAAGTGAACACCCGCATTCAGGTCGAACACCCGGTCACCGAAGAGATCACGGGGATCGACATCGTCAAGGAGCAACTCCGTGTCGCCGCGGGCACCGAGATCGGCTTCGCTCAGGAGGACGTGGAGATCGAGGGCCACGCGATGGAGTTCCGCATCAACGCCGAGAACGCCGCCAACGACTTCGCGCCCGCCACCGGACGCCTGACGACGTACGACCCCGCGGGCGGGATCGGCGTCCGTGTCGACGACGCCGTGCGCCAAGGCGACGATATCGGCGGTGATTACGACTCCATGATCGCGAAACTGATCGTCGACGCGAGCGACCGCGAGGAGTGTCTCGCGCGGGCCGAACGCGCCCTCCGGGAGTTCGACGTCGAGGGCTTCCACACCATCATCCCCTTCCACCGGCTGATGGTGACGGACGAACGGTTCACCGCGGGCACCCACACGACGAACTATCTGGACGAGGAACTCGATCCCGAGCGGATCGACCGCGCGGTCGAGCGGTGGGGGCCGGCCGACGACACGGACGCCGACGGGGACGACGAGGAGGTGAGCGAACGCGAGTTCACCGTCGAGGTCAACGGCAAGCGCTTCGAGGTGAACCTCGAAGAACGGGGAGCCCCCGCCATCCCTACGGGGGGCGGCGCGAACGACGATAGCGGGATGGGACGCCCCGACGTCGCCACCGACGACGACGCCGATGGCGCGGTCACGGCGGGCGAGGGCGAACGTATCGACGCCGAGATGCAGGGAACCATCCTCTCGGTCGAAGTCGTGGCCGGCGACGAGGTGGCGGCCGGCGACGTGGTGCTCGTCCTCGAAGCGATGAAGATGGAAAACGACGTCGTCGCCGAGAGCGGCGGCACCGTCGCCGAGGTGCTGGTGAGCGAGGGCGAGAGCGTCGACATGGGTGACCCGCTCGTCGTGCTGGAATGACCGACACCCGGCGTCGCCTGCTCGACGCCCTCGCCGGCGCCGACGGGCCGGTGTCGGGGCCGACGCTCGCGGACCGCCTCGGCGTCTCGCGGGCGGCGGTCTGGAAACAGGTCGAGGCGCTCCGGGCGGCGGGGTTCGACGTCGAGAGCGGCGCCGACGGCTACGCCGTTCGGTCGGTCCCCGACTACGGCGGCGACGCCATCGCCTACGGGCTCGACGCCCCCTACGCCGTCGAGTACCACGACCGACTCCCGAGCACGAACGACCGGGCGCGCGAACGCGCCGTCGAGGGGGCGACCGACCGACTGGTCGTCGCGGGCGAACAGACCGGCGGCCGGGGACGACTCGACCGCGCCTGGGCCTCTCCGCCGGGCGGCGTCTACGCGAGCCTCCTCGTCCGGCCGGATCGCCCGCCAGCACACGTCCCGATTTTTACCCTCGCGGCCGCGGTAGCCGTGACCCGCGCCTGTCGGGAAGCGGAGGTCGATGCGGTCATCAAGTGGCCCAACGACGTGTTGGTCGCCGGGTCGGAGCGAAAGCTCGCGGGGGTCCTGACGGAGATGGAAGGGGAGGCCGATCGGGTGTCCTGGCTGATCGTCGGCGTGGGTGCGAACGTCGACGTCGCCGCGTCCGACCTCCCCGGGACGGCGACGAGCGTGCGCGCCGAGGGGGGCGTTGCCGACCGCCGGCGCTTCTGTCAGCGGGTGGTCGAGACGTTCCACGGTCTCGACCCGGACGAGGTTCTTCCCGCGTGGCGCGACCACGCCGTCACACTGGGCCGTGCAGTCCGCGTCGAGACGCCCGGCGGGACCGTCGAGGGGAAGGCCGTCGACGTCGAGTCTCCGGGCGCGCTCGTCGTCCGGACCGACGACGGCGAGCGGACCGTCCACGCGGGCGACTGCGAGCACCTGCGGCCCGCCGATGGTAATTGACGTCGTCGCACAGCCGACCGTCGCGCTATGCCTCGACGGGGACGGTCGTCACCGGGATCGACGAGGCGCGGATGACGGATTCGGCGACGCTCCCGAGGAGGAGTCGGTCGAGGCCGCCGCGGCCGTGCGTTCCCATCACGACGAGGTCGCAGTCCTGGTTCTCGGCGTAGCGGACGATCTCGCGGCTCGGCTTCCCCTCCACCACCGCCGTCTGTACGGGGACGGCGGTCCCGTCCGTCTCCGAGCGTTCGGTCGCGATCTCCCGAACCCGGGCGACGGCCGTCTCCGCGTCCTCCCGGAGCAGGCTGTCGACGCTCTCCCAGGACGACTCCATCGCCAGCCCCGCGTAGGCGTCGGAGTTGAGGACGTAGAGTCCGTGGACGGTCGCGCCGTGAATCGTCGCCACCTCGACGGCGTGTTCGATGGCCCGCTCGACGCCGTCGGAGCCGTCGGTCGGGACGAGAATGCGATCGTACGCGACCATGTTCAATGGTACCACAGCTCAGTACATAACTCTTGACCCGTGTGGCGCAGTCGTGTCAAGTTAAGCGTGAAGAGTGAGGCGTGGTGATTTCGTAGTGCTCTATGCCCGAAATCACACGCCTCAGCGACGGTAGCGACTGGATCGAATTAGATTTTGTGGAGCGTCAGCGGACACCCGAGTTCGCGATGCGACTCGGTATTCAGATGCACGTGGCAGGACTATCACTTTCGAATACCATCTCGATTCTTGAGAGGTTGGGTGTCGAACGCTCTCGAACGGCCGTCCACAACTGGGTACAGAAGGCCGATCTACAGCCCGAAGGCGGTGCGAGCCCGAATCACGTTGCGCTCGACGAAACCGTGATTCGAATCAACGATCAGCAATACTGGCTGTACGCCGCCATCGATCCTGAAACAAACACATTCCTTCACATACGGCTTTTTAGCACGTATACGACTGGTTTAACCGAAATCTTCCTGAGCGAATTGCGCGAGAAACACGACGTCGAAACCGCCGTGTTTCTCGTCGACGATGCTCAATGGCTCCAAACTGCCCTCGATCGACACGGCCTCGATTGCAGATACGAACGCCATGGCAATCGGAATGCCGTCGAACGTCTCTTTCGTGAGATAAAACGACGAACCTCTTCGTTTTCAAATACGTTCAGCCACGTGGAGCCGACGACAGCAGAATCGTGGCTCCAAGCCCTCGCTGTCTGGTGGAATCGATGCCAAAGTTAACGCGACCTGTGGCGCTTCGTCGTCGCTCGCGACCGCCCCGTCGGCCGCCCCCGCTCACGCCGGCTCGCTCCGCCGGGCCATGTTGATGTTGACCTCGATCAGGTTCGCCGTCTTGGTCACCAGCCGCGGGAGCTCCTCGTGGTACCGCTCGTCCTGCATCCGGCTCGTCGGCCCGGAGACGCTCAGGGCACCCAGCACCTCCCCCTCGGGGCCGCGGATCGGGGCGCCGACGACGCGGAGCCCCTCCACCTGTTCCTCGTCGTTGAACGCGTAGCCCCGCTCCCGGATCTCGGCCAACTCCTCCCGGAGACGGTCCCGGTCGGTGATCGTCTGGGCGGTCCGTCCCGTCAGGCCGTGATCGGCGATGATCTCCCCGACCCGGGCGTCCGGGAGGTGTGCGAGGATGGCCTTCCCGGCCGCGGTGTAGTGGAGGTCGAACGCCTCCTGCTGGAGCCGGGCCTGGAAGGCCTCGCCGATGGCGTCGTCGCCCCGCGTCTCGTAGACGATGATCCCCCGGCCGAACTGTTCGATGACCAGTTGGGCGTACTCCCCGGTCTGGGCCGCGATTTCCTCAAGTTCCTCCCGGCCGTGCTGGTAGAGGGCGTTCCCCTGGCGGACCTGCTCGCCGAAGAGGAGGTGTTTCCCGCTCAACCGGTACTCCGTGCCGTCCTTGACGACGAACTCGTGTTCGCGGAGGGTGGTGAGCTGGTTGTACGTCGTCGTCTCCGAGAGGTCGAGCCGCTCCGCGAGTTCGGCGGCGGTCGTGCCGCCGGTCTCCTTGAGCGCGTCGAGCACGTCGAGGGTGGTCGCGGCCGTCTTCAACAGGCGAGACGGCTCGTCGCCGTCGAGCGGGGTGGACATACCGCCTCTAGGTGCACACTCCGTGTTAGACGTTTGCATGCCGTGGCCGAGACGCCGTTACGACGCCCCCGGATCACCGATCCCGCTGTCGAGATATGTCACGCCGCCGTCGCCCACGGCGTCACCCGACGGCGGCGGGTCGCCGCGCCGAGGGCGGGCGAATCCGGACCGTACGGCCGGCCTCCGCGGCCCGAGATGCTGACAATCGGGAACCCCGAAATCGGCGGGTAAGAGGCCACAGATTGATAATTTTGGAAATGAACCACGAGGTATGGAGGTCAGTGTCGACCGTCTCCGTGACGACATCGAATCGACCGGGGAGTTCGGTGCCATCGACGTCGACCGGGGCCACGGCCGGACGGTACCAACCGGGAGCGAGGCCGACGAGCGGGCGCGGGAGTATCTCGTCGCGCGACTCGAATCGGCGGGCCTCTCCGTGAGCGTCGACGCGGTGGGGAACGTCGTCGGCCGCTGGCACCCGGCGAGCGCCGACCCGGACGCCCCGCCCGTCGCCGCGGGGAGCCACCTCGATTCCGTTCCCGAGGGCGGCATCTTCGACGGACCGCTTGGCGTCTACGCCGCCCTCGAGGCGGTTCGAGCGATGCAGGAGGCGGACGTCGAACCGGCCCGTCCCGTCGACGTGGTGTCGTTCACCGAGGAGGAGGGCCACCGGTTCGACACGCCACTCCTCGGCTCGAAGGTCGCGACCGGCGCGCTGTCGGTCGACGAGGCGCTCGACCTGACCGACGACCGGGGGGAGCGACTGGCCGACGTGCTCTCGGCCATCGGCTACCGCGGGACGGACCGACTCGACGCGGCGGCGTGGGACGCGTGGCTCGAACTCCACGTCGAACAGGGGACCCGCCTCGAGGAGCGAAACGTCCCCGTCGGCGTCGTCACCTCGGTCACCGGCATCACCCACTGTCGGATCGACATCGACGGCGAGGCGAACCACGCCGGAACGACGCCGATGGACCGTCGACGGGACGCCTTCCTCGGCGCCGCCGAGTTCGCACTCGACGTCGAGGACGCCGCCAACGAGGTGGTCGAGACGGCGAGCGACACGGCCGTCGCCACCGTCGGCAGGGTCGACCTCTCGCCCAACGGCCCCAACGTCGTCCCCGGGCACGTCCGACTCGGCCTCGACATCCGCGACGTGGAGGCGTCGTCGATGGCGTATCTCGTCCGGCGGGCCCGGGAGAGCCTCGCCCGCATCGAACGCCAGCGCGGCGTCGAGACGCGGCTGGATCGGTACGTCGACATCCGACCGGTCGACATGTCCGACCGCTGCCGGGCGGCGATCCACGCCGGCGGGGACCGAAGCGGCGTCGAGACGATGGACCTCCACTCGGGCGCCGGTCACGACACCATGGAAGTCGCGCGGGTGACCGACGCCGGACTCCTCTTTGCGCCGTCGCGGGACGGCATCTCCCACAACCCTCGGGAGTGGACCGACTGGACGGACTGCGCCCGCGCGACCCGGGTTCTCGCGGCCGCGCTCGCACGCCTCGCTACCGCCGAGCCGTCGTGAGGGCGCCGGATCGCTGTTCCGGATTATGTAAAACGAAATTTCCGTATTGTCATTTATCGACTCGAATTCCGACTGGCCGTCATTTGCGTTTCATTTTTCTAACTCCAGCGTAGTTTTCTATATAACTCTAAGAGAAAAATAATTTTTGAAATACAAGTATATCTGGGATTTAGTTGCTCTACCCGTCGTTTTTCATATCAAACATTAATAAGCTATATACGTCGAGACACGCCACGAGGTCCTGTACTATGGCACTGGTATCGACCATGACCTGGGTCTACCTCGCGATCGGGCTGTTGCTGGTGTTGACTGGGTTGCTGGTCGCGCCGTACTTCGGCGTCTACGGCACGAGACATCCGCCGAGTATCGAGGACGAAAGCACCGGGGATACCGGCCTCGCGGACGACCAATCCACCTCGAACTGACTCATGGCACTACCCTGGATCAACGTCGGCATCGTCCTCGTCTTGGGGCTGGTGTTCATCGGTGCCGGCTGGTACTTCTCACGTCGCGTGGAGGGCGCCGACGAGTACATCGTCGGCAGCGGCAAGTTGGGCGTCGCCTTCGGAATGACGTCGCTGCTCGCGTTCTGGATCACGGGGAACACGATGCTCGCGGCCCCGGAGAGCGCGTACAACTTCGGGATCACGGGCGCCCTGGGTTACGCGCTCATCGGCGGCAGCGGGGTGGTCCTGTTCGGCTTCCTCTCGAAGCGCATCCACCAGGTGATCCCCCACGGCAAGTCGGTCGGGGACTACTACGGGACCCGCTACGACGGCAAGAACTACTACCTGTTCATCGCCCTGTTGATCGTCTACGTCCTCGGACTCATCGTGACACAGGGCATCGGTGGGGGCGTCCTCCTCGAACAGATCTTCGAGATTCCGTACATGGTCTCGGTCGTCCTCACCTTCGCCGTCGTGATCACCTACTCGTATTTCGGCGGCTTCCGAAGCGTCGCCGGCGTCGCCTACTTCCAGGTGCTGTTGATCCTGGTCGTGGCCATCGTGGTCCCGCCGCTCGTCTACTTCCAGGTGGGCTTCACGCCGGTTTACAGCGGTTCAAGGAGAAAGCCCACGGCTTCAGCCGTGGGATGAATCCGACAACAGCCGAAACAACTACCACGGTTCGTATCGTCGGTTGTGCTACCGAGTCTCGGGTAAGGATATGCACGCCAGCGCGGCGGTAGATGAAGCCCGCTATCCGAGTCGGGGGCCGGACTGGCACGGCCCACAACCCCACCGAACGACGCGAGTGGGGAACCTCTCCGTCGTGGGCACGGTCTGTGACCGTGGAACCCCACGACTTCAGTCGTGGGAGGATGTCAGAACGGCATGCTCGAAAACGCCCCGTCGAGCCTGAACCTCACCAACCAGGCGGCGCTCCTGTTCATGTTCGGCGGCGCCTTCTTCGGCATCGGCGAGGTGTTCATGGACAACACCTTCTGGCAGCGCGCGTACGCGATCCGCCAGGAGGACGTCCTCAAGATGTTCATGCTGAGCGGCATCGGGTGGGCGCTGGTCCCCCTGGCCGTCGCGAGCCTCGCGTTCGTCGCGCTCGCCTTCGGGCGGGAACCGGAGCAGATCAACCAGGTCGCTCCGCTGGTCGCGCAGGTGTACGGCGGCCAGTTCGCCGGCTGGCTGTTCCTGGTCGCCGTCTGGAGCGCGCTCGCCTCGACGACGGCGGCGAGCATCAACGCGCTCGCCACGCTCCTGATGCACGACCTCCTCCCCCGCGTCAAGGAGGGCGTCACCGACGACGAGAGCCTGCAGTACGGCAAGTACCTCACCGTCGTCGTCGGGGTCCTCGGCCTCCTGTTGAGTCTGCCGCGGATCCTGACGATGCTCCAGATGCTGATCTTCCTCGGCGTGATCAACGCGGCGTTCATCTTCCCGATCGTGCTCGGCCTCTGGTCGGAGAAGACGAACCCGACCGGCGCGTTCGTCGCCGCACTCGTCGCCATCGTCGGCGGCTACGCGGTGTACTTCACCGTCGGCAACCTCCAGGGGATCATCGCCAGCGGGTGGCTGTCGTTTCTCATCACCGCCGGCAGCACGGTCGTCTGGCCGAGCGAGTTCGACTGGCGAAAGCTCCAGCGGGCCGGGCGCTCGGCGCCCGAGGGGGGTGAGTGAGCGTGCTCCCGCTCCCCCTCCCGCTGACGGTGAGCCAGCAGTTCTTCGTCGCCGTCGTCGGCCTCGGCATCGCCGGGGCCGTCGTCGTGAGCATCATCATCATCGCGTACACGATCCGCGAGTTCAGAGCCAAGGAGATCTGGTAACCGATGACGTACTCGATCTGTGCGACACGGAACGGCGTCCACGGCGTCGCGATCGCGACCAAGGCCCCGGCCGTCGGCTCGCTGGCCCCCTTCCTCTCGACGAACGGCGTCGTGAGCACGCAGTCGCTCGTCAGCGTCCCGCTGGGCGTGAAGGCGACCCGCCTCATGGACGAGGGTGCGAGCGTCGACGACGCGGTCGAGACCCTGCTGGACAAGGACGACGACGCCGCGGTGCGACAGGTCCACGGCGTCGACCGCTGGGGGAACACGGTCGCGTTCTCCGGCGACGACTGCGTCGATTGGTACGGCGCCCTCGAACGTGACGACTTCACCGTCGCGGGCAACATGTTGGTCGGCGAGCGGGTCGTCGACGCCGTCGCGACGGCGTTCGAGGCGGCCGATTCCGAGGTGTCCCTCGCCGAGCAGTTGCTCTCGGCGCTCCGCGCCGGGGAGGAGGCCGGCGGCGACAAGCGCGCCGAGACCGCCCAGAGCGCGGCGCTCAAGGTCTACCACCCCGACACGCCGGCCCTGCAGAACGACCTCAGGGTCGACGATCACGAGGACCCGGTGTCGGAACTCGAACGGATCTACGAGGTCGCGGCGGCCGACAACGAGGAGTGGCAGGCTGAGTTCCCCGAAGCGGTGTTGCGGCGCACCCCCGACTGAGCGGCGACTACAGGACGACCCGCTGGACGTCGTCGACCCCTGCCCGACGGACGACCGCTCGGACGGGGTCGCGGACGCCGGCGAGGTTGTCGGAGTCGCCGTCGAGGACGAGCAGTTTCGCCGGGCGGCCGGGTTCGATCACCCCGCAGTCGAGGCCGACGAGGTCGGCGCCGGCGACCGTCGCCATCCGCAGGACGTCGCGGGCGTCGACGCCGCCGACCTTCGCGGCGAACTCCATCTCGCGAAACATCGAGGGGCTGTTGAGCATGACGTTGTCCGTCCCCAGCGCGACGCTCGTCCGGTCGAGCAGGTCGGCGATGGGCGGGGTTCCCACGCCGGTGACGAGGTTCGACCGCGGGCAGACGACCACGGGGACGCCCTCGCGTTCGATCCGGTCGAGGTGGTCCGGTTCGGGGTGGACGACGTGAACGAGGAAGGTGGGATCGAGGTCGAGCGCCGGGGTGAGGTCGGTCGGATCTCGCTCGCCGGCGTGGATGCCGAACGGTTTGCCGGCCTCGCGGGTCGCGGCGCGTTCGCTCGTGAAGTCGGCGTCGCGGGCGCCGCTTGCGCCGAAGCCGTCGGACTCGTGCATCGCCGCCACCGTCTCGCGACCGAGGACGACCGCGTCGACGTCGAGGCCGTCGAGCGCGCGCCGGATGGCCCGGACGCCGTCGGCGCCACCTTCCCGGAACTCGACGGTCGCGGTCGTGCCGGACCGCTGCATGAAGCGGAGCGACCGACGCATGGCGGTGATCTTTTCGGCGTCGGTGGCCGCCCGGAGGAGGCGGTGTTTGAGGCCGTCCGGGGGCGCCACGAGTTCGTCGAGCGAGAGGCCGCTACCGGCCTCCTTGGCGATGGAGTCGCCGAGGTGCGTGTGGGCGTTGACGAACGCCGGACAGACGATGTCGTCGCTGTCGGTGGTCGTCTCCTCGACGGCGACGATCTCGCCGTCCTCGACGACGACCCGGCCCTCGACCGGGTCGAACCCGCGACCCCGGAGGACGATACCCTCGATTTGCATACGTCCAGTGGGGCGTGCGCGGGTCTTGAAACTACCCGAACTCGTCGAGCGTCGCGTCGAGACCACGGCGGACTTCCGAGACGAGTGCGCCGTCGACGTCGAGTCCGAGCGTCCGGGCGGCCGTCCGACCTACGCGGTCGACGGCCTCGGCCGGGGCGTAGACCCCGAGGCGCCACTGGTTGCGACCGGCGGTCCGGAGCGCGGACACCAGCGGTGACTGCCGGTCCAGCCGACGGATCTCGCCGTTGACGACGACCCGTGACGACGACTCGCGAATCTCCGGCGGCGGCGGCACGTCGACGATCACCGATCCTGGATCCAGGTCGGCTCCCGCCGCCACCTCGCGTTCGAGGTCTCCGATTCGCTCGTGGTCTGCCTCGCGCAACGAGTCGGGGACGTCGTCGAGTTCGGCCCACACTGCCCGCTTGTAGAGGTCACGCGTCGAGAGACGGTCCGCCAGGTCGGCGGTGGCGTCCGTCCGCCGGAGCGCGACCAACAGGTCGGCGTCGTCCCAGCGACGCACGGTCCCGGGGTCGTAGTCGGCGTCCTCGACGAGTCGCTCGGTCGCCCGCCGGAGCATCGCCTTGCCGATGCGCGCGACGTGGTGTTGGTAGACCGTCGGGTTCATCAGCGCCCGGGCGAGTAGGAGGCTCTCGGCGGTCTGGACGTTTCCCTCGCCGATGACGAGTTCGCCGTCCCGAAAGGCGAGTTCCCGGATCAGCCGACCGTGGTCGATGGTTCCGTACGGCACGCCAGTGTGGTGGGCGTCGCGAACCAGGTAATCCATCCGATCCACGTCCAGTTCGCCGGAGACGAGTTGGCCGTATCGGCCCTCGCCGGCCACGAGGGCCGCGACGGCCGCCGGATCGAGGTCGTGCTCCCGGAGAACCGCGCCCACTTGTCCGCTCGCGATGAGGTCGGTCACGTCGTCGTGGTACTTTCCCGTGTACCGGTAGAGCAGACGTTCGACGTTGTGGCTGAACGGTGGGTGCCCCACGTCGTGCAGGAGGGCGGCGGCGCGGATCCGTTCGGCCGTCTGCCCCGCGACGCCGAGGTGGTCGAGCGCCTCCGAGGCGAGGTGATAGACCCCGAGACTGTGTTCGAACCGCGTGTGGTTGGCGGACGGGTAGACCAGCGAGACGGTCCCGAGCTGGCGGATCCGACGGAGCCGCTGCATCGCCGGCGTGTCCAAGAGCGCCTCGGCGACGCCCGTCACCTCGATGTGGTCGTGGACGCTGTCCTTGATCGTCGCCATGGCGTCGTCTTCGGCGGCCGCGGACATATACTCCGGGCCGGGGCGTAGGTCTATGGTCGCTCGGGTCCTCGGTCCGGACGTGACGACCATCGCGATACTCGTCTACGACGGGGTCGACGAACTGGACGCGGTCGGCCCGTTCGAGGCCTTCGAGATGGCCGCCGACGAGGGGGCTCCCCTGGAAACCTCGCTCGTCACGCTCGAGGAGCGTGGGACCGGACGCGTGACGGCGGCCCACGGTCTCCGGATCGCCCCCGACGGGATTCTCCGGATCGACGAGCCGCCGGACCTCCTCGTCGTCCCCGGGGGCGGGTGGAACGACCGTCGATCAGAGGGGGCGTGGGCCGAGGCCGAACGTGGCGTCGTCCACGACGCGCTGGCTCGCGTCCACGACGCCGGGACGACGCTCGCCGCCGTGTGTACCGGAGGGATGCTCCTCGCTCGCGCCGGACTCCTCGACGGTCGCCCCGCGGTCACCCACCGCGGGGCGCTCGACGACCTGCGGGCGACGGACGCGACGGTGGTCGACGCCCGCGTCGTCGACGACGGCGACGTGGTGACCGCCGGCGGGATCACCTCGGGGCTGGATCTGGCGCTCCACCTGATCGAGCGGTTCGCGGACGCGGAGACGGCCGCGAGCGTGGCCGACGTGCTGGAGTACGACCGCCGGGGCGACGTCGTCGTTCGGTAGGCACGTGACCGCGCTGTCGACCGCCCGGCGGGACCACCCCGAGCGCCGAGCCACCCGCGTACGCACCGTGTGGCGTGTTAGCGTACGCTTCCTCAAAGCTTAACAGCATCCCGGCCGACCCTCAGTATGGAGGCTACACCCATGAGCTACGAACTCGACCCACTTCCGTACGAGTACGACGCGCTGGAACCGCACATCTCCGAGCAGGTGCTGACGTGGCATCACGACACCCACCATCAGGGCTACGTCAACGGCTGGAACAGCGCCGAGGAGACGCTCGAGGAGAACCGCGAGGCGGGCGACTTCGGCTCCTCGCCGGGCGCGATCCGGAACGTGACCCACAACGGTAGCGGTCACATCCTCCACGACCTGTTCTGGAACAGCATGTCGCCGGAGGGTGGCGACGAACCGAGCGGTGACCTCGCCGACCGGATCGCGGAGGACTTCGGCTCCTACGAGGCCTGGAAGGGCGAATTCGAGGCCGCCGCGGGCAACGCGAGCGGTTGGGCGCTGCTGGTGTACGATAGCTTCTCGAACCAGCTCCGCAACGTCGTGGTCGACAACCACGACGAGGGCGCGCTCTGGGGCTCTCACCCCATCCTCGCGCTCGACGTCTGGGAGCACTCCTACTACCACGACTACGGTCCGGCCCGCGGCGACTTCGTCGACAACTTCTTCGAGGTCGTCGATTGGGAGGAGCCGAGCGCGCGCTACGAGCAGGCCGTCGAGCTGTTCGAGTAAGCGACGACTCGGTCGATCCGCCATTCTTTGGTGCCCACACGGCCAGTGACGACGCCGCGACCGACCGTTTCGACGTGCCGACCAGACCGTACAAGATGGACGATTGCGTAGTGACCGGTATGACGAATGGATCGACATCGCCACTCACGCGGCGCCGGCTCGTCGCCGTCACGGGGACGCTGACGACTGGCCTCGCTGGCTGTCTGAGCGGCGACGAGGAGACTGTGACGCCGACGACCACCCCGACGGGGACGTCGGCCACGGCTGCCCTGACTGATCCCGCCCCCGTCCCCGAGGATGCCTCGTGTGCCGTCTGTAACATGATATCGGGAAAGTTTCCCGACTACAACGCCCAGTCGACCGTCGAGGCGGGCGACCGCGTCTTCTTTTGCTCGTCGGGGTGTATGGGTGCGTACCACGTCGACCCCGGCAACTTCGAGGCGGCTCACGACGGGGCGACGTTCGCGGGGGTCTGGGCGCACGATCACACGACCACGGAGTTGATCGACGCGACGACGGCGTGGTTCGTCAGGGAGACGAACGCCGACCGCGTGAACGACCCCATGCAGCGCAACCCGCTTCCGTTCGCTGCGGAGGCCGACGCCAGGGCGTACGTCGCCGAGTACGACGACCTCTCCGAGACTGACATCCTTCGTCTGGACGACTTCGACATGGAACTGGCGACGTTCTACCGTGGCCGGTTCTTCGAGTAGCGGCCGATCGGGCATCTGCGGCCGGTATTGTTTACGGGGATGGCCGTCTACCGTTACCCATGCCACGGCCGAAAGACGCGTTCGACGGGGTCTATCCCTGCGAGTTCTACACGCCCGAGGAGTTGCTGGAGCCGGAACAGATGTACACGATCCAGGAAATCGCGCGTCTGCTACAGGGGCTCGATCCCGACGCCGACGTGGACGAAGGCACCGAGGCCGTCCTCGTCGACTGGGCGGTGCCGTGGGTGATGATCAACGCGGACGACCTGGTGATCGGCGAACCGCCGACGGACGACGATCCGGGCTACTACGGACTGCGGACCGACTAGCTACCTCCGGGCGGCCTGCCCCGCGCGCTCGACGGTCGCGTAGGCGTCGGCCGTGACGCTCGGCCCGTGGCCCGTATGCAGGACCGCGAGGTCGGGGGCGACGGTGTCCAGCAGGCGGTCGATGCTTCGGACTAGCGTCTCTCGATCGCCCTCCTCCAAGTCCGTCCGGCCGAAGGCGCCGTTCGCGAACACCAGATCGCCAGCGAAACACACCTTCGGTCCGTCCGCATACAGGCAGACGTGGTCGTCCTTGTGTCCCGGCGTGTGGAGGACCGAATAGTCGTCGTCGCCGAGGCGTACCGAGTCGCCGAGTTCGTTGTCGACGGTCGACTGGGCGGGGTCGAACCCCCACGTCTCGACGTCGAACGCCCTCCGGACGGCGTCGACGTTGCCGACGTGGTCTCGGTGGGTGTGGGTGAGGACGACGGCATCGAGCCCGTCGACCCGGGACTCGACCCCGCCCACGACGTCGAAGTTCGCGCCCGCGTCGACGAGGATCCGTCGGTCGCCGGTCACGAGGAAGACGTTGCTGGTGAACGCTCGCACGTCGGCCGCGAGGTTCTCGATGTCGGTCATCGCCCGCCTCTACCGGCTCCGGGGGCTTGACCCTGGCCCCAACGAATACGTTTAGGTTGCGGGGGTTCTGCCTCCGAAGCATGGAGGTCCAACTGCTCGAAGCCACGCCGGATCCGGAGCGGGTGATCTGTACGGCGGCGCGAAACGACTATCTCTCCGAGTTCGTCGGCGACATCTCGTTCGCGGAGGCGATGGAGAGCATCGAGGGCGACACCGAGGCGGAAAAGCGACGGACGCTGATCGGTCACCTGCTGGATCACGGCCACTTCGGGCCGTTCGAACACCCGCAGGCCACCTTCGCGATCAAGGGCGTCAGCCGCTCGTGTATGGCGCAGATCACGCGTCACCGGCACGTCAGTTTCGACATCCAGAGCATGCGATACGTCTCTTTCGACGACGTCGACCCCGCCGAGGTGGAGGCGGGGGCGATGGTGGTGACGCCGCCGTCCGCGACGGATCCCGAGTGGATCGGTCGCAACCAGTCCGCCGGCTCCGTCGACGAGGAGACCGTCGCGGAACGCGAGCGGATCTTCCGCGAGACGGTCCGTGACTCCGTGGAGTCCTATCAGGAACTCCTCGACCTGGGAATGCCGCCCGAAGACGCCCGCTTCGTACTCCCCATCGGCACCGAGGTCAACATCGTCATGTCGATGAACGCTCGCATGCTGATGCACGTCGCGGACATGCGTGCCGCGGCCGACAGCCAGTGGGAGATCCGTGAGATGACCGAGGCCATCCTCGATCTGGCCGCCGAGTGGTGTCCGATCACCTTCGAACACTACGAGGAACATCTGAAGGGCCGAAAGAACCGCCTCGCCCCCTGACCGCCGGATGTATCACTGCCACGACTTATTTCCGTCTCCACGTGGTACGAAGTGACATGCCAGACCAGCCGGTCATGGCCGGTGAGACGTACGTTGTCGCCATCGAGGAACTCGGCTCCGAGGGCGACGGCGTCGGCTACGTGGGGGAGTTCGCCGTCCTCGTCGACGACGCGTCGCTCGGCGAGACGATCCGCGTCGAGATCACCGACGTCCGGTCGAACTTCGCTCGCGGGGAGGTCGTCGACGCCGAATTCGGCTTCACCTGACGGGGCCTGACTCTCTCCGATCCGCTCGCGCGGGTGACGGCGGGACCGGCGCTCGCGGGTCGGCGCCCGTCGAAGTCACTTTCCGACCGGCCACCCCACGGCCGGGCATGCACCTCACCTTCCTCGGCACCGGGAGCGCGATGCCACTCCCCGACCGGGTACAGACCGGACTGTTGCTCGAACGGGGGGATCGACGCCTCCTCGTCGACTGCGGTGCCGGCGTCCTCCACCGCCTCGCCCGCACCGACGCGGGCTACGAGGGCGTCTCGACCGTCCTGCTGACGCATCGCCACTTGGATCACGTCTCCGACCTCCTGGCGCTCGCGAAGGCGCGGTGGCTGGCCGGCGAGACGGCACTCGAAGTCGTCGGTCCCCACGGGACGAAGGCGCTCGTGGACGATCTTCTGGCCGCGTTCGACTACCTCGACGGCCGAATCGACCTCCGGGTTCGAGAGGTGGGCGCCCACGAGTTCTCGGTCGCCGGCTTCGAGGTGCGCGCCCACGAGACGCGCCACTCGGTCGACGGTCTCGCTTACCGGTTCACCGGCGACGCGGGCGACCTAACGATCGGCGGCGACACAGAAGCGTTCGAGGGCCTGGCCGCCTTCGCCGACGGATCGGCGCTGTTCGTCCACGACTGCTCCTTCCCCGACGACGTGGACGTATCGAACCACCCGACACCGTCGCGACTCGGCGACGCTCTCGCCGGCCACGACTACGGTCGCGTCTATCTGACACACCTCTATCCGCACACCGAGGGTCGCCACGACGACATGCTGGCCTCGATCGCGGAGCGATTCGACGGCGACGTACGGTTCGCCCGCGACGGGCTACGGGTGGAGTGCTGACCCGTCCCCGGGCTTCGGATGTCCCGGCCCAACCGCCGCCGGCGGGGCGTCCGGGAGGGGTCGCACACCCGACGCCATCTCACTGCCGACGCCCCTCCAGACGTCCCACGTCGATGCAGTCCTACTCGAACCGGCCCGTTTCGTCTCCACATTCCAGACACCGTGTGATCTTCGCCCGGCCATCTTGGACCCGCTCGACCGTGTGCGGCGTACGCTCGCCGCAGGCCTCACACTCGCGACGGAGCTCCGAGCCGCCGGTTTCCCGGGGTGCACCGATGGCCAGGGCGACGACTCGCTCGTCACCCTTGTTGATCCCCTGTTGGAACTCACCGGGCGCGAACCGAATGATCTCCCCTGCGGTGACGGCGACCTCCCCGTCCTCCGTTTCGAAGGTCACTCGTCCCTCCCGGATGACGAAGAGTTCCTCCTGAGACTCGTGTGTATGATATCCGTACGCGAAACTATCCCCCGGTGCCAGTTCGTAGTAGTTGAGCGCCACGTTGGCGGCGCTGATCGCGTCGGTCAGGGGCCGCTTGACGGTCGCCGAGTCGATTCGGCCCTCGATATCATCGATGCGTATCTTGTCCATATCCGGGCAACGGGTGAATCGCCGAAAACCCTGCTGGTCGTTTGACAAGCGATCGGTTCGGTCGGTCGATTCCGGATGGACCGGTGAACGTGACCGTCCCGGTCCCGACCCCGAACGCACGACTCGACCGGGTTCGGTTGTCATCTGTCGCTTCCGGACAGCGAGGTCCGAAGAGTGACCCCGACGGTACCCGCTCGTGAGTTGGGTACCGTCCCCCCACCCGCGATAGAGGCGATCGACAGAAGTTATTTATATACGTGGCGGTGTCGGCGTGTGTGTGTCAGTGACACGCTAAAACACACGAATGAGGCCGTTACAGTCCGGTTTCGAGCGTTCGAGGCCGAAATTGTTTTAAGCGTTGCGAACGCACATTAGGTAAGGACCCACCGCCGTTCGTCTCTTCGTTTCTCTCTCGGTACGGGGGTATCCGACAGTCACAATGAGCGAAACAACGACATACAGTACAACGAAAGCGGTCGAGGAGGAACAGAACCGAACGGACGAGCGGACGACACCCGACTGTCCGGAGTGTAGCGGGAACCTCGTCACCGACGAAGAACACGGCGAGACGGTGTGTGCGGACTGTGGCCTCGTGGTCGAGGAAGACGAGATCGACCACGGGCCCGAGTGGCGCGCCTTCGATTCGAGCGAACGCGACTCCAAGTCCCGGGTTGGCGCACCGACGACCCAGATGATGCACGACAAGGGGCTGTCGACCAACATCGGCTGGCAGGACAAGGACGCCTACGGGAAGACTCTCTCCTCGCGCCAGCGCGAGAAGATGCAGCGCCTACGCACCTGGAACGAGCGATTCCGGACCAGGGATTCGAAGGAGCGCAACCTGAAGCAGGCGCTGGGCGAGATCGATCGGATGGCCTCGGCGCTGGGCCTGCCCGAGAACGTCCGCGAGACGGCGTCGGTGATCTACCGCCGCGCCCTCGCCGACGACCTCCTACCCGGGCGCTCGATCGAGGGAGTCGCGACCAGCGCGCTGTACGCGGCCGCCCGCCAGGCCGGCACTCCGCGGTCGCTGGACGAAATCGCCACCGTCTCCCGCGTCGACAAGATGGAGTTGACGCGAACGTACCGGTATATCGTCCGCGAACTCAAACTCGAGGTCAAGCCCGCGGACCCCGAGCAGTACGTCCCGCGATTCGCCTCCGAACTCGACCTCTCCGAGGAGTCGAGTCGGCAGGCCCGCGAACTCCTCCGCTCGTCGCGCGACCGGGGCGTCCACAGTGGCAAGAGCCCGGTCGGCCTCGCGGCTGCGGCCGTCTACGCCGCCGCCCTCCTCACCAACGAGACGGTGACTCAGAGCGAGGTGAGCGAGGTGGCCAACATCAGCGAGGTCACCATCCGCAACCGGTACAAGGAACTCCTCGAAGCCAAAGGGGCCGCGGACGCGAACTAGTTACTGGAAGCCCCGATCCACGCCGTCGCGTTCGATGAGATCCTCCAGTTCCGCGTCGAGGAGTTCCTCCGCCTCGTCGAACGTCTCGGAGAGCGAATCGAGGCCGTCGGGGCGATCCGAGAGTTCGAACGACATCGGGCCGTAGGCCGGACTGTCGATGGCGTCCATCACGTCCTCGAAGAAGTCGTCGGGTGACGTCGGCGCCTCGGCGTGGACCCGCACTGTCTCCGCCAGCCGTCTGGCCGCCGATTCGGCCGCCTCCTCGTCCTCCGGGGGCGACTGGACCGCGAAACGCCCGCCGAACTCCTCGGACGGGAGGTGAGGGTCGATGTCGTCGTCGATTTTCCGCGCGACTCTCGTCCCGACGCCGCGCACGTCGTAGGGGTTTTTCGCGTACGTCTTCAGGTGGTAGACACCGACGGCGGGGTGGCCGAGATAGAGGTCTTCGCCGACGCCGTCCCGGCGCTGTCCGGCGACGGCCCGCCAGCCGTCCGGGTCCGCCGTCCCGTCGCTCACGTCGTCGAGGATGTCCTCCCAGTCTCTGACCCGCATGGGCCGCCGTTGCAGCGCGATTCACGAGAGTGTGTCGGTCGACGAGACGCCCACATTCATGGTTCACGGGACGCAACCACCGGTCAATGCCCGAAATCGAGATCACGCCCGAACAGGAGGAGCGTCTGCGCGCGCTCCAGGAGGACATCGCGCGCGACGTCGTGGGCAAGTACGGCCACGTCCGCCCCCGCGACGCCGTCGAATACCTCCTCGACCGATACGAGGAGGACGAGGACGCCGACCCCGGTGACGCGACGGTCGAGACGACCGAGACGGACGACGAAGATTCGGCGACCGAGACGGACGACGGAGATTCGGCGACCGAGACGGACGACGAAGATTCGGCGACCGAGACGGACGACGGAGATTCGGCGACCGAGACGGACGACGGAGATTCGGCGACCGAGACGGACGACGACGGAGGGGACACGGCCCACGTCGTCGACGAGGGCGGCGACGGTACCGACGGCGCGGCGACGACCGGCGGCGACGACGCCATGCTGAACGAGATGATGAGCCTGCTCGACACCCACGACGACAAGTGGGGCGAGTCCGGTGGCGACGAGCGGTACGAGGTCGAACTACCCGACGGGACGGCCGAGCAGGTTCGGACCAAGGACGACGTGAAGGCCCTCCTGTTCAAGCACTACCGATGACGGGCGTCCTCGACGGACTGCGCTCCTGGCTCGGCTCGCTCGTCGGAACCGACGAAGTATCGACCGAGGAGGACGGGTCTGCGGTCGCCGACCCGTCCGGTCCGGCCGCCCCGATCGAGGGACGTGAGACGGCCGTTGCCCATCGGGACGACCGACCGCTAGAGACGCCGGCCGCCCTCGATCCGTCGCCGCCGACGGACACGGGTCGGGTGTCCCCGACGCCCGAGGCTCCCGCGACCGGGGGCGATTCGGACGGTCCGGAGCGCGTCGACATTCCGGACGCCGAAGGGGGCGTCGACCCCGACGCGGCGTCGGTGACCGGCGCCGAGGGACCCGAGCACCCCGAACCGGTGGACGGAGTGGCCGTCCCCGATGCCGACGCGCCGGAAGACGGAAGCGAGGACACGACGGACCGGGAGGCGGTGGACGACGAAGCCGGCGCGTTCGCGTGCCCGGTATGCGGAACGACCGTCGACGGCACGGCCGAGCGCTGTCCGCTCTGTGGATCGACGGACGTACAGCCCGGCGCGTCGTCGAGCAACGAGGCGGTCGGATCGCCTCGGGGGCGGTCCACGGTGTCGGGTTCGGACGACGACCGGGCGGTCGACCGCCTCCGTGACCTTCGAGACCGAAAGCAGTGATCCACACACACCCGTTCCCGCAGGGTTTTTCGCCGCCGACCACCCACCCTCGGGCGTGAACCTCCGCGGGACGATTCTGGACGTCGGCGAAGTGCGGACCGTCTCGACGCAGTACGGCGAGCGCGACCTCGTCGAGACGACGGTGTGTCCCGACGACGACGACGGCGCCGGGGGAGCAGGGCCCTCAGCCGTCGCCGACGGCCGATCGGTGACGGTGACGCTCTGGGGCAAGTGGACCCACACCGCCGACCACGCTGCCGAGGGGATGGACCTCCTCGTGACCGACGTCGAGGAGCGGGACCGAGGCTACGCCACCACGGGTGACTCCTTCGTCGTCCTCGAACCCGACTTCCTCGTCGACGTGACCGACGTGCGGTCGTGGGTGCAGTGTCCGCGGATGTACTACCTGAACAAGCTCTCGGGCGTCCCGCTGGCCTACCCCGTCGTCAAGGGAACCATCGTCCACGAGGTGTTCGGCGACCTGTTGCGGGGCCGGGACCTCGAGGAGGCCGTCACGGACCACGTCGAGGCCGCGGGACTGGAACTCGGCCTGCTCGGCCGCGAGGCCGACGAGGTGCGCGACGAGGTTCGCCGGAACGCCGCCGCCATCGAGGGGTGGCTGGCACAGGGGACGCTCACCGACGAGGACGCGTGGCGCTCGGAGTACACGCTCATCAGCCCGACGTTCGGGATCAAGGGACGCGCGGACGCGCTCCGCCGGGGCATGCCGGTCGAACTCAAGACGGGGAAGAACACGAACCGGGACCCACGCTTTCACGACAAGATTCAGGCGGCGACGTACGCCCTCCTCCTCGGGGAGTCCGGCGACCCGCCGGACACCGGAACCCTCCTCTATACGAAAAACGCGGTCCTCGACCGGAGCGAGGCGAGCGGTGACCTCTCGCCGGCCAAGGAGTTCTCCGTCGGCCGCGGTCTGCTAGAGTTCGTCGTCCGCACGCGCAACGAGATCGCGGCCGCCGAGGCCGAACGGCGTGTCCCGACGGGTTACGAAGCCGACGCCAAATGCGAGTGGTGTTTCGAACAGGACACCTGCATGGTCGTCTCGGGGCGCCTCGATCAGGAGTCCAAGGCCGGGCAGGTCGGCACCGCCATCCCCGCCGAGGAGCGCGAGTACTTCGAGGCGTTCTACCGCGCCATCGAGGACGAGCGACGGGCGGTCCACGCTGAGTACCGGAAGTTGTGGGAGCAAACCGCCGAGGAACGGGCCGACGCGGACCGCGCGCTGATCGACCTCGACCCGATCGAGCGGCGGGAACTCCCCGGCGGCGACTGGGAACTCCGGGCTCGCGTCCCGGACGGTGCCGTCTCGAAACTCCGGGAGGGCGACGTGGCGCTGGCCAGTGCGGGCGACCCCATCGGCGGCGACGCCGAACTCGGGCGGATCCGGTCGCTCGGCGACGAAGTCGTCGCCACGGTGGACGAACCGCTCGACCTGCGGCGCCTCGATGTCTACCCGTCGGAACTCTCGGTCTCGCGGCAGTTGACGGCGCTCCACGACGCCCTCCTGAAGGGTGACCCCGACCGGAAGGACGTGTTGTTCGGTCGGCGAGCGCCCCGCTTCGACGAGGTGCGGGAGACGTTCATCGACAACAACGACGCCCAGAACGAGGCCGTCCGGCGGGCCGTCGGCGCCGAGGACTTCACCCTGGTCCACGGACCGCCGGGAACGGGCAAGACCTACACCATCGCCCGCCTCGTCCGGGCGCTGGTCGACCGGGACGAGCGCGTTCTCCTCTCGGCGTTCACCAACCGTGCGGTTGACAACGCCCTCGACGCCCTCCGTGACCAGGGGTTCGAGGACGTGGCGCGCGTCGGGACGACGACCGGCGTCCGCGAGGATATGCTCGACGTGCGACTGGACCGTCGGGGGGAGCCCAACGACCGTGCGGCCGCGCTCCGCGATGCACCCGTCGTCGCCGCCACCACCGCGACCTGTGGCTCCCGGGTCCTTCGGGAGGCGGCGTTCGACGTCGCGGTGGTCGACGAGGCGTCACAGCTGACGGAACCGGGAACGCTCGCGGCGATCAACCTCGCGGACCGGTTCGTCCTCGTCGGCGACCACCAGCAACTCCCGCCCGTGGTCCAGTCCGGCGACGAACGGCTCGCGAGGTCGCTGTTCGAACGCCTCCACGACGAGCATCCCGAGGCGGCGGTCATGCTCGACCGCCAGTACCGCATGAGCCAGCGCATCCAGGCCTTCGCCTCGACGGAGTTCTACGACGGCGCGCTCCGGCCGGCGACCCCCGAGGTGGCCGGTGGAACGCTCGCGGACCTCCCGGGGGTCGGCAGGGAGGCGTCGGAGACGCCTCCGGAAGGCGGCGAAGCCGCCGGGACCCTCCCCGCACACCTCCGGCAGGGTGTCCGCTTCGTCGATCCCGGCGGGCGGCGCGAGGGCAACGCCAACCCCGTCGAGGCCGACCGGGTGGCCGCGGTGGTCGAGGAGTACCTCGATGCCGGGGTCGACCCCGACGACGTCGTGGTGATCGCCCCCTTCCGCGCGCAGGTGGCCGAGATCGCCCGCCGGGTCGACGTGGCCGTCGACACCGTCGACCGTTTCCAGGGATCGAGCGCAGAGGTCGTCGTCGTCTCTTTCGTCGCCACCGGCGACCTGGACGGGCCCATCTTCGAGGACACGCGCCGTGTGAACGTTGCGCTGACGCGCGCAAAGAAGGCGCTCGTCCTCGTCGGCGACGCGGACGCACTGGCATCGGAGCCGTTCTACGCCCGGATGCTGGACTGGGCGCGGCGATGAGGCGACGGATCGTCGCCTCGGGACCACGTCACCGGCCCGTGACCGACCACTCGTCCGCGTCCGTAACCCACCCCTCGGTCCCGGTTTCGTCGTCGTCTCTACTCCCGCCTTCGTCCGAATCCGCTCGTAGTCGTCGACCGCCGCCGCGCTCCCCGTCCTCTCACCCCGTAGGCGGGCCCCGTCGGGCCAGATCGTGGCACACGCGTGATACGATCCCGGACGGTCCGACGTCGTCGAGGAGGGTGTCTCGTGTACGCCGCCGACCGCGTCGAGGAGGGCGCGGTCCCCGAGAGTCGGGTGCCGGTCGTTCCCGACGTCCTGAACGCGCTATCCGTCCGGGGCCGAGTCGGGTCGACCGTCGGTCCCGTCTCCGTCCTCGATGTCCGCGATCACCCGCTCGTGGAACTCCCGCAGGACGGCGTCTTCGTCCTCCGCGAGGACGGTGTCGGTGGCGGCGAGCGTCGCCAGGCCGAACGCCCGCGGCGTCGGTGTCTCCACCGTCCGTTCGGCAACCTCGATTTCCTCGTCGCGGAGACGTTCGACGACCGACTCGATGCTCTCGACGTGGAGTTTGTCCTCCAGCAGTTCACGGTCGGTCTCTTCGATCACCGCGAAGTCCTCGAGGTCGTCGGCGAGCGATAGCAGCGTCTCGCTTTCGACCTGCTGGCGGGCCGCGGATTTCTCCGTCCCCTTGTACCGCTTCAGGATCATGAGCGAGCGCGTGGCGTCGATACGGAAATACCGCTTTCGGAGATCGGTCCCACGCAGGGCCGCCCGGAGGTCCGCGCGGACCGCGTCGGGATCGAAATCGCGAAGCAGCCCCGTTACGTCGATCCGGCGGTTCAGCGGCATCGAGAGGACGAACCCGTTGTCGGCGACGGCGACCGTGACGCTCGCGGTCGTCTCGTCGGCACACTTCGCCGCCAGCAGGCGCGAGAGGCCGTCGTTGAACCGCCGGCCGTAGACGCTGTGGACGTAGTAGCGTCGCCGGTATGCCTCCCGGTCCCGTTCCTCCTCGACCGCGATACGGGTCGGGGTCGAGACGCTCTCCGCCCCGGCGAACGCCACCTGCTGGTCGTAGAGGCGGGTCAGCGCGCGCACCGCCCGCTCCGAGAGGGCGTCCGCACGGAGCCAGTCCCGGACCGCCGGCGGTCCGCCGGCCGCCAGGCGGTCGAGCAGGTCACGCTGGAACGCCAGCATCTCGTGAGCGAGATCCGCCGAGAGCGGCAGGCGTTCGGAGTACCACGAGGGGACCGTCGGCCGGGCGGTCGTCCGATCGACGTACACCTTCGACCCCCGTCGGTAGCGGAACTCGAAGCGCTCGCCGCCGATGACGAACACGTCGCCCGCCTCCAGGGTGTCGAGGTAATCCTCGTCGAGTTCGCCGACCCACTCCTCGCCCCCGCGGACGACCACGTCACACGAGAAGGAGTCGGGGATGGTGCCGACGTTCGTCAGGTAGATCATCCGCGCGAGGCGCCCCCGCTTGCCGATCAGACGCTCGCCGACGTCGAACTCGGGGTGGTGGTGGTCGCCGTTGGGCGGGTCGTTCCGGTCCCGCCAGATCTTCGCGTACACGTTACGTTCTTCCAGTCCCTCGTAGTCGGCGGTGAGGTAGCGAAAGAGCGTCTCGAAATCGTCGTCGCCGAAGTCCCGATAGGGGTAGGCCCGGCGGAGGACCGCCCGCACCTCCGCTTCGGGACGGACGGCGTTGATCGCCATCCCGTAGACGTGTTGGGCGGCCACGTCGTAGGCGTTCTCGGGGACGAACACTCGGTCGACGAATCCCGACTCGGCCTTGCGGACCATCACGGCACACTCGACCAAATCGTCGCGGTCCAGCGCCACCACCCGCCCCTCGACGACCTCTCCGACCTGGTGGCCCGCCCGGCCGACCCGCTGGAGGAGGGCCGCGACCGACTTCGGGGAGCCCACCTGCACCACCAGGTCGACGTGTGGCATGTCGATGCCGAGTTCGAGGCTGGTCGAGGTGGTCACCACGTCGAGGTCGCCGCACTTGAGCGCCGATTCCACGGCCTGCCGTCGCTCGGCGGAGAGGCTGCCGTGGTGACACCCCGAATCCGACTCGTCGTAGCCGTAGCGCTCGCGGAGCGCCTGCAGGACACGTTCGGCGCCGGATCGGGTGTTCGTGAAGACGAGCGTGTTGGTGTGGGACGCGACGAGGTCGTGCAGTCGGTCGTAGAAGCGGTCGCGGACGACGTCGCCGGGCGTCTCCACCAGGTCGTCGACCGGGCAGTCGACCGCCAGATCGAACTCGCGGGCGAAGCGGGCGTCGACGATCTCACAGTCCCGTGTGGGACCCCCGGGCTCGGCACGGCCGACGAGAAAGTCGGCCATCGTCTCCAGCGGTTCGACCGTCGCCGAACAGCCGATCCGGGTCGGTTCGCCGTCGGTCAGCGCGGACAGACGTTCCAGCGAGACCGAGAGGTGAGTGCCCCGCTTGTTCGCCGCCAGGGCGTGAACCTCGTCGACGACCACGTACTCCACTCGCCGCAGTTTCTCGCGGAACTTCGGCGAGTTGAGCAGGATCGCGAGCGTCTCCGGCGTCGTGTTGAGGATGTGGGGCGTCTCCGCGAGCATCCGGCGACGGTCGGCGTCGGCGGTGTCGCCGTGGCGGGTGGCCTGTCGCACCGCCGTCGACTCGCCGCGCTCGGCCAGACGCTCGCGAATCCCGTCGAGCGGTGCCGCCAGGTTCCGGTGGACGTCGTTGGCGAGCGCCTTCAGCGGCGAGACGTAGAGACAGTACACCGCGTTCTCCAGCCCATCGGCCCGCTCCCGACGGAACAGTTCGTTGATGATCGCGGTGAACGAGGCGAGGGTCTTCCCGCTGCCTGTGGGCGCACAGACGAGCGCGTGTGTCCCCTCGTGGACCAATGGGATGGCCTCCCGCTGTGGCGGCGTGAAGAAGCCGCCGTTCTCGGGGACGTACTCCCCGAATCGGTCGACCCACCAGTCGCGCACCGCGGGGTCGAGCAGTTTGAGGACGTCGGTGTCGGCGGCCCGATCCGCCAGCCGGTCGACGGCCTCTTCCTCCGGCCGGTCCATCGAGTACCCCTTGGCGTGGACGACCAAGTGGGTTGTGTCCGGCGATCGATCCCGTCCGGACGGTGGACCCCGGATCGAGGGGCCTTCGGCGGCTCCCGACCCCCGGGTGGTCCGCCTCGCCGGTAGCGCTCGGCACCACCGGCCCCACACGGGCCAACCTATACCCGGTTCGACGGCCATCGTGTGAGATAATGACGCACAACGGTTCGTCGACGGTGCTGTTCGTCGCCGGGGAGACGGAGCGTGCCGACGCGGCCGCCGCCGCCCTCGACGCGTCGGGGTTCGAGGCGGTCGTGGGTCGGTCCCTCGACGACGCGCGCTCGGCGCTCGCCGAACGCGCCGTGGACTGTGTCGTCAGCGGCCACGCCTCCCCGTCGCACGACGGACTGCCCGTTCTCGATGCCGTACGCGGGGTAGACCCCACCCTCCCGGTCGTCCTCTATCCCGCGTCGGGAAGCGAGTCACTTGCCGGCGAGGCGGTCCGGCGTGACGTCAGCGACTACGTGACTGGCGACGGTGCCGACGGGAATCACGCGGAACTCGTCCGTCGGGTCGGGAAGGTCGTCGGGTCGGACGCGCCGGACACGGTACGCGGGGCGGAACTCCGGGAACTCCGGGAGTTCAAGCAGGCCGTCTTCGAGAGCGACCTCTGGGTCAGCGTCTTCGACGCCGAGGGGACGGCCGTCGAGACGAACGAGGCCGCCGCGGATATCCTCGGTTATCCGATCGACGAGATCGTCGGTAACGACGCGGTCTGGGAGTGGTTGTACCCCGACGAGGACTACCGCGCCGAGATGCGGGCGGTCACGGAGGAGGTCCTGAACGGCGAGCGTCGGCTGGAGGGGTTCGAGACGACGATCCGAACTCGGTCGGGCGAGCAACGGGTCATCTCGTGGTTCTCGTACGGACTCACGGACGACGACGGGGAGATAAGCGGATCGATCGCCATCGGACGGGACGTGACCGAGCGCAGGGAGCGCGAACGGGCGCTCGAACGGGAACTGGAGCGACGAGAGGCCGCAGAGACGCGGTATCGGTCGCTGTTCGAGAACAACCCGTGTGCCATCTGGGAGGAGGATCTGTCGGCGGCGAAGCCCCGCGGCGACTCGCTGGCCGAGTCGGTCGACGACGTCGCGGCGTATCTCCGCGACAACCCCGACGAACTGGAGCGACTCATGTCCCACGTCGAGATCAGGGACGTGAACGAGAACGCGGTCGACTACTACGGTGCCGACTCGAAGGCGGAGTTGATGGCCAACCTCGACGCGGTGATGCCCGAGGAGAGCAACGCGGCGCTCGCGGGTGTGTGGGCCAGCGTCGCGGCCGGCGACACCCGGTACAGAGCCGAGACGGTGTCGCGGACCCTCGACGGCGAGCGACGGGACGAGATCCTCGACGTGTACGTCCCCGAGGCGTACGCCGACGACTACTCCCGCGTCTACGTCGTCGGGACCGACATCACCGAGCGCCGGGAACGCGAGCGGCAACTGGAGGAACTCACCGCACGTCTCGAACTCGCGCTGGCCGAGACCGACACCGGCGTCTGGGAGTGGTTCGTCGAATCGGACGAACTCCGCCTCGACGAGACCTGCGAGCGGTTGCTCGGCGTCGGCGACGACGTCCCGACCACGTTCGAGGCGTTTCTCGACCGCGTCCACGACGACGACGTCGCCGCCGTCAGGGACTGTCTCGGCGACGACCCCGAACCGGGCGAGGAGTACCGAACCGACTTCCGTGCCGACTCCGCGTGTGGCGACCGGCGCTGGATCCGGGCCCGCGGCGTCGTCAAGGAGGGCGATCCGCTCAGGATGCTCGGGATTCAGACCGACATCACTCAGCAGAAACGTCACGAGCGACGGCTCAAGGGGCAACGCGACGATCTCGATCTGTTGAACCAGATGCTCCGGCACGACATCCGGAACGACCTCCACGTCGTGAGCGCCGCCGCCACCTTGCTCGCCGAGTTGGTGGACGGCGACGAGGCACGCGAGTACGTCGAGACGATCCTCGAAACGGTCGACAGCGCGGTCGAACTCACGGAGACGGCCGGCGAGATAGCGGACGTGACGCTGACGGCCGACGACGAACACGTCCGCGTCGATCTGCGGGAGACGCTCCTCGGCGAACTCGACGAGGTGCGGGCGGCGTACCCCGACGCGGTCGTCTCGGTCGAGGGCGACCTCCCGGAGACGACGGTTCTGGCGACGGAGATGCTGGGGTCGGTGTTTCGCAACCTGCTGACGAACGCGATCAAACACAACGATCGGTCGGTCCCGGAGGTGACCGTCTCGGCGGTCGAGCGAGACGGAACGGTCACCGCGCGGGTCGCGGACAACGGTCCGGGCGTCCCCGACCCACGGAAGGAAGCCCTGTTCGCCCGCGGGGAGACGGGCGCGGGAAGCGGCGGCTCCGGGATCGGCCTCTATCTCGTGCGGACGCTCGTCGACACGTACGGCGGCGACGTGTGGATGGAGGACAACGACCCCGAGGGGACGGTCGTCGTCGTGTCGCTGCCCTCGGCCGACGGCTGAGCCGCCCGCTCACTCGATCCGCGTCCCCACGTCCTCGCCCCGCAGAAACGCCGCGAGGTCGTCGGCGCCGAAGACGAACGCGGGCGCGTCCGGATCGAGGAGGGTGCGCACTTTCCCCGCCATGCCGCCGGTCACGTCGGTGGCGTCGCTCCCACCGAGGGCGTCGGCCACGTCGTCGAACGCCTCGATCCGGCCGATCACGTCCCCGTCGGCGTCGTAGACGCCGTCGACGGTCGAACAGAGGCCGACCCGGTCGGCGTCGAGCCCCGTCGCGAACCGCACCACCAGTTCGTCGCCCGAGATAATGGTCGCGCCCGACCCCTCCTGAGCGATCACGTCGCCGTGCGAGACGGGGACGAAGCCCTCGCCGACCATCGTCCGCACCGTGGATAGCGGAAAGTCGAGGGCCGATTCCTCGTCGCGGGCGCCCGCCGAGAGCGGGTGGACGGGCAGCGCCGGCACGTCGCGGTCGTGCAGGCGTGCGAGCACGAACCGGTTGAGCGTCGTCATCGATCCGTGAATCTCGAGAGCCGGCCCCGCGTCGGTCGTCCCCTCGGTCACGCTCACGCCGTGTTTCTCTGCGTAGTGGTGGCCGAAGCTCCCGGCGCCGTGGACCAACACGAGGTCGTCTACGCCCACCTCGGCGACTGCGTCGGCCGCCACCGAGAGCGCGTCGTCGTCGAGCGTCTCCCGACGGTCCTTGTCGGTGATGACGCTCCCGCCGAGCTTGAGGACGGTCGTCATGCGACCCTCCGGACGCCGTCGGTCGCGAGTTCGGCGCGGAACGCTTCCTCACAGCCCGGGGTGAACTGCAGCGCCGTCAGCGTCTCGGGCGTGGGATCGAGCGCGACGATACAGCCGCCGCCCCCGGCGCCGGTGAGCTTCGCGCCGTGGGCGCCGGCCTCGCGAGCTGCCCACACCATGCTGTCGAGCGAGCGTGAGGAGACGCCGAGCGACTCCAGCAGGCCGTGGTTGAAGTTCATGAGCCGACCGAGTTCCGCGAGACGATCCGTCGCCTCCGTCCCGGCGGCGGGGTCGAGCACGCGCTCGCCCGTCCGGACCAGGTCGCCGATGGTCGCGACGGTGTCGGCCGCGAAGTCGTACTCCTCTTTGAGCGTTCGGACGCCGGCGACGAGTTCGCCCGTGTCGCCGGCGCCGCCGTCGAAGCCGACGACGAAGGGAAGGTTCGGCGTCTCGATGGCCCGACAGTCGTCGCCCTCGACGCGCACGGCGCCGCCGACGGCCGAACAGAAGGTGTCCGCCCGCGACGCTTGGCCGTCCTGGACCGCGGCCTCGGCACGGTACGCGCGGTCCGCGAGTTCGCGAGGCGACAGCTCTCGGCCGAGTTCGCGTGTCGCGGCGTCGATCCCCGCCACCGTCACCGCCGCCGACGAGCCGAGCCCCGCCCCGAGCGGGATGGCGCTCTCGACGGTGATGTCGAAGCCCGCGTCCGGCGAGCCGACGGCTTCGCGTGCCTGTTCGACCGCGGCGTCGACGTACCCCATCGCCGCCTCGACCAGCGGCGCCGGCACGTCGACGTCCGGTCGGTCGCCGGTCGATCCCGCGTACTCGACGGTGAACCCGTCGAGGCTCAGATCCGACGCCTCGACCCGCACGTGGTCGTCGTCGCGGGCCTCGACGCTCACCGTCGCTCGGCGCTCGATGGCACAGGGGACGGCGGGTTCGCCGTAGACGACGGCGTGTTCGCCGAAGAGATACACTTTGCCCGGCGCACTCGATACCGTCATACGCAACCATACGGACCGGCCGTCGCTTAAGAAGTCCGGATGGTCACTCCTCGTCGAGGTCGGCGAGATCCTCGAGTTCGTCGAGGTCCTCGCTCCCGCCGCGAAGCTTCTTCACGACGAGCGTGACCACGACCAAGGCGAGGACGGCCAGAAACAGTTTGCCGACGGTGCGACCGAGACAGGACCCGTCGTCGCTTCCGTCGCCGTCGTCCTCCGAATCGAGGTCGAGGTCGAGATCGACCTCGTCGAGGTCGTCGTCCAGGTCGACTTCGGCGAGGCCGTCGTCCCCGCCGAGCGTCGCGGGACCGATCTGGATCGTGCCGTCGCCGAGGTTGAGTTCGAGGAGGGTGTACTTCTTGTCTGCCATACGGGTTGTAGCGCTACGGTGGCCTTAGCGGTTGTGTCTGATCGCCGGCACGACTGGTGAGCGCAACAGGGGTGCGAACACACGACATGGACGGGGCCGCGAGTACGGACTCGACCGAACACGCAACGACCTCCCTGACCCTCAACGTCTGGCATCCGAACTGCTGGACGCTCCGGACGACCGTCGCCGTCGACTGTTGGATCACCGCTCGGGGACCACACCGTGTCCGGGACCGGAGATGTCGTGGACCGGGCCCTCAGCCGTCTCGACGACGTCCTCGGCGAGCAACCGGTTTCCGTCGAGGTCGACGAAGGAGAACGCCCCGATGCCGGCGACCAGATGAGCGCTCGCGTGGATGCCGACCGCGCTTTCGAGCATACAGCCGATCATGAGGTCGAGGTCGGCGCCTTTCGCGATCGACGCGATGTCGGCGGCGGCCAGCGGCCCGGACTTCCCGAGTTTGACGTTGACGATGTCTGCAGCCCCCTCACGAACGACCCTGATGGCATCCTCGGGCGTGAACACCGTCTCGTCGGCGGTGATGGGCACGTCGACACGCCGGCGTGCCTCGGCCAGGCCGACGACGTCGCTCGCGGCCACCGGCTGTTCGATGAGGTCGAGATGGATGCCCTGATCGGCCACTCGCTCGGCGAAGCGTGCCGTCTCCTTCGGCGTCCACCCCTGGTTGGCGTCGACTTTCAGCGCCGCTTCCGGGGCTGCTTCGCGGACTGCGAGGACCCGGTCGACGTCCTCGTCGAGGTCGTTCCCGGTCTTGATCTTCAGGTGCTCGTACCCCTGCTCCACGGCCCGAGCGGCGCGCTCCCGCGCCGTGCCCGCGGGGACGATGGGGATGGTCATGTCCGTCTCGACCGGGGACGGCGTGGCGCCGAACAGCTCCGACAGTGCGATCTCGCGCTCGCGGCAGAACGCGTCGAGGACCGCCGTTTCGACCGCGAACGTCGCCGATACCATTCCCGGGAACGTGGACCGGAGCTCCGAGACGATCCGGCGGTAGTTCCCCACCGGTCGCCCCTCGACGACTTCTGCGGCGGCCCGGACAGTCGCGAGGGCGGCCTCTCTGGTTTCGCCCGTCACTGGGGGGATCGGTGCGCCCTCGCCGTAGCCCGTCGTCCCGTCCTCGGTTTCGACGGTCACCAGGACGTTTCGTGCCTCGTGCTGGACACCCAGCGAGATTTCGAACGGCTCGGACAGCGGCAGGTCGAGTGTCTCCACGGACAGATCGACGATCTCGCTCATGCTTCACCGTCCGTTCCGTCCCCCGCCGACGCGGTTGGGGCTTCGTCGAGACTGTCCCGGACGATACCGAGAAGTTCGGCCGCCCCACCCTCGTGATAGACGTTCGCCGCCGGTAATCCGTGCGTCTCTTCTTGGGCCTCCGGATCCCCCCATGTCGAGAGGCCCGCGACGGTGGCCTCGGAGAGGTCTTCGATCAGTGATCGCTCTTTTTCGACGCCGTCGACGTCGAACCGCTCGAAGTGGGTTCGTTTCTCTCGGGACGGCTCGTCGGCGATCACGACGGCATCCGGCCAGGTCCCGTGGAGAACTCCGAGCGTGACACTCGAGTACGCTCTGTGGGTGAGGCATGCCTGCCCTTCGACGAACACGAGGTCGTGATCGGCGGCGACGGCTTTCACCATATCCTCGACGACGCCGGCTACGAAGTCGGCTGGGACGCGGTCGACGACCACGCCCTCGTGGGCGCCGACCATGATTCCCGTCTGGCCCGTCGCGACCCACCCCGCGTCGAGACCCGCCTCGACGGCGGCCCTGTAGAGTTCGAACGTCGCCGTCCGTTTGCCGACTGCACAGTCGGTTCCGAGGGTGAGCACGAGGTCGGCGTCGACGTCGTCGACGGAGCCATCCCCGACACGCAGTTCGTCGCCCCCCGGCGGCTTTCGGACGTCGACGAGACTGACGTCGTATTCGTCCGCGAGCGCCGTCCAGTGCTCGTCCTCGCTCAAGAAGACGTGCAGTCCCGAGACGACGTCACAGCCCGCCTCGATCGCGGCTTCGATCTCCTCGACCCACGGATCCGGAAGCTGACCGCCTGCCGGTGCGACGCCGATGACGAGGGCTTCGACCTCGGGGGCCGCCTCGAGCGCCGCGGCGACCGAGTCGGCGATCGGCACGTCGGGTGCGTCCGGAGTACCCAGAACCTCGCTCGGCTGTCGCCCGGCGGTCTCCGAATCCACGATGGCTTTCGCGTCGAAGACCTCGCTATGTGTGACGACGCCGTTCGCGGTCTTGCCGCCGGTCGTACCGAACTCCCCTTCGGCCAGGACGATGGCCGGTACGGGCACGTCGAATCTCTCTCGTAGGTTCATCTTGGTTCGGAGTTCCTCCCTCACGTTCAAAGTCCTACGGCCTTCCATGGACGGTGATCGGGCGACGTCCGCCTCGCCAGGACACCGAACGGCCAGACCGTGTCGCGGCCGCTCACTGCCTCACCGCTCGTCCCGGCAGTTCCCCCGTCGTCTCGCCGCCACGCACCACGAACTCCCCGTTGACCATCACGTGTTCGATCCCCTTCGGATACCGGCGCGGGTTCTCGAAGGTGGCCTGCGTGTCGACGGTCACGGGGTCGAAGACGACAAGGTCCGCGTCCATCCCCGCCCGAACGACGCCTTTTCGGTCGAGTCCCATCGCACGGGCCGGAAGCGAGGTCATCTTTCTGACCGCCTCCTCGACCGTCAGGAGGTTCTCCCCGCGGACGTAGTGACCGAGAATACGGGGGTACGTACCGTACACCCGCGGGTGGGGTTTCCCACCGAACAGCCCGTCGGTCCCGACACAGACTCGCTCGTACCCGAGGATCTCTCGGACGTCGTCCTCGTCCATCATGTGCAGCGAGATGCTGACGCTGAGTTCCTCTTCGACCAAGAGGTCACAGATCGCCGCGACCGGTTCCACGCCGCGCTCGGTGGCGATCTCCCGAACACTCATCCCCTCGCGGTGGGCGTTTGCCGCCGACTCGACGTTCGCGATGACGACGTTCTCCCACCCCGCGAGGGCGCCGATGTTCTCCCAGCCGTCGATCCGCCACTCCTCGACGTCGCGGACGATGCGCTCGCGTGCATCCTCGTCCTGGAGGTATTCGAGCGTCCGATCGGGTCCGTCGGCGTGAACCCACGGCGGGAGGACGGCCGAAAGTATCGTACTCCCCGCGGTGTAGGGGTACTGTTCGGCCGTGAAGTCTACCCCGCGTTCCCGCGCGGCTTCGACGAGTGCGATCGCCCGGTCGGCCTTGCCCCGTTGCATCCGGCCGGCGACCTTGAAATGTGACAGGTGAAGTGGGATTCCCTCCTCGTCGCCGATATCGACGAACTCGTCGAGAGCGTCCCAGATCCAGCGTCCCTCGCTCCGAACGTGAGCGACGAACGGCCGGCCGTACGGGCCGAGTCTCGACGCCAGTTCCCGGACTTCCTCCGTTTCGGCGTACGTACAAGGGGTATAGATGAGTCCAGTCGAGAAGCCGACCGCTCCGTCATCGAGTCCCTCCGTGACGAGATCCGCCATCTCCGCGAGTTCGGCCTCGCTCGGCGCGTCGTCTGACATCCCGAGAACGTTGAATCGGACCGTCCCGTGACCGACGAGGATTCCCACGTTCGGACCGATCCCGTTCTCCTCGACCGCATCGAGATACTCGCCGACGCTTCCCCAGGTCCACTCCGTGTCCACCCGTCCCGCGAGGGCACCCAGCTGTTTCGACCACTCCTCGGCGCCTCCGTCGCGGTACATCGGAGCCATCGAAAACCCGTCCTGTCCGAGGATTTCGGTCGTGATTCCCTGTCGTATCTTCGGTGAGAGCGTCGGGTCGTCGAACAACTCCATATCGGAGTGAGAGTGGGTATCGACGAAGCCTGGGCAGATGATCGAGTCGTCGACGTCGATCGTCGTCGCCGCGTCGGTATCGGGAGCGGGGCCGCGATAGACGGTGTCGACTGTCCCACCGGCGACGGCTACCGCGCCTCGGAACCACGGTGCTCCGGTCCCGTCGACGATCCGGGCGTTCTCGATGAGTACGTCGCTCACGGCGCCGTCTTCTCCCCGTCCGGACAAAAACACGCCCCCGAGAATAGACGGGGGTCGGACGGACCGGCCAGACGAGCGTCGGTCCCCTCGGATCGGCTGAAACACGCCCCCGAGCGGGCCGAACAGGGTGGTCGCTGGGAGCAGGGATTCACGGATCACCTGGCGGCGAGTGGGGGTCGATGGGGACTCCACCGAGGGGCGGCCACACCGGGACGCGACGTCCCCGTCCCGGTACCGACGGGACGACACCGGGACACTCTCCTGTAAGACTATCGAGACGTCGACGGCCGGTCTCCCCCTTGGCCGGCGGGCGGATCGGCCGTCGACACCGCGCGGTCACGGTCGGCGCGACGTTCGGCCGGCGATCGGGTGTGTCTCTCGCCATCGACGCTGAGAAACGACTCACGATCCAGTATCAGCGGACGGTGACGTTGTCCGAATCCCCTGGCACACGGCGTACTCCTCTGGTCGGACAAAGTCCGGCGAGCCGAGGTGTTCGGGGCCGCTCGGCGGATACCGGACCGATCGTCCACCATCGTGTCCCTCCACGGAAGACATATAAACATCGAGATATAAGTGGAGCGTGACGATGCACGACTTGACCGGATTCCAGCGAGATCTCCTGTACGTGATCGCCGGCCTCGACGAGCCACACGGCCTCGCGATCAAAGAGGAACTCGAAAATTACTACGAGAGTGAAATTCACCACGGGCGACTGTATCCGAATCTCGACACGCTCGTCGAGAAGGGGCTCATCGACAAGGGCCAGCGGGACCGCCGGACCAACTACTACACGCTGACTCGCCGCGGGCGACGGGAACTCGAAGCACGCCGGGAGTGGGAGAACCAGTACGTCGACGACCTGATCGAGGAAGCGACGGCGGCATAACGCTGACGCGACGGCGAGGTCCCCGTCCCGCCCACGCCCGTTCCGCCGCGGCGAGCCCACAGGCATCCGACTCGCCTCGACGTTCGACGTCGCTGACGTCCGCTCTCAGCCCTCTCACCCGTCGTCGGCGTCGAGGATTCGACACGCGGCGCGGCCGGCGGCCGTGACGTGGTCGTCGGCCGCCGGATTACCCGTCGTCTCCACCTCGTCCAGCAGGTCCGCCACCCGCTCGATCCGCCCGACGACGACGGAGGCGGGGAGATCGGCGTCGACGAGATCCGCCGTGATGGCTGTTGCCTCACCGAGCCACGGACTCGCGTCGGGTCGAACCGGGAGTTCCTCGGTGGCCACGAGGTGTTCGTGAAGCGTCCGGAGGTCCTCGTCGTCGACCGTCATTCGGGTCCCACCGTCCACGTCTCCCGCCGCCAGGCGGCGTCCCAGAACCGATACTCGTAGCGTGCGGACGTGACGAACAGGTCGCGGTAGCGGTCACGACGGGCGCCTGACGCGTCCGCCGCCACCTGGTCCATCAGATCCTTACACCACGCGGTGAGTTCCGAGAAGTCTTCGCCGGCGTAGGTGCGAATCCACTCGGCGTAACGGTCGTCGTCCGGCAGTCCGTCGGCTTCGAGCCGTATCGCCGTCTCGTTGAATCCCCACATGCAGGGCAACAGCGCTGCGATCAGGTCGCCGAAACTCCCGGTGGCGGCCGTCCGCACGAGGAAGTCGGTGTAGGCTCGGGTCGTCGGTGACGGCTCGGTGGCTTCGAGTTCGGCCTCGTCGATTCCGAACTCCGCGGCGTACGTCCGGTGGAGGTCCATCTCGGTGTCGATGGTCTCGTACAGCAACTCCGCGAACGTGCTCATCCGCGCTACGGTCGGCGCGCTCGCGGCGCCGTGGGCAAACACCCGGGCGTAGTCGATCAGGTAGACGTAATCCTGACGCACCCAGTATTCGAAGGGCTCCACGTCGAGGCTTCCGTCGCCGAGACGGGAGACCATGGGGTGATCGACGATTTCGTCCCAGAGGTCGTCCGCCAAGGGTCGCAGGTCGTCGGTGAAGGCCATGGGTGGTACTCGGGAGGCCGGACGCAAGAAGTTTTCCGGGTTGTATCAGTCGGTGATCGCCCCACCTCGCTCCGCCTCACTCGTCGCGCGGACGGGCGACGACGGCGAGGTGGTCGTCGTGGTAGCGATCCAGCCCGGTCGTCTCTAGGATCTCGTATCCCTCGCGCAGGTCGTCGAGGACGGCCTCGAAGACGTCCTCCGGTGTTTCGGTGACGTCCTCGCTCCGAGCTTTGATGCTCGCGAGGAGGCGCCCGTCCGGCCGGAGGAACCGCCGGTTGCGCGCCGCGACGCGGGCCTGCCCCCGGGTCGCCACGTCCTGTACCAACACGTCGAGGTCGGACTCGACGACGTGGGCGTACGTCTCGGGCCGTCGGGCATCCTTCAGGAGTGGGAAGAGACGCGGGCGGGTAGCCGCCACGTCCACGAGGTCACGGGCAGGCCGGGGGGCGAACTCGACGGCGTAGGTCGGTCCCGCGAAGTCCGCGACGTGACTGACCGTCGTGCCACTGGCGGCGCCGAGATAGAGGACGGCGTCGCCGCCCGCGAGTCCGGTGTCGAGACCGAGTTCGAGCATCGCACCGAGTTTCGATCGGCCGGCGTCCCAGAGACGCCACGAGCCGTCGGTCGGCTCGCCGTACACCGGGTCGCCGCGGGTGGCGAGGCGCTCGCGCCCGTCGAAGCGGCGTCGTTCGACGCCGTCGGGGAGGCTCACGAGTCGGCCCTCGCGCGGATGGTCGCGATGCGTTCGTCGAGTTCCTCGTGTAGCGACGGCCGCAGGTCGCCGGCGTAGTGGTCGATCCGTGCGGCGATGGTGAGCTTTCCCGCCAGCGCTCGGGCCGCCGAACCGCGGTCCTCGGGACGGGTGTTTCGGACGTAGTCGTGGGTGTAGATGACGCCGTGTTTCGGCGACGGTGCCCGGCCCGAGAGATGCGCGAAGAGGGCGTCCTCGGCGCCGAGGACCTGGACCGTTCCGGAGGGTTTCTTCGCGAGGTCGCCGAGGCCGCCGGCCAAGGCGATCAGCCGAGCGGCCAACACCGCGCCGGCCATCCGGCTCAGGTTCGGCGCGACCGCCGGCGCCGTCCGCTCGATGTAGGCTCGGAGATCGTCGGCCTCGTCCGCGAGGTCGACGACCCGTTCGGCGAGCGAGACCGCGCGGCGTTCGGCGGGCGTCCCGGGGTCGCGTGCGGCGACGTCCCGGGCGCCGTCGACGCCCGTCGGGGCGTCGTCGAACACCGCACCCGCCCACTCCGAGACACGTTCGGCGAGTTCGTTCGCCGTGCGTTCGGCGTCGTCCATGGCGCGAACGCCGTATTTCAACTGCTGGTCGTCCGCCCGTTCGCGCTCACGGACCGCTTCCCGGGTCGCGTTCACCGTCGCGTCGTGGAGCGCGTCGTAGTAGTCGTCCTCGTCGGCCGCGAAGCCGGCGGTCACGGCGCGGGACGGCCAGTCTGCGGGCGTGTCCGTGCCGCCGTGGTCGACGGCGTCCCGGGCCGCGTCCAGGTCGCCCGGATCCAGTCCCCGGAACCAACCGGCGTCGGCAGAGTCGTCGGTCATGGGTGGAGTTAGACACCCCGCTTGTAAATGCGCTTCCGATGTGGCGGGACGAGGGGAGCCTCCCACTGCCGACCGCTACGCTCCCGGGAGCAAGGCGGACGTGTCCACGTGATCCCGAACGAGTGCCGCCGCGGCGTCGTAGGGCGTCCGCCGGTCGCGTCCCCGTTCGGGACGTGCCTTGTCGGCCGACTCGTAGACGGCGTCGACGAACGCCTCGCGGACGGTCCGGTTCTCGAAGAGGCCGTGGAGGTAGGTTCCGGCGACGGAGCCGACGGCGGCGCTCTGGGGACCGACCGGCCGGTCGACGGCGCGGAGCGCGCGTGTGTCGCCCATGTGGATCTCGTAGCCGGAGACCTCGCCGTCGAGGCCGGCCAGCGGCCCCGCGCCCGACGCGTCCACGGTGACCGCTTCGACGCGCTTGTCGGTCGTGAAGGTCGTCGCCACGGGCAGTCGCCCGATTCCCGCGACGGTCCGACGGTCGCCGGTTCCCTCGACGTGTGCGTTGGCGATGCGGTCGCCGAGCAACTGGTAGCCGCCGCAGACGCCGATCATCGGTCCGTCGAACGCCGCGAGTTCCGCGTCGAATCCCGCCTCGCGGAGCGCGAGCAGGTCGTCGACGGTGTTTTTGGTCCCGGGAACGACGACGGCGTCGACGTCGGCGAGCGAGGCCGAGAGGGGACGGTACGCGACGCGGACGCCGGGCACGCGGGCCAGCGGTTCGAGGTCGGTAAAATTCGACACGCGGGGGAGGCGCGGGACGCCGACGGTGACGGTCCGGTCCGGTGGGACGTCGTCGTCGCCGCGGACGCCCTCGCCGTCGGGGAGCGAGACGCTGTCCTCCGCGGGCAAGCCGGGGTCGTCGTGCGGGAGGACGCCCAGGACGGGCACGCCGGTCCGGTCGTGGACCTCCTCGATGGCCGGATCGAGGATCGACCGGTCGCCGCGGAACTTCGTGATGACGACCCCGACGACGCGGTCGGCGACGTCCTCCGGCGCGAGTTCGAGCGTGCCGACGATGCTGGCGAACGCGCCGCCGCGTTCGATGTCCGCGACGAGGAGGACGTCGGCGTCGGCAACGCGCGCCGTCTCCACGTTCGCCAGATCCCGGTGGCGAAGGTTCGGTTCCGCGACGCTCCCCGCCCCCTCCGCGACGACGACGTCGTGTGACGTGGCGAGTCGGCGGTACGATTCCTCGGCGGCGTCGCGGACGCGGTCCCAGTGGTCCCTGTAGTACTCGCCGGCTTCGAAGTGGCCCACCGCCTCCCCCTGGACGACGAGTTGGCTCTCGCCGTCGCCGCGGGGTTTGAGCAGGACCGGGTTACAGTCCGTCGTCGGCGTCGCGCGTGCGGCCCGCGCCTGCACGTACTGCGAGACGCCGATTTCGCCCCAGTCGACGTCCACATCTCCGGCTGCGAGGACGGCACGGGCGTTGTTGCTCATGTTCTGTGCCTTGAACGGAGCGACGTCGACGCCGCGGTCCGACAGCACTCGGCAGATCCCGGCTGCCACCGTGCTCTTCCCGACGTGGCTCGCGGTGCCGGCGACGAGCAGCGTTCGGGTCATCGCTCGGCCGCGGACTCGACGAACGCGTCGAAGGCCCCGCTCTCGGGGTGGAGGTGGCAGTACGTTCCGAGCGTCCGGTACTCGTAGAGGCCGTCCCGTTCGTCGTCGATGCCGTCGCCCCGCAGCACCTCGAACGCGAACCGAGCGTCGCCGTCGACGTCCACACTGGAGTAGTGGAACTCGTGACCACGCCGTCGGTCGTGGGTCGCGGCGGTGGGCGACCCCCGCCTCGCCCGCAGTTCGACGTGATCGAGCGCCTGATACCGGTCGTGCATTCGGACGGTGGCGGGCAGCACGCCGGCCATCCCGTGGGTCTCCCCGTCGGTCGTCGTCAGCGACTCCGAAAGCGCCATCAGTCCCCCGCACTCGCCCAGGACGGCCGTCCCGTCGACGGCGGCGGTCGCGATGGCGTCCATCGTCGGACTGGCTTCGAGCGTCTCCGCGTGCAGTTCCGGATAGCCTCCCGGCAGGTAGATGCCGTCGCAGTCGGGCAGGGCGTCGCCGGCGAGCGGCGAGAACGTGGCGACGGCCGCCCGCTCCCGGAGGCGTTCGAGCGTGGCCGGGTAGGTGAAACGGAACGCCGCGTCGCGGGCGACGGCGACACGGGCGTCGGTCGGGTCGTCGACCACGCGCTCCTCGGGGCGCGGCGGCGTCCGCGCGGCGTCGCGGAGTCGGTCGACGTGAATCGCCTCGGCAGCCTCGTCGAGGGCCTCGTCGTCGATGGCAGCCTCCTCGCCCATCTGGAGGCCGAGATGTCGATCCGGAATCTCCAGCGCCGACCGTGGCGGGACCCGCCCGAAGTACGTCAGGTGATCGGGGAGGGCGTCGCGGATCCCCCGCTCGTGGCGGCCGCCGTGAGTGCGCTGAGCGAGGACGCCGACCACGTCGACGTCGCGGCCGGTGTGGGACGCGTACTCGTGGAAGCCGTGAGCCGTCGCCGCGACGCTCTCCATCCCGGCGTTCGCGTCGACGACCAGCACCACCGGGAGGTCGAGCGCCTCGGCGACCATCGCCGTGCTCGAACAGTCGCCGTCGTAGAGCCCCATCACGCCCTCGACGACGCAGACGTCGCCGTCGCCGCGGTAGTAGTTGCGGCGGACGCCCTCGTGGCCTTCGAGCCACAGGTCGAGCGTCCGCGACGGGGTTGCGGCCACGGCCTCGTGGTGGCTCGGATCGATGAAGTCCGGGCCGGCCTTCGCGGGCTGGACGGCCCGGCCCTGCCCCTGCAGGGCGCGGACGATGGCGAGCGTCGCCACCGTCTTCCCGACGCCCGACCGCGTGCCGGCCACGACGACCCCCTTCATCCGTCCCTCCGGACCACGAGCACGGAGAGATCCGAGAACGGCGTCGAGTCGGGGTCCGAACCCCCTGCAGACTCGCGCAGGTCGCCGAGGCGCGTTCGCGTCACCCGCTCGTCGGCGTGGGTCAGCCGTTCGAGTACGAGCGCGTCGAGCCCCGGGCGAGCGCCCGACTCGACGAGCAGGTCGGCGACGTCGCCGGGCATCCAGTCGAAGGGCCGCGGGAGGACCAGGAGGTGACGGTCGCCGACAGCACCGACGAGTCGGTCGAGGTCGGCGCCGAGATCGCCGCTCTTGTGCAGGGTGACGAACGCGCTGTTCTCCATCGGCGTGCGCGCCCGACTCGCGGCCACCTGTAGCGACGAGATCCCCGGAATCACCGTCACGGGGGCGCCGACCGCCCGTTCGACCTTGCCGAGGAACTGATAGCCCGAGTGGTTTGGATCGCCCATCAGGAGCGCGGTTCCCCGGTCGCCAGCCCGGACCCGCTCGGCGAACGTATCGAGCGTCGCCGCCTCGTCGGCGTAGCCACAGGTGAGCAGGTCCGCCCCCGTCTCGTCGGCCACGAAGTCGACGACCGTCTCGAAGCCGACGACCACGTCCGCCTCGCGGATGGCCCGCGCGCCCCGCCGGGTGAGGTAGTCGGGGTTTCCTGGGCCGATGCCGACGGCGTGGACCGGGGCGGCGGCGTTGCGTGACGGCTCCGGTTCGGCGGCGGCGACCGCCGCCGGATCCGGGCCGGAATCGAGGTCGTACTCGCTCATAGCTCGACGTCGCCCTCCCGCGTGTCGCTGGCGACGTGGATCAGTTCGTTCGTCAGCGCCGCGGCGAGGCCGCTCCCACCGCGCGTCCCGACGTTGGTGATGGCGGGGACGCCGTGTTCCTCGGCGACTTCGCGGACGCGCTCGCGGCTCTCGACCGCCTTCACGAAGCCCACGGGCGTCGCGACGACGACCGCGGGGCGAGTCCCGTCCTCGATGCAGTCGGCCAGCGCCAGCGCGCCGGTCGGGGCGTTCCCGACGACGGCGATGGCGCCGTCGTAGGCCCCCTCGCGGTCGAGTTCGAGGACCGAGGCCGCGGTTCTGGTCATGCCCGTCTCGGCGGCCAGATCCCCGCCCGCTCCGATCGCCTTCCGAACCGGGCAGTCGTGACCCCGACCCGTGATCCCCGCCTTTGCCATCGTGATATCGGTCACGATGGGGCGGTCGTCGAGGACGGCGCGCGCGCCAGCCCGAACCGGATCGTTGTGAAACCGCAGCAGGTGCTGGAAGTCGGGAGAGCCCGTCGAGTGGACCGCTTTCTGCCTGAGCCGATCTTCGAGCGTCTCGTTCGGGACGAACGAGCGGACGATGTCCATGCTCGTCTCCGCAATCTCCATCGCGTCCTGCGTCGTCGCGCCGAGGTCCGCGTAGTCCTCGTCAGTCATCGGAGATCGCCTCCTTCGATTCGGCCGTTCGCGCCTCCAGATCGCCCTCGACAGAGAGGTTGATGTCCCGGAGTCGGTCCTTGACGTCGGGGGCTGCGTCCCACAGGCCGCGGTCGATGGCCTCCAGCAGAGTCGCCGTGATGCTCTCCAGCGCCCACGGGTTCACATCACGGAGCCACTCCTGTCGCTCCGCGTCGAAGGCGTACGCCTCCGCGAGGTCCGACCAGAGGCGGTCGCTCACGACGCCGGTCGTCGCGTCCCAGCCGAGTGCCACGTCGACGGTGGTCGAGAGGTCGCCCGCTCCCTTGTAGCCGTGGTCCGTCATACTGTCCAGCCAGTCGGGATTCAGGACGCGCGCCCGCATCGTCTTTCGCACCTTCTCCTCGTTGGTGTAGACGGTCACGTCGTCGGGATCGGCCGAGTCGCCGACGTAGGAGGCGGGCTCGGTCCCCGCGATCTCGCCGACCGCGGAGATGAACCCGCCGTGGAAGGCGTACCAGTCCGAGGAGTCGAACTCGTCCTGTTCGGCCGTGTCCTCGACTTTCACCGTCGCCTCGACGGAGCCGAGTCGCCGCTCGAAGCTCTCGTGGGCCTCCGAGACCCGCCCGCGGGAGTCGAGGGCGTACCCGCCCCACTGGACGTAGACGTCCGCGAGGTCGGCACGGTCCGTCCACTCCCCCCCGTCGACGGCCTTGTTCGTCCCCGCGCCGTAGCCGCCGGGTTTCGTCGTGAAGACGCGCTCGCGGGCGGCGGCGGCCGCCGCGTCGGCGTCCATCCCGTCGGCCTCTAGTTCCTTGGCGTCCTCTTCGACGTGCTTTTTGACGTAGTTCACGTCGTGGGGCTCGTCGAGGGCGACGACGGCGTCGACGGCGTCGTGGACGACGCTCGCGGCCTGCGGGAAGGCGTCGCGAAAGAGCCCCGACACCCGCGTCGTCACGTCGATGCGTGGCCGTCCGAGTTCGTCGAGCGGGATCGGCTCCACGCCGTCGATCCGGCCGGCGTCGGTCCACACCGGTTCGACCCCCATCAGGGCGAGTACCTGCGCGACCGTCTCGCCGCGGGTCCGAACCGTGGGCGTCCCCCACGCCACGACGCCGACCTCCTCGGGGTACTCGCCCCGGTCGTCGCGGTGGCGTTCGGCGACGCCGTCGGCCACCTCCGCCCCCACCTCCCACGCCGTCCTGGCGGGGACCTTCCGGGGATCGAGCGTGTAGAAGTTCCGTGCCGTCGGCAGGAGGTCGACGCCGCCACGCGTCGGCGCCCCGCTCCCGCCCGGCGGCACGTACTCGCCGTTCAGCGCCTCCGCCGTCCGCGGAATCTCCTCGCTCGCCCCGGCGACCCGCGGTGCCGCCTCCTCGCAGATGAACGCGAGCACCTCCCGGAGGGCGTCGTGGGCGCCCGACTTCGCCCGCGCGTCGCCGAGGGGGTCGACGTCGACCACGAGGAGGTTCATGTTCACCTCGTCGTCGAGGCCGGCGTCGGTCTCCGACTCCGGCACGTCGAAGCCACGACGCGCCAGCGCCTCGACGAGTTCGATGGACCGCTCGTGGACGTGGTCGGCGGCCGCCGAGAGCGTCATGCCGAGTCGCTCGTCGTAGGCCCCCGGCTCGGAGCGCATCCGGTCGTAGTCGACCCCGAGGACGCCGGCGACGGCCCGCCGGAGGCTCGGCGCACCCGGGTTCTCCAGACGGGTGAGCGCCACCAGATACTCGACGAGGCGGTCGCCGTCGGGCGGTTCACCCATCGTGTGCAGCCCCATGCGAATCTGCGTCGTCTTCACGTCGGTGAGGTACTCGTGAATCCGCTCGACGAGTTCGTCGACGTCGAGTTCGTCGCCGTCGACGGCCCCCTCGGCGAGGGTCGGTCCGGCCGCCTCGGGACCGCGCACGTCGGCCGGTTCGTCGACCGTGCCGGCGACGCCGAGTTCGGCCGCGAGGTCGAGTTCCTCGACCGTCTCGCGGAGGAGTCGTTCGAGATGTTCGCCGTCGTCGGTCCGTGCGTCCTCCATGCCGGCCTCGCGATACCGGTCGGCGAGTTCCTCCAGTTCGGCCAGTTCGTCGTAGGTGCCGGCCGACCGCATGACCGGCGTCAGGTAGTCCACGACCGCCGCGTAGGAGCGCCGCTTGGCCTGTGTCCCCTCGCCGGGGTTGTTGATGATGTACGGGTAGACGTTCGGCAGGTCGTCGATTAACTGATCGGGAGCGCTCGCGCCGTTCAGGCCGACGGTCTTGCCCGGCAGCCACTCCAGGCTCCCGTGCGTGCCGAGGTGGACGACGGCGTCCGCGTCGAACGCCTCGCGGAGCCACGCGTAGAAGGCGTAGTAGTCGTGCGGTGGCTGGAGGTCAGAGTCGTGATAGACCTTCGAGGGGTCCATCCCGAACCCGCGGGGCGGCTGAACGGTCACGAGGACGTTCCCGTACTCGACGCCGGGGATGGCGAAGGGTCGGTCCGGCGGGTCGCCCCACTCCTCGACGACGGCCTCGCGAAAGCGATCGTCGGCCTCCTCGAACCACGCGGCGTACTGCTCGGGCGAGACGGTGTCGACGCTCATCTCGCGGACGTCCTCGGGCGCGACCCACCGGGAGTCGAGGGTCAACTGCGAGGTGAGGCGGTCGATGAGGGCCGCGCCGTCGGCGGGGCGCCCGTCGACGGCGTAGCCGCGCGCGTCGAGTTCGTCGAGGAGGTTGACGGTGCTCTCGGGGCTGTCGAGGCCGAACGCGGTGCCGATGCCGTCGTCGCTCGGCGGGTAGTTGTGGAGGACGACCGCGACGTCTTTCTCCGCGTTCGGCAGGTGTCGAAGCCGCGCCCAGTTGACGGCCAGTCGGGCGACGTGGTCGATCCGGTCGTCGATCGGGAGATGCTGTTTCGGCGCGCTGCCGATGCCCGCCTCGTCGTCCATCCGTTCCTTGCCGCTGATGGGGTGGGTGATGACGTTGCCGTCGAACTCGGGGAGCGCGACCGACAGGGCGAGTTCGAACCCCATCACGCCCGTGTCGCTTCCCTCGTAGCGCGACCGGGACCGCATCGTCGTGATGGCCTGCAGGACGGGAACGCCGAGTTCGGTGAGGAACACGTCCTCCGCCCCTTCGCCCTCGTCGCTCGCGCTACGGCCGCGCTCGCTCATCGACAACGAGAACATGAACGAACCCACCACGGCGTCGACGAGCGGGCCGTCCTCGTCGGCGAACCAGTTGCGGGCGACCCACTCGGCGTTCTCCTGACCCGCCTCGTCGGTCGCCGGGTTGCAAAAGGCGGGGAGGACGTTCGCGCCCGCCGCCTCGAGGCGCCGGACGAGCGCGTCGACGTACCGCGTGTTCGCGTGCGTCCAGTGGGACTCGTAGAACCAGACGCCGACCGTCGGTTTCTCCGGATCGTGAGTCGCCAGCAACTCCTCGTACTCGACGCCTGGATGGTCGGGATGATAGACACCCTCGGTCGGCAGCGAGACGGGGTCGTCGTAGTCGACGTCGTCGTCGCCGTACTCGCTCGCGAGGAACCGACAGCAGTTCGCGAGGTTCACCACACCACCGGCGTCGAGGTATTCGTGCACCCGGTCCCGGTCGCGCTCGATGACGGTGGTGTCCTCGAACGCGAACGCGTCGCCCGTCGACTTGACGACGAGCGGGACGCCCGCCGCCGCGAGTCGATCGACCGCGTGGTCGTAGCCGGGCATGCTCTCCTCGGCGCCGTGCATCCAGAGCACCACGGCCGACGCGGACTCGACGTCGTCGACGAAGGCGTCGACGTCGGTTTCGTCGTCGAGGTCCCCCTCCGAACGTACCACGAGGTCCACCCCGTCGAGTCGCCCCGCGGCCTGCTGTACCGCCCCCAGTTCGTTCTCCGTCGCCGTGTAGAGCCCGATCGTCGGCATGCGTTGATAAAGCGTTATTGCGGTACTACAAGTAAACTTTCGTATTCACATGGAGCGTCGCCGTACACCGTTCCCGGCGATCGTCGGGCAAGGGGAGTTGAAGCGGGCGCTGTTGGCCGTCGCCGCGAACGACGCGCTCGACGGTCTGCTCGTCTGCGGGGAGCGAGGGACGGCCAAGTCGACCGCCGTCCGCGCGCTGGCCGATCTGTTGCCGGCACAGCGCGCCGTCGCGGACTGTCCGTACGGCTGTCCGCCGGACGATCCCGAACGCCAGTGTGAGTCGTGTCGGTCCCGTTCGACCCTCGACGTGGAGACGCGACCCGTGCCGCTCGTGACGCTCCCGCTGGGCGCGACGCGCGAGCGCGTGGTCGGCACGCTGTCGGTGACCGACGCCCTCGACGGCGACGCCACGTTCGACCCCGGCCTCCTCGCCCGCGCGAACCGGGGGATCCTCTACGTCGACGAGGTGAACCTCCTCGACGACCATCTGGTGGACGTCCTGCTGGATGCGGCGGCGAGCGGCGTCAACCACGTCGAACGCGACGGCGTGAGCGTCGAACACCCCGCCGACTTCACCCTCGTCGGGACCATGAACCCCGAGGAGGGCGATCTCCGCCCCCAACTCCGCGATCGCTTCGCGCTGCAGGCGACGGTCTCCGGCTGTCGGGAGATCGACGATCGGGTCGCCGTCGTCGACCGGGCGCTCGACAGGGGCGACGACCCGGCGGCGTTCGCGGCGGCGTACGAGGACGAGACCGACGCCCTGCGCGACCGACTCCTGACGGCCCGTCGGCTCGTCGACGAGGTGACCCTTCCGACCGAGTTCAAGCGGGACATCGCCGAATGCTGCCGGGACGCCGGCGTCGACGGCCACCGCGCGGACATCGCCACCGCGCGGGCCGCGGTGACCATCGCCGCCCTCGACGGCCGGACGAAGGTGATCGAATCGGACGTCCGCGAGGCGGCCGCGTTCGCGCTCCCCCACCGACTCCGTGGTCACCCCTTCGAGGACGCGCCGGACCCGGAGGATGTCCTCGACGATCACTTCGAGGGGGGCGGAGACGGCGGCGAGGGCGATGAAGACGGTGACGAGGCGGACGACGCGGGGGACGGGACAGATGACGGCGACGACGGAGACGACGCCGGGACGATAGAGCCCGAGGACGCCCACGACGGGGACGGCGCGAGCGATGAGGGAGGGAGCGACGCCGACGCCGACGACCCGGACGCCCCGACCGGGCGGCCGACGCCGTCGTCGGCCGGAGGAGGGAGGGACGACAGTGGCGACGGGGGCTCGGATAGCGACGACGGCGGCGACGCCGATGGCGGCGACGCCGACACCGACGCTACTCCGCTCGTCCCGGGCCGGAACCGGGCCGACGTGGGCGAGGCCGGCCCACCACCCGTCGACGATCCGGCGGCGGAGTCGGCCACGTCGGGCGAGGGATCGCGGGCCAGCGCGTCCGAGGGTGGCCGCGGGTCACGGGTCCGAACCGAGCGCGCGACGCCGGACGACGACGTGGACGCCGCGGCGTCGGTCCGTGCCGCCGTCGCCGAGGGCCGGACGCGAATCGAGGAGCGCGACCTGCGGACGTCGGTCCGGAGCGGGAGCGCGCGGACGCTCGTCGTCTTCGTCGTCGATGCCAGCGCGTCGATGCGGCCGGCGATGCGCGAGGCCAAGGGCACGGTGATGGCGCTGCTCCGCGACGCCTACGAACAGCGCGACGAGGTGGCGTTCGTCGCCGTCGCGGGCGACGACGCCGAGGTACTTCTCCCGCCGACGAACAGCGTCACGCTCGCGGCCCGCCATCTGAAGGACCTCCCCACAGGCGACCGGACGCCGCTTCCCGACGGACTCGACACCGCCCACCGACTCCTCGCCCGTGCCGAGGCGGACGCGAGTCTCGTCGTCGTGGTGACCGACGGCCGCGCGAACGTGGCCGACGGCAGTCCGACGGAGGCGACACGCGCCGCAGCACGTCGGTTGGCGGCCGGCGACGCGTCGGTCGTCCTCGTGGACGCCGGGGACGACGGCACCGGACTGACGGACGTCATCGAAACCGAAACCGGCGGACTGCGGATCCCGCTCGACGATCTGACCGCCGAGCGGGTGGCCGCCGCCGCGGCGACCGCCGGCGAGGAGTAGTCGGTCAGCGCTCGTCGGCGTCGACCCGCCACGTGTGCAGGCGGAAGGCGCCGTGCGTGACGCCCTCGTCGTGGTACTCGACCGGTTCCTCGACGACCGCGAGCGTGTCGCCGTCGAGTGCCACGGCCGCAGCGATTCCGGGGATCGACCGCGAGTCGAGGTGGCCCCGGTCGGCGTCGAAGAGGTGGACGGCGTGCGTGTCGGCCCGCCGCTCGCGGAAGTGCTGTGCCGAGGGGACGGCGACGAGCGACCCGTCGGCCGCGACGTCGCGGGCGAAGCCGCCGACGGGGTGCGTCCACGTCAGGTCGCCGTCGTCGACGGCGGCGATCGTGTGCTCGCGTGGGTGGCGTGCGTCCGGGTCGCGGGTCGACTCGGCGTAGGTGTTGCCCGTCACGAAGACGGCGGCGTCGCCGGCGGCACGGACGTGCGTGGGGTAGGCGTAGACCGTCTCGCCGCCGACGCGTCGCTCGCTCGCGAGGTCGACGCGCCAGCGTTCGCCGCCGTCGGCGTCGAGCAGGTAGCCGTGCTTGTCGCCGTGGCTCGCGACGGCGACGCCGTCGCCGAGGAACGCCACGTCCCCGACGCGGCGGTCACCCTCGGTACCGGGGTCCCAGTTCATCACGGGGGCGCCGGTGTCGGCATCGAGGACGACCAGTCCGTGTGCGTGGGCGTCCGTACACCGGTTGTACGCGACGGCGACGCGGCTGTGGCGGGCGTCGAGTGCGAGCGGTGCCGCACGGGCGGGGTAGCGCCACCGAACGTCGCCGTCGGGATCGAAGCCGAGGACGACGCTCGACCAGTCGCGGCTCTCGCCGTCGCGGTCGTACCGTCTCGCGGCGGCGACGGTCCTCCCCCCGACTGCCACGTCGACGACGTACGGCTGGAAGGTGAGCGACTCCGTGGTCGCCGTTCCGACATCCGCGGCCGTCGCGTACCGCCATCGGCGGTCGCCGGTGGCCGCCGAGAGCGCGGCGACGTGGCCGTCGGGGCCTCGCTCGCCGGCGACGAGTGTGCCGTCGCGTGCCGCCAGCGACACGACGTAGCTGTCGACGATGGCCGACGGGTCGGCGGCGGTGGTGGACCACCGTTCGGCCGGCGTCGCGTCCGGTCGCTCGGCCGTCAGGCGGCCGCCGACGCCCCCGGCGACGACGGTCCCGTCGGCGACGGTCGCCGCCGACCGGGCCCAGTTGTGACGACTCTCCGCGGGGTCGAGGTCGCCGAGCGGACGTCGCCGTTCGTCGGTGAGCATCCGTACCGTCGTCACTCCTCGGTCGGGAACGTCTCGTGGAGGGTGTGGTGAGCCTCGCCGAGGTCGTCGAGCAGGTCGTCGGTCCGGCGACGGAGCCGACGGACCGTCCGCTTCGCGTCCCGGACGGCGACGACCCGCCCCCGGAGGTACGCTCCGTCGGGGTCGTCGGGGTCGGCCGCCATCGCCGCCTCCTCGAGGTCGATCAGTGCCGCGTCGAGGTGTCGCTGGATCTCGTCCAGCGTCGTGGCGTTCGCGAGGGCGGCGATCGGGCCGTTCGCCTCCAGTTCGTCGCCGATCTCCGCTTCAGCGTGTTGCCGCACACTCTCGTCGACGGTGCCGTTCAGGTTCATCAGTGCGAGTCGTAGCGCTTCGAGTTCTGCGCAAGCCATTATAGTGTCTGGTGTACGAGGTCGGAGACGATGCGGTCCCGATCGAGGTGGGACGAGACGATGCGATCGGTGTCGTCGGCCGTGACGCCGCCGTACCAGATGCCGTCGGGGTAGACGGCGACTATGGGGCCGTCGCCACACTGGCCGAGACAGGAGGTGCGGGTGACGCGGGCGTCGCAGTCCTCGGCTGCCCGGACCCCCTGCCGTAACCCCTCGATGACCGCGGTCGCACCGCTCGCGGCACAGGTCTGGTTCGTACAGACTGCGACGTGTTTCTCGGGGGCGTCGTGGACGTGCGGGTCGTCGTCGACCGACTCCCGGTCGGCGTGTTCGGCCTGGTGGACGAGCGAGCGGAGCATGGCCCGCGCGCCCCCCTGATCCTCCTCGTAGCCCGCGAGTTCCACCTTGTACTTGCAGGTGTCACAGGACATCTCGACGCTGTCGGAGCGCGCCGCCTTCCAGCGGTCCGCGAGGACGTCGACGACGCGGTCGTCCGTCCCCAGGGGGTCTCCCGCGCCCGCGTCGACGTAGGGATACTCGTCGTCGAACGCCCCGGTGCCGTCCACGATGCGCCCCGTCAGCGTCCCGTCGCCGAGCATGTACGGGACGACCGCCACCGCGTCCGGTCGGTCCTTGGTGACGGTGTGGAGCGTGTCGTCGAGTCGTGGCGACGTCACGCCGATGAACGACGCGTCGACGCGGTCGAACTCGCGGCCCTCGTAGAGGAGGCGGGCGAGTTTGTGGACATCGGCGTTCGAGTCCGGGTCGCTCGACCCCCGGGCACAGACGACGACGCTCACGTCCGCCGTCTCCCGGTCGACGCCGAGGTCGGCTTCGACGGCGCGCACCCGGTCGTCGAGCAGGTCGACGAGCGACGGGTGGACGCCGAGGTGGGAGCCGTAGTGAATCGTCAGGTCCTTGTGCCGGGTGCGTGCGGTCTGGATGGCGAGCGGCACGTCGTTTTTGACGTGGCTCGCGCCGAACAGCGACAGCGGAACGACCGTCAGCGTCCGGCAGGTGGGCGCGAGCGTGTCGATGGCCTCGCCGATAGCCGGCTCCGCGAGTTCTAGATAGGCCGCGTCGACCGGGAGTTCGAGCCGGGTTTCGAGTTTCGCGGCGAGCCTGCGGACCTGTTCGTTCGACTTCTCCCGGCGCGAGCCGTGACCGACCAGGAGGACGGCATCGTCGTCGAGCGGCGTCTCCCCGGTCATTCGCTCTCGGCTCGCTCCAGACTCCGCAGCAGTTTCCGGCGGCGCGTCGGTGCGTACAGGCCCGTCCCCTCGCTCCCGTCGTACACCCAGCGTCCGAACGGCCCGGCCGCCTCGTCGTCGAGGCCGAACCAGTATCCGCCCGACGACGTCTCGTCGATCTCGCCGGTCGGCGCGTCGACTGGACAGTCCCCGAGGAGACCCACGACGGTTTCGAGGAGCGTCCGGTCGTCGTGGACGAAGGAGATGCCGACGGTGCCCGAGGACTTGAAACAGACCGTCCCACAGCTCTCGAGCAGCCCGCGGAGGAGCTGTCGGTCGGCGTCGGCCAGGGCGTCGAACCGATAGCCGCCGCGCTCGTCGCCCATCGGGAGGCCGAAGGCGGCGCTCGCGCGCCCGGCCACGTCGCCGGTCACGGTGACGCGGTACTCGTCCTCGACACGGGTGATCGAGGTGTCGTGGGCGTAGGGGCGTTCGGTCCGGCGCCGGTCGACGTCGCCGCCGCCCGCGACGGCGACGAGGCGCTCCGCACACCCCTCGTCCGGGGCCCGGACGGTGAGTTCGTCCGTCCCAACGTCGCCGCCGCCGGCGACGTGGCCCCAGAAGTAGGCCGTCTCGGGGTGACACGTCAGCAGGTCCGATGGGGTGTCGGGGCTCACTCGGACCCCTCCCGGACGGTGATGGCTCCCGGCGGACAGGCCTCGGCAGCCAGTTTCGCGTCGGCGGCGTTCCCCTCGAACGTCGCGACGATCCGGTCGTCCCTCCGATCGACGTCGACGACCCCGTCGGCCGCCGGATCGACCGTCGCCAGACCGGCGTCGTCCTCGACGAACCGCTCGTCGCGCACGAGACACGCGAAGATGCCGTCGCAGGCCGCCCGGTCGAGTTCGATTCGGTACATCAGTACTCGTATTTCCGTTCGTAGCCCCGGGGAGTCACCATCCGCTCGTCCCAGACGTACGTCTCCTCGTTGCCGACCAGAAGCGTCGTCGTCATGTCGACGAGGTCGCTCTCGCCGAGTTCGGGGAGATCCTGCAGTTCGACGATTTCGGTCTCCTCCTCTTCCCGTCCCGCGGCGTGGACGATGCCGACCGGCGTCTCGGGGTCGCGGTGTTCGAGCAGGATCTCGCAGCACTTCTGATAGTTCTCCCGGCGCTTGCGACTCCACGGATTGTAGATGGCGATCGTGAACCCTTCCTTGGCGACCGCGTGCAGGCGGGATTCGATGGTCGGCATCGGCGTCAGGTGATCCGAGAGGCTGACGCTGACGGTGTCGTTCACCAGCGGCGCACCGAGTCGAGCGGCACACGACTGGGCGGCCGGGACGCCGGGCACGACCTCGAAGTCGACTGCGCTCGCCGACCCGTCCTTGGATTCGAGGATCTCCAGCGCCAGGCCGCCCAGCGCGTAGACGTTCGGGTCGCCGCTGCCGACGATAGCGACGTCGTTGCCGGCGAGGGTCCGGTCGACCGCCTCTTCGGTCCGAGACACCTCGCCACACATCGGCGTCGAGTAGACGTCCTCGGCGCCGTCGACGATGTCGTCGGGCAGGAGGTCGATGTACGTCGTGTAGCCGACGATCTGATCGACCCTCCGGAGCGCCTCCGTCGCTCGGGCGGTCATCCCTCCCGGCTGGCCGGGACCGAGGCCGACGGCCACCAGCCGACCGGGATCGGCGTCGAAGTCGTCGGCCGTCGCCGCCACGTTCTCCTCGGTCGTCCCGGCCGTCGATCCGCCACACGCCGATTCCGAGGGGTCGGTCGTCTCGGCCGTCGATCCGCCACACGCCGATTCGGTGGTGTCCATATCACTCATGGTTAGAAGTCGTCGACGTCACGCCCGCCGCGCGGGGTGACGAGGTACGTTTCGTAGTCGTTGCGCCAGGTCTCCGTCTCGTGGGTGCCGATCAGGATGGACGTCCCCATCCCGCCGACCTCCTCATCGTGTGTGTCCGCCTCGCCGAGCGTCGTGACGGTGAACGTCTCACCGTCGACGTTTCGCCCGGCGTCGCCCCGGCCGGCGTCGTTGAAGATGCCGACCGGCACGTCGTCGGCTCGTTCTTCGCGGACGGCGTCGACGGCCCGCTCGTAGTTGCGCCAGCAGTTGTAGAGGACGATCACGAAGTCGCTGATGGCGGCGGCACGAAGCTTCTCCTCGATCTCGTCCCACCCGCGCCACTTATCGGACAGCGATACGGTGCAGAAGTCGTTCGAGAGGGGCGCACCCATCATCGCCGCGCCGCCGAGGGCCGCCGTGACGCCGGGAACGATTTCGATCGGCACGTCCGTCGCGTCGTCTTCCTCGGCCATCGCGAACACGAGGTCGGACTTGCCGTAGACGTTCGGGTCGCCGCCGGAGACGTGCGCCACGTCCTCGCCCGCACGGACGCGTTCGAACGCCTCGCGGGTGAGTTCGACCTGCTGGCCCATCGACGAGCGGACGACTTCGGGATCGGTCGGTCCCGCCTCGTCCTCGGGTGGGAGCGTCCCGTCCGCCCGCAGGAACTCCTGATAGAGGTTCGAGGCGATGACGCAGTCGGCGGTCGCGACGGTCTCGCGGGCACGCTGGGTCATGTGGCCCGGCAGTCCCGGCCCGATGCCGACGACGGAGAGCGTGCCGCGTTCGGTCATCGTCCCACCGCCACGGTGACCGCGTCGTCGTAGCGCCGCTTCTCGACGAGAAGGTCGTGGTGCCGGCCGCCGGCGATGGCGCTCGCCTCGGCGACGCCCGGCCAGCCGATTAGTTCCTTCGACCGCGAGGGGGTGGGCCCCTCGAACGCCGTCAGCGTCTCCTTGTCGAGATACGCCACGCCGACGCCGAACTCCTCGGCGGCCTCGACGAGACCGGGTTCGTCCGCCTTTCGGGTCGCCGTCGCGACGAACTCCACGTCCGCGGGCGACCAGTCCACCTCGTCGAGCGCCTCGGTCCAGGCCGTCAGGAACTGCTCGGCGTCCGCACCGGAGACGCTGCCCGTGCCGAGGACGACGCCGTCGTCCGCGTTGCGCTTCAGGACGGTCACGTCGTCGCCCACGAGGACAGCCTGCGGTCCGTCGAGGCGGGCGACGGGCCCCAGTTCCTCGTCGAGGACGGCGAGGTTCGTCGCCACCGTCGAGTCGCCGTTGACGACGTGGGTGTCGAGCGCCTTCGCACGGCTCTCGACGCCCTGCTTGCCGGCCGCCTCGGAGGCCGTCGTCATCGCCGGGACGGCGCCGAGGGTAGAGAGGTCGTAGGCGACCTGGTTCGCGCCGTGGTGGCCGCCCGTGAGCGGGATCGCCCACGTCAGCTCCTCGTCGACGACGACGACGGCCGGATCCGCCCACTTGTCGTCGAGCAGCGGGGCGGTCTTTCGCATGGCGATCCCGCTGGCCATCAGGCCGACGAAGCAGTCGTACTCGCCCCAGTGCTCGTCGAACACCTCGCCGTGGTATTCGAGGACGTCGATCCGGTCGTAGTCGTCGGCGAGACCGGCCCGGATCTCCTCGGCCGTGTCCAGTTTGCGCTCGAAGCCGACGATCGCTATCTCGTCGGCGACTTCGCCGTCGCTGTCCGCCGTGTTACAGTCGTTGTCGGTGGTGTCAGTCATCTGTTTCTGTAGAGTCGTCGTTGCTACGGTTCGCCCAGTCGCCGTACAGGTAGGACCGCTCGTACCCGGCACCGGTCGCCGCCTCGCCGATCACGACCAGCGCCGACGCCCGGTAGCCGGCCGCCTCGACCTTCTCGCCGATGGTGTCGATGGTGCCCCGGATCACGTCCTCGTCGGGCCAGGAGGCGTGATAGACGACCGCGACGGGAGTCTCGGGGTCGTGGCCGTCCGCCAGCAGGCGATCCATCGTCTCGCTCACGGCGTGTGTCCCCAGGTAGATGCACGTGGTCACGTCGCCGAAGCCGACGAAGTCGCTGATGTGGTCCTCGTCCGCGGAGAGGGTCGTGCCCTGTGGGCGGGTGAACGCGACGTGATTGGCCACCTCGTTGAGCGTCAGTTGCGTCCCGAGCGTCGCGCTGGCGGCAAAGGCCGAGGTGACGCCGGGCACGAAGTACGTCGGAACCCCCTCGGCTTCGAGGGCGTCCATCTGCTCCAGTGCAGCCCCGTAGACGGCCGGGTCGCCGCTGTGAAGTCGGACGACCGACCGGCCGTCCTCGTAGGCCGCCGCCATCAGCGGCACCAGTTCTTCGAGGTCCTTGCCGACGCTGTTTACCTGCTCCGCGTCGGCGCAGTACGCCGCCAGCAGTTCGCTGTTGACCAGCGATCCCGCGTGGACGACGAGGTCGGCCGACTCGGTCAGGCGCTTGCCGGTGACGGTGAGGAGACCGGGGTCGCCCGGGCCGGCGCCGACGAACGGCACGCCCTCGCGCACGTCGCCGGCGGTGTACGCGTCGCTCACGCCGACCGCTCCGTCCCGGCGTCGTCGAACTCGGCGGTCGCCAGGTCGCGTTCGATCCCCCGCTTCTCGGCGTACGCGAGCGTGTAGTAGTCGCGCTCGGCCACGTCGGTCGGGTCCGACGTGACGACGGTCTCACCCTGCTCCATGAACAGGCGACGGCCGTAGCGGACGTCGTAGCCGGCGGCGGTGAGCTTCTCGTCGGTGGCGACGGCGTCGGTCACCTTGAACAGGATCATCCGGTCCGGGCCGGTCGGGGCCGCCCCGTCGGCGGCCTCCCGGAGCGAGAGCCCGGTGCCGGCCTCGATCTCGACGCCCAGCGCGGTCGCGAACGCCGTGACCGCGCTCACCCCGGGGACGACCTCGACGTCGACGCCCGGATGGAACGCCGAGAGCGTTCGCCGGAGGTGGCCGAACGTCGAGTAGACGTTCGGGTCGCCCAGCGTCACGAAGGCCACGTCCCCGTCGGCGGCCGCGTCGGCGACGACGTCCGCGGCCGTCCGCCACGCCGTCCTGAGCTGCTCCGGGTCGCGGGTCATCGGGAAATCGAGGTCGCCAAGCGCCGACTCGGGGACGTACTCCCGGGCGACCGATCGCGAGAGCCGGCCCGGCGAGTAGACGGTGTCGACGGCGTCGAGGACGCGCTTCCCGCGGACGGTGACGAGGTCGGCCTCGCCGGGCCCGAGGCCGACGCCGTAGACGGTCATTCGCACCCTCCCTCTCCCCGACCGACGACGACGTAGACGGGGTTTTCGGCGTCGAAACTCGTCGCGCCGGCGAGTTCGTAGCCGTGGCTCACCTGCACCTGGAGCACCTCCGAGAGCAGGTCACGGTCCCGGAAGGCGTCGATGGCGTCGCCCGCCACCTCGACGCGGGAGACGTTCATCACGATGCGGTCGACGCCCGTCTCGACGGCGTGGTCGAGGACGGCCTCGAAGTTTCGGCTCCCGCCGACGAACATCGCGTCCGCGTCCTCGGGAAGCCCCGCCGGTGCCTCCGCCTCGCGGAGCGACACCTTGGCGTCGTACTCGTTTTCGTCGAGGTTCCGCCGGGTGACGGCCAGCCGCTCGGGTTTCCGTTCGACGGCCGTCACCCGGCCGGCGCGCTGGGCCGCTTCGATGGTGACCGCGCCGGTACAGGAGCCGACGTCGACGACGTGATCCGACGGTCGCACGTCCAACTTTCCGAGCGACACCGCCCGAATCTCCGGTTTCGTCGGCCCGGCTTTCGCATCGTGCGGGAGCGCTACCTGCGACATCACCTCCACCATTTCGGGCCCCCGTAAAAACAATTGTGCTTGCCCTACAAAAAGTGAACTTTCACTCGGAGTCGCGTCGCCGTCGCTCGTCGAGGGTCTCGGCGTCGCGGATCGGCGGGGACGGTCTCAGGCGGGGTCGAAGTCGCCGAGTTGGGCCGCCACGTCGTCCCGGACCGACACCACGTCGCCGACGACGGTGGTCGCCGGTGACGAGATGGCGGACTCCCCGACCACGTCGACGATGGTGTCGAGGGTCCCGCGGACGACCTGCTGTCCGTCCCACGCCGCCTTCTCGACGAGGGCGACCGGGACGTCGGCGTCGACCCCGTGGGAGCGAAGCGCCGCGACGTTCCGCTCCAGCGTTCGCACCCCCATGAGTATGACGAGCGTCGATCCGCCCGTGATCTCGCGGGCGATGGCCGACCAGTCCAGCGAACTCTCCTCCTTGTCGGGCGTTTCGTGACCGGTGATGACGGTGAACCGAGAGGAGAGATCCCGGTGGGTGAGCGGGATGCCGGCCAGCCCCGGGGCCGCGATGATGCTGGAGACGCCCGGAACGATCTCGAAGGCGACGCCGTGGTCGGCGAGATGCTGGGCCTCCTCGCCGCCGCGGCCGAAGACGAACGGATCGCCCCCCTTCAACCGGACGACCGCGTCGCCGACCGCGGCGTGGTCGACCAACAGGTCGTTGATCGCCGACTGCGGGGTTCTGTGCCCGGCGCGTTTGCCCACGTCGACAACCTCGGCCGACGTCGGGATGCGATCGACGAGCGTGTCACGCGTGAGGGCGTCGTGCAACACCACGTCTGCCGTCTCGATCAACCGCCGCGCCCGCACGGTCAGCAGATCCGGATCGCCCGGTCCCGCACCGACCAGATAGACCGTTCCGCCCGCGGCACGCGACCGCTCCGGAACGGTCGTCCGTTCGTCGAACGGCGTGACCGGGGCGCCGCGGACCGCCGAGGAACCCGACGCCTCCTCGTCGCCCCCGTTCGGCCGGGACGACCGCGGCGAGTCCCCCGATCGTGCCGGCCCGCGAGCGGTGTCGTCGTCCATCGTTAGCTAAGGGTTATTTGCAGTAACTTCAATCCACTTGTGTTGAGGGTGACGGCTCCGGGCGCCGGGTTCCCAAAGTTCAGTTTCATTATCGCAAGCGGTATTGTTTTTATGGGTGAGGTAATCGGCTTCCGCACGGAGTGATCTCGACTTGCACATCATGGAAGGGTTCCTGCCCCCGCTCTGGGCGGTTCTCTGGACGGTTGTCGCCCTGCCGGTCGTCGCGTACGGCGCGCGCCGGACGCTATCGACGGTTCGGATGGACGCTCGGACGAAGGCGCTCGTCGCCGTCGCCGCAGCGTTCGTGTTCGTCCTCTCGGCGCTCAAGCTCCCCTCCGTTGCCGGGAGTTCGTCGCATCCGACCGGGACCGGCGTCATGGTCGTCCTCTTCGGCCCGGCGATCACCGCCTTCGTCTCCGTCATCGTCCTCCTGTATCAGGCCGTCCTCCTCGCACACGGCGGTCTGACGACGCTCGGAGCCAACGTCACGTCGATGGGGATCGTCGGTCCGTTCGTGGGCTGGCTGGCGTATCGGCTCGTGCGGTCGCGACTCACGCTACCGCAGGCGACCTTCGTCGCCGCAGTCGTCACCGACTGGACGACGTATCTGGTCGCGTCGCTCCAGCTCGGATTGGCCTTTCCAGCCGGCGCCGACCCCGGCGGCGTACTCGTCGCCACGCTGGATTTCGCCGCTATCTTCGCAGTCACGCAACTGCCCATCGGCGTCCTCGAGGGCGTCCTCGCGGCGGCGATGGTCGGGTATCTCCACCGGATCGACACCGCCGCCGACCGCCGGCTGGGGGTGCCGTCGTGAGGCGACTCCTGCTTCTCGGTGCCGCCGTCGCGGCCGTGGTCCTCCTGCTCACGACGGCCGGGAGCGGGTTCACCGGCACGGACCAGCGGGCGGTCGCCGCCGTCGACGAACGAGCGTCCGGATACGACCGGTGGCTGTCGCCGCCGTGGACGCCGGGACCCACCGCCGAATCGGCCCTGTTCGCGCTGCAGGGTGGCCTCGGAGCGACCGTGCTCGGCTACTACCTCGACCGACTACGGACGAGCGATGCACCGGACGCTTGAGGACGTGCAGGTCGAGGCGACGCCCGCGGTCGAGGGGCCCCTCAGAGTCTACTTCGTTCTCGCCGCGCTGGTGCTCACGGCGACGACGACGCGGCCGAGCGTCTACCTCGTCGCCGTCGTCGCGTTCGCGGCCTTGTCGACACACGCCGTGGGGCGGGCCTACCTGACGTTGCTCCGGTATCCGCTATCCTTTCTGCTCCCCAGTCTACTGGTGATCGCCGTCCTCACGCCCGGCGATACCGCGTTCGAACTCCGGGTGCTGAGTGTCTCCCACCGTGGCGTCGAGGTCGCGACGGCCGCCGGACTGCGATCGGTGGCCTCGCTCTCGGTGCTGTCCTTTCTGGCGCTGACGACGACGGTGCCCCAACTCGTCGCCGCGCTCGACGGCCTCCGTCTCCCGCCGCCGATCGTGGAACTCCTGTTGTTGGTCTACCGTGGCATTCAGATCCTCGTCGAACGGGCGACCCGCCTCCACACGGCGGCGCGACTGCGCGGGGGCTTCGCCTCGCGGCGCACCTTGTTTCGCACGACGAAGCACGTCGCTGCCTCGCTGCTCGTGGGCTCCATCGACAGGGCGGAGGCCTTCGGGACGGCCATGGAGTCGCGCAACTACGACGGGCGGATGCCCGTCCCCGACTACGAGAGCGGCGGGTACGTCGTCGTCGGCCTGGTGCTCTCCCTGCTGGCCGCGGCGAGGTGGCTCACGTGATCGAAACCGTCGACCTCCGGTTCAGCTACGGGGAACGACCCGTGCTCCGCGGCGTGGACGTCACCGCGTCGTCGGCGGCGGTGACCGTTCTCCTCGGGCGCAACGGCGCCGGGAAGTCGAGCCTGCTCAAGCAGTTCAACGGCCTGCTGGAACCCGACGGCGGATACGTCTCCGTCGGCGGCGAGCGCCTGACCTACGACAGCGACGCGCTGAAAGCCGTTCGGCGCCGCGTTGGGTTCGTCTTCCAGCGGCCGGGCGATCAACTCGTCGCTCCGACCGTCGAGCAGGACGTCGCCTTCGGCCCGCGCAACGCCGCCGACGATTCGGCCGACGAGGTCGTGACACGGGCGCTCTCGCGGGTCGGCCTCGACGGCTACGAGCGGCGACTCTGTAGCCGGCTGAGCAACGGCGAGCGAAAGCGGGTCGCCCTCGCGGGCGTGCTGGCCATGGATCCCGACTACGTCGTGCTGGACGAGCCGACGGCCGGCCTCGACGGCGACGGAACGCGCGCGCTCGTCGAGTTGATCCGTGGTCTCGTCGACGAGGGGATCACCTTCGTCGTCTCCACGCATTACCCGGGATTCGCCTCGGCCGTCGGCGATTCGTTCGTCGTTCTCGACGACGGACGGGTCGCGTACAGCGGCCGATCCCTCGACGGCGTCGACGCCGAAAAGTACGGCCTGCGACGGTTCGGCGTCTGAGACGCCGGGTCGACCCATCGGGCCGGTCGGCCCACCTACTCCTCGATGCCGGTGATCTCGAAGCGGGCGCCGCCGGCGTCGCTCTCGCTGATCGTGACCGTCCACCCGTGATCCTCGGCGAACTCCCGGACGATGTCGAGGCCGAAGCCGGTGCCGTCGTCCGCGGTCGAGTAGCCGACGTCGAACACCCGTTCGCGCTCCCTGTCGGGGATCCCGGGGCCGTCGTCCGCGACGTAGAATCCGCCGTCGGTCGTCCCGACCGTGACCGTGACCGCGTCGCCGCCGTGATCGACTGCGTTGCCGAGGAGGTTCGTGAGGAGTCGCTGGAAGCGACGCGGGTCGGCTCGGAGCGTCCGATCCGTCTCGACCCGCAGCGTCGCGTTCCGGTCGTCAAGGCCCTCCCAGCACCGGTTGGCCATCCGACCGAGCGACAACAGTTCGGGCACCAGTTCCCCGTCGGGTCCACGAACCAGTTCCAGCAGGTCCTCGACGATGCCCTCGATCCGTCCGTGGGCGTCCACGACCGCGTCGAGGTGCTCTTCGCCGGTCCCATCCGCGAGGCGGGCGAGTTCGAGTTCGCCTTGGGCGACGGTCAGCGGATTGCGGAGGTCGTGCGAGAGGACGCTCGCCAACCGCTCCAGACGGGCGTTCTGCCGTTTCAGCTCCAGTTGGTGGTTCTTGTCCTCGGTCACGTCCTCCTGAAACCCGACCCAGCGGATGATCTCGCCGTGTTCGTCGCGGATGGGGGCGATGCTGACTCGGTTCCAGAACATCTCGCCGTTCGCGCGGTAGTTCCGGAGGGTGACCGAGGTCGGTTCTCCGGTGTCGATGGCCTCGCGGAGCGTCCGGACGCGCTCCGGACACGTCTCCTCGCCCTGGAGGAACCGGCAGTTGCGACCGATCGACTCGTCGCGTTCGTACCCCGTCAGCTCGACGAAGCGGTCGTTGACGTAGGTCATCGGATCGTCCGACCGAGACGGGTCGACCATCGTGATCCCGATCGGCGCCTCGTCCATCGCGCGGGTCTTGTGTTCGAGTTCGCGCTCCCGTCGGCGCTCGGTGGAGACGTCCCGGAGGATGCCGACGCTGCCCTCGAAACATTCCCCGTCGTAAGGCAGGGCGGCCATGTGATCCCGACACCGGATCGGCTCGCCGTCCTTGGGGACGATGCCTACGGAGAACCGACTGATATCCGGCCCATCGCTGGAGAGGATCGTGCCGAGTTCGGACTCGGCCCTGTCGACGGCGGCGTCGTCCTTGATCAGCGACGGCCGACTGCCGATGATCGTCGAGCGGTCGTACCCCGTAAGCGCCGCGAACTCCTCGTTGACGAAGTCGAAGCGACCCTCATCGTCGACGACGTAGATGGGATAGCCGAGGGCTTCGAGGACGGTCGAGTAGCGATCGGCGACCGCCTGCGTCCGGCGGTCGTCGAGAACATGCTGGACGCGGTTGGCGAGGCGACGCTGCTGGTCCGGACCGCCCTTCTGTAAGTAGCCGGTGACGCCGGCGTTGAGCGCCTGGCTGGCGATCTCCTCGCTTCCTTTCCCCGTATACAGGATGAACGGGACCTCGACGCCGCGATCCCGGACAGCCTCGAAGACGTCCAGCCCGTTCATCCCGGGCATATCGTAATCGCTGATGATACAGTCGACCTCGCCGTCGACGACCCGGGTCAGCGCCGCCTCGGGGGACGGTTCGGCCTCGGTCGTGATCGACCAGTCGACCTCCCGGTCGAGAAACGCCGACGTGAGATCGAGGACGGCCGGGTCGTCGTCCACGTGCAGCACGTGAAACGGCTCGTCGGGTGCGCTCATGCTATCCTGATCGCACACTGCGGTCGGTTCGACATGACTCGCGCTGCCTGAGGACCCGACCGACAAATACGCATCCCTGCGATTACCAGCCCTGAAAACGGGACCGACAAAGGGCTAAGTCCCCGTCCCCACAGAGTGGACCAATGCAACTGGACCGGCGAATCTCACTGGGCGTGTTGTCCGGCATCGGACTGGCGCTGACCGGTGTGCTGGTGTTCGACGTGTACGAGGACTGGGCCGTCCAGGGGAACACCCTCGCCTCCACGATGATCGAGAACGCACTCCCGTTCGCGCTCCTCCTGCTGGTGTTCTACACGGTGTGGAAGCTCCGTGGCCCCGAGTACGACGACGCGTTCCTCGGTCTGGTGACGAAATGGACCGTCGCGGGCGTCGTGACGATGGGCGGGTTGACGGCTTGGGTCGTCGGCATCCAGGTCGCACAAAACGAGCTGAAACCCGCGATCATCGTCCTGCAGACGATGGTCGTCGGCGCGGCGGCGGGGCTGCTCGTCGGCCAGCGGACCGCGACCGTCGAGCAGGCCCGCGACCGGAGCCGGCGCGAGAAGGAACGCTTCCAGTCCCTGTTCGAGAACGACCCCTCTGGAATCGTGGGGCTTCGCAGTCACGGGGAACGCCTCGTCACCGAGTCGGCGAACCCGACGTTCGAGTCGCTGTTCGGCGCGGCGACCGGGAAGGCTCTCTCCGAGACGCTCCCGCAACTCGGCGAGGGGACGCTCGAGACGCTCCGAGAGCGTACCATCTCCGGGGAGCGGTTCACGACGGAGACGACGATCCGAACCGAGGAGGGGCAGAAACACTTCGTGGTCGAACTGGTGCCGTTCGGGACCGAGCGGACCGACGATTCGCGGAGTTACGCCATCTTCCAGGACGTGACTGACATCCAGAAGGCGGAGGCGGAACTGGAGCGGACGGTCGATCAACTCGAACGCTCCAACGAACAGCTCCAGCAGTTCGCCTACGTCGCCTCCCACGACCTCCAGGAGCCGCTACGGATGGTGTCCAGTTACGTGGATCTACTCGCCTCGGAGTACGGCGACGAACTCGACGACGAGGCCGACGAGTACATCGAGTTCGCCGTCGACGGCGCTCGGCGGATGCAGGCCATGATCGACGACCTCCTCCGGTACTCCCGCGTCCATACGCAGGGAGAGGAGTTCGAGGAGATCGACACCGATGCCGTCCTGGACCGGGTGTTGAGGGACCTCGAACTCCTCATCGCGGAGACCGACGCGGAGGTCACGTCGGGGGACTTGCCGACGGTCTTCGCCGACGAGAACCAGCTCCGACAACTCCTCCAGAACCTCGTCTCGAACGCCGTGGAACACGCCGGCGACGACGGCCCGCCGACGGTACACGTCGACGGCGAGAACCGGGGCGACGGAGTCGTGCTCTCGGTCGCCGACAACGGCCCCGGTATCCCGCTGGACCACCAAGAGCGGGTGTTCGAACTCTTCGAGCAGTCCAGCCGCGACGACGACGGGACCGGCATCGGGCTGGCCATCTGCCAACGGATCGTCAACCGTCACGAGGGGGAGATCTGGATCGAGTCGGACGACGGCGAGGGGACCACTTTCTACGCCAAATTTCCGAACCCCTCGTCGCAACAGTCAAACCCGAGCGGTCAGAAGGCCTGACGTATGTCGGAGCGTGAACCCGTCGAGATCCTCCTCGCGGAGGACAACCCCGGCGACGTCAAGCTGACTCGGAAGGCCCTGGAGAAGGGACGACTGGCGAACAACCTCCACGTCGTCAACGACGGAGTCGAGACGATGCAGTTCCTGCGTGGCGAGGGCCCGTACACGGAGACGCCGCGGCCGGATCTCGTCTTGCTGGATCTGAACATGCCCCGGAAGGACGGCCGGGAGGTCCTCGAGGAGATCAAGGGGAGCGAGGATCTCAAACGCATTCCGGTGGTCGTCCTGACCAGTTCGGAGGCAGAAGAGGACGTCATCAAATCCTACGAGCGACACGCGAACGCCTACCTGACCAAACCCGTCGACTTCGACGGCTTCATCGACGTGGTCAGCACCCTCGAGGAGTTCTGGCTTCAGGTCGTCAAACTCCCGCCCGAGTGAGATGCCGAGGGAACCAGCGGACGAACTGGACGTACTCCTCGTCGAGGACAACGACGGCGACGCGCGCCTGATCCGCCATCATCTGCGGACCGACACCAGTACCGTTTTCGATCCGCCGAACCTGACACACGTCGAGTCCCTCACGGCGGCCGTGGATCGACTCGCCGGGGGCGATTTCGACCTCGTTCTCCTCGATCTCGGCCTCGCGGACAGCCGCGGCATCGAGACGCTGGAACGGCTGGAAGAACGGATGGCGTCACGCGACGACGTTCCGTTGCTCCCGGTCGTGGTACTGACTGGACTCACGGACGACGAGACGGCGCTCCGAGCGATCCAGGAGGGCGCCCAGGACTACCTCCTGAAGGACAACCTCGACGGGGCGCTACTCGAACGGGCGATCCGGCACGCGCTGGAGCGACACCGACAGGAACGACGGCTGAAACGGCAAAACGAGCGGCTCGAACGTTTTGCGAGCATCGTCTCGCACGACCTCCGCAACCCGCTGAACGTCGCCCAAGGGCGGCTGTCGCACGAGGCCGGGGAGCGTGAGGGGACGGACGTCTCGACGGAACATATCGACGAGGCCATCGACGCGCTCGGCCGGATGGAGGTGCTCGTCGACGACCTACTCGATCTCGCACGTGACGGTCGCTCCGTCGACGAGGTCGAGTCGGTCGACCTCGCCGATCTGGTTCGGGCGGCCTGGGACAACGTCGAGGCACCGGAGAGCGACCTCCACGTCGACGTCGCGGGCACCGTCGCGGCCGATCCCAGCCGGCTGACACAACTGTTCGAGAACCTGTTTCGGAACAGTGTCGAACACGGTTCGACGAGCCCTCGGTTGCAGGCTCTCGAGGACAGCGTGGAGCATGGCTCCACGGGCAGTCGGCCGGAGGCCGACGACGCGGACGAGAGCGGGGGGGTCGCCGACGGCGTGACGATCACGGTCGGCCACGTCGAGGACGGGTTCTACGTCGCGGACGACGGCCCCGGGATCCCCGACGGGGAGCGCGACGAGATCTTCGAGGTCGGCTACTCGACTGCGGACGACGGCACCGGCTTCGGCCTCGACATCGTCGCGGAGATCGTCGACGCTCACGACTGGTCGATCACCGTCGTCGAGAGCGACGCCGGCGGCGCCCGCTTCGAGGTCACCGCCGCCGGACTCGGCGACCGCTAGCCGATCGTCCTGGCCGGCGAGCGGGTCGACGTCCGGGGTCGGCTCCCGCTCCCGGCGACGGATCGGACCGCCGATTGCCACGAAAAGAGTTATGTCGCCCGATTAGTATTGTACTATATGGTGAATACTACAAAAGAATGCGATCCCGCCGCAGAACGGTTCGTGCGGGGGATTGCAGGAACCGTCGTGTTGCTCGGGGTCGTCCTCGGTTGGTTCGTCAACGAGTGGTTTTTCCTCGTGGACGCGTTCGCCGGCGTGAACCTACTCCAGAGTAGCGTCACAGGATTCTGTCCGCCGAGACGGATCTACGACTGGGCGACGGCCTGACGGCTGTCTCACCGGGGACCCGGACACGCGGCGGCGTTCGTTTCGCTCTCGGCCCGCCGAACCCGGACGCCCGTCGCCCACGACGTCGTTCACCGACCGAACCCACGTGAGCGGGCAAAATTGTACCAGAATCTCACAAGTTTTTAACTAACCGGCGGCTACTACCGACGGATACCAATGCCGGATTCGATGTCCGAACAACTCCAGCAGGATATGGAGTGTGAGGGGCTTCTGGAGTGTTTTCACGGGCTCAAACAGCTAGACAAGGCGTGCTTTCAGGCCCTCGTCGACGCCGAGGAGCCACTGACTGTCGACGAGATCGCCGAGGCGGTGGACCGGGAGCGATCCACGGCCTACCGCGCCGTCCAGCGACTGCTTCAGACGGGATTCATCGGGAAAGAGCAGGTCAACTACGACCAAGGCGGTTACTATCACGTCTATTCACCGACGGACCCCTCCAAGATCGCCGACGACATGCAGCGGATGCTTAACGACTGGTACGCCAAGATGGGCCAACTCATCCGGGAGTTCGAAGACAAATACGAGTCGACCGACGCGGGTCAGCGGGCGGAAGGATAGCGTTACGGTTCGGTCCCCGGGCGCTCCGCTCCGGATGATCCCGGTGCCGTCTCCGAATCGACGTCCCGAGTGACCACCCCACCAAAGATTTAAATAAGAGCTTCGCCACGCCACTTATAATGGAACGTCCGAGCCGTCAACGCCAGCGGAGCCAGGAAACGGAACAGGAAGCGGACGAATCCGTTGACTGTCCCGAGTGTGGATCCGACAACATCGTCACGGACGCCGATCAGGGGGAACTCGTCTGTGACGACTGTGGACTCGTCATCGACGAACGGCAGATCGATCGCGGGCCGGAGTGGCGGGCGTTCAACCACTCGGAGCGCCAGAGCAAATCCCGGGTTGGCGCCCCGATTACCGAGACGATGCACGACCGCGGGCTGACGACGACGATCGACTGGAAGGACAAGGACGCCTACGGCCGGTCGCTCTCCTCGGAGAAGCGCTCGCAGATGCATCGGTTGCGGAAGTGGCAAGAGCGGATCCGAACCAAGGACGCGGGCGAGCGCAACCTGCAGTTCGCGCTTTCCGAGATCGATCGCATGGCCTCGGCGCTGGGCGTCCCTCGCTCGGTCAGGGAAGTGGCGTCGGTGATCTATCGGCGCGCGCTCAACGAGGACCTCATCCGCGGACGCTCGATCGAAGGCGTCGCCACCGCCGCCCTCTACGCCGCCTGTCGTCAGGAGGGTATTCCCCGATCGCTGGACGAGGTGGCTGAGGTGTCCCGCGTCCCGCAAAAGGAGATCGGCCGGACTTACCGCTACATCTCTCAGGAACTCGGCCTCGAACTCAAGCCGGTCGACCCCAAGCAGTTCGTGCCGCGCTTTGCCTCGGCGCTCGAACTCAGCGAGGAGGTGCAGGCGAAGGCGACGGAGATCATCGACGTCTCGGCCGAGCAGGGCTTGCTGTCGGGGAAATCACCCACCGGCTTTGCCGCCGCGGCCATCTACGCCGCCTCGCTGCTCTGCAACGAGAAAAAGACCCAGCGCGAGGTTGCCGACGTCGCCCAGGTGACCGAGGTCACCATCCGTAACCGGTATCAGGAACAGATCGAGGCGATGGGCTTCCGCTAGCGGACGAACACCACGACCTCTCGGTTCCAGAGCGACAGGCGATACGTGCTCGCCTCGTACCCATCGAGCCGTGCGGCGAGGGTCGATCGCTGGCTCGCGTCGGCGATGACCACCGGCGGCGTCGTCGTCCTCGCCTCCAGTCCGCGCACGTCGCGGACGCCGTCGGTCTCCGCCCCTTCCCGTTCGAGATACCACGACAGCGGGAGGCGGTTCCCCCACGCGTCGCCCACCGGGGGGCGATCGACGCCGTCGGCGGCCGCCGGTACGAACGTCTCACCGTAGAACAGCACGTCCGTCCCCTCGTTGTCCTCAATGGCGGCCGACACGTCGGAGACGAAGGGGTCGAGGTCGTCGGCCGCCTGGGCGTGGTGGGCGAGCGGGTTCTCGGTGCTCGTCGGCCCGTAGGCGGTGCCCGCGACGGCGACGCCGAGTTGGCCGACCACGGCGACGCCGATCAGGGCGGCGACGGCGACGCTCGTCGCGTCCGCTCGATCGAGCGCGTGCGAACCGTAGCGGCCGAGCAGACCGACCGCCGCGGCCGCGGGGACGATAGCCGGCGTGACGGTGTGGACGGCGAGCCACGCCGCGCTCTCCTCGGTGATGACGGGGAAGACGAGCAGCGATGCGCCCGCCCAGTAGGCGTGGAAGGCGACGACCGGTCGCGACGGGCCGCGACCGTAGCGGTCGACGAGAAAGCCCACGAGAGCGAGCGCGAGGACGACCCCCGACGCCGCCAGCAGCGTCTCGGCGTGCGCGCTCAGGTAGGGGAGGAGTTCGTGCTCGCCACCCTGGCGCCGGCCGACGACGCGCACGCCATAGAACTTCCGCGCGGCGCCGAGGACGGCCGCCTCGACCGTCGCGAGCGACGGCCGGATCGAGCCGCCAGTCCGGGGGGCATAGAAGAACAGGTGGACGACGAAAAGGATCCCGAGCGCGCCGAGGGCGGAGCGCGTCGAGCCCCGCAGTCGCTCGACGGCCCGTTCGAGGCGGTCGCGGACCCCCGGCCCCTCGCCGACGAGCCGTCGCTGGTCGACGGTGAGCGCCGCCGCGGCCAGCCAGCAGCCCACGTAGCCGACGACGAATCCCGACGTGGCGCCCGCGAGGCCGAGGGCGGCGGCGCTGAGATAGCGATAGCGGGCGCCGCCTCCGTCTAGAACGCGGATCGCACAGCCGACGACGACGAGGGAGAAGACGGCGAGCGGGACGTCCCCGCGGAGGAAGCGTCCGTAGTAGAGCAGGACGGGGCTCGCCGCGAGGAGGCCGGCGAGCGCGACCGTCTCGGCGTCGTCGAGGCGCGGGCGGAAGAGCAGCGCCACGAGCGGCGCGAGGCCGCCGATGAGGGCGACGACGGCCCGTGCGGTGGCGTCCGTGGCGCCGACGAGGGCGAAGACGGTCCGATCGACGACGTAGAGGAACGGGCCGCCAGCGACGGGGCGGTACTTGAACGCGCCGGTGTCGAGGAATCGGAGGCTCCAGTAGCCGACGCGTGCCTCGGCCCAGTGGAAGGATCGGGCGTCGAGGCCGACGAAGCGGGCGACCAAGGCGGCGACGCTGAGGGTGACGACGGCGAGGGCGACGCGGTCGATCCGTACTCCGGCGCCCTCCGACGGCTCGGCCGCTGACATACCGGTCCATCCGCCGGGGTGCCGGTGAAGCTTTCGATAGTCGTCACCGACCGATACAAACCGGTGGCTCCCGGAGGATCGGTATGGACCTGTTCGGGACGGCGGGCATCCGCGGTAGCGTGGAGACGGACGTGACGCCGGAACTCGCAGTGGCGGTCGGGCGGGCGGTCGGCCGCGGGGCCGAGGAAGTGGTCGTCGGCCGCGACGGTCGGACGACCGGCGCGGGCCTCGCCGCGGCCGTCGAAGCCGGCGCCCTCTCGGGTGGCGCCTCGGTCCGACGGGTCGGCGTCGTGCCCACCCCCGCCCTCGCCTTCGCCTCGCGGGGACGCCGGGGCGTGATGCTCACCGCGTCGCACAACCCACCCGAGGACAACGGCATCAAACCCTTCGTCGACGGCGTCGAGTACGACGGCGCGGCCGAGCGAACCGTCGAGCGGCGGGTCGAGGCTGGCGACGGGCCGGTCGCGTGGGACGCGTGGGGCGACCGGCGCGAGTCGTCGCCGCTCCCAGACTACCGCGAGGCAGTCGCCGACTACGCCCGCGGGTTCGGCGGCGCCCTCGACGGCCTCCGTGTCGTCGTCGACTGCGGGAACGGCACGGGTGCGCTCGCGACGCCGGCCGTCCTCCGTGACCTCGGCGCGCGCGTCGCGGCTCTCCACGCCAACGTCGACGGGCACTTCCCCGGCCGTGGGAGCAAGCCCACACCCGACTCGCTCTCCGACCTCCGCCGGTTCGTCGCCGACGGCGACGCTGCCCTCGGGATCGGTCACGACGGCGACGCCGACCGAATCGTGATCGTCGACGGGTCGGGCGAAGTGGTCCACGAGGACACCGTCCTCGCCGTCGTCGCAGAGCGGTACGTCCGGGCGAGCGACGCCGCCGATCCCGTGGTGGTGACGACGCCGAACGCCTCCGCCCGGATCGACGAGCGCGTCGACGCGGCTGGCGGTCGCGTCGAGCGCGTTGCCCTCGGCGCGCTCCACGAGGGGATCGCCGACGTCCGCGAGTCGGGCGGCACGGTCGCCTTCGCGGCCGAACCCTGGAAACACGTCCACCCCGACTTCGGCGGGTGGATCGACGGCGTGGTCAGCGCGGTCGTGATCGCCCGCCTCGTCGCCGCGGAGGGGCTTCCCGGCCTGCGCGCCCCGGTGACCGAACGGCCCTACCGGAAGGTGAGCGTCCCCTGTCCCGACGACGCGAAGGCCGCGGCGATGGACCGGATCGAGCGGTCGCTCCCGGAGACATTCCCGGCGGCGAGCGTCGACACCGGTCACGGGGTACGGCTGGACCGCCCCGACGGCTCGTGGCTGCTGGTCCGGCCGAGCGGTACCGAACCGTACGTCCGTCTCTACGTCGAGAGCGAGGACGTCGGCGACCTGGCCGCCGAGGCGCGAGCCGTGATCGAACGCGCGATCGAGGCGACGTAGCGCCGGCCATCGCCGCGTTCCGTCGGCACGACGGCGACGAAACGGGAATAAAGAGTTTTCCCACCGCGGGCGAGACACCTCACCAATGACTACCCACGAGTGCGACGTCGTCATCGTCGGGGCGGGCACGGCCGGGTGTTACGCCGCGGCCAGCGCCGCTCGCGACGGCCTCGACGTCGTCGTCGTCGAGCGGAAGGACGAACAGGAGGCGGGCCATATCGCGTGTGGCGACGCCCTGAAGGGTGCCGACACCTTCCCGGATGCCATCCCGAAGTCGAAAATCGAGGACTCCTTTACCAACACCGGTGTCGACCACGGCCGGTTCGAACTCCCACAGCACGATACGGTGCTCGACATTCCGGTGCCCGGTGAACTCGCCGTCATCGACCGCCACGCGTACGGCCGGCGCATCATCGAGGGGGCCGAGGCCGCCGGCGCCGACTTCCACTACGACACCGTCGTGCAGGACGTGCTTCAGGACGGCGCCCGCGTCACCGGCGTCCGCGGGATCCGGAAGGGCGACCCCGTCACCTACGAGGCGGCCGTCACCGTCGACGCGGCGGGCGCCCTCTCGATCCTGCAGGACAAGGCCGACTTCGGGGAGACCACCTTCGACACCAACGTCTCGTACTCCCAGTTCTGTTCCGCCTACCGCGAAATCGTCGAGGTCCCCGACCCCGTCGAGTGGGACGACGCCCTCGTGTTCAAACCGACCCGTCGGGCGGCGGGCTATCTCTGGTACTTCCCGCGAACCAGTACGACGATCAACGCCGGGCTGGGGTTCCAGATGAACGAGGAGCCGATGAAACTGGTGGAGGACCTTCGGACCGACCTGCGGCGCCGCCCCGAGTTCACGGGCGCCGAGGTGACGGACAAACTCGGCGCGGCCCTCCCGACCCGGCGGCCGTACGATTCGGCCGTCGCGCCGGGCTTCGTCGCCGTCGGCGACGCCGCCGGCCACGTCAACCCCACCACCGGCGGCGGCATCGCGGGGGCGGCCTACGCCGGCACCTACGCAGCCGACGCCGTCGTCGACGCCTACGACGACCCGACCGAGGCGGCGCTCTGGGAGTACAACGAGCGCGTGATGGACCACTTCGGCGGCCGCTACGCCGGTCTCGACGTGTACAACGTCCTCTCGACGGCCGTCGACGTCGACGACCTGATGGGGCTGCTGGCCGCCCTCCCCGGGGAGAAACTCGCCGAGGCGCTGTACTCGGGGTCGACCTCGATGGGGCTGCTGTTGAAACTCAAAAGCGCCATCAGGAGCTTCGGCTACTGGGGGACGATTCTGAATTTCTACCGGACGAAACAGCTCGCCGAGGAGTTGATGGACCGCTACGAGTCGTATCCATCCGGTCCAGCGGGCCTGTCGGCGTGGCAGGCCGACCGCGACGCGGTCATGGATCGGGTCTACGAGACGACGGGTGCCGACCCGAAGTACTGACTCAGGGCTGCTCCCTGCCGATCCGTTCGATCGTTTCCGACAGCACGTCGATACCGATCCGAATCGTCTCCTCGTCTACGTCGAAGGTTGGGGTGTGGTGACCGCCGGGGTGATCGGTGCCAACACAGACGTACGAGGCGAGACCGCCCTGCTCCTGTACCCGCCGCATCAGGAAGGTGGCGTCCTCGCTCCCGCCGAGGCTGTCCCGTTCGAGGATCGAATCGATGCCCGACGTGTCGGCGGCGACCGACGACACCACGTCCACGAGCGCCGCGTCACTCTCGCCGCCCGGCGCGCGGCCCTGGTACTCCACCTCGACCTCGCAGTCGTGCATTTCGGCGGCCGACCGGAGGATCCGACCCGCGTGGTCGTCCATGTACTCCATCAGTTCGGTCGTCTCGCCGCGTACCTCTCCCTCGATGAACGCCTCCTCCGGGACGATGTTCGAGGCGGTGCCGCCGCCGACCAGGCCGGCGTTGACGCGCGTGGCGCCGTCGTGGTGTCGCGGGACCGCATAGAGGTTCTGGATGGCCGTCGCCATCGCCTGGACCGCGTTCCGGCCGCGCTCCGGATGCCCGCCGGCGTGGGCCGTCTCGCCCGAGAACTCGGCGCGGAAGTGACTCACCGCGAGGAACCCGTCGACGCCGGCGACCACCTCGCCGGTGGGGTGATCGAGGCCGACGTGGAGCGCGAGGAGGTACTCCACGTCGTCGAGGTGACCGCTCTCGGACATCGGTTCGCCGCCCGCGATGGTCTCCTCGCTGGGCTGGAAGAACACCTTGAGCGTCCCCGCGAAGTCGCTCGCGGCGACGGCGTCGAGGACGCCGACCCCGACGGTCGCGTGGGCGTCGTGCCCGCAGGCGTGCATGTATCCCTCGTTCTCGGAGCGAAAGCCCTCCGCGGCGGGTCGGTGCGACGCCTCGTCGGACTCCGTGATCGGGAGGGCGTCGATGTCGACCCGGAGACCGACGGTCGGCCCGTCGCCCCGGCGAAGGACGGCCACGGCACCGGTGTGCCCGCCGTCGAGGCGGTCGACGACGTCCCGTCTGGCGCCGGCGGCGACCGCTCGCTCGCGCCACTCGTCGAGTTCGGCATCGTCGGGGACGCCGCGCCGGTCCTCGGCCAAGACTTCGGGACCGACGTGGAGTTCGTCGAGGTTGCGCCTCTCGAGTTCGTCGACGAGACGGGCAGTGGTGTAGAACTCCCGCCAGCCCGGTTCGGGGTGGCGATGCAGGTCACGACGCAGGTTCCGAAGCGATTCGTGGTCGGGGCCATCGAGGCTCATGCTCGACCGATGGCCCGCAGGTGGTATAAGTGGTCGGCCGATGTGACGGGTCGCGTTAACTTTGGCGTGAGTTGTGCTGGACGGCGAGGGCTTGGAGCCACGATTCTGCTGTCTGCGGTTCGACATGGTTGAAAGTCATTGTAAACGAGGAAGTTTGTCGTTATATGTTCAAAAAGATACGTTCGATAGCATTCCGATTCCCGTGTGAAATCAGCTGGAATCGGTACCCGTCTTCGTCGAGGACATTCACTACATGATCGGCGTCGTCAACGAGAAATTCGACGCCATCTAGCCGATATCGCCGATGCAGCTCGGACAAAAACCATCGCGTCGTCTGTTTCGTCGTCGCCGGAAACAGCCTAAAATGCAAGATTTCGTTTGTTTGGGGATCGATGGCACTGTACAGCCAGTAGTCGTCGCCGTTGACGCGGATCACTTTCTCGTCGACCGCGAGCTGATCCGCACTCATCATCGACATCGGCTGTAGATCGGCCTTGTGTTCCCAGTTGTGAACAGCGACGTGACTGCGTTTGGCTCCCAACTCATCGAGAAACTGACTTAAATATCTCGTTGACATACCGCGAGATGACACCGGATGCCCACTTGAATCGCCCACTCGGGAGTCCGCTTTCGCTCCACAAACGACAAGTCGATCCACTCGATACGTCCGTTGAGGCGGTCGAATTCTGCCATAAGCACTCGGAACTCGTCCGCCTCATCCTCTAACTTAACGCGACCGATCACGTCGGGCGCACGTTTAAGTCAGTGCCTCGCTTAGCGCCCACGAACGATGTCAGGGGACGCGGCGTCGGGAGCCGACGGGACGCTCGGCGAACTCCGACGGCGAGTCGTCCGAACCTACGAGATGCTCCGCGGGTCGACCATCGATGCGCGCCCGTTCCGTCCGGGCGAGGACGGACCGCTCGCGACGTTCGACCCCCCGTCGGGTCACGAGGAACTCGACCGCTACTGGGTGAACGCGCCGTTCGCGTACGTCGTCATCACCCGTAATACCGAGGAGAGCGAGCACCGCTATCACGCGGTCGAACCGAATCTCGACTCCTTCGAGTCGGGATTGCTCGAACGGATCCGCGAGGACATACGCGACCCGCTGTTGTTTCGAGCCGAGGACGAACCGACCGAAGAGACGGTCCTCGAAGGAGAACTCGAGTCCCTGCTGGAGGAGTACGGTGTCGACGTGGACATGCACACGTTCCACAAGCTTCGGTACTATCTGATTCGTGACTTCAACGGATTCGGCCGACTCGATCCCCTCATGCACGACGGGCACATCGAGGACGTGTCGTGTGACGGGTACGGCCTGCCGATCTTCGTCTATCACGACCAGTACACGGACGTGGCGACGAACGTCGTCTTCGAGGATCCTGACGAACTCGACAACTACGTCGTCAGACTCGCTCAGCAGTCGGGGCGTCACATCAGTGTCGGTGATCCCGTCGTCGGGACGACGCTGCCGGACGGCTCCCGGGTCGAACTCGCCCTCGGCGAGGAGGTGACCCCGCGTGGCTCGGCCTTTACCATTCGCCAGTACGCCGACGACCCCTTCACGCCGATCGACCTCATCGAGTACGGCACCTTCAACGTCGAACAGATGGCGTACCTGTGGCTCGCCATCGAGAACAACAAGTCGCTCATCTTCGCGGGCGGCACGGCGTCGGGCAAGACTACCTCGATGAACGCGGTGTCGATGTTCGTCCCGCCGCGCTCGAAAGTGCTCTCCATCGAGGACACCCGCGAACTCTCGCTGTATCACGACAACTGGCTCTCCAGTGTCACCCGCGAGCGCCTCCACGAGGGTGCCGACATCGACATGTACGACCTGTTGCGGTCGGCGCTCCGACATCGCCCGGAGTACATCATCGTCGGCGAGGTGCGCGGCGACGAGGCCGTCACCCTCTTTCAGGCGATGAACACCGGACACACAACCTTCTCGACGATGCACGCCGACAGCATCGAGACGGTGATCAACCGGCTGGAGAACGAACCGATCAACGTCCCCCGGGCGATGATTCAGTCGCTCGACTTGCTCTGTGTCCAGCGACTCACCCGTCTGGAGGGCGAGCGGGTGCGTCGGTCCAACGCGATCAGCGAAATCGGCGGCATCGACCAGCGAACCGGCGAACTCGACTACTCCAACGCCTTCACCTGGGACGCCGACACGGACACCTTCGACCGAGAGAACAGTTCGCTCCTCGACGAGATTCAGGATGATCGCGGTTGGTCCCGAACGCGCCTGCTCGAAGAGCTTCGCGACCGCCGTCGCTTCCTCACCGCTCTCCGGGATCAGGGGATCACCGACTACCGACAGTTCACCGCGCTCGTCAACGAGTACTACGCCGACTCCGACCGGGTGCTCGAACGCGTGGACCGACTGGTCGACGAGGGGCCCGGCGCGTGATCGCACATCTGGTACCGCTCGTCGTCGTCGCGATCATCGGCCTCCCGGTCTTGCTCTCTCCGGTGAGCCGTCGGGCGGATCTGCTCGTCTCCCGGCTGGCCGTCCCGATCTTCGGGGACTACGTGGGTCGGAGTTCCCGACGATCCTGGCAGCTGTCCCGGTTGCGGGCCACCCACGTCGGCACCACCCACCGCGTGTTCGCCTCCCGGACGCTCCTCATCAGCGGCCTCGCGGGCGTCGTCGGCGCCATCCTCGGGGTGTACGTCGCCGTCTGGCTGGTCGATCTCTTCTCGATCAGCCGGGCGGCCATCCTAGGGGTGGTGCCGCCGCCGCTTTCCTTTCTCGCCGGGCTGACGCGCCTGCAGGATCTGACCTTGCTCGGCCTGTTCGTCCTCTTTCTGTTCTTCGGGGCGACGGTGGGATCGACGCTGGCACTTGGAACCTACTGGGCGCGGTGGACGTATCTCGATCAGTTGGCCGAGGCCCGTGCGAGTGAGATCGAAGCGACGCTCCCCCGAACGATCGCCTTCGTCTACGCGCTCTCGCGGAGCGGTATGCCCTTTCCGACGGTCTTGGAGACGCTCGCCAACAACGACGACATCTACGGCGAGGCCGCCCGGGAGGTCGGAGTCGCCGTACGGGACATGAACGCGTTCTCGACGGATATCCTGACCGCCCTCCGTCACACCGCCGACCGGACGCCCAGCGAGGGGTTGGAGGAGTTCTCGGACAACCTCGCGAGCGTGCTCGGTAGCGGGCGCAACCTCTCGACGTTCCTCCGCGAGCAGTACGAGCGGTACCAGGAAGAAGCCGAGGCCCAGCAAGAGCAGTATCTCGAACTCGTCTCCACGTTCGCCGAGATATACGTGACCGTCCTGGTCGCCGGTCCGCTCTTTCTCATCACCGTCCTCGTCGTCATTGGTCTCGTCATCGAGAATACGGTCACTATCGTCCGCATCATCGGGTACGCGGGCATCCCTCTCGCCTCCGCGGCGTTCGTCGTCTACATCGATAGCCTCACCCAGCACGACACCGCGCTGACGAACGTCCGCGACGACGTCGCCGGGACGGTCGGCGACGACGCGACGGGGGGGCGACCGTCGACGCCACTCTCCGACGGCGGGGCGGCGGTCGTGGGGCAGCGACGGAACGTCGAACGCCTCGCGGCCTACGACCGGTTCCGGACGGTCCGCGAGTGGCTGCGCGAGCCGACACGGAGCGTGCTCGAACGGCCCTGGATCAGTTTCGTCGTGACCGTTCCGCTCGGTCTGGGCTGGGTGCTGTATCGGTCCGTTCCGATCCCCCTCGGACCGTCGGCGCTGGGGACGCTCGATCATCCGGTCATCGAGGCCACGGTGGTCGTCATGGCCATCTTCGCCATTCTCCACGAGACGCACAAGCGCCGGGTTCGGCGCCTCGAACGCGCCGTGCCGGACTTCCTCGATCGTCTGGCGAGCGTCAACGAGGCTGGGATGACCGTCGTCGAGAGCATCGAACGCGTGGCCGGCACCGACCTCGGCGGCCTCGAAGACGAGGTGAACCGCACCTGGCGGGATATCCGCTGGGGCGCGGACGCCGGGACTGCGCTCCGCCGACTCGCCGTCCGGACCCGCGCCCGGATGGTCACCCAAGCCGTCACGCTCATCACCAACGCCATGGACGCGAGCGGCGACATCGCGCCGGTGCTCCGCATCGCCGCCGACGAGGCCCAGGACACCCGCCGTCTCCGCCGCGAGCGCCGTCAGGAGATGCTCACCTACATCCTTGTGATCTACATTTCGGTGTTCGTCTTCCTCGGAATCATCGCCGCGCTGACCGTCGCGTTCATCCCTGCCGTACAGCAGGCGGCCGGAACGTCGGCGGCGACGCCGTCGAACGCGCCGAGCGCCGGAGTGACCGCTGCCTTCGCCGGCACCGACGTGAACACCGACGCCTACGAACTGCTCTTTTTCCACCTCTCCGCCATCCAGGCGGTCTGTTCCGGGATCATCGCCGGACAGCTCGCCGAGGGTGGAATCGCCGACGGCGTCAAGCACGCGGCGGGACTGCTCGCGTTGACCTACCTCGTGTTCGCGCTCGTGTTGCTCTGATCGGGTGACCGGGGCGATGCGGTCGACGCGGCCGACGCGGCGGTCTTATGACCGTTCGGACACTGAGAGCCCGTATGGACCACCCGGACCCACGGCAGACGTACGACCGTATCGCGACTCACTTCGCCGCGACGCGGGAGTACCCGTGGCCGGAAGTCGAGGGGTTCGTCGCCGACAGGGAGGCGGCCGCCCTGGGGCTCGATGTCGGGTGCGGGAACGCCCGTCACGCCGAAGTGCTCGACACCGTCGCCCAGCGCGTACTCGCGCTTGACGTCAGCCGGGGGCTGCTGGAAACCGCCCGCGAGCGGCGGACAACACGGGGCTTCGACGCCCATCTCCTCCAGGCTGACGCGGCCCACCTCCCCGTTCGCCCCGATCGCGTCGGTCTCGCGGTGTACGTCGCGACGCTGCATCACCTTCACCCGCGGACGACCCGCGTCGCTAGCCTCGACGAACTCGCGCGCGTCCTCGCGCCGACGGGCCGCGCGCTCGTCGGCGTCTGGAGCACGACTCACGACCGCTTCGACGCGACGACCGGATTCGACACGACGGTCGACTGGACGCTCCCGGACGGCGAGACCGTTCCGCGGTATTACCACATCTACGATCCCGACGAGTTCGCGGCCGACCTGGAGGCGAGCGACCTCCTCGTCCACGAACGATTCGAATCGAGCGGGAACGGCTACGCGGTCGTCGGTCCGCCGGAGACGTAGTGGTCTGGACGGCGGGGCGCACAGACGTGATGGACTTAACCTTTCGGCGTCGAAAGTGTGTCACGATGACCGACACAGACGACTACGACGTGGCCGTCGTCGGTGGGGGGCCGGCCGGTCTGACCGCCGCCCTCTACACCACGCGGCTCGGACAGGATACCGTCGTCGTGGACCGCGGCGGAGGCCGCGCGGCGATGATGCAGGAGACACACAACGTCATCGGCGTCACCGAGGACGTCTCCGGCTTCGAGTTCCTCCAAACTGCACGCGAACAGGTACAGGCCTACGGCGCGACCTATCATCGGGGGTTCGTCTCCGAAATCGATCGCCGTCCGGAGGGTGACCGGGCGTTCTCCCTGGCGGTCGACGACGCGACCGTCGACGCGGATCGGGTCGTCCTCGCGACAGGGTTCTCGGATGCGAGACCCGACCCGCCGCTCCCCCCGACGGGCCGGGGACTCCACTACTGTCTCCACTGTGATGCGTACATGTTCGTCGACGAATCGGTGTACGTGATGGGCCACGGCGACAGCGCCGCCTACGTCGCCATGATCATGTTGAACTTCACCGACGAGGTCGACCTCCTCACCCGGGGGGACGACCCCACGTGGAGCGAAGAGACCGACCGCATGCTCCGCGCTCATCCCGTCGACGTGATCCACGAGGAGATCACGGGGATGAACCGCGGGGCGGACGGCTGGCTGGAGAGCTTCGAGTTCGCGGATGGGACCGTCCGCGAGTACCGCGGCGGCTTCCCAATGTACGGCTCCGAGTACAACAGCGACCTCGCGGCCGACCTCGACTGTGACCTGAACGACGACGGCACCGTCGTCGTCGACGACCACGGTCGGACCAGCGTCGACGGCGTCTACGCCGTCGGCGACCTCGTGCAGGGCCACAACCAGATTCCCGTCGCCATGGGTCAGGGCGCCAAAGCCGGCATCGCGATCCACATGGATCTCCGTCCGTTTCCGCGAAGCGTCGCGGAGATCGAAACACAGGGCGCAGTCGAGGCCGACGAGGTACCGGCGATGTCGGCGTCGCTCCGCGAAACGGCACGCTCGTTCCGGGAGGAGACGGTGGAGTCGCCCGCCGACGACTGAGGACAAACGTAACTGCCTTATCCTACGATCCTGAATCGTTATCTGGGCGCCGGTGGTCTAGTGGTAGGACCTGAGCCTTCCAAGCTCATGGCCCGGGTTCAAATCCCGGCCGGCGCACTACGACCTTTTACTGCGCTCGCTTCGCTCGCTTGTAAAAGCTCGATCAAAAGCCTGCGAGCCTCCCTTCGGTCGGCTCTTGGCCCGCTCGCTCACTCCGTTCGCTCGCGGGACTCCCGGCCGGCGCAACGAGGTGCGGAGCGAGCAGGAACGTCTCGGCGTGGTTCGACTCCCGACCAGCGTAGACGCCTTTCGTGTGGTTCGTTCGATCACTCGCAATACCCTTCGATCCCCGTGGTCCGTTCGCCAACGGACCGGAAGCGCTCATGCGAGTTTGGGAGTCGAGCGGGCGTTTCGTCTTCCAACTAAGTACCAGATTGAAATATAAAACAGAATACTGATGTCTTTTCGAGAGAAGACTCGGCACGTCCCCCATCCGGCATCATGAACGGAACACGGTCAGACTGAACTGCCGAAGTATCTCGGTTCCGACTGACCGTGCTACCGACTGTACGCTACCATCGATAGGACACATCTGGAGTAGTATCGGACAGAGTAGTGGACGCTACGCCATAAATATCGCGAGAAAGCGATATTTGTCGCATCCACGTTGCTCGTCGATACCCTCGCCAGTCCGGAGCCACATCGAGACGGCACCACTCCAGGGTTCGGAGTGGACACCCCGGAATTACCACTCCACCTGAATACTGAAGATATGATATATCTATCAAATAATATTTTTCTGACTATTCGAACACGGCGCTCCCGAGGGGAGACCCGGGGATCGAACCACACGCCGTCCCGACCGGGCGGATGCAGTCCCGGGGTGAGAGAGCATGCACGCCCTCCGACGCCTAGAGATCGGACACCATGGCAGAGATGACTTGCTGGAACACATAGTAGAACACGATCGTGGTCACGACCAACGGCCCCGTGTAGGTGACCGACACCGAGACGGTGATCCCCAAATTCTTCAGATTGGTGATGAAGAACAGAGAGACGGCTTCGCCGTAGGACAGGTCCAACGCGTATTTGAGGAGCAGAACCAAGAGCGCCCCGAGGGCCACCAGAAGCGTCGAGATAGCGAACACGCGAGCGAACCACCGGGGAGAGATCCCCGAAATCTCGCTCCCGCTGATCGAGATATATATCAACGACATGATAGCCGCCGAGGTCGAGACGTCCATCGCCCTCTTCGAGACCCACCCCTCGGGAACCCCAACGTGTAACAGGGCCCCCCCACCCAGAATGATCGCCAGGTTGGTGAGGATCGATAGCGTGGGGACGCCACCCGAATTTGAGAGGAGGTGGCCCAACAGAATCGGCGTGACGACCGGTGCGAGAAATAGGGACGTGATAGATGCTGCCGTCGAGAACTGGACTTCCCCGTCGGACAGTCGCGTCCACACGATCGCGCTCCCTGCGGTGGTCGGCGCGGCGAGCATGATCGCGAACCCGGTTCTCGTTCCCCCGGAGAGGAGGAGATCGACGATGTACATCCCGAGTACTGGCAGGACGCCGTACGAGAGGAGTAAGAACAGTAACAGCAGTTCCCAGTACGACCCGATCGTGGACGAGTTGGAATCGGTATCCCGAAACGAGCTATACACTAGGAAGATCACGAGCGGCGTGATCAATGGACGGAGTTGGGTTCCGAGTTTGGGGACCAGGACCCCTGCTCCGACAGCAAGCAGTACGATCACGACGTTCTTGCCGCGATAAACTAATGAGAGCAACTGTCTACTGAGCCGACCGAAGCGTTCGAGCGAGATCAGTACTCCAGTTCGATAGAGGTTCGTCGGAACCGAAGCGGGTTACACACTGTCCCCCGACAGGTGTCCCGGGATCCGGGAGGAAGGCGGCGATTTCGTGGGTGCCGTCTTCCGTTCGCCGCCGGAGTTCGTTTCGGTCCTCTCGAACGGTCGGCGACCCGTCGCGAAACTTTCCGACCGTCTCGGCCAATCGGTATGCGTGGATCATCTACTGATCTACTGCCACCCGCGGATCGATCCGTGCGTACAGCACGTCCACTGCGAAGTTCGCAAAGATGACGAACGCAGCGATGACGACGAACACGAACTGAACCACCGGGAAGTCCCGGGCCAAGACGGAATTGACCAACGCGTATCCGATACCTGGCCAGTTGAAGACGGTCTCGACGAGAACGAGGCCGCCGATCGCTCTGGTCATCGTCGCGGGATACACCGTGATGACCGGGAGGCTGGCGTGCTTGGCAATGTTCGCCATGCGCTGGGTCTTCGGCATCCCGGTCATGCGGTTGTAGAAAGAGAAATCCTCCCCCATCGTCTCGACGACGCTCGTTCGCATGATCAGCGACGGGATGAACAGATATCGCAGCACGATCGTCCCGAAGGGGAGGATGTAATGCCAGAGGAAGTCCCGAGTCAAGTAGATACCGTACCAAGTGGAGGCACCGCTCATGGTTTCGGACGACACCATCCCCGAGATCGGGAAGATCCCGAGCCAACTGGCCAACGTGATGAGAAGCACGATGGACAGGAAGAACTCCGGGAAGGAGCCGACGGCAATGACCGGAATGAGCCCGTATTCTTCGATCTTGCTGTCGTTGTAATACCCCAGTATCGTGCCGAACACGCCACCGAGTACGTAGGCCAGCGTCAGTGCTGGTGCTGCGAGGATGAACGTATTGAATATTCGGGTCTTGACGTACTCCCACACCGGGATCTGGAACTGTAGCGACGTTCCGGCGTCGAGGGTGAACATGTTGATCATGAAGCGCCAGTACTGCACGTGAATCGGATCGTTGAGTCCCCAGCGCTCCCTGAATGCGTTCAGCGCTTCCTGTGAGGCACCGCCGAGCGTCATCATGCTCGTGATATCGCCCGGCATCAGCCGAAACAGCAGAAAGATCGCGCTCGCGCTGATCCAGAGCATGACCAGCGACTGGAGCGTGCGCTTGAGATAGTAACGCAGCGAACTCATAGGTCCACCTCCCCGTCCATCCGTTTCGTCCGGGCGTCGTGATCATAACAGAGGTGGCACGCGACGCTGTGATCCGGGTCCGTCTCCACGTATTCCGGCGTGGTTCCACACACGTCCATCTCCTCGGGGCACCGGTCCCTGAAGCGACAGCCCTCCCCGAGATCGATGGGATCCCTCGGTGAGCCGTGGACGTCCGGATGCTCCCGTTCGTGTGTCGGATCCGGCACCGGTATCGAGGAGATGAGCGCCTGCGAGTAGGGATGTTTCGGCTCGGACAGCAACGTCTCCGTGGGCGCCGACTCGACGATCCGACCCAGATACATCACCTTGATCACGTCTGCAACGTAGGAGACGGTGGATACGTCGTGGGAGATGTACAGCATCGAGATATCCTTCGTCTCGATCAGTTTCTTCAACTTCTGTAGGATCGCGGCTTGTGTGGAGACGTCGAGCATCGAGACCGGTTCGTCGGCAAGGATGACATCCGGGTCGAGGACCAACGCTCTCGCGATCGAGACTCGCTGTCGTTCCCCGCCACTCAACTGTCCGGGAAACCGATCGATGTACTTCTCGACGGGGTTGAGTTCCACCTCCTCGAGTACCTCCCGAATCCGCTGCTCTTTGTCCGACATCTTGTGGACCTTGAGCGGCTGTGTCAGCGTCGATCTGACCGTTTTCTTCGGATCAAGCGAATTGAACGGGTCCTGGAAGATCATCTGTACGTTCCGTCGGAACTCCTTCCAGTCGGAGTCGACGAACCCACCGGTGTCACGTCCCTTGTAGAACAACCGCCCGCCCGTGTGATCGTGCAGTCCCATCAGCGTCTTCAACAGCGTCGATTTCCCGCATCCACTCTCGCCGATGATCGCCTTCGACTCGTTCTCGTTGAGTTCGAACGACACCCCGTCGACCGCCTGTACCGGTGGCTTCTCCTTGCGAAACGCGATTTCCTTGATACTCCGTTTCTGTTCGAAGTGCTTTTCGAGGCCGCGAAGTTCCAACAACGGTGGTTTCGACGACATTGGATTAGGGGTTGAACGAATCTTCCATCTCTACCGGTTCGGTCGCTTGGCGTTCCGAGCGGTACTCCTGATAGGCGGTCTCTCCGTGGAAGCAGTGGATTCGGTGGGACTGTTGGTCGTCCTCCTCGACGACGGTCTCCGGCGGGGCTTCGTTTCGGCATTCCTCGGTGGCCCAGGGACACCGATCCACGAAGCTACAGAAGTCCGTCTCACCCAACATCTCCGGCGGGTGACCGTCGATGATCTCCAGATCCTGTTTCGGGTACCGGATGTCCGGGAACGCGTTCTGGAACAGGAGTGCGTACGGGTGGCGTGGATTCCCGTGCACCTCCTCGACCGTGCCGATCTCGGCCATCTGACCGGCGTGCATCAGCGCCATGCTGTCACACGACTCGAAGATGATGCTGATATCGTGTGTGACGACGATCGCACTCGTCTCCGACTGATCGCGAAGTGACGTCAGATACTGGAATATCTGATCCTGCATGAGTACGTCGAGTGCCGTCGTCGGCTCGTCGGCGATGATGAGTTCCGGGTCGAGAAAGAGTGCGAGGGCGATGATCGCACGCTGTTGCATCCCACCGGAGAACTGGTGTGGATAGTCGTGGATGCGGCTTTCCTGAATTCCGACCAACTCGAACATCTCTTTGAACCGTTCTAGCGCCTCGTCCTCGGAGAGATCACTATTCCGGGACGCGATATCGATGGCCTGATCGCTCACTCGCTTGAGCGGGTCGAGACTGTTCATGGAGCTCTGTGGGATCCAGGAAATTTCGTTCCACCTGATGTGTTCGTTTAACTCCCGCTCGGACATGTCGTGGACCGGATGTTCCTTGTAGTATATCTCGCCCGAGGCGACCTGGCCGTTCGAATCCAGTCCTCCCATTATCGCTTTGATGATGGTACTCTTCCCCGACCCGGACTCGCCGGCCAGACCGAAATACTCCGCCTCGTCGACGGTAAAGGAGACGTCCGAAACGGCCGTAATCGTCCCTCGGTCGGTTTCGTACTCGATGGTCAGGTCACGGACATCGAGCAGCGCTCCCGACGCGGACTCGCTCATACCACAACACCGCCCGAACTGTCGCCCTCGTTCGAGAGGTCCTCGAATTTCCGCCCGATCATGAACGTCGACAGCACGGTGAACGAAATCAGGAGTCCCGGCGGGACGGACCACCACCACGCTTCGGCGATGTATCCCGTGTCGTAGACGTTCCGAATCATGATCCCCCAACTGGGAACGAACGGATCCGTGATCCCCAGGAAGGCCAGACTGGACTGCACCAGTATCGTGTATCCGATACCCCACGCGAAGAAGAAAATCGCCATTGGTGCGATGTTCGGCAGGATGTTTTCCAAAATAATACGGGAATCGCTCGCTCCGGTAGCCTTCGTGGCCTGGATGAACGGGTAGTTCTTGATCTGGAGGACCTGCGATCTGATCACGCGAGCGCTGGATCTCCACAACAACAGACCGAGAACGAGGATCGAGGAGTAGAAGCCGATCCCCAGAATCGAGATGATGACGACCGCCGACGGAATGACCGGAACGGCGTATACGAAGTCGGTGACTCGCATCAACAGATTCCCGACTGTCCCACCGACGTATCCAGCAGTAACGCCGATGGCGAGGCCGATACCCGCGATCATCGTCCCGCCGATGAGTCCCACTAATACGGTCGGTCCCACGCCGACCAACAGCCGTGAGAGCACGTCGTTCCCCCTCCAGGTGGTTCCCAACGGATGCTCAGGCGACGGTGGCGCCAACTGCTTTATTTCGCCACTGTCGGTTCGGACCGGCTGATCGGGTTCGTAGGGCGCAAGGGACGGTCCCACTACGGCAGTGATCAACAGCAGCCCGAGGAACCCGGTGTAAATCCAGATCGATCTATCACTGAAGATCGTTTTCGATGTGTTGTACAGCTGACGCAGGTACGGCTGCTCCGAAATCAGCCGGGTAGCGTTTTCGTACAAATTGGTGTTCGACAGCGAACTCATCTCTTCACTCGAAGAGGCAGTTCGATGGGTTAAAAGCTTGTTGTTGTGCCAAATACCATGAAACATGGATGGTCTTCGCGAGAATATGCGGATGAATGTTTACTACATAGTCACGAATATAGATTCGGCTTTGTGGTTATTCTGGTGGCATATGGATATGAAAATACACCTAATATTGTCTTGATCCAACGATTTATGTATCATGATGGGGCTACGGGATAACGTCGGTAAATGAGCGACACAACCGAGACGATCAACCGGAGACGGTTGATACAAGCTATTGGTACCGCATCAGCCGTCGGGCTCGCCGGATGTGGCGGCGGTGGTGGAGGGGACGGCGGTTCGTCCTCCGGTGACTTGGGCGAACGAGTACCCGAAGTGACGAACGAGTATTGGTCCGACTACGGCGGATTTACCACGATTCAGGAGAACATGTCGGCGATCATCGAGCGCAACGCCGACGACGTTCTCGGCGTGAGCATCGACAGCGTCGGCAAAGGAATCAACACCCAACTCGACGAGACGTTCAACGACGAGCGGAACGCGGAAATCACGTTCTTCTGGTACGTGAACGGTTTCTATCGGCTCGATCCACAGGAGCTCACTCGGTGGTTCGCTGCCGACAACGCCGGCGCGAACGGGCGGGCGAACGTGGCCAACTGGGCGAACTGCGAGTACACCGAGGCGGCCCTGGCCCAGGAGTCGGCGCCCACCGAGGATCAGCGACGGGAGGACGTCTACCAGAGCCAGGAGATCATCTCCGATGCCTGCGTGCCGATCGCACTGACGCCGAACGTCGACATCGGCGCGTGGCGAACCGACGAGATCGAGGCACAGGGCATCGACGATGCAGGCGTTACGCGGACGAACGCGAACTTCTTCATCGAAATGGAGTCGCTCACGGACCGTGAACGGATCGGCATCGGCGTCGACCCGATCATGTTCGAGACGCGGAACTACCTGACACAGACCGCAGGTAACCCGAGTGCGCCGTGGGAGGTCCAGCTCCATTCGCCGCTGCTCTGGTACAACGAGTCGTACGAACTCGAAAACTATCTGGCTGAAAGTTACGAAGTGACCGAAGAAGGTGAGCGAATCACGTTCCAGATCCTAGACGACGCGACGTTCCACAACGGAGATCCCGTCACCGCGGAGGACGTCAAGTTCACGTTCGAACAGTTGGTTCGCGGTGCCGAGGCCGGCGTCTACCCCAAACCGAGCCTGCCACCGTACGAGAGTATCAACGCCGTCGACGAAAAAACGGTCGAGTTCAACTTCTCCGAGCCGTACCTCCTCTTTCTCTCGGCGATCGCACCGCGCTGGGGGATCCTGCACAAGGAGACCTGGGAGGCCGGCGGGGCAGTCGAGAACCCGGGTGGCTTCGAGTTCGAGAACGTGGTTGGCTCCGGCCCCTACCAGTTCGTCGACAGCGAAGCGGGGTCGTACATGGAGTGGGAACCGTACGAAGACCACCCCGTCGACGTCCCCGACAAGAACCTGTACTGGCGCGCCTACCGCGACGAAACCACGATGATCGAGGCGCTGGACAACAACGAAATTCAGGTGCTTCCGGAGGTCTCACCGGGCGGTGCCTCACGCACCAGCGAGATGAGTGACGTCGAGGCGTACTACGCCGACGGGTTCCTGAGTTTCGTGCTGTATCCGCAAGCCAGCTTCGCCCCCGGGAAGTTCGAGGCGTTCAGGAAGGCACTGGCCGCCAGCATCGATCGTCAGCAGCTGAGCGACATCGCCTATCAGGGGGAGGCCGACCCCGAACTCTACGCGAACCACTTCATGCCCTCTCACCCGTGGCGAGCCCCCGACGACCGACTGTATCAGATGGCCGACGACCCCACGGGAAGTCCCGAGATGGCGACCTCGATTCTGGAAGACGCCGGCTGGGGATGGGATTCCGACGGTAACCTCCATTACCCGCCGGATGCGGATCTCTCACCCGTGTGGCCGCAGGGCGAAGAGCCCTCCGCCGAGGACTTCCCCTGTCTTTCCGACGTCTAAACGGCCACTCCGGTTTTCACCCCCTCGATCGTCCGATACCCCGAACGTACCTACCACACACCGACGATGTCCGTCCAAACCAACATCACCCTCGACGACCTGACGAATCGTGACCTGATCACTCCGCGTTCGAACCAGACGTACGAACTCGATCCGGAGATCCACCGAGCGATCGAGCAGTCCGGCCCGACGCCGATCGAAGACCACCCGGTGCTCCGGGACGACCCCGAGAAAGCGGAGCTAATAGACGTCTGTAACGACGATCCGGAGTTCCTGAAGAAGTACGTCGCCGTCGCGCAGAAGACTCGGGACCTCCCCCTCGAAACACAGCTTTCGCTGGTCTTCGTAATCGACCAGTTCATCGAACCACAGTTGAACTTCGGTGGGGCTCCGGAGGCGTTCCAGCCCGTTCGCGGACGCCATCTCCGCACCGCCATCGAACTCCACCCGCGGTCCGTCGTATACGCGTGGCGTCACGACTGCGACGCGTGCGACACGATGAAGCAGACTCTCGACGAGGTGTTCGAGGACGGGTCGGATCGGTACGGACTGTTCGCGGTGTACGGGACGGACTGTGCGGCACTCCTGCACGACCAGTTCGACGTCGACGGAGCTCCAACGACGCTGTTCTGTGCCGACGGTGCCGTCGACTCGCGGCTGATGGGGGCCCAGTACGCCCGGAGCGTCGAGTCCGAAGTGGAGATGATCGACCGACGGGCCGAACGGTAGCTATAGTAGCGTTTGGAACTGTTTGCACACCTGATCGCACGCAGTCTGGCGATCAGGTGTGCGATGACTTACAAAGGCTACGATAGGACCCGAGTCCACGGATCCGACCCGGGTCCTCGACGGAAGCCGGGAGGAATGGCATCTTACGAACGATGCAATTTCTCCGCTATTAGTGGATTTTATATACCCACATAGGGAATTGAGCGTATGAAATCACTGGATAAGTCGATCAAAATATTAGACGCGTTGGTTCGGTCTGACGGGGCTCGGGTTTCCGAACTGAGCGACGTGCTCGGAATGCCGAACAGTACGGTTCACGCCCATCTGAGCGCGCTGAAACAACACGGACTGGTCCGGACGGACGGTGATCTCAACAAGATCGGGCTGAAATTTCTCCATTACAGCGGGAGCGTCCGCTACGACGACGAGGTATTCTCGCTCATAGAGCCGAAAGTCACGTTCCTGGCCCGTGAGACGGAGGAGCGGTCGCAGTTCATCGTCGAACAGGACGGGCAGGGCGTGTATCTTTTCACGGAGACGATCGGCGATGCCGCCGTTCAGACAGACGTGCGACCCGGAAAATTCGTCGGCCTACACGCGACTGCCGCCGGGAAGGCCATCCTCGCACACCTCCCGGACGGTCGAGTCGACGAGATCATCTCCCAACACGGGCTGACCGCCTACACCCCCCGGACGATCACGGAGCGTGACGCGCTGTTCGAGGAACTGTCCACGATCCGTGACCGGGGCTACGCTATCAACGACGAGGAGCGGATAATGAAACAGCGAGCGGTCGGAGTCCCGGTACTGAACCCCGCAGGCGACCCACTCGGTGCGTTCAGCGTTTCCGGGCCGGCCCATCGCGTTGATAGCGACCGACTCCACGAGACCGTTTCGGGGTTGTTGTTGGGAACCGCCGAGGAGGTCGAACTTAATATTCAGTATCGCTGAAACCGCTTCGACCCGCACGGAGCGTCGCATGGGCTCCCGGTCGAACGACCGGGAACGCGGCGTGAGGCTGGGACACCGAGTCCGGTCCGTGCGCGTTCCGGTCGCGGAGACGCCGGGTTTCCGGCCGTGCCGACGACGAACGCCCCGACGGCTCGTCCGATAGTTAATAAAATCCACCAATACGGGATCTGGAACGGGCCACCGCGACCCCGTCTCCGTCGCTGCGTTGCCGTACCGAATCGGCGGCGGGAGACGGCCGCAAAAAATTACAGAACTATGGATGTAATGAGAACCTCGTGCGCTCGCTGGCGGGGCAGGAACCGTGGCGAGCCTTCGACTATCGCGGGCCGTGCCGAGGGAGTCGTGCGTGTCGGCTCGACAGCGAAATCGAGTTCACGAGGCGGGTCGGTGTGGGGAACCTACCACAGATTTACCAGAATAACATACTATATGTAATTCTGATTATTTTGGCGATAATCGATCTCGAACCGCCATTCACGACCGATACGGGGACCGAGCGTGGCTCGGTCTCCGATCGGATCGTCCGACGCGAGATCGTGAGACAACGACGACGACGACGACGACCGGTGATGCTGACCGTACATCGTTGAAGGATACGAACGAACGTAGATACAGCATACGCCGAAATAATTCACATATACACAAATTCTCACCGGAATAACGACGATACGGCGACCGTACGACGTCGAATCATCTCCGTGTTTCGGCGACCGATTTCCCCCGAGAGAATCGGACCGAGCACGAGCAACAGAGTACGACGTGCGGAAATCGTTCCCACCGCACTCGACGAACCCAAAGTATACGAAATATTATATTATATGATATTTATAACAATAATATAATTTTTTGCGTCGGCCCGGACATCCCAGTCACGTGGTTACGTGTCGTCGCCGAGTCGGACCGTCTCGTCCGCGCGCCAGTGGGATAGAGCGGCCGCTCGGGGTGTGAAACGGTACGAATGTGGACGACGGGATTGCCCGGCGTTCCGATCCGGGGAGTCCCGGTCGCCTCCTCCACCCCGCGATCCTTCGAGCGACGGGCGTCCGGCGGTGGGCTGCTCGCTTCCGCGCCTGGCCCGGTGTCGCCGACGAACCACGACGGAGCGTCCCTGCAGACGCGCGCCGTGGACCGCTGTCCCCGAAGGACGAGGCTTCCACGTTGGCTCCCGAGGCCCGAACCGGTCTGACCGGACGCGCCCGGGTTCGGTCCCCGCTCAAGACCGTAGTGCGGGTGAACGAGCAGGGCCTAACTGCCCGACCTAGTCCATCCAGTCGTACGCCGCTTCCTCTTAAGGGCCTTTCGACTCCGCCCTGCGATCGGTGGCCGTCGGCTGATCATCCGAGCGTGGCTCGGGCGTAGAGTCCGGCCGCGAGCGTGACGAGTCCCGTGGCGGCGAGGACGACCCACCGAAGCTCCGTGATCCACGACGCCGGGAACCCGAAGAGGGGATCGAGGGATGCCGAGAGCGCCCACGAGAGCGCGACGAGGAACGCGACGACGCCGAGCGGAACGGCGATGCCGGCGGCCGTCGTCGCGTCGGTCCGACCGCGAGCCCCTGCGAGGAAGACGACGACGCCGACGAGGGCGAACGCGAGAACGGCACCGACACCCAGTGGCCCGCCGGTGTAGTACTGCCCCAGTTCCGCCCCCCACCCGGGAAAGAGGGCGAATGGGAGGGCGAGTGCGGCGACGGCGGCGAGACAGCCGGCGATGCCAAGCACGGGCGCGGCCTGCTCGGTACGCATGCTCCACTCTGTCCCCGCCGCGGGGTTAAATCGCTCGTATCGTCGCCGACGGGGGACTGGATTCCGAAGAAGGGCCGGGAGGTGTGAGCGACGGCGGATGAGCAAGGAATTTAGTCGCGCGCGTCCCACTGTCCGACAACGTGACCGATATCCACGCGAATCAGCGCGTCGCGATGCTTGCGGACGCGCAGAACCTCTATCACTCGGCCCAGAGCCTCTATTCACGAAATATCGACTACTCTGCGCTGCTCTCGAAGGGCGTCGCGGACCGCGCACTCGTGCGCGCCATCGCCTACGTCATCCGTGCGGACTCGCCCGAAGAAGAGCGGTTCTTCGAGGCCCTCGAGGAGATCGGCTTCGAGCGAAAGATCAAGGACATCAAGACCTTCGGCGACGGGACGAAGAAGGCCGACTGGGACGTGGGGATCAGCCTCGACGCCGTCACCCTCGCGAACCACGTCGACGTGGTGGTATTGTGTACCGGTGACGGCGATTTCTCCCGCCTCTGTTCTCATCTCCGGCACGAGGGCGTCCGCGTCGAGGTGATGGCTTTCGGTTCCTCGACGGCCGACGAACTCGTCGACGCCGCCGATACGTTCATGGACCTCTCCGAGCGCGAGGAGACGTTCCTGCTGTAGTCGGAGCCACCGCAGACCGCCGGTGCGACACGCTCGATTCGCTCGTCCCGGCCCGTCGTCGTTCGCGGTTCCTACGGCCCGTCGTCGAGGACGCGCTCCTCGATCGACCGACCGTTCCGTCGGTAGAAGGCGGTGGCGTACGTCAGCCGGAAGGCGACGAACAGTGCGGTCGTCACGAGCGAGACGAGCGACAGCGCGGCGACTTCGGGCGTGGAGAGCCCCAGTCCGCCGGCACCGCTCGCGAAGGCGTCGGCCAGTGCCGGTGTCCCCGCTCCCGTGCCGTTCGCGGCGCCGACGTCGCCGGGACTCATGCCCCCGCCGATCGGACCGGGGGTATCGCCACCCATTCCCGTGCCGGCCGTGGCGAAGCGATAGGCGGCGACGCCCGTGATCGGGAGTGCCGCGAGGCCGCCGAGCAGGACAGTCACGACCGAGAACCCGAGCGTCCCGAGGAGGTTCGCGCGGACGAAGGCGACGCTCCCCGTGACGGCGTCGACCGGTCCGGCGTCGTCGAGGACGACGACGACCGGGTAGAACTGGACGAGAAAGAGGACCGCGAGGTAGACGACCCCGATCAGGACGACGAGGGCGGCGCCGCCGACGCTCCCCGCCCCGCCACCGGCCACCAGGGCGAGGATGCCAAGTACGGCCAGGACGACGCCGAACGCCAGTTTGATCGCCAACTCGATCATCGTGGCGAGCAACAGGTCGACGTACTCCGACTTGCCGGCGGCGACGAGGGAGTCGAGGCCCGTCTCGCCGTCCAGCGCTTCCCGGGCCATCCCCACGACGCCCGCCAGCACGAACGGCGTGAGGAAGAACGTCAGCATCTGGAGGGCCGCCGGGGCGAGCGGGACGCCGGCCAGTTGGAGCGCGCGCTGGGGAAGGACCACGAGCGCGTAACACAGCCCGCCGAGAACGAGGACTGGATTCCGCGAGAGCGCGTCGACCGCCGTTCGGAGGCACCGGATCGCGGACATATGCATGCACGCGCGGAACCATCAGATAACTGTGGGTGGTCGAGAGGCGACGGTCGGTGCGAGCCGAACGTATTTGCCCGTGCCTCGCCAGCCTCACCCATGCGCGTCAGCGTCATCGGCGGCGGAAGGGTAGACGGGGCGACGGCCGATCGAGCCCGCACCCTCGGCCGGGTGCTGGGAGAGCGGGGACACGTCGTCGTCTGCGGTGGGCTCGACGGCGTCATGGAAGCGACCTGTGCCGGTGCGAGCGACGCCGGCGGCGAGACGGTCGGCATTCTGCCGACGGCCGACCGTCGGGACGCCAACGAGTACGTCGACACCGCTATCGCGACGGGAATGGGACACGCCAGGAACGCGATGGTCGTGATGAACGGCGACGCGGTAATCGCCGTCGACGGCGGAGCTGGGACGCTCTCGGAACTCGGGTTCGCGGGGGTGTTCGACCGGCCGATCGCGGGACTCGACACCCACGACGCGCCGGGCGTCGAACCGGTCGCGACGCCCGTGGAGGCCGTGGACTACGTCGAGTCCCAGCACTGAACGTCGACGGGAACCTTCAGGTCGATCACCGGACTGCCGTCGGCCATGTCGACGCCGGCGACCCGGAGGCGGCCGGCCTCGCGGTCGACGGCCAGTACCCGACACTCCGTGATGCAGACTGGATTGGGCCGGGCGGGCGACCGCGACGTGAACACGCCACGTCCGGGGTCGCGATCCAGCGTCAGCACCGAGCGGTCGGCCCGGTCGGCCCACCAGACCACCACCACCCGGTCGCCGTCGAACCCGGACAGCCCCTCGCGGTAGTCGGGGTGGAGGTCGACGACGCCGTCGGCGTCTCCGTGAAATCCCTGCCGGGGCGCCTCGCTCGTCGTCTCGTGGGGCGTGTAGACGGTGCCGATGGGGTCACACTCCATGGGCGGATCGAGGAGTGCCGCGCTCAAAAGGCTGACCGCGTTCGATTACCAGGTGCCGTGGAAGGTGTCGAACGAGAGTGAGTCGAGGGGTTCGTCACCGACGGCGATGCGGTACTCGCCGGGCGTGAGCATGGGTTTGTGGAACTGCGGGCCGTCGTCGGTCGTGATGCGCGGACAACCGGTGTTGACGAAGGCGTCCATATCGAAGTTACGCAGGCGGTCCGGCGTCACCTCGTCCATCGTGATCAGGTAGGCGTCGTCGTTGTCCTCGACGATCCGCTCGGCCATGTCCCAGCGGCCCTGCCCGATCTTGGTACAGAAGATGACGCCCCACTTCTCGGCGTCCATGGCGCGATGGACGGCGCCGTACCGCTGTTTCATGAATTTCTCCGTGTCGGCGACGGTGACGACGTTGTTCACTGGATCGCAGATGACGACTTTCTTGTCCGGATGCTCCATCGCGAGGCCGAGCGGGTGGAACTTCCCCCCGCCGACGTAGAGAACTTGGTCGGCGTCGATGTCGGCCGAGGCGTAGTTACAGCCGAGGACCTGCCCTTCGTGAGTGAGGCGGTCGTCGCCTCTCCGGGTATGGACGGTGTAGCCCTCGTCTTCGAGCCACGACCGCATGTCCTCGAAGAGGTTCATATGCTGGGCCGTGGTGACGAGGCCGACGTCGTCTTCGGGGAGTTCCGCCAGTGCGTCCTCCATCATCGGGAAGGGATCGACGTTCGAAAACAGCGGGACGTAGATGATCTTCTCGGACTCCTTCATCGGCGAGTGCCCGAAGTGGACGAAGACGTCGGTTCGACGCATCAGGTAGGTATCTAGGTCACAGGCGCCGTAACAGGGCTGTCCCGAGAGCATGTACGTCACGTCGTCATCGGTCAACGCCCGGAGGTCGTCCGCGACGGCCGGCCCGCGGCGTTTCAACCCTTCCGGGAACTGGAGGCCGACCTTGGTGGCATCACGCTCTTCGACCGCCTCGACGATGCGGTCGAGTTCGTAGTCCCACTCCCGGTCGTGTTTGAGCGACATCCCCGTGTTCCGGAGGTCACCCTCGGTGGACGCGTCCTGACTCATTACCCCCTCGTTGCCGGCGAGGCCGTTTAACGTCCGCGCTTCCATGGGGGAGGCAATCTCCGTGGGACCGTTCGGTGGGCGACCGAGCGGACAGCCACCGACACGGACGAACCGGCGGAGCAGCGGTCGCCATCCGGTATACCATGGGTCCCAAGATCCGTGACCGGTCGGCCGGCAGGGAAGCGTGAGGGGGAGCCGACACGGAACGCGGGTGATACTCTTTTAACATCTGACAACATACAGCGATCCGTATGGACGGGCCATCGGGTCAGGTCGACGAAGCCCTCGACGACGCGTCGTCGGTACTTCTCTTGACACCGTCCGCGAGCGACTCCGACGACAACGCATGTGTTGGCATGCTGACAATAGGGGGTCCGTCGCAGGCGAACGTCCTCAGCGCGACCATCGTAGAACCGCCTGGCGAGCGAGTCGCCCTCTGGCAGCGGGCGGTGGGTGATCAGTCGCCGAACCGCGGAGCCATCGTCGCCGCCTGCGAGGGACGAAAACAGGCGATCACGGAGGACGATGCGCCCGACGCATCGGATCTGTTGACGACACTTGCCGTCGATATCCTGCCGGAGAACGCGGAACCGATCGACCTCGGTATGGCTCTTGCCCGCTATCTCGGTGCCTGGGAGGCGGAGGAGGAGCCGACGGTACTCTGTCTCCACACGTTGACGGCCCTGCTGGATCGGTTCGACCGCGACGTCGTCATCTCCATGGTGTCGGCGCTCAACGACCTGTGTGACTCCGTCGGCGCTACGGCCCATCACCACATGGACCCCTCGGCACACGACGACGAGATCGTCGCCACGTTCCGCCCCCTGTACGACGCGGTGGTGGAACACGTCCCGGAGGACGGCTGGACGGTGACGCGGGCGCCGGCCGACGTCGACCGACCCTCCTTCCGGCAGTCGACGGCGCCGCCGGGCGGGACGGCCGGAACCGATCCGGCTCGCCCCGAGACGATTCCGATGCCGTACGCCTTCGATCAGATGCTCGAACTCATCTCGGTCCCGCGTCGGCGGACGCTTCTCTATCACCTGAAAGATCGGGGGACCGGTACGCTGTCGCTGGACGACCTCGTGGACGCGGTCGTGACACGGGAGCGGTCGATCCCCGCGCGTGAGACCCCCGAGTCGGCCGACACTGTCCGCGTGTCGCTCGTTCACGCCCATCTGCCGAAACTGGCTGATCTCGGTATCCTCGAGTTCGACCCCGAAGACTCGACGGTCCGGTATCACGGCAACCCCGCACTGGAGTCGTTTCTCAGATACGTGGAGACGCTCGAACTGGGCTGACTACCGATCGGATCGACATCGCAGAAGTGTTGCGAGGGAAGAGCGCTCCCGGAGCGCCTTCCGCATCTTACACGGTAGCTCCGAACCACCGCGCCGGGCGTAGGCCCTTCGATGCGAGGGAAGGGATTTGAACCCTTGGACCTCTACAGGAGCGGATCTTGAGTCCGCCGCCGTTTCCAGGCTTGGCTACCCTCGCACGCACTGGCGGTACAATATCGCGGTGGTTCAACCCACCGATTTCGGTCGGGCGATTCGCTCGCCGGACTGACGCCGACCGTGCGTGGCGAAAGCTTTCGTTCCTTAATAACATACGACAATGTCTCGGGAGTGCCGTGGGGGCTCACCGGACGATCCGAGTCGGTCCATCCACACGGACGGGCTGACTGGGGTTAGAGGTAAGACTGAACCCCCTAATAGGGAGACCAGCACGACCGTACGGCCCGTGGAAAACATCGCCCGTCCGGGTCCAAACCGCGGCGCACCCGTGTTTTCCGGAGCGAGTCGTCCGTTACAGTCGTTCGGACGGAAGCGAGGGCTTATGCCGTTCGTATCCGAAGGTGTGACGATATGTTCGACGACACCGACCGACGCCGCTTTCTCCAACTCGCCGGGACTGGGACGGCACTCTCGATGGCCGGCTGTAGTGCGCTCTCGAATCACAACGCCGACGGCGGCGGTGGCGGCGGCGGTGACGGTGGGGCCGAGATGGCGACGGTCACACTCGGCGTCCAGCCCGACGAGCAGTCGATGCAGGAACTCCAGGCGGAGATCCGATCGCAGGTCGAGTCGGGTGAACTCGACCGAACGGAGGCCCAGCGGGAGTTCCGGAGTCGGCGGATCGAACTGACGAGAAACGCGGTGTCGCGGTTCCGGAACCGAACGGGCAACATTTCGGTCACCGTCGACGACACCGTGGGCGACTTCGGTGTGATGCTCGTCACCGGCGACCCCGAAGCGTTGCTGGACTCGCTCCAGTTCGAGGAGGTCAACGGACTCTTCCCCGCGTCGGTGTTCGAGGAGGCTCGGACGCAGGCCAGCAGCGAAACGACGACACCCGGGACCGAGACCGAAACGGCGTGACCGGCCGATCCTGTCCAATCAGGCCCCGTCGTCCACCGCTCCCACGTCGGCGACGGCGGCTGCGATGTCACGTCCCCACGCGAGGAGCGACTCGTCCTCGCCGAACGGGGCGACTATCTGGAGCCCCAGCGGGAGGTCATCGGCTCGCCCGCAGGGAACGGTCAGGGCGGGAACGCCGGCGTGGGTCCACGGGAGATTCATGATCGGATCACCGGTGTCGTCGATACCTTCGGGCGCGGGGCCGGGGGCCGCCGGCGAGAGCAGGAGGTCGACGCCGGCCTCGCGGATCCGGTCGCCGACCCGGTCACGGAACGCACGGGCAGCGGCGCGGGCGTCGACCAGTTCGTCGACGCCGACGCCGCGGCCGATGTCGATCAACTCGGCGGTCGTCTCCGAGAAGTCGTCGCCGTGTTCGGCGAAGCGTTCGGCGTGTGAGAGGGCCAGTTCGGCCGCCGTCAGGTCGTCGTGCCGGTCGTTCACCGCCTTGATGTCGTCCAGCATCGACACCCGACGCACCTCGTAACCCGCGTCGGCGAGCGCGTCGGCACCGGCCTCGACGCCGGCCCGGCCGGCGGGCGTCGCCTGATCGAGGTAGGGGCCTTCGACCACGCCGAGTACCGGCCGGTCGCCGGGATCGGCCGGCACCCAGCCGTCACAGAGGATCGAGGCGGCTCGGGCCGCGCCGGCCACGTCGGCGGTGAAAGTGCCGACGTGATCGGCAGTCGTCGAGAAGGGAACGACGCCCTCGCGCGGGATCCGGTCGTAACTCGGTTTGAATCCGACGATCCCACAGAACGCCGCGGGACGAATCACCGAGCCGACGGTCTGGCTGCCGAGCGCGAGCGGACACATCCCCGCGGCGACGGCGGCCGCCGACCCACTCGACGATCCGCCGGGCGTGTGCGCGAGATCGTTGGGATTCCGCGTCGGCGCGGGTTCGAAGTACGCGAACTCGGTCGTATGCGTCTTGCCGAGGTGGAGAGCGCCCGCGTCGAGCAACCGTCGCACGGCGGTCGATTCCGTTTCGGTGATCGCGGCGGGCGGGACCGACGATCCGGCGAGTGTACGATAGCCGTCGACGTGAAAGATGTCTTTGACCCCGACCGGAACGCCGAACAGCGGCGGTCTGGTGGCAGGGTCGTCGTACTGGGACGCGAGCGCCGCGGCCTCGCGTCGGAGCCGTGTCCGTCGACCCGGTTCGGGGACGAGCGCCGCCACGTCGTCGTCTACGGAGTCGATGCGATCGGCGTAATCGTCGATCAGCGCAGTCGGGGAGCGCTCGCCGGCACGCAGCGCGACGGCGAGCGGTTCGAGTGGTTGTGGATCGGTCAGCATCGGTCCGAAATTACACGCCCCAAGGATAACGCTTCGGTTGACGGGACGGCCTCACGGCGGGAGTCGGGGGGTCACTGCGCCGCCGTCACGCCGTCGCTCGTCGAACCGACGGTGGCGGGGCCCACGGCGGCCCGATAGCCGCCCCACAGGAGCAACACGCCCAGCCCGGCGAGCACCAGTCCCGTCCGGATGGCGGGATCCACGCCGGGGTGAGCGACGATTTCGCCCGCCTCGTTCGTCACCGGGGACGCCCCGTACGGCGCCCCGTCGACGATCTCTACGACGCCGAGGACGACGATGCCGAGCGACAGCAGGGTGCCGCTCAGCGCCATCGCCGCCTTGTCGATCGTGGTTGTCATGGGTGGTCACCTCGTCAGCCGAGCAGGTATTTGAGCCGCGGGTGGTTCTCGACCAGCGCCGTCTGCTCGACGATGGCGTCGAGGCCGTAGTACCGGCCGGCGGCCAACGCCATCATCGTGACGAACAGCAGCAGGCCCATCAGGTCGCCGTTGACGACGCCGTGGCCGAACTCGGCGTTGCCGACCCAGAAGAACGACATGAACACGGCGCCCCCGAAGGACGCGAGTCGGACGGCGACACCGGCGATCAGGGCGAGGCCGATCAGCGTCTCGGCGATCGGGACGATGGCCGCGATGAACCCCGGGATCGCGGTCCCCATCCACACGGCGACCGGACCGAGGACCGTCCCTCCCATCTCGCTGAGGTAGGCGGGTCCGTACGTGTAGTTCAGTCCGGACTCGATGAGCTTCGTCACGCCGGCGTGGAAGAACCACCAGCCGACGACGACCCGCAGGAACGCGATCCAGAAGGTCGCGATCGGGCCGACACCGCCGAATTCGAACTCGCTATCGAGCGGGTTCGACGCGTTGTATGCCATGATACACACCTCACGTTTCGTTCTCGGTCCGCCGAGGAGTTATATCGCGCTGCCGGTTCCTGAGTTCTGGGAACCGGACCGCGGAAGGCTGGTCCGAGGGCGGGGGGTCGCGCCGACGAGTGGGGCTATCGATACCCCCCGGTCGATTGTCGGGGGTGTCGTCCAAACCCACAAGAGGATGCCGGACGACGGCTCGGCCACCGGTCAGCGGTTGCGGCTGACGGGGAACTTCACGCGGTCGGGATGGTCGTTGAACGTGTCGAGGATCTCACGGTACAGCGCGTTCCGCGTGCGGGTCCCCCGTCGCGGGTGGACCAGATATCGAAGCCGGAGTTCGACCCACGACTCCCGCTGCACCACGTTGACCGTCGGCCGGTCGTTGACATCGAGTTCGACCGGCGTCTCCTCGAGACGATGGCGGTACTCCGCGACGTGCGTGGCCATCTCGTCGCCGAGTTGCCGGTCCGGGATTTCGGGCATCAGATCGGTCGCGAACGCCAGATCCGTCTCGTAGGCGACCTGTATCGAGAGTTCGTTCCAGACGTGTGGTACGCCCTCGCCGTGGAAATTGATCACGTGCGAGGAGAGGACGACGCTGTTTGGGACGGTGACGATCCGACCCGACGGCTGGTTGCTAGAGACGAGTTCGCCGTCGATCTCCCACACTTCGGTCGTGAAGAAGTCGATGGCAGCCACGTCGCCGCGGGTGTCCTCGATGGCGATTCGGTCCCCCACCCCGTAGGGGCGTTTGGTGACGATGTACAGCCAGCCGATCAGCGAGAACAGGGGTTGCTGGAGCGCGAACGTGATGGCGACGCCGACCACGCCCAGCGAGAAGAGGACACTCACCCAGTTGCGCGTCACGACGCCGAAGGCGGTGACGATGGCGAGCGCCCCGAAGCCCAGACGGAGGACGTTGCGGACGTCGTGGCGGCCGCGCTTGTTCGTGGTGCGTGCGAGGAGTGCCCCACCGACCAGCCGGTAGCCGCCGTACGCGGCGAGAAGCACGGCGGCCACGGACAGGCCAAGCAGGAGCGGCGGGCCGAAGGCCAGGCCGAACACCGTCTCGTCGAGGCCGAACCGTTGCACGGCGCGGGAGCCGGCATAGAGTCCGATGGCGCCGAGAAGCGAGACGGTGCCGGTGTGACGCATACGCCTACGGCGTCGGCGGCCGGCGAAAAACCCTCGGGTTCGACGCGGATGAGCACAAGAGACACGTATCGAGGCGATCACAGGGGTGGACATGGTCTCCAAGCCCTCCCTCCAGTCGGCCCTCGTCGCCGTCGGCGTCCTCCTCCTCGTCGCCTCGGCAGTCCCGGTCGGCAACACGGTGGACGTCGACTACGTTCACCGGGCCGAACCGGCCGAGAACGGAACCCTCGCGTTCGGAATCGCGTACGCGGAAGCGGACGTCCTGGCCTACGAGAACCTCTCGGAACCGGAACAGCGTGTCGTCGCCCGCGCCGTCGACGACTTGCCGTACGTCGTCGAGAGCGCGTCGGAGACGGCACCGGAGTTCACGTACACGAGCGACCATGTCGCCCTGAACGACGGCCTCTACGCCGTCCGCTATCGCGGGGAGACGTACTCGCTGCTGACGGAGCGGCGGAGCGAGGGGTTCAACATGGCGGCGTTGCTCCTCGGACTGGGGCTCGCTGCGGCCCGTCCGCTCGGGGGGCTGTTCGTCGCCGCTGGCGTCGCGCTGGCGGGGTGGCGCCGCTATCGCGGCTGACTGGACGCCGGCGTCGGTCCCGTGCCCCCCTCGCGCCGGTGGAGGTAGAGCGCTGCGAGCGTGGCGACCAGCCCCGCGGCGGCGGCGATGCCGAAGGCGACGCGGTAGCCCGCGACGGTGTACACCCGGGCACCGTTGAGCATCTCGCCGGTCCAGTAGACGTCGAGGATACCTCCCAGGACCGCGGGAAGGGTCGCGGCGCCGAGGTAGCCTACGCCGTTGACGACGCCCGTGATCGTTCCCGCGACCGACGGTGCGTGGCGCTCCTTGCCGACCGTGAACACGAGGGAGACACCGCCGTTGGTGAGGAGCGCGAGAAAGAAGATTGGGCCGACGATCCAGAGCGGTGGGACGAGAACGAGGGTCGCGTAGGCGAGGGTGAAAAGCAGCGCCGCCCCGGCGATGAGTTCCGTCCGGCGGCCGAAGCGGTCGGAGACCATCCCGAGCAGCGGCGATCCGAGGACGAAGCCGAGGTTGCCGGCGAGCACGAACGTCGAGGCGCGGGCCAGCGAGATGCCGTAGGTGTCGGCGAGGAACGGAACGCCCCACAGACCGAGGACGGTGAAGTTCACTCCGATGACACAGAAGAGGATCAGTCCCATCAGCCACGTCTCGCGCTCCGCGACGACGGTCCGGACGTTGGCTCCCACCTCCGCGAGCGACGCGGTGTCGGCCCCGTCGCCGCCGTGGCCGACCGCGTCGAAGCCCGCACTGGTGGGGGTATCCCGGACGAACGCCGCGATCGCGAGGGTGAGAACGCCGGTCGTGGCGGCGGCGACGATCATCGTCGATCGCCAGCCGACGGCGCCGATGGCGAGCGCCAGCGGGGTCGTCGCGAGGATGCCACCCAGCCCCGCAGCGCCGATGGTGTAGCCGGTCATCGTGGCGAACTGATCGGCGCGAAACCAGGCGGCACAGAAGCGCAGCGTGCCGATGTAGAGGACGCTCCCGCCGAGGCCGACGATCCCCCGAGCGAGGAAGGCGGCCGGGAGCGTCTCGCTCGCCGCGAAGCCGACGACGCCGAGAGTCAGCAAGCCGAGGCCGGCGGTGCCGACTCGCCGCGGACCGTAACGGTCGACGATCAGTCCCGCCGGGAGTTGGAGGGGCGCGTAGACGTAGAAGAAGGAGGCGTGGAGCAAGCCGAGTTCGGCGCCCGTCGCGTCGAAGGTGCGGGCCAGTGAGTCCGCGAGAACGGCCGTCGCCGTTCGGTGGAAGTTGACGAACAGGAAGCCAGTGGCGAGCAGAATCCAGAGGGCGGCACGTCGTCTGCGGATCGAACCGAGGGGCACGTTCCACCCTCGTGGGGTCGCCGTCAAATAGCGACCGGTTCGCGGCTAGTGGAACGTGCGGCTGGCCTCGGTCTCGGTGGCCACCTCGCCCTCGTCGGTCCCGAACCGCTGTTCGATCTCCTCGTAGCGCTCGCGCACGTCGTCGGTGACGCTCGCGGTCACCTCGTCGAGGGCCTGCTCGAAGTGGGCCATCGTGACGCGGACGTTCCCGACCGAGTCGCCGATCTCCTCGGGTGAGACGCTGTTGATGAACTCCCGGGAGGCGGCCATCGAGGCCTCGCGACAGACCGCCTCGATGTCCGCGCCGACGTAGTTCTCCGTCCGCCGGGCGAGGCTGTCGAGGTCGACGTCCTCGGCCAGCGGCTTGTTCCGGGTGTGCACCTCGAAGATCGCGCGGCGAGCGGACTCGTCGGGGACGGGCACGTGGACGTGCCGGTCGAGGCGTCCCGGCCGGAGGAGCGCCGAGTCGATGAGATCCGGCCGGTTGGAGGTGGCGATCACCACGACGTCCTCCAGACTCTCCAGCCCATCGAGTTCCGTCAGGAGCTGGGAGACGACGCGCTCGGAGACGCCCGAGTCGCCGGTGTTGCGCCCGCGCTCGGTCGCGATGGCGTCGATCTCGTCGAAGAAGATGACGGTCGGGGCGTTCTCGCGAGCCTTGCTGAAGATCTCGCGGACGCCCTTCTCGCTCTCCCCGACGTACTTATCGAGCAGTTCCGGCCCCTTCACCGATATGAAGTTGGACTCGGCCTCGTTGGCGACGGCCTTCGCGAGCAGGGTCTTCCCCGTGCCGGGCGGGCCGTACATGAGTACGCCCTTCGCGGACTGCATATCCATGGCCTCGAACACCTCGGGGTAGTCCAGCGGCCACTGGATCGTCTCGCGGAGCCGCTCTTTCGTGTCTTCGAGGCCACCCACGTCGTTCCAGGTGACGTCGGGAACCTCGACGAACACCTCGCGGAGCGCCGACGGCTCGATGCCTTTCAGCGCCTCGCGGAAGTCGGCCTCGTCGACCTCCAGAGATTCGAGGATCTCGGCGTCGATCTCGTCCTCTTCGAGGTCGATCTCCGGGCGGATGCGCCGGAGCGCGTTCATCGCGGCCTCCTTGGCGAGGCTCTCGAGGTCGGCGCCGACGTAGCCGTGCGTCGAGTCGGCGAACTCGTCGACGTCGACGTCCTCGGCCAGCGGCATGTTGCGGGTGTGGACCTGCAGGATCTCGCGGCGGCCGTCGCGGTCGGGGACGCCGATCTCGATCTCGCGGTCGAACCGGCCACCGCGGCGGAGCGCGGGGTCGATGGCGTCGACGCGGTTGGTCGCGCCGATCACCACGACCTCGCCGCGCTCTTCGAGTCCGTCCATCAGCGAGAGCAACTGCGCGACGACGCGCCGTTCCACGTCGCCGCCGGCCTCGCCGCGTTCCGGCGCGATGGAGTCGATCTCATCGATGAAGACGATGGCGGGCGCGTTCTCCTCGGCCTCCTCAAAGATCTCGCGGAGTTGCTCCTCGCTCTCGCCGTAGTACTTCGACATGATCTCCGGGCCGCTGATGTCGTGGAAGGAGGCGTCGATCTCGTTGGCGACGGCCTTGGCGATCAGCGTCTTCCCAGTCCCCGGCGGGCCGTGCAGGAGCACGCCCTTCGGCGGATCGATGCCGAGCCGCCGGAACAGTTCGGGGTGGCGCATCGGCAGTTCGATCATCTCGCGAACCTGTTCGAGTTCGCGGTCCAGACCGCCGATGTCCTCGTAGGTCACGTCCGGGGTCTCGGGGCTCGCGTCCGTGGCCTCGGTCTCTCGGATCTGCTCGGCGGGCTGTTCGCTGATCTGTATCTCGGTGGAGTCGGTGACGACGACCGTCCCCGACGGGTCGGTGTCGGCTACCTTCAGCGGCAGGGCCTTGTTCCCGCGGCCACCCATGAATCCGAAACCGAAGGGGACCCGGAGGGTCTGCCCTTTGGTGATCGGCTTGTCGGTGAGCTTATCGCGGAGGTAGGGGCCAATGTCGCCGCGGATCCCGATCTGCTGGGGGAGGGCGACGGTCACGCGGTCGGCCTGTTTCACGTCGGCTTTCTCGACCTCGACGCGGTCGTCGATCCCGACGTTCGCCTGCTGGCGGAGCTGACCGTCGATGCGGACGACTCCGGACCCCTGGTCCTCGGGCAACCCGGGCCAGACACGGGCGATGGCGGTGCCGTCCTTGCCCTCGATCCGGACGTAGTCACCGACTTCGAGGTCCATCTCCGCCGCGGCCGCGCGGTCGATGGCCGCGAGGCCGCGACCGGCGTCCTTCTGTTTCAGCGGTCTGACGACGAGTTTCATCGTTCGCCCCTCACGACGAGTACGCCGTTGTTCGTGTCGACGCCGTCGGCCGAGCCGGGGACGTCGAACTCCAGCTCGGTCCGCCCGTCGACCAGGACGATCGCCGTCCCGTCGACGACGTCGGCCGTCAAGCGGTCGTCCGCGACGCCGACGTCGGCGGCGACGACCCACCCATCCTCGTAGTCGTACCGGCGGACGAACCGCTCGTCCTCGCCGGCGAATTGCTGGTTCACCATGATACTTCCTAACTCCTCGTTAGTTGGCTATATATTTAAATCTTTCGTAGAATAATCGCAGTACAGTGTCGGGGTAGTCTTATTCAGTGAAATTGCGGTTCACAGTAATCTCGGCCGCGGGCGGGGTTTATGCCCCTTCCCATGCAACCGCCTGTATGGAGACGGTTACACACCACGGGCGGACGACGGCCTACCGGCGACACGACCGGGGCGGGGACGGCGAACCGATCCTCTTCGTCCACGGGAGCGGTGGATCGAGCGGCGTCTGGAAGTCACAGGCCCGCCTCGCCGACGAACGCCCCGTGATCGCCCTCGACCTGAGCGGCCACGGGGAGAGCCCGGACGTGGACGCCGCGCCGGGCTACGAGGCGCTGTCGGCGTACGTCGACGACGTCGTCGCCGTCGCCCGGGCGACCGACGCCGGCGTGCTCTGTGGTAGCTCGCTCGGCGGCGCCGTCGTCCTGACGCTCCTGCTCGATCGGGCGTCGGCGCTCGACCCATCGGGTCTGATCCTCGCCGGGACCGGCGCCAAACTCGCCGTCCTCGACGACCTGCTCCGGTGGCTCCGGACGGACTTCGAGCGGGCGGTCGAGTTCCTCCACGGCCCGGATCGTCTCTTTCACGACCCCGACGAGCGACTGGTGGCCGTCTCGCGGGAGACGCTTCACGACGCAGGACCGACCGTCACCCACCGCGACTTCCGGACCTGCCACGAGTTCGACGTTCGCGACCGCCTCGACGAGGTGTCGGTCCCGACGCTGGCCGTCGTCGGGGAACACGACGCCCTCACCCCGCCCTGGTACCACGAGTCGCTCGCCGAATCGATCCCCGACGCCGAGTGGACGACGATCCCCGACGCGGCCCACCTCGCGATGCTGGAGCGACCCGCGGCCTTCAACGACGCGGTCGCGTCGTTCCTGGAGCGAATCGCCACAACTTAGCGCGTCGCCCCCGAACCCGCAGTCGTGCCACACCGCGTCGAGCGAACCGATCCGGACGGCGTCGACTTCGGGTGGGTGATGCAGGTGACGTTCGTAACCACCATCGTCGCCGGCGCCCCCCTCGTGGCGGCGCTCTCGACGGTGACGACGCTCCCGACCTGGGGTGCCCGCGCGGCCTTCGCCGTCCGGGTTGGCGCGCTGGTCTGGTTCGTCACCGCGGTGTTCGCCTACGGCTACGCCCGTCGTCGGGACGACGACACCGCCGACTGACGCCCTCCTCGGGACGGCCCCGGCCGGAAAGTCTTTGCCGCGTACACGACACCACCCGGTATGATCGACGAGACTATCGAGGAGATCCGACGGATGCAGACCCACAGTTCGTCGGTGGTCGCAGTCAAGGCCACCGCTGCCCTCCGCGAACTCCTCGATAGGGACTATCGAAACGTCGAGGCCTACGAACGCGACCTGGAACGCAACGCCGGGGCGCTCCGTCGGGCCAACCCCTCCCACGCCTCGCTCCACAAGGCGATGCGCGAAATCGTCGACGGCGTGCTCGGAGAGGGGGAGACGGTCGAGGGGGCGAAAGCCCGAACCGAGGGGGAGATCGACCGGATCACCGAGGAGATCGAGACGGGCAAACACCGGGCGGCCGCCGCGGCCGCCGATACGTTCGAGAGCGGCGAGACGTTCCTCACGCACGACTTCTCATCGACGGTTCTGGAGGCCATCGAGACGGCCGCCGCCAACGGCTGTCACCTCACCGCGTACGTCACCGAGGCCCGGCCGCGATATCTCGGCCGCAAGACCGCTCGTCGCCTCGCCGAGATGGACCGCGTCGAGCCACACCTCGCCGTCGACAGCGCCGCCGGCCTCCTCCTCGACCGGTGTGATCGGGTGCTCGTCGGCATGGACTGTATCGTCGAGGACACCCTCTACAACCGCGTTGGGACCTTTCCGCTGGCCGCCGCCGCCGAGGTGGCCGACGTCCCCGTCACCGTCGTCGGCTCGCAGTCCAAGATCATCGAGGACGACTTCGTCTTCGAGAACGAGTCGCGGCCACCGGCCGAGGTGATCCGTGAACCCGTCGAGGGTGTCCGGATCGAGAACCCTGCCTACGACGCGACGCCGATGTCGCTGGTCGACGACGTGGTCACAGACAAGGGTCACTACGACGGCTGACTACCGACGGATCAACTCGGAGAGTCGGTCGCGCAGTCGTTCGTCGGGTCCGAGGCGGAGATAGTACGCGTCGCCGTCGTCCTCGTAGTAGCTCTCGATCCGCCGCTTGATCTCGAAGCCGACGGACTCGTAGAAGGCGAGCGCTCGCTCGTTCGTCGCGCGAGCGTGGCAGGTAACCGTCCGGTGTTCCTCGGCCACCTCGGCGACGAGGCGCCGTCCGAACCCCTCGCCCCGTCGGTCGGGATCGACGGCGAGAAAGAGGATGTAGCCGTCGCGTCGGGCCGTGGTGAAGCCGACGAGGTCGTCGTCGAGATAGAGCAGGTGGGTCTTCGCCCGCCGATACGCGTCCATGAAGAACCGCTTTCGCTGTTTCAGGACCTCCTCGTTGCGGCGGATCCGCTCTTTGAGTTCCCAGGCCTCGTCGGCGTGGTCGGTCGCACCCGGCCCATCGACCCGTTTCTCGACGGTGACGCTCACTATCGGCGGTTTAGTGTGTCGGGTAATATAACTGCATCGTCGGCGTCTATCGTCGCCGGCTCCCGTCCTCGGAACGCCCGGTCCCGCACCCGCCGAGCAAACGTTTTGACGGGGGCGGCCCTCGACTCCGACGACGGCCGCTCCAATGAGCTACGAACTCCGTCCCCACACCGCCGACGTCGCCGTGGCAGCGACCGGCGAACGCCTCGACGAGACGTTCGCCGCCGTCGCCGACGGCCTCGCGGCCGCGACGTGCGACGAGATCCCCCGGACCGGCGGTCGCTTCTCTTTCACCGTCCGGGCCGAGGGGTTGGAGGCGCTCCTCTTCGATTACCTCGATCGACTGATCTACGAGCGCGACGTTCGCGGCGTCCTTCCGGTCGCCAACGAGGCGTCCGTCCGGGAGGACGGCGACGAGTGGGTGATCGAGGCGAGCGCCCGTGGCGTGCCGTTCTCGGAGATCGTCGCCCGCGACGTGAAGGCGGTGACCTACTCCGAGATGCGCATCGAGCGGACCGAAGAGGGTTGGAAGGCGTACGTCGTCCTCGACGTGTAGTAACGTATTCCCGCCTCGATCACCTCGGACCACGCATGACCACGCGCGAGTTCGACGGCATCCGTCTCGAACGCGTCCGGGAACACGTCTGGGAGATCCCCCGCGAGGGCGACATGCGCGTCCCCGCCCGGGTGCTCGCGAGCGAGTCGCTGCTCGAACGGATCGGCGACGACAAGACGCTCCAGCAACTCAAGAACGCGACCCACCTGCCAGGCATGACCGACCACGCGGTCTGCATGCCCGACGGCCACCAGGGCTACGGCTTCCCCGTCGGCGGCGTCGGTGCGACGGACGCCGAACACGGCTGTATCTCGCCGGGAGCGGTCGGCTACGACATTAATTGCGGTGTGAGAATGATGAAAACAAGACTCACCTACGACGACGTGCGGGGCCGCGAGGAGGAACTCGTCGAGTCCCTGTTCGCGAACGTGCCCTCCGGCCTCGGCGGCGGCGGCATCGTCGAGAACGGGATCGACACGGTCGAGGCGGTGCTCTCCCGCGGCGTCGACTGGGCGCTGGAGGAGGGGTGGGCGGTGCCCGACGACCTCGAACACTGTGAGGACGAGGGGCGACGCCCGGACGCCGACCCGAGCGCCGTCTCCCAGAAGGCGAAGGACCGAGGCAAAAACCAACTGGGGAGCCTCGGGAGCGGGAACCACTTCCTCGAAGTCCAGCGCGTAACCGACGTCTACCGCGACGACGTGGCCGACGCCTACGGACTGGAACCCGAACAGATCGTCGTCCTCATCCACTGTGGGAGCCGCGGGCTGGGCCACCAGACCTGTACGGATTACCTCCGTAAGATCGAGAAGCGCCACGGTGACCTCCTGTCTCGACTCCCCGATAAGGAACTCGCAGCCGCCCCCGCAGGGTCGGAACTCGCGGAGGAGTACTACGGCGCGATGTGTGCCTGCATCAACTTCGCGTGGGTGAACCGCCAACTCATCATGCACCGGGTCCGACAGGTGTTCGAGCGGATCTTCGATCGGTCGTGGGAATCGATGGAGATGCACCTGCTGTACGACGTGGCCCACAACATCGCCAAGAAGGAGGTCCACGAGGTTGGAGGCGACCCGCAGGACCGCGAGGAACGCGAACTCTACGTCCACCGCAAGGGTGCGACGCGGGCGTTCCCCGCCGGCCACCCCGAGGTGCCCGCCGCCTACCGCGACGTCGGCCAGCCCATCATCATTCCCGGGAGCATGGGCGCCGGGAGCTACGTCCTCCGGGGCGGGGCGGCGTCGATGGATCTCACCTTCGGCTCCACCGCCCACGGCGCCGGCCGACTCATGAGCCGAACTCAGGCCAAACAGGAGTTCTGGGGCGAGACGGTACAGGACGAACTGCGGGACCAGCAACACGTCTACGTCAAGGCCCAGAGCGGCGCGACGGTGGCCGAAGAGGCCCCTGGCGTCTACAAGGACGTCGACGAAGTGGTTCGGGTCTCGGACGAACTGGGCATCGGCGACAAGGTCGCACGGACGTACCCCGTCTGCAATATCAAGGGGTAGTCGTCGGTCGCGGGTGAGCGCTGCCGTGTCTCTGCACACTACACGAAACGGTGGACAGCAGTCAGGACGTCGCTCTCGGTCGATAGCGCGACCAACACTGTTCTCGACGTTCACGCGACGACACCAACCCACCACGATCACTGCTGTCAGGGACGATATCGTTGCGAGTGATCCCTGTCAACGTGCAGTTGGCTATCGGACTCCGTCGGTTACGCCCTCTCGATGTTGACAAGTCCGGTGGATCATGACCGGGGAGTCGAATTCATATCAATATTGTATTAGTTTTCAACATCTAGTATCCCCTGCTGTCGTCTCGGATGGCACCCGGTCGAATCTACCCCCTCGAGAGGGATTCCTAGCCGTCAATATTCGTCGTCTCCCGAACCTTCCAAGAACTTTAGCTTCGATGGGAACAGTATTCCGACGATTCCTCCACCGGTCAGCAGTGCCCCGAAGAACACCAAAACGAGTCCTTGGAGATCGCCGGTGTACAGGAGCCAAAGTAGATAGACGCCGCCACCGAACAACCCGACTGAGATCCCCCGCTTTACCTGTCGCCACATCCAGATCGCTTTGTTGAGCGTTGCCATACCGGACCTTGCAGGCCACCTCACCTTATCTCTTTGCCATGTTGGTTCGGTGACTCGGACCCGGAGAAACGATTGACGCTCTCCGGATCGCCGACCGCCACTCTCGGAGCGAACCGTGGGATACGCGTCTTCTATTCGACACGCCGGAACGTCTCACCGTTCGAGAACTCACACAGGGGCTTCGGAGATCATATATCGCCACACTAGTTCGAGTACCGACCGGGTGATCGAACTCCCAACGAGTCGTCGGCGCTTCGAGCAGTCGCTATCGGGCCGCCGCCAGCCGTTCGACCATCTTGTCGAGTAGGTTCGCCATCGCGGCCGGCGTTCGCTGATCGAGCGCCGCCTCGTACTCGACGAGTGACTCCCCGATGCGCTCGCGGACGTCACCGTCCATCACGGCCGCGGCCTCGGCGTAGTTCCCCTCCGCCATCTCGGCGGAAACCTCGTCCAGCGCCGTCCCGATCCGCTCGCGGGCGGCCTCGTGCTCCCCGGCAAACCCTCGATCCGGGACCCGTTGGACGGCATCGCGAACGCTGCGCACCACCGGGTTCATCGTCGTCGTGCGGTCCTGGTAGGTGGTCCGGACGCGCACTCCGCCCGACTCGAACGGGAGGGTGAACGTCGGCTGGCGTGGCGTCTCCGCGTGGGTGTGTTCGTGGGTGGCACCCACCGCCACCGGGACGCGGGCGCCGACCAGTTCCTCCCCGTCGGGACCGAGGAGCGCGACCTCGACGGGGTTGGCGTCGTCGTCGACGTAGCGTTCGTACCCCTCCATCGTCCACACGTCCTCGTACCGGACGGTACCGTCCTCCGCGATCCGTCCGCTCGCCGTCAGCATCGTGTTGGCGTTGCTGTTGCCGAACAGGCCGGCCGTCCACTGCTCGCCGGTCCCGGTGTCGATGAGCTGCTGGTGGATGCGGGCGTCGGCCCACACCTCCCAGGTGACGTTGGTGTAGCTCATGTAACTCGGGACGGTGTCCATGCTGTTGTACGGCGTCCGCCCCTCGGTCTCGAAGCTCCCGTCGCGGTTCTTGAACCACTGGACGTTCCGGAACCCGTCCTCGAGGTCGTAGCCGACCGATTCGACGCCCGGGCCGTCCGTCCCGCTGATGCCGTCGTTGCTGGAGCCCTTGTGGCGGGCGTGGGACGGGTCGAGCGGTTTGCCGTTGGCGCTCGCGTTCGAATCGCTGTCACGCCGCTGGGCCATCGGGTGGTCCGGCGACGGCCCCAGGTAGTCGTCCTGGAAGAAGTGACCGATCTCCTGAGCGACCGTGTGTGAGACCGACTGGCCGTCGCCGCCCGGAGCCACGCCGACGGAGGAGACCGCGGCGTTGGCGCCGAACGCCACCCCGGCCCACGGCTTGCCGTGGTAGTCGTAGTAGTCCGACGCGCCGGAGTTGTTGACGGCGACGCCGGGGACGATGGCCACGGTGACGTCGAACCCGTTCTGCCGTATGTCCGAGACCACCGCCGACCGGTTGCGGCCGTCCGTCCGCAGCGTCCCGCCGCTCGGGAAGTTGCTGTTGGTCAGCGCGCCACCGGTCGCGATGTTGTGCAGTACGTTGTCCACCTCGGCCATCTCCTTGTTCATCCCGCCCAGCGCCTTCGTTGCGTCGCCGGGGAACGGCGTATCCTGGTGGAGGTAGGTGATGACGTCGCCGGGGTACACCCGCTGGAGGTACTCCGCCATGGTCTTGTACGTGTCGAGCGGAACCCTCGGTAGCCCGTTCGCGTCGCCGTACCTGTCGCCCGAGCTCTTGAACGGGTCCCGTGGGGCGTCTACGAGCGGGATGAATCCCACCCGCAGCGGGGCGACGTCTCTGATGTTCTTCGGGAGGACGACGAGGGTCTGTGCGACTCCAGAGTCGAGGACGTACCCCGACGACCGCGGGCTGAGCTTCACCTCGCCGGTCTCCAGTTCGAACACCGGGTTGCCGTCGCTTCCGGACTTCGAGAGGTCGTGCAGCACGGAGATGGTGTGCTCGCCCCCGGCGATGTCCTCGAGGTCGCTCTTCGAGAAGACGATGGTCCCCGCCCGCTGATAGCGGGCGCCCCCGCCAGAGTTGCCGCTGAACACGTCAATCCGGAATTCGCTGCCCGACCCCATCGCGTCGAGGTTGTCGAGCGTGTCGAACTCGAACGCCACGGCGGAGTTCTCCCCCCGCACGAGGTCCGGATCCGACTCGCGGTACCGGACCGACGGGGAACTCCCCGACTCCTCGACGCGGGTGCTCTCGACCTGCTGGACGACCCGGACGTTCGTCACCGAGAGCCGTGGGACCGTCGGGGGAGTCGTCTCGCCGCCGCAGACGCCGATACCGCCGGTCGGATCGTCGCTCAGCGCCTCGCAGACGTCGACGTGCCCCCAGCTGGTCGTAAGCCGGTCGAGGAACGTCTCCAACTGTTCGATCGATAGCTGGCACCCGTCGTCTGCGCAGTCTCCGTCCGTCTCGATGGCGTCCGCGGGAGTGTCACGCCAGACGAACTCGCCGACCAGCACCACGTCCCCCTCGTTGTCGACCCGGGTCAGTTGGCTCAGCAGCGTCCGAGTGTCGTCGCCGTCGGAGACGACGCCGAGGTAGCTCTCTGCGGCCGTCCCCGCCCCGAGCAGTTCGCCGTCGCCGGTTCCCACCTGTGTCGGCCCCCGGACCCAGTCGAACTCCGGGCTGTCGAGGACGCCCGCCCGGCTGACCAACTGTCGGCCGCGCTCGCCGGTCAGGAGTTCGGGAAACGGCTGCTCGGCGGCCGGGTTGAGGCTCCGCCCGAGGAGGTCGGTCGCGGGCATCGCGAGTGCGCCGAGCGCGTGGGCGGCCGGCTCGACGACGTCGAACCGCACCGGGAGCCGGTCGGGCTCTTCCGGTCCGCCGTGGACCGCGAGGTAGCTGGTCACCTCCACCGCCGCCGGGGCGTCCTCCGGGGTCACCGTCCGAGTCATCGGCTCGAACTCGAACGCCGACAGCCCGAGGAACCTCTGTCCGCGCGGTGAGAGGACGACCGGTGTGGCCGCCACGGACGTGACATCTCCGAACAGTCCCGAACAGCCCGCGAGCCCGCTCGCCGCGCTGACGGCGGCGACGGACGACAGCAGCGCCCGCCGCGACGGCAGCGTGGACTCCCTTCGGTCCGTCTCGTCACCCGTCTCCCCCTCGTGGTCCGTCATCGTCTGCAACACCTCTCCCGTCGTTCGACCCCTCGATCGAACGTGCCGCCCAGTGGATCCGGGCGACCCCGACGTGGTACGGTCGCCGACTCCACGTTTCGAGCGATCTCTCCGAAATGATTAATCAACATTGACATGACAGATAAATAAGTTGACGGCAGTGATAATTGTACGGAGTCGGCTGGAAGTGATACGTCCGGCGAGCCCTCTGTTCGGTAGGCCAGGCTTGTCGGGAGACAGGTCGGTTTCCGTATGTGATACGGGAGGTGTTCCAGTCTGGTAACCGCGACGCCCGTGTACACCACGACCGCTGGAACCGCTCACCGATCGGGACTCTCGACGACGACTCCGACACGTTCGGGACGTCCGGATGGGACGCTCCCCGCGCTCACCGACCGAGCCGGACGTACTCGCTCTCGGGGACTGGGTCGACCGCCTCGCCCCCTTCGAAGCGGACGTAGCTCAGGTAGAAGGGCTCGCCACAGCCGGTGGCGTCGTCGTCGCGGAGCGTCCCGTCCTCGCCACAGACGAAGCGCACGCCGTCCGCGGCTTCGACGTCCGCGTCGGGGTCGACGTACGTCCACCCTTCGAGTGGGTAGGGGGTCACCGACTTGTCGGCGAGATACCCCTCGCGGTCGAGTTCGACGATGGCCTCACACCGCGGACAGTGGTAGGTAACCGGGTAGCTCATACCAGTGTTAGTGGCGAGACGGACTTATCAGTTGTTACGAGTGCGGTTTCTTCGTTCCGTGTGAGGAAGATAACTCGTATCGTTTACTCTCTTAGTGAAAACAAAATAGAACATTAAAATGTGGCCGATTGATATTTCTCACCTTGGAAGAGGAGTACGTGGAAAGCCGATCGCACTTCACTGGGGAAACCATGCGAAAGCAGGAACTCGTACACATTCACGGCTTACTCGTCGAAATTACGCAGTCCCTTGTCGATCAGGGCACGGTCTCGGCCGAGGTCTGGAACGAATACAAAGCACTCGATATAAGCGCGTACTCCATTCACGCACAGAAAAGCGATCACGAGGAGGCGGTCCTGCTCCTCGCGACCACCCTCAGAGCGGCACTCGATCCGCTGACAGAAGGGCGGTCTGCGATTTCGATTCCGTAATCGATAGCAGTAAAGACACATCCCGCCGTGACGATACGGGTAAAAGCCGCTCACGATTTCCGACAAGGATGAATGATAACACTCCTGTGGGAGACTCTTGGTGAGAGTCGGGGTTCCCCACTCCGGGATCGCCCGACTACCACCTCCCCTCCGGCGCTCCTCCATGCGTTTGCATCGCTTTTCGGTGACGCGGAGACGCTCACGAATCCGGTCGGGTGGTTCGGATACTCGGTACGAGCGAGAACGCAACCGGACCGTCTTGGCCGCAGTCCCCTTGTGGCGGCATCCGAGAAATCGAGGCGTTCGTGTGTCACGGAGATACGATAGTTGATGAATCGAGTAAGTACTGCAAATTATGACTGCGAGTCCTCTGGAGCCGGTATGCCCAATTGTGACAACTGCGATTCCGTCGTGACGGAGAAGTACGTTCGCGTATTTTCACCGACACACCTCGACACCGTTCGAGTGTGTCCGCGATGTGAGGATCTAGTTCGGGACGGCGGCGAGGCGCGCGCGGCGCGCTCGCGGCGGTAGTCGATCGTCCATCGATCGGGACGGCCGCGCGGTGACCGGGGTGGCACCGTCGCGGCCCCGTTCGACGGCCGTGGCGGTCGCCCCGGTCGCCACCGTGCCGGAGCCCTGCTCAGGTCGTGGGGGAGCGAAGCCGTCGAGGCATTCCGCCAGGGCGCCGAGATGTTCGATACCGACGACGGCGCCGTCCGCCGCGAGCGCCGCGAACCGATCAGCCACGTGTGCCCCCCCCACACGTCGTCCTCGAACCGGGACGCTGGGGTCGCAAACGAGTTCGCGAACGTGCGTGACCGGCGAATCCGTTCGCGCTCGTCGTGTGCCTAGGTCTCCGGCGAGTCATGCCAGTCGGTATCGTGTGTCACCGGGAAATCGACCTCCAGTCTGACGCCGAGGCACTCGGCAACGACGAAAGCGACTCGACAGAGGACCGCGTGTGTCGTCGCCGACACCGCGTTCCAGGACGGTTTCGACCGTCGTTGCCGACAGCCGTTCACGACGAACGGCCCGAACTAGCCGCCGAACGAAGCAGACGGTCGGACGATGCCCCCGCTGATGCCGGCGGCTTGAATCGCGGCGCTCATCTCTCCGCCGAAGGCGGGCGGGACACGGTCGATCCCGCTCTCGGAGCGTCTCGAGGCGTTCCCCCGGTTCGTCACGAAACGCGAGTCGTTTCACTGCGAGGACGGGGGAGCAGCCGTCGCCCAGGTGGCGTCCCGGGTCCGCGACCGGTACGACGACGTGACCGACCTCGACGGGGTGCGCGTCGACCTGTCTGACAGCTGGTTTCTCGTCCGCGCGAGCGGAACCCAACCGCTGCTCCGGGTGATGGCGGAAGCCGACACCGAGGACCGGGCGGCGGACGTCCTCGCGGACGCGACGGCACTCGCACGCGACGCCATCCGCTCGACGCGTTCGTAATACGGTGTAGCCGGCGCATACTAACGTGGCTCCTCGCACTCTCACCATCCATGGATGTCATCCTTCTCGCTGCGGGGCGAGGGACGCGGATGCGACCGCTGTCGGATACGGCGCCGAAACCGATGCTCCCGGTCGGGGACAGACCGATCGCCGCACGCGTGGCCGACACGGCCATCGACGCCGGCGTCGAGAAGGTCGTGTTCACGGTGGGATACCGGTCGGCGGTCGTCGAGGAGTACTTCGGCGAGACCTACCGCGGCGTTCCGATCGAGTACGCACACCAGGAGACGCGGGCGGGAACCGCGGACGCCGTCGCCGCCGTCGTCGGTCACGTCGACGGACCGTTCGCGGTCCTCAACGGGGACAACATCTACGACGAGGCGGACATCGCGGACCTGTTCGACCGCGTGCCCGCCGTGGGCTATACACGCGTCGAGACGCCCGAGGAGTACGGCGTCGTCTCGACCGATGGCGGCGTCGTCACCGGGATCGTCGAGAAACCCGACGAGCCGCAGTCGACCCTCGCCAACACGGGGGCGTACGCGTTCCCCGAGTCGGCCCGTCGGCTCCTCGACGTCCCGGAGAGCGAACGGGGGAACGAGAGCTCACCGACGTGCTCAGGCGGCTGATCGGCGGCGACGACGTCGTCGGTGTAGAGTTCGACGCTTGGGCGGTACCCGTGGGACCTCCTCGAGGCCAACGAGCGGGCGCTGGAAACGATCGAGTGCGAGGTGGCCGGCGAGGTGCACGCGGGCGCGGCGCTCAGTGGCGACGTCGTCGTCGAACCCGACGCGTCCATCAACGCCGGCGTGGTCGTCGAGGGACCGGTCCTCGTTCGTCGCGGCGCGACCGTCGGTCCGAACGCCTACGTCCGGGGCCCGACCGTCGTCGGCGAGGACGCCTCGGTCGGTCACGCCGTCGAAGTCAAGAGCAGCCTCCTCATGCGCGGAGCAGCCGCGAACCACCTCTCGTACGTGGGCGACAGCATCCTCGGGCCGGAGACGAACCTCGGCGCCGGAACCGTGACGGCGAATCTCCGACACGACGGGGAACCATCGCCGCAGGGGTCGACGGCCACCCGACCGGCCGCCGGAAGTTCGGCGCCATCGCCGGCCCCGGCGCCAAGACGGGCGTCAACACCAGTTTACAGCCCGGCGTAGTCCTGTCGACCGATTCGTGGACGTCACCGGGCGAGGTCGTACACCCGGAGCGATGAGTACACCCGTGACGGACGGGGATCCGACCCGAGACGGCGGCGAGTCGGACGCACGGCTCCGTCGACGAGACGGCCTGAAGTTTTTTCGTCCCTGGGTGTGACGTCGGTCTGTGACTCCGGTGTTGCTCGTCGAATTGAACCGTGGGGAGCTCCATGAGGTCGAAGCACCGGCCGAGTTCGCGACGGGCGAGCCGTTCTCGGTCGAACTCCGCAACCACGGAGAGGCCGTCCACGTCCACGTCCACGCCGACGACGCGCTGTCGGCCGTCGCGCGCGTCGACGCCGATGGCAACGTCTTCGTCGAGCGGGAGACGACTCGCTCGGTCCCCGTCGGCGTGAGCGACGTGGCGGAGCCGGTCACCGGGACCCTCGAAATCGCGACCGGCTACGGATCGGAGAGCCGAACCGTCGAGGTGACGGTCGAACCCGCGGACGAGGGCCGCGACGTCGACGTCGACGAGACGCTCTCGCGACCGCCCGAATCCGAACGGACGACGGAGTCGACGCCCCTGACACGGCAACTCGCGAGCGTACTCCCCGGCCGCCGGTCGCTCCCGGTGCTGTTTCTCGGTCTCGTCGCCATCGGGATCGCGGCGTCCGTCGCGAACGCCGTCGACAGCCCGCTGGTACTCGTCGGCGCGGGCGTCGTCGTCGGGGCAGTCGTCGTCTCGCTCGTCGTCATCTTCCAGTGACCTCGGGCGGCGTCGTTTTCAGGCTGGCCGCCCGAAACCGATCATGGTCCCGCTGGAGATGGGGTGGCGACACCTGCTGTTCGAGAACTGGCCGGTCGACCCCGAACTCGTCGACGCGCACCTACCCGATCCGCTGAGCGTCGACGAGTACGACGGCGACGCGTGGCTCTCGGTCGTCCCGTTCACCAACGTCGCGGTGCGTCCACGGGGGCTGCCAGCCCGACTCGGCATGGTGCTTCCCGAACTCAACCTGCGAACCTACGTCACCTGCGAGGGCGAGCCTGGGGTCTACTTCTTCAGTCTCGACGCCGAGGGGATCCTCGGCGTGATCGGCGCGCGGCTCTTCCAGCACCTGCCGTACTACTACGCCCGTATCTCGCTGGACGTCGTTGACAACGAAGTTCGGTTCGTCAGTCGACGGCGCCACCCGGGCGCCCGACCCGCGACCTACGAGGCGACCTACCGACCCACGGGACCGGCCTTCGAGGCGCGGGCGGACCCGCTGGCTCGCTTCCTCGTCGAGCGCTACCGGTTCTACACGCAGTCGCCCGACGGCCGACTCCGGTACGCCGACGTGACTCACGAGCCGTGGACGCTCTACCCGGCGACGGCTGAGGTGGAGCGAAACACCCTGTTCGAAGCCGACGGGTTCGCTCGGCCGGCATCGACGCCGACGCGGTACTACAGTCCCGGCGTCGACGTGACGGCCTCGCGGAGTACGGTCCGGTGACGATGCACGGGGACGCGAACGCGGACGTCGACACGGACGGGGCGATCCTCCTGTTCGATGGGGTCTGTAACCTCTGTAACGGCGTGGTCCAGTTCCTCGTCCCGCGCGATCCGGCGGGCCGACTGCGGTATGCCCCGCTCCAGTCGGACGCGGGTCGGGCGGTACTGGAGCGGGTAGGCCTTCCGGAGGATGTCGACTCGGTCGTCCTCGTCGAGGGGGAGCGAGCGTACACCAAGTCCGCCGCCGTCATCCGCGTGGCGGAACTGCTCGGCTGGCCCTACCGTCTCGCACGGGGTGGCCGACTCGTCCCGCGCCGACTCCGGGATGCCCTCTACGACGCCGTGGCGGCCCGCCGCTACGACTGGTTCGGCCGCAGGGAGCGATGTATGGTTCCCGACGAGGACGTGAGCGACCGGTTTCTGCGCTGACGGGAGCCCCGCCACCCCGGAAGGATTTTGGTCGGGTCGGTCACAGGGGTGTGTATGACGGCCACCGGCGACGACGATGACGGGAACACGGATCGCATCCTCGACGACATCACCGTCGTCGATCTCACGACGTTCGTGACGGGCGGGTTCGCGACGCTGATGCTGGCGAATCAGGGAGCCGAGGTGATCAAGGTCGAACGGCCCGAACTCGGCGACGACAACCGTCACTCGGGGCCACCGTTCGTCGCCCCCGATCCCGACTACGACGGCCCCGGCCGGACGGCCGACGAGAACGGCGAATCCCCCTACTTCTGGACGATCAACTACGACAAGTTGAGCGTCGAGTTGAACCTGAAGACCGACTCGGGACTGACCGCGCTCTACGACCTCGTCGCGGAGGCTGACGTGGTCGTCGAGAACTTCCGGCCGGGAACCGCCGAACGGCTTGGCGTCGGCTACGACGACCTCCGCGAGGTCAACGAGGACCTCGTCTACTGTTCGATCTCCGCGTTCGGCGAGACGGGACCGTGGAGCAGTCGCCCCGGCTACGACCTCCTGGTGCAGGGGACGAGCGGCATCATGAGCGTCACGGGTCCCGAGGACGGCGACCCGGTCAAGGTAGGCCTGCCACAGACGGACCTCATCACGGCCATGTGGGCGGCGTTCGGCATCGTCGGGTCGCTCTTCCGGCGGGAACTCCGGGGCGAGGGCGACCGGATCGAGATCGGGATGCACGACGCTGCACTCCCGTGGCTCACCAAGCACGCCGGCAAGGCGTTCGTCGGCGAAGAGCCGACCCGCATGGGGACGAAAGACCCCGTGCTCGCGCCGTATCAGTCCTTCCCGACCGCCGACGGCTACCTCAACGTCGGCTGTGGCAACCAGAAACTCTGGGAGGAACTCTGCGTGGCCATCGACCGCCCCGAGTTGATCGACGACGAGCGCTTCGCCAGCAACCCCGACCGCGTCGCGAACATGGACGCCCTCGAAGCGGAACTGGCCGCCGTGTTCCGCGAGCGGCCGACCGAGGAGTGGGTCGACCTCCTCGCCGACGAACACGGCATCCCGGTCGGCCCCGTCTACGACGTGCCGACCGCCCTCGACAACGAACAGACCGAGGCCCGCGACGCGATCCGGGAGATCGAACACCCGGCCCTCGGGACGGTGCCGGTGATCGAACACCCGCTCAACTACGAGCACGCGGAGGCCGGGTTCGACGGCGCCCCGCCGCTGCTTGGCGAGGACACCGAGGCGATCCTCCGCGAGTTGGGGTACGACGACGAGGAGTTGGCGGCGTTGCGCGCCGAGGGAGCGATCCCCGACGCGGACTGACGCCCACGCGACACGCTCCCCCCGATAGTTTTAGCCGTCGGAGGAACGAACGGTTGTCGTTGACGACGATGAGTGCGCCAATCGAACGCATCCACGTGGTCCACGTGGACGACGACACCGCCTTCGGGGAGATGGCGGCAATCTATCTCGAACGGGAGGACGACCGCATCGAGGTCGAAACAGTCACGAACGTCGACGAGGCGTTGGCCCGCCTCGACGACCATGTCGACTGCGTCGTCTCCGACCACGAGATGCCCGGACGGGACGGCCTCGAATTCCTCGAACGGGTCCGTGAGCGATACCCCGATCTACCCTTCATCCTTTTCACCGGTAAGGGGTCCGAAGCGGTCGCGAGCGAGGCAATCTCCGCCGGCGTGACGGACTATCTCCAGAAGGAGACGGGGACCGAACAGTACGAACTGCTAGCCAATCGGATCGCGAACGCGGTGGAGGCCACCCGATCCAGTCGGTTGTTGACGGAGCGAACGCGCCGGCTGGAGACGCTGATCAGCAACCTTCCGGGGATGGTCTATCGGTGTCGAAACGATCCGAACTGGTCGATGGTGACCGTCGAGGGCGAAGTCGAGGCGCTCACCGGCTACCCCGCCGAGACGCTGGAACGAAACGAGGTGAAGTGGGGCGAATCGGTCCTTCACCCAGACGACCAGGAGGCGACGTGGAACGCCGTCCAGGAGTCGCTGGCGACCGACGGGACCTTCGAGACCACGTACCGGATCGTCACCAAGGACGGTACCATCAAGTGGATGTGGGAGCGCGGTCGCCGCGTCGACACGGACGACGACGGGGCCGCGGCGCTGGAGGGATTCATCACCGACATCACCGAGCGGCGGGAACGCGAGCGGAAACTACGTCGCTACGAGCGCATGGTGAACACGATGCAGGAGTCCGCCTGCATCTACGATAGGGACGCTCGGTTCGAGGTCGTGAACGAGTATCTGGCCGACTTCTACGGGACGGCGCCGGCCAAACTCGAGGGCGAGCGGAGCTACCTCGTCCCGACGATCCGGGCGAACGCGGACGGGGACCCGTTCCAGGAACTCCTCGACGGCGAACGCGACGTGGTCCAGGGCGAGGTGACGGGGACGTTTCCCGACGCGGGGGACGCGGTACTGTCGTATCGCCTCACGCCGCTGATCGTGGACGGAACCGTCGACGCCGTCGTGGGCGTCACCCGCGATATCACCGAACGACGGGCGCGCGAGGCGTCGCTCAGGGCGGAACGGGAGAAGATTCGGCGGCTCTTCGAGACCAGTCCCGTCGGCATCACCATCCTCAGTCCGGACGGGACCATCGAACGGGCCAACCAACGCGCCCAGGAGACCCTCGGACTCACGCGCTCCGAGATCACCGATCGCATGTACGACGATCCGGAGTGGCGGATCGTCGACGACGACGGCGATCCGATCCAGAGCGACGACCTCCCGTTCCGCCGCGTCGTCGAGACTGGCGAACCCGTGTCGGACTACGAACACGGCATCGAGTGGCCCGACGGTCAGCGCCGGTGGCTCTCGATCAACGCCGCACCCCTGACGACGCCGGAGGGCGACATCGAATCGGTCGTCGCGGTGGTCAAGGATCTCACCGAACGTCGCGAACGGGAACGCGAACTCGAACGGCGGACCGAGGAGTTGGAGACCCTGTCCACCGAGTTCGAAGCGCAGTACCGGTATCTCTTCGAGGAGGCCCCGGTTATGGCGGCCGTCACCCGGGCGGAGGATACGGGACCGGTCGTCGAGGACTGCAACCGCCAGTTCGTCGAGACGCTCGGCTACGAGAAGGCGGCCCTCGTCGGCCGCGACCTCGCGTCCCTCTATGCACCCGGCTCTCGGCGGGAACTCCTCGGCGACAACGGCTACGACCGCGTGCTCGCTGGCGAGGCCGTCAACGAGGACCGAACGCTGCTCGCTGCCGACGGGACGGCCGTCGAGACGCTGTTGCGGGCCGTCCCGCGACGGGACAGCGACGACGAGATCGTCGGCTCCTTTGCTTTTTATGTCGACATCACCGAACGGAAGGAACTGAGACGGAAAAAGGAGCGACTGGACGAGTTCACGAGCATCGTCTCCCACGACATACGGAACCCCCTGAACGTCGCACAGGGCCAAGCCGAACTCGCTCGCGAGACCTGCGACAGCGAGCATCTCGACGCCGTGATCCGGGCACACGAACGGATGCAGACGCTGATCGAGGATCTGCTCGCACTCGCGCGGAGCGGGAAACACATCGACGACCCGGAACCGATCCCGCTCGAAACGCTGGTCCGGTCCTGCTGGCTGAACATCGAGACGGGCGCGGCGACGCTCGCCGTCGACGCCGACACGACGATCCGGGGCGACCGAAGCCGCCTCAAGCAACTGTTGGAGAACCTCGTCCGGAACAGTGTGGAGCATGGCTCCACGACCAATCGGACGGAGTCCGATGACAGCGTCGAACCGCTCACCGTCACCGTCGGTACGATGGACGGCGGCTTCTACGTGGAGGACGACGGGCCGGGGATCCCCGACGCGGATCGCGAGCGCGTGTTCGATCCCGGCGTTTCGACCGCCGAGGACGGCACCGGCTTCGGACTGAGTATCGTCGAACAGGTGGCCGAGGCACACGGGTGGACAGTTCGGATCACCGACGGGACCCGGGGCGGTACGCGGTTCGAAATCACCGGCGTCGAGTTCGTCGAGACGTGATCGCCGGGGGCGGTCCCGTCACGAGAGTTCGGACCGGACGTCGTCGGGGGTCGCGACCGTCCCGCCGGCCGCTTCGATCTCGCGTTTCGCGTGTGTCACCCACTCGACGTTGGTCTTCTCCGTTCCCAACGGGGCGTCCTCCAAACCGACGCGGACGTGGCCGCCGTGTTCGACCGCCTCGGAGACTAGCGGCGTGATATCGACGCCGAGTCCCGAAATCATCCAGGGGGCGTCTCCGGCTTCGTCGGCCAGCAGTCGTCGGAGACTGGTCAGCGCGTACGGTTCCGGCGGATAGTTGAACGTGAAGTCCTCGGTGAACATGAACCGATAGACCGGTTGTCCGATGCCGTCGAACCGGTCGGCCAGCGCTGCACCGAGTCGGATGAATCCCGGTTCGTAGACGGCGTACGAGGGCGACGCTCCGTGGCGCCCCGCTACTTCGAGCCCCTTCCGGATGTGTTCTTCGGGATTTAGGTAGAGGTCGCCCGGTTCGTCGCGAGCGACGGCCTCGTACGTCGTCGAATTGATGCTGCCGGGGTCGACGACCGACCACTCTAGGAGCCCTCGCCGGCCGAGTTCGTCGTGGTTGGCGAACCGCTCCTCCGCGGAGACCGTCGGGTCGACCCCGATCCCAGTCGACGGAGTGGTGGGGTAGACCACCGCATCCACCCGGTCCTGGATCCCCTCGATGATTCGGGCGTAGACGTCGGCGTCGTCGTCCTCCTCGTCCGCGGCGGGATCGAAGGCGTGGACGTGAACGATCGCTGCGCCGGCCTCGGCACACGCGACGCCCTGTTCGATACACTCCTCGACGGTGGTCGGCGATCCGGGCTGTCGCTCCTTCCCCCAGCGCCCGTTTATCGCCGCCTCGATCCACGTGTTCGACACGTCCGGTCGATTCGACACACATCACAAAAAATACCAGTGCTGGATCGTCCGCCGGTCTCGGACCTGACGGACGGTCCCGGATCAAGAGGCCACGGAACCCGCCTCCGCGGGAGCGGCCCGCGTCGGCGTGATCGTTTCCCCCGACGTCGGCTGGGACGGGGCGACACGTCCGGCGTCCGCGGCGGTGAGCCGGCGGGTGACACGTGCTGTCGGCCGGGTGACCCTCCCTCGTCAGGCCAGCGGCGGGGCGTCGAGACGGTCCGCGAGGTCCGCGAAGTCGTCGACCACGAGGTCGTATGCGGACTCGTCGGGTTTCTCGGCGCTATCGGCCCCGTCGCCCCCCCACTCCTGCGGTCGATGGACGTACGCCGTGTGGAAGCCGACGTCGCGACTCGCCTCGAGGTCACCCTCGTGTGCCGCGACCATCATGACGTCGTCGACGTCGAGATCCAGGAGGTCCGCCGCGGTCAGGTACACCTCCTCGTCCGGCTTGTAGTGCCCCGCGAGTTCCGCCGAGAGGATCAGATCCCAGGGGATCCCCGCCCGTTTGGCCATGTTCGTGAGCAGCCGCACGTGACCGTTCGAGAGCGGGGCGATCACGTACTGTGCCTCGAGCCGTCGCAGGCCGGGGATCGCATCCGGCCAGGGGTCGAGGCGGTGCCAGACGCGGTTGAGGTGAGTGATCTCCCGTTCGGTCAGCCCCTCGATCCCGAACCGGTCGAGCAACCCGTCGAGCGACTCCCGGTGGAGTGCGTCGAGGTTTCGCCAGGGCGTCTCTCCTCGGCGGACGCGATCCAGCGAGGGGTCGTACGCCTCACGCCAGGCGTCGGCAAACGCCGCCCAGTCGACGGTGAGATCCTTCGAGTCCCCGATCCGCCTCCCGTCGCGGACGACGCCACTCCGCCAATCCACGACCGTGCCGAACACGTCGAAGACGAGGGCCTCTACGCTCGGAGTCGTCATCCGGAGCCGCCCCGCACGGAACGACGTCGCGGGCGACCGTTCCGCACGGCCGTTCGACGGGGTGCAACTGGACGAGTCATACGGAATCGAGCGGTCGAACGAAGTTGACTCTTTTGCCGACCGGGGATCGACTCCGGACTCTCGTCCGAGACGACGCCGATCGATGTCCGCCGGCGTTCCGTTGGGCGGGGGTGGATTCGACCCGCTGCGGACGTGTTCGCTCATGGGCGGGACCGGATTCGAACCACGCCCGAGAACCTGCACCTTCGGCGCAGAACCTCGGTCTACCACAAATCCGTGCCTGCTCTTCGCTCACTGCGTTCGCTCATGGGCGGGACCGGATTCGAACCACGGTCACTCCGATTCGCTCCGTTCCCTGGTTCAAATCCGTGCCTGCTCGTTCGTCGCTTCGCTCCTCACTGCGCGGGACCGGATTCGAACCGGCGGACCCCTACGGGACAGCGTCCTAAGCGCTGCGCCTTTTCCTGGCTTGGCTACCCGCGCGCACCACGGACTTGCCACCGACCGGGGTAAGTAGCTGTCGTTCCGCTCGAGAGTTTAAGTGTGCGGCCGGCGTAGGACCGCCCATGTATCGAGCGCGGGACCGCGTCGACAACGAGGAGTGGGTGGCTCGCTTGACGCGGGCGGCCGACGGTCTCGATCTCGGTGGCGAGGCGCGGACGAACGCAGTCGACCTGTTTCTCTCCCACGTGCCCAGCGAGGAGCGGTCGAAGCCGACCGTGGCGGCTGCCAGCCTCTACGCCGGGGCGTTGATCGCCGGCGAGGAACGCTCGCAGGGGTCGGTCGCGGCGGCGATGGACGTCACGCGACTGAGCGTCCAGCGACAGTGGAAGGACCTGTTGGCGGACGCGGGGTTCCGTCCACCGGAGTGGTAATAGGGCCCATCGTCCGCCAGAACCGGCCGTCGTCGACGATTGGGCGGCGACTGTCGGGATACGATTACGACGCTCCCTCTCAGTCCGTCTCGGGGGCCCGCTCGGGCGTGAGGTTCCCGTGGCGGTCGATCTCGCCGCGGACGATACGGGTCGAAGAGATACGCTCGCCGTCCTCGGCGGGGACGTGGTCGACCATCTCGATCCGGAGGGGTGCGAGCCCCCGGGACTCGCGGATCTCGTTGATGCGCTCGGCACCCGCACGGGTCTCCGGGGAGACGACGATGGCGTCGAAGCCGGCTTCGGTGGCGATGCCGGTCGCATCGTCGAGCCGGCGAATCTCGTAGATGCGGTCGTGTGTCGCCGCGAGGGATTCGAGTTCCGCGTCGACGTCCGCCCGTCGCTCCTCGAAGGGGCGAACGTGTCGGGGCACCGTCCGCGTCTCGGCGGCGAGGCCGTCGCTCGTGAGACCGACGGTCACGTCACCCAGTTCGAACGCCCGATCGAACAGGGCTCGGTGTCCGTCGTGAACCGGGTCGAACGTCCCACCAAGCGCGACCTGCATGTGCGCTTCCACGGATCGGCGAGCCTTAAACGGGTCGACTCACGGCGTCCGACCCCCGGCTATTCGTCGGTATCCTCCACGGTGATTCGGACGGGATCGGTCTCCTCGTCGTCCTCCCTTTCCCCGTCGTCGTTCAACTGTCGATCGAGGTTGAACACCGCGTTCAGTTGCTCCTGTACCTGTCCCACGACGCCCCGAACGAGCGTGCTCGGCGCGATGGCCTCGTACTCGTAGGGGTTGTTGCCGGCGCCCGCGCTCTCGCGTTTGTGACGCTCGACGGTCTCTTCCTCGTTGAGTTGGGCCAGTGCCTCGCGAACCGTACTGGGATAGAGCCCGGTCCCCTCGGCAATCTCCTCGCTCGTCGAGCAGGGATGCTGTCTGAGGTAGACGTAGATCCGGGCCCGGGTTTCGGTGTCCAGTACCCACGCCAGCAGATCGACAACGCTCTCGTCGAACTCCGTCACCGCACGGTCCGCCTCGGCCTCCAGTCGCTCTCGGGCCGATACCTCGCCGTCCGTTTCGTTGGCCGCGTCGGGCCGCTCGGAGCCGTGCTCTTCTGACATGTGTTCTCTGCATAAGGTCAGAAGCCGGCGAACAAAAGGCTTGCTCCGATCAGGACAGGAGCAGCGACTCGCGGAGGGCGTCGGCCCCCGCCTCGCGGTGGCGGCGTCGCTGGGCGGCGGCACCGCTCGGCGTGTCGAACAGATCACGGATGCCGTCGACGCCGAGACGATCACACTCGCGGTCGACGAACGTTCCGAGCGAGACGGTATCCTCGCCGGATCGCGTGACAAAGGACGCGTCGTGGCCGTAGCGCATCGCGCGCCACTTGTTCTCGTCGAGGAACTCGCGACGGAGGGTCGGGAGCGTCTCGCCGTCGGCGTAGCGCTCGGCCAGATCGAGGACCAGAGCGTGGACGTACTCGACGATCGCGAGCACGCGGTCGGGATCGGCCTGCGCGTCGGGCGTGCGCACCTCGACGGTGCCGTGGCCCGTGTGCGGGCGAACGTCGTACCAGAGTTCGCCGCGGTCGTTGATCGACCCGGTTTCGACCATCCGCCGCTCGAACCGCCGGTAGGCGTCGAAGTCGTCGAACGCCGTCGGGATGCCCGTGTTCGGGAGGTTCTCGAACACTTTCGCGCGGGCGGAAGAGAGACCGGTGTCGAACCCGTTCCAGAACGGCGAGTTGGCCGAGAGCGCGAGGATCGGGGGGAGGAACCACCGGAGGTGGTTGGCGATCCAGGTCGCCTTGTCGGCGTCGTCGACGCCGACGTGGACGTGGAGTCCGGCCGTCGTGTTGCGGTGCTGGGGGTACTGAATCCGATCGAGTTGGGCGCGGTATCGTTCCTTGGTCGCGTGGTCGAGTTCCCGCCACTTCGCCGTCGGGTGGAGGCCGGCCGCCGCGATCCGATAGCCGTGGTCGGCGGCGTGATCGGTCAGTGCCTCGCGAACTGTCGACAGCGCGCCGGCCGCGTCGGACGGCCGTTCGATCAACGGCGTCTGTGTCTCGATCGTGAACTGGAAGAGTTCGTGATCGAGGCGGTCGATCAGCGGGTCCGGCGGGTCGCTCCCGTAGACCAGATCGTCGATCCCGGCGGTCGGCCGCCCCGCCTCGTCGACGATGTAGAACTCCTCTTCGATGCCGAGCGTGCCCATTCGCTCGAACGCGTCCCGCGAGCCGAGATCCATCGACGCGTGGTTCGCGGCCGCCGATTAAATAAGTCGTGGACGCCGACCGGCCCGACCGCGGCCCGTCGGGCGTCAGTACCGGGTGTCGGCATCGCCGCCGTCGGCGACGGCCTGTCTCAGTCGTCGCGCATGTCCGGCGGCAGCAGATTGGGGATGCCGTCCTCGATCGGGTATACCTCGCCCGTGACGGTCCCGATGAGGCGTCCTTCGACGATCTCCTCGCCGTCGCGCTCGTCGACCTCGAGTTCGAGATCACTCTTGTCCAGCGGGTCACAGAGGATCTCCATCAGGGATTCTTTCATTACTCGGGAGGTAGCGGTCGGTCGGTAAAAATCCACGGGTCCGGTCGAGCGGACGGCCGTCACTCCACCCAGACGGCCGTCACGACGCGGTCGTCGCGCTCGACGGTGTCGTACGCGAACCCCCGGTCGTCGAGCCGGGGGAAGAGATGCTGTGGGACCCGGTCGTTCACCTGGACGAAGACGCCGTCGCTGTCCATCTCGGCTAGCGTCTCCAGTGTCAGTTTCAGCGGCTCCGGCGGGGGCAGCTCGCGCACGTCACACACCTCGGGACTGGCTGTCGGCGGTGCGTCCGTCTCGGTCAGTAGCGTTTCGACGCCTGACATACCTCCCCGTTACGGGTCGGTGGTCGAGGCACTTTCCCCGAACAGGTTCGACACGGAGATCACCGTACCCGGGGTTCATGTGACTGGCAGGAGGACGACGACCATGGCGACAGTCTCCGTCTCACGGACGGTCACGGCGCCGGAATCGACGGTTCGGGACGCGATCACGGACGTCGGACCGTTCATGCGTGCCGCCGGCTTCGACGAGGTGATCGTCGAGGGCGACGAGATCCGTCTCACCAATCGGGTGGGCATCGCCGAACTCCAGTTGACCCTGGGGATCCTTGACCTCGACGACGCCGTCCTCGCCTACGAGCAGCGCGACGGGATGTTCGAATCGATGCGTACCGTCTACCGGTTGGAGTCGATCGACGCGACCACCGTCCGCGTCGAGGCGACCACCGACTTCGCGCTCGACGTGTCACTCGTCGGTGATCTGCTCGACAGTACGGTCGTCAGCCGACAGCGGCGCCGCGAACTCGACGCCCAGTTCGACTACCTCGAAACGCTCGGCGAGTGACGCACTCCCGAACCTGTTCGGGCAACCGCTTTGGGAGGAGCGTCGACAACCGACGACCATGACGACACACGACGACGCCGAGACGAGCACCGAGACGGCCCACGAGACGTCGTGGTCGGCGAACCTGGAGGGTCCCGAACACGCCGCCGACAGAGACATGATGGTCGGGGAGGCACTCGCCGCCGTCGAACACACCACGTCCGGGAACCACGTCAACCTCGTCACCCACGGCGACCACGGCCATCCCTCGACGTATCTCTACGCGGAACTGCGGGAGGCCTTCGACGGGGTGGACGTGGAGTACGTCGACCAGTGTGGCTGTGGCGGCCACGTCACACGGGTCCACGTGGAGGAGTGACTGCCAGTGCACCCGAACGCGGTCGACACCGACCGACGGCCGTTCGTCCTCGTGTGGGAACTCACGCGGGCGTGTGAACTCACGTGCAAGCACTGTCGGGCGGACGCCCAACCCGAGCGCCACCCGGACGAACTCACCACCGCTGAGGGGAAGGCGCTCCTCGACGAGGCGCGCCGCTTCGGCGAGAACCAACTCGTCGTGCTCTCGGGGGGCGACCCGCTCGCCCGCGACGACACCCTCGACCTCGTGGCGTACGGCGCGGACCGGGGCCTCCTGATGACGCTCACGCCGAGCGGGACGACGTCGCTGACGCCGGAGCGGGTCGAGGCCCTCACCGACGCTGGCGCCCGTCGACTCGCGGTGAGCGTCGACGGGGGATCGCGGGCCGCCCACGACGAGTTTCGGGGCGAGCCCGGAAGCTTCGACGCCACCATCCGGGCCGCGCGGGCCGCCCGCGACGCCGACCTCCCCCTCCAGATCAACACGACCGTCTGTGCGGAGACGGTCGACCAACTCCCGGCGATCCGCGACCTGGTCGCGGACCTCGGGGCCGTGCTGTGGTCCGTCTTCTTTCTCGTCCCCATCGGCCGTGGCGCCGTCCTCGACTCCATCTCGCCGACGCGCGCCGAGCGGGTGGTGGAGTGGTTGGCCGACGTCGAGGCGGCGGCCGACTTCGGGATCAAGACCACCGAGGCACCCCACTACCGACGGGTCGCGCTGCAGCGCCGGACCGACGGCGACGGGACCGACGGCGACGCGGCCGACACCATCGGCCGCCGGGTCGGCATCACCGCCGGCGACGGGTTCGCCTTCGTCAGCCACGTCGGCGACGTGTACCCCTCGGGATTTCTCCCCGAGGCGGCCGGGAACGTCCGCGAGACGAGCCTCGTGGACTGCTACCGGGAGGCCGACCTGTTCACCGATCTCCGCGATCCGGACGCCCTCCGCGGGAAGTGTGGCGCCTGCGGGTACCGCGGCGTCTGTGGCGGGAGTCGCTCGCGGGCCTACGCCCAGACCGGCGATCCGCTCGCGAGCGACCCCCTGTGTGCGTACGTGCCGGAGGGGTACGACGGACCGCTCCCCGAGGGTCAGGAGCCGCGCTCCCGCGTTTGAACCATGTCCTCACAACTCACGTCACCGACCGGAGAGCCGGCCTCGGCCGCGGAGGCGGAGGTCACCGACAGGAACGCCGGGACCCGTCTCGATTCCCACCTCCGTGACCGCGGCGTCGCCGTCGCCGAACGGGAACTCGCGACGGCCCTGGCGCGACTCGACGACCTCTCGCCGGCCCAGCGACGGATCGTGGCGTCGATGGCCGGCCGGATCGTCGCGGACGTCCTCGCGCCGGCCCGCGAGGCCGTCGACGGCGACGCGGATTCGCCGGTCGCGACCGAGGCGGTCGGACGACTGTTCCTCCCGGACGAAGATGTTCGGGACGAGGGGTAGGTATCGGGACGCCCTCCGTTCACCCATGCCCCTCGTCCCCCGTCCCTGGTCGAGCGATAGCGACGACTTCGACGACTACGACGCGTTCCGGCCGGCGAACCTGCCCGAACCGGGCCGGTTCCTCGACGGGCACGCCGTCCTGACTGGCCGCGAGCATGCCGCGTTCCACCGGCTGACGCGCGAGCAGTTCGAGGAACGCACCGTCTACGACGTCACCTTCGGCTACAACCTCGCGCGGCTGAACCTCGATACTCGACATCCCGACGCGGGCTACCGCTACGCCGTCGACGCCGACGAGCCGTCGGTCCTGCGGGCGGAGTTCACGCCGACGACCGAGTTCTGTCCGCAAAGCGATACGCTGGCGACGGCGTCGTTCCGGGCGTGGAACGCCGAGGCGGTCGGCCCGTCCCACGAGTTCGATCTCGTCCGCGTTCGGGTCGCCCCCATGCACGAGGCGAGCGACCGAATCAACGGCCGACTCGCCGAGTTGGAGGCGTCGTACCGCAATGCGGGATCGGTCCCCGACGACGAGGGGGACGTCCGGACGACCGGCGCCGACGGCGTCGGGACCGACAGGCCGTCGACCCCGTTCTGACGCCGGTTCACTCGCCGCGTGTCGACCCGAATGCGGGTCCACGACCCGACAACCCCGGCGCGTGTCGCCAGATGACGAGCGATAGGTTCGCCGCGACGGTGACGAGTCCGAGGCCGAGTGCGCCGCCGCCGACGACGACGAGACCCGGGCGTGCGAACAGGTCGCCCGCGACGAGGAGGGCGCCCCCGCCCGCGACGAGATACAGGTCGGCCCTCGCCAGCCGACCGTCGTAGAGGTCGTCGATCATCGGCACGTCCTCGAAGCCGAGTCGGTCGCTGTAGCGGTGGACCCAGACGAGGAAGGGAACGACGTGATAGAGCGTCCCGACGAGGACGAACAGGAGCGTTAGCGCGAGCAGGTGGCCGGCATCGGGGGCGCCGAGACGGGTCGTCGCGTCGAGCGGGGCGCGGAGCCACGCCGGAACGGTGAGTGCCGCCCACGCCAGCGCGGTGGGCACGAGGAGCGCGTACCGAACCAGCATCGGGGTCCGGGCCGCCCGCGCGTCGGCGAGCAGGCGGGCGAGGACGAGGATGAAAGCGAGGACGCTCGTAAGGAGGAGCACGGCGCCGACGCGGGCCAGCGGTGCCGAGCCGACGAGACGGGCGAGCGCGAGCAGAACGACGCTGACCGGATACGCCACGGTCTCTACCCGTTGGAGACGGCGGTCGAGTCCGTCCAGTTCCGTCTGGCCGAACATCGGGACGAGCTGGTACAGCGCCCCGAAGACGGTCGTGAGGACGGCACCGAAGACGGCGAGCGTGGCGTGAGCCCCCACGACCCCGCCACGGGTGACCGGGAGGGAGTCGAACACGGGCGAGACGAAGCCAGTCGCGAGCAGGAGACCGAGCGGCGTCAGGGCGACGAAGCAACCGAGTGCCACGGCGAAGTGGCGCTCGGTCACGTCGAGCGGACGCGCCGCCGCGAGCGTCCGGCCGACGTTGTACGCGAGGGTCCAGAACCCCAGGAGCACGAGCGCGCCGGCCGGAGGGAGCACCGCCAGTCGGTTGCTCAGGAAGCCGGCGGCCAGACCCAGGAGGCCGCCGCCGACGAGCCACAGTTGGGCGCGCGCCAGCCGGCGGGAGTGGAGGGCCGTCCCGGACCACACCGGGACGAACTGCGTCATCGCGCCGGCGATGGTGAGACAGACGAACCCGACGAGCAACAGGTGGAGGTGAGCGAGACGGGCGAGGCCGGGAACGAGACCGAGCGCGTCGCCGAGGCCGACCCCAGTGCCGACGAGCAGGAAGGCCAGAGCGATCACGAAGTGCCACAGTGGGATCGCGAGCGGCGGCTGCCGGTCCGTATCGACGTCGGCGGGCACCGTTGACATACCCGCCCCTACGACGCGCTCGTCCCTCGCTTCGGGCCCGAACGTGTTCGGCTCCGCCGGCTCGGCCGACCGTGGCGACCGGGTGACGGCCACGTCACCCCCGTCGAAACCAGGTTTTTAACATAGAGGAACGCCTGAGTGGAGCATATGCCTTCCGCCGAAATTTCGTTGCCGGACGACGTGGATATCGAGATCAGACAACTCGTCGAAGAGGGGGAGTTCATCAACCGCGATCAGGCCGTGGAGGAACTGCTCTCGCTCGGCGTGTCGGCGTACACGACCGACGACTCGCCGAATCAGGCGGCCGACGAGGACCTGTTCACGCAGGTCGTCGACGACCAGCAGGACCCCGCCATCCGCAACGAGTCCGACGACGAACACACCCTGTGAGGCGGCCGACCCGAGGGTGGTAACTCCTCGGATCAGGCGACGTCCCCGGACAGGAGGCGCTCGGACATCCCGTCGAACGACTCCCGCTCGGCGCGCCAGAACTCCCGCAGGTCGCCGAGCGGTTGGCGGACCGGCTCGGCCACGTCGTCGTGGACCTCGTACTCCTCGCTCGCTTTGACCTCGTGGTAGGCGTCGCGGAACGCCATCCCGTCTTGGACTTTCCGGTTGGCGGTGTAGGCGGCGAAGATGCCCTCGTCGACGGTGAACTCCTCGGAGAGTTCGAGCGCCCCGATCAACGGCGTGAGGATGTCGACGGTGGCCCGAACCGTATCGATCCCTTCGATCAGGTGCTTTTTCGTCTGCTGGCTGTCCCGGTTGTAGCCACTCGGGAGTTTGCCGATGATCCGCCGGATCGTCTCCTTGCCCGCCGACACCTCCTCCGCCTTCGCGCGTGCCAGTTCCAGGATGTCCGGATTGCGTTTCTGGGGCATGATACTGCTGCCCGTGCAGTAGTCGTCCGGCAACTCGAAAAACTGCTGGTCCTCTGAGAAGTTGATGAGGTCCTCGGCCAACTTCTGGACGTCGAGCATCACCAGATCCAGCGTCTGGAGCAGTTGGAGTTCCTGTTTGCCGCGGTTCGAGCAGTAGATCGGGTTGTGCTGTTTCTGGGAGAACCCCAGTAGTTCCGTCGTCAGGTCCCGGTCGATATCGAGGCTCGTGCCGTAGGACGCGGCGGCGCCGAGGGGGTTGGCGTCGACGACGCGGTAGGTCGCCCGGAGCGACTTCAGGTCGTCGACGAGCGCGTCGGCGTAGCTCGACGCCCACAGCCCCGTCGAGGACGGCATCGCCTGTTGCTGGTGGGTGTATCCCGGGATCAGCATGTTCTTCTCGGCCGCGAACGTATCGAGTGCGTCGACGAACTCGAGGATGCGGGTCGCGAGGTCGATGGTCGCGTCTTTCATGAACAGCCGCGTGTCGACGAATATCTGGTCGTTGCGCGACCGGGCGAGATGCATCTTCTTGCCCGCCGGCGTCCGTTCGGTAACTCGTTCCTCGACGAACGTGTGGACGTCCTCTCCTTCGACCTCGTCGGCCTCGTGGTAGAGGTCGGTGAGCGCCGTCCGGAGGTCCCCGAGTTCGTCGTCGGTGAGAAAGCCCTGCCGATGGAGCATCGTCACGTGCGCGAGGTTCGTCAGCACGTCGTACGGGAGAAACCGGTTCTCGAACTCTTTCGGCTCCATCGTGTACTGGAGCGTCGCCTCGCTCGCGGAATGATCGGTATTCTCCCAGAGCATGGCTCCGCCTACCCGAGGAACCGTACTAAGGGTTTTCGTACGGTGCCGACGCACGGTCCCGCCCTGTCGTCGTCGGGCCGGACCGGCGGTTTCGACCGGCCGCTCACGTCGAAGAACTCACCACGGGGGCCGTCGAAAGGCGACTGTGACGGCCACGCCGCGACTGACGGATCGCGCGGGAGACGGACCAGACGAGACGACGAACACACAATGACTGACGAGCTACAGTACGGCACGGACCGACGGACGGTCAGCGACCTCGGGCGGGCGATGCTCGAACAGGGGCTGACCAAGGGAACGGGCGGCAACGTGAGTCAACGGTGTACGGACGGCGAGACGGTCGCCATCAGCCCCTCCGGTGTCCCCTACGAGGACGTCACACCGGAGCGGGTCCCGCTGGTGACACTCGACGGCGACCGGGTTGCGGGCGACCTCGACGCGTCGAGCGAGACGCCGATGCACGCGACGATCTACCGCCGGCGTGAGGACGTCGGCGGCATCGTCCACACCCACTCCCCGTACGCCAGCACCTTCGCGTCCCTCGGGGACCCGATCCCGGCCTCTCACTATCTCGTCGCCTTCGCCGGCGATCGAGTGCCCGTCGCGGGCTACGAGAAACCGGGGAGCGAGGAACTCGGGGACCTCGCCGCCGAGACGATGGGGACGGACTACGACGCCTGTCTGCTCCAGAACCACGGTACCATCGCGGTCGGCGAAACCGCCGAGGCGGCCCTCGAAGTGTCGATGATGGTCGAGTACTGCGCGCGGATCCACTACCAGGCGATCAGCGTCGGCGATCCGATCGTCCTGCCCGACGAGGAGGTCGATCGGTTGCGGTCGATGTTCGAGAGCTACGGACAGCACTGACCGCCGCCGGCGGACGGGCGAACGCTCGGACTCAGAAGTTCGTCCCGGACTGTCCCTTCAGTCCGAGGAGCTCCCGCGTCTCGGCCGGCGTGGCGATCTCCCGTCCCGCGATCTCGCGGGTCAGACGAACCATCTTTTCGACCATCTCGGCGTTGCTCTCGGCCAGACGACCGCGTTCGAGATAGAGGTTGTCCTCCAGGCCCACACGGGCGTGTCCGCCCATCGAGACCGCCTGCGTCCCGAGGGGGAACTCGTTGCGACCGGCGCCGATGACGGAGACGGAGAAGTCGTCGCCGAACAGGTCCTCCGCCACGTCGACGAGGTGGTTCAGGTTCTTCGCGCTCGCGCCGATACCTCCGTGGATGCCCATGACGAGTTGGATGTGAAGGGGCGTCTCCAACAGCCCCCGATCGACCAGGTGTTTGGCGTTGTAGAGATGGCCCACGTCGTACACTTCGAGTTCCGGCTTGGTGCCGTGGTCCTCGAAGACCGGGAGGATCGTCTCCAGGTCCTCGAAGGTGTTCTGGAAGACGAGATCCCGGGTTCCGTCGAGATACGCCGCCTCCCAGTCGTACTCGAACTCGTCGTACTTGTCCAGCAACTGGTAGAGCCCGAAGTTGATCGAGCCCATGTTACAGGAGGCCATCTCGGGTTCGAGTTCGGGGACGACCTGGATGCGTTCCTCGGGCGCCATGGTCGGCGCCCCGCCGGTCGTCGGCTGCACGATGGCGTCGCAGTTGGCCGCGATCCTCTCCGCGACCTCGCGAAACAGGTCGAGGTCGGTGACGGGTTCGCCCGTCTCCTCGTCGCGGACGTGAACGTGGACGATGCTCGCCCCGGCCTCGGCGGCAGCGATCGCCTCGTCGGCGATCTCCCGGGCTGTGATCGGCAGGTGAGGGGACATGGTCGGCGTGTGGATCGCTCCGGTCACCGCACAGGAGACGATGGTCTTGTCGAATTCCCGCATAGGCGGAGGCGACGCACGGAGCCATCATATGTGTGGTGGGTCAGCACGGTCGTTCGGTTCGGCACGGTAACGGGCGGAACGACGCCCCGGTACCGCCGAGGTCCTCCCAGTGGCGACGATCGACGACCAACCTAACACTTTCGAGTGATATATTTGAATCCGATAGGTTCAGAAGACGACAATCGTCCTCCCGATCACGCCCCGGGTGGCGGCCGTGACGATAGCGGATCGTATCGACAACACACCCAGTCGACCGCGTCTAGTCACGATCCGTCCAACCGTATCCAGTTCCGATCGTCCGCGTCGGCGGCCCGGCGGTCGAAGATCCGTCCGGAGCGTCGTTTCGGCGGTGTCGGCGGGATTCGGTGTCTCGTTCGGGCACGTCGACGACCGGGGACGACGGATGGGGGTCGGTCCCAGTCGATATATCACCTTCGAAGTATATCTTAATCGGTTACAGTGTTCGTGAAAGTTCGCGTCACCGACGATCCGTGGTCCACCGCTCGTGGTCGTGTCGCAATCGCCCGCACCGAGTTGGGACGATGGGGGCAACGGCTAAGTCGTCGACTCCCAACCGGTGGGCCGTGGCCTACGAACACACACCCGTGACGGTCGAGGGGAAACGAGCAGTCGTGATCGGCGGAACGAGCGGGATCGGTCGCGCGCTCGCGCGGGGGTTTGCGGCCGACGGCGCGGACGTGGTGGCGACGAGTCGGACCGAAGCGGCGGTCGCGGACACCGCGGCGGAACTGCGGGATCTCGGCGCCGAGACGGTCGAGGTGACGAGCGACGTGACCGATCGCGAGAGCATCGCGGCCCTCCGGGAGACCGTCGTCGACGGCCTCGGCGGCGTGGACGTACTCGTCAACTCCCAGAGCACCATCTCGCGCACGGCCCTGTCCGACGGGACCGAGGAAGACTGGCAGCATGTATTCGACGTGCAACTCGACGGCACCTATCGCGCGACACAGCAGTTCGCCGAGCGGATGGACGAGGGGTCGATCCTCAACATCTCCTCCATCTCGAATCGGCTGGCGATCCCGGATCTCGTCCCCTACACGACGGCGAAGGGCGGCATCGACTCCTTCACACGGGTCGCAGCGAAGGAACTCGGTCCAGAGATCCGGGTCAACGCGATCAAACCCGGCTTCGTGCGCTCGGAACAGACGGAGGGTGCCTACGACGAGGACACCGACCGGTACCGCGAGATTGCCCGGCGGACGGTCCACGGCCGCATGGCCGACCCGGAGGAGGTCGTCGGCGCCGCGATCTACCTCGCGAGCGACGCAGCAAGTTACACGACTGGAAGCGTGCTGACCGTGGACGACGGCTTCACCGCCGACGCCTTCGGCGAGTGAGGCGACGGCGCCGACAGGTCACTGTTGGACACGAAATTATATTACCGTCTCGTGGTAGAGTTCGGAGCATGGCTCCGGAGCGTGAGAAGCGAACGGACGCGGTGGTTCATCACCCCTCCCGCGAGTTCGTCGAATCGACGAACGTCTGGGAGTTCATGCAGACGTACGACATCGACGACTACGACGAGTTGATCGAGCGGACCACCTCCACGGTCCCGGGTGAGCCGCGTTCCGGCGTCGACTGGTTCTGGGACGCACTCGTCGACTATCTCGACATCGAGTTCGACGAGGGGTACGACGCGATCCGGAACGACGCCGAGGGGCCGCAGTTTACGGAGTGGTTTCCCGGGGCTCGGATCAACGCCGCCCACAACGTCCTCGACCGACACGCCGCCCCGGACGCCGAACCCCGAAACAAGGTGGCCTGCATCTGGGAGGGCGAACCCGGCGACGTCCGGGAGGTCACGTACCACGAACTCCACCGGGAGGCCAACCGCGTCGCCAACTATCTGGAGTCACGAGGCGTCGGGACTGGCGACACCGTCGCTCTCTACATGCCCATGGTTCCGGAGGTCGTCGCCATCCTCTATGGCTGTTTCAAGGTCGGCGCGATCGCGGTGCCAGTCTTCTCCGGGTTCGGCGTCGACGCGACGGCGACGCGAATCGCCGACGCCGAACCGACCGTCCTGTTCACCGGCGACGGCTTCTACCGCCGCGGCGAGCACGTGACGCTGAAGGGGACCGCCGACGAGGCCATCGCGGAGGCAGGTCAGGTCGATCACACGGTCGTCTACGACCGCCTCGGGCTGGTCGGCGATGGGGAGATTCCGTGGGACGAGACGCGCGACGAGCGCTGGACGGCGGCGGTCGGCGAGGCCAGCGACGACTACGAGACGGAGTCCCTGGACGCCAACCAGGAGTCGATGCTGCTGTACTCCTCGGGAACGACCGGAAAGCCGAAAGGGATCGTTCACACCCACGCCGGCGCGCTCTTACAGGCGGCCAAGGAGGTCTACTTCGGGATGGATCTGAAGCCGTCCGACCGCTTTTTCTGGGTCAGCGACATCGGCTGGATGATGGGACCGTGGATGCTCATGGGCACTCACGCCCACGGCGGGACGGTGTTCATGTACGAGGGTGCACCGGACCACCCCGAACCGGACCGCTTCTGGCGGATGATCGACGACCACGGCCTCACGCAGTTCGGCATCTCGCCGACCGCCATTCGGGCGCTCCGGAAGCGGGGCGACGAGTGGGTCGACGACCACGACCTCTCCACGCTCCGCGTACTGGGATCGACCGGCGAGCCCTGGGACCCCGAGTCGTGGCTCTGGTTCTACGAGGCGGTCGGCGGCGGCGACACGCCGATCGTCAACATCTCGGGCGGCACCGAGATCATGGGGTGTTTCCTCATGCCCATGCCCATCAACTCGCTCAAGCCCTGCACCCTCGGCGGGCCGGGGCTCGGGATGGACATCGACATCGTCGATCGGGATGGGGAGTCGATAGCGAATACACACGAGCGGGGGTTCCTCGTGGCGCGTGATTCCTGTCCGAGCATGACGAAGTCGCTGTGGAGTGGCGACGAGCGATACCTTGCGGAGTACTGGAGCAGTTGGCCGGACCTCTGGGACCACGGCGACTGGGCGCAGAAAGACGAGGACGGCTTCTGGTTCCTGCACGGCCGCGCGGACGACGCCCTCAACGTCGCGGGTCGAAAGGTCGGCCCTGCCGAGGTCGAGGGGGCCGCGATGGAACACGACGCCGTCAACCAGGCCGCCGCCATCGGCGCCGACGACGACACGACGGGAACGGCCGTGGTCCTCTATGTCGTCCTCGAAGCGGGCGAGGAGGAGAGCGACGACCTGCGCGAGGCGATCCGACGCACCGTCGGCGAGGAACTGGGCAAGCCGTTCCGACCCCGTGAAGTGTTGTTCGTCGACGCCTTCCCCAAGACCCAGAGCGGAAAGATCATCCGCCGGGCCATCGAGGGCGTCTATCGCGGCGAGGAACTCGGCGACATGAGCAGCATCGAGAACCCAGAGGTGCTCAACGACATCGCGGACGCGTAGGCTACCGCGACCCGAAACTCTCCGCCCGCAGAGTGTCGACCCCGGCAGCCCCGGCGACCGTCTTCGCGTCCCGGACGAACGATTCGAAGCCGAAGACGTACACCGTCGCGTCCCCGGCGGCGGCGAGCGTGTCCGCCGCCTCGTCCAGCGACTCGACGAGGAGGACCGTCGCCCCGTCGGTTTCGAGGGCGTCGAGGCGGTCGCGGTGGGGCGGGTCCCGGCCCCAGAAGACGACCGTCGCGTCGTGATCGGTCGCACGGGCGCGCTCGGCGATGCCGACGGCCGGCCCGATCCCCGGCCCCTCGGCGAGGATCACCACCGATCCCTCGCCGGTGTAGCGCACGTCGCCGAAGGGGCCCTCGACTTCGATCGTATCGCCCGGCCGCCGCTCGGCGAGCCACGGGGCGAGGGTCCCCTCGGGGACGTACTCCACGGTCACCTCCATCGTCCCGTCGGTATCGGGCGAGGAGATGGTGTAGTAGCCGGTCTCCTCCACCCCGTCGACCGTCGCGCGGATCAACAGGAACTGGCCGGGTTCGGCGTCGAACCCGTCGGGCGTCTCCAGTTCCAGCGCGACGGTTCGCTCGCCGACGGTCTCGACGGCTTCGATCGTGACCTGTGGCATACGTCGGGGCCACGGGCGGCAGGGATAAACCTCCGACGATCCGCGGCGCGGCTGCACGCTCCGAGACGCTGGACAAGAGTTATGATCGTCTCCCCCGCTCGTCCACGTGGGGAACCCTCCATGAAGGCAGACTTCTCCCACCGACCGTCGTACACACACCTGACCGTCGAACTCGCCGACGGCGAGTCCATCGTCGCCGAACCGGGGGCGATGGTGGGCCACTCCCCGACCGTCTCGGTCGAAACCTCGACCAGCCGCGATGGCCTGTTGAGTTCCGCGAAGTCCATGCTCGGCGGCGAGTCCATCTTCGCCAACGAGTTCGTCGCCGAGGGCGGCCCGGGGACGGTGACGCTCGCCCCCTCGTCGCCGGGCGACGTGCTGCAACACGAACTCGACGACGAGACGCTGTACGCCACGGACGGGGCCTTCCTCGCGGCCACGCCCGGGGTCGACATCGACAGCGAACTCGGCGGCCTCAAGTCGATGCTCGGCGAGGCCAGCCTGACGCCGCTCGCGCTGAAGGGGACGGGCACCACCTTCCTCGACGCCTACGGCGGCCTCGAACGCCTCGACCTCGACGCGGGTGAGTCCTACGTCCTCGACAACGAACACCTGATCGCGTGGGACGACACGATCGACTTCGGGACGCGGAGCGTCGGCGGCCTGAAGTCCTCGCTGCTGGGCGGCGAGGGACTGGTCTTCGAGTTCACCGGTCCCGGAACCGCCTGGTACCAGACCCGCGACCTCGACGCCTTCGTCTCCGTCATCCAGCCACGGCTGACGACGAACTGACCCGACCGCCGATCCGCCCGCCGGCCCGGGAGCCGCCACCGCGTCGAACGGTACCGGGTCCGCGCGGACGGTCGAACCTCCGGCCCGACGGCCGAGCGGCCACTGCTCCCGTCGGCGCCCGAAACGCGACATATAGTAGTTCCGACTATTTACCATATATTCATTTCTATTGATTTTCGAGATCCCCCGAACCGCACGAGTGACGGAGCGGACCCGAGAACCGGACGCGGGCCGCCAGTACCCGTGCTGACACCCGTTCGTCGACGGATCGAGACGATGGTAATCGATCGCCGCCGCCGAGACGTCGGAACGGGAACGCGACCCTCTCGACGCCCGCGTCGCCGAACGTCGAGTGGGGTGACTCGGCGTCGCCGCCGGGCAAAGGACCGTCCAGATCCGCACGAGAACCGCGGGAGGAACGGCGAACGGCGGGACTACGTCGGGGAGCCCCACCGACCGGCGGATCGCCCCGATCGGTCGACGTGTGGAGTCCATCGGGTCCGCGCGGGACGAGTCGGCGCCCCGACGTCGTGTGCGGCGACGACAAAAAATATCATATCTCGATGTATGACGGTATTCGTATATGTTGGCGAGATTCCGCCCCGTCGGCCGGAGCCGAGAGCGGCGAGCGCCGACCGGTGGTGACTCCCGGTGCGGTCCGCAGCGAGGCGGCGGATTACCCGAGGTCGATCGACGACTCGTACGCGGTGGCTTCGACCACCGACGGCTCGTCGGCCGGCACGCGGACGTCGACGAGCGTCGGCACGTCGGCGTTCATCCCCTCCTCGACCGCCGTTCGGAGGGCGCTCCGGGAGTCGACCTCGATCCCGCGGCACCCGAACCCGCCCGCGATGGCCACGAAGTCGGGGGACGTCCAGTCGAACCGGTGACCCTCGGTGTACTCGTCGATCTTCGGGGACTTGCTGATGATGCCGTAGTCGGCGTCGTTAAAGACCACGACCACCACGTCGAGGCCGTGTTCCACGGCGGTGTGCAGTTCCGAGAGACACATCATCAGTCCGCCGTCCCCGTGGAGGGCGACGACGGGGCGATCCGGATGGGACACCTTCGCACCGAGGGCGGCCGGGAGGCCGACGCCCATTCCGGCCCAGGAACCGGCGGTGACGTAGGTTCCCCGGCCGTACGCCCGGAACACCTGTTTCGACCAGAGGCGAAAGCCGCCGACGTCCGTGGTGACGATGGCGTCCCGCGGGAGCGCCTCGCGGACCGTCCGAAGTCCGCCGGGCGTCGTGACGGGGGCGTCGTCGAGCAGTCCCTCGTCGTCGAGGTGAGCGGAGAACTCCGCCCGGACGCGGCGACCGATCGCCGCGCCGTCCCACCCCCGGCTTCGATCCGTCGCCCGCAGTCCGTCGAGTACCGACTCCCCTGCCCGTCCCACGCGTTCGACGATGGCGACGTCGGCCCCGTAGCCGGCGTCGATGTCGTCGACGTCACGGGTCACCTGAACGAGCGTCTCGCCCATCGGCAGCGTCCAGTTCGCCGTGGTGACTCCATCGAAGTTCGTCCCGAGTGCGAGCACCACGTCCGCGGCGGCGAGTACGCGCTTCGCACCCGCGGGGAGGTGTTGTGCAGTCACTCCCACGAACCGGGGATCGTCCTCCGGGAAGACGCCCTTGCCCTTGTACGATGCCACGACCGGCGCGTCGAGTTCGGCCACGAGATCCCTCGTCACGCGGCAGTCGTGGGACGACCGTCGCGCTCCTGCCCCGACGTACACGACGGGGCGTTCGGCCGCGGCCAGTTCCTCGATCGCCGCGTCGTAGTTTCGGGCGTTGTCGTGGTCGACCGTCTCGGGCGAGACCGTCACGGGATTCGCCGCGAACCTCGCCGCCAGTACGCTGCTCGGCACGCCCAGGCGGACCGGGCCGCGGGGCTCGCTCAGTGCGATCTCGATCGCCCGCGTGACCGCCTCCGTGAGTTCGGCCGGTCGAGCGACGTTCACGTTCGCCTTCACGACGTTGTCGTACGTGTCGGGTTCGATCTCGTGAATCGCTCCCTGTCCCCGATCGGCGGGGTCGGCGTCGGCCGAGACGTGGACGATCGGGACACGGTCGTCGTAGGCGTTCTTCAGCCCGTGCATCGCGTTCGTGTCGCCAGGGCCCGGAACGGTGAGTGTGGCCGCGGGCGTGCCGGTCGTCTCGTAGTACCCCCAGGCGACGTGCGGGATGGCGGTCTCGTGGCGGGCCATCAGGTACTCCATCCCCGTGCGCTCCGCGACGACGCGGTCGAGCGGGAGCGTCTGCGTACCCGGCAACCCGACGAGGAGTTCGATGCCGGCGTCCACGAGCGCGTCGTAAACGTGCTCGCCGCCACCTTTCGTCCGGGGCGTGTCACCGTCTGCGGTCATGCGCTCGACGGTTACGGACGGAGGCGCATAAGCGTGGGCGTCCGTGAGCAGAGTGGCGACGTGGGGACGAGGGTCGCGACGTCGACGGAGGACAGCGTCGAACGGTCCGCACCGGCGTCGAGGCGATGATGCCGGTCGACGGGACGAGCGGTCGGCGTTCACGACCCGACAGCGGACACACCGGCGCCGGAAACGCGGCCGATCCGGCGTGTCTGACGCCGCCCGCCGAGTCGCTCGCGCGGGACGGACCGGCGGAGCGAGCGTCGCCTCCGGCCGGAACCACGGCGGAATCCCGCCCATCTCCGAGATAATAACACGAATACGTGTGTTATTCTCACCATCCCGTCGAGAGGATCCGGGCAGGGGTCGTGATGTCGCGGGTCGCGACGTGGCCGACGCCAGGGAGCGACCGGTCGATACTATAGTAGCCTTTGTAAGTCATCGCACACCTGATCGCACGCAGTCTGGCGATCAGGTGTGCAAACAGTTCCAAACGCTACTATACAAGAACGTCCAGCATGGCTGGAACACCCCTTACGATCCGTCGTCGCCTCGGTCCGGCTGTTGGAACGCCCGCTGCCACCGCGTTTCGATCTCCCGTTCGATCTCGTCGGCGGCGGAGAGCAGTGTCTCCGCGATCTGGTCGTACGGCGGATAGTTGTACGTGGGTCCGGCGATCGAGAGGCCGCCGGCGACGGTCCCGTCCGGTTCCCTGATCGCCGTCCCGACGGATTTGATACCGCTGTTGCTCTCCTCGTCGTTTATGGCGTACCCTCGCTCCCGGCTGGCCTGGACGTCGTCGAGCAGTGCCTCGCGGTCGACGATGGTGTTGTCGGTGACCGGGGGGAGGCCACGCCTGTCGAGGACCGAGGCGACCCGTTCGGCCGGGTAGGCCGCGAGAATCGCCTTCCCGGATGCGCACGCGTGAATCGGCACGTACCGGCCGAGCTGGAAGCCGCTACGGTTCCTGTGTCCGACCTCGTCGAAGATGACCACGACCCGTCCGTACTCCTCGACCGAGAAATCCACTTCCATATCTATCTCGTTCGCGATCCGGGCGACGTTGTCGCCGATGACCTCGTAGGAGAGTCGCCGTGTTTTGGCCTGTTCACCCAGGTGATACAGTTTCAACCCGAGGTAATACCGATCGCCCTTCTTGACGACGTACTCGTGTTCCCGGAGCGTGGTCAGGTGGTTGTGTACGGCACTCCGCGAAATCCCGAGCGCGTCCACGAGGGTGTCCGCACGAACGCTATCGTGGGCGTTGATGACCTCGAGGATCTCCAACGAACGGGTCGTGGTCTGCAGGACGTTTCCGTCGGCGGTCATGTGACGGTTGGTCGGCCGGCGGGGTGATAAAAATGTCTCTCCGATGGACGCTTATATACTCGCCGACGCATCGAACACCGATCACCGTGATCCAAACGTTTATATCAGCCCGAGTGAACCTCAGAGTGAGATGCAGCACGAACAAGTCGAGACTGCGGCGAGAGCCGTGGCCGAGGCGATCGAATCAGAGGCGCGATTGCAAGAGGAGAGTCTCATGATGATCGCGTCGGAGAACGTCGCGAGCCCCGCCGTCCGGGAGGCACAGGGCAGTATCCTCACGAACCGGAACGCGCTCGGGTATCCCGATTCGCGGCTGTATCCGGGATCGGAGAACATCGACGACGTGGAGTCGTTGGCGATAGCGTACGCGGAGGAGCTGTGGGGGGCCGAGCACGTCAACGTGCAGCCACACAGCGGGTCGCTGGCGAACCTGGCGGTCTACCTCGCCGCCCTCGATCCCGGGGATACGATTCTCACGCTGCACCCTCGGGATGGGGGACATATCACCCACGGCGCCGACCTCCACGTCAGCGGTGATCTCTACGAGACGGCACACTACGAACTCGATCCGGCGTCGGGGCGTCTCGACTACGACGCCATCGCCCGTCGAGCCGACGACGTCGATCCCGACATGATCGTCTCCGGATATTCGTCGTATCCACGGACGATCGATTGGGAACGGTTCCAGGAAATCGCGGAGACGGTCGACGCGTACCACCTGGCCGACATCGCCCACGTCTCGGGGCTCATCGCGACGGGGGCGTTCCCGTCGCCGGTCGGTGTCGCCGAGTTCTGTACGGGATCGACGTACAAGACGATCAAGACCGGTCGCGGGGGGATCATCATGTGTGACGAGGAGTACGCCGAGGCGGTCGACGAGGCGCTGTTCCCCGGGCTTCAGGGCGGGGCGGCGATGCCGAACATCGCCGGGAAGGCGGCCGGGTTCGCGGAGGCACTCGACGACGACTTCGACGAGTACGTCGACCGGACCATCGGCGACGCGCGGGCACTCGCCGACGCCCTCTCGGATCGAGGAATCGACGTCGTGACCGACGGCACGGACACCCACATCGTGCTCGTCGACCTCCGGGACTCCCACGGGGACCTCCCGGGAAGCGAGGCGGAGACGGCGCTGGAGGCGGCCGGGATCATCGCCAACAAGGCGTCCGTCCCCGGCGATCCGCGATACCCCTCGGACGCGAGCGGCGTTCGGTTCGGAACGACGAGCCTGGCCGCCCGGGGGTTCGACGAGACGGCGATGAACGCCGTCGCCGACCTCATCGTGCGCGCGCTCGATGGCGCGGGCGACGAGCAGGCACTGGAGGAACTGTCGGCCGAGGTGAAACGGCTGTGTGCGTGACCGCCAGCACCCGACCAGTCCGTCCCCGTCGGGGACTCTGTAGCGATGGCGACTCAGCGTAGCGACCGGTCCACGACCAGCGGGAGTTCACAGCTGAAACTGAAGCTCCGGCACCCGAACTGCTGGATGACGGAGGTGACCGCGGCGGTCGACGGACGCCTCCTCGTCAACGCCGTCTACACCGGCGACGGGAACGTGACGGCACACGTCGTCGTCCACGCCGACACCACTGCGGCCGTCGACGACCTCGTCTCGGCGGCGCGCCGGTCGACACACACGGATTCGGTCACCGAGATGGAGCCCCGCGACGAGTTCGGCCTCGCCTCGAGGCCGGTCGGAAAGGCGACTCGCGGCCTACTCGTCGAGTTCGACCCCGCGGACAGCATCCACGACGCCATCGTCTCCAGGGGGTATCTTCCACAGGAACCGCTCCGGATACGCGACGGCTACGAGTACTGGACGGTCGCCGTCGACAAACGCCGCGACCGGATGCAGGCGGATCTCGACGCGATCGCGAGCGAGAACGACGCCGAGATCACGGTTCGACGGGTGGCGACGAAAGGATCGATCGCCGACGCCGACGCCGACCTGCCCGCGCTGTCGGATCGCCAGCGCGAGGTGTTCGAACTGGCACGAGCGCGGGGCTACTACGAGTGGCCGCGCGCCGTCTCGGCCACCGATCTCGCCGAGGAGGTCGGGGTCGCGAAGGCGACGGTGCTGGAACACCTACGGAAGGCCGAGGCGAAACTCCTGGGCCCCTGACGGGCCGCGCTACGAGGAGAAGCCGAACGTCTCGGGGGTGTCGTCGCGTGCGGCCTCGTAGACGATGTGTGCGGTCGCGACGTCCTGGATGGCGAGACCGGTCGAGTCGAACACCGTCACACCGTCCCCGGCGACGCGGCCCTCGCGCCGGCCGGCGACGATCTCGCCCAGTTCGGCGTAGACGTCCGACTCGTCGATCAGTCCCTCGCTCCAAGGAACGTTGATCTCCCCGGAATGTGTACACTGTTCGTGATCGTCGATGACGAGTTTGGCCGCCTCGATGGTCCCGTCCCCGAGTTCCCGTTTGCCGGGCGCGTCGGCGCCGACGGCGTTGACGTGGGTGTGATCGCCGACGTCGGCCGCGGCGACGATCGGCTCCTCGACGGGGGTGACAGTCGAGAGGACATCACAGGCGGCGGCGTCCGCGACGTCGCCGGACCGAATCTCGAACCGATCGGCGAACGCGTCGACGAACCGTTCGACGCGGTCGTCGTCGGGATCCGAGATCACCACTTCCTCGATCGGCCGTACCGTCGAGACCGCCTCCAGTTGGGCGTACGACTGGGTGCCCGCGCCGACGAGTCCCATCGAGGTGGCGTCGGTGACGGCGAGGTGGTCGGTCGCGACGGCGGCCGCTGCGCCGGTTCGACGCATCGTGAGTTCGGCCCCGTCCATGACGGCAAGGGGGCGTCCGGTCGCCGGGTCGGAGTAGATCATGACTCCTAGCACCGTCGGGAGGTCGTGGGCGCCGGGGTTGTCGGGGTGGACGCTCACCCACTTCACCCCGGCCGCCTCCCACTCGTCCGCGTCGACGTACGCGGGCATCGAGCGGAAGTCTCCGGTCGGCACGTCAACGTACGATTTCGCCGGCATCTCGACGGCGTCCCTCGCGTAGGCCGCGAATGCGTCCTCGACGGCCGAGACGACGGCCGTCATCGGTGAGTGTGTCGCTACGTCCGACCCGTTCAGGATGAACGTCTGCATACGGCCGCTGGGATGGTCCGTGACTAATACACCACCCCTCTCATATGAGGCGTCGTCGTCCTTCCTAGATTATGTTGCGCCCGGACCCGTAAACAATAACAACGCTTTTGTAGTGTGACACTGCAGCCTATGTCGAGGTATATCATGGCAAACACCAATACAGAGACCGACGAACCGACCGATGCCGACTCGGACGGCGATCGGTGGGATCCGATACGCGTGTCAGGCCGCTGGACATTCCACCTGAAAGCGCACGTCACGGTTCTCCTGATCGTCGTCGTCTCCGAGTTCATCGGCACGCAAACGTACCCGGTCGGCCCGGGCCAAGTGGTCATCCTCCCGATGCTCTACGCCGTCGTGTTCGGGATGCTACTCGGTTACCGAGTCCTCGGCGCGTACATCGACGAACTTCGGAGCGTCGTTCCGAAGGAGGTGAGTGAGATCAGTTCGCCGCTGATCGTGGTGGCGCTGATGCCCCTGGGCGTGAAATACGGGACGCTGGTCGCTCCGAACTTCTACGATATCATCGGGGCGGGACCGGCGTTCCTGCTCCAGGAACTCGGCAACCTGGGGACGATTTTCCTCGCGCTCCCGCTTGCTCTCCTGCTCGGACTCAAGCGGGAAGCGATCGGGTCGGCGGTCAGCATCGCTCGCGAGCCGACCCTCGGGATCATCACGGACCTCTACGGGCCCGACTCGCCCGAAGGGATCGGCGTCCTCGGCACCTACCTGACGGGAACGTTCCTCGGAACGCTCTTTTTCGGCATCCTCGGCGGCCTCGCTCCGATAACCGGGCTCCACCCGCGAGCGATCGCGATGGCTTGTGGGATGGGAAGCGGAAGCATGATGACCGCCTGTGCCGGGTCGCTGGCGACCGCCGTCTCCTCGGTGCCGGAAGACGAGATCCTCGCGTTCGCCGCGACGAGTAACCTGCTCACGGGACTGACCGGCGTGTACGTCGTCCTGTTCGTCGGCGTCCCGCTCATCAACAAACTGTACGGCGTCCTCGAGCCGATCATCGGGAGGAACTAACATGGACCGAACCGACTTCGTCACGAACGCGCTCGCAATGCTCGTCGTCGTCGGCGTCATCACCCTCATCGGGAACACCGTGGGGTACGACGCCGGCATCGTCGAATCGATCCCCGGGATCGTCCTCATCATCGCGATCGGGATCGTCTCGCTGTATCTGGCCCGCGAGATCCCGCTCGAACTCCCCTCGTTCGCGTACGCCATCTTCATCGCGATGGTGCTGGCCCTTCCCTTCTCGCCGACACAGGAGGTCTTCCTCCGGTACACGGACCGGATCAGCTTCCTCGCGACGGCCACGCCGATCCTGGCGTACGCCGGCCTCTCGGTCTCCCTGCAGATGGACCGGCTCAAACAGATCGGCTGGAAACTGGTCGTGGTCGCCGTCTTCGTCTTCTTCGGCACGTTCTTCGGCTCCGCGATCATCGCCCAGACCGTGCTGTCCTTCCAGGGGATCATCTGAGGGTTCTCCCCGGACGGTCGATTTTTCGTCCCGATCCGTGACGGCACTCCTCGGTCGACGACGCCGCGAGTCGGGGACACCCGACGACGTCCCGACCGACCCGGGCTACGCGAGCGTCGCCGCGAGGAACTCGGTCAGGATCGCCCCCGCGCGTTCGACCTCCTCGACGGGCACGTACTCGTGTTCGGAGTGAGCGATCGCTTGGTCGCCGTCGCTGATCAGCCCCGGACCGAACACGACCACGGGCATGTACGGGGCGAAAAACGCCGCCTCGGTCGCAGCGTCGAACGGCCGAACGGCCGGTTCGTCGTCATGACCCGCCGCCACGTGGTCCCGGAACGACGTGACGAACTCGTCGGTCACGTCCGTCTTGAACGAGTCGAGCGACGAGCCGCCGTCGTAGAAGCCGACCTCGGACTCACAGACCAGATCCCGGAGTACCTCCTTGACTTTGCCGACGGCGTCCTCCCGGGACTCGCCGGGGACCGTCCGGTAGTCGACGACGAACTTCGTATACTCCGGCACCTGGTTGGGGCGGTTGCCGCCCTCGATGATCGTGGGCGTGAAGTTGTTCGTTCCGAGCGTCTCGTCTTCCAGATGGGGGAGGTCGCCGATCCGCGTGATCGCCTCGGCGGCACACACCGTCGTGTTGGTGCCACTTTCGGGGGTTGCCCCGTGAGCCGACGCGCCGAAGAGTTCCACCAACAGGTCGTAGTGCCCGCGCGCCGACGGACAGACGTCCAGTCCGGACGGCTCGCCGACGATGGCGAAGTCGGCGTCGATACCGCCCGAGAGATACTCGTAGAGGCCGCGCTGGGTCGTCTCCTCGTCCGGAGAGATCACGAGCCGTACGCTCCCGGCGTCGGGGTCGACACGGGAGAACGCGGCCAACATCGGGGCGAGACAGCCCTTGGCGTCACAGGCGCCACGCCCGCGGATCTCCTCGCCCACCCGCTCGAACGGGACGTGCGGGGAGACGACGTCCATGTGAGAGTTGAGGACGATCCGTGGGCCGTCCCGGTCGCCGCGCTTCTCGGCGCACACACAGCCCGTCTCGTCCAGTTTTGCGCCGTCGATCACGTCGAGCAGATACTCCCGGATCTCGTCGACGTCCTCGTGACTCTCGATTCGCATCAGGCGCTCTAACTGCACCACTGAATCCATACCGTCGTGTCTCCCCGCTCGTACATATCATTTGGTATCGGACCACTTACAACTCGTCCGTCGGGAGGACGGTCCCCTCTCACGAGAGGGAGGAGAGATTAGACGAAGCCACGCACGGAGTGCGCCATGGACCTCAGAGGCTACTTCGAGACACCCGTTCCGGCCACCGTTCTCGCCGAGGGCGAGTTCGGGACGACCGAGGGAAAGACCGCGAACGGCATCGTCACGAGCAGCGAGGTGTTCGACACCCGCGTCGTGGTGGACTCACGGCACGCGGGGTGTCGTCCCGCCGACGTCCTCGAGAGCCGCGACGCGCCGGACGTGCCCATCGTGACGTCGGTGGAGACCGCCCTGGCGAAAGCCCCCGAGGTCGAGGTACTGGTCATCGGAGTGGCGCCCGCAGGGGGCGGCCTGCCCGAGTCGTGGGTGGACGACATCGAGGCGGCGATCCGAGCGGGCTGTGACGTCGTCTCCGGCCTGCACGTGTTCCTCTCGGAGGACGAACACTGGACCGACCTCGCCGACCGGCACGGCACACGACTGATCGACGTCCGGAAACCACCCGGCGATGACGACCTCCGGGTCGGCGACGGGTCGATCGACGACGTGTCAGCGGACGTGGTGCTCACGCTCGGCACGGACTGTGCGGTCGGGAAGCGGACGACGACCTACGAACGCTACCGGGCCGCACGCGACGCGGGATACGACGCCGGCTGGGTCGCGACCGGCCAGACGGGACTCATGATCGGCTCTCACGAGGGAACCGTCATCGACCGCGTCCCGGCGGACTTCACCCCCGGCGTCGTCGAGGACATGGTGACCGCGGTGGGCGAGGCTCACGACATCGTCATCGTCAAGGGACAGGCGTCGCTCACCCACCAGACCTACTCCGGCGTGACGCTCTCGGTCCTGCACGGGTGCTGGCCCGACGCCGTCGTCATCGCGGACGAACCCGGACGGCGGACCCGGACCCACTTCGACGCCTTCGAAGTGTCGGGGATCGAGACGGAAGCGCGGCTCGTCGAGGCCCTCTCCGACGCCGAGGTAGCGGCCGTTTCGACGTGGGGTGACTCGGAAACGGAGGCGGCACGTCTCGACCTCTCGGTTGCGAACGTCTTCGAGGAAGATGGCCCACGGGCGTTGCTCTCGGCCGTCCGTGACGTGCTCGCGGCGCCGACGGCGAGTAACGGGCCCCCGGAGTCGGGAGCGTGAGCGACGTCGTCGCCGTGACGGTCGACGCGTTCGACCACCTGCTGATTGAACCCCTTCGTGATCGGCCTCGGCACACAGCGGGACGCGTCGAACGTCCCCGTCACCGTCGGGATCGAAGCGTGAGTCACCGGCCACGGCGAGGGCTCGCCGCTCCCGCCGGTCACCGGTGAGAGGCAAGCCGCGGCGATCGACCCCGTCCGCGGCGCCGTCGGCCTCGGAAACTTCGATTACGTCGACCTGGACGGCAACCGCCTCCTCGCAGCGGACGTCGTCGACGCCCCCACACACCCGAGATCGACGGCCCGGGACACGGCGTGACGCCGTGAGGCTCGGACGACGAGGCTCGATGCCCGTGTCGCGGCAGTCGCTGCGTCGAGCGGTCGGGACTGATACGCCGACATATCAGTATTAGATATTATATTCGCCGCGTATGTATCATGCCGGTCCGTCGGCGATCACGACCGGCAACGGAACAGCCGCGAGCGGTTCACGGCGTCGGCACCACTAGGTGTGACAGCGTCGACCGACTCCTCGAGGAGGACACCCGACGTCGGGGCGGAACATACCGGGGAGACGTCTGCCGTGGGATCCGGCCGTCGGTCGCCGCCGGGACGCCACGGATCGTTCCCGGATGGGGGGTTTAGAGGCGAGCGACGGAACTACCGAATTCGAAGGCAGTCTTCGTCCTCGAACGGTACGCCCATCGACGGCCGGCCGACTGTTCACGACGGCCGATCGTACGATCGGATCGGTAGCCGTGACCCGCTTTGGATCCCCGAACACGTCGGCCGTGATGTGCCTCGCCGAGGGTGGCCTCCTCGCGGTTCCACCGCCGATCGACCCCCTATCGGAGGCGGTACGCCGCGTGGTTCAAAAACATACGTTGTCGTACCATCTATAACTACGATAGATTTACGTTCATTTTCGCATACGGCACGAGAGTGACCCTCGGTCGTCGCGAGAGGGACCAACGCCCGACGCGACCCCGGGGTATAATATTGACAGGAACGATCATCGGTGTGTCATGCACGATACCGTACTCGCGAGCGAGACGCGGACGGTCGTCTCGCCAGGCCGGATCGAACTCGGTGCCGGCGCGATCGACTCTCTCGGCGGCCACGCCGCCCGTTACGGGGAGACGGCGCTCGTCGTCGCCACCGAACAAATCTTCGACTTCCACGGCGAGGCCGTCCTCGCGGGACTGGAGGCAGCCGGCGTCGACCCGGTCGTGTACACGGACGTGCGTCCGGATCCGACCGTCGAGAACATCGAGAGCGCACACGCGCTCTACGATCGCGAGGGCTGCGATCTGATCGTCACACTCGGGGGTGGATCCTCCATCGACACGGGCAAAGGGGTCGGTATCCTCGCGGCCAACGAGGGGTCGATCCGCGATTTCGGCGTCGATCGGGCCGGTTACGAGGGTGTTCCCAACCCAACCCCGCCGCTGATCGCCGTCAACACCACCGCGGGCACGGGAAGCGAGGCGACCCGATCGGTCGTCGTCAGCGACGAGTCCACGTCGACGAAGTTCCTCATCGTCTCCGCGAACGTCGTCCCGGACGTGGCCATCGAGGATCCCGTCCTCACCCGGTCGCTCCCCAAGAGCCACACGGCTTTCACGGGCATCGACGCCCTGACCCACGCCATCGAGGCGTACGTCTCGGTGAAATCCTACAGTGTCCCCGACGGGTACGCCGAGGAAGCCATGGAGCGCATCGCGCGGTCCCTCCCGATCGCGTGGGCCAACGGCGACAATCTCGACGCCCGCGCCGACGTGATGGTCGGCCAGCTCCAGGCGGGACAGGCCTTCACCAACGCCTCCGTGGCGCTCGTCCACGGCCTCGCCCGACCGCTCGGCGCCCAACTGCATATCTCCCACGGCCTCGCGAACGGCCTCATCCTCCCGTACGTCGTCGACTTCTCGGCGATGGCTGCCCCCGAGAAGTACGCCGAAATCGCGCGTATCCTCGGGGTCGCCGACACGCACACCCCGACCCGCGAGGCGGCCGACGCCGCCGCCGACGGGGTACTCCGGCTGTGTGCCGATCTGGATCTCACCGGCTATCTCGACGAGTTCGGCGAGGTCCCGTCCCGCGAAGACTACCTCGACGTGATCGACGAGATGACCCAGGATGCCATCGACTCGGGGTCGCCCGACAACAACCCCCGAAAGCCCACCCGGGAGGAGATCACCGACCTCTACGTCACCATCTACGACGACGCCCTCGCACCCGAGGGTCCGCGGCGGTCCTGAGCCACCGGCCGGCTTCCCGCTTCGATCCATGTCTCTTCCCCTTCCCACACTGTTCGGAGTCGTCATGCTCGCTCTCGGCCTCTTGGTCACTCTCGTCAGTCTGCGCTACGTGTGGCGGTCGACCGCGCTCGTTCGCGCCGACCCGGTGTCGAGCGTCGACGGCGTCGCCGAGGGGACGCTCGTTCGTCTCTCGGGTACCGTCGAGGCCGCCGGTGACACACTCGAGGCGCCGTTCAGCGGCGTCGACTGTGTCGCCCTCCGCCCCTCGGTCGAAGAGCGGCGGTTCGGCTCCTTCCTCCTGCCGACGTACGTGACGGTCCACGACCCTGCCCGGAGCCGGCCGTTCGCGGTGCGGACGCCCGACGCGACGGTCCTTGTGGACGCGCCGCTCCGGACGGTCGCGCTCGATTCGACGGTCGTCGCCACGGTCGCCCCGTCGGAGTCGCCGCCGGATCGGATCGCGCGATACGAACGCGAGGCCGACGGGCTCTCCCGAACGACGTGGTACCGGTCGCCGTCGCCGATTCTGGCTCCCGTGGCTCGCGCCCTCTCGCTCGGCACGCGTCGCTACGACGAACGGTGGGTGTCGCCGGGCGATACGGTGACGGTGGTCGGCCGGGTCGACGACGGCCGAATCGACCCCCTCGTCGTCGGCGATGGCTCGCCGACTCGGATATTGCTCCGCCTCTCGAAGACGTCACTTGCCGGCCTGCTGGTCGGCGCCATCGGCCTCTTGCTCGGCGCCGGCCTCCTGCTCGCCGGCTAGGTCTCCCCGTCAGCCGGTGGTTCGGCCCCCACCGGTCCGTCGAGAGGTTCCTCCCGGCGGGCCCGGAGGTCGGTCTTCGCGAACTTCCCCGTCGCAGTCTTGGGGATCGACTCGACGAACTCGAAGCTATCGGGCACCCACCAGTCGGGGTACGATTCGCGCAGTCGGTCCGAGACCGTATCGATCAAGGCGTCGTGATCGGCGGCGTCGGCGACGACGTAGGCGACCGGGCGTTCCCCCCACCGCTCGTGGGGGACGCCCACCACGGCCGCCTCGGTCACCGCCTCGTGGCCCATGATGGCGTTCTCCAGCGCCTGCGAGGAGATCCACTCACCGCCGGACTTGATCACGTCGGCGGCACGGTCGACGAGTTCGACGTAGCCGTCGGCATCGACGGTGACCACGTCGCCGGTACGGAGCCAGCCGTCCGCGAAGACGTCCTCGGGGTCTGCGTCGAGATACGCCTCGGCGACCCACGGGCCTCGAATCCGGAGTTCACCCATCGACTCGCCGTCGTGGGGCACCGACTCACCCGCGTCGTCGACCACGTCGAACTCCAGACCGGGCAGGACCAGTCCCTGCTTCGTACGCTTGGTCAACTGCGTCTCGTAGTCCGCGTCCCGAAGCTCCGGTTTGAGGTGGGAGACGGCGCCGACGGGCGCCGTCTCGGTCATCCCCCACCCGTGAACCACCTCGACGCCCCGGTCGTCGAACGCACGGATCAGCCGTTCCGGTGGCGCCGCGCCGCCGATGACGATCCGATCGAGCGTCGAGAGGTCGGCCTCGTGGTCCTGCAGGTAGTCGAGGACGCCCAGCCACACCGTCGGGACGCCCGCTGTGACCGTGACGCCCTCGCGTTCGATCAGCCCCACGAGGTCCGCGGGATCCGGCGAGGGACCGGGGTAGACGTGTTTCGCCCCCGCCGCCGTCGCCGCGTAGGGAAGCCCCCAGGCGTTGATATGGAACATCGGGACGACGGGCATCACGACGTCGTGGTCGGCGATATCTAGCCCCATCGGCGTCATGATCGCCATCGTGTGACTCCAGAGCATCCGCTGGGTGTACTCGACGCCCTTCGGGTCGCCGGTCGTCCCCGAGGAGTAACACAGGCCAGCGAGGTCGTCGCCGTCGAGCGTCGGCGGATCGAACGTCGCGTCGTGTCCCGCGACGAACGCCTCGAAACTCGTGACCGACTCGGCGGGGAGGTCGGGGGTCTCCGAGCCGACGACGACCACTTGCTCGACGCTCTCGAACGCGTCGGGGTCGTAGGCCGCAGTCAGCGCGTCGGTCAGCGACGGATCGACGAACAGGAGGCGGTCGCCGGCCCGTTCGACGATCGTTCGCACGTCCTCGGCGGGAAGCAGCGGGTTGATCGTGTGGAGTTGGGCGCCGAGGTCGGGGACCGCGAAGTACGCCTCGAAATGCCGGTCGTGGTTCCAGCACAGCGTCGCGACGCGGTCGCCCCGTTCGATCCCCGCCGCCCGCAGGGCGGCCGCCAGTCGGCTCACGCGGTCGGCGTACGCCGCGTACGTGTATCGAGTCGTCCCGTCGGCCGTCCGCGAGACGACCTCCCGATCCGGATACAGCGTCGCCGCCCGCGACAGGAACGGACGGAGCGTCTGTCCAGTCATGCGTGAGCCTCCGACACGGAGCGGATAAAGCCTGTCGCCACGTCGTCGTCAGGCTATCGTCGGTGTGTAACTGTCGGCACACCGATCGCAGGCGGCCATGCGGGCGGAGGAGTGCTGACCGACGTGGGCTACGATAGTTCGGCGAAGGCGAGCAGGACGGTCGGTGCGACGAGCAAGACCAGCCCCACGACCATCAGGAGCGCGGGCACGACCAGCAGCCCCATGTCGGTGAGTAGCCACAGGCCGACCCCCGCGAGCACCGCGAGCAGCCCGACGAGCCGGAGGAGCCACGTGAGGACGCCCTCGAACCCCGAGTCGGCGACGACGTCGACGACGTCGAGTACTTCGTCCATGGACGCCGGTTGCTCCCTGAGCCACTTAGGGACTGTGGCCCCGGACCCCGGAACGTTTTGGGTCGGCCGAGCGATGTGGTCTCATGGACCGTCCCATCGGCACCGACGCCTTCGACGAGTACGACGGCGTCCGGGAGTTCGCCCGACAGGCCTTCGTCACCGGTGCCGCGGTGACTCTCCCGCTGATCGTCACGCTCGTCGTCCTCGGCGTGGTCGTCAACTTCGTCTCCAAGCAACTCGATCCGGTCGTCGGGATGCTCACCCGGCTCACGGGGATTCAGCCCGCCTCCGAGGTGACCCTCAAACTCCTCGCGGTCGTGACCCTTCTGGGAATCATCTTCTGTATCGGCGTCTGGACCGAACGCCGTCCCGGCCGTTCCGGGTTCGGCGCCCTCTTCGATACGCTCATCGCCCGCATCCCCGGTGTCGGCTCCCTGTACCAGAGCATCGACGAGATGAGCGGCCTCCTCCTCGACAGCGATACCGACAGCTTTCAGGAGGTGAAACTGGTCGAGTTCCCCGATAAGGGCTCCTACGCCTTCGGGTTCCTGACCGCGGACACGCCCGACGTGGTCCAGGAGGCGACCGACCACGACGGCGAGATGGTGACGCTGTTTCTCCCGCTCGCCCCAAACCCGGTGATGGGTGGGTACGTCCTCCACGTCTCCACGGAACACGTCTACGACGTGGATCTGACCGTCGAGGAGGGGATCCAGTCCATCGTCACGAGCGGCGTCGCCACCGGTCGGCGCTCCGAGGAGGAGTTCACCGAGGGGATGCTCGAACGCTTCAACCGACGACTGGAGGCGGCCGACACCGTCGTCGGCATCGACGAACTGGAGGCGTACGCCGCCGACGCCTCGGAGCAACTGGAGGAGACGGCCCGCGAGACGGTGCAGGCCGCTCGCACGACGGCACGCGCCGACGCGGACGACGAGGGGGGCGACGACTCGTCGTCCGACGGACTCACCGGGGACCGACGCTGACGGGAGTCTGGCGTCGCCCCCTCACCGGAGCCACGAGAGGAGTCCGCCACCGTCGTCCTCCTCGGTTCCGTGGTCGCTGTCCGTCGAGTCATCGGGGGTGACGACACCACGTCGCCGCCCCTCCGCCACCAGTTCGGCGTCGATGTCGGCCTGCGTGAAATCGAAGAACCGTTCCTCCGGTAGGTCGACGTCGATGACGTCGAGCGTCGTCGATTCGCCCCGGTTGTCGAAGGCACGCCAGTCGCTCCGGCCGTACGGCGCCCCGGCGATGATGTGGACCTTGCCCTGTCCGAACGTTCGCAGGTCCGCCGAACTCGGGTTGAGGACGCCATTCGGGTGGGAGTGCACCGAACCGACCGACGAGACGTCGTTCGGCTTCATGTTCGTTTTCACCGTCGCACTCACCGGGTTCGAAACCGTTCCGGGGATGACGAGGACGTCCGTGATCACCTGTCCCGAACGGTCCATCCCGAGTTTGCGGGCGTCGTCGGCGCGGAGAAACCCCATGTACTCGTCCGGGTGGGTTTCCTCGCAGGCTTCGAGGACGAACTCCAGTGTCTCCCGGGCGATCCCCAGGAGTTCGCTCGACCGGAACAGTCGCATACCTCAACTGTGGGCCGTCTCCTTCTAAGGATTCCGGGTCGCCCGCGACTGACTCGGTGTCGTCGCCCCCGGGTGAGCGGACTCGAAGGGAACTCGACGAACACCGCCGGTCCGTCACCCGGGCGGTCGTCGAGGGAACACGGAGTCATGGAAGTTGAGACTACATCGGTGTTAGCGGGTCTGTGATGCGTGAATTTGACCGGTTCGATCTGTGGAAACTACCTCAGATGGCTCTCGAAGCGGCATTCTTGTCACACACCCAACTATATGGGCAAATTTTTGAGACTTCCAGCAGCGTAGCCACTCAGACGGCGCGCTAACCATGACTGAGTGTCTCTCTACCCGATCCCAGTTTCCTTCTTCAACAGCGTCAGCGTGTTGTCCGCTGTAATCAGCGGTGAGTGCTCATACTCGCCGGTCAACTCAACCTGCACGAGCAGATCGACCGCTCGCCAGATAGAGTACAGCAGACACGCAAACGCGAAGTAGAAGAATCGAAGCCCGAAATCCTTCGACGTCGTCGCTGCCATGAACCGTTTGATCGACCTGTACCCACTCTCGATCTCCCAGCGATAGCCATACTCCGTGAGGTGCCCACTCCCGCAATTCGTCATGAACACCGAGTACTGCCGGTGATCGTCGTGCTCGGAGTCTTCATTCCGGCGGTAGACCAGCGTCGTTTCGTGCCACTCGTTCTTGCCCAGATGGAGCTTCCGGTCGGTTTCATACCGGTCTTGGTCCCGCTGGAGTAATCGCTTGGCTTGGGCTTTCTCGCTGGTCTGCATCCGCTTCGGCACGACATACGACAAGCCACGCTGGCTAAGCATCTCCAGGACGTGCTGACTATCGAACTCCCGGTCCATCAGCACGTTATCGACGTGGACGAGCTCTTCAGCCGAATCCAGCAAATCCCCGACGATCTCCTTACGTGACTCGCCTTTCCGTACCGGGCGGGCATCAAGCACGAGTGGGATAGCGTTGCCGACCAACTGGACTGTCGCCCATTGGTAGGCGTACTCGTCGGTCTTCTCCTTCGTCCCGATGATTTCGTCTTCGTGGCCCGTTCTATCACCGGTGAAGGGGTTGGCCTCGGTGATATCGATGGCGATGATTCCGGCTCGGAAGAACTCCTCTGTCTCCTCGACTTCGCTCAGGAGCGTGTTGACGGCCTGTCGGTACATCTCGCGAGTCTCTGATACCGAGAGATTACGAATCTGCTCGCGATGGGCGTGACCTAACGGCGTCCGCTCTCGAGTTGACTCGTAGGTGAAGCTACGAGCACCTTCGTTCGCAGCCAGCCGCTCACGAAGTCCGAGATACGTCTGCAGGTCCCAGTACGCGTTCTCGTGGATCTCACAGCCCTCACCTCGATCCAGCGAAAACGCCGGAAAACGACGCGACTGACGTGGTCGGTGACTTTCTCTGCCTGCTCCAACGTAGTTTGATCGTCCGGGTCTGACTCACCAGACTCGTCCCCGTGGTATCGGAGCTTTCGTGTCGGTTCACGCGGAACCCCGACACCTGCATTCTGGGCTTTGATGAGGATCGTTCGAGCGGCTGTCTCCACTGTCTCTCGGAGGTCAGGGATGAACCGCTCGTGCCAGCTTCGCCACAGTGTCGACTGGTCCGGGATCGTCTCGAAACCCAGTTGCTCACAGAGTTCAGGACGGTTCTTTAGGTAGTCGACGAGTGCTGTTTCGTGCTCCCAGCTGTGGAGTTCTTTCAGTACGAACACCCGAAAGAGGGTGTCCATCTGGTAGCGGGTCGGCCCCGCATACCGGTCGTGGGCGCTGAACCGGAAGTAGGCCAAGGGGAGTGCACAGACGAACCCCTCGACGGAGTCGTGACTTTCATGTTCGAACCACGTCTCTGAGACTGTCCGGATATCGGATTCCAGTCCGGCGAGTGACGTTCGATCGTACAGGGGTGTCGAATTATACGCCGGCCACTCACCGTATTGTCGTTGGGCGATCCGTCGAAAGACGGTTCGGCGAGACACAGGAGTCGAACACACTACGAGATATTGGGCAACACGCGCTCAAGAATTCGTCCACATCGTCATGAGATTCTGAAGACGACTATTACAAGGCATCCTCTGTGTCTGCGTTCGTCCCCCGATTCGATGTGCCGGATATCACATTGAAATAGGGTGGCTTGTCGCCTCACGGCCCATGATCCGGTCAACTCGGTCCGACGATCGGTTTCTATAAAGAATAGCAGCGCGAGTACCCCGACCCACCGTGGTCGGGGGTGAAGCGCGTCACAACGCGAACTTTTAACAAGTGAATAACCATATCTAAACCTAGTGCAGTCGTCCACACTCACCCAAATCTTGTCGTTCCGCTTAGACATCCACACGGGGAGTGGCGACGACCTGCAAACGGGCTGTCTTGAGGCCCGCCGCATCCGCAACGAAACCAACCGCCTCGACCGACAGGGCTGGAACTGGGATGACATCAAACCGGCCGTCGTTGACAACGCCGATCACGTCAACAACACTAGCCAACTCATCGTTGACAAGGCACTCGGTGAAATCGAGACCCACCACGACAACAAAGACGACGACTGGGGCCGTCCATACCCATACATCGACGGGGTGTACCCGATGGTGATGAACCACGGCGAAGGCTACCGTCTGTTCCCCGAAGACCACGGGACGGTTCGATTCCGTATCACTGCCACGAGAGGCACGCACGTCAAAGGCGAACTTCGTGGCAGTCCCGACCACTTCGACCGCCTCAGAACTGCGTTCACCGATGAGGAGTGGCGGGTTGGAACGGCTGAAGTCGTCCACAAGCACGATGAGTGGCGACTCCACCTCACAGTTACACACGAGACGCATCGAGTCGCCAGCAAGCACGATGCAGACACGATCGTCGGTGTGGATGTGAACGAGGACTGCATCGCACTCGCTGCGATGAGTCGGAGTGGTTCGATGAAAGACTCCGTGGTGTTCGAGTACCCGTCGGTGAAAGAACAGCGTCACGAGTTTTTCACCAAGCGCAAGCGGATGCAGAAAGCCAACCAGACCGCGTTTGAGACGGTCGTTCAGACTGAGGAACGCGACTACGTGCATGACTGCCTGCACAAAGTCTCACGGAGAGTAGTCGAATGGGTCTCGCAATTCACCGACCCAGTGATCGTTTTTGAAGACCTCAAAGACATGCGAGACTCCATCGACTACGGTACGCGAATGAACCGTCGCCTCCACTCGCTGCCGTTCGCTACACTCCAAGACATGGTGTCGTACAAGGCTGCGTGGGAGGGGATTCCGTCGGATGAGGTTGATCCTGAGTACACGAGTCAGCGATGCCCGCGAACGGAGTGCCAGCACACGGAACGGGCGAATCGCCAGAACAAGCGATTCAAATGCCAGCAGTGTGGGTTCCAAGACCACGCTGATAGGAAGGCGGCGGTGTGCGTGGTGCAGAACTGGTTGGAACGAGAAACTGGAAATGTGCCGTCTCTCGAAACCCTTCCGCGCGTTCGGAAGGTGAGACGGGCGGCATCGGGCCGTGGTGGAGCGGCCGACTCTCACGGACCCATATCGGGTTCGGGTGTTACCGACGACGGTATGTCGGCGCGACCAGCGATGAGAGCGCGAGAGGAATTAAAGTCCGTTGCGTCAGCAATGCAGGACTAAACACGGACGCCCCGCGCCCCGTGCGCGGGAGTACTTCACGATGTCCGGCGATGGCAGTCTTCAGCGGAATCTACCGCTCTGAGCCCACGCGTATAGCTGTCTCTCGACAATTTCGAGCCTTAACTCTACGTCACAGTTTTGAGCGCCATGGTTAACACCCTGGCCCAATCAACTCAACGTATGAGTACGACGGCCGAGGAGAGTGAACAACCTGAAATCGAAGTTTCAGAAGCTGCCTCGAATAAGGCTCTCGCTCTCTTAGAGGAAGAAAGCTTGGACACTGACACGGCAGGACTCCGGCTGTTCGTCCAGCAAGGAGGATGCGCGGGTCTATCATATGGGATGCGGTTCGATACGAGTCCCGACGAAGATGATATGATCTACGAGCACCACGGCCTGCGAGTGTTCGTTGATCCCGCGAGTATCCAATATATTGGGGGGAGTGTTGTTGAGTATGAGACGGGTCTCCAAGGCGCAGGCTTTGATGTTGAAAATCCCAACGTCGTCTCGGAGTGTGGCTGTGGCGAATCTTTCCGCACCTGAACACGACTGCCAGCACGATGATCACCGCTTCATATAACAGTAGACACAATGGACGCTGAGGAGCTTGAGCATCGTCTGCTCTCTATTCTCAAAGAGGATCCGAAAGCTTCCCTCGGAGAGATCGCCGACCAAGCTGGCGTCGCGCGACCTACCGCTCGGAAGTATATCCAGAAACTCGAGGAGGAAGGCGCTATCGTCGGGTACACTGTCGAAATCGATCCAAAGAAAGTCAACCACCAGAGCATTGCGATGGTGGGAATTGACGTCGAGAGCGACCAGTACGTTGAGGCAACAAGTAAACTCAGTGATCTCGACTCGCTGACTGCGTTATATACCGCGACCGGGGACCACATGTTGATGGCCGAACTCGAGGCGACAGGAAGTACCGAGCTGAATGAAATCGTTAGCGATCAGATCCTCTCCATTCAGGGCGTGACCACGGCTTGCCCGACTGTTCTTCAAGAACGGCTCAAATAAGACCGTTCAATGTGGATAGTGGGAATACGGCGAAGGTGGCCGTACCGAGATCTACCCCCACGACAGCGGTACCGCGCAGACCCGAGTTCACCATCAGCCCGATGATACGCCCGTGTACCGGGTGACGTTCCAGTTTGAATGCGTGATGGCACCATCGATGTCCCGGCCCACGACTCGGCACGTGCCGACTCGGGGGAGGAGGTCGCAGACGGAATACGTGAGTTCGTCCAGTTTTCGAGGAGGAGGTCGATTAGCGCTACTCTATCATCGGTTGTCGGTTAATGCTTCCCAACCCGCCTACATTCCGAACGTTCGGACCCGGGGAAAAGAGTCCCTGACTTCGATCGCTCGTTGACTGTGCCCCATCAATCTAAAACATCGGGATTAACCCCGGATTTGACGAACGCTCTTCTCGAGCACATTGTTGATTCAGAGAGTGGCTCCGACAGCGTGTTCGAGTGTTTTTCATCCGGACTCCGGTAGAGTTCTCAGCAGGGTTGGAACGCTCTGAGATATCTGGTGAGATCGCTCTTCTGTAGCGTAGTGGGGCCGGAGAACGAACACACAAGTATCGGGCCCGTCGAACATATGGGCATGGTATCATCACTTGCCGACGAAGCAAGTGAGGCCTGTACATCAGAGGACGAACCGCTCACAGAGGCAGAGTACGCCGAGTACATAACTGAAATCAACGATGATGTCTGGGAAGTCGTTAATGACCATCATCTTGAGGCGGAGTATCCGTTCGAAGATTTCCGCGATGCACTTGAGTTCACGTACGAGATCGGGGAACTTGCTGAACAAGAGTGGCATCATCCAGATATCTCGCTTTAATGGGGCGAGGTGCGAGTCGAAATGTGGACGCACAAAATCGACGGACTGCATAATACCGACTTCGTAATGGCAGCGCGCATGGATCGGATTCACGAAGAATACGCTCCAGAGTAGCCTGCACCGATCACAAATACTCACTTTCGACGGCGAAGCCGTCGCGGGACCGACGGTGATGCTCCGGCGGGTGGGGGTCTACCGGACGGACGCGCGACCCCACAGCGCCGCGGGCCTCGGCGAGGCCGGATCGGGGACCAGACCCGGCCGGGGGCCGCGTTGCTGTTCCACCCGAACATGCTCTTCGCACGGGGCGGCGTGGGCCTGATCAACGACGCCGATCATAGTAGTATTCTCCATTGGCTTTTTGTTCTCGGTCAAGTTGGCTGCCAGGCTTGTTGACTCGGGGACGTCCCGTGCGCTCATCGCGACGGAACGTAATCTCAAGCGACGAGAGAAACGTGTTCATCCCATCTCGTATCGATTGTGGTGCCTTCGCGTGCCCACGTTCTCCTGGGGTTCCTTCGAACACGACTAAGCGATCGGCGAATCGATCAATTACGAAGAGATCGTGATCAACAACAAAAATCGGTTGATCAATTCGTTTGCTAAATTGATGAATCTGGTCAGCGAGGGACACACGCCGGTCAACGTCCAAAAACGCAGACGGTTCGTCGATGAGATACAGATCGGCATCGCGAGCGAGGCACAGTGCGACACCGACTCGCTGTAGTTCGCCGCCGGAGAGGGAATCGAGATGTCGGTCGTACAGCACCTCGAGATCGAACGGGTCTCGGATCCATGTTTTGAAGCGCCGGGAGTGGATGTCAGTAACCGCTGCGAACTGTTCGCGCACTGTCGCCTGGCTATCCGGCGCTATGTACTGTGGTTTGTACGAGACAGAAAGAGTACCCGGAACAGCTCCGCTATCAGGTTCAATACCCCCTGCGAGTAGTTTCACGAACGTCGTCTTTCCGAGAGCGTTCTCTCCGACGATACCGATCGATTCACTCGCGTAAATCTGGCCTGAATCGACTGACAACGCGAATCCGGTGAATTCCTTCTGTAGTTCCGGGTATTCGAAGACTGGGTCCTTGTTGGGTACCCCACGCTCGCTGGCTGAAGGGAACTCGATAGCATCGCCGCGGATCTGAACGTTCTCTTCGGCCAGGTATCCATCCAGAAACTGATTGATACCTGCACGAACCGAGAGTCGCTGGGAGGCGACTCCGAAGCCACCCGGGGCCCCATACAGGATATGGACCCCGTCCGAGAGCAGGTCAAGCATCGCCAGATCGTGTTCGATGACGATCGCTGACGCATCGGTATCCTGAATACGTTCGTGGATTACGTGCGAAACAGTCGACCGCTGTTTGGCGTCTAGGAAGGACGACGGTTCGTCGAACAAGTAGAGGTCTGCATCGCTCAACAGCGTCGTTGCGATGGCGACACGCTGTCGTTCACCACCGGAGAGGTCACCTAGCGACCGGCCACTGATTGATTAGAGGCCAAGTGTATCGATGAGGTCATCGGAGTCGGTCGACCGCGAGAGCAGTCGTTGTCGAACCGTCTCGTCGTCCGTATCGGACAGTGAGTCGACTCGCTGGCTTTTGTAGGCCGTTGTAACCGTTCCGTCACGGAGCCGTTCGAGATGCGTCTGGAGAGTTGTCCCCCGAAACGATTCGACCGCCCTGTCCCAGTCGATCCGGTCTTGTGTTCCGAAGTTCGGAACCAACTCACCGGCCAAGATACGCAAGGCCGTGGTCTTCCCGATTCCGTTCCGGCCGAGGAGGCCGATAACCGCTCCATCGTCCGGAGCCGGGAGGTTATACAGTCGAAATCCGTTTTCGGCGTACTGGTGAACGAGCTGGCCTGTTTCGGACGGAAGCGGGACGATTCGAATCGCGTCGTTGGGAATTTTCTTTTCGATGAGCTTGTGCTCTCGCATCACCTTGCTCTCGTCGATGTGGAGTTCGCCATCATCGGTGATGTGAAAGCCCTCGTGTCCGGACCGATTCAACGGATCGTACTTGACTGCGATGTTCCGTACTTCGTCGGTGACTTCGTCTTGATCGATGATTGCGACGTATTCTTCGCTCTGTGAATCGGTGGGGGTGTTCATTCGACGGGAACTTCGATGAGTGCCATGTCATCGCCGACTGCAGACCTGAGCACCTCCTGGAGGTCGGGTCCCGATTCGGGCCGGTACCCGTCGATACCGAAGCTCTCGGCGAAGGCCACGAGATCTGGATTGGTTAGCTGATTTCCAAACGACTCACCTGTGTGGTCGCGCTGTTTCTCCGAAATGAGTCCGTAATTGTCGTCGTTGAATACGATGATGGTGTAGCCACAACCGGACCGGGTCGCCGTCTCGATCTCGGCGGCATTCATCAGGAACCCCCCGTCTCCAGTTGCTGCGACGACGTTCGCATCGACCGCCAGGTCGGCTGCGAGACCCCCCGGAACCGCGATCCCCATTGATGCGAGACCGTTCGAGATGATGCAAGTGTTCGGCTCGTACGTCGGGAAGCTCTGTGCGATCGCCATCTTGTGACTGCCAACGTCCGAGATGAGCACGTCCTCGGGAGCCATCGCGTCCCGGAGTACTGGCAACACGTCTCGAACAGTGAAAGGAGGATCCGACCCTGGTTCACGGTCGACATCAGTGACTATTCGTTCCCGGTAATCGGTGTACCAGTCAGTGTCGAAGGAGAGTCCAGCTTCCCGACACCAGTCGACCAGTTCCTGGAGCGTCTGTCCGATGTCGGCGACGACTTCAACCTCAGGCGAGTAGGCTTCGTACACCTCGGCCGGTTCGCTGTCGACGTGAACGATATCGGCGTTCCCGTGTCCCCAGTCAGCCGGGTCGTGTTCGGCAATATCGTACCCGACGGTGAGCACCAGGTCGGCCTCGTCGATAGCGCTCGTCGCTTCCTTCTGTGCACCGGAGCCGAGCGTCATCAACGAGTGCCGTTCGGCGTCCGATACCGCACCCTTGCCCATGTACGTCGAGACGACCGGCAGGTCCGTCACGGAGACGAGTTCGCGAAGTTGTTCCGCTGCCTGGGTCCGCACGGCTCCGTTGCCCGTGATGATGATCGGACGCTGTGCATTCTTGAGTAACTCCTTCATCCGGTCGAGAGCGTGCGCGTTGGGTGCGGCGGACTCGACTCTCTCGCGGACAGCGAGCGGCTCCATTAGTGTCTCCTCGGCTGCGACGTTCTCGGGGAGTTCAAGGTGAGTCGCGCCCGGTTTCTCGTGCTCGGCTAGCTTGAACGCCTTCCGGACCGACTCATGGATGATGTCTGGGGCATCGATCTGGGTGTTCCATTTCGTGACCGGCTCGAACATATCGACGACGTCTATCGCCTGGTGACTCTCCTGATGGAGCCGCTCAAGACCACCCTGCGCGGTGATGGCCACTAGCGGACTCTTGTCCAGATGCGCGTCGGCGACGCCGGTCAGCAGGTTCGTCGCACCGGGTCCAAGCGTCGAGAGACAGACCCCGGCCTCGCCGGTCAGCCGTCCGTAGACATCGGCCATAAAGGCCGCGCCCTGCTCGTGGCGCACCGGCACGAAAGTCACCTCCGAGTCTCGCAGCGAGAACAGCAGGTCCTCCATCTCCTCGCCAGGCAGGCCGAAGACGTGCTCGACACCCTCGCGTTCCAGTGCCGCGACCAACAGGTCCGATGCCTTCATTTATTCCACCCAGATCGTCTTCCTGTTGACGAACTCCCTGATACCGTCACCGGAGAGTTCACGGCCGTATCCGGACTCCTTGATGCCGCCGAAGGGCACGCGGGGGTCTGATTTGACGAGTTGGTTTACATAGACACAACCGGCGTTGATTTCCCGGCCGACGCGCTCGCCGCGGTCGCGGTCCTCGGTCCAGATGCTTGCACCCAGTCCGAAGTCGGTGTCGTTGGCCTTCGCAATCGCCCGCTCCTCGTCGGCCACCTCATATACAGCGGCCACTGGACCGAATGTCTCTTCGGCATCAGCAGGACAGCCTTCGGGCACGTCAGTCAGGACGGTCGGCAGGTAGTAGGTCCCCTCCCGATCAAGCGGTTCACCGCCGGTCGCGATTTCCGCGCCGGCGTCGACGCTCTGCTGGACCTGCTCGTGGAGTTCCTCCATGAGATCTTGGCGGGCCTGGGGACCGATGTCCGTGTCTTCGTCCATCGGATCGCCGACCGTGTAGGACTTGATTTCCGAGACGAGTTCGTCGACGAACGTGTCGTAAACGTCCGTGTGGACGATGAAGCGCTTGGCGGCGATGCAAGACTGGCCGCCGTTCTGGTTGCGAGCCCAGGCACCCATCTCGGCGGCCTCAGCGACGTCGGCGTCGTCAAGAACGACGAATGGATCGCTCCCACCGAGTTCGAGGACGGTTTTTTTGAGGTGCTCACCGGCTGTCGATGCGACGGCCCGACCAGCCGGACCGCTTCCCGTGAGCGTCACGGCTCGCAGACGGTCGTCGGCGATGATGTCGTCAACGAGATCGGAGGGAATCAGCAGCGACTGGAAGACACCGTCGGGGTAGCCGGCTTCGTTAAAAACATCCTCGATGGCTTTGGCACAGCCGGGGACATTCGAGGCGTGTTTCAGGAGGCCGACGTTGCCCACAGTCAGGTACGGCGCGGCGAACCGGAAGACCTGCCAGAAGGGAAAGTTCCATGGCATGACTGCGAGAACCGGGCCGAGCGGTTCGTAGACGGTCTTGACGCTCGAGCCGGGCGGACTGGAGTGGCCTTCTGGCTGGAGATACTCGCTGGCCGACTTGGCGTAGTGGTCACAGACCCACGCGCACTTCTCGACTTCGGAGACGGCCTGAGTGATGGGTTTACCCATCTCTCGGGTCATCGTCTCGGCGTACTCCTGTTTGTTCTCGCGGAGGACTTCAGCTGCGCTCTCGAGCAGCTCTTCGCGTTCCCTGAGCGGACGATTTCGCCACTCCTCGAAGGCCGTCGTGGCTTGATCAAGAGAACCGTCAATGTCGTCTTTCGTATGAGTTTCGTACGATTCGATCCGTTCACCGGTCGAAGGATTGACCACGTCCATGCAGTCGAGTTATGCCTCAAGCGGGTTAACCTCGTCACTCAGCTTTGCACATTAGACAGATTATATGAATCGCGATACAGCGACCCTCCGCAGGCGAATACCGATGATATCGACAGCGCAGTATCAGCCACGATTTGGGGAAATGCGACAGACCGATATAATCAGGCACAGATCGTCACACGGTCGCACCCATACAATCCACCAGCAGATAGGTTTTTACGCTCATTCATCCCGAATTTATCATTTAGACAACGTACAAAGCTGAGTTAGAGCTAATTAGAATTTACGATATAACTGGAAATCTAGTTTGCTCTCAACCGCGCCGTCTGGCGATGTTTTTCAGACAGGCTCCTAAGCGATGTCAAACACGGAATTTGACGTGTCCATTTCGGATGAATTCGTCGAGGAACTGGACGAGCTAACCGAGCAGTGCGTTGATCTCCAAGCAAGCCGTTCAGAGGTTGTTGAGGCGATTCTGACCGCGTACTTCGATGGCGATATTGACCATGAAGCACGAGTCCGCGAGCTGATCATCCGTCGTCGAAAGGGAACGCTCTAACTCGTTTTCTTCTTGTTGCAGTCGCTGCAACCGCTTTTGAATACGTCTCTCAACTGTACCCGGTAGAACTCACCGCCGGGTTTTAAATACTCGAAACGGGACAGCTTCGCAACTGGTTGCGAAGGTTCCGAGGCGTCTCAAAACACCACTTACAGGGCTATCTGAATTTCTTGGGCTGGATTCTCAACACCGACAACTGGTTCGAACAAATTCTAAGTACTGACTTCTACAGATGAGCGCTCTCGAAAAGAAGCCTCGATAGACCGTGCTGTCCGGCGGTTCTTCAGTTAGCTAAAGACGCATGGTTCCACGTAGGGGTGATGGCATCGTGGATTGTAGCGAAGGCTATGGTCCACCGGTCGACTGCTTGTGGCCGGTGGGGATCTCCGCTGCTGTGCTGTTGTAATCCCTTCCGGGAGGTCAAGCACGGATACGTCGAACGTTTCGCGCCCATCGGCGCGTACCCTCCGGCCGAGCGGCCCTGACTGTGAAGCTTGTACCTCGAACCCGCAATGTAGTTCGCTGGGCAGCGTAGCATCATACGGCTGGAATCGGCCGTCCACGATGATCGTGCCTTCCTCGTGTACATCAGGAGCTTGCACAGCAAGTTCTCGCACAGCACCGTTGTAGCCGTACGTGGTGCGGATTTCGGGCCACTGAGGCGGTCGCACGAACGCTCGGAGCCCCGCTGCCCCATCATAGGTGCGCGGGACCCCCGATATGAAACCGGAACGAGTCTGCCTGATATCCCCGGGCATTTGGATCTCGTCGTAGCGGTGAGGGTCGCGAAACCGGACAGTGTTATATCCCCGAATTATGGACTGTATTCCGGCGATTGAAACTCGATCGCTCCCGAGACCTCCTCGAGCTGCTCGCCGATGACGGCGACGAGATCATCAAGCGAGACGATACCGGTCAGGTTACCAGCTTCGTTGACGACAGGGATGCGAGAAAATCCAGCGATTAGCGACCGATGTCGAAATTCTTGACGAACACCATCCCGACCTCGCGGAGGAAGTACGTGATGCTGTTTGATAGTGGCGGTGATTGAATGACGGTCGCGGTCGCTCGACTCGGGCGACCCCGGTGTTCACACCGACGCAACCCGCGCGAGCACCTCGACCGGCGTCGGCGGCTCTTCGCTGCGGCCGTCGCGGTCGCCGAGCTGGGTGCGACAGGACGTGCCGGGCGCGACGACGCGGGCGGCGGGCGAGTCGTCGATTTGGTCGTAGAGGATCGCGGCGATGGCGTCGCTCATGGACTTGTGCTCGGCCTCGTAGCCGAACGAGCCGGCCATGCCGCAACACCCCGAGTCGAGGGGATCGATATCGTAGCCCGCGCGTCGGAGCACGCCGACCGCGTGGTGGTCCTTCTTGGTCGCCTTCTGGTGGCAGTGGCCGTGGTAGGCGAACGAGGCGTCCGGGGTGTCCCAGTCGACGTTCTCATCGAGACGGAAGGTGTCGAGGTACTCGCAGACGCCGTAGGCGTTCCCGGCGAGCGTCTTCGCCGCCTCGCTGTCGAGGAGGTCGAGGTAGTCCGACTGGAACATCACCGCGTCCGAGGGCTCGACCAGCACGACCTCCTTGCCGTCTTCGACTTTCGGCGCGAGTTCGCGGACGTTCGCCTTCGCGGTCTTGCGGGACTTCTCGAGGAAACCCTTCGAGTGGGCGGGGCGACCGCTGTCCGTGCGCTCGGCGACCGCCACGTGGACGCCGGCCGCCTCGAGCACACGGACCGCGGCTTCCCCCACCTCGGGGTCGCTGTAGTTCGTGTAGGTGTCCGCGAAGAAGACGACCTCGCGCTCGGCTTCGGACTTCGAGACCTGGGCGCCGCCGCGGTCCTCCCACCAGTCTTGGAACGTCTCCGACCTGAAGGTGGGGAGCGTCCGGTCGGCCGCGATGCCGACCGTCTCCTCCAGCAGTTCGCGGGCACCCGATATCTTTGTCGCCCAGTTGGAGATCGGGGCGGTGCGACTGCCGATCTCCGCCAGCGTGTCGACGTTCGCAAAGAGTCTATCGCGCAGCGAGGCGCCCTCGCGCTGGTGGTGCTCGTGGGTGATCTCGGCCTTCATCTTCGCCATGTCGACCTCGCTCGGGCAGTCGTTCGCACAGCCCTTGCAGCCGATACAGAGGTCCATCACCTCGTGCATGAACTCGACGTCGAACTGCTCGTCCTCGGGGAGATCGCCGCTCATCGCCTGCCGGAGCAGGTTCGCGCGCCCGCGAGTGCTCGTGATTTCCTCCTTGGAGGCGCGGTAGGTCGGGCACATCACGTCGCCCGTCGTCTCCTGCTCGCCGCGGCATCCCCCACAACCGTGGCAGAGCTCGGCCATCCCCTGGAATCCGTTGTCGTTGCGCCACTCGAGTTCGGGCTCGAAGTCTGCCTCGAAGTCGTACTCCGAACCGTACCGGAGATTCTCGGTCGTCGAAACAGTCGCCGCGCGCTGAGGCGGGCCGTCACCGCCGGTCTCGGACGGGTCGACCCCACAGACCTGCCCGGGGTTGAGAAGCCAGCCTGGGTCGAAGGCGGTCTTCAGCGCACGGAACGTCCCCCAGAGCTCCTCACCGTAGAGCTTCTCGTTCCACTGCGAGCGGGCGCGGCCGTCGCCGTGCTCGCCCGAGACACTGCCGCCGAGTTCGACGACGAGGTCGGTGACGCGGTCGGCGATGTCCTCCATCGCTTCGACATCCGCCCCGTCCTTGAGATTGAGGAGCGGACGGACGTGGAGGACGCCCGGTCCGGCGTGTGCGTAGAACGACGCGAAGGTGTCGTGGTCGTCGAGGATGTCGCGAAAGCCCTCGACGTATTCGGGGAGACGCACCGGCGGGACTGCACAGTCTTCGATGAACGAGACGTGTTTTCGGTCGGTCGTCCGGCTCTTCAGGATCGGGAGCCCGGACTTCCGGAGCTTCCAGAGTTGCGCCCGCGTCTCCTCGTCGTGGGCCTCGAGCGCGTCGAAGGCGTACCGGTCGACATCGGCGTCGATGACGGTGTCGGCGTCCCCACCCTCCGAGGGGACGCGGTCGGCGAGCAGGTCCGCGACCTGTTTCCGCCCGTCATCATCGTCCTCGGCGTAGAACTCGACGAGGAGCGCCGATCGGGTTCCCCCGGGAAGTTTCTCGACGACATCCTCGAACTCGGAGGTGTCGGACGCGAGGTCGATGAGTGTGTCGTCGACGAGTTCGACGGCGGCTGGGTCGTGGTTCTCGACGATCGGCGCGACGTCCGAAACGGCGTCGACGAGCCCTTCGTAGGTGAGCAGCGCGACCGACTTCGTGTTCGGGATGGGTTCGAGCGAGACGGTCGCCTCGGTGACGATCGCGAGCGTCCCCTCCGAGCCGGCGAGCAGGCGGGCGAGGTTGACCGTGTCGCCGTCGCGGGCTTCCCCGACGAGCACGTCGAGGTTGTAGCCCGAGACGTTGCGCTTCAGGTCGGGGTACTGTTTCTCGATCTCGCCGGCCTCCCCGTCGAGGATACGGACGACCTCGGCGTAGATGCGCGCGAGGAGATCGTCCGCGTCGGGGTCGGCCGCATCGTGGAGGTCGTCGACGGCAATCTCGCCGAACGTCGTCACGGTGCCGTCCGCGAGGATGGCTTCGATCTCCTCGACATAGGCGTCGGTCTTCCCGTACTTCAGCGAGTGTGCGCCCGTCGAGTTGTTCCCAATGGCGCCCCCGAGCGCGCTCTTATCGCCCCACGCGGGGTCCGGCGCGAACTTCAGGTCGTACTCCTTGAGTTCGGCGTCGAGTTCGCCGAGGAGGACGCCGGGCTCCGCGGTCGCCGTACGCCCTTCCGGATCGATCGACGTCACCCCGTTCATGTGCCGGGTGAAGTCGAGAACGACAGCCTCGTTGACGGCCTGTCCGGCGAGGCTCGTCCCGCCGCCCCGCGGGAGGACCGGAATCTCGCGGTCGGCGCAGTAGTCGACGACGGCCGCGACGTCGTCGGTCGAAGTAGGGAAGACCACGCCGATCGGCGTCACCTCGTAGGCACTCGCGTCCGTCGCGTACATCTGCCGCGAGTACTCGTCGAAGCGAACGTCGCCCGCGAGGTCCTTGAGATCGTCGACGAGCCCCGGCCGTTCGACCCGCTGGCCCTGGTAGTCGTAGTCGGCCCGTTCGTCGGCCGCTGGATCGTGGGAGAAGTGCTCTGTTGCCATAGAGTGAGTATCACGAGGTTGGGAGTGGGGAACAATGAACGCTGTCCATTCGCATTCAGTTAATACTACGAACGCTCATCTGAAGAAGTCGGTACCTGCGGAAAACCGGTGGTCTGATCGCACCTGTGAGCTTCCGAGACACTCCAGATAACGGATCGGCAAGTACAGGTATACGCTTCTACAGATGAGCGTACAGGCATAACGAGTACGAAGGTCACGAATTCGGTCGATTTGGGTGTATATTACGTTCGTACGGTTTGTCGTGTTCGTCACGGACGGTGGCATATTTTCTCTTTCCTGAAACTCAGCTTGGCAAATTGAATATCTCACATTGAAGTATCCGAAAATGGTACACAGAGCGGCCTTCTCATAGGATTGCAAGAGTCTATCGCACGCTGGCTCCCTCTGCAAGAGCCACGATCTACGCGAAGCCCAGTCCAGTGAAGACCGATTCACTGGTCCACCGATTTTTGTGATCCACCACAGTCGTGTCAAGTTAAGCGTGAAGAGTGAGGCGTGCTGATTTCTGAGTGTCTATGCCCGAAATCACACGCCTCAGCGACGGTAGCGACTGGATCGAATTAGATTTTGTGGAGCGTCAGCGGACACCCGAGTTCGCGATGCGGCTCGGTATTCAGATGCACGTGGCTGGACTATCACTTTCGAATACCATCTCGATTCTTGAGAGGTTGGGTGTCGAACGCTCTCGAACGGCCGTCCACAACTGGGTGCAGAAGGCCGATCTACAGCCCGAAGGCGGTGCGAGCCCGAATCACGTTGCGCTTGACGAAACCGTGATTCGAATCAACGATCAGCAATACTGGCTGTACGCCGCCATCGATCCTGAAACAAACACATTCCTTCACATACGACTTTTTAGCACGTATACGACTGGTTTAACCGAAATCTTCCTGAGCGAATTACGCGAGAAACACGACGTCGAAACCGCCGTGTTTCTCGTCGACAATGCTCAATGGCTTCAAACTGCCCTCGATCGACACGGCCTCGATTGCAGATACGAACGCCATGGCAATCGGAATGCCGTCGAACGTCTATTTCGTGAGATAAAACGACGAACCTCTTCGTTTTCAAATACGTTTAGCCACGTGGAGCCGACGACAGCAGAATCGTGGCTCCAAGCCCTCGCTGTCTGGTGGGATCGATGCCAAAGTTAACGCGACCTCCACCACAAGACTACCTCTCGTGTGTATTTCTACGAAATGAATGTAAATCACTCAACGTGCAAACCTGAGCCCGTCACTTAGCTTTGCACGCCTAAGTATGACACGAGGCAGATGGGGTAGGAGGAGCGTCACAGGAACGATCCCGGACGGGGAGGCTTTTGGCCATGGATCACGCTCTATCGGTATGCCCGAACGAAACGTCGTCGGCGAGGAACTTGCCACCTGTAGCACTGATCCGAGGACTGGCTTCGATCGCGATGGCTGCTGTGGAACCCATCCCAACGATCGAGGCAGACACGAGCTCTGTGCGGTCATGACCGACGAATTTCTGTCGTTCAGCAAAGCGCAGGGCAACGACCTTGTGACGCCGCGTCCGGAGTTAGAGTTTCCCGGGCTTTCCCCTGGCGATCGCTGGTGTCTCTGTCTCGGACGGTGGATCGAAGCGCTTGAAGCCACGCGAGCCGAAGGCCTCCCGGAGACGACCGTCCCACCCGTTGTTCTCGAAGCGACCAACGAGGCAGTGCTGGATTCCGTGGATCTGGAGACGCTCGAAAGCCACGCCTACGACGCGTGAGCAGCCGACGGGCGTGATATCGCGCGATCATGCACGACGGCGTCGGCGGCTCCCGCTTCGGTTTTCATCCTCCGTAGCGTGATGACCGTTGTATGACACAGGGAGGGGTAAGAGCTACTGATGCCGACTACGGACGTCCGTTAACAAGGACGGCCAAGCGATTTCCGTTTGGGATTCGTACTCACACGTCCATGACAACTACCGAAGAACTCGCCGCGTTCGTCGACGCCGTCTCCCACGAGGACTTCTCGGAGAACACACGCGAAGAGCTAAAGAAACGCACACTGGATTCCCTCGGAATCGGCATCGCCGCGCTGGGTCATGAACCGGTCGAAGACGTCTACGACATCTGCCGCCGGGCGAATCCAGGCACCAGCTGTACGTTATGGGGGCGCAGCGAGTCAGCTTCGCCGGTCGGTGCCGCGATGCATAACACTGCTCTCACCCGGTACCTCGACTTCATGGACTCGTTTCTGGCGCCTGGAGAGACGCCCCACCCCAGCGACAACATCGGTGCCATCGTCGCCGCTGGAGAGGAGGCCGGCGCCACAGGGGAGGAACTGCTGGAAGGCATCGGCGTGGCCTACGAGGTCCAAGGGGAACTCGCTTGGAATGCGCCGGTCCGGGATGAAGGATTCGACCACGTGACCCACACCGTCATCTCGGCCGCCTGCGGCGTCGCGAAGATGCTGAACCTCGACGTTGAGGCGACGAGGAACGCCATTGGCATCGCGGGTACCGCCCACAACGCTCTCCGGGTCACCCGAACCGGCGGTATCAACGAGTGGAAAGGCATCGCGTCTGCAAACGCCGCACGCAATGCGACGTACGCCTGCCTACTCGCGCAGGAGGGCATGGAAGGGCCGAAGAACCTCTTCGAGGGCCAGAAGGGCTGGAAGCAGGTCATCAGCGGCGATTTCACGGTCGATCTCGACCCCGCTTGCTCGCGGGTCCACGACGTAATGACCAAGCGATACGTCGCCGAGACCTACGCGCAGTCGGCCGTCGAGGGCATCATCGAACTCGCCGAGGCCGAGGACATCGACCACGGGCGGGTCGACTCTATCCACCTGGACACGTTCGGGGGCGCGGCTCTCATTATCGGCGGTGGCGAGGGCGACCGATACGCAGTCGAGACGAAGGCCCAAGCCGACCACTCGCTGCCCTACATGCTCGCGGCCGCGCTCATCGACCGGGAGATGGGCAACGAGCAGTACGAGGCTGAGCGCATCCGGGCCGACGATGTCCAGCGGCTGCTACGGACGGTCGAAGTCGAGGAGGACAGCACGTTCACCGAACAGTTCGAGGGCGGCGAGATGCCTGCGCGCATCGAGATCACGATGACCGACGGCACCACGCACGTCGTCGAAAAGAATGCCTTCCAGGGCCATCCCACGCAGCCGATGGACTGGGACCAGGTCGAGGCGAAGTTCCATGCTACGGCGAGCCAGTTCGACGAGCGCCGTCGCACGGAGGTCGTCGAAACGGTGCGAGATCTCGAATCGACCGACCTCGACGACCTCGTAGGATTGCTGGCATAGGTCCTGGCCATACGTGGCAACGGCAGTCCGCTTCCCTTCTGACGCTGTCTCTAAGTGCCAAGCGGACGAATGTCCGTATGAACGATGGTTGAGCGCACCTTCGAGTTCCTGCACCACAACGAGAGGGAGGAGAAGCCACGCGAGAGGGGCATCACGGAGATTCGGGGGCCCTACTACGATCCGATGGGCCCTCGGGAGCTACGGGATATCCTAGAGACGATGGGCCAGTACGTCGACATCTACAAGTTCTCCGGCGGGTCGTTCGCGCTGATGCCCGAGGACGCCGTCACAGACCTCATCGACATCTGCCACGAACACGACGTGAAGGTCTCCACTGGAGGGTACATCGAGAACGTCCTCGTGCGGGACAACGACAAGATCCACGAGTACTTTGAGGAAGCCGAGCGCCTTGGGTTCGACGTCGTCGAGATCTCCAGTGGATTCCTCGCAATGGGTAGCGACGACATCGTCCGCCTGACCGAGGTGGCAGATGAGGAGTACGATATCGAACCGAAACCCGAAATCAATGTCCAGTTCGGCGCGGGCGGTGCCTCTGATCCCGAGGAACTGGAGCGTCAAGGCCAGCAGGACCCCGAACAGGCAATCGAGGAGGGGCGAAAGCACCTCGACGCAGGCGCGGACTTGCTGATGGTCGAGGCTGAAGGGATTACCGAAGAGGTCGAAGAGTGGCGCACCGACGTCGCCTACCGGATCGCCAACGAACTCGGCACGGAGAATCTGGTGTTCGAGGCTCCAGGACCGGAGATGTTCGAGTGGTACATCAAGAACTTCGGCCCCGAGGTGAACCTGTTCGTCGACAACAGCCAGATCGTCGAGCTGGAGTGTATGCGCTCGGGCCTGTGGGGCAAGGCGACGACGTGGGGGCGCACTGTCACTTGGAAAGATAAACGCGAGTAACGAGCACGACGTTTGACCGCACTCGTCCGGACGGGACTCGCACTGAGACTCACATACCGTCTGCAATTAGTGGTCAGCGATCAGTAATTCTTGTTCGGAGTGTTTGCTGCATACACTCTCTGGGTCTTGTTTAGATGCCTGATTTCATCGGATAAAGCCCTTGATCCCGGTGGGTTCCACTTGATCGGCGGAGTCACGAGCGTTCGTTTGAGTCAACTGGCTATGATGTACTGTTCAGAATAATGAACGATTAGTCATGCGGGACAGCTGTGTTTCGCATTGGGCCACCACAATCGGGACACTTGTTTCCCTGCCCCGCGTTTTTAACACCGGTTCCACACTCTCGGCACACATACACCGTTCCTTCAGAGTGATCCGGATCGGTTTCTCTCATTATCTACCAGTAGAGGCTCAAGACTGTTAAGATACAGGCTGCACCCTCACAGTACTTTAGCTAACGGCGAATAGTCGAGCTCCACAGTCTGGGCATTCGAGCCGGTACTGGCCACCATCAGAAGGAACGTTCCAATCGCCTTCAATGGGGGTTTCGTGCCCACATGACGAACAGAAGAGGACTGCTTTCCGCTTAGATCTATTCACCCACTTGACACCTCGTCTGCCGCTTCAAGAATTTCCGTGTACCGGTTCCGAATCGTGACCTTGCTCACGTTAGCGATTTCGGCCAGATCGTCCTGGATGACGTCTTGATTTGTGAGTTTGGCAGCTGCATATAGCGCTGATGCTGCAATCCCGACTGGGTTTCGCCCACTGTGAACACCCGCTTCGACTGCAGCTTGAGTCAGTTCCCGACTTCGACGTTCCGTTTCATCGGGACACTCCAGCTGGGAAGCGAACCGGGCAATGTATGCTTCGGGATCCGTCGGGGCCATTTCGAGCTCCAGTTCATCTGCCAGATAGCGATAGGTGCGCTCGATCTCGATTTTATCGACACGACTCACGGCAGTAACTTCATCGAGTGTCCGGGGCGCATTCTCCAGACGTGACCCGGCGTAGAGGGCTGCTGTTGCCATTCCCTCGATCGACCGGCCCCGGAGCATGTCCTTTTCCAGTGCCTGCCGATACAACACACTCGTCGTTTCCCTGATCGGATCGGGACATCCAAGCGCGGAGGCCATCCGGTTGATCTCCCCCAGCGCCTGCTTTAGATTCCGTTCCCGATTGTTTTTCGTCCGAAACCGCTCGTCCCATTTCCGAAGACGTCGCATTTTCTTTCGCTGACGAGACGAGAGCGACCGTCCATACGCGTCTTCGTCTCGCCAGTCGATAACCGTCGACAGGCCGCCATCGTGTAATTGCTGGGTTTGGGGGGCTCCGACCCGCGACTTGTCATTCTTTTCGCGCGAATCGAACGCACGCCATTCAGGTCCGCGGTCAATCTGATCTGATTCGAGTACGCGACCACAGTCTTGACAGTGGGTTTCGGCTTGTGCCTCGTCGTGGACGATGCGTCCACTGCACTCCGGACACGTTTTGGCCGACAGGTCATTCTGCTCTTCTTCGGCCGTCTCACCGTGTTCCTCGGGAGAGCCCTGTTCGCGAACCCTTGGCGTAGTAAATGACCCAGTCACGTTCAGCTCCCCCCGATAACAGAGCGGGAGCGTCGCTGCCGGCGGGACAAGCGGATATCCCAAGCCCGGCAACTCCGGAAAGTAGCAGACGAACTGGGTATACCGGCTCTGAGCAGAGGTCGGCTATCAGACTGCTTCCTGGACTGACGAGCGGTGAATAATGATACCATATGCCGCTTTTGAGCCTGTGCGATAGTAAGTTTTTATATAGCAAAAATCGATTACCAATTTGAATACTCAGAATCAGAGATTGAGAGATTATTCGTACAGATGGCTATCAAAGATAGTTATGAATCAAACTTATGGGCCCAGAGTCTCAACGTAAGTTCATGAGTTCAGAACAAGACCATCTTCAGGACACCGATACCGAAGCTCGCTTCGAGTTCAAGAAGGAGGAGAAGTCGGCCTTCGAGGCTGAGAAAGGGCTCACCGAGGAGACCATCCGCCTGATCTCGGAAGACAAAGACGAGCCCGAGTGGATGCTCCAGCGCCGGCTGCGAGCGTTGAAGCAGTTCCAGGAGATGCCGATGCCAACCGACTGGCCCGGTCAGCCTGACCTGAGCGAGGTCGACATCGACGAAATCGTCCCCTACATTCGCCCGGACATCGAGACGCGCGGCGGCGCCGAGAACTGGGAAGACCTTCCCGAGGAGATTCAGGACACCTTCGACAAACTGGGCATTCCCGAGGCGGAGAAGAACGCCCTCTCGGGCGTCGGCGCCCAGTACGAGTCCGAGATCGTCTACCAGAACATGCAAGAGCGCTGGGAGGACAAGGGCGTCATCTTCTGTGACATGGACAAGGCCGTCCAAGAGCATGAAGACATCGTCAAGGAGTACTTCATGACCAAGGCCGTCCCGCCCAGCGACAACAAGTTCGCGGCGCTACACGGTGCGATCTGGTCGGGCGGCTCGTTCGTCTACGTCCCCGAGGACACGAACGTCGACATGCCCGTGCAGGCGTACTTCCGGATGAACTCCGAGGGGATGGGTCAGTTCGAGCACACCCTCATCGTCGCCGAGGAGAACTCCGAAGTTCACTACATCGAGGGCTGTTCCGCGCCGAAGTACTCGGCGTTCAATCTGCACAGCGGTGGCGTCGAAGTGTTCGTCAAGGAGAACGCCCACGTCCAGTACTCGACGGTCCAAAACTGGTCGAAGAACACCTACAACCTCAACACCAAACGCGCCCTCGCCGAAAAGGACGCCACAATGGAGTGGGTGTCGGGGTCGATGGGCTCGAAAGCCACGATGCTGTACCCGTCGACCATCCTCAAGGGCCCCGGCGCGACGGACAACCACATCACCATCGCCATGGCTGGCGAAGGACAGAACATCGACACCGGCGCGAAGGTCTACCACAACGCGCCTGACACGAAGTCGACTATCGAGTCCAAGTCCATCTCGAAAGACGGCGGCCGCACCAACTACCGCGGGCTGGTCCACATGGCCGACGGCGCCGAGAACTCCTCGACCAGCGTGGAGTGTGACGCCCTGATGTTCGACAACGAGTCGACATCGGACACGATGCCGTACATGGAGATCCAGGAGAACAAGGTCGACGTCGCCCACGAGGCGACGGTCGGGAAGATCGGCGACGAGGACGTCTTCTACCTCGAATCACGTGGGCTGGACGACGACGACGCCAAGCAGATGATTGTCGCTGGCTTCATCGAACCGCTCACGGAGGAACTGCCCATCGAGTACGCGGTCGAAATGAACCGGCTCATCGAACTCGAGATGGAGGGATCGCTCGGGTAGTGACCAGGTCGGCTGAACGCTACACAACGTACGAGAGGATATCTCGATGGCTATCGATCCGAATTTCGAGAACTCCCACGAGGAAGTTGACCGGCACGAGGACCACCGGGTATGGACGACAGATGGCGAGGAACCAAGGGAGGACGAACAGGGCATCCACGGAACCCACGTCGCAGTGGATTTCGACATCTGTATCGCGGACGGGGCCTGTCTGGAGGACTGCCCCGTCGACGTGTTCGAGTGGACCGATACCCCTGGCCACCCCGAGTCCGAAATCAAGGCCGATCCCACCTACGAGGACCAGTGCATCGACTGTATGCTCTGTGTCGATGTCTGCCCTGTCGACGCCATCGACGTTGACCCGGGGCGAGCGGGGAGGCTCTGAACTCGGGGGGGATGAGCGCTGACGATGATTCTGACATTACAGTGTTACCGGTGTGGAACCGACTACGAGTACGTTGGCACCTCGCCACATCCCGGCCAGTGCCAGGCGTGTGGCTCGCCGTGTGTTCCCCCTGCAGGAAGTCTCAGCGTCCTCAACAGCGCTCACTGGGAGAGCGCAAACGGCCTCTCGAAAGTCTGGGTGTATGCGCTCGACGAACGAGATCGCCCGTTCGAATTCGAGGTCGCCGCACAGGGCAATCGTGGAAAGTTAGTGGCACTGAGAGTCGACGGTATATCAGTTGCTCCACAAGTAGACGAGACACTCGAAACGCTTCCCCCGGCAGTGGAAACCGAACTCGCTGAGGCAGGAATCGAACGAGTAGATCCCAATACACCCAAACAATCGAAGTGATGACAAGCAGTCATTTGAGCGACTGGTGACCCGGAATGAGAAATAATGCGACAGAGACTCCAGCTGTCAGTATCGAGTGGCGGAGAGGATAGCAACACGATCTCAGATGTCAGATTCACATACTTCAAATCCGACAAGGAGTAGCAGGGCATCATTTACCGAGACGAGAACTCCACCCCCTGGGAACAGCGCGAAGGACTCACCGAGAACATGGCCGACATCCCCGACGGCGCCCCGGACGACGCGATTGACCTCGTCCGGGAGTTCTACTGAGCGATGACAGATACGGACATGTCGGTTCACCGTTCACCCGCTGTCCCAACCGGTGTCGTGTCGAACTATCGTGGGTACGCAGACGCTCTGATCAGCATTGCGGGTGTTCTGAATCACGTAGACGACGACACTCCCAGGTCCAGCATTGGACGCCTTCCGTATTGATAACACCATGCCAGAATGCAGCACCTGCGGAGAGCACGTTTCGGATCGGTTCAGACGAGTGTTTGGCGATGAGACAGGCGTAGTGTATGCGTGTCCTGCTTGTTCAGCGAATGCTGCCATCGGAGAAGCCACACGTGAGCGGAGCGACCAGATATAACGCAACTCAGTAGCGCAGAGGGCGAGAGCGCAACGATATCACTACCGCTGTATTCGTGGCGACTATTTTTTGATCCACCCTCCAGATCAAGGGATCCCACCCCGCGCTTACTCTTCAAATCCGAAGATCTGGCGCAATTCATCTTCGATCCGGTCGACAAACTCCGTGAGAAGGGAATCAAAGGTCTCCTCGTCGCCGGGCAAGGTCTGTTTCCGCTCTTCAATATCGTCAGGTAAGGTGATGCGGAATTGTCCATCGCCCTCGTAGACCGGTTCACTCTCGTTGAGCACTTGTCGGTCGATGGCGCGAAGAACCTCTGAGTCGGCCTGTCCGTGGAGTTGCTGGTACGCATTCGAGTATGCCGTCTCCAGTTCTTCGAAGTAATGGACGTATTTGTCTTCGAATTTCTCCGGGTCGAATTCGGTCATCACTGGATCGACGGGCGGAAAAATAAAAGATTCAGTGCCCGGACCTGGCAGGGATTACACCTCCTCCCCCGGCCACTCGAGAGTCGGGGCACCCAATTATACCGCTGCTGATGTCACTTTGGAATAACTCAAAAAATCATGTTAATTCAGAGTTATACGGCCAGAGTCGAAACAGAGGGGTATGAGTTCCGAAGCGAAAAGTGAGGAGGACCTGCGCGAGGAAATCGTGACTTTCCTACAGAAGAACTTCCCACAAATCGAAATGCACGGGGGATCGGCAGCGATCCAGAACCTTGACCGGGAAAGCGGCGAGGTGTCCATCCAGCTGGGGGGTGCGTGCAGCGGGTGCGGTATCTCTCCGATGACGATCCAGGCCATCAAGAAACGGATGGTGAACGAGATTGCCGAAATAGAGACCGTTCACGCTAATACCGGCGGTGGTGGCGGGGGTGGCCACGGCGGCAAGAGCCCGTCATTCCCTGGAGAAACAACCGACACCGGGGAAAGCGGCGGAGAAGACGATGGAGCCCCGGCCGCGCCCTTCTAGAGGTTCTTTTTCAGGATATCAACACCCGTGCTCAAATCCGAGGGGCGGGTCAACAGCCTAGTCAATGATTGGTTGAAGATACGCTGTATATGATAGCGAACGCGATTCACCGTATCAGGGATTGCGTCGTCAGATTGTAACCTGCGTCAACAACAGAGACGGTCGGAAAGGCTTGGATGTGATCGCGAGAAACGCATCCCAGGTCTATGACTGGGACGTGTGACCGCCGTGTTTCCGGTACCAGACACGCTCGCCGACGGGTGACTCCTCCTCGTCGATATCCAGCCGACTCACGAACAGGTCGCGAACGGCGAGCGTGACGACGAGGTCTATCGTCTTGCCCTCCTCGGGGGTGACCGTGACGACACAGTGGCCGTCTCGCTCTGCGACCGACGCGATCGTCCCGACCGACCACCGATCACGGTGGTGAGCGGGCTCCCGTGCGTGAATACGGTCGTGACTCATGCTGGGGGAGTCAGACGTCACCCGGGGTCGTCCCATCGCCGGCCGCGACGGGCTGTCGGTCGCGTTCCGCCAGTGGCTCGTCGATGCCGAGTAGCGTTGCACTCTCCGACCAGAGCCGCCGGGAAGCCTCGCTATCCCGGGCGGCCTCGGAGGGGGTGCGCGGCTTCTGGTTCGTGAAGTACCGCCCGGATACCTCCGCAGCGCGTGGCGAGACGGCGACGAACAGGATTTCTGCGGCCCCGTCGACGACAGACGTCACCCCGGGGACCGCTTCAAGTCGCTGGAACAGGCCTGGGAGCGGTCCAGGGAGGAACCGACTGAACCCACTCCCCGGAATCGCGCCCGGATGGATACTGTTGGAGGTGACCCTGCGATCGGTTGCGTCGAGTCTTCTGGCGAGTTCCGTGGCGAAGAGGATGTTCGCGAGTTTCGAGTGGCTGTATGTTTTGAATCCGGTGTATCGATCGGCGCCCCGGACCCGGTCCAGATCCAGCGAGACCCCCTTGTGAGCGTCGGAGGCAGTCGTGACGATCCGGGCGCCCTCGCGGAGGTGATCAAGCAGGTCAGCCGTCAGCAGGTATGGTGACAGGTGGTTGATGTGGAAGGTGTACTCGACGCCAGCGTCGGTCAGCCCCCCGTTCCGGAACAGCCCGCCGGCGTTGTTGACGAGGAGGTCGATCCCCTCGGTCTCTTCGCGCACAGCGCTCGCGAGATCTTGGACCGCCTCAAGATTCGCGAAGTCTGCCTGGACAAACGTCGCGTCGGCGCCAGTCCGGGAGAGTTCCTCGACCACTTCCGCGCCGGCCTGTGGGTCCCGGCCGTGGACGACGACGTCCGCGCCGAGTCGGCCGAGCGACAGCGCGGCGGCGCGACCGATTCCGCTCGTCGATCCCGTGACCAGGGCCTGGAGTCCGGTACAGTCGACGTCGGACACGCCCGCCAGGGTTTCTGGGAGTTCACTCATTACGTGTTACAGGAGGTCGACAGCCAAAACACCATCACCTCGGCCCGAAGCACTGTGGGTCGCCAGAGGCACCTCGCCCTCAGTTCCCGGTGTCTTGTAACATCTGTTTCATCTGGTCCAGCTTGAGGTAGACGGCGAGACCAAGTATCGTCGCCGGCCACAGCCCGACGAACTGCCCTCGCTGTTTTTCACCACGGACGTAGTAGTAGTACAGAGCGAGCGCAACGGAGCCCATTGCTGCCATCGCCCCGGGGCCGAGGCCGCTCTCGTCCAGTTCTCGTGCTACTCCTGTCGGTTCGTCAGTTGATTCACTCATAGGTGAGCTAGCACTCGGAAGTGGATTAATGGTCGGTATTTTGATATCCGGGCGGTTTTTGATTACATGGGTAACTCTTCCTAGCGGTGGTCGAGAGGGACGCCCGCTCGGCACGACGAAGCCGTCCCCGTGTGAGAACAAACGCGTAAGGCCATAACACCACAACGGGGTGCATGCGAACGACAGTCACCGAACACGCCGGTCTCCTGCTCGCCCGAATCGAAGACGACGAGTTCGTGTTCGAGGTGAACTTCGAGACGATCGAACCCACTGACGTGACACTCCGCTTCCGTCGCGACGGCGAGAAAGTCGGCAGCATCTACAACGATGATGGGACCGAGAAGACGATGGCACGGCTGACGACGGCCCGGGAAGGGGACGACTTCATCGGCGTTCGCGTGCCGAAGGAGTTCGTCTCGGAGGTCCTGACAGCAGCCGTCGAGACGGGGCGCGTCACCGACGAGTCGGCCGCCGAGGGCTACCGGCTGCGCGTCCTCTGATCGCGAGTCTCGTAGGAACTAAGAGTGTCTCCTCGTGAAATCGAGCCTCCGTAGCCGGTCAGGGAGCGTCCAGTTCCCGGCCGGTTACAATACTCCAAGTGGCGTCAGCGCTGGACCGCCAGGACGGGTGTATCGCCGGCCTGGATGACTTGCTCGGTGACACTGCCGAAGATGACTCGCCCGGCGCCACCCCGGGCGCGGGTGCTCATGACCGCGAGGTCGGCCCCGATCTCTGTCGCGTACTCCGTGATGACCCGGGTGGGGCTTCCGAACTCGACGGCGACGGTCGCGTCCACGCCCTCGGGGGCGTGCTCCTTGACGAGCTGTTCGGCTGTTGCCGCCCGCTCGCGCTTCCGGCGGTCGAGTTTCTCTTCGTCGCGCCCGGCGGTTCCGAGCCCGCTGGAGAGTTCGACGACTGAGAGGACGTGTATCGTGGCGTCGTACCGTTCGGCATGGCTGAACGCGTGCGGCGTCGGTCGTCGCCTCGCTGCCGTCTGTCGGGAGTAGGATGGTGTCGTACATTAGTGGATTCGTGGATCGGTCGGCCCGGGTATCATTCTTCGATCATTCCTTGGAACGCTACTGCTGGCGGGCAATGAGCACTGCATCAGCAATCACGTCGTGGCCGATCGGGACGAGTTGCAACACCCCGCCCAGCACGAAGATGTTGGCAATCACGAACCCCGTCAGCGGTCCCAGACTCGCAGCCAGCACCCCCAGTGTCACCGGCTTCTCGTTGGAGACGACATAGGTTGTACAGTAGCGGTGGCAAGTCGTCGTACCGTCTTTGGGAACCATCGAGCAGAGTTCGCCTTCCTCGGCGTAGTGATCGCCGTGATGGGGTATGTCGATGAAGTCGATAGAGACGATTCTCGACCGGCGGGTCGAGAATCGTCATGGTGAGGCGTCCAAGCAGAAGGTTGGCAAAGACTTCGAGCCAGTCACGGTCAAGAGTGTGAAGATACGTGAGAGTCGTGTCGTCACAGGGTGTTCCGTCGGTGTCTTTGCACGTTTCCCAGATTGAGGTCTGGTTAACACAGGCCAAGATGACGACGAGCCAGATGTCGCCGGGGGCGAGGGGGCCCTCCTTGACCTCCGGCAAGGGGAGCGGAGCAATGACTTCTTCCGCTACGTCTTTGACGTCCGAGGCCGAAAGGTACCCGTCTGGATCGGGGATCTTGAACACATCCAGATCCAGACACTTTCCCGTGATCACATCGGCGATTCAATTCAGTTGATTACGCCGGTTGGGAAGTACCGATATCTGGGCTTGTTGGCTCTGAGTCAAAGAGTTGAGGATCATAGATGGTCACTAGTATTACCGCCGTGTTTGCGGAACCAGACACGCTCACGGTCTGGAGACGCACCTTCCTCAAGTTCCAACCGGCGACCGAAGAAATCTCATTAGGCACTCAACCGATAACAATTTCCCGAGCAATCTTGATCTTGTAGATCTTGCAGAGAGACATGGACGACAAACTCGTTCAAGAGATGCTCGGGGATCACTCACGGAATCCACGGAATTACGGTGAACTCCAATCACCTGATATCGAAGCCGAAATGACGAACCCGCAGTGTATCGGCCCAACTCATCCCGATGGCGACCGTGTCTCCCTTCAGGTCGCTCTTAGCGACGAAGGAAACATTGTCGAGGCCGTTCGCTTTACAGGAGATGGATGTACATTATCTCAAGCTGGTGCTTCGTTGTTGTCCGAACAGATGGTTGGTACCGCTGTTTCTGAGATCATCGAGTGGGATAACGAATACATCGAAGAACGTGTTAGAATGGAGTTGACACCCAGCAGGCTCCAGTGTGCAGAATTAGTCCTCACGGCTTTTCGGCAAGCGGTTGAAGACCACGATTAGCTCCCGAGAGTCATCGCCATGATGTGTTGCTCATTGCCACGCACCAGCGGTCACGGTGAAGCCAACATCCCGAAGTCGATCACCGAGTGGATCACCAATCCCCGAAGCGGGCGTCAGAATGCCACCGTCTAGCGGTGATTCCGTCTCACCTCGCAGCAAGCACATCCCAGCCTCTCCGAGCATCCGGGCGGTTGCGCCATAGCCAGGATCCAGTTCGGCTCTGATCTCACTTACGACAGTGAACGGCCCATCGGTCGTTGTCCCTCGGCCGATGACACGAATCAAGAAGTGACCTGATTTAATCTCCGCTTCCGAGGGCCCTGTGCCCGGCTCAGGGAACACGAACCGACGCAATCCACGCCGAAGCAGCCGACTCTTCATCGCAGCGGTTCCGACACCCAAGCCGAGTGCGATCCCGCCAGCTGCTGCGGCACCGCCGATCCCAGAACTGGTTGGGATAACCTCTGTACACCGAAACTCTCGGCCCCACGGATACTCCAAGAGGGCATTGCTCCGTCGGATTACCCGTTCGTTGACGGCTGCCATCGGCGAGGGAGCCGTCCATATCGAGCGGATGGAATCTCGCTGTGGTCGTCGTTGTTCGCCTGTATCGACACCGTAGCGTTCGCCCGGTGGAGCCAACGAGTACGGATTCGATAATGTTTCTCGGGCAATCGGATCAGTTGCGGCGGCTTCGAATAATTCGGCCGCACTGGCTAAGGTGCCGCCACTCACCCCACCCTCTCCATCTTCGAGATAGATACGAACGAACTCACAAGAGTCTCCAAACTCCTCGGTAGCGTACGATTGCAGCAGTTTGACCCCGAGGTCGGATGGGATCGAATCGAACCCACAGCTGTGGACGATTTTCACGTCGGCAGCCACAGCATCGTCGTGATAGCGGTCGATCATCTCTCGAACCCAGTTAATCTCCCCGGTGAGATCACAGTAGTCGGTTCCAGCCTCAATGCAGGCTTCGACGAGTGGTGTCCCGTATGTTGTGTAGGGCCCGACTGTCGTACAGACGACCTTTGTTTGGCCGGCCATCTCACGGAGGCTCGCCGGTTTGGTGGCATCACCCACGACAATGGCGATCTCCTCTCGATCAGACTCATTTGCAAGCCCTTCTGCGAGTCGGCGGAGCTTGGATGCATTTCGACCACCAAGAGCAACAGACAGTTCAGCAGCGGGGTAGTGACTGGTGAGATGTTCGGCGACGAGTTGGCCAGCGAATCCTGTGGCTCCCCAGACCACGATATCGTAGTTGTTTGTTGTAGATGACACGGGTTTCTACTACCAATAGGACGCGAAGAACCTCAACTGTTCGGGCAAGGCTCTGACCGGTGATAGGGAACCATCTCATCCGGTTTCTATCAGGAACTGCTGTGCCAGATGTAGAGATTGTATGTAGCAGTTGGTCGCCGTTCATTTCGCCTCGACAGCAACGAAATAGCCGTGAGATGAACGCGCGAATCCGGTATAGAATTCCATCTCCGACTCTCATAGTGTCTAGGGAAATGTTTTACCTACAGAGACACTGAAGTTGGTAATGGGTCGGCTCGACGACATCACCCTCGAAGAACTCTATGAGCTAAAGGATCAAATCGACGAAGGGAAGCCGCGAGAACGTGTTCTCGCGGCGATCGGGCGCAAGCAGGGCGATCAACTGGATGCACTTGCTGACCGCCACGGTGTTGTCGAGAAGACGATTCGCAACTGGCTCGATCGGTTCGAGGAAGAACCGATCGAGCAGGCACCTTACGATGCTCCTCGGCCGGGAGGGCCAGCAAAAATCGAGGGCGAAGACCGTGAGCAACTGTTTGAACAGTTGCAACAGCCGCCGACCGAACTTGGCTACGACCAGCAAGCGTGGTCAGCGAAACTCTTGCTTCATCACGCCAAAGAGGAATACGGCGTCGAATACCACGAAACCTACGCGTACGACTTATTGAAAGAGGCCGGGCTGTCCCTGCGGACAGCACGGCCTCAACATCACGAAGCCGACCCTGAAGAGAAAGCTGAGTTTCAAGAGACAGTCGAAAAAAACGACCCGAACTGACCGAGAAAACCGTCGTTGTTGTCGATCAATTCACCAAGCACGTTGGAACCGTTCAACGACGTGGCTTCTACCCGATTGGCTCAAATCCGACAATAGAGGTTGCAACGTCGTGGAAGTCGGTGACAGTGCTGGGCGCTGTCACCGACGACGGTGACAGCTTCTTCTGCTGGACCGAAGAGAACCTCACGCGGCACCACGGGATTCGGCTGTTAGAGGCGTTGACAGAGCAGTTCGGTGAAAAGTTAGTGGTGTTTTTGGACCGAGCGGGCTACTTCTGGGCACGGGATCTCTGGGAGCACGTGAGTGGTGAGCGCGAGACCGAAACTGTCGGAGACAGTTCGGTCTCGTGCGTACGCGGGGAGGATCTCGAAGTGTGGTACTTCCCGTCAAAAATCCCCGAACTGAACGCCGTCGAAGGCTGTTGGGACCAGTTGCAGGAGTGGTTCAAGTACCGACTCGTTCCTGATCTCTCGACGCTGAAAGACTACATCTCACGAGGAGTGAACGCAATCAGCGAACCCAGCATTTGGCCGTATCTTACAGGTAAAGATTCGAACTAATCACTATCAGGCAGGATCAGTCAGCAGAGCCAGCAGAGAAGTTGTGCGCGTCAGTCCGTAAGATACGGCAACGGACTGACCGGTGCCATCATCGGTGCGCCGGTTAGCATTTGTCCTAATTGCGGCACGTGTGAGGCGCCATAGACAACTAGCACTCGCTCGTCATCCGCCTCAGGCACGTTCCAGATGTTCGATGCAATACGCAGGTTCCGCTGTGTCCACGCTGTTATGAGTTTTACCATCGTGTAATCTCCCGGTTCGCTGTTCTCGAACGCGATCGCGTAGAAGTTCTGGTCGTTTCCCCAGGCGTACGACCCCACATCAAGTGTATTCAGCCTCTTGTAGTGGTCTACCAGTGAGCCTTCATTGAGACGCTGTTGTTCCTCTTCGATCCGGTCAGCTATATCTGGAAGCGGATATTCGACGGTGTCGGGGTCAACACGCAAGGGTCCCAACGAATCCGGCAACTGCTGTCTTTCTTCATCGGTGAACAGCGCCGCAGGACTTTGGAAGTAGTCCACAGCGGCAACGGAGTCGTGTCCGAGTTTGTCAGCAAGCCGGAACCCGACCTGAACGATTTCGCTGCTTCTGTCCCGCTCCCACCCGGAGACAGCACTCAGTGTGTCGGGATCGTCACGGTATGCTGCGTATGCATCGTCAATGACCGACTGCTGTGAGACCCTCTCCTCAACAGCAATCCGGTCCGGATCCCACTCTGCGAGTCGATCAGTTAGTGTTTCGAGTTCACGCTGGCGCTGCTTCCCGAGAACGTCCCCTGGATCAGTGGCATAGGTGTTGGCCGTGTCCCCAGGAGTCTGTGCCAGATGACTCGTCCCGAGCAGCATCACCTCGCGTTGGCCTTCTTTCGGGTCTGGCCACGGGTCAGTTCCCGCCGCAGCGGGATCTTCAGCGCCAGTTTGCAGTCCGACACACCCAGCAAGTCCAGCTATCGCCGCGGCAGCAGCCGATCCCATCACTGACCGCCTGTCCAGGTGAAGTTCCGATCTCATAGTTGGCTACCCACCAGGCTTCTAGTACCAGCACAGTATAGCTACCAAGTAATAAACAATCTGAACGGTCAAAAGCGAGTTTGAGCGATATACCTCTGTACGTTCAGGAACGAGTTCCAGTTCTGCTGTGAAGAACCTCTGTACTGCTCACCGACTCATTACCGTATAAAGCACGTGAAGCGAAAGTATGAAACTCCCCCCGACTAATCCAGCCAACCCACCGTAGAGAGGTGTGATACCAACCGAAGGGGCGATCGTATACCCAGCAATGAATCCAAGAGGGTCAAAAACCACTGCAAGGATAATAAGCTGAACCGCAAAGTCCTTAGATTGAAACCATCTGAACACAGCCTCAGTCTAAACGAGCATAGAATAATTCTTGTGAAACGGATCCAGACTATCCTCTCATCGTGTTGATCACTCCGCTCTGTTCTACTCTTGAGATAGTTTGCTACAAGATACGCGCGTTGAATCTTGCACAGCTTCAGGAAGATGACCTGAATTTGTTATTTTGATTGCTCGCAAGTCCACGGTTGAAGCTACACTCAACCCGGCTGTGTTCCTCGTTCGCTGGCGCGCACTGCGGTGCTCTGTGAGCACGAGGGCTCACGCCTGAAATCAGCTACGTACGCACAGGGGTCGATAGACACGAGCCATCTCACAGAATCGCTACTCCCCTTGTCCAACCGTGATGACGGGGACTGGTGCAGAGCGGACGGTCTTCTCGGCGACGCTCCCGAGAAGGATTCGATCACTCCCGCGTCTCCCTGTCGTTCCCATCACGACGGCGTGGATACCGTTCGAGTCGATGGTATCGAGTATCACCTCGATCGGGGACCCGTGTTCGACGTGCCGGACACTATTCGAAACGCCGTGTGTCTCTGCCTCCGACACGAGGTCGTCAACGGCGTCGGTCGCTGCCTGTTCACGTTCCCCTCCCGAAATCGTTGAGCGAACGTCCAGACCTAGCGACGTCTCGTCGACGACAGACAGGACGTGAACAGTCGCATCGAGCGCCGCTGCAAGGGAGAGGCCATGCTCGGCAGCATGGGACGCACCAGCACTTCCGTCGGTCGGTATGAGGATGTTCTCGTAGGGGAACACCAATTGTTCGTCTGGCTGCATCCGCGCTGTGAGGACCGGGATCGAAGACAGACGGACGACCTTCTCCGTGACGCTCCCGAGAAGGTATCGTGACACTCCCTCCCGACCGTGGGTTGGCATCACGATCACGTCGTACTCGTATTGCTCGGCGTACTCGACGATTGTCGGCGCTGGATGTCCCTGGACGACGTCGGAATCGTAGTCGACACCGAGTGTGGTCAGTGTCTTTTCTGCTTCCTCAACGATGTCCTCACCTTCTTGGACGAGGGCGTCAACAACCTCGGTTTCGACGACCGTGACACTATCGCGTCTCGTATCCGCGACGAACAGAACGTGGATCGTGGCGTCGGCCCAGTGTGCGATCTCAGCCGCGTGATGTAATGCCTCCGCAGCCCCATCGCTTCCATCGAACGGGAGCAGAATGTCCTCGTACATGTGTACTGTATGTCCCTACGTGCATCCCTCTCAAGTGGTTTGTCACCCACCAGCAGAGGCGTTTCACCCACCACTCGAGTCCGGCTCTCGAACCCACATCACCGGAACTGGCGACGTTCGGACGATTTTCGCACTTACCCCGCCCATCATGTATCGGCTGAAATCAGTCTTACCGTGTGTGCCGAGGATCGCAAAGTCGATATCGTGGGCATCGATGTAGTTCCGGATTTCTTTCGACGGGACACCGAATTCGATTTCACTCTCGACGCTATCGACCGTCGCCGCCTCTGCGGTCTCGATGGCGGCTGCGATGATCTCATCCGCTCGGGTGGTGAGTTCCTCATCTTTCACCAGAGAGCGAGCATCCGGACCGAGGCTTCCAGTCTCGACAACGTGGAGTATGTGAAGCGTGGCACCAGTTGCGTTTGCGAGGGCGACCCCTTCGGATACTGCGAGTTCCGAACCACGGCTGCCGTCCGTCGGAACCAGAAGCTCCTGGCACGGATAGGTGAGCGGTTGGGTCCCGGGGTTGACTGCAATTACGGGGATGTCTGCGGTGTTGATAACGCGCTCTGTAACGCTTCCCAGCAGAAACCGCTGCAATCCACGCCGTCCGTGGGTCGGCATCACGATCAACTCGATGGCTGACTGCGTACTATACTCGACAATCGCCTCGTAAGGGTCACCGTGGAGTACCTCCGAGACCACGTCGATACCGTATTCTGTCGCGCGCTGTGCTGCTTCGTTCACGATCTCAGTTCCGTCCTGCTCCAGAGCGTCACTCACACCCTCTTGTACTCTGGGAGGGCTGTCTTGGCTGGTGTCTACGACATTGAGGACGTGGGTCGTTGCCTCGTGCTCGGAGGCTATCTGGAGGGCGTACTCGAGGACCGATTCTGCTGGCTCGCTCCCATCTGTGGGAAAGAGAATCTGGTCGTACATAGGATGGACTGAGGGAAGAATGGGTGTTACTGACCCTCGGTAGTGATATCCAACGCCCCTTCTTCTGCCGTCTGGGCCTCACGCCACCAGACGAGCTCGAACTCGATGCTCTGTTTTGCCTCGGTGTCCCCTTCGGACCAGTCCGACTCGCCTTCCAGTTTGAACGTCACCGGGTTCGTCGGGTCCAACTGGACCTGCTGCCCACCGAGTTCGAGCGTCACAGCGTCGTCGACGTCGAGTTGCTCGGCGAGTTCGCGGAGGTACGATGCAATTTCGGACCGCGTTTTCTCGGCTTCAGTTTCGAGTTCTCCCATACGTACGAGTACGTGAGAAGTCACGATAAACGAAGGGGGAGATTCTCTACCCGGAGGAATCACTCACCGTTGCTAGGTCAGAAATGCGCTGCATGAGACCGGTTGATGAGTCATTTCAGTTTTCTTCCGAGCAACAATTCCAACGCGTATGCATTGAGAGCCCCAGTCTCAACTTCTGCGGAGTCACAGCCGATAAATCTCACATCGCTATACGGAATCGTTCACGACAGTAGTTGAGACTGGTCGTCTCAATGCAGTTGGTACTTGACACAGTGTCCTGAATTGTCTAAAGAATACACTGCTTCGGCAGCTCACCCGCGAATCGCGAGAAAGAGCATCATTACACCAATAGCCCGAGTGTCGCGGCCACATAGGCAACGATGGGAAAGGCGCCGTCCTCGACAACGGCGAATCCTCCCGTCGTCCCGATAAAGAGTCCCCCGAGGCCCCCGAGGACGATTCGAACTGCCCGGTCCAGTCCGTCGCCCGGGGACCCAGTCGTCCGTTCGGACCACGGTATCGAGAGCCGTCTTGGCCTCGGTAGCGATGTCGTTCGGGACGACGAGTACGAGCGGTCGACCCACCGTCTTCGGGACTGATATCGGGGGACGAAAACGGTATGATCGCCTATTTTCCACTGGTAGACACGCCCGAGAGGTGGGATGTCGAACGTCCGCACCTCCCTGTCGCGTGTGTCCAGCCCCCAGTCATCGGTGTATTCCACGGCTGCTGCACCGCTTACCTCCCGGAGGCTTGCCGTTTTCGGATCTATCCGACCGACCGTATATCGAAGGTCGACGGCCCTCTTGCAGACGACGACCCCAATCGGATACACAAGCGGGATCACCGGCTGGATTGCCGACGACAGGAGCAGGATGCCGCCACCGAGCAGGTTGACTGGTATGTAGCGGAGGCGAAACCATCCAATCGGCGGGGTCAGTTTCTGCACCTCGCGCTCGGAGCCGTACTCGACCGCGAGCAGGAGATACACCAGCGACGCGGGACCGCCGATGAGCGCGAGAACGACGACGAGGACGGCCCCTCCGACGTTTTCCACCGCGAATCCGTCCGCGACCATAAACACGAGTAGCACCGGTACGGCGAGTCCGATGACCACGGGAACGCCGTCAGCGAGACGCAACACGACGAGCCGAAATCGGTCGGCGTCGTGATCCGGGAACACCGTCCACGTAACGCCCCGGCCGCCAGTGTCACTCTCGGTGGTCGTCATTATCCGGGGATAGGGTATCGTATTCGTGTCTCGGGAGCGACAATTCGAATCTCACTGCCTGGTCGGTTCCCGTCTGAGTTGCAGTGCGAATTCCAACCGGATCGACATTTCCTTTCCCGTTGAGGAACCGGTCCGGTGCTCGCCAATACGACAGACAGCCCCTTAGACTCGCCTGAGTGCCACCCAGATCATAAGTACGACCGGCAGCAGAAAAATCGGTCCAACGCCGATGGCGAGTCCGATCAGCTGTGCAGTGTCGACTTTCGGGCTGAAAGCGAGACCAGCGGGAACGGCGAGAAAGAAGAGTGCAAGCACCAGGGCGGACGCGATGACGGCCGAATCTCGTTCGGGGCGAGTGGGGTCCGCTGCGGGGAGTTCGAGTGTCTCAATCGTGGCGTCGAGATCGGTAACCGGGCCAAGTTGGGCGTCACGGTCGTCGGGGGCGGCCCCTGATACCTCCAGCGTACCGGTGTTGAGCAGTCGGTCCGGAATCGCGTTGCGGATCGAGAACGTCGCCGAGTCCACCGGGGCGGTCCACTGAACGGCCCCGAGCGCCGTATCGTAGGCCACGAGTTGCTCCTCGTACCGTCGGTACTCGATCGTCCCGTACCGCAGGTAGTAGCTGCCGATACGCGCGCCGGCGACGACGAGGACGAACAGTAGCCCCAAGACGAGCCAGACCGACCCACCGGAGAGTGCGGCGAACGCCACCCCGATCAGAATAGCGAACGTGGACCGGTGAGCAAACCCGAACACGACCATCGGGAGGCTGCCGAGCAGGACGGGTGCCGCGTCGACGGATACCCGTCCACGGATGGGTCCGTCCGGAGTGTCGACATCCGGAAGTGGCTCGGCGTGGCTACCGTCGAACGCCCCATCGAGGACGGACGGCACTGGGAGGTCCGTGTGATCAGTGACGATCCGATAGACCGAGGTCGTAGTCTTGACAACGACGATGCCGGTGAGGAGGACCAGCCCACCGGATCGATCGCCGGCGCTCGCGATCAGGCCCAACGCGAGAATCACGAGGCCGAGCTGTAGAGGTTCACGCAGGATCTCCTGTGCGGAGACGTCGGCGTACTCCTGTCCTGCGAGATAGTCGGACTGGAACTCGTGGAGCTGTGTGATCACCAGCCCGACACCGCCGACGAGCAGGGACAGCGACGGGCGTATCGCCGGTGCCGCCGTCAGCCAGTAGAGGACGCTCACCGGGAGGACGGCGGCGGTCCAGAACCCGAGTATCGACGCCGCGAACGGGACGTTCCGCGGATAGACCGCAGGCAGCCGGGAGACGGGACGCCAGCCACCACGCTTCTCACGAAGCTCGTGGAGCGGCTCGATATCGGGAAGCCCTGGCGAGCCGCGTTCGGCGAACAGTGATTTCGCTGCAGCTAGCAACACCGTCACCAGTCCCTCGATCCAGTAGAGCACCAGAAGCGAGTAGACATCCCAGCCGAGGGTCAGGACGCCGACCAGCGGAACGAGGTTGGCGACGGCCGCGACGCTGCCGACACGACGCCGCTCCCACTCCATCGGCGGGCTGACGCGCATATGTCAATCGAGTCGTAGACGGGAACTCCTGCTCGGCCTCATAACGGCTCGTACGAACGGCCACCGGTCATCGCCAGCGGCGGGCGAGTTCGTAAGCGAGGGTCACTGGAACGGTGATACTCAAGACCACGAACATCACGTCGTCAACCGCCGGACTGGATCGAGTAAGCGCGGCGAAGAACACGAGCGCGCCGGTAGCGAGGACTCCAACGACGGTGGCAACGTATTCCGGGCTCGTCCAGTCCGCTCGGGACGTATCGGAGGGCACGTACGATGGCACCACCGTGTCCTATCGAAGCTATCCTCAAGAATACCAGTGTCGGATATCTCTCACGGCGACGGCGGTCGTAGCTTACGTGTGGGCTCCTCAGTGACAGCAGCGAACCTTGACCGAACCGTACGACGGCGACCCGCACCGGACAGGGTTTATGAGGCGTCACACGAAGCCCGGGACGTGCCCTCCATCCGCGACCTTCGAGTCCGACTCGTCACGCCGGAGAATGTAGGTATCACCGTCGCCATTGTCCTCTCGGTCGTCGGTGCATACGTGATTCAGCTCCGCGTCAGTGCGGGCGTCGCCGGATTCTTCGGACTGATAGCCCTCGGCGTCTCGACGCCGACGACGCTCACGTCACACGACCTGTTGGGGACACGGTTCGCCTCCGCGGTCGTCGGGGTGAGTGTCGGGTGTACGGCCACGTTCGTCACCTACGTTGGGCTATTGACCGTCGTCTCCGGATGGGCCGGAAGCCTCCTCGATGCTGCAGTGGCGTTTACCCTGACCGCACTCGCGGTCGAGGCTGCCGCTCGCACGCTAGATTGAGGATGGGATACACGTGCGGCAGACATCACTCTCATACTGTTGGATTGCCATATTCGCGACCGAGATGGAACTGCCCGTGGGAATCACCACCCTCCACCTCTCACGAAAGAGCGTGTACCTACTGGTCCTGGCGGTTACCCTCATCGGGGCCGGTGGATACAGCTACGTCCAGCAGGGACAGGCGGTCAACAACGCCGTCACCGTCCAAGCAACGGTCGATAGTGCACACGTGGAGCGGATAGATAGCCGGCGAAGCATCGATTACGAACCGGAGATCGAGTACACGTACGAGTATCAGGGTGAGACGTATACGAGCGAGCAGGTGTTCCCGGGCCCGACGATTCGTACCTACTCGGATCGGTCGAAAGCGGAGTCCGTCGTTCGGTCGTTCGAGCCGGGGACGACGGTCCGGGCGTACGTCCGGCCGTCCACTCCGGGCGACGCGTTCCTGATCGGGGAGCGGACCCCGTGGCCGACGCGAGCGTTTGCCATCGGGGGCGTTCTGCTGTGTATCGTCGTACTGGCCGGACTGGGGGAGAAGCGTCCGGGCCGACACGAACTCCGCCCGGAACGCGAGGTGCGGTCGCCACCGTCCCGGACGTGGATCCAGCGCAACGACGGGACGCTCCGTCGACTGTCGAAATGGTCACTCCTCGTCTGCTTCGTGGCGTTCTGGCTCTCGATGGTCGGGTTGGCGTTCGGCATCCTGAGCCTGGCCGAGGGGTCGGCACGACCGGTCGAGGCCGACCTCCTCGGACCGGTCGGCTTCCCCCTGCTCGCGGGGGCCGGCTTCTGGGTCGGCATGATCCTCTCGCTGTGTCTGTACGGCGTCCAGTCGTTTAGTCGCTATCGACGGCTCCGGCGGCGGCTCCCCGAGCCGAGGCCGCCGAGTCCGTTCAGACATCCGAGTCGGCTCGTCACGATACTCGGGACGGAGAGCGACGAGTTACCCGAGTACGGACGGCGCGTCCGCGTGACCGGCTGGGCGTTCCTGATCGCCACCGGGATGACCGCCGTCCTCGTACAACTCCTCTATACGGCGAGCTGAGACGGACCGGGCGGCTGTCTCATAAGGGATCAACTGGACCGAACAGCCATCCAAACGGCGTGACCCCGTCGATTCAGGACCGCCGGTGAACAGCGGTCGCCGACAGGAGCAAGAACGCGAGCAGCCCGACTTGCCACACGACGACGCCGATCACGCCCGAGTTCGACAGCCCGACGTATTCGCCGAGCGCCAACGGTCCGACGCTCACGCCGAACAGTCCGACTGCGTAGCCGGCCCTGTCTGCACGGTCGGTGAACTCAATGTGCATCCCGAGGAGGGGGATGTCGAACGCGAGGTAGAAATACGCCGCCCCGGCGTAGGTCGCTGCCGTGGCGAGTGCGGGGAACCAATCCGGAAGGAGGAACTGATAGACGACGGAACCACTCACCACTCCGAACAGTCCGGCGACGGGGAGTGCTACCTCGGGGGCCCGATCGGTCATAGTACGAAAATAGGCGGTTCGACACGTCGGCCGACTCCGTTCAGTACGGGTTCCATACGTACACCACCCCTGCGTACAGGACACCACTTATCGCACCAACAGAGAGTGCTTCGATACTAGCTCTCTCGGTGAGCAGAAACGCAGTCAGCGAAACGACGGCGAACCAGAGCGCCCCGTGAACCAGGGATTGTTGCTCCCGTGATAGCGTCTCCGACCAGTTGCCGACGGCGGTCCAGTCGTCAGCCCCCATCGGTCAGCGACCCGTTCGGGCTCCGATGGCTGAGCCGCGAGCGTATCGAGCGCCGAACCACTGTGACAGGCCAGTCGTGACGAATGCGGCAGCAATCCGTGCTTTCGATTCACCAGGAGGGAGGGAATTATCGATCGGGATGGGCATATTCGAAATCCGAGTCGGCAATTGATAAGCATGGATGCTCGTTTCCACGTGAGAGACGAATCTCGGGCCGGGGACCTCGGGGATCGCCACGCGGGAGATAACCTCTGAATTCGGCCAAAAAACGTGCCGAGAGCAGCGTTTCGGCCTCCGAAACAGCGCTCGAATTTTTTACGGATCGATAGCATATCTCGGTATGACGCTAATGAGAGCAGGCTATTGTCCGGATTGCAATGTCCAAATGGAGCAGACGAACGTAACTGCTGAGGGGGCCGGAGGCCTCTATATTGAAACTGAAAGAGACGGTGGTATGCTCGACTGGCTCGGTGTCGGGCATCGACTTCCGCTCTCCGCACCCCCCTATCCGGAATGTGGAGTGATGCAACGTTATACGGACCGTTCCGAATAGCCAAGGGGTGCTCGTATGTCCTCCATCGAGTCGTTTCCGACAAAACGCGGCACAGCATGCTTCTCCGAGGATTGTGTGCACTTCGACGAGTCGTTTTCCGGATACATTCAGTCGCTCTATCAAGAATATTGGCAGAGTGGGACGTGGTGGCACAACGGAATCTTTGTCGGATACATACTTGCATTTCCAATCGGACTCTGGTGGACCGTCAGCGCGGTCCGCAGTGGCGATTTCTTACTCATAGCTGTCGTGGTTGGTCTGATGATCGTGCTCTGGCTGGTGGATCGCGTGCGTGGATTCCGATCGCCGGATCGGATTCGACTCGACACGATCGAGGAGGTCTCTGCAACGGATGGCCAGAAAGGACTGACACGCCCCCGGCTTATTATCACGTACACCGAGGGAGAAACGACCTATCGGCGTCGCGTGAATCTCCCGTCGCTCTACACGAGTGGCGGTGAGACGGCATACGAACGGGCACGGACGGCGTTTGCGGAGCGCGGATTCTGAACGATTCCTGTATTGGTCGGTACGGCCTCCCTGCGAGGGAGAGTCACCGCTCCCGTGCCTGGTATACCATTACGTCGGCTCCGTTCCATCAGCACTACTAATTGACTATCGGCATAACGTTCTCGCGATGCCCTCCACACGAACTGTCGACCGGCCACGGGAGGCACGCGCCGCCGCGCAGCGATATCTCAGACGTGAACGACCGCTGAGTGCGCTGCTCGTCGTGCTCGCCGCGGCCGGATTCCTCGGCACGTTCGTCGCAACGTCGCTGGTACCCGCAGTCGTCGTCGGGGTACTGCTGATCGTCGTCGCACGTGCCCCGATCATCGAATCACGCGGGACCGTCCGTCTTCGAACCGACGAGGACGCCGAATCCGTCGCCGAGTCGTTCACGGGACCGACACCGCCGATCCTCGTGTTTCAGTGGGGAATCGCTGACGAGATTCTCACCGGAGACGGGAGGGTCACGTACCGGCTCTCGTATCTGCTCGGCTTGCGGTCGGTCGAGGTGACCGTCGAGACACGGACGGATCGTACGCCGGATGGCGGCCGTCGGATCGAGTTGGAACTCACGGTGGGCGGCCAGCCGTGGTCGACGTACGTGGTCACCGTCGACACGCGAGACGATGGGACCGTCGTCGAGTACGAGTATACGGCGGATCGGCGATTCGGCCTGCGGCGCATTCCACAACGGATCGTCGCGAACCGGTACTGGGACGAAGCGCTCGAAGCGCAAGGGTACGCCGTCGTCGAGCGAAACGAACAGTACGGCGCCGCTATCTGAACGACAGACCAGCGATGTTGCGGAGGGCTGAAACAGGGATCGCTGAACGGCTCGGGATCCCTCCGGGTTACCTTTCGCCGATCGGTATGCATCTACTGCTCACTATGGGATCCTATGTTTCGAGTGGGATGTCGTTGAGCTGATATTCGTTTATCTGAGTGAAATCGTCGTCGTCGCTGTTCTATTCGCGATCGTCGCACTGGTTGCAGCACAGCCGGTGGAAGATCACGACGCTGACAAGTGGCGTGAGGACCCAAGCCCGGTGCAACCGGTTCCACTTCTCCCGCCGATATATCCGCGAAACGTTGGTCTGATCCTGAATAACATGTTTGCGTACGCTGTTTTCTTTTCGTTTTTTGTTGCTATGTTTGTCTCAGTCGTAGATCGGAGCGTCTCGTCGTTGCTCTCCCCGACAGCCAGCCTCGTGATACTCGCTATCTGTGTCACACAACTACGACGTGTCTGGGTGAGTTCCTCGTCGATCACTCGTATCGGGACTGATCGCCAGCGGAGGCCCTCGAACTCGGCCCTCGTCCGGTCGCCAGGTTTGCCATCATCGCCCTGTACGTGATCGTACCCATCACCGTCGTCGTGTTGACAGCCGCGTTTGTCCTCCCCGATATAGTATCGGGGCCTGTTGTACTGTTAGCGTATGTCCTTCCGATCGGGGCCGCGAGGGTGTGGTTGCAGGATGACGCCGTCGAAACGGTGCTTCAGCATCAGGAGTGACGAACGTACAGTGCTCCAATTATTATGCCCGGGCGGCACGTATGCGAGAGCGTGAACCTCGCAGCGGAGGAACTGACGCCCGCCATCACCGGAGGACTGAGCGGCGTTCTCGCGATGCTCTGGCTAGCGAGCATCGGCTATCTCCAAGGCTACGGGATCAGTGCGATCCTGGCGCTCTACACGGTCATCGGCGGGAGCATCGCGCTCGTCGGCGTGTTCGCCGAGCGAGCTGTTGAGCGCCTCTGACGTTGGTCCGCCGTGTGTTGCGACAGATCGGCCCCGTATTGGAACGGGGAACGATCACTCCAACTGGAACGTGAGTAGGCGCTCGGTCAGTCCGGCGAGAAGCCAAGCGCTCAGGTTGACTGCGTGCAGGCCTGCGAGACAGACGACGACACCGACCGCTGATACGGCCAGTGCCTCCGGAAGCGTATTGATGCTGGCTCCGAACAAAGACCCAGCGTCGACAGTCAACGACCCGACTTCGATGGTGCCACGGAGGCCTGTGACGTCGTATCCGGCACCGGGGATCCAGTAGAGGAAGGGCGTAGCTGCGAGCGTGACCCCGATCGAAAACACGACGGTAATGGCAACGAACAACGGAATACCGACGACAAACGACACAAACCCGAACCCGACGAGAAGGTAGTTGCGAGAGGTGGTCGCGACAGTTTTCAGATACTCCGTCACCGACTGTTCGCGAGGGTCGGCGAGGTTGACGGAGGCGTCACGCTCGCAGAGCCGGGTCAAGAGCTCCGCTTCGACCACTCCGATGTAGCCGCCGAGCGCGAGAACACCGGCCAGTATCGGGATGCCGACGACCATCGGAACCAACCCCACCCCCAGACTGAGACCGGTTATCAAGATCGTGAAGTAAGCGATGCCAAGTGGAAACCGGGCGAGCAGATACGCCAAGTTCGCGTAGGTCTCACGACGAAAGCCGACGCCGAAGAGACGGTTCGCGAGTGACCACCCGCCAGCTTCTGCAGTACTGAACTGTTGACTCCGAGTCATATCATAATGATAGTCTGACTAGTGTATCAACCACCGGTCACTGTTCCAGTCTCAGAAACAGCTCCGTTCAATCCGGTCACAGCTGACTCCTATCGTAGCGATTGAAACTGGTTGCCCAGCCGATCGTACACCGTACTGCGATCAGCTGTGCAATGACTTTCAATCGCTACTATAGTTCCGTCGGCACGGAGAGTTTCGTACTCCCAGGCTCGTCAGTTTACTGGAGAGCGTCGACCAAGTTCGGTCCCAGCGTGTTTCCGAGCACGAAATTTCGAATGTGGCCTTTTACGAATTGGCATCAATACTGAGCTGAGACCAATGGATGAGCGCCAGTGTCCGGACTGTGGTGTCCAGATGGGGAAAACGGCGGTAACCGCCGAAGGAGTCGGCAACCTCTACGTCGAAACCGACAGGGAAGGTGGTGTACTGGAGCGGCTCGGCATCGGGTATCAGACACCACTTCATACGTTCCTTTGCCCGGAATGTGGCCTGACCAAACTGTATGCCGACCTCTAACACTCAAAGAGCGATATGAAGAAATATCCGACCCCGAAACTCGGAACGAGCGGAGATGTGATCTGGCACCGGGTACTCGCGTATGTCATCGATTCGGTCCTCATGGGGCTGATCTGGGGTATGGCCGTCCTCGCCGGGACGGCTCTCGACGACGCCGGGTCCCTTCTACTGGTGTTCGTGGGAATGGTCGCAACGTTGGTCTACGGCTTTTTGCTTGAGGGCTTGTACGGGTACACGCCCGGAAAGTACCTGTTAGGACTCGTCGTCGTCACGTCGGATGGCTCCAACTGTGCGGTCGGCGCGTCGATACTTCGGAACCTACTGTGGATTGTCGACGCACACCCGACGGCGAATCTGGTTGCGATGGTGCTGATACTGGGTACCGACGACAACCAACGGGTCGGTGACCTCGTCGCAGACACGGTTGTCGTGAGACGACAGTAGCCGAAAGCAGTCAGAGCCTGTGCGATCTCCCCCAGCCGATTCCGGATCAGAGCGTCAGAAGGTGCTCTGGTGGCTGTTCAGATGAAAACCGGTTGCGGATCACGACAACGGACCATCATCCCGTGTATCGGTCGAAGACGAGGGACTGCCTGGTGAGTGATGACAGACGAAGGCGAGGTTCTGTTGAAGCTCGTAACAGCTGATAGGACCACGCTGCTGAATGTAGAGCTTGTAGTCAGCACGTCTCGATTCGCTGGCGTTGGCTTTGACTTTCACAGATGATATTCCAACCGCAACAGACAATTGTGATGCAATTGTCCGGGTTAGTATGGCAGTGCCGTGGCTGACTGCGTATCGCGCTTTGCTCCTCCTCTCCCTCGTGGTCGGTCTGTTTTTACTGTACCAGGCTGCTAGGCACCGAGACAGACCGGGCGCAAAGCCGCTTTTTGTTCTCGTTACAGGTGCCCTGCTCTATGTGTCAGTAAAGCTTACAGTCTCGGTTGTCCGTGGAACACCAACTGTCTTCGTTGTCACTCGATTCAACCCGCTCGGTGCGGGACTTGCGACTGTTGGATTCTTTTTGCTCGTGATCGAATACACTGGCATTAAAAATCCGGTCTCAAAACGAATCTCAACCGGAGTCGTACTCGTTCCAGCGGTTGTCAGCGCTCTCGCGGTGATCAATGTGGAGTATCTCTGGGTGCCAGTCGGCCCAGATTCGAGTACGCTGTCGGGCTATGCGTGGGAGTTCACCAGCGTTGCTCTGGCGAACCAACTGTACCTGAATCTGTTACTATTTGCCGGAATCGGTCTTCTGGTTCGTCGGGGGGCTCAGTCACCCACCGTGTTCAGAGTGCAGGTTGGAGCGCTCATTCTCTCCGCTCTGGGGCCCTTGGTCGGGAACCTCGCCTTCCAGTTCGGGTATGTCCAATTCAATCTGACGCCAGTCATGTTCATGATCTCTGGAGCCCTCATCGCGTGGGCGATACTCCGGGCTGGATTCCTCGATCTGATACCCATCGGGCGGGAGACAGTTTTCGACCATTTCGACGCGAGTGTAGTGACGCTTGACAAGGATCATCGAGTGATCGATCTCAACAAGCGGAGTTGTCAGCTATTCGATGTGGACGACGCTGGCACCGTTGTCGGCGACCACATCGACGAACTGTTTGCGGACTATCCCACGCTCAGAGAGTGGGACTGGACAGTTACTGCCAGTGATTCCAAACATGAGCCACCTGTTGAATTCGACGGAAGCTACTACACCGTCGAAGTGATCCATCTTGGCCCACCCGAGGAGACAACACTGGGACGCTCGATAATCATCCGTGACATTACTGAACAGAAGCGTCGAGAACAGGAACTCGAAGAAACCAAACGAACGCTCGAACGGTCGAACGAGAAACTCGACCAGTTTGCCGGCATGGTGAGTCACGACTTGCGGAACCCACTGAATGTGATCAAGGGTCGGGCGGAACTCCTTCGGGGGGTGGGATCTGATGAACACGTCGAACCAATCGACAAAAGCGTAGAGCGGATGGAGACGATGATCGACGACTTGCTGACCCTGTCACGAGCGGGCGAGAGTGTCGATGTCCCCGAACCCGTCTCGCTGGCGGGGGTCGTCGCTGACAGCTGGGCGGCCGTCAGTAGCGACGACGTCGAACTCGACGTGGATATCCCAGACGATGTAGAAGTGGAGGCGGACGGTGACCGCCTCCGACACGTTTTCGAGAACCTCTTTCGCAACGCTATGGAACACAACGACCCACCGATCAGGATTCATGTCGGGTTGCTCTCCGATGAGACGGGGGCGGTGTCGGGATTCTTCATTGCGGACGAAGGTGCCGGTATCCCAGAGCCAGATCGTGAGGAGGTGTTCGAGCAGGGCTATACGACGAACAGAGACGGGACGGGACTCGGCCTCTCGATTGTCGAGGGGATCGTCGAGGCCCACGGGTGGACGATTTCGGTCGGCGAGAGTGACGCGGGCGGTACTCGCTTCGACGTTCACACGACTGGCAAGAGCTGAATCTGGTTTCCCCGCATCGTCGTTTTCGTACTTGCACATCGGTCTGGGTTTCGTGCAAGAATTGCGCCCTGTGTTCAGCAAACGAGTCGAAACACATCAACTACTGAAGGTTTAAACAAGACTGAAGCGACTATATTTTGCTGAAATCCATGTCGTCGAAGCGTTCGGGAGCAGTGTTTTGAGTCGCGTAGAGGTACAACGCCGTTCTGGCGATTCCACTGAGCGCCTTCCCGATGAGTAGGCCGACGCTGACGGCAGTGGCGCCGATCAGGAGCGTGGCCAGCAGTTGGCCTGTCCCCAACCCGGTCGTCACGACAAAAGTCAGCCCTCCCAGAACGATGCCGGCAAGCACTAAGAGGAACGTTACCACATCGATCGTTCCCAGCGCACCGATAGACTCGCCCCACGTATCTTTGAACGTCCGTGCGCTTTGCTTGAACATCTCCGTGACCGACGGATCCCGGAAAACAATTACCGGGATAATAAAGAACGTCATCACACTCCACGCGACTGCGAAGACTCCGGCGACGATCTGGGTGACGATATTGTTTTCATTTTCGACCAGCCGAATGATAATGCCGATGGCTGCGGCAACGAGCGACCAAGCCAACAGCGGTAGTTTCCGCTGCCAAGCATTAGCGAGCGCTCCCCCAATCGACGGCTCGTCACCGTTGAAGACAGTCCGCGTCGCCGCGACCAGTGCCGCGGTAAAAAACGACGCAACGAACGTCTCGAGGAGGTACGCGACGAATAGCGTCGCGTACATCGCCGGACCGGGGCCCTGAAGCAACGGACCCATCACGTAGAGACCACCCAGCAGCGTCGCTATGAATGCGGCGCCCGAGAGTCCGCCCAGCAGCGGGAACGCGAGAAGTCTCGGATAGGATCGCAGCACCCGGCCACTTCTTCGTGCCATGGCGAACCCAATCTTGAGGCGGCCAATCAATCCCATATCATGCCCCGGTGTTGCGCGAAACAAGGGCGATTCGCTCTGTTTCAAAGTCAGCGAATCCGAGCGAGGATGATTCCCGATTGTTTTGTTTTGCCGTCGTGTGATCGCTCCCTCAGATGACCGCACAGGAATATTACATCAAACTGCTCATTTTTTTCGGCCACTCCGAGAGCCGATCATCTCAGCGCACATCCCGAGACACGCCTGTTCGGTCGTCGATTAGCAATGATTGTCGCGAATTTCGACGGGGCTGCCCGGAACTGCTACAAACGGAGCCAAGCCCCGCACACCAACGAATCCACATCCGCTAAAGATCCGCAGTCTTGAACCGGAAGTAGCCGAGCGCGACGGGAACGAGCGTCCACGCGACCAGCAGTCCGAGCGCGACCGGCCAAGCGACGTACGCGACGCCACTGTCGACGTACCGACCGGCCCGGTCGACGGCGAACCCGGTCCGGACGAGCAGGTCGAAGGACTCACTCGGGGCCAACAGGCGGACGAAGAGAGCCCAGCCCGGCATGTCGTTCGTGACCGCCGTGTCGAACCGATGGAGGATCAACAGCACTGCCGTATGGAGGTCCTCCCAGAGGACGACCGTCACCAGATACGCACCGATGGTACCGACGGTCACGCGTCGACCAGTCGCCGTCGACAGCGAGACGCCGACGGCCACACCGACGAACGTGACCCCGTACAGTACCGTTACACCGACGAACCACGGCAGCCACAGCCACGGCACGCCGCCGTCGGCAAGCACGATAGCTACGCCGCCGGCGAGACAGAGCGCGAGCGCCGTCGGCACGGAGAAGACGACGCTCCGGCCGACGAATTTGCCGACTGCAACGTCCCGGCGGGAGTGGGGGACGGAGAGTGCCAGTCGGAGTTGCCCACCGGCACGCTCCGCGAGGATCGATTTGTACCCGAGCAGGAGTGCGACGAGCGGAGCCGTCACCGCGACGACCCCGGTGAGGCTATCGAGGTACGTCGGGAACGCGCCGTCGTTGGGCACGAATTCGACGGCCGCGAGGCCGACGAATAGGAGGATCTGAACCCCGCTGACGATCCAGATGCCGATCGACTGGCTGGCGGCACGAACGTCCCGGAGGGCGACGTCGCGCCACGTCACGCGAGGTCCCTCCACTCGAACCGGAGTATCGCTACCGACAGTGGACCGAGGAGCCAGCCGACGAAGACCGGAAGCGCGAGCGTCGGCCCGTCGTACCACGCGCCAGCCCCTCGATCGCTCGCAGTCAGGGCGGTAACGAGCGTCTCGAAGGCGCTCCCGGGGTCGAGTTGAGGGCTGACCCGAACCGCGGTACGGATCGGACCGTCGGTGACCCCCGCCGCCACTAGCCCGGCCTCGGCTCCTGCAGTAGCGGCGTCCCAGACGATGACCAAGACGAAGAGCGCGACGACGCCGAGAACGAGCGCCCGTCGGTTCGTCGCGACCAGCGCGGATGCTGCAACGCCGATCCCGACCCAAGTGGCGCCGTGGCCGACGCTCAGGAGGACGAACGCCAGAAAGTGGAGCGGTTGCAGCGTCCCGTACGGGTAGACGACCAGGACACCCGCAATCGCCATCCCGACGACGGTGGCGGCTCCAAGCACGCCTGCTCGGCCGACGAATCGTCCGAGTACGAGCGTCGATCGGCCGTGTGGCATCGAAAGTGCGAGCCGCAGTGCGCCGGATTCGTGTTCGCGGGCGATAGCGCCGTATCCGAACAACACGCCGATGGGGGCCAACAACCCCCCAAGCCACCCACCGACGAAGGCGCCGAACCGACTCGTCGTGATCGGCGGGGTGCCGACGACGGGGTAGACGTACGCCGCGATGGACATGACGCTGATCAGGCCGACGAGCGCGACCTTCGGGAGTCGGGCATCGAGTACCACCCGCCAGTCCCGACGGGCGATCACGCGCCACGTCACGCCCGCTCGCCTCCGGTGAACTCGACGAACATATCCTCGAGCGACGCTTCCTCGGTGCGGAAGTTGACGACCTCGACGCCGGCGTCGTGGAGTTCGACCAGCGCGTCCATCTTCGCATCGTTCGTACACGTTGCCTCGATGGCGCCGTCGCGTTCGACCGCCGTCTCGACGCCTTCGACCCGTTCGACGGCGTCGAGGGTCCCGTTGTCGACCCGGTCGGGCGTGATGACCAGTTTCGTGCCACCGCCGATCGAATCACGCAGTCCGGCGATGGTGTCGGTGGCGATCAGCCGGCCGTTCTGGAGGATGCCGACCCGGTCACAGACCGCCTCGACCTGTTCGAGGACGTGACTCGAAAAGAAGATCGTCGCCCCACGGTCGGCCTCCTCGCGGAGGATGGTCCGCATCTCCGCGGCGCCGTTCGGATCGAGTCCGGTCGTCGGCTCGTCGAGGACGAGCAGGTCCGGCTCCCCGACGAGCGCCATCGCGAGCGCGAGCCGCTGGCACATGCCTTTCGAGTAGTCCGCGGCCGGTCTCGCGGCGTCGTCACGGAGGCCGACGCGGGAGAGGACATCGGCGGGGTTCTCGTTGACACCCTTCGATCGGATCGCGTATTCGACGTGTTGGCGGCCCGAAAGGGCGTCGAAGGGAGCGTATCCCTCCGGCAAGACGCCGAGGCGTTCGCGGACGGCGACGCCGTCGTCTTGGCAGTCGTGGCCGAACACGGACAGCGTGCCGTCGCTCGGGGCGACGAATCCGAGCAGGGTGTCGATGAACGTCGACTTGCCCGCGCCGTTTGGCCCGAGGAAGCCGAAGGTTTCGCCGGCGTCGACGGTCAGATCCACGCGGTCGAGAGCGAGCACGTCGCCGTAGCGCTTCGAGAGGTCCGTGGCGCTGATGACTGTCACGGGACGCCGAGACGGCGCGACGGCGAATGAATACCCCGTGGCGGTTTCGGAGTCGGCAACACCGACACCATTGTTCGGTCAGGCCCGTTGGGGCCACGAGTACCGATTCGGGGCCGACCGGCCGTCGTCGCTATGTCGCGTGCGACCGGAGCGTTTGCCCGGCACGCCAGAGAAGGGTGGCAACCAGCGGGAGCAACGCCGCACACATACTGAGCGTCAGCGCCTGCGGAACGATCCAGGGCGTCACGAACGCCATCCCGACCCCGACGAACGGGTCGACAGCCACGGTGATCGTCGTGCTCATCAGCAGCTGTCGCTGGCTGTCGTCGAACTCGATGCCGTACCCACCCGTCGGCGGAATCAACAGCCCGAGCGGGAGGAGAAACAGACCGGCCCAGACGACGAGCGACAGCGTGAGGAGCGCAACCGCCGGACCGAACAGCCCTCCCGTACCCGGCGATGGCAGCCGTACGAGCGCCCGGTAGCCGAAGGCTGCCAGTCCTGCGCCGACCGTCGCCACCGGCAGTTGGAGCAGGCCCAGTAGGCGATGTCCGTTCACGTCCCCATAGCCCGACGTTTCAAAAGCTGTTGACGCGGCGTTTCGTGGCCTGCAACAGCGTCGTGACGCGGCGTGGCGTCCCCGCACCGAGCGGAACGCGAACGACGGGTCCTGCGGGGGGTTTCCGAACGAGAAACGCTGGACGACGTTTCACACGTCCCACCCTCGTCACACCGCGTATGGCCCTCCAGTTAGGCACAGCGATCGGGCGTGGTGCCCGACGCTCGCTTTCGATCAGTGGCATCGTCGCGCTCGTACTGATGATCGGTTATCAGGTCCTCTTCGTCGGATCGTTCAACGCCGTCGTCGTGGACCAACTTCCATCGGGGGTTCGATCCGGCGACGCCGGGGTCGGCTTCGCGCTCCCGCTACCGACCGAGGTCGCAGCCGGACTGGCCGTCTTCGCGCTGTTGCTCGGCATCGGCGTCTTTCTCGTGACCGCACGGCTATTCGCACGTGACCCCTCCGATCTCTCGTCGCTCCCTGGACACCTGTTCACCCGGCGTCTCGGCCGTGCGTTCCTGTCCGCACTCGTCGTCAGCGTCGTCCTCGGAGTGGCGATCACGGTCGGGTTCGCGTTCCTCATCGTTCCCGGCCTGTTTCTCGCCGTGAGCCTCCAGTTCGCGGTGTTCGCTGTCGCCGTCGAGGACACCGGGCCCATCGAGGCGTTCCGTCGGAGTTGGGAACTGGCGAGTGGCAACCGCTGGCGACTGCTCGCCCTCGTCGTTCTGTTCGGCGTCGTTGGCGCTATCGGTGGGGCGATCGGATCGCTACTTGCCTTCGTCTCGCCGTCGGTCGGGCAACTCGCCTCGCTCGTCATCAATTCGGTGTTCGTTATCCTGATGTACGGCATCATCGCCGATTCGTTCGTGCAACTGCGCGGCGGATCGGCGTCCGCGACGCGTTCGCTCGCCTGAGGCGGGTTTGTACTGCCGTCCTGGCAGTCTCGGAGTATGAGGTAGGACTGAATCGCGGATGCAGCCGCGTATCTAACGTCTTCGTGAAACTTCTCCGCACACCAACTACGCTTCAACAGCAGTTGGTTCTAATACGACTCGTCGCCCGGTCCCCGCTCGGATGCGACACAGTCGAAGGTGTTCACAGCCAGCCCGTTGCTGACTGCGAAATCCGGTTTGAGCATTCAATAGCCAGTGAATGAGTCGTATCGATATGCAACCCCGACTGCTCGTTGCCACGGCCACAGCGGTCTGTCTCGTTGCCCTCGCCGGTTGTTCACAGCCCGCCGGGTCGCTCTCGATGGACCCGGTCAACGACACGGAACTGGCCGACCACGCCAGTACGACCGTCCCCGAGGATGAACTAGCGGCGGAAGACGAACGCGGCCCGCAACCACAAGTTCTCAGTCGGGCCGTCCGGAACGAATCCGCGACGGTCGCTGCGACGGACCCACCACACAAGAACAATTCGACGGTATACCGGACGGGCGACCGGTTCTACACCCTTTCGTACACGACTGTAGGCACGACGAGCGGGCGGCAAGTGACCTACAGATTCGACGGAAACGCGACTACGGACGAGGCAGATCGGAAGGGGTGGGCGACCGTCGCGTACAACGACTTGCCACCGGTCGACAGGGCGATGCTTCGTACTCCCCTGTCGGTGATAACGGCTGAGGAAGGCAGTCGGTCAAGCATCAAGGAGCGGCGAACGTACAGTCCATCTGAACTCAACCAGTCGGTCATCGCCGGCCAGCGGTACGATGCGATCAGATACGACGGAACGTTGGTCGAAGTCGACGTCGCGTCAAGCGAACCACGCCCCCTGACCGTCTATCGGTACCAGCCGAGACTCGTTGCGACGACCGCTGACGCGTACGCCGCATGTCTGCAGGACGAGTATGTGTTCGAGCTGTCGGGGCTTGATCCGAACACGCGAGAGACTGTGAACGAGGCGGCCGATGGGACGTATCGCGCGGAGAACACCAGCGACACGGCGTTTCGATCTCTCCTTGAAACGTTCCACAGCCACACGGCGGTTTCAGTGAACACCGCATCCGGGTCATGGGTTACCCGATACGAGGGGCGACTCTACTGGGTTGACCTTCGGTACACCGGCTTCGAATCCTACCGAGACTCCCGTCCGCAGGTGCGATCCCCGGCGGCTGTCTGTTCGTGACCGAAGAGCGTTCGATCGGAGAGAGTTTCAACTACGTCTGAGACGGTCACGGCGTCGATACAGGTAGCACGTCAGGAGCGGAACCGAAGCGAGCAGTAGTGGCGAGAAGACGGCAGCCCCGAGGTGTGCGAGGCCGCCGAGGCTCCACGCGATACTCGGAGACCATCGTTCGTCGTCGCCGAGTGCCCGAATGTCTGCGAGCAGGCACGCAAGAACGACGAGGGATACGAAGATACCGCCCCAGAACGAAACCACTGCGAGGACGAACGACGCGATGCCAGCAGCGACGTTCGGATCACCGCCGGACGAGGACACGAGAATAAACGTCCGCGAACCAAAGTCGGAGAGAAGCGTCGTCACCGCAACGAGGGGGAATAGGGCGACACCGTACCACCACGAGCTCGACATCGTCTTAATCGAGGAAGGGATAGTAGTCACACAGAGATACGTCGTGTGTCAGGAACACTAGTGGTGTAGAGTGCGTTCTAGCTTCTTTCATTCGAGATTCCTCGCTACGTACGACTCCGTGCGTCGGCGACGCCGTCGCGACCCCTCCGTTCGGCCAGCCAGCCGCCGAAGCGACCGGCGAGCGCTCCGGAGACGGCCACTGTTACCAACATGAGGCCGCCGAACGCGAGTGCCATCCCGACGCTGACCGCTTGGAACCACGGCGGGTTCGGGATGTTCGAGATCGCCCAAAGCAGTTCGTTCAGCGCCCAGAGAGCCGGGATTCCACCGATAAGCGCGGCCCGTATTCCGGTCGCGGTGCTGTTCCCGCCGTGTCGCTTGATCAGATACCCGGCGAATACGCTCCCGACGAGGACCGCTCCGAGCGTTATGTTCTCCGGGGAGCGCCACACTTCGAGCGCGGTGAACGGGAGTGCAAGTAGCCCACCGACGAGTGCGTACGTCCACGTCTCGGTCAACTGGAGGGGACCAATCCGAACCACGTTGGGTTATCTATCGCTCTATATAAAAATCCCGTCACGGTGTTGCTCGGTCGAAGAGTGGCGTTCGGTGCAGTACGAACGGTCCCCGTCCGCGGACGGTCGGAATACACTGGCTCCCGCTCTATGGGGCGTATTCGTTTTTGCGGTTGCGGGTCGGCCAGTTACTGTACCGAATCGTAGAGCCGGACCGTGACGAGACTGCCTTCTGGGTCGTTCTCACGAAACTGGATCTCTCCTCCTAACTGAGTGACTGCCCAGTTGACGAACCAGAGTCCGATACCCTGGCCGTGTTCGAGTTGTGTCTCGGTTCCGGCAGCGAGTATCTCTCGTTCCCGCTCGGGAATCCCCGGTCCGTCATCCGCGACGGAGAGTTCGACCGCTCCGTCCGACACCTCCCGAACGCTGAGTTCGACGCTAGGCGCGTCCGCAGTCGTGTGTTCGAGTGCATTTTCGACCAGTTCGAAAAGCACCTGGCGAAGGACGGCTCGATGGGAGGAGATAGTCACTGCGTCGGGACAGACGAGCGAGATGTCGGCCGACTCGTTCTTGGATCGGAACTGATCGACGACAGTGCTGGCTACGTCAGTCAGATCGACCGATTCCGGTGAATCGGTACTCTCGGTCATGACTGCCTCCGCCTCTCTGACCTTGTTACTCAGTTCGAGAAGGTCGGTCGCGCGCTCTCGAATGCCGGTCTGTAGCTCCTCGTCGTCGACGGCGTCGGCGTACGCGAGCACGACGTCCAAGTCGTTGCGCACGTTGTGGCGGAGGATACGATTGAGAACCGTGAGTCGCTGCTCTCTGGTCTCTCGGTCGGTGATGTCCCGGAAGAGTAGGGTTCTGGCGACGGCATTACCTTTGTCGTTGGTCGTGGCTTCCTCGACCGCGGAGACGCTGAATTGGAACCGCCGGCGGCCTTCCGACGTCTGAAGTGCGACTGTTCCCGTCGCCCCTGTGGGGAGTTCGGTCCCTTCGAGTCCGTTAATGACAGACCGAACCGGTTCGCCGATCATCCCCTCCGTGGACCCGTCGAACAACTCCGCCGTCGTCTCATTGATATCCAGGACGTGATCGTCCCAGTCGAGGACCACGAGCGCCTCCTGCAGGGTTTCGACGACGCGTGTCCGTGCGACGTAGTCGGCTTTCGGGAACCCGGTCAGTACCGGGTACCGTCGTATTGCAGCGGTCAGAAAACTGGCCGACACGAGCAGACCGAGCGTCGTGCCACCGACCAGTGAGGTATTAGCCTCCGCAACGGAGAGCAGGCTCGGAGCCGCAACGCTGGCCGTCAGCACGGTTATCTGTGTGCCCGACACCCGGGGATGACCCCAGCTGAGATCGATCAGTAGATACGTCGCATACAGGGCATACAGGAACAGTAAGAAACCGTATAGGACCGCCCATCCGATCGCAAGCCCGATCACCGATCCGACAACCGTTTTGGAAGCACCACTAGCGAGAGCGATGCCCCCGACTACCATCGGTAACACGATGCCAAATAGCAGCACGATCCGCTTCCGTGTCGCCATGATTCCGCGGCCGGCATAGCTGAGTGCATAGGCGATCCAAGCGACGGGGAGAAACAGCAGGGCACCGAATTGCACTAGATCGAAAAGCGACTCGAGGACGCGCACGGTTGCCACGCTGACGACCGTGGCCCCAAGCGAGGAGACTGCCCAGACCGTCAGCGTGATCGAGAGTACGAGAAACGGTTCCGCACTGGGCTGGTCTCTGGACCGGTAAGCCCTCCACGTCGTCCAATACAATAGGGCGGAAGCCAGGGTCCTGAGTACCAAGGTAGTTAGTGTGGTACCAGAGATCATCGTTCCATATCTCGGACAGCGATTTGGATGTTATATCGGCTGAATACAACAGTGGCTGCTCGATCCGATCTCGAAATCGGACGGCCGATGCACGGCGTGGAGCACGATTAGCGACGAACGTGTTGGGCGGTTGGGGACATAGATCACCCGCTGGGGGACTGGGCGGACATGGAGACGATGGACCCCGAAATTAATAGATGGAGTCCCCGTGTTTCACTATCGGAAACTACGCCCTGAAGCGGTTCGTATCGCTTCGAAGTGTGTCGAACAGATGCGACGCCATCACAGGAGGCACCCGTCCAACGGCGTGGTGAACGCCCGGATGGATCGAACTTGGTGACGCTTTGGATAACTCGCTCAGGGTGTCGATGTCGGCCCGGACGAAGCCGTGGACGCTACCAGTGTCCCGGGAGCGCAAATCAGTGATCGGGCCTGGTTCTTATTAGTGCCCTCACAAAAATGAGCCTGAATGGACAGTGAGGGACTTCTGCCGGAGAAAATCCGCTCACGATACGCAGTAAAGCTCTTTGCTGTCTCGTTGCTCATTACTGCCGTTATCGTCGCTGGCGGGATGGCAATCGCCAGTCAGGTGTCCGATCGAGTCACGAACGAACAGTTGGCCTCGGTCGAAGCCAACGCGGAACTCGAGGCGGAGAGTCTCGCCAGATGGTTCGAGGGTGAACAGGAGTCGATTCGGCTGCTGTCCTCGCATCGGGGGATCGATCGTTCGAACCGAACACGAATCGAGCGCACCCTCGCCGGCGAACTCGACCGGACGTCGGACGAACTCGTCAGTCTTCACGTCGTCGAGCGGCCGACGGAACAGCCGTCGAACGGCACAACGGAGCGGATCGTTGCGAGTAGTGACGGCCTAGCCGGCGAGCCACTATCGGCGACCGAGATCGACTGGGGACAGACTGCCACCGGCGAGGAAGTCGCGTTCCAGTTCGACAACACGACGGAGACGCTCGTCTCGTGGGTGTATTTGGACGCCGGCAATATGTCGGTCGCGATCGCCTCACCGACGCCAGATGGCGACCACGTGTTGATCGGTGAGTACCATCCCAGCACTCGAGTGGCGGCGGCGGCCGACGCGACCAACGACACGAGCACCGTCGTCCTCGGCGGCGTGAGTGGGTACGTCATGTTCGAGAAGAACAGGCCAAACGAGTTCCGTCCGTACAAGGGTGAATCGACCGTCACCGAGGTCGAATCTCGGATCGAAGAGCGACCAAATCAGTTCGCGCCGATCAGCGGTGCTGAACTTGGCGACACGGAAGTGAGAGGCTACCACAGCGTCCCGAGCGACGGTGTCAACTGGGTCGTCGTCAAGGAAGTACCCAGGTCGACGGCGCTGGCTGTGACCAACCAGGTCCAGACCGACTTGACGGTACTGATCGGGCTCACGGTCGTCGGATTCGTATTGATTAGCGGCATGATCCACTTCGGCCCGATCCGTTCGATCAGACGGCTATCGCGTCAGGCGGAAGCAGTCGCCGAAGGTGATCTGACGGCCGAGATTCCGGACGGAAACCGGATCGACGAGGTCGGACAGCTTAGAGCCAGCCTCCACAGAACGAAGGCGTATATCGAAACGATCACCCAGCAGGCCGAAAAGATCGCCCGCCGGGAGTTCGACGACGCGGCGCTGGACGAAGAGATTCCGGGGCCAGTCGGGGAGGCGATGGCCGATATGCGCGACGATCTAGAGCGGTTCATCGAGGAACGAAAACAACGCGAACAACGGCTCGAGGTGTTCAACCGGCTGCTCAGACACAACCTCAGGAACCGGCTCGACGTGATCAGAAGCCACACTGAGCAGTTGGCCGACCAAACGGATAGCGACGATGCTGAGGCCGTCTTGGCAGCAACGGACCGGCTGGCGTCGATCGGCACGCGTGCCAGACGGATTGACCGTCTGATGGCCCGTGACCCCGACCCAACGGTGGTTGATCTCACATCGGTGGTTCCTAGTCTGCTCTCGCAGATCACATCTGACGACGTCACGGTCAACACGGAGTTCCCGTCGACGGCCACGCTCCGGACCGACGCCGAGATACTGCAGACGACACTGACCAGCCCGCTGGAAAACGCAGTCAAATACGCGGAGTCGAGTGTAACCGTCTCGATAGCGCCGACGGCCGATAAAGAAGGGTACAGAATCGCTATCAGCGACGACGGCCCCGGTATTCCAGCGGCCGAGCTCGAATCGCTGGCGGCCGGAACCGAAACCTCCCTCCAACATGGACGCGGACTCGGACTCTGGCAACTCAGGTGGGGCGTCGATGCACTCGGCGGTGACCTATCGTTCGAAACCGACGACGGCACGACGGTCAATATCACGCTCGACGATCTCACCGACCAAACTGAGACGGAGACCGAGTGAGATAGCACCGGTAGCCCAAACCCGTCGCGAGTCGGCTTCTCGTCACTCGGTGGTTCGATCGATAGCGTCCATCGGTGAACGGTGGTGCGACGATTGTAACATCCGGGAATAGGGCCCCGTCGTTCGTCACTGCGACTGCTCGGCCGCTCCGAACTGGACGACGAGTTTCTCGGCTGTGAGGGCATAGACGGTCATTTCTCTACCCTTCACCGAGTACCACGTGTCGATCGGTTCGACGAGGCCGTTCTCTTCGAGGCGTCGCAAGTGATGATGGACGTTCTGTATCGACGTATCGACTCTCTTTGCGATCTCGGAGGTCGTCTTCGGATCACCATCCAGCGCCCCCAGAATCGACTGTGCGGTCCCCGACGACAGCGCGTCGAGGGCTTCGACCCGTGAGTCGCCGGAGACGGTGAGGTCGGCTCGCTCACGGGGGCTGTGTTCGACGTGGCTCTGACGTGGAAAGGCACTCGTCATCGTCTCTACCAGTGTACTGGTACTGCTTCCCCCTGTAATCGGAGGCTATCAATGCGGATCCGGCCAGTAGCAGCAGTCTAGCTATGCAGATATCATTGTCTTGACTGAGGGCAGTTTTCGACTGGGTCCCCTACAACGAGTCACCGATCGCACGGTTCTGTGGTCGGCGGCCGCTCATAACGTTTCGACTCGATCGGTGGACGGCAGAATCAGTCCGCGACGTCGACCATGGCCCCGATTCCGTCGTCGAGGGAGATAGAGATTGAGGTCGGCACAGGCTCGAACCGTTCCTTGTGATGGCCGTCGTCACAGATCATCATCTCAGTGCGAACGAGGCCCGCATCACGAAGGTCGTTGAGGCGACGATATGCCGTCGCCCGCGAGACATCCGCTGCCTCGGCCACTGCACGGCCGCTTCGTGGCTGCTCCGTGATCGTCTCGTACACGCGTCGAGTGTATTCGTCGCCGAAGAGGTCGAACAACTCGGATGCCGAGAGGTCGATCTCTTCCGTCCAGTCCGGTTGCCGCTGCGATCTTGGGGTCGTGTTGACGGACATACTCTCAGAAGAACGCCGTTCGTACTGGGTATCGGGGCTCAGTATGCAGACCGCGTGACGGTCGGGACTATAGGAATGCAGATGGCGTTGCTCGGAGAAGATTACCAGTTATGTGGCTGCAGCCTCGACATCACGTAAGCGATCGAAAGAGATGTCCGAAAACGATAGCGCGGCGGACGTGCGCACCCTCGTCGTCGACGACGAACGGGAGGTTGCAGACGCGTACGCACTCCGACTGCGAGGTTACTGCGACGTCGAGACCGTCTACAGTGGCGAAGCCGCGCTTTCGACAGTCGCGGATACGACTGTCGATATCGTCCTTCTGGATCGGCATATGCCGGGCATGTCGGGTGATGACGTGCTATCAGAACTGGTCGAACGGGGATACTACGGACGGTTGGTGATGGTAACGGCGGTCGATCCTGGGATCGAAGTGCTCGATATGCCGTTCGACGACTATCTCTGTAAACCGGTGGACCGCGAAGATGTCCGCGCGGTCATCGATCAGCAGCGACGGATCCTCGCGTACGAAACGCTTGGGGAGTACTTTAGCGTGGAAGCCAAGCGAGCGGTGCTCGAAGCCGAACTGGACGCAAAGAAGCATCGCGAGCACGAACGATTTGTAGCGGTGGCTGAGCAGGCCGAGCAACTCGAAGCCCGAGCCAGACGACTGTTGACTGATGACGACATCCTCGACCGGTTCGAGGAGATCAATCGTGAGGAGTTGTGAGGAGCGCGTCGATTCCATCACTCTCTTTCAGATGCTTTCCTCCGTCCATCGAGATAGACATCCAGAAGCTTCCGCTGGCCGGCGCGGAGGTGATGAAGCAACGTCGACCCCGTGATGTCCAGCGAGGTGGCGACTTCCTCGGCCGTGCTCCCCCGCGGTGACTCGAAGTAGTCGGCGAAGTATGCGGTTTGGAGGACCGTCCGCTGTCGCTGTGTCAGCCGGTCGTCCAATTCGTCGCGGAATTCGCGGGCAGTCGTCACGGATCGCTTTCGTTCCGCCTTCGAGACGAACTCCGCGTCGTGCTCCCGGCTGACGGTATCCACGATCCGGCGGACATCACTGTCTGGCGGAAGGTCCACGACGAGGCGTCCCGTCTCACCGTCGAAGCTGGCACGCCGGACAGTTCCACCGAGCGAGGAGATGGCGAGTAGCGGCGTCGAGCCACAGGTGGTTAATTCGACCCGACCACCGGAGTCGGATTCGCTAATAACTCGTGTCCCGCTGATTTCTCTCATCCCCGCGGTCTCTTGATCGAGACGGTCGATTCCGTCGCCTTCGACGGAGACGAAACAGAGCAACGCATCGTCAGCCTGTGGAACCAGCCCTTCCAGTTTCAGCGTTGAGTCGAGCGACTGACTCAATCGCGTCAGCACCGAGCTTTCCCCGAGCTCGAAGGTGATTTCGGTGACGGTGTCAGAAAGCAGCAGGTTCTGATTTCGAACCGCAGTGATCGCGAACCCGGCTATCTCACCCAGCGTCTCGAAGCTGGCCCGTTCCCGCTCGGAGAACGCTTCGGTGCCACTGGCGTAGACGCCGACGACACCGTGGACGTTCGACCCGTATACGACCGGAATGGCCAGTGCCGACTGGACGCCATCAGCAAACCCGGCCGTCCGGACCGATTCAGGGACCCCTGAACTGTCAGTGAGTGGGTGTGTAGCCTGCACTCGACCGCTCTCGACTGCACGCTCCTCCGGGGTCGTCACCGTCTCGTCGTCGACTGCGTCGCGAACGGCTTCGAATATTTCGCCAGTCTCACCCGCGACGGCACGGGAAACGAGGCCGTCGCGTCCCACACCGCGTTCTCCAACCCACGCGAATTCGTACAGGTCGGTCTCGCCGAGCCCCCGACAGATCGTGTCGGCGATTTCTTCACGGGAGGAGGCATCAACGAGCGCCGCGAGGATGTCCGAACGCACATTGTCGATGAGCTCCGTCCGTTTGCGCTCTTGTCGGAGTTGTTGAAGCGACTGTTTCTCGCGTCGCCGCTCGGTCACGTCTCGAACGTAGACGGTCCCGACTTCAACAAGCGCAACGACGGAGACGGCAAGCCACCTGTCGAGGGCAGGATAGTACTCCTCGAAGTCCGTCTCGGTGACGGATTCGCCGTCGAATGCGGTCAGGAGGGTGTCGTCGACGGACCGAGGGAACACGTCGGCAATGGGTGCGCCAGTTGGGTCCGTAGCGTCGATCAGCGTCCGACCGATTTCGTTGCAACCTAGTACAATTCCATCGGTTGACACCTCGAGAACGCCGATCGGCGCTCGTTGCAGTTGATCATCCATAGCTTGGAGTACCGCTCTGGTCAGTTCGTTCTCTATCAGTCATAAGGGATAGTTCGGCACCGGCGTTAGAATCTGATCTCGAACCGTGCCCCTCCACAGTCAGCTGTAGTGAGCGTTACGTTCCAGTCGTGTGCGGTGATGATTTGCTCGACAATTGCGAGGCCAAGTCCAGTTCCGCCGTTCATGCTCGAGTGGCCCGGCTCGAAAACCGTCTCCCGTTCGTCGGCGGGGATACCCGTGCCATCATCGGCGACGTAGAACCCGTCCGACAACGCGCCGACGGTGACCGTCAGGCTGCCTTCGGAGGTCGTCCCTTCGCTTCGGTCGAGCGACTGTTCACGGGTTCCCGGACTTCGTTCTCCCCGGTCCCCGTGAGTGTTCGGGGCGGGAGCGTCCGAGTCGAAATCGACCGAATCTCCGGATCGCATCCGGTTGTCCGTGGAGCTGTGTTCGATGTTGTCGTCGGCCTGACTCAGGCCATCAGTAGCGTTATCTTCCACACTGTCACCGGGGTCCGCCCGGTTACCCGTTGCACCGTGTTCGACGGCGTTCCGGAATAAATTCTCGAACAGCCTTCGAACGCGATCAGCGTCGGCAGTGACAGTCGGGAGCGATCCAATGAGATCGAGTATCGCCCCATCAGTGTCGACTGATTGCCACGCGTCCGTCGCTGCGGTTTCGATCGAGACTTGATCCGACGGGTCCACGACGGCGTCCCCGCGTGTGAGGGTAAGGACATCACGAATGATTCGTTCCATCCGATCGTGTGCGTCGGCGACCGATTCGAAGTGGTCCTGATCTCCCGTCTCTCGCGCTGCTGTGAGATGTGCCTCGGCGACGTCGAGCGGATTACGCAGGTCATGGCTAAGCACGCTACTAACCTGATCGACGGCGGGCAGTTCCTCGGTAGTTGGACAGTCCTCTAGGTCTGAGAATACGAGATACCCGGTGCCTTCCTCGGAGGGAATCACTCGTACGAAAAACGTCCCCCGATTCCCGGAACCATCAAGATAGATCCCTACACGGTCGTCCCGGACGACGTGAGTTATCGGATCCCGATTCCCGGTGGTAGTACTGTGGCTAAACCGATCGAATACCGTCGAGACGAAATCTTCAGGTGAGGGATCTCCGAACTGTCGATCGAAGCTCGCGTTCGTCGTCGTGATGCGTGCGTCACGACCGTCGACGGCGTAGGCGAGAACGGGATCCGGAAACGCGTCCACCGGGATCGCCGCAGTACACTCGTCGGTCATTGGCCTCCTGTCGTCTCCCTGTATACTCGTTGCGGACGCGCCAGCGTCGACAGCCGGCGAGGACGCCTCCGCTGGGAACGGAGTCGAACGCGATTCATACACTCATGTTAGTTCGGACGTGTGTTGACTATTGCTCCCTTGACTCTGACTCAGAAACACCGCGTCTGAGCCTCGTGGTTGTTTTTTTGCGGGCGTCAAGAAGACAATAGTTGTGCTACATATAGTCGCCATCTGCTCAGGAGCTGCCAGGAACACGCTGCTGAATAGAGAGATGGTACGCAGCAATCGGCCGTAGTTTATTTTGCCTCGCTAGCAACGAAATAGCCGTTAGATGAACGTGCGTAGCTTTATTCTGTACTAGTTCCGATCTGGTATAGCAACAGGCCGCTAGTTAAGAGAAGCCCTCCAAATGTCAATTCAAATATGCCGTCCGGAAGTAACTGTGAGTAGCCTAATAATGGGTTAGTGAGGATTACTACACCGACAACCAGAACGAATAGAGATATGATATATTCTGCCGTCTCCTGATGGTTCATCCTAACAAATTTGTCGTATTCGACTCAACTAATATTTTGATGTACTGTCTTGACCGATCTACTCTGATCGAATTAGAGAATGATTCTGTGCGAGATACGCGCTCTGAACTACCAAAGATCCAGCAGAACCGGGCCGCGAGATACCGAGGGTCAGTAGGTCACAGAGCGTCGCGGTACATCCCGGTGATTCCGATTGTGAGGGGTCTGTAGGATCACTCGGCTTCGGTAGCAGCCCACTCCGCGGTATCGTCGTCCCCAGTACCGACTGTGGAACGATCAGACAATTCCGCGAGCGCACAGTCCGGATAATAGAAGTTGTGCTTCTCAGATATCGTCCACAGGGGCACACCTACGACGGCGTACTCCCGTCTGTAGCGGCGGATGAGCCCCTCTTTCGAGTCGGAATCGCATACGAGCATGACTCTCGTCCGTTCTCGGTCGCCGACCGAGTCCGATGCTCGACAGTTCTGACCGCCCCGAACCGAGAAAGCTCGTGACGTCGGTCCAGCCGATGGCGAAAACGTGGGTTGACGAATGCTCCTGAAATGATACACAGGACGGCGAACCCAACGAGCAGGAGCGGCACGATTACCTCGGCTGTCCCTGCCGTCTGAATGATTCCACCGGTACCGGCCAGAAACGCGATGATACCGAGTCCGATAAGGAGCCACCCGGCCACACCGCTCATCAAATCAGATAGCGTGTCGGCAAGTTCGATACTGGAGGACTTCTGACCCATCTTCTACGGGGCGCATACGGCTTCCAGCAGAAAGAAAACTGTGTCCCCCGGTTGTGGTATCTCACATGAGGGCAACAAATTCATATGTTCCCTGTCAGCACCGTCGCAACTGACACGGAAAAGTTAGTTAGTAATCACTCGACTCAGGATTCTGAGTACTCGCACTGCAGGTGTTCGCATCGGTGTCCGAGGAATATTGCTCGCTGTTCAGTCAGCGATTAGAACGGGTGACAATCCGATAAGTGCCCAATCGATATGTCCATTTGGCTGGGTACAGAAGCATGGAATATGTTTGTGGGGCGTTTGCTTGCGTTTATATCGTTGTCTGGGGAGGCTGTACTGACTGTTGATGAATTTTTGGCTAAGTTGTTGGCTGGAACCGTAGCGGCTTGGGCAGCATTGTATGCGACGACCAGCGGGGTCAAAGCGATAAAAGATTGGTGGGGTATAGTAGCCACGGATTCAATGCCAATCAATGAGGCTATCGGAGCCAGTGAATTGGTTCAAATCCAGGGTCGCGTTCGTCCAGCCCAGCCTGACGATGCTTTTGTGTCACCGATACTAGGTGATGAGTGCGTCGCTTACGAGTACGATATCCGCAAAGTAGTACAGGATAGCGGTCGGACACGAATTGACTCTGCCACTAATTATAAGTCATTCATTATTTCTGACGGAGTCACCGATATCCTCGTAGATCCCGACAAAGAGGGCCTGTCGCTGAATACTACGACGAAAACACCAAGTACAAAAAAATCAATCGAACAAGAACTTGCTGATGACAGGCTGGAGGTGGAACCATCAGTATACACATCGGTCTTGGGCGACACCACGAAACCCATCGAGGTGAGTGAAGGAACGATCGGCGTTGGCGAGAAAATCACGGTTGTTGGGAAAGCTACCCCAGTACCAGCGGAAGCAGTCACGGATGCGGATGCAGTTATGATGTCCGAGGAAGCTCACCTGACGGTGATGAACGACGATTCAGGAAACACCGCGTTGAGGAAAGCCGGTCGAGGAGGGTTTCTGTTGCTATTCGGGGTAATTCTCGGCGCTTTTGCAATACTTATTCTGACACCCGTCGTCCTCGAGATAGTGGCAACGGTGGAATAGTGATCCGGTGAATATGCGCGTTCCATCTTGCACGAGACGTTCGGACTGTAATCTGACCTGCTGAGTCACCAGCCGTTGAATTTATCAATCGAACTCACTCGTTGGACACAGAGACGAGTGGTTCACTACTCCTGTGGCAACTCCAGATGATGGGAACGGACGCGACACTGTGGCCGGAGATTCCCGCATGGAACGGGTCAGTTCTGGGACAGCTCACGCCACGTCACGCGTTCGATCCGACGCTGACGACGGGCGTCGCAGTGGTGGTTGCGGTTGGGGCTGTCGCTTTAGCGGTTGTCGGTCGGCGGTTCTCGACGAGGCGCCCATTGCTCGTCGGTGGTGGAGCGGCGTACGCAACAACCATGCTCGGTCTGTGGGCCGGGGTTCGGCTGGTGTTCTGGCGGTTCGCGTTCGATCCGGTCGAAGATGCACCCCTCGTCGCCCCCGTACTGGTCGGGTTTGCAATCGTAATCGCGGGTCAATTCGTTCTTCCGGTGTACCTGTTGGTCAGCCACGAAACGTGGACGCCGCTCGTCTGGTTGTTCGGCGTGACGTGGGCTCTCGGCGAGTTTGTCCTCTTGGTGGGCGGTGAGTCTGGCGGGCTGTTCGCCCTTCTTGTGTGGGTCGTCGGACTGCTGCCACCGTGTCTCGGTGTTCTGGTCGTCACGACTGGTGGTGAACTCCTCCTACGGCGTTTCGATCTGTCGAATCCGCTTCAGTCCTGACTCACTATTGCTCTCTGCTGTCGCGTTCTGAGTGGTTAAAAACGGCTTGAGCCGGAGTGGCGGGTTGGTAGGTGTAGGTTGTGACAGGAAGGGTCGTCAACAAATGACACGAACGTCAGTTCAGGCGCGGCTTACACCGTTCGTCGGTCTTGGACAACGCGTCTCCGAACGCGTCCCCCGCGACCGAGCGACTGTGACCGTCTCACCGGTCGGGAGAAATGAAGCCTGCAAGACTGCACGCTCATGCCACGCCGCTGAGAGGGACGGGGTCGGATACAACCACCCGAAAATCCCACCTCATTTGCGTCCGACGCCCGATCATCGATGATGCGTCCGAAATTATATCCGCGGCCTATCACAACCAATCGGTAGCTGTATGTCACCCTACGGGATTTCTCTCTCCCACTCGCTGCTTGGCGCCGCCGCTTTACTGATCGCAGTTGCGCTCACCCGATCGGCGTGGAATCGACGAAGCAGGCCCGGAGCCAGAGCGCTAGCTACTGTCGGGGGTTTGCTCACGCTCGGTAGTATCGCTTTCATAGTCATGTTCGTCTACCCGGCACGGTATCAGGGACTTTGGATCGTAACGTTGTACAACACCTCCGGGTTCGTCGCCGTTTTCGCGTTCCTGTTCGCTATCAGGTTTACCGGGCGCGGCCAGTGGCTCACTTGGTCGGTTCGAACTCTCTTGATATCGCTACCAGTCATACTTCTGATAGTAAGTTTCCTCCCGTTCGAACTGGGTGTCGAGACGACATCGCAGGCGGGTATCCTCACTCAGCGCGTAATCGGGCTCGTCTCCGGAGTGCTTACTCCGCTGTACGCTATCGCCGCAGCCATCCTTCTCTGGGCGGCAATCTCTCGAGACGCCGTGCCGTATGGACAGGGGCTCTTACCGGCGGGGTCACTTCTCGTGTTGGCTCTGGCCCCGATCCTGTCGTCGGTATTTGCCCACTCGGAACGGATCTTTCCTGTCGTCCTGCTCCTTGCAGGCGGGGGGCTCTTGGCCACGCTGCACTGGCACCGGCCGTTAGAACAACTTCCGGTTGCCCGGCCGGTAGTCCAGAGTCGTATCGTCGATGAGTTGTCGGAACCGGTCGTGGCTATCGACCGCAAGGACAGGGTGGTCGATCTCAACACTGCCGCCGAAGACACGTTCGGCTGCGAGCAGGCGGCCGTGGTCGGACGCCCCGTCCAACGTATCTTCGACGATGCGGTGCTGGCACACGAGGAGCGACAACTGATTCGAGTGAGCGATGGAGTCTTGACCGTCGTTCCGGAGGCCGTTGACGACACCGACGGCGTTCCCCTCGGCACGGTACTGCTGTTCGGAGACGCGACCGACCAACGGCTCCGCGAGCGGCAAACGCGCATGCTGACCGACCTCCTCTCCGAAGTGATCGGCGTCCAGCTCGACGAAATCGCAAGGCTCGCATCGTCGGTTGAAGAACGGGATAGTTGTAACACGCCCGGAGTCGCGCCGAGCGACGCGCGGGCCGACCCCGAGGGTGTGGGCGAACGAATCCGGACACGTAGCGACCTCCTGCTCACAGTCGGGAAGCGTGCAAGAGAGATGGAACAAGCGCTCGCCGGGACTTCCTTGGAAGAATCAAGCGACCTGCTGACAGGGATTCGGACCGCCGCGGCGCGCAGTTCGATACAGGCAGACGAGCACACCATCCAAGCGACCGGAGAGTCGTACACCGTCGCAGTCCCACACCCGCTCTTGATTGCGGGGTTCGCGGCCGTTTTCGACACTGTCACGATCCGGAACCGTTCGGTGACCATCTCGTTCGAGGCCGACACCGGAGGGCGGGGCGCAAACGACGGATCGGTCGCTGGCTCCGAGTCGGGAACCGGATCCGATGCGGGCGCATCGAACCGCCAGCCGGGTCCGCAACTGGCCGTTATGGCAGCCGACGGTCACGGATACGACGGAGTCGTACACGTCGATATACGAACGGACTCCCGCGACGATGACGCCGATCCGGTGGCAGAGCCCACCGCGGAGCATCCCGCAGCGAAGCTGCTCTCGTTGATTGCCATCGATGCTGGTGGGAGCGTGGGTGTCGACGGGACACCTTGGGAACATCTCCGCTTGGCGCTTCCCGCACGCAAGACCCGGTCTGGGGGTGAGCGATGATCGACCTGCTCGTCATCGCCGATGTCCTCCTCGTCGTGACCCTGGTCACGGCCGGAATCACGGCCATCGCCAGTCGACCGGAACTCGGGACGACCGGTCTCGGTATCACTGCCGGGTGTCTCGCCGTGGTCGCCGTCCTTGACGTGGCCGTCCGTCTGAGCGTGGCTGATATCGAGACGCTGTTCAGCGGTGTGAGAGTCGCCCTGTTTGGGGCGTCGATAGCCTGGTTGTGGTTCGCAGTCGAACACACCGGTCGCGGTCCAGAACTCACGCGCAGGCGACTTTTCGGTGGCACCGGAACGGCTGTCGCCCTCGTGTTCGCGACGCAACTACCGGTGTCAGTGATCCAAGACGTCTCGGTGGCCATCATCAATATCTCGGCAACGTACGGGAGCGTCGCGGGAACCTTTCTGCTCTCACAGGCGACACTCAAGCGCAAATTGGTCCCGCTGTGGCAAGGCGTTCTCCTTCCAATCAGCGGTAGCAGTCTCGTTATGGTCGGGTTCGTCGCGTCACTCACTCCCCTGCAAGACGGTGTCGTCCAGAACCTCATCTTGGCCACCGCCCTCGGCTCTGGAGTGCCATTGGCGGCGAGCGTGTTCACCGAAGCAGCCGAAAACACCACGAAACAGGCACGGTTGGCCCGCGGCGTGGTTCTCGGAGAAGTTTCGGAAGCCGTGGTCGTAACGGACACGCGTGGAAATATCATTCATATGAACGAAACCGCGAGGCAGGTGTTTCTCGGGGCACAGTCTCGAAACGCCTTCGGACGTGATTTCGAGTCGCTCATCGGGGTTGAACCCGATGAACTCCACGATACTCTCGTCGACCGTGAGCTGACTACCGAAATCGGGCGCCGATGGTTCGAGGTGACCCACAGCCCGATGACGGAAGCGAACGGTGACTCGACCGGGGACATCTACATCTTCCGTGACGTTACAGCACGGCGGAGCAACCAGCAGCGGAGAAACGTCCTCGTGAGGCTCTTGCGTCACAACCTCCGTAACAAAGTAGACGTGATCCGTGCACACGCGGAACTCCTTTCTGACCAGCCGGAACGTGGTAAACAGATCGCGAATTCCGCCAGAGAGCTCGCAACGACGAGCGAGACCGTCACCGAGATGGACCAACTCCTCTCGCAGGAGCACATCGGCCGGGAACGGATCGAAATCGGAGAACTCACCCAAGAGGTGGGAAATCGGGTCGCCGACGATTTCGGAGGGACCGTGACCGTCGACACGGAGCCGGTAACGCTGCATACCAGTCGTGAGGCCGTCCGGACCGTCGTGGCTGAACTCGTCAGCAACGGCATGAAACACGCCGAGATGGACGAGCCACCCGTTCGCGTCTCAGTTCGCGCATCCGCCCAACATGCTGTGATTACGATTGAAGACGAAGGACCAGGCATCCCCGAACAGGAGTACGCAGTGCTTGGATCCGTCGAACAGTCACAGCTCCGTCATGGACGGGGACTGGGCATCTGGATGGTCCAGTGGATCGTCACCCGACTCGGCGGTACGCTTTCGTTCGACGCCGACAGCTCCGGAACAGTGGTAACTGTTCAACTCCCACGTGGTGACGGCAAACGTGACGCTCGATCTAACCCTCATCCCACGCAAGATTGATTATCCGACTGTTATGCCAGAGTAATTGATGATCGCATCGACAATATCGGAATAGCTCGGAAACGCACGTATTAGCGGCTGACGACTGAACTGTCATTTGTCGAGACGTCGTATCATCGTGAACGGAAATTTCAATTTCAACTACAATTATAAACGCCGCTGAACGACCGGGGGTATGCAGCGCCGCTCAGGCTTTGGGCTATCGATGCTGCTTATGAGTATCTGGATGGGGCAGACTGCTCTTACCGAATCAAGGACTGTATCGCTGGCTATGGGTATTACGGCAGTCACGTTAGCATTCTTCGGCGGTGGAATACTCTCGGGGCACTTCGAACCGGAAGCGATCTCCGACGAAAAAATGAGTCCTCTCGCGAGTCGTATCCTTGTAGCGATGCTCGTTGTCGGCGCGGTGGCCGTTTTGTTGATACTTGTGCTGCAGTACCGTTGATTTATCTCCGCCGTCCGTTGCGACTACTGAAACCGTTCGGGGGGATACATACGGGTCGGCGAACAGAGACCTCATATGGAATCTAACGGGCTGCTCGTCACCCTCTGGATGATTGGCTCGTTCGCCGTCGGTGCGGTAGCGCTGTCACCACAAGACGGAGCAGTCCTCTGTTTCTTGACCACCTTCATAGTCTGGGCTTTATTAAACTACAGGAGATGAAGAGTCATGAACTCCATAGAACTGTGACACGGAGCGTCCCGTGAAGCACTCGCGGACAGCTTCAAAGACCAAGATGGAACCGATCAGGATCCACCAACCGCTCTATGACTTCGTGACGAAGAGCCATCCGCGAAGGAGTCCGCCAGTGCGTGACGAATACAAACATCACGCAGCGCTCGCCTGAAAACGTTCGAACCAGCAAACCGCTAGCCTGTAGCGACCACGTATGGTGGTCATCCACAGTATGGATTCAATCACTCATTAAGTCAAAAACAAGAATATATACTAGCCGACGCTCACAAGCACTGTGATTCCGTATTCGTCCATCGGAGAGATCGCGACGACGCTATTGCAGTATCTGGCAGTAATCGGCGTTGTTGCCCTCGGGTGTCTCCCATCACTTGTGGTGTCGGACTTTCGTGCCCGACTCGATAGCTGGCCGACTGATCGATTCCCGGTGAACTATTTGCTACTGGTCGGTGTTCTCGCACTCGGTCAGGCGGTCGCAATCGTTGCTGGCTGGCAGGTGCTTCATATCGGGTCCACGCAGAGCGATCCGCAGTTTCGGGAATTTCGACTTATCGCAGTACTCGTAGCCTACCCGATAGCGGTGTTGGGACTTGGAACAGTAGGTGTTCGTCTGTATTGTTGGCAACGATCGATGGAACAGTGGTTGACGCTTCGGACTATCGCCGGCCTCGGAGTCGCTGCTGGGATGTACATTGTAACGCTCATGGGAGCAGCGATCGTCCTCTTTATTGCCGCGCTGTTTTTCGCGTTACCGACCTGAAACCGCCGGTTCAGACTTGAGGATAGTTCTTCGGTTCAAGGATATCCGAATATACGACCCCATGACAGAAGGTGAAACGCATCTTGGTGGACAGTAGCGGTCCGAAGTGGACTCCCCGCGATGTTCAGCCACCGACTCTGCCGACCCGTTCGACGGTTCGGACGACCGTGTGGGGTTCCATCGAGGTTACGACGAGTGACTTCTCACCAACTCGCTCGATCCGGACCGCCTGTCGCCCGTCAACGATGTAGCCGACAGGGCCGTCGAATCGAATGCCCCAGCGATAGAACGAGGGCTGGAATCGCACGCCGACACCACCGAAATCGGCCGTCGGAGATATCTCCCTGATGGTGATCGGGTCCATGTCATTGTAGGGGATCGTTCGCGCTCTGAGGTGGAACGGCCATAGACGCAACATCAGGTCGTTGTCGCGGGCTTCGATTCGTAGGTTCGCACGGTACAACAGGACGAATGGCCCGAACGCGACGGGGAGAACGAGTTCGATCCACATCGAGACGGTTGTCCCCGCATCGGACTCGCCCACAATGCTGACGCTACCCAGATATGCGGCAGCGACGCCGCGAGTTTCACGACCGGTGAGGTGATGTTCGTCGACGGCGGGTTCACCCGCAGCGCCCTCTGAGGCGGATCGGACGCCGTCGATGGCCGTTCGCTCCGCGTGAGCGAGGGTGCCGACATGGCCGGCATCACCCCGAACGACCGTGATCCCGAGTTCGTATTCCGGGCGGGCGCCGCCTCACGGGACCGTGCGGAACCCCGATACCGAACGACGCGGCGGAGGCGACGAACGCGTCGTGGACGACAGTGCGACGGTCGGTGCCCGCCCGTCCCGTGACGCCGAATGCACCGGTGCCGCGAGATCGATTCACGAGAGGGTACCGGTCCACCGAGGGGGGACTCGTCCTAGGCCGCCTCGCCGACCGCGGTTTTGGCGTCGGCGACGGTCGACGGATCGAGCGATTCGCGTGCAGTTTCGACCGCCTCCGAGGCGATGGTAGGAACTCCGGGGCGAGCGGCGATGTCCGGGTCGGCGGCGAATTCCTGTCGTCGAGACCGCAAACGTATAAAATCCCAATATATAATGGAATATTTATGAATAGGTGTCGATCGCAACCGGACGACTGTACACCGACGGGGATGGAAGGCCGACGCGGAGTTTGTAGCCGGTGTACGATTCGGATCGAACCGAGGCGGTACGGTCTTCGAGTGTCGGGGTTCGAAATCACACGCTTCGTCGACGGTGACGACCGCTGCACAGGAGGTTCTGTGCGGCGAGCGGCGATGCCCGAACCGGCGACGAAACGCGACGGTCGGCCGGAATTATCGTCTGTGTACGCAGTCTCGAACTGTTAGGTATATCGCGTCGGTTCACCGTTCGTAATCGGACGTGAAAGACGGGTCGACGGCCGACGGACGGGTGCGAGTCGATATCACGTTACGGGCGACGGAACGGTGATTCATATCTTGACGGACGATATCGGTGGTATGCGGCCGCCGTTCCCGATAGCAACGGTCCCTAACGTGCGGCGACTACCCACGAACACCACCGCAATCGCTTTGACGGTACTCCCCGGACGCTGCGAGAAACGCCGGGTCGGCGAGACACCGTGGTAGCGAACGGTCTGGCGCCACTGGGGACGCCGATTTCGACACGGTACACGCGGGAACCGGGACCACGTCGAACGTATATTTTGTCGAGTAAGATATCGAACCTACTAGATATCTTTAAAATAGCCAGGACGAGCGAACACCGCCGATGACCCGGTTGCGAGCGTTCGCGTTCACGAGGGATCGGCGTTTCGAACGCCATCGGTGCGACCTCGAACCACGGCGCGGTCGGCGATACGACTCTCCTCCCGGACGGTACGCTGGGTCGTGGACGGCCGGTTACCGTTCCGGAATCGGATTCCGGCACAGTATTAGTGGGAATCGGACTCCACGTCGAACGTATCCTTCGTTGAGTAAAACGGCGAACAAACCAGTTTCACAAACATTCAGCCGCGTCGCCCAGAGTGGCGATGAAAGCCGACTTCGCGCGCTCGCCTACTCGGGGACTCGGCTACGCCAACCACTCCATCGAGGCCAAAGGTACTTGCTCGTCCATCCCGTCCATCGTGTATGGTCGGGACGAACGTCGGTGGCCGTGACCGCCTCGTGCGGACGCTGCTCGCCGCCTTCCTCACGGTCGTCGCGATTCGCGCGCTCGAACGGGGGAAACGAGCGACCGGCCTGCTCGCCGCGGCCGGCGCCCTCGGCTTCGGATTCAACGCCGTGACCTGTTTCTGTGGGGTGAACGAGGCGCTCGGTGTCGACACGACCGAGGACTGAACCGGGACGCGCCGTCGCCACGACCGACCGTGATTTTACGGGGCGTCGTGTGCGTCCTCCCCTATGGCGTACGAAGCGTACGAGAGCATCTCGGTCGACGTCGACGACGGCGTCGCGACCGTCACCCTCCACCGTCCCGAGAAGTACAACGCACTGAGCACCGCCGTGTATCTCGATCTGGCCCGTGCGTTCGCGGAGATCGGTCTCGACCGCGAGATCGACGTGACGGTCATCACCGGCGAAGGGACGGAGGCCTTCTGTGCCGGGGCGGACATCGAACAGTACGCCGGGGACGCCGAGGACCACGACCCCCGACAGAAGGACCGCCAGCGGATCCTCTACGAGGACGTCTACCGTCGGCTGTACGACCTGCACTGCCCGACCATCGCCAAGATCAACGGCTACTGTGTCGGCGGTGGGCTCATCCTTGCGGCCTTCTGTGACCTCCGGATCGCCGTCGACGACGCCGCGTTCGGCGTCCCGACGACGGACATCGGACAGATCCCGAGCGGCGGATCGACGTATCGCGTCACGCAGTTGATCGGCGAGGCGAAGGTGAAGGAACTCGTCTACACGGCCGGCATGGTCGACGCCGACGAGGCCCGCGACATCGGCTTTCTCAACCACGTCGTCCCGCGATCGGCGCTCGACGATCGCGTCGACGGGATCGTCGACGCGATCCAGGACACCGGCCGACGGGCGGTCAAGAACTCGAAGCGCGCGATCAACTACGGCGCGAACGCGCCCGACCTCGAGACGGCTCGCGAGTACGAGGCCGACGCCTGGTGGGAGCAGTTCGCGACCGAGGAGCGAGTCCGCCTCGTCGACGAGTTCGTCGAGGACTGAGACGGGCGGGTCGCGACGCCGGCCGAACGTCGTCGGGACGTTTATGGGTCCGCGGCGAGCCACGCCGAACGATGACTCACCACATCGTCGTCACCGACCACGACTTCCCCGATCTGTCCGTCGAGACTGCTGCTCTCGACGGCGCCGACGTCGATCTCCGAGGGGAGTCCGCCAGAACGCCAGAGGCTGTGATCGAGGCCGCCGAGGGTGCGGACGGGCTGTTGGTCCAGTACGCGGAGATCACGCCGGCCGTGTTCGAGGCCCTCCCGGACCTGCAAGCCGTCGGTCGGTACGGCATCGGCGTCGACTCAGTCGACCTCGACGCCGCGACCGCACACGGCGTCCAGGTGGTGAACGTCCCCGACTACTGCATCGAGGAGGTGCCGACCCACGCGCTCGCGCTCCTGCTTGCCTGTATCCGGAAGGTCCCGGCGTACGACCGGACGATTAGGGACGGGACGTGGGATTGGACGGACGGCAAGCCGATCCATCGGCTCACCGGCGCGACGCTCGGGGTGGTCGGGTTCGGGAAACTCCCGCGTCGCCTGCTGGAACTCGTGGCCGGTTTCGATCTGGACGTGCTCGTCTACGATCCGTACGTCGATGCGGGCGAAATCGAGGCCGTGGGCGCCGAGAAGGTCGACCTCGACGACCTGCTCGCTCGTGCGAAGTACGTGTCGGTACATGCGCCCCTCACCGAGGAGACCCACCACCTCCTCGATGCGGCGGCGTTCGAGCGAATGCGCGAGGACGCCATCTTGGTCAACACCGCCAGAGGGGCACTCGTCGACGTGGACGCCCTCGTCGACGCCGTCGAGTCCGAGGAGATTGCCGGCGCCGGCCTAGACGTCCTCCCGGAGGAGCCGCCGGATCCCACGCCGCCGAGCGACCACGAGGCCATCGTCTATACACCCCACGTGGCCTGGTACTCGGAAACGTCGATGGAGACGATGCGACGGACCGTCGCCGAGGACGTCCTCGGCATCCTCCGTGGGGAGCCCGCCCGAAATCCGGTGAACGATCCCGACGGTGGGGAGTAACCCACCAGGTGCCTTCCGTCCCCCCGTCGGTGGGTCCCGCGGTTCCGGCGTTCCGGTTCTCGACGGTCGGGGATCGGCCAGCCCAATTATGTAGCCCGGACGTCACGTGTCGGTATGGCTCGAGACTCCACGGGGCCGGGATCGACGACCATCGAAATCACGGGACATGGACGGGGACCGAAGCGCACGCACGTCGAAACTGGGAACGCCGAGTTCGTCATCGGCACCGAGGCCAGTCCGCTTGAGCATCTCCTCGGGTCGCTGGCGGCGTGTCTCAACGTCATCGGGCACATGGTGGCAAAGGAGTACGGCATCGTCGTTCGCGACGTCGCCGTCCACGTTGCCGGCGATATCGACACGGCGAAGTACAGGGGCGACGCGACGGAGCCCCGTGCCGGCTTCGAGACGATCCGTGTCGACGTGACCGTCGATTCGGACGCCGACGACGAGACGCTGGCGGCGTGGCTGGCCGACGTCGAGGAGCGCTGCCCCGTCGCCGACAACCTCGATACGGGGACGGATATCGACGTGACCCTGGGACGTGCGTGATCCGGACACCTCAACGGCGGGTGGCGACGACATGCTGGTTGGCCGCCCGCGCGACGCGATAGCCACCCGTGAGGGTGTTCGCTTCCGCCGAGGCACGCCGGCAGTTCGTCGTCCACGCGCTCCTGGCCGCCCTCGTCGTCGCGGGCGTGACGGTCGTCTTGGGTGACCGACTGTCGCTCCTGACCGACGCCGCGGCGGTTCGGGCGTACGTCCGTGGGTTCGGAATCTGGGCGCCCGTGGTCCTGATCGGTCTCCAGACGCTTCAGGTGGTGCTGGCACCGATCCCCGGACAGGTCCTCGGCGTCGTCGCTGGGTATCTCTTCGGGCCGTGGTGGGGGACGCTGTTCAACATGATCGGGATCGGTCTCGGGAGCGCACTCGCCTTCTGGCTGTCGCGGCGGTTCGGTCGGACCTACGTCGAACGAACGATCCACGCCGAGGTACTCGACCGATTCGACGCCATCGTCGACCGCGGCGGCCTCTCCGCCCTGTTCGTCCTCTTTCTCGTCCCGGGGCTCCCGGACGACGCGCTCTGTTTCGTCGGCGGGCTGACGCCGATTCCACTGCGTCGACTCGTGTTGGTTGCCGTGGTCGGACGGGCACCCGCCTTCTTTCTGGTCAACGTCTTCGGCGGCCTCGTGGCGGACGGCGACCTTCCCGCGGCCGGCGCGCTGTTCGTGGTCGTCACGGTACTCTCGCTGGCCGGCTACCTCTACCGACGGCGACTCGTTGCACTTCTCGACGGGACGCGATGACCCGCGCGACCGAGACGAGAACGTTCGAGGGTGCGTTCCACCTGCGGGTCGAGCGGATCCGCACCGCCCACCGGGAGACGCTCCGCCTCGTCACCGTCGGCGTAACGCTCTCGTTTCTCGCGACGGCCGTGATCGTCCTCGTCGTCGTCGTCCGCCCGGCGGTCGTGCTGTACTGTACCCGCGGCGACCGGCCGACACTCATCGGCCGCCGGGAGGTGGTCCGCGACGCCATCGAGTACTGCACGTCGTGATCGGGGGACTGTGGCGGGCGGTCGTCCTCACTCCCCGCCGCCGGACCGGTGTCCGGGGATCCACTCGCCATCGAACGCCTCGTGGAGGTAGGGTTTCGCGTTCTCCCCGGAGTAGGTGGCGACGAGGTGGCCGTCGCCTTCGAGGTGGTACTTGTAGGTCGTGAGACCTTCGAGACCGACGGGGCCGCGGGCGTGGATCTTCCCGGTGCTGATGCCGACTTCGGCGCCGAGTCCGAAGCGATAGCCGTCCGCAAAGCGGGTCGAGGCGTTGTGGAACACGCTCGCAGCGTCGATACTCCGCATGAACCGTCCGGCGCGGTCGGCGTCCTCGGTCACGATGGATTCGGTGTGCTTCGAGCCGTGAGCGTTGACGTGATCGACGGCCGCCGTGAGGGAGTCGACGACCTTGATCGAGAGTTCGAGGTCGCCGTACTCCGTCTCCCAGTCCTCGTCGGTCGCGGGGTCGATGTCGACGACCTCGCGGGTCGCCGCGTCGCCGCGGAGCGTGACGCCCGCCTCGCGGTAGCGGTCGAGCATCGCCGGCAGGAAGTCGGCGGCCACGGACTCGTGGACCAGAAGCGTCTCGACGGCGTTACAGACCGCGGGGTACTGCACCTTCGCGTCGAAGGCGACGTCCTCGGCCATCGAGAGGTCGGCGTCGCGGTCGACGAAGACGTGACACACCCCTTCGGTGTGGCCGAGGACGGGAATCTTGGTGTTGTCCTGAATGTAGCTGACGAACTCGGAACTCCCGCGGGGCATGAGGAGGTCGATTTCGTCGTCCATCCCGAGCATGGTGTTGACGTCCTCGCGGGCCTCGATCAACTGCGCCCAGCCGTCGGGGACGTCGGCCGTCGCCTCGACGATGAGGTCGTACAGCACGCGATTCGAGTGGCTGGCCTCGCTGCCGCCTTTCAGGATCACTGCGTTGCCAGATTTGAGGCTGAGGGCGGCGATCTGTACCAGTGCGTCCGGGCGGGACTCGAACACCGTACCGATGACGCCGATGGGGACGCCGACCTTGTAGAGTTCGAGATCCTCGTCGAGTCGGCGGGCCGAAAGCGTCTTGCCGAGCGGGTCCTCCTGTTCGGCGACGCTGCGGACCATCTCGGCGATGTCGTCGAGTTTCGACGCCGAGAGGTCGAGCCGATCGACGAGTGCACGGCTGTACTCCCCGGCATCGAGGAGTTCCTCACCTTCCGCCACGTCGTCCGCGTTGGCGTCGAGGATCCGCTCGTGGTTCGCCTCGATGGCGTCGGCGATGGCGTGGAGGGCGGCGCTCCGCTCCTTGTCGTCCAGTTTCGCCAACTCCAGCGCGGCGGTCCCTGCCTCCGCGACCTTCCGTTCGGTGGCTCGATCAGTCATCGATGACTCCGTTCACGGGGACGAATATGGTCCCCACGGGTTTCCCAGTAGCGATTCGCTCCAGCACGTCCGGTTTGGCCGACCCGGCGATGACGGCGGGGATGCCGTGTTCGCTCGCGTCCCGCGCGCCCTGAACTTTCGTCCGGATGCCGCCGAACTGGTCTTCGGAACTCGCGTCGATGAGTTCCTGTACCTCGGCGTAGTTGCGGCCGACCGCCTCGATGCGCTCGGCCGACGCGTCCGCCTTCGGGTTGCCGGTGTACACCCCGTCTACGTCGGTGAGCGTCACCAGCAGGTCGACGTCGATGCCGACGGCGACCGACGACGAGAGCATGTCGTTGTCGCCGATGCGGATCTCCTCGGTGGCGACGGCGTCGTTCTCGTTGAGGATCGGGACGACACCCCAGTCCAGTAGCGTCTCGACCGTGTTCCGGAAGTTCGTGAACCGTTCGGGGTTCTCGAGGTCGTGATCCGTCAGGAGGATCTGGGCGACCGTCCGGCCGTAGCGCTCGAAACTCTCGGTGTAGCGGCGCATCAGGTGGCTCTGGCCGACCGTCGAGAGCGCCTGTGACTCCTCGACGGTCTCGGTGGGGTAGTCGATCCGGCCCTGCCCGGCGCCGATGGCACCGGACGAGACCAACAGGACCTCCTTGCCACGCGAGAGTAAATCCTCGATGTCGTCGACGAGTTTGTCGAGTTTCGTGTCGTCGAGGTTCGACTCCTCGTCGGTCAGCGAGTTCGTCCCGGCCTTGACGACGACGCGGTCGGCACCCGCAGCTAGCTCGCGTGTCCGCTGGATCTCCTCGGGTTCGACGACCTCATTCATCGTCCAACCCGTCGGCGAGTTCGCGCGAGCGGTCGGCCGCCGCGTGGACGGCATCCGCCACCGCGGCGTCGGCGTCGCTCTCCCAGAGGACCCGCATCCCCTCGATGGTCGTGCCGCCCTCGGTGGCGACGGCGTCGATCAGGTCCTCGAGTGACTCCTCGGAGCGGAGGACCGTCTCGGCGGCACCCTTGAACGTCTGGGCCGCGAGCGTGCGGGCGTCGGCCGGGTCCATGCCCTCGGCGACCCCGCTCTCCTGCATCGCCTTGATGAGATAGTAGACGAAGGCCGGCCCGCTACCGTTGAGGGCCGTCGCCACGTCCATCAGCGCCTCGTCGATCACGACGTATTCGCCGAGGTCGTCGAGGAGTTCGCCCACTGTCTCGTCGGGGGCGTCCCAGGCGACCGCCGCGGCCATGGTCCGCGTCTCGGCGGCGAGGTTTGGCATGAGTCGCACCACCGTCGCGTCGGTGTGGCCCGCCACGAAGTCCCGCGGGACGCCGGCGGCGATGGTGACCAGCGTCTGGTCCGGCGAGAGGTCGAGTTCGTCGAGGACGGCCCCGACCACGTCGGGTGTCACGGCGACGAACACCACCTCCGCCCCGGCCGTCGCCGACGCGACGTCCGTGGTCGTCTCCGCACAGTACGGCTCGATGGCTTCGAGGGCGTCCGTGTCCAAGTCGCATGCGGTCACCCTGTGGGTGCCGGCCGCGGAGAGCCCCTGTATCAGGGCACTCCCCATGTGGCCACACCCGATGACGCTCACGGTAGTCATGTCGTATCCACCTCTAGGCGGCGACCCCGATATACAGACTTTGATTCACGCCGGAGCGGCAAAGCGGTCGTCGCGGGGCACGTCGCCGAGCCGAGCGAAAATTCCGACGTCGTCCGCGGCGTGCGGAGGGCGGCCGTGGCGCTGCCGGGAGGACAGTCGGCGTCGGCGCTGCGGGGGACGAACGCCGAAGCGTCGGCGGGGACGACCGACATGCGTGGTGACGTTTCCCACGTCAATAACCCTAATCCGAAGGGCGATTCTGTAACATATCGGATAGGATCCGTGTGGGGTCGTCGGATTTTTCTCGTCCGGAACGCATCGGGGGGTATGTCCATCGCCGAGGCCACACGCGAGGCCGTCAGGGAGCGGCCGTATCTGCTGGCGGCGCTCCGGGCCGACGTCGTCAACTACCGCGCCGCGGCGGCGACGCTCGGCCTCGACGCCAGCGAGGAAGCCGTCGCGGCCGCGCTGCGCCGGTTCGCCGCGGATCTCGAAGAGCGCGAACGGACCGCTCGCGACGTACGGGTAACCGTCGAACGGGGCGTGGGCGTCGTCGACGACGCGAACGGCGAGCCGTCGCTGACCGTCGGGGACCGTGCGGTCGTCCCGGACGCGGGTTCGGCGACGGCCCTCGTCGCGATCGGCGACGTGGACGCGCGGGCGTTGTGGACCGTTCTGGGACGGCTCGACGCCGCTGGAATCGAGGTGGCGGCCGCCGGCGTCGCGGACGGTCGCCTGCTCGTCGCCGTGGGCGGCCGGGACGGCGGACGGGCGCTCCGAGTCGTCGAAGCGGCGCTCGACGCCACCCCGGCGTGAGCGTTTCTTCAAATATTAATGCCTCGGCGCGGAATCCACGTCCGATGACGCTGTCCGTGACCAACACGCTGACCGGCGACCGCGAGGAGTTCGAGCCAGCGGGCGAGGAAGTCCTGTTGTACGTCTGTGGGCTGACGGTCTCGGACGACGCCCACCTCGGGCACGCCCGGGTGTGGACCCACGCCGACGTGATGCATCGGTGGCTTTCCCACCTCGGGTACGACGTGCGCCACGTCGAGAACTTCACCGACGTGAACGAGAAGATCGTCGCACGGGTCGGCGAGGACGACCTCGGCGAGTCGGAACTCGACGTGGCGGAGGGGTTCATCTCGTCGGTCATCGCGGACATGCGCGGGCTGAACCTGAAGCGGGCGACCGTCTATCCCCGCGTCTCCGAACACGTCCCCGAAATCGTCGACCTCGTGGAGACGCTGATCGACCGGGGCTACGCATACGAGGTGAACGGCTCGGTCTACTTCGACGTGACCGAGTTCGAGGACTACGGAACGCTCTCGAACCAGCGGGTCGACGAGATGGAGGCCCAGGGCAACCCATCGGAGCGGTCCGAGAAGCGCCACCCCGCGGACTTCGCGCTCTGGAAGGCCGGCGGCGTCGCGCCGAGCGACGTGGCCGACCACCGCCCGGACGACCGGCCGCTCGACGGAACCCCACCGAGCGGCGAGACCTGGGATTCTCCCTGGGGCGAGGGGCGGCCCGGGTGGCACGTCGAATGCTCGGCGATGAGCATGACCCACCTCGACGACACCATCGACATCCACGTCGGCGGCCACGATCTCGTCTTCCCCCACCACGAGAACGAGATCGCCCAGAGCGAGGCGGCGACCGGCGAGCAGTTCACCCGCTACTGGCTCCACACCGGTCTGCTGGAGACGGCGGGCGAGAAGATGAGTTCCAGCCTCGGCAACTACTTCTACGTGACCGACGCGCTGGCGGAGTTCGGGCCGAACGTCGTCCGGACGTTCTACTGCTCGACCAACTACGGGTCGAAACAGACCTACAGCGAGGCGGCGATGAGGGAGGCAAGGGAGCGGTGGGAGCGCCTCGAACGCGCCTACGAGGCGGCCGTCGACGCCTGTGACGGCGTCGACGCACGGACGAAGGCCGACGACGAGGCGCTCCGGGCGGCCGTCGACCGCACCCGGGCGGAGTTCGCCGCGGCGATGAACGACGACTTCGGGGTGCGCGAAGCGATGGCCGCGCTGTTGGAACTCGCCTCGGCGGTCAACCGCCACGTCGACGACGGGGCACCGTACGACTACGTCGGTCTGCGCCGGGCCGTCGAGACGTTCGAGGCCCTCGCTGGCGACGTACTGGGGCTCGATTTCGGCGGTACGGCGACGGGCGAGGTCCACCTCGCCGACGACCTGATCGAACTCGTCCTCGACGTGCGCGAGGCCGAACGCGAGGCCGGCAACTACGCTCGCGCCGACCGGTTGCGTGACGACCTCGAAGCCCTCGGCATCACCGTCGAGGACGGCGACGACGGGCCGACCTACCGGTACTGACAGCCCGCGACGGCGGACGAGCGAGGGCGGCCACCGACCCCCCGGAGCCGAAGTTCCTTTGTCGCGGCCGCGAAACGTACGGTCATGGCCGACGACGACATCGACGACGTGGACCGAGCGATCCTCCACGCGCTACAGGCGGACGCGCGGAACACGTCGTCGGGGGATATCGCGGAGCGAACCGGCACCTCGGACAGTACGGTCCGCAAGCGCATTCACCGCCTCGAATCGGCCGGGATCATCAAAGGGTACAGCGCCGACGTCGACTACCAGCGGTCGGGGTATCCGCTCCGGATGCTCCTGTTCTGTACCGCTTCGATTCCCGAACGCGGGGAACTCGTCTCGGAGATTCTGGACATCGACGGCGTCGTCTCCGTCCAGGAACGGGTCACGGGCGAGCGGAACCTGCTCGTCACCGCCGTCGGGGAGTCCGACAGCGACATCACCCCCGTCGCCCAGGAGCTCCTCGATATGGGGCTGACCGTCGCCGACGAGGTGCTCGTCCGGAGTCACGAGACGACGCCGTTCGGCGAGTTCGACCGCGACTGACGCCGGTGGCCCGCCCCCGGACGCCACCACGTCGACGCGAACGGACCGTCCACGTCTCCCTCGATTTCGAACGCTTCGTCGTCTCGGAACGGTGTCGTCGTCCACGACGACCGACGGCGCCGACTCCCGACGCGTCCGTTCACGCCGCGACCCCGCCTCACCCACCCGACCGGCGCACGTCACCGCCCGTCAGTGAGAAACTATAACGTTCTTTTAATCGAGATATACGAACGTTCTGGTAAAATAGAAGAATTTAATAGCCATTTCGTTCGTTGTACTGGTGAGGACGACGACATCGACGATGACCGCAGAAGATCCCTCGACGACCGTCGGCGCACTGCCGGACGAGACGAACGCGACGCCGCTCACCCCGGTCGTTCTCACGCGACTCGTCTGGGTGCTGTGGCTCGCGAGTCTGGGCGTGCTGCTCACGCACGTTCAGACCGGCGGTTCGTGGGAGCTGTCGGGCCTTCTCGTCGTCGACGGACTCACCGTCTCGATGTGGGTCGTGGTCACCTTCTTCGGCGGCATCGTCCACAGCTACTCGCGTCGCTACATGGCCGGTCACCGGCGCGTCGAACGGTTCTTCGCCGGCGTGTTCGCCTTCACGCTCGTCGTGATGACGCTCGTCGCGGCCGATCACGTGGCGTTGTTCGTGATCGCGTGGCTGGCGATGGGACTCGTGATGGCGGCGCTGATCGGCCACGTCGAGGGATGGCCGCAGGCGCGGGCGGCGGCGGCCCTCGCTCGCCGGTACTTCCTCGCGAGCGGGGCGGTTCTGGCCCTCGGACTCGGAGTGCTCTCGTGGTCGACGGGTGCGACGACCGTCTCGGGGGTCGTCGCCGCCGCCGACGCCGTACCTACGGGAGTGTGGCTCGTCGGGGCGGGCGCGCTACTCCTGGCGGCGATGATCCAGTCCGCGCTGGTCCCCTTCCACACCTGGCTGCTCGCCTCGATGACCGCGCCAACCCCGGCGTCGGCCCTGATGCACGCCGGGTTCGTCAACGCGGGCGGCGTGCTGTTGCTCCGCGTCGCCCCAGTGGTCACCGTCCACGGGGAGTTCATGCTCCTGATCGTGGTCGTCGGTGCGGTCAGCGCGCTGCTGGGAAAGCTCCTGAAGTCGGTCCAGTCCGACGTCAAGCGGACGCTCGGCTGCTCGACGGTCGGACAGATGGGCTTTATGATCATGCAGGCGGGCCTCGGGTTCTTCGGCGCCGCGCTCGCTCACCTCGTCCTGCACGGCTTCTACAAGGCCCACCGGTTCCTCTCGTCCGGAAGTCAGGTCGAGCAGACGGCCCCGAAATCCGGATCGGAGACGAACGCGCTCGGCGTCGCCGGCGTCGCAGTGACGTTGACGACCGCGCTCGTCGGCGGCTGGATCTTCACCCTGCTCACCGGGAAGGGCGCCAAAGCGGACGCCGGACTGTTGCTGACGGGGCTCGTCGTCCTGACCACGATGCACGCGGCGCGGACGACGGCCGCGCGGACCACGCCGTCGGCGGCGGTTCGCTTCGTCGCCATCCCGCTGGTCTTCCTGCCGGCCATCGCGCTGTACGCGGCGGTCTACCGCGTCGTCGGACGTGTTCTGACCGGGGTGCCCGTCGTCACGGCGCCGGCCGAACTGACGGTCGTTCACGGACTGGTCGCCGTCGCCTTCCTCGGGGCGTATCTCGCCATCGAGACGGGGCTGTACCGCCACAGCACGCGCCTCTACGTGGCGCTGCTGAACGCGACCCGGCCACCGTCGACGACCCTGCTGACCGACCGGGAGGAGTACGATGCCTACTGAGACCGAGATCCGCGAGTGCGTCGAGCGGGCGGCGACGGCGGTCGGGTCGGTCTGGCCGCTTCACTCGTTCGTGACGGCCAATCCGCTCGCCGGCTTCGAGGATCGGCCGTTCGAGGAGGCCGTCCGGGAGGGGACGCGGCTCGTCGGGGGCGACGGCTACCCGACTGCCGACGTGTTCCGTCGGGCCTGGGAGTCGGGACGGATCGACCCCGAACGCCTGCGGACCGAACTGACCGACCGCGGCTACGACGCGTCGCCCGAGGCGCTCCTGGCGCGTATGGAGGCGGCGACGGGGACGGGGACCGACGAGACGGCGACGGATCGCGTCGACCGTCTCGTGGTCAAGTGGCTGGCGGCGTTCCTCGACGAGGGGCAGGCGAAGTGGCCGATGCCGAACCGCGAGCAGGGGTTCTACCGCGCCGTCCGGAGCCTGGCCCGTCACGACGCCGAACTCCCCGATCGGACGGCGTTCGCCGACCTCCCCGATCGGCCCGTGGCGGCCGTCGAGCAACTCCTCGCGGACCACCCCAGCGATCGGTGGGAGTCCATCTTCGAGGCGCACCTGACCGCGCTGCCCGGCTGGACGGGGCTCATCAAGCGGCGCGCCGCGGACGACGGCGACTGGCAGTCGGCATATCCCGTCACGCTCGTCGGCTATCTCGCGGTACGGCTTGCGCTCGCCGACGCACTCGACGCGCCGCTCGATCCGTCGGAGTCGCGGGAATGCGGCGTCGACGACGACGGGACGGTCCCCCTCCGCGAGGCCTGGCTGACCGCGTGGGAGGCGACGTATCGCGACGAACTCGTGGGGGTCGTCGCTGACGCGAGCGCGTCGCTGTCGGATCGCGCGGACGACGAACGTCCCGACGCCCAGTTGGTCTTCTGTATCGATACGCGCTCGGAGGTCATCCGCCGTCACGTCGAGGCCGCGGGCGCGTACGAGACCCACGGCTACGCCGGATTCTTCGGTGTCCCGATGCGCTACGAGGGGTACGACGACGAGGTGAGCGTCGACGCCTGCCCGCCGATCCTCGACGCACGGCACCGGATCGCCGACCGGCCCGCGGACGATTGCGAGGAACGGCGGGCCGACCACGACCGCTGGCGTGACGCCGTCGAGGCCGGTCGGTCGGTCGTCGAGGCGCTCACCTCGAACGCGGCGACGGCGTTCAACTTCGTCGAGGCGGCCGGGAGTGGGTACGGCGCCGCCGTGGCCGCCCGGACGCTGCTCCCCGCCCGCGTCTCCGATCTCGCCGACGCCGTCGAGGCGCGGCTCCCGGACCCCGCCGCGTTTTGTGCGCCGACGGTCGAACACGAACCGGACGCCGAGGGGGACCTCCCACGGGGGATGACGCTCGAAGAGCGCGTCGACTACGCCGCGAGCGCCTTCGAGACGATGGGCTGGGAGACGTTCGCTCGCCTCGTCGTGTTCACGGGGCACGCGAGTCGGACCACCAACAACCCGTTCGACGCGAGCCTCGACTGTGGCGCCTGTGCCGGTAACCCCGGCGGCCCGAACGCGCGGGTCCTCGCGACGATCTGTAACGACGAGCGAGTCAAGGCGGCGCTCCGTGACCGCGGGTTCGACGTGCCCACGGACACCGTCTTCCTCGCGGCCGAACACGACACGACGACGGACGAGATCAGCCTGTACACCGATCCGGTCCCCGAGAGCCACGCGGACGACGTCGAACGGCTCCGTGCGGACCTGGAGACCGCCCGCGCCGGCGCAGTCGCGGAGCGGACCGAGGCACTGGGTGTGGACGGTACGTCGGCCGTCCACGAGGTGGAACGCCGGGCGGTCGACTGGGCGGAGACCCGGCCGGAGTGGGGACTGGCCGGCAATGCCGGCTTCGTCGTCGGTCCGCGCGAACTCACTGCCGGGCTAGATCTCGACGGTCGCGCCTTCCTCCACTCCTACGACTGGCGCACCGATCCGGACGGCGAGGCACTGGCCGCCATCCTCTCCGGGCCATTGGTCGTTACCCAGTGGATCAACGCACAGTACTACTTCGCGACCGTCGACAACGCCGTCTACGGGAGCGGATCGAAGATCACCCACAACCCCGTGGGCAACGTCGGCGTGTACCAGGGCAACGGGGGCGACCTGATGACCGGGCTCCCCCTCCAGTCGGTGATGGCGACCGACGACGACCCCCACCACCAGCCGCTCCGGCTTTCGGCCGTGATCCACGCGCCGGTCGACCGGGTGACCGACGCCCTCGCCGCCCACGAGGACGTCGCGGCGTTGCTCGACAACGGCTGGTTCGCACTGACCGTCGTCGACCCCACGCAGGACCACACGGCCTTCCACTACGCCGGCGATCTGTCCTGGTCGAGCGAGTCCAACGCCGACCGGCAGGCCGCCGTCGCGCCGCCGGCCGGGGCGCCGACGGGGTAGTCGCCCGCGGGAGTCGATTGACGCTGCCGTGCTTGACCCCGGCTGGCCGTCGAGACGGCGGAACGAGACGCCGCGGTCGAAGGGAGTGGCCGGCCGATTCGAGCGGTCCCTGGGCGTCTATCGTCCGACGGTGACGGGCGCGAGGCTCTCGAACCGGAACAGTTCGAACGGGTGATACGAATCCTCGATCCCCCGATTGTAGGGGGGCGCTCGGTGAAGTTGTGTGACGGTGAAGTAGATGTGGCCGTCCGGCCCACAACAAAAGCCGTCCGGCCAGAGGAACTTCTCGTCGTCCCGGGCGATGATCTCGTACTCGCCCGAGGGCCGCGTCACGCCGATGGCGTTGTTGGTCATATCCGTGATGTAGACGTTCCCCGCCGTGTCGACGGTGATGCCGTCACAGACCTCCTTGTCGCCGTAGCGTTCGATGCGGGCGTCGAGTTCGGCGTCGGTGAGCGACTCGTCGAGCAGATTCGCCGCGCGGACGCGGTAGACGCTCTCCGTCGTGATGCCACAGAAGTAGACCCACTCGAAGGCGGGGTCGATTGTGATGCCGTCGAGGCCACGCTTGACGGGGACGAACTCGCCGTCGTCGGTCTCCTCGACGACGGGGTCGCCCTCGATGACCGAGCGCACGCCCTCCTCGGGCAAGACGCTCGGGTGGTCCTCGATCACGCGCCGGGTCCGACCGGTATCGAGGTCGAGGGCCACGAGCGCCGGCTTGCCGGCCTCGCCCGGTTCGTCGCCCGGCCCCAGATCGGCGATGTAGACGGCGTTGCGCACCGCGTCGTACGCGAAGTCCTGCATGAACGAGAGGTCGGTCGTCGCGTGGGCGGGGACGTGGTGGACGGCCCGGAGTCGGTCGACGTTCGTATCCCACGAGACGAGTTTCGGGAGGTGGCCGTTCTCGATGTCGCCGATGTCGAGGATGCGGACGATGCCGTCCGGATCCGCCCGCAGGCCGATGAGCGAGTGGATGCCGACGCCGTCGTCACCGGGCGGCGTACTCCACGCCTCGTTCGGAAACGGCCGGACGGTGTCGTCGTCGACGTACTCGACGACCCGGTACTCGGGGTTCTCGCCGTACGGGAACGGGTGGTTGCTGACGATCAGTCGTCCATCGGGCGTCATCGCTGGGTTGCCCGCCCGCGTATCGAACCGGGCGTAGCGTTCCGGATCGACCTCGATACCGCCATCAGTGAGTGAAGCGTACGAATCTGACATGGGTTCGGTTGCGTCTCCCCACGCCGGGAACGACGACATGCCGTGGGGGTAGCGTCCCGTTGGCCCCGGGGGTACATAGAACCTCGTCGTCGTCGATCGATCAGACGGTGAACAGCGTCGTCTCCTCGGGGACCACGAAGAGCCCCATCCGCACGCCTGCGTCGAGCCACCCGTAGCCGTACGAGTAGGCCGCGAGGGCGTTCACCGGGTCGCCGGTCTCGCGGAAGTGGCGGCCGTCGTCGAGATACGATACCGCCATCTCCCGGCACTCGGCGGCCGTCTCCCCGAGTGGCGTCCCCGCGGGCGCTCCGATCTCGGCCTCGTCGAGGGCGTCCGCGAGCATCCGTTCGTAGCGGTCGGTCTTCTCTTCGAGGTCGGCGGGCATGGCTACTGGTGGGGTCGACGGCGACAAGAAACCGCCGGGCGGTCGCTCTCCCGTCCGGTCGCCCGACAGCGCAAACTAAATGGGTCCAACCCCCCAACGCATCGTATGAGCCAGAGCGACGTCGTCGAGCACCGACGACTCATCATCGCCGGGAGTGGAATCGCGGGACTCACGGCCGCCGTCTACGCCGGGCGGTCGAACAACGAACCCCTGGTGTTCGAGGGGGACGAACCCGGTGGGCAGTTGACGCTGACGACCGAGGTCGACAACTACCCGGGTTTCCCGGAGGGGATCAGCGGCCCGGAACTGGTCAACGACATGAAAGCCCAGGCCCGCAAGTTCGGCGCCGAGATAGCAAACGGCGTCGTCGAGTCGGTCGACGTACTCGACGACCCGGGACCTGGCCACACCTTCCGCGTCACGCTATCGAACGGCGACGCGTACACGGCCGACGCGGTCATCGCCGCCTCGGGGGCGAGCGCCCGCACTCTCGGCATCCCCGGGGAAGACGAACTCATGGGATACGGGCTGTCGACGTGTGCAACCTGTGACGGGGCCTTCTTCCGCGACGAGGAGATCGTCGTCGTGGGCGGCGGCGACGCCGCCTGCGAGGAGGCCGTCTTCCTCACGAAGTTCGCCTCGACGGTCTATCTGGTCCACCGCCGTGACGAGTTCCGTGCCGAGGACTACTGGATCGACCGCGTGATGGAACACGTCGAGGACGGCGACATCGAACTCAAGTTAAACACCGAGGTGACCGAACTTCACGGCACCCAGGCAGAGGGCGTCGACCACGTGACCATGGTCCACAACCCCGACGGTCACCCCACGGACAACCTCGACGACCCCGACACCGAGGAGTTCGAGTTCGATGCCGGCGCGGTCTTCTACGCCATCGGACACACGCCGAACACCGAGTATCTCACCGGTCTCGACGTGGAGATGGACGACGAGGGGTATCTGGAGACGGCCGGCGGCGAGGGCGGCGGCCAGACGGCGACCGGCGTTCCCGGCCTGTTCGGCGCCGGCGACGTGGTCGACTATCACTACCAGCAGGCCATCACCGCGGGCGGCATGGGGTGTAAGGCCGCCATCGACGCCGACGGCTACCTGGAGGATCTGGATCGGGAGCGCGCGGCCGCGGAGGCCGACGAACCAGCGGCGGCCGAGAGCGACGACTGAGCGACTCGCCCCCCGACACCTCACTACCTTCCCCACGGTCGGAACTGCGACGTCCCGACACCGTGGCGGAGCAACACGAACGATTATTAATATTCTGTGAAAAAAGCAATAATACCAATCGTGAGTGTGGACAAGATATTTGTTAACCGGTACCAACATATGCGATCGATTCTGTATGAACCAGCAACTCGCGGTCGATATCGGTGGAACGTTCGTCGATGCGATCGCCTTCGATCGGGACAGCGGCGAGATGCGGTTGGAGAAGGCGCCGACGACCGAAGAGGACCCGACGCGGGGCGTCTTCGCGGCCATCGAGAAACTGGACGTCGACCTCGACGAGATCCGGACGTTCGTTCACGGCACGACCCTGGGGATCAACGCGTTTCTGGAGCGCGAGGGGGCGACGACCGGAATCGTAACCAACGAGGGGTTCACCGACGTCTTCGAGATCGGACGGTACGACCGTCCCGTGGAGGACATGTACACCGTTCCCTACGACGCCCCGGACCCGCTAGTGGAGCGTCGGCACCGCTACGGCGTCCCCGGCCGCCTGGACGCGGACGGCGAGGTGGTCGAACCGCTTGACGAGGGCGGGGTCGAACGGGTCGCCGACGAGTTGGCCACGGCGGTCGACTCCGCCGCCGTCTGTTTTCTCCACGCTTATCAGAACGACGCCCACGAGCAACGGGCCGCGGAGATCATTCGCGAACGGGCACCCGACGTGAGCGTCTCGACCTCACAGGACATCACGGGCGAATACCGGGAGTTCGAACGGACCTCGACGACGGTCCTCGACGCGTACATCAAGCCGATCTTCGAGTCGTACGTGGATCGGTTAGCGACGGGACTCACGGACCGCGGGTTCGATGGTAGCTTCTTCATCACCCGTTCCGGTGGTGGCGCGCTGGCGGCGGAGAACGCGAAGACTGCCCCCGTCCACACGATCCTCTCCGGGCCGGCCGGCGGAATCATCGGTTCGGCGCGGGTCGGGGAGATCATCGACAGGGAGGATCTAATCGCGGTGGACATGGGTGGCACGAGTCTGGACGCCTGCGTGATCGAGGACGGGTCGCCGTCCGTGGAGTACGAGGCGTCGCTCGGAAACCTCCGGATGATGATTCCGGTGTACGACATCCGTACCATCGGGGCGGGTGGGGGGTCCATCGCGTGGCTCGACGGCGAGATCCTCCGCGTCGGCCCGAAGAGCGCCGGGGCCGATCCCGGGCCGATCTGCTACGGTCAGGGCGGCGAGGACCCGACCCTGACCGACGCGGCGGTCGCGCTCGGATACATCGACCCCCAGTGGTTCCTCGGCGGTGAGATGGAACTCGCGGAGAAACGGACCAGAGACGGGATCGAGACGAACCTCGCGGACCCGCTGGATTCGACGGTTTCGGAGGTCAGTCAGGGTGTCTTCGAAGTCACGCTCGCCAACACCGTCGGCACGATCCGTGAGATCACCGTCGAGAAGGGACTCGATCCCCGGGACTTCTCGATGGTCGGCTACGGCGGCGCCGGGCCGATGTTCGTCCCGCTGTTGGCTCGCGAACTCGGCGCCAAGGAGGTGATCATCCCACAGGCACCGTCGGTGTTCTCGGCGTACGGCATGCAGATGACGAACGTGGTGTACGACTTCTCCCAGACGGAACTCGTACCGCTCCGGGACGTCGAGCGCTCGGCCCTCGAATCGTGGTTCGAGGGATTGGAAGAGGAGGCCCACACCACGCTCGCCGACGAGGGGTTCGACCCCACGGATCGCCGGACCGAGCGGTCGGTCGAAATGCGCTACCTCGGACAGGAACACACGGTCAAGGTGCCGGCCGACGGCCTCGAAAGCGTCGACGAACTCGCGGATCGGTTCGCCGAGCAACACCGACGGCGCTACGGCCATACGATGGACGATCCGGCGGAGGCAGTCCACCTCCGCGTCCGCGGTATCGGGGAAACCGAGACCCCGGATATCTCCCGCCGCGAGGGGGGGGAGTCGGGCGACGAGGTGGTCGGCACACAGGAAGCGCACTGTTTCGCCAGCGACGAGGTGGTGGCGTTCGACGTGTATCGTCGCGACCGACTCGCGGCGGGGCAAGTGATTCCGGGACCGGCTATCGTGCGCGAACCCACGACGACGATCGTCTTCCACTCGGATCAGGAGGCGAGGGTCGACGACTACGGTCACCTCATCATCACGGAGGTGGACCGATGAGCGACGTCGATGCCGCCACGGTCGAGGTCATCCGGAACTACCTGTCGTCGGCGGCAAACGAGATGCAACGGACCCTCATCCGGACGTCCTACAACACGATCATCTACGAGATCCTGGATTTCGGCATCTCGCTGTACGACGCCGACATGAACCTCGTGGCGGACTCGCCGGGGCTGACGATGTTCCTCGGCGCGAACGACTACGGCCTGAAAAAGGGCGTCGAGTACGTCGGCGAGGAGAACCTCGACCCGGGCGATATCGTCATCATGAACTACCCGTACTGGAGTTCGGCCCACACGCTCGACGTCTGTCTGTTCTCGCCGATCTACTCCGGGGACGAACACGTCGGCTACGCCGTGATCCGCGCACACTGGCTCGATCTGGGGGCCAAGGAGTCCGGCTACGTGATCGACTCCACGGACATGCACCAGGAGGGCCTCGTGTTCCCCGGGACGAAGATCTACAAGGGCGGCGAACCCGACGAGGAGATCTTCGAACTCCTCCGGTACAACTCCCGGACGCCGAAGAAGGTGATCGGCGACGTCAACGCCCAGATCGCCGCCCTCAACACTGGCAAACGGCGGGTTCAGGAACTGCACGAGAAATACGGGTCCTCGACGGTCGACGCGGCAATCGACCGGATCCTCCAGCACGGACGCCGGACCGCCAAAGAGGGTGTCGCCGACCTCCCGGACGGGACGTGGTCGGCCGTGGACTTCCTCGACAACGACGGCATCACCGACGATCTCGTCCGTATGGACGTCGAGGTGACCGTGGACGGCGAGGAGTTCACGGTCGATTTCTCCGGATCGTCCGACGAGGTCGCCGGCCCGGTCAACCTCCCCTACGGAATGACCGAGACGGTCTGTAAACTCGTCTTGAAGACCCTCACGACCCCGGACGAACCGTCGAACGCCGGGCAGTACGAACCCCTCTCGGTCGTCGCCCCGGAGGGGAACCTCTTTCACGCGACCTATCCGGCGCCGACGTTCACGATCTGGACGGGCATCCTCGGCGTCGAAGTGGTGTACAAAGCGGTCGCGAAGGGGATGCCGGACCGCGTTCCGGCCAGTTCCGGCGGTGACCTCTGTGGGATCGTTCTCGTCGCGGAGGACCCCGAGACCGGAGAGATGTTCATCGAGTCTTCGAACGAGGGCGTCGGCTGGGGCGCGACCGACGGGATGGACGGGGCGAACGCGCTGATGCACATCAGCGAGACCCGCGTGCAGAACATCCCGATCGAGGTGTTCGAAAACAAGGTCCCGATCCGATTCGACGAACTCACCCTTCGACAGGATTCGGGGGGAATCGGCGAGTTCCGCGGCGGTCTCGGCGTCCGTCGGGACTACCGCTTCCTCGACGACGTGAAAGGAATCACGCTCATCAAAAAGACCCGAACCGAGGGCTGGGGACTCGACGGCGGCGAACCGGGGGAGCGAAACGTCGTCGTCGTCGAAAGCAACGGCGAGGAAGGGTGGCGCGACCGGTTCGACTTCCTCGTCGACAACGACGCCGACTACGATCCGGACCCCGACGAACAGTACACGGGGATGATGCAGGGGTGGTTCGAGGCCGGCGAGGTGCTGTCGAACCGGTCCGGCGGCGGCGGCGGATACGGCGATCCGCTCGATCGCGATCCGGAGGCGGTCCGTGACGACGTACGAAACGGCTACGTCTCGCGGGAGTCCGCACGGGACGACTACGGCGTCGTCGTTACCGAGGACGGGAGCATAGACTGGGAGGCGACGAGAGCGCTGCGGGGCGAGTAGCGATCCGCAGGCGTCGTGACCGGCTCGCACCCTCGGAAACGCCTTCGAATCGACGGACTCCGGTCGTGAATCCCTCGTTTAGAACGGCGAGAAGTCGGGAGTCGAATGGCGGGTCGAGGCGGTCTCTCAGATGGTCAGCCGGGCACCCGCACGAGTGATGCTCCGATGGAGGTTGTACACGCCGATGATGGCCCACGCGAGCCCCACGAGCATCGCCAGCGAGAACCACACGGTCGTGACCTCGAAGAAGGGCGACGGATAGATCGCCAGTGCCGCGATGGCGATCGAGAGGAGCAACCAACTGTGCTGGACGACCACGTTCCCGGCGTCACGGAGGTCGGCTCGCTTTCGCATCCGCGTGGGGAGGGTCCCGGCGATGACGAGTTGTGCGGCAGCGACCAACACCGAGATGAGCGCCGTCCACATGTTGCTACTCCACATCAGTGCGGCGACGACGGCCAGAACCACGGCGAGTCCCGCCGAGAGGTACGCGAGACGGACCGACACCGAGAGGAACTCGTCTCGACTCAGATCGTCCGCCTGTCCCTGTGAGAGCGTGATCCCCATCGTCAGTCACCCCCCACCGAATCGCGACCGTCGCCGCCAGCGACGTTTTTGTGGATTTCGGGGCTCTGTCCGCTCTGATCGATCGAGGTCGATCCGAGTTCCGTCGGGATGTCGACAATGTCGGCGCCGTACATGAGCACGACGTGGAGCGTCGCCGCGATCAGGAGGACGTTGACGCTGCCGATCCCGCCGCTCATGTAGAAGCCACCGAGATAGGCGCCGAGGACCCCGGCGACCCAGCCGGGCCACACGACGAGTCCGAACTCCTGACCCGGGGCGTACTCGTATCTGTCGCCGAGGCTCGTCCCCTTGAGCCAGCGATAGATGTAGAAGTCGGCGAGGATGACGCCCGCCGCGGCCGGAATGACGTTGCCGAGCAGTCCCAGGAACGCGACGAACGGGTCCATGGAGGCGCCGGCCGAGAAGCCGACGTAGGCCGCGATCCCGGTGCCGATGATCCCCTCCAGAACCACGATGAACTTCTTTTTCAGCGGCACGAACAGCGACCACGACAGGGCACCGACGTACAGGTTGTTGTCGTTCGTGCTCCAGAAGCCGAACAGCGCCATCAGGAACACGCCGAGCCCGAGTCCGGCGCCGAGCATCACCTGTGCGAAGTCGCCCTGTCCGGTCGTCAGGGTCATGATCCCCGCGCCGACGACGACGATCGGCATGAAGAGGAAGATCTGGACCGCCCAGGCGGTCGGGGCGAACCAGGATCGCTTCGCGTAGCGGGCGATGTCCATCGTGATCGAGGCTCCGACGATGTACGAGCCCACGACGATCGTCACGCCCGTCCCGATCGTGGCCCCGGGATCCTGGGGGGACATCGCGAACAGCTCTCCGATCGTCGACGTGGCGTCCAGTCCCACCATGATGCCCGCGATGGCGAGCAGGAAGAACATCGGGACTGCCAGGTAACTCAGGATCGAGAGTCCGCCGTAGCCGTAGTAGGCGGTCGCCATCATCAGGATGCCGCCCCAGATGGCCGCGATTCCGACGTCACCTAGGAACGTGTTCGGCGCCAGCGCGTTGATCGTGACGCCGAACAGCCACGTCTCGAAGGCGAACCAGCCGATCCCGCTGGGGATGCCGCTGATCACGACGCCCCAGATCCACGCCCCGATGTACCCGAACGGATACCGCATCGTGATGTACGTCGAGAGGGACGTGAGCCCCCCGATGTAGGCGAGCCCCGAGCCCACCACTGCGAGCACGATACTCGCCAGGACGGCGATGATGATCTGCTCGCGAAGGGCGAACTGCGTTCCGATGCTCGTCCCGACCGCGATGAACGCGAACACGGCGAGCACCCCCGAATACACCAAGAACACGTTTAGCATACTTCTCTTTTCGTCGTCCGGTACTGGTACGAGGGCGTGATCCCCGATATCGTCGCGCCATGAGCTAGTGTCAGACATTGACACGCTTGCATTGGCGCCCTATGAAAAATATCTTTTGATCGCATAGTCGTTTGTTGTATTGGAAGCTCGATAGATGAATAAATCATAGAATAATACGTGTAGGATAGGTTGTCAAACCAAACTTTATATGATTTTAGAGAACGAACGTGTTCTTCGTGAACGGTGGATCGACGATGAGATCCGGACCAAGCCGATTAGTACCCGGGGGGAGTCAGTAGTCGACCGATGCGCGAACTGACCAGCGAGCATATCGAATCCATCGCCACGGGCGCGGCCGTTCTCGGCACCGGTGGCGGTGGGGATCCACACGTGGGTAAACTGATGGCCAAGCAGGCGATCGAGAAGAACGGGCCAGTAACGCTGCTCGATCCCGAAGAGGTCCCCGACGATGCGCTCGTCGTTCCCTCGGCGATGATGGGCGCACCGACGGTGATGCTCGAGAAACTACCGCGCGGGACGGAACCGGTCGAGGCCTTCGAAGCGCTCGAGCGATACGTCGGACAGGAGGCGTACGCGACGATGAGTATCGAAGCCGGCGGGCTGAACTCGACGATCCCCCTCGGCGTCGCCGCGACACTCGACGTACCGATCGTCGACGCCGACGGAATGGGCCGCGCGTTTCCGGAGATTCCCCAGACGACGCTCACCCTCGGCGGGATCGACGCGACGCCGATGTCGATGGCGGACGAAAAGGGAAACTCGCTGTTCTTAGAGACCGTCGACAACGCCTGGACGGAGACGTTCTCCCGGTCGATCAGCGTCGACATGGGTGGCTCCGCGATGATCGCCATCTACAGTCACACCGGCGCGGAGACCAAAGCGCACGCGATCCACGGAAGCCTCTCGCTCGCCGAGGAGATCGGTCGGACGATCCGAACCGTCGACGAACGCGCGGCCGCCCCGATCGAGGTGTTGGCCCGGGAGTTCGACGGTCATCACCTGTTCTCCGGCAAGGTGACCGACGTCAAGCGACGAACGACCGAAGGCTTCGCGCAGGGGACGGCGACGATCGAGGGACTCGACGCGTTCGACGGCCACGAACTCACCCTCGAGTTCCAGAACGAATTTCTGATCGCCGAAACCGAAGACGAAATACTGGCGACTGCACCGGACCTCATCTCCATCATCGAGAAGGAGACCGGTCAGCCCGTGACGACGGAGGAACTGAAATACGGATACCGGGTCGACGTTCTCGGTCTCGAATGTGCCGACCCGTGGCGAACGGCAGCGGGCATCGAACTCGGTGGCCCCGCCTTTTTCGGATACGAGACCGAGTACGTTCCCATCGAGCAGCGGGCGGCAACCAGCGACATCATCCACACCCCATCATGAGCTACAGAATCGGTATCGACGTCGGCGGCACGAACACCGACGCCGTCGTCCTCGACGAATCGGATCGTCTCATCGCGAAAACGAAAACGCCGACCACGGAGGACGTCACCGGGGGCATCGTCACCGCGTTGGAGGAGGTACTCGGCGACGAGTTCGACAGGACCGCCGTCGAGTCCGTGATGTTGGGTACGACCCACTGTACGAACGCCGTCACGGAACGACGGAACCTGAATCAGGTCGGGGTCATTCGAGTCGGGGCCCCTGCGACGCTAGCGATCCGGCCGCTATTGGAGTGGCCCGACGACCTCGTGGGCGCGATCGGCGGACACACCACCATCGTCGAGGGTGGCCACGAGTTCGACGGCGAACCGATCACCGACCTCGACGAGACCGCGGTGCGTGAGTTCTGTCGTGAGAAGGCCGACGTCGTGGACAGCGTGGCCGTCACCTCGGTCTTTTCTCCGGTTCGGGACGATCACGAACGGCGTGTCGCCGAACTCGTTCGGGAGGAACTCGGAGAAGAGATCCCGGTGTCGCTGTCGAGCGAGATCGGGAGCGTCGGACTCCTCGAACGCGAGAACGCGACCGTCCTCAACGCCGCACTGACGGGGGTCATTCGGGAAGCCAGTACGGCGTTCCGGACCGCCATGGACCGGCACGACCTCGACGCCCAGTTCTACTTCGGCCAGAACGACGGGACGCTGATGGGCGTCGACTACGCCGAACGGTATCCGATCTTCACCGTCGCCTGTGGACCGGCAAACAGCATCCGGGGGGCCGCGTACCTCTCGGGACTCCGGGACGGAATCATCATCGACGTGGGCGGCACGACCACCGACGTCGGCGCGCTCTCCGACGGCTTCCCCCGTGAGAGTGCCGTCGCGGTCGAGATCGGCGGGGTCAAGACCAACTTCCGCATGCCCGACCTGATCTCGATCGGACTGGGTGGCGGAAGCATCGTTCGCGAGGAGGACGGCGACGTCAGCGTCGGTCCGGACAGCGTCGGCTACGAACTCGAATCGGAGGCGCGCTGTTTCGGCGGTTCGGTGACGACGGCTACCGACGTCGCGATCGAGTTGGGTCGGGCCTCGTTCGGAACCACCGACCCCGAACTGCGTGACGAACTCGTCGCGGCCGTGAGCGACGACATCGTCGAACGCGTGGAGCGAACGATCGACGAGATGAAAACCAGTGCCGGCGACGTCCCCGTCGCCGTGGTCGGCGGCGGAAGCATCCTGCTTCCGACCGAGCTGACAGGGGCCTCGGAGGTCGACAAACCCGATCACTACGACGTGGCCAACGCCATCGGTGCGGCGATCGCTCAGGTCTCCGGGCACGTAGACCGGGTCTTCTCGCTGGACGATCAACCCCGCGAGGAGGCGCTGGCGGAGGCAAAGCGCCTCGCTCGGCAGGACGCCGTCGAGGCGGGGGCCGATCCGGACACCGTCGAGATCGTCGATCTCGAAGAGGTTCCCCTCTCCTATCTTCCCGGCAACGCCGTTCGACTGCGGGTGCAGGCCGCCGGCGACCTCCGCGTCGAAGGGGAGGAAACGTAGATGCGCGAAGTGACGACCGAGGATATGGAGAACCTGTCGGTCGGGGCGGCCGTCCTCGGAACCGGCGGCGGTGGGGATCCACACGTGGGCAAACTGATGGCCCAACAGGCCATCGAGGAGTACGGCCCGGTGACGATGCTCGATCCCGAGGAGGTACCCGACGACGCCCTCGTGATCCCGTCGGCGATGATGGGTGCGCCGACGGTCATCCTCGAAAAACTCCCCGAGGGCAGGGAGGCGATCCGGTCGCTCGAACGACTCGCCGAGGAGTTCGACCGCGAGGTGTTCGCGACGATGCCGATCGAGTGTGGCGGCATGAACTCCACGATCCCGTTCACCGTCGCCGCCCGGACCGATCTCCCCCTCGTCGACGCCGACGGGATGGGCCGTGCGTTCCCGGAACTCCACCACGAGACCTGGAACGTCTACGGTGTCGACGGTACGCCGGCCGTCATCTCCGACGAACAGGGCGACGTGTCCCTGTTCGAAACCGGGAGTAATCGTGTCCTGGAGAGTTTCGCCCGGGCGGTGACGATCGAGATGGGCGGGGCCTCGTTCCTCTGTGACTACCCCATGTCGGGGACACAAGTCAAGGAGACGAGCATTCCGAACACGATCAGCCTCGGCATGGAGATCGGCGCCGCGATCCGTGATCCACCGGAGGGAGATCCGATCCGGGCACTCCAGCGGGTGACCGCCGACTCGAACTACGGACGGGCCATCGAACTGTTCGAGGGAAAGATCGTCGACGTACAGCGCCGGACCGAGGGCGGGTTCGCGGTCGGTCACGTCGACATGGACGGCCTGAACGAGGACGACGGAAGCCGACTCCGGATCGAGATCCAAAACGAAAACCTGATCGCTCGTCTCGACGGCGACGTCATCGCGACCGTTCCCGACCTGATCGTCGTCCTCGAACGCGAAACCGGGCGGCCGGTGACGACCGAAGCCCTTCGCTACGGATACCGAGTCAGAGTGTTCGGCATCCCGACGCCGGAGATCATGCGGACGTCCGACGCACTGGACGTCTGGGGGCCGGGATACTTCGGCTACGACGTCGAGTACACCGAACTCGAGCGACGGTATCCCGACTTCTACCGCGAACACGGCGTCCCGGCAGAGAAGCGCCACCTCCTGTCCGAGTAGCTCCGCCCCCGTTTCGCGTCGCCGGAACTCCGTACGCCCCGCCTCACTCCTCGACGGTTCCCACGAGATGCGACCGGTCAAAGCGCTTATATGATCCATGAGTGTACGACCACACATGTCAGATAGGATTCTGGTTCCCATCGACTCGTCGCCGCTGTCGATGAAGGCGCTTCGGGATGCGCTGACCAACCACAGCGACGCGGAGATCCACGTGATCTACGTGGTCGACCCGCCGGATCCGACGTTCCCGCCGTGGGAGGAGCCATCCCTCGGGGAGGGCGCACGTGACCGCTGGGAGAACTTGACGGCGGAACTGTTCGACGACGCGCAGGACGTCGCCGCGGAGCACGGCGTCGAACTGACCACCGCGATGCTGGTCGGCAAGCCCGCGCGGAAAATCGTCGAGTACGCCGAGGAACACGGGGTAACCCGGATCGTCATGGGGAGCCACGGGCGGTCGGGTGTCTCCCGGATACTGCTCGGCAGCGTCGCCGAGGGGGTGATCCGCCAGTCGCCCGTCTCGGTCACCGTCGTCCGGGAGGACTGACGGCTCCGCCGTGTTCGGTGGAACGGTCACCGGTACTCCCGTGTGAACCCAACGGGCGTTCGACGCCCGAGGGGCGCACGGATTCCCACACGTCCTTATACCGTGGGGCCGCAGTAGCGCCATGGTCGACACCGAGACCTACACCATCGAGGGGCCGGACGGCGACGTCGACGAACTGGAACTCCCCGCGGGGCTGGTCGATACGCTGGCCGAGCAAGGCGAGGACTCGACGACCGTGGTCGCCGAGATCGCGCTGCTCTCCTTTGTCCAGCGCTCCCACGCCATCGTCCACCACGCCGACGGTGAGGTGCCGGCGGACCTCGAGGCCATCAACGAGAAGGCCGAGGAACTGTTCGAGGAGCGCTTCGGAATGACCTTCGAGGAAGCGACGGGCCACAGCCACTAAACGAACAGGAGCGGCAGCATCGCGAGGACGCCGGTCACGACGCCAAACAGGAGTTCGCGGCGCCCACCGCCGGGCAGACCCTCACCGATATCGAGGGCCTCCGGGACGAACTCGGTGACGACGAGGTAGACCATCGCCCCGGCCGCGAAGCCGAACCCGACCGGGAGGAACTCCCGGGCGACGCGGACGAACAGGAAGGCGATCACCGCACCGATCGGCTGAGGGAGACTGGAGAAGACCGCCCACCAGACCATCTTCCACTCGGAGACGCCGAGTGTCCGGAGGGGGATCGATATCGCCACGCCCTCCGGTACGTTGTGGATCGAGATGGCGACGGTCATGAACACGGCGAGCAACGGGACGGCGAAGCCGAACAGGCCAAGCGTCGTTCCGGCGGCTTGCTCCAGCCCCAGATCGGCGAAGGAGACGCCGACGGCGACACCCTCCGGGAAGCTATGGACGGTCAGCACTCCGAGGATGAGCAGCAGTTTCCGGAAGTCGGCCTCCTCGTACGTCTTCGGACTCACTTCGTACCCCTCGATCACTTCGTGGGCGACGACGACGAGTACCACGCCCGCGATCAACCCGGGAACGATTTCCAGCGGCGAGTCGGCGGCCGACAGGCCCTCGAACACCAGGCCGAACACCGACGCCGAGACCATGATCCCCGAGGCCAGCCCCCACAGTACTACGTTCCAGCGATCGCTCACGTCGTCGACGAGGAAAAACGGGATCGCTCCCAGCCCCGTCGCTAGTGCCGTCACCAACCCCGCGAGGAAGACGAAGATCAGGTTCCCGAGCAGCGCCATCGGTCGATTCGAGAACCGCGACCCGGTTAAATATTATCATATTCTCGATATATTTGGTCGGCCTAAACCGCGGGCGGTCCCACGGGACGACGGGAACCGGCCCACGCATTTATACCGAGGCCGATGAAACCCCGATTCGATGGGAGAGCTATCCGCGCTGTTCGCGCCGGACCGCGTCGCCGTCGTCGGAGCGACGGAACGGCAGGGGTCCGTCGGTCGTGCACTCGTCGAGAACCTCGCCGAGTTCGACGGCGAGGTGGTTCCCGTCAACCCGAACTGCGAGACGGTTTGCGGCCTGTCGACGGTCGACGGCGTCGGCGAGGCGGGTGCCGATCTGGCCGTGGTGGCGGTGCCGGCGTCGGCAGTACTCGACGTCGTCCGCGAGGCCGCGGAGGCGGGCATCCGAAACGTGGTCGTCATCTCGGCGGGGTTCGGCGAGGCCGGGGGCGAGGGCGTCGCCCGCGAACGCGACCTGACTACCCTCGCCGACGAGTACGACCTGAACGTCGTCGGGCCGAACTGCCTCGGGGTCATCAGCACGCCGGTGGGGCTGAACGCCACGTTCGCGCCACGGATGGCTCCCACGGGGGCGGTGTCCTTTCTGAGTCAGTCGGGGGCGTTCGTCACGGCCGTCCTCGACTGGGCGGCGGACCACGGCGTCGGCTTCAAGGACGTGGTGTCGCTCGGTAACAAGGCCATCCTCGACGAATCGGATTTCGTCGACACGTGGGGCGACGACGAGGAGACGGACGTGATCGTCGGCTATCTCGAAGCCATCGAGGACGGGCGTCGGTTCGTCGACGTGGCCCGGGAGGTGACCCGCGAGACACCCGTCGTTGTCGTGAAGTCCGGGCGGACGGAGGCGGGGGCACAGGCCGCCTCCTCACACACCGGGGCGATGGCCGGCCGCGATCGCGCCTACGAGGCCGGCCTCCGGGAGGCGGGCGTCGTCCGTACCGACACCGTTCAGGACCTCTTCGACGCCGCGCGCGTCCTCGCGGGCCAACCAGTCCCCGAGACCGATGGTGTCGCCGTCGTCACGAACGCAGGTGGCCCGGGCGTGATGGCGACCGATGCCGTCGGCGAGGTGCCCCTGTCGCTCGCGGAGTTCGAAAACGTGACGCTGGACCGCCTCCGCGACTGCCTGCCCGAGGGGGCGAACGTCTACAACCCGGTTGACGTCATCGGCGACGCCGACAGCGATCGGATGTGTACGGCTCTCGATGCCGTCCTCGCGGACGACGCCGTGGGTGCGGCGGTGGTCATCGCCGCCCCCACCGCGACCCTCGATTACGACGATCTGGCCGCCGACGTGGCCGACCTCCAGGCCAGCCACGGCCTGCCCGTGACGACGTGTCTGATGGGGGGCGAGCGCGCGCGACGGGCCGAGGACGTCCTCGAAGGGGCGGGCATCCCGAACTACTTCGACCCCGCGCGGGCGGTCGGGAGTCTCGGGACGCTGTCGCGATACCGCGAGATCCGCGAGCGGGAACCGGCAACCCCGACGACCTACGACGTGGATCGAGAGGCCGCCCGCGCGGTACTCGAACGGGCACGTGACCGCGGGACGACCCGCCTCGGCGTCGAGGCCATGCCGCTGCTCGACGCCTACGGCATCCCGACGCCCGCTGGCGAGGTCGTCGACTCCCCGGTCGAGGCGCTCGACGTCGCCGAGAGGATCGACGGCCCGGTCGTTATGAAGATCGTCAGCCCGGACATCCTCCACAAATCCGATATCGGCGGCGTCAAGGTCGGCGTCTCTCAGGAGGCAGTGTACGACGCCTTCGAGGATCTGGTCACCCGGGCGCGCAACTACCAGCCCGATGCGACGATCCTCGGCGTACAGGTCCAAGAGATGGTCGAGATGGACGCGGGCGTCGAGACCATCGCGGGCACGAACCGCGATCCGCAGTTCGGACCGCTGGTGCTTTTCGGCCTCGGGGGCGTCTTCGTCGAGGTGATGGAGGACACCGCGCTCCGACTCGCGCCGCTCGCCGAGTCGACGGCCCGCGAGATGCTCGACGAGATCGACGCCGCCCCGTTGCTGTCCGGCGCACGGGGGCGCGATCCGGTGGACAAGGCGGCCGTCGCCGAGACGCTCGGCCGCCTCTCACAACTCGTCACCGACTTCCCGGCCATCCTCGAACTCGACGTGAACCCGCTGGTGGCCAATCCCGATGGCGTACAGGCCGTCGACCTCAGACTGACCGTCGATCCAGACTCGCTATGAACACCGTACTCGTCACCGCGACCGGAGAGAGCACAGGCAAGACGGCCGTCGCCATCGCGCTCGGCCGCCACGCACAGGATCGGGGCCTGAGCGTCGGTTACATGAAACCGAAGGGGACGCGCCTCCAGAGCCAGGTCGGCAAAACGCTCGACCGCGATCCGATGCTGGCGCGCGAACTACTCGGCACCGACGACGAGATGCACGAGATGGAACCGATCGTCTACTCACCGACGTTCGTCCGGAGCGCGATGGAGGGGCGAGAGCGCCCCGAGGAACTCCGCGAGCGCGTCCGTGAAGGGTTCGACACAGTCGCCGAGGGGCGGGACCTGATGCTGGTCGAGGGCGGCGGTCGGTTGACCACCGGCGGCGTCGTCGACCTCACCGACGTCGACGTGGCCGAGTTGCTCGACGCCGAGGTCGTGCTGGTCGCCGACTACGCGACGCCGCCAGACATCGACGAGACGCTGGCGGCCACCCGCCGACTCGGTGATCGGCTCGCGGGCGTCCTGTTCAACCGCGTCTCCGACGCCGTCTACGACGAGGTAGAGAACCTCGTCGCGCCGTTTCTGGAGGAGAAGGGTATCCCCGTCCTGGGGGTGCTGCCCCGCGAAGCGGAACTCGCGGGGGTGAGCGTCGGCGACCTGGCGGACGAACTCGGCGCCGAGGTGCTCACAGACGTCCCCACCGACGGCGTCGTCGAGCGGTTCCTCGTCGGGGCGATGAGCGGCGAGGAGGCGCTTCGCTTCTTCCGCCGGACGAAAGACGCCGCGGTCGTCACGGGCGGCGACCGTACCGACATCCACACCGCCGCGCTCGAAGCGCCGGGCATCAAGTGTCTGGTGCTCACCGGTGGTCGACGCCCCCCGTCGACCGTCCTCGGCACCGCCGCGGAGAAGGGCGTTCCCATCCTGCTTTGCTCGACCGACACCCTCACGACGCTCGACCGCGCCGAGGAAGTCGTCCACAGCGGCCGCACCCGCGACGAGCGCACGGTCGAGGTGATGGGGAATCTGTTGACCGATCACGCCGACGTCGGCGCGCTGCTCGGATCGACGACGGAGTAGGTCAGCACCGCCAGCCGCGATCCGTCCGATTCAGGCGGTCGACGCCGTCGTCGGTGACCACCACGAGATCCTCGATCCGGACGCCGAAGCGATCCGGGAGGTAGATCCCGGGTTCGACGCTGAAGACCATCCCCGGTTCGAGTTCCACCTCGCCGCCGGCGACGATGTCGGGCGCCTCGTGAACGTCGAGGCCGACGCCGTGACCCGTCCGGTGGACGAACCGATCGCCGTACCCCGCCGCCTCGATCACCGACCGCGCCGCACGATCGACCGCTCCCGTGCGGACGCCGGGATCGACCGCCGCAACCCCGGCCGCCGTCGCCTCTCGAACGACGTCGTGGACGGTCTCGAATGCCGGCGGTGGATCGCCGGCGAAGACGACCGTCCGGGTCTGATCGCTCGGGTAGCCCGCCACCCGCGTCCCGAAGTCGAGAACGACCGGATCGCCGGGGCGGATCTCGCGGTCGCCGGTCGCGTGGTGCGGATCGGCGCCGTTCGGCCCCGCGGCGACGATGGTGTCGAAGGCGACGCCCGTCCCGCCGTGGGCGTCCAGTCGCTCCTCGACGAACGCCGCGAGTTCCGCCTCCGTCCGGCCCACGGCGTCGGCGCCCAGGGCGCGGACGTCCGCCATCGCCGCGTCCGCCGCCTCGGCGGCCGCACGCAGGTGGTCGAGTTCCCGGTCGTCCTTCCGTCGCCGGAGCGGGCCGAGTACCTCGCTCGCGAGGCCGAACGACGCCGCCGGGAGGCGCTCCCTGAGGTCGAGCGAGACGGCGGCCCACATCCGGTCCGCGAGGAGGACGCGAGACGGCGACAGGTCGTCGAGGACCGGATCGAGGACCGGATCGGGACCCGTCTCGTCGGCCCACGTGCGCACGTCGTCGATCCACGTGGCCTCGCGGACCGACGGGGCCTCGAGGGCCGGCACCACGAACGTCGGATCGCCCCGTTCGGGCACCACGAAGAGGAGAAGGCGGTCGCTGGGGTCGCGGTCGACCCCACTCAGGTAGTAGAGGTCCTGCCCGGGGGAGAGGGCGAGTGTGTCGGCGTCGGTACCGGGAGCGGCCAGTCGCGACTGGACCCGCCGAGTCCGGCGTTCGAACGGCGTCATGGCCGCCCGTTCCCGCCGCGCGAATAAAGTCGCGTCGCCGCGGTCGTCTCCTAACGGGAAGCCGACCCCCTGTATTTTTGTCATCAGACTGCGGGGTTGTAGGTATGCCCTCCTGGTACGCCATCGCCGCCCTGTCGGACGCCCGTGACGCGACCGAATCCCTCCTCCGTCCCGTGGATCGTGGCCGCTGGCTGCGCCTCGCGCTGATCGCCCTTTTCGTCGGCGTCGGCGGCGGCCTCCCGTCCGGCGGCGGGAACGCCAGCCTCCCCTCCGGGAACGGAATGCCCTCCGAGACGCCCTCGTTCCAGCCCCCGGACGTGGGATCGGTTGTGGCCGTCGTCGTCGCCATCCTCGCCGTGATCGTCGCGATCGCGCTCCTGTGGGGTCTCGTCGGCGCCGTGATGGAGTTCGTCCTCGTGCGGGGACTGCGCGACCGCGAGGTGTCGATCCGGGAGCCCTTCCGCGAGGAGTTCCGGCCCGGCCTACGGCTGTTCGGGTTCCGGATCGTCGTCTCCGTCCTCACGCTCCTGACCATCGCCCTGCCCGTCCTCCTCGTGATCGTTGGCGGGGTCGGTCTCTCACCGATCCTGCTGGTGTTGCTGGTGCCGTTGCTCGTGCTCTTCGTCGCCGTCGGGATCGCCACGAGCGTCGTCCTCGGTCTGACGACCGACTTCGTGGTGCCGACGATGCTGACCGAAGACCGGGGTGTTCTCGACGCGTGGCGGCGGCTCTGGCCGACGCTGCGGACGAAATGGAAGCAGGTCGCCCTCTACGTGGTCGCGAAGTTCGTCCTCGGGATCGTTGTGAGTCTCGCCGTGAGCATCGTCGTCCTCCTCGTGGCCGTCGCCGTCGCGATCCCGTTCGCGGTCGTCGGCGGACTGCTGTTCCTGGGTCTGAACGCGGCGGGGGCGGGCCACGCCGCCTGGTTCGTGCTCGTGCCGCTGGCGGCGCTGTTCGTCCTCGCGATGATCGTGCTCGGACTGCTCGTGCAGGTGCCCGCACTCACGTTCGTTCGCTACTACTCGCTGTCCGTCCTCGGCATGTTGGTCCCCGAACTCGATTTGGTCGGCGTCGAACGGCCGGACGGTGACGACGGACCCGAAGACGGCGACGGGACTGACGGTGACGACGGACCCGAAGACGGCGACGGGACTGACGGTGACGACGGACCCGAAGACGGCGACGGGACTGACGGCAGTGGCCCGACGACGGCGGTTCGCGGGACCGGCGTCCCGGCCGCCTATCCGTCCTCTTCCTGAAGCCGCTCGGTCGTCTCGATCAGCGGGTGACGCGCGTAGTCGACGACCGAGATGTCGTCGATGGAGGCGAGACCCTCCTTTTTTGCGGTGCGTTCCATCCCGAGTTCGAGGTCGGCCCCCTCGTCGATGACGATGACGTAGGCGTCCATCTCCTCGATGTCGAGGCGGTTGGCGGCCATGACCCGGTGGTGGCCGTCCGCGAGGAGGAGCGTACCCTCGTTGTCGATGACGACCAGCGGTTCCGCCAGCCCGTGTTCGAGTTCGTAACTCCGGCCCTGCAACTCGTCGGCGTACACCCGCGCCTGCGTCGGGGTGAGATCGGAGAGCCGGATCCGACGGCGTTCCTCAACGGCGTCGATGTCGTGGATCTCCTCTAAGGTGTGGAGGAGTTTGTCGACTTTCTTGGGCGTCGCCCGCTCGATCTGACTCCGGATCACATCGGTGTTGGAGATGATCCCGACGAGGTTGTCGGCGTCGTCGACGACCGGGAGCTTCTGGATGCCCGACCGGAGGATCACCCGCGCGGCGTCGTCGACTTTCATCTCCGGGTGTGCGACCACGAGGTCGTCGGACATCACGGTGAACACGAGGGCCTCGTCGTCGGACAACAGTAGATCACGTGCGCTGATGAACCCCTCCACTCGGCGGCCATCGGTCACCGGGAAGCCGGTGTGGCTCTCGCTCTCGACGATGCGCCGCGACACTTCGGCGACGGAGTCGTCGGGCGAGACGGTCGCCACCTCACGGGTCATGTACTCCTCGACGGTCGCGTTGTCGGCCATCGGCGCGTGATACGTAGCCGACTCTCAAAAGGGTGGTCGTCGCGGTGCGAGACGTCGGCGCGGGGGTCGACCCCTCACCCGTCGTCGGCGAGCGGGAACTGAAAGACGATGTCGTCGTCGTCGGGATCGCGGGACGGGGCGCTCGGGGGGCTCTCGAGCACTTCGAAGATGCGCTCGGCGATCACCTCGTCGACGACCTGTGTCAGCGAGTCGGTCGACTCCTCCTCGACGGAACCCAGAATGCCGAGCGGGATCTGTGCACCGGCCATATCGGCGTGGCCCCCCGCACTCCCGATGGCTCCGAGGGCGGCACGCAGGACTTCGCCGAGGTCGACGTCCGTCGCTCGGGCGCGACCGGAGACGAACACCGTCTCGTCCATGAAGCCGTAGACGACGACGATACGGATTCCGTCCATATCGAGCAGTTTGTCGGCGGCCTGTGCGAGGGCGTCGCGGTCGTGGATGCGGCCGACGCCCGTTGTGAGAACGTTTCTCCGGACGTCTCGGTTCCGAATCGCCGCGGCCAGCGTCGACAGAACTTCGGGAGTCACGTTCGGGGATTCGACCCGTTCGAGCACCGACTCGTCGACGTAGGACTGGAGGAACGCGGCGGCCTCGAAATCCGCCTCGACGGCCTCGCGGGTGAACTCCCGAGTGTCGATTCGGATGCCGTACAGGAGCGCGGTTGCCACCTCGCGACCCGGATCGATGCCGAGTCGGTTCAGGTACTCCGCGAGGAGCGTGCTCGTTGCCCCCACATCGCTCCGCAGGTCGACGTAGCGCGCCTCGACTGGCGCCCGTGGGGGGTGGTGGTCTACGACCACGTCCACGGCGGTGTCGGGATCGAGCCCGTCGTTCACGCCTGGGCGAGAGTGATCGACCAGTGCCACGCCCGCATACTCCTCGATCCCCTCGTCCGGGCTGAGGTTACAGAGGTCGAGTTCGAGCAGATTCACCAGCGCGCGGTTCTCCTGATGGGAGATGTCGCCGTAGTAGCAGGCGTCGGCTTCGACACCGACCGACTGGGCGATGTCGGCCAACGCGAGCGCCGAGGCGATCGCGTCGGGATCCGGGTTGTTGTGCATCACGATCGCCAGTCGCCCGTCGATCCCCCGGAGGACGTTCAGCAGTCGCCACACCCGCTCGGCCCCGTCGCCGGTCACCGCATCGAGGAGGTGCTCCGTCACGATCGCGCGGGCGTCGACCACCCGGTCCGCGACCGAGGCCAGCGCGTCCGCGGGGCCGTCGCCGTCCGTGACCGCCACGAGCAGGGCGTCGGGGAACGCCGTTCGGGCCTGCTCGGCGGCAGCGACGCCGCGGTCGGCGTCGCCGAGAACGAGCACCACGTCGGCCGTCTCGGGATAGGTCTCCGGATCGGCCGGGTCGCCGTGGACCACCTCCGTGGTCGAGTCGAGGCCGTCGGTTTGGGGTCCCTCCGGTGTGACGATCCTGAGTTCGCCTCCCCACGTCGAGACGACGCCGACGACCCGTCCCCCGTCGCGGCCACACCCTAGCACCAGCCGCCTAACCATGGCGGTGGGTGACGCTGGGTCCCCAAAATCCTACCGTCACGCGTCGCCGATGGAGTTAACCCGCTCTGTGACGTGGTACCACACATCATGAGCGAGCACCGTGACCTCGTCGATCCGGCGCTCGAAGAGCAACTGGTGAGCGCCTGTCGAACCGCCATCGGCGACAGTCTGCGAAGCGTCGTCTACTTTACTCCCGACGAGTACGAGCAGGTGTACCTCCGGGCGGATCTGGAGGCCGACGCGGACCTCTCAGGCTGGGTCGAACACGAGGCGGCAGGATTTCGCGCACAGATGGCCTACGAGGGAAGCGAACTCGGGGAGTACCAGTATACGCTCCGCGTCTTCGACAACGGGTTCGTGACGCGTGTCGTCGAGGGGGATCATGGCGTGTTCATCACCACCGACGGCATCACCGTGATGCGCTCGAAGGAAGTAACGCGGGCGATCGGATCGGTGCTCTAACCTACGCGAACAGTGCCGTGGCGGCGCTCTGTGCCGTCTCGACGACGGGTCCAAACGCCGGCAGGAGCAGCAGCGTGCCGACCGCCGCGACCATCACCGCGACGTAGAGGCCGAGCGGCGTCGCACCGAGGTCGAAGGATCCGGTGGGATCCTCGATCCACATGGCTTTCACCACGCGGGAGTAGTAGAACAGCGACAGCGCGCTGTTGATCGCGCCCACGGCCGCGAGCCACCAGAAGCCGCCCTGGATCGCCCCGTAGAAGAGAGCGTACTTCGAGAGGAAGCCGCCGAAGGGCGGCAGGCCAGCGAGCGAGAACATGAACACCGTCATCGCCAGGCAGGCGACCGGTGCCCGCGTCGCGAGGCCGTTGTAATCCTCGAAGGTCCGACCGATCTCCCAGTGTTCGACCATGGCGATGAACAGGAAGGCGCCGGTGTTCATGAAGCCGTAGACGAGCAGGTGGGCCATGCTCGCACCCATCACGTTGCCGTTGGGACCGCCGCCCGAGAGGGCGGCGAGGCCGATCAGCGCGTAGCCGGCGTGTCCGATCGAGGAGTACGCGAGCATCCGCTTGACGTTCTCTTGGGTCGCCGCCGCGAAGTTGCCGAGCGTCATCGTGACGACGGCCAGTACCGCGAACAGGAGCGGCCAGTCGATGCCCATCGGGACGACGGCGTCGATGGGGAAGGCGACGGCGAACACGCGGAAGGCGACGGCGAAGCCGGCCGCTTTCGACGCCGAGGATAGGAAGGCACTGATGGGGGCCGGAGCGCCCTCGTACGCCTCCGGCGCCCAGAAGTGGAAGGGCACCGAGGCGGTCTTGAACGCGAACCCGCCCGCGATCATCACGATACCCACGCCCGCGACCCCGACGAGGTCACCGGCCGAGCCGACGGCCGACGCCACCTCCGAGAGTAGGAGCGATCCCGTGACGGCGTAGACGAGCGAGATGCCGAACGCGAACACCGCCGAGGAGACCGCGCCGACGAGGAAGTATTTCAGGCCCGCCTCGACGCTCCCGCGGTTCTTCTTGAGGAAGGCGACGAGGGCGTACGAGGGGAGCGAGGCGAGTTCGAGGCTGACGAAGACCGTCGCCAGCGACCCCGAGGACGCCATGAGGCTCATCCCCGTCGCCGCGAGCATCACCAGCGCGTAGAACTCCGCCTGGTAGGTTCGATCCTGCAGGTAGTCGTAACTCGCGAGCGACACCATGGCGGCGACGCTCGCGAAGATGACGGTGAAAAAGAGGCTCAGACCGTCGACGACGATGGAGCCACCGTAGAGTTCGATGGCGCCGCCCTCCTGGCCGGTCCCCGCGAGCAGGAACCACCCGGCGACGGCGAGCGTCAGGACCGAGCCACCGACAGCGGTGCCCGCGAGGACCGCCGGCCGCGTCGAGTCGGGGTCGATACTGTCGATGAACAACAGGACGAGCGACGTCAGGCCGAGCAGTAGCGTCGGCGCGACGGCCGTCCACGTCGGCAGTTGTGTCTGAATGGGGATCACGAGAGGTCACCTCCGAAATCGAGGAGGGGATCGACCGCGTCCTGGATCATCCCGAAGAAGAGGTCGGGAGCGACTCCGAGGACGATGATCGTCACGAGCAACACCGCGAGGGGGACCGTCTCGTGGAGCGATGCTGGACCGACCTCGTAGTCGGTCTCCAGGCGGAACGACCCGAAGAGGGTCCGCTGCATCGCGAAGAGCAGGTAGCCCGCGACGACGACGATGCCGAACATCGCGACGGCGGTAAAGAGCGGCATGGCCGCGTGGACCGTCGACGCGAAGGCTCCCTTGAAGATGAAGAACTCGCCGGCGAAGCCGGCCATCAGGGGCAGGCCCATGTAGCCGAAGGCGCCGGCGACCAGGATGCCCGTGGTGACGGGCATCCGGTCGGCCATCCCCGACATGTCGCCGACCATCCGGGTGTGGGTGGTGTTGTACATGACGCCGACCGACATGAACATCAGGCCCGAGATGAGGCCGTGGGCGATCATCTGGAAGGTGGCGCCACCGACCCCGTAGGTCGTGTAGGCGATCAGCCCGAGGATGACATAGCCCATCGAGGAGACCGACGAGTAGGCGACGATGCGCTTGAGGTCCTGCTGGGCCAACGCGAGCATCGCGCCGTAGATGACGCTGATCACGGCGATCAGTGCGATAGGCACCGCGAACTGCGTCGCCGTCTCCGGCATCATGGTGAAGTTGAACCGGAGCAGGGCGTACGTCCCCATCTTCAGGAGGACACCGGCCAGCATCACGGACACCGGCGACGGCGCCTCCACGTGGGCGTCCGGCAGCCACGTGTGGAAGGGGACGATGGGCACCTTCACCGCGAACCCGAGGAACATCGCCACGAAGGCGACGCTCCGCAGGGTGGCGGCGGGGACCCCGAACAGCGAACCGAGTTCCCCCGCTCGGAGTGCCCCCGCGATAGCCGGCATATCGAGCGACGACACCGAGTCGCCGAGACCGAACACCAGCGCGATGAAGCCGATGAACATCGCGAGCGACGCGATGTTGGTGTAGACGAAGAACTTGATCGCGGCGTACTTCCGTCGCGGACCGCCCCAGACGCCGATGAGGAAGTACATCGGCAGGAGGACTGCCTCCCAGAAGACGAACCAGACGAAGAAATCGAGCGCGGTGAACACGCCGAGTAGGTTCGCCTCCATGAACAGCATCAGCCCGTAGAACTGGGACTGACGGTCGTCGACGGACGCCCACGCACTCACGATGGCGAGCGTCGAGAGCAGCGTCGTCAGCACGACGAGCGGCAGGGAGATGCCGTCGACGCCGACGTGCCAGTTGAGCGTGTAGCCGCCCAGTTCCAGCCACGGCACCGTCGTCTCGAACGCGACCGACCCGCCCGTGAGGGCGTTCCCGGTCGCGTCGAAGCGACTCCACATATAGAGGCTCCCCACGACGGGGAGCAGACTCAGCGCCGCCGCGAGGCGGCCGGCCCACTCGTCCGGGGCCAGCAACACGCCCATCGAGGCGACGAACGTGATGGCGATCAGCGCTTCGATGATCATGCGAACCACCCTCCGAGAACGCCGAAGGCGACGAGCAACGCCGTCAACCCGAGGGTGAGGAGCGCGGCGTAGTTGGTCACCAGCCCGGTCTGAATCCGCCGAATGCGGCTCCCGGCGAACAGGCTCACGCTAGAGACGCCGTTGACGACGCCGTCGACGACGCCTTGGTCGAACTTGTCGGCCAGCTGGGACAGCGGCAGGACGACCGACTCGGCGAGCCAGACCTGATACTCGTCCTGGTAGTAGTTGTTGTACCACAGCGTCTTCACCGCGCCGAGCTTCTCAGTGTGCTCGGTCGGTTCGTCGACGTTGTAGAGGACGTGCGCGGTGACCACGCCCGCGAGTGCGAGCGCCAGCGACACCGCGCCGGCCACGTACGACGCCACGTCGGCGGACGTGTAGTGTGCGTAGTCGTGGAGCAGTTCACCGTAATGCTCGCTGGTCAGCGCCGAGATCTCGCCGTGGGCGAGCCAGTCGTGGAGATACTCCGGCGGGAAGCCGCCGGTCAGGTCGTGGAGCGGCACCATGTTGACGAAGCCGACCGTCGCGGCGAGCACCCCGAGCACCACCAGCGGCCCCTTCACGTTCCACCGTACCCCGTGGGGATCGCGGGCTACCTCGGTGCGGGGTTCGCCGTGGAACGTCAGGAACACCATCCGGAAAGTGTAGAAGCCGGTGAAGAAGACGGCCACCAGCCCCATCGCGTAGCCCGCGAGGAGGAGCGGCGAGCCGTCGAGTCCGTGTATCAGGGCTTCGTACAGCACTTCGTCCTTCGACCAGAAGCCGGCGAAGGGGACGATGCCGGCGAGCGCCAGCGACCCCGAGAGGAAGGTGTAGTAGGTGACGGGCATCTCGTTTTTGAGTCCGCCCATGTTCCACATATCCTCGTCGTGGTGCATGGCGATGATGACCGCGCCGGCGCCGAGGAAGAGCAGCGCCTTGAAGAAGGCGTGGGTCATGAGGTGGAAGGTCGCGGCGACGTAGCCGCCGGCGCCCAGTCCGAGCATCATGTAGCCGTACTGCGAGATGGTGGAGTAGGCGAGCACCTGCTTGATCTCCCGTTTCACGACGCCCATCGTCGCGGCGAAGAGGGCGGTGAACCCGCCGACCAGCGCGACGATGCCCAGCGCCGTGGGCGAGAGCGCGTAGAAGCCGTACATCCGCGCGACCAGATAGACGCCGGCCGCGACCATCGTCGCAGCGTGGATGAGCGCGGAGACGGGCGTCGGACCCTCCATGGCGTCCGGGAGCCACGTGTGAAGCGGGAACTGCGCGGACTTGCCGATGACGCCACCGAGGATCAGTAGGCCGAGGATCGTGAACCACGTCTGTGGCGCGAAGCCGAAGGTGGTCACGGCTTCGGCGGAGCCGGCGAGTGCCTCCTCGGCGAGCACCGGGAACGCCCCTTCGCCCGCGAACTTCGCGGTGCCGAAGGTGGCGAAGACGGCGACGACGCCGACGAGGAAGAAGTAGTCACCGAAGCGGGTGACCAGGAACGCCTTCTTCGCTGCGCTCGGCGGGCCGTCCTGTCGGAACCAGAAGCCGATCAGGAGGTACGAACAGAGCCCGACCAGTTCGAAGAACATGAACGCCATGAGCAGGTTGTCGGCGACGACGAACCCGAGCATGGAGGCGGTGAAGAGGCCGAGGCCGGCGTAATACCGTGGCAGGCCAGTCTCGCCTTCGTCGTTCATGTATCCGAGGCTGAACACGTGAACCAGCAGTGCGACCAGCGAGACGATGAGCAACATCATCGCCGCCAGCGGATCGAGCAGCAGGCCGAAGGTGAGCGTCGTCGTCCCCTCGCCTACGCCCGCAGCCCACGTGTACAGCGTCTCGTTGTAGACGTTGCCGGCGCTGACGGTCAGGAAGACCCACGCCGAGAGGACCAGCGATCCGGCAGTGGCGGCGATACCGCCGAACGCGCCGCCCTTGGGGAGGTACTTCCCGCCCGCGAGCGAGACGAGGAACGAGAGGAAGGGGAGAAGGACGATGGCTGGCGCGTAGTCGAATGCTCCGGCCATCTTACCACCTCATCCCCTTGGCCAGCGTCACGTCCACGTCGTCGAAGTTGCGATACAACACGAGGATGATGCCGATGCCGACCGCCACCTCGGCGGCGGCGAGCGCCATCACGAACAGGCCGAACGTCTGGCCGGTGACGTTGCCCCAGTACGCGGAGAACGCCACGAGGTTGACGTTGGCCGCGTTCAGCATCAACTCGACCGACATCAGGAACAGGAGCGCGTTCCGCCGGGTCAGGATGCCGAACAGGCCGATACAGAACACCGCCGTCGCCAGTAGGAGGTACCACTGGACCGGAACCATCAGCGGTCACCTCCGTCGTCGGCGTCGGTGTCGGCGAACTGGTCACGGACCTGCCGGCCGCCGTCGGCCAGCAGGGCGACGATATCGCCGTCGCTCTCTCGTCGGGCGAGCATCACCGCGGCAACCAGCGCGGCCACGAGGACGGCGTCGATGATCTCGAAGGCGACGAGAAAGCCCTCGCTCGGGACCGATCCCATATCGAGGTTGAACATCGCGTAGCCGATACTCGCCGTGATACTTGCGTCCGACGCGAACCCTTGCGGGGCGCCGAACGAGGCCCGGAGAACGACGGAGGCGATGACGACGAACAGTGCAACCGCTGCGAGTCCGGGGAGCAGGTGCGACCCGGTGCGCAGTTCCGGTTTCGACGTCATACCTCGTTCACCTCCGAGGGCTGTGCCGCTGTCGATTTCGTAAGCATCACGGCGAACGTGATGAGGATCAGGACCCCGCCCACGTAGACGAGGATCTGCATGGCGGCGAGAAACTCCGCCTGTAACATCACGTAGTGTACCGCGACGCTCAACAGGGCGCCGCCGAGGAGGAGTGCGGAGTGCCACACGTCCTCGACGAGGACGACGCCCAGGCTGCACCCCAACGTCACGATGGAGAACAGCGCGAACGCGATCGTTTCATACACCATTGCTTTGAGTGTGTTTGAGGTAGTCCTTTGAACGTTTCGAGACGGCGCAGACACAGCGCCGACTCGGCGCTACTGGTAGTCGATCTCGCCGTCGCCCTCGCCGATCCACGCCCCACGGTCCGGATTGCGCGATTCGAGGGGATCGATTCCCTTGTACCACGGGACGTTTTTCAGCTGTTCTTTGTTGTAAACGAAGTCGTCTTTCGTGTCGGCGGTGAACTCGAAGTTCTGGGTCAGCAGGATCGCGTCCGTCGGACACACCTCCTCGCAGAGGCGGCAGTAGATACACTGCCCGATGTGGAGGTTGTACTGTTCACCGTTGCGCTGGTCGTCCTGTACGATCTGGATCGTATCGTTCGGACAGACGTTCTCGCACTGCCGACACCAGATACAGCGTTCTTGGCTGAACTTGTGGACCCCGCGGAACCGCGGGCTCACCTCAGGCGCCACGTCGGGGTACTCGACGGTGAACGTCTTGCCGTCCAGCGCGTGCTTCATCGTCGTCGCCATGCCTTTCAGTATTCCAATCATTACGCGATCACTCCCACGAGGACTGCCGTGAGCACCAGGTTCGCGAAGGAGAGCACGAGCATCCCCTTCCAACCGATTTCGATCAACTGGTCGATACGAACGCGCGGGACCGCCGAGCGGGCCCACTGCGTGAACAGGAAGAACGCCCACATCTTGATGACCATCCAGACGAATCCGGGCAGGACCGGACCGGCCGGTCCACCGAGGAAGAGGACGGCGATCAGTGCGCCGCCCAGGAAGATGTGGATGAACTCCCCGAGGTAGAACAGCACGAAGTAGACGCTGGAGTATTCGGTCTGGTAGCCGGCGACGATTTCGGTCGGTGCCTCGGGGATGTCGAAGGGGTTCCGGCCGATCTCCGCGAGGTTCGCCGCCACGAACAGGACGAACGCGAAGGGGTTGACGAAGGCGTACCACGCGGGGATCGACACGCCCGCGATCGACACCAGCGTCTCCGTCTGGGCGGCGACGATCTCGCTGGTCTGAAAGGTGCCGGCGATGATGATCACCGACGCTGCCGTGATGACCAGCGGAATCTCGTAGGCGAGGTTCTGGGCGATGGAGCGTAGCGATCCCAACAGCGAGTACTTGTTGTTCGAAGCGTAGCCGGCCATGACCAGCCCAACCGACGCGATGGAGGCCGCGGCGAACGCGAAGACGATCCCGGTTTCGGGGTCGGCCAACTGCAGGCCGCTCCCGAGCGGGATGACAGCGAAGCCGAGCAGCGCCGAGAACGGCAGGATGATCGGCGCGATGTCCCAGGCCGGACGGTCGACCCCGTCCGGCACGATCAGTTCCTTCGAGAGCAGACGCACCGCGTCGGCGACGATGATCAGCAGCCCGAAGGGTCCGACCCGGTTGACCGCGATCCGGTCGGTGAACGCCGCCGTGATCTTTCGCTTTGCCCACGGGCCGGCCAGCGCCGTCATGCCGAGCATGATGTTGGCGATGAGGAAGGCGCCGATCAGCCCCCCGACCACGTCACCGAGCGTGCCCGAGAGGCCGAGCGCGCCGGAGATCGTCTCGGGTAGCGTCGTCACCGGCCCCCCGGCCGAGGCGTTGGCGGTCCCGGTCGGGGTCGTGGTCCCCGACTGGAGGAGTAGCCCGTCCATCAGCGGTCCACCTCGCCGAGCACGATGTCGAGGCTGCCGAGCGACGCGATCAGGTCGGGGATGTACTCACCGTTGGACATCTCCGGGAGCGTCTGGAGGTTCGAGAAACACGGGCTCCGGATCTTGAAGCGGGCGGGTTTCTCGGTGCCGTCGGCGCGCACGTAGATGCCGAGTTCGCCTTTCGCGCCTTCGACGGCGCGGTAGATCTCGGTGTCGTCGTCCGGCCGGAGCGTCCGGGGGACGTTCGACTGGATCGTCCGCTCGTCTTCGGGCCAGTCCTCCAGCAGGTCGACGCACTGTTCGATGATCTTCGCGGACTCCTCGACCTCCCGGAGACGGACGAGCAGACGCGAGTAGTTGTCACAGCCGTCCTCGACGGCCACGTCCCAGTCGAGTTCGTCGTAGTAGCCGTAGGGATCGTCCCGGCGCAGGTCGTAGTCGACGCCCGACCCGCGGGCGACCGGTCCGGTGGCGCCGTAGCTTTTGGCCACTTCGGGGGGTAGGACGCCCGTGTCGACGGTCCGGACCTGCAGGATCTCGTTCGCCGAGATCATGTCGTGGTACTCCTCGAGGGCCTCGGGCAGGTCGTCGAGGAAGTCCCGGATCATCTCGAAGAACTCCTCGCGGGGTTCGGGCAGGTCCCAGACGACCCCACCCAGCCGGAAGTAGTTGAACATGAGCCGCTGGCCCGTGAGTTCTTCGAGGATGTTCTGGACCTTCTCGCGGTCCCGAACGGCGTACATGAAGATGGCGGTGAAGTCGCCGTAAACGTCGAGCGCGAACGTGCCGACCGCGAGCATGTGTGCCGCGATCCGACAGAGTTCGGCGCCCATGGTCCGGATGACCTGTGCGTACTCGGGCACTGCGATGTCCGCGAGGTCCTCCGCGACCCGGGCGTACGCCCACTCGTTCAGCAGGCCGGCGGAGATGTAGTCCCACCGGTCCGGGTAGGGCATGATCTGGTAGCGATACGTCCCCTGCTGACAGATCTGCTCCTCACAGCGGTGGAGATAGCCGATGTCGGACTCCACGTCGACGACCTGTTCGCCGTCGAGCACCGTCTTGAGGTGCAGGACGCCGTGGGTCGCCGGGTGGTGTGGCCCGATGTTGAGAAACATCGTGTCGCCCGCGTCGCCCGCGTGATCCTCCTGCAGCGGGTTGGCGTGTTCGCGGAGGGGGACGACCTGGGGGCGGTCTTGGTCGTAGTCCCGGCCGAGAGGATGACCCTGCCAGGTTTCGGGGAGGAGGATGCGACGGAGGTCGGGGTGGTCGTCGTACTCGATGCCGACCAGGTCGTAGGCCTCGCGTTCGTGCCAGTCGGCGGTGCGGTAGACGGGTTCGGCCGACTCGCTGACGGGGTCGTCGGTCGGCGTCGGCACCACCACGCTCACCTCGTCGGTGGGGTCGTCGTACTTCTTGAGATGGTAGATGGATTCGTAGCGGTCCTCGTACTCCTGTGCCGTCACACAGGAGAGGTGATCGTAGCCGGCCTCGTCGCGCAGGCGAAAGAGCGTGTCCTGTACCTCGTCGGGCCGGACGACGAAGCCCGGCGCGTTGAGGTGGTCGTCGCGGTCGAGGACCAGATCGCCCAGTAGGTCCTCGATCTCCTCGGCGGTCGTCGCTGCCGTTTCGACCGTGTCCGGAGCTGATTCTTCGAGGCTCATGGCGAATCGGCCCAGTTGTACCGCATGACGAGGTCGTCCTCGTCGATCTCCTCGGCGAGTTTGTCGACCACTTCGTCGCGGTCGAGATCGCCGAACTGTTCGAGTTCGTAGGGTTTGACCGTAACCGGCGAACTCTCGCCGTTGGCGATGCGTTCTTGCAGTTTGGCGACGCCATAGACCAGCGCCTCCGGACGGGGCGGACAACCGGGGACGTGGATGTCGACCGGGATGACCTCCTCGGCGCCCTTGACGACGTTGTACCCCTCCTGGAACGGGCCCCCGGAGATGGTACACGACCCCATGCCGACGACGAACTTCGGTTCGGGCATCTGGTCGTAGACACGCTTCATCCGCGGGGCGAACTTCGAGACGATGGTCCCCGGGACGATGATCACGTCTGCCTGTCGCGGCGACGCACGCGGAACGCCGGCACCGAACCGGTCGAGGTCGTGTTTGACCGCGTACGTGTGCATCATCTCGATGCTACAGCAGGCGATGCCGAACTGTAGCATGAACATCGAGGAGCCCCGAACCCACTCCATGAACCGGTCGAACTTCGTGAGGATGAACGGCGAGGAGCCAAAGGCCTCCCGAAGCTTCGAGTTGAACCGGTTGTCGGTTCCCGACGTCCCAATGCGGGCGTCGCGCGTTTCGCTCCCTACCTGACTTGTGTCGGTGACGAATCGTTCCTGTTCGCTACTCATGATTGTCTCTCGGTTTTGCGGCGGGACGCGCGCGGACTCTTGACCCACTCGACCGCGCCGTTCCGCCAGGCCCAGACGAGGCCGACGACGAGGACGCCGATGAACACCAGCATCGGCACGAGGGTCTGTGTGAGTGTCGCCCCGTTCTCCAGCGCGGACCGATAGATCATCGTCCACGGGAAGATCAGGACGGTTTCGACGTCGAAGACGACGAACAACAGCGCGACCATGTAGTACTGGATGTTGAACTGGACGTGCGCCGTCCCCGTCGGCACCTCGCCGCTCTCGTAGATGACCGTCTTTCCCTGTTCGGAGACGCTCGGCCGGAGGAGCGCCGACACGACCATCATGCCGATGGGAATGCCGACGCCCACGAGGCCGAGCGCACCGATTGCTATCCACTGATTCATGCCTTGATTCCTGTCGTCCTGGCGGTTAGGAGTGCTCCCTCATAAGCGTTGATTTATGCCGTTCGACTCCGTACGCCAATTTACGTCCGAATTCTCCCGAGTTACGGCCTGTTGAGCCTGCCACTCGGACTACTCGTGACGGTTCCTGAACCCGTCGATGCCGAGGTCGTGGAGGGTCCGAGAGACGTCGGCCACCCCCGACCGGAGAGCGTCGTGTTCGGCGCCGAGTCGGTCGACGAGTTCGTCGTGTCGGCGCCCGAGGATCTGAACCGCCGACAGCGCCGCGTTGTACGACTTGCCCGCGTCGACGGCGACGATCGGTGCGCCCGTCGGCATGCCGATCACCGAGTCGACCGACTTCTCCTGGACCGGCACCCCGATCACCGGCAGCGGGTAGGCGATGGAGGCGGTCATGTTCGGCAGGTCGGCCGACTTCCCGCCTGCCCCCGCGATTATCACGTCCAGTCCGCGGTCCGCGGCCGTCTCGCCGTACGCGTACAGCAGGTCCGGCGTTCGGTGGGCGGAGACGACGTAGCTCTCGAAAGTAAAGCGGGCCTCGGACGGGTCGTGGTAGTCGGTCTGCTCCGCGAATCCCAGTTCGCGAAGGGCCTCGTAGGCCCCCGCCATGATGTCGAGGTCGGAGTCCGACCCCATGATGATCCCAACCTCGGGGGTCGTCTCGGGGTCGCTGTCGTCGGCCGCCTGTGCGTGCAGGTCGTCGATGATGTCGTCGATGTCGTCGGTCATCGGAACTCCAGTCGCTCGCGCAGTTCGCGTGTCGATTCGAGCAGATCGGTCGGGTCGGCGTCCGGGTCACCCGTCGCGGTGACGTGTCCCATCTTCCGAAGGGGTCGCACGTCGTCCTTGCCGTACCAGTGGAGGTGAGCCGCCTCGCGTTCGAGGACCGCCTCGACGCCGGCGAGTTCCGCCGGACGGGACTTCTCGCCGCTCCCCAGGACGTTGGCGCTCACCGTCGGCGCCCGCCGGTGGGTCGACCCCAGCGGCCACCCCAGTACGGCGCGGGCGTGCTGTTCGAACTGCGACGTGACGGCGCCCTCGATGCTCCAGTGCCCGGAGTTGTGCGGTCGGGGCGCGATCTCGTTGACCAGTATCTCCCCGTCGCTCGTCTCGAAGAGTTCGATGCCGAAGACGCCGCGGCCCTCCAGCGTGTCGAGGACGTCGCGGGCGACCGCCTGTGCCCGCTCCGCGACGGCCTCGGTCGTGCGCGCGGGCACGATCGTCTCCCGCAAGATCTCCGCCTCGTGGACGTTCTCGCCGACGGGGAAGGTTCGAACCTCGCCGTCGCCCTGGACGCCGATGACGGAGACTTCGCGCTCGAAGTCGACGAACGTCTCGGCGACCGCGTCGGGGTCGGCCTCGGAGCCGATCTCCCGGATCGCGGCCGCCGCGTCGTCGACGGACCGAACCGGGACGTTCCCCCGTCCGTCGTAGCCGCCCGTCCGCGCTTTCAGCATCACCGCGCCGAACGCCTCGACGGCGGCTTCGAGATCGGCCACCGAGTCGACGCGGCGGTAGTCGGGAACCGGCACGCCGGCCCCCGAGAGCATCTCCTTTTCCGCGTACTTGTCCTGAATCGTCCGCAGGGTCTCCGGCGCCGGCTGAACCGGCACGCCCGCGTCGGCGCTCGCAGTCGCGAGGTGGTCCGGATCCGCGAGTTCGATCTCGTAGGTCAGCGCGTCCGTGCGATCCGCAAGCCGACCGATCGCGTCGGGATCGTCGAAGTCGCCGACGATCTGATCGCGGGCGACCGGTGCGGCCGGGCAGTCCGGCGTCGGATCGAGGACGATGGTCTCGACGCCGAGAGGCGCGGCCGCCTCGGCGAGCATGCGGCCGAGTTGGCCGCCGCCGACGACGCCGAGGGTTGGGCCGGGGACGGTTATCGTCATAGGTGACCGTGGTGGCGATCCGCGCTTAAACGTTGTTACACGGGAGACGGCCGCGCCGACGGGGTCGTTCGCCGGAGCCGGGTTCGCCGGTCGCGCGTCACTCGGTCCACGAACGAGACGCCGGTGATCTCGGCTCGGACGCTCGAAGCCGTCCCCGATCGCGACGTCCCGGCCGTGGGCGTCAACCTACACCACCTCGCGTCCGGGCACGATCGGGGGAATCGTCGCTCAGTCGTGTCTGAAACACCGCTTTCCGGTGAACGCCATCGCCATCCCGTGGTCGTCCGCGGCGGCGATGACGTCCTCGTCGTTGACGGAGCCGCCGGGTTGGATCACGGCCTCGACGCCCGCCTCGGCGGCCGCCTCGACGCCGTCTGGGAACGGGAAGAAGGCGTCTGAGGCCATCACTGCCCCGTCCGCGGACTTCCCCTCGGCGTGTTCGTCCGCCTTCATCGCCGCCAGTCGGACGGCGTCGACCCGGCTGACCTGTCCCATGCCGATGCCGACCGTCTCGGTGCCCGAGGCGAAGACGATGCCGTTCGATTTGACGTGTTTCAGCGTCCGCCACGCGAACAGCATCGTCTCGATTTCCCCGTCGGTCGGGTCGCGTTCGGTGACGACCTCCAGATCCTCGCGGGTCGGAACCCAGTCGTCGCGTTCCTGCACGAGGCGACCGCCCGTCAGAGGTTTCTCCCGCAGCGTCGACTCCCGCTCGCCGATCGACTCCACGTCGAGGACGCGGAGGTCCTCCGTCTCGGTGAGTACGTCGAGAGCGCCGTCCGTGTAGCCGGGCGCCACGACGACCTCCTTGAACGACTCGACGATGGAGTCGGCCGTCGCGGCGTCACAGGGGCGGTTGAGCGCGACGATGCCCCCGAAGGCGCTCATCGCGTCGGTAGCGAGGGCGTCGTCGTAGGCCTCAGCGAGCGTATCGGCGGTCGCACACCCCGCCGGGTTGGTGTGTTTGATCACCGCCGCCGCCGGCTCCTCGAACTCCCGGATCAGGTCGAGGGCGGCGTCGGCGTCGTTGAAGTTGTTGTACGACAGGGCCTTCGCCCCCGGGTTCAACTGCTCGGCGTGGACGACGCTCGCCTCGCCGCTCGCGGCGTCGGCGTACAGCGCGGCGTCCTGGTGAGGGTTCTCGCCGTACCGCAGCGTTCGGGAGCGGTCGTCGGAGACGATCCGCCGGGTCGGGAACTGCCCCGCCTCGTCGCCCTCGACGGTGACGCCGTCGTCGTCGACGGTCACGCGATCCTCGGCGAACCACTTCACTGCGCGGGGGTAGGCCTTGAACTCTGCCTCGTGGAGGACGCGACGCTTGAGGTCGGCGGCGTCGTCGCCCTCGCGGACCGGGACCGCCTCCTGGGTGACGATTGGGCCGGCGTCGAGTTCCTCGGTGGCGACGTGGACGGTGCAGCCGGTCGTGCGGACGCCGGCCCCGAGCGCCTGCTCGTGGGCGTCGTCGCCACGGAACGCCGGGAGGAGTGAGGGGTGAACGTTCAGCGTCGTCGGCAGTTCGTCGAGCAGGTCACCCGAGAGGATGCGCATGTAGCCGTCCATGCAGACGAGGTCGAACTCGTAGTCGCCGAGCCGATCCAGCAGCCGTGACTCGTGGTCGGCCTTCGACTCGTCGACGCCGCGCGTGACCACCTCGGTCGGGATTCCCCGGTCTGCGGCCGCAGAGAGGACCGGCGCCGACTCGTCGTCGGTACAGACGACGGCCAGTTCGGCGCCGCCGGGCGCCAGATCCGCGAGGTGCATCAGGTTCCGTCCGCGATTGCCGGCGAGACCCGCGATTCGGAGCATAGTCGAGGGAGGTCCGCGCGTGGGAAAAACAGTTGCGACATCGTCGGGGGGATCGGTACGCTTTTGCGTCGTCCACGGGCAGTCCCGGGCATGACGGATCTGCCACGGAGCGACCCGCTCGCGGCGGTCTCGCCGCTCGACGGACGCTACGCACGTTACACCGAACCCCTCGTGCCGTACGCGAGCGAGTCGGCGCTCATGCGGGCCCGAGTGCGCGTCGAAGTCGAGTATCTGCTGGCGCTCGCCGCCCTCGACGCGACGCCAGTCGCCGTCGACGATCCGGCCGCCATCCGGAACTGCTATCGCTCGTTCGACGCCGAGGACGCCCGACTCGTCAAGCGTCTGGAGACCGAAGGTGCCGCGGGCTACGCGGCGACCAACCACGACGTGAAAGCCGTCGAGTATTTCCTCCGGACGCGCACCGACGAGTCGCTCCATCCCTGGATCCACTTCGGCCTGACCAGCGAGGACGTGAACAACCTCGCACACCGATTGCTCGTCAAACCGGCCGTCGAGGACGTCCTCCTGCCGGCGCTTTCGGACGTTCGCGACGAACTGACGGCGATGGCCCACGAGTACGGGGACACGCCGATGCTCGCCCGGACCCACGGCCAGCCGGCGACGCCGACGACGTTCGGCAAGGAGATGGCGGTGTACGCCGCCCGTCTGGGCCGGGCGATGGGCCGGGTCCGGTCGGCCGCGGACGGACTCTCGGGAAAACTCGCGGGCGCCTCGGGCACCTACGCCGCCCACGTCGCCGCCTACCCCGACGTGGACTGGCCGGCCTTCTCGCGGGCGTTCGTCACCGATCTTGGCCTGGATCACACGCCGCTGACGACACAGGTCAACCCCTGTGATGACCTCGCAACGCTGTTCGATACCCTGCGTGGCGTCAACAACGTCCTGCTCGATCTGGACCGCGACGCGTGGCTCTACGTCTCGGATCGCTACCTCGGTCAGCGGGCCGTCGATGGTGAGACGGGATCGTCGACGATGCCCCACAAGGTCAACCCCATCGACTTCGAGAACAGCGAGGGGAACCTCTCGAAGGCCAACGCGGATCTGACCTTCCTCGCGGACTACGTCACCACCTCACGCCTCCAGCGCGACCTCTCGGACTCGACGGTCAAGCGAAACGTGGGCGCGGCCCTCGGTCACTGTCTCATCGGCTACCGCAAGACCGAAACGGGACTGACGACGGTCGTCCCCAACGAGACGGTGATGCGCGAGGAACTGGCGGCGACGCCCGAAGTGATCGGCGAGGCGGTCCAGACGATCCTCCGCCGCGAGGGCGACACCGAGGCCTACGAGCGCGTGAAAGACCTCACGCGGGGCGAGCGGGTGACACTCGACGACTTCCGAGACCTGTTCGACGACCTGGACGTCGAGGAGTCGGTGCGGGCGGAACTCCGGGCACTGACGCCGGCTGGCTACACCGGCATGGCGTCGTCGCTGGCCGAAGAGTGACGGCTTCGGGTTGCGCAACCCCTTTTACTCGCGGTATCCTACGTCGGAGCATGACGTTCCAACCCGGCAGCGACCTCGACGCCGAGGACGTACAGGCGCGTGTCGACGCCGCCATCGAAGAGAACGACGTGGTGTTGTTCATGAAGGGCAACCGCCTGATGCCCCAGTGTGGCTACTCCCAGCGAGCGCTCGAACTGATCGACCAGTACGTCGACGATTTCGAGACAGTGGACGTGTTGCCGGCGCTGCCGGAGTTCCGTGACGCCCTCGAAGCCCACAGTGGATGGGAGACGACACCACAGACGTACGTCGAAGGGGAGTTCGTCGGCGGGAGCGACGTCCTCGCCGAACTCGACGAACGGGGCGAACTCGAGGCGACACTCGCCGGAGCGTGACACGCCAACGTGTTCGCCGACCAACGGGAACAGTAGGTCATATAAGCACAGGTCCCCTACGTCCCGGTAGACGGGCGTAGTGGCGCTACCCTCGCCGAGAACAAACTATGTCAGGCCGCGTATATCGACTCCATTCGACGCTCGAACTGCCACTCGAAGACGTACAAGACTATTTCGAGGGGGACCCCGAACTCCCTCCCGAAATCGCCGACGTAACGCTCACACGACGAAACAACACGCTCATCCTGAAAGCCGTCGCCGAGGACGAGGGTCTGAGCAAATACACCCCGACAGCCCAGCTCAAAGCGAGCGTCACCGAGACGCGCGTCTACGAGGAGGAACCGCCGCGCGCCGGCGGTCCCTGGCAGGAGGAAGAGGAGGAGATTCCCTCGGAACTCGTCGAGTTCGCCTGCTTCAAGGGCGACCGCGAGACGGTACTTCAGAACACCGCCCTGCAGTACCCCATGTTCCTCGTGCTCCGTGACATCGCACGGATGTCCGAGAAGGGCACGCTGACCGCCATCGTCGAAGAGGACGACAAACTCAAAGCGACCCGGATCGTCGAGGGCGAGGACCGGCCCGCCTCCGTCGAGGTCGTCGAGAACCCCAGCCAGTCCCAGGCCGAGAAAAACGGCGTCAACTGGCGGGACAACGAGTTCATCACGGACTGATCGAGCGAGACCCCACGCGGCGAAGATCCCTCCCTCGCGGGAGCGCATGGCCCGTCCGACGAGGCGACCGGCGCTCCCGGAATCGCCAGTTTTTATTCTCGACGTTCGATAGAGGCGTCATGGACCAGTTGCGGCAGTCGCTTCTCGACGCGCCGATCATCGAGAAAGGGGAGTACGAGTACTTCGTCCACCCCGTCAGCGACGGCGTTCCGATGCTCCGTCCCGAACTCCTGCGGGAGATCGTGATCAAGATCATCCGGAAGGCCGACCTCGAAGATGTCGACAAGATCGTCACGCCCGCGGCGATGGGCATCCACATCTCCACCGCCGTCTCACTGATGACGGACGTTCCGCTCGTGGTGATCCGGAAACGCCAGTACGGCCTCGACGGGGAGGTGTCGCTGTCGGCTCAGACCGGCTACTCGGAGAGCGAAATGTACATCAACGACGTCGAGGCGGGCGACAGGGTACTCGTCCTCGACGACGTGCTCTCGACTGGCGGGACGATGAAGGCGATTCTGGACGCCCTAGAGCACATCGGCGCCGAGGTGATCGACGTCGTCGCGGTGATCAAGAAGGCCGGGCCGAACGACCTCGACGACGCCGGCTACAGCGTCAAGACGCTCATCAACGTCACCGTCGAGGACGGCGAGGTCATCATCGTCGACCCGCACGGCGACGGATAACCGAACTGTCTCGCCGGAGTCGGCCGATTCTACTGACCGATGGGTATTAGTGCGCACCGACGTTTTGAAGAGGTATGGCGTCTGGTAACGACCGCCGGGGTACTCTGGGCACGGCGGAGCGTCGGGGGCGGCGGGGGCGCCGCGACGTGTTGAAACTTCTCGGGGCGACGGGCGTCGCCGGGTTCGCTGGCTGTTCGGGGAACGGGAGCGACACCACCAACACGGAGGGAACCGACCGGAGCGTCGGGGGGAGGTACGTCTCCGCGTCGAGCGTCGACGCCCAGTCGCTCAACTGGCTGACCATCGCCGATGCCACCTCCGGTTCGTTCGTCACCGCCACGCTCGATGGCATCTGGGCGATCAAGCCGAACCGGGAGATCTTCCCGCTCTGGGGGGATTACTCGACCGACGACGGGCGCGTCTACGAGATCGAACTCCGGGACAACTTGGAGTGGGGGGCGGGCTACGGCCGGATGACCGCCGAGGACTGGGTCTACATGATCAAGAACGTCTTCCAGGCCCAGCCGAACTGGAGCGGCTATCCGAACGCCGGCGACTGGTTCCGGGTGAACCCCGAGTCGGGACAACGCGAACCGGTCCCCGTCGAGCGGACGGGAGAACTGACCTTCGAGATCCGGCTGTTCGAGGTGGATCCCTCGCTGCCGTTCAAGCCGATGCTCTGGCGCCAGCAGTGTATTCCCAAGGGAATCTTAGAGAAGTACGTCCCGAATCAGGACACGAAGGGACTCAAGCAGGACGAGGAACTCAACACGCTGGCGTACACGGGCAATCTCGGTCCCTACACCTACGAGTCGTGGGAACGGTCGGCACGGTACACCGTCACCCGCAATGACGACTACTACCTGCAGGACGTCGAGGGGATCCCCGAGCGCTTCGCCGAGGCGCCGTACTTCGAGGGGGAGACCACACGGATCATCAGCGAGGAGAGCACCCGCCTGGGTGCCTTGGAGTCCGGTGAAGTCGACTCCGCGGGCATCCCGCCCGACAAAGCCACGCGGTTCGAGAACCTGTCGAACGTCACGGTCAACGTCACCCCCCAGCCGTACCTCCGGTTGATCGTCTACAACATGCGGGCGAACGGGTGGAAGCCGTTCCGATCGAAGGCGGTCCGCCGCGCGCTCGCCTTCGCGGTGAACAAGGAGACAGTCGTCGAGAACGTCCTCCGGGGTTACGCCGACGTGGCTCAGACGATGCAGCCGCGGTGGTCCGACTGGTACGACGACAGCCGGGTCGAGGCGTTCGGCGTCGGCGACAGGTACGGCCCGGAACCCACGCGGTCGCGGCTCGAATCCGCGCTGTCGGACACCGAGTACGCCTACGACGGCGAGACGCTCGTCGATGGGTCGGGCGAGCAGGTGACCCTCTCCATCTACTACGACTCCGGACAGCCGACCGAGGGTACCGTCGCGGAGTACATCGCCCAGGAGTTCGGCGAGAACGCCGGCATCGACGTCCAGCCCGAGGCCGTCTCGTCGTCGACGTTCCAGAACAACTACGTCCAGACGTCGGCTCCGGAGGGCGCCGACCCCGAGTGGACCGCGGGCGTGTTCAACGGCGGCCCCCGGGACGTGGCCACCAGCGCCGAGCCGTGGGATATGTCGATCAACCTCCAGTTCAACACGTACCCGTTCACGCCGGCCTCCAGCAAGGGCTTCTTCGAGAAGCGCGGGGGGATCAACTTCTACGGTTACTATCCCGAGGCGAACATCTCGGAGCTGTACGAGCGGGCGTCGGCCACGACCGACGAGGAGCGCCGTCGCGAACTCTTCGGGGAGGCGTTCGGGGTGATCAGCGAGGAACAACCCTTCGGCTTCCTCGCCCTACCGTCGAGCATCACCGGGTACGCGTCCGACGTCAGGGGGTACGACGAGGAGTTCAACACGGGGTGGGACTCCCAGACGTGGTACTTCGCGTGACGGGGGCGCGACCGAATCCGTGAGCATGCGCTGGTACGTGGTCCGGCGGGTGGTGTGGGCGGTCGTCGCGACCTACCTCATCCTCTCGCTGACGTGGGGACTCCTCGCCATCACGCCGAACCCGGCGGCCGAACAGATGCAGTTCCAGGCCGCCGCCAGCGGCGGGTCCGCGGCGGCCGCCGAGGAGGCCTTCGAGGCGCGGCGCGGCCTGGATCGCTCGCCGTGGGTCCGCTACCGCGAGTACATGCACAACATGGTGACGCTCAACTGGGGCTGGTCACAGAGTCGCTCACAGCCCGTTACCACGGCCATCGCCAACGCCTTGCCGTACACGGCGATCTACTCCGTGCCGACGACGATCATCTCGATCGTACTCGGCCTCTCGATCGGCCTCTACTCCGCGACCCACCAGTACACCAAGACCGACTACGCGGCCACCTTCTTTGCGTTCTTCGGCTACGCCATCCCGAACTTCTGGTTCGGCATCATCCTCCTGTTGGTCTTCGGCGTCCAACTCGGCTGGTTCCCCGTGGTCTTCGACTCCGATATCCCCTTTTTCAGCCTCGGGATGGCCCGCCAGTTGGTGTTGCCCGTCGTCGTCCTCGTGACGGGCACCATCGCGGGCGTGATGCGCTACTCCCGGGCGGAGGCCCTGGAGTACGTCGAGGCCGAGTTCGTCAAGACGGCCCGGTCGAAGGGCGCCGACGGCTATCGCGTCCTCACCCGTCACATCCTGCGGCCGGCGGCGGTGCCCCTGATGACCATCCTCGTCGGCGACATCCTCGGCATCTTCCTCGCGGCGTCGTACCTCGTCGAGGTGGTCTTCGGCATCCCCGGACTGGGGCAACTGTCGTACAAGGCCATCATCGCCCAGGACACGTCGCTGGTGTTGGGGACGACCCTCATCTTCACGTTCGTCTCGGTCATCGGCAACCTCGTACAGGACGTGGCGTACACCGTACTGGACCCGCGGATCGACTACGGTGATCGCTGATGGGCAGCGAAGACACCTTCGAATCGGTCGACTGGACCGAGACGCGCAGTCGACTCTCCACCCTCTCGCGGCGGGATCGGTGGGCAGCCCTGACCGCGTTGGGGGTCGTCGCCGTCTTCGTCTACGACTACGCGATCCTGCCGGCCAGCCGACCGACGATCACGGTCCCGCTCGAGTGGAACGTCACGCAACTCGACTGGCTGTTCGTCTCGACGCTGCTGGCGCTACTCTTCTACGTCGTCGTTCCGCTCTACGACAACCGCCGGCTGACCGCCTACTACTGGCGGGAGTTCCGCAAGAACCGGATGGCCGTCGTGAGTCTCGGCTACCTGTTCGTGGTCTTCCTGATCGGTGTCGTCGGACCGCTCTTTCTCGATAAGCCGACGCTCGCGTTGGAACGAGCCTACCAGCCCCCCGTCCTCACGAGCGTCGACGCGTCGGTGCCGGTGAACTGTCTGGGCGAGGTGGCCAACGGCCGCTGTACCGGGACGATGGCCCACCCGCTCGGTACCACCGGCGACGGCAAGGGCATCCTCGTCCTCGTCGTCTACGGGATGCAGGTGAGCATGAAGGTCGGCCTCATCTCCACGCTGCTCGTGGTGACCATCGGAACCACCGTCGGCACCGTGGCGGCCTACGGGGGTGGCCTCGTCGACGAACTCCTGATGCGGTACGTGGACGTCCAACTCGTCTTCCCCGCTTTCTTCCTCTATCTCCTGCTCACCTACCTCTTCGGCGGGAGCCTGTTCATGTTCATCGTCATCTTCGGGCTAACCGGCTGGGGTTCCATCGCCCGCCTGGTTCGTTCCGAGGCGCTCCAACGGGCCGAGGAGGAGTATATCACGGCCGCCCGGAGCGCCGGCGCGGGAACGCTCTATGTCATCCGGCGCCACCTCGTCCCCAACGTCTCCAACAGCGTCATCACGGCCGCCACCCTCCTGATCCCAGGCTTCATCCTCTTCGAGGCGTCGCTCTCTTTCCTCTCGCTGGGCGATCCGACGGTCCCCTCGTGGGGGCAGGTGATCGCCAACGGGCGGAGCGACCTCTCGACGGCGTGGTGGGTGTCGACGTTCCCCGGCGTCGTCCTCTTTATGACTATCCTCGCGTTCAACTTCATGGGCGACGCGCTGCGTGACGCACTCGACCCGAGACAGGAAACATGACCGAACCACTGCTCTCGATCCGCGACCTGCGAACCGTCTTCCACACCGACGACGGACTCGTCCGCGCGGTCGACGGCGTCAGTTTCGACGTCGGCCGCGGCGAGACGGTCTGTCTGGTCGGCGAGTCCGGGAGCGGCAAGACCGTCACCGGCGAGTCCATCACGCGCCTGCTCCGGACGCCGCCCGGCGAGATCGCCGGCGGCAAGATCGTCTTCGACGGCCGGGACCTCACGAACCTCGACGACGAGGCCCTGCGCGACCTCCGCGGCGATCGGATCGCTCACGTGTTCCAGAACCCACAGGGTGCGCTCAACCCGGTCTACACCGTGGGCTGGCAGATCGTCGAGGCCATCCGCATCCACGAGGACGTCGCCCGCGAACGGGCCCGGGACCGGGCCGTCGACCTCCTCGACCGGGTCGGCATCCCGGAGGCGACCCGCCGGTTCGACGACTACCCCCACGAGTTCTCGGGCGGCATGAAACAGCGCGTCGCCATCGCGATGGCGCTCGCGACCAACCCCGACCTGCTGATCGCGGACGAACCGACGACGGCCCTCGACGTGACTATCCAGAACCAGATCCTCTCCCTGCTCTCGGAGCTACAGGCGGAGTTCGATATGAGCATCCTGTTGATCACGCACGACCTCGGGGTCGTCGCCGAGGTGGCGGATCGCGTCGTCGTGATGTACGCCGGCAAAGTGATGGAGCGCGGCGGCGTCTTCGACGCGTTCGAGCGGCCGTCCCACCCCTACACGCGGGCGCTGCTCGGCTGTCTCCCGGGCCGTGGCGGCGGCGCCGCCTCGATCGGCGGCCGACTCCCCTCGGCGACCGATCCCCCCGACGGCTGTCGGTTCCACCCGCGCTGTGAGTACGCCGTCGATGCCTGTAAGCGAGGTGACCAGCCACCCGACTACGCCGTCGACGGCGACGACGATCACGTCGTCTCGTGTGTCCACTACGAACCCGGCGGCGATCCGTCGGTAGTTCGGGGGGGCCGTCCCGAGTCCGAGGGTCGAGACGGGACCGAAGCGGCCGGCGACGACGGGACCGATCCGGACACCGTCGGTACCCCGCCGACGGACCGGACGATCCGCGCCGATTCCTTCGGAGAGGACCGCGACGGGACCGACGCCGACACCGACCGGGAGGACCGCACGTGACCCGCCCGCTGCTCGACGTGGAGGGACTGACCAAACATTACCCGGTCACCGAGGGTGTCCTCCGAAACGAGGTCGGACGGGTCCGTGCCGTCGACGGCGTGAGCTTCACTGTCGGGCGGGGCGAGACACTCGGCCTCGTCGGCGAGTCGGGCTGTGGGAAGTCGACGGCGGCGACGACCGCGCTCCGACTGGAGGAGCCGACCGACGGCCACGTCGTCTTCGACGGCGAGGACGTGACCGCCTACGACGACCGGGAGCTGAAGCGGTTCCGACGGCGCGCACAGATGGTGTTTCAGGACCCCACGTCGAGTTTCGATCCGCGCATGAGCATCGGCGAGTCCGTCGCCGAACCACTTCGTGTCCACGGAATGCGCGACCGGGACCGCCGCCGCCGAATCGTCGGCGACCTGCTCGAACGGGTCGGCCTGTCCGCCGACGACGTGGACCGCTATCCCCACGAGTTCTCGGGCGGACAGAAACAGCGGATCGGGCTGGCGCGGGCCCTGGTCATCAACCCGGACCTGATCGTCGCCGACGAACCGGTGAGCGCGCTCGACGTGAGCGTACAGGCGGACATCCTCGACCTGATCGACCGCCTCCAGGAGACGTTCGGCATCGCCATCCTCGTCATCAGTCACGACATGGGCGTCGTTCGCGAAGTCTGTGACCGGGTGGCGGTGATGTATCTCGGCGAAATCGTCGAGACGGCGCCGACCGAGACGCTGTTCGAGGACCCAAGCCATCCCTACACCCGGGCGTTGCTGGGGTCGACGCCGATAGCCGACCCGCGCCGCCGGGGTCAGGGAACGAGGCTCACGGGCGACGTCCCGAGCCCCTCCGATCCCCCACCGGGCTGTCGGTTCCACACCCGCTGTCCCGAGGTGATCTCCGACGCTGACTACGATCTCGGCGACGGGACGTGGCGGGCGGTATTGAACCTTCGCCTCCGGATCGCCTCGCAGGGGATCGACGTCGAGGCCGCGCGTGCGTACGCCGCCGAGACCGACGACCCCGCCGACGCCGATCCGGCGGCGGTGCGGGCGGCGATCCGCGAGGAGTTCGACGTGCCGGCGACGCTTCCGGACGACCGCGCCGAGGCCGCGCTCTCGGACGCGCTGGACCGCGTCGTCGTCGGCGACGACGAGGGGGCGTCCGATCGGCTGGCCGATGCCTTCCCGACGGTGTGTCGGCGCGATCGACCCGGTCTCGTGCCCGACGACACGGACCTCTCGCCGTCGGAGTGGGCGGCGATCAAGGAGTTCCGGGTGTGGGTGGCGACGCTCGTCGACGCGCCGGCCGACGCGGTGACCGACCGGGTCCGCGAGCGGTGTGCCGACGGGACCGACCGGGAGGGCGGGGTCGACCGCCTGGCAGTCCGGGCGGCCTTTCGCCTCCCGGAACCTCTCTCGGATTCGGCCGCCGAGCACGCCGTCGGAGCGGCGGTCGACGCCCTCATCGCGGGCCGGGCCGCCGATGCGGCCGACGAACTGTACGGCGCGTTCGGACCGCTGCGGGAGAGTGCCTGTCACCTGAACTGAGCGGGGACGACGCTCGCCGCACGCGGGCCGCCGGTCTCCGTTCCCGGGCCGAACGGACGACTAGTCGATGCGAACGGCGGGTTCGGCGACGCTCTCGCTCCGACACTCGGGGCAGTTCGAGGGATCGTTGAGCGGATCGTCGAAAGCATCGAAGCCACAGTCCCGGCAGGTGGGCGGCGAGACGAGCAACTGCTCGTCGGTGTCCGAGAGCGACCGGGCGACGTGTCGGAGGTGGTCGTAGACGGCGTTTCTGGCGGTGCCGACCCGAGTCGATAGCTCGCTCGGCGTCGCGGCCTCGTCCCGAAGGACGGTGGCGATCCGCTCCCGTGTCGTCGGTTCCATACGGTCCCGTTCGGCGGTCGGCCGCATAGCCCTTTCTTCCGGGGCCATCGGTGGCGAGATACAAAACAAACTTGGCACTGTAGTCGGTCGGTGTTCGTATGAAGGCCATCGTTCTGGCGGGCGGCTACGCGACGCGGCTCTGGCCGATCACCAAACATCGGCCCAAGATGTTCCTGCCCGTCGGCGAGTCGACGGTCATCGACACCGTCTTCGCGGATCTGGAAGCCGACGACCGGATCTCCGAGGTGTACGTCAGCACCAACGAACGGTTCGCCGACGAGTTCGCCTCGTATCTCGCCGACAGCGAGTTCGAGAAACCGACGCTCTCCGTCGAGGAGACGACGGCCGAAGACGAGAAGTTCGGCGTCGTCGGTGCGCTCGCCCAACTCATCGAGCGCGAGGGCGTCGAGGAGGACCTGCTCGTCGTCGCCGGCGACAACCTCATCAGTTTCGACCTCGGGGAGTTCGTCGACTTCTTCGACGCCAAGGGAACGCCCACGCTCGCGGCCTACGACGTGGGATCGAAAGAGCGGGCCAGCTCGTACGGTCTCGTCGATCTCGACGGCGACCGCGTCGTCGACTTCCAGGAGAAACCCGACGACCCCAAGAGCACGCTCGTCTCCGTCGCCTGCTATGCCTTTCCCGCGGACACCCTCCCGCTGTTCGAGGAGTATCTGGCGGCGGGGGAGAATCCGGACGAACCCGGGTGGTTCATCCAGTGGATCCAGGCCCGACAGCCGGTTCACGCCTTCACCTTCGACGGCGCGTGGTTTGACATCGGCACGCCGGAGAGCTACCTCGACGCCGTCGCCTGGCACCTCGACGGCGACGTCCGCGTCGACGAGACGGCCACCGTCGAGAACGCCACCCTCCGCGGGGACGTGCACGTGATGGCAGGCGCGGAAGTCGTCGACTCGACGCTCGAACGGACCGTCGTCTTTCCCAACGCGACCATCCGCAACGCGGACGTCCGCGGGTCGATCATCGACGAGGAGACGCGGGTCGAGAACCTCGACCTCGCGGACGCACTCATCGGCGCCCACTCGACGATGACGGACGGCAGCCGGGACGCGTAGGCCTATTCTAGCCGTCGCACGTCGCTGCACACCTGATCGCAAGATTGCGTGAAATCAGGTGTGCAACCGGTCCCTACGCGCCTAGCAGTGAGCGGTGGCGGGTCCGACCGCCGGCCGTTCGATCTCGATCGTCGCTAGGACGGCGCTCTCTTCGGCGTTCGGCCGGTGAATGAACCGGTACACCTCGCCCTCACAGGCGTGATTCAGCGCGCTGTCGCTCCCGTAGCCGTCGACGTGGGCGTAGTCGCCGGCCGTCAGCGGCCCCGACGTGGTCCAGACGGCGTCCCACCGGACTTCGTTGCCGTCACTGTCGACGATGTAGAAGTCCTCTCCCACCTCGATCTGCCCCCCCGAGAGCGTGAGCGTCACGTACGGGCGGTCGTTCGTGTTGCCCTCCCCGTCGGCGACGTACTCGGTCCGGTAGCTGTACTGCGGGTGAGGATCACTCGGCATCTCGACCCCCAGCGCGAGCGTCGCGAGAACGAGCGCCAGGACCACCACGAGCGCCACCATGAGCGCGACCCCGACGACAGGCGAGACGCCGCGTTCGCGACAGGGGGTGTCCATGATCGCCGGTTCGTCGTGGGGGGTTATCAACCCTCGCCTGGATCGCCGAGACGGGCGTCCGTGATCCGCAGGTAGCCCCGAGTGCCCTCCCACACCGGTTCCGACGCCAGTTCGATCGGCCGCCGCATGTGTGGCGCGTCGGTCACGAGCGTCTCGAACTCGCCGCCCTCGCCGAGCGGGTGGACCCCGCACTCCTCGTTGAGCGCGGCGAGGTCCGCCAGGGCGTCGGCGTCGAGTCGACGGCCGAGCCACGATTCGTCGAGGCCGCCGGCCGCCACCTGCACGATCAGGATCTCGAACCCGGCATCGAGCATGGCTTCGCCGAGAGCGATCGGGTCGCGTTGCCACAGCGGCGCGAACAGGTCGATCGCCAGGCGCTCACACATGGCCTCGATGCGACTGGTCTGGAACTCGCTCTCGACGGCCCCGGCGGTGACCCCCGCGAGGTCGATCTCGGTCGCGAGGTCACGAAGGGCGGCCTCCAGCGGTTCGAGTTCGGCGTCGCCCTGCGTCGCCGAATCCGTCGCGGCCGCGGCGCCGAGGTCGTCCGGGTCGATCTCCAGCAGGTCGATCCCGATGCTCTCGGCCGCCAGCGCGGCCAGGTCGGTCGCCGGGACGTGGTACATGTACGAGTCCTCGCCGGGGTGGACGGTCACCAGTCGCGTCACGTCGAGGCCGCGTTCGAGCGCGCGATAGAGCGCCCACGAGGAGTCTTTGCCGCCCGAAAAGAGGCTCGCCCACTGGTCGGTCATCGGCGGGGATACGGCGAGCAACGGCATAGGGACTGCGGTCGACGCCGTGGACGGTGACTGGACCGTCGTCGACGCCGCGTGGACGCCGGGACGACGTCCAAGACGACTTTATCCCCCGCGACGTGGTATCGACGATGCGTGTCGCGTACGTGTTCACCACGGCCGGTCGAACAGTCGACTACGTCCTCGGCGACATGATCGTCCCGCAACTGGAGTTGGACGATCACGGCGCGGAGGTGGCAGGGATGTTCTTCTTTCACGACAACGTCTACGCGCTCCGGGAGGGCGACCCGCTGGGTGAGCGCCTCGCGGCGGTCGCCGACGACCGCGACATCCTGCTCATGCTGTGTGACCGCTGTGCGACGAAACGTGGGTTGGCCGAGCGCGCCGGCGAACACGCGAGCGGCCGCGAACGGTACGAACCACGGGACGTCGTCGACGGCGTGACGGTCGGCTGTTTCCCCGACCTCTACGCCGCGCTCGGCGAGGCGGGGGTCGATCAGGTGATCACGCTGTGATACGGTTTATTGTAACTGTTTACCGCTGGTTCGCCGAGACGGCCAGGCGAACCAGCGGTGATGACTTACGATAGTCCGTATGAAACCGGCCTACATGTAACCCAGGTCGCGGAGGCGCTCCATCAGATCCTCCTTGTCCTGGGCGCGGCCGGCGCGTTCGGTCGTGTTCTCGATGTCCTGGAGCCACGCGGGCTCCTCGTCGGACTTCTCGGTGCTGACCTCGCTTCCCAGCGACCGGAAGCCGGCGAAGTACTTGGGACTGACCGGGATGTCGTCCTGCGTCAGGCCGTTCGGTAGGTCCTCGGCGCCCTGCGGGACGTAGCCCTCCTCCGGGAAGCCCTCGACCGTGTCGGGCACCACGTAGTTCCAGAAGGCGTCCCAGACGTCGCGCTCCGCGAACTGCAGGATCGGCTGGATGCGGTCGTGGGGCGGGTAGATGTCGGGGTCGTGGCGCGGACTGAAGAACGTCTCGTCGGCGCGGGCCTCCTGTTCGTCCCAGCGGACGCCGGAGATGACGCCGTCGATGCCGTACTCCTCCAGTGCGTCGTTGAGCGCGACGGTCTTCAGCAGGTGGTTGCCGACGTAGGTGTCGAGCAGGAACGGGAAGTCGTCCTCCTCGTACTCGAGGATGTTGCGGATGTGGTGCTGGTTGTGTTCGGAGAGTGCCGAGACGGGGATGTCGTCGCCCGGTTCGAGGCCGTGTTCGTCGACGTAGTCGCCCACGTCCTCGTTGCGGGCGTAGATGACGTCGAGGTCCCACTCCTCGGCCCAGCGGTCGACGAAGTCGTGAATGGCGTCGAAATGCTGGTAGTGGTCGATGAACACCGCGGGCGGCGTCTCGAGGTCGAACTTCTCGGCCACCTCCTTGATGAAGTAGAGCGTGAGCGTCGAGTCCTTCCCGCCGGTCCACATCACGGCGGGGGTCTCGTACTGTTCGAGGCCCTGATGGGTGACTTCGATGGCCTTCTCGATCTTGTCTTCCAGCGTCGGATAGTCGTCCGGCGTCTCGCCCTCACCGTCGGTGTAGTCGACGTCGAGGTAGTCGGGAAAGTCGCTCATCGTGTAATGAAATATAATTACCTGGGGTCAAATGTTTTATGCATCGGGTCGGGGGTGGAGCCGTCACTCGCGACCGAGGACGACGGTGACGTTGTCGCTCCCGCCGTTTCCGTTCGCAGCCTCGAGGAGGCGGTCGACGGCCGTATCGAGCGGTGTCGTCGTGACGATCTCGTGGATCGTCGATTCCGGGACCTCTTCGGTCAGCCCGTCGGAGCAGAGCAGGAGCGTCCCGTCGAGCGATCGTTCGTACACGTCGGGATCGACGGTCTCGCTCGTCCCGAGCGCCTGCGAGAGGACGTGTCGCTGTGGGTGATCGGCGGCCTCGGACTCGTCGATCATCCCCTCGTCGACCAAGGTCCGCACGACCGACTGGTCGACCGTGATCCGGTCGATCGCCGACTCGGAGACGTGGTACGCACGGCTGTCGCCCACGTTGACGACCGTCGCCCGGCCGTCCCGAACGAGGGCGCCGACGAGTGTCGTTCCCATCTCCTCCCGGCCGTTTTCGCCCCGAGAACGGACGCGCTCGTTGGCACTTTCGACCGCCGCCCGGAGGGTCGCCGAGACGTCGTCGGGCGCGCAGTCGTCGCCGAGGCTGTCCGTGAGTGCCGCCTCGAACCCGTGGAGGGCGGTTTCGCTGGCCACGTCGCCGGCCCGGTGGCCGCCCATCCCGTCGGCGACAGCGAGGACCGTCCAGTCGTCGATGGCGGCCACGAGCATGTCGTCCTCGTTGTGGTCACGCTCCCGACCGACGTCGGTCCCGGCGGCGGTGGTCGGCATCACGCGTCACCTCGACCGCCGACATTCCGGACAGGCGTCGCCCGTGTAGGGTCGTTCGTGGCGCTCACAGAACTTCTTCGTATCCCCGTCGGCCCGCCCCCGGTCACATTCGGGGCAGATTCCATCCGCGAGCTTCGTGCCGCAGTCGGTGCAGTACGTGGGTCCGGTATCCGTCGTCGGCCCGCCGTCACCACCGCTTTCGGCGTCGCGACGCCCGGAGCGGGCAGCGCCCTCACCGATCGTCGACCGGTTGATGACGTTGTCGTCGCCGACGGTCGTACTCCGGTCTACATTCGTCTGATCGCCCACGACCACGTCGCCCTCCCCCTGGTGGACGACGGTCGCCTCGCGCTCGACGGTGAGATGGATCGTCGTCCGGTATCCGAGGGAGATGGTCGCGTCCCGAGCGACCGTCTCGGCGAATCCCTCCTCGATGTCGAAGTCGTCGTCGCCGGTGGTGACCGTGACGCCGTTGGTGTTGCCGTCGTTTCGGATCTCGACGGACTCGGCACGCGGAATCAGCGTCACCGGCGCCCGGTCGTTTTGCTTGCGCGATACCGTCGCGTCGGCCACCCCGAGCGGCCGGACGGTGCCCGCCGTTTCCGCGACCACGCGGTTGTTCTCCTCGGCCTCGCGGTACAGCTCCGTGTGTGCGTCGAGCGGAACCCGTCCCCCGTCCGCATCGGCCGCAGATAGATACCCCCTCATCGGCGTGTGACACTATCTTGGGTGTCGGATTGTAAATGTAGGGACGCCCCGGGGCACACGGGGGGACCGCGGTCCGGCCGAGGCGCGTTCGGCTCGTCGGTCGCCGGTCGGGATCAGACGAGACCCAGCCACGCCAGCACGCCGCCGAGAACGATCATGAGGATGAAGATGCTCCCGCCGATGTCGGCCCGGAACCGCGAGAGTGCGGCGGGATCGGCGCGGACCGCTGCGGCACGGTCGGCGAGGGCGACGGCGACTCGATCCACGGCCGCGTACGTCTCGGTCACCCCGTAGACCACCGTCCGCGTTCCATAGAAGACGAGCCGGTTGTACCCCGCGTCGACGTCGGGAACCCGGCCCACCTTCGACAGCGGGCGCTTCAGGATCACGAAGCCGACCACGCCCGCCGCCGCGAGGACGAGACCCTCGACCACGTGGGGGACGGTGTAGGTGTGGTACACGTGGCCGACGACGGCGCCGTCGGTCACGTCGAACGGGAGCAGAGCGAACAGCGCACCGTCGAAGACGCCGTAGAACACACACAGCGCCGCGACGAGCACCATCGGAACTTGCTGTCTTCGCGGTGCCGGCGTCACGGAGTCGCCCTCGTACGGCCCGTGGAGGAAGGCGTAGTAGCCGAACTTGATGAACGACAGGAAGGTTCCGACGCCGCCGACGAGGAGCAACAACTCCAGCGTGTAGAAGTCGCCAACGACGAGCGGCCCCTTCACGAACTCGTAGTGGCTGGCGGAGATGACGATGCCCTTGCTGACGAACCCGTTGAACCCGGGGAAGCCGGCGATGGAGAGCGCGGCGACGGTGAACGCCGCGGCGGTGACGGGCATCTTCCGAGCGAGACCGCCGAGATGCTTCAGGTTCTCCTCGCCGGTGCTGTAGACGACCGCGCCGGCGGTCATGAACAGGAGACTCTTGTAGAGGATGTGGTTGAAGACGTGACCGAACGCGCCCGCCTGTGCCAGCGCGCCGCCGATTCCCACCCCCGCGACCATGTAGCCGACCTGCGACTGGATGTGATAGGAGAGCAGGCGGCGCATGTCGTTCTGAAGGAGGGCGGCGGCGGCGCCGAAGACGGCCATCGCCCCGCCCATGTAGGCGATCAAAAGGTGACCCTCGGGGAACGCTCGGTACATCGCGTACACCCCCGTCTTGGTAGTGTAGACACACAGGAAGACGCTCGCAGCGATGTGCGGGCGCGGGTAGGTGTCGGGGAGCCACGCGTGCAGGCCGATGAAGCCGACGTTGACGCCGATACCGACGGCGACGAGCGCCTGCGCGACGGTACCGACCATGCCGTCGGCCGCCGAAAAGAGAAAGGAACCGACGGTCGCGTAATGCCAGGCGATCCCCCCGAGGACGAGGCTGCCCCCGACCCCGTGGAGGACGGCGTATCGAAAGCCCGCACGCACGGCCTTCCCGCCGTAGTCCCAGACGAGGATCGTACTCGTTACGGCCATCAGCTCCCACCACACGACCATCGTCAGCCAGTCGCCGGCGAAGACGGCCCCGAGGCTGGATCCGACGTAGGTGAGCGCGTAGGCGGTCTGTCGCTCGTTCGCGTCGGTCGCCCACGAGTAGCCGACGGCGACGGTGGCGATGAAGGCGAACACGAGGCCGACGACGCGCGAGAACGGATCGACCCTGAAGAGGACGGCGTCGAAGCCAAAGAGCGTCCCGGGCAGGTGGGTGCCGGCCGGAACGATCCACACCCAAACGGTGACCAGCGCGGTCGTGAGGCCGCCGACGAGGTGGCCGAGGCGGCGGCCGGCCACCCCCGTCACCAGCGCCGCGGCGAGGACGAGGAGTCCCGGCGGGACGGCGGTGAGCGGCGAGGCCATCAGACGGCCACCCCCGTCGCCGCCGTCGTGATGACCTTCACCAGCCGGAGGAAGACCGCAGTCCCCGGAATCACGCCGAGGACGACGGCACCCGTCATCGCCGCGAGGATGGGACCGAGTATGAACCACGTGCTCTCCCCGCCGCGCCAGCCGCGACGCTCCCAGCCGTCCGCGGGCGGCCCGCCGTGGTGGCTCTCGTGGCCGCCGTGGGGGGCTTCCTCCACCACGTCGTCATCCTCGTGACCGCCGTTGGACTCCCTGCCCGACGGGGTCCCGCTCTCGTCGCTCGCGGGACCGCCGTCAGTCACGGGGTCGGGATCCGGTGTCGGCGTCTCGGGGAGGATCGATCGCGTCTCGCCGCCCAGCGGGAACTCGAGGAGCGGTTTGGCGTCGTGTTCGTCTTCGCTCTCGAAGAACGCCTGGTAGAAGACGGGCCAGAAGTACGCGATGTTGAGGACGCCCGAGAGCAGAAGGACGACGGCGAACACCGGCTGACCGGCGCCGACACTCCCCAACAGGAGATACCACTTGCTGACGAAGCCGGCAACCAGCGGAATGCCGGCCATTCCTGCGGCAGCGACGCCGAACGCGAGCATCGTCAGCGGCATGCGCTTGCCGATGCCGGCCATCTCGCTGATGTCGTCGGTGTGGGTCTCGACGTGGATGGCTCCCGCGGTAAAGAAGAGTGTGAGCTTCATGAACGCGTGGGCGGGGATATGCAGGAGTCCGCCGACGATCGACTGCGGGTCGAGGATGGCGATGCCGAGGACGATGTAGGAGAGCTGACTCACCGTCGAGAACGCGAGTCGACGCTTGAGGTTGTCCTGCCTGAGCGCGATGACGCTCGCGAGCAGGAGGGTGGCGGCGGCGACGACAGCTAGCGGGAGCCCCATCCCCAGCGATCCGGTGAGGTCGACGCCGTAGACGTCGAGGACGACCCGCGCGATGCCGAAGACGCCGCTCTTGACGACGGCGACGGCGTGGAGCAGGCCGGAGACGGGCGTCGGCGCCACCATCGCGTCCGGGAGCCAGGAGTGCAGGGGCATGAGCGCCGCCTTGACGCCGAACCCGCCGATCAGGAGGACGAACGCCGCCCGCGCGAGGACGGGGTCGGCGTTCGCGAGGCCGGCGATGCCGCCCGCTGAGAAGGCCGTCGTGCCGGTCAGCGTCGCCACCAGCACCGTCCCGGCGAGGACGGCCACGCCACCCCCGAAGGTGTACGCGAGGTACTTGCGGCCGGCGGCGCGGGCCTCGGCCGTCTCGTCGTGGGTGACCAGCGGGTACGTGGCGACCGTCAGGAGTTCGTAGAAGACAAAGAGGGTGACGAGGTTGGCGGCGAAGGCGACGCCGATGGCGGCGGCGACGCTCGCTGCGAAGGCCGCGAAGTAGCGTGTCTGGTCGTCCTCGTCGAGACCGCGCATGTAGCCGACGCTGTAGAAACTGGTCACCAGCCAGAGCAGGCTCGCGACCGTAGCGAAAAGCATCCCGAGTGGGTCCGCCCGCAAGGAGAGTTCGACGCCGGCGACGAGCGATCCGAGCGTCGAGACGTGGACCGTCCCGGCGAGGGCGTCGGGGAGCATGCTGGCGACGAGGGCGAAGGCACCCCCGGCTGCGAGTACGGTCCACGCTTCACGGAGGTTCGGCCGGCGGGCGGAGGCGAGGATCGGTACGACGGCCACCGCCGCGACGGCGACGGCCAGAGCCGGTCTGAGTGAGGCGATGTCGGTCATGGCGAGAGGAGCGTGTCGATGGTCGGTTCGAGCGCAGTCCCGAGGTCGGTGACGACGACGCCGAGGGCAACGGCGACGACGGCGGCGCCGACGACGAGGGCGAGCGCACGGCGACTCGGCTCGGAGGGTCGGTCGGGGCCGTCGCTCCCGCCGTCGGTCGCGGCGCGCACGCTCGCGGAGGCCGGCGCGACGAACATCCGCTCGACGAGCAGAGCGAAGTACGCGAGCGTCAGCAGCGTCGAGGCGAAGATGACGACCGCGACCGGCCAGGTGCCCGCGCGAACGGCGCCGAGGGCGATGTACCATTTGCCCGCGAAGCCGACGGCGGGTGGGACGCCCACCATCGCGAGCATGAGGACGGCGCTCGCCCCGCCGAGGACTGGGAATCGGTCGGCGAGGCCGGCGTACTCCTCGACGGTCCGGGCGCCAGTCAGGTCGGCGACGGCGCCCGCAGCGACGAACAGCCCGCCCTTCATGATCGCGTGGCCGAGGAGGTGAACGACGGCGCCGAAGACGGCCGCCGGCGTGCCGATGGCGATCCCGACGACGACCAGGCCGTACTGGGAGACCGAGGAGTACGCGAGCATCCGCTTGACCTCGGACTGAGCGACGGCGAGGACGCTCCCGACGACGATGCTGACGGCCGCGAAGGCGATCAGGGCGTCCCGAGCGACGGGTACGGCCTCGAAGAACGCCGGCGTGTAGACGGTGTACACCAGCCGCAACAGGGCGTACGCCGCCACGGTCGAGACGAGCGCGGCGATCACCGCGCTCACGCTGTCCGGGGCGTCGCCGTAGGCGTCGGGTTGCCAGGTGTGAAGCGGGAACAGCGCCGTCTTGGTCGCGAGACCGACGACGATGAACCCGAAGGAAGCGAGCACGAGCGGCGAGCCGTAGCCGGCCCGTGCCAGCTCCGTCGAGAGGTCGGCCATGTTGAGCGTCCCCGTCGCCACGAGGGCGTAGCCGACGCCGAGCAGGTACAGCGAGGCGGCGACGGTCCCGAACAGGAGGTATTTGAGCGCCGACACCGCGGATCGGCCGGTTCCGGCGCTCGCGACCAGCGCGTAGGTCGCCAGCCCCGTGATTTCGAGGAAGACATAGAGGTTGAACACGTCGCCGGTGACGGCCATCCCCGAGAGCCCGGTCGCGAGTAGGAGGTACTCGGTGTAGAAGGCTGTGCCGCCGGGGTCGTCCTCGCTCACGAACGCCAGCGCGGCGAGCGAGACGACCGCGACCAGGACGAGTACGACCGCCGACAGGCCGTCGACGACGAGTTCGATGCCGTAGGGGGCGACGAACCCGCCGACGCCGACCGAGAGCGGGCCCTCGGTGAGGGCGGTCGTGCCGAGCCACGCCGCGAGGAGCGTCTGCACGGCGAGGGTCACCCATGCGACCAGCGCCGGGCCGCGGACCGTCACCAGTCCCGTCGCGACGGCGAGGAGCGCACCGAACAGGGGGATGGCGACCAGCAGCGGGAGGAACGCGTCACTCATTCGCCCGCACCTCCCGCAAGGTGTCCTCGTTGACGGTGCCGTAGCTCTCGTAGATGCGCACGACGAGGCCGAGGGCGACGGCGGTGAGGCTCACGCCGACCACGATGGCGGTCAGGATCAGGACGTGAGGGAGCGGGCTGACGAACGAGCCGCCACCGCTCCCGCCGCTCGAGACGACCGGCGAGCGTCCGCCCGTGCGGAACGCAGCCGAGATGAAGAACACGAAGATGCCCGTCTGGAAGACGTTCATCCCGATGATCTTCTTCACGAAGTTGTCGCTCTCGATCATGACGTACGCACCGATGGCGAGCAGGATCACCACGGCGAGGTACGTGTACTTCGTCGTCAGGAGTTCGATCATCTAGCCGTCCTCCTCGCCCGGTTCGGTCGCTTCGCGGGCGGTATCGACGCCGGTCCCGAGCAGGAAAAAGAGTCCGGTGATGACGCCGGCGACCACCATGCCGATGCCGACTTCCACGAGTTCGATGCTGTACTTGCTACCATGATGGAAGAGCGTCTCGTACGCGGAGACCTGCAGGAAGGTGTCGCCGACGAGATACCCCCCGAAGCCGACGAGGAGGAAGGTTCCCAGTCCGGCGAGGACGAGGCCGGCCAGGTGTTCGTTGCGCAGGTGGGCCGCGATGGGCTCGATGCCGAACGCGAACCCGAGCATGACGACGGTCGTCGCGGCGATGACGCCACCCTGGAAGCCGCCGCCGGCGGAACTCGCGCCGTGGAACATGACGAACACGCCGAGGGTCAACACGAAGGGAGCGATGACCCGCACGGTCGTCATGATGATCGTACTCTCCACGTAGGGCGGTCGATCCTCCGCAGGGCGAGTGAGGCGGCCGTCGGTCGGGGCCGCGTCGTCCCGGTCCGTGTGGTCGGCGGCCGAGGGTGGGTCCCGATCGCTCATACGAACGCCTCCCGTCGGAGTACGAGCAGCATCGCGATGCCCGCGGCGAAGACGACCGCCGCCTCCCCGAGGGTGTCGAAACCCCGATAGCCGACGAGAACCGCCGTGACGACGTTCGTCACGCCGGTCTGCTTGTAGGCGTTGTCGAGGTAATACTGGCTCACCTCGCCGCCCAGGATCGGCGTCCCGGCGGATCCGACCGGGGGAAGGGCCGGGACCGTCGCGCCGACCGTGACGACGATGGCGACGACGGCCAGAGCGGACCGAAGGCTGATCCCTTCGAACCGCTCGGAGCGCGAGACGGTGGTCCGGGCGATGGTGAGCAAGAACAGGACGGTCGTGATGCCGGCGCCGACGGCAGCCTCGGTGAGTGCGACGTCCGGCGCCCGGAGGAACGCCCAGAGAACGGCGACGCCGAAACTGTAGCCCGCGAAGGCGACGATGCTACCGACCACGTCGCGGAGGAGGGCGGCAGCGAGGGCGCTCCCGACGATGAACAGGAGGACCGCTGCGACGGGGAGCGAGAGGCTCACTGCGTCTCTCCCCCCTCGTCCTCGTCCCAGGCGGCGTTCTCGCCGACCGGCTCGACGTCCTGCGCCCGGCCCGCGCGGGCGATGGCGTGGGCGGCGGTTGGGCTCGTCAGGAAGAGAAACAGAAGCAGGAAGACCATCTTCATCGACTCGGTGGTGACCCCGAGGACCGTGGCGGTCCCGGCGATGGCGAGCACCGAACCGAGCGTGTCGCTTTTCGAGGCCGCGTGGAGGCGCGAGTAGAGGTCTGGCAGGCGGAGTAGCCCGACTGTGGCGACGAGGCCGAAGAACGTCCCGCCGATGACGAGCGCAGCCGCCAGATACTCGACGGGCGTCATATGACGCCACCCCACTCGACGGTGAACTTCGAGACGGCGATGCTCATCACGAAGTTGAGGAGGGCGTACACCAGCGCCACGTCCAAGTAGCCGTATTCACCGAGCGCGACACTCACTAGGGCGATGACGATGACGGTGTTCGTGCCGACGACGTTGATGGCGACGATTCGGTCCTGCGTGGTCGGCCCGCGGACCACCCGGTAGAGCAGAACGACTGCGAACAGTGCGAACACGCCGGCAGCAGCGAGGAAGATCCGCGAGAGCATCGCAGACACCATGGTCAGCGTTCTCCCTCGTCGTCGCGGCGTTCGCGCGGCGACGGAATGCGTGCGGACTCCCGGCCGTAGAAGACGAAGCGGACGAAGCGTTCGAGCGTGCCTTCGAGGAGATCGTCCTCCGCGCCCGGGATGAGTGCGTGGACCATGAAGTGCTGTCGGCTCACGTCGACGGTCAGTGTCCCGGGCGTCAGCGTGATCGAGTTGGCAAGCGTCGTAACCGGCATGTCGCCCCAGACCGCGGCGTCGAACTCGACGGTCCGTGGCTCGATCGGCAGGTCGGGATGGAGGACCACGTACGCCAACGCGACGTTTGCCTTCGTGATCTCCCAGAGGAGGATCGGCGTGTAGATGGCCATCCGGAGGACGGTCGCGCCGACATACCGGAGTCGCGGCAGTTCGCCTTTCATCGACACGCGGGCCAGCGTGAGCGTCACGACGGCCGCCGTCGCGACGCCGGTGACCAGTTCGTAGGCGTCGGTGACGTGCCAGCCCCCGAGGGCGAGATAAAACAGGAGCGAGGCGGCGTACACCACGAACAGTTCGCGCAAACCGATCTCGGTGAATGGGAGGCGACGGCTCGTCCGGCGAGTGACGGGCGCCTCCAGCACGTCGAAGCCGCGTTCTGCGAGTTCCGCCTCGAAAGAGCGCAGGAGCGGAACGTTCCCGCCGGGGCGAAACGAGGGGTCGACGACGATCCGGTCGACCTCGTTGGCCTCGGCGTAGCGACCGACGACCGCTGCGAAGTCGCCGGGACTGAACACGTACTCGTCGGTGCCGACGGTCGCGGATTCGAACGTGACGGTCGGGGGGTGGTCCTCGCCGATCAGTTCCTCGAGATCCTCCGTCGCCCAGGCGACGGCCCGTTCCAGCAGCGACGACGCCGAGGCCACGCTCTCCCGGTCGGTCTCGTAGATCCGCCAGCGTGCGGGGAAGATGAAATGTACGGCCACGGGATCGTCGGTCGAGTCGGCCGATTCGTGGGCCCGCTCGACCGCGTAGGTAACCGTCCGCCGCAACGTCTCCGAGTCGCCGACGGGGACGAGGAGGTCACGGCCGCGATCAGTCGCCATCCAGTGGTCGACCTCCGGCGACCCGAGCGGTGGCTCCCACGTTCATCCTTGTCATCGTGTAGGCTTCGGTTCCGCTTTCATAACTATTGCTATACTGTCAGCGGGATCGTGTCGGGAGACACTCGCGTTGGCGACCGTGGCAGCGACGGGGAGCGTTGAAAGCCTTCCGCTCTCAAAGGGTCGTATGGTCGAGACCAGCCTCTCCGACGGAATGCGGATCGCCCAGCTACTCGCCTCTGATCTCGTCGGTCACGAGGGACGGCTCGCGGGGGTGACGGTGACCGACGCCGACCCGGACGTCGAGCCGACGACGGACGGACGACGTGCCTACGCGGTCAGCGCCGACGGCGAGCCACTGGCGACGGCGTTCGTCCACCCCGAGCGCGTCCGCCTCGATTTCCGGGTCGCTCCCGAGGCCGTCGTCGAGGCCGCGACCGACGTCGGACTTCGTCGCCGTCCCAAGGCAGTCGAGCCGCCGCAGTCGATCGTCTTCGTCGAGAACGGTGCCGAGGTGAAGCGCGCGCTCGCCGTCGTCGAAGCCGCTGTCACGAGCCGCTGATTCGGTGGCTACCGTGCGTCGAGGATCGCCGGAAGCCGCGTCGCCAGGTCGTCACGCTCCACGTGGGCAAACGCCGCCGGATCGGGGGCGGGACCGCCGGGAAAGAGAACCTGCACCGCGTCGATGCCGGCGGCCACCGCGCCGCCGACGTCGGCACCGACGTCGTCGCCCACGAACACGGTTTCGTCGGCGTCCGCGTCCAAGGCGTCGAGGAGCGCCTCGAACGCCGCCGCGTCGGGTTTGCCGGCGCTGAGTTCGCCCGTGACCAGCGCGACGTCGAAGGTGTCAGTCCACCCAAGCGTCCGGAGCTTCGATCGCTGTGCGACGACCGGTCCGTTCGTCAGGAGGCCGAGACGGTACCGCTTCCGGAGGGTGGCGAGCATCGACTCGACGCCGGTCACCGGTTCGAGCGAGTCGTTCACCCGGGTCCGGTAGGCGCGAGCGAGTGCGTCGGCGTCGGCGCCGGTGTCCAACTCGTCGAGGAGCCGCGCGAACACCGGCTCCCGGCTCCGTTCTGTCAGGTTGTCGGCGTGAGCGTCGAGATACGCCTCCCGCGAGCGCGGAGGTGCGTCGACGGCACGCATCGCCTCCGCCAGCAGCGTCTCGCGGTCGACCCTCGTGACGGCGAGCGTGTCGTCGAGGTCGAACGCCACCGCGGCCGTATCCATATTTCCCCTATCCGGCCGAGGGGGTATGAGCGTGCCGTCTGCGAACGGATCCGGAGTGTCTTTGTGCTGCCGACCGATGGGTGGGTCATGACTCTCGATCCGGTCCACGTCGACGGGATCGCCGACCTCGCCGCCCTTCTCGGTCGCCGGGTCGACGACACCGACCACGACGAGTTGGCACGGACGGCGTTCGAGGAGTGGCTCGACCCGCTCCGCGCCGACGGACGGGTGGTGATCGAGCCGGTCGGCGACCGCCGCCTGCGCTCGGTCCTCGTCGACGACGTGGCACTGATCGAGCCGCCCTACCCGACGGTCCACGGTCTCGATTCCGGGACGATCAACCCGACCACGTTCAAAAACGGCCTGGTACTGGACGTGGCCCACGCCGCGATGGCCGCGGAACCGTCGGACCTCGACCTCCATCGCGCGCGAAGCCTGGTGACGACCGTCCACGCCAACGACCCGACGCTCGCGCTCGGCACCGACTGGGTGCGTCGCGACGAGGGCTACTTCCGGCGCAAGATCCTCCACGCGCCCCGAGTGAATCGCTACGCCGAAGGCGTCGTTCACGCGCTCGCCCTGTATCTGGCCGAGAGTTCTCACGCCCTCGAACACGCCGACGCCGTCGACGACTGTCTCCTCCTCGACGGCCCGCTCTACCCGAAGGAACTCCTCAACTGGCAGGATCGCGACGCCGAACTCGGGGCGCTGGCGACGGAGGCCAAACCCCGCGCCATCGTCGGAAACTACGTCCGTCTCGTCGAGCGATTCCTCGACCGGGGCGCCGCCATCGCCGGCTTCGTCAAGAACCCCTCGCCGAAGCTGATCACTCGGACGCTCCGCGATCGGGGTGTCGACGCGCCGTGGGTCGACGACACCGCGTTCTTCACACGGCTGCTCGAATCGGACGGCGAGGACCGGCGGACCGACCGACTCGCGTTCACCAACTGGTTCCGCTCCCGTGGAGGCTCCGACCGGACGCTCGCAGCCGACGGCGACGCCCTCGGCGTGGACCGTCGGCGCGACCCCGCCGACTACGAACTGACCTTCTTCGTGGTCTACGACCCCCGCGAGGATCTGTGCTACCGGATCGAGGCGCCAGCGGGGCTGACCCGCGACGCCGCGGCACGCGACCGTCTCACCCGACAGATCCTTCGCGACGTGGCGACCGCGAGGGGGCCACCCCCGGTCGTCGAGCGAGCGGACGCGCTCGCCCGAATCGGCGTCGACGAGAAGGCCGCGTTACGCCGGAAGTTCGAAGAGCGCCTGGACTCCCCGTTCGTCCGCACGTACGACGACCACCGCTGGGGCGAGGAGTTCTGAGCCGCGGTCGGCCGGTTACGATCGGGCGCGGGGAAGCGGATCAGTCGATCGGGTCGGCCTTCTCGATCTCGATGGCGACCGTCGACTCCGGGACGCCGACCCGGGCGAACTGGGTTCGCAGGTGCTCTTTCGCGGCCTCGATCGCCTGGTCACGCGTGTCGAACCCGCGAGGCATCGGCGATTCGAAGGCGATCCGAATCTCCTCGCCGTCGATCTGCGTCGTCGAGCCGCCGCTCTCCACCTCGTAGAACTCGTCGCACACCCACACGTAGGCTGCGTCTTCGTCCGGGGCTCCCTGGAAGCTCGGGGCCCGCTCGCCCCGTTCGTACACGGTCCCGGTGAGCGTCGTATCCCCACCCATCCCACGGATCAGTAACATCGATTTTCGGTACGCGGCCCCGACGTAAAAGACGTGTGTGGTGACTCTCGGGGATGAGAACTGCCGGCGGGCCAGTGGCGATCCAGCCCGGTGCTCACTCCCGTCCGAAGGCGGCGCCCAGATCGGCCGCGATCAGGCTGCGCGCGTCCACTGCCCGATCCAGGTCGGGAAAGGACGCGAACACGTGGACCATTTCCGGGTAGTTCTTGTGAGTGACCGGGACACCCGCCGCGCGCAAGCGGTCGGCGTACGCCGCTCCCTCGTCCCGGAGCGGATCGTAGCCCGCCGTGATCACCGTCGCGGACGGTAGACCCCCAAGCTCCGGCGCCTGCAACGGTGAGGCGTACGGATTGGCGCCGTCGAGAGCGTCGCCGAGGTAGCGATTCCAGTACCACCGCATGCTCGCCCGCGAGAGCAGATACCCCTCGGCGTTCTCTGCGTAGGAGTCGGTGTCGAAAGCGTGGTCGGTTGCCGGATAGAGGAGCACCTGGTGGGCAACGTCGGGGCCGCCGCGCTCGCGAGCCAGAAGCGTCACTGCAGCCGCAAGGTTCCCCCCGGCGCTGTCTCCGCCCACCGCCACCCGATCCGGGTCACCGCCGACGATCCCCGCGTGTTCGGCGGCCCACGCCGTCGCCGCGTAGGCGTCGTGGACCGCGGCCGGGAACCGATGTTCGGGTGCTCGACGGTAGTCGACGGACACGACGGTACACTCTACCCGTTCCGCGAGTAGTCGACAGAGCCCGTCGTGAGTGTCGAGATCACCGCGCACCCACCCGCCGCCGTGGAAGTAGACAAGCACCGGATGGTCCTCGCCGGGCGGTGAGTACGTCCGAATCGGGAGTGGCGTCTCGGGATCGGTGCCCGGCCCGGGGATCGAGAGGTCCCGAACGGTGAGGTCGTCGTCCGGCGGCGTCTCCGATACGAGCAGGTCACGGAGGGCGTCGCGGGCGCCCGCAACCGAGAGGGCGTGGGTCGGTGGGAGGTCGACGCGGTCGATGATCTCCTCGGCCTCCCGGTGGAGCTCCGGCGCCCGCTTGGTCATGGCAGACGTGCGGCGGCGAGGGCACTTGGGGTCGAGCTAGTCTTGGTCACGGCCCGGAGGGTAGTCTCCGCGGATACAAAAGTGATCACCCGCCGCGCGCTCGGGGCGTCCCGACGGCCTCGTGTCCCGTCTCACCAGCCGTCGCGTTCGACGGTCCGCCGTCCGGACAGTCGACGTCGAACGTCCGTACCGGCCCGGAGACGGAGACGTTCGCCCCGACGGCATCGAGGACGCGGACGGTCAGGCTGTCGGCGCCCGAAACGTTGCCGTGTGGCGGTTTTACCTGGATATCGGCGCCGTCTCCGGGGCGGTACGGACCGACGAACGTCAGGGTCACCGATTGCCCCGAGGCGAGTTGGTGGGTCGGTCCGCCCGTCCCGACGCGAACCTCGCCGCCACCGGCGGTCGCCCGCACGACGAACCGATCGATGACAGTCTCGCCGACGAACTGGTTTCTGACGAACTCCCCGTTGTCGCCGACACCGTGACCCATCCCGCACTGCAGGTCGTCCGCGAATCCGATGTAAGCGTCGTCGTTATCGACGATGGCGACCGAGAGCCCTCGATCGGCGGTTACCGAACCGTAACTCCCGACACCAAGCGCCGAACTCGCCGCTACACAGAGGGCGAGTATCGCGACGAGATGCCGGGCCCGACGACTCATCCGTCGATCTCTGGTGGTGCTCCGTCGGATCCCAGGCGCATCTTTCTCGTGTAGTACGTGTGGATCGAGGCCAGTGCCGCGATGGCCGTGATCGTGAACATGGCACAGCTGGCATCGCTCAACCCTGCGAGAATGGGTGCCCCGAGCGCGTGGCCGAGTGTCACGAGTCCCGCCAGTCCCCCCATCCCGAGATAGTAGAGACTCCACGGCACGTCGTTCCCCTCGACGACTTCGAGGTAGACGTCGACCTCGTCGGCCTCGTCGGTGAGTTCCACCTCTCCCGCCCGCCGATCGAAGCGAACCAGGTTCAGGTCCTCCATCTTCGGCAGGTGGAACTGCTGAAGCGACGTGTAGACGTTCTTACGTGCATCCGAACCCACCGCGGCGACGTCGATGTCGTTCTCCCACGCGGCGACGTGCTCGGCAAGGGCCCCCAGCGCCGCCCGCGCGTCGTTCCGCCGCAGGTAGTGGATGACGAACCGCCGCCGTCGGTTGCTCAGTACTTCGTATACGTCGTCTCGTGCAAGGCTCATGCGTTCGAAGTTCCCCCTTCGGTTTCGGGAAGGAATAATCCCGGCACGCTACATAAGTAACCGCTGCCGACTGTCGTTTCAGGAACGGCCAGCCGTCGCTCAGTCCCGCCCTGAAAGCGATCAAACTGTCCTTGGAACACGTCAACGTCCCGTTGAAGCGGATCTACGGGCCGTTATCATCCATTCAATCGGATTACAACAAGGAGGGAGGATGTGCAGGGGACAGACGTGCTCCGGACGGGGCACGTGGCACACATGCAACGGCGAAAGTTCATCGCGGCGATAGGATCGGTCGCAGCTGGAGCAGCGGCGACTGTCGGCACCGGCGCGTTCACGACCGTTCAGGCCGACCGAAGTGTGGCCGTGCAGGTCGCCGGTGACGCGAACGCTTTCCTGGGACTCGACAGGGTGACCGGGAGCGCAAACTCCCAGGCGTACGTGACCGGATCCCCGTCGAGTGGCGAAATCAGCTTCGACTTCAGCAGTTCGAACGGGACGAGCGACCTGGGAGATGGGTTCAATCCCGACGCGGTGACACGGATCGACGATCTGTTGCTGGTGACCAACCGGGGCACGCAGAACGTCAACTTCTGGGTCGACATCTCGAGTCTCAACACCGGCAGTGCGTCGGTAACGATATCGACTGACTCCACCAACGCCGCCGAGACTGGTGGGTCCGCCGGATCCGACCAACTGGCCTACAACGGGAGCAACGCTGGTAACGTCGACGTGTACACGCTCGCGCCCGGAGACAGCATCGTCCTCGACCTTGAGGTCGACACGACGGGACAGGGACCCGCGAGTCTGTCGGGAACGGTCACCTTCGTCGCGGAGAACGGCGGATCCCCGTAGGCCCGCCACACCCACGCAGGAGCGCCGAAGTTCGGGCACGGCGGTTCGACTCCGCCGGTGGGCTTCGCCCGAGAGGGCGACTGAAAAACCATGCAACGACGCAAGTTCATCGCCGGGATGGGATCGCTCGCCGCCGCCGGGGCGGCCACCATCGGTACGGGTGCGTTTACCAGCGTGCAGGCGGATCGGACGGTCAGCGTCAGCGTCGCCGACGACGCGAACGCGTTCCTGGCTATCGAGCCCGAGAGCAACAGCCCGAACGCCAACGAATACGTGGATACGTCGGGCAACGCCGTGAGTCTCGACTTCACGAGTACCGACGCCCCGGGCAACGGCCAGGGGATCAACGACAACGCGACCACCGAGTTCGACGACCTCCTCAGGATCACGAACCAGGGGACGCAGGGCGTCTACGTCGGCTACGGTGGCGATGGCAGTGGAACCACGCTCACCAACGCCAATTTCGCGCTCTACCACGAAGACCCCGATTTCACCGGGTCGGGTAGCGGTTCAAACTACGATGCCAGCGCCGGGAACTACAACAACGACGGTCAGTTGAACATCGACACCGCTCCCGACGCCGACAGCGACGGGAACCCGGACCTCGTCTACCTCACCCCGGGTGAGACGCTAAACAACGTCGGTGCGTTCTTCTTCGGATCGCCCGACACGTCGACGATCAATTCGACGCCAGTGACGTTCCGCGCCGCAGCAACCTTCGCCGACCTGTAGCCGCGAGCACCTCGGCGACCGGTACGACCTTCCCCCACGCTGGCACGCAGCACCTCCGACCTTTGGGGGTCGCAGCGAGGCGGTTCAACTCCGCCGGTGGGCTTCGATCGACGGCGACCACGACCATGAAACGACGACGACTGCTGCTCGGTTTCGGCGCCATGGCGGGCACGAGCGGCGCCGTCGGTTCGGGCGCGTTCACGAGCGCAGAAGCCAAGCGCAGCGTGTCGGTCGCAGTGGCGAGCGACACCGAATCGTTCCTCGAACTCGGCCCCTGCGAGGGGAGTTCGAACGGCGAGTACGTCCGGACTGAGAATGGGGTACTGTCGCTGGATCTGAGTGCGGAAAACCCGACCCTCGGCGGCGGAACGGGCGTCAACCGGAACGCGACGACCGTCCTCGACGACGTCTTCGAGATCCGAAACGCCGGAACCCAATCGGTCGGCGTCTGGGTGACCGTCGATGCCGCGGTGGCGGCGACCGGTGACCCCGCGATCGAGTTCTTCCGGGGTGGCGATCCGAGTCGAGGGATCGTCGGGCGGGACGAGGCCGTCTGTCTCGACGTGGGGGAGTCGACCCGCGTGGGATTCGTGGTCCGAACTCACGGTGTCTCCGACGGTGACGACCTGTTTGCCACGCGGCCGGGCGGGGACGGCGAGGCGCTGGTGATCAACGCGGATGCGGAGGTGACGTGCTGAGGTGCGGAGGTGCTGGTGTCTCCTGCGGACAACCGCGGACCGATGGTACGCCGCCGGACTACGAGCGCGACCGTCGGCGGATGGATCGAGACACGAGCCGATTCGCCCACTCGGAGCACGGCGGTTCGACTCCGCCGGTGGGCTTCTCCCGGGAGGGTACGCCGGACAGCGATCGAACGAACGACGTACCCGCCCGGGCGGGAGATTCGATTACTCATGAATCGACGACAACTCCTCGCGGCGATGGGGGCACTGGGCGGTGGCGGGGCGATCGTCACCGGAACGGGCGCGTTCACGAGCGTGCAGGCCGACCGCGACGTCGCGGTTCAGGTGGCCGACGACGCGAACGCGTTCCTCGCGCTGGAAGCCACCGGCCCAAACGCGCCGTATACGGACACGAGCGACGGCCAGTTAGGTATCGATCTCACGAGCGACAACGCCACCGGCGCGGGCGGCCAGGGCGTCAACACCGATGCGGTCACCGTCATCGCGGACCTCTTCGAGGTCCGCAACCAAGGGACCCAGGAGATCGAGGTAGAGATCACGCCGCTGACGTTCGTGGACACGGACTCGGGCAACACGCTCATCGTGTTGCTCGTTCCGGAGACGAGCTTCCCGTCGGTGACGCTCACGCCGGGTGACGCGGAAACGTACAGCCTCGTCGTGGACGCGTTCCCGGGCGGCACGAGTCCGGATATCGGGATCGACGACACGATGACCGTCACGGGGGAGGCCACGTAATGCCCGACAGACACGGGCCGATGCGGGCGCTGTATCAGAGCCAGGGGACACCCAGCACCACCTGGGAGAGCTTCGAGTCCGGGACGCCGAACGACGTCCTCGACCGGACAACCCGCGGGATCCTGCAGACCGACCCGGGGTGGCTGGCCGACGTGCTCACCCCGAACGAGGTCACCGCGGTGGAGGAGGCGTTCGGCGTGACCATCGGAGAGTCGGGTGACGGGGGCGAGGAACTCCCCGCGTACCCCGACGCGGTTCTGGTGAGCAAGACCCTCGGCGACCGTCCGGGATTCAACGCGATTCAGGATGCGATCGACGGGACGAACCCGGTCAACGGCGCCGACGGCGCGACCGACGGCGACCTGATCGTCGTGGAGTCGGGGACCTACGAGGAGCGGCCGGTGGTCGACGGAACGACCGGCCTCACGATCCGTGGAACCAGTCGGAGCGGTGTCGTCATCGACGCGAGCGACGACGGGCAGTTCACGAACCCGTACGGGTTCCAGGTCGAGGCGAACGGCACCACGCTCGAATCGTTCACGCTCGAGGGGCCGGTACAACCGTCGGCCGACGACTCCTATCCGGCGTCGTACTTCGGGCTCAAGATCGCAGGATGCCAGAACGTCCGCCTCGCGGACGTCACGGTTGCGGGATCGTCGCTTTCCCAGATCGATCTCAACAGCGTCGTCGGTGCGGAGCTGACGAACGTCGTCGCCGACGGAGCGAACGAGAACGCGGGTTCCACCGGCGGTACCGGCGTGTTCCTCACGAACTGCGTGGACGTACGGCTCGACGGGATCACTACCCGGAACAACGACTGGGGCGGCATCGCCGTCTCGGCGTGGTCCGGGGAGTACCCAACTCCGACCCCGACCGCTCGGGGCATCCGGCTCGAAGGGACCAACACGATCGAGGACACACCGATCCTCTACACGGAGGAACAGCCGAAGGAACTGCCGTTCCACGTCCCAGAGAGACGCGGCACGCGGGTCGATACCGACGAGGACGGGACCTGGGACGTGCGGTTCCCGCTCGACGGTCTATCGGAGGGTCCGGCTCACGACGTCACCGGCGCGACTGTCGACACTGGCGACGGGACCGGGAGTCTATCCGCCACACTTCTCTACGAACGGTCCGATCCCGCGGGACCGCCGCAGATCGCCGAACTGTACTTTCTCGATACCACGGCTGCGGAAGACGCAGCAAGCGGACTGGGGGAGGGCTACGAGGTCACCTCGATCGGCGAACTGGGCGGCGCGTCGACCGCCGAGTAGCCGTCCGGCCCATTCGCGACCGGGACACGGTAACGACGCTGGATGGAGGGTCGGCTTCCCGACGAGTTCGTCCGCTGGGACGCTCTCGACGTGTTACATGTCTCGACATGTGATCGGAGCGAGTCGCTGTCGTTCGACGATCGGTTCAATGGGTGTGAGAATCGGTTCAATCACCGTACTCTGAAGCGGTAGGAATCCATTCGTCCACCGATGCCAGTCCGATGAGTCGAGCCATCTCGCGTCTCGCTGTGATCGTCCTGACGCTGTCGGCGGTCTCCGTTGCCGTCGGAACCGGCGCCTCGCTCGCTCCCGGGTCGACGGATCCCGTCGGTGAAGACGTGTCACTCTCCCCGTCGTCGGGGGCGAACGGCGCCTACGCCTCTGTCGTCGACGGCGACCTCGTCGTCGATCTCACCCCGAGGAATCCGAACCTCCACGGTAACGGCGTCGGCGACGGTACCCTCACGACCGTCGACGACGTGTTCGTCGTTCACTACGGTGGCGAGCGATTCGCGCGGATCTGGCTCACGCACAACTCGGAGTCGATCACCGTCCGAGCGAGCGGCCGGCCGATCGAATCGGAGTCGAACGCCGTCGTTCTGTCGGCCGACGAGTCGGCGACCGTGGGGATGCGGATCGACGCCACCGGGTCCACCGACGAACTGTTGGCGGATCTCACGGTCCACGCCCGAATCGCCGAACCGGAAGACGTCGAAGTCGGAGCAGCCGACGTCGCTCCCGCGTCCGGTCCCGTCCGTTCGATTCGGACGTACGCGCCGAGCAACGACGTTCGGGAGTTCACCGTGACGAACGCTCCAGCCGGGGCGCCGGTCACGCTCGACGCCGACCGACTGGTAGTCGACGCCGTCGAGACGGGGACGCTCACCCTCGACGAACTGATCGTGACCGGTGACGGCGGGCCGATGTCGGTCGACGTACGGGTACTCGACGGGACGGCGCGTCCGGACGCCGATGTCGGCGTCAGACCCCTCGGTGCAGTCGAGGTGGAGGACGGTGGCTCTGTCGAGTCCGCCGCCTTCCGGTTCAGCGCCGCGCCGGCCTACTTCGACGCCAGACGGACCACCGTCGACCGCCTCGTAGTGCGACGCAACGACGGCCGTGGCTGGCGATCCCTCGACGCGAGGCACGTCGGCACGCGGAACGGCCGTGTGGTGTTCGAAGCCCAGTCGCCAGGGTTCTCGACGTTCGTGGTTGGCGTCCGGGCGTCCGCTCTCCGGGTCACCGGTGCCGACCTGTCCCGCTCGACCGTCACGCTAGGCGAGTCGGCGACGACGACGGTCTCGGTGAGAAACGACGGCCTGGTCCCCGGCGAGCGTACGTTCGTCGTCTCGCTCGACGGTGAGCGGACCGCAGCTCGTGCCGTCGAACTGGCCCCCGGCGAGTCGACGACGATCCGGTTTGCCGTCGCCCCTCAATCGCCGGGACGGTACGCGGTGAGCGTCGGCGGCGTCGATTCGGGGACGCTCGTCGTCGACGCACCGAGGTCGACGCCGGCCTCGATCACCTCCCGATCGCCCGGTACCGCGTCGGGCGCTGCCGACCCACCGGTGGAGGGAGCGGCGAGCGGGCCGCCGGCACTCTCTCCCTCGTCGGCCCCACCGTCACCGACTCCCGCGGACCGGGCGGGAGAGCCGGTCGGCGAACCCGCGACGTTCTCGCTGTCGTCGATGGGATGGCTGTTCGCCCTCGTCGCAGTGCTCGTGGTCTGGCTGGTCCGCCGGCAACGCGGTGGGGAGGGAGAGTGACCGATCCGTGTCGCTTCGCTCCGCCGCCGACCCCCCGTTCCGCGTCGTCGTCGCCGGCCTCGTCCGAATGCGGGACTGCGCGGCGCTCGCGGCCGTGCCGGCAGCGGTACTCGGCATCTTTCTGTTGCCGGAGTCGCGCCGCCAGTCGCTGACGTTCGTCTACACCGATCCCTCCCTCTCGACGGCGTTCACGGCACATTTCGTCCACTTCCGGGTCTCACACCTCGCGTCCAACCTGCTCGGATACGTGGTTTTCGCCGGCCTCTCGTACCTGCTCGCGACGCTCGCCGATCGACGGCGACTGTTCGGTGCCGCGACGGCGACGTACCTGCTGGCGCTCCCGCCCGTGCTCTCGGCGCTGAATCTCGCGGTCCCCCGACGCGCCGTCGGTTACGGCTTCTCGGGCGTGACCGCCGCGTTCGCGGGTCTTCTCGCCGTCCTGCTCCCGTTGTACGCCCGATCCAGGCTCGTCCCGTGGGTCGACTACCGGCACGCCCCCGCCGTGTTCTTCGTCGTGCTTGCGATCGCGACGGTCGTCGCCCTGCCGCCGTCGACGACGAGTCTCGGGGTCGGTCTGACCTGTGGACTACTCGGCGCGTACTACGTTCGCGCCCTCGATATCGACCGTCGCCGAGTCGGGCGTCCCGGAACGGCGGGGTCGACGCGAGGCTGGCTCGAACTGTTCGTCGTCGCGACAGTGTCGTGTCTCGGATTCCCGGTCGTCGGGTTCGGCGCTGGAACCTCACACGTGGCGACCGTCCCGAACGACTACGTACACCTACTCGGATTCTGCCTCGGGTTCCTCGGTCCGTACGTGAGCCTAGCGGTGGGCCCGTTCGGCGCCGACCGGGCGGCGGACGAGCCGACCGGGTAGCGGCCTCCGGGAGGCCCCGGCTGGCGGAGGGTTTTTTACCGGTTCGGCGCCAGCGTCCCGTATCCCGAATGTCACCGCGACGCACGCTCTCGGTCGCGGGCGAGGCACTCGCCGTTCTCGTCGTCGTCGCGTTAGTCGCCGGACAGGTGCTCGGCTATCCGGTGTTGCTCGGATTCGTCGAGACTGGAAGCATGGAACCGACGCTGGATCCCGGTGACGGATTCGTCGCCATTCCGACCGCGATCGACGGCCACGTCGAGGAAGGCGACGTCATCGTGTTCAGAGCCGAACGGATCCAGGGCGGTGGTCTGACGACCCACCGGGTCGTCGACCAGACGGAGCGTGGCTACGTGACCCGCGGCGACGCCAATCCCTTCACCGACCAGGACGGCGACGAGCCCCCCGTGAAGGACGCCCAGATCGTCGCCAAGGCGTGGCAGGTCGGTGGTTCGGTCGTCGTGATCCCACACATGGGTACGGCGGTGATGGGGCTGCAGAGCGCGGTCACCGACACCCAGCGACTCTTGGCGTCGGTGACGGGGAGTCGCTCGCTGCTCGGAACCCAGGGACTCACGTACCTATTGCTCGGACTCTCGGCGCTGCTTTACGTGTTCGATCTGTTCGCGAGCGACGGCTCGGAGCGCGACCGGACCCGGTCACGAGACCGAGATCGGGGGCTCTCGACACGGACCATCGTCGCCGGACTCGCGGCGCTGGTCGTCCTCACCGCGACGGCGTCGATGGTCGTTCCCGGAGGGACCCAAGAGTTCGGCGTCGTGAGCGCTGAGTTCGACTCGGAGAGTCCGACGATCATCCGACAGGGGAGCGCCGAGACGCTCACCTATCGCGTCCCCAACGCAGGCCTCGTCCCCGTCGTGGTCTATCTGACGCCCGCGAGCGAGGGCGTGACGACCGATCCCGAACGACTCCACGTCCCCGGCCGGTCGAATACGAACGCGACGATCACGCTGTCCGCTCCACCGGAGACGGGCTACTATCGCCGGTACGTCTCGGAGTATCGGTATCTCGCAATCCTGCCGACTTCGGTGATCGATGCCGGTTACCGTCTCCACCCGTGGGTGCCGGTCGTGCTCGTCGACGCCGTCATCGGTGTCCCCTTCTACCTGCTCGGGACGTGGCTCGTTGGCTCCGGACGGCTCCGAGCACGTTCGCGCTCGCGGGACGGAGTCTCGACCCTCGGACGTCTGTTGAACCGGTACGGCTGATCCGGGGACCTGCTCCCTCAAGATTCTTGTAGGGGTACCGGGAAAAGGGGGGCACATGTCACGGGAGTGGGGGGTGCGCGGACGGATACTGCTGGACCGCTGGTTCGTGGTCGTGGTCCTGTTCGGTGTGGTACTGACGGCTGGCGGCGGATACGCGACGTACTCCGCGTACGAGGCTCCCGGAACGACGACCGAGCAACGCCAGGTGTCCTCCTGGGAGGCCAACGGGACGTACGAACTGGCCGCGGCGGTGACGGAGTCAAACCCGCTGTATCCGATCGGTACCGAACTCTCGGACCGACCCGCGTACTTCCTCTCGATCAGTCCGCTCGTCGAGGGGACGTTCCGATTCGAGTACCGGGCGACGGAGGGCGGGGCGCTGGCGGTGACGATCCAGCAGACGCTGGTGCTCCGGGCCGTCGAAGCGCAGTCGACGGAGGGTGACGGGGAGCGCGTCGAATACTGGCGGCTCACCGAACCACTCGGGACGGCGAGCACGACCGGCGTTTCCCCGGGTCAGTCGGTCGAACTCGCGTTCGAGCGCAACGTCAGTCGGACGTACGATCGGATGGCGAACATCTCCGAGCGGTTGGGTGGAACGCCCGGATCCGTACAGATGCTCGTCGTCTCGACGGTGGAGTTGGAGGGGCGCGTCAACGGGAACGATGTATCGCGGACGGCCGACTACCGGCTTCCGATGTCGGTTAGCGGGACCACGTACCAACCCGGTGCCGTGGAGGGCGAGACGCTCGATGGGTCCACGACCGAGCGGGTTACACGGCAGCGAACGTACGGGCCACCCTACCGAATCGGCGGGCCGATCGCGCTGATCGCCGGGATCGTCGGGATCGTCGGACTCGCGTACGGACGGTACGACGATCGGTTCGCCGTCTCCGACGCCGAGCGTGCGGCACTGGCGTTCCAGTCGGCCCGGGACGAGTTCGACGACTGGATCACGACCGCACGGCTCCCCTCGACCGTTCGCGACCGCCCGCGGATCCAGATCGACACGCTCGCGGGTCTCGTCGACACCGCCATCGACTTCGACGCCCGCGTGTTCGAGGACCCTGAGGACGGCAGTCTCTACGTTCCACACGAGGGGATCCTGTACGTGTGCGAACCGCCGACGGCCGGCCTCGATGCGATGGTCGGGGGCGACGGCGGGGACGATACGACCGTGAGATGCGGGGATGACGAGGGGAACGATGAGGGTGGCACCGACGAGGGCGACGACGCGGAGTCGACCTGAGGCCGTCGTCGAAAGGCGTTTCATCCTCACCTCCGTGGTCGTGTACATGTCCGATCTGGGGGATTTCACGGAAGTCTCGTCCGACGATACGACGGACGACCCGCCGTCTACGGCCGACGACGAGGGGCCGACGACCGACGACGACGGCACGGCGCCGGCGGGGGCGGACGAGGAGACGTTCGGGACCTACGACGTCTCGCCCGCCGGTGGCGACCACGGCCTGGGTTCCATCTCCGTCTCGCGGGGGCTCCGCGTCGCCGAAGACGGCGACGATACGACGCTCGAGGCCTTCGTCACCAGCGACAACCGCGAGTCGGTCCGGCTCGGCAAGTACGTCCTCGTCCCCTATCCGGACGACGAGACGCTGTTCTGTCGGGTCTCCGCCCTGGAGTACGCCCAGGAGTTCGAGGCCGACGACGCGACCGAAATCCACGCCCGGCGAGCGATGCGCCGCGACGACTTCACCGAACGTGACTACAAGTTCGTCGCGACGCTCCATCCCGTCGCGGTGTTGTTCTCCGAGGACGGGGACCTGAAACGGCGGATGACCGACCGGGTACCGAAACCAGGCGCGGTCGTAGGCGAGGCGACTGACGCGGCACAGATCAAGACGGGACTGGCCATCCCGAGCGACGGCGTCTTTCTCGGTCACCTCTCGGTCGGGGGCGAGACGGTACGGACGGCGGCCTCGCCGCCGACCATCGACTACCGGTTGCGGGACGACTACGCCGACGGCGACCCCCTCGTCTTCCGGCACACGCTCGTCGCCGGCGGCACCGGGTCGGGGAAGACCCACGCCTCGAAGAACGTCCTCCGGCAGTATCTCGACGCGTCGTATCCGATGGACGACGGCCGCGAGGCCCCGACGGCGGTGGTCCAGTTCGATCCGCAGGACGAGTACGCCCAGATGCATGACGACAACCCCGAGATGACCGACGGGGTCGCCCGCCGCCTCGACCGCGAGGGCATCGCCCACGGCGGCCACGACGACACCGTCGCCCTCGTCCCGGCGGTCGAGGGGGCGTCCTACGGCGGCGGCAACCACCGCGCCGAACAGGTCCCGTTCACCGTTCCCTTCCGGATGGTGCGTCGCCGCCCCTGGCTGGTCGCGGGTGCCCGCCTCAACGACAACCAGTATCAGGCGCTCGATTACCTACTCGATCGCTTCTTCCGCGACTACGGCGACGAGGGGACCTACGCCGAGTTCAAGTCCTACCTCGACGATCCGACGCTCCGCGAGGAACTGGACGAGTCGGGACGGGTCCACGAGGCCACGTTCGACGCCGTGCGTCGGCGGGCGCTCGGGAGCGCCTTCTCGAGGGTCTTCGACCGGGACGCCCGTCCGGTGACCGACCTGGTCCACGAACTCGTCCGCCCCGGCGGCTTGACGGTCGTTCCTACGTATCACGTCACCGACTCGCGTGCGACCGAACTGGTCGTCTTGGCGGTTGCCAGCCTGCTCGTCGACGAGAAACTGTCGAACGATCCGACCTACGACCGGATCAAGGAGACGCCCCTGATCGTCGGCATGGACGAAGCACACAACTTCCTGACCGACGCCGAGAGCGTCCAGGCCCGGAAAGTCATCGCGAAGTTCACCGAGGCGGCCAAACAGGGCCGGAAGGAGCGACTCGGCCTCTTTCTCATCACGCAGGACCCACAGGACATCGCCGACTCGGTGTTCAAGCAGGTGAACACGAAACTCGTGCTCAACCTGGGCGACGAGGACGCCATCAGCAGCGTCAACATCCCGTCGACGCTGGAGGACAAGGTGCCGTACATGGAGAAAGGGCAGATGGTGGTGTACTCGCCGGACAACTCGGAACCGGTGGAGCTGACGGGGCTGTCGACCTGCGTGACGCGACACGGCGAGTGATCGGTGGTCGGCGGACGGCGTGAGCGAGACACCGCCGACGGATCGGTCCCGGAGGGGAGTGACCCTGGTTCACCCGGATCACTCGTCTCCGGATCGCAGGTCCTGTACCGTCGGTACGTCCCAGTCCTGCCTGACATCCTCCCACGGCTAAAGCCGTGGGGTTCCCGACCACAGGCCGGGCAGTCCACGGCGGGAGGTTCCCCACTCGTACGCGGTGGGGTTGTGGGCCGTGCCAGTACGGCCCCCGACCGAGATAGCGGGCTTCATCTACCCCCGCGAAGGGTGCGTATCCTTACCTCGGACTCGGCGCCACAACCGACGAGCGCCGACATAATCAACGTTTCGCCGGCTGTCGGCTTCATCCCACCCCTGAAGGGGGGCTTTCGCTTCGAAATGCTGTAAAAATCGTCGAACAGGATGAACGGGGAGCGATCGAGGAGGACGTCGGCAAAGGCGCCGCCGCCGACCGCGTTGATGGCTGCAACGGCGACGATGCCGGGCGCCGAGACGCCCGCCTCGGTCGCGACGATCGCCCCGGCCGTGGCGAACGCGGCGAGTCCGACGGCGTCGGCGACGACCGCGACCGAATGCTCGTCCGGGGCTCGCAACACGACGCTCAGCACGACGGCCACCCCGACGCCGAGAAGGCCCAAGCCGAGTTTGGCCGGCGACTGAAGCGCGAGTGGAACGCGGTTCACGAGGAGGTCGCGCGTAACCCCGCCAGCGAACGCCGTCGCTAGCCCGACGACCGTGATTCCGAACAGGTCGAACTCCTCGCGGATCGCCTTGGCCGAGCCGACGAGTGCGAACGCGACCAGTCCGGTCGCGTTCGTGACCGCGAACGAATCCCCGAACAGCACCGAAACGAGGTTTTGAGTCACTACCGTCTCCCACGGGGATCACCGCCTTGAGCGCTCGGTTCGTGATTCGGTCTCACGATCCACACCGTCCGGTCCCGGTCGGTCCCACGGACTCGCGCGCCGGGTACTCGTGTCACCGGTCGAATCGCTACGGTTTTGCCCCGCCCCTCGTACCGACACACATGACGCTGGAACCGGAGCGGCGGGCCTTTCTGGACCGCCTCCTGGAGACGCCGAGTCCCTCGGGCTTCGAGACGCGCGGCCAGCGGGTCTGGCTGGACTACGTGAGCGAGTTCGCGGACGAGATACACACCGACGACTACGGCAACGCGGTGGCGGTCCACCACGGCGACGCCGACACGGCGTTCGCCATGGCCGGCCACGCGGACGAGGTGGGGTTCATCGTCCGCCGGATCGACGACGACGGCTACGTCCGCATCGGGGCGATCGGTGGCGCCGACCGCACCGTCTCCCAGGGACAGCACGTGACGATCCACGGCGACGACCCGGTCGCGGGCGTGATCGGGCAGACGGCGATCCACCTCCGGGAGACGGGTGAGGAGGAGTACGACGACGTCGGCGAGCAGTACGTCGACGTCGGGGCGACCGACCGCGAGGCGGCCGAGGCGCTGGTCTCAGTGGGCGATCCGGTCACGTTCTCGACGACGGTCGAGGAGCTGCACGGGTCGCGGCTGGCGGCCCGCGGTATCGACGACCGCGTCGGCACCTGGGCGGTCGCGGAGGGGTTGCGCCGGGCGGTCGCGGCGGACGTCGAGGCGACGGTGTACGCCGTCAGCACGATCCAGGAGGAAGTCGGTCTCCAGGGTGCACGGATGGTCGGGGTCGACCTCGCGCCGGACGCCGTCGTCGCGGTGGACGTGACACACGCGACGGACTCGCCGGGGCTCTCGGAGAAACAGCGCGGCCCCGTCGAACTCGGGGCGGGACCGGTCGTGACGCGGGGGAGCGCCAACCACCCCGTCCTCGTCGAACTGGCACGGGACGCCGCGACCGAGGCGGACGTCGACGTGCAGTTACAGGCGGCGGGCACCCGTACTGGCACGGACGCCGACGCCTTCTATACGTCCGCCGGCGGGACGCCGACCCTGAACCTCGGCCTGCCGAATCGCTACATGCACACGCCGGTCGAGGTGATCGACGAAACCGATCTTCGCGACGCGGGGGCGTTGCTCGGGGCCATGGCTCGGCGAGCGGCCGAACGCGAGCCGTTCGCGGTCGACGTGTGAGGGCCTGTGACACCGTGAACCGAAAGAAAACCGTTAAAGGTCGCCCCCGGGTTTGATGCGGTATGGCTGGAACCATCGAAGTGCTCGTTCCCGGCGGCGAGGCCACGCCCGGCCCGCCGCTCGGGCCGGAACTCGGTCCGACGCCCGTCGACGTGCAGGCCGTCGTACAGCGGATCAACGACGAGACCGACGCCTTCGACGGGATGGAGGTCCCCGTCACCGTCGAGTACGAGGACGACGGCTCGTTCACCATCGAGGTGGGCGTCCCGCCGACGGCCGAACTCATCAAGGACGAAGCGGGCTTCGAGACGGGCAGTGGCGAACCGCAAGAGACCTTCGTCGCCGACCTCACCGTCGATCAGGTGCAGAAGATCGCCGAACAGAAGCGGTCCGACCTGCTCGCGTACGATCTGAAAAACGCCGCCAAGGAGATCGTCGGCACCTGCGTGACACTCGGCGTCACCATCGAGGGCAACGACCCCCGGCAGTTCAAAGAGCGCATCGACGAGGGCGAGTACGACGACCGGTTCGCGGACGAAGCGGCGGCGTAAGCGGACGAACATCCGCGGGTTTCTTTTCGCCGTCCACGTTAGTGATGCGGTATGACCGACTCACTCGTCGTTCCCGAGGACACCGTCCGGAGTGCCGTGGGTAAGACGACGTTTCCTCGCATGGGCGTGATCGAACAGGTCTGGGACGCCGATCCGATCCCCACCGCGGAGATCGAGAGCCGGGCCACGACCGCCGTCTACGACCTCGATTTCTCGGCCATGCCCGACGGCGGCGAGGTGGCCATCGGCGCCGGGAGTCGCGGCATCGCGAACCTCGCGGCCATCGTCCGCGGCGTCGTCGCCGGCGTTCGCGAACGGGGGTACGAACCGTTCGTCTTCCCGGCGATGGGGAGTCACGGCGGGGCGACCGCCGAGGGACAGCGTGAGAAACTCGACACGCTCGGGGTGAACGAGGAGACAGTGGGCTGTGAGATCCGGGCGACGATGGACGTCGAGACGGTGGGCGAGACGCCCGAGCGTGGCGTTCCGGTGTACGCCGACGCCAACGCCGTCGCCGCCGACGGCATCGTCATGGTCAACCGGATCAAGCCCCACACCGACTTCAGCGGCGAGGTGGAGAGCGGTCTCTCGAAGATGCTCGTCATCGGGATGGGAAAACAGCAGGGGGCGAAGATGGCCCACGACTGGGCGGTCGACTGGAGTCTGCGGAACATGCTCCCCGAAATCACGAGCCAGTTGCTCGCCGAACTCCCGGTGGTCGGCGGCGTCGCCATCGTCGAGGACGAACACGACGACACGACGCTGATCGAGGGCGTCCCCGCGTCGGACTTCCTCGAACGCGAACGGGAACTGCTGGAGATGGCCAACGACCGGATGCCGAAACTGCCTTTCTCGGAGTTGGACGTGCTGATCGTCGACCGGATCGGCAAGGACGTGAGCGGCCAGGGGATGGACACCAACGTCACCGGGCGTCGGCACTTCACGATCAACGAACCCGAACCGGAGTCGCCCGACGTGAAACGGATCTACCTGCGCGGGCTGACCGAGAAGACCAAGGGGAACGCGATGGGCATGGGGCAGGCGGACTTCGTCCACCGGGACGTGAAGGCGGACCTGGACTGGTCGAAGGCGCTCATCAACGCCATCACTGCCAGTACCGTCCGGGGTGTGCGCCTGCCACCGGTCGTCGGGAACGATCGAGCGGGATTGCGGGGCGCCCTCGGGACGATCGGGCCGGTCGCCGGCGACGAGGCGCGCGTCCTGCGGGTCACCGACACGATGCGTCTGGAGCGGTGTTACGCCTCGGCACCCCTGATCGAGGCCGCCCGGGACTGCGACGACTTGCGGGTGGTCGCCGATCCCCAAGAACTCGCCTTCGACGACGACGGCGAGTTCGCCGCGCCCACGCCCGCCGGGGACGTCTAGAACGCCCGATCGTACTGGACCGGCACCTCGATGCCGTCGGCGTCCAGCCGGTCGAGTTCCCGTGCCGCGTGGAGCGCGAAGTACGGGTCGCGGAGATGTTCGCGGCCGACGATGGCTAAGTCCCCACGGTCGTTTCGGACGAGGGCGTCGGCCTGCTGGGCGGTGGTGATGCCGCCGACGGCACCGACCGCGATATTTGCCGCCGACTCCGCTCTGATCCGTCTCGCGTAGCGTTCCTGATACCCGGGGCCGGTCGAAGGAATGCGCTGATCGGGGTGGATACCGCCCGCGCTCACGTCGATCAGGTCGACGCCGAGGGCAGCGAGGTCGTCGGCCAGGCGGATCGAGTCCGCGACGGTCCACGACGGACGGTCGTCGAGCCAGTCGGTCGCCGAGATCCGGACGAACAGCGGATTCCCGTCGGGCCACACCTCCCGGACCTCGCTCGCGACCTCGCGAAGGAGACGCGTCCGGTCCTCGAAGCTCCCGCCGTAGTCGTCGTCGCGGTCGTTGGTGACCGGCGAGAGGAACTCGTGGAGGAGATATCCGTGGGCGGCGTGAATCTCCGCGACTGCGAAGCCAGCGTCGCGGGCGCGCTCGGCCGCCGACCGGAACGCGTCGATCACGTCGTCGACGTCCTCGCGGGTCATCCTGCGGGTCGCCGTCTCGTCGTCCTCGTAGGGCCACGGGACGGCCGAGGGGGCGACCGTCTCCCAGGCGTCGGCGCCGGTGAGTGGGTCGCTGCCCTCCCAGGGCCGTGTCTTGGAGGCCTTGCGACCGGCGTGTGCCAGTTGGATGCCCGGAACCGATCCGTTCGCCCGAATCGACGACGTGATCTCCGCCAGCGCGTCGACGTGGGCGTCGCTCCAGATGCCGAGGTCGTGGGGCGTGATCCGTCCGCGAGGTTCGACGGCCGTCGCCTCGGACACGACGAGACCCGCGCCACCGACGGCACGACTGACGAGGTGGGTGTGGTGCCAGTCGGTCGGCAGTCCGTCCCGACCGTCACAGGAGTACTGACACATCGGCGAGACCATCACACGGTTCGGAATCTCGGTACTGCGAATCTCGAGGGAGGTAAAGAGGTCGTCGGGCACGACGATCGGTAGCGGGTCGGTCGTCATACGACTGTCGAAGCCGGCGGTCCGTGCGACTGCCTCTCGCGACGGGTTTTTACGTTAGTATTGTATATTTTACCCACAAGCATGAATGACTACGACGGCGGAACGGTGCGACGGATCCTCGCGGTGGCGCTGGCGGTCGTGACGCTGCTGTCGGTCGTCGCGGTGCCGGCGGCAGCCGCTGGATACGACGAGTACGAGAGCCCGGAGTTGACGACGACCGTGCAGGGATCGAACGTTCTGGTCCCGGGCGAGACAGCGAGCCTCGAACTCGCGATACAGAACCGTGGAACGGCGGTCACCAGCGGTGACGGACGCGTCGACCGCCTGGCGAAGACCTTCGAGTCCGCGGGCGTGAAGCCCGGGTCCGCGATGGGGACGACCGCTCGATTCGAGTCCGAGTCGGCCCCGGTCGAGATTCGGAGCGGCGAGCAGTCCGTCGGCACCGTCGCCCCCGACGGGACGCGGACGGCCTCCCTGGAGTTGGAGGTGGCGGAGGACGCGACCCCCGGCACCTACCGGCTCCCGGTCGTACTCGAGTACCAGTACGTCCGGACGGTCAGCGTCGACGACGACGAACACTACATCACGCGGCGGGACGTGACGGTTCGTTCGCACGTTACGGTACGGATCGATCCGTCGGTCAGGCTGGGCGTCGAGTCGGTCGCGGGCGAGAACCTCCGTGCCAACGAGGACGGCCGCATGGCGGTGACGGTCCGCAACGAGGGCACGGAGACCGCAAGCGACGCCGAACTGCTGATCGAGGGGAGCGACCAGTTGACCCCGCGGACCAACGGCCTGTCACTCGGGACGGTCGACCCCGGTGAGACGGCCACGGCGTCGTTCCGCGTCGGGATGGCCGACATCGAGGACACGGACACCTACGCGGTCCCGTTCCGCCTGCGATACGAGGACAGTAACGGCGTCGTCCGCGAGTCACAGATCCGAACCGGGACGGTAACGATCGAGGACGCGCCGACGTTCGATCTCTCGGCGACGACCACCGACCTCTACGTGGACTCGACGGGTGCGGTAACGCTGTCGGTGACCAACACCGGCGATCGGCCGGTGACGAACGCCCGTGCCATCCTCGACCCGATGGAACCGTTCTCGCCGCTCTCGACGAGTGCGAGCCTCGGGACGCTCGCCCCCGGCGAGACGGCGACTGCGAGATTCAAACTCGACGTCGCGGATCGGGCCATCGCACAGGAGTACCCGCTCGCGTTCACGATCGCCTACGAGGACGCGTACCGTGAGACCGTCGAGAGCGACCGGCTGAGGGTGCCCGTTACCGTCGGACCCGAGATGACCGTCGATACGTCGGGGACGCCGACGGTCGCCGCCGGATCGACGGAGCGGATCGAGGTGACCGTCACCAACACCGGACCGGGACGGATGACTGACGCCGTCGCCCGGATCAACGCGAACACGCCGTTCGAGACCGACGACGATACGGCGTATATCGGCGACCTCGGGTCGGGCGAGTCGACGACGGTCACCTTCACCGTGAGCGTCGACGGCGCGGCGACCGCCAAGACCTACTCGGTCGACACGACCGTCAAGTACGACAACAGTTTCGGACGGACGGTCGTCTCGGACGTCGAACCGACTGCCGTCGAGGTGACCGAGAAGCGGGGCGGGATCATCTCCTCGATCCTGCAGTTCTTGGGCCTGTAAATGTCGGACATCGGAACCCGCGTCAGGGACGGACTCGAATCGCTGGGCAGGCGGAGCGCCAGCGATCCTCGGCCCGTCGTCGCCGTGGTCGTCCTGCTGATACTCGTCTCGGGCGGAGTCGCCGCCACCTCGCTCCAGATGAGCATGGGGATGACCCTCTACATCGACGACGACTCCCAGACGGCCGAGGAGTGGGCCTCCCTGAAAGAGGACTTCGAGACGGGTAACAACGTCTTCGTCGTCGTCGAATCCGACCGACTGTACGACCCCGAGACGATCCGGGCCATCGACCGCCTCGACCGGCGCTACACTGCGCTCGACGAGACGAACCGGGTGACCAGCCTCGCGGATCTGGTACGCGCGGGCAACGGCGGCGAGATCCCAGCGACCGAGGGCGGCGTCCGGCGAGCCCTAGGTCGTGCCACCACTCGGAACCCCGAGATGGCTGGCCTCCGGTCCCAGGTCGTCCCCGAGGCCGGAACGACCATCATTCTCGCCGACTACGGCGCAGTCGACACCTTCGACCGGGGCCGACTCCTGCCCGAGCGCGGCTCGGACATCGTCTATCGGCAGGTTCAACAGGAGACGGCGCTGGCCGCGCTCCCGCCCGGACTGTCGGTGACCGTGACCGGTCAGCCGGTGTTCGAGAACGCCGCCTTCGGCCTCATGCTGCCGGAGATGATCACGCTGTTCGCGGGTGCGTTCGCGCTCATCTTTGGCGTCGTCTACCTAGTCATGCGCTCGAAGGTCGAACGCTGGTGGCACGTCTTCCTGCCCCTCGGGACGGCCATGACCGCGCTGATCTACATGATGGGTGCGATGGGCGTCCTCGGCTACGACTTCAACGCCATCATGCTGGGCGTGATGCCCATCGCTCTCGGCCTGGGCATCGACTACGGTCTGCAGATCCAGACCCGCTACCTCGAAGAGCGGGCGAGCGACCGCTCGCCTGTCGACGCGGCGGGGCTGGCCACCCGCACTACCGGGCGTGCGCTCCTCATCGCGATGGGCACCACCGTCGTGGGACTCGGCTCGCTGCTGGTCTCCGAAGTCCCGCCGGTCCAGCAGTTCGGCGTCACGAGCGCCGTCAGCGTCTTCGCGAGCATGGTCCTCTCGGTGACCCTGTTGCCCGCGTTGCTGGTCCGCTTCGACGCCGGTGCGAGCGACGTGGCCGGTGACGGGACGCCCGACCAGGACCGCCTCGAAGTCCTGACCGGACTGCTCACCCGCCGCGTGACCGCTGGACGCCCGCTGGTGACGCTCCTCATCGCCTTCCTGCTGGTCTCCGGGGGTGCCTACGCCTATCCGCAGGTCGAACCCCGGCAGCAGATGATGGACTTCTGGCCCCAGAACCTCGACGCCAAGGAGGACCTGGAGCGGCTAGAGAACACCGTCGAAGGGTCGAAAGTAATCTACGTGGTCGTCGAAACCGATCAGGCGTACACCCCCGAGACGTTCCGGGAGGTGGCAACCTATCAGCGGTTGATGCTGGAGAATCCGAACGTGAACGCCGTGATGAGTCCGGTGACTGCCGTGCGAACACGGAACGAGGGATCGGTCCCCGAGACGCAGTACCGTCTGGACGCGAGTCTGCGGGCGGCGAGCGACGAGGGACCGACGGCGATCCGTGACCCGTCGGACACCCCGAGCAAACTCCTGCTCACCTTCTACGTCGACGACGTGGAGGGTGAACCGGTCCGGACGCTCATCGACGAGTTCGAGGGCAACGCCGACTACACGCTGACGACGGCCGATCAGGTGCAGGTGACGGGCAAGCCCGTGCTCAATCGAAACGTCATCGAGAACGTCACCGCCGGATTGACGCCGATGACGCTGTTGAGTTTCGCGCTCGGCTTTGCCTTCCTCGCCGTCGCCTTCAGATCCGTGAGGATTTCGGCGACGCTGATCGCCGCCGTCGCAGGGAGCGCCGCGTTGCTGGTCACCGGGGCGATGTATCTGCTCGACGTCCCTTGGAACCCGTTGACGATCACGATGTCGTCGCTGACACTCGGCATCGGTATCGACTACGGCGTCCACGTCTTCGAGCGGTTCGAGTACGAGATGGCCGAACGGGGAGAGTCCCGCCTCGACGCCGCGACGACGGCGGTAGCGAAGCTCTCTCGCCCGGTGATCGGGTCGAGTTTCACCACCATCTTCGGCTTCGGCGTCCTCACCGTCTCGCAGTTCCCGGTGCTCGCGAACTTCGGAGTGACGACCGTCTTCGCCATCGCCCTGTCGCTTGTCGCCGCCTTCGGCATCCTGCCGGCGGCGCTGGTGACGGTGCGCCTGATCGAACGAGACGAGACGGAACCGACCGCCGAGGCAGTGGTGAGCTAACCATGTACGACACCATCCTGATCCCGACCGATGGCAGCGACGTCGCAACCACCGCCGCCCGTTACGGCCTGACCCTCGCCGAGCGGTTCGGTGCGACCGTTCACGTCCTCTCGGTCGTCGACCCCGATCGTTTCCTCACCGACGCCGTCGGGGACGTGGACGACTTGGTGCGTCGACAACGGGCGCTCCTCACGGAGCGAGCCCACGAGGCCGTCGACCGTGTCGTGGCGGCGAGTTCGGTCCCGGTCGAAACCCACGTCGGCGAAGGACGCCCGGCGACGGTCCTCGCCGAGGCCATCGACGACTACGACGCGGATCTCGTAGCGATGGGCACCCACGGCCGTTCGGGTGTCGACCGCTACCTGTTCGGCAGTCTCGCCGAGCGGACCCTCCGGACCGCTCACGTCCCCGTCCTGACGGTCCGGACGACCGTGGATGGCGACGCCACCCGGACCGTCGAGGACGTCCTGGTCGCGACGGATGGGAGCGACGGTGCCGAGCGAGCGGGCGAACACGCCATCGCCGTCGCGGGCGCGATGCGGGGACGCCTCCACGCCCTGACCGTCGGCGACGACGACGATCCCGCCCGGCGCCTCGCGAACCGCGCCCGCGAGGCCGGCGTCGACGCCACCGTGGCCGTCCGGACGGGGCGCCCGCACGAAGCGATCCTCGGGTACGCCGAGGAAATCGACGCCGACCTGCTGACACTCGGGAGTCACGGTCGCACCGGCGTGGAGCGTGTTCTGCTCGGGAGCGTCGCCGAACGGGTCCTGCGGACGGCGACGAAACCCGTCCTGGTGGTCGGTCCCTATAGTAGCGATTGAAACTGGTTGCTCAACCGATCGGACGCCGCACTGCGATCGACTGTGTGATGACTTTCAATCGCTACTATAGGCGCTCGGAACGCCGCGGGTCGCCGTGGCCTTGAACGAGGCGACGACCGGCGTCCCGCGGTGGAGGTTCAGTTTTTCGACGCTGGCGACGGTGACGAGCGCCGACAGCGATACCTCGCCGCCCACGTCGACGGTGACGAGCGCGACGGACTCGCCGGCGTCGATGGCGAGGACCGTCCCGTCGAGGCGGTTTCGTGCGCTCGTGCGGTCCGGATCGGGGGACCGCGAGGGGTTCTGAAGGGTCACCGCGTCGGCCCGGAGGGTGAGTCGGAGGCGATCGCCACCCTCACCGTCGCTATCGACCTCCGGGACGAGCGCTCGGAGGGTCCCCGCCCGCGTCTCCACCGTCGCCAGTTCCCCCTCGCGCTCGACGAGCCGGCCGTCGAGAACCGTCTCCTCGGTCTCGGCGACGCCGCTGAACTCGGCGCGCAGCCGGTCGTACCGACTCAGGAGGTCGCGCGCGAGATCGGTCAGATGGCTGCCCCCGCCCCCCGACCCGCCACGCTTGCGTGCCACGAGGTCGCCGAAGACCTCCTCCAGTTCGACGATCCGCTGCTGGGCGCGCGAATACGACCGGCCGAGAGAGGTCGCCGCGGCGTTGATCGACCCGTGGTCGTCGATGGCCCGCAGGAGGGCGACGTCCCGCTCGGTGAGGGTGACGTCGCCGTGGCCGATGCGGGCGTCGAACTCGGTCGAGAACTCCATGTCTTCGCCTTCAGGGGCGCTTCCCAAAGGCGTTGTCGCCGGCCTTCCGTGTCGACCAAAGACATTATGTCGAAGAACAAATAACGGCGTTATGCTACCAATGAAACAACGAGAGCAGTACGAACACTGGAAGCAGGTCGTTCGGGGTCGGTCGCGGCGTGACGTACTGAAAGGGCTCGGGGCCGTCGGTATGGCAGGACTGGCAGGCTGTTCCGGTGGCAGTGGGGGCGGTGGCGGCAGCGAAGCGACCGCGACGGCCACGGCGACGGACGGGTCGACGGACACCAGCGGCGGGACGACGGATACGCCGACGGGGACGAGCACGCCGGACCCGGTCAGCGGCTCGATGACCATCTTCCACGCCGGCAGCCTCGCGGCGGCGTTCAGCCAGGCCGAACCCCAGTTCGAGGAGGAGTACGGCGTCGACGTGAACCGCGAACCGAAGGGCTCGGTCGCCTCGACTCAGAAGATCACTCAGCAGGGCCGGAAAGCCTCGGTCCTCGGCACTTCGGATTTCCGGCTCATCCGGAACCGTATCGTCCCCGACTTCGGGGACTGGTACACTATCTTCACCACCAACTCGATGTCGATCCAGTACCGAGAGGATTCGCCGGGGGCGGACGAGATCTCGGCGGACAACTGGTGGGAGATCCTGTCGCGTGACGACGTCACCATCGGCCACTCCGACCCCGCGGTCGACCCCGGCGGGTATCGCGCGGTCATGACCCAGCAACTCGGTGCCAAGGAGTTCGAGGGGAGCGCGCTCTACGACCAGTCCACCTACGAGACGCTCCGCGAGAACTCCACCGTCCCGACGGGGACCGAAACCAAACTCAAGGGCCAGCTCGAATCCGGCGCCCTCGATTACGCCTTCTACTATCAGTCCATCTCCAGTACGGCGGACATGCCGTTCATCGATCTCCAGCCCCAGGTCGACCTCTCGAAGGCGACGAGCAAGTACGCCGAACACTACGCGAAGGCGGAAGTCGAGACCAGCAGCGGAACCTTCACCGGGGCACCCATCGCCTACGGGATGACCGTCCCGAGTGTCGCCCCCAACCCCGAGGCGGGCGCCGCGTGGATCGAGTACTTCGGCTCCGACGCCGGTCGGTCGATCCTCGAAGAACAGGGTCTGGTGCCGGTCGACCCCATCGTCGTTCCCAAGAGCGGTCAGGATGCCGTGCCGGATCGCGTCATGAACGTCGCTTCGGCGAAAAGTAGCCTCGGCCCGCTCGAACTCTAACGGAGCCTCACCGCTCCGACACAGCTATGTTTCTGAACGGGAATAACGACATCAATGGCAGCGAGCACTGAGACGCGGTTCTCCCTTGACGGGATCGACCGGGGATCGCTGGCGGTGGCGTTCGTCGTGGCACAGGCGCTCGCGTTCTCTGTGGCGTACACCGCCGGCCGGCCGACGTGGTACGCCTTCTTCATGATCGCGAGCACGGCGGTCACGGCGTACCTCGTCCACGGCGACTCCTTCGTCGTCGCCGCGGCGACGATGGGGAGCATCCTGATGATCGCCCTCGCCCTCCCGCTGTTCCTGTTCGTCGCCCGCCAGCGGCCGTCGCTGATCGTCGAGAAGGCGCTGAGCCCCGACGTCCACCGAATGCTCTATCTCGGCGTGTACGGACCGCTACTGGCGGCGGTGATCAGTCTGCTCTTCGGCGTTCCGCTCGCCCACCTGTTCGCCAAGGGCTTTACCGGCCAGCAGTTGGTCGAGAGCCTGGTCGATCTGCCGCTGGTCGTCCCCCACAGCGTCGCCGGCATCCTCATCCTCTTTGGTTTCGGCGCCGGCGGCGCCTTTCCGAACGTGTCGGTGCTCGGCAGCATGATCGGGATGGTGCTCGCCATGACGTTCGTGAGCGCGCCCTACGCGGTCAACGCGACGCGGGAGGCGTTCGAGTCCATCGACGACCGACTGGAGTACGCCTCCCGGATCCACGGCGCGAACCGCTGGGACACGTTCCGCCGCGTGACCGCGCCCCTCGCGGTCCGGGGGATGGTCACCGGGGGCGTCCTCGCCTGGGCGCGTGCCGTCTCCGAGTTCGGTGCCGTGGCCGTCGTCGCGTACTCCGTCTCCTTTTTCTACCCGCCGGCCGGCGGGAAGGTGACCGCCCAGCACGCCCCCGTGTTCGTCTACAACACCTACCTGCAGGGTGGCCTCGCCGAGAGCGGTGCCGTCGCGTTCATCCTCCTCGGCGTGTCCGCACTCATCTTCCTGCTCGTCCGGTATCTAACCAGCGACAGTACGACGTCGGGAGGGATCGTATGAGTCTCCACGCCGACGTCTCGGCGACGTTCTCCGCCGACGGCGCGGACTCCTTTCACGTCGACGCCGAGTTCGAGGTCGAACGCGGCGAGAGCCTCGTGATCCTCGGTCCCAGCGGGAGCGGCAAGACCCTCCTGCTGGAGACGGTCGCGGGCTTTCACCCACACGAGGGTCCCGTCACGCTGGACGGCGAGGTGGTGAGCGGCACTCCCCCGGAACGGCGGAACTTCGGGTTCGTCTTCCAGGACTACGCGCTCTTCCCGCACATGACCGTCCGCGAGAACGTGGAGTTCGGAAGCCGATACCACGGGAACACGCGCGACGCTGACGGCCTACTCTCCACACTCGGCGTCCCTGATCTGACCGAACGCTACCCCCCGACGCTCTCGGGTGGCGAGAAACAGCGGGTTGCGCTGGCCCGTGCGCTGGCGATCCGCCCCGAGGTGATGTTGCTCGACGAACCCCTCGCAGCGCTCGACGTGCCGACTCGGCAGACGCTCCGGGACGACCTCGCGGACGTGCTCGCGGACGTGACTGCGGTTTACGTAACCCACAACCGGACGACTGCGCGGGCGCTCGCCGACCGGATCGCCGTGATGAACGACGGGGGAGTCGTCCAGGTCGGCACGCCCGAAGAAATATTCGAGCGTCCGACCTCGCCGATGGTCGCCCGGTTTACGGGATCGAACGCACTCGACCTCGACGACGCGCCGTCGATCCGCCGTGCGCTGGACGTGCCGGGGAACGGCGTCGTCACGATCCGTCCAGAGGCGATACGGATCGGCGACGACGGAGACGTGCGCGCCACCGTCGAACGGATCGTGCGCGAGGACGCGACCAACCGCGTCACCTTCGCCGTCGACGGCGACACGGTCGAGACCTTCACCGACCGCGACCTTCGCGTCGGCGAGGAGTGGTGGCTCACGTTTCCGACGGACCGACTCCACGTCTGTGGAAACGTCTCCGCGACGACGAAAACGGGGTCGTCCCCCTCCTGATTCCCTCTGCGGACGCTTCGACGGACTTAAGTCCGACATCCACCTCCTTCCGGTGAGACAGGCCACCGCCTGTTTCACTGACCCGTAGGAGCGCAAGCGTACTACGGAGGTGAAAGATGGCAGATATAGAACAAGCAGTCTCTCGCGCACTCGACGAGGCGCCGCCGCGGAACTTCCGCGAGACGGTCGACCTCGCCGTCAATCTGCGCGACTTGGATCTCAACGACCCGTCGAATCGCGTCGACGAGAGCGTCGTCCTGCCGGCCGGAACCGGCCAGGAGACGCAGATCGTCGTCTTTGCAACCGGTGAGACCGCACTCCGTGCAGAGGAGGTGGCGGACGACGTCCTCAGCCCCGACGAACTCGAAGACCTCGGGGACGACGACGACGCCGCCAAGGATCTCGCCGACGAAACCGACTTCTTCGTCGCGGAAGCGCCGATGATGCAGGATATCGGCCGCTATCTCGGGACCGTCCTCGGGCCGCGCGGCAAGATGCCGACGCCGCTCCAGCCCGACGACGACGTCGTCGAGACGGTCGAGCGGATGAAAAACACGGTCCAACTTCGGAGCCGCGACCGCCGCACGTTCCACACACGCGTCGGCGCAGAAGACATGTCCGCCGAGGACATCGCGGACAACATCGACGTCATCGTCCGTCGCCTCGAAGCGGCACTGGAGAAGGGCCCGCTCAACATCGACTCCATCTACGTCACGACGACGATGGGCCCGTCCGTGGAGGTCGAGGCATGAGCGAGAGCGAGGCCGCTCGGCGAACCGAGACGATCCCGCAGTGGAAACGCGAGGAGGTCGACGAACTCGTCGACTTCATCGAGTCCTACACCAGCGTGGGCATCGTCGGCGTCGCCGGCATTCCGAGCCGACAGCTCCAGAACATGCGTCGCGACCTGCACGGGAGCGCGGACGTCCGGATGATCCGGAACACGCTCCTCCGCCGTGCGCTCGACGAGGTCGGTGGCGGCCACGAGGACCTCTCCGGGTACGTCTCGGGGCAGGTCGCCCTCATCGGCACCAACGACAACCCCTTTGGCCTCTACCAGCAGCTGGAAGCGTCGAAGACGCCCGCCCCGATCAACGCTGGCGAAATCGCCCCCAACGACATCGTGATCCCGGAGGGCGACACGGGGATCGATCCCGGTCCCTTCGTCGGCGAACTCCAGACGGTGGGCGCGGAGGCCCGCATCATGGACGGCTCGATCAAGGTGACCGCGGACTCGACGGTGCTCGAAGCCGGCGAGGAGGTCAGCAACGACCTCGCGAACGTCCTCGGCGAACTGGGTATCGAACCCAAGGAAGTCGGGCTGGATCTGCGCTCGGTGTACTCCGAGGGCGTCCTGTTCGAACCCGCCGAACTCGCCATCGACGTCGCGGAGTACCGCGCCGACGTTGAGTCGGCTGCGGCCGCCGCGCGCAACCTCTCGGTCAACGCGAGTTACCCGACGGCCCGCACCGCGGGCACGCTGCTCGCGAAGGCGGCCGGTCAGGCCAAGGCGCTCGGACTCTTCGCCGCCATCGAGGACCCCGACGTCTTGCCGGACCTCGTGGCCAAAGCGGACAGTCAGGTTCGCTCCATCGCGGCCGTGATCGACGACGACGAGGCGCTCCCCGAGGAACTGCGCGGCGTGGACGCGCCGGCGGCGACGACGGACGCCGACGAGGAACCGAGCGACGAAGACGAAACTGAAGACGAAGCCGACGGTGACGGCGACGCCGACGCCGACACGGACCCCGACGATGACGACGACGACGGCGGCGACGCCGGCGAGGGTCTCGGCGCGATGTTCGGCTAACTACGGAGATACACGACAATGGAATACGTTTACGCAGCACTCATCCTGAACGAGACCGGCGAAGAGATCAACGAAGACAACGTGACCGCGGTCCTCGAAGCCGCCGGCGTCGACGTGGAGCAGTCCCGCGTCAAGGCGCTGGTCGCCGCCCTCGAGGACGTCGACATCGAGGAGGCTATCGAGACGGCCGCCGCCGCGCCCGCCGCGGGCGGCGCCGCCGGCGGTGCCGCCGGTGGCGACGACGAGGACGACGACGAGGGCGACGAAGCGGCCGACGAGGCCGAGGAAGAGGAAGCCGCCGAGGAGGAAGAGGACGAAGACGAAGAGGCAAGCGGCGAGGGCCTCGGCGAACTCTTCGGCTGACGCGCACGCCCGACACCCGACCACCCGATTCTTTCGAGTCACTCCCCGACCAGCCACGCGGCCGTGCCGGGATTGAAGGCAGGTGACGCACCCACCGTCGCGGGATGGCCGCGCTCTCGTCGGTCGGCGTGACGACCCTCGGTTACGCGTTCGTCGGCGTCGCCCTCGGGACGTGCAGCGGGCTGACGCCGGGGCTCCACGCGAACAACTTCGCGCTACTGCTGGCCTCGGTCGTGTCGGCGGTCCCCGGGCCGCCGCTCGCACTCGGCGCGGCCATGCTTGCGGCCGGCGTCGTCCACACCTTCCTCGACGTGGTGCCGGCGCTCGCACTGGGCGTCCCGGACCCCGCGACGGCGGCCGTCACCCTCCCGGGTCATCGGCTGGTGCTCGACGGACGGGGTCGGGAGGCGCTCCGTCTCTCGGCGCTCGGGAGCGGCGTCGCCGTCGTCGTCGCCCTCCCCGTCGCCGTCCCGCTGACCCGCGCCGTCGACGCCGTCTACCCGGCGCTCAGGCGCCACGTCCCGTTCCTGCTCGCCGGCGCGGCGGTCGTCCTCGTCGCGACCGAACCCACCTGGCGCCGTCGCCTCGCCGCGACGGCCACCCTCGCCGTCGCCGGTGGCCTCGGCTGGCTGACGCTCGACCGGGATCCGAGCGGACCCGTCGCCACCGGGGGCGTCCTCGCTCCCCTCTTCGCCGGGCTGTTCGGGGCGCCGGTGCTGATCGAGGCGCTGGACGGCGAGGGCGTCCCGCCACAGGCCGACCCGGCGGTGACCCTCGACGGACGGACGGTGTTCGGGACGGCGGGCGCCGGCGTCGGGGCGGGCGCGCTCGTCGGCTACCTCCCCGGCGTCTCCGCGGCCGTTGGCACCGTCCTCGTCCTGCCCGCCGTCCCCGGCCGCTCGGGCGCCCGCGGCTTTCTCGTCGCCTCCAGTGGGGCCAACACGGCCAACACCGTGTTCGGAATTTGTCTGTAGGGACAGAGTTAACAGTCTAATCGACAGAAGACGGTCGAATCGCCAAAATATTTTATTAGACGTGCCTGTGCGCGAGGGAAATGAGTATTCCCACTGATTATTGTTATGCCTACTGGTTATTGGAATATCCCGAACAGTGACCTTCAAAGAGCAACAGGAACCCCCCAGTTCGTAGATCGGGGTAGGTCACTGGTTGCTTGGGAAATCACTAATCGACTCGAATAGGAGAATAGTGAGTGGCTATTGTATCACAAATGAGAGAGTTTCGACTAATTACAGACTAATATCTCTGTAAGGAATTGATTTGCACTACTCTGAGGCAAATCGTAGTACCACGTACCCAAACAAACCTACTAATTTAGAACTGTGGTACCAGACAGTGATTCCAATATGCAATTCGGGAGGTACACGCCCCTACACGGACAAAATTAGCATTTATGGCAAAAGTGTCAAATAATTTGGGGTGGACGATAATATAGCGCGAGACGTACCTACATGACACAGACGTACCACCGTCAAAACAATTGAGGCTGAGAATAGTCTAATCGGGATTCGAGATTTCTATATTTTTAGCAGATTGAGGTGGGAATTTCGGTCACGCCTATCTGCCATATTGCTCTGTGTGACACTAACGTCTCACGTTATGTCACGCTTCGTCAAGTCGAAGACGTGACACTCAACGGCGTCAGATTGCTCTATGTTACGTTTGATAGAATTGTAAGTGGTAGGTATCGTATTCAACTCAAGCCGCTTAGAAACAGTCTGAGGGCTTTCTAATAGATTTGCGTTCAGTGACCTGTGAAAGAAACACGAATTGCCTATTCCTGTTGTCTGTCTAAGGTCACTGTTCGTATTGATGCCGATGTATATCGTTCTCCATTTTCGTGGAATAGTGGTCGTCAGTACAATTGAAATCAGACAGGTGGATTTCCATAGCCGTAGCCACCTCGAAGAGACAGATTCCACCTGTGGTTTGATACTGTGACTGAATCAATTGCTGAACGTTCAACGGGGTTACTGCGATTCCGACACCGTTCTCTACAAGGCTACAGACGTATTGAACGATTTCTTTCTCACACAGGGATTCTCTGTCGAAGACGTAACTACCGTCATCCAATTTGTCTTTCACCAACCGTTGTTTCTTGGAAGACATATCGGTAGGTTAGTTGTAGGGGTTTTTCGAGTCACCAGAACCAGAATCGTCCCACGGAGAACTGAGGGTCTTGCCTGAACCAGCAGTATGGGTGTTGTGTGACCCCTTTCGACTCATGGGACTTGTGTAGAGGTTACTACTGGAATTAGAGTCGTCGTTAACACTGCCTTCGAGTAACCCACATTCGACAGCCGCCTTACGAATCTGGGAGGTGCTTACATCGTCGTCAAGTTGGTCGGATAGGTACGTAGCCGTCTCTGAGATTCCAAGTCCGTCCGTGGCAAGCAGTTGGGTGAGAACACGGCTATCAGACCAAACTGGTTCAGACAGGAAACTGTAGGGGAAGGATTCGCCTGAGGGTAGGGTAAGCGACTGTTCCGTCGAAGTTTCCTGTTCAGTGGAATGGTCTTCTATCTCAATTCCGTGTAGGTCAACGGCTTTCCGAATAAGAGATTCGTCGGTATTCAACTCTTCACTTGCATCCTCCACCGAGTTGATTAGATCGGATTCAAACAGTTCACTGAGAAACGAAGATGCATCGGGAAGCAGAATATCCTCGTTACGAACGTAGTTGCCATACAGTTCGTGGACGCTTCCACCGAGTTTCACGTCTGGATTATCCTCTGACTCGACCACGGGAAGGCCCGTCCGATAGCCGAGACGCTTGGGTTCAGTCAAGGCGTCTTCCACGTAAGAGGGGCGTTTATCAGCAGACTCACCATCCCGATCACGAACGTCTACGATGGTGCTTGCACTGAGGTTCATTCCGAATCACCTCGGTAAACCGTCGTCGGAACGAGATAGCGAATCACGGGGTTCGACATACCATTCCCGTCGACCACCTCTATGATTTCAGACGCATCGGGAATGTCCACTTCATCCCTGTGTTGGAACCTCCCTTCGAGATATACGTACTCAGCCGATTCGCCCGACGTGACTGCCCTGAGAATCCGATTCCCCCGATTAACAGAAAGGCTACTTGCCTCAATCTGTTCTCCAAGCTGAATCGTACTCCCCGCAGAGACTCGTTTGTTCACTGCCTTCATTTCTCTACATAGATGTAACTGCTATCCAGAGAATCTACAGTAGAAGGTCTGTCTGTAAGGATTCTGGAAGATAGTTACATCCTATTGGCGGCGTGGTTGGACATACCCGTCGCCATGTCCGTACACGGACATTCTGTTTGAATCAGAACCGTCCCTAATCGGACGGTTTTCCGAAAATCGGTTTGATGTTACGGTCGTTCAGTCTCTTCTCACCGTACTCAATTGCCTGTTCAATCTCTTCGTCAGTCATATCCATATCTTCGACTGTTCTCAACTCGGCTACCATATCGGCAAACTGTTCATCACTACAGTCAAGGTTCAGCAACGAACCGACGTACCCCAACACCTTGCCCCAGTGACCACTGTGGTTGCGATTCCACGCCGATTGGTAATTTGTCGATTCCGATTCAATCACGTCACACACCTCCGACCGAACCGTCTGAGGAACGTTCAACATATCTACGAGACTGTCGATGAAATCACGCCGATCTTGACGCGACTGCCACCCACTATCCACGTCTCTCATTTTGAACTTGACGACACTCCCACTATCAGTATCAAAGATTTGCACGGATTTGGCTTCAAGAACTTCGAGATAATTTAGTTCGACGTGCCTCGGTTTACCGAACTGCATTTTCCAAAGTCGATTGAAGTTCCATTCACCTTGGATACTGTCGCAGTCTTTCGCAAAGAACGTCGTCCGCATTGAATCGTCTTTCGTGCCACCGTACTCAAATTGCTCAGAATCCCGCCATTCGGTTGTTTGATTGTGGTCTTCTGAGACGGATACCTCTGAGTGGCGTGGTTCAGTCTGTTCGCAATCAGTCGGTTTCTGACGCTCCCATCGTTCTCTTACGATTTGGTGAAATCCTTTTGGTAAACTGTCGTATTCGACTGGAATCGGCTCAGGATTCTGTTCCTCGTTAACGGACCCTCCGTCCCTGTCATCGCTTAGATAATCATGGTCGACAGGGTGGTCGATTGAACCAGTATTCGATTCGGACCACAGTTCAGTCACCGTGACCACCTCGCTGACGGCGTGGAAGGTTATGACGTTTCATCCACTTGAGAACAGTCTGCGTAGAAACGTCAAATCCGTCAGCAATCTGAGACATGGATTTCCGTTGAGCGTAGTATAGTACGATCAACACGTCTCTTTCGCGGTATCCGTGGGCGTACTGTTCGGCAAGGTCTTCTATCGTCGTATTGTGAACATTCATTTTATTTATTTCCAAATTAGTTTACGAATATGAAATTCTACTTATTTGCAGTAATATCCGCTGAGGTACGCAATCAATTCGCCATACGTCTTCTCTTTTGGATTCTCATAGATTTCAGATTTCAGTTCATCCAGAACCCCTTTGCACTGAGACGAAACTCGAAGGTGCTTATCGTACTGTCGTCCCATTAGGAATCAATCTCCGTCTCGAAAAGTTCCATTAGGCGGGAAACGACTTCCCCGCGACTAACCGAGGTAGTTCCGTAAAGCGTCTGTTTCAATTCATCTAACTGTTCAATCTCATCGTCGGAAAGTCGAACTTGGTTTCGTCGGACCATCGTTCCATATAACCATGTAATCACAGTGTCAACACTTAAAGAGAAATTGAGGAACAGAAATCGCCATGAGATAGGGTAAATATACATTCGAGGATGTATCTGTGACAGGAAGGGCGATAGGCACGGTAAACCGACTCTGTAGCAGATTCGTTCGGGAATATATCTGGTAAACCGACCGTCGTCTGGTAATTACAAATTAGGTATGGAAACACTCTGTCTGGTATCTCTGTCCGTTGCTACCAGCGTAATTAGTGGAACTGCTTTGATAGCCGTCTACTTGCTACTGTCAGGGAACTGACGCCCTAACAGGCACGTTTGGGGTGTGCGTTTGATACCGAAAGTTCCCTAATCAACACAGCAACCGCCTATGTTATTGGTTCACATACTCTTAGATCGACAAAGTAGTGGCAATCAAACCCCCCTCCCATTTCCAAGTACCTACTACTGAACCAGTACGAAGCCAGCGAACTGTTATTAAGAACCATACTACGCCAGCGTGAGATTCTATTCTACGAACGTATTTCTCAAAGGGTCTTCATCATGAACCTCTTCAGTATAATCTAACTATCGCCCAAAGATTTCTACGGTAGAAGGCCAGTGTGTAGAGATTCGTCTGAGATGTATATTCGAGACGTATTGCTCAGAGACATTCCGTTGAAACCTATATCGGGAAGTAAGTGCCTGCAAGGTGTGTCTGAGTGCTTTGACCCTTGCAGTCGTATGCTACGAATCGGCTCCACGGACTTACTCCAAATTTAATTCGCTCTATTAGCCGTCTGTGGCTATCTCAGTACCCTCTACCTATAATATTCGCTCTACGTATGGTATTTCAAAGATAGACGGCTGTTATTGTCGATATAGGGGGTTAGTGTCACACCGTTCAGTACCCCTTTGAGAACTACTCTACGTGAATATTCCATTTGAGAGAAACGTCTCAGTAGAATGTCTGTATCGTAGAATCTTTGGGACGGAGTTAGATTGTATTGAAGAGGTTTGGATGAAAGGGATTCAGAGAAAGGTTCCTTGAATAGAACCTGAGGCTTGCGTAGTAGTTTGTTATATTATAGTTCGCTTGCTTCGTACTCTTGCTGTCTGACAGGTTATTGAGGGTGGGAGGGGTCTGAGTGCCATTCGTCTGTCGATTCAGAAGTATGCGAACGACTAACATAGGCTGTAGTGTCACCCCCCTCCCTCAGAGCCAGTGGTATTGGACGTGATTGCATTTACCTCCGATTTCCGACGTGAAACAGTCTAATACCCCCACACTGTCCATGTGTCGTAAGCGAATAGACTGGCAATAGACTCAGAGACGTGGTCCATGCCGTTGCGCCGACTTTCTCAAATCCTTGTCTGAGTATTTCAGATAATTCTCCTTCGTCGTCTCAATATCTTCGTGACCCAGTAGATCGGCAAGTAGGGAAATGTCACCACCATCGTTGATGAAGGCAACCCCGTAGGATTTCCTCAAGGTATGTGCGCCGACTCTGTTAACAGTCTGTCCACCTCTGTTCTCATAGACACTTTCCTGTAAACCAGCCTTCTCTGCGGCTTCAGTAACTACGTCCGTAACAGTCTGTTCGGACATACGAACCCCTCTGCGAGTCGGAAAGAGGTATTCTGATTCCTCTGCATAGAACACTTCATTCCTATCAGCCTCAAGCCACATGGATAGTAACGAATCCAGTGTTGGCTGATACCAGACTGTTCGGGGTTCGTCCACTTTCTTCCCGTAGATCGTTATCTCACGGCTATCTCTGTCGATATGAGACAGTTTAATCCGAACCAGTTCACTGCGACGGATACCAGTCTGATATAGCAGTCGAACAATCAGTTCGTTTCTGACTGTCGGTGAATCCACGTGGTCGACCAGCCGTCTCACCTCTTCGTGGTCAAGTGGCTTTTCGCCTCCCTCTACCTCTTTCTTAGACGAATTATGCATCCCATCAATTCGTTCGGGAGTGGCGTGTTCAGTAGGATCATTGCCCAAATCCATTTTCGGGAATCCTCTACGTCCATCCTCCCCGTATGTCGCTACCTGTTCGTAGAAGTCTGAGATAGCAGCGTGAGCAACACGGATAGACGACGGCGCATATCCCTGATCGTTCAACATCCACTGGTAGAAGTCTTCGACGTGACCACTGTGACAGTCGTCTATAGCAACGTTTGTCTGTTCTGCAAGATACTCTACGAATCGACGGATATGACGACGGTATTCTCTTGCAGTGTTCTCTGACTGAGTGGATTTGTAGGAATGGTGTGCGTCAATTGCCTGTTCGACTTGAGATAGTTGCTCAGACATACTACTCTTCCCTCCAATATTTGGGTTCATCTTCGTTAGGAATCATGTTCACAGCATTAGAATCACTAATCTGTGCAAGTGCAATAGAAGCCTCTTGTTTGCTCACACCAACCTGTTCAGCAATCTCTCGGGGGGTCACAGCCGTATGGAGAGACGTAGGTAACTCACCGTAGACGGCTGTGACAGTAGCGTCTGAGACGGCTGTGTTTGCCATGACAGTCGATTCTACAGACTCAACTACCTCGGTCAAGTCATCTACCTTGCCGTCGAGACGTGTTAGCACAGACTCTATATCTCCCAAAGAGCCTGAATCCCCCGCCGTAGTTTGCGACGAACCAGTTTCGTATGCGTCACTCAACTCGCGTGAGACGGCAAGTCGAATCAGGTGCGACAGGGAGTCGTATTCCTCAGAGTCGTCTACGGCTGATTCCCATTTCTCTTTCTGACTCCCATCCACTCTGAACGCTATTGTCGGTCGTTCAGCCATGGTACTGTCTATTCGTTCGACGTAGTTAGTTGTTTGCACTGTATGTACAGCCATAAACCGAACACCGTGTTCGCACTCTTCGCCCTCGTGGCGCTCGGGACCCCCCGGACTGGCGTGATGGTCGCGATGGAGCGGGCCGGCGTCACGGAGCCACTGTTTCCACTCGTCGCGACGACGGGGCTGGCTTCGGCAGTCGGCTTCGCGCTCGTCGTCTCCGTCGGCGACGCCTACCTGCGGACGGTCGGTCGCCTCGATTACACCCGCGTGTCGCTGGCGACGGGATGCCTGCTGGTCGGCCTCGCGTACCTCTTTGCCGGTGGCCTCGGCCTCGCAGTCTTCGCCCTCGCGGCGCTCGTCGGTCTCCTCCCGTCCGCCCTCGGCGTGCGCCGCGTTCACCTGATGGCGGTGCTAGCGCCCGCAATCGCCCTTCCGTGAGCGCGGCCGTGTGGCACGACTCCCACGCCGAGAGAATCGGCTGTCCTGTTTATTCCGTCACATGCCGTCCGTACACTTAGGTGAAGGCGCATGTCCACACGACAGATGACGCCGGCAGATCGGAAGCGGAAAGCGGCACTCGACGCCATTCCGCCGATCGAGCGGACCGAGGCGGACGGCCGCCTCCGCATCACCCGCGGCTTTCGGGGGCTCTCGCCCTCGCAGGCGATCGGCTATCTGGAGAATCTCGGTGGCGAACGGGTCGACGACCGGACCGTGGAGGGCCCAGACTGGCGGGCCACGCTGGACACCCGGACGATCCCCGTCGGGGCGTACCGGTTGACGGAGACGTCGATCACCTGGACCGGAGATGCGGACGCCGTCGAGGCGGTCGTCCTACGGTTCCGGATCAAGGCCTTCAGGGCGCCTGGGTGAGCCGTGAGGTCCGGCGGGACGTGAACGCAGGTCGAAACCCGAAAGACAACGATTAAAACCCGCGAGCGGGTTCGTCCCTGTATGAGTCAGACGGAAGGAAAGCAGGAGCGCCAATGTGTCTCCTGTGGCATCAACATCTCCGGGATGAGCGCGGCTTCGTTCAAATGCCCGGACTGCGGGCAGCAGATCTATCGCTGTGCGAAATGTCGCAAACAGAGCAACCTCTATGAGTGTCCCGACTGCGGGTTCAGGGGGCCGTAGGGATGGGCAAGGTCGCCGCCAAAATGAAGGTGATGCCCGAGAGCCCCGAGATCGACCTCGACGAACTCCAGGAGCGACTCGAAGCGTCGCTCCCGGAGGGCGCGAAGATCAACGGGTTCGAGCGCGACGAGGTCGCGTTCGGGCTCGTGGCGCTGCTCCCGACCGTGATCGTCCCCGACGACGCGGGCGGGACGGAGGCCGTCGAGGAGGCGTTCTCCGGCGTCGACGACGTCGAGAGCGTCTCCGTCGAGAACGTCGGCCGGATCTGAAGCGCGGAACGCACCATTTATAATCGCCACCATAGTAATCATCTTCACGACAATGCCGAGTTCAAACGGTCCGCTGAAAGGGACGCGCGGAAAGCTCTCGAACGATCCGCGGGACCGCGGCGCGTCCCCACCGCAGCGCGCGATTCAGGAGTACGACGTCGGTCAGAAAGTCCACCTCACGCTCGATCCCAGCGTCTCCGAGGGTCGGTTCCACCCCCGTTTCAACGGCCACACCGGGACCGTCGTCGGCACCCAGGGCCGGGCTTTCCAGATCGAGATCAACGACGGCGGCAAGGAGAAGACGATCATCGCGCGTCCGGCACACCTGAAGGCTCAGCAGTAGTCGCCCGATGACAATCTTCAAAGAGCAACTCGACGAGGAGTTCGTCACCGTCTCGGAGGTCAAAGAGCTCCTCGCCGAAGTCGAGGCGGAGCGGGCCGCCGACGTGGACCGCGAGATGCGGTACGAACTCGCACGCGCCATCGAGCACGCCAACACCTTCGCCATCCTCGACGGGGCAGAGTCCCGCAACCTCGTCGAGGAACTGCTCGAACTCGATCAGGTCGACGAGGTTGCTGCGTTCAAGATCGCGGACCTGCTCCCGATGGACCGGGACGAACTCCGCTCGGTGTTCGCCCACGGCCGCTACTCGCTCGACGGCGACGAACTCGACGAGATCCTGAACGTCGTCGCGAAGTACGCCTGAGCCGACCGGCCCTCGCTCGGCGTTCGACTACTCGTCGTCAGGGTGTTCGATCCCCGAAATCGCTTTCCCGAAGGCACCTGGGTCCATCTCGCCAACCGTCTCCGAGGCGCGCGCGTCGAGTTCCGCCGCCCGCTCCGTCAACGCCTCGTACTCTTCGCTCTCGGCGAGTTCCCCGCTCGGTTTCTCCGCCTCCAGCGCCGCCAGTTTCTCCGCGACGGCGAATCGTTCGCGCACCTGCTGGTCGTACGTCGAGAGGGTGAGCAGTCCGTCGACGGTCTCGCGGAGTTCCTCGTCACCGACCGGTTTGGTCAGGTAAGCGTCGAACCCCATCTCCGTGATGTCGAAGTCGGGATCGACGGCGGTTACCATCGCGACTCGAACGTCGATATCCCGATCCCGAATCTTCGCGAGTACCTCACGGCCTGATAGCCCCGGCATCCGACGGTCCAGCAGGACCACGTCGGCGTCGTCTACCTTCTCGAGTGCCTCCTGACCCCCGAACGCTTTGCGGACGTGGTAGTCCTCGGCAAACGCCAGCGCGTAGACGTCGACGACGTCCTTTTCGTCGTCGACGAGGAGAACGGTCGGCTTCGCTGATGGCATCGTCGTGACCATCGGACGCGTGACGGGTTAAACGGTTGGGTCGATCGCATCACTCTTCCGGTACGTCGTGGGGAGCGATCCGCTCCGAGGCGGAGGTGGTCGGCCGGAGACGAAGACGAACCGTCGTTCCGCCGTCCTCGCTCCATCTCCGCCGTACCGCTCCCCCGTCGGAATCGGTTACACAGCGCACGAACCAGAGACCGAGGCCGCTGCCGTGGGTGAGTTGTGTGATCTCCCGTTCGCCCGTGACGACCGCCCACTCGTAGTCCGGGATGCCGTCGCAGTCGTCGTGAAATCAAATCTCGTGTCGGTCGGCTCCGGACGCCACCTCGATTCGTAGCGTCGACGACGGATCGTCGTTGTGGCTGATGGCGTTCTCGATCAACTCCTGTCTCGGTTCTGTGCCGAGATGGCTCAGTCGTTTTGATATTCCTTTTCGAAGCCCCGGAATTCGGTTCGGTGGGCTTCCTCGTCGGCGAGGATCGTCACTGCGAGGTCTTCGGTGACCGGATCGTCGGCGTCCTCGGCAGCGTCAATAAGCGATCGATACGTCTCGATAGCGTCCTCTTCAGCGTCGAGAACGCCTCGGATAACAGAGAGGACGTCGGTCGAATCCTTGGGAGGTCGCAACGAGTCCTGTCGGGGGGTAAACTCCGCCGAACTAGGTGGTCGGGCATCCAACTGCTTGAGTCGGTTCCCGAGTTGCCCGGCGTGTGTCAGTTCCTCCTGAATGTCTTGCTGGAGACTCTGCTTGATCTCTTCGGCCCGGACGCCGTCCAAGACGATCGCGTTCGTCTGATAGTTCATCACGGTCTCCATCTCGTCGCCGTAGGCCTTCTGGAGCAGGTCGATGACACGGTCTGAGGTCATACGAGTGAAGTTGTTATCTAGGAGTCAATATACCCGTTGCCGATTCCCGCCTTCCTGAAACGCTCTGAAAGATCACGTAGTCCCGGATCGAGGTATCGCCGGGGCCGCAGAACCCTCAATAGGGGTGTTCAACAGGGCAGTCTCGGTGAGGATAGATATCGGACTGATTCGATACACATAACAGTCAGCTCGCTTTGGCGTTGTCTTAAATGATTTTAGTAGATGGAACGAGAGACTCGTGTATGGACACACGACAACCGAGTACCCCTAGCTTCCAGACCCACCGATGGTAAATGTCGCACTCTCGCTGGCCCAAGTCGTCCTTGCACTGGCTCTGGTGGTGTTGAACGGCTTTTTCGTCGCTGCAGAGTTCGCCTTCGTACGGATACGAGGGACATCGGTCGACCAACTTGTTGAAGAGGGGCGCCCCGGCGCGGGGACGCTCCAAGAAGTGATGGTGGGACTTGACGACTATCTCGCGACGACGCAACTCGGTATCACCATCGCCTCGCTCGGGTTGGGATGGGTCGGCGAACCAGCCGTGGCGGCGCTCATCGAACCCGTACTGGAACCGATTCTCCCGGAGGGTCTCATCCATCTCGTCGCGTTTGCAATCGGCTTCAGTGTCATCACGTTCCTCCACGTCGTCTTCGGTGAACTCGCACCGAAGACGCTCGCAATCGCCCAGACCGAGCGACTCTCCCTGTTCCTCGCCCCGCCGATGAAAGTCTTCTATTACCTCCTCTATCCGGGTATCGTCGTCTTTAACGGGGCTGCCAACGCATTCACGCGGGCGCTCGGTGTGCCCCCCGCTTCCGAAACGGATGAGACACTCGGCGAACGGGAGCTCCTCCGGGTACTGACTCGATCCAGTGAGCAAGGAGACATCGACGTTGCGGAAGTGACGATGATCGAACGGGTCTTCGATCTCGACGACATCGTGGTGCGGGAGGTCATGGTTCCACGACCGGACGTGGTGAGCGTTTCGGCGGACGCCGCGCTGTCCGACCTCCAGTCGATCATCCTCGAGGCTGGTCATACCCGCTATCCCGTTCTTGATGCCGACGACGGCGACCAAGTGATCGGATTCGTGGACGTCAAGGACGTGTTACGAGCCGAGGTGGAGCCCGGGGACGCCGAGGTAGTCGACGATATCGCCCGCGAGATCGTCATCGCTCCCGAGACGATGGCACTGAGCGATCTCCTGAAACAGTTCAGGGAAGATCAACAACAAATGGTCGCAGTTATCGACGAGTGGGGGGCATTTGAGGGGATCGCAACGGTCGAAGACGTCGTCGAGGCGCTCGTTGGAGACCTTCGGGATGAGTTCGATATGGACGAGCGGGAACCCTCGATTCGCCGGCGTGGCGACGAGGGGCACGACATCGACGGGGGCGTCTCGCTGTCGAAGATCAACGACAGGATCGAGGGGGATTTCACGAGTGAAGAGGTCGAAACGATCGGTGGACTGGTACTCGAGCAACTCAACCGTGCACCAGAGCGTGGCGATCACGTCGAGGTCGATGGGTACGTCGTCGAGGTGACGAGCGTTGAGGGGACCCGAATTTCGACGGTCTGGGTCCACGAACGTGGGGAGGGTGATTCAGTGGTGGACTGACACGATTGTGGGAGCGGGTCGGCGGTCCGGAGACCCTCGACCGGCAGAGGTATGGGATCGATGAAAGCGAATCTATCGACGACTCCGATACCAGATACCCGCGTCGTATCTTGCACAGCTACAGGAAAACAATCTGAACTTGTCATTTGATTGCTCGCAAGGACGCGGTTGAAACTCCACTCAGCCCGGCTGTGCTTCTCGGTCGCTGGCGTACACTGGGTGTGTCATGAGCACGAGAGCTCACGCCTGAAATCAGCTACGTACGCACTGGAGTTCGATAGCCACGAGCCATCTCGCAGAACCGCTACTCCCCACGTCCAACCGCGATGACGGAAACTGGAACAGAGCGGACGGGTCACACCGAAAGAACGGGCAGACTGCAAATCCTACCATCCCAACCCTCGGGGATCCCACGGCTGAAGGCGTGGGAAAGAGCCACCTTATCGATTCCAACGGATGGACGAGGAATGACTCGCGCGCCGTTCCCGTCCTGATACAGTTGGGACATCACGAACTTGTACAAACTGTACAAAAGTCTTTTAATAACTCAGTACCTACGTGAGGATGATAACAATGCCGGACTCGATGTCTGACCAACTCCGTCGAGATATGGAGTGTGAGGGACTGTTGGAGTGCTTCCACGGTCTCAAAGAACTCGACAAGAAATGCTTCAGGACACTCGTCGAGGCCGAAGAACCACTGACCGTCGACGAGATCGCCGATGCCGTTGAGCGGGAGCGTTCCACCGCTTACCGGGCCGTCCAGCGGCTACTGCAGACGGGCTTCATCGAGAAGAATCAGATCAACTACGACCAGGGCGGTTACTACCACGTCTACTCGCCGACGGATCCGTCACAGATCGCAGACGACATGCAGCGGATGCTCAACGACTGGTACGCGAAGATGGGCCAACTCATCCAGGAGTTCGAGGACAAATACGAACAGTCCGAAGCCTCGGCTCCAACCGTCGAAGGATAGCGCTGCATCTTTTTTACGTAGTCTCCCGATTTACCAGTGGAGAACTGAGTTTTAATCCGAAGAGGTCGAGAACCCATCGGTGTCCTCGCCCGCTCGTCGAGGTTTGTAGTATTGTATATGAGTCCCAAAACTCTTAATTAGCGCTGGCGCCTATAAGCTAGTGATGGCAACTGATACTGCATCCACGGACGGAAGCGATACTACGGACGAACCCATCCACATCGATGGAGGCACCCAACTCGACGATGTCGTCGCCGAACACGATGTCGTCCTCACGGACTTTTATGCCGACTGGTGTGGGCCGTGCCAGATGCTCGAACCGGTCGTTGAAACGATCGCCGCAGAGACCGACGCCGCTGTCGTGAAGGTTGACGTCGACGCCAACCAGCAGCTCGCTGGAGCCTACGGTGTTCGGGGCGTCCCGACCCTGATTCTGTTTGCCGGCGGCGAGCAGGTCGAAGAAATCGTCGGGGTGCAGGGCGAAGATCAACTGCGCTCTCTGATCGAGAGGTACACCGAGTAACTGACCGATGAGACGCGAAATCTTGTCATCCCGGCTCGGGGATAGCTGACCTCCCGGTAGCGATCTACGCCGGACGAGCCGATTTCGACCCCTTCTCTCTTGCGGGCGACCGGCCGGGCGGTCGCCCCACGCTGACGATCGATGTCGCGGTCCGTCTCGGGCCCCCGACGGCGTCGGCGGCATGGACCTCGTCCAACGCGGGAAAGAGCAGGCCGAGCAGTTCGGTGCGTAGTTCCGACACGGCCGCATCGAGGACGCAGTTCCAGACGGCCAGGTCCGCGAGCTCTCCACGTCGACCGGCGACACGATTTACACATGGGCGTCGATCGTCGCCGAAAACGAGCACGAACTGCTTGGCAACGGGCTGTCGACGTGTGCAGCCTGTGACGGTGCGTTCCACCGCGGCGACGACGTTCCCATCGTCGGTGGAGACAGCGCAATGGAAAAGCGTTCTTTCCCAAAGTTCGCCGAATCAGTGTCGTCAACCGCGGCGGGGAACCGTGTGCGTCCGAGGTTATGGCACCCGGCGGGCGATCACGTTCACCGGCACTGGAGTATGGACGCCACGGCGCCAAAGAGTTGCTTGAGACGTGTCAGGATTCAGGCGAATCGACCGTTACTGCGACATCCCGTCCGGCGGAGCCGCTTCCTGTTTTGAGTACTGTCAGTCTATTAGAGAAACTTTCACACAGCTACGAAACGACCCGAACAGGCTGGAAGACCATCTGTGTACCCACTGATCTTGGTGGAATCTGTGGTAAGTGGCGCCCAAGACTTAGAGCGCGAGTTCAATGGCCCCCATCACGACGAAATAGCGTGTTACTGTCGTTGAGATGCGAGTGGTTCGTATTTTGCCGCTATCTATGATTCCTATCTCTCCCGTATCGTGACGAATATCCGGCCCAAATAGCCTGTACCCGTTCTTTTCCCGTTCGTTGGTGTCTGTGGTTTGGTCGGTTATCACCGGCGAAGAAAGGGCAAAGAGTGCGGGAGTATCACCTGTCTTTGCAGATCAGAGTCGCACAAGCGTTTTGATCCGATATGAGTTCATCCCACTCCCACCTCAACGCAGTACAGTTCCTCAAGAATTTGCGGAATCTCCGGTATCGCGAAGTGGTGATGATGGTGGCGACCCTCGCGGTCGTCGCCGGATCAGTCGTCTTTTTCCCCGGCGTGGAGAACATCGCGAAAGGCGTTCAGTCGGACGTCTCCGTTAACCTCCTCGCCCTGTTCGTCGTCGTCGCGGTCCTTGCGGGGGCGGTCAAGGGTATGATCGGGTTTGGATATGCTCTGATCACTACCCCAATTTTCGCGTCGGTGATCGACCCGACGCTCGCGGTGGTCGTCCTCGCGATCCCACCGTGGATGATCAACATGTTCCAGATCGGCGAGACTGACACCGGACTCGAGTTCGTTCGCGAGGAATGGGTGTTATTGGCCCTCGCGACGGTTGGATCGGTCCTCGGTGTGTTCTTTCTCGCACAGTTCCGGACGGGCCCCATCGTTCCGTTCCTCATCGCGCTCATTATCCTCGGGTACGTGGTCTTTCAGGTCGTGGAGAACTTCGTGACCATCGAGGAGGCGCATCATCCGATCGGCCTCAGCGTCGCTGGCTTCCTCGAGGGGTTCCTGCTGGCTGCCGCCAATCTCGGCCCGTTGCTGCCGGCCTACTTCCACACCTTTGAACGGGATGTCGAGCGGTATATCGGCGGGCTTTCCATGGTGCTTGGGACAATCTTCACGGTGCGGATTCTCCAGATGGTGTTTTTTACGGAGCTCATGACGACCTATCGCCTCTGGCTCGGATCGGTCATCGCGGTCGTGACGATCGTCGGGCTCTTACTCGGGACGTACCTGCGACGACTGGAGGTCGATCAGGAGAAGTTCAACCGGTTTGTCGTCGGGCTGCTGTTCCTCATTTCCCTCAATATCTTCCGGAAAACGATCCCGACGCTCTTCTTCTAATCGCGATCGCTCAGGGTTTCAGATACGCACAGCCGTCAGCCCGTAACCGAGACAGTTCGCCCACTCCCGAAGACACGAGTTCGACGCCATCGGTGAACTCGACCGCAGTAACACTTGTCCTGTTCGATCGGTGATTTGTTCGCGCTTCGGTGAGTTTTCGAGTGGGAGGTTGGGGCCGCCACTATTCGCGACGAGTGTGACCGCTTCTGGATACCTCGTCGTCGGGGTGAGTAACAACGGCCCCGACGACACGCTCTAGGAGCTTTGGATCGTCGGTCGAACGGTGAAAGACCACCGGATACACCGTATTATAGCCGCGGCAGCGAAAATGGATTCATCCGGAGAGCAGCGGATGTTTACATCGACTGCGTCTGAGATTCCCGGTATCCGTCTCCCACCCTAGTTCCAGGATGATGGCTCACTATAGCACGCCCGCGAGCATGAACCAGAGAAGCGGAGTTCGTTCAACTAAGTGGCTACTGTCTCGTCGAACAGTGCTTCGAAGAGTTTCTTTTCCGCTGCCCGAAGGTGCTGGGTGAACGTCGTCTGTGAGATGTCCATCATCGACGCGACTTCCTCCCCGCTGTGCTCACGTGGCCAATCGAAGAACCCTGAAAAGTACGCGGTTCGGGCTGCCTCCCGTTGTCGCTCCGTCAACGCAGCTGTCAGCTGTTTTCGGAAGGCGGCTTCAGTCTGTACGTCCCGCTCGTGCTCTCGCTGTGCGACCAGCGTCAGCCCGTCGTAGGTCGTCCGAAGCGCGTCGACGACGCTTCGAATGTCGTTCGAACTGGCTACCCTTGCGACCAGTCGTCCGGTGGTTCCAGTAATCGACAACGACTCGATGCTTGCCCCGTACTGCGCTAACGTCGTGACGATCGACCGTTCGTCGACCGATAGCCGGAAAAGCGCCCGGTTTTCGTACGTGTAGACGTGCTGTACGGTATCGATGAAGTCGGCGTCGGCCGCGTACTCGACGACGGCTTCCGGCTCGGAGTCGGTGACGGTAACGTACTGGATCTGATTCTCGTTGCCGTCGTCGACGACGTGTTCGACTGTGACCGTACGATCGAGCCGTGCTGCCATCTTTGCCAGCGGCTCGTCGACTCCTGTTAACCGGAACTCCAATTTGGTTACGCTGTCTGATATGAGTGTTTGCTTGCTTTCGACAGCACTGATGGCGTCTGCGATCGTTTGACCGAGTTCGATGAATACATCCCGTTCGATCAGGTCAAACGCGTCCGAGTTGCTAGTGACTACACCGAGGACGCCATACTCCGCATCGTGGTAGGCAAGCGGAACTACGACACACCGTTTTTTGTCGACAGTCTGCGATCGGTCATCCTCGACGTCGGCAAACACGGGGTCTTGTTCCCCCAGTGCCTGCTCGACCGGTGTCGGATCGGCGGTAGACAGTGCTTCGATATGATCTTCGAGCGATCCGAGGTCGCTGCCAGCCCACGAGTGCGGGCTAACAGTACCGCTGACGAGTCCTTGACGACCGACCCAAGCCACATCGAAGAGCTCCGACGAGGCGAACTGTTCACAGACGGCGTCCTCGATCTCGTCGCGTGTCGACGCAGCGACGAGTTCGCGGTTGATATCGCGGAGCACTTCGTTCGTATTGTTCAGCACCGTTAAGCGCTCGTTCTGGTCCTCGATGCGTATTTCGCGTTCCTTTCGTTCGGTGATGTCACGCTCGATCGCGACGTAGCGATTCGCGTCTCCGTCCTCGGTGATCGGAGCGATCGTAGCGTCTATCCACAGTAGCTCCCCTGATTTCCGGCGATTCGCCAGTTCACCTTCCCAGATCGACCCTGACGTGATTTGTTCCCAGAGCTCTGCATAAAAGTCGTCGCCGTGTTTCCCCGATTGCCAGAGTCGGGGATTCTCTCCCAGTACCTCGTCTCGCTCGTACCCAGTGACCGACTCGACGGCCGGGTTTGCGTACTCGATAGTCCCGTCGGGGTCGGTGAGAACATGAGCGGCTTTGTCTGCCCTAATTGCGGAGACGCTCACGAAATCTTCGGCGAGGATGGTGGCCGAACTCTGGCCGACACGGTCGATGTCCCATACCTCGGATCGCTTCCGCTGGATCCGGCGATCCGTGTGGGCGCCGACGCCGGCGAGCCGATCGTTCGTCAGGACGACGCGAAGACCGCAGAAGCATTCCGAGACCTAGCGGCGACGGTTGCAAACAAAGTTGGTGTGCTGCGACGCCACCACCACCAGACTACTACTGACGATGGTGCATAACGGTTCGCTGGTGGGGTCGACTGTGAGCCAAGTTAACTTATAGCTATCTGAGAAACACTGTGTCAGGCATCACTGACCCAGAAATTCAGGATCTCGTCGAGCAGGGTCAGCTGCGCCGTGTCGAGGCCGGCGAGACGACGCTCTCCCGACCGGCCGACACGCGACTGCCCTTCGGCGAAATCCGCACGCTCATCGATCACTTTCGGGCGCGAGACAGGGAAGATCACCGACTCATCAAGCACGCACTGGTGCTCTACTCGGATATTGAAGCCGCTCGCGAACGGATATCGACACGGTTGGCCGCGCTACGAGCTACTTTTTTCGACACGCATATGACATTCTCGACGGTCGTCATCGATATACACGGGGGACCAAAGTGCCTGAGCGACACCTAAATCGTCGTTACGACGACCCCTCACCCACTTTGGACGACAGAACCTGACCCAGTTCAGTTTAATTCGCTCGTCTGCCCGGGGCAGAGTGGGTGATCGGAGGACAATCAGCTAAGTTGCTCCGTAGCGTCGATCCGGTGATATGAATTCTGAAACGCCGCAGCGTCTTCCTCGAGGAGTGCGACGACAAGAAATTCACTGTGAGTCCTGATACAATCGACAAGCTCCCTAATTCGGTCAGCATCGATGGCCTCTAACGAATCCAGTAGGAGTATCGGCACCTCTTCTTGTATATCGTGAGACAAGTAGCCAGTCAGGGCGACCACGATTCCCACTACTTCTCGTTCACTTTCGCTGAGATGATCGATGGAATCCTCATACACCGTCCCCGATTCGTCTTCCCGGACGATATGGAGATCAAACGTGGTGTCATTCCCCTTCGAACGTCGTTCCAGCCACACCCGTGCAATGTTCTCGTACTCGAGTCGATCGATGATCGCCTCTATCTGCTGATTGAACGTCTCAACCGTCGTCCGTTCGATCCTTTCGATCCGTGACCGGAGAGCTTTCAACTCATCCGTCAGATCGTTCCGACGAGCCTCAAGATCCTCGTACTTTCCGAGTTGGTACTCAATCTCGCTTATGTCCTCGTTGACCTCTTGGAGCGCTTGTTCACGTTGCCCTCGTTCGTACTCGAGTTCACTCACTTCTTCATACAGGTTGAGCTCTTCGTTGCTGTCCTCAGTTTGCGCCGCCTCTAGCTCGGATTGTTTCTCCGTTAGCTTTTCACGGAGTGATTCGGCTTTATCGACCAGTTCTGTGATTATCTCTGTTCGCTGTTCGAGTCCCTCTCGGATCTCGCGCTCGCGGTCGGTCAATTCTTGATGACGATCGATTCCCTGTTCGATCTTGTTTCGCTGGGATTCCAACTCATCGAGCTGAGTACGGACCTGCCGACGTTCTGCTCGTTTTTTATCGGCGAGTTGCTCGATTGCATCGAGTTGGTCCATAATTGCGTGGCGCTTGACCTGACTTCCACACGTCCAACACTCTATCGACTGGCTTGCCGGATCCAGGTCACTCACCGTATCATCGGGCGCCAACTCCGATACGACCGTCTCGTCTCCGGCCAATACGTCACGGGTTTGCTTGGCGATCGTAGATAGCTCGTTGACCGTCGATGAGAGTGTGGTTTCTCGCTCTTGGAGGCGATCCACATCCTGTGTGATCTCTTCGAGTTCTCCCTTACGCAGTTCCAGTTCCGCGAGTTCTTCGCGAATCTGCTCCAAATCCGATTGTAATTCCTCCCGGATACTTCGCTGGGTTTCGAGTTCCGATTCGGTCTTTTTGAGTTCCGTCTGTGTCTTCTCAAACTCGCGCCGGATCGACTCGATTTCGTCCGACTCCGTCTCCACCGATTCTACGTTCCCGGTCTCGTCACGCAACTCGTCGAGCTTCGATTCGATTTCCGCAATCTCCTCTCGGAGATCAGTCCGGCGATTCTCCAATTTGGGGAGACGGTTCCGCTCCCTGTCGATCGAATTCAACCGTTCGTCGATTCGTTTCCGCTCCGATTTGAGGGATGAAATTTCCGCTTCGAGTTCGTCGGTGTCGACAGGGGCCAGAAGCAAGTCTGTGAGATCCGCTCCGGAACGGACTGCGCGCCGAATCGGATTATCTTCGAGCAGAGAGACGAATAGATCAACCACATCCTCGATTTCAGTATACGGGTTGCCAGTCGTGTGAATTCCACCTGCCGTGCGTTCATACCGACGCGTGTATTCCTGGTCGTCGATCGTGATTCCGACATGCCCACTATCGGCCCCACGTCGTAGTACGCCAGCCGAACCGCCCAACCCGCCAATAAACGCTCTGAGGAGAGAAGTCCTGTTGGTTGCGTTCGGGCCGGTAAGTAGTGTCACACCCGGTTCGAACGTCACCTGCTTCTCGCGAATACCGCCAATGTTTCGAACGGAGAGCGAAAGTTTCCCAGCAGCGAGTGAGTCGTTTGCTCTCGGGTTCGTAGGTTCGCTCATTCGGTCATCGTATATCTGAACGTTCGTGGCTTAAAAAAACTGATTCGAACAACTCGAAATCGTGTATCGCTCCGTTGATCGCAACCGATATTATCGAGAATCGAGTAAACACTCAGCGTGACGCCGGCTTCCGATACGTCTGGACCTGAAGACGGTGACGGATTGGACGACCCCCCCTGCTGTAAAGTTCAGCGGACCGCTTCCCGGTTTGACTCCATGGAGTTGCTCTCGGAGCTTTCGACCAAACGGAGAGCCGGTGATAGTTTTCGCAAGATCGCAGCGTATTTCAACCAGAATATCGTCGCTCGGGCCCTTGAAGATGCAGATGTCGAGCAAAACCGGAGCCTCCATGCGGCACTGACCGGAGACGAGATCGCGGAAGACGTGTACGAAGTTCTCCGGCACGATTCGACATCAGATATCAAGCGTGCTGAGGTGCGTGCTCGACTGTCGGACGCGGGGGTTGACGTTTCGACGCTCGAATCTGCATTCGTTTCACACGTCACTACCCGATCACATTTACAGAATTGTGTCGAGGTGACTCCCGACGAATCTCTCCCCCCATTCGATCAGATAACCAATACCACTCAGGGTGCCAGATCGAGAGCAGTAAACGTGATCCAGAGTACGATCGACCGCGGGGTGGAGAACGGCCACCTTCAGACGGGCGATCTCGAGGTGGATGTTTCAGTTCAGATGAGATGTACGGACTGTGGTGATACGTTCTACCTACCGGAATTACTCGATCAACGTCGCTGTTCTTGTACTACTTCCCATTCCCACGAGACGTGACCGAATCGTGAAACAACCGTTGGGGAGAGACCGTCATACTTTACTTGCGGCTATCCGCTCGAAAGTGAAAACGAGACACGTGAGCAAAAGGTGAAAATAATTTCGTGACTGGGGGGATAGAAACGGCCCGGTTACGGCGTGCTCCTCGAGGTTACATCGAACATATTTCACTGCGCCGACTATCATATTAAACTGATAAACGAACACACTGCAGGGTGATATTCGGGTAACACGTCCCCAGTATTTTGCAATATGAGTTCTTTTCGGACATTATTTTGGCTATTAGTAGTGTATTATGCCAAATTATTCAGTGATTATATTCATTACAAACTTATTTTTATATCAATATATAATATCTATTCTAGTGTGAAATACGAGGAAACGACTATTGGTCGAAATTAACGTTAGTTTGAAAATTCTTGTCTCCCGAAGTGACGGCACCTGTCGCGTTGGGGTTGATCTGTAACTACGGCTGAGTCGACGTTCGATGAAGTTAACACCACATGTGTTGTTAACTACCGTTGGGCTGGTGGTTGTCGCGTGTCGTTCTCACTCGAACGGGTTCGACAAAGTTTTATCAGATCATCCAACCCACCGCATACTGATGGCCTACATTGAGAATCTCTGGGTCTACCCGATCAAGGGATTAGATCGGATGACAGTCGAAACCATCAGCATCAACGACGCCGGTACTTTTCGGGGAGACCGGGAGTACGCGATGTTGGATCCCGACGAAAACAACGTGATTGAGGATCGTTTTGATTCAGTCGGCAAAACGTTCAACGGAAAAGAGATCGATCACACACACGAGGTACGGTCAGCCTTCGATCCGGAGACTCACGAACTCACGTTGACCGTGCGCGAAAGCGGGAACGAAGTCACGTTCGATCTACAAACCGAACGTGATACCGCAAGTGAATGGTTCAGCGAATTCGTCGGAGAATCGGTTGAACTGCGCCACCGGGAACCACCGTCGTTTATCGATCGGCCGAAACTGGGTCCCTCCATCATTAGCACTGGAACTCTCGAGGAGGTTGCATCGTGGTTCGACGACATGACCGTCGCGGGAGCACGGATTCGCCTTCGACCGAATATTGAAATCGGCGGCGTTCCGCCTTTCTGGGAGGACCGGTTCCTCGGCGACAATCCTTCCGGATTCGAAATCGATGGGACTTGGTTCGAGGGTGCTGAAGCCTGCGCACGCTGTGTCGTTCCCTCGAGAGATCCTGACACCGGAGAGCCCATCGAGGACTTTGAGCAGCGGTTCGCGGACTATCGCGAGGAGACACTCCCGGACTGGGCTCCGAGAGAGGCGTTCGAACACTTCTTTACCGTTATGCTCATCACGAAGGTACCGGAGGACGACTACGGGGGTACGATAAGCGTCGGCGATGAGGTCGCGACCGAGGAGACACTCGAGGTGTAGCGTATTGGAGACGCGAAAGGGACGGCCGAGACGTGGACGCTACTTCCGTTGGAACGGACGCTTGCGCCGTCGTTGCGCTCGACGAACGGTGAATCCGGGTCGTCGGTGGCCCTTCAGGGTAACTCACCGCCTTCGAGACGGTGGCGTATCTCGACCGCAATGTCGTCCAAAACGTCGGGATTGCGGAGGAGATCCGTATCACCGAGTCGTTCGCCGTTCACCAGATCCACCAGTACTTGACGCAAGATACCGCCCGAGTAGGTTCGGGGGAGTTCAGAAACTCTGAAAACCGCTTCGGGACGGGCTTGTGCGGCGAGATCACGTTCCACCTTCTCGGCGATGCGCGTCTCGAAATCTCGGTCGGTAGAGTCGTTAGTGACCACGAATGCGTACGGGGCCTCCCCCATGATCTCGTGTCCGCCACAGACAACTCCAACATCTCCAACATCGGGGAGTTCGGCGATGACTCGTTCGATCTCGCTCACGTGAACGCGGTTCTTGCTGTAGTGACCGATGTTAATCACGTTATCGAGGCGCCCGAGGACGGTGACGTATCCGTCCCGATCGGCCATCGCTCCATCTTCGGTGAAGTATCTCCAGTCTTCTCCGGGCGTTCCGAACTCGGTCCAGTACTCTCGCGCCTCATGATCCGGTTCTCCTACCGGTCTGAAGATCCCCGGCCAAGGCCTCTCGAGGACCAGATATCCTGCCTCTCCCGGATCGACACGCTCTCCTTCGGCATTGACCACCACCGCTTCGATCCCGGGTAGCGGTGGACCGACCGAGCCGGGCTTCATCTCACCAACCCCAGGGATCGTCGAGACGGTAATCCCACCGGTCTCGGCTTGGTACCATGTATCGACAATAGGGCAGCGTTCGCCCCCGACGTTCCGATAGAACCACTGCCACGTCTCCGCCTCGATACGTTGGCCGACGGTACCCAGCAGTCGAAGCGAGCTGAGATCGTGTACGTCCGGATACTTCCCTCCCCACTCCATGAACGTCCGAATGGCAGTCGGTGTCGTATAGAACTGTGTGACGTCGTTGTTCTCGATAATTCGCCACGGACGATGCTTGTCCGGATATGCCGGTGCCCCCTCGTAGAGGATGCTCGTCGCTCCGTGGGCGAGCGGACCATAGATGACGTATGAATGTCCGGTGATCCATTCGATACCGGCGGGACACCAGAACGTGTCTGCTGGTTTGAGGTCGAGAACCGTCGCCGCCGTCCAGGCCACGTAGGAGAGATATTCCCCGACGACGTGTTCCATTCCCATCGGCCCTCCGGACGGACCCGAGGCGTAGCAGTAAAATAGCGGATCGCTCGACGCTCGGGGGACCGGCGCTATCGTTTCGCCGCGGCACTCCTCACGCAGGCGCCTGAAATCGTGCCCGAAGTCCGGGCTTTCGTCATGAATATGAGGCAGTGTCACGCTCGTGACGTCCCACGGCAGTTCTCCGACTCCTTTCCGGGCTTCACTGCTGAGCGCCCGTACTTTGCCGTCCCGATAGAAGCCGTCGCAAGTCACCAGGGTTCGTGCGCCGGTCTCTCGCATGAACGACTCGAGAACAGAGCCCGAATATTCCGCGAATACGACGACGTGCGGGGCGCCAAGACGCGCGGCTGCCAACATCGCGATCGGAAGTTCCGGAACGCGTGGCATGTAGAGCGCCACTGGATCACCGGCGGACACCCCGATCTCACGGAGCATCACTGCGACTTCGTTGACTTCACGCTGAAGCATCGAGTAGGTGTACGTTTTCGTCACTCCACGTTCGCCGATCCACTGGAGTGCTGGCTCGTCACCACGTCCGGCCTGGACGTGACGGTCGACACAGTTTTTCGATGCGTTGAGTTCGCCCCCGACGAACCACCGGGTATAGGGAGGGGTATCTATGGGCTCCATGATGGTGTCGAAGGAACGATCCCAGTCGAGGAACTCAGTTGCCCGCCCCCAACAGTGCGGCCACTGATCCTCAAACCTGGCGTAGATATCAGAGTCGGTGATATTGGCCTGCTCGACAAATCGCTCCGGCGGAGATATCCGACGACCCTGCGAAGTCTCAAACTTGTCGGACATGTTGATATCACTACCGTTCGTACTACTGTGGGAAAATTATTCTGGGGACCATATCCACACCCTCATAATCCGGCCCCACGTGCTCTCGAACGCGTCTCACGGACTGTCCGTCCCTCGAGTGGCAAAAAGAGAGATGCCGTCTACCGCTCTACCCGAGCGGTTCGTCGGTGACGACGAGGTTGCCGCGGTCCTCGGCGTTGCCGAGGCTGCCCGGTGAGAGGTCGAACTCGAAGGCGCCGGTCGGGAGTGCGAGCGTCGAGCACGCGTTGGGGACGTCGACGACGCCGCTCTGGCGGCCTTCGATGGGTACGGTGCCGAGGATGTGGAGGGCTTGCTGGCCCGTGTACCCGAACTTCTTCAGGTAGTCGATGGCCTGCAGACACGCCCGGCGGTAGGCCGTATGTGAGTCGATGTACTTCTGTTCGCCGTCCTCGGTGACCGAGTAGCCACAGAACGTGACGTAGTCCTCGAAGTTGGGGCCGCGGTGTCCCGGTTCGAAGATGGGGTGGGTGACGCCGTGCTCTTCCATGCCGTTTTTGACCACTTCGAACTTGCAGTCGACGTAGCCGGGCATCTCGATGGCGCCACAGAAGGTGACTTCGCCGTCGCCCTGTGAGGCGTGGAAGTCGCCGACCCCGAACTTGCCGCCCTCGACGTAGACGGGGAAGTAGACGGTCGATCCGATCGAGAGGTCCTTGATGTCGTGGTTGCCGCCGTGTTCGCGGGGTGGAACGGTTCGAGCGGCCTCCTCGGCGGCTTCCTCGGCGGCCTCGGAATCCATCTCCCCCATCTGGGCGCCCTCGAGCGTCGGCGGATTCGCCACCCCGGGTTCGTGTTCGCCGGTCGGGTGGTTCGGGATCGATTCGGGGTCCTCCTCGAACTTGTCGATGAGTGCCTGTTCGCGTTCGTTCCACTCCTCGAGGAGTTCCTGACTGGGCGCGCACCCTGCCAGTCCGGGGTGAATCTTCCCCTCGTAGCGCACGTCGGGGATGTGTCGGGAGGACACCGTGTAGCCGTCGACATCCCAGATAGATTTGGCGGCGTTCGAGAAGTGGTCGGTGAGGAAGCCGCCGCCGTTCTGCTGTGAGAAGGTACCGGTGAACCCCCACTCGGCGCGGCCGTTGAGCGGTCCCATGTCGAGGAACTCGACTTTCAGGAGGTCGCCAGGTTCGGCGCCGTTGACGTGAACCGGCCCGGCCAGGTAGTGAACCTGGCTCAGGTCGACGTCCCGAACCTCGTTCGGGTCGTCGTTGTCGGTGATCTGGCCGCCGGTCCAGTCCAGCGCTTCGAGACGGGCGGTCTCGCCGTCGTCGACTTCGACCACGGCGGGAATGTCGGGATGCCAGCGGTTGAACGGATTGGCTCCGGGCTGTTCGTCGGGTGGACTGTCCACGTCGACTTCGAATTTTACTTCGGGCATTGGGATCGTGGGTGATGGTCACCCACGACAATGTGCATAGTATATCTACTTAACAATTTGGAAATATAAGTTATCTTATGCCCAGGGCCAGAAACCGGAAGCCATCAGATAGCCACCGACGGCGGTAGCGACACCGGTTGCTGCGGTGAACCAGCCGACTGGAACGGTGAGATCATCACGCTGGAGTCCAAGGAGAACGAAGAACGAAGCCCAGAGTACGGCCCACACCCACCACAGTGCGGTGAGTCCGATATCGCCGGTGAGCAAGACCAGATAGCCAGTCGGTGCAGCGGTCAACGCGACGAAAAAGCAGTACCAGCCGAAGGAACGCTGGTCTTCGACACCACGGATCGCGTTTGCGCCGATCCAGAGATACGTGAACGAAAACAACATCGTTCCCGCTGCGTTGAACGGCGTACCGTCGGACGCATCGCCGCCGAAGGCCCACCAGAGGACGATCAAGAACGTTATCAGCCCTGTGAGGAAATTAAATACCGCGACGTCCCGATCGCCCCCATATCCGAGAAGCCACAGTCCGTTGACGAAGAGGACTCCTCCGACAAACAGGAGTCCCATCCCCAGAATTTCATACAGTGGCATTTGTCTCCCTCCAACCGGTTCGGTTACTGACCGCTGTTGTAGTCTGGTGTGACATCACATATCTAACCATGACTATCCGATATTTATAATTTTCCGATATGAACGTCCCAGCGCGAATTCCACTTGGAGCGCGAGCGACCGTGGCCGGCAGTTCGACAATAACGATTGTCCGAGTCGGTGACACAGCAATCGCGTTTGAAACTGTTCGTCCACTCCATGGCAAGATCGCGTACGATCGGGTGGATACTGACTTTCAACTGCGACTAGAGCGATCGAGAAACAGGCGAAAGGTGAGTTCCGATTCCGACGAGTCCCCCCCGACTACGTCGGTCCCTGCTTTCTCCCACTGTCGTTCGGTGAGTCTATCGGCGATTTGCTGTGCTTGAGCCGCGTTCGTGCCGGCTGTCGTGATGGCCACGCCTCGTCTCTCGTCCTCGGTCACAGCCTCGGTAACGCACTCGATCCCATCGGCCACCGTCGTTCCGGGAGAAAGTTCGACGACTGTGTACGACTCCCCCTCGAACGAGAGCGACTCACCCGAGTCCGATCTCTCGCTGGTTCGGACGAGTGCCGATCGAATCAGACGGTCGACCGCCGCAGTTCGCAAGGATTCGGTCCCCTGTAACTCGTCGGCAGCGGCATTCGGTTCGACAGCGATCCGGTATCCGGAATCGGTCCGTTCCAGTAGCCCGTAATGTACGAGTTCGTCGAGTGAGGCCTCCGGTTCCCGCTCATCAGCCACCAGTTCGTACTCGTCGCGTTCGATCAGCCGCTTGGCGAGTCCGCTGGCGTCGAACGGTTGGTCACGAAACAACTTCCAGGCGCTCACATACAGTTCGACGCCGTCTTCGATGTCGGAACGTTCCTCGGGCATGATACGAAGGGACGAACGCACCGGTGGTAAAACTGCGGGAGCTCCGGTGAGTTAATCATGATTATTCGTCGCAAAATATATAATGGATTATCATAGTTGTCTGACCGGAGCATGCCAGAAACCGTCTTCGAGGTAGATACGGATGCGCCGCCAGAAGAGCAACCGGATCCGATCGTCAACCGTTGGCACCCGGACACGCCACCCGCTTCAACTGTTCAGCCGGGAGAGAAGTTCCGTGTCGAGTGTCTGGATTGGACCGGTGGTCAGGTTAACAACGACGATAGCGCCAACGATATCCGCGATATGGACCTGACACCGAATCATCACCTGAGCGGTCCGATAGAGGTCGAGGGCGCCGAACCTGGTGACCTACTCGTCGTCGATATCCTCGACATCGGAGCGTTCCCGGATCACGAGTGGGGATTCACGGGGATCTTCGAACTGGATAACGGTGGCGGCTTCCTTACGGACCACTTCCCGGAAGCCCGGAAATCGATCTGGGATCTCGACGGTGTGTACACCAAGTCCCGGCACATTCCGGGCGTCGAGTTCGCCGGCCTCACACATCCGGGCATTCTCGGCACCGCGCCGTCACACGAACTCCTCGAGGAATGGAACCGGCGCGAGCAGAAACTCATTGACGACGGGCCAGACGCGGAAACGGCGGTCAACCACGAAACCCGCGAGGAAGAACCGCCCCTTGCACTCCCACCCGAACCCGAGAACGTCATGCTCGGCTCGATGGACGACGAGGAAGTCGAGGAGGCAAAAACTGAGGCCGCTCGCACCATTCCGCCCCGCGAAAATGCGGGGAACTGTGACATCAAGAACCTCAGCCGCGGTTCGCGTGTGTACCTCCCGGTGTTCGTCGACGGGGCGAACTTCATCACCGGCGACATCCACTTCTCGCAGGGTGACGGCGAGATTACGTTCTGTGGCGCCATCGAGATGGCCGGCTGGATCGACTTCCGCGTCGATGTGATCAAGGGTGGCATGGAGAAGTTCGGTCTCGATCACGCAATCTTCAAACCCGGTAACGTCGAACCGGACTTCTCCGAGTACATCACCTTCGAAGGCTACTCGGTCGACGAGGACGGAACACAACACTACAAGAACGCCAACGTCGGTATGCGTCGGGCCTGTCTCGATGCCATCGACTATCTGAAGAACTTCGGCTACACCGGAGAACAGGCGTACCTCTCACTGAGTACCATCCCGGTCGAGAGTCGCCTGGCCGGCGTTGTCGACCTACCCAACACCTGTGTTACGGTGTCCGTGCCACAAGCGGCCTTCAACTTCGACATCGATCCGGACCGATTAGGAGATATCAAAAGCAAATCACGTGGGACAGCGGCACGGCCGTCGTAGTCGGCCGGCCGCCTATCTATTCTTCACCCGGTCGCCGAGCCATCGATCCGTTCTTGAACGTCCGTGGTGGATACACGCGATCGGTCTGTCCGAGTACAAGAACGGTGGGAGGACTGGGCCCGAAGTCATCGGCCAAAAATCGTGTTCGTCAGGGTGAACGATGCAGCTCTCAGTGCCCGATCGCCCAGGGATAACCGTGTGAGTCACTCTGGAATCCACCGCTGATGGCATGCTGATGGTCGTGGTCGTCTCCGTCCTCGTGAACCGGCTCGTCGACGTGAATGATGCCGTCGATCCGGAGAATGGACGTCACGGCCTCGGTCGCGTTCGCGATCAAACGCTCGTTGAGACGGACCGGGGCGACGATTCCACGAGAGTACATATCCGCCACGTCTCCTGTGTTGACATCGAGACCCGCGGTCGCATCCCCATCGTCGTGGCGATGTCGAAGCTCCAACAGCGTGTCGATGGGGTCGTGTCCGGCGTTCCGAGCGAGCGTGCGTGGGATCGTCTCCAGGGCATCGGCAACGGCGTCGACGACGATCTGTGTCCGATCACCGATGCTGCGGCTCCAGGTACGCAGATCCGCCGCAAGTGCCACTTCGGTCGCCCCGCCGCCAGGCACCACACCGGCGCGAGCATCGAACGATGCGAGCAGGTCGATAGCGTCGACAACGATCCGCTCGGTTTCATCGACGACATGGTCGGTCCCGCCACGAAGGAGCAACGAAACCTGTGTCGATGCCGAATCTCGGACGAGGGTGAACTCCGAGGCCCCGAGTGTCCGTCGTTCGACGACGTGAGCGTGACCGACTGCGCCCACGTTGAGTTCTCCGGGTCGCATGATCGGCGAGGCACCCGTCGCACGCTCGAGTTTGTGGACTTCGTCTTGCCGAGTCCGTTCAAACGCGAGGATACCGGCTTGTGCCAGGAGAGCCTTGAGTCGGTCGTCGATCGACTTCTGACAGAACAGTACGTCGATATTGTGGGTCGTGAGCGTGTCAACGTATCGTTCGTACTCACCTGTCTCGAACGCTTGAAGTCGCCGAAGTGCGTCGGTATCCTCGACGGAAAGTTGCGGTGTCGACTCCGGACTCTGTATAGTCAGTTCGTCGTCGACGACCGCGACATTGGCGTCTTCGACACGTCGCGGGAGTGGTGCTGGAACATCGGAGACGGACGTCGAGGATCGGTCGGTATCGATGACGAGTCCGTCCAGTAGCTTCGAATCGGCCGTTCCACCGCCTGCGATTCCGTGAATCGTCACGTTCTCCAGTCGCGGGCCGTCGGTGCTTCGCGCCGCCTGATATCCTCGAACAGCGAGATCAGCTAAGAAGGCAGTGCGTTCGGCATCCCAGCGTCCGGTTATCGACGTCTCGACGATCCGCCGACGCGTCTCGTCGTCGTGGTTTTCCCACGTCGCGAGTTCGGGCAACCGGTTCCTGGCTCGTGTGGCCGCCTCCCCGTAGCCGTTTACGATGGTCGTCGGATGGAATCCGTCTTCCAGCAGTTCGTTCGCTTCGCGAAGAAGGGCCCCCGACAACACGATCGCGGAGGTTGCTCCATCCCCGATGTCACCGCCTTGCGAGTGCGCAACCTCGGAAACGAGTTTCGCGGCCGGTGACTCGATATCGATCCGATCCACGATACTCGCACCGTCGTTCGTCAGAACGACCTGTCCATCGCCGACCAACATCTTATCACGACCGTTTGGCCCGAGCGTCGTCCGTAACACGTCGGCGAGTGCGATACCCGCGGAGATATTTTGATCGACAGCCTCGTCACCGTCGACCTCGTCGGTGACGTTGGCAATCGTGTTGACTTGACTCATAGCTGGAAGGTCGTCTGTGACAACAGATTGCCCAGTCATAAATTTACTGTCGGTAGAAATCGGCTGCCGGCGGAGTCCGACGGCGAAAAATTCCAGTCCAAACGCACGTTTCGGATCTGGACCGGTCGTGGAAGCTTCGTCCGTCCGTGAACTGGATCTTCGGTAGGGTGGCAGTCACTAATGCTCCGTCCGATCATCCCCCAGGGGATACGAAATATCGTCCGGATAGGGTCCGTCACCGGTCGTCTGGAGTTCGAGCGCAATACAGAAACGATCCAGTCCCACTTCGAGACTACCGAACAACAGTAGCTCGATGACTTCCGATTCGGTGTATTCGTCCCGAAGTTCCACGAAATGCTCCTCCGTGATTCTGTGGGGATCCTCCGAGAGTTGTTGTGCGAGACGAACCGCGAGATACTCCCTTCTCGTCAGTCCCTCCTCGTCAATTGTGCCGAACACGTGGTCTTCCTTGTCGGCGATCTCGTCGCGGACTTCGAGCGTCCGGACCGTCGCACAGTACGCACACTGGTGGCACTCCGCAATCTTCAGTCGCATCAGTTCGAAGAGCGCCGGATCGATGTGCTTTCCCTGACCGAACGCCTCAAACGTGTCAACGATACGCTTGAATACTGGCGGGACGTGTGCCATCGCGCGGAAAAACGCTGCATCACCATACCACCCACTCTTCGCTTCTGCAAGCAGATCACTGACCACTTCGTCGTTGGCCTCGCCGGGCCGAACGATGTCTGGACGGCCACTCATACTTCGAGTTCTTGTATACCATTCACATAGACTTTTCCCGCTCTCGGGCCGCCGAGTACGTGCGCTTCAGTCCGGTCGGACGCGACCGTACTATTCGTCGATACCAGGGTCAGCCCGTACGTTCACTTCGATTTCGGAAGGAGGAGTTTAAAATCGGCTCCTGATCCTCGGCACTCCGCAGGGACACAATCCCGTCCGAGACGCCACCGGACTCGGATTCGGCACACCCCCTCTCGGCCTACCGCTCTCTATGGGGTCGGGATCAGATTGGCTGATTTCATGCGACGACAAACGCTTGTACCCAATTTACAGCGGTACTCGGTCCGGCGTGATCAAAAATATATGAATAATGTTAGTTTTGTACTTTTACTTTTTCAAGTATATGTTCGGCAGCATTCCGATTTCGTGTGTGACATGCTGAAATCGAAGTTCGAAGCGGTGGCAGGCCGCCTGCAACCACGGCCAAAGGTCGCTCGTCGACGAGAGGTTGCTCGCGGCGTTCAGACAGGAATATTCCGGTCGACGGCTGTGTCCGTCGAAAATGGACCGTACGTCAAGCAGGCTTGGTGTCGGTAACGACGGTGTCGTACAGCCAATATTGCTCAACGCCGGGTTGAAGTACGACCTCATCGACCGCAACGCAATTCTGATCGGCACCACCGGTCGGCTGCGGATCAGCCTTCTGTACCCGGGTGTGTACGGTGGAGCGGCCCGATCGATGCCCAAAATATGCATAATCAATATATAATTAAAAAATGATAGTTTGGCCAAACGAAGTCTAATGTTGAGCTTCATCACCGGTTCGAGAGTCGTGGCTCGCTCCACAGATGCTAACTCGAAGCGGTCGCTACTGTCGCCGAAGCGTGCGACTTCGTGCATCGGCACTCAAAACCCGGACCGTTTCACTCTTCACCCGTATCTGAACACCATCTCATCGGATTGAATCGTAATATTTGGTCGATGGAAGTACGGCTGAACGCCTTCGACGCGGCGAGTGCCGTCAGCTACCTCAACCGCGAAGGCAAGGTAGCGAACGACCACGCCGCACGTATCGTCTGTCGGGGACTCGAATACAACGACCGAACCGGGGGAGTGTTTGATATCGATCAGGGATGCGTCGAACAGGATCCCAAAACGTTCCTGCGCGGTGACGGTGAAGCACCTCCAACGAGGTTCGATACCGGAACCGTCCGAATCAGTGGGTCTCACGTCACTGAAGACGTCGAACTCGACCTCAATGGTCTGGCGAAAGGATACATCGTCGACCGGGCCAGCGAGGCACTCGGAGGTGTTGGTCGATGCGGGTTCGTCGGCGGAGGTGGCGACATGTGCCCGCCTACGGGTCCGGTCGCCATCGAGAGCCCATACGGCGACGACACGCCGCTGAAGATACTGGACACGGACTGGCACGTCGCAACATCCGGTGGATACCGACGGTCGCGAAACGGCACGGATCACATCTACGACGCGACCACCGTGTCGCTCGGCTCGCGTCACGAGTCGGTCACCGTCGTCGCGTGTCGAGATTGCATGAAGGTTGACGCCCTAACGACGACGCTTGCGTCGGAGTGGGAGGGGCTGGAAGCGATCATTATCCACGAGGGAGTGTATCATACGACAGACGAGTTTGAGAGGCATGTCCTGGACACCTAAGCAAGAATCACCATCGTGGCTATCGTCGTTCTATCGTAGCGTTTGGAACTGTTTGCACACCTGATCGCCAGACTGCGTGCGATCCGGTGTGCGAATACTTACAAAGGCTACTATAGTGGCGGCCGTTCCTGTCATCTTGCAGATCGGGGACGTGCGTGCTACCCAAGCGACCGAAAAGCAGCAAAGCGACCTCGTCGATCGGACCGTTTCGACGAGACGGGCACCCGCCGATTACGATGGGGACGCGATCAACGACCCCGACGAAAAGTGTCCGACACGACCGGAAACGACGAACGGGTTTCAGGACGCGGATGGCTGTCCCGATGTCGTCGAAACGACGGGAGCATCGTAATGTCGCAACTCGTCTGGCTCCTTGACCGCGGTGCCGCGCGCGTCACATACCGGTTGCTGTACCTGGCCGTACTCACAGGCATCCCCTACAACACGGAGGCGTTCGGTGTGCTCCACGAGGCCGCCCAACGCATCCATGTCGAACCCTCCGCGTTCGCGATGATCGTCACGTTGCTACACGCCGGGCTCGGCGTCCTCGTCGCGTGGTTCGTCGTCACCGGACAGGTTCCGGCGCGGGCGCACTGCTGATGCTCGTCGTGGCGTGTTGGGCTTTACTGACGCAAAACGCTTCCAGCGCCCGTGGGGGCCACTCGTTCGCGTACGCCGGATTCGTCTTCGGGACGATTCACGCGGCCGCAATCGGGGAATTCCGTCGAGCGCCACCTCGGGCTAGTAGCTGTCCCAGAGGCCCAAGAGACGGTCGACGACTTTGTCAGTGAACGAGCGCTGGTGAATCGTGTAGAGGTATTTGACCCGGTCAGGGTCGCTGACCTCGTAGACGACACTCCGGCCGTCGCGCTCCTTGGTGACGAGGTCGGCCTCGGCGAGTTTCGAGAGGTGCCACGAGGCTGTCGACTGTGCCTTGTCCAAGCGGTCGCTGAGCTCGGTTGTCGAGAGCGGACCGTCCATAAGAAGATGTGCGAGGATGCGGCGACTGTACTCCCGTCGCAATGCGTTCATCACGACTCGATCGACTTCGTCGAACTCGGTAGCCGGATAGTATCGCGTGTACTTGCCGTCGTCCGAGACCTCGATGACCTCCTCGTCGGCGAGCCACCGGAGGTGGTACTGGAGCGTCCCTTGGGCGTACTCGAGTTCGTCGAGCAGCGCGCGAAAGTGAACGCCCGGCGTGTCGGCTATCCGCTGGTAGATTTCTCGTCGAGAGGCCAGTTCGAGGTCCGGGTCCGACATTGCTCAGTCTCGCGTCAAAGTGATAAAGAAGGTCAAGAGCCCACCGAGGATGAGCATTGCACTCCCGTGTTCGAGCAATTCGAGGGTGGCGTACGGAAAATACGGAAGCAACGGGTATTCGAGAAACACGATGAGCCCGTAGGCGGCGAACATCGCGTACCCGAGTGTGACGGTTCGCATACGACTATCACGTTCCCGTCGCCACGCGAGGAAACTGAGTATACTCAGGCCTGCAGCGAGAACGAGAATCCCGAGACTGACGTACTGTTCGAGGAGTTGAGCGAGTGGCATACGTGACTGTCTGTACACACGGCCGGTGACGCACCCGGCGATCGGTACGACTCAGTGGAGGGAAGTGTGGGGGAAAACGATTGGCGTCCAACCGTCGAATTCGATCGGACGTATCGAGATGACCAGTCGCAACCGGCCGTCTCGAGGGTCGCCGTCGCGGTTTGATTTCGGCGTCTCAGCCGGAGGTATCCTCGGTGTGTCGGATCTATATCATCCGAGGGGCACAGTCCGCGCAGTCTATGAGTTTTGATGCGTGAGTGGAGAATACCGGATAGCTGATATTGGGCATTATTATACCCTCCACACCAAGAGACACCAATGGAAGACGCTGAGACTTCGAAAAAACGGAGAAAGAATCGGGCAGAGCGGTATCGGAGGCTCGTCGAAGAGTCCAACGATGTCGCCACGATCATCGACACAGACGGAACGATAACGTACGTAAGCCCCGCAGTCACCCGAGTTCTCGGCTACGATCCGGAGGAAATAGTCGGGAGTACCGGATACGAATACGTACATCCTGACGACCGGGAGCGAAACGCCGACGCGGTCGAGGCGGTTGTGGAAACCCCGAACGAATCCCGGACCGTCGAAGTCCGATTCAAACACGCCGATGGCACCTGGTGCTGGATCGAGGCAACAATGCGGAATCGGCTCGACGACCCTGTCATCGACGGCATTCTACTCAACAGCCGGGATATCACCGAGCGGAAAGGACAGGAACACGAACTGCAAGAACTCGCCAGAGAGTACAAAGCCCTTCTAAACAATGCAGACGACGCGATTTTCTTCATCGACGTCGACGCGTCGGGCGACATCACGTTCCGGTTCGACCGCCTCAGTCCGGCATACGAGCGACAGACTGGAATCACCACCGAACAGGTTCGTGGACGGACACCACGCGAGGTGTTCGGTGCGGAACGGGGAGTGGAACTGGAAGCGAACTATCACCGCTGTGTCAAGGCTGGTGAGCCGATCTCGTATCAGGAGGAGCTAGAAATCGACGAAGAAGCACGCATCTGGCAGACGAACCTCGCGCCAGTTACTACTGACGGGGAAATATCCCGTCTCGTGGGAATCACCCGAAACGTCACCGAACGCGTTGAGCGGGCGCGACAGCTCCGTCGTCAAAACGAGCGCCTCGACGAGTTTGCAAGTGTCATCTCACACGACGTTCGCAATCCGCTCAACGTCGCACAGGGCCGCGCAACGATCCTCGATGAACAAACGGAAAGCGAACACCTCGGTCCACTCGTACAAGCGCTCGACCGGATGGAGGCCATCGTCATGGACACGTTGACGCTCGCCCGGCAGGGTGACACGATAGACGAAACGGAGTCGGTCAGTTTGATCGATCTCGTCGGGAACTGTTGGGGAATGGTAGACACGGACGAGGCGACCCTCGAGATAGCTGATGAAGTGACCTTCCAGGGCGACCGCGACCGGTTACAACACGTCTTCGAGAACCTGCTCCGAAACGCTGTCGAACACGGTGGCACGGACGTGACCGTTCGTGTTGGGCGTGTCGATGAAGACACCATCTACGTCGAAGACGATGGGTCAGGGATTCCCGTAGACAGGCGTGACGAGATTTTCGAACCGGGCCACTCTTTGATGAGTGATGGCACCGGCTTCGGACTAACCATCGCAAAACGGATCGTGGAGGCCCACGGGTGGACGGTGTCTGTGACGGATGGGCCCGATGGCGGGGCACGGTTCGAGATCGTGATGTCTCCATAAGGGGGATGGGCAGGACTCATCTACACTCCGTTGTCTATGCACTGAGACGACCGGTCTCGATTTTCAGTCCGATCGAGGTGCTTCTCGATATGGGACAGTCGGATTCCGCTCGCTCCCCACGGAGGTCTTGACGCCGCGAGTGATTCCGTCATACATCTGTTGTTCGGGATCGAGCATAAGAGAACGCAAAAATCAGAATCAGTCCAGCGGAGACGAGTGTTGTTTGGATGAGTGTCGCTGAAAACGTCTATGTATCGAGAGTGGTCCCCTCACAAATCGCTCCAATTCCGATAAAGAGGAGTTCAACCACGGACGGTCCCCTGGATCCGTCGACGTCGATGCCGGCCTCGTCGCGAAAGAGCGGCTGGTCAGCGCGTCATCCAGGGAGTCGTCGACGCGGACTGTGTCACCACCCGATGTACGAGACACCGTCGGTCGTGTGGGAGATGCCGTCGAAGTGAGAGGCGTTCAGCGGAAGCGGTCGAGCAGCGTGTAGTCGTGATCGGGGGTGTACCGACGGAACAGCAGGCTGTTCGACAGCACCGACACCGACGAGAACGCCATCGCGCCGGCGGCGAGCACGGGCTGGAGCAGGCCGAGCGAGGCCAGCGGGATCATCGCCGTGTTGTAGCCGAGCGCCCACACGAGGTTCTGCTTGATCTTCGTGAGCGTCGCGTCCGAGATGCGGATCGCCTTCACGACGTCCACCGGGTCGTCACGCATCAGGGTGACGTCCGCGGCCTCGATGGCGACGTCCGTGCCCGACCCGATGGCCGTACCGACGTAGGCGACCGCGAGCGCGGGGGCGTCGTTGACGCCGTCGCCCACCATCATCACCTTTCGACCACCGTGGAGGCGCCGGTCCGACGCGGATCGCTCACCACCGTCCTGAATGGCTTCCACGGCGGCCGACTTGTCCTCTGGAAGCACTCCCGCACGGACGTTCTCGGGGGCGATCCCGACCCGTTCGGCGACGGCGCGGGCGGTGCGCTCGTTGTCGCCGGTGATCATCATCACGTCGGCGCCGCGCTCCTGCAGTTGGTCGATGGCGTCTTTCGCACTCTCCTTGACCGTGTCGGCGTTCGCGACCACGCCCACGAGTTCGCCCGCCGATCCCGGTTGGGCATCGCTCGCCGCGCGGTGCTCGCTCTCCACGCCGCGCACCCCGACCAGCATCGCGGTCTTGCCCTCGCGTTCGAGGCGCTCCATCGTCTCCTCGGCGGGCGCGGGGTCGATCCCGTTCTCACGCAGGAAGGTCCGGTTGCCGACCAGTATCTCGACGCCACCGTCGGGCCAGTCCGACGGACCTCCGCCGAACTCGGCGTCGACGGCCGCTTTGACGCCTTGGCCGGGAACGTTCTCGAAGTCGTCGGGGTCGGTCACGTCGATGCCGCGGGCTTCGGCCCCCTCCACGATCGCCCGGGCGAGGGGGTGTTCGCTGGCGCTCTCGGCGGTGGCCGCGAACCGAAGCACGTCCTCCTCGCTGAACCGCTCGCTGACGGTCAGCTGGCCTCCATCGGTAACGGAGCCACCACCGTCGGCGACCGGCGGCTCGTCGTCATCGAACACGATCACGTCGGTGAGTTCCATCTCGCCTTTCGTCAGCGTCCCCGTCTTGTCGAAGACGACGGTGTCGACGTCTTTGGCGCGTTCGAGGACGTCACCGCCCTTGAATAGGACGCCGTTCTGGGCACCGAGGGTCGTCCCGACCATCGTCGCGGCGGGCGTCGCCAAGCCCAGCGCACAGGGACAGGCGATCAGCACCGACGAGGCGAACACGATGACCGCGAACTCGAAGACCGAGACGCCGCCGGCGACGGGGCCACCGGCGACGAGGCCCCACAGCGGGAGCGCGTCGACGAATCCCGCGAGGGTTGCAGGGAAGAGGTACCAGACGACGCTCCAGAGGACGGCGTTCGCGATGACTGCGGGGACGAAGTACGCGGAGATGCGGTCCGCGAGGTTCTGGATGTCGGGCTGGCGGGACTGCGCTTCTTTCACCGTCCGTACGATCTGCTGGAGTGCCGTGTCCGTCCCGACCTTCGTCGCCTCGACGACGAGGACGCCGTTCTCGTTGATCGTCGACCCGACCACCTCGTCGCCCGCCGCTTTCTCCACGGGGACGGACTCGCCGGTCACCATCGACTCGTCGACCGCCGACTGGCCGTCGACGACGACGCCGTCGGTCGGGATCCGCTCGCCGGGGCGGACCTTCATCCGGTCGCCGACCTGGACGTCGTCGAGAGATACCTCTTTCTCGTTGCCATCCGCGTCGACGATGGTGGCCGTATCGGCCTCCATCTCGAGGAGTTTCCGGAGTGCCTCGCCGGCCTGACCCTTCGAACGGGCCTCGAGGTAGTTTCCGAGCGTGATGAAAACGAGGATGAACGCTGCCGTATCGAAGTAGAGCCCGCCGGCGATTAACCCCAGCAGGACCGCCACGGAGTAGACGTACGCGGTCGTCGAGCCCAGCGCGATCAGGACGTCCATGTTGGCGCGGCCGTTGGTGACGAGCGCCGTGTAGGAGTTCCGGTAGAACGGTCGGCCGAGCACCACCTGGACGGGCGTCGCCAGCGCGAACGCGACCCAGCCGGACGGAATGCCGAAGAGTTCGTCTCCGACGAGGCCGAGCGACAGTAGGTGGGCGGCCATGAACACCAGGAGGGGTAGCGACAGTACGGCGCCGAACAGTGTCAGCCGGAGTTGCCGACGGATCTCGTCCTGTCGGGCAGTCTCCCGGGCATCGCCCTCCGGGCCGTCGTCGGTCTCGGCGTCCTCGCGGACGGGCGAGTAGCCTGCGTCTTCGATGGCGTCGTAGAACTCCCCCGGGGTCGCCTCGGCCGGATTGTACGTCACCTGTGCTTCGTCGGTCGCGAAGTTGGCGTCTGCGTCGACGACGCCCGGTGTCCGTTCGAGTGCGTCCTGGATCGTCTCAGAGCAGTTCGCACACGACATGTCGGTGACCCCAATCGTGACCGACTCGGTCACTGGTGAGTAGCCTGCTTCTCCGATCACGTCGTATATCTCGCCCAGCGAGACCTCCTCGGGATCGTACGCGATCGATCCCTCGTCGGTGGCGAAGTTGACGTTCGCCTCCGAGACGCCGTCGAGTGACTTGACGGCGTCGGAGATGGTTTGCGAACAGTTCGCGCAACTCATCCCCTGAATATCGATCTGGCTCGTTCGCTCACTCATTACTCGTACGTACGGGCCCCACGTTCAGTTGGGTTGTGCTTTCGGAGGTTCGGCTATCGATGTCCTGAACTTTCGAATGCAAAGTGTGCCGTGTCGTCCCTTCGCCCGCACACGTCCCGTCCGACGTCAGCCGCCGCCGAAGGACGTCTCTCCGAACTCGGTCGAATTGACGCCGAGTTGGGGGAAATCCGCTTCGACTGCCGCGGGTTCCGGGCCGAGTCGCATCACTGCGTGACGGATCGTGGTGAACGATCCGAGTCGCTCCAGAACTGCCCCGTCATCTCGATCCGGTATGCCCACCGCTGCGCCGACAGTCCATCCACGACCGCTCGCGCCAGCGTCCGACGGTCCGGTACCTCGGCTCCTCGAAGGCGACGCGTTCGGTCAGATGGGCGATGCGAGCCCCGACCGCCGACGCTCGCGGCCCGTTCCAGGCAGTAGACGCTTGTAAGATTCGTCACAATAGTGTGGTATGCCTCCTGCACAGGAGCTCGAAGAACTGCTCGCGAACGGCGAGAAACTCTCCATCGTCTGTCACAACAACCCCGATCCGGACTGTCTCGCGAGCGCGTTCGCGCTGGGCCGGATCGCGATAGCTGCCGGCATCGACGAACACCACATCCTCTACAGCGGAGACATCTCGCACCAGCAGAACCGGGCGTTCGTCAACCTCCTCGACATCGACCTGACACCCTTCGAGCCCGCAGCCGTCCAAGACCGGGCGGAGGGGTCACTGCTCGCGTTCGTCGATCACGCGGTTCCGGGGGCGAACAATCGGGTCCCGGAAGGGACCCCGGTCGACATCGTGATCGACCACCACCCGAGCGCCGACATCGCGGCGCGGTTCGTCGACCATCGCGAGCGACCGAGATGGACGCCGCCCTGGGGACGGCCCTCCTGTTCGCGATCCGTCGCGAGACGCTCGGCTTCCTCCGCGGCGTGACCAGCGAGGAGTACGAGGCTGCGGGCTGGCTCCACGAGTACGCGGACGACGCGTTACTTCGGACTCTCTCGAACCCGTCGGTCACCGGTGCGACCGTCGATGCGATCGCGGAGGCGATCACGAACCGGACCGTGCGGGGGTCGGTCCTCATCTCGGGGATCGGTCGGACGAGCGAGCGTGACGCCTTGCCCCAGGCGGCCGACTACCTCGCGACACTGGAGGGCGTCGAGACGGCGATCGTATTCGGCATCGTCGAGGACGGCATCCAACTCTCCGCCCGGTCGACCGATTCGCGGATCCACATCGGTAACGTGCTCGACGGCGCGTTTCCCGATGTCGGCAGCGGCGGCGGCCACCGCGGGATGGACGGTGGCGAAGTCCCCCTCGGCATCTTCGCGGACTACACGGCCGACGACAGGCAACTGCTCGCGATCGTCGACCGAGTCATGACCGCTCGTCTCGTTGCCGAACTCAACCTCTCGGAGGAGACGGAGATACGGGGCCCTGCGGACGACGAAAACGAGTGATGCGGACGGCGTCTGGCGTGTCCCGACGTCGCGGGGTCGGTCGGCGTCGCATCGTCGCCACCCGCGCGTCGACGGACCACCGTCGATATGTATGATGGGGGCCAAGGTGTGCTATGGCGCCATCGCACGTCCTCGTCCCGCTCGACGGATCGCCGCTGTCGGACGAGGCACTCGCGCAGGCGCTCGAACACTTCGACTGTCGGGTGACCGTCCTGAACGTGGTGACACCGATCGACGCGGCGATGAGCGAGGGCGGGGTTCTCGAACCAGGCGAGGATCGCCGCGAGAGCGCACGCGATCGGGCCGACCGCGTCGTCGAACGAGCGAAGGCACGGGCAGCCGAGGTCGACCGGACGATCGAGACGGCGGTGGAAACCGGCGACCCGGCCGAGGCCATCCTCGGATACGTCGCCGCCAACGACGTCGACCACGTCGTGATGGGAGGTCACGGCGGCGAGCGAGGCGATATCGCTCGCCGGCTGCTCGGAACCGTGGCGACGAGCGTCGTCGGCGAGGCCCCCGTGACCGTGACCGTCGTGCGCTAACCGGCGCTCATCAGCCGCCCAGCACCGCGGCGAAGGCCCTGTAGAGCCCGAACCCGATCGCGATGGAGGCGACGAGCGTGATGAGCCAGAACGCCAGGGTCACGCCGATCTTCCGGCGTGAGACGCCCGCCGAGCCGCCGGCGAGTCCGCCGCCGATGACGCCGGAGATGATGATGTTGTTGAACGAAATCGGGATCCCCAGTGCGATGGCCAGTTGGGCGATGATGAACCCGGGAACCAGTGCAGCGATCGAGCGTCTGGCCCCCAACTGTGCGTACTCGCGGGAGGTCGCCTGCAGCAGTTTCGGCGCGCCCATCCACGCGCCCGCGAGGATGCCGGTCGCGCCGAGCGCCAGCAGGACGATCCCTGGGAGGCCGAGTTCGGTCCCGTAGAGGTTTTCGAGCGGTCCGGTCGCCAGGCCGACCTGACTGCCGCCACTGGAGAACGCGACGACGCTCCCGAGGATCACGAGGAACGTCCGGATCCCGACCTCGGCCGAGGCCTGGGTTCGTCGGCGGATGAACTGGAACCCCGCCGCGGCGGCGAAAAGCGTCACGAGGATCACTAGCGGGTCGATCCCACCGATCCCCGGCGTCTCGATCCGTCGGGCGATGAACCCCGCGACGGAACTCTGGGTTGCGTCGGGCGGCGAGGGGAGGATCCCCAGTTGGACGTTGGCGACGATACCCCCGACGACCGCCGCGAGCAACGGGACGCCGACGGTTTCCGGAATGTCGTCGCGTCGGAGAAGGGTGGCGGTGAGATAGGCGAGCCCGCCCGAGACCGGGGGGACGAGCGCCCAGAAGAGCGCGATACGGCGGTAGGTGTCGATGGCGGGGTCGCCGCCCAGCGAGAGTCCGACGCCGACCATCGCCCCGGTCGTCGCGAACGCCGCCGGTACCGGATAGCCGGTGTAGACGCCGAAGACCATGAACCCGGTCGCGGTCAGCAGGCCCGCCGTCGCCGCCAGCGACGTGATCTGGACACCGTCGATGAGCCCCGCTCCGATGGTCGCGGAGATCGCTCCGCCCTGGGTGAGTGCGCCGAGCGCAGCCAGGATGCCGATGAGGAAGGCCGCCCGCATCGTCGAGATGGCGTTGGCACCGATCGCCGGTGCGAACGGCGGGGAGTTACTGTTGGCACCGAGCGCCCACGCCGTGGCGAGGCTGGTGAGTGTCGCCAGCACGACGAGCGCCCAGAAGACGACTCCCGCCACGCTCAACGCCCTCCACGGGCGGAGGTGAGAACCATGGCAACCACTTCATCCACGTGGGCATTAAACGTTCGTCCGTCGAATCCACAGGCAGAGACGCATCGCTCGTCGGGACCCGTCTCACTGCCCTCGGTATCGACCGTGCGACGCGGCTCTCTGCGGGGCGAGCGGTTCACAGGACGAGGGCAAAGAGGAGGTACGATCCCACGACCGAGAGCGACGGCGTGAGGATCCAGAGGACGACGATTCGACTCGTCGCGGCCGGGTCGAACAAGCTCTCGGCGGTCAGTTCCTCGATGTCCTCTTCGCCGATCGGAGGGACGGACGGAGGGTCGTCGTGCTGATCGGCCGTTTCCGGGACCGCTCCGGACGCGAGGTCGCCCACGGTCGGCCCCGCTGGTCTGTCGTCCCCGGTCGACGGGGCGGCGAGGGCATCAGTGGTGAGTTTCGGCCCCGGCTCGGTCTTGGACGGCGGTGTGGCGAGTTCCGCGAGCGTGACGACGCGGCTCGCCCGCCCCCAGCCCAGGCCGATGATACAACAGGTCGTGCTCACTGCGAGGCTCGCCGGAATGCCGAAATACGAGAGGATGGTGATGATCGTCGCACCCACGGTGGAGACGATGAGCGCCGCCAGAATGGGGAGGTCCGTGATGCCGTCACCAACCGTCTCGAGGGTGCGTCTGGCGATCGTGAACCCGCCGAGGCTGATGGCCGCCACGGCCAAGAGTACGCCCTGGTCGATCGTGACTGCGCGGTTGCCGACGAGCGGGGCGACTGCGTTCGCAGCGTTCGAGGCGCCGGCGCTGAACCCCATGTAACAGGCGATCCCCAACACCAGCACCGACCCGATGAGATCGCGCGGCGCCGCGTTCCTGTTGAACCGGACGCGCGGAACACGGCCCGAGCGGTCGACCTGGATCAACTGTCGTTCGAGGCGCGTGAACGAGAGCCGGGCTTCGAGTTGGGGATAGACGTACCGCCCGATGACCGCACCGATCGCGAGCCCGATGAGTGGGGCGACGATCCACGCCGAGACGATCGTGAACATCAGCGCCTCGTTGAGCGATCCCGTTGCGAGCCCCAACCCCACGATCGCCCCCACGGCCGTCATCGAGGTCGAGGCGGGGACGCCATAGATGTTCGAGACCAGCAGCGACGCCCCGGTGAAAAACAGGACGCCGACACCGGCCACCGGAGTGAACTGTGCGGCCGGTACGATCCCTTCGCTCATCGTCACGATGACGTTGCGACCGACCGTCCACGCGCCCAGGAACACGAACACGCTGAAGAGCCCTGCCGCGGTTGCCTTCCTGACGAGTTTGCTCCCGACGGCCGGCCCGAACGCGACGCCGGTCGAGGAGCCGCCGATGGTGAACCCGACGAACGCGGCGACGAGTAGGCCGGCGACGACGAGTAATGTGACCATGGAGACGGATCTAGAACCACCATTTCGGTTACAGGCATAATGGCCTGTCCATCCGGTTCGGTGTGTGCGCCGCCCACACGGCCCGATACGTCCGAACCATCTTCGGAGCGACGGCGGGTCAGTATATACCCTCTCTCATTGCCCTGTGTTGCCCGTGGAGAACACCGTACGACCGTCGGCGATTTTATCCGACTGCTGAAACTATCTTCCTGATATGACCGAACAGCCACCCGACGTCGAGTCAGCGGGCGAGAACGTCGCCGGTGAAACCCCCGTCGCGGAGCCCGAAGCCGTCACCGACGAGACGACCGTTCACGACGACGACGTCGAACTCGAACGGACGATCGGGCTTGTCGGCGGGTTGGCGATCGGGATCGGGACCATGATCGGTGCAGGTATCTTCGTCTTCCCGGGACTGGCGGCGAACAACGCCGGCCTCGCCGCCACCCTCTCCTTTGCGATCGGCGGACTGATCGCGTTGCTCGTGGCGCTGCCGACCTCGGAACTCGCCACGGCGATGCCCCGGAGCGGTGGCGGCTACTACTTCATCTCGCGGGGGATGGGAACGGCCTACGGGGCGATCGTCGGGCTGGGACTGTGGCTGGGCCTGATGTTCGCCTCCGCGTTCTATCTCGTCGGCCTCGGCCACTACGCGAGCGCCGTCTTCGCCGAACTCGGTGTCTCGCTCCCGTTCAGTCCCGTCATCGGGATCGGACTGCTGTTCGGTGCCGCACTGACGGCATTGAGTATCGGCGGCACGGAGAACACCGCGAAGATTCAGAACGTGGTGGTCGGAATCCTCCTCGTGGTCCTCACGGCCTTTCTCTCGTACGGTGTTCTCGACGCGGTGGGCGTGTTCGGTGGAGGCACCGTTCCGGAGCAGTTCTTCTCGAGAGGGTACTTTCCGGTGTTGACGACCGCGGCGCTCGTGTTCACGTCGTATCTGGGGTTCGCCCAGGTCGCGACCGTCGCGGGCGAGATCAAACAGCCGGGTCGGAATCTCCCGCTGGCGATGGTCGGATCGGTCCTGGTCGTCACCGTCTTTTACGTCGTGACAATCTTCGTCGCGACCAGCGCGTTCGGAGCCGATCGGCTCGGCCAGTTCGGGGAGACGGCGATGGTCGAGGTGGCCCGTGAGTTCCTCGGGCTTCCCGGTGCGGTCGCGATTCTGGGTGCCGGACTGCTAGCGACGTTCTCGAGTGCGAACGCGTCGATTCTCAGCGCTTCGCGAGCGGTGTACGCACTGAGCCGCGATGCACTGCTCCCGCGCAAAGCGAGCGAGGTCAACCTCCGGTACGGGACGCCACACGTCGCGCTACTCGCCGCCGGTGGCCCCATCCTCGTCCTCGTCGCGACCGGCCAAGTCGAACTGCTCGCGGAGGTTGCCTCGTTCCTCCACCTGATCATGTACGGGCTGATGTGTGTCGCCCTGATCGTGTTGCGACGACGGAATCCCGAGTGGTACTCCCCCAGCTACCGGGTGCCGGGCTACCCGGTGGTCCCGGCCGTGGGGACGCTCGCGAGTTTCGGACTGATCGCCTTCATGCAGCCCGCGTCGATCGGTATCGGCATCGTGGTGATGCTCGTCTCCTACCTCTGGTACCGTTATTACGCTGGGAGCGTGACACTCAAAGGGGACATCTGATATGACTGACCGTCCATCCATACTCGTCCCGCTTCGCGTCCTCGAAGGAGAGTCGGTTCCGGAGGGCGTGCCCGAACTCCTCGCGAACGCCCACGTCGTCCTGCTTGGCTACCACGTCGTTCCGGAGCAGACGGCGCCGGGACAGGCGCAGATGCAGTTCGAGGATCGGGCCACGGAACGGCTCGACGAGTACCAGGCGATGTTCGAGGAGGCGGGGGCGACCGTCGAGCGGCGACTCGTGTTCACCCACGACGGCCAGAAGACGATCGACCGGACGACGACCGAGCACGACTGTCTGGCCGCACTCGTCCCGAACGCGACGGGGCCGGTCGAAGACGTCCTCGTCGCCGTCCGTGGGACCGTGGGAGTCGACCGCCTCGCCCGCGTCGTCGCGGGGCTGTTCGGAGCGACCGACGCGTCGGTGACGCTGTACCACGTCTCGGAGGAAGCGGAAACGGACGAGGACGTGGCGACACTTCTCGATGGACTGGCAGACCGACTGGAGGACCAGGGCATGGACGCCTCGCGGATCGAGACGCGCGTCGGGCGCGGGCAGGCGGCCCTCGACGCGATCGTCGATGCAGCCGACGCGTTCGACGTCGTCGTCATGGGCGAATCCGATCCTTCGTTGGCGACGTTCGTGTTCGGGATGCCGGCCGATCAGGTCGCCGACCGGTTTCTCGGCCCCGTCCTCGTGGTGCAGCGCGAACCCTCCGAAGAGACGGAGTGATACGGGAGACGGAGACCGGTTACTCGTTCCAGAACGCGCCCGTGAACATCACGAACACGGGGATGATCTCCAGCCGACCGATCCACATCAGGAAGATCATCAGCAGTTTGCTGGAGGCCGGAAAGTCGAGGTAGCTCCCGAATGGGCCCAGAAACCCGAACCCTGGACCGATGTTCCCGAGCGTCGCCAGACTCGCACTGGCCGCTTCCAGCGTCGTCATATCGAGGCCGACACGGCCCGCGTCGAGCAGGATGAGCACCGTCGCCACGCCGAAGGTGAGCAGGTACAGCAGCGTGAACCCGTAGATCGCCCTGATGACCTCCTCGTCGATGACGTGGCCGCCGAGACGAACCGGCTTGATCGCGCTCGGATGGGCCGTGGTGAACAACTGCCGGCGAATGGCCTTGATGACGACCAGCCATCGGACGACTTTGACGCCACCGCCGGTCGATCCGGCCGAACCGCCGATGAACATCGCAAAGAGCAGGAGACCCTGTGCGGTCGTTCCCCACTCTGCGAAGTCACTGGTCGCGTATCCCGTGGAGTTCAGGAGCGAAGCGACTTGGAACGTGGCTTGCCGAAGCGAGTTTTCGAGGGCGCCCTCGGTGACGCCGCCGAGTTCCAGGGGTGGGGCCGAGCCAGTGAAGAGAAAGCCCCACAGAATGACGATCATCCCGGCGTTCGCACCGAGATAGGCCTGGAGTTCGCGATCACGGAGGAACTCGGCGTATTCGTCCTGCACCAGCAGGTAAAACAGCGCGAAGTTCATTCCCGCGATGAGCATGAAGGGAACGACGACCCACTGGACGGCTGGCGAGAACGCCGCGATGCTGTCGGCCTGCGGGGAGAATCCGCCCGTCGGCAGCGTCGTGAATCCGTGCGCGACGGCGTTATAGACGTCCATGTTCGGGGCCATCCCCGCGTAGTGGAGGCCGATCAGTATGGCGACATAGAGGACGGTGAAACCCATGTAGAACAGCCAGAGCAGCCGGGCAGTCTCGGCGATTTTCGGCGTCAGTTTCTGGAGTTCCGGGCCGGGCGCTTCCGACTCGATCAGTTGCGCGCCGTTGACTGCGGCCTCGGGGAGGATGGCCACCATCAGCACGATGATCCCCATGCCACCGAGCCACTGGGTGAGCTGTCGCCACATCAACAGTGCGTGGGAGTGACGTTCGAGCGAGATTGCGCCGAGAACCGTCGCACCGGTGGTGGTGAACCCGGACATCGACTCGAACAGCGCGTTGACGGGATAGCGGAGCGTCGATTCGGTGCCGTACCCGGCGATGACGTACGGCACTGCCCCGACGAGGGCGACGGCTCCCCACGCTAGCGCCACGAAGAGCAGTGCTTCGCGAGCGCCGAGTTGCGGGTCGTCGTCGAGGCGTTCCAGCGCGAGGCCCATGACGACCGCGATGCCGATCGAGAGGAGAAAGACGACGATATCCTCTCGGTAGAGGAGACCGATCGCCAACGGGACGAGCATGGTGACGGCGAGATATTTGATGACCGTGCCCGTGAACGCGACGCTCTGTCGCCAATTGACTCGAACCGCCATCACTGGTCACCGTCCATTATGCCACCTCCTCCCTGCGAATCCGGAAAAATCTCCCGTTCTTACCATCCCCCTCATCGGGAGCGACGATGGAGCATCCTACAGTTTACTGCTGGCCTCCTTCAGCGAGCCGATTTCGACGAACACGACCACGTGGTCCCCACGCTCGACGACGGTGTTGCCCCTGGGAATGACAATTTCCTGTCACGGGCAATCGCTCCGATGACCACCCCATCCGGAAGGTCGGCGACGGACTCGCGGATCGGTCTGTCCACGAGAACGCTCTCTTCGGAGATCTCGATTTCGAGGACTTCCGCGCGGTCGGATTCAATGATCGCGACGTTTTCGGCTTGGTACTCACGGGTAAACCGGGTTATCTCTTCGGCGGTCGCTTCGCGTGGATTGACTGCCACGTCGATGCCGACTTCCTCGAACAGGTCGACGTAGCCTCCCGAATCGACGACTGCGACGGCTCGTTCGGCACCGAGACGCTTGGCGAGGAGGCCGGCGAGCAGGTTTTTTCGTCGTTGTTGAGTGCCGCAATGACGATATCGACGTCGTCGACGTGTTCCCGTTCGAGGAATGCTCGATCCGTCGCATCACTCTCCAGTACCGTGGTCCCGTTGAGCGATTCGGCGAGTTCCCGAGCCCTGCCCTGATCCTGCTCGACGAGACGGGGTTTCAGACCACGTTCCTGTAAGAGACGGGCGACGTGGTAGCCGATATCGCCGCCACCGACGACGAGCACGTTTGGTGTTCCGTCGGTGCCCGGTTCGAGTTCGTGTGCGAACGTGTGGATGCTATCGGGACTTCCGATGACGATCACGTCGTCTCCCGGTTACAAGACGGTCTCCCCGCGAGGGACGATCACCGTGTCTCAACGTAATACGGCGGCGAACGTGAGCGAATCGTAGCGGTCGGCTGCTTCGACGGTCAGGTTGGCGACGGGACTCGACTCCGGAATCTCGAATTCGGCCATCTGAACGAGTCCGTCGACGAACATCTCGACGTCACGTGCCGCCGGTAAGCCGGCAATTTGTGCGATAGTCTCGGCAGCCAAAAGATTCGTCGCAACCATATGATCGATTCCGAACGCACGCTTCGACCGTTGCCACGTCCGCAGAAATTTCGCGCTCTTGACCCGGGAAACGGTGAACGCCTCGGTGACCGTCATCGTGGTGCTACAGGTGACGATGTTCGTCTCGTCGTCGTCAGTACTGGCAATGAGGATGTCTGCTTCCTCGATGTCGGCCTCCGCCAGCGTGTCCAGATCGGTGCCGTCACCCTCGATACCGAGGATGTCGGTGTTGTACATCAGCGCCTCGACGCGGCTCCCGTCGATATCGATGACGGCGACGTCGTGGGTCTCCGCGAGACTCTCGGCGATAGCCGTCCCGACTTCGCCCGCCCCGACGATCACGACGTACATAGGGGATCCTCCGCGTCACACATAGGCGGCTGATTCTCTCGGCGCGGTGAAGTGTATTTTCCTCTGTGGCTGATCGAAGTCCTGTCGTGTGGTCCCGATTTCATCCTACCAGGAAGGCATCCGAACGCTGTCGAGGGGGGTCGTTGGTTCCTCCGCGCTGGATACGCGGGCTGTACTCAGCACGGATTATGGGTAGTCGTTCGGACGGAGGAGCGGTCGATCACCGACACGGAAGTCTCTGAACTGCTGACGGATCGTTCCTGCGAGTCGATGCGGAGGGAGTTCACACGGATGGTCCGGTTTGTCCCGAGTGGGTGGCTCGAGTCGCGGCCCGTATACAGTACGTACTGATATCTGCACGGTCAAGTTCCCCTCCGCTCGTTGCAAGCGGCCGGAAGGACACCGAAGATGCTCGTGAACAGGGTTGACACGACCCCACCCGAAAGGAGCAGATGCATCCCACCGAACGGGAGTCCGCCGACCAGTACCCGGCCGAACGACCCGATTGCCGGTTCGAGCGTATCGTGGACCATCCCTCCGTACAGGATTTCTTCTATGGGTGTCACGACGACGAACGTGGCCACTCCCCCCGGAGCGATGATCTCCGGGTGGTCCGACAACGCGCGCCACTTCACCGTCGTCCCACCATGTGCGCCGTGGCTCAGCCCGCTCATCGGTAATACCGGTGTCACCGCTCGCTGTGCCACCTCGTACCCGATCACTCCGAGGCCAATCACCGCGAACCCCTCGATCGAGGGTACCTGAATCCGGTCCAGTAGCTTGTAGTCGTCACGCCACCAGACGTAACCGGCTGCGACGGGTTCGAATCCCGGCTGAACAACGTAGCTACGCACTATCACTCCAAAGAGAGGCCATTCAACTTCGAGGATGCAGACAACGAGTCGACAACGACAACTGAGACAGATCCGGCAACACCATCCAGTGCTCCAAGTGCTACGGCACCGGCTACCCTCCGAGACAACTCTCCACTTCCGGACCCGGCCTGCCTTGGCCGGTCTGAGTTTGCATACACGTTCTCGGAACGCGTTAGCCGATGATACAGGAGGCCGTGTTGGTGGCTGTGGAAATCTATCCCACTCCGAATATTCAGTGAAGCAAACGGCCTGTCACAGGCTGTCCGTAGCACTCACGATCACGAGATGGTGTCGTAACAATTCGCAGATTCCCAACCCGTACCGGTCATCCGCGCGTGATCAATAGAGGCTAGACGTTTCGGTATGTACAGGACTTATCGGAGTCTGCGATCAAACGGAGATAGTCGATGAACCGTCGTCAGGTACTCAGACGCTTGGCAGCCGCTGGGAGTGTCTCTGTTGCCGGTTGCTCGTCTGTTCTCGGCTCTGAAACGACCGTTCTTGGGAGGATCGAAGTTGTCAATTTTTCACCTGTGGCAAATAGGATCCGCTTACTCGTGACTCGGGAGGGTGACGATGAGAATCTTCTCGACCGGATGATCACGTTGCCAGCCGTTGGCGCCGAAAACGGGACACCGGGGGTAGTTATCGAGCCAACCTGGCCAGAAACACAGGGTGAGTACACTGTCCTCGCCGTCCATTACGGAGAAGATGGCGATAGGGAAACCGAGGATTGGGAGTACACGTTCACACGAGAGGACTACAACACGTACTATGCCGATCGAGAAGATCCAGGCTGTATCGGTGCTATCGTCAAGGTCGGAAGTCTCACTGATATGGAGGACGACACAATCGGAATCGGTCCGACCTACATGGAGAATCCCTGTAATCGGAATACCACCGAACAGGCTCGCCGTCACTACGGCGAGCAGTTCTGACCTCGGCTATAGTAGCCTTTGTAAGTCATCGCACACCTGATCGCACGCAGTCTGGCGATCAGGTGTGCGAACAGTTCCAAACGCTACTATAGGCCCCGTCAAACGAGGGTTGCAGTAAGCCGCCGTTTTTTCCGGTATCTCCGGCGTTTCAGAGCCCTGTCCTGGCGGGGTTCGTCGTCCTGCGAGATACGCATCGGATAACTAACTGCCCGGAGTGGTGAGTATCTGTATGTATAAAATACAATGAGCAGCGGTACGAAAATCGGGTCATACGTCACCGCACCCTTGGATCGGGCTCGCTTGACCATCCACAGCATCGTCGCCCTCGCAGTGGACCGCAATCTCACGTACCTGGCGGCCGGTATCGCCTTCTACGCCTTCGTCTCGATCATCCCGCTGGTACTGCTCACCGTGGCGGTCGCATCGTTCGTCGGTGGCGAAGCACTGGCCGGCCGTGTGACGGGCAGGCTCAGCCAGCCACTTTCGTCGGCGGGTCAGGACGGTGTGACCCAGGCGCTCACGGAGACCTCCGGCAGAGGGGCTGCGTCCGTCATCGGGGTCCTCGGGTTGGCCTGGAGCGCCCTGAAGCTCTTTCGCGGCCTCGACCAGGCGTTCGACGAGTTGTACCCCGATACCGTGGACACGTCGCTTCTCAAACAGGTTCTGAACGGCTTCGTCGTGATGGCCGGAATTGCGCTCGCCATCGGACTGGTCGTCGCCGTCAGCGTCGTGCTCTCGTTCCTGCCGCTCGCTTTTCTCTTTATCAACGTTCTCGGGTCGCTACTGCTGATCTCCTTCCTTGTACTCGCATTCCTGTCGATATACTACGTCCTCCCGTCGGTCGACGTGACGATACGTGAGGTGCTTCCGGGGGCAACCGTCGCCGCTGGCGGGTGGGTGCTTCTACAGATTGGGTTCCGGCTTTACGCGGCAAACGCCACCCGCTACGCAGCGTACGGGATGATCGGTGCCGTCCTTTTGTTCGTCACCTGGTTGTACTTCGCCAGTATCGTCGTTCTGCTCGGTGGTGCGGTCAACGCCGTCCTCCGTGAGGCCAGTCTCGAAAGTGGGTAGCTTCCCCGGATCGTTCCGGAGAATACGGGGACACAGAAGACGCGATAATCTACGCAAGGACATTCGGACCAGTGGCCGATAGATTACCTTGTGAGCGCCTACTCGATACGGGCGAGAGGGCCGTGCCGATACGCTCGAAAGCGAAATACGATTGCAACGGTCTGCAACGGTTCGGCCTGACAATCCAGACGGTATGCAGAAACCATACCTCCGATTGTGGCCAGTAGGCTGATCCGTTTCAGTCCAGTCGGCTAGTAATATTGACTTACTCGGGGACGTTCAAACGACGGGCTTGCTCGTCGGAACCCTCGTCCTCGGCCTGGTGGCCCAGGAGACATCTCACCTTCTCCTCTCGCCCGAATGACTCTCGATCGCCCTTTTGTTCGTGGTCCAGAGTCCCCGTCGTCCGGGTCGTATTCCCTTTCAGACGGTAGAGTAGTCCGTACGGCAGTTCGGTGAAACGGCCCGGAAATCGATCGGCGAGACGGAAGTCCATCCACCCATTCCGGATCGCGCCGGCGACCGACTCCGGGTCACGGCGTCGATATCCAAAGCGGTCTACGCCCGTCCGATTTCGACGGGTGTGCCGGTTCGTACCGCTTGGCCTTGTCCTTCACGCGTCGACGGAGACGTTCACGGGGCGAAGGCGACTGTTTCGATACGGGTGTGCCATGATTACGTATGAACGCCTAGAGAACTGTCAGCGAAGTACGCCCCGACCTCTCCCGGCCCGTTTCGACGCCAAGCGTGGGTGTCCGCCTTCGAACCGGTCTCACACGGGGAGCGCCGGGACCACCGCGGCCACGAAGGCGACATCAAACAGTGCGAGCAGTAGTACTAGGATCGCTCCGGGGATCCCGAAAATCGCACACACCAAAAGCGTGAGGAGTGATATCTGTACTTCCAGTCCGGCGACGTTCGCGATGAACAGGATGACGAGGCCGACGACAGCGTTGACGGCGAGGGCTCGCAGTGAAACCATGGCCGTCCATCTCGGAGCCGGCCACTTTGTTAGGAGCCTGTTACTCGGCAACGAGAGGCGTGAGTTTCCTGTCGTGTTTCTCGATTCGTATTAGGAGTAGCCAGAATTCCGCCACGATACCGTCGGGAACTCCTGGCGTTCGACACGGCGTTTCGGGACAACCACAACCGCTCGCCGTTGGCTCGCCAGTGCTCTGATCCTCGCTGTGTCTCGGCGGTCCGTCGCACCCCTCCAGCGAGGACCACGAGCTCTACGTACTCAACAACCCAATCGTCACAGGATTTTCCCACGGCATCTCCTCGAATACACCCTCGTTCAACACGACACGCCGGATCGTCCCGTCGCCAACATTCACCCGATTTGTCAATACGCACTCTTGAGTCAAAATATTGGCAACTAACACACGTGGTCACGTGTTTTGGGACGATGGCAAGTAACCCCGAACCGCCGGCGCATTTTTTTTTTGAGCAGGTTGGACTGACCGCTCTCGCGCTGCTGGCTGGCCTTCTCACCCTGTTCGTCTTGCTTCCGTATCTCCAGTTCGATCGAAAAACTCGAATGTTCCGGTTGAATGCTCGGTGGACGTCCGTTGCCAGATTATAGGACAAAAATAATGTGCCATAGCTATCACGGCTTGGAACCAAGTGCGAAGAGACATATGGTGCCAGAAAGCCAGGGTATACATGAGCAAAACGAATAATACGGACCGAGAGCGACTCGTGACCGGCATTCCGGGCGTGAACGATATCCTCGGCGGCGGCTATCTCCCCGAGTCTGCAACGCTCGTGCGAGGCGAACCCGGCTCTGGCAAGTCGATTTTCTCCTTACACTTTCTCGCTGCTGGTCTGGATGCGGACGAGACCGGGCTGTACATCAACCTTGGCGAACCGGAGGACTACATTCGGGATACTGCCCAGCACTTCGGTTTCGCTATTGATGCGATCGAGTTCCTCAACCTCTCTGCCTCTGGCGACCAGTTTCAGGGCGAGGAGACGTACACCCTGTTTGAGTCCGGTGAAGTGGAAACGCCCTCGCTCGTTGAGAGCATTCGCGCGGAGGTCCAAGAGATCAACCCGGATCGAGTCGTGGTGGATCCAGTCACCGAGTTCCGGTATCTCGCTCCCGACGAACACCAGTTCCGGTCGCAGATTCTCGGCCTGATCAACTTCCTCAAAAGCGAGGGCGCGACGGTCCTGCTCACTTCGCAGGCTGCCACGTCGATGCCCGACGACGACCTGCAGTTTCTCGTCGATGCCGTGATAAACGTCAAGGCGGGGCCGGATCGCCGAACGATCCACGTCTCGAAGTTCCGTGGCTCCTCTGTTCGATCCGGACACCACACGCTCCAGATAGCCGACGATGGTATGCAAGTGTGGCCACGACTCGATCCCAACCGTCACGAGCGCGAGCACACTTCGAGCAAACTCTCCTCGGGTGTTCCGGCACTGGACTCACTGTTGTCGGGGGGGCTCACCACTGGAACGATCACGTTTCTGAGCGGGCCGACAGGGGTCGGCAAGACAACGACCGGTCTCCAGTTCATGAAAGAGGCCGCAGGCCGAGGCCGGCGCTCGGTCCTGTATAGCTTCGAAGAGGACCACAACACCCTCTTCGAGCGCGCGGAGGCCGTCAACATCCCCGTGACCGAAATGATCGACCGGGGGACGCTCAACGTGGAGGTGATCGGCCCTGAAGAACTCACGATCGACGAGTTCACCCACCGCATCCGATCGGAAGTCGAAGACAACGACGCCGAAATCGTGATGATCGACGGGACCAGCGGGTTCGAGCAGTCGCTACGCGGCGTCGACGAAGACCCGATGCGGGACCTCGTCAAGATCGGTCGCTACCTCCGCAACATGGGCGTGACCGGACTAGTGACGAACGAAGTCCACAACATCACCGGTGAGTTCCGCGCGACCGACCAAGGCATGAGCTATCTTGCTGACAGCATCGTCGTCCTGCGCCATGTCGAATACAAGGGCTCACTCCGGAAGGTGATCGGCGTCCTCAAGATGCGCACCAGCCAGTACGAAAACCAGCTCCGGGAACTGGAGATCACCGAACACGGTCTGCAGGTCGGGGACTCGCTGCCCGAACTCCGAGGGATTCTCACCGGCACACCGACTTGGAATGACGATGGAGACTGAGTCACCGGTGCTTGGAACCGCTGGCCGGCCTGGGACAGTGACATCACCCGCCCGGGTCGTACCGGTACCGTCGCATGTGGGCCAGCCACGAGGACACGTCATTCGACTCCAACGACCAGACAAGTACGAGACCGTCTCGGACGCCGTCGTTGCTCTCTCGGAGGCCGACCTGGATGTCGGTGTTTTCGAGGAACATTCGCTCCGTGAGTACGACACCGAGATCCGAGAGCGGAAGGCAGACGATATGCTCCCGGTGTTGCCCGATGGGTCCGACACCGGTGTTGAGACACTCGATCGTCGGGAAGGGACTGAGACAGAGCCGGCGGTGTCACAGTTTGTCGATGAAGATCTGACGACACCGCTCGGCACCGTAGAGTTACGGGAGCGACTTGATACGCTCGGGCGGATCAGGATCACGATGCCCCACGACGACTCGGGGACCCCATCCGACCAGCGGAACGCAGTGCTTGACCGAACCGACCAAGGACTCGATCATCCTGTAGCGGGACTCGGTCTCTCTCGTCGATACACCAGTCGCGGAGTACGGCGGCACACTACAAATCAGCGACGGCGACTCGGGCGGGGTCAGTACCGAGGTCGAACTACCCGAAAGAGTCGCCGACTGGGGTGAATACCGATGACGATGACTCCCAAAGCGGTGCGCGGATCCCGGAACCGGATCCTCCCCCTCATTGCGGATTCGGGCAATCGACAGGTGCTCGAAAAATGGATCGACGATCACCCTTCCTACGAATCCGTGGACTTCTCGGGCGACATCGAGGACGCTGACTTCGATGTCTGTATCATCGACAAAGGAGCGTTCCAGGAACACCTCGATGCGCTCCGTGAGAAGAAGGCGGCGGCGGCCCCCGTTTTGCTTCCGTATCTCCTCTTGCTTCCGGAGTCAGGGGCGGATATCATCGAGTCAGATGCCGGTCAGCTCGCCGACAACGTGGTCACGGAAACGATCGACGAGATCGTCTCGCTGCCGATCCAGCAGACCGAACTCAACTGGCGACTCGAAGCGTTGCTCCGACTGCGGAATCAGTCGCTCACCTTGCGAGAACGAGAGCGCGAGCTCGAACGCCAGGTCGATCTCTTCGAGAAAGCCCAAGATATTGCGAACGTCGGCGCCTGGGAGTACGATATCGATGCCGAAGAGGGATGGTGGACCGACGAGGTGTCCCGCATTCACGCGCTCCCAGACGACACGACGCCGTCTCCGGAACTGAGCCTCCAATATTACCACCCCGAGGATCGACCGATCGTCGAAGATGCGTTCGAGACGGCTATCGAGGAGGATGAGCCGTACGATGTCGAAGTCCGACTCACCGATGCGGAGGGCAACCAGCGATGGGTGCGAACGAGGGGCGAACCCCAGTACCAAGACGGGGAACTGGCCCGCGTTCGGGGGACGATGCAGGACATCACCGAGCGCAAGGAGCGCGAACGCGATCTTCAACGCATCAAGCAGGCGGTCGAATCCGCTGGCCACGCGATCTTTATCACCGATCCCGACGGGAAAATCGAGTACGTCAACGCGGGCTTCGAGGAGACAACTGGATTCACTCAGGCAGAAGTCGTCGGCAAGACACCGCACGTGTTGAACTCCGGGGCAATGCCGGATGGGTATTTCGAGGACTTCTGGAACACGATCCTCTCTGGGGAGGTGTGGGCAGAGGAGATCATCAACCGTCGGAAGAACGGCGAAATGTACGTGGCGATGCAGACGGTCGCCCCCGTCACCGACGGTGACGAGATTCACTCGTTCGTTGCAGTCCAGAAGGACATTACGGAACGCAAAGAGCGAGAGGAGACGCTACAGCGACGGACGCAGGCGATTGACGAAGCCCCCGTTGGCATCACCATCACTGATCCGGACCGGGAGGACAACCCGATGATCTACGTCAACGAGGCGTTCGTAGATTTGACGGGCTACCCACGTGAGGAGGCAGTCGGGAAGAACTGTCGATTCCTTCAGGGCGAGAACACCGACCCGGACCGGATTGCGAAAATTCGGGAGGCGATCGATTCGGAGGAACCTATATCGATCGAGATCAAAAATTATCGCAAGGACGGCACGGAGTTCTGGAACCACCTCAAAGTCGCGCCCGTACGAGACGATGCCGGTACCGTCGTCAACTACATCGGATTCCAACAGGATGTCACAGGGCGCAAGGAGCGCCAACGACAGTTAGAAGTTCTTGATCGGGTGTTACGACACAACCTCCGCAACGATATGAACATGGTTCGAGGACGAGCCGAGACGATCAACGCCGAGACGTCGGGGGAGGTTGCAGCCTCTGCCGAGGAGATCGTGGACACGAGCGACCGACTGATCCGACTGGCAGACAAAGAACGCCAGATAACGGAATTGCTTCGGGAGGACCCGACACAGGACCGAATCGAGGTACGCGATCGCCTCCAGGACGTCGTTTCGCGTGTTGGTTCGGAGTACTCGGACGCGACAATTGCTGTTGATTGCCCTGACGACGTAACCGTTGAGGCGATGCCACAGTTTGGACAGGCGATCAAAGAACTCGTTACGAACGCGATCATCCACAACGATTCGCCGTCGCCTGAAGTCACCGTTACCGTTACTCAGACTGACGAGACGGTTCGTATCGAAATAGCCGACAGTGGGCCGCGCATCCCCGAGATGGACCGAGATTTATTGGTAGACGAAGCGGAGCAAACACCGCTGTACCACGGGAGCGGTCTCGGGTTGTGGCTCGTGAAATTGATCACCGCCAGGTCGGGCGGTACCATCACAGTCGAGGAGAATTCGCCAGCCGGCAACGTTGTCAAAATAGAACTATCACGGTGACGGTTCCGTCCGGATTCGGGCAGTGCTACATACACGTTTCCCGTCAGCACAGTATCGCCGACCAGTCACTCAGGTGTCCGTACTGTTCTGTGAGACGGTCCGGTCGATAGATTAGTATGATTCTTGCCACGTGTTGACCAGAGGGGGCGTTACTGAGTCCGATCGTCTACGGCGGACGGTCGAATCACAGAACAGGTCTATTCGACGACGACCAGTTTTTGAACGGTGAGTAGTCTCGAATCACCGAAGAGTCCACCAGGTGTCGTGAGTTCAGAGATGACTCGCGAGGACGTTCTCCGACTGGCTACCCCGTCTGTGGATGACAAATAGTAAAGTAGGTTGATTGATTTCAAGATCGTATGAATACTATCCCTGACGGCGGGGGGACGCAACCGCCGTCGCTCTCTCACCGATTCTCACAGGACGAGGTAAACATGGACTTGACCATGTGTGGTCTTCTCGTTGAGCGAGCCGAGGAGATCGTTCAAATATACAACGAACACGGGAATTGGAACCTGGTCAAGGAGATCTGGTTCGATGAACGCCGTGCTAACCGCAGCACACGAGGAAGTTCACAGAAGATCTACCGTGTTCTCGCATCACGATTCAAAAACGCTCCTGCCAGCCTTCCCAACCCGCGTGCCCTACCTACGGTATTGGATACCTGCTCAACGCCGCAGGACAAAGCACAAGTTCTCTACCCGTATCTCGTCGCGGACGACGTGCTCGTCCGCTATGTCGTCCACGAGTACGTACAGCGACTTTCTGTAAACGCTCCAGACGCACTTGACTTCTCGAACGAGGCACTCACTGCTGTCCTTGACCAGTTTGAATACTCCGATGGATCCGCTTTCGACTACGCTGACTCCACCACGGAACGTTGGTGTGAAGGCTTCCGATCGGTCATGCGTGAGATCGGCGTCCTCGAAGATCAGCAAACTGTCGTCGGTGATCCACCATCACTCGGAGATATACCACTCCTCGTTGCGATGGATTACTCGTATGCGGAGGGTGGTGACGAGTGGCTAGAGTCGCCGGTCGGCCTCCAGTACCTGCTTCAGCCGAGCGATCGGTGGGAAGAGCACTGCGATAGAGTGGCTAAAACGGACGCCTGGGAGTTTGTCGAACTCCACGGCCGCCTCCAACTGCGACCTACTGACGAACCGTACGCATGGCTCTCTCAAGAGGGTGCTGAATGATGGTTGGTCCAACTTGGTTCGATGACCTGTCTGAAGATTTCGAAGAATCGGTACGCATCGACCGCGAGGAGCAGTCGGCGGAGGGAAACCGGCACAGGCGACAAGCTATAGGGTCCTACCACGTCACGGAGGATTCCCAACACTTCTTTGAAGACTTCGTCAATCGCCTGCTCGGCGAGGCAGAGGACATGCGCACGGGGTCGAACTACTGGCTCTACGGCTACTACGGCAGCGGAAAGAGTCATCTGCTGACAGTCCTTGACGGCCTGATGGATACCCAGTGGCTCCGGAGTTGCTACGACGATGTCTGGACCTCTCTCGTTCCGGATACGTCGACCGAGAGCAACCTGAACGAATTGCGCGGCCGTTGGGAACGCGTTCATTCCGAATACCACGTCATTCCCGTCTCGGTGAACCTGCTGAAATACCAGGGACAGAAGCAACGAAGTTTCAGTGAGATCGTTCTTCGGCATGCCCACCGGAACCCGATCCTCACGGGTGTCGATGATGGAATCTCCACCGGGCTGTCCTCCCAACTCGACGTCGCGTACTTCGAAGACTGGTACCAAACGACCGAAGCGTGGTCTGAGCGGCAAGACAAAGCGGCATCAGTCGTCGAGGGAGTGCCCCCGAGATCGCCGCAGTACGAATGGGAGGAAGCAGACCTCTGGACCGACATCCAACAGTACAGCGCGCTCTCCGACGTAGTGCTCCCGGGGCTGTTCGAGGACGTAACGGGCACGCGGGACGGCTACACTGACCTCCAGCCCTCGGATATTGACCCCGAGGAGGTCGTTGGCCGCCTCGAATCCCTCCGGCGAGACCGTGAAGAGGAGCTCGGCGAACCGGTCAAGCTCCTTCTTTTGCTCGACGAAGTGAGCCTCTTCATCGGGACCGATTTCGAGCGTCTCACCGAGCTTCAGACGCTTGCAGAGAACGTCGACGACATCGGGAATGGTGACATTCAGCTCGTCGCAACCGCACAGGCGAGAATCGAAGACGTTCAGCCGAAATTCGCGGCGCACGGCGCTGATTTCAGTATCGTCAAAGACCGGTTCCCACACCGGTATCAGCTACCGAGTAAGCACGTCGGTGACATAGCTAAACGACGGCTTTTCCAAAAGTCAAAAACAGGCGAAGACGCAGTTCGCCGAATCCTCGACGATGCCGGTGTGAAACCGCCTGAGTCGCTCGTTTACAACGAGATCAAGCAGAACACGAAGCCGCCGCTCGACGCGATCGACGATGAAGAACTCGTCGAATGCTATCCGTTCCTCCCGTATCACGCGCCATTATTCCTCGAAATTCTGTTCAATCTTCGTCGGGAGGCGAACGATCCGGCAAAGTCCATCTTTTCGGGAACAGCACGGGCCATCCTTGCGCTCATGCACGGGCTACTGAAAGACTGGGTCGACGATGGCGAGGAAGACCGGATCGTCTCCTTGGTCGACTTTTTCGAGTTGATCGAGCCTGAGTTGCGCGAAATCCTCCCACAGGATATGCGGGTCGTCGAGGGGCCCGACGAGACGACCGGTATCGCGGACGAGGTAGACGACGAACAGAGCGAGCTCCGGGAGTTCGACCTCGCCGTCGCGAAGGCGGTACTCCTGCTCCAGCACGTTCACGAAATCGTCCCACTGAACGAGGGGAACATCGCGGTGGCCGTCATGGATGACCTGAATGGCCAATCCTGGATCAGTACGACCAATCGCGTCGAGGAATCACTAGATCGGCTTCGGAAGTTTATCCGACCGGCTCAAGACGAGAGTGGACCACGCTATCGGTTCACAACACAGGAAGAGCGGCTCATCTACGACGATACCGAGGAGAACGAAGCGGACCCGGACTGGGACGACGTCGTCGCAACGCTAGACGACCATCTCTGGGAACGGATTACCCAAGACCTGTCTCTTCCCGAGTCAGTTCCGTACGGGGAGTCCGGCGACGAGTACCCGGTTTCGTATCATTTCGAACTCGACGGAACGACGTTCGAGACGAGTGAGTTGTCTGAGAGGGGACTAGATATCGACATCGCTATTCAGGGCGTTCGGCCTGACACGGATTCCGGACAAACCGACGAGGACACGCTGTACTGGGAGATAGACACTGATGGTCTCCAAGACCTACGAAAACGACTGGTCGAGTGGTGGTCGCTTCGCGACGCGATTGCGACACGTGACCCACCACCGGCGGTTGAGCGTGACCTCGAACAGCGTGCAGATGCAGTCCGCAGTAAGTTGACCAGCGCGATGATGAGCGGCTCGTACACCGTCAAAGATCGGACGGACATCCGCGGTCTTTCGAAAGCAGTTCGGGCCACGGTCGACGTCGCCTTCCCCGACGACTTCCACCCAATGATGCTCCAAGTCGACGAGAGTCGACTGCGCGAGCTACGCGAACTCGACGGCGATTCACCACTGCCCACGTGGGCGCAAACGATTCAGGTTCCCTCGAACCAGAATGGGAGCCAAGGTAAACAGACGATCCAGCGAAACGTCATGTCTCTCACCGGTCGACAGCTAAAAGGCCGCGACGAGGGGCTCAATATGAATACCGTCCTCGACGGTATCGTCGACCGGAAGCCGTTCTACGACGAGGCACGGCCCGCACTCTGTGCGATCATCTGGGGATTCTGTCGAAAAGGACGACTGCTACCTATCGACGAAGACGGAAGCACGCTGGAAGACGAGGCTGTCCTCGACCTCGACAGCCTCTCGACGACGAGGCTTACATTACTCAAATGGAAGTCGCCCGCAGATGTTCTGGAAGAGGGCGGTTTCAAGGGAACGACCGAAACGGTTGCGGATGGTCTCATCCACCTCCAGGAAGCCAACCAGCAGATTCGCTCGAAGCTTACCGGACTTCGTGAAGACGTCACTCTTGTCGTCGACACGGACGTTCGAACTGACGAAGTCGCCGAATTACTCGAGACGTTTGCTGACGAGCTGACCGAGCGAATCGAGGCGGCCGATGACCGCATCTCAACGGTCAAATCACAGGACGACGGTATCGAGGGCGTTATCGACCGGACGAACGAGACACAGGAGTGGGTCGAAGAGGTAATCGACGTCTGGAACCGGCGTCTTTCGACGCTACAACGGATTGACGCGGTACTAACGATCGGGAACCGTCAGTTCGACTGGGTTGACGAGGACGCTCGATCTACCATCGTCTCTCGCTCGACCGCGGTATCGTCGTTCGACGGTGAGTGGTGGACGACCGACGGGTGGAGTACGCTGTCCGGAGCGTTAGTTCCTGACCTTGCTCCCGAGTTTGACCGGTCGTGGAACGCGTTCGTTGACGAACGTGGCTTGGGTGAACTGGTCAACCGTATCGAAGAGCATCACTGGGTGCTCCAGGCTACCGATCTCCCAGCAGGCGTCCACATCGCCTTCGAGGGCGAATACATCACGCCGATGCGCCGTCTCCAGCAGTGGTACGAAACGATCGAGAACGCCATCACGATGCTGTCGAGTGATGCAGATTCAGACGAGGTCGTCGAAGTAACGGACGACATAGCGCAGTTAGAACCCCTCGGCGATTCGGTCGAATATACTCCGACCGAGGTGAGGTCCCGACTCGACGAGCTATCGTCGATCGTTGGCACTCGGACGCCCGACGGCATCGACCAGATCGGAATCGTACCGGACGATCGGCAGAAACTGAATCGTCGTCTGGAGCGTCTTGTTGAACAGCAAGCCCTCGAGATCGAGGAGACGGACGAAGGGGTGATTATTCGATGAGCCACGGCAGTTCGTCGCCGTACCGCGAATTCAAGGAGAAACTGAGTACGTTCGCGCAGGGGCAGTACGGTATTCGTAATCCGTTCGTTATCGCTGCCGTCGAGCCAGCGGTCGAACACCGGGTAGCAGACCGTCTGGAAACCTGGTCGGCTGGTCGAATGGAATCACCGGAGATTCCGGACATTGTTACTGTTCAGCCGATCCGACTCGACGAACTCCTTCCCCAGACCGACGTGTACAAACTCCTCGTCGACCTGGGCGATTCACTAGCCGACCTCGACGACGACACGTCGCCAGGCGAGCGTATCGAGGGGACAATGCAAGATCAACTCGCCGAGGAACTCGTTCAACAGATGATCGAGCACGCGCTCAGCGAAGAACAACTGGAGACCCAGAGCCACGTGGTGCTCCTGCTCAACCTCGGCAGTCTGTATCCATTCACGCGCGCGTCAGAACTGCTCGACGAACTCGACCGGCGGAACGTCAAGTCCACGGTCGGCATCCCGTTCCCTGGAGACGTCGTCGGTGGGAAATTGAGTTTCTTCGGTGGCGAATCGCGGCACTACTACCCGGCCCACCAGATCGACGGCCAGATCCAGGGGGTGCATCTCCAATGACTATCGACGACCTCTTCCACAGCGATCCGACTCGACAACTCGAAGAAGTACAGAAAGTCAACGCCCGGGAACGGGCCGAAACCGACGTCCGAGAGTTCTACGAAACGGATAGTGCCGAGCGGGTTCTCACGGAACTCGGCGAGACGATCAAGACACATCCCGGTGAGGCTGCACGGTTTCTCTACATCCACGCGACGTTCGGCTCCGGGAAGACTCACCTCCTGAAGCTAGTCGGCCTCCTCGCCGACGACGAGTCGGAATTCGCCTACCTGGGTGACAGGCTGGCCGAGCAGTGGCCCGGGTTCGACGAACTTCAGCGGTCTATCACCGACTCGCACCTCGACCGCCTCAAGCCGGTCTTCCTCAACCTGCTCGACCGCGACGCGTCGAAAGAGCCCCCGCTGCCGTTCCTCATCTTCGAGGCGATCGGCCGTGAACTCGGGTATCCGACCGATCCGAACTGGCTGCTCGAGTGGGCTTGGACACTGGACATGGAGTACGATGGGGTCTGGGAAGCCCTCCGAACGTTCGAGCATGACGGGAAGACATTCGACGACGTGCTCGCAGAACGGGCGTCCCTCCGCAGCTGGCTCTACGAGGCGTTGCCGGCGATGGAAGAGACGTCTGGTACGGAACTCGACAGTCGTTCGGGCGTGAAAGCCTCCATCGAGACCGCAGAAGCGGATGTCGATCCAGAAGAATTCGATCCCGAGGACCTCGTCTCACGAGTCGAGACTGCAACGGAGGCTCTCAACGACGGCAGCAAACGGACCGAATTGCTGCTCGGGTTAGACGAGGTGGCGCTCTTCGTCGGCGACAGTCGCCATCGCTATCGTGAGTTCGAGGACACAATGGAGGCACTGCAGCGTGGGCCCAACCCGGTCGTGGTCACCACCGGACAGTACTCCCTCCCGGATACACGGGAGAGTCTCATCGGCGAGCCGCCCGAAGACCACTGGACACACCAACAGGTCCCACTCGAAGGAGCGGACACGGAGATCATCGTCCGAAAACGCTGGCTCCAAAAATCCGATCCCGAGGGCAGAGAGCGTGTCGCGTCGATGGTGGCGTCGATGCCCGACCTCTCACTTCATACGTACTCCTCGGTGACGAGTGCGGACCCGGATCCGATCGAGTCCTATCCGTTCCGCGAGTACGACCTGTCGCTCCTGCGAACGGTGATGCAGGAACTCATTACACAGGGACGGTCAACGGACCGAGATTACATCCAGGGGCGGGCACTGCTCGTTCTGGTCAGGTCGCTGTTCACCAAGTTCGGGTGGGCGTCGGAGGAGGAAGGGTCGCTCGTCACGTGGGACGTCCTGTTCGACCTGCTGGTCGAGGAGACGACGTACCTCCCGCTGTGGGTTCAGGAGATGATCGACAACACGCTCGTGCCAACGTTCGACGGTGACGGAGACGCCTGGGAAGTGCGCCTCGCGAAGGGGCTCTACCTCCTGAACCAGACGCCTGCTGTCCCCTCGACGCCGGGGAACCTCGGACGGTTGATGGTCGACGACGTCACCGCGTCCGTCGACGACGTCGTCGAGCGAACCGGGTCGGGGCTGGAAAGGCTCGTCGACAAGCAGAAGGCCCTCACGGAAACGAACGACCAAGGCGACGAAGTGTACACGCTCGTCTCCGAGGATCAGGAAAGTATCCTCAGCCGGGCGCAGGACAAGGCCGCGAAGATTTCCCCGCACCAGCTGTCGGCGTGGTTGGAGACGCGACTGCGCGAGAGCGACGACTTCTTCCGCAGCGACGGGAGCCGTCACGAGGCCGACGTCGGCGACGAGCGCCTCGTCCCACTGCGGTACGACTACTCGATCCTCGAACCGGTCGACCGAGCGCCGTCCCCGGAGTACGATGCGCTTCGCGTTCGCGTGCTGGCAGACGAACACGATACCATCTCCGAGCAGGTCGAGACGTGGCAGGATGTAAATGACGGCCCGGATGGTGGCGAACACGTTCTGATCACCATCGACGTGCCCGAGACGATGCTCGAGCGGATTCGCAACGTCATCGGGATGGGACAGGTGTTAGACGAGGAGACCGAGTCCCACGAGGAACTCGAGCGCGAACACCGGACTGACAAGCGCCGTCTCGAAACCTCGGTTACCGAAATCCTCGAGGACGCATCGGTGTACACGGTCCACGAACGTCGCGGCGCACGCTCCAGCGTGCTCGACGATGTCGTCCAGGATCAGGTCGACGCCGTGTTCGGATCGTCTCGGAAGACGCTCTCACGGCCGCTCGTCGAAGTCGACGACGCGAAGGCGATGGCGAAGTTCTTCCGCGGCAGCGGAGAATGGCCGCTCTCGGGCGCGGACGCCGCGATGCTTGGCGTCGATACCACCAGCGCCGAGATCGGAGTCACCGGCTGGTGTCGGGAGTTCATCGACACGTACGAGTCACAGAAGTCGGTCGACGTCGAGACGCTCCTCCAGCAGACCCGGACGGCGAACGGTGACTACCGCGGGACGCCACAGGAGTCGATCGCAGCGCTTCTCGTCACGCTCGCGACCTCCAACGAGGATGTCGTGCTCAAACAAAATACTGAGTATCTAAATGACCCAACGTCGGTTGGTAGACAGGTTCGGACGAAAGGCGGACTTACGTCGCTGACGGTTCGCTTCGAGAAGATAATCGATCCGAGAAAAGTACGGACGCTCGTTGACACCGTTCTTGAGGGCGAACCAACTGGCGACGGTATCGACGAATGGCTGACCGAACTCGGCCAGTGGGTCGACGAGAACAGTGCGACCGTCAAACGCACGCTGAAGGGAGCGAATAGAGAGTTCGACGTAACGCTCGATACGTTCGAGGCGACGATCGAGCCAGCCCTCAGTGGTGACGAACTGTCCACGTCCGACTTGGGAAGTGACGTCGACACGGTACTCGAGGAGGCGAAGACTTTCGCGGAGGCTCGTGAGCTCTTCGGCGTCGAGGAGGACGGGACGACGCTCTGGGAACGGTTCAGCGACGAGCTGGACACGATGACGTCGCTCTATCCGAATGCGTCGGTGACCTCCGGTATGCGGGAGACAGCGGAGAGCAATACTGTCCCCAGTGTCGCGACGGTCGAGTCACGGCTTCGGGACGCAGTGGATCACCGCGTCGACGAAACGTCGGCGCAGTATCGGCGGATTACGGGAGACACCACCACTGAATCCAACTCCGAAGCAATCTGTGAAGACCTTGGTCGCTGGATTCAGTCGAACGAGGACGACGTCAGTCGTATTATCGATTCGGCCACGGGCGAATTTCACGACGTTGACCTCGATGACCTCACAACACTACTCGAGACCGCGTGGAACGGCGAACCACTATCGGAGCGTACTGTCGTCGATACCGTAGTTGTCCAGCAAGCCGAGACCTATGCGACCGTTCGTGAACTGTTCGACGAGTCGGACGGCGAGAGTCTCTGGTCACAGCTCGAGGACGCCGCCGGAGAACTCCGCTCTGAGCATCCGGAAACCCTGACACGGGAGTCCGTCGACGCGGCGTTGACGTCGTCGACGCCACCGAAGCCGACTCGCGTCGAAGACCTGATCGAGGAGGCCAAAGACCCGATTTCCGGTGAAGACACGTGGGAGCGCCTCGAGCACACGGCGGATGAACTGCGGGAAGAACTCCCGAACGCCGACCTCACACACACAGTGACGGGGCGTGTCGACGCTGACGACCGGCCGGGTGAAGAGCGAGCGGAAGAACTGCTACGGGAAGCGAACGACTTGCTTGACCGTGTCCGCACAGTGAACCAACGGTTGGACTCCCTCGACGAAGATACCATCGTAATAATCGAGAACCGTCCCGAGTAACTCGCTTGCCCGCTCCTGTGGCTGTCTATAGATCCGGGGCAGGGATTCGCAGGAAACGACTTGGTGCCGGGTGTGAACGTGAGCCAGCACGACGAATCCGCTCTTCTCGACGGATACGCGGGGGGGAGAACCGCGTGACGTCGAGGTTACTCGCGGTGCTCGAACACGTCAACAGCCGTCTGGGCGAGGACATCCTCGAGACACTCGTCGACGAATCTGACCTCTTTCTCGTCGCATTCGACAACCAAGTGACCGGCGTAGCGTCAGTTTCGGACGCGGCTATTCGTGGGTCGACGGCCCTCTGGTTCAAACCCGAGACGGGCCGAAACGCCGTCCGACAAAACCGGCTCGGAGGCCATCCCGAGGCCCTCGATCAAGACCCGTCGGATCTCCAGCGATCGATCGTGCTCACACCCGACGAGACAGCCAACGACTCGAACCGAACAGTCGCGTTCGTGCAGGGGGATCGGTACGTCTCGTTGTCGACGCTTCGAGAGAGCCCGCATCACACGATTGAACTGGAGGAGTGAGTTCGCCCGAGCGAGTGCTTACAGGTCTTCGTTGGAGTACGCGTTCCCCTCCCAGTCCGTGTCTGAAGGAATGCTACCGATCTCGTAGGGACTCGTAGGTGGCCGCCTTTTCGAGAGCGTCTCCCGGTAGACTGTTGTAGTCGATACGAACGAGGGCGTCCCCCTGGTCGGGATACATCGCTTCCCGTTCGCGCCTGCCCGCGGACATGTTGGGCTCGTCATCGTCGGTCATCGCAATCACCGCGCTCGAATTGGCGGACGGCGTTGGTGACGCGACGCCGATGTGAATGCCCGGACGATCACCATCGCGACCGCACCCAACATGCAGGTCACAACCGTCGCCGTACTTCCTGCGAGCATTCCGATAGCTGCCGACGAGATGAGTGGGTACAGCACGACTCCTGTTGCGCCCAGGTCGACATGGGCGACACCTATCGCACCGACCGTCGAGGCGATAGGGAGGATCGCGAACGCCAATTCACTAGCCAAGAAGATCGTAGATAGTTCCCGAGAGAACACACCGCCCTCCGGAGAGAGCGTCCGGTGTACACTTCTCGACTCACGGCATATCTTCACGAACGCTGGTATGAGGACAGTCGTGGCGACGGCTCCTGTGAAGGCACTCTTGATTGGGAATGGCACTACGTCTGGTCCACTGCTGTTTTTCCGGGGTGTGGACATGAGCGATCGACTAAACAGACGCAGTCGATCCTGATGATGATTTACATGAACGGAGGGTCGGAGTCTCGTCCACAAATAGGGTACGGACTTCCACTATCGGCAACATTAATGCTGGTCGTGCGATTCGAACATAGCATACGCATTCCCTCCTATGGCAAGTGATTCTCTCTCCCAACGGAAGGCGCAACTGGACAAAGACGAGCGTGAACACCTCGAAGACGTCGTCACCGAGATGCGGGAGCGCGTCGAGGACAACGTCGAGTTCCAACTCACGCAGAGAGGGCTCAACGACGAGCCCGGGGATGTCGGCTCACTGGACGAGGACACCCAGCAACTCGTCGAGGCGATCGAACTCGAGGCCGTCGACGGCGAAACCTGGTCTGAAGCCTTCGATCAGTACGTCACGGGCGTGGGATACACCATCGTCAATCGCCTCGCAGCACTGCGCTGCATGGAAGTGCGGGACTTCGTCGACGAGGAGGTCACCGTCTTCAAGGACGACGGCCTGACGCCCGCCGCCGAGACGTTGGTCCACGAGGCGTTCCTGCTGGAGGACGAGGCCATCCTCGAAGCATATCACAACGCCTGCGACGACCTCGCCGAAGAGATCGAGATCCTCTTCGATCGCTCGTCGGCCTACAGTTTGATCGACCCCGACGACGACACGTTCGAAGAACTCTGCGAGAAGCTCGATTCGGTTCCCGACGAAGTCTGGCGGGCCGACGACGTGCTCGGCTGGGTCTACGAATACTACAACGTCAAACTGCTCGACGACTTGCGCCGCAAGGGCGACCGTGAGGGCCTCGAACCTGAGGACGTCCCACCGGCGAACCAGTTCTACACGCCTCACTGGGTCGTCCGGATGCTCACCGACAACTCGCTCGGGAAGCTCTATCTTGAACACACCGGTGAGTTACAGGACGTCGTCGACGCTCAGGAGTCGTTCGCCCCCGAGGAGCGCAAGAACCGCCCGCTCTCGCCCGACGAATCGCCGGACATCGCCGACTTCTGTACCTACCTCGTTCCGAGCGAGGAGGAGGGAGATCCGACCGAGTTCGAGCATCCGAAAGAGCTTCGCGTGATCGATCCTGCCTGTGGGAGCGGGCACTTCCTCCTCTATGCGTTCGACGTCTTGGAGCGAATCTGGCGCGCCGAGACCGACCTGAGCGGCGCGGAGATTCCTAGAAAGATCCTCGAACACAACCTCTACGGCGTCGACCTCGACATGCGTGCGTGTCAGCTCTCGGCGTTCAACCTCTACTTGAAAGGCCGCACCCGTGCGGAGGCCGAGGGCGCCGACGGCTTCAACATCCCCGAGGTCGGGATCGTCTGCGCGGACGCGTCGATCGCCGAGGCCGACGGCGTCGAGGCGGTGTTCGACGAGGTCGCCGGCGACGATCCGGAGGTCGAAGAGGCGCTCGACCGCATCCTCGACGCCTTCGAGGAAGTCCACGGGCTCGGTAGTTTGCTCGACGTGCGCGGCACCCTCGGGGACCTGTTCGAGGACGACGCCGAGGTAGGGGGTACGCAGTTGACGCTCGGCGACGACCCGCGGGAGAGCCATACGCTCGGGCAGGTGCTCCACAGTCTGCGGGAGGCGGTGGAACAACATCGGGAGGGGGACTCGTTCCTGGCGCAGGACTTGCGGAGTTTCGTGCGTCTGTTGGATATTCTGGCGCAGGACTACGACGTGGCGTTGATGAATCCGCCGTATGGGTCGCAGAATCGGATGCCGGACGTTGTTCAGAACTATGTAAATAACCGTTATAGCTATTCTGCAGAGTTTTACATCAATTTCTTTGAAGCATGTGAAAGCCTATCAAAGCAGAGCGGTCGTGTCGGTATGCTAGTCCCCTGGAGTTTCATGTTTAAACGGGCCTTCCGGGGCTTCCGAGAAGACTTTGTTGGAGACCAAGGGGGGTTTGATTTCTTAGCAGAATTTGGCTACGGCGTCCTCGACAACGCAACAGTCGGTACTGTTGGGACTGTCGTCCAGACGAATACTAAATCAAATTCAAAACAGGGTACGTTCCTGCGACTCCACGACATAGATACAAAATCAAAGGAGAGAGAGCTTCTCAATTCAATTTCAGGACAAGAGAGTGGAGTCAGGCGACACTTTGAGGTGAAATTGTCTGAGTTTTCAAAAATACCAGGCACACCAATCTGTTACTCTGTTCCTCGTTCGGTTAGGGACCTCCATAATATTCCAGTGAAACTGGATGCTGAACATGCAGATGTTGAAGGGAAGTCTGTTTGTAATGCCGTTCCTGGATTACTGACAGGAGACGACACACGTTTTGCCCGGTTGCATTGGGAACTGAATGATTTCGATCAGTTCAAGCCAATCTCCAAAGGTGGCTCCGAGGCATGGATATCTCCTCAAGTCACAGAAACGGTAGAGTGGGGTAAAAGCGGAACAAGATTGAAGCGGTCTAGTACAACGGTAAGAACACCCCACGAGGAATTATACGAGGAACCGGGCTTAACTTGGACCTATATTAAGCGGACGGGCCGCCGCTTTGGCTACTACCCGGGGGGGCTGTTTAGCCACACCGGGTTCATGATGTTCCCAAGGGAAGAAAAATCGCTGTGGCAGATGATGAGTATTCTAAACTCAAGCCTGTACCACAATCTGTTTTTGTCTTTAACGACAGAACGCCACTGGAATGCCAACGAAGTCGGAAGCGTTCCTTGGGTAGAGAAGCTTGAAGATGTAGACGAGCTGGAGAGATTAGGTAAGGAACAATATTCGATTGTTCTGAAACAGCGACTCCATGATCCCATCAGTCCATACTATTCTCATCCAGAGCTACTCCCGAACAGAACAAGACCCAGTTTTGGCTATCAGCACCCACACGCAGAACAAGCAAAATCTGATCTCGATCTCCACGTGCAGTCACCAACTGTTGATAAACCAATCAAAAAGGCTGCCAGAAAAGCACAAAAGAAGAGCCTTATTCGAAAAAACAGGCTAGAAGAGATCTCCGATGAGATTGATCGCCTCATTTATGATGAAATTGGAATTGAAGAAGAGACACGCAAAAATATTCGCCAAGAAATCTTCCTCCGAACCGCTGAATCCCCCGAAGACCGCGAAGTCCCCGACCCCGAATCCGTTCCCGAAGTCCCCGACAACATCGACGAGCAAGTCAAAGACCTCGTCCATCACTTCGCGATGGAGGCCGTCCGTGAGGAGGATGACGGTATCATCCCGGTGTATTCGACTGACGACCAGCCAGACATGCTCGATCGGATCGTCGAGCGCTTCGAGGACGCCTACGGCGAGTACGCCGACGACCGCCTGATCGAGGTCGACGAAATTCTCGGGGCCGAATCTGCCGCCGAGGAGGCGTACCCCAATCTCCGAGCGTTCGTCTCCGAGGACCTGTTCGACTACCACGTCGACCGGATGGAAAACACGCCGATAGTCTGGCGGCTCACCACCGAGCGCCTCGTCTCCGACTCGACCGGCGAGGGATTCGCGTGCTTCCTCGACTACCACAGCCTAGACTCGGGGCTGTTCGACCGCCTCTCGAACCAGTACCTCGAACCGCAGAAAGCCGAGCTTCGCGAGCGCCGGTCGGCGGCCAACCGTCGGCGGAGCGATGACTCCCTGTCGGCGAGCGAGCAGGCCGAGGCCGCGGAGCAGTACGAGCGCTGTGCGAGCGGCCTCGACCAGATCGCCGTCTTCGAGGACGTGCTCCAAGAGTTGGGCAGCACCGACGAGCGCGATTTCGACGTCGAGGACCGCGAGCGCGTCGCGGAACTGGCCCCGAAGGTCGCCGGCTTCCGCGAGGAGACCCGCAAGCGCCTCGAGACGCTGGCGGACCTGCGCGAGCGCAAGGGCGAGGCGTGGTTCCAAGAGACGTTCTCCGACAACTTCTGGAACGCCGTCGACGAGTGGCGCGACGAGTGGCTCGACGCCCTCGACGAACTCGAACGCGCCTGCGAGGCGTACGGTCGACCGAGCGACGAACCTGTCGAGGCGCATCTCGCCGACCTGTTCGACTACTTCAACTGGCGGCTCAAAGGCTCGGACCACTACTCCAGTACGGGTATCCTCTTTATGACCTACTACTTCGACCGCGAGGGCGCCGCCCTTCTCGACGAAGACGGAAACCCGCACGACACTCTGACCGAGGACGAACGCCTGCTCGCCTCGCTCGCGACCGGCCTCGACGACCCCAGCCTCGTCGACCGGGAGTACCTAGAAGCGATGGTCGACGACGAAGAGATCGAGCGCGTGGGGGACCTCCCGCCGTTGGCCGAGTTCAAGGCGCTGGCAGAGGAGATCGACGACCGTTGTCAAGCCGTGGATAAGCAGGTTCCGTCGGACTGGGCCGATCGCGCACTCTCGGAGATCACGACCGCCGGCTATCAGCCCAACCGGAAACACGGCGTCGAAATCAACATCACGCCGCTTGCCGACGCCGAGATCGTGTCGAAAACCGTCGACGACCAAGTGCTGTAGCCATGCCCGCAACCAAAACCCTCCCACAGTGCGCCGAAGACGCCATCGAGACTGCCATCGCCGAGGCAGCCGACGAAGAGCCGGTCGTACTCTGGTGGGACGACGGTGGCTACCTTCGCGACGTCGTCGAGAGTGTGAGCCACTCGCTGGGCTGTGAGTTCCACGCGGCCGAACAGTCGCCATTGGAGCTCCGCGCCGACGCGCCCCGGGACCGAACCGTCTGGTACGTACCCCAGGCACACAACGACGACGTGGACTGGTTCCAGGACGTCGAGAACACTGGTGGTGTCGTCGAAGCACACATCGGCAAGCTCGCCGCACGCTGTTTCGAGAACGACCGCATCCAGGCGGCCTCGATCCGCACGGCCTACGAAGACGCCGCGGAGCGGAGTCGTTCGAGAGCGGCCAATGGCCGCTCTCGTGATCACGAAAGATCGCCCAGCGATCTTTCGGACGACTCCACGACCCCCCGCTCACAAGCTCGCGGGGACGCCGACGAGAGCGACCGCGAGCAGGTCGCGAAGACGCTCTTCCGGGAGCTCAACGGCGAGGGTGGTCTGCCGACGCTTCAGGGCCTTCAGACGAAGATCGTCCTCGACGGGCACGACGACCCGGTGCAGTTCGTGCTCGAACACGGCGCCGAAAACCTCCCTGACGATCCCGATGACCTGGTGAAGATTCGCGATCTCCTCGTCGACGACGGCGTCGCTGCCGTCGAAGGAATCACCGACGAGGAGTTGCTCGTGAGGCGCACGCGACGTTGGGCGGTCGCCGAGTGGCTCGTCGAGGAAGGTCTCGATACGTCACTGCTCGACGCCGAATACCGACCCGAATCCAGTTCCGGACTGGGAATCTCCCGGCCCGAACTCCAGTCGCTGCTGAGCAAGGTCGATTCCGAACGTGCCGAGGAACTGGCACACGTCTACCTCGACCCTGACGCTCGCTTCTGGCACGATGTCCTCCGCACTCACGACGATCCGTGGGAACTCGCCGACTGTCCCGTCGACGCCTCGCTCGAACACGAACTCTGGGACGAATGGACGCAAGCATTCCACGCCGGCGAGTACGAGACGTGCACGACTCGTGCATCCAATCGCCACCGGCGTCTCGAAACGACCTACGGCGACGTCCCGTGGACGCACGTCTGGGAGCAGGCCGTCGAAGTCGCCAAACTGGCACACGAACTCGAGACGTGGGAGGAACGCGGCGATACGACCGACGTCGTCGACCTCTACGGCGACGTCGACGACGGAACCTGGCAGATCGACAACGCCGTGTACACTCTCGTCGTCTCGGGCGAGCCCGAACATGACCTCCCCGAAGAGCACCCCGCGACGGCGACACTCGACGACTTACGCACGTCGCTGACTGAGTCGCGGTACCTCGACTATCTCAGCGACCTGGGTGATCTCGTCGTCGACCAAATCGAGGCTGGTTCGCCGTTCGTGGGTGAGAACTACGCGCACCAGTTTTTCGACCAGGAGCAAGAACACCTCCAGAGTGGCCAGAGCGTCGCGTTGTTCATCGTCGACGCACTGCGTTTCGACCTCGCACACGAACTGGCCGAATCGGTCCGCCGTGACCTTCCCAGCCTCGAGGTCGACGAGACCGCCTGGGTCGGGACGCTCCCCTCGGACACCGAGTTTGGGAAGGCAGCCCTCACACCAGGCAGCAAGTTCAGTTTCAACACCGAACTCGACGATGGGGAACTGATTCCCGAACGCAACGGCCGCGAGATCAGTAACTACCAGCGCGAGAAGATACTGAAGGACGACGGCTGGAGTTACATCATGCAGAGCGAGGACGACGAGTCGGGGTGGAGTAACACCCGTGTCGCCTACTACTGGAACGACCTCGATAAGGCGGGCGAGGAGGAACTGATCGACTTCGAGAGCGTGTTCAGCGACCGTATCGAGAAAATATCGGCCATCATCTGCGAGAAGATCGACCAGGGCGAGTGGGACCGAGCGTACATCCTCGCCGATCACGGCTTCGTCTCACTCCCAGAGAACGTCGACATCGACGACATCCACCCACCGGATGAAGCCGAGAAAGTGACTCGTCGGTGGGTTGCCGGCGCCGATCTCGACGAGAATACGCCTGGCGTACTTCTCGACGAGAACGCTCACCTCGGTTACCTCGACGACGACACGAAGGTTAGCGTCCTCGCGGACCCGATTCGACGCTTCCGCAACCGGGGACTACCGGACGCCCGATTCTACCACGGCGGCGTTCTCCCTCAAGAGTTTGTATTGAACTTCGTTACGATCACCCAAGAGTAACACCAGTATGCCCCGAAGGAACCGTGAACGATGATGCTGCTCCCACAACACAATACGTTGGTTGGAAGCGAGCGTAGAGATGAACCGTAATACGGGTCACATCGATGGTGAAGAAGCCGAACTCGCTGTCGCAGCCCATCTCGTTCGTCAAGGATGTCGAGTGTCCTACACCCACGGGTCGTACAAATACGACCTCGTTGCTGACAAAGACGACGAACTCCTCCGGACACAGGTCAAGAAGGCGAACCAAAACGACGAGAAACCCTGGAAATATCGGCTGTTCACTGAACAGTATCAGGATGGGCAGGTCGATATTTTTGCTGGATATGTCGTCGAGGAAGACGAGATATTCTACGTGGCCTTCGATGAAATCGGGAGAACCGATTTCAGGGTGAATACAAAAGATAGAGGAGAATTGAGCGACCACAACGCGAGCGAGGCGAACCTGATCGAGGACTATACGTTCGAACGAGCATTTCGTGAATATACGACTGGAACAGAGACGGAAAAAGAGGACGAGACGTCGTCATCTGACCCAGTAGAGGGGCAATGAATTCGTTCGATCCTGGCGACTCGATACGCCTGAACGGGACTCCGGCCGAGGTCATCAAAACATACTCAGTCGGCGATCTTGAGTACCTGCGAGCGTACGTCGAAGACGCGGGTGTGAAGACCGTCTGTATCGACGATGTCGAGATTGAGTCAAAACGCAATCGACTCGCCGAGTTGGAACCAGCGTCGGCCGATAAACTGCATCCCGATCACGAAGCAGTCTCAGCCGAATGGTTCGATCTGCGTTCCCAGGCGCTCCAGTTTCAGATTGCCCACGAGCAAGGCCAGCTACTGAGCATCTCGAACTCGCTAGTTCGCCTCGAACCGTACCAGCTCGCCGCGGTCAACTGGGTGATGCAGAAGCTCCGCCAGCGCGCGCTGATCGCCGACGATGTCGGCCTCGGGAAGACCATCGAGGCAGGCCTCATTCTCAAAGAACTCACCGCTCGAAACCGCGCTGAGCGTGTCCTGTTCGTCGTTCCTGCCCACCTTCAGAAGAAGTGGATCCGAGACATGGATCGGTTCTTCGACATCGGCCTCACGCCGGCCGACAGGCAGTGGGCCGAAGGAGAGCGCCGCCGACTCGGCGAGGAATCCAATATCTGGGACCAAGACCATCAGCAACTGGTCACGAGCCAGGCGTTTCTCCGGCAGGAGGAGTTCCAGCCCGCCCTCGACGAGACGTTCTGGGATGTCGTGGTGGTCGACGAAGCCCACAAGGCCGCCAAGCGGGGAGAGTCGCCGAGTAAAACGTCGAAGATGGTTGAGCGGGTCGCCGGTAATTCTGACTCGCTCCTCCTCCTCAGCGCGACGCCACACGACGGCAAGGGCGAAGCGTTCCGCTCGCTCGTCGAGTACATCGACCCGTTCCTCGTCGCCGAGGACCAGCATCTCTCGAAGGAGGCCGTCGACCGCGTGATGATCCGACGCGGGAAACAGACGCTGTACGACGACGACGGCGAACGCATCTTCCCCGACCGTGAGGTCACCACGATTCCAATCGATATGCCCCACGAGGAACGGCAGTTCTACCGTGCGGTTACTGATTACGTACAGAACGTCTACAACCGGTCCGAGAAACTGAACGAACCAGCGGTCGGGTTCGCGATGGCGCTCATGCAGAAGCGACTCGTCAGCAGCATCGGCGCCATCAAAGCGACACTGAGCCGTCGCTTGGGCGACCTCGTCGACGAACAGTCAAGCACCACCCGTCTCTCGGAGGAGGCGTCAGCGTATCTCGACGGCGAAGACCTCGGCGAAGACGACAAGCAACGGGCTGAGGAGGAACTCTCTGCGCTGACCGTCACCGAGAGCGACGCACAACTCGAGGAAGAGATCGAAACGCTTCGCGATCTCGTTTCGCTGGCAGAGAGCATCTCCGTCGACTCGAAAGCGCAGAAGGTGCGCCGCTACATCCAGCAGTTGCTTGAGGAGCAACCCGACGAGAAGCTCTTGCTGTTCACCCAGTACCGCGACACGCTGGATTACCTTCTCGACCTCGTGATGGACGAACCCTGGGCCGACGAGATTCTCGTCATCCACGGTGACGTCGACAAGGAGGAGCGTGCTCGTATCGAGGAGGAGTTCAACCACGGGCAGTCCCGTCTCCTCTTTGCGACTGATGCAGCGAGTGAGGGGATCGACCTCCAGCACAGCTGCCACATTATGGTGAACTACGAGCTGCCGTGGAATCCCAACCGCCTCGAGCAGCGTATCGGTCGCCTTCACCGCTACGGGCAGGACGAAGAGGTCAAGGTCTGGAACTTCACGTTCGAAGATACTCGCGAGGGCGAGATTTTCGACATGCTCCAGAACAAGGTCGAGAGCATCCGGGGGAAACTCGGCAACACGGCCGACGTCCTTGGGATGCTCGACGACATCAACGTCGACTCGCTCATCATGGAGTCTATCCGGAACGAGGAACCAGCGAGTGCCACGAAAGAGGAACTCGAAGAACTCATCGACGAGCGCCAACGCACGCTCCAAGAGTGGTACGAACGCAGCCTCGTCGACACGAGCACGTTCGATCAAGAGAGCCGACAGAAGATCCAGGAAGTCATGGACGAGTCCGAGGATGTCTACGGGACCGAAGCAGACATCCACGAGTTCGTCGAGCGCGGAATCGAGGTGCTTGGTGGTGACGTCGAGAAGGCAGGGACCAATCTCTATCGAGCCGAACTACCTCGCTCCCTTCGGCAGGGTACTGACGAAAAGTACGGCCCGTTCACGTTCAGCCGAGAGTTCGCCATGGACCACGATGGCATCGATTACGTCTCTCCTGACGACGAACTGGTTCAGCGACTCATGCAGCGAGTGCTGGAGAGTGAGCAGGGTAATGTCGGTCTGAAGCTCCTTCCGTTCGTTGACCAGCCGGGAATCGCCTACAACTACCGTGTGACGTTTGAAGACGGAACGGGTGAAGTCATTCGCGAAGACATGATTTCGGTGTATGTCGATGCGAACCACCGAGATCCCCGAGGGCGCCTCGGTCAACGAGTTGTCGATGGAGAGAGCATCAAAGGTTCGCCCGATGCGGACCGCGCACGATCTCTGATTGAGCACCAAGGGCAGTTGCGAGCGGCTGCTGATCGCTATGTCAGTCAGAGAGTTGCCTCTCTGAAAGAAGAACTGTATGAACGTCGCCGCGAGGAAACTCAACAGGAACTGAACGATCTCGAAGAATATGCTGAAGCAGAGCGTCAGCGAATCCAAGAATTCATCGAGAACTACGAACAGAAGGCTGAGACGGGGTCGAACATGGACATCGCAATTCGCGGCCAACAGGAGCGTCTCAATAGACTTGAACAGCGTATCGAGAGTCGTCGCCAGGAGTTAGAACGAAAGGCGCAGATAGTCTCACTCGCCCCGGAGGTGGAGAACCTGTGCTTCGCGTTCCCAGTATAGGTATCGGCCACACGGAAGGACTATCTCTCTGTCTGGGCCCCCACGAAGACAGCAAAACGGATTCCCGTTAGAAACCCTAAAGAGGTTGAGATCGTTGATACACCAGCGATCGATCGGAGGATGTCGTCGAAAAAGCGGATACGGAACTCGTGGGGCTGGCGCTCGAAACCCTGCTTGATGGGGCCGGGAATCGAGTTCTCGTCGTCACGAACGATATTCCACTCGGCGAAGCAGTCGAAGCGCTACTTCCGAACTACGGATTCGACGACGAGCAAATCACCTGGCTCACCGGTAGTGAACTCGCTGCCGAACTCGCCGAGGATTTGGTCCCAGAGTTCGACTGATTCGAAGGCAAGATGATTGAGTGTCCTATATTGGTTCTCATCAACTATAGTAGCCTTTGTAAGTCATCGCACACCTGATCGCACGCAGTCTGGCGATCAGGTGTGCAAACAGTTCCAAACGCTACTATAGGTAGTGTCGCGTTTCCGTGACCAACACCTCCCGATTTTACCGGGACACAGTTGCTCGTGACCGAGTGACGTTCAACGACCCAATAGTAGCGGCCAAGCGCCACGCCGTAGCGGTAGCGAACCACGGGACGGAACCGTCGTCGGTCGGAATCGGTCAGTGGCTGAGCGAAATCAACGGCAGTGCACCCAGAGACGATGACATCGACGTTCGCCACACCGTTGTCGTGCGATTACGAACGAAAATTCAGCGATGGGCGCTGCAGGCACTCGGTCGGCGAACGAACCCCCTTGCTTGGCCTGAAACGGTCGAAATCGACGGATGATGTATACACCAAAGAACACAGTATTCTGTGATTTTATAGTATCCTGTATGCCATCGATCACGGTCAACGTGGACGACGACCTCAAAGAGCGAATGGAGCAGCACCCGGAGATCAACTGGAGCGAGGTCACGCGGCAAGCGATCGAAGAGAAGGTCGACGCCCTCGAAGTGATGGACGAACTCACGAGCGAGAGCGAACTCACCGAGAGCGACGTGCGGGATATCGCCGACAAGATCAACGAACGCGGACGCGAGCGCATCGACGAGGAATCGGCGTAGACGACCGACCAATGCCTGATCTTCCAGAACACCCGTTCGATATTCAACTCTCTCGTCGGGATCGGATCGTCGTCTACTATCTCACCGGACTAGCTGTGCTGATCGCTGTGTACACAGTCACGTACAACGTTGCACTGGCTCGGCTGGAAGGGGTCGACCAGTCGATATTCGCATCGTTCGAGTTCGTCGTCCAGACGATGACTACGACCGGATACGGACAGGATTCCGGGCTGTGGAGTCATCCGCTGATGTTCTTGTTCGTCGCTGGAACGCAGATTTCCGGTATCGCGCTGGGGTTCTTCACGCTCAGGCTCATCATCATCCCGTTGTTCACGGGAGCCGAGGTCAACCTCGACAACCGGCTCTCTCCCAAATCCGATCACGTCATCATCTGTGAATACCGGCGTGACTCCGCCATCCTCCTCGATGAACTCCGAGAACTGGGTATCGACTACGTCTTGATTTCCTCGTCCGAAGAGAACGCCAAAGAACTGTCCGACGACGGGTATTCAGTCATTCACGGCTCTCCACAGGACGCGTCGGCATTCGAACGAGCCAGCATCGAGACGGCACGAGCAGTCATCACGGATACCGGGGATGCAACCGTCAACACGATCCTGACCGTGCGGTCACTCGATTCGGATATCGACGTCATCACGCTGACCGACGACAGCGAGATGCGGGACATCTTGTTGGACACGGGTGCGGATACCGTCCTGTCTCCGCATGGAGTGCTCGGACAGAGACTCGCCGAGAAAGCGGTCTCTTCGTTCAAATCGGAGTTGACGGACACGATCAAGCTCGGGGGTGAACTAGAAGTCACGGAGGTCCCCATCCAGCAGGGAAACCGACTGATAGGAACACGAATCCGTAACTCGAAAATTAGAGAGGAAACGGGGGCTAACATCATCGGTGCGTGGATCGACGGGGAACTACAGCTCCCCCCGGATCCGGACGCCATCATCCGCTCGAATACGGTACTGCTCCTCACGGGCGCACACGATGCGTTGGAGGCGTTCAGTGATTTCACTCAGCCGTCCCGCATGCTTCGGACCCACGAGCGCATCGTCGTTGCCGGACAGGGCGAAGTCGGCAAAGCCGCACGGGAGTTCGTCTCCGAGCAAGGAATCGACGTCGTGACTATCGATATCGAAGACCGCGAGGAGGTGGACGTCGTGGGCGACTCCAGATCGGACGAAATCCTGGAAGAGGCAGAGATAGAGACTGCCGGTGCGATCATCGTCGGACTGCCGGACGATTCCGCATCACTGCTGACGACGGTGTTAGCCCGGTCGCTGAACCGCGATATCGAGATTCTCGCCCGGGTGAGTGACCCAGGCACGACCCGGAAGGCACTGAGTGCCGGAGCGGACTACGTACTCTCCGTCCCACGGGTGAGTGCTCGGATGGTCGCCAGGGAACTCCGCGGTGAGGATGTCCTCGCTCCGGCGAGCCAGATTCGGCTCCTCCGCGTTCCAGCGACACCGCTTTCGGGGTCGACGCTCGCAGCGTCGGGCATCTACGAAAAGACGGGCTGTCGCGTCATCGCCATCGAAGACGAATCCGGGCTCACCACCACGGTCGATCCACAGCGGGAGTTCGTGGGACCCGAACACATCGTCCTCGTCGGGTCCGACGAAGCGGTACAACAGTTTCGGAAGCAGTTCGACGTCTCGGCGATCGAACCCGAGAACTGACCCCGGACGGGCACATCGAGTGTCCCGTCTCGATTCTTCGGGATGCTGAACTCTCAGCCGCACGATACGGCATCACTGGGATCCGCTCGCTCACGATCCACGATCGGATACACACGCTTAACAGATAGTGGATGGATCTATGAGTATGTGCAGTAAGACGGACGACGAAGACATCCTCACCCATGTCCTTCTTCCCGTCGCTCACGAATCCGACGCGTTAGCGACGGCGAAGAAACTCGAACCCTACGGGCCGACCCACGTGACCGCTCTTCACGTCGTAGAGAAGGGCGGTGGCGTGCCGGACAAAACGCCGGTCGAGCAGTCCGAGGACTTGGCCAGGGAATCGTACGCCGCCGTCCGGTCGGTATTCCCCGATGCCGACGAACACACCGCCTATGGACGGGACGTGGCTGCTACGATCTTCGAAGCCGCCGACGAGGTCGGCGCCAGCGCCATTGCCTTCCGATCTCGCGGGGGGAACCGACTCATGCAGTTCCTCTCCGGCGACATCTCACTGAAACTGGTGACCCAGGCAGATCGTCCGGTCATCGCCCTCCCCCGTGAGGACGAGACATGAGCGAGGAAGACCTCGCCAAGGACCTCGGACCGCTCGCGGCGCTGACCATCGGCGTCGGGACGATGATCGGTGCGGGTATCTTCGTTCTACCGGGTGAAGCCATCCTCAAGGCCGGATCGCTGGCGTCCGTGGCGTTCGTTTTGGGTGGCGTCATCGCCATGTTCACGGCGCTGTCGGCCAGCGAACTCGGCACCGCGATGCCCCGATCGGGCGGGGCCTACTACTACGTCAACCACGCGCTGGGACCCCTGTTCGGGTCGGTCGCCGGCTGGGCCAACTGGCTCGGATTGGCCTTCGCCAGCGCGTTCTACATGGTCGGGTTCGGCCGGTACATCGCCCGCATCTTCGGTCTTTCGGGCAGTATCGGTGCCGGCCCGGTATCGATCACCGTCGTGAAGATAATCGCGCTCGTCGGGGGTGCCTTCTTCATCCTCGTCAACTACGTCGGCGCGAAGGAGACGGGACGACTCCAGAACATCATCGTCGTCCTGTTGGTCGGTATCCTCACCGTGTTCACGTTCCTCGGAACGCTCCGAGCCGAACCGTCGAACCTTCCGGCCGCGACCGACGTGGTCACCACCTTGGAGACGACGGGCCTCATCTTCGTCTCCTATCTCGGCTTCGTCCAGATCACGAGCGTCGCCGAGGAGATCAAAGATCCCGGCAAGAACCTCCCGCGGGCGGTCATCGGCAGCGTCGTCATCGTGACGGTCATCTACGCGCTCGTTTTGGTGATTATGAGCGCTGCCGTGCCCCCAGGATTCATCGCGGATATCATCAGTTCCGACGCCGAGAACCCCATCGCAGTCGTCGAAGTGGGCGATTACATTCAGGGTGCCGCGATGGGCGGTGCATTGCTGTTCGGTGGCCTCCTCGCGACCGCCTCGAGTGCGAACGCCTCCATCCTCGCCTCCTCGCGGATCAACTTCGCGATGGGTCGTGACCGTATCGTCACGCCGGCACTCAACCAGATACACGAGCGGTTCGGAACCCCCTACCGCGCTATCGGTATCACTGGCGGCCTCATTCTCCTGTTCATCGTCATCGGCGACCTGACGCTGCTGTCCGGGGCCGCGTCGGGCTTGCACCTCATCATCTACGGCCTGCTGAATTTGGCGCTCATCGTGATGCGCTACGTCGCTCCCGAGGAGTACACCCCGGATTTCGTCGTTCCGTTGTATCCGATATTACCGATCTTGGGCGCCGTGCTTTCCTTTGCGCTACTGATCTTCGTCGCCAGTGACGCACTGATCCTGTCGTTCGGCATCGCAATAGCAGCGATACTGTGGTATTTCCTCTACGCTCGGACACGAACGGAAAAACAGGGGATCCTCTCGAAGCACATCGTCTCACAGTCCGAAGAGATGCCCGACGCTGCCGTTAGCGCAGCTACCGGTGTTCAGCCTGATGGCGGCCAGTACCGCGTGATGGTGCCACTGGCCAACCCCGCACACCAGCAAGAACTCATCACACTCGCCAGCGCCATCGCCAAACAGCGCGGTGGAACCGTCGTCGCCACCCACATCGTCACGGTGCCCGATCAGACGGCGCTGGCGGCCGCAGCCGACCGGTCCGACGACATCGACGAGAGCTCACAGCACCTGCTGGACAACGCCCGCGAGGACGCCGAAACGTTCGGCGTCGACGTCGAGACACACACCATCCTGTCGCACAAATCCTACGAGGCCATCTTCGATGCGGCCCGAACCCACACGGCCGACCTCGTCGTTATGGGTTGGGGACCCGATTCGCATGGCTCACCCGGGCGAGCGGAGTCGGCACTCGATGAACTCACCGAGGCAGTCCCCTGTGACTTCCTGATTCTCCGCGACCGTGGGTTCGATCCCTCGCGGGTTCTACTCCCGACGGCCGGTGGCCCGGATTCGGAGCTCTCGGCCACCATCGCGAAATATCTCCAGTCGGAGTTCGACGCCGAGGTGGCGTTGCTCAACGTCGCGGAGGACCGCAACGCGGGCGAGCAGTTCCTCGAAGAGTGGGCTGCAGACAACGGATTGGAGGATGCCGACCTGCTCGTTAAATCCGGAGACGTAGAGACGGCTATCGGGAACGCTGCGGACGATGCGACGCTTCTGCTCCTCGGGGCGACCGAAGAAGGGCTCCTTCGCCGCCTCGTCTCTGGATCGCTCGTATTGGACGTTATCGACGATGTGGAGTGTTCGGTCCTGCTCGCGGAGAAACACCGCGACCGTGGCCTCCTCGAACGACTGTTCTGAGCGGCGGGACGTCTCGCTACCCCCTTCGGGATTCTACCTCTCGGAAATCGTTCTGCCAATGGGCCGGGTCGAATTCATGATTGCTCGCAGAAACCCGCTGTCTCTGGCGTTGTTATCGTCCTGCAGTTAGCACATCGGCGAAGATCATGTGTTCCTACCGTGGTCGGTCCGCTCAACAACGGCAATGCCGAGTTCCTGTGACCAAAGACGACTGACTCTCGTTTTGTTGGGAGGGCAGTCGACCGTGACTTGGGGACGCTCAACGACCAAATGATTAGAGGCCAAGCGCCACGCCGTAGAGACAGCGAACCACGGGACGAAACCGCCGTCGTTCGGAATCGGCCAGTAGCTGAACGAAAGCAACGCCATTCCACTCAGAGCGGATGACGTCGACGTTCATCTCATCGCTGTCGTGCGATTGCGAACGAGAAATCGGCGATTGGCGCTTGGCACTCGTTCGATCGGTGAACGAATCGTCCTTTGGGCCGTAAGACGGTCGCAGTCGAGCGGTTGAACCCATCCGAACGTCTGAGACGGAATGAACGGATTACACTACGAGATCGATTCGACAAAACTATGCCGTACACTACCATCATGGGCAGGGAGGCTCCGACTGTGGGAGGACCACCCCGCCGAGCCGGAACACTGCTTCCTGATGCTCGTGTGTCTCTTCGGAGTACTCGGGACTCACCGAAAGCGGACCGAACGCAGCGATTCTGCGTACTGCCGCTGGAGCGGTGCTCACGTATCGAAGTTGGCGAGTTCGGGAATGTTGCTACTGAAGCGCTCGATAGTATCGATAACGGAAGTAATATCGAACAGATGTTAGTTCCGTTTATGATTGGGCTACGGAATCGTCACACAGTACCGATTGCTCCGACGGTAAACAGGGAGTCGTCCATGAGGACGATTTGAACGCGGCGGTGCCAGGCGTCGGCGAAGGTGTCGCGCTGCTGTTCGTTCGCCGACCCGTCGAGTATCCGCTGGAGATTTCCGGTCGCGGGCCCACCGTCCGGGATCTCGCTCACGTGGTAGACCACTTCGACGATCTCATCCGTGTCGGTTCGCCGGAACCGGAACGTCGGCTCCGCCGTGTCCGGGTCGAAGGCGTCGAAGCGCAGGAGATCGCGGCGGCCGCCGTAGCCGCCGGCGAGACCGCCGAAGCCGTCGTCCTTGGCCGCACCAGTCACGTACGAGATGATGCGGCTCATCACGCCGTACGCAGCATCGTCCCGTGGGCCGGCCGCCTGGACCTCGATTTCGCTTCGGACTGGATAGTCGTCGGGATACAGGGCGTCGAGCCCGAACTGGACGATCCGGTAGGCACCCGAGGCCGTCGGACAGGAGTGTCCCGCCTCTTTCACCGCGTCTCTATAGGTGATGACGAACGGGTCGCCCGGTTCCAGGACGCCGAGAGCCTCCGCGACGGGATCGCGGATTTCGACCGGATCGACGTCGTAGTCGACCTGCCAATTGGTTCTCGTCTGAGTCGCGTCAGTCGCAGTGGAATTCGATGTCATGAGTAGTAGTGGTGATCGTATCTAGTGGTCAGTAGCGGAGCAGTCGCATCCCGTTGAGGATCACCGCGAGGACGCTGGCCTCGTGGACGAGCATTCCCGCAGCGAGGGTGACGTAGCTCGTGAGTACGCCCGCGAGGAGAACGGTCACGGTCAGCACCGCGAGTCCGACGTTCTCGAGGACGTTCCAACGCGTCGCCTTGCTCAATTTGACCGCGTACGGAATCCGTTCGAGGTCGTCGGCCATCAACGCCATGTCCGCCGTCTCGATGGCGGTGTCCGTCCCCGCAGCACCCATCGCGATGCCGACGTCGGCGGTCGCCAGCGACGGCGCGTCGTTGATGCCGTCGCCGACCATCGCGACGACGTGGCCGTCGGCCTGGTAGGCTTCGATGACGGACTGCTTGTCTTCGGGGAGGAGTTCGGCGCGGTACTCGTCGATGCCGACCTCCTGCGTGGCGGCCTCGCCGCCACGTTCTCGGAGGCCGATGAAACCGGCCTCCTTGGCAACGGCGGCGGCCGTCCGCTCGTTGTCGCCGGTGAGCATCACCGTCTCGATGCCAGCGTCTTGGAGTGACGCGACGACGCCAGGAGCGGCCTCTCGGAGTTCGTCCCGCATCGCGATCGCGCCGATGATGTCCCAGTCGCCGCTCACGGGTCGCTCCCGCTCCCCGTTCGCGCGTTCGGCGGTCTCGCTCCCGTTAGTCGCTCCGACCGCCCGCCGCACGACGTGGACGACCGTTTCGCCGCGCTCCTCCCGCTCGCGGACGTATTCGGTGACTCGACTGGGGACGTCGATGTCGCGGTCGTCCAGCAGCGCGCGGTTGCCGACGACGAGTTCGTGGCTATCGGTATGGGCGATAACGCCCTTGCCGGCGACGACGTCGAAGTCGTCCGGATCGGGAATCGACTGGCGTCCCGCGTCCGTATCGTCTACCTGGGTGACCGTCGCACCGCCATCCGTCGCAGCGGTCGGGCCCTCGCGGGCCGCGTCGACGATGGCGTCGGCGAGGTGGTGCTCGCTCTTCTTCTCGGCGGTCGCCGCGAGCGAGAGGACCTCGTCGTCGGTGACGCCGAACCCCTCGACGTCGGCGACAGCGAGGGCGGCTCCGCCGCCCTCGTCATTCCGTGGCTGCGAAGCCGCCACGCGGGTCTCGCCCTTCGTGAGCGTCCCCGTCTTGTCGAAGGCGACGAGGTCGATCTTGCCGGCGCGTTCGAGGTGTTCGCTGCCCTTCATCAGCACGCCCGACCGGGCGGCGTTCCCGATGGCCGAGACGATGCTGACCGGCGGCCCGATGACGAGCGCCCCGGGACAGCCGATGACCAGCAGCGTCAGCGACAGGATCGCGTTCCCCGTGACAGCGAACGCGCCGATGGCGAGCACGACGACGGCCGGCGTGTAGTACTTCGCGAACCGATCGATGAGACTCTCCGTGGGCGACTGGGCCTCCTGGGCCTCCTCGACGCGGCGGATGATGCGTTCGAGCGTCGTGTCCGAGCCTGCGCCCGTCGTCCGGATCTCCAGTGCGCCTTCCTGGTTGACCGTCCCGGCGTAGACTTCGTCGCCGTCGGCCTTGTGGACGGGTGCGCTCTCGCCCGTGACCGGCGCCTGGTTGACCGCACTCTCGCCGTCGACGACGGTCCCGTCGACCGGAATCTTCCCGCCCGGTTTGACGATAACTATCTCGCCCTCTTCGACCTGGCGGGCGGGGACTTCCTGGAGGTCCCCGTCGCGACGAACGGTCGCCGTGTCGGGTGTCATCTCCAGTAGCTCCTGGAGGGCCGTCCGGGTCTTCCGCATCGTCCGGCCCTCGAGGTAGCTGCCGAGGCTGAACAGGAAGACCACGGCTGCGGCCTCCCAGTACTCCCCGATGACGATGGCCCCGATCGCGGCCAGCGTCACCAGCGTCTTGATGCCGAGCGTCCGGTTGGTGACCTCGTGGTAGGCGGTCTTGGCGATGTCGTAGCCACCCACGGTCGTCGCGAGGACGAGGATGGCGGCGCTTGCTATCTCGAAACTCGTGAGGTAGCCGAGACTCCAGCCGCCGCCGTAGAGGAGGCCGCTCGTCGCCGTGACGATAGCCTTCCGGTGTTTCCGGTAGTACTGCGTGATCGCTCGTTTGTTCATGGGTTAGGCGGGCTGGGGCGTGTAGCCCTGCTTTTCGATGGTCTCTGCAAAGGCGTCGGGGTCGGCGACGCCGTCGTCGTACTCGATCTCGACGCGGCCGGTCGCGTAGTGGACTTCGACATACTGGACGCCGTCGACGTTGTCGAGGGCGCGTTCGACCGTACTCGCACAGGTCGGGCAGTCGAAGTCGAGGACGCGGAACTGGGTGGTGTCGCTCATCACAGTTTGAAGTAGTGGCCATACCCCAATAAGTATTTTTTAAATGATATGTTTGAATACGGAAACAGGGGGTTGGAACGGTCAAACAGGTCGTCTAGGGCTTTCGCTATCGCGGATCCATTCCGTGTTCGATTCCACGATAGACACCTGCCTGACCTCTGTCCCGCTACCTTTTCCCGCGTGCTCGCGCTCAGTTCTCGTATGAGTGATTCCGACACCGACCACCGTCTCGAGGACATCGCGGTGCGAGACACTCGGGTTTCGGACGCCATCGACGAGCCGATGCGGGCGATGATCCTCGATATTCTGGCCGAGAAGGCCCTGACCGCGACCGAGGTCCACGAACGCCTCGAAGATCGCGGCATCGACCGGACTGAGAACACGGTTCGCCACCACATCAACGAGCTCCGGGACGCGGGCCTCGTCGATGTCGTTCGCTTCGAGGAGGGGCGCGGTGGGACGACGAAGTACTACCACGCGAACACGATCGTTCTCTCGTACTCACTACCGGATTCGGCCGACGCCGCCGTCGAGGAGATGATCGACGCTATCCAGCCCCAGATTACGGACGCACTCACCACGCTCACGGACGAGTACGACGATGCGATCGAGGAAATCGTCGCGGACATGCAGCCCTGCGAACACTGCCGGACCCAGAAATACGAGACGTACGTCCTCCTGACTGTCCTGCGGCGTGCGTTCGTCCGTTCGTCCCGAAACTAAGCTCCGAACTCACCTTTGGTGGCCCATCCGACGGGAAACGACCGACTGAACGTGGATTCGACGATTGGACGCCAACCGTTTTCCCCGCACCTTCCCCACTCTGGGAATGGGACCACTACATCGTGTTCGCCCACCCGGTGGGAACTCTATGCAATCGGCACAACTCCTCGAACTCGCACAACTCCTCGAACAGTACGTCAGCCTCGGCGTCTTCCTGGTTGCTGCCTCACTCGGCGCGTTCAGTTATCGTGCGTGGCGTCGCGAGCGCGACTCGCGAATGCGGATCGTTGCAGTCGGATACGGGATGTTCGGCCTCTACGGGCTCGTCGTCTTCCTCGAATATCTCTTGATTCCGTACCTCCCCTACGCGACCCTCGAACTGCTCGAACACGCCAGTGCGCTACTCATTCTGGGCGGCCTGCTGACGTTCTTCGTCGCCCTCACCAGAACGTGAGCAATGTCGGAGCCAGAGCTGGAGCTATCGTCCCGTCGCGCAATCTACCAGTACGTCGCCGACAACCCGGGTGTCCACTTCCGCCGGATTCTCGACGAACTCGAGTACGCGCAGGGGACGCTCCAGTACCAGCTCCGGTGGCTCGTCGACGAAGGGCTCATAGAGGTGTCCGACGACGGCCAGTATACCCGTTACTACCCGGCCGCCGAGTTCGACGAGGCCGACCGGACCGTAATGAACGCCCTCCGACGCGGGTACAGCCGTCGGATCCTCGCCCATCTCCTCGCGGCCGAGCCGCTCACGACGAGCGAACTGAGCGAGCGGCTGGACAAAGCCCAGTCGACCGTCTCCTGGCATCTCTCGAACCTTGCCGATGCCGGCCTCGTCACGAAAGAGCGGGATGGCCGGCGCGTCATCTACGAAGTTACCGACGCGGACCGCGTCACGTATCTCTACACGGTACACCGGCAGTCGTTCACGGACCGCGTCGTCGACCGGCTGTTGGATCTCTGGGAGGGTTACTGAGCGGACGTCCCGACCGTGACCGTCTCACGGAGCACGAACAACCGCAACAGGAGTACGTACACGAGAAACATGATCGTCGGTCCGAGAAACGGGACGATGAGACCCGCCAGATCGGTGCCGACGGCAGCCGCGTGAAGCGTAGCGAACACGAACCCGCCGTAGGCGAACGCGTGAACGACTCGAGGCCCCCACGGCTGGTCGAACCGCGTCGCATCCGTGAATCCAAGCACGGCGACGACGAGCAACAGTAGTGCGCCGACACCGATGGCGACCCCTTCGAGGAAGTACGACAGCGAGTACGCCGGTGTCGGAGCCTGGCCGGTGACGACGAACCAGGTGTCGAGGAATCCCAGGCCGGCGTGGAGGAGGGTGACGACCATCGCAAACACAGAGAGTTCGACGTGAACGCGTCGTGCCGCCCGGTGGAGGATACCGAACGATTCGGTATTGTAGAGAATACCGGTGAGAACCGCGAGATACAATGCCGGATACGCGATCAGCGCAGCGCCGCGGTCGAGGAGCCAGACGAGTTCGGACATCACGAGGCCCCCGTCGTGGCGACGACATCAGGACAGCCATCCGCATCCTGGAAGTTGTTATCCGTTTCCGGCCGCGTCGGACACTGGTCCTGTGAGTCGGGGATGCCGTCCCCGTCGTAGTCGTCGGGTGCGTGGCGCGTCGCGACGGTCTGGTTGACGAGGTCTGCCTGTTTCTGTTCGGTCGCCTGTGTCGCCCGGACGTTCCCGATCTGCCAGAGCAGGGGGACCGCGACGACTAGCATGAGGAGGGCGGCGATCGTGATGCGTTGTTTACGCGTCCAGGACATGGGTGTCGAAGCCGTCTGTCGGGTGGAAGACGCCGTCGTGAACGATGAGCGCCTCGAGTCCATCCCAGTCATCAGCGAGTGTATTGGCCTCATCGAGCGGGAGGGCGGCGAGCGTCGTCGCAAGTGCGTCCGCTTCCATACAGTCCCGCTCAGCGAGGACGGTCACCGATTCGTGTCGGGAGCCAAGCCGTCCGGTCGCCGGATCGTAGATGTGGTCAGTACCAGCCCGCTCGCGGCGATAATTTCCGGAGGTGGCGACCGCCCACTCCGTCTCGAGGGTCTTGAGCGGTTTCGCGTCACTGTATGGACTTTCGACGGCGACCGGCCCGACTGGGGGCGACATATCGCCACCGCCGCTGACGAAGCCACGTCGGCCGAGTCCGGCGAGCGTCTCCGCCGCTCGATCCACGATGTACCCCTTGGCGAGCCCGTTGAGATCGAGGGTAACCTCGGTACTGACGTGGTGACCGCAGATACTGATCGTCCCGGTATCGAACGTTTCTGGGACGGCGTCATCGTCCCCGCGGAGATACGCCTTGAGCGAGTGCTCGACACGGCCCTGGTGAACGTCGAAGACGTTCTCGGTTCGGTCGTAGTATTCGAGTCCACGATGCACGAGGCGAGCGACGTGTTCGTTCTCGACTGCGCCGTGGCTGTTGAGTCGACCGACTGCGCTATCGGCGTCGAACGCGTTTAACTGGTTTTCAAGCTCCTTGACTGTGCGCCGGGCGGCGTCCGCCGCAGCGGCGGCGCGGATTCCCTTCACTTCGATGTGAAACGACGTGTCACAACACCGAAAATCACGGTGCGCGGCTCCCACTCGTTCGTACGCTGTTTCGAGAGCGGCCATTCTCTGCACTTACTCCTCCCCGTCTTCTTCGTGCTCCTCTTCGTGGTCCTCGTGCTCCGCTTCGTCTTCTTCGTGCTCCTCTTCGTGGTCTTCGTACTCTTCGGCCTCATGTTTCTCGTACTCTTCCTCGTGATCCTCGTCGGACCCGGACTGTGTCTGCACAGCGGGCGTAAAGTCCTGATTGGGCGTTGGAGCGTCAGTTCCGGCCTGCCGTGGCCCGTTAGTGCCGTCACTGACTTGGTCGGTCGGCCGCCCGAGGCCGAGGCCAGGGAACGCGAGTCCTCCAGCGACGAGCGTGGTTAGAAGTGCGCCGACGAGGGTGAACGCGACGAGTCGGTTGTTCGGAACGGGAAGACGCATCGTTTGCAATCGAGCAGAGACACACGGTTGTAAAGTGCATTCGCGTCCAGCTATCGAATCGTCGTACAGTCATCGAATAGTCCGGTTGATCGAGTTCGGTATTCTGTTCTTCGGCCCCTGAGTACGCCGAACGCTACTGCTCCCGAAGATGGGGAAGAGATGGCACACTTCGTGATGTTCGGAGAATTTGAGACCGTCCAGATGGCACGCGTTCCATGGGCTCTGACGACTGCAGTCCGTGAATGCGCATCCGTGGTTTCGATATTGACGCCAGTGCCCGGCCGATTTCACGGGCTGATGTCGCTGACTTTCTGTTAGAGACGCTCAGAACCGACTCGTAGATTCGAGAAACACCGGTAGTAACTACCCGACAAAGCGTTGAACTTGGATCTCTCTGGGAACAGACGACGATACTCGCACGTCGGCTCAGGATAGTCGAAGCGCGCGCACTGTCTGCGAAGGTAGCGAGAGCTTGATTGTCACCCTCTTTTCGCGTGATTGGACCAGTTCATACTTTTGCTTCCATAGTTTGGACACCCTGGAAGCGGACGTTTTCTAAAGACAATTGCAATAGATGATCCCCACGATGATTCAACTATGCAGGCGACGATACTCGACGGCGTTCTCGAATCCCTCCGCATCGGTGTCGGGTTCCTCTGGACGGCGGCGTGGGCGATCATCATGGGGCTCACGATCACGAGTCTCGTCCAAGTCTACGTCTCCAAGGAGCGAATGGCCCAGGTCTTGGGTGATGGCGATCTGAGCGGTCTCACCAAAGCGACCGCGCTCGGAGCAGCGAGTAGTGGCTGTAGTTTTGGGGCCGTCGCCATCGGGAAAGGCTTGTTCAAGAAGGGTGCCCACGCGGTGAACTTCCTCGCGTTCATGTTCGCCTCGACGAACCTCATCGTCGAACTCGGGCTGATGATCCTGATCCTGCTAGGGTGGGAATTTCTTCTCGCGGAGTTGCTCGGCGGCCTCATCCTCATCGCCGTCATGGCGGTCATCGTTCACCTCACGCTGCCCGAGAACCTGTTCAGCGAAGTTCGAGAAACGCTCAACGAGCGCGATCACACGTCGGCCGTCACGGAAGACCCCACCTGCGGGATGGAGGGGAAAGACGAGTACACCCTCACGACTGACGGCAGCGAGACGCTCAAATTCTGCTCGGAGGGCTGTATGGAGACCTACCGTCAGGAGGCGTCAAGTAGCGGCGGGTGGCGCGAGGAGCTACTGTCGTGGGGTGGCTGGTATAAGATCGGGAACCAGTACCGCAAGGAGTGGTCGATGATCTGGAAGGACGTCGTCGCGGGCTTTCTCATCTCCGGGTTCGTCATCGTCTTCGTCCCCCAGTGGGTGTGGAGCACCCTGTTCATCCAGGGCGACGGCCTGCTCGTGACTGCCGAGAACGCGATCATGGGCGTCGCAATCGCTGTCATCAGCTTTGTCGGCAGTATGGGTAACGTCCCGTTCGCCGTCGCGCTCTGGGGCGGTGGCATCAGCTTCGCGGGCGTCATCGCGTTCGTCTACGCCGACCTCATCACGATTCCCGTGTTGAACGTCTACCGGAAGTACTACGGCTGGAAGATTATGCTCTACATCCTCGGTGTGTTCTTCGTCACGATGGCGTTCACCGGCTTCCTCATGGAACTGCTATTCGACGCGCTCGGCATCGTCCCGGATCTGGCCGGCGGTGAAACTGCGACCGAGCAGACGTACTTCGAACTCAACTACACGTTCTACCTCAACCTCATCGCCTTCGCGCTCTCTGGATTCCTTCTCTACGTTTACCGGCGGGGACTCGGCGCACCGGGTCAGTATCGTGATCCGGTGTGCGGGATGCGAACCGACGATGAGGGCCCGAGTGCGTCCCATGATGGGACGACGTACTATTTCTGCTCGAAGACTTGCAAGCGCCAGTTCGAAGAAGAACCGACGGAATTTGCTGATCAAACCCCGCAGATATCAAGTCACGATCACGACCATGACCACTGATGATCGCACTGTGGTTATTCCGCTGTGAAGGGGTTCATCATCACAGTTTCAACCCGCAATTGTCACACCTGACGCGCCCAAACAGACGGTATGAATAGTCAAATCTCGCAATTCGGGGTCGCCATATGAATCGCCGTCGAGCAGATACTGTCGTCGGTGTGCTCCTCGGATTCGTCCTCCTAGCCGGCGGGGCATTCAGCTGGCGGGCCTATCAACAGCATCGGGCTATCGAGCAATCGATGGGGCCGATGATGGATTCATCTATGGGGACGATGCACGGCCCAGACCCGCTCTGGTACGTGGTTGGCACCCTGCTGGTCGCAGGTGTTATCGGTGGCGTCTATTATGTGGTCCGGAAAGAACTCACCGATCCAGAAGTGGTCGACACAACGGCGCCTGTCGATCCCGCACAGACATCGGCGGCAACGGCTACGTCGGTGGACGGTGAGGCCTCGCCACCGACGTCTATCAATCCTGAATCGGACCCACAGGGGAGGGTTCTCGATATCTTACCGGATGATGAACGACGCGTCCTCGAGCCCGTCCTGAACTCCCCCGGAATCACGCAGATCGAACTCCGGGATCGGTCCGATTTCTCGAAGAGCAAGGTGAGCCAGACCGTGAGTTCCCTTGAGGAGCGCGGTCTGCTGTATCGGGAACGCCAGGGCCGTACGTATCGCATCTATCCGAGCGATGATCTGCGGTAAAATCAGACACTAGTCATAGAGATAGCAGTCCAGACCCGGTGGAAAATCGGAATCGGAAGGGGAGCATTCAGGGAATCGCTCAACTCGGCTTTCTCTGCGATCTTCTTGATGGTGGTTTTCACCTCTTCCATACACGTCCCTCGTCAGTATTTATACAGCCAGAATCGATCGCTGACTGCCGGGCTAATCGAGAAACGAGCTGAGAAGCACACCGAGCCCGAAGACAAGAGCCACGGATTCAGCAATATGGACTTGCGTGAGCGTCAATTCAGTGTACTGGTAGAGGAATCCCTCGATGAGAACACCAAACGTGATAAATCCGAATCCGATCGTCGCGTCACGGAGGTATCGGGTCCTGTCTCGGCGGTAGGCGCGGAAACTGATCGTAGTCGTCGCAAGGCCTATCAGGAGTAAGAGGACACGAACACCGACTAACGCGAGGTCCCAGTGACTGGTCATGGACCTTCCACCCCCTTCGATTGCTGTGGTATCTGGCCGTACAGCGAGTACAGAATGACGAGCATCCCGACTGCGACGATGGCCGTCTGGATGGTCCCTGCTAGGAAGATCGACAGGCCGACGACATCGAACAGGACGCCCTCGATGACGGAGCCGATACTGATGAACAGGAAACCGATGGCGACGTAGCGCATCGGCTCGCTGCCGTACGTTCGATACCCCTTGTACGCCTGGTACGTTATCAACAGCCCCAGTCCGACCGTGACGAGCTTCGCAATGACGAGTTCGATGTGCATGGTTTGTTCAACTCTCCCGGATGTCGCTCCAGATGCGCGAGAACCGCTGGGCGGCGTCCTCACGAACGTGGACGCTGACGTCGATGGTTCCGTCCTCGATATCGACGTCGAGGTGGTCGACGTTCGCCTCGTAGACGCTGTGGTGACTTCCGTCTGATTCGATGCGTGTCCGCTCGACGAGCAGGTCGCTTGCAATCATGTCCTCGACCCGGCGATAGACGGTCGAGAGAGCGACGTCACACTCCTCGCTGAGTTCCTTCGCCGACTTGGGAGTACGGCTCGTCGCGGCCAGAATCTGCCGGACGCGCTCCTGACCGAGCAGCTCCAGAAGCTCGTCGGAGCGGTCGTCAGTGGACACGACTGTTCCTCGCAATACGAGGTACGTACTCGGAGATGCTTAAATGAGGAACAGTTTTGCGTCGCGTGCAAAACAGGAGGCTCGCTATGTCTCCAGTCCGCCTATCTCGAACTGTAAGGTGACCGGTGCTATGAGCCAACCACGACTCACGCGACGGCGACTGCTCGAAGGAACCGCTGGTTTAGCTGTTGCTGGGCTGGCCGGCTGTACCGGCGCTCCGAGCGGGTCGGGGCAACAGGCAGCGGGGGATACTCCCACAGAGGAGGGAGAATCCGGGGGAGACGACCAACCCGGCCATGGACAAGAAGAACACGGCCACGACACGGTGAGCGAACCCAAAGCGTCACGCGAGGTGGCGGTCAACACGGCGCGAACCGAGAGGTCGACCGAGTATCACTTCGACCCCCACGTCACGTGGGTCGAGGTCGGCGGGACGGTCACGTGGCGACTCGAGAGCGGCACGCACACCGCAACCGCGTACCACCCAGGTAACGACCAACCGCGACTCGTTCCCGAGGGGACGGACGCCTGGGATAGCGGAACGATATCAGAGGAAGGCGAGACGTTCGAACACACCTTCGGGACAGAGGGAGTCTACCACTACCTCTGTACGCCCCACGAGCAGTTCGGGATGATAGCCACCGTCATCGTCGGGGAGCCGCACCTCGAAGATCAGCGGGCGCTCCAGACGATGCCGGAGAACAAACCCGAGGAAGTCCACAGAAAACTCGAGGAGCTCAACACGATGGTCCGAGAGATCATGGGGGAGGGCCCTCACGAGGAGGAGACGCACACCCAAGAGGAGTCCCATACCGACGACGGCCACGGTCACGAAGAAGAGACACACACGGAAGAGGAGACCCATACCGACGACGGCCACGGTCACGAAGAAGAGACACACACGGAAGAGGAGACCCATACCGACGACGGCCACGGTCACGACGATGAGACACACACACCCAAGCGTAAATAAGACGACACTCGTCGAGATTCGGAGCGAAACCGCCCTCCGATTCGGGGCGTGACTCGCCTCGCCGACCGACGACCCTCTCACCCATGAGACAACAGATTCAGACGACTATCCTCGGTCGAGAGTACACGCTCGAGCTCTCGGGGACGCTGACGGGTTACTGGCTCGTCTTTCTCCGGTTGCTCGTGGGCTGGTGGTTCCTCCACGAGGGGTTGAACAAGTACGTCGCTCCGGGCCGGTTCCGGGCCGGCTGGTTTCTGGAGAAGACGGGCACGGTCGTCTCGCCCGTTCTCAACGCGTTCGCGGGCGGCGCGACGGAAGCGGCCGTCGAACTCGTCGTCCCGGCCGGCGAGGTGTTGATCGGTCTCGGGGTGATTCTCGGTCTCCTGACGCGAACGGCCGCGTTTTTCGGCACGTTCATGCTCTTCTTCTTCTACTTCGGGTCCGAACACTGGCGCCGCGGCCTCGTCAACGGCGAGTTGATGGGGCTCGTCCTGTTCGTGACGATCGTCGTCTTCGGGGCCGGGCGTGTCTGGGGCGTCGACTCCTATCTGGAGACGACCGATCTCGTGCGAAACAGACCGTGGCTGCGGTACCTACTCGGCTGAGGGGATAATGGACACGACACCACCACACTCGGACTACGGCTGGCTCGACGACGCAGCGCTTGCCACCGGTCTTGGTCTCGTCCTCCTCGGACTGGTGGTGATGGGCGTCGTCGAGACGCTCCTCGGAAGCGCTCACTTCACCGAACGCGTCCCCGAGCTCGGCGTCGTGGTCGTCCACACGCCCGTCACCCCCCGTCTCCGAGCGCACGTCATCGCGCTCGGCTTCCTCGTCCTTCTCGCATGGGGGCTCTCCCGTGTGGTTCGTACGATCCTCGCATCGCTGGAAACTCGTCCGTGAGGGCACACGTGAACGTCTACAGTGGCCGTGTGGGGGCGCTCCCCCCGACACCGTCGAATTCGGCACTCGTGAACGGCCGTGTCTCTGAGAAACGATTAGAACGATTGATACACGCTCTCGAACGCTCTCATGCGTGGGTTCATACCCACGCCGATAACTCCAGAGGGGTCCTACGAGTAACCGAGGAGAAAGACAATGACCAACTTCAAACTCGGCCGCTGGCTGCTCGTGGCCCTCGCAATCCTCGGACTCGTGTTTGCCGCGCCCGTTGTCAGCGCGCACGGCAACGACACGACCGCTGACGACGCGCCCACGGACGATGCCACCGCAGATGAATGGGCCACTTGGATGGAAACGCAGATGACCGACCACATGGGTCCGGGTGCTGTCGAGTGGATGGAGTCGCACATGGGTGTGACCGTCGACGAGATGGCCCAGAACATGGCTAACGAGGAATACCACGACGAGGCTGACGACGAGTACCACGGCGGGATGTACGGGCGAGGCCACTGCTGACGGTCCTGACCGTTCCGATCGCTCCGGCTGAACACCGCGATTCATCAATTCAAGACAAGGACACAACTCACCACTCACATCGGACGCACTGCTCGTCGACTCGCGATGCTCGCCGTCCTGCTGCTGGTCGCGGCGACTGGAACGGCTGCTGCCCACGGTAATGGGAGCTACGGCGGCGGCGGCATGATGGGCGGCGGCTGGGGCCTCTTCGGCGGAGCGATGGGGCTCTGGGGACTCCTCTGGATGGGGCTCACGATTGCCGTCCCGCTCTATCTCGTTTACTCACTCCTTGATAGCGGTTCTGAGACCGTCAAACGCATTCTTCCCTCAGCAAGTCAACCCCTCCCCGTCGCCTGGTTTCGTAGAACCCTGAAACAACCGTGTGTAGTCTAGTGTGTGTAACCCTTCGCAGTACCGAATTTTATAAATCGAACATATTTGATTGTAGTATGCTAAGAATTTGGACAAGTCGAGAGTTCACGGGGATCACATCGCGGTGAGAGGCCAATTCGGTACAACTCCCACAAACAGATGAATCTGGGCTTAATTATGTGATATTTGAACTTAGATCGAATTAGCGTGGCCGCCGTACGTTCCGACTACGTCCGATGTTTCGTCACTGACAGCTGAGATTCGGTTGTGATCAACATTCGGGAGGCTCCACGATCATACTCCCCAGCAGGGTAGGCGGAGACACAAGTCTTCTCCAACTGCGGATGCTGTGCGGCGTACAACGGCTTGAGTACAAGCTTGTCCTGCGTGAGTCTCTCGTAGAGCGAGTCAGGCAGATTCTTTATCATAGTCACCCGTGCACTGCCCACATCGCCGGAATCAATATGATCCTGCGCTCATGCGAAGCACTTTGTTGGTGAGTTAGAGAACGGTTCGGACGATTTCTTTGAGAGCATCTCGACCAGGTTTGCGGAAGATTCGTCGGCGAAGCTGGAAGGCTCTGAGATACGGCGTCAGCTTGTCTTTTGAGACGCCTCGGTGCGGCGAGAGCCACCGTCGCGCCAGCGACGCGTGGCTCTCGCAGGTGTTCACGTGTGCGTCGTCATCAACGTATTCGCCGTCGCTGTGAATCACTGCTTCTCGCTGGAAGTTCTCGTCATCTTCGAGTGGATCGTACGCTCGAAATCCGTCAGTATAGACGGTCAGCGACTCCTCCTCGTGGTCGCCGAGGAGGAGTCGCACGGTCGATTCGTCAGCGGATTTCGCTGGCACGACGTATTGCTGATCGCTCCCACGATCAACGAGTATGAACACTGGTGGCTTGTCCTCGGCATAGCTTCCACGACCACGTTTCGAAAGACCACGCGAGTGCGACTCTTGGTCGCGCTCGCGGCCTTTCAGGCCTGCAGTCACGTACACTTCGTCGATTTCGACTGGGCCAACGAGGTTGATGGCTGGCGCGTCGAGCGTTCTGGCGAACTGCTCGACGCGCCGCCGGAGCGACCGGTAGGAGACATCGAGTTCAGCGTCTAGCTGGCGAATACTCGTGTTGAACCGAAGCAACGTGTAGAACGCGAACAAGAGCTTGTCGAGGCCGATCTTCGCGTGCGCGAAGGTCGTGCCGGTCCTGGTGTTGAACGTACGGTCACAATCCTTACAGAAGTACCGTTGATACTCTCGGTAGCTGCCGTGTTTGATCACCGACTCAGACCGGCAGCGCGGGCAGTAGAGGCCATCACGCCAGCGAACCTGCTGGAGCAGGTTCGCGGCACTCGCCTCTGAGTTCAGCAATTCAACTGGGAACATTGCATCGGGTGACGCGTTCGCGTCACCCTTGCCCGCTACGCATCGACAGTGCCAGATCTACGCGACCAACAACCTGCTTCCCAAGAGCGAACTTGGAAGAGTCAAAACAGCTTGAATGGGAACGAGGTGGGTAGTTTCGCAGTGCTTTGCAGGTAAAACAGAGGGTACCGGGTCGTGAGTGCTCGTCGATGCTGGTCAGCCCATTCGGTTCCGGGTTGCTTGTGATGAGACACCCGTCGTCGTTCTCCTGCTAGCAAATGAGTACCGCCAAATCGTGCTGAATAGGGGGCGCGTATCTCGCAGGAAAGCTTTGCTAGAAGAGGAATTCCGTATCGGGCAATTAAACAGATGGTCCTAATATATTTTACACTAAAATGCAAATCAAGGAGGTGAGGGCTGTGGAATCTCACACATCACTCACATCGACTGATTGGGTTTTGAGTTTATTTGTGACTGCTGTCGTGGTTGGATGGCAACTCTCTGTTAGTAGTGGCTTCACAGCAACAGTAGCTGGGATACTGACCTTCGGCGGTCTCGCTCTCGGAGTTAGTATACAGATGTTCGAATGGTATCGTGAACGGTAAACAGCGCACTGGGCAGGTGGTTCAGTAGCTTCACCGTGAAATAAACACGGACTTCGTGCTGAACTCATCCTCTATAGTCAGCACGCACTCCAAAACATATCACCTCTCAAGGATTTCAACAGAGCCAGTACAGAGGAATCATCCGTCGAGAACGTTCTCGGTTATCGCAGCACTGACGACGTAAATCGGGAGTAGGAAAAGTATCATCATCACTGGAATGACGATGAATTCAGGCGTATGACCGTCCCCCCTTTCGTAGATCTGCACGGCCAGTAAGAAAACGATCAGAGCGAGAAAGAATTCCGTCCGGTCCATGATCTGGTTAATGTATCAGATAGTATTACGATTGTGATATGCCTGAAGTTGCACGGTTGGACAGTATAGGTGCAGACTTGGCCAAAACTGCTTCAGGTCGACAGGAGACGCGGCACTACGACCAACATCCCCCGCCCTCTTGTACGGTGGGTCATCCACTCTCGGTTCGACTCTCTCAAACAACGACATCGTCGTCCGTATCCGAACTGCGACTGTCCCGCCATCGCAGACCGGCAACGACACCGACGAGGAACGCTCCAGCGGCGAAACCCACGACACCGATCTCCGCTGTCCCCGAGAGGGCAGTCGAAACCTGTAACAGGCTGTACGCCAGCCAGAACGAACCCATACACGCCACCATATAGAACTGTTGCTGTGATCGATTGCCGCTCGCGTATTGGTACACGGCGAAAACGAGAACGACCAACCAGGCGAGTCCAAGAAGTATACCGAGTGTCGAATCTGGAACTCCGAGCACTGCGGGGAGGGCCATACGGAGTCGTCAATCGGGACTGACAAACAATTTTTGATGAGTCACGAACGAAGATGAGCCGAGAACCGATCGGATCACGACCAGAATTCAGTACCGGATCATCGACTAACCGGGAGAAACACGATCAGTGTCAAAAAGTGGATGCCACACGAACGAACAATAGACGAGACAGCACTTTTCCCGTTCGCTCTGGAACCGGGAATATGGTCCCCCTCCGTAGAGTACTCGTCGGCCGTCCACGCAGCCGCTTTCAGCGACTGCTCAATGTCCTCGTTATCCTCACGATCCTCACCGGGACATTCGGTGCGTACGCGCTCGGAATCTTTCAGGTGACTGGTGGTGTGATCGTCCTGCCGGCAGCGGCGACACTCGTCGGCTTCCTCGTCGCCGTTGGCGTCGGGGCTCGACGTGGTGGACTGGTCATCGCGTGGCTCGGCCTGTTCGCGGCCTACATCGGCTTTCGGGCCGACTGGGCGTTCCTCGGGCTCTCGAGTCACTCGCTCGACGGGCAGTTCGCCTTCCTCTTCGACCCGGTCGGATTGACGGTGCTCGGCGTCGCGACCCTCATCATCGGAACCGTCGGGTTCGCCGTTGGATATCTCGGCAGATCAAGTATCGAACGACTCCGAGAGAAAGTGGTGTCTCAGCAGTCCCATGACTGAAGACGCACTGTCTGCGATCGGAGCGGGAATCTTCGTTGGTGTCCTCGGCGTACTGATCAAGTACGTGGGTGTGGTGGGCTTGATCGCTGGATACGACCCCGAGAAGGTTGCAGACGAAGAGGGTCTAGCTGACTTTATTGGCATGAACGCACTCTACGTGGCGGTCCTAACGGTCTGCGTCGGTGTGCTGGAACTTCAGCCGTCGACCGTCGACAGCGAGTGGTACTGGATCGTGTTCGTGCTCGCCATCGTTGTTATCGCCGTCCGAATGATCCGGGGTGCTCGCCGCTACGAGTCCACTTCCGAACGGAACAACACTAACTGAAGCGCCACCGGACCATAGACGCTCTGTGGACCAGTCACAACTTCCACGACGCGCTTTGCAGATGTGGACGCATCCACAGGGAGCGCAGTCTCCACAGGTGTTGATTCGGAGTATCCCACTCCTACTTCTTTGAGGCCGCGAGACCGAATCTTCTCACTCCCGGATATCGTATTGGTGGGTTGATTCTCCTAGGCAGCCTCAATCTCGCATACATCGGTAGCGGTCGCCTGCGGTAGCAGGTCTCGGGACACGTTCAACCTGACTTATTTTACGTTTCGGTAGCACCACTCACGCACATGCCCTCCACAAGCTTTGGATCCAGAGTGATGAATTGGGCAACGAGCCAACGAAACCTCACGATCTTCGTCTCGATATTCGCCGCATTTCCACTGTCCTACGCGTTCGAATCAATAGTTTCCGGGAGTGCATCAGCGGGGAGCTTCCTTCTGTTGGTCACGCTGGCGGTCGGTGTACCGACAGCCTACGACGAGTACTGGCCCCAGTACGACCAGACGTGGAAAGCAATCGGCTGGATACTCACCGCCTGTGTCGTCGTCACCATCGAGTTCATTGGTCTCTACATCGTCGGGACTGAGTACCTTGATCTCACACCGCTCTACGCCTCGGCCGGGGCGTTTCTCGTAACGGACCTCGGAAACCTTGTCTGGCTTTCCCTCCGCCAACGAACGTAACCGTCTCTCCGGAGGTATTTGTCCGAGACTCGTCTCACTAGAAACCGATGCCAGGGCGCACCTCGTCGTCGAACGTTCTCCGGTATGTCGGAGTCATCGCCGCAATCGTCGGTGTGATCGGATACGTCGTATTCGGCTGGCGATTCGGGGAAACTGATAGCACGATCGCGTTCGCTCTCGGGGTCATCTGTGTCAGTATCGCTGTGGGCTGGGAGCTCTATCGACGAGTAGCTTGAACAACCTTGGTCAACGACTCCGCTCTGACGCTCGCTGCGCTCGCGCTCGAGGAAGGGGATTCCGTGCTACCGCATCAATTGAAAAATCCCGTGCTGTCTCACTCGTCGCTGTCTCAATTAGATGGCAACAGTCATTCGACGATAATTGCTCCTTTCTGTCCGAGTGCTCTGTGAGGCTGACAGGCGTAGCGATACGTTCCGGACTGCTCGAATGTGTGCTGGAAGTGGACACCGGATTCGTGGGTCACCTGCCCGGAGTGGATGTCGGCGTTCAGGAACACCACGTTGTGCCCCCCACCGCTTCCAGTCCACTTCCACTCGACCGTCGTGCCCGTCGAAATCTTCAGGACTGGCGGGTCGAAGGCCAAGTGACCCCTGTTACCTCGTGACCCAACGGTGACTCTCGCCACGTCGGAATCGGTTCGATCGACCACCGTGCCGTCGAAGTTACTGCTGTCGACGACCCACATATCGACGGTCTGATTCCCCGTCGACGGAGGCTCTCTAACGATCACGGCGCCACGCATTCCCTCCTCTCGGTGCGGTTCCGAGACGAACGGGTACGTTCCCGGTTCCTCGAAGATGTAGTGATAGGCCGTACCCGGTTGGGCGTTCGGTCGGCCGCTGTCGAACGTCCCATCAAGCGCGACGACGTTGTGGAGGCCGCCGTGACCAGTCCAGTCCCAGGTCACGTTCGTCATGGGAGCGACTTCGATCACTGGGGGATCGAACGACAACCCGTCCTCAACCGGGTGGCCGACGTCGATCGTCGGTTGCTCGCCAGGCCCGTATCGAGGCGTCTCTTCTCGGTACCCGTTGGCATTCGTCAGCCAGTCGTCGGTTGACGCGGGTGGCGTCAGAGTAGCCTCTGTGGCAGTCGTCGCCGTTTTTTCGGGGGTGTTCGTACTTGTCGGCGATGTGGTGCTCGGAGTGTCTGCTGTCCGATTTGTTGTGCTACACCCAGCTATCGCCACGATACCAGCGAGAGCGGTGCTGCGGAGGAGTTGTCTGCGGGTTGGGGACCGTTGCATTGCAGTTCGCAAGTCGAGAGATTGTCAAACCAACGCCGATGATGCTTCCCCAGTATTGGGAGTGCTCCCATACCTACATATGTCCAGCAAATGTACATTCATGGTTCGGTGGCTCTGTTGACATCCTTGGAACCTGATTGAACTGGCGTGCTGAATACGAGGGTGTGTCGGTCACGTCGAACGCTCGTTTGGATCGAATAGCCGCGGGATTCCGAAGTAAATAGCAGGAATCAATACACCAGTCAGAACGACTCCTACGACGACTGGGAGAATACCTGTTGGGTCGGGGGTAACGACAAAGGAGACGGTGAATCCGAGGAAAAGAGCCGCAAAAATGGAAATAGACGTTAGTACAGCAGAGTTCATATCCCCACATTCAGTCGGAGAATCAATAAGATTGGCGTCCCTTGATTCTCTCTGAACAGGTCGTGATTGACTTCCTCCCTGTATCCAGAATTGAAGCACCGCATCCATGATCGAATAGCTGCGATCGTCCCCGTCGACAGCAGCTCTCTACACCGGAGTGATTGAGGGAGGGAACTGACGAATGGAAGATAATTTAACCGGACTATTTGAAATTCACCCGAATGTCGCGTGTTGTGAGCGACTCGCCCGTGTTCGAGAGCGGACATCTGGTCCCCATCGTAACGTATCTCCTGATACTCATTGTATTATCTGGAGTTACACTCATCTCTACAGGTGAGTCTCCGTCACCCATTCTGGGAATGGCGTGGGGCATGTTCCTCATCCTAGTCGGACTCGCTGCACTCACAGTCGAGGGCGTCTCCCCTCGCTCACTCCTACCGCCAACTCGATCTCTCGTGCCAGTGTTGGGCGTTCTCATCACGTTCTGGGCGCTCTACAATCTCGTTGCGTACGGTCTCGCCCTCTCCGGAGTCGCCGGATTCGACATCGCCTCGTCAAGGGTTGTTGCCCACCCCTTGCCGTATCTGGCAGCACTCGGTAGCTCCCTCGTCTTCACTGCCATTCCAGAGGAACTCGTGTTTCGCGCATATCTCCAGTCAAAAGCAGTCGCACTCACGGAGGGAAATGTCCGACGTGCGGTCGCTATCGGCGTCGCGGTCGGAGCAGTCCTGTTTGCCTTCTTTCATTTACCAAGGTGGTTTCTCATGTCGAATCACGGAATCGGCCCCGCACTGGCCGGTCATCTCCTCGGGCTGACCCTTGCGGGCCTCGCCTACGGGCTTGTGTACGCAGTGACGAGGAATCTCTGGCTCGTCGCCCTCTTCCACGCGACGATGAACCAGCCACCGTTCCTCCTGACGATTCAGATCCCGTCGAACCTACACCTCCTCGTGGGGATTATCGAGTACGCTTCGATCATCTTGTTCGTACTCGTGACCGCATACGTGACCGAATCCGCCGGAATCTCCGTCACGCCGGCACGGCAGGAGGCCTCACAAGCGAGCGATTGAGGGGCAAGATTCGACAGTCCACTCAATAGGATCGCAGAGGCTAGTATCGCAGGAGATCGGACAGGAATCCCTTCACTTTCGTTTCGAGAGCAACATCGAATTCACCGGAAGGGCGAGGAGCACTCGCAGTACCATACTGGTCGAACACGGTTTCGATTCGATAGGTTAGCCGTTTTTCTGCAGAGTTAGTGTCCTGTGAAGCATGGGTCTGTGGTGACCCTCTCGCTTCGTCAGGCCAGACGTCGACGAAGACGTCTCGATGATCGACCACCTTTCGAAGGCGACCCGTATCACGATCGAGCGTGACCTCAATGAACGGGCCTACAAATCCCGTAACGGCGGTGAGTGCCAGTGGAACCACCTGGGCGTACGCATCGGGGGCAGTAATACGGAACGTGACCGTCGCTTCGTTCTCACGCACACGCTCCCACGTGGCCCGGTGGGGGCGAATATACTCTTGCAGTAGCGGATCAGAGCTGTCGTGATTGACTCCGACGCCACTCCGGCCAGTCTGGTCTGTGACCTGGATGTCCCCTGCAGCTGTGCCCCCACTCGGCGTCGGTGCGTCGAAATCGTACAGTATCGTCCCATCCGTGACGTACATCACGTAGGTCAGCGGCAGCGAGTCAGCACCGAACGCACGGTTGTAGTGCAAGAGGGCTGGCAGCGTTCCATGCGGAGAGAGGTACTCTAGGCCGGGCGCCCGTTCAGGTGTCACGCTCGCCAGCAGTGGTGCGTCGAAGGTGGTGAGCGCGTGCAGATGCCGACGTCGAGAGTGTTCGTGCCACTGCTGGTGGCGACCCAACTCGTAGGGTGCCTGGTCAGTCCAATCCCGTCGGATTTCGATACTAGTGAGTGCCCGGTGGTCGACCGCAAATCGGTGGGTGGCCGCAGCGATGATGCGCTCGCGTGGCGTCTCTCCCGTCGGTCGCTCGGGGGAATATGGACGGATGTCGCCGATCCGGGCACTGACGTAGCCCGTCGCCAGTGCTGCCGTTCCCCCAAAAGCGGTCACAAACTGCCGTCGGTTCATTCCGTGTTCCCCGTCCGCGGGACTGTCGTCGAGTCGGTTGAACTGGATGTGGGCGTCGCCGACTGGGTCGGCGGGGTCCACTGGGCGACCGCCCGTGAGCGATTGCCGTCCGGAGCGACCCACACGAGGCGTGCAGCGGCTGGTTCTGGCATCTCGTGAATCACCCTCGCTCCCGGCGAAATGGGGAAGGTATCGACAGGGTCGCCACGATCGGACACCTCGTCGCTCGCGACCCAGACCGTTCGGTGGAGTGTATCGGCCTCCGTTCGCACCACGAGGAGCGCGGTATTCGCTGCTGTCAGCTGATTCCCCCGCTCGAATCGAACGGTCAGTTCCGAGCGATCACTGTCCCAATTGAACGAAACGAAGATGTTCGGTTGACTTGCGGGGTACGCCGTCGTCGAGGGACCCGCAGGCGCGACCGAACAGCCCGCGAGAACGGTCGGTAGTGACGCGAGGAGGGCACGTCTCTGCATACTGGGTAGCCCAACGGACGGCGTAAAAATGAATTGGACGTTGTCGTGATGGGTGGGGCAGCGGTCCCGCGCGAAGACGGGGCCGAAAGCAGACACTGAGCGTACAAGAGCAGAGCTTTTGTGACGGCTTGCTGTCTCTCCAGCCATGCGGTGGTCCCCGCTTGCACGCAGCGAATACCGGACAGTCCTCACCTCCAAGGGAGCGTGGATACTCGCTCTCTTCGTCGTCCTTTGGGGGTTCCGACCGACCTACGCCGGGTGGGATGCGGTCGGACGAAATATCACCATCGGATACATCCAGATCGGCGTCGACCTGTTCCTCCCGATCGGTGCCCTCCTCCTATCGTATCAGTCACTCATCGGTGAACGAACCACTGGTAGTATCAAATTCCTCCTCGGATTGCCGCTGACGCGGACGCAGATCCTCTTCGGGAAGACGACTGGGCGGTTCGTGGGCATCGGGACGGCGATCGTCGCGGCAACGCTCGTTCTCGCCGGAATCGGCCTCGTCGAACACGGCACGTTCGGTCTGCTTCCCTTCCTCGGAACGCTCGTCGCAACACTGTTACTCGCCAGCGCGATGGTCGCCGTCGGCGTGTTCGTCTCGACGGTCACCCGACGAACCGTGACCGCCGCGACAGGGGTATTCGCGTATTTTCTCGTGACGCTGTTCTGGAGTCAGATCGTCACGTCGCTCTATACGGCCGTCACCGGCATTCCGGTCGACCCATACGATGCGCCGGCGAGTGGGCCGCTCTTTCTCGCGCTCAGACTGACCCCCGATGGCGCGTATAACGTCCTGACGAACTGGTTTCTCGACGTCGGCAACTCGACGGAACTGTTCCACATCGTCTACACCAAACTCGCTCCAGGTGTCTCTGTGAACGCCTTCGTCGTTGAGGCAGCATTCGACGGCGGCGGTCCATGGTACCTCCATCCCGCACTGAGTTCGGTCGTCCTCCTCGTCTGGGTGGTGGTGCCGGTAGCTCTCGCTCGCCGTGTCTTCACCAGAGGTGACGCAGTATGAGTTCGTCAGGGCCCGCAATCGAAGCTAACGCGGTGACTAAGGAGTACGGCGACGTTCGCGCCGTCGATAGCCTTGACCTGACAGTCGAGCGCGGCGAAACGTACGGATTTCTCGGCCCGAACGGTGCTGGCAAATCGACGACGATCGGACTGTTGCTCGATTATCTGCGACCGACTTCAGGAACGGTTCGCGTCCTCGGTCGCAATCCACGACGTGACATCGTCGAGGTTCACGACCGAATCGGGGTGCTTCCGGATCGATTTGGTCTCTACGAGGACCGATCCGCCCGTCAGCATATCGCGTTCGTCGCAGAGACGAAACGCGTCGACGACGATCCAGCAGCACTCCTCGAACGCGTGGGACTCGGAGATGCCGTCGACGACGATGCGGGTGAGTTCTCCAGTGGAATGGAGCAACGGTTGGCGCTCGCGATGGCGCTCGTCGGTGACCCCGAACTACTCATCTTGGACGAACCGTTCAGCGGCCTCGACCCACACGGCGTCCGGCGAGTGCGGGAAATCGTCCACGAGGAGACCCAGCGTGGTGCAACGGTGTTCTTTTCCAGTCACGTTCTCGGGCAGGTCGAACTGGTCTGTGACCGGATCGGTGTCCTCCACGAGGGGAAGTTCGTTGCCGAGGGAACGCTCGACGAACTCCGAAATCGGACTGCATCTCCCGAGGACGCGACGATGGAAGACGTGTTCGTCGAACTCACCGACGCCCGTGTCGACGACGGGGGTGAGCCGCGATGAAGCGCCGAACGTTCTTGACGGCAAGTACGCTGTCCATCGCTGGTCTCTCCGGGTGTCTCGGTGATACCGAATATCGAATCACCAACACGGCTACGGAGACGCCTCTAGACTCGCTCTCGCTGTCAGTACGCATCGCGGTCGCTGACGCGACGATCGAACATCCGGCCGCACTCATCCTTACGCTGGAGAACACGGCCGACGACCCGATTCGAATCCGGAGCTACGGCGTCTGGCCATTCGGCGTCCTCGCACTCGCTCCGTCGCCGACCCCCGGCGAAGACACGTGGAAGACGACGCTGTACTCCCCATCGTACGAGGCATCCACTCACGTAGAAGTCGACCGTGGCGGGTCGTCGATGTCGTTGAATGGGACGCCGATAACCCGACCGCTCGATCCCGGTGAGAGTATCAGCAGACGATATGAACTTCGCGGCGACGACCTTCCAAGCGCGGGGACGCACTACATCGTGGAGAAGTTCGATGGACGAGACTCACGGTATTCGAGGGGTGACGACTGGGAAACGCTCGAGTACCAGATCCGTCTCGGTATCGAAGAAAAACGACGATTGCCGATATAGGAGTGGCACCTCGAGACGGGGCCTACTCGGAAACCCGAACGCTTTCGTGTCGTCTACTCGACTTTCGCAGTCGAATGCCCCCGCTATCGCGTCGCGCCCTCCTCGCGACTATGGCAGTCGGAGCTGCTGGCACGTCTGCTGGCTGTTCTGGATGGATAGACGGCTCATCGACGAATGGGAACACTCCATCCGAGCTCGGAAACCACACGGTATTCGCCGCTGAAGGAGTCACCCTGTCACGAGCCGAGAGCCTCGACAGAACCTCCGACCCATCGAATGCCGACGTTGCGGTCTATCCGGCCGATGCGAGCGTTGATTCCATCACCGACTCTCTTCAGGCTGAGATTGCCACGGCGGTCGTTGGAGCCGACGCACAGGCAGCCCTGATGGAGGCATGCGCGGCCGATGGCCGTTCGTACGGCTTCGCCCGCAACAGTTGGGGTCCGGAAACGTCCGTCGTCGCTGCCACCCCGAGCGGCGACCGTATCGACACCCACCTGTTCGTCGGTGTCGACGTCCCGGACGACCTGCTCTGGGCACTTGACGACGCTCTCCTGACTACTGGACCGGAATGCACGCTTCGGCAGAACGGTTCGGAGCACTCAGAACGATTCACGGAGGACACACAGCCGGTCAGCATCTCGCGCATCCGCGGCGTGAACGACGTCGGCGGGTTCGATCGCTGGTATCGCGTTCGCGCAACGAAACACGCCGGCGGTGCCGGCTACGTCGTCGATATCACCGGGACGATTTTCGCAAGCCCGACAGCCAGACACGCAAGCAACTATCGAAGCGACCAGATCAGACTCGTCACCCATGCTGACGGACAGGTCGAATCTGCTACCCTTGGAGTCGGCGGCGTGCCGGTGGACGCTCTCCACATCGACGACCGCTCGAAGCGCTCCGATGGAGTCGTCGAACAGGCAGTCACACCCGAGAGTGATGCTGCCCGTCAGTCCTTCACGGCGTGCCAGCGTGCCGTCATCACCACCGACACCGTCGAAGAACAGTTCAGTTACACCGTAAATGGACGCTTCAGGTGGCGAAAGTCGGGGCTGCTTGACGATGACCTGTGGCACCACCACACGCCGGGACAGGCGGCCTGGTATCCACGCTGGTGAGCAGAAGCGTTCGTTACGTCTTCCGCAATTCTCCGACGTGTATCGGTTTCCTGTTCAGGGCTAGGCCTGCATCGACGCCTCGCCAGCTCCCGACTGATCCTCGAAGTGTCCCCTGATTCGTCGAAGTACGGTACCAATCAAGAAACCCGTCACCCCCAGTGGGAGACCGACCACTACAGCAGTCATCAGACCGATGGCTGTCGCATCGGGGATTCCGACTGTGCCATAGTACTCGGTCGAGAGTCCATAGCGCGCGAATCCGATACCGAACGTCGGTGCCATCGCGAGGACGGTGGCTGGGATCAATCCTGAATTGAAGACCGTGAACAGAGTAGCAACAGCAACGATTGTGGCAACACCTACGAAGACGAGCGGTTCCGGATTCGCTCCCGTCCACGTACCGACTGCCATCGACTCGATATGGCGGTAACTGGAGTTGGTCACGACCCACCACTCGGTTTCAAAGGCGAGGAACGGTGCACTCAGGAAGGCCACGACCGAGATCTCCCTGCGAATCCCGATGAGACCATTCGTCACGCGTTCCAGCACACGTCTCGTTCTCTCGGCCCCGAGAGCAGCGCTGAAAGAGTCAGACAGAGTACTCGTTACTGAGCCAGCCCAGCGTCGCACCTCCCGAGTCATGTTTCTGGTCTGCCCCGCTACCCACGAGCAACCGCTGTATACCCACCAAAACAGGGCGAACAGGTAGCGATAGATTGCTCGTAGCCGATTGTGAGCAGTGGTTCCATCGAATTCTATCTGCATAGTCGATATTGTGGGTGATCCTCCTATCAAAGGTTGGATGATTATAACATTCGTCGTAGTCTATCGATTTACGTTCCATCGGTTCTATTGGAATCCCCAACCACTGATAATCTGTCAAGGCGAAGCCGAATACAGCACGCGAGTCGGCCACGAGACTTGCCTGGACTCGACGTCACGGACCGAGGGGAGACTTAACACTCACCGATGGGTTTGAGTTCGAATCCCGTCGTCTCTTGATCACGAAACGCGTACTGAATACCGACACAGGGGTCGGTTACGTCTGCATATTCCGAGGGGCGAAGGTGAACCACTTGGTCGCCGATGTCGAAATAAACCGTGTAGTGTCCCGCTCCTTTCACGGGGTCGTCTATCCTGCGCGTTGATTGCTCAACGCTGGTACCGAGTTGGGTGGTCGCTCTGAACACCTCCTCGTCGTTTCGCTCGATAACGACAGTGACGTGACGGGCTTCGTCGCGGTTATTCTCGAGGTGTATCCAGGCAATTTTCGTCGTCGGCTGGTCTGTCTGGCCGAGACACCCACTCGTGAGGATCCAGCGCACAGATAGAGACACGTACGACGCCTCATACTATTCCGAAGTTCGTTCAACCCAAAAAATCGCGGGACGCTACAATCACTAGTTTGAGACACACGCGCACTTGTTGGACTGCCGTTTCGACACTGAGTGATTTAAAGTAAACGAGGGGCGCTGCTAACTCTACCGTGTACGTGGCCGCGACCGATGGAAACCTGTACGCCCTCAATCGGGACACGGGAGAAGAGCAGTGGCGATTCGATGGGGGACAAAGACTCAGCCAACCACCCACCGTCGTCGGCTCCGACGACCAGAGTGTCGTCATCGGAAGCGATGCGGGGAACGTGTTCAGTACCGACGCCGCCTCCGGCGAGATGTATTGGAGTCACCAGCTCGAAGATCGGGTCAACACACCGCCCGTAGTCGTCGACAGCGTCATCTACATCGGTGATAATTCGGGGCGACTGTACGCGCTGGCGAACGAAAATTCGAACGTCGGCGCTGAAGGTGGCTCCTGTCGGATACCTGCCTCAGAAGAAACTGATCGCAGTCAAGGAGACACCGATAATGACGACGTGGCCAAGATTATGCTCCACGAGGTAGTTCCGTTCAGAGCAAAGGTGACCTCCAAAAGAGGTACGGCCGGAGTTCGTCCGAAGACGAGGACGAGGAGTTCCTGGTCGGAGCCGGAGTCGGTGCCGGCGTCTCGCTGAGCGACATCGGTCTCGGCTATGTGCTCTGGGGACGCGAGACCAGTAACTCAAATAATCCGAAGTTAACCGCTGGAAGGTGGTCAGTCCCTAGCGAAGGCGAGGATCCCTCTCTGCTGGCCGCCGACGTAGATACGATCGACAGTAACGGCAACATCCCTGGGAGCAATCGAAAGATCGGTTCGCCAGCGCTCGCGCCCGTCACTCGTCGAGAGTGCAATCAGTTCTCCTTGGCCGGTTTCTTGATCCGGAGCGATTCCGTACCCGACGACCAGGGTGTCGCCGGCGACGACGGGGTGGCAGAGTCTGAATTCTGCCGGGGACGCTGTTGCAACGTTTCGGTCAGAGAGCGAGTCTCGGACGATCCATTCGATCCCGCCGGTCGAGGCACGTAATGCATAGACGACGAAGAGTTCCTGTTGCTCGTGTCCTTCACAGATGAACATCCGCTCACCATCCGTCGCGAGTGAGGAGAACGCCGCAGCGCCGGAACTCGCCAGACCCGGGAATTGCCACGTAACTCCTGTGCCTCCGGCTACCCCGAACGCGAGCGTCTCGCGTGCATCCGTCGACCAGACGACTTTGCGGGCGATACTGACGTCTCCGTCACTGGTCACGACCGGTCTACCCGGAAGATCTAGTGGTGCAGTCGCGCGGTCGATACTCGGAGATCCATCGAACATCTCGATCGTGAATACTGCTGGAGTGGGGCCACCGTAGCTCGCCCACACCCGATTGGCACGTACTGCGAGCCCACCGAGATCCTCCAACACGTGGGAGTCGCCGTTTCGATTCCCGAGGTAGATTCGCCACTGCTCGCTCCCATCTTCGGGGTTGAGCCCATGAATCCCGTAACTGGACTGTATGTAGACCGTGTCGGGAGTTGCCATCGGGAGCAGCGAGAACCAATCTGCCGAGCGTCCGGATCCAGTGAGAAAGCGGTCGGGAACGGTCTCACCGAGTCGCTCGTGGAGGTTTACTCGCCATCGGACGGTTCCATCCGATACGTCGACGGCGACGACGTCTGTTCGAGTGTCCGTTAGATACACCGTTCCATTGACGAGCCCACCGAATTGTGGATAGCGACGTTCTCGCGAAAACTCGATCTGCTGTCGCCAGCGCTTGGCACCATCGGTCGCATCGTACGCGTACAGGACGACACTCGCATCACGTGCGGTCGCAGTCACGACTATCTCGTTAGTGGCGGCGACGACGTCGCCCGAGACGACGTCTTCTGTGGCGGCAGCGTCCTGACGGTGCTGCCACGTATCCGTAGGCTGAGAACGAAGTGTGCGTCGACTCCGTGCGGTATGTCGGAGGTCGCCCTGGGGGAATCGCCACTCCCCGGCTGGAGGAGACCACGACGTACCGAGAGCGTTTGGAGGACGTTCGTTCGGACTGCTGGAAGGGTTAAGCCCGCCACATCCTGCGAGGCTACTCGTACCGACGAGGCCAATCATCCGGAGGACAGTACGCCGGTTTGCGGAGACCATCGAATCGACGATTTTGTATCGGGTCGTGAAAGTGGTTCGGTGGAAGAACGACGTTGACGTCTCCAGCGAAAGCACGCGTACCCGCAGTTAGGTCGAGTCAATATCCGGTAGCTGAATCACTACTGTCGTACCGTTATCGATCATAATCTCCCCCACGGGGAACGAGCGTACGCCAAGCCGGAGGCGATTACGACAGGTCGACAGCGAAGAGCCGTTCGTTGTTCGCCGCGTAGAGGAGATTCACCCCCGCGACGACCGTCCCGACGACGCTGTTCGTCTCAAGTTGCCACAGGGTTTCACCCGTCCGCGAGAACGCATAGACGTGGTTGTCGTTCGATCCAGCGTACACCACGTCGGCAGTCACGGCGAGTTCGTACACAGTGCTGTTCTCGTCCGTGAACGACCACCGTTCGGAGCCGTCCGAGCGGTCGAGCACGACGAGCGTCCCGTGCTCCCGTCCGCTACAGCCGAGATACACCGAATCGTCGTCGACGACTGGACGTGTTCCACGTTTCGGTGACGGCGTGTCGACTGCCCATCGAACGGAGCCGTCCACACGGTTCAGCGCAAACAGTCTCCCTGTCCGTCCCGGCTCGGTCGACGTAGCCACGTAGACGGTGTCGTCCGCAACCGTCGGGCTCCGCGTCTCAGTATCGGTCCGATACTGCCGCCGTCGCTCGCCATCGAGGTCAAACGCTGTAACGACCCCGTCGACACGATTAGTGAAGACAACGCCGTTTGCCGTCGCGGCCGGTGTCGTGAGACGGTCACCGCTCGTATCCGCCCGCCAGACGACATCACCACTGTCGGTATCGATGGCGAGTAGATCCTCGGCATTGGCGTACACCTGCCCGTCGCCGAGGCCGACACCCAGTCTGAGTGATGATCCGACGAACCAAGCCTGTTTGCCGTCCGAGCGCCGGGGGGCACGGAGTCCGTCGCAACCGGGAACGTAGATTCGGTCCGTATCGACGGTGATGTCACTGCCGAGACAGAGCTGCCGATCGAAGTCGCTCTCGCTGTACTCGGCTGTCCACTGTGAGCTCCCATCGGTAGCTGAGGGCGCGTGGAGCGTCAGTCGGTCCATGACGTAGAGTGTCTCCCCGTCGAGGAGCGGTCGGCCACGAATACTCTTGCGCCAGCGGATCCGATCGGAGGATGGGCCAGACTCACCGATACACCCGGAACCAATACCAGCGAAGAGGATACCGAAGGACTGGAGGGCAGTTCTGCGGGAAACCGGAGACTGAGACTTGAGCCGTCCGGATTCAGTATCCGGTCGGTCGGCAGGCTTTCGTGGAGACATCATTCTTTGTCTTCGTCGGTCTCGAGTCGATAGTGTGTCGTCGTTCCATCGCTCGTCTCGATATCCTTCGTCGCAACCGCACCTTCGGCAGCCCGTTCATCGAGCGCTCCGTGAATATCGTCGATCAGCATTCCACTTGCGACGATGTCGCGCGCGACGTCAGCCAGTTGGTCCCGAATCTCAGTTAGTACGTCGCGGATTTTCTCAGGGCGGGCGTCGTTACCGAAGTCGACACCACGAATGACTTCGGTTTTCCCGTACGCATTGTCGGCGTTTTCCGAGAGGAACGCGACGAGCAACCGCTTTTCATCGTCGTATTCGCCGACAGGGGTAGTTCCCACCACCGATCCGCTGTCCGCTCGGGCACCGCTGTCCCACTCGATATCGGAGAGTGGCATAGTTGTCGGTGTGCCGACACAATTCAACGTATCTCACTGTTTCTCATATCGTAACTTGTGGATAATTCTCACGGACGAAACAGCCACGACGAGTACCACAAGGCGGTCAGCTCTCGAAAAAGACAGTGTAGAGTCGGAGGTGAGTCAGGGCCTTCCGAGTGGTATGTGCTACGGCACTGCCGATCGCTCCGATCGCAACTACGCCCGTGAGTAGCGTCACGGCGTTCCATCGTGTGATGGAGAGCATCAGGTCCGGCTTCAGCTACGGTACGTATACGAAACCGGGAGAGAGAAAACACGTTCGAACTGTTGAGGACTTCAGTACGATGAGTTCCGATTAGTGCGCTAAAATCAGCGTTTGAGCCTACGCTATTCTTTCGTTGTTTGGATGTAACGTTCAGATATGCCCTCCCCACGAGGTAGAGATGACCACCCGTCTCGTAACCGACAGGAGTCAGAACGGGTCGTCGACTCCACAGCAGACAGCAATGAAGATATCCTGATTCGGAACTACGATCATCGCAGTGGATACGATCTCCATTTGACTGTCATCACGCATCCGGATAACACGACGTTTCAGAAACGATACTACCTCCCACCAGGAGCGGTCGTCAGCGAGTGTGATCTACTTCCAAGTATCGACTGTAAGATCACTGCTGTCCTTGATGACGTGCAAGAAGCATCTAGACACTGTCGAATTGATTCGTCCCCAGATCACACGGCCGTTATCGAGATCGGAAATGGAACTCTCAGCCTGACTGAGGGCCTCTATGACTGACCGATGTACAGCAACTATCGCCCGTCAATCACCGAGCTCGTGGATCGGCGGACGAGATCCGTCGGCCGCGGCGAGACAGCACGGTGATTCAACGAGCCAGATATGAGCAAGGCACCTTCCGAGGGAGGGAACGATCCGGATCGGGAAGAAAGCGAAATCAACGAAAGACTGGATCGGGTCATCAACTTGCTCGCAACGTATCTGCCGTGAGTTGTCAGAGCAGAGGATTGGTTAGTACAGGAGCCACGTGGCGCGTTGCACGCCAGTGGCTTCGTGGCTTTTGCAAATCGTCTTCAGTTCGTGCCTGTCGAACGGGATGTTACGATGACCGATAGCTCCGATTTTGGTATTGATGGGACGGTGTCATAGAAGACTTCGCACACCACACAGGATTCATTCAATACAATTGACTTACCGGTTACAAGCCATCAGCGTACTTCCATAGCCGTAGCAGCATAGCCAGAGCCAGCACCATCGCAACAGTGACCGTGATTAGAATAATGAGAGTTGCAGAACCAACCATACGGAACTGTAAGTAGGTCATTACAATAACGTGCCGACTCAAGTTTTCGCTCCTCGTTACCACTCTAACTAATCATCGTGCACGCAGGGTCTTACGACTTAATCAGTTGTGAGAGTGCGAAATAAACACCGTGCCAACTCTTCTATGACACCCTGTGTTCAGCTGAAGCAATCGACTTTAGACGAGACGTACAACCGCCGGACAGGAGTAGAACGAACCAACGAAGCAGTCAAGGACTGCGGCCTCGGGCGCACTCACGCTCGAGGCCGCGTCCACGCACGAGCGCAGGTGTTCCTTGCGCTGTGTCTTCGCCTCGTCGTCGCAATTACCAACTACGAACGTGGTGACAATCCGGGAAGTACCATAATTATGGTGTGAGAGGTCTTCTATGGCACCCTCTAGACCAAATGAATGGTCCGAGACTAGCGTCGGGACGACGCCCACCACACAGACTTTCCGTCACTAACCCGAAACAGTTCCCCATGCCCGCGGACTTCGAATCCCGCTTCGATGTCGACTACGAGGGTGAACTACCGGCGAGCCTCGACGAAGCGGCTCTCAAGCGGATGGAGACGGTCGCGTATATACTCGACGAGAGTGTGCGCGTTCCCGGCATCGGTTTCCGCATCGGAATCGACCCCGTTCTGGGAGCACTCCCCGTTGCTGGCGACGTGGTGAGTGGCGCCTTCTCCTTGTACATCGTCGCCGAGTCGGCGTACCTCGGAGTCACCTTCACGACACTTATGGAGATGCTCGCCAACATCACCATCGACGTGGCGGGTGGATCCATCCCCTACGTCGGTACTGTGATCGACGCGCTCTGGAAGGCGAACAAACGCAACGTCGCGCTCGCACTGGAGGACCTCGCCGAAGCGGTGGAGACGGACGGGTCTGGCGACAGGACAGGCGGCGGCGTCGAAATCCCCGTCGAACCTGACAACTGAGTGGGACCGCTGGGCTATACGTGCTCGTCAAGGAAACCGGACTGTAAGTTGCTACTACAAAATACGTTGCCGAGCTCAACGACAAAAACGCGATAACGCTCTCTCAGAGATAGAACCCGAACAACCCCACCGCGTCGTACGGCCTACCTGAACGCGTTCAACGCGTCCTCGTGCTCCCCCCATCCCAGTCACCGCTGTCGGACCGCAGGCCTGCGCCGGCGCGCACCGCGATGAACGCCGAGACTGCGACGAGGCGGGCGCCGCCACAGTGGCTCCGGTGCTGAGGGTTCGGCGGACACGGCACCACGTCTGCCGACGTCCTGCCTTTGAGCGGGTCGAGGGTCGGTTCTACGTCAGGCCGCCAGGTACCAGAACGGTCTGCTGGGGTATGCCAGGGGGTTCGACGCCCGGCGGCTTATCCGTCACGGGACGTGGACGCGTGCCAGACTGACGAGTTCGTCGCCCAGAATTTTCAATCGTGAGCGGAATACGGATGGTATGAGCGACAGTGAAGGAAGTCGCCCAAGCGACACGATGCGGGAGCGCGTACCGGAGAGCAGTCGGAAATTCTGGCTACTGTTGAATGCGAACCGGTGGCTGGTCGCCGCCGGAATCTCGGGCGGCGTGTTCCTCGCACTTGCCATCATTGGGCAACTCCACCCGATCGGGACGCTGGCGCTGTTCAGCCAGGCGGACCCTATCGAGACGCTGTTCCAGGGGTTGCTCACGTCCATCATCACGGCTGTCACGCTCGTACTCACGCTCAGCCAGCTCGTACTCTCCCAGGAACAGGGGCCGATCGGGGACCAGCGTGAACGCATGGAGGGTGCGATGGCGTTCCGGAAGGACGTTGAGGACGTCATCAAGGACCCCGTCAGTCCCGCCCAGCCCTCGGCGTTCCTCCGGTCGCTCGTGAAACTCACGAAGCGCCACACGGACGCCCTCCAAGACGCCATCGCAGACATCGACAACGACAACCTGAACGACCAGGTGGCCGCGTTCACAGAGAACGTGAAGAAAAACGCGGACGCCGTCCAGAATAATCTCGAAGGGTCCCAGTTCGGGGAGTTCGACGTGGTCTTCTCCGCGCTAAACTACAACTACTCGTGGAAGTTGTATGCGGCGCGCCGCATTCGCGCAGAGAACGAGGACCTGCTCACCGAGGAAGCGCACCACGCGTTCGACGAACTCATCAACGCGCTCGAACTGTTCGGGCCAGCACGCGAGCACTTCAAGACGCTGTACTTCCAGTGGGCGCTCATCGACCTTTCCCGGACGATGCTGTACGCGTCCATACCCGCGCTCCTCACGGCGGTCGCGGGCGTCTTCTACCTCGAACCGGCGATGTTCCCAGGGACCGTATTCGGCGTGCGCACGCTGGTCGTGGTGGTGAGCGCTGGCGTGGCCATTTCCCTGTTGCCGTTCGCGTTCCTATTGTCCTACATCCTCCGCATCGTCACCGTGACGAAGCGCACACTCTCCATCGGGCCGTTCATCCTCCGAGAGACCGACCGGTCCCGCGACCTCGACTGGGGAGAACCCAAAGCGAAGAGCGGGGAGAACTCGGGTGTCGGCGACAAGGGTGAGTAAAGCGGATGTCAGCTGTTCGCTCGGCCTAGCGGACGTTCTCGTAGCCGAGGTAGAGTCCATCACGTCCTCGAACTCGAATCCCGAGCGAACGGCCAGTACAGCGATCCGGACATCAGAGTAGCATAGACTGAGTTACAGTCTGGCTTCATATTATTGCTGACAGACTCGTTAGAAGCCCCGATTACGACGCGTGTAGAAGACTGTGAGGCCGAGCACACAGAGGCCAATTCCCCACCAAAGGTCATCCCCGGGTAGTAGTGTAAGATAATTGTCACGACACCTGATGACAGAAGCGACCATCCAAGCGTTGTCTGGGATGACATAGTGGTCATAGCGAGGAAGAGCGGTTAAATCACATGGAGGGTTGAGACATACGCAAGTTCACCGAACAAATATTTCACTTCTTATATATGAAATTAACACCTTGTGAAGGGTTGTATGACACCCTCGGAGACATAATTAAATCCGGGACAACAGTTTCAACGTGAACAATGGACCGGTCTAGAGAACTGAATGGACCAACTCCTGAAACAGCTTGAGTAAAGGTGCGCTTCGTAGTGATTACTCTCGCCGACCACCAGGGGTCTACTGATACTGTTTGACCGTTTCGCGCGTGTAGCAACAGTGTCTCCGACAACTACTCAATTTCTGCCAGTAGCGGCAATATCGATACAGAGGATGTAGTCAGCAGCGGATTCCTTGAATCTCCGAGCACAGTAGCTCTACGATTTCACAAGATTTTCACGTTCGTCGTGACCAGCGGGAGCGTATGTCTTTTCGCCGATCAGTAACCCTCGAGGAGATGGTATGGCCAGCTGTCGAATCCACTCTCGAAAACGGCAATCGAACGGCGATTGTCGCCGTCGGTTCGATCGAACAACACGGCCCTCACCTGCCGTTGAACATGGATACGCTGGACGGTGACGAACTCTCACGTCGCATCGCGTCGGAACTGGGCGATGCCATCGCTGCTCCAACAATCCGCCCTGGGTGTTCAGGTCATCATATGGAGTTTCCCGGGACGATTACGGTCCCCCCGGAGACACTCATGGACGTAATCCGGTCGTACTGTCGGTCTCTCGACGAGCACGGGTTCGAGCATATCGCTCTCGTCCCGACGCACGGTGGAAACTTCGGTCCGGTGAAGACTGTGGCCCCAGAAATCGCCCGCGAAATCGATGCCGCTGTGATTCCGCTTGCCGATCTCGATGAACACATGCAATTGCTGAACGAGGGACTCAGTAGGGCTGGCATCGAGTACGATCAAGACGTGATTCACGCCGGAGCTGCCGAGACGGCGATAATGTTAGCAATCAATGATGACCTCGTCAGGATGGATGCTCTCGACCCCGGGCCAGAAGGAGAATTCTCCCCAGCACGCCTGCTCAGCGAGGGCTTCAAGTCAATCACCGAGAACGGTGTTCTCGGCGACCCGACCGAAGCGACTGCCGAGGCAGGAGAAATAGTCATCGAGACGGTCGTAGAGAAGTACGCCGACCACATCAAAACCGAGCGCAGGGCAGTCTAATTCGAAGCTTCTGTCTGAGAGATACGCGCTCTGCATTCAGCAATCCTCCAAATTATATCAGACATCGAGGAGTTCGATTCGGAGAATCAGCTCTGATTGCTGGTGTATCGCAGATGTGTGTCTACTAGTCTGTTCTGGATGCGGAACGCCCGTAATTAACTGCCACCAGTAGATCCCAAGATCGAACCACGACCTAGGAACTTCGTTTATCGGTGGTATTGGAGGGTTCTCGGATAGGCTTCGTCGGAACCCTCACTCGGCGACAGTACGGATTCTCGTAGCCAACCACACCCAGCTCTCAAAGTTGCTGGAGCCCAGTTGATTGCAATCGAGAGACATCAACGACCCAATGATTAGCAGCCATGCGCCACGCCGTAGAGGCAGCGAACCAGAGGACGAAACCGCCGTCAATCGGAATCGTTCAGTGGCCGAACGAAATCAACGGCATTGTAGTCAGAGACGGTGACACCGACGATTATCCCGTCGTTATCGTGCGATTACGAGCGAGGAATCGGCGATGGGCGCTGCAGGCGCTCGTTCGGTCGGCGAACGAAGTCCCTTGCTGGGCCTGAGACGGTCGAAATCGGGGGTTCTGAATACACCGCTGAGAAGGATATGTCGGTCTCGGTCGCTGACACTCCGAGAGACGACTCGCATATCGCAGATCGAGGATCCGTTTCCATCGCACCGGGTTCGATCCGTGAATACAAGGCGACTCTCCTCAAAGAATAGATGTGAGCCACTCCTCGAAGTACCGCTGTATCACCTGTATGGACGAGACCGTCACGCGCGAATTCGACGTTTCACATCTTTCCCGCACATGCGGCGTTTGCGGAGAGTTCGATCGGTTCGTCAATACTGTGGTTATCGAGCGGTTCAATGAGTTGGATGCGGATCCACCTCCACATCTCCACTGGGAGCAACTTGATCGCCTCCGGAAATTTCTGATCGCCGAACGGCTCAGTCGGCGGGACCACACGATTGATGACTTTGAGGTAGCGGGCGACGATGACCATTCAGAGCAGACAGGGAAGAGCGAGGCCAACGCCGAAGTGTGAGACTTGGACTGCGCTGCAAGAGTCACAAGTAGTACTCCCGAAAAGCAGATCTCGAAGAGAGATTAGCTGTTAGTTCGTGGCGGCACGGGCATCACCAAGCCACCCCGGTTCGCGCACTTCAGTGGATCCGATATCCGTGATTTCGCCCGATCGTGTAACGGTGATTACCTCACCGCCATCCTCGAGCACCACTCGATACGAGAACTCCGTGAGAACGCCTTGATCGGACACGATAGCCTCGAATTCGAACGATCGGAACGAATCCACATCCGCATCAAGGAATCCATCTGAGACGGCATCAACACCGCTCGCCGTATACACGTGGCCCGTCTCGATCTCCCGATGCTCCGTCTCCATTGTCTCCAACTCGCCCAGTAGCCCTGAATCGAGGTATGCGTCAGGGCCGATATCTCGGTCGGGAACTTGATACCGTGGCTCCTCCGAGGAAAGTTCAATTCGTTCGTAACTTTCAGTACTCGTTCCGTATGCGACCCGCCCGAAGTCCGCAGTCGAAATTTCAATCAGTGACTGCTCGCTCTCAAGATCGAACGTGGCGGTGATCGTTTCATCTCTCGATGGCCCGTCCGCACTGGTACTTTCAACGCTATACTCCTCAGTAAATGTGAACGAGCCGGCTTCGTTGAGTCTGTCGGCGTGTGCTTGGCGCAACGCTGTCGAATTTACCGAGGGCCCGAACGCCCCATCGGGAACACCACCCTCCGCAGCCGAGTCGCTTGTCCCAGTAAGTGGAGTGCTATCCAGCCCGGGCAGGACCCCAGACACGGCCATGCCCCCGACAAGCATGAATAGGCCGATGATAATCACGGCACCAATTGTGCGTCGGCTAATGCCGCCGCCGGACGACGCATGCCCCGACGCGGTCCCTTGTCCTGTAGATGGTGCGTGTGCAGACTCGCTATGGCGAGGCTCGCCCTCGCCCTCCGAGAAAGAAGGTAATGGCACCACCGACAATCGAATTTGGAATCATCATCAGGATGATAAGCGTGATGAGTTTGGTAATCTCGATCGGCCCGGAGCTGCCACCGCCACCGCTGGCTGCACCACCGTCACCACCGCTACCCATAAGCACAGCAAGACCAGTCCAGAGGATTGCGGCGACGATGATTCCAAAAATCGCGAAGCCGATGCCGTTTGCAATGCCGCTGTTTACTGCCCGGGTCCGAATATCCCCAATTCCCGTTCCGGCGGTGGCATAGCCGATGAACGCTGCAATAACCGGTCCGCTCAGGACAGCAAAGGCCAAGACGACCATCGAAAGGATGCCCCCAATGATCCCGCCGCCTTCCTCACCAGCGCCGAGTTGAAGTAAGAGGACGACCCCAAGGACCCCAAGGCCTGCCCCGATGATCGCGTAGTATTTGATTGCTTGAGTAATCACTCCGGTATCCAACACGATTCCGTCACGTGCCTGCGTCTCAGTCGCCATAGCACCCTGTTGTGAAATAGTGGGTTAAAACCCCAGGGTCGCCCGACAGAGATGCTGTTCCACACACAGCTCACACCGGAATATAGCTTTACAGTCACTTGGTGTAGAACTGTCATCGCTCCGTTTCTCTCACTAACAACCGATGAAATCCGAAACACGGAGGATTTCCGGAGTGTGAGAGGGTACGATGGGTGTGAGCTGGGCGTCCCCCTCTCGTACTTGCTTCCACTGTTCTTTGTTGAGCCTTGACAACAGGTATTTTTCGCATCGGTAACAGGCTTTCAGTCTGCAGTACCTGTTACGTATCCGATCTCACCACTATCTTCTGCGAGTAGCTCCTCACCAGCCTCATCGAATACTTTCACCTCGGCCATGATTGGCTCACCCAGTTCGACGACGTTCATCGTGATTTCGTCGAGGTGTACAAAATTGGTTTCACACCCCTCAAGTTGTGTCTGCGTCTGCGTGATAGTCTCCTCGTCATCGGACGAAATAAACGTCACTTCCGACTGATAGGTTGTCTCCGCCTCGCCATCGTATTGGATGTGGTAATAGGCATCCCAAGATTCGACGTTCAGCGTCGTATCCACGTGTTCCAAGGTAAGCAGCGGGACGTTCAGTTCGGACTCCGGACAGCCATCGTCTGCGTTCAGGTACTGCCGAGTCTCGAACTCGATACCGAACTCCGACTCGCGTCCAACGGTTGCGCTCTCGAAGAGTAGAAAGTACACATCTGGGTCGTTGGTGAACGAGAATGAAGCACTGTCTTCGATTCCTTCTCGTGTCCCATCAGCGGTCGTCTCGAAATCGTCCGCAGTGGGGGGCCTGCTGAAGATACAAATAATTGGCCGCGTCGATGAAATAGAAGTTTAGCGGAATCGTCTCGTACCCTTCTTGCACACTCAGATCGACCGTGTACTCAACCTGCGCCGTATGGTTGAGAAGGACGGGAATCGAGCCCCGGCCGAGGTACTGGGCGTCTTCAACGATATCCATATCGTCGGGGTGCTCGTACGTGCCGACAGTGTATTCGTCCTCCCACGTTTCGATCACCTCTCCTGTGGTCGGTCCTTGGGGCGTCTCGGTTGGCTCTGCCGTCGGTTGGGTGGTCGCTGTCGGTGTGTCCCTCGCCGTCGGCGTTGTGTCGGTCGACCGTGATGTCGTCCCAGAATTATCACTCGATGAACATCCGGCGATGCCAGCGGTCATAATGGACGACGCGGTCAAGAGGAACTTCCGCCGGTGTGATGACGTTTCTGCATAATTTCATGAGCTGACTAGGACTTATATATTCCTCGACCTCAAATATAAATTCATTGTTATATTGGCGGTTTCATCATGGCTGCTCCGTTTGAATCCTGTCGGTAGTCCTTTCGGAAACCAATTCCAGTACCGTATCTTTGTACGATACGTATCTCCTCGGGGTCTGCCGATTTGGGCTGTTCCCAAACTGAGGGCCGTCCAGTGGCCGATTCGCGCCCTGTATGCAGCATCGACGCCGGAACCTCCCTGATCCCCGTCAGCAACGGCATGACCGATGCAGAGCGTCTATTCAGCAGTCAGTCATCACTGGACCACGTCAGACCAGTATCAGCTAACTATTACGCTCGATCCACGCACAGAATTCTTCGAAATCCTTTGCGCCGGCCTGCTCGGCGATGCTCCGCAAGGTCCCCATATCGACCTCGTCATGCAGCGGGACCGGAACAGTGCGCGCGTCCGAATCGTGGTCTGCGGGCGGTTCCCAGCGGAGAATCGCGTGGTCCCCGTTCGTTCGGTCCCACTCGTAGATACCGCTGTTCACCATCGCCTTCACGATCTCCTTGCCGGAAAACGGTCCGTGTGCCATACGGTCACTGGAACACGTCAGACTCGTCCAGCGACCCGGAGGTGTTCTGTTTCGGGTCAATTCCCATCGCACGGAGCTCCTCGTCGCTCGGTGACTCTCCGGCACCGTGATAGCCGACAACGGCCTCGTCGAGGTTTTCGAGCGCGGCCTCTCGGGTCTGTCCTTGTGACGTGACACCTGTGTCTTCGTCACGAGCGACCCACATGTCGCCGCTCTCGCCAAGCGATAGTGAAATGTTGACCGGTAGTGTGGACTCCTCGTCGCCGGGGTCGTCGATGTCTGTACTCATATCACCAGAGAGACTTGGGAGTCGAATAAATCTGGTGTGTATAGCGGACTCCGTGCTGCATTCGCGCACTGTATGCAGCGCCGCCGTTCCGATCTCCTCATCGTCTGCCAGTAGGGGCGTGACCGATACAGAGCGTCTATGCAGTACACGCCAATTTGAACCTCTCTAATCGATCGATGATTAATATTCCAAAGACAAGATTCTTGAAGCAAGCAACATGACAACATATGAAATCAAATGGTCTTTTCATTTGATACCACTTACAAGGATTTAGACTCGAACCTCTATTCGAGAGTAACGCCCAAAAGTATCGCTAATCCCAAAATTTTGGTTCTTAATGACGGGCTATGTGCTGATCTTGGATTGGATATAACGAAGCTCAATGCTAAGATTCTAGCAGGCCAGGACCGCTTGGAAGAACCAATCGCCCAAGCATATGCAGGCCACCAGTATGGAAGTTTTACCGTCTTGGGCGATGGGAGAGCGATGATACTCGGCGAACATGTGCACGATGGTAATAGATACGATATTCAACTGAAAGGGTCTGGTCGAACGCCGTACTCCGGAAGAGGCGATGGTAACGCAACTGTCAGCTCGATGCTCAGAGAGTATCTGTATTCATATGCGATGCAGAATCTAAACATCAAAACATCGAGAGGTCTGGCAGTCGTCGAAACTGACGAAGCAGTCGAACGACGACAGACAGAACCTGGAGCCACCCTTGTCCGAGTGATGAACAGTCACATTCGATACGGGACCTTCCAGTACGTTGCAGGCCAGGCATCCGACGAACTACGGCGATTCACTGACTACGTTATTGACCGGCACTACCCGCAATTAAATGAAAAAGATCGTACGTACCTAGAGTTCTTCGATGCAGTCATGCAGTCGTCGATTGAGATGGTCGTTGACTGGTTACGTGTCGGATTCATTCATGGCGTCATGAATACGGACAATATGAGTATCGATGGAGAAACATTTGATTACGGACCCTGTGCCTTCATGAATTACTATGATGAGGAGACGGTGTTCAGCTCAATCGATAAGCACGGGCGATATGCATTCGGAAACCAGCGACCCGTCTTGCGGTGGAATCTCGAACGGTTCGCAGAGGCACTCCAACCGCTGTGTACACAGTCAGCGCTCACGTATGATGAAATCGAAGGCAAACTAGACGAGTTCGAGGATCGATTTGATGCGCAATACTACACGATGATGCGGAGGAAACTGGGGATCAACTCAGATGGCGAGGAAGAACTCGTCGATGAATTCTTCGAGTGGCTTCGCAAATCGAACGCAGACTATACCAATGCGTTCCTCGAATTAGAGACGCCCGGTACGTTTGATGACCCAGTGTTTGCAACTGCAGAATTCGAACGGCTTAGGAATAAGTTGGCTGCTGTCGGCCTAGATGAGGAGTTGATGCAGGAAGCCAATCCGCGGTATATCCCCCGCAACTACCTAGTTGAAGAGGCACTGGATGAGTATCTCGAAACCCGGTATCTATCCAAATTCAAGAGGTTACTGACCGTGTTGGAAAACCCCTATACATCGAAGGAGATGGGTCCACAATTCCAGCAACCACCGCCCCGAGAGTTCGATGCAGAGTATACAACGTACTGTAATACTTGAGCGGATATTACCAAAATAAACACTTCGAAATTACCAGCGTCGAGTTCACCAATCGGTGACGAGCGGGTCCGACACGACTGTTAGAGCTAGGTGTCGATGCTATCTGGCTGTCAATTCCCGACCGGTTGGCCAGTGTGGCAGCGTGGCGCGGCCTGGCCGAGTGCGTACTCACTGAGCGATTGATTTTCTGGCGGCTGTGTGTCCTGTCCCCGAACCGGGGAACGCGAATCACAGCCGGCGAAGACTCCCAACACAACCCGTAACGAATTCTACGCGAATTCAGCAATGCCATGCTGAGTGGGTAATAGCGCCTCTAAAACACCCAGAAAGAGTGGATTCAGCACGGGCATCGGTTCATTTTCATATCGTCCAGATCTACTGCTATCTGGTGATTCTCCTGGCAGGAACAGCCAGCGTCGAGTCTACTAGTAGTTTCTGAATGTGGAACACCCGTAATTAACAACTGCCAGTTGATGCGACGATCGAACTACGACTGGGGTACCTCGTTTTCAGGTACTATCCCAAGTATCTCCGATCCCCTACGTCGAAACCACCACTCGGCGACAGTATGGAGTTCCGTTACCAACCACTCCCAGTTCTCGAAGTTGCTGGGACCCAGTTGCTCGTGACCGAGTGATGGTCAACGACCCAATGATTAGCAGCCATGCGCCACGCGGTAAAGGCAGCGAACCAGAGGAGAAAATAACCGCCGATCGGAATCGTTCAGTGACTGAACGAAATTAACGGCAGTGCACCCAGAGACGACGACACCAATGTTCACCCCGTCGCTGTCGTGCGATTACGAACGAGAAATCGGCGATGGGCGCTGCAGGCGCTCGGTCGGTCGCTGAACGATTTCCCTTGCTGGGCCTGAAACGGTCGAAATCGGGGGATACTGAATACACCGCTGGGAAGATATCTCGGTCGTACGATAGCCCTCCGCGCGCTCGTAGAAGGCTGATGTCAGTGACGACTCCATCTCAACAAGACTTATTGCAATTTGCGTGCAACTTGCTATTACTGATGGCGACGAGAGAAGCGAACTGGGATACCCCACTCGATACTGGTGGCGAGGTGTTCGCGCTCCTCGGAAATCCCCGAAAAGCGTGGATCTACACCTATATCGACCATCACCCGGCGACGACGATTCAGGCTATCGTCGAAACCCTCGATCTCCCACAGCGAACGGTCTACGAATACGTCGACGACCTCGAAGCCGCAGGCTTCATCGAACAGTCGAACGACGGACGACCGGCGGAATATACGGCTCACGGGATCGACCTCCAACTGGTCGCAGGCGATGCCGAACGACGAATCACGCCGGAGCTAGTCGAGGCGATCGCCCGTCGAATACGGGATGACGACGTCGATACGTACATCGATCGCCACGGGCTCGACGGGCTCGCCGTCGCACTTGACTACGTCCGCGAATACGTCGGCGGGTCCGTCACACACCGGATTATGGCTCGTGAACAGGAACTCTCTCCCTTGGAAGCAGGCGTCATTCTGGATGCACTCCGCCCCGTCGTCGAGGACTGATCCGGTATGGAACGCGACGGCGAAATAGTCTTCATCGATTCGTCGGTTCTCATCAGTTGTGGTCGACGTGACAGTACGCGGTTCCAGGCACTCGCTCGCGAAGCCCGCCAGCGCGATGCTGTCTTCCGGATCTCACCACAGGTGTATGCCGAGGTGACTGGTGATCCCGCACTCGACGCGTATTTCCCCGATCAATCTCCTGTCGACGAGGCAGTACGGGAGGGGTGGATGAAGGTCACCGAGAGTCCGGCCTATTCGGACTCGGACGTCTCAACGGTGATGGATCGGGCACGGAACTTCATCGCGAACTCCAGTGATCGATCGGAGGACATCGTCGAAAAAGCGGATACGGAAATCGTGGGACTGGCGCTCGAAACCCTGCTTGATGGGGCTGGGGATCGAGTTCTCGTCGTCACGAACGATATTCCACTCGGCGAAGCAGCCGAATCGCTACTCCCGAACTACGGATTCGACGACGAGCAAATCACTTGGCTCACCGGTAGTGAACTCGCTGCCGAACTCGCAGAGGATTTCGTCCCCGAGTTCGACTGATTCGAGGGCAGGATGACCGAGCGTGTTCTATACTCGTTCCCATCAACTATGTAGTGTCGCGTTTCCGTGACCAGCACCGCCCGATTTTGTTGGGACGCAGTTGCTCGTGACCGAGTGACGTTCAACGACCCAATGATTAGAGGTCGTGCACCACGCCGTAGAGACGGCGAACCAGAGGACAAAACCGCCGCCGGTCGGAACCGTTCGGTGACCGAACGAAATTAATGACATTGCACTCCGAGAGAGTGATCTCGACGACCACCCCGCCGTTGTCGTGCGATTGCGAGCGAAAAATTCGAGATGGGCGCTGCAGGCGCTCGGTCACTCGATGAACGAGCTTTTGTTGGGCCTGAAACGGTGGAAATCGGAGGGTACTGAACACACTAGAAATCACTGCTGGGAAGACGTCACGGTCGTACGATAGTTCCCCACGCGCTCGTGGCAAGGATGGTGCGAACTCCAGCGATCACCCGGTGAAAGTTTTCAGTTTCCTCGGTTTCGAGGCATCACAGCCGTCGACGACGTAGTGAAGTCTCCACGGTATCGGCTTTTTCGTATTGGCCACCAGACACTCGAATGGGCAGTGATATTCATAATTGAAACAGTAGGAAATCGGAATGGATACGCATAGTATAATTATACTAAGGTTTTGATTTGCTGAGCAAATATGTGAGTGAGGCGTCGGAGTTGACGGGCGCTGGAATGGGTAACATCCACGGTTGCGATATAGCATACGTGACAGGATACCCAACCCGTCCACGAAAGCCGTGTCACCGTCTCGGTATCATTCGTGATCCAGACCAATGACGAACCAGCGGAACACAGACGAAGTGATCGAACAGAAAGTCGCGGCTAACCGCGACGATGAATTCGTGGTATTCCACATCGGCCTCCGAACCAACGCGTTCTGGAAGGTTCACCGATGGCTCCCGATTTTTTCGCTGCCCCGCGCATGGCCCGGGAACTGGTGTCGGAGCCAGAGTCAGGACTGATCGGGAATCGTACGGTTCTCGGTCCCGGCATCCGAAACGTCGGCTTCGTCCAGTACTGGGAATCCTTCAAGACTCTCCGTGACTACGCACGGGATAGCGATCATCTCCATTTCCCCGCTTGGCAGGAGTACTACGAAGACAGCACCAAGGAAGACGCCGCTGTCGGAATTTGGCACGAGACGTACCTCATCGATCCCGACGAGTACGAAACAGTCTACAACAATATGCCCCCATTCGGGCTGGCAGCGAGCGAGGAGACGGAAATCATACCAGCCGCGGATCAGCACAACACGGCAGCGGGCCGGCTTGGACGCACCGATGGGAGCGATTCGCCGCTAGAGCATTCCGGTGAGAAATAAACATGTCGCGGCGATACCTTGCGGTGATATGTACCCGACGCTGCTGGTGACATCTCATGCCGATCCGTGACAGTAAACACAGAAAATGGGCGGCTGGATTCTCGTACGGTATTACGGCCATAGTGAGTCTCATTCTGGGAGGATTATACACGCTCAAGCGTACGTTTATGACATACCACGCGGAAGCATTCTCACGGAGTTGGGGCGAGGTTGAGGCAGCGACTCAGGTATTGATATCAGCGTTGATGACCGTTGCCGGAGGAGGGTGGTTCACGGTCGGAGTTGTGATTCTGCTGCTGTTGGCTTTCCCATTCCGTAACGACCGGAAATGGGCTGTGTACGCGTTGCCTACAGTCATCCTGTTGTTCTATCTCCCGAACTTATGGGCGACACTGTCGGTGCTTCAGCACACGCCCGGGACTCCGCCTTGGCAAGGGAACGTCATCGCATGTCTATCAGCGGTCGTTGGACTTGCGCTCTATCCGAAGCCTTTGATAAGACAGTCCTGATCGACGGACTTGCGCTCCCTATACAGCACAGCCTTAACAAGCTACCCAGTCGCTGTCAGTAGTGGCGTGCGAGATACAGAGAATGTAGTCAACACTTCAGCCATCGTCGCTTCGCGTCGTAACTACCGAGTTGTTCACTCACTAAGGCTACGAACTGAATGAATTGCAATTCCGGTATCCGGCCGATAACTCAGTCGTCCCCTACTGATCGGATTGAGGTCGGCCTCGGTCAGTAATATCGCTTGCAACGCCGAAAATAGCAACTGGACTGTCCGGATCCGAGGCGGTTCCAATATCGTAGACCGGTGTCTTCGAACTCAAATAAACCCGCTCGTCCCCGTCAACGATGATTCGCTCTTCGATTTCGAGGGGGTCACCCGTTTCGAGGACTCGTCTGTCGTTCTTTTGTACCTCAGACGCCATCTCCCGATCAAAGAGATCGGCATCTGTCTGTCCGTGCACATCTGTGCCGTCAAGGTTGAACAGACTTCGGAACGCGTCATTAACCAAAATGTACTCTCCAGCCCGACTTTTCAGAAACATCGGCACCGTTGTGTGTTCGAGGATTGAATCGAGTATCCGCTCGCGGCTAACCCGATCCGTCACGTCACGGGCGGACACGATAAGCGAAACCACGTCACCACTCTCGTCTGTTACGGGGCGAATCACGCCAGTGACGCTATATTGGTTACCGTTCGGCTTCGTCAGATCGGCGTCATATTCGACGTATCGTCCCGCTGCCGCCTGTTCGACCTTCTCGCTGATGACCGGTCGCATCTCGTCGCCCCACCACGGTGTCGTCCAGAACGGTTCGCCGATCACGGCGTCTCGGTCGGCCTCGATGTACTCTACCGCCGTCTCGTTCACGTCAACGACTGTTCCATCGGTTTCCAGTAGACCGACCAGCAGATTCGGGTCGTTGAACAGCGCCTCAAATCGAAGTTCGTTTCGACGTAACTGTTGTTCGGACTCCTTGCGGTCGGTGACTCCTTCTTGAAATCCGATGTAATTTGCCAGTTCTCCCTCGCTGTCGTAGACTGGAGCGACCGAGACACGATTCCAGAACAGGTCTCCGTTCTTCCGATAATTTCGAAGCTCGACCGTCACGCGTTCTTTGGAATCGATGGCCTCTCGTATTTCCGCCACCGGTTCTTCGTTGGTCTCCGGCCCCTGCAGTATCCGGTGGTGGTTCTCACCGAGGATATCGTTCGGTGTATATCCGGTCACCTTAGTAAACTCATCGTTGACATAAACTGTCGGATTGTCCGGTTGTTCGGGGTCGGTGATAGTAACTCCGACGGGCGCCTCATTGATCGCTCGGTCACGGTTTCGTAGATCAGCCTGCACCTGTTGTGCATGCATCGCGTGAGCGATATCGTCCCCCAATTCTGCGAGTAGTTCCTGTTCCTGCTCATCGAACGCGTAGCGGCGGTCGGCAAACACCGCCAAGAGACCGTAGAGGCCATCGTTATGCTCTAATGGGACGACTGCGAGCGCCCGGAAGCCTCGCTTGATGGCCTGTTTGCGCCATTCTTCGTACTCTGGATCGTCCGGAATGTTCTGAGAGATGGCAATCTCACGCTCGTGATAGGCCCGGCCACCGGGGGCGTGACGACCTGGAGAGTTCGCGTCGATACACATATCTAGCGTCTCGAAATAGCCGGCATCCTTCCCGGCCCAGGTTCGTGGCTCAATCTGCATCGTGTTGGGATCGACACCCGCGATACAGGCTGTCAGATACGGGTCAGCGTCGCTCAGTATCTCGCAGACGCCACGTTCAATCTTCTCGACGGTGTCAGCGTAGACGAGGGCACGATGGAGATCTCGCATTACATCAGTGATACGCTCGTGTTCAGCGGCTCGGCGTCGGGACCGATACTGATCGACGGCATTGTGAATCCGATTCGCGAGTACCGTGTATTGGTCGGTACCGCCACCTTTCTGGAGGTAATCGGTTGCACCAGCCGAGATAGCGTCGCTAGCGACATCTTCGGAGCCTTTGCCGGTGAATAAAATGAACGGGAGTTCGGGATGGTCGTCGCGGACGTCTTCGAGGAATTCGATCCCGCTCGTGTGTGGCATATCAAAATCGCTCACAATACAATCGACTGCGTGACTGTCATCGGTGAGGTATTCGAGACCCTCGTTGGCGCTGGTCGCAGTACTGATCTCGAATTGGTCACCCTCTCGGTCGAGGAACTCCGCCACCAACTCTCCAAAACTGGGGTCGTCGTCCACATGGAGAACGTGGACGGAGCTAACCATGTGTTGTCATTGTAATCAAAACTAATAACCTTTTGTATTCTATTTATAATTACTCTCAGAGAATTGGTCTCGACTACTGTATCCGGATTCTGTATTGACTGATTACGCTTCTGCTAGTGGTTGCCTCGGTGCGCGACATGCGCTCTGTATTCAACAGCCCTCCAAAATCATATCAGACATCGAGGGATTTGATTTGGAGAATCGGCTCTGATTGCCAGTGCACCCCGACTTGCGTCTACTAGTAGCTTCTCGATGTGGAACGCCCGTAACTAACAACTGCCAGTAGATCCGACGATCGAACCACGACTCTGATACTTCGTTTTCAGGTACCACCCAGGTATCTCGGATCCCCTACGTCGGAACCATCACTCGGCGACGGTACGGAGTTCCGTTACCAACCACTCCAGTTCTCGAAGTTGCTGGGATCCAGTTGCTCGTGACCGAGTGATGGTCAACGACCTAATGATTAGCGGCCGTGCACCACGCCGTAGAGACAGCGAACCACGGGAGGAAACCGCCGTCTGTTGGAATCGTTCGGTAGCTGAACGAAATCAACGACATTGTAGTCAGAGACGATGATATCGACGACCACCCCGCCGTTGTCGTGCGATTACGAACGAGAAATCGGCGATGGGCGCTGCAGGCGCTCGGTCGGTCGCTGAACGATTTCCCTTGCTGGGCCTGAAACAGTCGAAATCGAGGGTTTCTGGACACATCAAAAGACACAGTATTCTGTGATTTCATAGTATCCTGTATGCCTTCGATCACGGTCAATGTCGACGACAACCTCAAAGAGCGAATGGAGAAGCATCCGGAGATCAACTGGAGCGAGGTCACGCGGCAGGCTATCGAAAAAAGATCGACGCGCTCGAAGTGATGGACGAACTTACCAGCGAAAGCGACCCCACCGAGAGCGACGTTCGGGATATCGCCGACAAAATCAACGAGAGCGGGCGGAAGCGTGTTGACGAGGAACCGACGTAGAGCCGACGAATGAGGCTGGTCGTCGATGCCAACGTCGTCATCTCCGCGCTCGTCGCCGATTCGAAAACGTGGGAACTCATCGTCACGCTAGACCCGGACCTCCTGACTCCCGCGTTCGTCCACGACGAAATCGAGAACTACGAGGAGTTGATCGCGGAGAAATCAGGGATGGACCCGAACCGAGTAGCGCAGTTCGTCGACCTCCTGTTCCAGTACATCGAGATTGTTCCCGTCGACGAGTTCCATCCGGCTATTGAGGAGGCGAACGCAGCGATCGGCGACATCGACCCCAGCGACGTGCTCTACCTAGCTTGTGCGATCGCCAGTGGTGCGGCCATCTGGAGTGACGATTCCGACTTCGACGAACAGGACGTAGTCGAGCGGTACTCGACGAGTGACGTGATCGACTCGTTCGACACACGCTGACGGAATAGTGGATCAGTTCACACGTCGAATCCGTTCCGCCTGAGTTCCTCTGCCAACTCATCGTCAGTATCCGCTGAATATGTGCCCTTCATTTTGCGGACGCCGGTATCACCTATACAGAAGTTGTCAGGTAGATGCTGCGAGATACAGAGGATCTAGTCAGCAAAATCCGATTGGATATTCCGACTACGATGACCGAAACAGGCGTTAAGAGGGGATGAACAGATCGATCGATACCCAACGACGGGAAATTCCGGGCCAGAAGGTCACTCTACTGGTTCAACCGTCTCTTCGCCGCAGTGGGAACAGTACTCATAGTTGTCAGCTACTGGCTCCTCACAGGATCGGCAGACGTACTCGGCCTCCTCCCCCTCTACGAACGTCTGTTTCGCTTCCTCGAACGTCTTTCCGGCTTTCTTGAATAGACTCATTGTTTGAAGGAGGTGGGGAAACCGAATAAGCATTTGGCAGAATATCGAATAGGTACCGATCTCCCCAGAGTACAGTAGACTTGCTGAATATGTGCTCTCTATTCGGCACGGAATCAACAAACTGCCCGATAGCTGTCAGTAAGAGCGTGACCGATACAGAGTATGTAGTCAGCACGATGGCGGCGTTTAGCCGTCTATCCGAGTTGTCTAACTGAAGGTGAGGACCTTATCAGCATCCTCACTGATTCGAAGATATTCGTCCATCGATGATCGTGCCCGGAGTTCGTCTTCCTCCAACCCTCTCGAATCCATACACGTTCCACAAGCAGCCAACTCGCCTCCGTTCTTAGTATATTTCAACAATGCCCCGTGGGGATTGAACTTTTCGTGCTCAGCATCGGGAGCTTCGACGCCATCATTGACGAGAAACGTCTCGACGGTATGGCCGGCATCAAGCGCCTTGTTCGCGAGCCGGAACACATTCCAAATCCATTCGGGATCGTTCGTTTCGAGAACGAGTGCGAGTTGCATACTGGATCAGGAATCGCCGGTCGAGGAACCTGTGCCTCCTCAGTGTTGTTTCATACCGCGGTCGTCGAGCGTTCCGAGAAACGAGAGGATGTGTTCCCTCGCTTCTGCTAGGGCGTCTGTGACAGTTTCCTCGTCTGTGTCATCCTCGATCTCTCGGAGCTTCGTCTGAATTCTATCGAGGGCTCCGAGTGCCGGGGTCGCATCGCGGTCAGCCTGTGCCTGTAGCTGTGATCCGAGCTGCTCAAGTCGATCTCGTTTGTCACTACTCGTGGTTGCGTCACGGGCTGTCTCGACCGCGTCGATCGCCCGCACCAGCAGGTCTCGGGACATTGCTACCCGTCGCGCTCTGGCGCTTCGAGTCGTTGTTCGATCCGTTCCAGTTTCTCGTCGATCCCCCTTCGCCCTTCGAGACGTTCCGGCTTGCGTCTCTGGGGACCACAACAACAGCAGCCACAGCCGTGTCCACGATGCCGTGGAGCGGTTCGTCTGCACCTCATAATAGATTGTATTATGCGAATATAGTTAAATCTGGTCCACGTCCATCCAATCATCAATTCACCCCTGGCGACTCGCTTCAACAATCACGACCCAGAGTCACTCGAACACATCACGAGAACTCGATTTGATCTCCCGGAGACGGATCCCCGAAGCGGTTCGCAGCGGAGCCTCCCCGCTGAGAGATCTCCAGGTAACTATCGTCGCCACCGGTCGACCCGGGAGCGAGGACGAGCTTCCCCTGCTCGACACCGAAGACACCACTGGCAACCGAGACCGTGTGGCTCTGGCCGCCGAGGTCGATCTCGACACAATCCTGATCGAGACCGAACTCGGACGCCCGGATGGAGGTCTTGATGTTCCCGTATCCGTCCACGTGACAGACGGTCTGGTGTGGTGACTCCGGGATTTCGTCGAGCCGTTTCTCTTCGGCAACCGACGACAGATCACCGTTGGCGATCTCGGCCACCTTCTCCGGGAAATAGTCCCTGGAACGGAATTGTGAGCCACTGATCGCGACGTCGATTCGCCGCAGGGTCGCTATCTCCTCTTTGACGAACGAGAAGTTGTAGCCGGCGTCGACAGCGACGACCTCCAGACCCGATTCGAGGTGGGCATAACAGAGGTCTCCCCCTTCATTCGCATCACGCGGTCCCGGATCGTCAGTTCTGGGCGCCGTATTCGAGTAGATGAGGAGGTCATCGAAGGGCGGATTATGAAGTCCCAACTGTTCGATCCAGAACCCGGTCGCGACAGTCGAGAGCGGTGGAACCGTCGTTGGGTGGATTTCCAGCGAGGAATCCTCGTATTTCAGTCGATGGATGACTTCAGAGAATGCCGGATCGCCGATGCCGTAGTCGGCGATCAAGTGGATGAAGGTGCTCATGTGAGTGGTACCAGTGGTGTCTCCGTTAGAACGTCGTGAGGTCGCCGTTGATGACGCGTTCCGTCACATCCGTCACGTTTGCCAGCTGGCCGTCGATGATCGACGTGACGTCCGCTTCGACCTCGTCGACGGTGAGACCGTCCTCAAGAACGACGTGAGCGTCGGCAACCTGTGGGTCGTCGATCGGCGTGTTGATCTGGCTTAACAGCCGGATTCGGAGATCCTCGATCCCGTCGACCTCCGCAACGACGGCCTGTGCGATCTCGGTTGATAACAGGTTGTAGATCTTCCCGACGTGGTTCACCGGGTTCTTGCCGCTCGACGCCTCGATCGACATCGAGCGATTGGGGGTGATCAGGCCGTTGACGCGGTTTCCTCGTCCGACCGACCCGTCATCACCGTGCTCTGCCGAGGTTCCCGTGACGGTGAGGTACACCGATTCAGAATCGTATTCGTCTGCGGCGTTGACTGTGACAGCAACCTCCCGGTCTGTATACTCCGTGGCGATTCCCTCGACGTACTCTCGGACGCCGGCTACGGCCTCCTTGTACGCCTCAAAACTTTCTACGTACTCGTCGATGATTGCCGCCGCAACAGTCAGAACGATCCGATCGCCCTCGCGGTTCCCCATGATCTTGATATCGGGGCCGATCTCGGGATTCTCGGCTGCGTAGTCTTCGTTCAAGCGGCGCTCGGTATTCAATACGAGTTGTTCCGTCTCCGTCAACGGTGCGTGACCAACCCCGAAGCTGGTGTCCATAGCCACTGGCACGTCGGGGCCATCTTCTCTGAAGAACCCTGTCAGGTCGCCACTTCCCTCACCGAGTTTCGTATCGACGATGATGTCGGTGCCGAAGTCGAGTCGCGGGATGTGTTCGGCGAGATATTCTCGCGCAGCGTCGAGGGCGATCGACTCAGTCGGGATTCGTTCGCCTTCGAACCGCTTCGTCGCCCGTCCCACGATTAGGAGATGGATCGGCGATTGCATCTCACCACCGCCATACTCCGGAGCGGATTCTCCCGCGGCGAGCTGCGTTTCGTCGGTGTTGAAATGGAGCACGCGTCCGAACCGGTCGAGGTACTCTTGTGAGAGCCGTCGCGCAACGTGTTCGGCAACTCCATCAGAGATCGAATCTGGGTGACCGATTCCTTTTCGCTCAACGATCTCCGTGTATTGAGATTCGACTGGCTTGTGCGATGCTTCCTCGATGTGGATATTCCGTTCTGTCATCATTGGTAGCGTGACTACGTTTGGCTCCCGCGGCTTGTGAAGGGTCGAGGTTGAGACGATGTTCGATCGCTCTGTAGGGAATCGATTCGACCCTGATGACCATAGCTCACAATTCAGAGCTCCCGTTGGAACGCGACTTCTGGCTGAATCAATGCTGCGTAGTGATTATAATATGCGAATATGATAAAATTAGTCCGCACCCTGTGATGTGCGCTCTATCATTCACTCGTGTCCGAGGATCTCCAGCCTCTAATGGTGGACTCAATAATCTCTAAGGCTGCAGTACTCCCGTTCGCATCGCCTTTCTCGAAGTCGCCATCTCCCTGTCCCATCTCGTTAGTCACGTAGGCAAAACACACGACGGGCTGGTTCCGTTCATCGGCGAACGTATAGAGCGCGGCAGCTTCCATCTCGACCGCGAGAATGTCCACCGAGCGAGCTCGCTCGATGGCCGTTTCCGTCTCTCGAAACGGCGCGTCCGTCGTCCAGGTCGCGCCTGTGTAGACTGGGCGGGTGGCGGACTGACAGGCTGATGCGACCCGATCACGGAGATCGGCGTCCAGGGTTGCATACCGGGCTGGGGAGTGGTAGTGGTGACTAGTCCCCTCGTCGCGTAGTGCTCTTTCGATGAGCACGAAATACGGTGGGTTGTCCTTCGGGACGATTTGGCCGGAGGAAGTCACGCTCACGAGAAACTGACAGCCGGCGGCGAACAGCTGTTCGGCGACCAGGACCGCGAACGACGCGCCGACCGCACAACCGATTATTCCGACCTCCTCGCCGTTCAGCTCGAACCTGTAGAGTTCCGTGTGATAGCCGGGCCACGTCGTGTCCGCTTCGGCACGGCCAGTCGATACCAAGTGTCGGACGATGTCCCCATCGGGATCGAGGACACAGATGTCGGGGACGGATCGCTCAGGGAGGTCTTTCTGGCGACGCGCTTCTCGGATCAGGGATTCCGGGGTAAAGACCGATGGTTCATCGTACCGCTTCGCCTCGAAAAGCGGCGAGTCAGATCGCTCGTCAGAATCAGCCATCAGGTTCTCCGTGGAATGCTGTCGCAAAGGTCATTTTGAATCTCCGATAGAAGACCCCACAATCGCAGTAATCGCAGCGGTGGTTGGATCGCTGCTCTCGACGACGGTTTCGTCGGCGATGCCCAGGAAGTACTCCTGTGTTCCGTCGACGGTGGCCAGCACTCTGTCGGCCAGCGCCTCGGAGTCGCGATGAACCATCTGCTGGAAGTACGATCCGTCTCGCTGGAGATTGGACTGGACGTACTCGGACCGCGTATTTAGTATCAGCGCGACGATTCTGCCGCCCGGTCGGAGCACACGAGTTGCTTCCTGGAGAACAACATCGACCTCCGAAATGAACTCCAGCGTCGCCACGAAGACGACGGCGTCCACTGCATCAGTTCGTACCGGAAGTGTTCGCGCATCGCCGACCAGAAACGGCGCAGGAGTACGCTGCCGTGCCGTCCGTACCATCGCCTCTGATATGTCGATGCCGACGATATCGTAGTCGGTGAATCGCTCTTCGAGCGAGCCGATGCCACAGCCGACGTCGAGGATCTGATCATCGGGAGCTACATATTGCTCGATGTATGCGGCCTCACGGTCCATCACCGCCGAGCCGAACTCGCTCTCACAGAACCGCACGAAGCTCTCGACGTCGCTCATGCCGGGACTTCGTGAAGCACTTCTTGTAGCTTTTCGGTGACGTACGCAACGTCTTCGTCGGTCGTCTCTCGGCCCATCGAGAAGCGGACGGCACCCATCGCCAAGTCCGGGTCGACGCCCATCTCGATGAGGACCCGTGATGGTGACGGGCCGCCCGAGTGACAGGCCGAGCCACCGGAGACGGCGATGTCGTGGTCCGCAAGGGCATCGATTAGTTGCGCCCCGGATTGTCCCGGGAAGCAAAGCATCGCGTAACCTGGGAGTCGATGCTCAGGATGGCCAATCATCTCAGCATCCGTCGTCTCCCGAACGGTGGCGACGAATTCGTCACGCAGTCGCGACAGTCGGCTGTGACGCTCGTCCATATCGGCTCTCGCAAGGTCAGCGGCTTTCCCCATCCCGACGAGTCCGGCGACATTCTCGGTGCCGCTTCGGAGACCGTGTTCCTGGCCCCCACCGTGAATGAGGGATTCGATATCGACGCCGTCGCGAACGTATAGCGCGCCGACGCCGTTCGGCCCATAGAACTTGTGAGCGCTCAGACTTGCCAGGTCCAGCCCGAGGTCGTCAACGTCGACCGGAATCTTCCCGGCCGATTGGACGGTATCTGAATGGAAGTACACATCGTACTCGTCCGTTATTTGGCCGATGGCTTCGAGTGGCTGAATGACTCCGGTCTCGTTGTTGGCGTGCATGACGGACACAATCACCGTGTCCAGCCGGATGGCGTCCTCGATGTCATCAGGGTCGACACGGCCGTCTGGTCCTGGTGACACTCTCGTGACGCTGACACCGTGATTCTCGAGCCAGTCAGCGGTCTCGATGACCGCCGAGTGTTCGATTGTCGTCGTGACGACGTGGTCCCCATCCACCGTGTCGACGACACCTTTGATCGCGAGATTGTCCGCTTCGCTACCGCCGCCGGTGAATACGATGTGGCCCGGGTCGGCTCCCAGAAGGTCGGCAACGGATTCGCGCGCGTTGGCAACGGCAGCGGCCTCCTCGCTCACGTAGCTCGCCGACGGGTTGAACGTGTGCGTCTCCAGATACGGTTGCATCGCCTCGATAACGTCCTCGTGGGGATACGTCGTCGCGGCGTGGTCCATGTAGATCATATTTGTGAACGGGGTGTAGGGGGAGTTCCTACGGGACGCTGAACGGTGTCGTCCCTGTACAGAATATATTTGAATATGCGAATATAATAAGGGTGTGGATTCCCCACGGGCAGAAGCGAACGCACATATTCGTGGGGTCGAATATAGAGCTATGACCGATCCAGACGACGCCCTATACGAGCGCCACGCCGAGTTCTGTAAGATGTTCTCGAATCCGAAGCGCCTGCGGATCCTCCATCTTCTGAAAGACGGCGAATACAGTGTGGGCGAGATCAGCGATGAGACCGGTGTTTCCCAACCAACGGTTTCCCAACACCTGCGGAAGATGCGCGATCAGGGCGTCGTAACCAAGCGGGGTGCAGGACTCAATAATTACTACTCGATTGCCGACGAGCGGATCATCGAGGGCATGAACACGATGCGTGACGTGTTGCTTGACCAGATGGCCGACGACGCGGCCGTCTCAGAACAGAACGGCTAACAGATCGTTTTCGGATCGACCTCGCCGGTCTCGTCCATCGCCTGTTCTTGGGCTTTCCACGCGATATTGAGGAACGCATCGGCGGTCTCCTTGACGGTCGTCACGGCAGAGGCGTCGGCTTCGAAATACCGGGAAAGCAGCTGTCTCCCACGTTCGATGGCGTCTTCCTCGGGTGGGACGATGGTATCTCGGTAGAGGCTGGCTGTTTGTGGATCGGCGTTACCGGTGGCGACCAGTGTCGCCTGCTTGTCCTTGACGACGCGAAGTTTGGGAGCGACGACGAACCCTGCGGTGAGCCGGGCGACCGGGTCGGTCAGGTCGGCCATGAACTGTAACGTTTCGCCGTGAAGCTCGTATTCGGCGGGTTCGGGATCGACACCGCGGCTTCTGAGGTGATCGGTCGCAGCCTCGTACTGATCGACGGATCGGCCCGCCTTCCACGCCGCGGCGAGTGCGACATCAGCGTCCAGCCCCGTAACGTGGTGCTGGTCGGCCCAGTTACTGTAGAGGACAGCGCTCTGGACGGACCGCCACCGCGCGATGCGTAACAGCGTATCGACCGACAGGTCCCCTCGCGTGTCTGCCGTGATACCACCGGACGTCGCCAATTCCTTGATCTCGTCGTCGGTTGTTTCTAGGATATCCTCGAACACAGCCGACTGGTCCTCCTGTTCTCCTTCGATCATGTACGTACTGGTCTATGTTTCGACATTAGCCGTTATTCGTAGTGTTCTTCGAGATATTCGACGATGTCGCCACTCTCGTACATGGTCACGCCGCGCTCGGTATCGACAAGATACGGGATCTGGTCTTCGCCGCCTGCCGTGAGTTCATCGTAAGTGACGTCGTTGGCCACGTCACCGCCCTCGTCGCCGGGGAGACGGGGATTGTGGGCGACGTACGAGACACCGAGCTCCGACAGTTTCGCTCTAACCTTCGCGCAGTGTGGACAGCCTTCGGACTGATAGAGTTCCAGCATGGATTGCGATAGATGAGAAGATGCGAATATACTAAAGCGTTAACTCTCAGACTGGCAGCGACATCTCCTATCCGTTGGTCTACAAAACGATCAAGATACGGGAACATGAAAACGAAAATTCTGAGCTAAAGAAGTGAATTGGGCCCCTAGCTAATCATTCAGTCAATAACGGGTGTGTTCTCTTTATATACGAGATGCTTACTTCAACATTTGTGGGTTCGTATTAATTTAAGTACTGTATCCTACTGATAGATATGCACTCTCTATTCAGCACGGAATCAACAAACTGCCCGATAGCTGTCAGTAAGAGCGTGACCGATACAGAGGTTGCGTGTAGCAACTTCACCTCTTGTCTTTTCGGTCACTCCAAAAGAGTCTCCGTGGGAATGAACTCGTAGCAAGAGCGGTGAACTCAATCCGACCGGCTCGATTACGCTGAGAGGAGTTCGGGCGTGACGAAGCCGATTACGAGAAGACTCACCAGTACAGCGATCGCCGTAAGTCGCAGGGCACCAGCAGCCCGTCGGCGAGATTTCGGCAAGGACTCGGCAATGCCTGAGAGGGCCATCCCAGCGATCAGAAACAGGCTAGCATAGAACGGCGTCGCCCCTTCTACAATGACGTAGTACGCCTGTTGCCCGGCCAGCAGAAGTGCACCACAGAGGAAAACCAGCCCAACCCCTCTGGAGGGCTCGCCGAACACGATCTCATCGATCATGGAGGGCACCAAGCGTGTCGTCTCCCGCGATATTCAAATACTGCGGGGATTCGCGTACCCGCCGCTGAGACGAGTATGGTTTGATCGTGAAACGGTGCTGATGGCGCTGACCGACTCGCGCTCTGTATTCAGCACGACTTCTGAAACGTATCACCAACTGAAGGTTCAACAGAGCCCATCGAATTTATATTCACTTCCTTCGCGATCTCTTGTAGTGATGTCCGGACTCGGCCCAACCGAGACGACAGATAGGTCGATCACTGTCGTTCTGTTAGATGATAGCCGTGAGCGGCGTGACTGCTCGTCGTACGAGGAAGCGATCGCGATCGTGAAGGACGAACTCGAGTCGGGAGTCGTCGCGAAGATCGAGAACCGCGAGGGTGATATCGTGTTTACCTCGGCAGAGATGTCGATCGACGACTGGGAGATAGAGTGGCGACAACAAAAACGTCGACTTTCGGTCGAGACTGAAGAGCACGTCTGTCCGTACGATAGTGTTGGTTGTGTCTTCGACGATCTCTGCGTTCAGTGCAAGATGGACAAGGTTCGAGACAGCGTTTGAGGATTCGGCGACGGTGGTGCAAGTCAACGCCAAAGCTCGATTGGTGTCAGAACAGATGGGCTCTCGACTTGACGGGGCCGTATTCGCCTCAACAGAGCCCGCGACACACCGAATATAGTAGCGTGGTATGATCACTCGTCTCCTAATTGACCGTCTGTAACTACCGGAGCGGCACCTTTGTGCGCGTGGTAGCTGGCGGAAGACGCCTGCCGATAGACCCGACCAGCGGGGGTTGCTTCGTTGGCCACCACTTATACCAGCCTATTTCGAGACACTGTGAGAACGTGGGTGAAAGATTCGCGTTCTCCACCTCGATCTTATTTTGGTTGTTCTACGACGCCCGAACAAGATCCCGCACCAACAGCCACTGTTCGGTTCAACGGCCCAATGATTATGCCCTTCTTCGCCCCGTTTAGATGTAGCGAACCGCAGGACAGCACCGCCGCGTTTCAGAATCGTTCGATAACCGAACGAAATCAAACCCGCGTGCCGGGGGTCATTTTATAAGTGACCCACCGCCGTCTGTCGGATTTGGATCGTTCGGAAAACGAATGGGCGCTGCAGGATTTGAACCCGCGACAATCTGGTCCGAAGCCAGACACTCTGTCCAGGCTGAGCTAAGCGCCCTCGTCAGAGTAGCAATCGGCGCCGGATGTTAAATGACGCGATTCGAAGCGGCACGTCAGGGTAGCAAGCATTATCGGAAGAGTGACACGCAACAGCGGCAGGATTCTTCAGTATCAGCGTCACATCCCTTGATTCTACGCAATCAAAAAGAATATTACCGGCTCACTATATGTTCATACTACCTCATGATCTCCGGTGAGTCGTGTCGTCCGCAGAGTAAGAGAGACTCCCATCTATCGTCCCCTGCGAGGGTCCGAGATGTATGATCTCGGTCCGCCGCTCGATGTCGAGGTCGAGCAGGGGACCAACTTGCTCCTCTCCGGTCCCGCGCTCACCGGGAAGAAGGGACTCGCGTTCGACGCGCTCGCGACCGGCATCCGAAACGGCGACGGGGCCATCGTGGTCAGCAACACGGACGGCGCCAAGCGCGTGTTCGAGGAGATCGGCGATCGCACCGACTACACCGACCGTCCCGTCGCCGTCGTCGACTGTGTGACCCGACAGCAGGGCGTCAGCGAGGCTCGGGACGACGCACAGGTTCGGTACACCTCGTCACCGGTCGACATGACCGGCGTCGGGATCAAATTCTCCGAACTGCTCCAGGAGTTCTACGAGACGCAGGGCGTGGAACGGAACCGGGTGTTTCTGGATTCGCTGTCGACGCTCCTGATGTACTCGGATCTCCAGACGGTGTTTCGTTTCCTCCACGTCTTCACGGGACGGGTACAGAGCGTCGACGGCCTCGGTCTCTACGCCATCGACTCCTCGGCGCACGACGACAAGACGATGAACACGCTCAAACAGTTGTTCGACGGCGTGATCGAGACCACGGAGGACGGCGAGCCGACGGCGACCTTACCCGGACGCTAGCGGACGATTCTTGGGGTAGTGGACCCTCACCACGGACGATGGCGAACACCAGCGACGCCGATATCGAGACGCTGCTCGACGCCGACACCATCGCTGTGATCGGCTGTTCGGGCACGCCGGGAAAGGCCGCCCACGACGTGCCGGCGTACCTCCAGGTACGGGGATACGACGTCGTCCCGATCAACCCGAACCGAGAGGATATTCTGGGCCGGCAGGCTGCCGACCGTCTCGACGAGGTGACCGAACGGGTCGATCTGATCGACGTGTTCCGGCCGAGCGAGGAGGTCCCCGGGATCGTCGACGCCGTCGTCGAGCGCGCAGCCACCCGCGGTGACGTCGAGGGGCTCTGGCTCCAACTGGGCATCCGCGACGACGAAGCGGCCGCCCGTGCCCGCGATGCCGGTCTGCTCGTCGTGCAGGATCGGTGTCTGAAGGTCGAACACGAGCGCCGTCGCTGAGGGGTGAGCCGATCAGGCGCCGGTCGCGTCCTCGTCCCCGGCGGACGCCGCGTCGTCGCCGGCGACCGTCTCGGCGTCGACGACGTGGATTTCGGCGGTGAGCGCCTCGACGTCGATCCCTTCGCGCTCGGCGAGGGCGTCGAGGATGGCGCGCTGTTCTGCCAGTTCGCGATCCAGATCGTCGACCCGATCTTTCGTCTCGTCGACCGTCTCCCGCGTCTCGGTTACCTGCTCTTTGAGCTGGTTCAGACGGGCGTACACGTCCTCGGCCATGTCGGCGACCTGCTGGAGTTTCTTCGCCGTACTTCCAAGACCCATACCGTATGCCTTTCACGCGGGCCTTGAGTGTGTTTCGGGGCGGACTCACCGAGCGACGCCGATCCGCGGTACCGCACGCCGCAGGAGCGAGTAGGCGGCGCCACCGAGGACGACGTAGCCGGCGACGAGAAGCGGGTAGGTCGGGGCGACGCTGTCGACGGCGAGGCGGGCCACGGTGTTCACGGGGTTCACCGGCAGGAGCGTCGCGCCGCCGAAGGCGACGAGGACGCCGACGGAGTAAAGGAACTGTGCCGCCCGGCGGTCCGGCGAGAGCAGAGCGATGGTCGCGCCGAGCGTGACGACGAGAATCGCAAGCGCCCCGACGACGACGAGGACGGCGAGCGGGTGGCGGACGCTCGTCCCGTTGAGATCGAGGAGGGCGATCCAGAGCGCCGCCTGCACGGGCGCGAGTCCCGCCGCGGCCCACACCTTGCCGTCGACGATGTCGACGGTGGAGACGGGCGCGACACGCAGGAGTTCGAGCGTGCCACGTTCGACCTCCTCGGTCAGCGAGTCGACGGTCATCGAGCCACTGATGAACACGGGGAGAAAGCAGAGCAAGGGGAGCAACACCGTGTAGCTGAACCCGTAGTACGGCGACGCGCCGCTTCGGGGTGGGAGCTCGAGCGGCGTCGCCGAGAGGAGCGCGGCGCGGTCGGTTCGCTCCACCCGCTCGAAGGTCGACAGCGTGTCCCGCAACTGGACGACGATAACCGTCGTGCGCACGTTGCCGTCGGGCACCGTCGCCGTGACGAACACCCGTCCGGCCCGGCGGTCCGCGAGGAGCACGGCGTCCACCGTTCCGCGTTCGAACGCCGCTCGCGCCGTCGCCTGTGAGGGATAGGCCGTGCCCGTGATCGACGGTCGGTCGTCGACCACCCGGAGCAGGTCGTCGCTCGCGTCGCCCGTGACGGCCACCTCGGTCTCGAACCCGTCGACGCTCCCGGGGTCGTACAGCGAGACCAGGCCGACGACGAGAAACGAGGAGAAGGCGGCGATGAAAAGCTGGATGAGCAACGCGAGGACGATGGTCTTCTCCGAGCGGAGGGTCGCCAACTCCCGCTTTGCGATCGTCAGGCGTGGATCAGCCAAGGGCGCTCACCACCGCGAGGTTGTAGGCCGCATGCAGCAGTATCGCGGGTACGAGCGCCGCGAAATACCAGTTTCGGGACCGACTCGCCCCCACCGCCGCGACGCTCGTCGTCGTCGCGTGGAGTGCGAGCGGGGCAAACAGGAGGCCAACGGCGACCGTCGAGCCGACGCCGACGGGCGTGAACGCCGCCTGACCCAGCGCGAGGTCAGGCAGGCCGACGAACTGGACGATTGCGGTCAGTTTCTCGCCGAGGAAGAACCCGAGTCCCGAGAGCGAGCCGAGGACGACGGCGGTCCGGAGCGTACGCCGGCCGGCGAACGCTCCCCGAAACCCCGCGTAGACGGGGAGGCTCTTGGCCACCTCTTCGACGCTGGCGACGACGAGCAACAGGAGGGGGATCGAAACGTCCACCGGGAGGACGAAGAGGACGGCGATGGCGAGGAGTTCGGCGATGAAGACGAAGGGGATCGAGAGAACGCTCAGGACGGCCATCGAGCGCCGGCCGGAGATCCGGCTGTTGAGTGCGTCGAGGAACTTCAGCGGCACCGCCCGCTGGGTGAACATGTCCTCCTCGCGGTAGACGCCCACGCCGAGCAGAAAGAGGACGGCCGAGCCGACGTAGAACGGCCCGGTCGAGAAGGCGTACTGTGCGGCCGTGACGCCGGTGCCCTGCAGGTCGTGGACGACGAGCGTCAGCGGCGAGATGAGCGCGATCGGCGTCACGTTCGTGAAGATGGCCGGGACGAACGCATAGGATGTGAGAAAGACGGAGACGGTGACCGTGACGAACGTGAGTTCCTTGAACGATCGGGCGAACATGCCGCCGACGAACGTGGCCGCGAGGTAGAGCGCGGCGATGGGGGCGACGGCGGCGATGCTCGTCGCGCCGCCGCCGATGGCGAGGGCGATGGCCGCCGTCAGACCGACGAGGAGCGCGAGATACGGCAGCGTCTTGCCGGCGACGATGGTCGCCGGCGAGACGGGCGCGACGAGAAGTAGTTCACCTCGACGGTTGATGCGCTCGTTGAGGATGCTGCTCCCGTAGGGCTGGATGACGAAGTTCATCGGGATGAAAAAGACGAAGGCGAGGACGAGTGCGCCGAAGGGGAAGGGCGGCGAGATGTCGGCCGGGGAACCGGAGGTACCGCCGCCGAGGAGACTCCCACCGAGGAAGGGGACGCCGAGCGACCCGCCGCCGGCCCCGGCCCCAGCGTCGGCGGCCGTCGCGGCGTCGACGGCACTCCCCCCGCCCGCCGTCGATCCGTGGCCCGCGTCCCCGGTACCGGCGTCGCCGACGTCGACAGTGCCGTCAGTAGTTCCCTCGCTGTCGGCCGGGTTCGCGGCTGTCCCCCCCGGTCCCGAACCACGGTCGGCGTACTGGAGCGTGACGACGACCGGGAACGCCGCCGAAGCGTTCGTCTCGTCTCCCATGGCTTCGAGATTGTGACGCCGGACGGCGCTCCGAAAGGTCGACAGGGCGGCCTCGGCCTTCCGGGAGTCGGCGACGTAGAACCGACCGTCACTGACGACCACCTCGACGCTACGACCGACAGAGTCGAGGTCTGGCGGCCGCGCTGCAAGCGCCGGGCTCTCCCGCACCACCTCGTAGTAGGGGCTGTCGGGGGCGACGCCGATCCGGTAGACGTCGCGGTCAAGGGCGACGCCGCCGGTGGCGACGGCCGCGCCGCCGACCGCGCCCGCAAGCAGGAGGGCGACGAGGCCAAGTGCGGCCGTGTGCCGATCGACGACGCCGACGCTCCGGCCCACCTCCCAGCGGGCGATCCGGACGACTGCTCGGAGAGTCTCACGGATTCGATCGGCAAACTGCGGCGGGCCCGTCACCGCGTCCCCCGCGGGCCGTCGACCGTATCGGCCGCCAGATCCAGAAAGATTTCCTCCAGACTCGGTTCCTCGGTGCGGATGTCGACCACCTCGCCGCCCGCCTCGGCCGCCGCCTCGCGTATCCGTTCGACGGCGTCCATATCGGGGACGGTAACGACGTGGCGGTCGCCGGCAGGTTCGGTCGCGGGGTCCGCCAGGGCGACCGACGTGAACACCCGGTACTCGGTGGTGCCGTACGCCTCGCGGATCTCGGGGACGGTCCCGCGGGCGACGATCTCGCCACGGTTCATGATCGCCACCCGGTCGGAGACGCTCTCGACGTGATAGAGGTTGTGTGCGCTGAAGAGGACCGTCTTGCCGGCGTCGCTGAGTTCACGCACGAACTCCAGCACGTAGTTGGTCGTCAGGGGATCGAGCCCGCTCGCGGGCTCGTCGTAGATGAGTACGTCGGGATCGTTCACCAGCGACCGGGCGATGGCAACCTTGCGTTTCATGCCCTTAGAGACGTCGCCGAGCCGGCGGTCGCGGTGGTCGAGTTCGAGGCGGTCGAGCGTGTCCTCGATGCGTGCGGTCGCCTCGCCATCGGGCACGTCGTAGAGGTCGGCGAAGAAGTCGAGATACGAGCGAGCAGTCATATCCTCGTAGAGCGGTGACTCCTCGGGGAGAAAGCCGAGCGACCGGCGCATCTCTGGGTCGGCGGCGTCGAAGCCGGCGACGGTCGCCGATCCACCCGAGGGCTCGACGAGTCCGGCGATCATCTTCAGTGTCGTCGTCTTCCCGGCGCCGTTCGGGCCGACGATGCCGAAGATTTCGCCCCGGTCCACCTCGAACGTGCTGCCGACGACGGCGGGGAACTCGCCGTAGGTCTTCCGGAGGGAGTCGGCCTCGATCATCGATCGGAGCCTCGGGCGGCGGGGGAATAAACGCACGGCTCGCAGAATCAGTCGTGATTCTCACTCGTCGACGACGTCGATCCGCTCGCGGAGCCACGCTGCCGCCGCGGCGACCGTTTCGTGGTCGGTGCCCGTGAGCTTCAGCCGGTTTCGCTCGCCGGTGCTCGGGTAACTCCCGACCGTCACGTCGAACTGCTCGCGAACCCCGGCGAGCGCCTCGACCATCGACCCCTCGGGCTGGGGCGTCAACAGCGTCGCCGAGACGGCGTCGCCGCCGAACTCGCCGGCCACCAGTTCGAAGAGTGCGCGCACCTCGGCCGGGACGCCCGGGAAGGCATAGACGTTCTCGAGGACACACCCCGGGCAGAGTCCCTCTGGGTTGACCAGCGGCCGACTCCCCTCGGGGAGGGCCGCCCACGCGTCGACGTCGATGTCGAGGTCGTGGGCATCGACCAGGTCGGGGTTCTCGTCCCGGTAGGCGGCGACGGTCTCGATCACGTCCTCGCGGACGGCCGGATGGACGACCAGGTCGCGGCCGAAGGCGTCGGCGATGGCGTCGACGGTCACATCGTCGTGGGTTCCGCCGAGACCCCCGGTGACGATCACCGCGTCGAACGCCGTCGACCAGTCGTCGACGGTCTCGGCGATGAGTGCTCGGTCGTCCGGGACGGTCAGGATGCGAACGACCGTCGCACCCGCGTCGGTCAACCGTTCCGCGAGCCACGTCGCGTTCGTGTTCTCGATGTCACCAGCGAGTACCTCGTCGCCCACGGTGAGGATGGCGACTTCCATCGACGGGTCCGAGGAGCGCGGGGGTAAAAAGGACCGCGCTAGTCGTACTCGTAGAATCCCGCGCCCGTCTTCCGGCCGAGGTCGCCGGCGTCGACCTTCCGCTTGAGCAGGTAGGGCGGCTTGTACCGGTCGCCGAGTTCCTCGGCGAGCGTCTGGCTGGCATCGAGACAGACGTCGAGGCCGATGTGATCGGCGAGTTCGAGCGGCCCCATCGGGACGTTCGTCCCGAGTTTCAGTCCGGCGTCCATGTCCGCCTTCGTGGCGACGCCCTCGTCGTAGGCGCGGATGCCCTCGTTGATCCACGGCATCAGCACCCGGTTGACGACGAACCCGGGTTTGTCGTCGGACTCCCAGGTCGTCTTGCCGAAGTCCTCGGCGAGGGCATGCGAGACGTCGACCACGTCGTCGGCCGTCTTCTCCCCGACGACGAGTTCGAGCCCCTCCATGATCGGCGCGGGGTTCATGAAGTGGAGGCCGACGACGAGTTCGGGACGCTCCGTCGCCGACGCGATGGTGGTGATCGAGAGCGTGGAGGTGTTGGTCGCGAGGATCACGTCGTCGTCCACCGCGTCGTCGAGGTCCGCGAAGATGTCCTGTTTGATCTCCATGTTCTCGACGGCGGCCTCGATGACGTAATCACAGGTCGCGAGGTCGTCGAGATCGGTCGTCCCGGCGATGCGCTCGACGGCGGCGTCGGCCTCCTCGCGCGTGAGTTGCTCCTTCTCGACGAACCGCGAGAGGCTGTCGTCGATGCGGTCGAAGCCGGCCGCGACCAGGTCGTCCTCGATGTCGCGCATCACCACGTCGTATCCCGCCGTGGCGGCCACCTGTGCGATGCCGCTGCCCATCGTCCCGGCGCCGACGACCCCGACGGTGTCGATGTCCTGTAAGGTTCGCATGCTCGCTCCTGGGCGTGGCAGGACTGTAAGCATAGCGACCCGGTGGCGATCCGGAGCGCCGGCGTCCCGAACCGATATGTCGCTTCGGCCGTTCGGTCGGTCCGTGCCACGTCCCGAGTTCGACAGTTTCGACCACCCGTCACACATGCGGGCGGCCTTCGACCTCGCCCGCGAGGCCGCCGCCCGCGGGGACGAGCCGTTCGGGTCCGTGCTCGTCCGCGACGATACCGTCGTCATGACCGAGTCGAACCGCATCAACACCGCGGCCGACTGCCGACGCCACCCGGAACTCCACCTCGCGTATCGTGCGTGTCGGGAGTACGACCCCGAGGAACGCGCCGAGATGGCGATGTACACCAGCACGGAACCGTGCCCGATGTGCGCCGGTGGGATGCGAACTGCCGGGTTCGGGCGAGTCGTCTACGGCGTGGGTGGCGAGGAGGTGGTGGCGTTCACCGGCCGGGAGCCGACCGTCCGCTCGGCCGCGATCCTCGACGGCGTGACCGACGTCGTCGGCCCCGTTCTGAACGACGAGGGGCGGGCGGTTCACCGGGCGTTCGACTGGTGAGCGACCGTCGGTCGAGGCTGCGTGGCCGCCGACCACACGCTTTATGTGTGAATTCGCCGGTACGTCTACACACATGATCCCCGGCGCTGACTCCGCGATCACCCGCGACGGCAAGGCACTGATCCTCGCGTACGACCACGGCCTCGAACACGGCCCGGTCGACTTCGAACCGGTGCCGGAGACGACCGACCCGGCGACGGTGTTCGACGTGGCGACCCACGACGCCGTGACGGCCGTCGCCGTCCAGAAGGGCGTCGCCGAGGCGTACTACCCCTCCTACGAGGACGACGTGAGCCTCCTGGCAAAGCTCAACGGCACGAGCAACCTCTGGATGGGCGAGCCCGACTCGTCGGTCAACTGGTCGGTCGACTACGCGGCCGAACTCGGCGCGGACGCGATCGGCTTCACGCTGTACGGCGGCTCGAACCACGAAGTCGAGATGGCCGAGGAGTTCCGGGAAGCCCAGGAGGCCGCCCGCGACCACAATATGGGCGTCGTGATGTGGTCCTATCCGCGCGGGCAAGGGCTGAAAGACGACACGAGCCCGGGCACCATCGCCTACGCCTCCCGGCTGGGGCTGGAACTCGGCGCCGACATCGCGAAGGTGAAATATCCCGGCTCCGCCGACGCGATGGAGTGGGCGGTCGACAGCGCGGGCGACATGCGGGTCGTCATGAGCGGCGGATCGAAGACCAGCGACGAGGCCTTCCTCTCGACGGTCCGCGAGGCGATGGACGCCGGCGCGAACGGGCTGGCCGTCGGCCGCAACGTCTTCCAGCGGGAGAATCCCGAGGCCATCCTCGACGGACTGGAGGCCGTCATCTTCGAGGACGCGTCCGTCGACGCGGCGCTCGCGACGAGCGACGGGCTCGCGGCCGACGAGTGATGTCCCACCACGACACCGTCGGCGCGATCCGTGAGGCGGTGGCCGCCGCGGCTCCGGAGATCCGGGCGGGACTCCCCGGTCGCCGCGAGAAGTCGGATGCCGAGAACCCCACCGGCGATCGGCGGCTGGCGGCCGACGAGTACGCCGACGATCTGTTCGAGGAGCGCCTCGGGGGCCTCGACGGCGTCGGCGCGTACGCCAGCGAGGAGCGACAGTCGGTCGTCGACACCGGGACCGGCCTCTCGGTCGCGGTCGACCCACTCGACGGCTCCTCGAACCTCAAACCCAACAACGTCATGGGAACCATCGTCGGCGTCTACGACGCGCCGTTGCCAGCGCGCGGACGCGAGCTGATCGCGGCGGGCTACATCCTCTACGGCCCGATCACCACCATGGCCTTCGCCCACCAAGGCTCGGTCACCGAGTACCTGATCGAGGACGGCGTCCCGACGCCACTCCGCGAGGACGTGACCCTCCCCGACGAGCCGACGGTCTACGGCTTCGGCGGGCGGGTCCCCGACTGGCCGGCCGACTTCGCGGCCTACGTCGAAGAGATCGAATCGGAACTCAAACTCCGCTACGGCGGGGCGATGATCGGTGACGTGAACCAGGTTCTGACCTACGGTGGCGTGTTCGGCTACCCCGCCCTGGAGTCCTCGCCGGCGGGCAAACTCCGCCTCCAGTTCGAGGGCAACCCAGTCGGCTACGTGATCGAGTCGGCGGGCGGCCGGAGTTCCGACGGCACCCGGTCGCTGCTCGACGTCGACCCCGACGAACTCCACGACCGGACGCCGGTCCACCTCGGGAACGCGTCCCTGATCGACCGACTGGAAGCGGCGCTCGACTGATCCCCTTGACCGGGCGTTCGGCGCGGTAATCGATGATTTACGCGGCGTATGGGCCGTATACTCACGGGGATGGTGATCCAGCCGTGAGATATGGCAACGAACCGGACTGAAACCGGCAGCTCCCGGTCGTCGGAGCCGGTGGGGCCGCCCGTCGGTGGCGCGTACGCCAACTGGATCGCCGCCCGAACCACGGCGTACGCGGGGTGGCTCTGGGCGCTCGTGGTCGTCGTACTGCTTCTCGACGGTTCGCTCACGGCCGTCGGTATCCGCCTCGGTCTGACCGAACTCAACCCCGTCGCTGCCGGCCTCATCGCCGACATCGGCGTGCTGCCCGCACTAGCGGTGCTGAAAGGCGGTGCGATAACCGTCGGCCTCGCGGGGTGGGTCGTGATGCCCGCCGACTACCGGGGGCTCGTTCCAGCCGGACTGGCAGTCCCCTGGACGGTCGCCGCCCTCGTCAACCTATTCACCGTCGGGGCTGTCGTCATCTAGGGGATTCATCACCACGGCCGCCCAGGGCCCGGTATGGCTCGCCGCACCGTCCTGTTCTCGCCGGGTGACCGCCCCGAACTCTGCCGCAAGGCACCGGCCACCGGCGCCGATACGGTCGTGTTCGACCTCGAAGACGCCGTCGCTCCCGCTCGGAAGGCCGAGGCGCGGGCGGCCGTCGCCGACCTGCTCGCGGATCCGGAGTTCGATCCCGCGGGCGTCGAGGTGGCCGTCCGGATCGGCGCCGCCGACGCCGCGACGGCAGACCTCGACGCCCTGACCGACCGAGACCTACGCCGCCTCGATGCGGTGATGATGCCGAAAGCGACCGTCGAGAGCGTGAGGGCCGTCGCCGACGCGCTCTCGGCACACGATCTGTCGGTCCCGGTCATCGCGCTGATCGAGACGGCGACCGGCATCCTCGACGCACCCGAGGTGGCGGCGCTCGGCGTCGTCGACGCCCTCGGGTTCGGCGCCGAGGATCTCTCGGCCGACCTCGGCGCCACTCGCACCGCCGAGGGGACGGAGGTGTTGTACGCCCGCGAACGCGTCGTCGTGGCGGCGCGGGCCGCGGGCGTCGAACCCATCGACACCGTCTACACCGATCTCGACGACGCCGAGGGGCTTCGCTCCGAGACGACCTTCGCCGCGACGCTCGGCTACGACGGCAAGATGGTCATCCACCCGGATCAGGTACCGATCGTCGCCGAGGCGTTCGCCCCCGACTCCGAGGAGGTAGCGTGGGCGCGGCGGGTGCTCGCGGCGCGGGAAGCGGCCGACGACGACCGGGGCGTCTTCGAGGTCGACGGCGAGATGATCGACGCGCCACTGCTGGCCCGCGCCGAGCGTATCCTCGATCGGGCGACGGAGACGGAGACGGAGACGGAGTGACACGACTCGCCAACGGCAGGTCGAAAGGACTGTATTACAGGAGGTCGAACCGGCGGGTCAGATGGCGGAAATCAACCCGTTCGAGAGCCTCCAGGAGCAGATCGACGACGCCGCGGCCTATCTGGACGCGGACGGCGACGTGATCGAGCGGCTCAAACGGCCCGAACGCGTCTTGGAGACCACCCTCTCGGTCGACATGGACGACGGGAGCGCCGAGCAGTTTCACGCCTACCGGGTCCAGTTCAACGGCGACCGCGGCCCCTACAAGGGGGGGATTCGCTATCACCCGAACGTCACGCAGGATGAAGTGACGGCTCTCTCCGGGTGGATGGCGTACAAATGCGCAGTCGTCGATATCCCCTACGGTGGGGCGAAGGGTGGCATCGCGTTCGATCCCCGGGAGTACTCCGAGCGCGAACTCGAACGCATCACGCGCGCGTTCGCGGCCGAACTCCGGCCGATCATCGGCGCTGACCGCGACATCCCCGCACCCGACGTCAACACCGGACAGCGAGAGATGAACTGGATCAAAGACACCTACGAGACGCTGGAGCGGACCACCGAACCCGCCGTCGTGACGGGGAAGGCGCTGTCTTCCGGGGGCAGTGCGGGTCGCGTCGAGGCGACCGGCCGGTCGACGATGCTCACCGCCCGTGAGGCCTTCGACTACCTGGGTCGTGGCATCGAGGACGCGACGGTCGCCGTCCAGGGCTACGGCAACGCGGGATCGGTCACCGCGACCCTGTTGGAGGCCGAGGGGGCGACCGTGGTCGCGGTCAGCGACTCCCGGGGTGGGGTGTACGCGGCCGACGGCCTGGACACCGAGGCGGTCAAAGAACACAAACGCGAAACCGGGTCGGTCGTGGGCTATCCCGACGCCGACGAGGAACTGACCAACGAGGAACTGCTGACCGCGGACGTGGATCTGCTGGTGCCCGCGGCACTGGAGAACGCGGTCGACGAGAGCATCGCCCGCGACGTGCGGGCCGACGTGATCGTCGAAGCGGCCAACGGGCCGCTGACCCCCGACGCCGACGACGTACTCACCGAGCGTGACGTCTACGTGCTCCCCGACATCCTGGCGAACGCGGGCGGGGTCACCGTCTCCTACTTCGAGTGGGTGCAGAACCGCCAGCGGTTCGCGTGGACCGAAAAGCGGGTGAACGACGAACTCGAACGTGTCATTACCGAGGCGTTCGACCGCCTGGTCGACACCTACGAGTCCGTCGACGTGCCGAACCTCCGGACCGCGGCGTACGTCGTCGCCATCGAGCGGGTCGTGGACGCGTTCGACGACCACGGCAACTGGCCATAGGTCATCGCGTGCCGGGGGATTCAAGACGCCCCGGGTGACTCACACACGTAATGTTACAGGACCACCTCATCAGCGCGGCCCACCTCTCCCGGGACGACATCGAGGCGGTGCTCGACCACGCGGCGGCCATCGACGCCGACCCGTCGGTGGTCAGCGGCCGACACGAGGGGCGCGTCCTCGCGCTCTGTTTTTTCGAGCCGAGTACGCGGACGAAGATGAGCTTCGAGTCGGCGATGAAGCGCCTGGGCGGCGAGACCATCGATATGGGCTCGGTCGAGTCGTCGTCGGTCAAGAAAGGCGAGAGCCTCGCGGACACCGTCCGGGTGATCGAGGGGTACGCCGACGCCCTCGTCCTCCGACATCCGAGCGAGGGATCGGCGAAACTCGCCTCGGAGTTCGTCGACGTACCGCTGGTGAACGCCGGCGACGGGGCCGGACAGCACCCGAGTCAGACCCTGCTCGACCTCTACACCATCCGCGAGAACGCCGGTCTCGACGACATCACCGTGGGGATCATGGGCGACCTGAAGTACGGTCGGACGGTCCACTCGCTCGCCCACGCACTGACGAACTTCGACGTGCGACAGCACTTCGTCAGTCCGGAGAGCCTGCGCCTCCCCCGCAACGTCCGCTACGACCTCCACGAGGCGGGCGCACAGGTGCGCGAACACACCGACCTCGACGAGGTGCTCCCGGAACTGGACGTACTCTACGTCACCCGCATCCAGCGCGAGCGTTTCCCCGAGGAGCGGGAGTACCGCGCCGTCGCCGGCGAGTACCGCATCGACAACGACGTGTTGGCCGACGCGTCGGACGACCTGACCGTGATGCATCCGCTCCCCCGGGTCGACGAGATCGCCCCGGAAGTGGACGGGACGGCACGCGCGAAGTACTTCGGTCAGGCACACAACGGCGTCCCGGTTCGGATGGCTCTGCTCGACAGTCTGCTCGGCGACGACGAAGAGGGTGACCGTCGATGACCGACGAGGAACTCCGCGTCAGCAAGATCCGTGACGGTACCGTCATCGACCACGTCACCGGCGGGCAGGCGCTCAACGTCCTCGCCATCCTCGGCATCGACGGCACCGGCGGCGAGACCGTCAGCATCGGCATGAACGTCCCCAGCGACAAGTTGGGCCGAAAGGACGTTGTGAAGGTCGAGGGACGCGAACTCAGCCAGTCCGAGGTGGACGTCCTCTCGCTGATCGCGCCCGAGGCGACGATCAACATCATCCGCGATTTCGACGTGGTCGATAAAAACCGGGTCGAACGAACCGAATCGGTGACGGGCATCCTCGTCTGCCCCAACCACAACTGCATCACGAACGCGGACGAACCGATCCGGACCGAGTTCGAGGTGCTGTCCGACGGCGTCCGCTGTTCGTACTGTGACACCATCGTCCGGGAAGGCGACGTGGCCGAGCACATCGACGCCCGCCAGTCGGGCGAAACCGCTTTGTGACCGGTGGTCCAAGGAAGACCCATGTCAGGAAAGACGAAGTTCATCCTGGTGCTCGCACTGATCGCAATCGGCTACGTCCTGCTCTCCGGCGACAAGGAACCTGTCGAGGTCGACGTCGAGGAGTAAGCCTCCTCCCCGGACGCGGGCGTACGTCTCCCCGTCGTTGCGGGGATCGAGTCGCCCGATCCGGCCGGAGATCTCTCGATCCCCGGTCGGCGGCGATAACCCACATTCTTACCAGCGACGGTCCCGTTACGAGAGGTATGTACGGCGTCGTCACGCGGAACGCCGAGGAGTTGGAGTGGTCGGCGTTCGACGCCGGCTTCTACGAGGTGAAGGACGTGACCGGGCGCGCGGCCGCGCCGCTCTCGACCGGCGTCAACATGGTGTCGGCCTTCGGCGACAACGCGGCCGTCGGTGACGATCCCTCGATGGCGGCCGTCGACGCCGAGGGGCGCCCCGCGACGCGGGAGCGCTCCTACTTCGACTGGTCGTACGTCTGTCCAACCCACGACCGCTACCGCGAGGGGTTGCTCGAGATCGTCGACGACTGCGTCGAGGCCGGACCGGCCCTCCGTCTCGACGACGTCGGCTTCCCACGCGACGGCTACTGCCGCTGTGAGCGGTGCGACCGCCGCTTCGCCGGGAGCGAGTTCGACGACCGCACGGACTGGCGCGCATCAGTCGTGACCGACTTCGTGTCCGCGGTGCACGAACGCGTCCCCGGCGACCTCCATCTCACGCTCTATCCGGACCCCTACGCCGGCCACCTGCGCGCCCGGAGTGGTGTCGACATCGAGGCGCTGGCGCCGATGGTCGACGAGTTCGTCGTTCCGCTCTACGACACCGCCTACGGCACGACGTACTGGCTGGAGACCATCGCCAGGGGGTTCGAGAGCCGGCTGGCAGGGCTGGAGTCTCGCCTCGCGATCGAACTCTACGCCGTCGAGGTCGACGTCGACGCCCTCGTCGGTGCGACGGCGGTCGCCGAAGCCTCCGCCGACGCGGTGTACTTCGGCTACGACGCGAGCAACGCGGCGGCTGCCATCAGGCGGATGCAGGCCGACCGTCGCGAAGGGGTCTCACACGGCGAGACCGCCGCCACCGACACCGACACCGGCGATCACAGCGGCCCGTAGGACAGCGCCCAGACGGCGGCGATGCCGGCACAGAACACGAGGACGGCGAACAGTCCGAGTACGTAGAGCAGGCGGCCCGTCGTCATACCCCGTGGTTCGGTGCGGGTTCGTATAGCTCCGGCGGCGTTCAGACGAGGTCGTCGAAGGCCGACCCGGCGACGCCGGGGCCGTCGGGAACGGCGACCGCCCCGTCTTCGACGGGGACGGGATCGGGACAGAGGTCCGTCGCGAGGGTGTCGCGAGTCGCCAGCCCGCAGGGCCGGATCTCGGGGATGGCGGCGGCGACGTGGACCGCTGCCGTCCGGGCCGGCGCGGCGTCGACCGTCGTCGTCACCACCGGGTCGACGCCCGCCGCGCGCGCGGACCGCGCGGTCCGGACGGCCCGTCCCGGACCGCCGAGTGCCATCGGCTTCAACACCACCACGTCGGCCGCGTCGGCGCCGAGGATCGCCGCCGGCGGCATCTCGGCCAGCGTCTCGTCGAGCGCGATGTCGACACCGCGGCCCCGGAGCGCCGCGTGACCCGACAGGTCGGTGGCGGGGAGGGGCTGTTCGAGGTACGCCAGATCGAGCGTCGCGAGCGCCTCGATTGCCTCCCTCGCCGTCTCTCGGTCCCACGCACCGTTGGCGTCCGCCCGGAGCGCCACGTCGGACCCGACGGCGGCTCTCACCGACCGGAGGCGGGTCACGTCACGGTCGAGGCTACCGACGCCGACTTTCACCTTCAGACAGGCGACCCCCGCGTCCACCGCGTCGATGGCGGCCGCGACCGTCTCCGCCGCCGGAGCGTCGCCGAGTGTCGCGTTCACCGGGACGGTCGCTGCCGGCCGGTCGGCGAGGAGGGCCGCGAGCGAACGGTCACGACGCCGACCCGTCGCGTCGAGGAGGGCGCTCTCGACGGCGTGTCTCGCCGCGGGTGCGTCGGCCAGCGGATCGGTGATCGCCGCTGGCGCGTCGGCCAACGGCTCCCGCGGATCGTCGACGGCCCGGAGGCCGCCGATCGCGTCCGCGTCGGCGACGGCGTCGAGCGCCGTCCGACAGTCGTCGATCGACTCCGTCCAGCCGGGGAGCGGCGTGGCCTCGCCGACCCCGCGGACGCCGTCGGCGCCGATCCCGACCAGGACGCCCTCGCGTCGCTCGATGCGGCCGCGAGCGGTCGACAGGGGAGCGACGAGGTCGAGGGAGAACTCGTGGCGGTTCATACTCCCACCGCCAGACCGACGCCGAACAGGAGAGCGTGGGCCGCGAGCAGTTTGCCGGTCCGTTCGAGGGCGGGGTTGAGTGCCTCGCCCGAGGTCCGGGTACTGACGGTGCGCGCCAGGCCCGCGGCAAGCGGGAGGGTAAGCAGCGGCAGACAGACGACCGGGGAGGCGGGGCCGGCGAGCCACATCGCGGGCGGGACGAGGTACGCGAGCGCGAGCAAGGCGACGTACTGGACGCGGCTCCAGCGATAGCCCAGCCTGACGGCGAGGGTCCGCTTGCCGGTCCGGGCGTCCGTCTCCATGTCGCGGACGTTGTTCACGACGAGGATGTTCGTCGAGAGCGCGGCGACGGGGAGGCTGGCGACGACTGCCACGGGGGGGAGCGTCCCCGACGGAATCGAGAGGGGAAACGGCGACGCGAGGACGGCGGCCGCCTGGACGTAGTACGTCCCCGTGACGGCGACGACGCCGAAGAAGACGAACACGAAGAGGTCGCCGAGGCCGTGGTAGCCGAGCGGGTAGGGACCGCCGGTGTAGGCGTAGCCGGCTGTAACCGACAGCAGTCCGACGATCAGGATGGGGAGGCCGCCGACGTAGACGAGTCCTGTACCCACGAGGACGGCGGCCCCGAAGGTGAGGTAACTGGCACGTTTGACTGCCTTGGGCGAGATGAGCCCCGACTGCGTGACGCGGGTGAACCCCTCGCGGTCGTCGGTGTCGGCGCCCTTGACGGCGTCGTAGTAGTCGTTGGCGAAGTTGGTACCGATCTGAATGAGGGCGGCACCGATCAGGGCGGCAGCGGCCGCGAGGAGGTGTTCGACACCGCGCCCGACCGCGAGGCCGGTGCCGACGGCGACCGGCGCGGCGGTCGCCGGGAGGGTCTGTGGCCGTGCGGCCATCACCCACGCCCGACGTCGGCTGGTCTCCTGTGTGCTCATCGTCGGACGGTGGGACCCGAGCGCGTAAAGACTGCCGTTTTTCCGACTTACCACCAGACGGCAAAGAGCAGGCGGAAGGTCGCGTACGCGCCGATGGTCGAGAGGAGCGGCACCACGTTCTGCATGAGTACCACCCGACCCGTCGTCTCGGGGTTGAACAGTTCGGCGGCACTCGGGGTGTCCTCGGGTGCCTCCTCGCCGATGTCGGGGGCCTCCTCGCCCAGGTCCTCGGTGGTGAGCGCCCCCACGGAGACGTTCGGAGTCTTCTCGCCGCGCACCCCTTCGGAGACGGTGATCGACCGGGTGGCACGCCCCCAGCCGAGGCCGACGATGGACATGGTGGCGATAATGACGAAGGAGGCTGGGATACCGATGGCCGAGAGCCCGATGACGATGCCCGAGGAGATGACGGCGACGACGATGGCCGCCGTCAGCGGCAGGTCGGTGATGTCGTTGCCGAGGGTATCGAGCGTCCGGCGGGCGATGGTGAGCGCCCCGACGGCCACGGCGCCACACCCAAGCAGGATCAGGAGGTTCAGATCGACGCCGGCACCGTACAGCGGCGCGATGGCGTTGGCGATGTTCGACGTGCCCGAGGAGAAGGCCATCAGACAACCGATGCCGATGACGACGACCGTTCCGACGACTTCGCGACGGGTCGTGTTGGGTCCCGAACGCGGGACCGGGACGGTACCGGAGCGATCGAACGTAAGGAGCGCCCCGTCGCTGCGCTCGATGGCGACCCAGCGGTTGATGGTCGGGTAAAAGTACCGGCCGACGACGCCCGACACCCAGAAGCCGACGAGAGGGGCGACGATCCACCAGACCGCGATCTCGCCCATGACCGCCCAGTCGAGTTCGCCCGCGGCGACGCCGAGGCCGGCGATGGCGCCCACGGCCGTCATCGACGTCGAGGCCGGGACGCCGGCGTAGTTACCGACGAACAGCGCGCCGCCGATGAAAAAGAGGACGACGATGCTCGACTGGACGGTGAAGACGCCGGGATCCGTCACCAGTTCGCGACCCAGCGTGTTCACGACCCGGCGGCCGATGGTCCACGCACCGACCGAGAAGAAGACGGCCATGAGCGCACCCGCGAACAGTTTCGAGATGACGCCCGCACCGACCGCCGGGCCGAACGCCGGCCCGGTGTTCGAGCCGCCGATGTTGAACCCGACGAACAGCGATACCGCGAAGCCGATCAAGAGGAGTGGACCGATCATGCGTCGTTACCGGTCCAGGGGTTCGGTCGTGTGGGCCCATGTAGCTGTCGTCGCCCGTTCATCGAGAGCCACTCTCGGCGCCAGTCTCGCCTTCCTCTTTGGTCATCTCGTCGATCTGGTCCGTCCGTGGTCGTCGGTCGACGCGCTGGTTCACCTGTTCGAGTTGTTCGATGATGTCGTCGACCTCGTCCGAGATGGTCCGTTCGACGTTCTCGGTTACCTCCTCGGTGACCGTCTGCTCGACTTTCTCGGTGACTTCCTCGGTCACTTCCTCGGTGACCTCTTCGGCGACGGTCTGCTCGACGCTCTCCGTGACCTCCTCGGTGAGCGTCTCTTCGACTTTCTCGGTCATCTCTTGGGTCATCCACTCGGGATCGAAACGAGCCATCTTCCATACGACGTGAACTACGTACGATACGAGGGCACCGATACCGAACGCGACGCCGACGTTCGTCCCGACCACGAGGATGAGGCCCGCCGCGAGAAGGATCAACAGTCCGTATACCAGATCGACGAAGAAGTCCACACGATTCGGGGTCATCAGTTACTATCCGGAATGTGGGCTTCGAACATATACCCTCTCGCTTTCGCCGGCGTACCGACGGTCAGTAGTGCCACGGGACGTCCGAGAAGTCCGGTGGCCGTCCCTCGAGGAAGGCGTCCCGTCCCTCGCTGGCCTCGTCGGTCATGTACGCAAGCCGGGTCGCCTCGCCCGCGAACACCTGCTGGCCGACCAACCCGTCGTCGGCGAGGTTGAAGGCGTACTTGAGCATACGCATCGCCGTCGGGCTCTTGTCGGTCATCGTCTCGGCCCACGATAGTGCTACGTCCTCCAGATCCTCGTGAGCCACCGCCTCGTTCACCATGCCCATCTCGGCCGCCTCGGCGGCGTCGTAGGTCTTGCCGAGGAAAAACACCTCTCGGGCCTTCTTTTGTCCGATCTGTCGGGCGAGGTAGGCAGAGCCGAAGCCGCCGTCGAAGGAGGCCACGTCCGGATCGGTCTGGAGGAACTTCGCGTGACCCTCGCTCGCGAGCGTGAGATCACAGACGACGTGAAGGGAGTGACCACCGCCGACGGCCCACCCAGGGACCACGGCGACGACAGGTTTGGGCATAAAGCGGATCAGCCGCTGGACTTCGAGGATGTGGAGGCGGCCGACCGTTGGCGCGTCGGCGTCGAGTTCGGCGTCGTCGGTCGCCGCGGCGGTGGCGTCGTCGGGCGCGGCGTCGTCCCCTCGGTACTCGTACCCGGACTCCCCGCGGATCGCCTGATCGCCGCCCGCCGAGAACGCCCACCCGCCGTCCTTCGGCGACGGCCCGTTGCCCGTCAGGAGGACACAGCCGACGTCGGCCTGCTGGCGGGCGTGATCCAGCGCCGCGTAGAGTTCGTCGACGGTGCGGGGACGGAAGGCGTTGCGTACCTCGGGCCGGTCGATAGCGACCCGGACCGCGGGGACGTCGTCTGCCCGGTGGTAGGTCACGTCGCTGAACTCGTCGGTGACGGTCGTCCAGCGGTCGGGATCGAAGAGGTCGGAAACCATACCCCGAACGCGGGGCGGCGCGCGCAAAAAGATACAGGTCGGCGGCGTCACGTCGTCCGGTCGAGCCACCGCGCGACGGGGCCGAACGGGCTGGTGAGCCACGAGGCGACCGCGACCGTCAGCGCGACGACGACGCCGAGGAGGAGGTTCGCCACGACGACCACCGCGTACGCGAGAACGATCAGGACGACGGCGCCCGTCGCGAGGAGTCGCTGTCGCGTCAGGTCGTCGATCGGGTTGCCGGGCGACAGCCGACCGATCAGCCACCCGACCGTGTAGACGACGGCACCGAGGAAGACGCCGAACAGGGCGCGCTGTGCGACGACGGCGGCGACGACGACGGCGGCCGCGACGGCGAGGAGCGTCGTCTGGCGAGTCGTGGAGGGCATCGGAATGCCCTGCGTCGGCGACGAAAATAAAGCCCGCTCACTCGTCGAGCGCGTCCACCGTCGCCTCGACCAGCCGCTCCCGCGTCCGCTGGCTCGCCTCGGCGTCCGTCCGCACCTCGATCACGTCGGTACCGTCGCTCCCGACCGAGTCGGCGTAGGCCTCCCTGAACGCCTCGCGGTCCGAGACGGCCACGTGGGACAGGTCGTAGAGGTCGGCGGTGGGGCCGAACTCGCGGCCGTGGGGCGTCCTGAACGCCTCGGTGAATGGCGGGTCGAAGGACTCGATGGGGAGGCGGTGGAAGATGCCGCCGCCGTCGTTGTTGATCAGGACGATCGTCGCGTCGACGTCACACCGGAGGGCGGACAGCAGGCCGTTGCCGTCGTGGTAGTACGCCAGGTCGCCGACGACGAGCGTCAGAGCGTCCGTCGTGGCGCTGCCCGCACCCAGCGCGGTGGAGACGACGCCGTCGATGCCCGAGGCGCCGCGGTTGCCGAGGACGGTGTAGCTCGCCGCCGCCGGCAAGGCGTAGCGGTCGGCGTCGCGGACGGGGTTCGAGTTCGAGACGACGAGCGTCGACGGTTCCGGCGCGAGGTCGGCCACGTCCGCGAGGACGGCCCCCTCGAAGTAGCCCCCCATGCCGTCGCCCGTAACGCTGCCGACCGTCTCCCGGTGGACGCGGTCGGCCTCGCTCCACCGCTCGCGCCACGCCGGGGCGTCCGGGCCGCCGACGAGTTCCGCCAGCCGCGCCGCCAGTCGCGAGGGGTCGGCGACGACCAGGTCGGTCGCGCGGAACTCCGCCTCGCGCCACGCGCCGGCGGCGTCGACGACGAACTGCCGGGCGCCGGTCCGTGCCAGGTACTTCCGGAGGCGCTTCGAGGTAGGCGAAGCCCCGATCCGGAAGATCGCTTCGGGGTCGGGCCAGTCCCCGGTCACGCGTGGGTCGAGGTAGCCGTCGTAGCCGCCGACGGTGGTCGTCACGCGGGTGTGGCCGCCGAAGCGCAGCCCCGAGAGCGGGTCGGCGAGGATCGGAAAGCCCGTCGCGTGGGCCAGCGCGGTGACCGCCTCGGGATCGACTCCCGGGGGGTCTGTCGGCCCGGCGACGATCAGTCCCCGGCCCACCGACAGCCCCTCGACGAGCGGTCGGAGGTCGGCCCGGTCCAGTCGGGGCGGTCCCGCCGTCGTCGTCACGAATGGTCGGTCGTCGTCGCGGCCGGCGGCGGCGAGGGTGTCGAGGTCCGCGGGCACGTCGCCCTCGACGGGCGTCGGCTCCAGTGGCTTGCGGAACCGGCAGTTGAGGTGGACCGGTCCCGACGGCGTTCCCGTCGCCTCGGCGAGGGCACGGGCGGCCGTCGTCCGCAGCGATCGGAGCTTTCGCGGGTCGGCCTCGGGTTCGGGCAGGTCGGCGTACCAGCGGACGGCGTCGCCGTAGAGCTTCTCCTGATCGACGGTCTGGTTGGCGCCGCTGTCGTGGAGTTCGGGCGGGCGGTCGGCGGTGAGGAGAAGCAGGGGGACCCGCCCGCGGTCGGCCTCGATCACCGCGGGGTGGTAGTTCGCGGCGGCGGTACCGGAGGTGCAGATCAGGGGCGTCACCTCTCCCGTTCGCCTCGCGCGGCCGAGCGCGAAGAAGGCCGCCGACCGCTCGTCGAGGACCGAGTAGACCCGGAGGTCGTCCTCGTCCGCAGCGGCGGTGACCAGCGGCGTCGAGCGACTGCCCGGAGAGACGACGGCAGCGTCGACGCCGGCGCGGACGAGTTCGTCGACCACGGCCCGCCCCCAGAGGACGTTGCGGTTGGGTGCGCTCATCGCTCCAGTTCGTCGAGAATCGGGCGGTATTTGAGCTGCACTTCGTCCCACTCGCGGTCGGGATCGGAGTCGGCGACGATGCCGACGCCGGCAAAGAGGGTGGCCGAGGTGTCTCTGGCGAGCGCGGAGCGGATGGCAACGGCGAAGGTTCCGTTTCCGGCGGCGTCGACCCACCCGACGGGGGCAGCGTACCACCCGCGGTCGAAGGGCTCGGTCTCCCGGATGGTCGCGAGTGCGCGTTCGGGCGGCAGCCCTCCGACCGCCGGCGTCGGGTGGAGTGCCTCGACCAAGTCGAGGACGTGTGTGTCTTGGTCGAGGGTCGCAGTGATCGGCGTCGAGAGGTGCTGGACCGTCTCCAGGCGGCGGACACGGCGCTCGCCGGTCCCGATCGACGACGCGAACGGGGCGAGCTGTTTCCGGATGGTCTCCGCGACGAGTTCGTGTTCGTGGACGTTCTTCTCGTCGTCGAGCAGTTCCGCGGCCAGCCAGTCGTCCTCGGCGGGCGTGTCGCCACGGCCGGTCGTGCCGGCGAGCGCCCCCGTAGTGACCGTCCGTCCGTGTCTGCTGACCAGACGTTCCGGCGTGGCACCGAAGAAACTCGGGCGGTCGGGGTCGGCCGTCGGTTCGACGAGAAAGCGATAGCAGTCGGGATACGTCGATCCGAGGCGGGCGAGTACGTCCGGCACGGAGAGGGGCCGATCCAGCGTTACGTCGAGTGCCTGTGCGAGGACGACTTTCTGCAGGTCGCCGGCACGGATGCGCTCGACGGCGGTCTCGACGGAATCGCGCCAGGCGGCGCGCGGCGTCGTCCGCTCGCGTGCGACGATATCGGGCGGCGTGGCCGGGTCGGGGTCGTCGAGGGCCGCCAGTCGCTCGCGCTCGGCGTCGAGTCGGTCCTCGACGGCCGTCGCCGTCGCGTCGGGACCGACGGCGTTGACCGTGAGCCACGTCCCGCGGTTGGTTTCGGTCACTTGGACGCGCGGCAGGACGAAGCGCGCGCCGGGGAAGTCGTCCCACACGGAGCCCTCGCCCCCCTCGTCGTGGAAGGCGAACCCACCGAACAGGCGTGGACAGGCCGCCTCGGTGCCGGCGTGGACGTCACCGGACCGCAGCACCCGGTCGATTCCCGTCCGGATCGCACCGAAGCGGTCGTGTCCGTCGGCGGTGATGGCGGCGGCGACGCCGCCGGCAACGACCGTCGCTTCGTCGGGGGCCGTCCAGAACGTCCGCGGTGCCGGCAACGTGTCGAGGGCGGCACGCAGCGAGGGAACCGACGTCCGAACCGACCGACTGACGAGACGCGTTCCCGTCTCGTCGCTTCGCGGGACACCCATTATAAATCCGTGAGGCCGCCGTACCCTTTTACCTAACTATCCGTAGCGTTCCTCGTTCCAGGGGTTCGCCGTCACGGAGTAGCCGCGCTGCTCCCAGAACCCCCGTTCCGGTTCGGTGAGGAACTCGACGCCAGTCACCCACTTCGCGCCCTTGTACGCGTACCGGTGGGGTGTGACCACCCGGACGGGGCCGCCGTGGTCCCGCGGCAGGGGGTCGCCGTCGAACTCGAAGGCAACGAGCGTCTCGGGACGGCGACACGCGTCGAGGGGGAGATCGGTGGTGTAGCCGTCCGCCGCGTGAAAGAGGACGTGTTCAGCGTCGGCGTCGACACCTACGTGGTCGGCGAGGGTTGTGAACGGCACGCCCGTAAACTCGCAGTCAAAGCGACTCCAACCGGTCACGCAGTGGAAGTCCTGTCGTTGCGTTTCGACGCCCAGATCGGTGAACGCCTCCCAGTCGAGGGTGACCGACTCCTCGACGGAACCGCTTACCGTGAGCGACCACTCCTCGCGGGTCACTCGGGGCACCGATCCCTTCGAAAGGACGGGAAACGATTCGGTCCGGTGTTGTCCCGGGGGGAGGCGTTCGTCGCCGAACTCCCGGTAGAGTTTCGTTCGATCCTCGACCATACGTTTCGTGACGGATCGAGACACCTATACTCTCGGCTTGCGAACCGACCGACGCCGCCGTCGGGGGGGACTGCCGAGGCGAGTGCTTACACCAATCTGAAGTCGAGTTCGCGCTCGAGACGAATTTACTCGGATCGTGAAAGTTTTACTTTTCGCAGTCGGAATTACCCCCCACAGAATTTAAATACGCCCCCTCCAAAGCGACGAACGTTCAAATGCCGAACGTGGAAATAACGGTCCCGGAACATCTTGAGATGCAGATCGCTCAGCTGATCGAGCAGGGCGAGTTCGTGAACCGGGAGGAAGCCATCCAGGAACTGCTCTCGACGGGGCTCCGGGCGTACAAGACCAGCGGACCGATCGAAGAGGAAGAGCCCGGGTTCGAGGACGAGGGTATGATGGGCCATGAAGACGAGTACGTGTTCTGAGCGGCCCCAAGGGCGGGAGATGGACCTCGCTGGTCGCCGACCCGATCGCATGAGAATCAGACGCAACAATCCTTAACGGGCCTTCGTCCGTACTCCGGTGTATGCACAAGGAAGAACTCCTCGAACTGCACGAACAGATGGTGACGATCATGAACTATTTCCGGAGCCAGGAGTCCGTCGACGAGAGCATCTTCGACCCCTACGAATCCCTGAGCGTCGATCCCTCACACGTCCACAAGTCCAAGAGCGAACACAAACATGCAGTGTTCGTCCTCGGTAACGCCCTGGCGACGGCGATGAGCGAAGACGAGTTCTCGGACGCCGGGCGGGTCGGCAAGCGGATGGCCGAACTCGCCGAGGACGCGGAGAACAAACTGTAACTGGAGGGTCGTCGCCCGCCGGGCCAGACGCCGGATGGCGCACGCGACGGCCGACGATGCCCGTCGGATTCATTACCGCCGCGGCGTGAACGAGGGACATGCTCGGCGTGCCGAACTCGGCGACGCTCTTTCGACTGGCGGTCCTCCTCTCTCTGCTCGTCGCTGCCGTCGTCGTCGTCGTCCTCGACCGCCCCCGCGGCCGTTGGGGCGCACGCCTCCGCTCCCGGTTCCTCCTCGGCGTCCCGTGGGGAACGCTCGTTACCGTCGGGGTCGTCCTCGCGGTGTATCTGTTCGTCCAGGACGGCTGGAACCACTGGTACAGCCCGGTCACCATCCCCTTCCGGGCGTGGTCGTACTTCTACCCGCTGGGGATGCTGACCGCGGCCTTTGCACACTTCGGACCGGGTCACCTCGTGGGCAACCTCGTGGGAACGGTCGTGCTGGCACCGATCGCGGAGTACGCGTGGGGGCATTTCCCTCGGGAACGGGGCGCACAGACGTTCACGTCGCCGCTGACCGATCCCTACGTCCGGGCGTTCGTGGCGTTTCCTGCCGCGGTCGTCGCAGTCGGCCTGTTCACCGCGGCCTTCGCGCTGGGCCCAGTCATCGGCTTCTCCGGTGCCGTCTTCGCTTTCGCGGGGGTCGCACTCGTCCGCTATCCTCTCACGACTGTCGTTGCGGTCACCGCCGCCAACGCCGCCCGAACGATCTACGGAGCGCTCCGAACCCCGACGGTATCGGCGAGCGCCGGCCCCTCCTACTCCTCTCCCTGGTGGGCCGACATCGCCATCCAGGGCCACGCCATCGGCCTCCTCGCGGGCGTCCTCCTCGGCGTGTGGATCGTACGGCACCGGGCAGAGGATCGACCGACGGCCGCCCGGGTCGTCGCCGGCGTCGTGCTGTTCGGCGTCGCCCAGTCGCTGTGGGCGGTCTACTGGTACCGTGGTGGCGAGACGTACGTCCTCTATCGCGCGGCCGGTCTCGCCTTGGTAGTTCTGCTCGCGACGCTCGTCGCCGGGACGGTGGCGGCGTCGTCCCGCCCGCTCGTCGCGACGCCCGGGCGGTCGGGCAGGCTGCGGGCGGTGCCGCGGTGGCAGGTCGGCGCGACGGTGTTGCTCCTGTGTACCGCCGCTATCGCCGGTCCCGCGATCCCCATCAACCTGATGACGGCCGAGTCCGGTGACTTGGGCGGCCAGAACGACCCGATAACGGTCCGGGGCTACGAGGTGACGTACGCCGAGAACGTGCCGAACGGCATGGTGTCGGTGATCGAGGTGGACGCGTTCGGCGAGACGACACGGGTCAACACTTCGGGAGTGATCGTCAGGAACCGGGGCCGAGGAATCTGGATGACCGCCGTCTCGAAGGGACGACTCGACTTCACGGGGACGACCCGGGTCCGCATCGGCGGCGTCGGCTGGCGGGACTCGATCCAGGTCACGCGGACCGGGTGGAACGCGATCGGCGGCCCCACCGCCTACCGGGTCCGGTTGTCCCACGACGGACGAAATCTGACGGCGTACACGTCGCCGCCGGCGCGGGCCGACCCCGTGGTCGCCGGACGAAACGTCTCCATCGAGGCGACCCCGACGGGGTTCAGCCTCAACGTCTCGATGGGGAACCGGTCGGCTCGGGCGCCGATGCCGAAAGTCAACGAGACGGCGTCGGTGGGCGGACTCGAGTTTACCAACGTCGAGGGGCGGGTCTACGCGATCAGCGGCGCGACGCGCGTCCGGGTGGCGCGCCGGGAGACCTACGAGTGATACGTTATTGTAAGTCAGTTCCGGTGGTTCACCGAGACGATCCGGCGAACCACCGGTAAACAGTTACAATAATCCGTATGAGTCAGGACCACTCGATCCGGAACACTTCCGTGTCGATCTCGTGACGGTCGGCGGCGTGGTGGTCGAACTGCCGGTCGAGGTCGAACTGCGCCGCGAAGGCGTGGGTCACCTCGCCGGCGTTGTCGGCGGCGAACGACTCGACGAACTCCCGGCTGCCGGCGTTGTGAACCGAATAGGAGACGTCCGCCAATTCGGCGGCGGTCGCCAGAAACGCACGGTCGGCGTGTTCGTTCCCAGCCTGTGCCCCGAACGGCGGGTTCATGACGACCGTCGTCGGGCCGTCCGGACGGAGCGGGACGCGCGTGGCGTCGGCCTGGATCCAGTGGATCTCCGTACGCGTGCCGACCCGACGCTGGTTCTCGCGGGCGACATCGAGGGCGTCGCGATCGATCTCCACGCCCACGGCACGGTCGGGACCCCGCAGCGCCGCCCCGAGCGTGAACATCCCCGTTCCCGCGCCGAGGTCGACGACCGTCCGCCCTTCGATGTCGTCATTGAGATCCGCCACGTGGACCACGTGTGCGGCCAGTTCCGGCGGCGTCGGATACTGTTCGAGGGCGGCCTGGGGGTTCTCGAAGCCGGCGACGACCGCAAGCTGTCCGGCGAGTCCGGCCTTCGTCGCCATCATCGACCCACCGCCCCACGGGCCCACGCCGTCCGTCCGTCCGTCGCCTGCCTCCGGGACCGTGTGGGTGTCATGCTCGTTATGGGATATTTTCTGGTTATACTAAATACTTTGCAAATGTCCAATGGTAATATGCCGGTTCGGAGTCTCGCGGGGCGACGGTCGGCGCCCGTCGGCCCGTAGCAACCACCACCGAACGCCCGTCGTCGGGCGGTCCGTCCGCGTCGCCTCAGCCGAGATACGCGACGCCGACGCGGTGAGATCCGGACGGGGTCGACAGTTCGACGGCGTCGACGAACGCGTCCCGAACCGCCTCGCGCCAGGCCTCGACGGCCTCGGCGTGGCGTTCGTGATGACGTTCGGTCGTGTACGTGCCCGCCTCACGGAGTCGATCCGCCGTCTCGTCGGGGTGCGGGTAGGCCGGTGGGGCCGCCACGAGCGCCGACGGTTCGACGTGAACGGCGTCGCCGTCGTCGTCCGGGACCCGGCGGTGGAGTCGCGCACGCATCCGGGCGGAGAACGGTGGGGTGATCCGAAGGACGGTGTGGCGGTCGCTTCGCCAGTTCGTCTCGAGAGCGGTCACCACGTCGTCGGCGGTCACCGCGATCCGGGTGATGGCCGTCGGATCGGTGGTAGCCGCGGATCCGTCGTCCGACATCGGTCGATCGAGGGGATCGGTGGAGGAAAGCGTATCGTTCAGTGAACCCGCGGTCGGCGGAGCGCCCCGCCACAGTCCGGACAAGTGGCTCGATACGCCGTCGGACTCACGCGTTCGTCACACGACTCACATTCGAACGACGACCGTTCCAGCATCGATGTCGCCTACGGTTCGTTTCGTGTTAAATGTTACCACGGCACTGTGTCCCGGAGCCGTCCACGGGTTCGCCGGACTCAGGACGACCCCGCGGTGCGCCGACTCGGCGGTCCGTCCGGAGTCCTCGGCCGTTGCAGCGGCGATGGTAGCGTGTGGAACTGTTTGTACACCTGATCGCCAGACTGCGTGCGATCGGGTGTGCGATGACCTACAAAGGCTACTATAACGATCTCGATCCAACCGGAACGGAACCGCGGTGTTTAATCCGGGGGCTTGACGACCACCGAACGGAATGAGCGAAACCGACCCTCCTGACGGTCCACCGGCGGACGAATCACGCGTCGAGTTCTACGGCGGGCGGGCGATGAGCGCGCTCCCCCTCGCGGTGTTCATCGTCTGGGCGATCGTCCAGAGCGGACTGCTCGGCATCGGCGACACCTCGGGGCTCGTCATCGGCATGCTCGTCGGCCTCGTCGTCGGCATGCTGTTCGTGAAAGGTGACTGGAAGACCTACGCGGACACCATCTTCGACGGCATGACCCAGCGGGTGGCCGCGACGGCCGTCGTCGCCTGGCTCTGGGCCGGCATGTTCGCCGACACCATCCAGGCGGGCGGGTTCGTCGACGGCCTCGTGTGGGCATCCAGCGCGGCCAACGTCGGCGCGGCGCTCTTCCCGGCGCTCACGTTCATCTTCGCCGCCCTGCTGGCGACGGGCATCGGCACCGGATACGGCACCGCCGTCGCCTTCACCAGCCTCGTCTTCCCTGCTGGGGTCTTGCTCGGTGCCGATCCCGTCCTCCTGTTCGGCGCCATCCTCTCGGGGGCCGTCTTCGGCGACAACCTCGCGCCAGTCTCCGACACCACCATCGTGAGCGCGGTAACCCAGGACGCCGACATCGGGGGCGTCGTCGCTTCGCGGTTCAAGTACGCTCTCGTCGCCGCGGTGCTCGCCCTGGTGAGTTACGTCCTCGCCGGGCAGGCGATGGCCGGCGAACCGCTCGACGTGGCCGCCAGCGCCGGCGCCGGTACCGGGCCGCTCGGCCTCGTCCACCTGCTCTCGATTCTCGTCGTCATCGGCACCGCGGTGCAGGGCCGACACATCATCGAGGCGGTCTCGTGGGGGCTGATCGCCTCCATCGCGCTGAACCTCGCGCTCGGCCTCGCGCCCGCCTCGGCGATGCTCGTCTTCCGGTCGTCGGCCGAATCGGGGATCGCGGCGACCCTCGACGGCCTTCCGATCGTCGGGAGCGTCGTCGAAGTGTCGCCCGACGCGTCGGCGGCGGTCGGCGGGAGCCTCTACACCGGCGCGCTCGGATTCTTCCCGCTGATCGTTCTCGTCCTCCTGATCGTCGGTGCCGCACAGGTGATGCGGGCCGGCGGCGGCTTCGCCGCCATCGAGGAGTGGTTGCTGGAGAACGTCGCCACGACCGTCCGCCGCGCCGAGACCACGATGGTCATCGGGACGGCCATCGTCAACGCCACCATCACGATCAACACGGCCGCGGAAATCGCCATCGCGCCGTTCATCCGAACGCTCGGTCAGCGGTTCAACATCAACGGCTACCGCCGGGCCAACATCCTCGACGCCAACACCTCCGCACTCGGATACATCTTCCCGTGGGGCGGGGGCGTCCTCGCGGGCTACGCGGCGATGATCCAGTTGCCCCAGCAGTTCGACTGGTTCACCCAGGCGATGCTCGCCAACCCCGCCGCGGTCTGGCCCTACGTCTTCCATGGCTGGTTCCTCGTGGCCGTCTTCCTCGCTGCAGCCTGGACCGGCTACGGGCTTGAGTACGTTCCTGACCGTCAGAGCGAGGAGGTGGCCCGCGTATGAACCTCTCCAAGTTCTTCGAGGGCTGGACGTTCCGGACGAACAAACCGACGTACGCGACGGGGGATGAACTCACCGCGTTCGTCACGAGCTACGAAAACGGCGTCGCGCAGGTGCGTATCGGCGATACGAACATCTCGCTGCCGGACGCGGAGCGTGGGCTCGGCGACCGACTAGTCCGGCTTCGCGTCACCGAGTTCGACGCCGCCGACGCCGCGGGCACCGGCGAACTCCTCGACGTCGTCGAGACGGGGACGTAATCGTTACCCGTTTCGGTAGCCCAGCGGTTTCTTACGATCGACCTCGATTTCGACGTGAACGCGCTCCGGGAAGTCCATGTGACCGACCTTGCGGGCCACGTCGTCGCTCCCGTGGATCTCCAGCCGTCGGGAGTAGCACGTGTACTCCCAAGGATCGAACTGCTCGCCCGACTCCAGCGTCCGATACTGCGGGACGGTGAGCCGTTCCGGCGGCGAGGAGTGGGGGCCCTTGCACTCGGCGCCCTTCCGCTCGACCATCCGCTTCAGATCCGTCACGAGCGATTCCAGCACCTCGCGGTCCCCACTTTGAAAACTGAGTTTGGTGACGAAAGCCATCGGTATCCCTTCCTGTGCGCTCGACACTCAAAAACACACCCGTCCGCCGCTCGTCCCGTCCGACATTCTATTAACCCGTGACCGTTTACTGCCGGTAATGACGGTCGAAGCGACCAGTGCTGGAGCCATCCTCTTCCGCGACACCCGCGGCCACCGGGAGTACCTACTCCTGAAGAGTCGACCGGGGGACTGGGAGTTCCCCAAAGGCGGTGTCGAGGGGGACGAGGAACTGCAGCAGACTGCGATCCGAGAGGTTACCGAGGAAGCCGGAATCGAAGATTTCCGGCTCATCGACGGCTTCCGTGAGGAGTACGACTACGTGTTCGAGGCCGGCGGCAACACCATTCACAAGACGGTCCATCTGTTCATCGCCCACTCGTTCGAGGCGAGTGCGGAACTCTCGACCGAACACCGCGACCTCCAGTGGCGGGACTACGAACAGGCGATCAACACGATCACCCAGGACGGTCCCCGCGAGATCCTCGAGGAGGCACACGACTATCTCGACGACCTCGCGACCGAAGCCGACCCCGAGGAGGGCGAACGGACGTACGTCGGCTAACAGCGACGGGGGCGTCACCGACCTCGCCGTCCGTAGTCACGGCGCCACCGACACGCCTTAGCCGCCCGGCCACCCAGCAACGTCCGTGAGCGGGTACCCCGGCGACGCGGAGTTCGGCTTCGAACTCGTCACCTGCCGGTGGGCCGAACGCGCGTGGCCGCTCGACCGCGAGACCGACGCCGTGCCGGTCGTCGCCCGGCAACTCGGCACCCGGAACCGCCGCTGGGACACCGTCGTCGTCGAGGCCGATCCGAACGGACTCGCCGCCCGGGCCGCGTTCGGTGGGGACGCCCTCGACTCCGATCTGTTACACGTGGTTCGCAACGCCCCGGCCGAGTGGGCGTGGTACCGGGACGCGCTCCCCGACCCCGGCTACCCCTGGCGGTACGTCCGTGCCGACGTCCACCGTGCCGAGGACCGCGGCGTCGTCGAGACCCGGCGATCCGGCAACCGGATCGAGATCCGCCGAATCGCCCCCTATCCCGACTGGATGCGACGGATCGTCGCCGTCGAGAACAAGCCCGACCTCTCGGCGAGTGCGGCGCGCGCGCTCGGCGAGCAACTCGCCCACGACGTGGAGACGGCCCTCGCCGACGAGGTGTGGGTCGCCACCGCCGCCACGGACGAGACGGTCGAACCCGCTCTGCTGGAAGACCTGCCCGTGGAGGCCGGCGTGTTGACACTCGACTTCGAGGAGTCGACACCCGCGGCACAGGTCGCGTGGCATCCCGCCCCGCTCGACCCGGACGTGGAGACGTCGCTTTCCCCGGCGGAGAAAGCGACGAAGCGACTCGAACTCGCCGAGCGCGCCTACGGGTCGGGCTGGCGGTCCTACGTCGAGACGATGCGCCCCGACTGCCGGTGGTTCGAACTCCGGCGGGAGGCGGGAGCCTTCGTCCCCTGGTGTGGGGCCAAGGAGTGCCACCAGACGGCCGCCGAGTGTGCGGGGTCGTGTGCCGACTTCCAACCGGAGCCGCCGGCGTGGCGCACCCGCGGCTGGCCCATCGAAGGCGGGCCGGGAAAGGCGATCCAGCGGTTACTGGCGCGTCGCCGGCGCCGCCGTCGCGACGTCGACCCGTGACCCCACCACCACCTCAGACGACTTCCACGTCGACGCTCTCGCGCTCGACCGCGAGTTTGAACGTCGGCACCGTTCGGTAGACCACCTCGACGACGCCCTTGCGCCGGAGGCTCTGGAGCGCCTCGCGCACTGCGTCGACCTCCGGGTCGGCGTCGAACGCCTCGCGGACCTTCTGGAGGACGCTCACGACGCTCTCCGAGCGGTCCGTCGGCCCCGCGACGACCTCGAACACCCGGGCTTCGAGTTCCGGGACGCGGATGACGTTCGGTCCGTCCTCGTCGCCCTCCATCCCGGGGTCCGCGCCGGTGAGTTCGGCCGCCTCCGGGGTCGCACAGATGTAGCTGTCGTCGTTGCGATAGTAGTAGTCGCTCAGATGGTTCTCCAGATAGCCGTGGACCTCGCTGCCGCTGTCGAGCCCCCAGCGCTCCTGTAGTTCCTTGTTCTTCGTCGGCTGGAGGCGGACGATATCCGCCAGTCGCTCGCGTTCCTCGGGGGACAGCGTCATCGGCAGGCGGTTCGGGAGTCTCCCATATCGGTGTTCCGTTCGACTACGCCGGGACGCCGGCCACGTGATGCCGCGGGCGACCGCCCGTCAGGCGACGGTCTGGAACGGTAACGTCGATCAGGGCGTCGGGGCCGCCTTCTGGAGCGCCGTCTCCGCGATGTTGCCACCGTAGTCGGCGCTGCGGGAGAGCGAGTCGACCACGAGACCCAGCAACTGTGCACGGGTCGGATCGAGATCACGCAGGAGTTCGTCGATGGAGCGGGCGTGGCTGTCGATGTCCTGGACCGACTCCCGGGCTTCGTTCGCCCGATGGGTCGCCTCCTCGCTGCCGTCGATGAAGAGCGCGTCCATCGCCACGTCCGTCACGGCCGCGGCGTCGTCGTGCAGTTCTGACAGGGCCTCGGCGACGTCCTCGGGGATCTCCTCGTCGAAGTTGAGCGAGAGGTGGGCGATCTTCGTCGCGTGGTCGGCGATGCGTTCGAGCTGTCGGGCCGCCGACTGGTAGTCGAAGCACACCTCGCGGGTGACGCCGAGTTCCTCCGCGGCGCGGGGGCTCCGGAGCGTCGCCCGGAAGATCCGCGAGACGACCATCCAGAGGCGGTCGACGTCGTCGTCACGCTGGATGACGTCCCGCGCCAAGTCCGCGTCCAGATCGACCAGTGCCGTCACCGCGTCTTCGAGCATCGAGAGAGCGATCAGCCGCATCCGGGTGACCGCGTTGTTGATCGACAGTTCCGAGGAGTCGAGCAGGTCGCGGATGACCACCCGGTCCCGCGTCTCCTCGAGGACCTCCAGCCCCACGAGGCTCTGGGTTGCCGTCCTGATGGTCCGTCGCTGCTCGGTCGTGATCCGCGCACTCTCCAGGGCGATGATGTCGAAGCCGCTGACGTACATCGTCATCACCGCACGGATGAGTTCCTCCCCGACCAGATCGCCCACGTCGAGGGTCCCCTCCGTGCGGTCCTCGTCGGTCCGAGGCGTCATGAACAGCGAGTCGCCCTCGGGGTAGAACGCCACCTCGCTCCCCGCGGAGACGCCGTTGTCGGTCGCCCAGTCTTTCGGAATCGACACCGTGTACGTCGATCCGCCCGTCACCTGCACCTTGCGGGTCTCGACCATACACGGAGAGAACGGACTCGGCGAAATAAAACCATCCATATCTATATACTCTTGTCAATCCCGGTCCGTCTGTCACGAAACCCACGGCGTGACCGACCCACCTATCGCGAGCTATCGAGACACAATCATTTCGGTAACGTCGATTTGTCGGGGTCTGGTCGCCCAGTATTTTCGATATTCGAGTTCCGTGTTCGGTCGACAGTCGAAACGTGTGCCTGACCGTCGCCCCTCGGCGGCGACCCCTCGTCATCGGTTCCCGTATGTATATCTATATAGTTATCATAGAAGGGTACTTACGTCACAGTCGACCACTTTCGGGCGATGACCGACGAACCCGCGGGTAGCTCCGTATCACGGCGCAAGTTCCTCACGGCGACCGGATCGATCGGAGCAGTCGGCCTCGCCGGCTGTACGCAGAGTGGGAGCGGCGGAGACGGGAACGGGGGCGACGGCGACCTCTCCGGAACCATCGACATCGCGGGCAGTTCGACGGTGTTCCCGCTGGCGACGGCGATGGCCGAGCGGTTCCAGTCTCAGCACTCGGAGGTCGACATCAATCTCCAGTCTACCGGCTCCGGCGGCGGGTTCGCGAATCACTTCTGCCCCGGCCGAACCGACTTCAACAACGCCTCGCGTCCGATCCAGCCCGAGGAGGAGGAAGCGTGCTCGTCGAACGACGTGACACCGGTCGAACTCACCGTCGCCACGGACGCCCTGACGGTCGTGGTCAACAACGACAACGACTGGGTGGACTGCCTGACGGTCGACCAACTGCGGGAAATCTGGTCGGCCGAGTCGCCGCCGGCGACGTGGAGCGACGTGAACGACGACTGGCCCGACCGGGAACTGGAACTCTACGGTCCGACCGACGCCTCCGGGACCTACGACTACTTCATCGAGGCCATCCTCGGCGAGGAGGGAGCGGGCCACCGCCAGGATTACTCCGCGACCGAGCAGGATCGAACGATCATCCAGGGCGTCGAGGGTTCGGAGGGCGCCATCGGCTACCTCGGGTTCGCGTACTACTCACAGAACCAGGACCGGGTGAGGGCACTCGGCATCGACGACGGCGACGGCTGTGTCGATCCGTCGCTCGAAACCGCCCGCTCCGGTGAGTACACCCCCCTCTCCCGACCGCTGTTCACCTACGCCAAACAGGCGTCGCTCGCCGAGGACCACGTCGCCGAGTTCGCCCGCTTCTGGCTCGAGAACTCGACGAGCCAGGAGATCGTCGCCGAGGAAGTCGGCTACGTCCCGCTGAACGACGAGGACCAGAGCGAGGCGATGGACCGCCTCGAAACGGCCATCGAGAACGCGCAGGGCTGAGAGGCGACCGAACGAAGGGTTTTTTCAGTCGAACGCGAAACCGACCACACAGTAGATGAGCACGGACGACCTGGCACGGGATCTCACCCGCCGAACGGAGAACGCGCCACAGGAACTACTGACACGCTCGTTTTTCTTCCTGTGTGCGGTGCTGTCCATCGTCACCACGATCAGCATCATCGTCCTGTTGACCACCGAGGCGGCGAAGTTCTTCAGCGTGACCGCGCCGCTGATGGGCGTCGAGGGACCTACCGCGTCGGTCGTCGACTTCCTCACCGGGACGGAGTGGATCATCAACAACGAGCAGTTCGGCGTCCTGCCGCTGGTGTCGGCCACGCTCGCCATCACCATCGGCTCGGCCGTCGTCTCCTTGCCACTCGGCGTCGCCACCGCCATCTATCTCAGCGAGTACGCGAGCCCGCGTGCGCGGTCACTCCTCAAGCCCGCCCTCGAGGTACTCGCCGGCGTCCCGACGGTCGTCTACGGCTTCTTTGCCGTCGTCTACATCACTCCCGCACTCAAGACGATCATCCCCGGACTCGGCACGTTCAACATGCTCTCTGCGAGCATCGTCGTCGGCATCATGATCATCCCGATGGTGGCCTCGATCAGCGAGGACGCGATGTCGGCCGTCCCGGACTCGCTCCGACAGGCCGGCTACGGCATGGGTGCGACGAAGTTCGACGTCTCGGTCGGCATCGTCGTCCCCGCCTCCCTCTCCGGAATCTTCTCCTCGTTCATCCTCGCACTCTCGCGGGCCATCGGCGAGACGATGGCCGTCACGGTCGCCGCCGGGTCGCAGGCGAACCTCCTCAACCCGCTGAACCCGGCCGCGTATCTGGAGGGTGCGCTGCCGATGACCGCCGCGATGGTGAACCTGCTCACCGGCGACATCACCGGCGGCGGTATCGCCTATCGGAGCCTCTTTGCCATCGGCCTCACGCTGTTCGTCATCACCCTCGCAATGAACGTCATCAGCGACCTCGTCGCCCAGCACTACCGGGAGGAGTACTGAGATGGCGACCGAAGAGAGAACCATCGACGGCTTCGGCCACGTCAGCCGAACGGTGGACACCGCCTTCAGATATCTCCTGCTTGCGGCGACGCTGTTCGGCATCGTCGCGCTGGCAATCCTCCTGATCTACGTCGCGAACGACGCGATCCGACCGCTGACCGCGGATCCGGGGTGGCATCTCACCTTCCTCCTGACGCTCGTGCTTCCGACGCTCGTCGCCAGCGGCTACCTGCTTCGAACGGACCCGGCGTCGCTGCGGTTCGGAGCTACCGTCGTCGGCACTCTCGCCGTCAGCACCATGTTCGCCGGCGGTGCGGCGATGATCTTCGTCGACATCGTCTCCCCGATCACCTGGTTCGCCTACGTACTCGCGCTCTGTCTCGCGCTGGCGGGTGTCGTGGCCATCGAACGCTTCGATCGCCGACTCCCCTTCACCGCTCGCTTCGTCGGCGCCGGAGCGGTCATCCTCCTCGCACTGTTCGTCATCCCCGGACTCGTCCAGTCGTTGCCCGTCTATCCGACCGACGACCTCCTGTTGACCGTCTCGCTCGGCGCCCCCGTCGCGCTCCTCGTCGGCCGCTACGTCTCCGTCGACGACGGTCGTCGACGGCGGCTACTGGCGGTCGCCGGTGCGCTCGTCGCTGTCGGCCTCGGCGGCGTCGTCGGTCCCCTCGTCGGCGTAACGTCGGTCCCCGCGACGGTACTGCTCGCCGTCGCCGTCGTCCCCACGGGCGGTTACGCCATCGGGCACGTCCGCCGCAACCCGGGCCGCCGACCCGGGCTGGGCTTCGCTGCGGTCATCCTCGGTGGCGCCGTCGTCGGCGCGGTCCTCGCCGAGGTGCTCGGCTTCGCCGGGCCACAGTCCTGGGTCGACTGGGGATTCCTCACCAGCGCGCACAGCGGAACCGCATCGGACGCCGGCCTCTACCCGGCCATCGGCGGTTCCATCCTCCTGATGGTGACCGTCGCCGCGCTTTCCTTTCCCCTCGGGGTCGGTGCCGCGGTGTATCTGGAGGAGTACGCCCCCGACAACCGCCTCACCCGCTTCATCGATGTCAACATCTCGAACCTCGCGGGCGTCCCCTCCGTCGTGTACGGGCTGCTCGGCCTCGGCGTGTTCGTCGCGTATCTCGGCCAGCCGACCGGGACCGTCCTCATCGGCGGTGCGACGCTCGCCTTGCTCATCCTCCCCATCGTCATCATCTCCTCGCGGGAGGCGCTCCGGAGCGTCCCGGACGAGATGCGTCAGGCGTCCTACGGAATGGGTGCGACGCGGTGGCAGACGATCAAGAACGTCGTCCTGCCGCGGGCGTTCCCGGGCATCCTGACGGGGACCATCCTCGCGCTCGGCCGCGCAATCGGCGAGACGGCGCCGCTCATCATGATCGGCGCGCCGAACGTCCTCTTCTCGCTGCCGACCGCGCTCTCCTCGAAGGTGAGCGCGATGCCCCTGCAGGTGTACGCCTGGGCGAGTCTCTTCGCCAGCGAACCCTTCTACCAGGCGGCCGTTCCCGCGGGCGTCGTCGTCTTGCTCGTCGTCCTGTTGAGCATGAACTCCATCGCGATCGTACTGCGGAACAAATACGAGGCTGATCAGTAACCATGACCGACGACCGACAACAGGAGTACGCCGAGGAATCGACCGACGACCCGACGACCGACGACATGCTCGTCCAGACCGACGTCAGCGAGAGCGTCTCGCCGTCGGAACCGACGATGCGGGAAAACACCGTCGTCCGCGCGGAGAACGTCGACGTCTGGTACAACGACGACCAGGCGTTACAGGACATCAGTCTGGAGATCCCGGAGAACCAGGTGACCGCCATGATCGGTCCCTCGGGCTGTGGCAAGTCCACGTTCCTCCGGTGTATCAACCGGATGAACGACCTGATCGACGCCGCCCGTGTGGAGGGAGACCTCTTCCTCCGCGGCAAGAACGTCTACGACGACGACGTCGACCCCGTGGCGCTCCGGCGGCGCGTGGGGATGGTGTTCCAGTCGCCCAACCCCTTCCCCAAGAGCATCTACGACAACGTCGCCTACGGGCTGAAGATCCAGAACACGGAGGGCGACTACGACGAGATCGTCGAGGAGTCCCTGAAACGGGCGGCGCTGTGGGACGAGGTCAAAGACCAACTCGACACCTCCGGACTCGACCTCTCGGGCGGCCAACAGCAACGCCTCTGTATCGCCCGGGCCATCGCCCCCGACCCCGAGGTGATCCTGATGGACGAACCCGCCTCGGCGCTCGACCCGGTCGCCACCTCCAAGATCGAAGATCTCATCTCCGAACTCGCCGAGGAGTACACGGTCGTCATCGTCACCCACAACATGCAACAGGCGGCCCGCATCTCGAACAAGACGGCCGTCTTCCTCACCGGCGGCGAACTCGTCGAGTTCGACGACACCGAGAAGATCTTCGAGAACCCCGAGAGCCAACGCGTCGAGGACTACATCACCGGCAAGTTCGGGTGACGACTATAGATATCTCTCCCGAGCCCTATAGATCACTCCATAGAGATCCGTAGACCGGGGATAACGCTTAGGGGAGTCGAGGCGAGTGTAGTGGTATGGCGCGAACGGACTACCAGTCGTCGCTGGAGGAACTCCGCGACGACGTTCTCTACATGAGCGAAGTGGTCGCGGAGCGACTGCGGGCGGGACTCGACGCCCTCGAACGGAAAGACGAGCGACTCGCCCGCGAGGTGATCGACGGCGACGACGAGATCAACGACATGTATCTCGACCTGGAGGGAACTTGCGTGGATCTGATCGCCCTCCAGCAACCGGTCGCGAGCGACCTGCGCTTCATCGCCGCCTCGTTCAAGATCATCACGGATCTGGAACGCATCGGCGACCTCGCGGTGAACCTCGGGGGCTACACGCTCGATGCCGAACGAGACCTCTTCCCGGACGTGGATATGCAGCGTATCGGCCGCGAGACCCTGGAGATGCTCGACCAAGCGATGAGCGCGTACGCGGACGACGACACCGACCTGTGTTACGCGGTCGCGGACCGCGACGAGGAGGTGGACGCGATGTGCGAGGCGGCGAGCGAACTCGTCGTCCGCGACCTGATCGAGAGCGACTACCTCGCCGAGGACGACGACATCGAGTCGCTCATGCAGGACGTCTCCCGACTGCTGCTGACGATCCGCGACCTAGAGCGGGTGGGCGATCACGCCGTCAACGTCGCTGCACGCACGCTCTACATGGTCGAGAACGACGACGAACTGCTGTACTGATTCTCTCCGTCACCACCGGGGGTGACGACCGACCGCATCACCGACGCCTCGGCCTTCCGGAGATGTTCCGCCGCCGTACCGGGGGCGACATCGAGGCTGGCTGCCACGTCCGTCACCGATCCCTCGCGTGGCGACTCGTAGTAGCCACACGCCACGGCGGCGGCGACGGCCTCGCGCTGTCGGTCGGTGAGCCGGGGTGCCGGCGCACTCGCGCGGTGTCGGTAGGGGCCGACCGAGCGCACGGTCGCTCGCAACCCGGACGGTAACCCCTCGACGGCGGCCTCCAGATCGACGGCCGTCCCCACGAGCGCCAGGTCGGTCGTTCCGTCGGGGTTGAACCGGATCGGCGGGACGACTACGAGCGTCCCCCGGGCGAAGGCGTCGATATATCCCTCGTCCGACTCGGTCGCCCGGTCGCGGACACAGCAGTAGAAGACGCCGTTTTCGGCGGACGAGAGGCTGTAGGACACCGTCACGTCCCGCGCGTCGAGTTTCGCACGGAACGGCGCCGGATCCCCTCGGACCCGGAAGACGAACGTGTTCGTTCCGTCGAGGACGGTGTTCCAGTGCAGGAGGTCGGCCCGGTGGATTCGTTCGTGTGCCATCTCGAAGGCGTGCATCGGGTGGAGCGTTCCCGAGTCGTGGTGGATGCGGAGTCGGGCGTGTTTCATCGTCCGTATCACGGGTCCATATAAGAAAAAGCCTCGTCAGTGAGGCAATGATGCCTCCTGTCGTCCGGACGTAGGGACGGTCGCATGACACCGACACGACTCGCGTTCGGGGCCGGCGTGCTGTCGGCCATCGGCGTGTACGTGCTGATCGTCGGAACGTTGCTGACGGATCACGAGTGGTGGCCGCCGGGGGATCGAACGCCCGCGTACTACTGTCACTGGACGCTCGTTGGCGTCTTCGACGTCGCGCTCTTGGTCACCGCCACCCTCGACTGGGGTGTGTGGGGACTGCCCCGCCCCGTGGCGTTCGCCGGCGGCGTCCTCGCGCTCCTCGGTACCGCCGTCTTCGTCTGGGGTGCCCGGACCATGCGCTCGGCCGAAACGATGGGCGTGACCGGCGCCCTCTACACAGACGGGCCCTACGCCTACACCCGCAACCCGCAGTACGCGGGGATGATCGTCGGCGTGAGCGGCTTCGCGCTGGCGGTCGACTCGGCGGCCGTGGCAGTTCTCGCCGCCGCCCACGTCGGCTGGGTACTCCTCCTCCCCCGCGCCGAGGAGCCACACCTGCGCGCCGAGTTCGGCGAGGAGTACGAGCGGTACGCGGCACGGGTCCCCCGGTTCGTCGGCCTCCGGACGCTCTCCGACGTCGAGGACGACCAACTGCCGCACTGACTGCCCGCGCCGAACGGATCGCCCCGTCGCGGTCGACTTCCGGCCTGCGTGCCCTCACGACGGCAGGTCGAACGCCCCGCCACCCCCGGCGGCCACCGAACGCCGGTCAGGCCGTCGCTCCACGATCACACACATGACGGTACGAAACCCGAACCCACGACCCGAATCGACCACGACCGACGAGTCGCTCGCCGACCTGCTCTCCCCGTACGCGGTCGGCCGTGACGACCACCTGAACGCGCCCGCGTTCGTCATCCGTCCCGACGAGGTGCATGCGGCATTGTCCACGCTACGCGACGAGGCGGGCTTCGATCACTGCTCTTGTGTCACGGCACAGGAGTACGAAGACCGCTACGAATCCATCTACCACCTGAAAAAGTACGACGACCCCACCGACGAGGTGAGCGTGGTGGTGCCGACGCCGACCGACGACCCCGTCAGCGAGTCGGCCGACCCCGTCTACCGCACCGCCGACTGGCACGAACGCGAGGCCTACGACTTGGTCGGCATCGAGTACGACGACCACCCCGATCTCCGTCGCATCCTCCTCCCCGAAACCTGGCAGGGTCATCCTCTCGGCCGGGACTACGACCAAGACCGCCCCCAGATCGTCCCCCTCCGCGAACACGCCAACCCGATCGGCGAGGACGACCGGCACGGGGAGACGATGTTTCTCAACGTCGGTCCCCACCATCCCGCCACCCACGGTGTCCTCCACCTCGAAGTCGTCCTCGACGGCGAGCAGGTCGTCGACGTCGACCCCGACATCGGCTATATCCACCGGTGTGAGGAGCAGATGGCCCAGAGCGGAACGTATCGCTACCAGATCATGCCCTACCCCGACCGCTGGGACTGGGGCGGGGGCGGCCTACTGAACGAGTGGGCGTACGCCCGGGTCGCGGAGGACCTCGCGGACATCGCGGTGCCCGAGTACGCACAGGTCATCCGGACCATGGGCGCCGAACTCTCGCGCATCCTCTCGCACCTGCTCGCGGTCGGGACGTACGCCCTCGACGTGGTCGGTGACTTCACCGCGACGTTCATGTACGCCATCACCGACCGTGAGACGGTCCAGAACGTCCTCGAGGAACTCACGGGCCAGCGACTCATGTTCAACTACTTCCGCCTTGGCGGGGTCGTCTGGGACCTGCCCGAACCCCGCGGGGAGTTCTTCGGGACGGTTCGGGAGTTCCTCGACAACCTGCCCCGGCGTCTGGAGGAGTATCACGACCTCCTCACGGCCAACGAGATCCTGCAGGCCCGAACCGTCGACACGGGCGTTCTGCCCCCCGAAGTGGCGAAGTCGTACGGCTGTACCGGCCCGGTCGCTCGCGGGTCCGGGATCGACTACGACCTGCGCCGTGACGACCCGTACGGCTACTACGACGAACTCGACTGGAACGTGGCCGTCGAGGACGGCTGTGACAACTACTCGCGTCTGCTCGTCCGTCTCCGAGAGATCGAGGAGTCCGCGAAGATCATCGAACAGTGCGTCGACCTGCTGGAGGACTGGCCCGAAGACGAGCGGACCATCCAGTCGAACGTCCCCCGGACCGTCCGCCCGGACGACGACACCGAAATCTACCGTGCCGTCGAGGCCGCAAAGGGTGAACTCGGCATCTACGTGCGCGCCGACGGCACCGAGAAACCCGCCCGCTTCAAGATCCGCGGGCCGTCGTTTTCCAACCTGCAGGCACTGCCGGAGATAGCCAACGGCGAGTACGTGCCGGACCTGATCGCGTCCCTCGGCAGCCTCGATACGATCATGGGCGAGGTCGACCGGTGACGTGAGCGGTCCCACCGCCCGCGGGTCTGAAAGAGTTAACAGGTGGCGGAGCGAGGCTCCGCGCATGGACGCGACCGGGACCATCCAGGAGTACTACGAGGCGCTTCGCCGCGGGGAACCCCTCTACCCCTACTTCGCGGAGCGTCCGGACGTGGTGAAGTTCGGAATCGGCGAACGACTCGTCGGCTACGACGCCGTCGCCGAGGGCCTGCGCGAGCAGACCCGAACGACCGAGGACTGGACCGTCGAAAGCCGGGACCTGCGTGTCACCGAGCGCGACGGGTTCGCGTACTTCTCCGACGCGGTCTTCATGTCGTGGACGGATCGGGAGGCCGACCACGAATTCGCCCCCGAAACCCGGTGGAGCGGGACGCTCGAACGCCTCGGCGACGAGTGGCTGTTCGTCGGTATGCACGTCAGCACGCCGTACGTCGAGTGATGGTCGGACCCAGCATCACGGACGACGAACGGCAGGTCGCATCACGCCGCCTCAAACTCGGCTTCGTTTCGCTCGTCGGCGTCTCGGGAGGGTTGACAGCCCTCGCCGCCGACGCCACGCCGATACAGAGCCTCCTCGCCGTCACCGTCGGCCTCCTGGTTGGGTGGGCGCTCCTCCGCTATCTCGCGTCGGTCGGGAACGAGTGGAAGGCCTCGCGGCGGCGGCGGTAGGCTCACCCGTCGGGAGCGACCCGTTCCAGCCACTGCTCGGGGGCGTCGAGTTCCGCATCCGTCGGCAGGTGTTCCGGCCGCTCCCACACCGCACTCGCGCCCTCCAGGCCGCGTTCGTCGGCGACGGCCCGGAAAAACGCCGCCCCGCGCTCGTACTGGCGACGCTTCAGACCGAGTCCGAGCAGTCGCCGGGCCAGGCGAGCCACCGGTCCGCCCCCGCGTCGGCGAGCGTCGAGTTTCGCCCGCAGGTCCGCGTAGTCGTCGTCGAAAGCACGATCCATCAGCAACTCGGCGTATCCCTCGACGGCGGTCATGGCGGCGTCGAGTTCCCGAAACGCTTCGCGATCGAGGTCGCCGGCGACGAGCGCGTCGATCCCACGTTCCAGTCGGGTTTCGAGGTGGTCCGAGAGCCAGGGTGCGGCGCCGAACTCGGCGGCGTGGGACACCTCGTGAAAGGCGATCCAGCGCCGAAACCGAGGCACGTCGACGTCGAGTGCCGCCGCCACCGAGACGATGTTCGGATGGACGAAGTAGAGCCCGTGGTCCCGGTCGACCGGATCCGCCTCCGCGAGGAGGAGCGGATCGTACTGACCGAGGACGTTCCGACCGAGAAAGGCGAGCAGGAAGGAGAGCGTCCCGGTGTTGACGACGCGGGAGACGCCGGGAAAGCGAATCTCCGGTCCCGAGCGCTCGATGGGAGCCATCACGCGGCGAAAGGTGTCGACGTTCGCGTCGATCCAGTGGTGGCGGTTCTGGATCTCGACCGCGTCGGGCAGGTCGAACGCGACGCCCCCAAGCGAGCGGAGGCGATCACGCGCGTCGCGCACGTCCGACGCGTACCCCTCCCGCTCGGCGTCGGTGAGCGTCAGGTCACCCGGCGCCGTGCTGTCCTTCGCAGCCTCGGCGACGGCCGCCCAGTCGACGTAGCCGGTCCCTGAGACACCGGCGCCGGTGACGGTTCGAACGCTCCGAAAGAGGTCCATATCCGTGGGTATCGGTACCGACTGAAAACGTTTCCGTGCCGACGACGGCACCACCGCTCTCGGTCCGGTTGTCGCCGAACGCGTCGCAGAACGTGTCTCGACGGCCTAGATGCCCGCCTCGAAGTCGTCGAGGGCGTAGGCCGGCTCGGCGCCACGGCGGTCGAGCGTCTCGTTGGCCAGCAACCAGTAGACGACCGACAGCGCACGCCGACCCTTGTTGTTCGTCGGGATGACGAGGTCGACGTTGCTGAGCTGGTTGTTCGAGTCGCACATGGCGATGACGGGGATGCCGACCGTGATGGCCTCCTTGACCGCCTGTGAGTCGCCGATGGGGTCGGTCACCACGAGGACGTCCGGCTCGATGTAGCCGTCGTAATCGGGGTTGGTCAGCGTGCCCGGGATGAAACGGCCGGTGCGGGCGCGGGCGCCGATCGCCTCGGCGAACTTCTCGGCCGGGAAGCGACCGTACTGACGCGAGGAGGTCACGAGGACCTGCTCGGGCGAGTAGTTCGCGAGGAAGTCCGCGGCCGTCCGGATGCGGTTGTCGGTCTGGCTCACGTCGAGTACGTACAGGCCGTCGTCGCGGACGCGGTGGATGAACCGCTCCATGTCCTCGGTCTTCTGCTGGGTCCCGATGTGGACGCCCGCCCCGAGGTAGTCCTCGACCGGGATGAGAAGGTCGGCCTCGTCGTCGGGCATCACGTTCTCGTCGAACGGCGAGGCGTCGTCCTCGGCCTGCTCTGCCTCCGCGGCCTCGTCGGCCGCCTCGGCGGTCGGTTCCTCCGTCTCCTCGGCCCCGGCGTCGGCGTCGGGAGCGTCGGCGGCCTCGGTGGCCGGCGTCTCCTCCTCGGCGTCCGGGGATTCGATGTCGTTGTCTGTCATACAGCGTCCTCCGCGATGCGGATGAGTTCGTTGAGTTTGGCGGTTCGCTCGCCGCCGACCGTCCCCGTCTTGATGAACGGGGCGTCGGTCGCCACGGCGAGGTGTGCGATGGTCGTATCCTCCGTTTCGCCCGAGCGGTGGGAGACGACGGCGTCGAGGCCGTTGCGGGTGGCCAGTTCCACCGCGTCGACGGCGTCCGAGAGCGTCCCGATCTGATTGGGTTTGACGAGGATGGCGTTGCCCGCCCCCTCGTCGATCCCCCGCTGTAGGCGGTCGACGTTGGTGACGAAGAGGTCGTCGCCACACAGGACGGTCCGGTCGCCGACCCGAGCGGTCAGGTCGGCGAAAGCGCCGAAGTCGTTCTCCTCGACGGGGTCCTCGACGTACGCGAGATCGTACTCGTCGACGAGGTCGGCGATGTAGTCGACCTGTTCGTCGGGCGTCCGCTCGACGTCGCCGTAGCGATAGACCTCGTTGTCGGCGTCGTAGAGTTCGGAGGCCGCAACGTCGAGTCCGACGGCCACGTCGAAGCCGACCTCTTCGGCCACGTCGTCGGTCGCCTGGGCGACGATCTCGAACGCCTCGGCGTCGTCGACGGGTGGCGCCCACGCTCCCTCGTCGCCCTTGCCGGCCGGTACTCCCCGCTCGTCGAGCAGGGAGCCGATCCGGTCGTGGACCGCAGCGTTGGCGAAGACCGCCTCCGAGACGCTCGGGGCGCCGTACGGGACGGCGAGGAACTCCTGGATGTGGGTGGCTTCCTTGGCGTGTTCGCCGCCGCCGACGACGTTCCCCAGCGGAATCGGGAAGTCGTCGCCGCGGAAGGTGCCCCCGAGGTGCTGGTAGAGCGGCAGGCCGAGTACGTCGGCGCCGGCCTTCGCGGCCGCCATGGAGATGGCGACGGCGCTGTTGGCGCCGATCTCCGAGAAGTCGTCGGTGCCATCCGCGCCGTGGAGGGCGGCGTCCACGTCGCGCTGGTTACCCGCGTGCACCTCGCCGACGAGACGCGGGACGGCGTGTTGGCGAGCGGACGCGATGGCTTCCGCCGGCGGGAGTTCGATCGCTTCGTACTCGCCGGTCGACGCGCCACTCGGTGCGGCCGCGCGGCCGAAGCCGCCAGACTCGGTCAACACGTCGGCCTCGACCGTCGGATTCCCCCGCGAGTCGAGGATCCGGCGCAGACTCACCGAGCGAATCCGCGTCATTTGCCCTCCCGCCTGACCGTGAAGGGGAGCACCCCGGCGTCGTACTCCTCGGCCGCCACGAGGATCGGTTCGCTCTGCTCGGTCTCGACGAGGACCGGTGCCCCGTAGGACACCTGCAGGGCTCGCGCCCCCAGGATGCGTGCCTTCTCGTAGCGGTTGTAGCGTCCCTGACTCATTGGTACGGGGAGACGACGTCGACCAGGTCCTTGTGCGAGACGAACATCCGTCGACAGCAGTGCCGGCTCACGCCCAGGTCATCGAGCACGTCGGCGGGGTCCTCGCCCGCCTCGAGGCGGGTCTGGTACTCCTCCCAGTGCTCGCCGATGACCTTCCCGCACGTGAAACACCGGACTGGGATCATCATGGGTGGCTCACCTCAGCGGTAGGACTTCTGGTAGCGGGCCCGCGCACCGGGGCCGCCCCACTTTTTGGGTTCGGACTGACGGACGTCGTTGACCAGCAGCGAGCGGTCGAACTCCATGAACGCGTCGCGGAGTTCGGCGTCGTTGTGATGTTGCACCAGCCCGCGGGCGACGGCGGTCCGCACCGCGTCCGCCTGGCCGGCGAAGCCGCCGCCCGAGACGGTCACGTCGATGTCGACGGTGTCGCGGAGTTCGTCGTCGGCGATGCGGAACGGCTCCAGCATCTTCAGCTTCGACAGCTCCGGTTCGACCAGTTCGACGGGTTGGGAGTTGATACGCACGCGACCCTCGCCGTCGCGCACCGTGGCGCGGGCGACGGCCGTCTTCTTCTTGCCGCTCGTGTTGGTTACCATGTGACGTTCGCACCCAGTTGTTCGGAGACGTCTCCGAGGGAGACGAATTTGATGTTCGAGAGGCGGTCCAGCGACGTGCCATCGAGCACTTCGCCGTCCTCGTCGAAGGGATTGCCGACGTAGACGCGGACGTTCTCGAACGCCTCGCGGCCGCGTGGCTTCTTGTAGGGGACCATGCCGCGGATGGACCGCTTGAAGATGCGGTCCGGCCGCTTCGGGTAGTACGGCCCGCTGTCGGAGCCGAGCCCCGCCCGCGTCCGGTAGGTCTCCATCGTGTCCTCCTCGTTACCGGTGATGACCGCGTCCTCGGCGTTGATCACGGCGACCCGGTCGCCGTCGAGGGCGCGCTGGGCCACCTCGCTGGCGACCCGGCCCATGATGCAGTCACCGGCGTCGACGACCACGTCGGCGTCGAACTCGGCGAGGCTCATCGAATCACCCGGACGTTGGCGCCCTCGGGGTTCGCCTCGGCGACGTGTTCCAGTCGCTCGGCGTCCCCGACCCGTTCGATCTTCTGTCGCGCCGTCGACGAGAAGTCGACGGCCGCGACCGTAACCTCTTTTTCGAGCACACCACTGCCCAGCACCTTGCCGGGCACGACGACGGTCTCCTCTTCGCGGGCGTAGCGTTCGATCTGCCCGAGGTTGACCTCCGCGTGGGTGCGCCGTGGCTTCTCCAGGCGGTCCGCGACGTCCTGCCAGACACCGGCACCGGACTCGCGGGAAACCGCCTTCAACTCGGCGATGAGACTATTGAGTCTCGGATTCGTCTTACTCATTGTCTACCTCCAGAAAGGAGTGCAGGGAGCAGGATTTGAACCTGCGGACCCCTATGGGACAGCGCCCTGAACGCTGCGCCGTTGGCCTAACTTGGCTATCCCTGCACGCACGTCGCAGTATCGGTCGCCCCTTCAAACCACTTTCGGTCCCCGCGCCGGCCGCGGCCGCATCGCTGTGCGGGCGGGCGAGCGTCGGTAGTGGTGTTCGGGGCATGGGGTCTCGTAGTTAGACTGCGACTTTCGTTTCCAGTTCCGCCGCGCGGTCGCCGATGGACTCGGCGGCGCGCGTGACCAGTTCCTCGACGCTGAACGACCCGTCGGTCTCCACGTGGAAGACGAACGCGTCGGACACGTCGTGTACCGCCAGATCCTTGCCGGGATACCGGTTGGTGAGGTCGTGATCGAACTCGTCGGTCGGGACGAGTTCGCCGTCCTCGGTCTCGATGACCCCGCGAAGGATGTTCGGTTCGCCCTCGTCGAACTCGCCGGCGTCGTCGACGACCTCGACGCGCTGGAGATGGCGGTAGCCGACGGCCACGCCGCCCTGGTGTTTGGCGTGGTCGCGGCCCGTTTCGAGTACGGCGTCCGCCTCGAGTTCGATCCGCTGTTGCTCTTTGAGTTCGATGATCGGGATGTTGTCGTCCGCCGGTTCGACCAGCGGCTCGGACGTCTCGATGTCGCCCGAGTAGGCCGTATCCGGTCCCGTGACGTCGAGCGCCAGCGTCACCGTCTCGCCCACCTCGAAGTCGTCGAGGGGGGTCGTCAGCGGCACCAGCCCCAGTCGGAGACCGATCATCTCGTCGAACATGACCGACGAGTTCTCGACGAACCGGACGGTGTCGATGGAGAAGGTCGGCACGTCGGCGATCATCGCCCGGCGGATGCCGTTGGCGAAAGCCGGCGTGACTCCTCGCACGAGGAACCGCGCGTTCCGGTCGTCGCGTTCGATGAACTCGACCTCGAAGTCGGCTACCATGATGTTAGAGGCGGCTGTTTTTCGGCGCGCGCGTGCCGTCGTGCGGCATCGGCGTGACGTCCTCGATGCGACCGATCTCCAGGCCGGCACGGGCCAGCGCACGGATCGTCGCCTGTGCGCCCGGCCCGGGGGACTTGTTGCCGTTGCCACCGGGGCCGCGCACGCGGACGTGGACGCCCTCGACGCCGGCCGCGATGGCCTCCTCGGCAACCACTTCGGCCATCTGCATGGCGGCGTAGGGCGACGCCTCGTCGCGGTTCTGTTTCACGACCGTCCCGCCGCTGGATTTGGCGAGCGTCTCCGCGCCGGTCTGGTCGGTGATCGTGATGAGCGTGTTGTTGAACGACGCGTGGACGTGGGCGATACCCCACTTGTCCTCCTCTTCGGCGCTCATTCCTGGGCCTCCGCGCGTTCGGGGTGCAGGTCGTCCGCGAGCGGACTGTTCTCGTCGAAGTCGACGGTCGGCTGTTCGTCGATTTCCACCTTCTTCGAGGGCGTCTGCACGCGTGCGCCGTCGACGGTGATGTGTCCGTGACTGACGAACTGACGGGCCTGCTGGGGCGTGTGTGCGAGCCCCTTCCGGTAGGCGACCGTCTGCAGTCGCCGTTCGAGCAGGTCCGTCACCTCGAGCGAGAGGACGTCGCTGATGTCGTCCTCGCTCCCGAGGATGCCGAGTCGCTGGAGGCGGGCGACGAACTCGCTGCCCGCCTCGGCCGCGACCTCGACGTCGCCCTGGGCGTCGCCGAGCAGTCGCCGCGCCTCGCGACGCATGGAGCGTAGCTCGGACTGTGCCCGCCAGAGCTCCTCTTTGTTCTTCAGGCCGTAGCGATCGAGGAGGTCCGCCTCCTCGGCGATGCGCTCGCCCTGATACGGGTGATTCGGCGTCTCGTAGAACTTGGTGTTCTTGCCGGTCGTCATGTTAGGCCTCTTCCTCCTCGGCGGCTTCCTCGGCCATGTCCTCCTTGATGGCCTCGACGTTGACGCCGATGGTGCCTTCGGTGCGGCCGGTGGACTTCGTCCGCTGGCCGCGCACCTTCTGGCCGCGCTTGTGCCTGACGCCACGGTAGGAGTCGATCATCTTCATCCGGTTGATGTCCTGCGTGCGCGTCTGGCTGAGGTTGGAGCCGACTCGATGGCTGCTTTCGCCGGTGTAGAAGTCGTCCCGGCGGTTCACCATCCACTCGGGGACTTCGTCGGCGAAGTTCTCCACGACCTCGATTACGCGGTCGATTTCGTCGTCGTCGAGGCGACCGAACGTGGCGGTTCGATCCACGTCGGCCGCGTCGGCGACGATGCGCGCCGTGCGCTTGCCGATTCCGTTCATGTCGGTGAGGCTCCGCTCGACGGCTTTCGTCCCGTCGAGGTCGGTCTGGCCGATTCGGACGAAGTACCGAAGGTCTTCGTCGTCATCGGGGGAGCCGTCCTGTGGTTCTTCTGCACTCATGTGTATGTGGGTGCGAGCGTTGCGGCGGGGATTCGAACCCCGGAGGCTTGACGCCACAGAGTTAGCAACCCTGCGCCTTGGGCCAGGCTTGGCTACCGCAACACTTGCGTTCTGTATCGTCGCCCTCGCAAATCCATGCGGATTTGCTGGCAGATGATTCGTCGTCCGAATCATCGCTCTTCCGGACTCGGGGCCGGGCGCCCCTGCAGCGTATGCACTCGGTTCAACCCGGGGGCGATACTTAAACATCACGAAAGGCCAGGGGCGTGTGCCGGCCTCGCACGACAAAACAGAGGGCGGTTGCGGTCAGGCCGTCGGCGTGCCGAGGTACTTCTCGTTGACCTCCCATTCACCGTCGTCGTTCCGGATCATGTACTCGCCGTAGTAGGGGACGCGGTTGGCGACGGTCTCACGGAACGTCTCGCGGATCTCGGCTTTCGTCATCTCGCCCATCGACCGGAGGTCGTCGTTGCGGTTGAGACAGCCCTTCAGGTAGCCTTCGTGGGTGACCCGGACCCGGTGGCAGTTGGCACAGAAAGTCGGGTTCTCGACGGGGTCGACGATTTCGACCATCCCTCGATCGTCCGGAGGCGCGGCCGGAGCGTCCGGGGCGGTCCCGCTCACCCAGTAGCGCTTGCGGTCGTGCATCTCGCGGTGTTCGACCTCGTCGGCGATATCTGCCAGCCAGTCGTGGACGCGTTCGATGTCGACGTTCCACTCGGGCTTGCCCGTGAGTTCGGGCATGTACTCGATCAACTGGAGCTGGAGCCCCTCGTTTTCGGCGACGTGGTCGACCATGCCCTCGACGTAGCCCGCGGTGTGCTCGAAGACGACCATGTTCAGTTTCACGGGGTCCAGCCCCGCGTCGAGCGCCGCGTCGACCCCCTCCATCACCTTCTCGTAGGCTCCCGACTTCGTGATCTCCGCGAACGCCTCCGGGTCGAGGGCGTCCTGCGAGACGTTGACGCGTTCGAGGCCGGCGTCGACCAGGGCGTCGGCGCGACCGGGCAGGTAGGTGCCGTTGGTCGTCATCGACACTTCCATCGAGTCCGGCGTCCGACGGATGATCTCCTCCAAGTCGTCCCGGAGCATCGGCTCCCCGCCGGTGAACTTCACGCTGTCGACGCCGAACTCCGTGGCGACTTCGAGAAAGGTGACGACGTCGTCGGTCGACATCTCGTCGTCCTGTGGCTCCATCGGCCCCCGCGTGTCACCGAGTCCTTCGTTGTGGCAGTAGACACAGTCGAAGTTACAGCGGTCGGTGAGCGAGACGCGTACGCCCGATACCTCCCGCCCGAAGTCGTCCTCCAGCATTCTACCGTATCGTTCGTCCGGAGAGGCTTAAATGTCGACCCTCTTCCGGGCATTATGTAACCAACAGCAGTTACATCCGTCCGGTCCGTGTTGGTCCGATCGGTTTCTCGTCCCCACGCGCGACAAAACCCTTATCAGACCTTCTCGCCGAGGCTACCGCATGGACAAAGCCGACGTACGGGAGTTGCTCGGCCAGGTGACCGACCCCGATCTCGGCGACGATATCGTGTCGCTGGGACTGGTCAACGGCGTGGCCGTCGAGGGGGAGACGGCGAAGGTTTCGCTGGCACTTGGGGCGCCCTACGCCCCCTCGGAGAGTGCCATCGCCGCCGACGTACGGGAGACCCTCGGGGCGGCCGGACTGGACGTGGATCTCACGGCGAAACGGCCGGCCGAACTACGCGACGACGAGGTGTTACCGGGCGTGAAAAACATCGTGGCGGTCGCCTCCGGGAAGGGCGGCGTCGGCAAATCGACCGTCGCGGTGAACCTCGCGGCCGGCCTGTCGAAACTCGGGGCTCGTGTCGGCCTGTTCGACACCGACGTCTACGGGCCGAACGTCCCCCGGATGCTCGATTCCGAAGATCCCCCGACTACGACCGACGACGACACCATCGTCCCGCCCGAGCGGTTCGGCGTGAAGCTCATCAGTATGGCGTTCATGGTCGGCGAGGACGACCCGGTCATCTGGCGTGGCCCGATGGTCCACCAGGTGCTCACCCAACTTGTCGAGGACGTGAAGTGGGGCGAACTCGACTACCTCGTGCTCGACTTGCCACCCGGTACCGGCGACACCCAACTCACCATCCTCCAGACCCTCCCGCTTACCGGTGCCGTCATCGTCACCACGCCCGAGGAAGTCGCCGTCGACGACGCCCGCAAGGGCATCCGGATGTTCGGCCGCCACGACACGAACGTTCTCGGTCTGATCGAGAACATGAGCACCTTCATCTGTCCGGACTGCGGCGGCGAACACGACGTGTTCGGCTCCGGCGGCGGTCGCGGGCTAGCGGAGGCCAACGACCTCCCCTATCTGGGAGGAGTCCCGCTCGACCCCGAGATCCGAACGGGTGGCGAGCCGATGGTCCTGAAAGACGACAACCCCACAGCCGACGCCTTCCGCGTCATCACCGAGGACGTCGCCAACAACGTCGGCGTCGTCAACCGGCGGCGCGTCTCGAACTCCTAAGCCCGGTCGGGACCGACCGCTTTTCACTCAGGGGAGCCTTGCAGTGCGTGTGGACCCAGCACAGGAACACCCCGACAACCCGTTCGGCATGGACGAGGAGTGTCGGAACTGCCCGAACCTCCGTGACGTGCGGACGAACGTCGTCCACGGCTACGGCGACGTGGGAGCGGACTTCATGTTCGTCGGCGGCCGGCCCGGACCCGGAGCGGACCGCACCGGCATCCCCTTCACCGGCGACGACGCCGGCCGTCGCCTCCAGCGGATCCTGGGCGACCTCGGCTTCTCGAACTCGCCAGCCGACGCCGCCGAACCCGAACTCGACAATGCCTACCTAACCTACCTCACCCGCTGTCGGCACCCCGACCGCGGACCGACGGACGAGGAAGTCGCGACCTGTGACGCCTATCTGACCGCCGACGTGCGGATGATCAATCCGGAGATCATCGTCCCGATCGGTGCGCTGGCACTTCGGGGGGTGGCGGTCGAACACACGACGCGGGACGCCGACGCGCTCTCCGTCGAGGAGTGTCACGCGACGACGATCCGCGGACGCGGGTTCGAACTCGTTCCGATGCAGGGCCTGAGCGATCAGACCGACGCCGACACCGACGCGTTCGTCGAACACGTCGCCGAGTCGGTGCTCGACCGGGACTATCGACAGACGAAGGGCCGAAGCGGCGCCCGCGACTGATCCCGGACCGGCGCGTTCAAGGCCACGCCGCCACGAACGGGAGCCATGACCACCATCGCTGTCATGGCGGACCCCCCACGCGAGGGACTTGTCGCGACCGACCTCGCGGCGACCAGCCCCCTGACCGAGGCAGAGGCCGCGGAGTGTTACGCCGCGATGTGTCGCGACGTCTTCGTCGCCGTCTCCCGTTCGGGTGGCGACCTCCTCGTCAACTACCGTCCGGACGACCTCCTGCCGTCCGAACACGTCACCGACACGACCGCGAAGGCGGCGGTCCGGGCGCTCGCGGCCGGCGCCCTCGACGATCCGGGCGACGCACGGTTCGAGCCACAGGTCGGATCGGCGTTCGACGCCCGTGCGGGCAACACGATCACGCATCTCTTGCGCGAGGAAGGCGTCACCTCCGCGGCCGTCGTTCAGGGGTCGGCGCCGTTTCTGACCCGTACGCTCGTCGACAACGCGGCGATGAAGCTCCGCAGAGCCGAAGTCGTCCTCGGCGCGTCGACCCGCGGGCGGGTCTACTACGCCGGCTTCACCGACCCCGTCGACTTCGCCGACGCGTTCACCCCGCCGGCCGTGGAGACGCTCACCGACCGGGGACGCGACGCCGGCCACGACGTCGACTTCCTGCCGATCCAGCCGGTCCTCGAGACGGGCGCGGACCTGGTGGACGTGCTCCCCCTCCTGAACGCGCGAGTCGACGCCGAACGGATCGTCCCCGCGAACACCGCCGCGTTTCTGGACCGGATTGGCCTCCGGGTGGATCGCGATGGGGCGGAGCCACGGCTCGTCCGGAGCTGAGCGTCGACGATCCGTCCGCAAGGACGGCGAACGGCCTCTGATCGGCAGGGGGTTCGAAGCGCCGTGGTGAGAGAGCGACCTATTGCGCGCATCTTCCGAGACAGGAACCTCAGATCGGCGAACTCCCGGCGGGAGCATCCATCGGCACGTGACCCTGGTAACAAAATACGTGGCTCAGTTCTGGATCGGGATCTACATCTGGACGGATGGGAGCGTCGGGAGGTGATGCTGTTCCGCGCCTCCCCGAAGTCAGCCGTTGGCAACGTCGGTCGGATGTTGTGAATAGGTCTCTCTTGAAGTTCTCAGCAATCGACAGGAGCAGCGGGCTGAATACGGAGTCGATACAATAAAGGGTTCAAACGACCCTGTATTATCATACGACTCGAGATACAGATCGTGCGTGGAAATCGAGCCGTCTCGTCCGTTATCTCGGTTATTTTACTGGTCGCGATTGTCGTTATCTTAGCCGCGACTATCGCTTCGTTCGCTCTCGGTTTTACAGAGAACCTCAACGACCCCGCGCCGATGGTTGCTCAGACGAGTGGCGAGTTTATACCACAAGAAGGGGACAGTGGAAGTATTGTCAAATTGATGCATGTTGCCGGTGACTCTATCGCAGTCTCGGATATCGAGATATCGGTGCGGGCTGAGTGTGAAGCAGGAACGAAACAAGGACGAATAGTCAATCTTCCAGCAGGATCGGGCAATGCGATCCGCGAATCAGATGGGCAAATCGAGGGGGATGACATTTTTGACGAGAGTTCGTTGAATACGATCGACAATCAGGTAGACGGTGTGGATAACGGCGTGGCGCTCTTACAGGGAGGGCAGTACACCACTGGCGACAGCATTATTTTCCGGATAGCAAAAGGGGATTGTGAACTGAGACGAGGGAGCGCGATCTCCGTACGCGTTGTTCACAACCCCTCACAGACGGTGATTATTAACAAGGATCTGGTCGCCTGACGATCACTACACCATCCGATGTCGTCGAGCGCGTCCGTATCGGCGTGTCTGTCGTATAACCCGCGTTCCTCCAGCGACCGAGCTAGACACCAGTCGTCGTTTCGGTGAGACGCACCTGCCAGTCACCGGTGCTCTTCGACGATTCTTCTTCGGGAATCCGGAGGACGCAGTCGTCGAGACGGCCCGATTGACGGTTGCGCGACCGGCTTCGACCGGGCGGAGTCCTCCGTCGAGGGACACGTTGACGAGAGAGACGTATTTGACGCCGCTAGCCCACTCCCAGTCTTCTCGGCCAATATCGTTCACCCTTTCGCGAAGCGTTCCGCGAAACACATCATTCGCTGCCGTCGCTTCTCTGGAGCGAGGGTGGCGTAGGACTGGACGCTCTCGTATTCGAGGACAGTATCTCTAGTCCGCTGCCGTTCCAGGTTGGTGGAGTAGTCCCTCGGCTGTACGACCCCCCGACTTTCCGCCTTCGACCTTGATATCCGTACCCAACGGATCGTCGTTGCACCCGAAGGAGGATCTGACGGCAAGCTTGACGTTGTCGAGATACGTTACCACTCAGTCAGCGCGTTGAGGGCTGGCTCGCTAATAAGAACGACACCTTCAACTGATTCCCGGTCAGACGTCCGTGTACCTGCCATGATCCGGCGTGTGAGCGGTTTGGAGTCGGTTCGACTCAGGTTCGATGGGTTGAGCGGAGTTCATGCTGGATTGACCGATGGATTGAGATAATCGCCGGACTGCGCAGGGTTACGACCGACAGGTCGTGGTGGGATGGCAGAGCGGCCCATTGCGCCTGCCTTGAAAGCAGGTAGCCTCACGGCTTCCTGGGTTCGAATCCCAGTCCCACCGTTTTGTCGCGAACCCCAGTGAGCGAAAAGCGGCCACTGAGATTCGAATCGGGGGGGTCGCAGTCTTGCGAGCGAAGCGAGCAAGATAGCGTCCGACCGTGGTTCGAATCCGAGTCCGACCGACCTCTCTCGATTCACTCCGTTCGTCTCGATCTGTCGGTGACCGCTCACTCGCGGAAGTCCCACCGTTTTGTCGCGACCGCCAGTGGAAAGGCGACCGTGCGACGAGTCACCACGATACACGTCACCAAACGATCCGAACAATAATTATATATGTGGACGTACAACGGTCGTGTATGTCGACACAGGGGTCGACCCCGGCGTCGTTGCACCGGTGTGGGTGTGGTGAGTCTTTCGATTCGACGGAGGAACTCCTCGAACACGCCCGAAACGTACACCGGTTCACCCCGTGGTGACCGACCCCCCACTTTTCGCGGACCGAACGTAACGGCTTTGGGCCGCCCGTCCGAGGGTCGGGTATGGACTGGCCACACGACCCCGACGGCGAGGAGGGAAGCGAGGGCCGACGGAAGTACGGTCACGCCGTCATCGCGAAGAAGGTGGACGAAGAGGAGGACTTCCCGCTCGACGTCGCGGCGTTCGTCGAGGAGTACGGGGACGACCCCGTGCGAATCGACTTCGAGACGGTCGTCTCGGTGCGCGACGTCTTCGAGGGTGTCGACGAGGACGAGTTCGAGGACTTTGTCGCACTCCACCGTGCCCTCGGCGAGGCGATGCGCGAGAACGGCTACTGGTTCTACGAGGGCGCCGAAGCGTTCGTCGGCGACGCCTGAGACGCGCGGCCCCTCCGGTACCAACCGACGACGCGTCGCGGAGACGTCGCGGCGGGCAACGCCAGCGACTGGGGAAAGTTCTCGGAAGAGTTTATAAATTATCCGACCGTTGCACACTGTATGGTACGCGATATCGGTCGACGTGCTTTCCTGGTCGGTGCCGGAACGGCCGGTACCGTCGGACTCGCAGGATGTATCGGCAGCAACGGTAACGGCGGCGGCGACGGCGGCGACGGCGGACCCGATATGCTCGTCGTCATCGGCTACCCCGAGAGCGGGATCCAGCTGTTCCGCGACTACTACTCCATGTCGAGTGGCGAACAGGACATCCTCGTCCCGGACGGCCTCCGCGACGGTGCCATGCCCGGACAAGTCGGCAACGACATGGCCAACGTCATCGGAACGGCGCCCGCCGCGGGCGGGCCCAACCAGGAGGCGTTCAACGAGTTGTTCCAGAACCAGTATGACTCCTCGCCGGGCGTGTTCACCTCACAGTCCTACGACTCGGTCGCCATTCAGATCCTCGCGAACGCGGCGGCGGGGGAGAACGACGGGACGTCCGTCAAGGATCAGATGCGCCGGATCGCCAACCCCGGCGGCGACGAGTACGGCCCCCAGAACTTCCTCGACGCCGTCGAAGCGGCGGCGAACGGCGAGGACATCAACTACCAGGGCGCCTCCAGTTCGACCAACTTCAATTCGGCGGGCGACCCCGCCTCCGCGGCCTACTCCATCTGGGAGTTCCAGGGCGCCGACACCGAAGGAACCACACAGATCGAGGTCCAGAACTTCGAGAGCGAGAACCCGGATGGCGGCGGGCCGAGCGCCGACAGCGGACCGGGCGGGGTGGGCCGGACCATCGACGTGGGCATCCTGCTGCCGGAGACGGGTGACCTCGCGTCCGTCGGCGGCCCGATGATCCAGGCGGCCCAGTTGCCGGCCCGGCAGGTCAACGACTCGGACCTGGATCTGGAGGTCAACGCGCAGGTCGAGGACACCCAAACCTCGCCCTCGGCGGGGGTCACGGCGGCGGAGACGCTCGTCAACGCGGGCATGCCGAGCGTCTGTGGCTCGGCGTCTTCGGGCGTGAACGTCCCCGTCTCACAGGAAGTGTTCATCCCCAACCAGATCGTCGGCTGTTCGCCGTCGAGTACCGCGCTCTCGGTCACCAACCTCGAGGACGACGACTACATCTTCCGGACGGCCCCCTCGGATCAGCTACAGGGACGGGTGATGGCACAGGTAGCCTCCGATCGGCTCGGTAACTCGACGGCTGCGACGCTCTACGTCAACAACGACTACGGCCAACAGCTCTCGAATCGCTTCACCGAAGTGTTCGAGAACGCCTTCGACGGGACGGTCACCGATCAGGTGGCGTTCAACATCGGTGAGTCGTCGTACTCCTCGGTCATCGAGACGGCGCTGTCGGGCTAGCCGCCGAGGAACTCGCGGCGGACTTCCTCGTCGTCGAGGAGCGTCCGTCCGTCGCCCTCGAACCGATTCCGTCCGTTGGCGAGGACGTAGCCGCGATCACACCGCCGGAGTGCTTCCTTCGCGTTCTGTTCGACCATCAGTATCGCGGTCCCGGCGTCGTTGATCCCGTCGATTCGATCGAACATCTCGTCGACCAGATCCGGGGCGAGACCGGCACTGGGTTCGTCCAGCAGGAGGAGTCCCGGATCGAGCATGAGCGCCCGTCCCATCGCGAGCATCTGGCGTTGCCCGCCGCTGAGCGTCCCCGCGGACTGGGCCTGTCGCTCTTCGAGGATCGGGAAGCGCTCGAACACCGCCCCGAGCCGCTCTTCTGGGATCTCGTCGAGGATGTACGCGCCCATCTCCAGGTTCTCCCGGACGGAGAGGGACGCGAACACGTTGTCGGACTGGGGGACGTAGCCGATGCCCTCGTGGATGATCTCCTCGGGCGAGCGATCGGTGATGTCCGCGCCGTCGAACCGGATCGTCCCGCCCATGTGTGTCGTCAGCCCGAAGACGGACTTCATCACGGTCGACTTGCCGGCGCCGTTCGGGCCGACGATGGTCACGTACTCCTCGTCGTCGACGGTCAGGTCGACGCCGTCGAGGATCTGCAGGTCGTCGTAGCCGGCGTCGAGGTCCTCGACGACGAGCAAGTCACCGTCAACACTCATACGTCGCCTCCCAGATACGCCTCGATGACCTCCTCGTTCGCCTTGACCTCCGCGGGGGTCCCCTCGGTCAGGATCCGTCCCTGATGCATCACGATAACGTGCCGGCAGTTGTTCATGATGAGATCCATGTCGTGTTCGACGAGCAGGAACGTATACCCCTGATCCCGGAGTTCGTGGACGTGTTCGAGCAGTCGGCTCTCGAGGGTCGGATTGACGCCGGCGAAGGGCTCGTCGAGCAGCAGGACGTCGGGATCGGTCAACAGCGCCCGCGCCATCTCGAGCAGCTTTCGCTGCCCCCCCGAGAGGTTGCCGGCGTACTCCTCGGCGAGGTGCTCGATCTCGAAGAACTCCAGGGTCTCCCACACCCGATCGAGCAGTTCCGTCTCCTGTTCGACGACGCTCCCGCGGGCGCCGGGGAGGAACGACCGCCAGAGCCGCTCGCCACGCTGGGCCTTCGGGGCGAGCATCATGTTCTCCAGGACCGTCATCTCCTTGAGTTCGCGGGCGATCTGGAAGGTGCGGACCAGACCGCGGTCGGCGATCCGGTGAGGGTCGAGCCCGGTGATGTCCTCGTCGTCGAAGACAACGCTCCCGGCGTCGGGGGTGAGCATCCCGGTGATGAGATCGAACGTCGTCGATTTGCCGGCACCGTTCGGCCCGATCAGCCCCGTGAGGGTGCCCCGCTCGACCTCGAACGTCGCACCGTCGACGGCGGTGATGCCGCCGAAGCGCTTCTCCAGTCCCTCGACCCGGAGTGGCGTGTCGGTGACCTCGGGTCGCGACCGCTCCGCGGCGTCACTCACCCTCCTCACCTCCGTCGGATTCGGTGGCGGCCTCGTTCCCGGCCGCCTCGGTGGCCGATCGACCGACGAGAGGAATGGCAGCCGCCGTCTCCTTGCGGTGGCCGAGTATCCCCTGGGGGCGGTTGTGCATCAGCCAGACCAACACCACGCCCATGACGACGAGCTGGAGCTGGCGGACGGAGTCGAGCGTATAAACCAGGAAGGGGACGGGATCGAGTTCGGCGATCAGCGGCGCGACGGCGGGCCCGAAGCTCCCCGGCGCGTCGCCGGGCTGGAAGACGCTCGTGACGAGGTTCTGGAAGTACAGCGGTCCCTGGTAGAGTGCGGCCGCGAAGATGGCCCCCCCGATCACGCTGCCGGTGTTCGATCCGGCGCCGCCGATGATGAGCGCGATCCAGACGAAGAAGGTGAGTCGCGGGCGGAAGAAGTTGGGCGTGACTGCCCCCTGTCCCATCAGCCAGAGGATGCCGACCAGACCCATCAGCGCACAACCGAGCATGAACGATTTGATCTTGAACCGGTCGGTGTTCTTGCCGAGGGCGCGGGCCACGTCCTCGTCCTCACGGATCGCCTTCAGCACGCGGCCGAACGGCGACTCGCCGGTCCGCTTCAGGAGCCAGAAGTAGGCGGCGACGATCCCGAGGAGGACGATCCCGTAGACCAGGCTGTGGACGATGGGGTCGGGGTTGTTCGGCACTACCCGCCCGACGAGTGCGACGAGGCCGCCGTAGACGCCCGAGAGACCGAGCATGTCGATGAACGCCAGCAGGGGGTCGGGGAAATCGAGGATGAGGCCGCTCCCACCGCCGAAGCCGACGCGGGTGGTGTCTCCGGCGAGGGTGTGAGGGACCTGGAACCGCTGGAACGTCGAGGAGAGGAAGGTAAAGCGAACGATTTCTGACATGGCGATGGTGACGATGGCGAGGTAGTCCGCGCGGAGGCGGAGCGCGGGAAGGGCGACGACGAACCCGAGGAGCGCGGCGGCGGCCATCCCGGCGAGGATGCCGACCGGAATGGGAAGACCGAGGCCGCCGACCTGGGCTGCGCCGCCGGAGCCGTACAGGGGTTTGGAGACGAACGCCATCACGTAGATGCCGACGGCCATGAAGCCCACGACGCCGATGTTGAACAGGCCGGTGTACCCCCAGTGGAGGTTCAGCGCGAGCGCGAGCGTGGCGAAGACGCCGATGTAGAAAGTCAGCGACGCAAGGGAGTTCAACTGGCCACGGAGACTGTAGCCGAGGACGAGCCCGCTCAGTAGATACGCGGCGTAGATGGCGAACAGGACGGCAGTGATCTTGGCCGCGTCCTCCTCCCAGAGCCGTCTCGCGGAGTCGACGGCGCTCATGCGGTCGACCTCCCGGAGAACAGCCCCTGGGGGCGGACGAGCAGGATGACGATCATCACGACGAACGCGGCGGCCCGCGAGAAGGCGGCGGGGATCCAGAGCACGGAGACGGAGGCTGTGACGCCGATGACGAGGCCGCCGACGATGGCGCCGTAGATGGAGCCGATCCCGCCGAGGATGACCGCCGCGAAGATCAGGAGGAGGAGCAGCCAGCCGTCGTTGAACCCGAGGGTCCCCTTCCAGAGGACGAACACGTAGCCGGCGACGCCGGTGAGGCCGCCGCCGACGATCCAAGTCGCACGGACGACCCGTTCGGTCGGGATGCCCGTGATGCGCGCGAGGTCCTCGTCGTCGGACATCGCCCGCATCGCCTTGCCGAGTTTCGTCCGCTGGAGGAGGAGATGAACGGCGAGCATCAGCCCCACGGAGACGACGAGGAGGGTGACGTCGTGGGCGTCGACGCGGACGACCCCGTCGACGAAGTAGAGCGGCACCTGCGGGATGGCGCCGGCAGCGGTGGTTCCGCGAACGCTGGAGCCGAAGACGAACTGGATCAGGTAGCGAAGTGCGAACGCGACGCCGATGCTCGTGATCAGCAGGGTGATCCCGCTCTCCGAGCGGATGGGCTCGTAAACGACCCGGTCGAGCGCCAGCGCAAGTAGGATGGTGACGACGCCGGCGACCACGACACCAGCCGCGACCGCCACGGGCGTCGTCGTCACGCCGATGCCGAGTGCCCCGCCGAGGACCGAACCACCGGCACCGACGAGCAGGAGCGACCCCACGTCCGCTCGGCCCAGACCGGCGAGCAGGTAGGTCGTCGCCCACCCGGCGAACGCGCCGCTCGTGATGTAGTCACCGTGCGAGAAGTTCGCGAAGTTCAGGATGCTGTAGGTCATCGAGAGGCCGATGCCGGCCAGCCCGACGACGAGGCCACGCATGATGCCGTCCCAGACGAGGGAGCCGACGCGAGAGAAGCGGATCGCACCGGAGACCAACAGCCCCCAGAGTAGATCGCCGGCGAGAAAGAGCCCGACGGCGACGAACACGGCCGCCAGGATTCGGTCGGCCGTCAGCCGTCGCCCGCCCGTGAACGATTCGGTAAATCCCATTGATCCTCTCGTGCTGTGTGGGAACGTGACGCAAGTATAAACCTTTCTTTTAACTGATGGACAGTTCGAGGATGCGACCGGACGGAACTGACTTCGGCGGCGTCCCCGTAGACCGAACATGGTCACCGTCGAACCGGCGGAACCGGCCGACGCGGCGCAGGTTGCCGACTTCTGGGTGTCGCTCGCGTCCGGCCAGCGTCGGTACGGATCCCACATCCGTGCGGAGGCGAGTCGGGAGCCGATCAGGGAGAGGATGGCCCGCGCGGCCGCTGACGGACGCCTCGACGTCGCCCGAGCGGCGGCGACGCTCGTCGGCTTCGTCCGGTACGGCATCGAGCGCGGACCGCTCGTGCAGGACGCGGTCCGCGGACGCGTCCACGACCTCTATGTCGTCCCCGAGCAGCGGGGGTCCGGCGTCGGCACGGCGCTACTGGACGCCGCCGAGACGGCTCTTCGTGATCGGGGTGCCGACGTCATCAGCGTGGAAGCGATGGCCGACAACGAGGACGCGATCCGCCTGTACGAGCGACGGGGATATCGACCCGACCGGATCACGTTGGAGCAGGAGGTCGAAAACGATAAACGCTCCCGCGGGGACGGATAAGCTGTCGGCGTGCCAGGGGAGCATGGGCGGTTCATGCACTCGACTTGTAATCGAGACTTCGTGGGTTCGAATCCCACCCCTGGCTCCTACTCCTACCGACGATGTGTGATCGCATACGCGTCTCGGAGCCGATCGATACGACGCCCCCAACCGTTTCCGACCGGGAAACACGCCCGAGGCGGGAAGTCACGTCCCACTCGACGACCGCTCACACCTGTTCCCGACCGATCACGGTGTCCATCTCCAGTTCGTACAGCGAGAAGGACACGTCTCCGACGGCCTCGTCGAACAGCCGAAAGGGCGGGAACCACTGGTTGAGCGTCGTCTCGTCGGGGTCGTCGTCCCACTTTCGGATCGGCCCGCGGACGTGAATGCTCCAGGACGATCCGGGGTCGTCAGCGTACAGGACGAACGTGGCGGTCTCGGTGGTCTCCAGAAAGCGACGCTTCTCGGCGTTGTCGTCGTGGGTGCTGATACGGAGGAGGGTCGGTCGCCGTCGTAATGGTCGCTCAGCGGGACTGCGTAGGCTTCGTCGCCGTCGGCGAGAGCGACGACGGCGCTCGTTTCCTCCCGGAGACGAGTATCGAGGTCGGATTCGTCCATCCCGGTCGTGTACACGTAGTCGACGTGATCCATATTGGGACTACGAGACGGAGGGAGAAAAGTCGAACCGAAGCCTCAGACGACGAGGACGGGCCGCCCCGCGTTCCGAACGACGCAGTCGGCCACGCTCCCGAGGTGAGTGGACCACCCATAGGTCAACCCTCGATGCCCGAGAACGATCACGTCGGCGTCCACATCGTCCGCGTAGGCGATAACCGCGCTCAGTCCGCCTCGAACCCCCGTGGTTCGTCGGTCCCAACGTCGAGCGACTCGCTGCTGCCGCCCACGATCCGGTGGCGGATCGACGGAAGGTCAATCGACTCGCTGCCGATCACCGCGAAGCCGACGAAGATGGTTCCGAACCCGACGACGGCGAGGGCCGTGATCGTCTCGGCGAGGAGCGCCCAGCCACCAACCGCGGCGACGACGGGCACCACATAGAACACGAGGTTCGCACGGATGGCGCCCGCTGCGTCGAGGAGGCCGAAGTAGGCGATGTACGCCACTGCCCCGGCGAGTAGGCCCACGTAGGTGAGGGCGGCGACCGCCTCGGGTGCCCACGTGATCGCGCCGGGGGATTCGCCCGCCCACACGCTGAACAGGTGACAACAGAGGGCCGCGAAGGGGAGTCCCCAAGCGGTACGCACCGTGCTCGACAGCCCGCCACCGGCCCACCTGATGAGGACGCTGCCGAGTGCGCCGGAGACCGCACCGGTAAAGAGGATGGCCTTGCCGACGCCGCCGGCCATCAGGGTCGCTGGATCGGGGTTGACGACCATGGCGACGCCGACGAAGCCGAGGGCCATGCCCGCAACGCCCCGGAGTGAGAGTCGTTCGTCCGCGAGCAGGAGGGACGCGAAGAGGGGCGTCAGGATGGGGTTGAGACTGAACACGATGGCGGCCACGGCGCTCGTGGTGTGCTCCTGTCCCACGAACAGCAGGGCGTTCGTGATCCCGATGGCGACCACGCCGGTAGCGAGGATGCCGGCGGCGTCGCGCCACGTCCGGGGAAACAGGTCCACGCGGTCCGTCGTGAGCGCGGCGTACCCGAGCAGCGCCACTGCGGCGACGTCAAACCGGAGGGCGACGAAAAGCAGGGGCGGGAAGTACGCGAGGCCGGCTTTCGCGGCGACGAAGGTGCCGCCAAAGAGGATACCCGCCACCGCGAACGCGGCGAGCGAGCGGCGATTCGCCGCGTTCACTCCCCCACCCCGTCGAAGGGGAGGTTACCGCCCGTTCCGTAAGCCGAGAACCGCAGTAGGTGACTCATTGACCACCGTACGTGCCGCCCACGTATATTTTAATTCATAAATTATTTCATGGCAAGAAATAGGCGTAGACCGTCACAGTCCTGCGGAGCGTGCAACGATTTCACGGGGCGAAAGTGGTTTGTCTCGTCGGGGAGGACTGCGGGTATGGAGTCCGCACTGTCGGAGATCGAGTTCCTCGCCCTCTCGTCGAACCGGGTGGCAGTGCTTCGACGCCTCGTGAGGGAGCGACACACCCGGACGGATCTCGCGGTGGCAACCGGCGCCTCGCAGGCGACACTGGGGCGGATCCTCCGGGACTTCGAGGATCGGTCGTGGATTCGACGCGCCGAGGGAGGATACGTCGCCACCGCGACCGGGGAACTCGTCGCCGACGGCTTCCTCGATCTGCTGGAGATCATGGAGATCGAGGGCGAACTCCGTCCGATCGTTCGGTATCTCCCGACCGATGCGCTCGGGGTCGATCTGCGACGGTTCAAGGACGCGACGATCACCGTCCCGAGCGGAACGAAGCCGAACGCACCGGTCAAGCGGGTGCTCGACATCCTCCGCACCGCCGAGAGCGTCCGGGTGTTCTCCCACGCGTTCAACGAGGGGAGCCTCACGGTGATCGAAGAGCGGGCAAGCGCCGGCGAGATGACGTCCCGAGGAGTGTTCTCCCGACGGGCCCTGGACGCCGTCGCCGACGACGACGGCTTGCGGCGACGACTCGACTCGTTGCTCGACACGCCGGCCGCGAAAGTGCGGGTCCGTGACGGGGAGATTCCACTGGCCGTCACCGTCGCCGACGGCGTCGTACACATGCTCCTGCGGGATACGAACGGCGTCCTCCAAGCATCGGTCGACACCGACGAAACGGCGGTTCGTACCTGGGCGACGGAAACGTTCGGAGAGTACTGGGAGACGGCCGAACCGGTCGATCGGGACGAACTCGTCCACTGACCGCGGCAGGCGCGATGGCGTCGGTCAGGACCGGGACCGTCGGTAGTTGATCAGCCGTCCGCCACAGGTCGGACAGGTCATCCGAAACGGCCCCGCTTCCAGTTCCCGATCACAGCCGGGGCAGACGTAGCGTGCCATCACACAGCCACCAACGTACCGTCGCTAATTAAATATTTTCGTGGTGTTCGAGGATGGACGTGGAAATATCTGCGATGTATGCTGACGAACGGTCACACAGGCCGTGGTGAGGCCGGAGGGAAAACACTTAGCACGCGCCTGCAGGAGGTGCGGGTATGGTCCAGTTGCGGTCGTGTTACTTCTGTGGCGCCGTCGGCGACTCGCTTCGAGAGTACGAGGTGGTACCGGAACGCCTCGATCCCTCCGGGGACGGACGGTCGGCGGTGCTGTGTTCGGACTGTCACGAGAAGCTTCGCCGGGTGGTGGAACCGCTGGCCGGGGCGGCCGATCCGGAGTCCGGTGAGGGATCGGTCGATCCAGCCCCCGCGTCACACCAGGAAGTCACCTTCGAGTCGGCGACCGACGACGGAGACTCGGCGGGGCCCCCGGACGGCCCGACTGGCACCGCGGCGGACGACGCGACGACCGAGGAGGACGGAGCGGCGGCGGCTGGATCGGCCACCGACGACAAAGGGTCGCCGAGTGGGGGCGAAGGAACGCGGGAGGCCGACGACGATGACGACGTTCCCGCGGAGTATTACAAGGTCCTCCGTCTCCTCCAGAACCGCGAGTTCCCGATGGATCGGGCCGACCTGACCGGACTCGTGACCGGCGCGTACGACGTATCCGAACCCCAGTGTGAGCGGATCATCGAGACCGCGATCGACCGCGGCGTACTGGTGGCGGAGGGCTCGACCCTCGACCTGGGACGCAACTGATGGACAACACGAACAATTATGAATGATAACTGATAACGTTCGGATGGTGGTACCGTATGAGCCTCATGGACAAGGTGAAAGAACTACTGGCTCCGGACGAAGGGGAGACGGTCCTCTACGATTACGAGTGCCAAGAGTGCGAGACGACCTTCACGAGTAGCGAAGAGCAGGAATCCGTCACGTGTGACAACTGTGGCTCGACGGATCTCGAGGAGGTCGGCCGGATGTACGCCGGTGGCGGCGGCGGCGCTCCCGGGTAGCTACGCCTCGCTTCCCGGCAGTCGCCCCGGTTCCCCGGAGCGAAGGATGTACTCGATGGCGATGCCGTTGAGTGGCGACCCGGCCGCCTCCGCGTGGGCCCGCGCCAGATCGAGATACCGCTCCGTGATGGAGACGACGTTCTCGTAGGCCGTCGCGTCGTCCCCAGCGAGGACGTACTCGGCGGTGACGGGCGTGAGTTGTCCCTCGGCCACGTCGTCCCGGTAGTCGTCGACGTCGTCCAACCAGATCTGCGCGCCGATGATCGCGAGGACGATGGACGTGCCGAACGCGTCTGGGATCTCGAAGCCGATGCCGCGGTAGGCGTCGAGCATCCCCCGGTAGATGACGCCGACGCGGTCGTACTGCGTCCGCAGATAGGGCAGGTCGTGCTCGCGCGCTGGAAGCGGAGCGTCCGCAGGAACGGGCGCGAACTTGTACTCGGCGTCGATGCGCCCGGCAGCGTCGACGTCGCCGTCGAGGGCGGCCGCCAGCAGGTCACGGAAGCGGTCGTCCTGTTCCTGGTGGGCCTCCGATCGCTCGACTGCGTCGTCGTAGGCGGTCCTGACCGCATCGGGCGCGCGGTCGAACGCCGTCTCGACGACGTCCTGGAGGTGTGCCTGTGCGATCTCGGCGACCCGGCGGGGGTCGGGAACCGGGTCGCCGGCCACCGACACCTCGAAGTCCGCGAACTCGTCGTCGTTGATCGCGTCGCGCATGTCGCCATCGAGCAGCGCTTGGACGATGAGCGCCGTCGCTTCCTCCGCCCGTTCGACGTACTCGCGGGCCTCGCGGTTCGCGGGGGCCGACGGATCGACGAGTCCGACCCGTCCGCGAAGACCCGTCGTCTCGTCGGCCACGGGATCGTAGCCCGCCGTCGACCGGCCGAGCGCCCGACGGTACAGATAGCCCAGGGTCAGCTCCGCCGGCAGCGTGAGCTTCGTCTCGTAGGCGAACGTCACTCCGTCCTCGTCGACGCCCAGTTCGTCGGCGACGGCGACCTCGATCTCGTCGTACACGTCGTCGAGGATGGCATCGAGCGTGTCGTCGACCGCCGACTTGATCCGGAGCGCACGGTAATCGAGACGGCCGGTCTCCGCGTAGTATCCCAGGATCGCCCGCTTCGCCGTGGATAAACGGGCCGTCGCGGCGAGTCGGCGGGCGATGGCCCGCGGCGGCGACGGGATCACCGATCCGGACGACCGTCCGGGCCGGTCGTCGTCCTCACCTCCCGACGGCTGACTCGGGTGCTCATTGGCCGAACGGTCCCCGGCGACGAGTATCAAGCTTGTTATCGGCGCTCCCGATGGGACAGTTTTTCGGTCACGGGCGTCGGAGACACGCCCATGCAGGTCTACACGCTCGGCGAGGGCACCCCCGAGGTAGCCGTCGTCGGGGCGATCCACGGGGACGAACCCTGTGGTGCCCGTGCCATCGAGCGATTCCTCGACGAGGACCCGGACGTCGACCGCCCGGCGAAACTGATCGTCGCCAACGAACGTGCCCTCGAACGGGGCGTCCGCTACGTCGATACGGATCTCAACCGGTGTCTCCCCGGCGATCCGGAGAGCGACCAGTACGAGGAGCGACTGGCGCACGAACTCATGGCCGAAGTGCGAGGCTGTACCGCGCTCGGCATCCACTCGACGGTCTCGTACGCTCGTCCCTTCGCCAACGTGGCGTGTCTGGACGGACGGGAACGCGGGATCGTGGCTCACCTGCCCGTCGAACAGGTGGTCGATTTCACCGTCGTCGCCGACGGCCGATCCGCCGAACTGCCGGGCTTCGTCGACATCGAGGCGGGCCACCAGGGGTCGGCGGCGGCCGCCGACAACGCCTACGACTGTCTGGTTGCCTTCCTCCAGGTTACGGGTGTCCTCCCCGGCGATCCGCCGGATCCGAACCCGGAGTTCTACGAGGTGACCGAACCCATCTACAAGGAACCGGGGCGGACGTACCACTTCCGCGGCGAGAACTTCGAACGCGTCGCGCCCGGGGACCGGTTCGCCGACGTCGACGGCGACTCGCTCGTCGCCGACGAGGAGTTCTGGCCCGTCCTCATGTCCGACGACGGTCACGACGTCCTCTTTGGCTATCGGTCGACCTACCACGGGCCCCTGTCGTCGCTGCCGCCCCTGGATAGGACGGAGGCGACCGCCGAGTCCGCCGACGAAGCGACCGACGACTAGTCGTCGACGGCACCGTAGGCCGGGCGGGGTCGGTCACGCCCGTGAGCGGGCAGTCGGGGCGAAAGTCGCTACAGGTAGCCCTCGATGTGGTCGGCGACTTCCTCGGGGGTGTCGCCGACGGGAACGCCCGCGGCGTTGAGCGCGTCGATCTTGCTCTCGGCCGTCCCGGTGCCGCTCCCGGAGACGATGGCGCCGGCGTGGCCCATGCGCTTGCCCGGCGGGGCCGTCCGCCCGGCGATGAACGCCGCCACGGGCGTGTCCATCTGCGTGGCGATGTACTCGGCGGCCTCCTCCTCGTCTTCGCCACCGATCTCACCGCACATGGCGACCGCCTCGGTCTCTTCGTCGGCCTCGAAGAGTTCGAGAGCGTCGATGAAGGAGGTGCCGATGATCGGGTCGCCGCCGATGCCGATGGCGGTCGTCTGACCGATGCCTCGGCTGGTCAGGTTGTCAACGACCTGGTAGGTCAGCGTGCCCGACCGGGAGACTAGCCCGACCTTCCCCGGGGCGAAGATGTTGCCCGGCAGGATACCGAGTTTCGCCTCGCCGGGCGTGATGACGCCGGGACAGTTCGGCCCGACGAGGTGGGTGTCAGTCTCGCGGAGCCGACGGTTTACCTTCGCCATGTCCTGGGTCGGGATGCCTTCGGTGATGGCGACGACCAGATCCAGCGAGGTGTCGAGCGCCTCGAACAGCGCGTCGGCCGCAAAGGCCGGTGGGACGAGGACGACGGAGGCGTCGGCGTCCTCCTTTCGGACCGCCTCGTGGACGGTGTCGTAGACTGGGACGCCGTCGACGTCCTGGCCGCCCTTGCCGGGCACCGCGCCGGCGACGACGTTCGTGCCGTACTCGATCATCTGCCCGGCGTGGAACTTGCCCTCGCCGCCGGTGATGCCCTGGACGACGACGCGGGTGTCAGCGTCGACTAACACACTCATCAGTTCGTCACCTCCGCGGCGTCGTCGACGGCACGCTGGACGGCCTCTTCTAGGGTTTCCTCGACCCGTACGAGGCTGGTATCGAGGATCTCCATCCCCTCGCTGGCGTTGGTACCGGCGAGGCGGACCACGACGGGCTTGGGAATCTCGTCGAACTGTGAGAGCGCTTCGTTGATGCCGCGGGCCACCTCGTCGCCGCGAGTGATGCCGCCAAAGATGTTGAACACGACCGAGTCGACGTTCGGGTCCGAAAAGACCATATCGAGGGCGTTGGCGACACGTTCGGCCTTGGCGCCGCCGCCGATGTCGAGGAAGTTCGCGGGCTCGCCGCCGTAATGATCGACGAGGTCGAGCGTCGCCATCACGAGACCGGCACCGTTGCCGATGATGCCCACGTTCCCCGAGAGACGGACGTAGTCGAAGCCGTATTCGCCGGCCTTGCGTTCGAGGTCGTCGGTGTAGGACTCCTCCTCCATGTCGGCGAGGTCGGGGTGCCGAAAGAGGGCGTCGTCGTCGACGTTCATCACGGCGTCCGCGGCGACGACGTCGCCGCCGTCGGTCACCATCAGCGGGTTGATCTCCGCCTCGCTGGCGTCGTTGGCCTCCCAGAGGTCGTACAGCGTCTCCAGCACCGAGGAGACGGCCCGCGAGACGTCGCGGGGGATGTCCGCCTCGTAGACCGCCTTCCGGGCCTGGTAGGAGTGCATCCCGAACGCGGGATCGACGTGTTCGCGGGCGATGGCCTCGGGTGTCTCCGCGGCCACCTCCTCGATGTCGACGCCGCCCTCGGAGGAGACCATGGCGACGGGTTCGCCTTCGCCGCGGTCCATCGTCACGCCGAGGTAGAGTTCGTTCGTGAAGTCGACGGCAGACTCGACGAGGACGCGGTCGACGTGGTATCCCTTGAGATCCATGCCCAGGATGTTCTCGGCGGCCGCGCGGAGTTCGTCCGCGTCGGTCGCGATCTCGATGCCGCCGGCCTTGCCCCGCCCGCCGACCTGGACTTGTGCCTTGACTGCCACCGGATAGCCGAGGGCGTCCCCGGCATCGACGGCCTCGTCGACGCTCGTCGCCAACTGGGAGTCCGGCGTCGGAATCCCGGCGTCGGCGAAGACGCCCTTCGCCTGATACTCGTGAAGTTTCATGTTCGGGTCGTTCCCGAGTTCCCGTGACCGGGAGTTAGTAGTGTCGATCATCCGGTCCGCTGCCCGCCGCGTCCCCGACTGGGAACCGGCCCACGCATAAATCCCGCCCCGAACGTTGTTCCCAAATCATTACAATTCTCAGGATAGTTTATTGCGGCGACAGGTGAGGTCATCCGTGGGCGGAGAGTGCATCGTTCGCTCGCCAACGATTCCCAACCATGAGACGCAACACGCTACTGATCGGCGCGATGATCGTCACGGTCCTGTTGCCGATGTGGTTCGTCGCGCTCCACGGCGAACCGCCCTCGGAGGAAGTCGCCATCGACGAGAGTGTCACGGAGATTCGGCCGCTGGAGGGCTTCGTCGATGCGCCGAACAAACTGTCGCCGAGCCAGGTCGGCGTCGTCGTCTGGGTCGCGCTCTTCGGCCTCGTCGGCGCGCTGACCGCGGCGCATCGCTTCATGAACGACGCGGTGAGGCCCCCGGACGACGTCGACGCCGCCGCTGAGACGGACGGCGGCGTCGTCACCCTGCCGTGGCTGGAGACGGGGCGTCGCTGGATCGTCGAGTACCACGACGCGTCCGACGCCATCGAGGGGTTGATCGCGATGGGCGGGCTGACCGTCCTCGCCATCGTCTTCGCGGCGCTCTTTACGGGCGAGTATCTGACGCTCGCCCGGACCCAGTACTTCGGACTATACGCCGCGGGGATGTTCACCTCGCTGGCGCTGTCGACCGTGGCCTACTACGCGTGGTTCATGCCACACATCGAGGTGGCCGAACGCCGGGGGCACGACGGATGACGGCGTCGGACGACGACTGCGAGGACTGTCCCTGCCACGGTGAGACGACACGGCCGAGCATCTTCGCGGACGAGCGCGCGCGGACCACCGTCCGCCGTCGGGACGTCGCGAAGTTGCTCGCGACGGCCGGCGGACTGACCGCCATCGGCAGCCTCGCCGCCCCGCTCGCCGGCCTCACCCAGGTGTTCGAGCGGGGGTACAGCGGACCGATCTACTCCGACGGCATCACTCTCGTCGACGGCGACGGGACGCCCGTCACCGAGGATCGGCTGGCCGAGGGCGAACAGCTCACCGTCTTCCCCGAACCGCGGCCGGGCATCGAGAACGCGCCGACGCTCTTGGTGCGATACCCCGAGAACGCCTACGGCGGCGGGACAAACATGGCCTTCACCGTCAGTGGCTACGCGGCCTACTCGAAGGTGTGTACTCACGCCGGCTGTATGGTCTCCGACCGTGAGGGCGACACACTGGTCTGTCCCTGTCACTTCGGGAAGTTCGACCCGACCGCGGGCGCGGCGGTCGTGGGCGGCCCGCCGGGGCGGCCGCTCCCACAGCTACCGATCACGCTGTCCAGCGAGGGCGTCCTCGTCGCCACGGGCGACTTCGAGGCCGCCGTCGGGCCGGGAGGTGGGTAGTCGTGGCCGACTCGCGCGCCGAGCGGCTGTACGACTGGTTCGACGCCCGCCTCGACCTGCGGAGCGGTCAGTCGTTCCTTGGAAAGGCGTTCCCCGCGGAGGACTCCTTCCTGCTCGGCGAAGTCGCCCTGTTCTGTTTCCTCTTTCTCGTCCTCTCCGGCGTCTTCCTCGGGTTCTTCTACGAACCCTCCACGTCGGACGTGGAGTACGACGGGAGCGTCGCCGAGTTCCAAGGCGAGGAGATGCCCGAGGCGTTCGCCTCGGTGTTGCACATCACCTACACCGTCCCGTTCGGCATGTTCATCCGACGGCTCCACCACTGGGCGGCCCACCTCTTCGTCGCCTCCATCGGCTTACACATGTTACGGGTGTTTTTCACGGGGGCGTATCGCAACCCCCGTGAGATCAACTGGGTGGTGGGAACGGGACTGGCGGTGCTGGCGATGGGTGCGGCCTACACGGGCTACGCCCTCCCCTTCGACGAGTTCGCGGCCACCGCGACCAGTATCGGCTACAACCTCACCGTCTCGGTGCCGCTCGTCGGCGACTTCCTCGGCGAGATCGTCTTCGGCGGGGAGTTCCCGACGAGCGCGACCATCCCGAGGCTCTACTTCATGCACGTCCTTCTCATCCCGGCGGCCATCGCCGTGGGACTGGCGGTCCACATGGCGCTCCTGATTCGGCAGAAACACACCGAGGCGCCACGCGAGAGCGACGTGCAGGGGGGCGGGCGGACGGTCGATCGGGAGGACGACGGCGTGATCGTCGGCCTGCCGGCGTTCCCGAACCAGGCCGCCGTCTCGGCGGTCGTCTTCTTCCTGACCGCCGCCACGCTGTCGGCGCTGGCCGGCCTCCTCCCGGTTCACAACGTCGCCGAGTACGGCCCGAACGACCCCGCGTCGACGCCGGCGCTCATCATGCCCGACTGGTTTCTGATGTGGGTGTATGGCTTCCTCAAACTCCTGCCGACGTGGCTCTCCTTCTCGGTCGGGCCGGTCCACGTCTCCACCGAGTTCGTCGGCGGTATCGTCCTCCCCGGCCTCGTCTTCGCCGCCATCGTGGCGTGGCCCTTCGTGGACCGCACCGGCCCGACCCACTTCACGACCGATCCCCTGGAGCGCCCCCGACAGACCGCCGTCGGCGTCGCCGCCGTCGCGTTCGTCATGATCGCGTCCATCGCGGGGATGAACAACATCCTCGCGGCGCAGGTACTGGGTGTGTCGACCGGCGTCGTCAACCCAATCCTGACGGCGGCGCTGCTCGGGGTGCCGCCCCTGTTCGGCGGGATCACCTACCTGCTCCTCCGGGACGCCAGCGAGGAGTCGGGGACAGAGGAGGGCGGCACCGCCCCGACGGCAGGAGGTGGGAGCGATGACTGAGACCGACCCGCTCGTCCGACTCCCGCTGTCGGACCGGGAGTATAGTCTGCTAGATACGGCGAGCAAACTGCTCGGCCTCGGCCTCGTGGCCGTCGGCCTCGACGTCGGCGGCGGCACGGCCGCCGGCCTCGCCCTCGCCGTCGCCGGCGCCGTCTGTGCGACCGCGACGGTGTTCGTGACCAATGAGTGACAACACGGCGGACGACGATTGGACGGACAGCACGGGAATCGGGAGACGTGACTTCGTGAAGGGCCTCGGTGTCGCCTCCTTCCTCGGGGCGACCGGCCTCTCCTTCGCGGACGACGGCATGAGCGGCCTCCAGACCGTCGACGACCCCATCGGGAACTACCCCTACCGCGAGTGGGAGGACCTCTACCGCGAGGAGTGGGACTGGGACTCGATCGCACGGTCGACCCACAGCGTCAACTGCACGGGGTCGTGCTCGTGGAACGTCTTCGTCAAGGACGGCCAGGTCTGGCGCGAGGAACAGGCCGGCGACTACCCCACCTTCGACGAGAGCCTCCCCGATCCCAACCCGCGGGGCTGTCAGAAGGGCGCTTGCTACACCGACTACGTCAATGCCGACCAGCGCGTCCTCCACCCGCTACGTCGCACCGGCGAGCGCGGCGAGGGCCAGTGGGAGCGGATCAGTTGGGACGAGGCGCTGACCGAGATCGCCGACCACGTCATCGACGAGGTGCAGGCGGGGCGCTACGACGCCATCTCCGGGTTCACGCCCATTCCCGCCATGAGCCCCGTCTCCTTCGCGTCGGGGAGCCGGCTGATCAACCTCCTCGGCGGCGTCTCCCACAGCTTCTACGACTGGTACTCCGACCTCCCGCCGGGGCAACCCATCACCTGGGGAACCCAGACCGACAACGCCGAATCCGCCGACTGGCACAACGCCGACTACCTGATCGCGTGGGGGTCGAACATCAACGTCACCCGCATCCCGGACGCGAAGTACTTCCTCGACGCGGGCTACGAGGGGGCAAAGCGGGTCGGGATCTTCACGGACTACTCCCAGACCGCCATCCACACCGACGAGTGGCTGGCCCCGGAAGGCGGCACCGACACCGCCCTCGCGCTCGGCATGGCCCGGACCATCGTCGAAGAGGGGCTGTACGACGAAGCCCACCTGAAAGAGCAGACGGACATGCCCCTGTTGGTCCGCGAAGACACGGGCAAGTTCCTCCGGGCCGGAGAGGTGGGACTGGCGACCGACGCCGACGACCCCGAGAAGGTGTTCGTGATGGTCGACGCCGACGGCGGCCTCCGGGCGGCCCCGGGCTCGCTCGGTGACCGCGACGGCCAACACGACTCCGCGGCGAGCATCGAACTCGGCTTCGATCCTCAGTTGTCGGTGGATCGGTCGGTCGACGCCGCCGACGGCTCCGTCGCCGTGCGCTCCGTGTGGACGAACCTGCGGGACGAACTCGCGGCGTACACCCCCGAGTTCGTCCACGAGGAGACGGGCGTCGGCGAAGACACCTACCAGCGGATCGCCCGCGAGTTCGCGGGGGCCGACGCCGCGAAGATCATCCACGGCAAGGGCGTCAACGACTGGTACCACAACGACCTCGGCAACCGAGCGATCCAGTTGCTCGTGACGCTGACCGGCAACCTTGGTGATCCCGGGACCGGTCTCGATCACTACGTCGGTCAGGAGAAGATCTGGACGTTCCACGGCTGGCAGGTACTCTCGTTCCCGACCGGTTCGGTTCGCGGCGTACCCACGACGCTGTGGACGTACTTCCACGCCGGCATCCTCGACAACACCGACCCCGACACGGCCGAGAAGATCCGCGAGTCGATCGACCGGGGATGGATGCCGGTCTACCCCAGCGAGCGCGAGGACGGGTCCCGGCCCGATCCCTCGACACTGTTCGTCTGGCGTGGAAACCTCTTCAACCAAGCCAAGGGCAACGTCGCCGTCGAGGAGCAACTGTGGCCCAAACTCGACCTGGTGGTCGATATCAACTTCCGGATGGACTCGACGGCGTTGTATTCGGACATCGTCCTCCCGGCGGCCAGCCACTACGAAAAACACGACCTCTCGGAGACGGATATGCACACCTACGTTCACCCGTTCACTCCGGCGGTGGAACCGCTGGGGGAGGCGCGGACGGACTGGGCCATCTTCCGCGACCTGGCCGCGAAGATTCAGGAACGGGCCCGGGAACGCGGCGTCGACCCCGTCGATGATCGGAAGTTCGACCGGACCATCGACCTCACGACGGTCCACGACGACTACGTGCGCGACTGGGAGACCGACCAGGACGGCGCGCTCGTCGAGGACCGCGCAGCCGCGGAGTTCATCCTGGATCACTCCGAGGAGTCGAACCCCAGCGATAGCGACGAGCGGATCACCTTCGAGGACACGGTCGAACAACCCCAGCGACTGCTCGCGGCCGGCGACCACTGGACCTCCGACATCGAGGAGGGCGAGGCGTACGTCCCGTGGCAGCGCTACGTCCACGACAAGGAGCCGTGGCCGACGTTCACCGGCCGCCAGCAGTATTACATCGACCACGACTGGTTCCTCGAACTCGGCGAGGAACTGCCGACCCACAAGGAGCCGCCGTCGTCGACGGGCGGGGACTACCCCCTCTCGTACAACACCCCGCACGGTCGGTGGTCGATCCACTCGACGTGGCGGGACAGCGAGAAGATGCTCCGCCTCCAGCGTGGCGAACCCGTCGTCTACCTCAACCCCGAAGATGCCGAAGCGCGGGGCATCGAGGACGGGGACACGGTCGAGGTGTACAACGACCTCGCCAGCGTCGAGGTACAGGCCAAGATCTATCCCTCGGGTGAACCGGGGACGCTCCGACAGTTCTTCGCGTGGGAGAAGTTCCAGTATCCCGACCGCGAGAACTTCAATTCGCTCGTGCCGATGTACATGAAGCCGACACAACTGGTGCAGTACCCCGCCGAGACGGGCGAGCATCTCCACTTCTTCCCGAACTACTGGGGGCCGACCGGCGTCAACAGCGACGTGAACGTCGACGTGCGGCCCGCCGGCGACGCCGACGGAGGTGAGGACTCATGAGTACCCAGGACGACACGAACATCAACGTCGCGGACGGGGTCGACCACCAAGTGGCGATGGTGATGGACCTCAACAAGTGCATCGGCTGTCAGACGTGTACCATCGCGTGCAAGGACCTCTGGACGGAGGGGGGCGGCACCGACTACATGTACTGGAACAACGTCGAGACCAAGCCCGGCGAGGGCTATCCCCGCGGCTGGGAGGAGTCCGGCGGCGGGTGGACCGACGACGGCTCCGAACGGGTCGCGGGCGAGATTCCCTCCCGCGAGGACTACGGCCGCCCCTGGGAGTTCAACCACTCCGAGATCATGTACGAGGGGAGCGACGAGCCTCTCCGCCCGCGCGAGGGGGCGGAGTGGGGTCCCAACTGGGACGAGGACCAAGGCGCCGGGGAGTACCCAAACAGCTACTACTTCTACCTGCCCCGGATCTGCAACCACTGCACCCACCCCTCCTGCGTGGAGGCCTGTCCGCGGCAGGCGCTCTACAAGCGCGAGGAGGACGGTATCGTCCTCGTCGACCAGGAGCGCTGTCGGGGCTATCGCTACTGCGTCGAGGGCTGTCCGTACAAGAAGGTGTACTACAACACCGTCTCGAAGAAATCGGAGAAGTGCATCTTCTGTTACCCGCGGCTGGAAGGCGAGGGGCCGGACGGGGAGACGTACGCGCCCGCCTGTGCCGAGGAGTGCCCGCCCCAACTGCGGCTGGTCGGGTTTCTGGACGACGAGGACGGCCCCATCTACAAGCTCGTCGAGGAGTACGAGGTGGCGCTGCCCCTGCATCCGGAGTTCCGCACCCAGCCAAACGTCTACTACATCCCGCCGTACGCCCCCGGTCAGCATACGGAGGACGGCGAATCGGTCGACGTCGACCGCATTCCCAGGGGGTATCTCCGGGAACTCTTCGGCGACGGCGTCGACCAAGCGCTCAACACCATCGAGCGCGAGCGCCAGCGCGCCCGGCAGGGCGACGACAGCGAACTGATGGAACTGCTCCAGCACAAGAATCCGGCCAAACAGTACCGGCTGGGAGTCTTCGACGATGACTAACAGACGGGCCCGTGCGCTACTGGTTGCGGCGCTCGTCGGCGCGCTCGTCGTCTCGGCGACCGTGGCGGTTCCGTCCGCCGATGCCCGCCCGGCCCACGAAATCCCGGTGAGTACGATGCCCGAGGCCGACCTCTCGACGCCGAGCGCCCCCGACTGGTCACGGGTGCCCGCCGCCGACGTACCCCTCGCGAGCGCCCCCAGCGGCGTCCCGAACGCCGGCGACACGTCCATCGACCGCGTCCACGTGCAGGCCGCCCGGAGCGGCGAGCAGTTCCACGTCCGTCTGCAGTGGTCGGATCCGACGCGGAACGTCACCGCGGGGTCGCCGCGAGCCTTCCCCGACGCTGCGGCCATCCAGTTCCCCGTGGACACGAGTTCGCGCCCGCCGATCGCGATGGGTGGACGGGACAACCGCGTGAACGTCTGGTACTGGGCCGGGAACGGCGCAACCCAGGAGTTGTTGGCAGGCGGTGCGGGCTCGACGACGACGTTCCAGTCGCCGACCGTCGACGCGAACGCCACCTACACGAACGGCACCTGGACGGTCGTCTACACACGTGACGTGACCGGCGCGAGCGAGAATCGAACGACACTCGACGACGACGACCGACTCGACGTCGCCGTCGCCGTCTGGAACGGGGGTAACGGCGAACGCGCCGGACGGAAGGCGGTCAGCGAGTGGCACTACTTCCCGACCGGCGAGGGTGCCGAGGGGGCGCCCTACCAGACGCTCCTGTGGACCGTCGCCGGCGTCGCCATCGTGGCCGTGATCGGAGTGACGGCCTTCGGCGTCCTCCGTACCCACGGCGGGGACGGGGGTGGGTCCTAATGGCGACGGCCGACGGCTCCGAGGACCGCGGGAGCGTCGAGACCGACCCAGCCGCCCGCGGGACGGTGTTCGCGACGCTTGCCGGCGCCTTCCGACACCCGAACCGGGAGTTCCACGAGGCCGTCACCGACGGTCGCCTGTACGCCGATCTGACGCGATGTCTCGATCTCACGCCCCTCGACGTGACCGTCCCGACACTCGCAACCGACGACGACTACGAGACGCTGGCCGCCCGATACAACGACCTGTTCGCGATCGGCCACGCGGAGTACGAGGATCGGACGGACGGCACGCTCGACGCCGAGGGTCCGCCAGTGCCCCTCTACGAGTCGAAGTACCGGCCCGATCAGTCCTGGAACGACGTGAACCTCGACCTGGCGCGGGCCTACGAGTACTACGGGTTGGAGATCGACCCGTCAGCCCGCGACAATCACGACGCCCTGCGATACGAACTGGAGTTCGCGGGCTATCTCGCCAGGCGGGAGGCCGCGATGGCAGGTGAGCGTACCGACGCGGCCGCGGCCAGACTCGACTTCCACGACCGCCACCTCGGTCACGCCGCCGCAGGGGTCGCCGATCGGCTCGACGGCGAACCCGGGACGGGCGTCTACGGCGACCTCGCGACCCTGCTGGAAACGTTCGTCCGGGCCGACCGCAACGACCTCGCGGCCCGTCTGGAGGGGTCGGAATGACGGCCAGTGCGACTGCCGAGGGTCGGAGGCAGTACCCGTCGATCCTCGACGACAGGCGGCGGGCCGTCGTCACGGGCGCGGCGGGGGTGGCCGCCCTCGGCCTTCTCGCTCGCGTCCTGATCGTGACGCTCGTCAACGCGCCCACGGGACCGACGGCCGCCGTCGTCGAACCCGTGGCAGTCGGCGCGACGGCCCTCGCCGGCGCCGGCACCATCTGCTTCGCACTGACCGAGACCGATCCGGTGGCGGGGGTTGGACTCCTGTTCGTCGGCGTCTTCGGCCTCCTGTCACTCGCGGTGCCTGCCGTCGCGGTTCCCGCGGCCGTCGCCGTCGTCGGGGGGACGGCCACCGTCGCGATCACCCGCCGTGACCGGCTTCCAACCGTCCACGGCGTCGCGATCGGCGCCCTGCTGGTCGCGCTGGCGGTGTGCCTCGCGAGCGGCGTCGGCGGCGTCACTGCGCTCAGGCCGGCCGGTTCGACGCTCGCCCTCGCGGCCGTCGCCATCACGCCGGCCGTCGCGGCACCGACCACCCGGTCCCTGCTCGACGGCGGCGTCGCGACCGCCGCCGTCGTCGGCGTCGGCCTGTCGCTGCCCTTCGTCGTCGGCGCGATCACGCTGGTCGCCGGCGGCGTCGTCGGGACACCGCTCCCAGTCGTCGCGCTCGCCGCCGGCGGGGCCGTCACGGCTGCGAGCGCCGCGGCGCGGCGACGCGAGTGGCTACTCCTCGCCGGGATAACGCTGGTCGCCGGCGCCGGCGTCCCGGCGACGCTCGGCCGCGCGGTGCCGTTCGCCCTCGGCGTCGCGACGCTCGCGCTCCAGGAGGTGGACCGATGACCTGCGACGGTCACGACGACGAGTTCGAGAAACACCTCGACGAGGAGCCGGACCCACAACTCGATCCGATGCGGAGCCCGGGCGTCGGGAGCGACATCGAGGCACTGGAGGACATCGAAGTCGGTCGCGAGGACGTGACCATCGGCGAGGCGTCGCCGGCGGAACTGTCCGCGGCCGACACGGAACCGGTCGCCGACAGCGACGCGGCGGCGCTCCTCGCGGATCTGGAGGCGAACGACCCGGTCGATCGCCGCCGCGCCGCCCTCGCGCTGAAGGACGAACCGACGGCGTCGGCGGTCGTCAGCGGACTCGCGCGGGCAGCCACGGCCGACGACGACGCCGACGTACGGCAGTTCGCGGTGGAGGCGCTGACCGCCCACGGGGGCGACGGGACCGGCACGAGCGGCGAACGCGCGGCCGCCGTCGCCGTCGAACTCCTCGACGACGACGACCCCTGGGTGCGCGCCGAGGCCGTCGTCGCCCTCGACAACCTCGACCGGGAGGCCCACGAGGACGACATCGCGGCTACCGTCGACGACGACCACCACGCCGTGCGCCGGAACGCGGCCGTCTCGCTGTTCAAGCTCCGGGGGGCGGCGATGGCCGACCGTCTGCTCGACCTGAGTCACGACGAGAGCGAACGGGTCCGTGAGTGGGCGGCGCACATGCTCGGCGGCGTCGACGAGAACCGCGCCCGCGACCGGCTGCAGGAACTGACCGACGATCCGGCCACGGTGGTCCGCCAGACCGCCGAACGGGCGCTCGACGCCGACCCGGCACGGTTCCGCCGGAACTTCGGTGCCCTGGAGAACGACGGCCGGCTACTGCCCGGCGAGGACCGACTCAACCGTATGCCCGATCTATGACCGACACCACGACACTCAAAGACCGCGTCGAAGCGGCGCTGCGAACCGTTCGCGATCCGGCGGCCGACCTCTCGGTCTTCGAGGCCGGCTTCGTCGAGAACCTGACCGTCGACGACGGCGACGTGACGGTCGAGACCGACCTGACGGCCGTCGACGAGGAAACCGGACAGGGGGTGATCGAAGCGACCTTGCGGGCCGTCGACGACGTCGAGGGCGTCGAGAGCGTCCACGTCGAGCAGGCGGCACCGTCGAGCGAGGACAGCGCCCGGGTCGAGGCGTTCGACCACGTGATCGCCGTCGCGAGCGCGAAAGGCGGCGTCGGGAAGTCGACGGTGGCGACCCACCTGGCCTGTACGCTCGCGGCGGACGCCGAGGTGGCGCTGTTCGACGCCGACATTCACGGCCCGAACGTGCCGAGGCTACTCGACGTGAGCGGGCCGGTGCGCTCCAGCGAGGAGGGCGACCCCCTCCCGATCCGCCGCGACGGGATGGACGTGATGAGCGTCGGCCTGATGGAGTCCGGCGCACCCCTCGCCTGGCGGGGCGCGATGGCCCACGACGCGCTTTCGGATCTCTTCGGGAACACGGCGTGGCGCAACGACGACGTCTTGGTAGTTGACCTGCCGCCGGGAACCGGCGACGTGGTGCTCACGACGCTCCAGGAGGTGCCAGTCGACGGCGTCGTCGTCGTCACGACGCCGTTTCACGCCGCCGTCAGCGACACCGAACGGACCGTGGAACTGTTCCGAGACAACGACGTGCCGGTCCTCGGCGCCGTGGTCAACATGGCCGAATACGTCTGTAACTGCTGTGGCGAGTCGAACGACCTGTTCGACGAGACTGCCCTCGACGGGTTCGACGCGCCCGTCCTCGCGGAACTGCCCTTCACGCAGGACCTGCAGGGACGGCCGGCCCCCGCCGACGTGCCCGCCGCGGTGGCAGACCTCGGAGAACGGGTTCGCGACGCCCTCGACGGCGCGGGCGAGGTGGACGTGCCGGACGACGCCGTCGACATCCGCGGGGTCGCACCGCAGGAGCGAAAGGAACGGGTTCGGGACCGCTTCGAGTCGCTGGCGGCTGGCGACCGGTTCGTCCTCGTCAGCGACCGCGATCCGACGCCGGTCGGCGACTTCCTGAGTCGCGTCGCCGACGAGTCACGCGAGTCGTTCGACGTCCAGGTGCGACGTGCGACGCCGGACGACTGGGTGCTGGAGACGGTCAAGTAACCCCTGGGAGACGGACCGTTCGGCGGCGACGCCGAGGCAGGGACTGCGTGGCTTTATTCGGCCGCTCCGCCTACGCCCCCCCATGCGCGCGGTTCGATACCACGAACACGGCGGTCCCGAAGTACTGCGAGTCGACGACGTCGACCGGTCCGAACCGGCCCCCGACGAGATACTGCTCCAAGTGGCGGCTGCGGGGATCAACCCCGTTGACACCTACTTCCGCGAGGGCTCCTACGAACCGTTCACGCTCCCGATGATCCCCGGCGTCGACGCCGCGGGCGAGGTGGTCGCCGTCGGCGACGCCGTGGCGGGCGCGAGCGTGGGCGACGCCGTCGTCGCGACGGGATTGAGCAAGGACCACTACGGCGGCTGTGCCGAGTACGTGGCGGTGCCGGACGACCGGTTCGCAGTGCTCCCGTCGGGTGTCGACCCCGTCGCCGCCGGCGGCGCGGGCGTCGCCGCGGTCACGGCGTGGCGGGCGCTGATCGACCACGCGGGACTCGAACCCGTCGAGACGGCGCTGATCCACGGCGGAAGCGGGGGCGTCGGCCACGCGGCGGTACAGGTGGCTGCGGCCGCGGGTGCACGGGTCGTCGCCACCGCCGACCCCGCGTACCACGACCGACTCGACGAGTTGGGAGCCGACACCGTCCTCGACTACGCACGGGACGACCTCCGAGCGGCCGTGACCGAGGCGAGCGCCGGGGGACCGGACGTGATCCTCGATCACCGCCTCGACGACTACCTGCAGTTCGACGCCGACGTGGCCGCCCACGACGGCCGGATCGTCGGCATCGGCGAGAACGACCCCGCCGTCGGCTTCACGAACGACGGCGTCGCCCGCGGGAAGGACCTCACCTACCAGTTCATGAGTATGTTCAACACGCCCAACCTGAGCGATCCGCTCGCGCGGGTCGCCTCCCTGCTCGGGACGGGCGACCTCGACATCGAGGTGGCGCGCACGTACGACCTCGACGACGTGGCCGACGCCCAGCGAGACGTGATGGAAGACAGCGTCCTCGGGAAGCTAGTCGTGACGCCCTGAGCGCCGCTCCGCCACACCCGCGGCGGGTGCGGGCCGATCGCGGCGGTCGCGTCACCGGTGTTCGAGGAGTTCGATCCGGACCCCGGCTGGATCGGCGAAGAATGCGATCTTCAGGTCGCCGAAGACGGACGGCTCCATCAGGAACTCGACGCCGGACGCCGCCAGTTCCCGGTGGGCCGCCTCGACGTCGTCGACGACGAACCCGAAATGGAGGAAGCCGGTCGGTAGGTCGTCGGTCAGTCCGGCCGCTTCGTAGGGTGCCCGGTCGAAGAGGTAGACGCGCTTGTCGGCGACCGAGAGCGCCGCGTGCTCGACCGCCGTCGCCCCCTCCCCGTCGCCGGCGTGGCCCCGCTCCAGCAGTTCGGCTCCGAACTGCTCGCGGTAGAACGCGGCACACGCGTCGACGTCCTCGACCTTCAGTGCGACGTGGAAGAACGATTCGGGGTTCACGTCGTCCGCGACGGCCGCCACCGACAAATAGCCTCGGCGGGCCGTCCTCCCTCGGGCTTTTGTGTCGCGGTTCCGAACGGTTTCGCATGTCGGCATCCTTCGACTTCACGGATCGGGTGGTCCTGGTCACGGGCACGAGCGGTGCGCTCGGGAGCGCGATCGCGACTGCCTTCGACGACGCCGGAGCGACCGTCTGTGGCGCGGACATCGTCGCGCCGGACGACGAGGAGTCACTCGTCGACCCGGACGTGGTGGACTACTACCAGGGGGATTTCACCGACGAGGACGACGTGGCGCGGGTGTTGGACGAAATCGTCGGGACACACGGTCGGCTGGATCACCTCTGTAACGTCGCGGGGACGTGGCGCGGAGGGACGCCGATCCACGAGACGGACGTGGAGACGTTCGACTTCTTGTTCGACGTGAACCTGAAGACCGCGTTTCTGGCGTCGAAACACGCGCTCCCACATCTCCAGGCGACCGAGGGGACGATCGTCAGCGTCTCGGCGCGGTCGTCGCTGTCGGGGGGTGAGGGCGACGGTCCCTACCGCGCCTCGAAGGCCGGTGTCCGACTCCTGACCGAGACCGTCGCCGAGGAGAATCGGGGCGTCGTGCGGGCGAACGCGATCATGCCGAGTGTCATCGACACGCCGATGAACCGGGAGATGATGCCCGACGCCGACCACGACGCGTGGGTCGACCCCGCGACCATCGCGCGGACGGTACTGGTGCTCTCCTCGGAGGCCACGGCGGCGACGAGCGGGGCCGCAGTCCCGGTCTACGGGGAGGCCTGACCGTCGGGTTGACGGCCTGTAACGACAGTGACAGCCGTCGCCGCGGACCGTGAGCCTTTTTTCCGTGGTGGGGGTACCCCTGGCCCATGTCACAACGAGAGACGTGGGCGACGCGGGTGGGATTCATTCTCGCGGCCGTCGGCAGCGCCGTCGGACTGGGCAACGTCTGGCAGTTCCCGTTCCAGACGGGAGCAAACGGCGGCGCCGCCTTCATCGTCGTCTACCTCGCTGCGGTCTTCTTGATCGGCTTTCCGGCCATGCTCGCGGAGTTCGTCGTCGGCCGGCGCGCCGAGCGCAACCCCATCGACGCCTTCGCCCGCCTGGGCCACCGTAACTGGCGTATCGTGGGACTCATCGGCACCGTCTCGGCGTTCTGGATCCTCTCCTTTTACAGCGTCGTCGGCGGCTGGGTGGTCCGGTACGTCCTCGGGAGCGCCACCGGTGCGTACTTCTCCGGCTCCGAGGCGTACTTTGGCGCCATCGCCGCGGGCCCCGAGGCGGTCGGCTTCCACGCCCTCTTCATGGCGCTGACCGTCGGCGTCGTCGCCTTCGGCGTCACGGACGGCATCGAGCGGTCGACCAAGTTGATGGTGCCGAGCATCGTTCTCCTGCTCGGCGGCCTGGCCGCCTGGGCGGGGACGCTCGACGGCGGCGCCGCGGGCTACGCCTACTACCTCTCGCCGGACGTCGACGCCTTGATCGCGAACTTCGGAACCATCCTCCCCGCCGCCGTGGGACAGGCCTTCTTCACGCTCTCGCTCGGGATGGGCGCGATGATCACCTACGCCTCGTATCTCGGGCGCGACGACTCGTTGCCGGCCGACGGCGCGACCATCGTCCTCCTCAACACGTTCGTCGGGCTGCTCGCCGGGCTGGTCGTCTTTCCCATCCTCTTCTCGCTGGGCATCGAACCCGGGAGCGGCGGACTGGGCGCGGCCTTCATCACCCTCGCCGGCGCGTTCGCACAGCTACCCGCCGGCCGCCTCCTCGGGGTCGTCTTCTTTGTCGTCCTCCTGCTGGCCGCGCTCTCCTCCGCGATCAGCCTCCTCGAAGTGGTGACGTCCTACCTCGTCGACAATACCGACCGCTCGCGCTCGACGCTCGCCGTCTCCCTCGGCGTCGCCATCTTCCTTCTGGGCGTGCCGAGCGCACTGGGGGTTCCCATCCTCTCGTGGTACAACGCCGTCGCCTACAACCTCCTGCTTCCGCTGTCGGTGCTCTGCCTGCTCCTCTTTGTCGGCTGGGTGGACACCGACGACGCCGTCGCCGAACTCCGACGCGGGACCGGCCTGAGCGAGTCGGGCGCCGTCGCGTGGCTCCTGTTCGTCCGCACGCTCGTCCCGTTGGGCGTGCTGGCGACGCTCCTGCTCGGCCTCCAGAGCCTCGCGGTCAAGGCGGGACTGCTCGCGGCACCGCTGGTCTAACCTGACTGACGGCTTCGGACTCGAAACCCACTTCACGGGCATCCACGCAGGGTGTGGTAATGACACGAGAGACGTGGGGGACGAGAACGGGCTTCATCCTGGCCGCCGCGGGAAGCGCGGTAGGCCTGGGGAACATCTGGCGCTTTCCATGGATGACCGCCGAGAACGGCGGCAGCGCCTTCCTGCTCGTCTATCTGGTCGTCGTGCTGGCGGTCGGGGTGCCCGGCCTCCTGGGCGAGTTCGTCATCGGACGGCGGGCGCGGCGCAACCCAGTCGGCGCCCTCGGTGACCTCTCCGGTTCGCGACGCTGGGCCGCCGTCGGCGGCATCTCGGCGATCACCGGCGTCGCGCTTCTCTCCTTTTATAGCGTCGGCGGCGGCTGGATCCTGCGGTACCTGCTGGTTTCGATCGTCGGTGCCGTCACCGACGGCGCGGCATACCTCGCCGATCCAGGACCCTACTTCGAGTCGATCTCCTTCGGCGTCGAGGCCGCCGGCTTCCACCTCCTCTTTCTCGCGCTCACCGGCCTGATCGTCCTCGGTGGAGTCCGCCGCGGAATCGAACTCGGGACGAAGGTGATGATGCCCGCCGTCCTCGCGCTTCTGGTCGGGATGGCCGTCTGGGTGTCGACGCGGGCGGGCGCCGGTGCCGGGTACGACTTCTTTCTCTCTTTCGACCTCGAAACCATCCGTAGGAACTTCTTTTCGATCCTCGGTCCCGCCGCCGGACAGGCGCTGTTTACCCTCTCGGTCGGTGCCGGCACCATGATCACGTACGCCTCCTACATCGACGAGAATCGATCGCTGCCGTTCGACGGGTCGGTCATCGCCCTGCTCAACACGGGTGTGGGCGTCCTCGCGGGGCTCGTGGTCTTCCCGCTGCTCTTCTCGCAGGGGATCGATCCCGGGAGCGGCGGCCCGGGTGCGCTGTTCGTCGGCATCGCCGGTGCGTTCGCGGCGCTGCCCGGCGGCGGGCTCCTCGCCGTCCTGTTTTTCGGCGTGGTCGCCTTCGCCGCGCTGTCGAGTTCGATCAGCATGCTGGAGATTCCGGTCTCCATCCTCGTCGACGAACGAGGATGGTCGCGCCGGAAAGCAGTCGGCGTGCTCCTGGCACTCATCGCGACGACCGGGACGATCACCGCGTTTCGACCGTCGCTTTTCGACTTCGTCGCCGGCACGCTGGTCGACCTGTTGCTCACCGGGGGGCTGATCGCCTTCCTGCTGTTCGCGGGGTGGGTCCTTGGGCGCGACGCGGTCGCGGAGTACGCGACGGGCGCTGGGCCGCTGTCGCGACGGCTCGGGATCCCGTGGCTGTTGGCCATCGGCGTCGCGATTCCCCTCTTTCTGGTGTTTACGCTGCTGACGACGCTCGGGGTCGACACCCGTGTCGGATTCTGGCCGACCGCCGGCGCCGCCGTCGCCGTCGTCGGTCTGGCGCTTCTCGGCCTGCGGCGTGGTCGCGCGGCGGTGTGAGCGCGGCGGAATCCTTTTGCCGCCGGTCGGACCTTTTGTGGACAATGATAGGTGGTCGGCCATGACCATGGACGAGCGGATCGAGGAACTCCGGGAAAAACGGGAGCGGGCGCTCCTCGGCGGGGGTGAAGACCGGATCGAGTCCCAACACGACAAGGGGAAGATGACCGCCCGCGAGCGGATCGACTACTTCCTCGACGACGGGACCTTCACCGAGTTCGACCAGTTCCGGACCCACCGGATCCACAAGTTCGGCATGGAGGAGAAGAAACTCCCGGGCGACGGCGTCGTCACCGGATACGGGGAGGTGAACGGCCGCAAGACGTTCGTCTTCGCCCACGACTTCACCGTCTTCGGCGGGTCGCTCGGCGAGGTCATGTCCGAGAAGATCTGCAAGGTGATGGACAAGGCGATGGACGTGGGGGCGCCGATCGTCGGCCTCAACGACTCCGCGGGTGCACGCATCCAGGAGGGAGTCCGGAGCCTCGCCGGCTTCACCGACATCTTCCACCGCAACGAGCAGGCAAGCGGTGTCGTGCCCCAGATCTCGGGCATCATGGGTCCCTGTGCCGGCGGTGCGGTCTACTCCCCCGCCATCACCGACTTCGTCTTCATGGTGAAGGACACGAGCCACATGTTCATCACCGGGCCGGACGTCATCAAGACGGTCACCGGCGAGGAGGTAACCTTCGAGGAACTCGGCGGGGCGGTCACCCACGCCTCGGAGACCGGCGTCGCCCACCGCGCCTTCGAGGACGAGGAGACGGCCCTCGACAACATCCGTCGCCTGCTCTCCTATCTCCCCCAGAACAACGTCGAGGATCCGCCGCGGGTCGATCCCTGGGACGACCCGGACCGCTCGGCGGACGAACTCACGGACGTGGTGCCCGATCAGCCACAGAAACCCTACGACATGACCGACGTGATCGACGCCATCGTCGACGAGGGCTCATTCTTCGAGATCCACGGCGACTGGGCGAAAAACGTCGTCGTCGGGTTCGGCCGTCTCGACGGGCGTTCGGTCGGTCTGGTCGCCAACCAACCCCGGTCGAACGCCGGGACGCTCACCGTCGACGCCAGCATGAAGGCCTCGCGGTTCGTCCGCTTCTGTGACGCGTTCAACGTTCCGATCCTCACCTTCGTCGACGTGCCCGGATACATGCCCGGCACCGACCAGGAACACCGGGGGATCATCCGCCACGGCGCGAAGCTTCTGTACGCCTACTCCGAGGCGACCGTTCCACTGCTCACCGTCATCACGCGTAAGGCCTACGGCGGCGCCTACTGCGTCATGGCGTCGAAACACCTCGGCGCGGACGTGAACTACGCGTGGCCGTCCTCAGAACTCGCCGTGATGGGGCCGGAGGGGGCCGTGAACATCCTCTACAGCGACGAACTCGCCGACGCCGACGATCCCGAGGCTCGGCGTCAGGGTCTCGTCGACGAGTACCGCGAGGAGTTCGCCAACCCCTACACGGCCGCGGACCGCGGGTTCATCGACGACGTGATCGAACCCCAGAACACCCGGTCGCGACTGGTCGACGACCTCGGGATGCTCACCACCAAGCGGGTGTCGAACCCCGAAAAGAAACACGGTAACATCCCGATCTGAGATGCACGTAGAGATTCCCGACGACGCGACCGACGACGAGGCTGCCGCCATCGCCGCCGCGGTCGGAGCACACGTCCGCGACGGCTATCTCGCCGCGGCGGCGGCCGCGGAGTCGTCCGACGACGCCCGGACCACGGATCCCTGGACGTTCGCCGGGCGGATCGAGGGGCTCCAGCACCGGTCGGTCCGCGTCCCCGGAAACGTGCCGACCGACGCCTGGACCGCGTCCGGCCGCACCGACCGGTTCTGACCAAGCGCCCGGATTCCGCCCCGTCGAAGTTCAATACGCATATACGGCGGCCCTTCGAACGCCACTCCCGTGAGCGAACGACACGGGAACGCCGACGACCGCGTCGGAGAGCCCGTCGGAGGCGACTTCACCACCCGTCTCGGCGAGCACCCCCGGCGGGCGGGGTTGATCGGGTGGCTGGGGGCGGTCGTCGACGACGTGCCGGTACCCTGGCGGCGGCGTCTCGGAAGCGGTGCCGTGGCCGGCGTTGGGCTCTTTCTGATGGGGATTCCGGTGCTCCACGCCGCACGACACGCCACGACCGTCGATTCCGTCGCCGGCGACCTGCTGCCGCTTTCCTTTGGTGCCGTGTTGCTTCTGACGGGGCTGTGGCTCCGCTGGGGAAGCGACGATGGCACGGCGCCGCTGGTGACGGCGTTCTGGGTCGTGACCGGTCTCGCGGCCTCCGGAGCCGTCTCGCTGTACGTGCTCACCGCGCACGTCGCTCACGGCCACGTCGTCGAGTCGCCGCTGTTTCTCGCCTACGACGTGGCCGCGACCGGCGCCGTCGCCGGCTTGCTCGTCAGTCGGTACGACGTGCGTTCCCGGCGTCGCCACCGGCGGCTGAGCGAACAGGAGCGCCAGTTCCGGGCGGTGTTCGAGGGGACACTCGACGCACTCGTCATCACGGACGACCGGGGACGGTACGTGGCCGCCAACCCCGCAGCCGCAGAGCTGTTCGGCCTCTCGCGGACGGAACTGGTGGGAAAGCGGATCGAGGACTTCATGCCCGAGGACGCGAGCACTGGGGCACAGTGGTCGACGTTTCTCGAGGCCGGTGGTCAGCGCGGCGAGGTCGACCTCGTCCGTCCTGACGGCGAGACCCGAACGGTCGCCTTCGCCGCCACCGCGAACGTCCTCCCGGGACGTCACCTCTCGGCGCTGCGAGACGTGACCGAGCGCACGCAACGCGAGCACGAACTCGCCGAGGAGCGTGCCCGGATCGAGTTCCTGAACCGACTGCTCCGTCACAACGTCCTCAACGGCATGAACCTCGTGTTGGCGAAACTCGACTCGCTCGCCGCCGCCGTTCCGTCGGATCGACGTGAAGACGTCGACGTGGCCCGCCACCTGAGCGAGGAGATCGTCGACCTCGTCCAGACCGCACGGCGCCTCGCGGCCGACGTGACCGGCGAGTCGAGCGAGCGTCGAGTCCTCATCGCCGACCCGCTCTTGGCGGCGGTCGAGAGCGTTCGGGAGTCGTATCCCACGGCGACCGTCGAGATATCCCCGCCGGACGCCGACCTCCGCGTCCGCGCCGACGACATGCTGGAGACGGTGTTCGATCACCTCCTGACGAACGCGTGCAAACACAACGATCCCGAGTCGCTCCGGGTGAGCGTCGGTATCGAAGCGGACGCGGAGACGGTGACGGTGAGCATCGCCGACGATGGGCGCGGCATCCCGGCGGCGCGGCGCGACGCGCTGTTCGACGGCGGCGGATTCGAACACAGTCGCGACTGGGGCGGGTTCGGACTCTCCATCGTCGACATCCTCGTCGACAGGTACGACGGCCGCGTGTGGGCCGAAGCCAACGATCCGAGCGGTGTCGTGTTCTACGTCGAACTCCCGCGGCCCGACTGAGGGTGCCGACCGAGGCGGGCGACGCCGCCGCTCCCGACCGTGGTGGACCGAGAAGATCTCCGGCTCAGGCCTCTGCGGCCGCGCCCGACTTCTTCCGCGTGATGTAGCCCGCGATCCGGTTGCGAACGCCCTTCGATTCGACGTTCGTCAGTTTCGAGACGCTCTCCTTGTTCGTCTCGAAGTCCGTGTTGAACGCCTCCGGATATCGCTCCAGGAGGATCCCGCCGAGCTGTTTGACGTATTTGGGTTTGATAGCCATATCTCTCATACCCTCGGGAGCGTTTAGTAAAGTTTCGTCTTGGCGCCGCGGAAGTCAAAAGAGTTCGATCCATCCGGCAGTGGACTATATACGGAAGAAATGATTATGAAACGACATGTCCGGAAGCAAAAAAACGAGGCGATATATGCGAAAAGATGGGGACGAAGAAGACTTCGAGACACAGTTATCGAAGATCATACGCACACAGTTTCGAACCCACCGACGGGAAATCGTCGTCGTCTCCACGATTCTGGCCATCTGGGCGGCGGCGGAAACCACGGGCGTCCTCAACCTCGTCGCGATACGTCTGCCTTATTCGCCCGGCGAGATAGCCGACATACTGGTCGGGACCCTCTCGCTGTTGCTGACGTTCATCCTCGTCTCCATCTATCAACGACAGACGGAGATCCTTCGGAACCAAGAAAAGCTCATGGAGAAGGAGTATCAGCCGTTGATCCGGGCGGATATCGACGTCATCGACGATTCTATCGTTTTTCTGATAGAAAATACCGGGCGCGAAGCGGCCGTCGACCTTACCGCGGAATGGGAGCTCGGAGAGAGCGAGGACGCCTGGCGATCGCCGTTTCTCTCGTCCGGGAGGGACTACTGGATGCCCGTCACGATCACCGACGGTCGTGGTCACGAGGACCCTCTCACGGTCGATCATCTCGAACCACTGGTGGCGGCCGAGGAGCTATCCCTGCGGAACCAACGAGGGACGGAAGTGGAGCCGTCTCTGTCGTGGACGGTCGAATGCAGTGACATCGTCGGCAACGAGTATTCGTTCGGTGGAACGATCGACTTGGTGGACGCCTTCGATAGAATACGACGAGTCTCGTCAAGTACTTCGGAGGTCGAGGTGATGCGGCGGACGAACGGTATCCTCGACGACATCGAGACGGAACTGGAGGCGATGAACAGCGATCTGTACTGAGGATCCGATCACCGGTTGACGGAGACGACCTTCCCGCGGACGACGCTTCGGAATCGTCGTCCGGCCGGTCGGTCGAGGATCGGTTACCGGGTACCGAAGCCGACATCCCAACCGATACGCGCGAGCTACGGGTCGTTCCATCGCTCACGCCACCCGACCAAGTCGTCGATGCGAGCGAAGGCCTCGCGGTCCCCCGTCCCGCCACAGCGCTCGACCGTCTCGGCGAAATACGCCAGGCGGTCGAGCAGCCTGTCAGTGTCGTAGGCGGGCACGTCGAGCCGCGAGGCGGCCACCGTCGCGTCGACGACGGCGTAGAACCCGCGATTGATCGTGGGGACCGTCCGTGATCGGATCGTCGGGTCGCCGGGCGAGAGCTTCCACTGGACCCACTCGGTGCCGTCCTCGACGCCCTCGTCGAGGCGCGTGACCGTCACCTCGACCCACGCGGCGGCGCCCGGTCGCACGGGGTCGGCCGTCTCGGTCACGTCGAGGGCGGCGTCGACGAACTCCCGGGGGTCGGTCGTGAACTGGACGACGCCACCGCCGCGGCGCTCGAAGTTGCCACGGGTTCGGGTCCGTCCCCACGTCGTCGCGGTCACGGGATCGGCCGGGTCGTCGGGCGCGTGGAGGCCGAGCGCCGCCTGGTTCCAGCGATCGTTCGGGCCGAGCGTGGCCACGACCGACTCGGTGACGCCGCGCAGGTCGACCGGCCAGTCGCCGGACGCCGTCACACCGGCACCCCGCGTTCGAGCGCGACGAAGGCCACCGCCGCAGTGAGGTCGGCGGTGGTCCCGGGGTTGATCCCCTCCTCGCGGAACGCCTCGGCCAGTTCCTCGGCGGCCGCCAGATCCCCGCGGGCGGCGTCGGCCCGTCGACTCACCGCTGCGGCTCGCTCGTCGCCGTGTTCGATCGCGACGAGGGTGTCGGGACGTTCGGCCAACAGGTCGAGGAAGATCCGAGCGAGGCGGTCGGTCACGGGACCCTCGTCCACCAGCACCCGGTCGGCGGCCGCGAACGTGCGCTCGAAGCCGGTCGTCCACTCGCGGGCGTTGCCGTCGCGCTCGGCGCTCAACGACAGTACGTCCGAAAGCGTCAGGTCGCGCTCCCGGAGCGCCGGGACCGCGTCGGCGCCGCGGCGTACGTCGAGGGCGTCCGCGTCCGGCGGCGGGTCGTCGACCGCCACGTCGACGTGGTCGAACGCGCGGTAGAAGCCCGCGGCGTCGTCGACGGTCGTCGCTTCGGTCACCTCGGCGACGCCGGCGGGGGAGAGCCGATCCGTCGCAGCCGCCCGAACCAGCGGGACGAGCAAGAGCAAACAGCCAAACTGCGTGTTGTCGCCGTCCTGCTGGCTCATGCCGCGAACCGCGCGCTCGAAGGCGTCGCCGATCGGCGGGCGCTCCGGGTCGGCGGCCAGTTGCAGTCCGGGGCGAGCGCCCACCGCTCCCGCGAGGAAATGCTCGAACCGGAGGTCGTCGTGGTCGCGGTGACGGTCCACGTTGCCCGGCTTGGGCGTGCTCGCCACCTCCAGCAACAGGGCGAGTTCGGCGTGGTCGACCGGCGTCATGTCGGGGCGAGGGTGATCGCTCATCCGGGCACCTCCCCGTCGCCCCGGAGCGTCGACGCGTCGCCGGCGCTCCGGCACTCCCAGGCGTCGACCGCGCGGGCGACCCGCCGAAGGACCGCGGGGTCGTCGCTCGGCCGACCGACGCTGACGCCGTCGGCGCCGTAGCCGAGGTACTCCCAGGTCGTCCGCCGGTCGCGGACGCCGTTGTTCGCGAGGACGAAGAGGTCGGGTGCGGCGGCGGCGACGGCGGCGACGACGGGTTCGCTGTCCATCGCGTCGACGTGGATGGCGTCCGCTCCCGCCGCCGAGAGCCGCCGCGCCGTCGTCGGGAGGTCCACGCCGTCGACTTCGGCGCGGACTTTCACGCTCACGGTCGCCCCGGCGTCGGCCGCCGCGGCGACGTAGCGTTCCAGACGCGCCGTATCGCGAAGCAGTGTCTCGCCACAGCCGACCGCGCGGAGTTCGTCCTGTCGGCAGTGGGCGTTGATCTCGACGACCGCGTCGTGGCGGGCACAGATCGCTGCGGCCTCCCGGAGCGGGTCGACGGTCGCGCTTCGGACGTTCATCCCGGGGCGGATCGGCGCGTCGGAAAGGGCGGCGAGTTCGGCCTCGACGAAGGCGACCGGGTCCTCGGGGAGGAACTCCTCGCGTCCGCGGGCGACCAGATCGCGGGCCGCCTCGCGAGCGTCGTCGTCGACGGCGATGCCGCCGAGGAAGGCGAGGTCGGCGAACGCGGCGCCTTCCCGTGCCCACGCGGCGTCGGCCGCGCCGCTGAGGCTGGCGAGGGCGAGCATCAGCGTACCTCCGCGAGTGCGTCGGCGACGGCGCGAGTGACCCGCCGGGCGTCGTCGGGCCCGTCGATCCGGGTGTCGGTCCGCACGACCGGGCGGTCGAGCGCCGTGCCGTCCGCGTCGTCGAGGACGAACGCGTCGGCGAAGGGGTAGGCCTCAGCGACGCCGGCGGTCGAGGGATCAAGACCGACCCCGCGCATGAGGTCGGCGGCCGGCCCCGAGAACACTTGGTCCTCGATGAAGGGGGAGACGGCGACGACCGGTGTGTCGTCGAGGGCGGCCTCGACACCGGGAAGCGCCCGGATCGGCCCGACGCTCGTGACGGGGTTCGATGGGCCGATCACGACCGGGCCGTCGAGGGCGTCGCGGACGGCGGGGGTAGGGTCGGCCGACGCCGCCCCCCGGAACTCGACGTCCTCGACCGCGGGCGCGGCCCGGCGAGCCACCCAGTACTCCTGGAAGTGCATCGCCCCCGCCTCGGTGTGGACGATCGTCGCCACGGGGTCGTCGCTCATCGGCAGGAGATCGACCGTGAGGTCGAAGGCGTCGGAGAGACGGTGGGTCGCCTCGGTCAGAGTCGACCCCTCGTCCAGCAGACTGGTCCGGGTGAGGTGGACCGCCCGGTCCCGATCGCCGATCTCCATGAATTCGGCGACGCCGGAGAAGCGCCGCCAGCGGGCGAGGCGACGGCCGGCAGTCTGCCGGTCGGGTGGCAGATACCGGGGTCCGTCGTCGAGTCCGGCGGCGGCGGCGATCCGCCCCAGTTCCGCGTGAGTGGCGGTCGTGTCGTCGTCGATCCCCCACCACGTCTCGCGGTCGAGGACGCCGCCACCCCGAAAGAGGACGGTATCGAGGTCGGGACAGACCAGCAGGCCGCCGAGTTCCACGTCGTCGCCGGTGTTGGCGACGGCCGTGATCGTCGCGGGATCGAAGGCGGCCTCGGCCCCGTCGAGGAGCTTCGGCGTGCCCGTCCCGCCGGCGAGAAACGTGACCATGCGCGCCGTAGAGCGTGGGTGGATTTGTGCCTTTGGGGCCGATCCCGACGCCCGGGGGGACATCATCCCACGCACCATCCTTACGGGACTCCCGGTCGAAGGCGTTCGCATGAGCGGGATCGAGATACACCACGACGACGTATCGCTCGACGCGCCGACGCTGGTCGAGGGACTCCCGGGCGTCGGCCTCGTGGGCAAACTCGCGACCGACCACCTCGCAGAGACGTTCGACATGGTCCACTACGCGGACGTCCACTGCGAGGGGTTGCCGCCGGTGGCGACCTATCAGAGCGGCGACCACGATCTGACGACGCCGGTTCGGCTGTACGCCGACGCGGAACGGGACCTGCTCGCACTCCGGAGCGACGTCCCAGTGACACCCCCGGCGGCCTTGGAGTTCGCCGAATGTCTGTCGGCGTGGGCGGACGGCGACGAGGTGACTCCCATCTACCTGAGCGGGATCGGTCGGGAGCGCGATGACGGCACGACGCCGGGGCTGTACGGCATCGCCACGGGCGACGCCGACGATAGCCTCGCAGCCGTCGGAATCGAGGCTCCCGACGAGTCGGGGCTCGTCTCGGGGCCGACGGGAGCGCTGTTGAGCCACGCCGTCCGCACCGGGACGACGGCGCTGGGGCTGATCGTGGAGTCGACACCGCAGTTCCCGGACCCGCGGGCGGCCGCACACCTGCTCCAGAGCGGGATCGGCCCGCTGCTCGGCGTGGAGATTCCGGTTGACGAACTCACCGACAGCGCGGAGGAGATCAGGCGAGCCAAGCGCCGACTGGCCCGACAGATGCAGGAGGCCGAGGAGACGAGTTCGCAGGCGCGGCCGCTCGGGATGTATCAGTGAGCGTGTTCTGCAAGCCTTAAGCGACCCGAGGCGTTTCCTTCGGGTATGCAAGAGGATACGGCCGACGGAACGACGACGGACGGCGCCGCCCCCGACGACGAGGACGCCGGAGAGGCCGTCGATCTCGCCGACCGCGTCGGCGAGTACGACGCCGACCTCGGCGCGGCCGTCGGGAACCTCGAAGCGCGTATCGAGGAACTCGAGGCGGAACTCGACGAGGAGCAGGCCCGTGCCGACGACTTGGAGTCCCGGCTGAAACGCAAGCAGGCCGACTTCCAGAACTACAAGAAACGCACCGAGCAACAGAAAGAAGAACTCAAAGAGCGCGCCACGGAGGACTTCGTGGCCCGTCTGGTGCCGGTCCGGGACGACCTGGTCCGTGCGCTCGAACAGGACGACGACGTCGACATCCGGGACGGCGTCGAGTCCACGCTCGCGTCGCTGGATCGCGTCCTCGAATCGGAGAACGTGTCGGCTATCGAACCGGAGGCGGGCGACGATGTCGACCCGACCCGTCACGAGGTGATGATGCGCGTCGAGAGCGACGAACCCGAAGGGTCCATCGTCGACGTCTACCGTCCCGGGTACGAGATGGCGGGGTCGGTCATCCAGGAGGCACAGGTGACGGTCAGCGAGGGACCGGCCTGAGGCGCGGCCCCGGGGCCGCTGATTGCAGTTCTACATAAATGGTGTCGGTGCCGAGTGACGAGCGGTTCCGAAATCGAACGACGGGAGCGACCCGGATGGGAACGGCGACTCGGCCCGTCTAGTAACCTTTAACCGAACTAAACCGGTAATCACGGACAAGATGGCGAGCAACAAAATTCTGGGCATCGACCTCGGGACCACGAACAGCGCGTTCGCGGTCATGGAGGGAGGCGAGCCGGAGATCATCGTAAACGGCGAGGGTGACCGGACGACACCCTCCGTCGTCGCTTTCACCGACGACGAACGCCTCGTCGGGAAGCCGGCGAAAAACCAGGCCGTCCAGAACCCCGAGCGTACGATCCAGTCGATCAAGCGCCACATGGGCGAGGAGGACTATTCTGTCGAGATCGACGACGAGGAGTACACACCCGAGCAGATCTCGGCGATGATCCTCCAGAAGATCAAGCGGGACGCCGAGGAGTACCTCGGTGACGAGGTCGAGAAGGCGGTCATCACGGTGCCGGCGTACTTCAACGACCGGCAGCGACAGGCGACCAAGGACGCCGGCGAGATCGCCGGCTTCGAGGTCGAGCGCATCGTCAACGAGCCGACGGCGGCCTCGATGGCCTACGGTCTCGACGACGAGTCGGATCAGACCGTCCTCGTGTTCGACCTCGGGGGCGGGACGTTCGACGTGTCGGTACTCGATCTGGGCGGCGGCGTCTACGAGGTCGTCGCGACCAACGGTGACAACGACCTCGGCGGCGACGACTGGGACCAGGCGATCATCGACCACCTCGCCGAGGAGTTCGAAAGCGACCACGGGATCGACCTCCGCGAGGACCGACAGGCGCTCCAGCGGCTGAAAGACGCCGCCGAGGAGGCCAAGGTGGAACTCTCCTCGCGCAAGGAGGCGGACGTCAACCTGCCGTTCATCACGGCGACGGACGACGGCCCGATCCACCTCGAAACGTCGATCACGCGCGCGAAGTTCGAGTCGCTGACGGGCGACCTGCTGGAGCGGACGGTCGACCCGACCGAGCAGGCCCTCTCTGACGCCGGCTACTCGAAAAGCGACATCGACGAGGTGATCCTCGTCGGCGGGTCGACCCGGATGCCACAGGTCCAGGAGAAAGTGGAGGAACTGGTGGGCCAAGAGCCGAAAAAGAACGTCAACCCCGACGAGGCCGTCGCGCTGGGTGCGGCGATCCAGGGCGGCGTTCTCGGCGGCGAGGTCGACGACATCGTCCTGCTGGACGTGACGCCGCTGTCGCTGGGAATCGAGGTCAAGGGTGGCCTGTTCGAGCGCCTGATCGAGAAGAACACCACCATCCCGACCGAGGAGTCGAAGATCTTCACCACCGCGGCGGACAACCAGACGATGGTGCAGGTCCGCGTCTTCCAGGGTGAACGCGAGATTGCCGAGGAGAACGAACTGCTCGGCGAGTTCCAGTTGACCGGCATCCCGCCGGCGCCCGCGGGCACCCCCCAGATCGAGGTCTCGTTCAACATCGACGAGAACGGCATCGTCAACGTCGAGGCCGAGGACAAGGGCTCCGGCAACGCCGAGTCGATCACCATCGAGGGCGGTGCCGGCCTCTCGGACGAGGAGATCGAACGGATGCAGGAGGAAGCCGAGGAACACGCCGAGGAGGACCAAGAGCGCCGCGAGCGGATCGAGGCCCGCAACGACGCCGAGAGCGCGATTCAGCGCGCCGAGACGCTCCTCGAAGAGAACGAGGAGAACGTCGACGACGAGACCCGCGAGTCGGTCGAAGCGGCTATCGCCGACGTCGAGGAGACCCTCGACGACGAGGACGCGGAGACGGAAGACCTGAAAGACGCGACCGAAGCGCTCTCCGAGGAACTCCAAGAGATCGGCAAGCAGATGTACCAAGAGCAGGCCCAGCAAGCCCAGGCCGGCGCCGGCGGTGCGGGTGCGGGCGCCGGTGGCATGGGCGGCATGGGCGGTCCCGGTCCCGACGCGGGCGCCGGTGCCGCCGACGGCGACGAGTACGTCGACGCCGACTTCGAGGAGAAAGACGACGACGAGGACGACACGTAGGCTCCGAGCCGCGTTTTTGAAATAGGTGGGACCGATACGAGGTGACAACTGATGACAGAGGATTTCTACGACGTACTCGGCGTGTCCCGGGATGCCTCCGAAGACGAGATCAAACGGGCGTACCGGACGAAGGCATCCGAGTACCATCCCGACGTCAGCGACGACCCGGACGCCGAGGAGAAGTTCAAGAAGGTACAGAAGGCAAAGGAGATCCTCACCGACGAGGAGAAGCGCCAGGCGTACGACCGGATGGGTCACGAACGCTTCGAACAGGCCGAGAAGCGGGGCGGCTTCGACGGCGGCGGTGGTGGCGCCGGCGGCGCCCGTGGGAACCCCTTCGGCGGTGGTGGCGGTGGCGCCGGCGGCTTCGAGGACATCTTCGAGCAGTTCTTCGGCGGCGGTCGCGGTGGCGGTGGCGGCGGCGACCGTCCCCGACAGGGACAGGACCTCCGCACCTCGCTTCGACTCGACCTCGAAGAGGCCTTCGAGGGCGTCGAGCGCGAGTTCACGGTCACCCGACCGGAACGGTGTTCGGACTGCGACGGTGAGGGGCACCCGCCCGACGCCGACGCGGAGACATGTCCGAACTGCGACGGCCGCGGACAGGTGACCCAGGTCCAACAGACGCCGTTCGGCCGGATGCAACAGACCGGCACCTGCCGGCGGTGTTCGGGCGAGGGCACTCTCTACAGCGAGACGTGTTCGACCTGTGGCGGCGAGGGACAGGTCCGCGAGGAGTCGACGCTCTCGGTCGACATTCCGGCGGGCATCCGCGACGGGCAGACCCTCCGGATGGAGGGCGAGGGTGCGCCCGGGCAAAACCGCGGACCGAACGGCGACCTCCTGATCGAGGTGTCGGTCGCCGACCATCCCGACTTCGACCGCGACGGCGACGACCTGCAGTACCAGCATCCCATCTCCTTCCCACAGGCGACCTTCGGCGACACCGTCGAGGTGCCGACGCTCGACGGTACCGTCGAGATGGACGTCCCGTCGGGGACCCAAAGCGGCGAGACGTTCCGCCTGAAAGGGAAGGGCATGCCCCGCCTCCGGCGTCGGGGGCGTGGTGATCTCTACGTCCAAGTACAGGTCGTGACGCCCGACGACTTGAACGAGGAGCAACGCGAGGCACTCAAGCAGTTCGCCGAGGCCGGCGGCGAGGAAGTCGACGTGAACGAGGGCTTCTTCGAGCGGATCAAGAGTAGTTTCTGAATGACCGTCTCCGTCCTCGGCGATCTCGTCGGCCGCGACCGGCGGAGCGAGCGAATCGCCCTCCGGATCGTCGCCCGCGACCGCGAGATCAGCTATCGCGACTTCTGTACGACCGCCTGGAAGGCCGGCCACGCGCTCAGTCACCTCGGGGTCCACGAGGGGTCGACCGTCGCCCTCGACCCCGACCCGGAACCCCAGATCCTCGGAACGCTGTTCGGCGCGGCGCTACTGGGGGCCCGGGTCACGTTCGACGCGAATGCCGACGCGCGGGTCGTGATGGGGCACGTCGACCGGGAACGTGACCTCGACGACGGCGATCGGAAGGTGCTGGTGTACGGTGGCGCACCGGCGGCGACGACGACGACCCACTGGGAGGGCGTCGTCTGGAGCGAGAACCCGTCGATGCCCCCCGGTGAGCGGTCGCCCGGCGAGCCGGTCGTCTTCGACGGCGGGTCGACGTGGTCACACCGCGACCTGTTGGAGCGGGCGAGCGGCGTGGTCGACACGGCGGAGCTAAACGACGGGAGGGCCGTCGCGCTCCGGGCGTCGCTCGCCGACCCGCGTGCGGTGATCGCTGGCGTGATCGCACCGTTGCTGGCCGGCGGGACGGTCGTACTCCCCGACCCGGACGACGGTGCCGAGGGCGTGGCCGAGGTCGCCGTGGGTGACGCCGGCGTGCCGGAAGACCGGCGGATCGGACTCGACGCGGTGTAGGCCTCACCTCGCCATCCGGAGACCGACGAACACGAGTATCGAGCCGGCGATGGCGACGCTCACGCTCCAGAGGAGCGCCACGCCGGTCGGGACGGGAAGCCGTTCGACGACTGGCACGAAGAGGCGGAGATCGATGGCGACGGTCACGAGCGCGCCGACGGCGTCGAATCCCAGATCGAGCGCCGTGTCCCGCCGGCCGTAGTGAACGAGTACCGGTTCGACGCCGTACTGCTCTCCGATCTCGCGGGCGATCAGTTCGATCAGTTCCCAGGCTACGCCGACAGCGACGGTCAGCAGGATCGTCGCACTCGGGAGGGTGGGCGGGGGTCGTCCCGTGACGGTCCCGTCGGGGGCGCTCACGAGGAGGGCGGCGTAGATCAGTGCGGCGACCAGACCGGCCGAGACCGTGTGTGTCAGATGGTCCCACCACCACACGGACTCGTAGAGTCCGAACATGCCCAGACAGTGGAGCAAGCCGGCCACGGCGATCCACAGCGCGAGGGGAGACCCGACGTCGGCAACCCACGGGAGAGCGGCCGTGGGCAGGACGGCGAGACCGAACGCGACGGCGGCGTTGACGGCGACGGTCACGTCTCGCCGGCGAAGGGCTTCGAGAAGGATCCCGCCGATGGCGGCCTGGAACACCAGCGTCCCGAATCCGAGCGTGTCGATCATCGGTTCCATCGGTGCCGACTACTCGTCGGCCGGGGCGTGACGGGCCCGATACCGGGCCGGGAGGTAGGGCGTCGTCCACGCTGGAAGCGACGATACGAGGTGTTCCGCGACCGTCGGGAGGGTACGACGGACGGATGCGTAGACGATCGCCACGACGAGTGCGCCGGCGACGAGCCACCGGTACGGCGGACCGACGACGGCGAGCAAGGGTGCGGCGAGCAGAACAGTCAACAGGAGGTCGGTCGGCGATCCGTCGTATCCGACGCCCCGTCGTGGTGCGATCCAGCGGCCATGGTAGTGGTCGTAGACGGCACGTCGCGACGTAGCCTCCCATGGCCGGAGTTCCAACCCGCCGCCGAAGACATCGGCGACGCTGTGGGCCGCCGCAGCGAGCAAGAGTGCCGTGAGGCCGACAGTCGTCGCCGACGGAATCAGCAGCGTTACGGGTAGACTCGCCACGCCGACGGCCGCGTAGTAGACCGGATAGTGCAGCGTCTCGCGGTGGCCGACGTACATGTCCAGATCGGGCAGGACGCCGCCGAGAAAGCCCGCTCCGAGTGCGACACTCCCGAACTCGGGCATGGCGAGTGCCGCCGGCAGAGCCAACAGCATCCCGGCGATGGCGTGTGTCGGCAACATCATCCCGCCGGAACCACGGCGACCGGACGTTTGAGTATGTCGGTCGTCACGTCGGATGGCACCGTTCCGCGGCCGACGGTCCCCAGTGATCTCCACGACGAGGGCGCATCTCGTCGGATGAACTCCGCTCGGTAGGGATACTCATGCGTCATGTGAACGTTTATGAGCGCCGTAGCGGTGTCGTCTTCCGGTCGAACGGTGCCGTCGGAGAAGTGGATTCCCGAGTCCGTTCCCGTTTGCGTTGATTCCAACGCTGATCGCGTACGGTGCCACGATCTTCGCCATCGTCGTGGCGCGGGTGGGCCACGAGCGGGGAAGACGTTCCAGCCCTTCTGGGCCCTGCTGCCGGCAAATCCTTTTACCCCCCGGCTCACTACGTCGCAGCATGTACGTCCGGGATGCCAAGAACCGAGACGAGGCCTGGTTGCTCGACCACATCGAGGAGATGGCCCTCGACGACGCCGCCTTCCGGTCCCGGGATTACGTCATCGCGGTGGACGAAGAGACGAACGAGCGGGCGGGGTTCGGCCGGGTTCGCATCCACAAGACCGACGCCGGCGACTACTGTGAACTCACCGGCGTCGGCGTCCTGCCCGCGTGGCGCGGGCAGGGCGTCGGCGCCCACGTCGTCGAGCGCCTCGTCGAGACGGCGGCCGCCGAGGGGTTCGAGACTGTCTACTCGGTGACCGACCAGCCCAACTATCTGGCGCGGTTCGGCTTCGACCCCGTCGAATCGAGTACGCTTCCGGAGCGGATGGCCGAGCGGGTGACGGCAAAGCGGGAGGCAGTTCAGCCCGACGCCGTCGCGACGGCCCTGGACGTCGACGAGTTCGTGATGCCAGGCCGGCTTCGGGAGGCGTTCAAGAACGCGACCCCCGGCGCGGAAGGGGAGGAGTCCCCGGAGGCCGACGCCGAGGATTTCGGCATCGACCCGGAGAGTGCGACCTACAAGTACGACACCGGTCGCTAGGTGCGCTCGTCGAGGAAGTCGGTGCTGAACGCCAGCCACGCCAGTACCGTACAGAAGAGGATCGGTGGAAGGATGGCGAACGCCCACAGCGGCTCGATCCCCCAGAACAGGAGGAGGAGCACGTCGGCGAGCCCGAGCAACAAGAACGGCGTCACCGCGAGCAACGCGCGCCGTCGGTTCGGTGTCGACGCCTCACCCTGCGGGAGTGCCATAGGTTCCGATCGGCGCTCCGCGAGTAAAAGTTCCCCGGGTGCGAGCCGTCGGCCGACGGGTCGTTCGGATGGGAGGTTCCCATCGCCGAAACCGGCGACAGCGGAGCGATCTCCGGCGTCGCAGACGACGGAACGGACGCGGTACCGACCCGGTCGTGCCAACCCATATGCGCCCTCGGCGTGTACGGGCCGAGCGTGACCGACACCCTCGTCGAACGCGCCCGTGACGCCCTCGATACGGCGTACGTCCCGTACTCGGAGTATCGAGTGGGTGCCGCGATCCGAACCACCGACGGCACCGTCTTCACCGGCAGTAACATCGAAAACGCCAACTACAGCAACAGCCTCCACGCCGAAGAGGTAGCCCTCGCGTCGGCCGTCACGGACGGCCACCGCACGTTCGACCGTCTCGCCGTGACCTCGGGCGCACGCGACGGGGTCACGCCCTGCGGGATGTGTCGCCAGACCCTCGCGGAGTTCTGTGACGACGACCTGCGGGTGGTCTGTGACGAGGGCGACGGGACGACGAGCGAGTACACCCTCGGCGAACTGCTCCCGTCGACCATCGGTCCGGAGACGCTCGAAGCAGCCAAACGTAGTGGAGAATGAATCTGTGCGAAACGAACGTACATCAAATCTGATTCAGACACAACTTCCTTAGACAATATTACGTCTGTGCAATACATACTCACAGCAGCCTTTTATGTTGGGAGTGACATCGTACTATCAAGATGGCACGACTCAGTCGCCCGGCCGACCCGTCCGAACTGTCGACCTGTCCGTCCTGCGAGAACGACGTGCTGAACGTGCAGGGCATCCACGCGTGTTCGACCTGTAGCTGGGTCACCCCGGAATACCAGTAGTCCCCGGTCGCGTCCCGCGGCCGCAGTCGCAGGGTCCCGAACGACGAGTAGCCCACCGCAGCTATTTCACGTCCGTTTTCGTACGGCCACCTATGACAGACGATAGCGGCCAGCAGTACCACCTCGACGTCGCTCCTGGCGACGTGGCGGAGACGGTGTTGTTGCCTGGCGACCCGGACCGCGTCGACGTCGTCACCGACCACTGGGACGAGGCCGAACGGGTCGCGAGCCACCGTGAGTACCGCACTGCGACGGGAACGTACGAGGGCGCGCCGCTCTCGGTTACCTCGACGGGGATCGGCAGTCCGTCCGCCTCCATCGCCGTCGAGGAACTCGCTCGCGTCGGCGCGGAGACGTTCCTCCGGGTGGGGTCCTGTGGAGCCATCCACCCGGAGATTGGCGTCGGTGATCTGGTCATCACGACGGGTGCCGTCCGTGGCGAAGGGACGAGCGAGGAGTACGTCCGTGAGGAGTACCCCGCCGTCGCCGATCACGCGGTCGTCTCGGCGCTGATCGCGGCCGCCGAACGCCTCGGCTACGACTACCACTGCGGCGTCACCCTCAGTACGGACAGTTTCTACGCGGGGCAGGCCCGCCCGGGATTCGAGGGCTTCGAGGCGGCCGGGAGCGAGACGTTGCTCGACGACCTTCGGACCGCGAACGTCAAGAACATCGAGATGGAGGCAAGCGCCGTGTTGACGCTCGCGAACCTCTACGGGCTTCGAGCGGGCGCGGTGTGCACCGTCTTCGCCAACCGGACGACCGGCGAGTTCCGCACCGAAGGGGAGGGTCGGGCCGCGGCGGTCGGCAGCCTGGCCGCCGCGCTCCTCCACGAGATGGACGGCCGCCGCGAGGAGGCCGACGCCGGCGCGTGGCACGCCGGCCTCTCGCTGTAACTGTACGCTATCTATCAGATCAAGGGGCGGTTCGCACTCCCCCGCGGCGGTTTCAACACCCCTATAACGGATGGATTCCGACTGGCGAGTATGACCTCTCAGGTCGTCGTTCTCGGGTCCGGGTACGCCGGTGCCGGTGCCGTCACTCGCTTCGAAGAAGTAGCGGACGGTAGCGCCGAACTGACCTGGATCTCCGAGCACGACTATCATCTCGTTCTCCACGAGGCCCACCGCGTGATCCGCGATACGAGCGTCGCCTCCAAGATCTCCATTCCCGTCGACGAGATCAAATCTCCGGAGACGACCTTCCGGCAGGGGCACGTCACGGGTATCGACGTCGACGAACGGGAGATTCACCTGCAAGACGACGAACCGGTTCCCTACGACTATCTGCTCGTCGCCCTCGGGAGTCGCACGGCGTTCTACGGCATCGAGGGACTGAAAGAACACTCCCGCACGCTCAAGAGCCTCGACGACGCCCGGGAAGTCCATCGCGACGTGGCCGACGCGGCCGCCGACGCCACCCGCTCCGACCCCGCACAGGTGGTCGTCGGCGGGGCCGGTCTCTCCGGTATCCAGTCGGCAGGCGAGATCGCCGCCTACCGGGACGAACACCGCGCGCCGATCGACGTGACCCTCGTCGAAGGGCTCGACGAGGTGTTCCCGGGCAACGATCCCGAACTCCAGGGGGCTCTCCGCAAGCGCCTCGAAGCCGCCGGCATCGACATCATGTGCGGCGAGTTCGTCTCGAAAGTCGACGAAGAGACGATTTACGTGGGCGGCGGCGAGGAAGCGGATCCGACCGAACTCGACTACGACGTGTTCCTCTGGACCGGCGGCATCACCGGCCAGGACGAGATCGCCGACGCCGAGATCGACAAGGACGACCGGAGCAACCGGGTATACGCCGATCGCGACTTCCAGACGAGCGACGAGCGGGTATTCGCCATCGGTGATACGGCCCTCGTCGAGCAGGGCCCCGAGGAGTTCGCCCCACCGACGGCACAGGCCGCCTGGCAGGCCGCCGAGGTCGCCGGCGAGAACCTCGTTCGCGCCGCCAAGGGGCAGTCGCTCCGGACGTGGACTCACGACGACAAGGGGACGCTCGTCTCCGTTGGCGACGAGGCGGTCGCCCACGGCGTCGATCTCCTCCCGGTCAACACCTTCGGCGGCATCGGCGCCGAACTGCTGAAGAAGGCGGTCGCCGCGCGCTGGATCGCCGACGTCTCCTCCGTCGGCCGGGCCATCGACGCCTGGTCGGACATGTAGGCAGGGCGGATCGGCTCCTCGTGGCCGTTCCCGAACGTACGTATTCGACCGGTTCGGAAGGCGAGTGGCCGCCTCGGACGGCCGCGACCGGGCTAGTGTTCCGGCTGTTCCGCGGGTGCTCGCATGTCGTCGATGCGTAGGATCAGGATGTTTTCGGTGTCGTCCTTGCCGTCCACCGTCCCGTCGATGACGAGTTTCGAGAGCGGGGTGGGGCCGACACGAACCTCGTCACCCTCGTGGAACTCACGGACGGAACCCTGGACGTGAATCTCCGCGCGACAGAGGTCGGGGTGGTGAACCGACGAGAGGTCGATCTCGCCCACGTTCGCGGTGTCGACGGGCTCACCGTTGTGGAGCAGCGGGACGGCCGCGGGTTCGTCCATCTGGTCCACGTCGAGGGCCTCGTAGGCGTTGGCCGTCGGCTTGTACCCGCCCTTCGGTCCCGGTACACCCTCGACGAGTTGGAGGGCCTTCAGGCTCTGCATCTGGTTGCGAATGGTGCCGGGGTTTCGGTCGACTTCCTCGGCGATGTCCTCGCCTTTGACCGCGTCCTCGGTTTCGCGATGGAGGTTGATCAGGGCCGTGAGGATCGTCCTCTGGCTCGACGTCAGTTCGATTGATGACATGCCTCCGAGTTGGTGACTCGCGTTATTAAATTCGAGGGATGTGGAAAAACCGGCCCCGCTCCGGGCTCCCCGTCGCGATGAAAGCGATACGGCTTTGGATCTGTCGGGATTTCCCCCGGTATGAACGGAAAGCGAGTCCTCGTCACGGGCGGTGCGGGATTCATCGGATCGAACCTGGCCAATCGCCTCGCGACCGACAACGAGGTCATCGCCCTCGACGACTGCCATCTCGGGACGCCGGAGAACCTCGACGGTGTCGACGAGAACGGCGACTCGACCGGCGAGGGCGGCGTCGAGTTCGTCGACGGGAGCGTCCTCGACGACGACCTGCCCACCGACGTCGACGTCGTCTTCCACCTCGCGGCGTACTCCTCGTATACGATGGTCGAGGAGAACAAACGCGAGGCCACCCGCGTCAACGTCGAGGGGTTCGTCAACACGGTCGAACAGGCCCGCGAGGACGGCTGTGACACCGTGGTCTACGCGACCACCTCCTCGATTTACGGCTCCCGGACCGAACCCTCGCCCGAGGACATGCCGGTCGAGGCCCGCACCTGCTACGAGGCGTCGAAACTCGCGCGGGAGCGCTACGGCGAGTACTTCGGCCACCACTACGACATGACCCTCGCCGGCCTGCGCTTTTTCTCGGTGTACCAGGGCTACGGCGGCGCCGAGGAACACAAAGGCGAGTACGCCAACACGATCGCACAGTTCGCCGACGCCATCGCCAACGGCGAGGCGCCGGTGCTGTTCGGCGATGGCTCCCAGACCCGGGATTTCACCCACGTCGACGACGTGGTCCGGGCCATCGAACTCGCCGCCGACCACGAGTTGCAGGGCATCTACAACGTCGGCACCGGCGAGAGCTACACCTTCAACACGATGGTCGAGATGATCAACGACGAACTCGGGACGGACGTCAACCCCGAGTACGTCGAGAACCCCCTAGAGGTGTACGTCCACGACACCATGGCCGACGCCACCAAGCTCCGGGAGGCAACCGGCTGGGAACCCGAAATCGACTTCGAGGAGGGCGTCGCCCGCGTCTGTGCGCCCTACACGGGCTGACCGACCGCCACGCGACGCTGTGTGCCGGCGGCGGATACGGCCGGGATCACGAGCCGATCCGCGTCCTCGGAGTGTCCACCGCCGACGGAACGAGTCGCCGCAGCGGCGACATGGCCCGCCGGTGATCCGCTCTACTACCCTCCCAGCCACGCTCCGGAACGCCGACTTCGACGTTCGCGACGCCGGCGACCCCTTCGTACCGCGAACAGAGACACGCGATGCCGGCCGCGACGACGCGAATTTCCTCTCGGACATCAGGTCGGTGTCCACCCGAGTCACCGAACGGGTGACGACGAGGGCAGCGGTGCGGTCGCTCGAACTCGTCGAAGTCAATCCGATCCTCGACGACCACAACACGGCGGGCGAACTCGCCGCGAGCGCACTCGACAGACGGATCCGCTAGTCGTCGTCGGTCCGTTCGGCCGGGATCACCGCCACCGACGCGACGGAGTCGCCGGCGTCGAGATCCATCACGATGACGCCCATCGTGTTGCGTCCGACCGTCGAGACGTCCTCGACGGGCGTGCGGATGATCTGGCCCGACTCGCTCATCACGACGAGTTGGTCGCCGGCACCGACGGCGTCGATGGCACAGGTCGGGCCGTTGCGCTCGTCGGTCTTGATGTCGATCAGTCCCTTTCCGTAGCGGGACTGCTGACGGTAGGCGTCGACCGGGCTTCGCTTGCCGTAGCCGTTGTCCGTGACCGAGAGCACCCAGTCGTGGTCGGTCGGGTCGACCGCCGCGAGTCCGACGACGTGGTCCTCGCCGTCCAACTTGATGCCGCCGACGCCGCGGGCGTCCCGGCCCATCGGCCGAACCTCGTCCTCGTCGAAGCGGATGCTCATCCCGCCGGCGGTGGCGACGATCAGGTCGTCGTCACCGGCGGTCAACTCCACGTCGACGAGGGCGTCACCCTCGGCGAGGCGGATGGCCCGGATGCCCGTCGAGAGGATGTTGCCGAACTCCTCGACGGCGGTGCGTTTCACCCGCCCCGCTTTCGTCGCCATGGTGAGATAGCGCCCCGCCCCTTCCTCCAGGTTCTCGCAGTCGACGACGGCCTCGATCTCCTCGCCGTCGTCGAGATCGAGCAGGTTCACCGCCGACTTGCCTCGAGCCGTCCGGCTCATCTCGGGTATCTGGTAGGCCTTGAGCTTGTACACCTGCCCCCGATTGGTGAAACAGAGCAAGTAGTCGTGGGTGTTCGCGAGAAAGACCGAGGAGATCCGGTCGTCTTCCTTCAGATCGGCTCCGATGATCCCCTTCCCGCCCCGATGCTGGGGTTCGAACGCCGACAGCGACATGCGCTTGATGTAGTCGTCCTCGCTGACGACGACGAGGGTGTCCTCCTGCGGGATGAGGTCCTCGTCGGTCACCTCGCCCTCGTCCTCGATGATCCGGGTCCGGCGCTCGTCGGCGTACTCGGCTTTGATCTCCCGGAGTTCCTCCTCGATGACACCGAGGAGTTCGTCCTCGTCGCGCAGGATCTCCTCCAGGCGCTCGATGCGGGCCTGCACCTCCTCGTACTCCGTCTCGATCTCCGCCGTCTCCATCGAGGTGAGGCTGCCGAGTTGCATCGCGACGATGTGGTCGACCTGGTCGTCGGTGAAGTCGAAGGCGGCTTTCAGCGCCGCCTTCGCGCCGTCGCGGTCCTCGGCGTCCTGGATGAGTTCGACCACTTCGTCGGCGTTCTCCAGTGCCGTCAACCGGCCCTCGAGGATGTGCGCGCGGTCCTCGGCCTCTGCGAGGTCGTACTCGCTACGACGGCGGACGACCTCACGTCGGTGATCGAGGTAGACCGACAGCGTCTCCTTGAGATCGAGCACCCTGGGCTGGCCGTCGACCAGCGCGAGGTTGATGACGCCGAACGTGGTTTCGAGATGGGATTCGAGCAACTGGTTTCGAACCACGTCCGGGTTGGCCCCCCGCTTGAGTTCGATGACGATACGGATGCCGTCGCGATCCGACTCGTCGCGCAGATCGCGGATGCCGTCCAGTTTCCCCTCGTTCACGTCGTCGGCGATGCGCTCGATCAGGCGCGCCTTGTTCGACTGGTAGGGGAGTTCCGTGACGACGATGCGGTCCTCGTCGGCCTCCAGTTCGGCGCGGACACGGAGGCGACCGCGACCAGTCTTGTAGGCCTTATATATGGCGTTGCGGCCGACGATGTTCGCACCCGTCGGGAAGTCGGGGGCCACGACGTGGTCCATCAGGTCCTCGACGGTGCAGTCGGGGTTCCGGATGAGGTGGATCGTCGCGTCGATCACCTCGCCGAGGTTGTGCGGCGGAACGTTCGTCGACATCCCGACGGCGATGCCTGAAGAGCCGTTGACCAGTAGATTGGGGAACGCCGCCGGCAACACGTCGGGTTCCTGCTTGCGGCCGTCGTAGTTGGGGGAGAAATCGACGGTGTCCTTCCCGAGGTCCGCGAGCAGTTCCTCGGCGATGGGCGACATGCGTGCCTCGGTGTATCGCATGGCTGCCGGCGGGTCGCCGTCGATGGAGCCGAAGTTTCCCTGGCCGTCGACGAGCGGGGCCCGCATCGAGAACCCCTGGGCCATCCGGGCCAGCGCGTCGTAGATGGCGGAGTCGCCGTGCGGATGGAAATCCCCCATCGTGTCGCCGACCACGGAGGAGGACTTGCGGTGGGAAGCACGGGCGGTGACCCCGGCCTCGTGCATGGCATAGAGGATGCGCCGGTGGACGGGCTTGAGGCCGTCGCGAGCGTCGGGGAGCGCCCGCCCCGCGATGACGGACATCGCGTAGTCGATGTAAGACTGCTCCATCTCCTGTTCGATGCGGGCGGTGTCGACCCGTGCGGCCGGGACGTCCGGAGCGTCCGAACTCATATGTCCACCCACTCCGCGTCGGTCGCGTGCTCTTTGATGAACTGTTTGCGCGGCTCGACCGCGTCACCCATCAGGATCGAGAACATGCGGTCGGCGGCCGCCGCGTCCTCCAACGTGATACGCTTCAGAATCCGGTTTTCGGGGTTCATCGTCGTGTCCCAGAGCTGATCGGGGTTCATTTCACCCAGTCCCTTGAACCGCTGTACTTGATCCGGGTTGCCGTTGCACCGTTCCTCGACGATCCGGTCGCGTTCGGCCTCGTTCATCGCGTCGTAAGTCTCGCCGCGATAGCGGACGCGGTAGAGCGGCGGTTGGGCGGCGTAGACGTACCCCCGTTCCAGCAGCGGCTTCATGTGTCGGTACAGCAGCGTCAACAGCAGGGTTCGGATGTGTGCGCCGTCCACGTCGGCGTCGGTCATGAGGATGATGCGGTGGTAGCGAGCGTCCTCGATGTCGAACTCCTCGCCGATGCCCGTCCCGATGGCGGTGATCAGGGCCCGAATTTCGTCGTTCTCCAGGATACGGTCGAGGCGGTGTCGCTCGACGTTGAGGATCTTCCCCTTCAGCGGGAGGATGGCCTGGAACTTCCGATCTCGGCCCTGCTTGGCGCTCCCGCCCGCGCTGTCGCCCTCGACGACGAACAGTTCGGACTCGGCCGGATCCTTCGACTGGCAGTCGGCGAGTTTGCCGGGGAGCGCCGTCGACTCCAGGGCGCTCTTGCGACGGGTGAGTTCCTCGGCCTTCTTGGCCGCCTTCCGGGCTTTCGCCGCCTCGACGGCCTTGCCGACGATCGCCTGCGCGGTTGTCGGGTGTTCCTCGAAGTACGTCCCGATCTGCTGGTGGACGGCACTCTCGACGATGCCCCGGACCTCGCTGTTGCCGAGTTTGGTCTTGGTCTGTCCCTCGAACTGCGGATCGGGATGTTTGACCGAGATGACGGCGGTCAACCCCTCGCGGACGTCCTCTCCCTTGAGAGTGCCGTCGAGATCGCCGAGCAACCCCTCGCTCGTGGCGTAGTCGTTGACGACGCGCGTGAGCGCGGTTTTGAACCCCGTCAGGTGGGTGCCGCCCTCGCGGGTGTTGATGTTGTTGGCGAAGGCGTGGATCGATCCCTGCAACTCGTCGGTCGCCTGCATCGCCACTTCGACGGAGATATCCCGTGTCTCGTCGTCGAAGTAGATCACGTCGTCGTGGAGGGCGGTCTTGGTCTCGTTGAGATACTCCACGAACTCCCGAATGCCACCCTCGTAACGGAAGGCGACCGACTCGCCGTCGCGGTCGTCGTCGAGTCCGATCTCGACACCGGAGTTGAGGAAGGCGAGTTCGCGAAGCCGCGTCGACAGGGTGTCGAAGGAGAAGTCGATACCCTCGAAGATGTCGGTATCCGGCCAGAAGCGGACGGTCGTCCCCGTCCCCTCGTCCGGTTCGAGGTCGCGGACGCGTTCGAACGCGTCCGCGACCGGCTCGCCGCGCTCGAAGCGGTGCCGCCAGAGGGCGCCGTCGCGTTTGATCTCTACCTCCAGTTCCGACGAGAGGGCGTTGACCACGCTGACGCCGACACCGTGGAGCCCACCCGAGACCTGGTAGGACTTGTTGTCGAACTTGCCGCCGGCGTGGAGGACGGTCATGATGACCTCCACGGCCGGTCGATCGTACTGCTCGTGTGTGTCGACGGGGATGCCGCGCCCGTTGTCCGAGACACTCACCGACCCGTCGTCGTGGACGGTTACCTGGATGGCGTCGCAGTAGCCCGCCAGCGCTTCGTCGATGGCGTTGTCGACGACTTCGTAGACGAGATGATGAAGGCCACGGTCGTCCGTCGATCCGACGTACATCGCCGGGCGCTTCCGGACGGCCTGGAGTCCCTCCAAGACCTGTATCTGCCCGGCTCCGTACTCTTGTTCGTCAGCCATAGAACCTACACACCCTAAACGACCCCACCTCTTAAACGCTCGCACGCGTGCGCGCGTCCACAATTACGATTCCTCCAAACCGAACTTGCGGTGGGATATCGACAAGTGGAGTTCGTCGTTTGCCGCCGATGCCGGCCCTCGACCGCGACGTTCGGGGCCTCGGGCCGAGCGAGAACGCTCGGGCGCACGCCCACCGGTTCACTTTCACCGCGCTGGCGGTGGCCTTTTAAACGTCGTCCCGGTACGAACCCCACGGATGACATCGTTCCAGTCGACGCTCGGCGAGGACGGGGGGATCGCCGAGGAGCTGGCCGAGAACCAGCGGGCCATCTCCATCGCCGAGTTCTTCGAAAAGAACAAGCACATGCTCGGGTTCGACTCCGGGGCCAGGGGGCTGGTGACGGCGGTCAAGGAGGCTGTCGACAACGCCCTCGACGCCACGGAGGAGGCGGGCATCGCACCCGACATCTACGTCGAAATCACCGAGGTGGGCGACTACTACCGGCTCGTCGTCGAGGACAACGGACCGGGAATCACCAAAGAACAGCTCCCCCGGGTCTTCGGGAAGTTGCTCTATGGCTCCCGGTTTCACAGCCGAGAGCAGACTCGCGGTCAGCAGGGGATCGGCATCTCCGCAGCGGTCCTTTACTCACAGCTCACCTCGGGCAAGCCCGCGAAGATCACCAGCCGAACGCAGGGGAGCGCGGAGGCGGAGTACTTCGAACTCGTCATCGATACGGACGACAACGAACCGGAGATCAGAGCCGAGGAGACCACTTCTTGGGATCGCCCGCACGGCACGCGGATCGAACTGGAGATGGAAGCGAACATGCGGGCGCGCACCCAACTTCACGACTACGTCAAACACACGGCGGTCGTCAACCCACACGCCCGGGTCGAACTCCGCGAACCCGGCCTAGACGAGCCCCTGAAGTTCGAGCGGGGTACCGATCGGTTGCCCGCCGAGACCGAGGAGATCCGTCCCCACCCCCACGGCGTCGAACTCGGCACGCTCCTGAAGATGCTCGAGGCCACGGAGTCGTACTCACTCTCCGGGTTCCTTCAGGGAGAGTTCACCCGCGTCGGCGGGAAAACCTCGACCAAGGTGTGTGATCGCTTCCGCGACCGGCACTTCGGCCGCGAGATGGCGTGGACGACGCCGAGCCCGCACGACGCGGCGGACGTCGAGGACGCCGTCGTCGACGCTGTCGCCAACAAGAGCGCCGAGGCGACCGACCGGTTCGCCGAGCGGGTCGCGGAGACGGCCGGCGACCGCGAGCGGATCGCTCACCACGAACTCGTCGAAATCGTCGACACCCACGCCGACACGGCGGAGGCGGAGTTCGACGAGACGTTCGGCGACACGGTCCGGGGGAACGCCGTCGACGCGGCGTGGGCCGAACTCACGCGGTCGGATCTGCTGACTGCCTCGCTGTACGACCGCGTCGACGACGCGACCAGCACCCGGAAGGACGACGCGACGATCCGGGGACTGGCCGAGCGTCTCGCCGACAAGTTCGCCGAGGCCGACGACCCCCGCCACCGGGCGACGCGGGACGACCTCGTCGCGTACGTCGATCGTTCGGCAAACCGGGTCGAGGAGGCCGAGGACGTCACCCTCGGCGACACCGCCCGCGGGAACGTCGTCGAGGCGTGCTGGGCGGTCATGCGAACGGTTCCGGACGACCTGCCGAACGTGAAGACGGTGGCCGGCGACCGCGACACCGCCTCGGAACTGCTCGACGCGATGCGGAAGACGGACATCCTCGCACCGCCGACGGACTGTCTCTCGCCGATCACAGCCGACCTCGTGGAGGCCGGCCTGCGCAAGGAGTTCGACGCCGACTTCTTCGCGGCGGCGAGTCGCGACGCCGAGGTCCACGGTGGCGATCCCTTCATCGTGGAGGCTGGCATCGCCTACGGCGGCGATCTGGAGGACGGCGGCTCGGCGGACGTGATGCGTTTCGCCAATCGCGTGCCCCTCGTCTACCAGCGCGGGGCGTGTGCCATCACGGACGTCGTAAAGGAGATCGGCTGGCGCAACTACGGCCTAGATCAACCCGGCGGTCGGGGACTGCCCTCCGGACCCGCCGTCCTGATGATCCACGTCGCCTCGACGAACGTCCCCTTCACCAGCGAGTCGAAGGACGCGGTGGCCAACGTCCCCGAGATCGAAGACGAGATCGAACTCGCCATTCGCGAAGCGGCCCGGGACCTGAAGTCCTATCTCAATCGCCGGCGGTCGCTGGAGAAACGGCGGCGCAAGCAGGAGGTGCTGGGACGCATTCTGCCGGAGATGGCCGACAAACTCTCCGAGGTGACCGGCCGCGAGCGTCCGAACATCGACGGGGCCTTGGGACGGATCATGAACAACCTCATCGTCGAGCGGACCGTCGAGGAGGGAACGGTGACGCTCGCGGTGCGAAACCACTCGGAGCGAAAGGAGACGCCCGAACTGACGGACATCGTCTCGACAGAGCCGACCGCGGTGAGCGACGGTGCGTCGGTGGTCGACGTCGACGGCGAGTGGTTCGTGCAGTGGTCCCCGTCGGTGTCGGCGGGCGAAACGGCCGAACTCACCTACGCGGTGGGCGAGGAGGCGACCTTCGACGTAGACGTCGAGGGTGTCGAAGACGAGAAACTCACGGTGAACGCCTGAAATGAGCTCGCAGGACGAACGCGCACGACGACAGTTGATCGACCTCGCGGCGGAGTTCTACGATCAGTTCGACCGGGGAGAGGTGCCCGAGATGACCCTCCCCACCCGAACGAAGAGCAACATCGAGTACGACGAGGACAGCGGCGTGTGGGTCTACGGCGACCGCACGTCGACGCGGTCGGCCAACTCGGTCCGGGGGGCCCGCAAACTCCTCAAGGCCACCTACACCATCGACTTCCTCGCCCGACAACTGGCGGAGGGGCGCTCCTCGACGCTGCGTGAACTCTACTACCTCTCCGAGTCGTGGGACGCCGACGAGGCCGCCTTCTCGGATCAGGACGAGTCCAACCAGCTGATCGAGGACCTCGAAATCGTCTCGGAGGTGACTCGCGAGGACTTCCACATGCGCCCGGAGGAGTCGGGAGCGACGCTGATGGGGCCACTGGAGTTGCGCGAGCAGACCCGTCGGGGCGAACGCGAGATCCACTGCCAGCAGGACGTCGGCGAGGGTGGCTACCAGATCCCCAACAACCCCGACACCATCGACTTCCTGGACCACGACGTCGAGTTCATCCTCTGTGTCGAGACCGGCGGCATGCGTGACCGCCTCGTCGAGAACGGATTCGACACCGACCACGACGCCCTGATCGTCCACCTGAAGGGACAGCCGGCGCGGGCGACCCGCCGGATCACCAAACGGCTCCACGACGAACTCGAATTGCCCGTCGTGGTCTTCACCGACGGCGACCCCTGGTCGTATCGCATCTACGGGTCCGTCGCCTACGGCTCGATCAAGAGCGCCCACCTCTCGGAGTATCTCGCGACGCCCGAGGCGGAGTTCGTCGGCATTCAGCCCGAGGACATCGTCGAGTACGACCTGCCGACCGACCCGCTCGCGGATTCGGACGTGAACGCACTGGAGTCGGAACTGGAGGACCCCCGCTTCACCACCGACTACTGGACAGAACAGATCGAGCTTCAGCTAGATATCGGGAAGAAGGCCGAACAGCAGGCGCTGGCCTCGCGGGGACTGGATTTCGTCACCGACGAGTACCTCCCGACGCGTCTCTCCGAGATGGGACTCCTATAGGTTCGTTCACAGTTATCCCGATCCATGTCGTACCGGGCATATGGCGTTCGACACCGACTGCGGCCGCCTCCGTCACCTGCCCGAGACGCCGATCCGGGCACTCAGACGGTCGTTCTGGTGGGTCCGGAAGACGTTTTTCTCGAAGCCCAAACCCGAGAACCCGGCCGTCGTCGTGGAGATGGACGAACCCGAAGCGGAGGCGTTCCTCGGCGAACGCTTCTTCGAGCCGGGATGGGAAATATCGTATCACTACCACAACGAGATCCTGAACGTGCGGCGGGTCCGGTACGTCGGCGACCACCCCGCCGGGATGGAGTGGTGGCAGACCCACGTGCGGGGGTACGACCACCCCGAGGGGATAGAACTCACCGCCCACGTCGAACCGGAACCCGCCGAACACCCCGACGCCCATCTCGGCGGCGAGTACGTCGACGTGGCGCGGGGTAACGCCACGCTGGTCGACCTGCTGGACGACGGAGGCGTCTCCTTTCGGCGGATCGGCAACTGGCCCGAAGCGACCGCCTAGTCCCACCCCTCGTCAAGGACGACTGGCACACCACGCCCGGCGACGTCGGCGGCAAAGGCCCCCGAGTCGGCTCCGAGGAACGCCTGCGTGTCGTAGTGGATCGGGAGGACCAGTTCCGGACCGAGGCGCTCGGCCAGCGCGGCCGCCTCGCGGCGGTCCATACAGACCGATCCCGAGATGTTCGCGAGGAACAAGGTCACGTCGAGCGTGTCGTGGACCGGCAGGGCGTCGGTGTCGCCGGGCCAGAGGATCGATACACCGTCGACGACGAACCGGTAGCCGACGCCGAACCCCTCGGGGTGAGTGACCGATCCGTCCGGGTTCGCCCGCGGACCGTCGGGGTCGTTGTACGCCGGGACGCTCCGGACCGGAACGCCGGCGGCCTCGATGGCCTCGTCCTCGGCGATCCGACGCAGATCGTACCCCTCCTCGGCGGCGAGCGTCTCGGGTGACGGCGGCCGCCCGGCACGCTTGGCGTCGACGCCCTCGTAGACGACGAGCGTGGCGTCCGACGCCGCCACGCGCCGGATCCCGTCCGGATCGTAGTGGTGGTCGTGGGTGACGAGGATCAGGTCGCCGTCGCGGGCGTCGTAGGCGGGGCCGGCGGGGTGGCGCGTGTCGAGCCCCGTGGGCGGTTCCCAGTCGCCGGTCAACACGCCGTACCGACCGGGGTCGGTGTAGACGGTCGTCTCGCCGTCGGCGACGCGGGCGGTCGCATAGCCGAGCCAGCGCACGCGGAGGTCGCGGTGCCTGATGGTCATGGGCGTTCTACGCCCGGACGGGTCAAAAACGAGGGGTCGTCAGTCCGCCACCAACCGCTCGATCCGGCTCAGCGCGTCGGCGTCCTCGGGCCCCTTGTCCTCACGGACGGCGACGAACCGCGGGAACCGGAGCGCGTACCCCGAGCCGTACGTGGGCGACGCCTGGATCTCCTCGTATCCCACCTCGAAGACGACCGACGGAGTGAGACTCACCTCCGTCCCGTCCTGCCGGCGGATCAGCGGCTCCAGACGCTCGCTCAGGTCGGCCAGCCGTTCGTCCGAGATGCCCGTCGCGACCTTGCCGATGGTCGCGAAGTCGTCGCCGCCCGCCCGGTCGTCGCGCGCCGACAGCAGGAAGGTTCCGAGGTGGTTCGCCCGGCGGCCCTCACCCCACTCCGCACCCGTGACCACCAGATCCAGCGTCTCCACGTCGGGCTTTCGCTTCAGCCAGTTCCGCCCCCGCTTGCCCGGCGTGTACGTCGCGTCCGGGTTCTTGAGCATGACGCCCTCGTGGCCGGCGTCGAGTGCGTCGGCCTCGCGGTCAGCGATCTCGTCGGGATCGTCGGTGACCGAGAGCGGCGAGACGGCGCTCGGAAGCGTCTCCTCCAGGCGCTCGCGCCGCTCGTGGAGGGGCGCGTCGAGTAGGTCCGTCCCGTCGACGTGCAGGCAGTCGAACGCGCGCAGTTCGACGGCCACCTCCTCGCGCATCCGCGCCACGTCGTGTTTGCGCCGAAACCGGCGGAGTACCTCCTGGAAGGGGAGCGGATCGCCCGACACGTCGACGGCGAGGGCCTCGCCGTCGATGATGGCTGGCACGTCCACCGCGTCCGCGACGAACTCGACGATTTCGGGGAGAGCGTCGGTCACGTCGGCCATGTTCCGGGAGTAGACGGCCGTCTCGCCGCCGGGGTCGTGGTGGACCTGCACCCGCGCGCCGTCGTATTTGGTCTCGACGGCGACGGCGTCCCAAGCCTCGACGGCGTCGGCGGCCGTCCCCGCCTGTGCGAGCATGGCACGCACCGGTCGGCCGACCGAGAGGTCGACCGCGTCGAGGCCCGGTCGCCCCTCGTCGCGGGCGCGGACCGCCACCGCCCCGTAGTCGTTCGTCACCTGGAGCGCCCGCTCGACGGCGTCGACGGGGACGTCGAACGCCTCGGCGATGGCGTCCCTGACGGTCCCCTCGCCGACGCCGATCCGCATCTCGGAGAGAACGAGCCGTGCCAGATACCGGGCTGGGACCGGGTCGGCACGGTTGAACAACCCGAACAGCGCGTCGACCTTGCGGTCCTGGCTCCCCGAGCCGTGGGCCGCGGCCAGCGAGCGGAGGCGGTCGTGCACCTCGACGACGGTGAGCGGGTCGGGATCCGTTTCGCCGAACGCGGCGAGGCCACGCTGGCCACCCGTATCGAGCGATTCGGCGACGGCACCGATCTCTCCCGCCTCGGCCAGCGCCTCGGCCACGTCGTCGGCAGTGACGTTCGGCCCGGCAGCGCGGGCAAGCGCCTCGTGACAGCGGCTCGGTCCCACGTCGAGGGTCGTCGAGTCCCAAGCGGGGACGATCCGGCCGAGCAGGAGTCGGACGACGACGGGGAGATCCGTCCCTGCCTCGTCGAGCAGCGCCGCGACCAGCGACGTGACCTCGAGGTCCGCCGGTTCGGTCTCGATGTCGTCGACGCGGTCCGCGAAGTCGGCGAAGTCCATCGGTTCGGGATCCGTCCCCGGGGTGGTTAAGCCCGACGGGTTCGCCCCTTGGAGTCACGGGATTCAAGGAGATGTGTCGTGCAGGGGAGGGTATGAACGGTGACCTGGCGGCGCGAGTGCGGGACGTACTCGACGTGGACGTCTCGGAGTTTCGCGCGCAGGCACAGGCGGACGCGGAGGTGGTCAAGGCCGAACTCAAAGACGGGACGTTCGACAACCACCGCTCCATCGTCGGGCTGGAGTACGAGTTCTACGCCGTCGCCGACGGCCGGTGGCGACGGGACGGCGACAACGACGACGCGGGGTCGGAACTCGTCCGCGTCCCGCGCCGACTGCTCGAACTAATCCGCTTCGAGAAGGAACTCGGCCTGCACAACGCCGAGTTGACGACCAGTCCCCAGCCGCTGAACACCGAGGGACTCAGGGCACAGGCGGCAGGTGTCCGCTCGCATCTCTCCTCGGCGCTGCAGACGACACGGATCGAGGGGATGCGCCTCGTCAGCGACGGTATCTGGACCATCCCGCCGTCGGGCGAGACGGCGGGGCGATATCTGACCGACAGTATCTCCGATGGAGGGGTACGCATCGCGACGAACATGACCGACGCCGTGCGGTATCACGCCATGGCCAACGGGCCGAACGCGCCGACGCCGTTTGCGATCGACGCGCCACACGTCACCCTCGAAGCCGACACCGTGATGCCCGAGAGCCTCATCACGTCGATCCAGCCCCACTATCAGGTGCCCCACGCCTCCGACCTGCCGACCTACCACAACTACGCCCTGCGGGTCGCCGGACCGCTGTTGGCCCTCGGAGCCAACTCTCCGTTTTTCCCACCGGACCTCTACGACGAGGGTGTCGATCCGGCCACGGTCGTCGCGGACGCCCGGGCGGAGAACCGTGTCCACGTCTTCGAGGCCGTCCTCAACACCGACGACGCGGAGAAGGTGCGCTTTCCCCGGGATCTGGACACCGTCGAGGAGGCCGTCGACCGCGTCGCCAACGACCCCACGGTCGTCCCAATGCCCGTCGAGGGTGGCGATCGGTTCGACGACAAGTTCGCGACGCTCCGCCGAAAACACGGGACGTTCTGGCGGTGGGTGCGGCCGGTGTTCGACGGCGCCGATCGGTCCTCGGCCAACGCCCGCATCGAGTTCCGTCCCATCGCCGCCCAGCCGACCGTCAGTGACTCCATCGCCTTCCTGGCGACCTTCGCCGGCCTGATGGAGAGCCTCCCGCGGCACGAACACCCGGTCATCGCTCAAGACTGGGCGGTCGCCGAGGAGAACTTCTACCGTGCAGCGCGCTACGGGGCCGCGAGCGAGCAACGCTGGATCACCAACGACGGCCAGGAGACGACCGACCCCGCCGTCGTTTACGACGACCTCCTCTCTCACGCGGTCGAGGGGCTTCGGTCAGCGGGCTGTTCGACCGAAACCGCCGAGTCCTACGTCGCACCCCTACGGGAACGGGTCGAGCGGGGTATCACACCCGCGCGCTGGAAACGGGACCGGGTGCGTGCCCGCGTCGACGATGGTGAGTCACTGGAGACGGCCATCCCCGCGATGCAGCGGTCCTACGTGACGAACCAGACGGAGACGCTGCTCGATGGGTCCTTCGTCGACTGGCTGGACGAAACGGAATCGGAATCCTGAACCACCGGACGGACGGGAGACGCGGCCTAGACTGACGGCCGCTTACAGCAGCGACTCGAAGTCCTTGTGTTTCGTGATCTCGACGCCCTCGTCGGTGACGACGGCGACGTTGATGCCGTTGCCGGAGGCCAGGTCGCGCTCCACCGCGCTCTGGATGGCGTGAGCGGCGACGGACTTCGCCTCCTCGACCGAGAGCCCCTCGTCGTACTCCTGTTCGAGGACACCGAGGGCGTACTGGCTGCCGGACCCGGAAACAGCGTAGTCCTCCTCCATCATCCCGCCGAGCGGATCGAGGCTGTAGACGTGTGTGCCGTCCTCGTCGACGCCGCCGAGGAGGGGCGAGACGATGAAGAACGCACCCGAACGCAGGAAGTTACTCGTGAGCGTCGACAGCGCTTCCATGCTCATGTCCTTCCCGCGCCGGGTCTCGTAGAGGCTCGTCTCGGAGCGAAGCGAGCGGATAAGCGACTGGGCAGCCGACACCGATCCCGCGATGGTGAGCGCCGCGTTGGGGTGGATCTGTTCGACCTTCTGGACGTCCTTGCTGGAGACCATCCGACCCGCGCTCGCGCGCATGTCGGTCGCCATCACGACGCCGTGTTCCGTCGAGAGGCCGACGGTCGTCGTGCCGGTTTTCATCTCCTTGTCCTCGTCGTCGGCCGCGGCGAGGCGCTCGTCGGTGTTCGTGAACTCGCCGATCTCCGGGCCAAACACCGGCCGGTCGCCACCGTCGAGACGCTCCTGTGTCCGTGAGAAATCCTGATTCGTCGGGGTACGCATCACCTGCCCTTGCGGGGGCGCGCTGATAAATGCAACCCTTCCCGACGCTCACCCGGCGTCTTCGTAGGCACGTCCTGCCACCGCCACCAGGTCACCGAGAGGGACTGAGACCCCCAGCCGTCCGGCCAGCAGGGCCAGCGGCATCAACAGGAGGCCGGCAACGAGTATTGCCTGGTAGACGGCGAACACGCCAGCGCGATACAGTGTGTCGAGCATCTGTGTAGCCGTCCCTGGCGGAGTCGGTGTATATAAGCTTTCTTGCTCGGGAGCACCGACCATCCCGCTCCCGTCCGTCGGTTTTGCTCGTGCCGTCCCGAGACGGTCGTCGCGTCCTCGGTCCCCGGAAATCGGGGTATCCGGGGGATGCGGTATCCCCGTCCCACGCGTAAGTTATGCGGATAATCCGGGCCTCGTACGCGCGACGGCGTGGGAAACCCTGATACGTCGTCTCATCGTACCCCACAGTATGTCGAACTGGACCGACAGGATCGTCAGGGACCGGATGGCCGTCGACCAGGAGTTCAACGGGCGCGTCCAGGCCTCGGAGTTCACGAACCAGGAGTGGGGGTTGATCATGACCGCAGTCGAGTTCGAGATCGAACATCCGGAGGACCCGGAGCGGGCACGGATCGTCCCCGACACCGAGAACCTGCCACAGATGATGCCCGAACTGGAGAAGGTACAGCAAGGGATGGGACCCGGCGGCGGCCCGGAAAAAAACGGCGGCAGCGGTGTCCTCGACGCCGTCCGCGGCGCCCTGGGGTTCGGCGACGACGACGAACAGCAGCGACTCGACGCCGCCGAGCGACTCGTCGACGAGTACGCTACACAGTTACAGCGCCGCCTCGAAAAACAGGACAAGTGGGCGGACGTGCGCGACGCCTACCGCGACGAGAACTAAACCTCGTCACCGCTGTGAAACAGCGTGAGTTCTTCGGCCTCGTAGATGTTGATGAGTTCGGTGACGATTTCGTCGTACTCCTCGTCTTCCTGCCGGAGGCTGTCGAGTCGGGCGACGGTCTCGTCGTCGAGGTGGATCTGTGGCATACGTCGAGAAAGGGTTCGCAGCCTCTTAATCTTCGGGAAGCCGGTCGACGACCGCCGCAGCGACCGTCTCCGTGGTAGCCGTCCCGCCGAGGTCCGGCGTTCGCGGGCCGTCCGCGAGCGTCGCTTCGACGGCGGCCCGTACGTCGGCCGCCGCCCCGTCGCGGTCGAGGAACTCGAGGAGCATCGCGGCCGAGAGGATGGTCGCCGTGGGGTTGGCGATTCCCTCGCCCGCGATGTCCGGCGCACAGCCGTGGACCGGTTCGAAGATGCCCCGCTCCGAGCCGACGTTCGCGCTCGGGAGCAGGCCGAGGCCGCCGACCAGCCCCGCAGCCAGATCCGAGAGCATATCGCCCGCCAGGTTCGGACAGACGATCACGTCGTACTCTTCCGGGTCCATCGCGAGGTGGGTCGCCATCGCGTCCATGTACTCGTCGTCGACGTCGACGCCGCGGTCGGCCGCCACCTCCCGGACGGTGTCGACGAACACCCCGTCGGTGACGCGCATCACGTTGTTCTTGTGAGCGACGGTGATGCCGTCGGCGTCGCTGCCCGTGACGTAGTCACAGGCGAACTGGGCGAGCCGTCGGGACGCGGTCCGTGTCACCAGCCGTGTCAGCGTCGAGACGTCCTCGGAGAGGCGATTCTCGATGCCCGCGTACACGCCCTCGGTGTTCTCCCGCAGGATCACCAGATCCGTCGCCGGTTGGACGGCGTCGACGCCCGGATAGGTCCGCGCCGGGCGCACGTTGACGAAGGAGTCGACCGCCTCCCGGAGCGGAAGGATCACGTCCGCCGAGGTCTCGCCGGTCGCGCCGAACAGCGTCGCGTCGGCGTCCGTGACGGCGGCGCGCGTCTCCTCGGGCAGGGGCGTCCCCCGCTCCGCGGCGACCGCGTCGCCCGCCTCGACGTGGACGTACTCGAAGTCCGCCACCGCGTCGAGCACCCGCAGGGCCGCGGGGACGACCTCCTGACCGATCCCGTCCCCCGGGATCACGGCGATGGTCTCGGTCATCGGGAGTCGACGTACGGCAGGTCGGCCGCCGTCGTGTCGACGGCATCCATGTTCGACCGGAGCAGGGCGACCGTATCCCAGATCCCCTGCACCAGCGCCCCGCGCATCGCCTCGGGGATGTCGACGTCGACGGTCGTGCCGTCGTAGGTAACCGTCTCGTCGACGACGTCGAGTTCGATGCCCGCCTTGGGGTTCTCCTCGATGAAGTCCTGTAACTCCGTGACCGTCTCCGCGTCCGTCGTCGCCGCCGGGATGCCGAGCGACTTGCAGTTGTCGGCGAAGATCTCCGCGAACGACTCGCCGACGATGGCCTCGACCCCCCAACGGGCGAGCGCCCGCGGGGCGTGCTCCCGGGAGGATCCACAGCCGAAGTTGTCGTTGACGACGAGCAGGTTCGCCCCCCGGTACTCGTTGAAGGGGTGGTCGTTGAGTTCGCCCTCGTCGTCGCGCCGCGCGTCGTAGAACGCGTACTCGTCGAGGCCCTCCCAGGTCGTCGTCTTCAGGAAGCGGGCCGGGATGATCTGGTCGGTGTCGATATCGTCCCCACGGAGGGGAACGCCGGTGCCCGCCACGCGGCGCACTTTCATCTCATCGACGCCGACGCCGTCGTCCCGGGGGCTCGTCGATCCCTCGTCGTCGCTCATGCGCCCACCTCCATGTCGCGTACGTCCGTGACCTCACCCTTGACGGCGGCGGCGGCGACCATCGCCGGACTCATCAGTACGGTCCGGCCGTCTTTGCTCCCCTGTCGACCCACGTAGTTGCGGTTCGACGAGGAAGCACACCGCTCGTCGCCCTCGAGGGAGTCGTCGTTCATCGCCAGACACATCGAACAGCCGGCCTCGCGCCAGTCGAAGCCTGCCGCGCGGAAGACGTCGTCGACGCCCTCCGCTTCCAGCGTCGACTTCACCGTCTGTGACCCGGGCACCGCGAGCGCGCGCACCTCGTCGTGGACCTCGCGGCCCTCCAGTACGGCGGCGGCCTCGCGGAAGTCGCTCGCGCGGCCGTTCGTACACGTGCCGAGGAACGCGACGTCGATGTCGTAGCCGGCCATCGGCTCGCCCGGTGTGACGCCCGTGTGGTCCTGGGCGGTCCGGGCGGCCTCGCGTTCGCCCTCGGGCAGGTCCGCGGGCGCCGGCACCGGATCGGAGACCCCGACGGCCTGTCCGGGGTTCGTCCCCCAAGTGACCATCGGCTCCAACCCGTCGGCGTCCAGGTGGACCACGTCGTCGTACTCGGCGTCAGCGTCGCTCGCGACCGACTCCCAGTACGCCTTGCGCTCCTCGAAGGCGCCCCCCTCGGGGGCGAACTCGCGGCCACGCAGGAACTCGTAGGTGGTCTCGTCGGGGTTGATGTAGCCCGCGCGGGCGCCACCCTCGATGGACATGTTACAGACCGCGAGCCGTTCCTCCATCGAGAGGTCACGCACCGCCTCGCCGCCGTACTCGTAGACGTAGCCGACGCCACCATCGACGCCGAGTTCGGCGATGATCTTCAGGATCAGGTCCTTCGAGTGGACGCCCGGACCGAGCGTCCCGTCGACCTCGATCCGTCGAACCTCGGCCTTGTCGGCGGCGATACACTGCGAGGCAAGGACGTCCCGAACCTGGCTCGTCCCGATGCCGAAGGCGATGGCACCGAAGGCGCCGTGGGTGGCGGTGTGGGAGTCGCCACAGACCACGGTCATCCCCGGCTGGGTCAGGCCCAGTTCGGGTGCGACGACGTGGGTGATCCCCTGTTTCTCGGAGTCGAGGCCGTAGAACTGGATCCCCGTCTCCGACGTGTTGCGCTCCAGCGCCGTGAGCATGCCCTCGGCGGACTCGTCGGCCAGCGGTCGCTCACGGCCCTCGGGCCGCGTCGGGACGATGTGGTCGACCGTCGCGACGTTGCGCTCCGGGTACGGCACCTCGATTCCCCGCTCGCGCAGTTCCGAGAACGGTTGTGGACTCGTCACCTCGTGGATGAGATGCAGGCCGATGAACAGTTGGTCCTGCCCGTTGGGCAGGTCCGCTACCTTGTGTCGGTCCCACACCTTGTCGTAGAGTGTGCCCTCACTCATCGGTCCGGGTCGGTTCGTTCCGATCGCCGGCCGCGTCGCCGCGCGACCAGACGTCGTTCGTGCCGTCGCCGTGTGGCGGCGCGTGCGATACGTCCCGCATGCGGTCCGCGGACGCGGACGTTTCGTCGGAGGCACCCTCATCGCCCCCGTCGGCGACCGCCGGGCGGTCGTCGGCCGGTCCACGGCGATGTGTCTCCGCGGGGGCGTCGCCCGCGTCCGGCGTCGTGTCAGCCTCGTCCATGCGGTCAGTCATCGGCCGGGGCCTCTGCCTCCTCGGCGGACTCCTCGTCCGCCCAGGAGAACAGCGCGCGCAGGCGAGCGCCGACGTCCTCGATCTCGTGGTTCCGGTCGGCACGGTGCAGCTGGGTGTAGGACGGGCGCCCCGCCTGGTTCTCGGCGATCCACTCGCGAGCGAACTCGCCGTTCTGGACCTGTTCCAGCGCTTCGTCCATGTTCTCGCGGACACCCTCGCCGACGATCTCGGGGCCGACGGCGAGGCCGCCGTACTCGGCAGTGTCGGAGACCGAGTTCCACATCCCCGACATGCCGCCCTCGTACATCAGGTCGACGATCAGTTTCAGTTCGTTGAGACACTCGAAGTACGCCATCTCGGGGCTGTAGCCCGCGTCGACCAGCGTCTCGTAGCCCTTCTTGATCAGCGAGGTGACGCCGCCACAGAGGATGGCCTGTTCGCCGAACAGGTCGGTCTCGACTTCCTCTTGGAACGTCGTCTCGACGACGCCGGCGCGGGTGCAGCCGATGGCCTGGGCGTACGCCAGCGCCTCCTCTTTCGCCTCGCCCGTCGTGTTCTGGTAGAGGGCGAGCAGCGCCGGAGTCCCCGTGTTCTCGACGTAGTTCCGTCGCAGGAGGTGACCCGGCGTCTTGGGGGCGATCATCGTCACGTCGACGCCCTCGGGCGGCTGGATCTGATTGTAGTGGATGTTGAAGCCGTGGGCGAACTGGAGGGTGTCGCCGGTCTCCATCCCGTCGCTGATGGCCTCGAACACCGCCGGCTGGACGGTGTCGGGGACGAGCATGGAGACGATGTCCGCCTCGGCGGCGGCGTCGTCCGGCGTCGCCACGCGCAGGCCGTCGTTCTCTGCCTGTGCCCACGAGTCCGAGGACTTCCGGAGGCCGACGACCACGTCGACCCCGCTGTCCGAGAGGTTCTGGGCGTGGGCGTGCCCCTGACTGCCGTAGCCGAGAACGGCCACGGTCTTGCCGTCGATTGCGTCGCGGTTCGCGTCGTCGTCGTAGTACACTGGGACGGTGAATTCGGTTTCGCTCATGGTTATGTCGTCCTGCGTGTGCCGCGTTCGAGCGCCGCGGTGCCGGTCCGGACGATCTCGTGGATGCCGAACCGCCCGAACGTCTCGATGGCGGCGTCGATCTTCTGCTCGCTGCCCGTGATCTCGACCGTCACCGACTCCTGGGAGACGTCGACGGTCTTGCCGTCGTACATCTCCGCGACCGCGCCGACCTGATCCGGGGCGCTCCCGTCGACCTTGATCAAGGCCAGTTCGCGCCGGATGGCGTCGGGTTCGAGTTCCGTGACGGCGATGACCGGGACGAGCTTCTGCAGTTGTTTTTTCGCCTGTTCGATGCCCGGGTCGGGCTCCTCGATCTCGAGGGTGATCCGGGCCCGGTCCTGATCGGTGGTCGGCCCCACTGTCAGGCTTTCGATATTGAACTGTCGTCGCCGGAAGAGTCCGGAGACGCTCGCCAGCACCCCGGGTTCGTGTTTCACGAGCGCCGAGAGCACGACCCGCCTGGCCTCGGGTTCCGCTTCGGCCTCGGGGTCGATCCGGATCCCTTGGGAGTTGCGTCGACCGTCCGGCGTCGGTCGCTCCTCGGGGGCCGGTCCGTCCAGTCCACCGCTCATAGTTGCTCCTCCGAGAGGGCGAACTTGTCGTTTGCGCCGCCGCTTGGCACCATCGGGTAGACGTTCTCCGCGGGATCGATGTGGAAGTCGATCACCGACGGACCGTCGTAGGCGAGTGCCTCCTCGACGGCGTCGGCCACCTCGTCGTAATCGTCGACGCGCCAGCCGCGGGCGCCGAACGCCTCCGCGAGCTTGTCGAACTCCGGAATCCAGCTGTAGCCGGCGGCCATGTGACGCCCCTCGAAGAAGGCGTCCTGCCACTGGCGCACCATCCCGATGTACTCGTTGTTCAGGATGGCGACGGTGATGTCGAGGTCCTCGCGCACCGCGACCGAGAGCTCCTGTACCGTCATCAGGAAGGAGCCGTCGCCGTCGATACAGACGACCTCCTCGTCGGGGTCGGCTGCCAGCCGGGCGCCGATGGCCGCGGGCAGGCCGTAGCCCATCGTCCCCAGCCCGTGCGAGGAGATCCACTTGCGCGGCTCGCGGAACGTCCAGTACTGGGACGCCCACATCTGGTGCTGACCGACGCCCGAGGTGACGATGGCCTCGTCGCTCGTGGCCTCGTCCAGCGCCTCGACGACGAACTGCGGCTTCAGCGGCTCGTCGTCCGGCGCCGCGTAGTCCATCGGGTACTCCACCTTCCAGGTCCGGCACTGTTCGCGCCACGCCTCGGCGTTCGGGGCCGTCGATATCGCGTCGTCGAGTTGTTCGAGGACGCGCCCCGCGTCGCCGATCAGCGGATAGTCCGCGTGGATGTTCTTGCTGATCTCCGCCGGGTCGATGTCGACGTGTACGACATCTGCTTCGGGGGCGAACGTCTCGATGCCGCCGGTGAGGCGGTCGTCGAACCGGGTGCCGACGGCGATCAGCAGGTCCGTGTGGTTGATCGCCATGTTGGCGTAGCCGGTGCCGTGCATCCCCGCCCACGAGAGACAGAGGTCGTGATCCTCGGGCATGGTACCGATGCCGGGCATGGTCGTCACGACCGGAATCTCGTACCCGGTCGCGAACGACCGCGCCGCCTCGCTGGCCTCCGCCTTCACGACGCCGCCACCGAACAGGAGCAAGGGCCGTTCGGCCGTCTCGATGGCCGCGGCCGCCCGGTCGACGGCCGCCTCGTCCGCCTCGTCCTGTGGGGTGTACGTCTCCGGCGTCTGGGGCATCCCGGGCTCTCGATCCGTCTCGTCGTTGGTCACGTCCTTCGGGAGGTCGACCAACGTCGGGCCCGGCCGCCCACTGCCCGCGAGCGCCACCGCCTCGCCGACGGTGTCACCGACGGTGTCGGCGTCGCTCGCGAAGTAGTTGTTCTTCGTGATCGGCGCGGTGATGCCTGTCGTGTCCGTCTCCTGGAAGGCGTCACTGCCGACCATCGTCTGGGGCACCTGGCCGGTCAGCGCCACGACCGCGTCGGAGTCCATGTTCGCGTCGGCGATGCCGGTCACGAGGTTGGTCGCACCGGGCCCCGACGTGGCCAGACAGACGCCAGGCTGCCCCGACACCACGTTGTAGGCGTCGGCGGCGTGTGCGGCGCCCTGTTCGTGGGCCATCATCACGTGATCGATGTCCGACCCCCAGAGGGCGTCGTACACCGGCATGATCGCACCGCCCTGTACGCCGAACATCACCTCGATGCCGGCGTTCTCCAGGGCGCGCACGGTGGACGTGGCGCCGGACGTGACTGTCGTCGGCGACGCGTCGCTCGCGTCGGCCTCGGTCGACTCATCGGCGTCGGTCTCCCGCTGTTTGGTCGTTCGTTCGCTCATGATCCTGTCTCAGTCGGTCGGTTGCGATACCTCGGCTGCTGTCGGTGTGTGTCGGTCATAGTCGAGTGGCCGTGTGACTCCCTGCGTACGGTACGGTCGTCGGAGAGGAAGGGGAAGTGAGGGGCTATACAGCCCCTACAATGGATCCGAGCGAACCGCCGACTGCGCGCTGGCTGTCCCCGTCGGGAGCAGCGCTCGCGGCCTGGCTGCGGTCGACGTCGAACCCTCGCATCGTACCCCTTGGGTCCCGCTCCGAGCGTATAACTGTTTCCGTCGCAGTCGGCCGGCGAGGGAGCGACCCGCCGCTCCCGGGGTGGAGCGAACGGGGACCCGCCCATCAGGCGCGGACCTCCTCCTCGCGGGTCACGTTCTCGTCGCGAGCGAACCGCCGCAGGTCCGCCATCGTGACGCGCTCTTTGTCGGCACCGTAGTCTTTGACCAGCCGGGTGACGGCCCGAACCTCCGAGTCGGTCGGCTCGTAACCGATCTCCTCGAGGCGCTTGCGCACCGAGTGGGTCCCAGTATGCTTGCCCAGCACGAACTCCCGGGTGGCACCCACCATCTCAGGGGTCATCACGCCCGGCTCGAACGTGTCCGAGTTCTCGATGACGCCCGCGGCGTGGATGCCGCTCTCGTGGGAGAAGGCGTTGCGTCCCACGACGGGCTTGTTCGGTGGGTTGGGGATGTCGCTGTAGTCCTCGACCATCCGGGACAGCTCCGTGATCCGGGTGGTGTCGATCCCGGTGTCGACGTCGTACAGCGCCTCGGAGGCCATCACGACCTCCTCGAAGGCTGCGTTGCCGGCACGCTCTCCGATCCCGTTGACCGACACCTGTGCCTGTGCGGCGCCGGCCTCGAAGCCGGCGATGGCGTTCGCCGTCGCCAGTCCGAAGTCGTCGTGGGCGTGCACGTCGACCTGCGCGTCGGTGTTCTCACGGACCATCCGCACCAGATCCATGAAGCGCGTCGGCGTCGCCACCCCACACGTGTCCGGAATGTTGATCCAATCGGTGCCAGCCTCGCTGACCGCCTCGACCATCTCGACGAGGAAGTCGTCGTCGGTCCGGGTGGCGTCCATCGGCGAGAACATACACTCCACGCCCGCCTCCTTTACGCGTTCGACGCAGGCGACCGCGCGCTCGACCGCCTCCTCGCGCGAGGCGTGCATGGAGTCCTGCAGTTGCACGTCGCTCGTGCTCACGAAGACGTGGACCAGTTCCACACCCGACTCAAGCGCCGCTTCGACGTCCTTGTCGACGACACGGGCGAGACCACACACCGTCGTGTCGGTGGCGTTCGAGATGTCCTGGACGGCCTCGAACTCCGCGTCCGAGTTGACCGGGAACCCCGCCTCAATGACGTGTGTGCCCATCTCGTCGAGTACTTCGGCGATGTCTCGCTTCTCGTCGTAACTGAACGACGTGCGTGGCGACTGCTCACCGTCTCGTAGCGTCGTGTCGAAAATTCGTACACCGTCGATTTCACCGGTGCGGGCCAACGTGCCCTGGAAGAACTCGATCCGCCGGGGCATCCGACGAATCCTCCATGTCGTTAGACATTGTACTCTACCAGAGGAAGCGCCCACTATAAAAACTTGTCCTTGTGTGTCGCGCTATCGACCGACGAAGACGGACACACGCCGCCCCGTCGGTCGGCTCACGCGTCCCGAGCGGCGGCGAGGGCCCCCGAACCGTCGGGGCCGTGGCCGGTAACGGCGACCGGGCGCACACGTTCGGGACAACCCCTTCGCCGACGGCGCGCCGAGTCCGACCGATGCCACGCATCGACTTCGACGCGGAACGCGACTACGACGACGACCGATTCACCGCCGTCGGCGCCTTCCGGAGCGACCGGGCGAAGGTGATCTGTGCCTACTTCGAACCCGGACAGTTCATTCCGGTCCACGCCCCGGGAAGCGATCTCGTCGTCTCGATCAGAGCGGGCACGGGACGCGTCCGCGATGGCGACACCGACCACCGGGTCGAGCCCGGGGACGTGATCGTCGTCCCGGCCGACACCGAGCGCGGAATCAGGGCCGACGACGGATCGCGACTGGAGGCGCTCGTCGTGACCGCGCCGCCGCCCACGGATGCCGAACACGAACTCGTCCGTCGGGGCCTCCGCCGCGGCGAGTTCGACCCCGCGTGACGACGCCGCGCCCGAACGCTTTTCTCTCGCCCCCGCGACCGTAGGGCCATGAGCGAGTTCGACCTCGACCTCCGCAACGCGGAGGAGCAACTCGAGGGCGGCGGCGACGGTGGATCCGAGGTCGTCCTCGGTGTCCTCGATGGGAGCACCGAGCCCGTCGAGTGGATCGAAGCCGTCGAGGACGGCAAGATCCTCGTGTTGAGTGTCGAGGGCGACCTGAACCGACTCGCCGCCGGCTTCGCCCGAGAGGTCAGGGACGCCGGCGGCACGCTGATGCGCTTTCGTGGCTTCCTCGTCGTGACGCCGCCCGGCGTCGGCATCGACACCGACCGCCTGTCCGATAGTAGCGATTGAAAGTCATTACACAGCCGATCGCAGTACGGCGTCCGATCGGTTGAGCAACCAGTTTCAATCGCTACTATAGCGCCGGAACGTGAGCCAGTGGCCGTCGGCGTCACGGATCCGGACCCCGTCGTCGAGGTCGACGCGGACCGTCGTCCACGCCGCGACCGCCTCCGCGGCCGCCTCGGGGACGACCGTCTCGAAGCCCAGGTCGACGTGAACCCCGCCCCGGGCGTCGGCGATCCCCAGCTGTGGCTCCCAGAGTTCGACGTCCACGGGGCCGCACAGCCGGCTACGCCGGCGCGAGGTTCCCCGGTCCACCGGTTCGAACCCCAGGGCAACGAATCGCTCGACGGCGTCGTCGAGGTCGGCCACTTCGAGCACCACCTCGAAGATCCCCGTCGGCGAGCCCGGATCGGTCCCCGGATCGCGCCCGGCGTCGGGGTCGAGTCCCCAGATCTCCACGCAGTTGCCGTCGGGATCGTCGACGTACAGCGACGCCGACTCGCCGAAGGTGGCCGTCTCGGGGTCGAGGTCGGCCAACCGCGCCCGCCAGCCCGGCCCGGTGCCGGGGGCCACGGTGAACGCGAAGTGCGTGTGGAGGCCACCCCGCGGGACGCCGTCCGGTCGCCGTAGTCGTAGCTCCGTCTCGCCGACCGGAAAGAGGACCTCCCGAGCCGACGTCTCGGCGGCGGTCAGCCCGAACCGTTCGGCGTAGAACGCCCGCGCGGCGTCGAGATCCGCCACCTCCAGGGTCAAGTGAGTCACCCGATCGAGCACGGGACGCCGTAGGACTGCCAGGGGGTTAACTCCCGCCCGTCGTCGATGCCGCCAGTCGAGGGTTTATGCGCGTTCCGCCCCCACTGGGGGTATGCCACTGAAGGGCGGTCACGCTGACCTGCGCGAGATCGACCGCTGGGAGGGGGGCGTCGGCTGGATCGCCCATCCCGACGAGCGGATGCAACGGGCGAGTCACGCCTTCGCCGTCGACGGGGACGTGTGGGTGATCGATCCGGTCGACGCACCGGGACTGGACGACCTCCTCGCGGACTTGGGTGAGGTGGCCGGGGTCGCGGTCTGTCTCGACCGCCACGAGCGCGATGCGGCGGCGGTCGCGACCCGACACGACGTCCCCGTCTACGTCCCCGAGTGGATGGATGGCGTGGCGTTCGACGCGCCGGTCGAACGCTTCGGTGGGGAACTCGGGGACTCGGGCTATCGCGTCCGGCGAGTTCGTGACGCCTCCCTACCGCCGTGGCAGGAGGTCGCACTCTACACCGACGAGACGCTTCTCGTCCCCGAGGCCGTCGGCACCGCCTCCTTTTTCCGAGCCAAGTCGGAGCGTCTCGGCGTCCACCCGATGCTCCGGCCGATCCCGCCACGGCGGGCGCTCGCCGATCTCGAACCCGACCGGGTGCTGGTGGGACACGGCGAGGGCGTCTTCGAGGACGCGACCGCCGCGCTCCGGGACGCCCTCGACGGTGCCCGCCGCCGTCTGCCCGCCGCGTACGCGAATATGGTCCGCGAGATGGTGCTTGGGTGACGTCCGACGACCACGACGGCGGCCCGGTCTATGCGACTCGTGGCCTCGTCGAGATGCTCCTCGAACGCGCCGTCGACGCCGAGCCGTCTCGGGTGAACGTCGTCCTCGACGCGACGCCGGCCGGCAACTTCGAGACGGATATCGGCGTCGATCCGGCCACGCCCGTCCTCAGCCACGTCTACCTCCCCGCGGCGGGACGGGCCGTCAGCGACGTGTTCGGCGTCGACCTCGGCACGCCCGCCGGTCGGGGACGCGCACGCTTTCTCACCCATCCACAGGGACCGGCGGAACTGACCCGCCGCGACGACCTCGCGGGCGTCGTCTTGCTCGCGGTGCCGCCGTGGGAGGAACTACTCGCCTTCGATCGTCGGAGCCGGCGCCTCTCCCTCAGAGTCGTCGACGCCGAACCGCCCGCCGAGTCGGTCCCCGAGTGATCGTGACCCCACGAAACGCCTCGGCGGCGACGACGCCGCCGAACCCCGCGAGGCACCCCTCGGCCGACTCGACGGCCGCCGCCGAGAGCGTCGGGGAGCGGGTGGTGTCGGGCCGCTGACGACGGCCGAACTGCTCGACAACGTGGACCGTGTCGGGGCCGCCCAGAGGCGTCGAGAGTCAGTCGAGATATCCGAGGTCGGCCAGTTGGTCGGCGATCTCCTCGAACTCCGCTTCGGTCAGTTCGCCGCTACGCTGGTGCTGGATGACGATGCTCCGGAGCAGGAAGCGAACCAGATCGCTCGTGCTGGAGAAACTGGTTCCCTCGATGGTCTCCTCGACACGGTCGCCGAGTTCCTTCGGAATCGAGACCGTCGTATACTCGGTCATAGCGGTGCCAGGCGGCCCGGCGACATATACCCACCGTGACGAAGCGACGGTCGCCGCCGGCGACACGGCCGCACGGAATGGCCGTCTTTTTTAATCGTTCGCTGACAAGGCCGGGTAATGGCAGCCAGGCCGCCACAGCAGGACACGTCGTCACCGGATGCGGTCGAGTTCGGGATCGCCGCCCTGGTCGGCCACCTCGACCACGCGGAGGTGGAGTATCCCGCGAGTCGTGACGAAATCGTCCGGGCGCTTGGCGACCCCGACATTCCCTACGACGGATCGGGGAACTCGGTTGCCTTATCCGAGGCCATGGAGTCGCTTCCGGAACGACGATTCGAGTCCGAGTCGGAACTGCTCGATCTCCTCCACCCCGTGTTCGAGGAGTACCGCGTCTCGACGGGTGGGGGCCTGTTCGGGCGACTGCGGGCGCTCCTTCCGTTCTGATCGTCGACGTCGCGTCGCGGCGACCTCACTCCGCCGTCGCGCGCGGCGACTCGTCGAACGTCACGTCCAGCCGCTCGGCGACGAACTCCTTGACGACCCGCTCTTCGGCCCGATGGAGCGTGACGCTCGCCGTCGACTTCGCCAAGTCCACCTCCTCGGCGACGTCGGTCAGGGTGCTCTCGCGCGGCGTGTCGTAGTATCCCATCTCGACGGCCGTCACCAGCAAAGTCCGCTGCTGGGGGGTGAGCAGGTCCGGTGGGTCCGAGGCGTCGTACACCCGGTTGAGGGTGTAGGACATGCCGAACGTCTCCAGTTGGCGACCGAACTCCGAGAGGCGGTCGCGCGAGGCGGTGAGTTCGATGATGGCCTGCCCGTCCCGGATGGTCAGAGGGAGTTCTATCGGCGCGCCCGACTGCTGAATCGACAGCAGGAGAAGTGGCTCGGTCGTCTCGAACTGGACGATGGCCGTATCGCCGGAGCGTTGCATCAGTTCCAGCGAGCCGACGCCGGGTCGGTCCTCCAGTCCGTCGAGGACGGCGGGCATCTCCTCGCTCTCGATTTCGAGGAGGCCGAAGCCCGCATCCCCCGACGGTACGGCCGAGAGCACACGGAACGTCGTCCCGGGGAACGCCCGCGACAGTTCGCCGATCCAGACGGCCGACGGCAGGCCGATGGTGAGCTTGGCGTATGGCATGTACGTGGGGACGCACGCCGACCCAACGGGAGTTTGCACGAACATGTTCGCATATTACACCGGGAGCTCCCCGAGATCCGAGGTCGGACACGAACGTATTCGAACCAACGCAGAACCCGGTACCGGGTCGAGACGTAGACGTCTCCCAATCCGACGCGCCCGTGAACCGCGGATCGATCCTGGGCACCAGCGCGCACTTCGGCAGCGACGAGACGGCCGGCGCCCCCAACCGGCAGGTTGGATACATCCAAGAGTACCGCGCTGAGCCTCGGTACGGGAGCGGCTCCGACGCACTGATCCGGGCCGAACGGGCCGCCGTCGACCGCCTCGTCGAGAACCGCCTCGCCCGACACAACCGCGCCGGTGGAGTACTCCGCGGCCGAGGCCTACGCCCACCGGTAGGTCCGTGCGGACTACGCCGAACGGTGCCACTGGGGGAGTCGTGAACACTGGCTTCCGGTGGGCACCATCGAGTCCGCCGGGGAGGCCCGTGCGTTCGCCGATTTCGCCCTCCGGACCGCCTGGGCCTCACACACCGAACGCCCCGGAACGGAGCACACTTACACCAACGACTGGCCCTACGCTCCCCTCCACGGCAACGAGCCCACCGCCGGGACGATGATCCAGAGCGTCATCACGATGGTTCTGCTGGTCGCGGGCGCTGGAATCGGCCTCTGACTCTACAAGTCGGTCGACTCCCCGGTGTCGACATGCTGGGCGTCCTCCCCGAGGACGACCGAGCGGGGACCCACCCCTACGTCGTCGGGGCGTCCTCGAACCCCTCGTCGGGCGCGGCCTGGCGCTCCGTCCGCCCGCCCCGGTGTCGCCGATAGGCTTGTCGGATCCCCACGGCGAGGGCACCCAGTCCGAGCAGGAGCACACCCAGTTCGAGCAAGCCTCCGAGGACCGGCACCGCGCCGAGGACGGCGACCCCGCCCACGCCGACGACGAGGGCAAGCCACCGGTGTTCCCGACCGACCGCCGAGAGCATACGCACGCCGACAGCGTACTGTCCGTAGACCAGGCCGGCCCACACGAGTCCGGCGAAAGCCACTGCACCGACGACGGCAAGTGGGAGACCAACCAACGTGACCGCGACGAGAAGTAAAACGAGGGGGACGCCGACCAAGGTCAGCAGGCCGGCTCCGCCGGTGCGAAGGGGGGCCGCTCCGACTCGCGACGCCACGCCGGCGGAGAAGTCCGGAAAGGCAAGCAGCAGGATCACGCCGAGCAACAGGTTCGCCAGCAACTCGTAGACTGCGCCGACCACCGAGCCGAGGACGCCGCTGCCCCCGGACGCCGATCCGCGAGTCCCGTTCTCGACGACCGCTCCCCCCACGGTCGCCCCCGGATCGCGGGTCAGCGTCTCGGCATCGTACTCGAAGTCCCCCGCGACGCGGGCGTTCGGCCCGAGTACGACCGTCTCGGCACCGACGCTCACGTCGCCGCCGATCCGTCCGTCGATGGAGGCGTATCCCGCCCCCGCATCGAGGTCACCGCCGATCCGTGCCGTCTCGGTCACGTCGAGGGACCCGGCACCGACGTTCACACTGCCGTCGACGGTGCCGTCGATGCGGACAGTGCCCGCCGCGGCTTCGACGCTCCCGCCGACCCGACCGGACTCGGTGACGTGAATCGTGCCGGCGGTGCCGGCCACGTCGCCCGTGACCGTCCCCCGGATCACGATGGTGCCCGCCACTGCCTCCACGTCGCCGACCGTCTCGTCCGCGCCGACGACCACCGTACCGGCGGCACCCCGCACCGACTCCGCCGCGGCGATGCCGACCGGCGCGGAGAGCACCAGCAAGACGACGAGACAACGAACGAGGTGTCGGCGACCGACGGGGGAAGTTCGGGGGAGCATATCCGCCAATACCGTCAGCGATATTGATAAAACACGCCGGTGATCGGTCGCGGGCGGTCGCCCCGGCAACGTCTTCGGCTTCGGGCTGGTCCCCCCTCGCGAACCTCCACATCCGCCTGCAGGTGGGCATTCCGCTCTCCGTGGTCGGCGTCGGGCACCGCGCCAACGACGTCGCCACCGCGGCCGGACCCGCGCACGGTGGCTACCTCGCCAACCGCCACGGCCGCCGGCCTGACGACCCACGTCTTGCCCACGGAGAACTGCGCGACCGGCTAACCAAACCGGTCGCGGACTGCCGTTCGGTCGACCGTCCCCGAGTCGGTGCGCGGGATCGACGCCGCGAGGCGGATCGTCCGTGGCACCTTGTACCCCGCCAGCCGCTCCCGACAGTGATCGTCGAGCGCGTCGGCCGAGAGGGTCGCCCCGTCACGAGGGACGACCAGCGCCGCGACGCGTTCGCCCCACTCCTCGTCGGGTAGGCCCACGACCGCCGCATCGGCGACGTCGGGGTGGTCCCGGAGTCGCTCGACCACCTCCGCCGGGACGACGTTCTCGCCCCCGGTCACGATGGTGTCGTCGGTACGGCCGATCACCCAGAGTCGCCCGTCGGCGTCGCGGTAGCCCACGTCGCCGGTCCGGAGACCGTGGAGACCGAACCCGTCGTCGTCGCGGTCGTCGAGGTAGCCGGGCGTCACCGTCGGCCCGTCGACGACGAGTTCGCCGACCTCGCCGGGAGGTCGCTCGTCGCCCTCGTCGCCGCGGACGGACACCTCTGTCCAGAACAGCGGTCGGCCGACGGTTCCGGGATGGGCCCGTGCCTCCGCCGGGGTCGCCGTCGCGATCTGGGAGGCGGTCTCCGTCATTCCGTAGGTGGGGAACACGGGGACGTCTCGCTCCCAGCAGCGGTCGAGGGTCGACTCGCTCGCCGGTGCGCCGCCGAGCAACACCGTCCGCAGGGACGACCCGAGCGATCCGTCCGTCGCATCGAGCAGGCGGTCGAGCGTGGTCGGCACCAGCGACGTAGCCGTCACGTCGTACCGGTCGAAGTCGGCGGCGACCGCCGGGGCGTCGAACGACTGCCGGAGGACGACCCGCATGCCGTACAGCGGCATCCTGAATATCGGGGTGAAACCGCCGACGTGATGCAGGGGGAGGGCAACGTGCCAGGTTTCCGCGCGATCCAGGCCGAGTCGGAACGCGGAGGCGACGGCGCTCGCGAGGAGGTTCCGGAGGGTCAGCCGGACCCCCTTCGGAGTGCCGGTCGTGCCGGAGGTAAAGGAGAGGAGTCCTGTCGAATCGAGGTGCCAGTCGTGTGCGACGACCGCGTCGGGCGTCCGCGCGCCGAGGGCGGTCACGTCACCCGTTCCGGCGCCGTCCACCGAGGCGACGGGCAGCGACGTCGCCTCGGCGGCCGACGTCGCCGCCTCGACCGCCCGTTCCGCCGTCGAGGCGTCACAGACGAGCGCCGTTACCCGCGCTCGATCCAGCCTGTCGGCGAGTTCGGCGGCCGAGAGGCGGGTGCCGAGCGGGACGACCGTGGCTCCGAGTCGCAACGCCGCGTGGATCACCCGGACCGCCGCCGGGCGCGGCGGGACGACGACACCGAGTCGGTCCCCGGGGCACACGCCGAGTGCCGCGAGTCGACCCGCAGTCCGCTCGACGGCCGCATCGAGGTCGCTGACCGTCCACCGCTCGTCGGCGTCGGCATCGATCAACGCCGTCGTCTCCGACGCCAGGTCGGCCCGGTAGGTTAGTGGATCTTTCATCCGTGCTCGACGAACTCCACGAGGACGCCGCCGGTCGACGCGGGATGGAGGAAGGCCACGTCGTGTCCCCAGGCACCGGGTCGGGGCTGCTCGTCCACGAGGTCGATCCCGTGATCTCGGGCAGTCGCCAGGGCGGCCGCCACGTCGGTCGTCGCGAACGCGACGTGGTGGATCCCGGGCCCGTCGCGGTCGAGCGACCGCGCGATCGGTCCCTCACCGTCGAGCGGTTCGAGCAGTTCCAGATAGCCGTTGCCCAGATCGAGGAAGGTGACGTCGAGACCGTCGAACGTCTCCCGGTGTGCGACCGGGGCGTCGAGGAGGGGCTCGAACAACCCGGTCAACCGGTCGACGTCACGGGTGGCGACGCCGACGTGATCGAAGCGCATACGTCTACTCCCGGGCGCGCGGACAAATACCCTGCGTGGCCGGTCAGCCGTCCTCGCCGTCGTCGTCCTCGTCGTCGACCGTGAACGGCGACTCCGCCAAGGAGCGGTGCTCGACCCGTCGAGCGCGGTCCGCGAGGTCCGAGATGTAGTGGAGCGCGACGGGGATGATCTCGTCGTCCTTCGCGACTTTGAACCGTCCGTCGACGAAGCCGAGGTACTCCGGATCCCCGTCCAGCGGTTCGATCCACAGGACCCACTCGGGACCGTTCGCGTTCAGCCAGTTGGCGATCCCGTTGCCCGTGATCGTGTCCCGGTCGAGTTCGTCAGCCGGCGGTTCGCTCTCGCTCATCACCCGAAGAACGGCCGGAGGTAACAAAACGTTGTTCACCTGTGACGCTCCGGGACGACCGGGCAGAGTGCGCGTGCGGGCCGACGGTCGAGGCACTCCACCTCGGCGTTCCACGCGAGTGTGTCGCGGAGGAGTTTCCCACCCGCCGGAAACGGTCAGATCCGCTCGTGGTCGCCGATGGAGAGTACCGGCCGGTCGCTGAGGCGGACGACCCGTTCGGTGACGCTCCCGAGGAGGTAGCGGTCGAAACCGGTCCGACCGTGGGTCCCCATCGCGATCAGATCGATCCCCTCGTCCTCGGCGTAGGCGACGATAGCGCGGTAGGGCGACCCGCTCAGGATCGACGCCTGAACGCTCGAGACGCCCGCGGCGTCGGCGCGGTCGATGACCGACTCCAGCGCACGCTGGCCGACCCGTTCGAGGGCCTCCAACAACGTACCCGACCCGTCGGACGGGAGGACGCCGCGGTCGACGACGTGGACCACGTGGAGTGTCGCGCCCGTCGCCGCGGCGAGTTCGACCGCGTGGGCCGCCGCCGTCTCCGCGCAGTCGCTCCCGTCGGTCGGCACGAGGACGGCGTCGAAGTCGTCGACGACCGTCTCCTCGCGGACGGTCACCACCGGGACGGGTGACTTGCGGAGCGTCCGCTCCGCGACACTCCCGAGGAGATGCTGCCCGAGGCCGGTTCGGCCGTGGGTGCCCATCGCGATGCAGTCGGCGTCGTGGTCGGCGGCGTATCCGAGGATGGCACGGTGGACCGCCTCCTCGGCGTCGAGAACGGCCGTCGTCGCGTCGAGGCCGGCGGCACGCACCCGCTCCGCGACGGCCGTCGTTGCGTTCTCGCCCGCCACGTCGTCCTCCTCCTCGCGGACGTACAGCGTGTGGACGTCCGCGCCGAATCGCTCGGCGAGGACGACCGCCTGCGTGGCTGCGACGTCCGTCACGTCGCTCCCGTCGGTCGGCACGAGTATCGTGTCGTACATCGGATTCACGTGTTGGAATTTTAACTATTCAGGCATAAACCCGCACCGTCGCTCTCACCGTTCCGACGCCACCGCAATCTATAAGAGACGGCGAGTCAGCCATAATGAAAGACCATGATAGAAGAGCGGCGGAGGGGATGCCCGCTGTGTGCCAGAGCGGTCGACGACCGCACCGAACTCCGGATCCACCTGATGGTCGATCACCGAAAGAGCGCGGTGATCGACGAGTACGTCGATTGGGTGGAAGGTCGGGTCGTCACGCCCTAACGGCCGGGCTGGTACTCCCCGAACTCCTCGCGGAGGACGTTCGCGATCTCGCCGACCGTCGCGTAGGCCTTCACCGCGTCGACGATGGGCGGGAGCAGGTTGTCGTCGCCGCGAGCCGTCTCGCGGAGCGTCGCGAGCGTCGCCTCGACTGCCTCGTCGTCGCGGTCGGCCCGCACCGACTCCAGCCCATCGATCTGTCGGCGTTCGTCCTCCTCGGTCACCTCTTCGAGGTCGACCTCGGGGTCCTCGTCGACCCGGTGCTCGTTGACGCCGACGATGATCCGCTCCCCCTCCTCGATCTCCTGTTGGCGGTCGAAGGCCACGTCCTGGATCCGGCCTTGGACCCACTGGGACTTCACGGCTTCGAGCATGCCGCCGCGTTCGTCGATCTCGTCCAACAGGTCGAACGCCGCCGCTTCGAGGTCGTCGGTCAGGGACTCGACGTAGTAGCTTCCCGCGAGCGGATCGATGGTGTCCGCGGCGCCCGACTCGTGGGCGAGGATCTGCTGGGTCCGGAGCGCCGTCCGGACGCTCTTCTCGGTCGGGAGCGACAGCGCCTCGTCTTTCCCGTTGGTGTGCAGGCTCTGGGTGCCGCCGAGCACCGCGGCGAGCGCCTGGTACGCCACTCGGACGACGTTGTTGTCGATCTGCTGGGCGGTCAGGGTCGACCCACCGGTCTGGGTGTGGAACTTCAACTGCTTGGATTTCGGGTTCTCGGCGCCGAACCGCTCTTCCATGATCTCCGCCCACATCCGACGGGCGGCACGGAACTTCGCCACCTCCTCGAAGATGTTGTTGTGCGCGTTGAAGAAAAAGGAGAGTTGGGGCGCGAACTCGTCGACGTCCTGACCGGCGTCCAGGGCCGCCTCGACGTACTCGATGCCGTTGCCGAGGGTAAAAGCGATCTCTTGGGCCGCCGTCGACCCGGCCTCGCGGATGTGATACCCCGAGATGGAGATCGTGTTGAACTTCGGCGTCTCCTCGGCACAGAACTCGAAGATGTCGGTGATTAGGCGCATCGAGGGTTCGGGCGGATAGATGTAGAGGTTGCGCGCGATGTACTCTTTCATGATGTCATTCTGGATGGTGCCGCGGAGTTCGGACCGAGCCACCCCTTGCTGGTCGCCGATGGCGACGTACATCGCCAGCAGGATCGCCGCCGGCGCGTTGATCGTCATGCTCGTCGACACCTCGTCGAGGGGGATGCCGTCGAACACCGTCTCCATGTCCCGCAGCGTGTCGATGGCGACGCCCGACTTCCCCACCTCGCCGGCGGCCATCGCGGCGTCTGAGTCGTAGCCCATCTGTGTCGGCAGGTCGAAGGCCATCGACAGCCCGGTCTGGCCCTCGTCGAGCAGGTAGTTGAACCGCTCGTTCGTCTCGGCGGCGGTCCCCATCCCCGCGTACTGGCGCATGGTCCACAGCCGACCGCGGTACATCGTCGAGTAGACGCCGCGGGTGTAGGGCTCCCGGCCGGGGTATCCGAGGTCGTCGCCGTAGTCCAGATCGGCGACGTCGGCGGGGGTGTAGAGGGGATCGACCTCCTGGCCCCCGGTGTCGGTGGTGAACGCGTCCGTTCGCTCCCCGAACCGATCCACGGTCGGCCCGTAGGCGTCGGCCTCCCACTCGGCTTTGCCCTCGCGGATCTGTTCGAGGTCGTCGGGGTCGAACATGGCCGATGCGACGCGGGCCGCGAACTTATACTGTTGGCTGTCCGTCGATCGAGGGGCTCGTCACCGCGACGTGTCGAGTATCCCGGCACACGGACCGGAGACGGTACCCTCGGTACGCAGCGGCGACGCTCCCGGCGGTTGGGAATCGTCGAGACGGTTAGGTCAGTGGGGTTCCGACTATCGGATGGTGGCAAGGCCGATGCAGATCCCGACACGCCCGCTAATGGACGCACTCGCACAGGTACAGCCCGGGCCACACGGTCCCCACAACGGTCCACACTGGGGTGGCGGACCGATGGGCGGTGCGAGCACGGGAACCGTCGGCGGGTTCGGCGGTTGGCTCACGCTCCTGGTCCTCGCGTTCCTGCTCGCCGCGCTCGTGGTCGCGGTGGCGTACGCATGGACCCGTGAGGAGGGTCGCGACGACGACGGAGCGATGGCTACACTCCGCGAGCGATACGCCGCCGGTGACGTCGACGACGAGGAGTTCGGCCGTCGACGGGACCGACTCCTCGACAGTGACTAACGTCCGAGCACGGGCCGGCCGCCTCGTCGCCTCCGATTTTCTCTGCTGATAATTTGTCCCATCGGTTTTTTACGGTCGAATGTGCCCCAGATGATATGCGCGAACGTACCGAATCGGCGGTGGCCCCGGGGTGCTCAGGGCCGATCCGATCGACGGAGGTGATGGATCGATGACGTGGGTTCCGTCAGTCGTCACCGACAGTTACCTGAAACGATTCGCGGCGATTGTCGCGGTCGTGCTGGTCGTCGTCGCCGGCGTGGGGGTCTTCTTCCAGGGGCAAGTCGCGGCCGAACTCCGCCACGAACAGCAGGCGGAACTCCGGACCATCGCCGAACTCGAAGCCAACGCGGTCGGAGAGTGGGTCGACCGCAACAGCGAGAACACGCGGTTGCTGTCCGAGTTCCGAGAGATCGAAACGGACGACCGCCGCCAGATCGGCGCCACGCTCGACTCGGAACTCGACCGAATGCCCGAGTCGACCCAGTCGATCCACTACGTCAACCTCAACTCGAACACCATCGTCGAGAGCACCGACAACGACCGGATCGGAGCTAGCGTCGGGGACATGCAGTGGGCGCGTGGCTCCCTCGAGGATTCCTACCACCGTGACTCCACGTCGGTTGCCGTCTCCAGAGCCTATCGACAGGGCAACGTCACGCTCATCGCGTTCGTCAGTCGGGTCGCGGGGACCGAAAAGGCGATCATGGTGACCGTCGACGCCAACGAGCGAGCCGCCGAGTTCCGGACGCCGACGGAGAGCGGCTTCACGCAAGTCGTCGACGGCGAGGGCGCCGTCTCACTGGCGGAGGACGACGAGGTAGTGCTGCAAGAGTACGGTCACGGCATGGGTCACGTCCAGATGGCTCGGGAAGGTAAGACCGGTACGATGGATATGGACGACACGAACATGGTCGTCGGTTACGCGCCGGTCCCGGTCGAGGGTGCCAACTGGGTCGTCGTCACGCACGCACCGCGCTCGGAAATGTACGCGCTCGCTGGCGTCGTCACCCGCGATTTCACCGTCCTCGTCGGTATCTCGCTCGCCGGCTTCCTACTGATCGGGGCGACGCTCGGCCGAAACACCGTGAACGCGCTGGATCGCCTGACCCGCGACGCCGAGGCGATCACCCGCGGTGACCTCGACACCGAGATCGAGTCGACGGATCGCGACGACGAAATTGGCCAACTGGTCGACGCGTTCGTCGACATGAAGGCGTACCTCTCGACGGTCGCGGCCCAGGCCGACGCCGTCGCAGACCAGCGGTTCGACGCCGAGGTCCTCGACGAGGACGTGCCGGGGACGTTCGGCGAGACGATCGCTCGGATGAGCGAGGACGTCGAACGTGCACAGAAGGAGGCCGAACGGGCACGCCGCGATGTCGAGGATTTGAACACCGCCCTGGAGGAGCAGGCGGACTCGTTCGGCAAGACGATGTCCCGCGCCGCGGCCGGCGACCTGACCCAGCGGATGGACGCCGACGGTCGGAGCGAGGTCATGAACGGTATCGCCGACTCGTTTAACGACATGATGACGGAGATCGAGACGACGCTGGGACGGATTCGCGAGTTCGCCGACGAGGTGGCCGTGGCCAGCCAGCAGGTGACCACGAGCGCCGAGGAAGTCGAGAGCGCGAGCGCGGACGTGAGCGAATCCATCCAAGAGATCTCGGCCGGTGCCGAACGGCAGGACGAGCGGTTGACGACCGTCTCGGGCGAGATGCAGAGCCTCTCGGGAGCCATCGAGGAGGTCGCGTCGTCGGCCGACGAGGTGGCGGCGACCGCCGAACGGGCGGCCGAAACCAGCGAGGCTGGCAGCGACGCGGCCATGGACGCCGTCGACGAACTCGAACGGATCGAAACCCGGGCACAGGAGACGGCGACGGAGGTGACGGCTCTCGCGGAAGAGGTCGCCGAGATCGGCGACATCGTGGACATGATCGCCGATATCGCCGAACAGACGAACATGCTGGCGCTCAACGCCTCGATCGAAGCCGCCCACGCCGACGGTGACGGCGACGGCTTCGCCGTCGTCGCCGACGAGATCAAGGTCCTCGCCGGAGAGGCATCCGACGCCACCGAGCGGATCGACCGCCGTATCGCCGACGTACAGGACACCGCCGACGGCACCGTCGACGATATGGACCGGATGCGGGAGCGCGTCGTCGACGGGAGCGAAACCATCGACGACGCGCTCACGTCGCTCGACGACGTCGCCCGACAGGTCGACGAACTCAACACCGGCGTCCGCGAGATCAGCGCGGCGACGAACGATCAGGCCGAGTCGACCGAGGACGTCGTCTCGATGCTCGACGAGGTGGCCGAACTGGCCGACCGGTCGAGCGCCGAGGCGGCGAACGTCTCCGCCGCCGCCGAGGAGCAGACGTCGACGCTCGCGGACGTCTCCGAGAGCGCGCGGTCGCTCTCGGAGCAGGCCGAGTCACTCCGCGACCTGCTGAGCGAGTTCGACGTCGAGACGACCACCAGCGCCGGGGAACCGGCCGGGGTGACGGACGACCGTCCGACCGCCGCCGACGGCGGCCCCGATCGATAGCCGTCGAGTGACACGATTGAAGGGGGTTGGGCTCCGAACCGCGGACGAATGTACATCGCAGACGAGACTTGGCCGGCACTGGGTGACTACTTCACGGACGAGTCGCTGGCGCTCGTCCCGTTGGGCTCGACCGAACAGCACGGCCCACACCTCCCGCTGGCGACCGATCACCTGATCGCGGAGGCGTACGCCCGCGAAGCCGCCGAGCGCACCGGTTACCTCTGTACGCCCACGATCAACGTCGGCGTCAGTCCTCACCACCGCCAGTTCAACGGGACGATGTGGGTCGATGCCCCCCAGTTTCGGGACTACGTCGAGTCGTTCACCCGAAACCTCGCCTACCACGGCATCGATCGCGTGATCTACGTCAACGCTCACGGCGGCAACGTCGACCACCTGCGCGAGGTGGGGCGTCGACTCCGCGACGACGAGGAACTGTACGCGGTCGAGTGGATGTGGAACGACAGCATTCCGGATCTGGTCGACGACCTGTTCGAGCAGAACGGCCCCCACGGCGGGCCGAAGGAGACGGCGATGATCCAGCATCTCCGCCCCGAGTTGGTCCGCGAGGATCGGCTGGCGGACGCCCGCGACGGCGGCGTCCCCGACGTCGAGGCCGCGGAGACGATCAAACACGGCGCCCGGACCTTCTACGACGCCGCCGACAACACCGGCAACGGCGTTCTCGGCGACCAGACCGACGCCACCGCCGAGAAGGGTGCCGAGATGTTCGAGGCGGCGACCGACCAGCTCTGTCAGCTCTGTGACTGGATCGACGCGCAGGCGTTCGAAGACCTCATGCCGAAACCGCACGTCTAAGGGCGGCGATACGGCTTTCCGTCGCCCGATCGTACCAACGCGAATGGTCTCGCTCCGGTCCACGGTTCGGCGACTCCCCGATGACCACCCACTCGGCGCACTAGTCCTCGCCGTCCTCGTGGTCGAACTCGCCGGCGCCTCGGGCGCCGTCTTCACCCTTCGCGGACTCTCGGCGTGGTACGGGACGCTCGCTCGGCCGGCGTTCGCCCCGCCGAACTGGGTGTTCGGGCCGGTGTGGACGGCGCTGTTCGCGCTCATGGGCGTCGCCGTGTGGCTGGTCTGGTGCCGAGTCGACGATCCACCGCCGACCGGTCGCCGTGCACGGATCGCCATCGCGGTGTTCGCCGTCCACTTCGTCTGCAACGTCGGCTGGTCGGCCGCGTTCTTCGGCCTCCAGTCCGTCACGCTCGGCCTCGCCGTCATCGCCCTCCTCTGGGCGTCCATCGTCGTCACCATCGGGACCTTCGATCGAGTGGATCGACGCGCGGCGCTCCTCCTCCTCCCGTATCTCGCGTGGGTGAGTTTCGCCGCCTATCTGAACTATCGCTTCTGGGCGTTGAACTGAGGGCCGACGCCCCTTCGCCATGCTTTTGCCGCCACACCCTCTCTCACGAGGTATGTTCGGTGGCGGCGGTATGAACCCGCGAAAGATGAAACAGATGATGAAACAGATGGGCATCGACGTGACGGAACTCGATGCCGAAGAGGTCGTCATTCGGACGGCCGACGAGGAACTCGTCTTCCCTGACGCGCAGGTGACGCGCATGGACGCACAGGGCCAGGAGACGTATCAGGTCGTCGGCGAACCGGAGAGTCGCGACCCGAGCGGCGCGGCCGGCGCCGTCGAGGCCGGTGGCGAGGAGACCGACGACGGGGCGCCGACCGACGAGAGCGAAATCCCCGAGGACGACGTGGAACTCGTGGCGACCCGTGCCGGCGTCGGCAAAAGCGAGGCCCGTGACGCCCTCGAAGCCGCCGACGGCGACCTGGCGGCGGCCATCGCCCGACTGGAGTGATCCTCCTGGTCCGCGGCGACCGGGAGTACCTCCGGGCGCCCGGCGAGGAACTCCAGACCGACCTCGGCGTCCTGACCGTCCCCGAGGACGTCGAACCCGGCCAGCGGTTGGAGACACACCTCGGCGAGGAGTTCGTCGTCCGGGAGCCCCGCGGCCCCGACTTGTTCGACCACTTCGAGCGGACGGGTGCGCCGATGATGCCTCGGGACGTCGGACTCGTGATCGGCATGACGGGCGCCGCGGCCGACGACCGCGTCCTCGATGCGGGGACCGGAACGGGCGTCCTGGCGGCGTACCTCGGCCGAGTCGGCGCGTCGGTGCGGACCTACGAGCAGGACGCCGAATTCGCCGAGGTGGCGCGCGAAAACATGCGCCTCGCCGGCGTCGAGGACCGCGTCGACGTGCGGACCGGCGACGTGACCACGGAACTCGGCGACCTCGCCGACGAGGCGGCGTTCGATCTCCTCACCCTCGATACGGCCGACGCACCCACGGTCGTTCGCCGGGTGCCGGATCTTCTCGTCAGCGGCGGCTTCGTCGTCGTCTACTCGCCGTTCGTCGAGGGGACGCGCGACGCCGTCGACGCCGCCGAGGCGGTCGGGCTGACCGACGTGACGACCCACGAGACGATCCAGCGCCGGATGCAGTTCGACGACCGAGGATCGCGGCCCGACACCCGTGGCGTGGGTCACACCGGTTACCTCACCGTCGCGCGCCTGCTGTGAGCGCGATCCGGACCCAGTCGACGGGAGCGTGGCCGACCGTATAAGTACGTGGCCGCCGAACCGACGTCCATGAGTCGGGAGCGCGGCGCCGAGATAGACGACGTGCGAACCTGGCCCGAGCTGGCGGTGGGGCTCTACGAGCGACTCACCGGCCGTGGCGCCGAGATCACCTACGAGTTCGACGACCTGGAAGTGCGTGTCCCGGACCGGATGGGCCCGGACGCGGACCACGCTCAGTGGCGGCTCGACGGTACCGTGCGCGTCCGGACCCGCGAGACCGACCGCGAGTGACCGACGCGGAGCGGCCGCTCGACGTGTACGCGGATCTGACCCTCGACGTCGGCGAGACGACGGTGTCGATCCGCGGGTACGGTGACCTCGTGGTCGTCCGGGCACCTTCGCTCCGGGCGGTGCGGGCACTCGCCAGCGGCGCCTCTCGAGTCCCCGTCTTCGATGGGTTGTCTCGGGCGGACGTGACCCTCGACGTCAGGGTTCGGGGCCACAGCGTCGCCCGAGCGGGGCCGGGACACGACCCCGGACACCTCTCGCGTGTCCTCGGCGTCGACCCCGCACGGATCAGCCCCGGCGGTGTGGTGCTCTCCCTCTTCGATTAACCCGTCGCGCGGATCAGCACGAACAGTTCCTCGCGGAACCCTTCGGGGTCGATGCTGTCGGTCAGTGACTCGGAAACGCGCTCGTCGACGGACGGTGCCGTGTCGACGATCGACCTGGGGTAGGCGCCGCCGGCCAGTCTGAACGCCCGGTCGGGCGCCCACACCGCAAGCCAGCCGTCGACCGCAAGCGTCACGCCGTCGACCCGACACCGGGCGTCGTACCGGAACAGACGGGCGTCGGCGTCGCCGACACGGAGCGACCGGCGGTCGATTCGCTCGACGGCGCTGAATCCTCGGTCGCCGAGGCGGTCGGCGAACCCGCGGCTTGCACGGGCGGCGACCAGTCTGCGGAGCGCGCCCGTCACCGGCGGCGCCGGGGCGAGTTCCAGGCGGGCGGCGAGGAAGAACCGCCAACTTCGGTCGAGACCCGACCGGTCGCGGACCTCCTCGCGGAGCCGGTCGTCCTCGAACAGGAGGATACGCGCGGTGACCGTGAGTCCGGCGGCCGAAAACGGCGTCTCCGTGGCGTCGCTCGCCCGCTGCCAGTCGGTCAAGCGGTCGGTCGGGACCGACGGCGGCGCGACCATCGTAAGAGTGTCTGGGGGCCGGCGGTGAAATACCTTGGTCCGGTGTGCCCGCGGGGACGCCGGTGAACGGATCGGGAAGGAGAGACGTCAGTGGTCGTCTTCGCGCCACTTGTGTTCGCATTCGGTACAGACGAAAAAGCGCGTCTCGGACTCGTCGGCCGCGCGGATCTGCTGCATGTACCAGTACGCCGTGTCGTTGTCACACTCGGGACAGTCGGCGCTCGTCGTGGGGAGCCCACTCGAACCGCCGCCGGATTCGATGATCTCCGACTCCTCTTGGGCCTGGGTCGTGACCATCTCGGCTTCGGTCTCCACGTCGCGCTGTTTCTCGAAGCCACACTGCGTACAGACCCACGTGTCGTCCTCGGTCTGCATCATCGATCCGCATTCGTCGCAGAACTCCATGGTGGCTCGAAGCCTGACGCTCGACGGTCTTTAACCCACGGATACGCCGGGGTCATACGGTTTATCGTAAGTCACTACCGGTGGTTCGCCGAGACGGTCCGGCGAACCACCGATAAACAGTTACAATAATCCGTATCAGGCGTCGCCGTCGGACTGTCCCGGTTCCCCCACCGCCTCGATCGGGAGGGCGCTCTGGAGTTCCGCGAACAGTTCGTCCGGGCCGTGGAAGGCGTCGCTCCCGAGTTCCGAGACGAGTTCGCCGAGGTTCGACTCCCCGTCTGCGAACAGCAACGTTACGTCAGCGAACTCGGCTGCGGCATCGTCCCGAGTAACCGGGTAATCGAGGCGCTCGAACGCGGACTCGGCCCGACTCAGTTTGATACGTTCGCCCATACCCTCCCCTTGGCTCCCTCGACACTTAGAGGTGGCTCGTGTGACGCGGACGTGGCGGGAGCCCCGCGAGCGAAGCGAGCCGGCGGGTACACGGTGGGCGTTCGGGTGGATCGCTCCCGTCCGACGACCCCGATGGAGCCGTACGGCTGTTCCTGCGAGCGCGTCGATCCGATCTCCGCCTCGACGCCCCCCGTGCCAAAGTATCGCCCCGAATACGAAGGGTCGCTCGTCGGTGCCGTCGTTCGAACCGGAGGACCTCGGTTTCTCGTCCTCCGAGTCGTCGGGGGCAATCGAGTCCGAGGGAGACAAGTTTGAAACTACCCGCCGCTGTTGATGGCGTATTCAACTCTCCCTATGACGGATCACGTCTCACACGAGCGGACGGCACAGTTGGACGAGGCCGAACGCGAACACCTCGAGGAGATCGTCGCCGAGATGCGTGATCGCGTCGAGGCCAACGTCGAGTACCAACTCACACGGCGGGGTCTCGACGATGCCCCCGAAAACCACGATGCGCTCGACGACGAACCGCGGAAACTCGTCGAAGCGATCGAACTCGAAGCCGTCGACGGCGAGTCGTGGACCGAAGCCGTCGACCAGTACGTCACGGGCGTGGGCTACACCATCGTCAATCGCCTGGCCGCGCTGCGGTGCATGGAGGTGCGGAATTTCCTCGACGAGGAAGTCACCGTCTTCAAGGGCGACGGCCTGACTCCGGCCGCCGAGACGCTCGTCCACGAGCAGTTTTTGCTGGAGGACGAAGCGATCTTGACGGCCTACCACGACGCCTGTGACGACCTCGCCGCGGAGATCGAGATCCTCTTCGACCGCTCGTCGTCCTATAGTCTGCTCGACCCCGACGGCGACACCTTCGAAGAACTCTGTGGGCTGTTGGACGAGGTGCCCGACGAGGTCTGGCGGGCCGACGACGTCCTCGGATGGGTGTACGAATACTACAATCGACCGGTCGTCGAAGCCCTCGACGCCAAGAACACGCTCGAACCCGAGGACGTGGGACCGGCGAACCAGTTTTATACCCCCCACTGGGTCGTGCGGATGCTCGCCGACAACAGCCTCGGCAAACTCTATCTCGAGTCGGTCGGTCGGGAGTCGGCGGTCCCCGACCCGGAGGCTCGCTCACCCGAAGAGCGCAAGGAGCGCCTCGCCACGCCCGAGGACGCGCCGACCGTCCCCGAACTCTGTACGTATCTCATTCCCGAGGAGGGCGGTCGGGAGGCCCCCGAATTCGATCACCCCTCGGACCTTCGCGTCGTCGACCCCGCCTGTGGAAGCGGTCACTTCTTGCTCTATGCCTTCGACATCCTCGAACGCATCTGGTGGGCCGAAACCGACCTCGACCGGGGTGAGATTCCCGCGAAGATCCTCGAACACAACCTCTACGGCGTCGACATCGACCTCCGGTCGTGTCAGCTCTCGGCGTTCAACCTCTATCTGAAGGGCCGAACCCGCGCCGAAGCGGAGAGTGAGGACTTCGAGATGCCGACCCTCGGTGTCGTGTGTGCCGACGCCCGCGTGGCCGAAGTCGAAGCGGCGGCCGGAGTCCTCGACGACATCACGGGCGAGGGCACCGACGTTCGGGCGGCCCTCGACGGCGTCATCGAGGAGTTCCAGACCACCGATGCGCTCGGCAGCCTCCTCGACGTGCAGGGGGCACTCGAAGACGAGTTCGAGACGGGCCAGGCCGACGTCATGGCATGGGACGACGACGCGCCCCAAACGCTTCACGCCTTCCTGAAGGAGTTGCGGGCGGCCGTCGCGGACCGCACGTCGGACTCGTTCGGCGAGCAGAACCTTCGAAGTTTCCTGAATTTGCTGGTAGTGTTGACACAGGACTACGACGTGGCGTTGATGAATCCGCCGTACGGTTCCGGGGGACGGATGCCGAACGACGTACAGGAGTATATCACCGATCACTACGACTACACGACCGAATATTACATCAACTTCTTCGAAGCCTGTGACCGCCTCGTCAAACGGGACGGACGAACGGGGCTGCTGGTTCCACGGTCGTTCATGTTCAAGACGTCCCTCCAGCAGTTCCGGGAGGACTTCATCGGGGGCCGTGGGTCGTTCGACTTTCTCGCGGAGTACGGCATCGGCGTTCTGGACGACGCGACGGTTCGCACGGCGGGGATGGTCGTCAGATCGGAGTCCACCGAGAACTCCGAGGGGACGTTTATCCGACTGGAGGATGTCGAAACGGATCGGAAAGAACGTGTCTTCCTGCGCGCTGCCTTTCTCGAAAGCCAACGGGGGGACGTACAACGACGATACACGTGTACCCTCTCCGAGTTCCAGAAGGTTCCGGGCAGCCCCCTTTCCTACTGGGTTCCAACGGAACTCCGGTCCCTATACGAAGCGGATTCGGTCCTCGATGCCGACAACTCGAGTACCACCGGTCGGGACACGTACGGCGTCATCAAACAGGGCTTGGCGACTGCAGACGACTCGCGGTTCGTCCGTGATTTCTGGGAGGCACAGTCCGAGGGCTGGCCGCCGTTCGCGAAGGGAGGTGCGGACGCGTGGATACTCCCCCGAGTGAAGAAAACCGTGCTCTGGGGAGACAGTGGGACAGAAATAAAGAGATATTGGGGATCGAGGCCACAGAACACACAGTATTATTTCAACGAGGCACTCACCTATACGCTCATCAAGGAGAGCGGTCGTCGATTCGGGTATCTCCATCCCAGTTCCGTCTTCGGCCACATGGGTTCCGCGCTCCTCCCGACCCGACGGATCTGGAACGGCCTGGCGTACGCGAACAGCCAGTTGTTCACGTATTTAATGCTCGCCCAGACCACGGAACGAAACTGGGAGGTTGGCCTCGTTTCGAATGTTCCGTGGCTGAGTGCGCTGGCGGAACACGACGATCTTGCAGCCCTCTCCCGCGAGGCCGTCGGCCACCTCGTCTCCAAGCGCCAGTACGACTTCGTCTCGCCACATTACGACGGTCCGATCCTTCTCGACGTTCTCGGCGTCGGCGACCCGCTCCCACAGCACGAGCATCCCCACCGCGAACTCCGGGACGAACTCGAACTCGACGACCCCCCAGAGACCGTCTCGGTAGACGCTTCGCTGGACGAACTCGGTGTCGCCGCCGCACGACATCTCGAACGCATCGAGGCGAACCTCCAAGCGTGTGCGGACGCCATCGACGAGGCGGTGTTCGACTGTTTCGGCATCGCCGACGATCGGCGCGAGACGGTGTTCCAGGAGATCGCCCTCCGGACCATCGAGGATCCCCGCGAACACGAAGAATACGACCCCGAATCCATCACCGAACCGACCGACGACTTCCCGGAGATGGTCAAGGATCTCCTGCTCCATCTCGCGATTCGTGTCGTCGCCGAGCAGGATGACGGCATCGTGCCCTTTTCCGACGTCGGCAGCGAGGGCGGCCTCCTCGCGCACATCGAGGCGGCCTTCGACCGCCTCTTCGGTGATCGGGCCACCGACCGCCTCGCGGAGGTCGACCGAATTCTGGGGAGCGAGTCGGCGGCCCAAGAGGCCTATCCGAACCTCCGAACGTGGCTCGAAGACGACCTCTTCGACCACCACGTCTCGACGTTCGACCGGACCCCGATTCTGTGGCGGTTGACGACCGAACGCCTCGTATCCGACTCCGAGGGCGAGGGCTTCGGCTGCCTCGTCGACTACCACCAGTTGGACGCGGGCGTCCTCGACCGCCTCCGGAACCACTACCTCGAACCGCGAAAGGCCCTGCTCCGGGAGCGGCGAGGCGCGGCTAACCGGCGGCGTAGCGACGGGGCGCTCTCGGCGACCGAGCGGTCCGAAGCCGCCGAGGCGTACACCCGCTGTGAGAGCGGCCTCGAACAGATCGCCGTCTTCGAGGATCGACTCGCCGACCTGGCACAGTCCGAGCCACGCGACTGGCCCGCGGAGAACCGGCAAGTCGCGCGTGCGGCCGCCGAGCGGGTCGCCGAGTTCCGAGAGCGGACGGCATCGCGGCTGGAGACGCTGGCAGAACTGGCTGCCCTTCCGGACGTCGACATGGGCGATCTGTTCAGCCCCTCGTTTTACGAGACGGTCAAGGAAAACCGCGAGGAGTGGCTCGACGCCCTCGATGCCCTCGAAACCGCCTTCGAGGCCTACGCCGCAGCCGGGGACGAACCGGTCGAGGCACACCTGTACGACCTCTTCGAATATTACGACGACCTCGTCGGCTCGACACACTACGCGAGCAACGGCATCCTCTTTACGACGTACTACTACGACCAGTTCGAGGACGCCGGTCAGGCGCAGATCGGCGAGGGCGGCGTCTCGGCGCGGCAACGGCTCTGTGCCAAACTGGCGAGTGGTCTCGACGAGTACGAGGCGCTCGCGACCGAGATCGGGGACGCCTGCGACGAGATCGCGAACGACATTTCTTCCGACTGGGTCGATCGCGCACTCTCTGAGATCACGACCGAGGGGTATCAACCCAACCGCAAGCACGGCGTCGAAATCAACATCACGCCGCTCGTGGAGGCCGAAATCGTCCCCGAGGTCGTCGACGACGACGTTCTGTAGTCTCGCCGGCAGCCCAGCGCCGACCTGCAGACAGCGGTCCTCCGTTCGGACGGAAATCGGGCGTGGCGGGAGTCCCGCGAGCGAACGTATGAGCGAGTGGGATTGAGCCACGCGCGTCGGGTGAGCGAAGCGAACGAGACGGGCGTGGCGGGATTCGAACCTTGCGTCGGGCCTGACGGCCCGACTAACCACCGCTCGCTTCGCTCGCGGTGGCGCGGTCGAGAGGTTCGGAATCTCTGGCGTTCGACGGGATCAGACCATGTCCGACGAACTCGAACCCATCGAACCCGACGAAGCCGTACAGATGTACCTGCAAGAGCGTCGTCCCGAAGTCACCTCATCGACGCTCCAGTCCCACGAGTACCGCCTCAAGCACCTCCTCCGCTGGTGTGAGCAGGAAGGCGTCGACAACCTCAATGACCTGTCCGGACGTGACCTGCACCGCTACAAGCTCTGGCGACAGGAAGACGGTGACCTGACCAAGGCGAGCCTGAAGACCCAGATGGACACGGTGCGGGTGTTCGTCCGTTTCTGCGAATCCATCGACGCCGTCCTGCCTCAACTCCACGAGAAGGTACTGTCCCCGACGCTCTCGGGGAGCGACAACCAGCGCGACGTGATGCTCGAAAGCGAGCGAGCAGACGAGATCCTCGGCCACCTACGCCGCTTCGAGTACGCCTCGCTGGAGCACGTCCTCCTCCGTCTCCTCTGGCGCACGGGTGTCAGAGCGGGCGGTGTTCGGGCGCTCGATGTCGACGACTACGACCCCGACGAGGAGCGTCTGAAGGTTCAGCACAGGGACGAGACGCCGCTGAAGAACAAAGAGGACGGCGAGCGATACATCGCGCTGACTACCGAGACCTGCACCGTCGTCGAGGACTGGCTCGCGTATGAACGTCCAGACGTTGTCGACGACGAGGGTCGAGAGCCGCTACTGGCGACCAAGCAGGGTCGTCCCCATATCTCGACGGTGCGGGACATCGTGTACCGCTGGACGCGACCCTGTCAGTACGGGAGCGGCTGTCCCCACGACCGCGATCCCGACGAATGCGAAGCGGGGAAGCACGGGCACGCGAGCAAGTGCCCGTCATCCGTCTCTTCGCACGCCGTCCGTCGCGGGGCGATCACGCACTTCCTGACCGAGGACGTGCCTGAGAAGGTCGTCAGTGACCGCATGAACGTCAGTCAGGAGGTACTGGACGAGCACTACGACAGACGGAGCGAGGAGGTGAAGGTCGAACAGCGACGGGAATATCTCGACGGAATGTAGTCTGGAAAGCCCGTAATCGGCCTTCTGCGAGATCTGGAGTAGACTTAGATGATTGCCCCCCGTGTCTCAGGTCACGTCTCGCAAACCGCCCTGAGCACGGCCTATCAAACACTACAGAGCAAACCATGACCGAGGACGATTCCACTGACTCCGTGGACGATCAGGAACGGCGGCTGGCACAGTTCGAGCGTTGGATGGACGCAACGGGATTGGTCGTCGATTCGGGGATGAAGTACGCGATGCACGACTCGCTGTACTCCAATCCCGATCAGGCCGAAGCCTACGAAGAAGCTAGTGAACTGGGTGTGGATGGGTTGGCCTACGCTATCTGGAAGTTGGGGTGGGATTTCCAAGTCGACGGCTGGGTCTACGACGAAGAACTCGGGTGGCAGCAGGAGAGCACGATCGAAGCTCGTGATGCAGAAGACGACTCCACGGCAGAGGATGAGCAGACCGAGTACGTCTTGAGCGACTTCCCGCTGGAAGAGGAATCCGAATCAGACGAGAGTTGGGTCTACTACGTCGGCCCCGAGGGAAACGAAGGGTGGCAAAACATGGACACGGGGACGATCAGTCGTCGCAAGAAGCGCCCCGGTTCACCGCCCGACGGTGGAGACGGATACGATGATTGGCTCGCAGGGTGGAAGCGTCCACCAGAGCCTGACGATCTAGACGAGGGACAACTGCTGGAGGTTCAGACGGATGATCGAGATCCGGAATTAGCTGTCGTGACGGCTACATCCGATGACGGCATCAGAATCCGAATTGAGCATCCCCCCGAAGAGGAGGATGGGCTATCCATCTTAGCGGTCGAAGACGAGAATTTCTCTGCTATGCTTGATGTTCCGGGCTGGGTAGAGCCGTACCGAGACGGCTGAAGGTTCAGACAGGCAATCGAGTCCGGCAATTCGACCGACAGAACCGAAACCCGAAACGTCCTGCCTCCGCGACCCGGATACCTCCTCCGTAGAACGCGACCATATTTTTCGAGAACCAACCGGGTGCCTTTGTCCGTCTGAACCTTCAGCGAGTATTGCACGCCTGTCGTCTCAGTGCGATAGTCGGATAGAACGGGAATTAGCTATGAATTTTCTCCCAAGCATCCCGATGTCGGGTGATTCGCTCATTAAGTGTCTGCATATCAGACCTGCGGTGCCGGGTTGGGTCCTCACGAAGTCGTATTAACCGTCTCTCATCATCCGGATTCGTCATCGTCCTTGGTGGCAGGTTCGCCGTCTCATCTGCATCAAACAAGTAGAAGACTTCCTGCTCAAACTCGTCCTTAAATTTGACTGCGACGAGGATATCAAAGCGGTCGGGGTAGATATTGTCGAATCGCCACAGTGAATCCTCCACGTCGTACTGCCCCGATTTCACCTCCACCCGCGTTCCATCAGCCAACTCTATGTCGTAGTCATGCTGGGCAGAGTAGAGGGTTGGCTCATACCCTCGTTCTATGAGCCTATCCATGACCAACCACTCCCCAAGGTTGCCGGTCAACTCGGTTCTCGGGATTGGGATTCCTTCTGCCTCAAGAAAAGTAACCAGCGTTCGAAGGCGTTGGGCTGCCTCCGCGTAAACCGTCATACAGCCAGATGAATACCCAGTAGGGTTAGTGTTTTGACCCCCGGTGAATCGTGAAGGCAACCGAAGTGAAAACATCAAACAGGCTGGTCTGACTTATGATCGTGACCAAGGTCACAGTCAGATCTCGGCCGCTGGCATCGCGGAGAAGGCACTGACGCCGGTCTCACGAACCTGCATCACTCACCAAGGGGTTTCCATCCTCTCGAAGCGGAAGGTGATGAAATAGGCGCAGAGCAACCTTCCACACACTGACTCTCTGCGACTACGTCTGAACGTTGAACTCTCCGGCGTACCACCCGGCACCCTCTTGATCGATACTTCCTCCGAAGATCGTTATGAGCCGGATGTCTGTACCCTCAGCCGAGAGCACTCCACCGTTCCACGTCTCCACGTCGTCGACCACGAACTGAATCACGGGACTCTGGTTCATGATGAAGTTGACCCGGTCTCGGAGAAGTTCGTGGACGTGCTCGGCGGCGTCCTCGGGATCGTCCGCAGCGGCGAGGTAGTCGTCGAGTCCAGTGACGGTCACGTCGAGCGGGAGTTCTTCCTGCTGGTCGACGTGCCGGAGGAACTCGACGATGCTCAGTTCGTCGTCGTAGACGCCGTGCTTCGCAGCCGCGTCCTGCGACATAACGTGGTAGCCGATTTCCAGCGTCATCGATCAGTTGGCTGATACTGTGTCGGTTTGATTCATAAACCTATGGCGCTCAGAAGTCGCCGAGGTCGAGCTGTTCGTCGGTTCGCTCCTCGACGTAGTCCGCGATGTCCGCGTACTCGTCGTCGTTCTCGATATCGGCGAGCCGTCGAAGCGCGGCGATCGACTCGGTATCGCTCCACTTCCCGAACTCCTGAGCGAGTCGGTCGACTTCGTAAAGATATCGGAGGTAGTGCGCCCGATCGATTGCCAGCGGATCGCGCTTCCCCTCGATGGCCTCGGCTCGCTTCTCGGGGGAGAGCACGGCCAACTGATCCCCCTTCTGCTGGAGTAGGCGCTCCGTGACGAGTTCGGCGACATCCACACCTCGCGTTCGCAGGTCCTTGTTGAGCGAGTTGTAGGAGACGGTATCGCCCCGTCCGAGCACGTAGGTCAGGTAGACGGCGCTGAGGGCGTCCATCTCGTCGCTGAGGGTCTGGATACGCTCTTCCATCAACTGCTCGTCGACGATGTCGCGGATCGTTCCCACTGCGTCGTCGACCGACATCTCGCTTCCCTCGTGGGTGACGTTCGGGAAGTGGCGGGAGTACACTTCGAGACACTTGCCCATCGTCACGGCGAAGATATCCCCCTGCGTGAGCCGCGACCCGCTCTCTTCGAGGCGGTTGATTTCTTCTTCGGCGCGGAAGTAGATCTCGTCCTCCAGCGAGCGCCAACTGACCGTCTCGGGGTCTTCCACGCGATCCCGACACACCACGATCATGTCGTATTCGATGTTGGCCTTATCGTGGATGTGTGTCGACCCTCGCATCTCTCCACGGATGGGGTACAGCGCGGTGATGTAGAAGCCCGCTTCGAGCACGGACTTCAGCACCGTGCTCCACCCTTCCGGATCTTTGTGGTGGAAGGTGAAGGCCATGATACCGTCGTCCTTGAGCTTCTGATTCGCCTGATCGAAGACGTTCGTCAGCCCCGTGACGAAGTGATCCTCGTCGCGGTAGGTGTCGACGCTGTCCTCGCCTGCGGGGTCGCTCACCACCTCGCTGGCCTTCGGAGTGAGTTCGGAGGTGAAGTGGTCGTACTCGTCTTCGAGCACCTGCTTGAGCCAGACGTAGTAGAAGTCCGCCGTCTCGGAGTACATCACGTTGTCAAAGTACGGTGGGTCGGTGATGACGGCGTCAACGCTATTGTCTTCGACGGGGAGGTACTCCGAAGTCCCACAGCGGAGATGGACGTTGTAGGTCGCATCCTCCTGTCCCTCGACAGGGTCGCCGATCCGGTCGGGGTCGTCAGTTACGAACCCCTCGATCTTCCCGATGCCGTCGCGCTGTTTCGTCTCACCGTCTTCGACGTACTTCTCGTAGGGATTCTGGCAGAACTCTTTGCCCGCTCGCATTTTATCGAACTCACCAGAGAATGCACCCCGACCATACTCTGTTCCCCAGACGTTATTTTCAACAGGGGTATGGCGAGCCGTGATTGTATGTCGCTTGTAGATCCCTGTGAGCTTGTTATATGGCTTATCGTACTCGCAGAACATATTATTGTACGCCAGAGAGCTTGAAAACGCTAAGAGCAGAAGCTCCTTGAGATTTTGATTCTCGATATCATCAATTTCATTCAGGAGTTTTGAGAGGCCGAGCAATTGACGAGCGTTGAACATCTGATCGTATCGCTCGTAGCCGTGGTTTCGCGCCCGATCAGAACTTCCTCGATACCGCTCCGTAGTCGGTATCGGGAGTTCGTCTCGCTTCTCGTTGAGTTCTGCCTCCGCCTCAGCGAACAGTTCTCGGTCGAACTCGGTCGCAGATTTGTACCCTTTTTCGTCGGTCTCAGGGCAGTAGTATTCGACCGCGAAGAGCGACTTTTCCGCCTTGCCGAACCGCTCCGCACTCTCGATGATCGACATCTCCGGATGCTCGTCGCAGTGGGGACAAGTGTAACTCCCACGAGAGGCATTCCCGGCGTCCTTCGGGGTGTACTCTCGTGAGCATTCAGGGCAGGTGGTATCTGTACGATAGTCGTCGGTCTCGAAGACGTGCCAGCAGTCCGGGCAGACAACGTTGTAGTGATCGTCCTTCGACGATCGAGCGTTCGAGAGCCGATAGTCTTTGAACAGCGCCACATCCTCCCCGCAGTTCCGACACGGAAGTTCGTCGACCCAGAAGTAGTACATCGCGTCGGCGTGCTCGTCACAGTGGGGACACTCAGTTCGGTAGTAGTCCTGAATCTCCTCGCCGACGCTCGCTTCCAGTTTCTCGAATGCGGCGTCGAGGTCGTCCAAGTCGACCGGCTCCACTTCCTTCTTGACGACGAACCACGCGACGGGATTCAATTCGCTCCCGATGGCGTTACAGCCCAGACGAAGCGACTCGACGATACTCGTCCCACCGCCCATGAACGGGTCGAGCACGGTCTTGCCGTCGAAGTCGACATCTTCGAGGTAGTATTCCCAGAGCGCGTCAGGGTTGTCCCAGTCGATCTCCGGAAGCCCGTTCTCCTCTTGGAACGTCGACTGGCGCTCGCCACGGACGGACATCTCCCCGTCGGCGAGGGAGTAGAGTAGCATCGTCCGGAAGACCGAGCCGAGCCGTCGCGCCCACCACTTGTGCATGGTGTAGACGGGACGGTAGTACCGCTTGGCGTGGGCTTCCTTCTCCGCGATTTCGTTCACCTGATCGATGGGGAACGATATCTCGATCGGGCGTCGATCCGTCATCGCTGAACCTCCAGACGAGGGGTAAGACATTCCATGAGACTCAGACCACCGTGTTGGTAGACGCTGTATTTCCCGCGAACCGGCCACGTGTACCGACCGACCGGCATATAGTATCCGTCCGCCTCGACCGCCAGCCGATCCTCGACGAGATCGTCCGCATCCGCCTCGTCGACGCCGACGAATCGCTGACCGCCGAAGGTATCTCGAAGCCTGTTCTTCTCGTGCTCGCTGATCGCAAAGGAGTAGCCCGACTCCTCTCGCACGTAGCCGTGATCCGCCCCGACGACGATCCGATCCGCGTCGAGTTGGTCGAGGATCGATCGGAACACGCGGAGGGAGTCGTCGTAGGCGTCCTCGACGGACGACAACTCGGTCTTCCCCTCCTGAATGTTCTCCAGCAGGGCGTCGGGGTACCGACTCCAGACGAGACGTTCGTCACCCGCGAGCGAGGGATGTAGGTCTCGAACCGTCGCTGAGGGGAACTCCCGATCCAGATCGGCGTATCCGACGCGCTTCTTGTACGGCGTCGTTTCCGAGGGCACCGTCGCATACGAATAGCTCACGTCCACGTCGTACCCGTCCGACTCCAGCGCGGCGGCGAACAGGGATGCCTCGCGGACGCTCATCGCGTCCATGACGAGGAAGGCTCCGTCGTCAGGCACCTCGATCGACGCATCGTTCACACATCGCCACGGGAGCACCTCGCTGTAGAACTCCCAGTAGATGTCGACGAGCGTCCGCTCCAGTTCGACCGATGCCCACTCTCGGTCGTGGTCGTAGTGATCGGCTGGACCTTCAGACGGCGGCCACCAGATATCCCACAACGCCTCCCAGATGACATCCACGGGATCGTCCGCCTCGACCAGCGACTCCAGCCGCTCACTCGTCAGCGTCACGCTCGATCACCACCTTGGCCTCGATCTTCTCACCGTTCGGAAGCCCCTCGATGAAACCGATAAGTTCGGACTTCGAGAGAGCACCGACATCGTAGGACAGTCGGACGTGTGTGGCGGTGTCCGTCGTCTCGTTGATTCTCGATTCGGCGGTGCTCTTGAGCACCCGTGCCGAGTTCCCTTCGAGGGAGACTTCGACGGTTTCGGTCGAATGCTCCGTCTCGGTAGGCTCGGTCTCGTCGTCTCCGTTCGAATCATCCTCGGTTTTGTCGTCCGTCTCATCATCCCCTCCCCAGTCGGTAATGCCCCCTCCAGAGTCGTCGTCACCTGTTTCGTCTTCGTCATCGTCGGTCTCCTCGCGGAACACCGACTCTGGGAGATTGTCGGGATGTCGGATGGTCATCTCGTCCTCGATTTCCGTGGGATACTGACCGAGATCGCCGACGTAGAAGTTGGCTCGATTGCCTTCGAGCACGATATCGCCCTTCCGCTGGAGTTCGCTCACGGCGGAGTAGAACACCCCTTCGTCGAGAAGGACAGGAAGGCGACGGAATTGAAGGAAATCGTTGAGAAGTGATCCGACGCGAATACCACCCTCGTTCTCCTTGACGCGGGCGACGATTTCCTCCCCGACATAGGTCGTGTCCTTCCCGATCCGTTCCTTGACCGCTTCGATGTCGGGATCGACCGTGATTCGACGGAGTCGGAGATCACCGTCCGGGGTACTACTCCACTTGACCCACTTCCCGTAGCGACTCTCCAGTTCTTTCCGTAGCTGTCGGTACTCGTCGCGGATCAGCGGCTCAAGCTCACCCTGTTCGTCTTCGACTTTGCCGCGAAGATTCTCCGCTCCGAACACCCGTGCCGCCTTACTGACGATGTCGTCGTCTTCGAGGACGCTCTGTTTCGGCGTGATGAACTGGACGGTGTTCTGATATCGTCGTTCCTCGAAGAAATCGCTCAGTTCGGAGGTGAGTGTCCCGTTGGAGATGTTCTCCAGCGTCACCACGAACGTCTGCTTGCTCTCGTCCGGTACGTCGTCGTAGCCGTAGACGTAGACACTGCCATCGAACACCTCGTCTCGGACAACGTCGACGAGCTTTTCGACCGCTCGGTCACGATTCTCTTCGAGGATGCGCTCCTGCTCGCGGGTGATCAGTGCGGTCAGCTTCGGGTCTTCGGTGATGAAGTAGCTCCCGTCCTGCTTGTCGAGGTAGTGAGCCGTGCCGTAGAGTCCCTCCAGCGTCATGTGGAGGCGGTCGACGGTCGTCTCGTCGGGCTTGAACGTCCCGAGCAGACACTGCGTCGTCGAAGCCATCTGGGAGCGGTCGTCGAGCGTATAGAGGAGGATCACCTGAAGTAGGTCGACTCCGTGCTCGGTCTCTCCAAGCTCCTCTTTGTCCGAGGTGAAGCGATCGAACAGCGTTCGGTTGATCCCCCGGAACGCCCGCGGGTTGACATCCGAGGTGACGACGAGATCCGTCTCGTCGTGTACCTGACGGACGGTGTCGGCGAGGACGTTCATCACGCCACGGACGTTCTGGCGTTCGCGTGCCGCCTCGTAGATGCTGTCGAGCAGGTCGAGCAACTCCGGGTGGAAGGGATAGGTCTCGACCATCCGATTCTCGTAGCGTTTCGGCTCGTCGATCTCGATGGGATACTCGTAGCTGTCGACGTACTGCTCCACGACCGATCGAACCGTGCTCTCGTCGATGTCGTCCGGCGTCCCCTCGAACAGCCGGTGGATGATGATCCGTTCGCGGTCGCCCGTGGCGTTCAGGTCTTCGGCGTGTGGGTTCGTCCGGTCGAGAATCTCCTTCAGCCGATCACTCCTGTCGAGGAGCGTTATGAAGGCGAAGAGGTTCTCGTTGGGATCGTTGGCGACTTCGAGGAGGTTCTGGAGGAAGAAGCGGTTGCGTTCGAGCAGATCTCGGTCGGCCTCCTCGGAGAACGATTCCCACCACGCCTCGATCTCGTCGAAGAACACGCCGTAGGTTCCGTTCTCGGCCAACTTCTCGACGTGATCGGTCGTGGGATACCGATCGATCTCCTCCAATACGTCCTCTCGCCCCGCACTACGATAGATCGGCTCCCAGATCAGATCCGCATCGGTCTCACTCGTCGAGACGATGGCGGCGTCGGAGTCTGTCGGGAGGTCGATCGGGATGTCCCACTCGTCGGCCCACGACTGGGCGACAGTCGGGTGGTTGAACATATGGTAGAGCACGAGTAGCCCGTGGGACTTACCGGAGCCATACGGCCCCGTGAGCATGATTCCGCCCTGACTGTCCCGACCGGCGAGCTTGTCGGCGACTCGATCGAAGACGTTGCGGAGGGCGTTCGAGGGGTACGTAGCGGTGAGCAAGCGGTTCGGATCGTTCTCAAGTCGCTCGTCATCGCCAGTGACCTTGTGGGCTTGGAGGACACCTTGGAATCGTCCTTCGAGGACTTCGTCGCGGGGAGTGAGAAGTTCAGAGATTTGCATGGGAGTGTCTGCTTGGTCAGTGGATAAGAGCGAGGGTGAATAATAGGTGGGGATGGCTTCGAGCGAGGGATTCTCTTCTATTCTGCAAAATTGATAGGTCTGTCTGAAGGTTCAGACGGGCTAAAGAGGCCCTCTGGAGCGGATTTCAAGCGCCATGGGTCGCGGAAATGTACACGAACATTCAAATTGATTCATAATCTAAAGTGGCGCATGGGTAATCCAGACGGATACACGACAATCCGCGCCCATCGAGACGCACGCAACGAGGCTCGGAAGATCAAGAAACGGCTCAATCTGTCGTGGAATGAATTTCTGCGGCAGGCCGCCGCCGAGTTAGATTCCAATAATAACGATTAGTCAGACAACAAAAGTCGGGGATCACCAGTCCCCGACGAGGCGCAGTCGCCTGAACCCTCAGACTGGCAAACTGCAATGGCAACTACGAATCCAACACCCAAAGATTCGGCGAATAGTTCGATCAACACTCTTGAAGATGTCCGGAATCGCGTTGTTTCCACAATCGAGGATGCACTCAATAGCGATACCCCAACTTTAGTTGATGCTCTCCCTGCCACAGGGAAGACTCGCGGACTCGTCAAAGCTGTAGACTACACCGATCAAAATGTGACTATTTTGACCCAGCGAGGACGAGCAGAGCAGTACCAGACGATCAAACAGCTTGGACAGAGGCGTGGACTTAGCGTCAAGATCCTTCCATCGGTTTACGAGCAGTGTCCGACGGTTCAGGGCGAGCACGGTGAGAGGAAACAGCGAAGAGTCCGGGAACTTCTAAATGCTGGCGTATCTGCCAGTCATATCCACAGTCGGATTCCTCTTCCGTGTTCAACGAGCGAGCCTTGTCCATACGAACAAGAAGCCAACTTCAGTCCCTCCCAGTACGACATCCTAGTTGGACATCCACTCCATGCCTATGCTGACGAATACCTTGAAAATCGCGTTCCTATTTTTGATGAATTCCCCGGCGGAGACTATTTTGTCGAAATTCAAAACCCGTCGGAAACAGTAACGGCATTTCTTCAGGATACTTCTCGCATCCCGTTTGATGACTACGGTGACCTTATCGACGGCAGAGATGGGGACAATCTGTCTAAAGCCTTTAAAATGCTTCAACAAGTCGATCTCGTAGACGATCAGGCACCGTTCAATAGCAATAGGAGTCAAACCCATACGATGGGTGGGTTATGTGTTCTAACTCTTCTGAAATCGAGAAACCTCAGTAATGGCTGGGAAATAGCCGAGCTAGGCCCTCAGAAAATCGGACTTAGAAGTAGAAAGGACGATACGATCTATATCCATAATCCGCCACCTCTCTCTGAACATTTCGTCGCTCTTGATGGAACTCCGACGAAACTTATGTGGGAACTTGAACTCGGTCTCTTCGGTGATCGATCTCGCTCGCTGGGGGTTCAGCAAGTGCTCAGTGATCGTGAACGGTTACGCTATATTTCAGAGATACAGAACCTCCGAATCATCCAAACCTCGTCCAAGGCGAGAGTGTATAGTTCAGGGACATATGTTGCTCCCGAGAGGGACGCTGCACTAGTAACGGAAGTCTCTGAACGTCACAACTCGATAGGTGTTATTTCGTCCAAGAGCGGTATTGAGAAGCTAGAAAATGCTATCGGTAGTCTGAGTAAATCCGCATACTACGGGAATCTGCTGGGATCGGACAGACTCGAAAATGTGGACGCAGGGGTCATTCTCGGTAGTCCTCACCCCGGCGACGAGATCATCAAGAAATGGTGCGCCTTGGCGGGATACACCGCTGAATCGAATGGGAGGGGTATGGACAAGTCATACGGATACACCGGAGACAAGATCTTCAAACACGTCCGAGAGCACCAAGTCCTTCAAGCTCTGTTCCGGTTCGCTCGGAACGGGCAGGGTGCCACTGTGTACGTGGATACTGCTGCTGTACCTGATTGGCTCCCCCTCAACGCCGGCCCAGAAGATGTCGATGTCAACGTAGGATGCGAGAAGAAAAAAGTGATTCTCAATACTCTGAGAGAGCTAAGTAGTGCCAGAACCAGTGAAATCGTTCAGTCGGCTCCTCTTGATATCTCTCCTCAATACGTTCGGAATGTGTTGGATGATCGCCGCCATAATGGTGATGTTTCGACTCGTCCTGCATCTGGTGACGGTCGGGGAGGCGCGAAGATCTACGTCGACGACGGTATTGGGAACGTCAATCCGTTTGGTCAAGTCGTACTTCCGAAGAATCGCTCCGGTCCTCGTTTTTCGAAACTCCCGCATACTAATACACAATATGCGCGAGTTTCGAAAGAACAGGGCGCGACAGAGGAAGAACGTAGAGAGGAGTTCGAACTTCGCAAGTCGAGGTGGATGCAACAGGCAAAGATGCAGATGTGGCTGGAGCGCGACTGAAGGTTCAGATAACCTCTTTCTCCCGTCAGAGCGGGAACTCGCTGAAGGTTCAGACACAAAAATCACATCAAGCCCGCTTCATGTCGTGTCACCCTACGCCTTCACGGGTTGTCCATACTCGGAGTAGCAGTCTCTTTTTTCGTCTGAACCCTCAGACAAGCTTATGCGACTATCTACCGAAACCCGAAACTCTCGTTCAGCACTCTCAAGAGACACTCGCGCAGAGAGCGGGAGCAATTTTCAGCCATTCATCGGGGGTGGGTAGTCGAACGGGAAGTAGTACCTCAGTCTCGATCGGTGAGCGCCTTCAACAGGTATTCGCCATTCTCCGTCAGTCCGTAGATCTTCTTCTCCTCGGAGTCGTCGACGACCTCGATCATGCCTTCTTCGCGGAGTTCCTTCAGGTGAGTGTAGATGTACCCGTGAGAGAGATCGAGGCGCTCCGCGAGGAGATATCCATGCGCTTGCTCCTCGTCCAGCGCCTCCAAGATTCGAACCTTCGTCTCCGGCACCAATCCCATCACAGAAATCTCTGACCGATGGGGTGGAAAGTTGTAGAACAGCATCTTCTGAGGGGTCAGTAGAAACAAACAAGTAACTCATATTAGTAATAGATGGGTGAGAGCCGAAGAACCTGACACCACCGAAAGACGATGGCCGTGATCTGGTATAGGTGCTGTCTGAAGGTTCAGCGAATGGAACGGCAAGGAGTAGGAACACGTAATGGTCGATCTCATGGAAATTACCGACGAACACCGAATCGACCCCGAGGATCGGAACGTCGATCCCAACTGGGATACGATGGTGAGCAACCCCGAATACCGCGAAGCATTCAACGATGCCGAGCGGGAGGGGCACTCCACGGAGGAGTCGCACATCATCGCACACGTCGAAGTCTGGGACAAGAAGTCCGCCCTCGAAAAATTCGACGAAGAGACCGTCGAGGAACTGATCGACGACGAGGACGAGGGCAGCGAAATGATCCCGGATTCGAACGAGGGTCTCCGTGGGAATACGAGTAGTAATCGGGACGGGGACGATGAGACAGGGAGCTACACCCTCGACGACTTCTGAGCGGGGAACGACGACCACAGTCGACGCTGGGATCGTCGACACCGCCACAGGGACGGCTGAGAAAGGTTCGAGCGACCAACTGGGAACACATCCCTACGAGATTCCAATACCTGTCAGGGTCGTCTACAGGGCTTTGCGTGACCTGAGAGCGGATCTGTCTCTTTAGCTGTGAAGGCGGTCATGACCGTGCGATCTATGAGGTTTCCTCGCCTCTTCCGGAGGCTCGAAGAACAAATTGTACGGGCAGATCATCGAGATACGAGGAAGACTCGCTGAAGGTTCAGACGAAGCCTTGCCTGAGCACTGGAGTCCATCCACGCTCCGTCTGAACGCTCGAACGGAAGTGAGTCCGTCTGAAGGTACAGACGGCGGATTTGATTCTCGTCCGAAGTGGCTTCTGTGTGGGTCAGCGAAAACTAACAAGTAACGTGACTAATATTTGCGTCCCACGAGGGGATCGCCGATGAGAGATCTCAGTTTGACGATTCGGATGGGCATCGCCAGTACCGTCTTGATGGGTGTGTACGCGCTCATCGGACTGCTCCTGTTCGCAATCGGTGGCATATGGGTCGCTGTCGTGGGACTTCCCCTGCTCGTAGTGCTCCAGTACCTCATAACGGTTCAATTTCCTCTATGGACCGAGGAGAGCCGAGAGATCACGCCCGAAGATCATCCTGAGTTACACGACCGAGCGGATCGGATCGCCGACGAGTTAGACATCCCGAAGCCCAAGATGTACCTGATCGAGAGCGACCGCTTGAATGCCTTCGCACTGGGTCGGCGAGGGAGCGGGAAGGTGTTCCTCCACAGGGGTCTCGTTCAGCGGATGTCGCTCGACGAGTTGGAGCCAATCGTCGCACACGAGTTTGCCCATCTTCGCAATCGGGATTCTATACTGATGGGCCTCGGGACTTCCATCGTCACTATCGTCTCATCTGGCCTTTTCATCCTCTTCCTACTCGCCTCGCTTGACTCCGACCGTCCTTGGCTCATGCGTCTTGTGGGGGCAGCCGTAAGCGTCTGCGTTCACTTTTTCCTCCTCGTCTTCGTCGGAATGGTGTCCCGTTACCGCGAGTACGTCGCCGACGAGGATGCCGTTCGAGCCACGGGGCGCTACGACGGGATGCGAAGTGCGCTGGAGAAGCTACGCTCGGAGAAACGACGTGTCGATGATGTAGACATGAGTGCAAGTCGGAGCGCGATCAGCTTCGTCGACTTCTCGGGTGGGATAGCGAGTAGCTTACTCGCAACCCATCCTTCGCTGGATAAGCGTATCTCTCGGATCGAACGGCTGGAATCGGAGACTGAGGAGATCTCAGAGACTGGCAGAGTATCGAGTCAAGAAGCCGTTGACGCTTCCGGCACGAACGCATCGGCCACTACACTGAGTGAACTCTCCGACGATCAGCTACTCGCCACGCTCCAGTCGATGGACGAGTACGAGTTCGAACACCTCGTCGCCGAGCTATGGAACGAGATTGGATGGCGAACGTCGGTGACTACTGCATCGGTGGATCGAGGTATCGACGTGATCGCCGAGCAGGATTCACCTTTCCCACAGAAACAGATCATTCAGGCCAAACGGTACAGTTCGGACAATCCCGTGAGCAGTAGCGAGGTTCAGCAGTATGCCGGTCTGTATGCTCAAGAGGATGATGTGGACGCAGTGATCGTCGTGACGACCGGACGATTCACCTCGAACGCATCGGAAGTCGCAGTCGACTCGAACGTCAAGCTCGTCGATGGGGATGATCTGTGCAAACTGATCCGAGAGGTAGATCGAGACTTCTCACTGGCTGACTGAGGTAGGGTTACCACTGTCGAGATTCGGTAGAGAATCAAGGGCGTGTAGCACCGTCTTTGAGAACCTTTCGAGCAAATCTGATGCATACTTCCGAACCCTCTTGCCCACCTCCGAAGATTCGTAGAGGACCACTCACACCCGTTTTCCGAGATCCACAGGGCACTCTGTAGGTAATCTCGTCCTCTGCTCACGCATCGGAGGCCGCTGAGGTGACAAAGCATTTGAATCTGGCACGTATGATTCAATACGAACGCCAGACGGAGCCGACCCCCGACTCGATGCGGGTTCAACTCTCGCTGCTTGGTGACGCGGGAGTAAATAAAGGAAGACGGAATATCCCGACGCTGTCCGGTCAATCCTAATCGCTGTTGAGGAGAACGGGCGTGGCGGGATTCGAACCCGCGATCGAGAGGTTAGGAACCTCTCGCCCTATCCGCTAGGCCACACGCCCTGGCGGCCGTAGACGGGACGGTGACAAAAAGGTCGGCATCCCGTGCCAGCAGGATCATTTTTCACGCTTGCACCCGTGTTTATTCGTGTCTGGGGCGACAACGGATACCTATGGGTAATCGGAACACAGACTCCGACCGACGACGACTCCTCGCACTGGTTGGAAGCGGACTCACTGTTGGGCTGGCCGGCTGTTCCGGTGGCGGCGGCAGTGAGGAGACGGCGACGCAGACGCAGACGGCGACGGAAACCTCGGGCGGCGACGATACGGTGCCGTCCGAATACCGGACTGCGACCAGTCTCGGCGGGACCCAACGTAACCCGGACTCGCTCTCCACGAAATCCGCGGTGAACTACCAGGAACAGCCCCAGGACGGCCAACAGTGTTCGAACTGTCAGTTCTACATCGAGGACAAGAACGGCGACGGGATGGGCGCCTGTGCGATCGTCGCCGGCAACATCGCCCCCGATGCGTACTGTGTCAGTTACGCGGAGTACCAGGGCTGACAGCGACGACTATAGTAGCCGTTGTAAGTCATCGCACACCTGATCGCCAGACTGCGTGCGATCAGGTGTGCAAGCAGTTCCAAACGCTACTATAGAGGAGTACACCAGAGATCGTATAAGCGACCCTCGGTTAGAATATTCCGATGAAATCGGGGGATGCGCGGACGTGGCAGGCCGCGGCAGTGACCTGTTCGGTACTCTTGCTCGCCGCCTCGATCGGTGCCTTCGCCGTCGATCTCGGATCCGCGCGCCCGGATCCGGTGGCGTACGAGGACACGGTGAAACTCGGTCTGGCCGCCGAGACCGAACAGATGGCCGAACACACGGGAGCCTCGATTCCCCGCGTCGAGGTGTTTTACTCGCAGTATCACTACGTGGTCGGCTACACGGGCGTCGGGCAGGCCATCTCGGCCCTCGAGGACCCCGGCCGCGAACAGCAGTTCGGCTATCCCCTCGCGGTGTACACCTCGGACTACGCCGGTCGGTCGGCACGCTGTGTGGAAGACGGAACGCTCGTCACGACCACGAATCCGGACTGGGTGTCGGTAACTGAGGCGCACTTCGTCGTCGGGAGCGACGCGCAAGTCGCCGGCGACCCGGTCGTCGTTCCCTTCTCGACGCCCTCGGACGCGGCCGCCTTCGCCGACGGCTGTGGCGGGCGCGTCGTCGACTGGGAGACGTTGCGCCGGGACCCGCCAGCGGTGACCGGCGCCACGGGGGTGAAATCGCGAGTCGACGACCGGCGGACGTCCGCCGACCGCCGGGTCGACACGGCGCAGTCACTGCTCGACCGTGAGGTGTCGGTCGTGGTGGGTCGGGACGCGCCGACGATTCAGGCCGCCGTCGAGGCGGCGCCCCCGAACACCACCGTCCTCGTCCCCGGAGGACGATACGAGGAACACGTCGTCGTGAACCGGTCGCTCACCCTTCGCGGTCCGGGCGCTCGCCTGTCCGGTGGCGGTACCGGCACCGTGATCCACGTTCGAGCCGACGACGTGGCGGTGACCGGCTTCGCCATCGGTGGGGTCGGCAACGCGACCCGGGCGACGAACGGGAGCGTCGAGGGAAGTTCCGACTGGGACGCACAGATCCAGCGCGGATACGGCGGTGGCGACGCGGCCGTCGCCGCCACCAACGTCTCGCGGCTGTACGTCCGCAACGTGACGATCGATACGCCGTCGAACGGCGTGTTGCTCCGTCGCGTTCCGGGGGCCGTCGTCGATGATGTCGCGGTGAACGGCTCCGCGGAGTGGCTCGACGGCTTCATGGGCGTCATCGCGATGAACGAAGCCGTCGTGGTCCAGGATTCCCGGATAACGGGCGGCCGCGACGGGGTGTACCTCCACCGTGCACCCGGTACCGTCATCCGGAACAACACCTTCCTCGAGCAACGCTTCGGCGTGCATCTGATGTACACCTCCGAGACGCTGGTCGCCGACAACGTGGCTCGCGGACAGGAGGCGAGCGGCGTCGTCGTGATGACGCGCCCGTCCCGTAACGCCATCGTCGGCAACGACGTTCGCCACGCCAACGGCGGCATCTTCGTCGGCGGCTCGCATAGTTACGTCGCGGACAACGTCGCTGTCGACACCGACCGTGGAATGGTGGCCTACGCCACCCAGACGACGTTCGAGGGCAACGTTCTCTACGGAAACCAGGTCGGGTTCGCCGCCTCGACGGTGGTGCCTTCGAACCGGGTCGTCGCCAACGACTTCGTCGCCAACGACCGTCACGCGACGGCCGGCCCGGGACCGCTGCGCATCTTCACTCACGACGGCCGCGGCAACTACTGGGAGGGCGCTTACGACAGCAGTTTCGACGGCGGAGCAACGCTCGACCGGGCGTACTCTCCGACCGATCCACTGGATCGCAGACTCCACCGGACCGACGCCGCGGTGGCGTTGAGTTCGGCACCTACCGTTCAAGGGCTCCGAGCGCTTCGGGGCACGACCCCCGGCTTCCGGAAGGCGAGCATCGTCGACACGGCGCCGCTGGCCCGCCCGGCGAACCCGGAACTGCTTGCCAGCGCGCGAAACGAGACGACGACGGGGGCCGGTGTGTGACGGACGAGTCGTCGCTTCGCGCGACCGACGTCACTCGGACGTTCGGAGACGTGACCGCGCTTTCCGGGGTATCGATATCGATTCCGCCGGGCGAGGTCGTCGCGCTGATCGGGCCGAACGGGTCGGGAAAGACGACGCTCCTCCGGGTGCTCGCTGGCCTCCTGTCGCCGACGGCGGGTACGGTCGACTACGAGGAATCGGACGCCGTCCGTTTCCTCGGATACCTACCCCAAGAACCCACCTTCCGACCGGGATTCACGACGCTGGAGACGGCGGCGTTCTACGCCCGTCTCGTCGACGACGATCCGGCGGACCTGCTCGACCGGGTGGGTCTCGGCGGGGTCGCCGACCGACGCGTCGAGGCGCTATCCGGGGGGATGACGCGACTCCTCGGTATCGCCCAGGCGCTCGCCGGCGCTCCCCCGGTGCTCGCCCTCGACGAACCCGCGAGTGGCCTCGATCCAGGGATGAGTGAGCTAGTCTACGACATCGTCGACGGCCTCGCCGAGGAGGGCCACGCCGTCGTCGTGACGTCACACGACCTCCCCGCAGTCGAGCGGACGGCGGATCGGATCGTCGTCCTCGACCGGGGCGAAGTCGTCGCGGAGGGCACGCCGACGGAACTCCGCGAGCGGACCGGCGGACCGCTTCACGAGACGTTTACGTCGCTGGTGGGCGGCGATCAGGATATCGTCGCGGTTCGAACGCGGGGGGCGTCGGAATGACGGGACCACTCGGCGCCTTCTGGGCGGTGTTCGCCAGGGAGGTCCGCGCTGCCTCCCGAAGTTGGACCTACGCGCTGCTCGCGGCGGTGGTGACGTTCGTCGTCTTCGGTGTCGCTCGCGCGGGGAACGGCCCCTCCGCCGGCTACGTGCCGACCGTCGTGGACGTGTTGCTAGTCGTCGAGGTACTGGTACCGGCCGTCGCGTTCGCCGTCGGCTACCGGGCCGTCGCCGACGACGCCGAACGCGGCCGTCTGGACGTGTTCGCTACCTACCCGCTCCCCGCGTCGGCGTACGTCGGCGGCGTCTACGCCGGCCGCGCCGTCGCGTTGCTCGGCGTCGTGGTGGCGCCGCTCGCCGTCCTCGGCCTCCACGTCGCCACGACGGCCGCGCCCGCGACGACGGTGTTTGCCACGCACCGCGGCGTCGACTCGCCGCTCCTCTTCGTTCGCTTTCTAGCGCTTACGGCCGCGTTCGCCCTCGTTGCGCTCGCCATCGCCGTTGCGCTCTCCGCGGCGGCCGGGTCGCGCCGGCGTGCCATCCTGCTTGCCCTCGTCGGCCTGCTGGTCGTGGTGGTCGGCGCCGACGTCACCGTCTTCGGGGCGATGGCTGGCGACACCGGCATTGGCCTCGGCTCCCTGCTCGCACTCTCTCCGTCTAGTGCCTACCGCGGGCTGGTGTTCGAGACGGTTCTTTACGTGGCCTTCACCGGGCGCTCCGCGTTCGTCTCGACGTCCGCCGCCGTGACCAGCCTCGTCGTCTGGGGACTGGCGTCACTTCTCGCCGCGACGCTCGCCATCCGGTGGCGGCGACGCTGAGGCGGCGCCGAGGCGTCATCGACGGCAGCGACGTCGCTACGGACGTAAGTGCCAGACGCGTTCGCGAAGCCGGCGTCCCCGTGGGGTTACTCCTCGGCCTCGACACCGTGGAGGCCAGTGTCGACGAACCGCATGAACCGATCGACGAGGCGGTCGGAGAGCGACGGCGTGACCGCCTGCAGAAACGCCACCGTCTCCTCCGGACGCGTGAGCGCCACCTCGACTTGGCCGCGGTCGCCGTAAGTTCGCTCGACGATATCCGCGTCTTCGAGCGTGTCGACGTGCCAGGAGACGGTACTACGCGCGAGGTCGAGTCGGTCGGCGAGCGTCGACGCCGGAAGCCGTCCGTCTTCGACTAGGTGACCGATGAGTTCGCGGGCGGTTTCGCGACGGTACAGCGAGAGGACCCGACGCTCCCAGGGGTCGTACTCCGGATCGAAGTAGTGGGTACGCCCGCGTATCCGTTCGGCGATCACCTCGTCGCGCCGACCGAGCCGTCGCAGGTGATACTGGGCCTGACCGGTCGCGATGTCGAGGTTCCGGACGAGTTCGTTGAAGTGAACGCCAGGGTTGGACTGGACGTGGTCACGAACTTGCCGACGAACGCTGGTCATACGCGGGAGTATTGCGACGGAAGGACAATCGCCCCCCGTCGATTCCCACGCAGTGGGAACCGTCGCTATCCCCTCGCGACGAGTTCCTGCGAGATGTTCGCCGCCGCGATGACGTCGCCACCGTACTCCGAGGCGAAGGCCTCGGCGTCGTCGCTGTCGCCGAACGGCACCAGTGCCGGCCCCATCGCCCCCTCGACGTCCGTCCCGGCGACGACCTCCAAGTCCTCCGTCGGCGCGAACGCCTCGGCCGCCAGGTGTGCCGAGATGACACGGGTCCCATCCGACTCGCTGACCCTGTAGTCCACCGTCGAGTAGTCGGTGAGGTAGGTCACCTGCGGCTGCCATCCCTGCGGCTCCTTCGAGTATCGGTGTCTGTACGTACAGACGGTGCTACAGAACCGGGCCGGTGGATCGTGGCCCTCGACGCTGTGCTCCTGGTAGTAGGTCTGGCCGGACGGGCCGGGGTGCTGATCGATGACCATGCCGCACTGATCGCAACTGACGTCGCCGGACAGCGAAATCGGCTCGGGCCGGTCGGTCGACCCCGAACACCCCGCGAGGGCGACGACGGCGGCCGTCCCGATCAGAACGCGTCGGCGCGTCGTGTCGACGGCGGTGTCTCGAGTCATATCCTACTTACACCCCTGATCACCAAAGGTACGATGGTGTGTTCGTCGAAAGCGGCCGTCAGCGGGTCGTCGTGGCGCGTCCCGTGACGAGATACGCGGCCGAGAGGATCAACACGGCGATGGCGAAGTCGGTGGTGTGTTCGATCAGGTGGTGGACGACCATTGGGACCCGGCCGAGAACCGTCCCGATGCCGACGATAGACCGCGCGACCAAGAGGCCGATGGCGACCGTAAGCAGGACGTACGGTCGCGATCGCCGGCGCCGCGCTGCGGCGATGGCGATAGCGAACAGCGACAGAGTGCCGAGGGTCGTGAGTCCGAGGACGACGAGCAGTGCCAGCGCCTCACCCGTTCCCAGCCAGTTTCCCGTCGGGAGACTCATTCCGGGTCGGAGCGACGCCCTCCACGGACCAATAGGTTGTGGACGTCGGTCGGCGAGCGAAAAGAGTCGAGCGTCCAACCGGGTCGTTACTCTTCGGCGACGAAGACAACGGTACACTCCGAGTTCAGCAAAACGAGTTGGGAGACGCTACCCATCAGCGCCTTGCCGATCGGCGTCTGCTTCCGCGGCCCGAGGACGATGTAGCTGGTGTCGCGCTCCTCTGATTCGTGGAGGATGCGCGGAGCCGGTTCGCCGAGCGCCCCGACGGCGGTCACGTTCTCGGGGTCGTCGAGCGCCAGTCGGATCGCATTCGTGGCGATATCCTCGGCCGTCGAGTGCTCTTCGGTCTCCGGCTGGACGTTGAGAACGACCAGTTCCTCGTCGAACGCCCGAGCGAGTTCGTATCCACGCTGTACTACACGGGATTCGTCCGCGTCGTCGACTGCAGCCAGGATTGACATGGCACTACTCCGTCCTGTCGTGATTTAAATAAATGTTGGTGATAGTTATCAGGTCGAAAGAAAGAATTTCGGTGAGACGTCGATGCCGTCGCCACGTGTCGCCGTCACGACGAAATTCGTACGCCTTCCGAACTGTCAATTGCGGAATAACGTCGCCCGAACGACGGTCCCTAACGTATAGATGCATCCGTCGCGTTAGTAATCAGGTACGCTATGAGTCGCGTGGTGAGTCTCGGGAGCATCAACGTCGACCGCGTCGTCTCGGCGACGGATGCCGATCTCGCGGCGTTCGCGGAGCGGTTCGCATGGTTCCCGGAGCGGGGACGGACCATTCGGATCGATCGCCTCCCCGACGACTTCACCGTCGACGCCGACGAGCGTCGACACGGGGGCAAGGGGGCAAACCAGGCCGTCGCCGCCGTCCGCGTCGGGGCGTCGACGGCGATGCTCGGCAAGGTCGGTCGGGATCACGGGCGATTCGGCGTCCTCGCCGCCCTCGCCGACGCCGGCGTCGACGTGGACCGAATCGGGACGGCGGACGCGCCGACCGGGACGGCCTACGTGTTCGTCGACGATTCCGGTGACAACCGAATCGTCGTCGTTCCGGGGGCCAACGCGACCGTCGGCCGCCCGTACGTCCGGAACCAGTACGACGCCGTCCGCGACGCCGACTGCCTCCTTCTGCAAAACGAGGTTCCGGTCGCCCCGGTCGAGTCGCTACTCGCCGACCTGGCGGGTGACCCGAGACGGCCGACGGTCGTCCTCGATCCGGCGCCCCCCGAGGGGGTCGACCCACTGCTCGCCTGCGAGGCGGTCGATTACTGTACGCCGAACGAACACGAGTACGCGGCGCTCGAGGACTCCCTCGACGGGTTCGACGGCGTCGTCGTCCGCAAACGTGGCGGCGCCCCCGTCGTCGTCGAACGGGCGGGCAAACGGCTGTTCACCGTCGAGCCACCGACCGTCGATCCGGTCGACACGACGGGCGCCGGCGACGTGTTGAACGGCGTGTTGGCGGCACGACTCGTGGCCGGCGTGTCCCTCCGCAAGGCCGTCGCCGACGCCACCGTCGCGGGGTCGCTCGCCACCCGTGAGGCCGGCGCCCGAAACGGCGTCCCGACGCTCGACGACATCCGCTCGACACGGGGAGCGAACTGATCCGCCGAGACAGATTCAAATGGTCGAGACGCGAACCCCCGACGATGGCAGCGTACGGCGAGGAATCCCGAACGTCGCTCCGCGAGCGGGTGGTGGGGACGACGGTCGACCTCGTGGAGTATCGCACCACAGAGGACCGGCCGGAGGCCATCGACGACTGTCTGTCCTACGTCGCCGACTTCTTCGCGGACGCCGCCGTGTCAGTCGAGCGATACAGTCACGGCGACACCCCTTCGCTCGTCGTCTCGCTCGACGGGTCGCTGTCGCCCGAACTCGTCTTTCACGGTCACCTCGACGTCGTACCGGGGGCCGACCGCCTGTTCACCCCGCGGTACGTCACCGACGGCGAACTCTCGGGACGGGGCACCGCGGACATGAAGGGTGGACTGGCGGCGATGATGCACGTCGTTCGTGACCTGTCGCGGGCCGACGACCCACCGTCGCTCGCGCTGATGGTCGTGTCCGACGAGGAACGCGGCGGCTACGACGGCGCGCGCTACCTCCTCGAGGAGGTGGGATACGATCCTGCCTTCTGTATCACGGGCGAACCGAACAACCTCGACGGCTACATGAATATCGTCCACCGGCAGAAGGGAGTGATCCGGATCGACCTGCTGGCAACGGGCGAACCGGCCCACGCCGCGACGCCGGAGCAAGGCGAGAGCGCCATCGAGACGCTGCTAGGGACCTATCCCGCCATCGAGGCGGTCTTCGACGCGTCGGCCGACGACTGGCCGACGACCGTCAACTACGGCCACATCGAGGGCGGTACGGCGGTCAACCAGGTCGCCGACAACGCACGGCTCCGTCTCGACGTCCGCTATCCCGACGCGGGCGCCCGCGACCGGGCGTTGACCGCGCTACAGGAGATACCCGACCTCTCAGTCGAGAGCGTCGGCCACGGGGCCCCCGTCGACACCGACCCCGACGACCCGTACGTTCGCGGCCTGCAACGACACGCCGAGTGGGAACTCGGCTGCTCGGTGGACCTGGTCCGCAAGCCCCACACGAGCGACCTGCGACACTTCGCGACCCACGGGGTGCCCGGGGTAGCGTTCGGACCGGAGGCCTACGGGTCCCACGAGGGGTACGAGTATCTCGTCGTCGACAGCCTCCCCGACTACTGTCGAACCCTCGCCGCCTTCGCCGCCGACCCGTGCCCCTCGTGAGTCGGCGTTCGCGACGTCCGCACCACGGCGGCGAGACGTGATCGGAGACCAACAGTAAAGTGCGGAGGCGCCCAACCCTACGCAGGTCCCCGTGCAAGCCATCGTCCACTTTACCGTCGGCGTGTTCATGGCCCTCCTGGCGCTGACGGTCCTCGACTTGCCGGTCCGTCGGGAGTTCCTCCTGCTGTTTCTGAGCGGGTTCTGGGCCATGATCCCCGACGGCTACTGGCTACTCCGTGAACTCGATATCGTGGGGCCGGAGACGGCCTGGCAGGCGCTTCATCGGTCGGCGTGGGCCAACGTCTTCTGGTTTCACAACGTCATCGACGGCCTCGAGACGGGTCGGAACATCCTCGAAGCGGGCGTCTCCCTCGCAGTCCTCCTCGTCATGGTGTTCGGGTACTACCGATACAACGACTGGACGGTCGATTGACTCCCGGGGACGACCGTCGGTCACAGTTCGAGCGTCCAGTACCGGTCGGCGTCCTCGACGACGCGGTACTCCCACCCGAGCACGTCGATCAGGGCCTTCACGTCGTCGACGACACACACCGCCGCCGGTTCGTCCGACGGCGGATGCTGGAAGACGAACGCGTCGCGGTCCTCCCCGTCACGGGTCAGCCAGTCGGGGATGAATCCCGCGGGCGAGAAGCCGTCGGCCTCCAACGGTTCGTACAGCGCAAGGAGGTGACGGGCGTTGGCGTCGACGGGCACCATCAGGTGGACGTCCTCCTCGCGCATGGCCGCTCTGATCTCCGCCTCGGTCCGTGCCCACGACTCGTGGCCGTCCGCGGTCACCTCCCAGAGAAAGCCCCGCGCCCGAGAGAGCGCCATCTCCACCTGATCGGCCGTCGGGTAGGTGACTGTGTTGACCGTCCGGATCCGACGTCCAAGAAGGTCTAGCGACGCACTCGCGAGCGTCCGTTCGACGATGTGACGGTACCGTTCCGGAACGTACACGTCGCGTTCGTCGTAGTCGATGCTGGGCGTGTAGAGGGTGATGACCTCGCTCTCGCTCGTCGGGCCGAAGTACCCCTCTTGGAGCCCCTTGTGTATCGAGAACGGTTCGAACCCACGTGCCAGCAGGTTGTGTTGCGAGGCAGGGTGAGAGGTCACCGCCGCCGAGTACACTACTCCCGAGAACGATCGGTCCGCGTGGAGGACGTTCAGCCGGTGTTTGAGGAGTTCGCGTCCCAGACCCCTTCCCTGGTGGTCGGGGTGGACGGCCAGCTTACAGATCTGTGCGTTCCCGTCGTCGAGCGAGTCGTACTCGATGGCGGCCGTACCGACGACCGTCCCTCCCGTCGCGACGACGAACGTCGCCACGTTGGAGTCGCCGAGAAGGGCCTCGTGGACCGCCGACTCCTCGACCAAGGGATAGTCGGTATCCGACGGATACGCCGCCTCGTACACCGCCGCGATACCGGGAGCATCGTCGGGCCGCGCGCGATCGATGGCGTATCCCGGCGGAAGATCGGGCGTGAACGGCCGCTCCTCGTCCATCGACCCGCGTCAGTTCACGTCGATTCGCGTCCCCCGATCGTCCGGCTCCCGTTTCGGCATCCTGACCGTCAACACGCCGTTGTTGTACCTGGCCGTGATGTCCGACTCGTCGACCGCCTCGGGGAGGCTGATCGACCGGGAGACCGACGCGTGCCGGCGCTCGCGACGGACGTACTCGCCCGCGTCCGACTCGGCCTCCTCGTCTCGTTCGGCGGAGATCTGCAGCGTCCGGTCCACCATCCGTACGTCGATGTCCTCGGTCTCGAACCCGGGCAGATCGCCCGTCAACACGAGTTCGTCACCCGTGTCTTCGAGGTCGACGCTCATGCCCGCCGATCCCGGCCGTGGCAGCCCCCCCTCGAACTCCTCTGGATCCCACATTCGTGCCGCGTTCTCGACGTTCTCCTGCATTCGGTCGAACAACTCTTCGAGTTCGTCGAACGGGTTTCGTCGGGTCATCCGTGCGCGTACCTGATGGCGTCCTGACTAATAACTCGACACGGTCGTTCCTGATAGTTGAGGACGTGTGGACGGGTCAATCGTCGGGGTCACTCAGGAGCGCCATCGCTTCCTCATCGCTGACCTGATCGAACCGGTCGTAGAACGCGCCAACCGCCCGGAACTGCGTCGGCGTTTCGAGAGCGACCACGGTGTCGACGTCGGCGTGGTCTTCGAGGCGGTCGATCGTGTCCGGCGGCGCCACTGGGAGGGCAAGGACGATCCGCTCGGCGCCCGCTGCGGCCACGAGTCGGAGCGCGGCGATTGCGGTCGCGCCCGTCGCGGCGCCGTCGTCGACCACGACGACAGACCGTCCGGACAGGTTCGGCACCGGACCGTCGTTCCGGTAGCGCGAGGCTTTCTCCCGGGCTGCCGCAGCCTCGCGGTTCCGCCCCCGGTCGACGTAGACGTCACTCACACCCAGTCGGTCGATAGATCCTTCGTCGAACCACGCGCTTCCGTCGCTCGCGACGGCGCCGATGGCGTACTCCGGGTTGTCGGGCGCGCCGATCTTCGAGGCGACGACGACGTCGAGCGGGACGTCGAGGGCGTCGGCGACTGGCCGCCCGACCGGAACGCCACCCCGCGGGATCGCGAGGACGATATCGGCCTCGTTCCCGCGGTCGCGGAGTTCGCTCGCCAGTCGTCGGCCCGCGTCGATACGATCCGCGAACCGACCGCCGTCGGCGTCGATGCTCATGACCGATCCGTTAGTACTCCGACGTGAAATGTCCCGTCCCGGTTCCCGAACGGCGGGACGATCGGTTAGCCACGGAACAGCGACAGTACCTCGTCGGCCACGGCCGACTCCACGGCGACGACGTAGCGCTCCCCCGCTTCGAGTTCCGTGTCCGGCCGGGCGACGCGCGTCCGGTCGCGGTCCGAGACGACCAGACTCCCTCTGGGGAGGCTGATCTCGTCGAGAGTGTGGCCGACGATCGGGGCATCCGCCGCCACCTCGATCTCCAAGACCCCGAGGTCGTGATGGTCGCTCGCGAGGGTACGTACCTCGTCACTCGAGAGGATGTCGGCCGCGGTGGCGGCACTCAACTCGTGGGGGAGGATTGTCGCGTCCGCGATCTCGTCGTACTCGTCCTCGGTCCCCGTATCGGTCCGCGCCAGCGTCCGGACGTCCGGGGCGATGCGTTTGGCCTCCAGACAGACGGCCAGGTTGGTTCCGGGCTCGTCGGTCAGAGCCGCGACGGCGTCCGCACGCTCAAGTTCGGCCTGTTCGAGGATCGACGGGGCGGTGGCGTCGCCCTGCAGGACCATCGCGACGTGTTCGGCGGCTACCTCGTCGGTGCGGTCGGCCTCCTTCTCGATCAACACGATCTCGTGTCCCCGGTCGGCGAGTTCCCTGGCCGTCCGTAGCCCGACGCGTCCGCCACCCGCGACGACGATGCGTTTGGTGTGTGTCATGGGTCCAGATGTCGCCCGCGTTCGCCACCGATTCGTCCTCCCGTGTAACGGTCGATCGGGAACGCATTTCAACCGCACCGTCGTTCCCAGGGTGTTGGAACAGCCCCGAGCCACGCCGGCCAGTCATATAATATCACCAATAACAATTAGTAGTGTCGGGCGCGTGGTTCGGATATGCTCCTCCGTATCGCCGCACTGGCGCTCGGCCTCGCCGAGGCGTTCCGTCCCCGCCGACTCGTCGACGTCTGGCTGAACCTAGCGACCGAAGGCGACGCCACGCCACGCCGCTGGGTGTACACCGCCGCCCGCATCGAGGGACTGCTCCTCGTGCTGTGGGCGGTGCGTCGACACCGCGACTCGGGGTGAGGCGGCCCGACCGAGACGTCGAACACCGGCCGTTCGCTCGCCGGGTACTCCTTCCGTAACCGCTTCACGTAGTAGCGTCCCTCACCGTATCGGCGTACGCCTCCCGCAGTGTGGCTCGTGGTATCATTCCTGTGGGGCGTGCGAACGACCACGGATGACGCTGTAAGAATCCTGTGCGATCGGGCCGGACGGTGACGACCGGGAGTTAGAGGGGCGTCGTCGTTCCGGACCGCACCCGATGCGTCACGGTGAGTTCGAAGCCGCCGTCGACGACGTCGACGTCGACGTGTTCCACCGAACGGACGTACTCGCTCGCGTGCTTGCCGTCGGGACAGAGGCGGGTTCGCTCGTCGAGGAGGCCAACCCCCGTGAGCGTATCGAGCTTCCGATACGTCGTCGACAGCGGTAGTTCACAGACGTCGGAGAGTTCGCTGGCCGACAGCGACTCCTCACCCGTCGCGTCGAGGACCGCACGACAGTCGGGATCGTGCAGGGCGTCGAGTACCGCTTGGACCTCCTCGGAATCACGGACGGTCGATTCTTCGATCGTCTTTTCGGGCGGGCTGGTGGCGATAGCCATCGTCGGTCGCATACACGTACTCGCTGGGGGACAACCAGTCTACACCCACGATATCGTGGGTGGTTTATAAGCGAAACGCTCCCTCCGGTCGGCGTCCCCGCCCGGAACGGGCGGGGACGGATGGCCAAGCTTAGGAACCTGGCCCGCAAAGCCGCGGATGATGGCGACAGGCATTCGGGCGGAACTGCGGGTCGACGCCGACGGCAGTTGTCCCGTCGCGAGCGCCGCCGCGGACGCCGGTGCGCCCACCTCCTCCGTCACCAGGGGGATCGATCCGGAGGCCACGGGCCGGGTAACCGAGGAGTTCATGCTCGAAGACACGGCCGTCGAGGCGCCACCCGGCGGCGACGTAGAGCCCGTGTTCACCTATGGGTCGAAGACCACGTATCGGTTCAGCCGCCCCCGCGGACAGGGATGCCCCTGCGAGCGCGTCGAGGCGTTTGACTGCCCGGTCGTCGACGTCCATACGCGCGACGGGATGCTGCATCTGGTCTTTCATGCCGCCGACATGAGCGAACTTCGGGGAGTCATCACGACGCTCCGCGAGGCGTATCCCGAGGTGGACGTCCGTCGACTCCTCCGATCCCACGGGGATCCGTCCGACCACGACTTGGTGTTCGTCGATCGGGGGCGACTGACCGCCCGACAGCGCGAGGTGCTCGAACGTGCCCACGAGATGGGCTACTTCGATCACCCGAAGGGTGCGAACGCAGGCGAGGTTGCGGACGCCCTCGACATCTCGCGCTCGACGTTCAGCGAACACTTGAGTGCCGCACAGTCGAAACTGCTGGACGCCGTCCTCGAACAGTGAAACGTGATCAGGGGTCGATGTCGATCCGTCGGCCGCTCAGTTCGTCCGGCGAGAGTTCGTAGAGTTCGACGTTCAGCTCCGCCTTCGGTTCGCCCCACATCTCGAACAGCGGCCGCTTCGCCGCGCCGAAGCGTTCGACGTGGTCGGGCGTGAGTGCCGACTTCGGGAGGTGTTCGAGTCGCCCGTCCGCGATGACGCTCCGATACGTCGTCTCGCGCTCCTCGTACACGACGAATCGAACCTTCGGGGAGTCGCCGAGAAACCGACGTTTCCCGCTCCCCGGCGCGGACACCAGTCGCATACAGAACTGGCGTTCGCCCGCGTCGTACCCGTACGAAATCGGCACCGCGTAGGGTTCGTCCTCGCGGGCGAGCGAGAGGACGCCGGTCTCGTGACGTCCGAGGAGGGCGTCGGTTTCGGCCCCCGTCATCGCGGTCTGTTGCTCCACGGTCATTAGTGTCGTCTGTCGGGAGAAAGGGAGGCGACCGTTTATAATTATGCAACTCGGCCGCCGCGACCGGGGTCGACCGACGCGGGTCAGGCTTCGCCGTCACCGTCGGCGCCGGGAGAAGAAGCGGAGGAGAACGCACTCCGAGGGACGGTGGTTCCACAGACCACACACCCGTGTTCTAGGAGCGCCTCCCGCATCGGCGCGTTCACGTCCATGGATTCGTCACACGTCGGGCAGTGGAACGTCAGGTCCGTACCCCCGTTCATCGTTGATGGATAGGAAGGCCGCCGATATATGAGCCCCCCTCTTTCCAGACGCATGAGAATTCGACTGCTCCGGTGCGTTGCCGGGGCGGTCGTCGCGCCGTCGCCCGCCGCTCAGCCGAGCGAGATGTCGAGATAGAGCATCACGATCACCCCGGCGAGCGTCCCGAGGGTCGCGACGCGTTCGTGTCCCCCCGTGTGGGTCTCCGGGACGATCTCGTCGCTGATGACGAACAGCATCGCGCCCGCGGCAAAGCCCATCGCGTACGGCAGGAGCGACGACACCGCACCGACGGCGTACGCGCCGAGGATCGCCAGGGGGATCTCGACGACACCCGAGCGGATCCCGGCGAAGACGGCGTAGGCCCGCCGATCCAGTCCCGCGTTGATGGCCGCGATCGAGACGGCGAGACCCTCCGGCACGTTCTGGATGCCGATGGCGAGCATCAGCGGCACGGCCGTGGCGAGGTCGCCGCTCCCGAAGCCGACGCCGACGGCGAGCCCCTCCGGCATGTTGTGGAGCGTGATCGCGAGGACGAACAGGACGACACCCGCGAATCGTTCGTCGTCGATCGGCAGGCTCCGGTTCCCGCCGGCCGCGTCGTCCCGTTGGCGGCCGGTGACGAGATAGTGAGCGTGGGGCACCAGCGCGTCCGACCGGTCGAGAAAGAGCGCACCCAGCGCGAGACCGAGCAACACCGGGAGCGGGTCGCCGCCGGAATACGTCTCGATGCCCGGGATGATGAGGCTCGTAAAACTCGCGGCGAGCATCACGCCCGCGGCGAACCCGAGCGCCCCGTCGAGCGCCCGTTCGGAGGGATCCCGCCAGACGAACACCAGCGACGCCCCCAGCAGGTTGAACGTCGCGATGACGACGCCGCCCACGACCCCGTGGATCAGTGGATCGGTGCCGAACAGTCGTGTGAACAGGTCGAGCATCACGTGACCGCCTCCGGGCGTCCGAGCACGGGCCGGGCATCTCACCCGAGGTTATTGAACGTGCGCCCGCGAGTCGTGGGAACCTGCCGGTCAGTTCGTCCCCAGACGAGTGACGGCCTCGTCGACCTCGCGGATTCGCTCTGTCTGCCGTTCGTTGGCCGCGGCGACGCGCTCTACCTCCTCGGCCACCCGATCGGCACGATCCACCAGTCGGTCGATCATACCGGCGACCTCCTCGGTCGAGGCCGCCTGATCGTCGGTCGCCGTCGACACCTCGCGAATCCCCTGCGAGGCGTCGGCGATGACGTCGACGATCCGCTCGAGTTTGGTCATCGCGTCCTCAACCCCTTCGACGCCCCGTTCGACCTCTTCGGCCGTCGCTTCCAGGCTTTCGACCGCCGCCGCGGTCTCGGATTTGATATCGGCGACCATCGCCTCGATCTCGCCAGCGTGTCGCTGTGACTCCTCGGCGAGGCCTTTCACCTCGTCGGCGACGACGGCGAAGCCGTCGCCGGCCTCGCCCGCGCGGGCTGCCTCGATCGAGGCGTTGAGTGCTAGCAGGTTCGTCTGGTCCGAGATGTCGTTGATCACCTCGACGACCTCGTCGATCTCGTCGATCCGCTCTTCCAGGTCGTCGACGTCCGCCGTCACCTCCCGGGCCGATTCGCTCACCTGCTGCATCACCGCGATCGACTCGGTCGCCGCCTCTCGACCTTCGGCAGCCAGTTCCTCGGCACGGTCGCTGGTGGCCGCCACCTCGTCGGCCGTGGAGGCTATCTCCTCGACGGTCGCGCTCATGTTCGACACCTCGCCGGCGACCTCTCCCATGGTGTCGGCCTGTTCGTCCGCGAGGTCGCTGATCGACCCCGCACTCTCGGCCACGTCCTCCGCGGACTCCCGAAGGGTGGCCACCGGCTCCGCGAGGTCGCGTTCGACCCCGTCCATCAACTTTTCGCGCTCGTCGATCGTCGCTTCGAGTCGCCGGTTGTACGAGTGGATGTAGGTGTCCGCGACCACCTGCATGTCGAGGTTGATGATGCGGAGGACCGAGAGGATCTCCGCCAGACCCTCGTCGAGTTCCGACCGGACGAGATCCTCGACGGCCGCGTCGTCGACGCCGGCTGCCTCGTCGAGGTGGCCGAGGAGGCGGTCCGCCGTCCGCTCCATCAGCAGGGGAACGAGGAGGTCGTAGTAGACGCCGTACTGACCGATATACTGCTTTATCGGCATGTCCAGCAGGTCGTGGAGCTTCCCGATCCGGGCACGGTTCCGGAAGTAGTCGGCGCCGTACTCCCCGTCGGCGAGCGAGACGAGATACGCGGACTGTGTCCGCTTCAGTTGTTCGATACCCTTCTCCGAGCGGTCGATCACCGCCCGCGTCTCGTCGTACCCGGTCAGATTGTCGTAGAAGTCGTCGGCGATCTGGTCGGCCCGTTCACGAAACAGTTCGTCGAGCCCTTCGAGGCGGCGCGCATCGGCCTCGTCGAAGCCGACGAAGTCCTTCCGCCACGCGATTTCGCTCTCGTCCAGCCCGCACTCGTCCATGAGGGCGTCGGCCGAGACCTGATCGTTCAGACCCCCTTGACCGAACGCCGATTCGAAGTCCTGCATGCCCCCACCGTCGGCGAGTCGGGGCGATAAAGCTATCCGCCGATTCCCGTGCGTGATAATCGTCCGCCTCGGCGTCGTCGCTCAGGGTACCGCCGACGATCCCCGAACCGTCAGGACCGGAACGGGGGCCGTCCGCACGAGCTTTTCCGTGACGCTCCCCAGGACGTACCGGTCGAAGCCCGTTCGTCCGTGTGTCCCGACGATCACGAGGTCGACGTCATGATCCGCGACGTACGACCGGACGACGCGGGCGATCGAGGTGCCGTACTCCACCGTCGTCGCGGCCGGAGCGACGCCCCCCGCCGCCGCGGTGCCTTCGGCCGTCTCCAGGATCTCGTTTGCCCTCTCCTCCAGTGCGTCGACCGCGATGTCGGTTCTGACCTCGATCCCGAGGCTGGCCACGTCGACCACGGAGAGGAGGTGGAGCCCCGGTCCGCCGTCGCCGACCACGTCGACCGCCAGATCGAGCGCCGCCGCCGACGGGTCGCTCCCGTCGGTCGGCACCAGCACGTTCCGGTAGGGATGACGGGCTGTCACGTCCTCGTCCGGTCGGATCGTGAGAACGGGAACCTCGGACCGACGGACCACCCGCTCGGTCGTACTCCCGAGAAGGAACCGTTCGAGTCCACGCCGGCCGTGGGTCGGCATGACGGCGAGGTCGACGTCGTTTGTGGCCGCGTAGTCGACGATGGTGCTGTATGGCTCGCCCTGCAACACCTCGGTGACGGTCGCGACGCCCCGATCGCTCGCCCGTTCGGCCGTCTCTTTGACGGTGCGGGCACCCTCGCGTTCGAGGGCGTCGATCACCCGTCCTCGAACCTGCGTGACGCTGTCACGCGCCGTATCCGCGACGTTGAGGACGTACACCGTGGCGTCGTGGGCGGCCGCGAGGTCGAGGACATGCCCGAAGGCGGCGGTCGCCCCGTCGCTGCCGTCGGTCGGAAAGAGGATCCTGTCGAACATGCGACAGTCGACGCGGGCCAGGGACAAAAAACGGGGCGGCGACTGCGCTCGATCCACCCGATGGAACGTTCCCGTCCTGCCCCCAGCGACGACGAACCGATCGCAGGGTCCGACCGCGAGCGTGTCTGGGGCCGTCGTTCGACGTACGTTCAGTTCTCGACGACACAGATAAGAGTTAACATGAATCATGGACGTGTGTGCGGACGTATGCCAACGCCGTCGGATCCTGCCCCCTGTGATCTGGACGAACAACTGTACGAGTGTCTGGAGTGTGGTGCACGGCTCTGTAGCGCGGAGTCCCCGACCTGCTGTCCGGAGTGTGAGGGTACGTTGCGGAACCTCAGTCGGCCGCGGCCGGAGTAACTCTCCGCCGATTCGTGGGACTCCGTCCGTCGTCGATTCAGTATGTGTCGTCGTCCCAAGATCTTTGCTCGACGCGGTCGACACTCCCCCGATGCGCATCAGCGAGATCGAGATCCACGAGTTCGACTACGAGGTGCCACGGACGGGGACCGTCGACGGCAACTGGGTGTACGACCCCGACTCGACGCTCGAACCGCCCGGGTTCGTCCTCACGATCCGGACCGCCGACGGCACGGAGGGACGGTACCGCGGATTCTCGTTCACACCGCCCATGATCGCACAGATACGGATGGTGGCCGAGGAACACGTCCTTGGCCGTGATCCGCTGGCACGGCGAGAGATCTGGCAGGACTGCTGGCGGGCGCTCAGACACACCGATCGCTTCGGGGTCGGCCCCATCGACGTCGCGCTCTGGGATCTCGCCGGCCGGCACTACGGCGAGAGCGTCTCGACGCTGCTCGGCGGCGGCCGCGACTCGCTTCCGACGTACGCCTCGACGATGTTCGTCGACGACAACGGCGGACTCGACGGCCCCGAGGCCGTCGCAGACTTCGCCGAGACCTGTCTCGACCGTGGTTACGGCGGGTTCAAGTTCCACGGCCACCCCGCCGTCGATCCCGACCTCGACGTCGCCATCTGCGAGGCACTCGCCGAGCGTGTCGGCGACCGACTGGATCTCATGCTCGACGCCTCCAGCCTCTATCGGACCTACGCCGACGCTCTAGCGGTCGGGCGGGCGCTCGACGACCTCGGGTTCTTCTGGTACGAGGATCCGTTCCACGACGGCGGCGTGAGCGAGCGGGCGGTCAGGAAACTCGTCGCCGAACTCGACACGCCGATGCTCGGCCTCGAACACGTCCGCACGGGGCCGTACGGCACCGCCGGCAGCCTCGCCACGGAGGCGACGGATCTCGTCCGGGCGAGCGCCCACCTCGACGGCGGCATCACGGGGGCGCTCAAAATCGCGGAGACCGCCGAGTCCTTCGGCGTCGACGTGGAACTCCTGCTCGGCGGCCCGGCACACGCCCACCTGATGAGCGCGTTGCGCAACTCCAACTACTTCGAACACGGCCTTCTCAACCCCGAGAGCAACTGGATCCTGAATCAGGGGTTCGAGGGCGAACCCGAGGCGATCGACGGCGACGGCCGGATGCCCGTCCCCGACGACCCGGGACTCGGCGTCGACATCGACTGGGCGTTCGTCGAGCGCCGCCGCACGGGACACACCCGGATCGACGGCTGATCGTCCCGAGTCGGACGGGGCGGGATTTATGCCGCCGCTTCCCTAACGGTCGACCATGACTGACGTGGCCATCGAGTACTGTGTTCCGTGTGGCTTCCTCGACCGTGCCGAAAGCATCCAGCACGCCCTGCTCACGGCGCTGGGCGAGGACCTCGACTCCGTGGCGCTCGTGACCGGCGAGAAAGGCGTCTTCCGGGTGCACGTCGACGGCGACACCATCTACGACAAGGACGAGGACGGCGATTACGACGTGGACGAGTTGGCCGCGATGGTCCGAAGCCGGGTGTGAACTGTCGGCTCGGACGCCACTGGACAGCACCGAAGGGGAATCCTTACCTCGCCACCCTCGCGAGCCTCAGGTATGGCCGAGGCAGAGGTACTCGTCGCCGACGACGTGCGCAAGCAGTACGGCGACGCCGTCGCGCTGGACGGCGTCTCGCTGTCGATTCCCACCGGCGAGGTGTTCGGCCTGGTCGGGCCGAACGGCGCCGGCAAGACGACGCTCGTCCGGGCGCTCACCGGGACGACGCGCTGTGAGGGGACCGTCCGCGTACTGGGGGTCGCCCCCGGCAACGTCGACGCCGCACGCGTGGGCCTGCTCCCCCAGTCGTTTCGCCCCGCGGACCGGCTCACCGCCCGCGAACTGATCGCCTACTACGCCGGTCTCTACGACGACGCCCGGTCCGTCGAGGCCGTCCTCTGCGACGTGGGGCTCTCCGACGATGCCGACACCTGGTACCAGAACCTCTCGGGGGGCCAACAGCGCCGCGCCTGCGTCGGCACGGCGCTCGTGAACGACCCCGACGTGCTCTTTCTCGACGAGCCGACGACCGGCATCGACCCCGCCGGTCGGCGGTCGCTGTGGACCCTGATCGACGACCTGGCGGCCGGGGGTACGACCGTGTTGCTCACCAGTCATTCCATGGCGGAGGTCGAACGCCTCGCGGATCGGGTCGGCCTGCTCCGCACCGGACGCCTCGTCGCTGTCGGGACGCCGGCCGCGTTGATCGCGGAGCACGGTGGCGACAGTCACCTGCTCGTCGACGCCACCCGGCCCGTCGACCGGGACGCGCTCTCGACTGCCCTCGGCGCCGAGGTGGCCGAACGCGACGGGCGACTGGTGGTCCGTGACGTCGCACTCGCCGACGTCGGCGACGTCGTCGCGACGCTCGAAGCCGAGGGCGTAGACGTCGACTCGTTCACCTGGGCTGAACCCGGGCTCGAGGACGTCTACCTCCGTCTCACCGGCGAATCGATCGCCCCGGCGGACGCGACCGGACCCGCCACGCCGACCGAGACGGAGGGCGAGCGATGAGCCGGCGTCGGCGGATTCGGTCCACGTTCGTCGGCGCCCTCCGGTCGTTCGTCCGTCGGAAGACGGCCGTCTTCTTCACGTTCTTTTTCCCCGTCCTCCTCATCCTGATCTTCGGCGCCCTGGTGGGAACGCGGCCGACCGGCGGCGGCCTGTTCGCCCGGGAGCCGTCGTACTACCTCCCCGGCTACCTGGCCGTCGTCGTCGTGTTCACGCCGCTGTCGCGGGTCGGCAGTACCATCGCCCGTCACCGGGACGGCAACCGGTTCGAGAAGTTGGCGACGACGCCGCTTCGGCGCTGGGAGTGGCTCCTGGCACACACCCTCGTCAACGTCGCCATCATCGGACTCGCCGGCTTGCTCCTGCTGGTCTTGGTCGTCATCGTGACGGGCGCCGAGGTGGTCGTCGGGCCGGTGCTCCTGGCACTCGTACCGCTGGTGGTCGTCGGCGTCGCGCTCTTCTGTGGGCTGGGAGCGATCCTCGGCCGGATCGCCGACTCACAGGACGGCGTCATCGCCGCCAGCAACGCCGTGGCGCTGCCCGTCTGGGCACTCTCGGAGACGCTCGTCCCGCCGACGATGCTGCCGGCGTGGTTCCGGCCTGTGACGGCGTTCTCGCCGCTGACGTACTTCTCCCGTGGGGTGCGGACCGCGGCCGACGGCGGCGATCCGACGGGCGCACTCGCCGTCCTCGCCGTGTTGGCGGCCGCCTTCTTCGTCGCCGGCGCCGTCGCCGTCCCCCGCACGGAGTGATCGTTACGTCCCGGACGGTGCGTCCGTACCGACGTCGTCGCCGGTGTCGGGACTCGCCGTCGACCCGTCGTCGAGCCACCCGCGGCGTGTCGCGAGCGACTCCCGAAGGCGGGTATCGAGGGCCGTCCGGAGGTCGTCGGCCGTCGCCGCGTCGACGTCCACCGCGGCGGCGTCGTGGCCGACGAGCGAGAGCGACCCCGCGGTGTCTGCGGTGACGGTCGCCACCCCCCACCGGCGCTGGAAGACGGTTCGCGTGTCGATCACCGTCTGCACTCGGTAGTACGGCACGACCTTGATGCGCCGTCTGAGGACGCCGTTCCGGGTGACGACGTGGGTCTCGCCGAGCCAGTACCCGCGGTGTTTCCACTTGAGGTGGGCGGCGACCGGGGCGAAAAGCGCCAGGGGGAGTGGGCCATACCACGGCAGCGAGCGGGGCGTGACGACCGTCACCGCATAGAGGAGCCCCACGAACACGCCGACGGCGAGCAGATAGCGGAACGCGTACCGGCTCCGGACCCGCTTCGGCGGGCGCTCGAACGCCGGCGACCCGAACGACTCGATCCGGTTCGCGAGGTCGAACACCCGGTCGCGGGCGGCGAGGGGCACGGCCGCCTCCGAACCCCCCTCGCCGGAGCCGGACCCCGGGGCGTAGCCCGCCGTCTCGATCCGGAGCGACGCGTAGCCGAAGAACCGCTTCAGGGGATCGTCGGCGACCGTGAGGGTCTGGACCTTGTCCAGCGGGATCGAGCCGTCGTACCGACGCAGGAGTCCGCGTTCGTACTGCAGTTCGTCCTCGACCCGGGTCAGTCGGAAGTCGTAGTAGTTGAGGACGGCCGCGGCAGCGCCGGCGAGCCACGCTACGAGGACCACCCCGACCCCGAGGGCGACGACGCCGGCGGCGAGCAGGAACCGGCTCGTTCCGACGGGAAGCAGCGACGAGACGGCGGGCACGCTCCCCGAGAGGAGGACGAAGAGCAGTCCAGGGATGCGAGCGTCGAAAGAGAGCGCCCCGACCAAGGCGAGTTCCCGGGGAGAGAGCGCGAACAGTTCCGCCGCCTCGGGGGCGTCGGCGTCGCCGTCCTCGGCCTCGCCGCCGCGTTTCAGGCGACCGATCTCGGCCTGGAGCCGCTTTGCTTCCGCGAACTCGACGAACCGGAGCGAGGCCTCCGTCTCGCTCCCGCCGGCCGTCTCGAAGTCGACGGCGGCGACGCCCAAGGCCCGCTGGACGACGTTCCGGCTGATGTCGACGTTCTGGATGCGCCGGAGCGGGATCTCCCGGTTCCGACGGGAGATCACGCCCGAACGGATGTCGAAAGTATCGCCGTCCAGGTCGTACTCGAACCGCCGGTAGTAGGCGACTTCGTAGCCGATCACGAGGAGCAACGCGAGACCGACCAGCCCGGCGCCGACGAGGGTGCCGACGGGGCCGAAGGCGGCCGACGCTCCGGAAAACAGGATGGCGGCAGTGAAGACGACGCTCCCGCCGCGCTCCACCACGCGGTACGGGACCGAGAGTAGCGAGAGTTTCATACGGCGTCTTCGCCCTCGGCACGGATGGCGAGGCGCTTCAGCCGTTCACGCAGGTCGTCGGCACCCTCGGGTGTCAGTCCCGGAACCGTCACGTCGGCGCCGCGCGACCCGGCTGTGTAGACGACGGTACTGGCAAGGCCGACGAGTCGCTCGACGGGGCCGCGCGAGGAGTCGACGTGTTGGAGACGGACGAAGGGAACGACCGTCCGGACGCGCGTGAACACGCCGCGTTCGAGATAGAGGGCGTCGTCCCGCACCTCGTAGCGCCAGACGCGATACCGCGCGACTGCGAGGCCAACGCCGACGGTGAGGACGGAAACGAAGACCGCGGGCGGAACCCACACCGGCAGGTCGACGGCCAGCAGGTCGACGGTCTTCGAGATGACGGCCAGGATTCCGGCCACGATAGCGGCCTGGGCGGCCCAGACGACACGAACCCGCGGGTGGAGCCGGTTCACCGGGGCTCCCCCTCCTGACGACGGCTCATGCCACCCCGTTCCGGTCGGCGCGGTAAATATGGTCGTGGTCGACCCGACGGGCCGTCCCGGCGCTGTGGGGACCGCGTGGCGTGGGGGTCGCTCACAGCGCGTCCAGCAGCGCGTCCACGTCCGCAGCGGTGTTGAACACGTGGACCGACGCGCGCACCGCGTCGGGGTAGGGCAGCGATCGAACGTGGACGTCCCGCTCGCCGAGACGTTCGACCAGCCCCTCGGGATCGTCGGCGTCGAAGGTGACGAGTCCGGATTCGTACTCGCGGGGACCGAGCAGGCGATCGTCGAGCCCTGCCTTCAGGCGATCGGTCAGCCGCTCGATGCGGCCGGTGATCGTGTCGTAGCCGATGGCCTCCATCGTCTCGATCGCTTTCATCAGGCCGCGGTACGGCGCCGGCGACGTGGTGCCGACCTCCAGTCGGGGCGCCCCGGCTTTCAGTTCCAGATCCGTGGCCCCGGTGTCCACGACGCTCCGGTAGCCGGCGACGCCCGGCGTGAGACGGTCGGCTACCGACCGATCGACGTAGAGAAACCCGGCTCCCCACGGACCGAGGAGCCACTTGTGACCGGCGGCGGCGACGAAGTCGGCGCCCCACTCGCCGACGTCGACGGGCACCTGACCCGGCGACTGGACGGCGTCGACCAGCACCAGCGTGTCGTGGTCGTGGGCAATCTCGACGATCTCCGGGATCGGCAACTGCGTCCCGTAGTTCCAGGTGATCGAGTTCAGACAGAGCAGGCGGGCGTCGGCGACGGCGGCGTCCAGCGCGTCGAGGTCGACACGCCCGGCCTCGGTGTCGAGGACCCGCACTTCGACGCCCTGCTCGCGGAGGTTCCACCAAGGAACGACGCCCGCGGAGTGTTCGAGGTCGGTGCGGACGACGACGTCGCCCGCCTCCCAGTCGAGGGCGGCGGCGACGCGGGCGATTCCGTCGGCGGTGCTCTCGGTGAGGGCGATTTCGGACGGCTCGGCGCCGAGGAAACCGGCGACGGTCTCCCGGGTCTCTTCGAACGTCTCGAAGGCCGCGGGGTACGCGCCTTCCTCGACGGGGGCGACGTACTCGTGGTGTTCGAGGAAATCACTTGCAGCCGAGACGACACGTCGGGGGGCCGGCCCGGACGCGCCGGTGTTGAAGTAGATTCCGCGATCGAGGGCGGGGATCTCCGCCCGCAGCTCTTCGGGTCGCATACCGTCTCTTGGGGGCGGCCGCCACCTCAACGTTTCCCGTCGGCGTCGACCGACGGCGGCGATCAGGCCGTCGAGGCGAGCCGCCGTTCCACACGCCGTCGGGCACAGTCGACCGCCCGCCCGGCGTCCGCGGCGGCGGCGAGCACCGGGTACGTCTCCGGGAGGTCAGCATAGAGGTACTCGGTCAGATCGGCGGGAATGCCCGGGAGCGTCCCCCGGTGGCCGTGGATCGTCTCCTGTCGGCGCATGGCGATCCCGTCGATCCGCGTCTCGAGGTCCCGGAGCGTCCCCCACAGCGCGTGGAGGTCGTCGAACGAGCGATCCGGCAGCGGCCGGTCGTCGAGGGCGTCGAGGTCGGCATGGAGCGCCGACAGGTCCGACGCCGTCCGGGCCAGCGAGTCGTCCTCGCGGCCCAGAACGTCGAGAAACTCCGCCCGTTCCCGGCGTGCGGCGTCGGCTGCGGCCCTGACGGCGTCGCGAAACTCGGGAGTCAGCGCCGTCCCACCGACGAGGGCTCCCGCGAGGTCATCGCCGAACTCGACTGCGAGACTCTCGGCGACCGTGTCGCCGTACGCCGCCTCGTAGTGGGGGACGCTCATCACCGTCTCCACGTACGCCTCCCGGACGCGTTCGAGCGACCGATCGGAGCCGCCCGGGTCGGTCAACTGTGGCGGAGCCGTCGAGGCGGCAACCGTCTGGATGCCGGCCACGCGCCGGTCGAACGCTTCGAAAGCGTCGAGTTCGGCAGCTACACACGACCGCTCCTCGGCGACGGCCGTGCGTGCCTCCTCGATACGAGCCGTCATTCCCGCCCACCGATCGTTCGTCCGTCCCCCACCGCCGTCCTGGCCACACGCCGCCGTCCTCTCGGAACGCCCGCGGCTGCGAGCGGGCGCCTCCGACGTTGGGAACCGCCACGTGGGTCCTCGCCGTTCATGTCGTCGTCACGTTGTTGTGTCAAGATAAAAATATCGTATATAATATCTATCCTGCTCGGATCGCCGTTGTGACAACAATACCCACGGCGCCGAATGTCAAACGGCCGTTTGTGTCTTGGCAGGGGTTTTGCGTCGGGACGGACAAGGAGCGCGCATGGTACGACGAACCCGGATCGTCACCGTCCTGTTCGTGGCCCTGGTACTGCTCGCCGGCTGCAACGGCGCGGCCGGCGGCGCGGAGGTCGGTGCAGGGGGTGGCGGTGACAGCGCCACGTTCGCGGAGACGCAAGGAGCCGACGCCCAAGAACGTGCCGCCGACGGAGGCGACGCCGGCAACGGCGGCGCGAGCGGTGGCGAGGAAGAGGCCACTGCGGCGACGAGCCGATCGATCATCCGGACGGGTCACGTCCGCCTGCGCGTGGACGACTTCGAGGCGTCCCGGTCGAATCTGACGGCACTCGTCGAGAGCCACGGCGGCTACGTCAGCGACTCGGCGAAGCAGGTCAACGACCGCGACGACGCCGCCTGGACGTCCGGCCGGGTCGTGCTCCGGGTGCCCGCGGATAACTTCTCGGCGACGATGACCGCCGTCGAGCGTGAGGGACGGGTGCTCGAATCCCGGACCGAAACCCAGGACGTGACCGATCAGGTGGTCGACCTGCAGGCGCGACTGGAGAACCTCCGGGCCGAACGCGACCGACTGCGGACGCTCTACCAGCAGGCAAACGACACCGAGGACGTCCTCGCGGTCGAGCGGCGACTCTCCGAGGTCCAGACCGAAATCGAGCGAACGGAGGCGCAGTTACAGAACCTGCAGCGACGGGTCGCGTACTCGACCATCACCGTCGAGATGGCCGAACCTCGCCCCGACCGCCCGGCACCCGACCAGTGGTACGACACGCCCATCGTGGCCGCCTTCCTCGAGTCAGTCGAGGGCGTCGGGGTCGTCCTCCGGGCGTTGGTTGTCGCGGGCGCCTACGCCGCCCCGTACCTCCTTGCTTTCCTTACGCCTTTCGTGGTCGTCGGAGCGCTGCTCTACCGGTACCGCCACCGGATCCTGTAAACAACCCAACCCTCCCCGATCATTTCGCCCTCCTCGCGGCCGGCGGCTCAACGTCGGATGACGCTGATCTCGGCTCCGATGAGCGGGGTATCGGCACGCGGCACGGAGACCGACCCCGTCACGCAGTACGTCTAGAGCCGCGCCCGCAGATCACGGAACGGGAGACTGGCGTCGACGTCTAGGGCGTCCGCGATGGCGTCGGCCGCACCCAGCAGCCACGCCGCCCGCTCGATCCGCGACTCCAAGTCGCCCGGCCCGATGCGGAACCGCTCGACCAGTTCCTCGGCGCTCGCTCCCTCGGTCCACTCGTGGAGGATGCGGGCCGTCTTCACGGCCGTGAGCCAGCCCTCGAAATCGGCCGTCTCGGTCATGCCCGTCGTGAACTCGTCGGCGTGGGTCCGTGCGAACCGGTACATCTTCGCCCGCTCGCGGTTGCCGAGATACGTGTCCTGCATGTCCGGCGTATCACAGACGATCTCCAGCGCCGTCAGCGCCGTCACCGTCTCCATCCCCGCCGCCGTCCGCACCCCCTCGACGACCCGGGCGCCCGTCTCCGGGGTGACGTACTGTTTCGAGACGCGCTCGCCGAGTTCGGTCGCCGACAGCTCCGCCCCGTCGACGATCATCCCCATCTCGACGAGATCCGCGACCGCCGTGTCGACGACGCCGCCCAGTTCCGCCGTCGGCGTGCCGTGGGCGTAGAACGTCGCGTCGAGTACGTCGAGGATTCCCGCCCGCGAGGCGGCAAACGCCGAGGCGACGATCGAGAGGACGTGCGTCCGGAGCGCGTTCGGGTCGGCGAGCCGTGACTCGACGCGTTCGGGCGCCGCCGTGACGTACCGCTCCCACAGTTCCTCGCGGCTGGATTCGTCTCCCACCAGTATCGCCTCCCCGTAGGGATCGAGGTGGGGGCGGCCCGCCCGGCCACACATCTGGTGGACCTCCAGCGTCGGCAGCCACTCCATCCCCGAGCCGGTGTACCGCTGCTGATCCCGGATCACGACCCGGCGTGCGGGGACGTTCACGCCGGCCGCGAGCGTCGGCGTCGCACAGATAGCTCGAAGCCGGCGGTCGCGGAAGGCGCGTTCGACGGCGATCCGGTGGCTGCTTCGGAGCCCCGCGTGGTGGAAGGCGACCCCGTCGTCGAGACAGTCGGCGAGACGGCGCCCCGTCTCGGTGCCGTCGAGGTCGCGGACCTCGCTCGCTACGTCGGGCGACGCGCCCAGCCCCGACTCGGCGAGACGTTCCGCGAGCGACTCGGCCTCGCGCCGCGACCGGACGAACGCGAGAGCCTGTCCGCCGCCGTCGACGGCCCCCGAAACGAGGGCGTCGGTCGCCTCGGTCGCGTCGGCCGGATCGCCGGCCACCGCCACGTCGAGGGTCGTGTCGTCGTCGAAGGTCGCCACGCCCTCGGCGTAGACGCCGGTGCGGAGGTCGACCGGCCGCCACGTCGACTGGACGAGGGCGGCGTCCAACCAGTCCGCAATCTCGTCGGGGTTGGCGACCGTCGCGGAGAGTGCGACCACCTGCACGCCGGGCGCCCGCCGCTGGAGGGTCGCGAGCGTCACCTCCAGCGTCGGCCCCCGCCCCTCGCTGCCCACGAGGTGGACCTCGTCGACGACGACGCAGGCGAGGTCGGCGATCCAGTCCGCGCCGTTCCGGATGGCCGAATCCACCTTCTCGCTCGTGGCGACGACGACGTCGTGGTTCCCCAACTCGTCGGTAGTCTCGTCGAAGTCGCCGGTCGAGATTCCGACGCTCACGCCCGGCAACTCCGAGAACGTCTCGTACTTCTCGCGGGCGAGCGCCCGGAGCGGGACGATATAGAGGCCCGGCCCGTCGGCGGTCAGCATCGCCAGCGAAGCCACGAAGGTCTTGCCGCTCGCTGTCGGGACTGCGGCGACGAGTCGCGTCCCCTCGGTGACGCCGGCGTCGACCGCCGCAACCTGTGGCGGGTAGAGTTCGTCGATCCCCCGCGACTCGAAGTGCTCGATCACCGCCGTCGACAGGGGCAGGTCCCGAACGCGCATCGGGTAGTCGTGGGTCGGCACCCCACCTAAACCCACGGCCCGGTCGCCGCGGGGCGATCTATAGGTAGCCGCCCTCGGCCAGTCGCTCGACGCCCTCCCGCAGTCGCTCCGTGCTCGCGGCGTAGGAGAGGCGGGCGTAGCCGGGCGTGCCGAAGGCACTGCCCGGCACCGTCGCGACGTGGGCGTCCTCGATGGCGCCCTCACACCAAGCCTGGTCGTCCTGATCGACGGGGAGCATCATGTAGAACGCGCCGTCGCCGACGGGTACGTCGACGCCGTGGTCGGCAAAGAGGTCCGCGAGCATGTCGCGGCGTTCGCGGAAGGCCGCGCGCATCTCGGCGACCGCCTCGTCGGTGTTCCGTAGCGCCTCGATCCCCGCGTGCTGGACGAAGTTGACGGCACACGACACCGAGTGCGATTGAATCTTGCCAGCCTGCGAGATAAACGACTCCGGCGCACGGAAGTAACCGAGCCGCCACCCCGTCATCGCGTAGGCCTTCGAGAAGCCGTTGACGGTGATGGTGCGGTCGCCCATGTCGTCGAGACTGCCGAGGCTGGTCTGCTCGACGCCGTACGTGATCTCGTCGTACATCTCGTCCGAGATGACCGTGATGTCGTGCTCGATCGCCAGATCGCGGACGCCTTCGAGGGCGGCGTCGGAGTAGACGGCGCCGGTGGGGTTCGACGGGGAGTTGACCACCAGCAGTTCCGTCTCGTCGGAGACGGTCGCCGCGAGGTCGTCGATGGCGGGTTCGAGTTGGAAATCGTACGGCGAGAGATCGACCCGCGAGAGGTCGGCGCCGGCCATCTTCGCCTGTGCCTCGTAGGAGACCCACGCCGGATCGAGGAGGACCACCTCGTCGCCCGCGTCGATCAGGGTGTGGAAGATCTCGTAGAGCGCCTGCTTGCCGCCGGGGGTGACGATCACGTTCCCCGCCTCGCAGTCGATGCCGTCCGCGCGGAGTTTCTCCGCGATCGCCTCCCGGAGTTCCGGAATGCCGTTCGAGGAGGTATAGCCCGTGTCGCCGACGTCGAGCGACGCCTTGGCGGCCCGCTTGATGTTGTCCGGCGTGTCGAAGTCGGGTTCGCCCACCGAGAGGTCGACGACGTCGATCCCGTCGGCTTCGAGTTCGTTCGCGAGGTTGCTGATCGCGAGCGTAGCGCTCGGCTCGACGCGCTCGACACGCGATGCGAAGTCGAATGTCATGGTAGCGTGTGTACCATTTCGACCGCCGCGTTTACCGCTTCCGCTCCCTTCTCGACGCGCTCCCGGGCTTCGGCGCCGCTCATTCCCGGCCCGGAGACGCCGAAGGTGACCGGTGTGTCCCGGTCCAGACTCACCCGGGTGAGCGCCTGTGCCGTCGCGTCGCCGATCACCTGGTCGTGATCCGTGTCGCCCGTCACGATGGCGCCGAGAACGGCCACCGCATCCACGTCATCGCGGCGGGCGAGCCGATCGGCCGCCAGCGGCGCGTCGTACGCCCCCGGAACCGACAGCTCTGCGCCGATTTCGGCGTCGGCCGCCTCGGCCGCCGTCCGCGCCGACTCCGCCATCGGTTCGGTGACCGACGCGTTGTACTGTGCCACCACAAGCCCCAGTCGAACCATGTGAGCGGCGTCGGTGCGGGGTAGCAAAGTCCTTGCCCTCCGCGGGCCGGCCCCCTGCGAAACCAAAAGGGTTGTTACCGCCGAGACGACAGGGGTTAGCGATGCGTTCCGACGGCCGCCGTCGTACCCTCCGGGCGGTGCTCGCGATCACCGCCTTCGCCCTCGCCGTCAGGCTCGTCACCCTCGGTACCCGGATCTTCCACTGGGACGAGGGTCGCGTCGGCTACTGGATCCTCCGCTATCACGAGACCGGGGAGTTCGCCTACCGCCCCATCGTCCACGGCCCCTTTCTCTTCGTCGTCAACGATTGGGTGTTCTCCGTCCCCGTCCTCGGCGCGACGGACTTCAGCGCCCGCCTGATCGTCGCGCTCGTCGGGGGACTCCTCCCGCTGTCGGCGTGGCTCCTCCGTGACCACCTGCGGGAGACCGAGGTGGCCGCCCTCGCCGTCGTCTTCGCGATCAACCCGCTGCTGGTCTACTACTCGCGGTTCATGCGAAACGACGTCCTCGTGGGCGCCTTTGCCTTCGTCGCTCTCGCCCTGTTCGTCCGGGCGCTCGACCGGGGCGACGCCCGCCTGCTCTACCCCGCCGCAGCCAGCCTGGGCCTCGCGTTCACCACCAAGGAAAACGCCGTCGTCTACCTGCTGTGCTTTCTCGGCGCCGGCGCCCTGCTGGTCGATCACCGGCTGTTCCGGACGGCCCGCTCGGGAGGGTCCATTCCACATCTCGTCCGCACGGAGTGGCGAACGGCCCTCGCCTACCGGCTCGCGGCGTGGGGTGGGTCCGTCCGCCGGGGGGTCGGGCTCGCGCTTGCGCACACGGCCGGTGCTCTCCTCGCGTTCATCGCCGTCGTCGTCTTCTTTTATGCCCCCCGCCCCGAGCTCTGGCACGCCCTCGCCACCCCGGGACGTCTCCCGGGTGTCGTCGAGGCGGCGACCGTCGGCTCGTGGGAGGCCTTCTACGACCTCTGGGTCGGCGGCACACACCAGAGTCACGACTACCTCCCCTTCCTGTACGACTACCTCGAAACGCTGCTGTACGGCGCCCCCTTCGTCCTGCTGTTCGCGGCGATCGGGTTCGTCGCCGACGGGTACGACGTGGCCGACACCGGGGGCACCGGCTCGCGGACCCTCGTCGCCGCCGCGACCTACTGGGGCGTGGTCAGCGTCGTCGGCTACCCCATCGCGACGGACATCCGGGCGCCGTGGGCGGCCGTCCACGCGGTGATCCCGCTCGCGGTGCCCGCGGCGGTCGGCGTTGCGACCCTCGGCCGGCGGGCCCGGCGGGCGGTCGCCCGGACCCGCGACGACGCCGGCGCCGGTTCCGACCGCCTCGCCGCCTGGACGGCGCCGACCGTCCTCGCGGCACTGCTGCTCTGTGGGGCCGCTGTCGGCGCCGTCGGCGCGAACGCGACGTACGCGAACAGCGCCGACGACGACGAGGCCGGCGAGATCATCCAGTGGGCACAGCCCGAAAACGAACTCAAGGAGACGCTGGCGCTCGTCCACGGCGTCGCTCGCGTCACCGACGGCACCGACGTGCTGTTCGTCGGCACGCACCCGCCGGGCAACCCGAGCAACGTCCGGTTCTACGTGCAAAACGAGAGCTCGCTCCGACAGCCACGCCCCGGCGGCCCGGCCTGGCACACCCGCCTGCCCCTGCCCTGGTATCTCGAACGCTACGGCGCGACCGTCAACAGCACCTCGCCCGACGCGGAAACGCTCGGCCCGGACCCGCCGCCGGTCGTCGTCGCCGCTAGCTGGGACGCCGACCGCGTGGGCCGACAGCTCACGGGATACACGAGCCACCGCCACGACTTCCGGCTCTGGAACGACGAGATCGTCGTGTTCGTCGAGGACGACGCGCTCGACCGAGCCCGCGATCGGGGCTACGTCGAGTAGTCGTCCGTCGATCGACCCCCCTGTTCGGGGGGCTGTCACCCACGACCGTGGGACTAAAACCCTCGCCCCACCGAATCGTGAGATATGGATTATCACGCCGCGGCGGACTTTCTCTCCGACCTCCGCCGGTTCGCGCTCGACCCGGGGACGGAGTCGATCCGTGCCCTGCTGGCCCACCTCGACGACCCACACGAGACCGTCGAGTTCGTGCAGGTCGCGGGCTCGAACGGCAAGGGGAGTACGGCCCGCATGACGGAGTCGATCCTCCGGGAAGCGGGCTACCGGGTTGGGCTGTACACGTCGCCGCATTTCGACGACGTACGCGAACGGATCCGCGTCGACGGCCGACGGATCCCCGAGTCCGCGGTCGTCGACTTCGTCGAGCGGGTGCGCCCGTTCCTCGTCGATCGGGCGGTCGAGGGCGACCCGATCACGTCCTTCGAGGCGCTCACGGCGATGAGCCTCTGGTATTTCGGCCGTTCGGCGGTCGACGTGGCGGTGCTGGAGGTGGGGATGGGTGGCCGGCTCGACGCGACGAGCGTCGTCGACCCGGTTGCCGCCGCGGTGACGGCGGTGAGCCTGGAACACACCGACATCCTGGGCGACACCCTCGACGATATTGCGGCCGAGAAAGTCACCGTCGCCCCCGCGGACGCGCCGCTGGTGACGGGGGCGACCGGCGAGGCACGGACGGCCGTCCGGCGGCACGCCCCCGACGCACTGACCGTCGGGTTCGCCGAGGAGACACCCGACGTGACGGTCGCCTACGACGGCCTCGTCAATCACACCGAGGCCGGCGTCGCGATCTCGGGCGCGGACTGGGACGTCGACACTCGCGTGCCGATGCCAGGCGCGTATCAGGCGCGTAATGCCGGCGTCGCTGCCGTCCTCGCGAGGCAGGCCGGCGGCGACCGTGTCGACGCCGCCGCCATCGCGAACGGCCTCCGGGGTGCTCACTGGCCCGGCCGGTTCGAGGTCGTGGACCGCGATCCGCTGGTCGTCCTCGACGGCGCACACAACCCCGGGGCGTGTCGCGCGGTGGCGGAGACCCTCGACGAGTACGACTACGCGGCCCTCCACCTCGTCTTCGGCGCGATGCACGACAAGGATCACCGAAAGATGGTCGCGGAACTCCCGGCTGTCGCGTCGGTGCAGGCCTGTGCCCCGGAACACGAGCGCGCGGCCGATCCGGCGGTGCTCGCCGCGGCCTTCGAGTCGGCCGGCGTGACCGACGTGGCGGCGGTACCGACGGTCGCGGCCGGTCTCGACCGCGCCCGGGCCGCCGCCGCTCCCGACGACTGCGTTCTCGTCGTCGGCTCGCTGTTCGCCGTCGCCGAGGCTCGCCGCACCTGGTCGCGGCTCGCAGTCTCGCGTCGGATCGACACCGTGGACGACGCGGCCGCCGTGTTCGACCGCTCCGGCGCCGACGTGGGGGCCGACGTGATCGGCGAGGGCGTCCATCGCGTCGTGACGATCCGCCTCGATCGCCGGGAGGCACGGACGGTCGAACGGGTCGCCGGCCGGGCCGGCGCGACCGCCGTCACGTCCGAGTACCGCACGGGGCGCGAACTCCGGGAGGCGGTGATCGCCGGGACGGACGCCGAACTCCGCGCGCTCGCCGCCGACCTCGACGGGGAACTGTCTGGGGTCGCCGACCGACTCGCCGACCGACTCGGCGACAGCGTCCCCACTCACGGGTATCCCTGGGAGGAACGGCCGTCGGTCATGGGTATCCTCAACGTGACCCCCGACAGTTTCCACGACGGCGGCGAGTACTTCGACCCGAGCGCGGCCGTCGAGCGCGCCGAGGCGATGGTCGCAGCGGGCGCGGACGTGATCGACGTCGGCGGCGAGAGTACGCGCCCGGGCGCCGATCCGGTCCCCGTCACGGAGGAGATCGAGCGCGTGCGTCCGGTGATCGAGGCGCTCCACGACCTCGACGCCATGGTGTCGATCGACACCCGAAAGGCCGCGGTGGCCCGGGCGGCCCTGGACGCCGGCGCGGACGTTCTCAACGACGTGACGGGGCTGGCCGACCCCGAGATGCGCTTCGTGGCCGCCGAATACGACGTGCCGGTCGTCGTGATGCACAGCATCGACGCGCCGGTCGTCCCCGACAGGGACGTCCCGTACGACGACGTGGTGTCGGACGTGATCGACGAACTCGCGGAGCGCGTGGCGCTGGCCGAACGCGCCGGTCTCGATCGCGAGAAAGTGATCGTCGATCCCGGCCTGGGCTTCGGGAAATCGGCCGTCGAGAACTTCGAACTCCTCGACCGCCTCGAAGAGTTCCGGGCGCTCGGCTGTCCGGTCCTCCTGGGACACTCACACAAGTCAATGTTCGCCCACGTCGGCCAGGAGGCCGGCGAGCGGCTTCCGGCGACCGTCGCGACGACGGCGCTGGCCGTCGACCGCGGTGTCGACATCGTTCGGGTCCACGACGTGGCGGAGAACGTGGCCGCCGTCCGCACCGCGGTCGCGACCGACGACGCCGCAGCGACACCCGACGGGTGGCGGGAATGACCCCTTAAGTCGCCGGGACGTCTACGCCCGTCCGTGTGTACGCTCACCTTCGCCTGGCAGGTGTTTCCCGACGCGCCGGTTCTCGTCGCTGCCAACCGTGACGAGCGCCGTGACCGGGCGTCGGAGCCGCCGACACGAACCGGAGCCGATCCGACGGTCATCGCGCCGCGCGACGCCGAAGCCGGCGGGACGTGGATCGGTCACAACGACGCCGGCCTGTTCGTCGGCATCACGAACCGATGGCTGGCGGACCCGGTTGCCGAACGGTCGCGCGGACTGCTGGTCACCGACGCGCTCCGAGAATCCGACGCCCGGTCGGCCGCACGTCTCGTCGAGCACTCCGTCGATACGCACGGCTACGACGGGTTCAACCTCGTCGTCGCGGACCGGACGGCCGCCTACCTGTTCGAGTGGGACGGACGACTCCGGACCCACCACCTCGACCCCGGCGTCCACGTCGTCGTCAACAGCGGCGCGGCACTGGGGGGTGGCGGGGCGATGATCGACGCCTTCCACACGCCCGACGGGAACCCCGACCGCGCCGAGCGGGCGGCCGAACAGGCCGCTAACGCCCGCGAAGTGCGGACGGCGCTGACTCCGGAACCGGGCGAGACGGCCGACCGGTGGCTGGATCGGGCGGCGGGGGTCCTCGGCGACCACGACTTCGGCGTCTGTATCCACGAAGACGGGTACGGCACCCGATCGTCATCGCTGCTCCACCTCGACGACGACGGGTGGACGTATCGGTTCGCCGGGGGGGCACCCTGCGAGACACCGTACCGTCCGGTCGGTCCGGGCGAAAGTCAAATTTAAACCCGCCGCAACGGTTTGTGGGTGTATGCATCGAACCGTCGACCCGGAGGTGTGTCGATGAGCGCTGCCGAGGGCCCGGACGCCGACCTCTCGACCGACGAGCGCGCCGCACTCGAACTCATCCGCGAAACACGCGGGATCCACCAGAGCGAACTGTGGAAGGAACTCGACATCTCCTCGCGGAAGGGCAGTCGCATCGCCGAATCCCTGGTCGAACAGACGCTCATCCGGCGCGAAGAGACCGTCTACCAAGGACACAACACGTATTTCCTGATGCCGACGGCACGTGACCTCGACTTCTCGCTGCTGATGGCCGGGGACATGCTCTCGCCGTTCATCGGCGAGGAGGAGGTCGATCCACGGAGCGACGCCTTCTCGCAGTGGCTGATGAATCTGGCGTACGAGGAGTACTGATACGGTTTATTGTAAGCCATTACCGGTGGTTCGCCGGACCGTCTCGGCGAACCACCGGTAAACAGTTACAATACTCCGTATGAGGGCGTTCCTGCACGAGACGAGAAAGGAAAGAGAGCGGTCGGTCGCGGCGGCGACTACTCCTCGTCGGCGTCCACATCCGCGTCATCGTCCTCGTCCTCGTCGTCCGGGAGGAGGTCGAGGTCGGCGAGGTGAGTCTCGATCTCGTCGTTGTCGAGTTCGTGGAACGCCTCGGTGTCGAGGCTGACTGTCGCCACGTCGACGCCGGCCGGTTCGAGACTGTCGTCGTTGGTGGTCGCCAGCGCCCGAAGCGCGAGCGCGATACCGCCGTCGAGGTCGAGGCCGTCCTCGTAGTTCTCCTCGAGGTACTCCTGGAGATCACCGCGGTTCGCGCCGATGGAGACCGCCTTCCACTCGTAGGGCGTTCCCGAGGGGTCGGTCTCGTAGAGGCGGGGTTCGCCGTCCTCGATCCCACCGATGAGAAGCGCGACGCCGAACGGGCGGGCACCCCCGACCTGCGTGTACTGCTGGATGTGGTCGGTAACTTCCTTCGTGAGCGCCTCGATACCGATCGGTTCACTGTATCGCAGGCGGTTGATCTGGGCCTGCCGGCGGGCGAAGTCGATGAGTTGGCGGGCGTCGGCCACGTGGCCGGCCGACGCGATGCCCGCGTGGTCGTCCGCCTTGTGGATCTTCTCGACGCTCGTCGGCTCCATCAGTGGCGACCGGGAGCGTTTATCCGCCGCCAGTACCACGCCGTCCTCGGTTCGGATGCCGATACTCGCTGTCCCTCGCTTGACGGCCTCTCGGGCGTATTCGACCTGATAGAGGCGGCCATCGGGCGAGAAGATCGTTATCCCGCGGTCGTAGGCCTGCTGTTGGGCTTGTCCCTGCATTGTATCACGTTGACTCTGACTCGAAATCGAGTTCGGTCGTCCCCGAGCGACGCCGGCCCGGTCCCGTCCACTTCGTGGACGACGCCCCGCCGACGGCCGTTCTCGAACACGACGCGTCTCTCGGGTCGCCACTCCGGTCCGGCGTCCTAAATACCTTTCTTACTCGGGTAGTCGGACGGTCGCGGTCGCCACGAGGGGGTCCGCGACCGGCGTCCGCCGGACGTACCTAGAGATACTTCTCCGCACAGGCCCGGAGCGTCCCCGAGACGCCGCGGACGTGGACACCGACGGGGTCGCCGCCAACCTCGCTGACGCAGGCGAGCGCCGCCCGTGCCGGATCGACCTCGCCGCGACGGGCACGGACGACCGCGTGGCCCTCCCCGTCCGCGAACGAGAAGCGCAACACCCGCAGGTCGGCGTCCGCGCTCCCGGGGTCGCCGAGCAGGTTGCCGGCGGCGTACCACACCGCCCGCTGGAAGTCGCCCCGCGAGAGCGACACGTCGGGACGGGCCTCCAGAGCCACCGCGAGATACCGCCACCGCGGGCTGAGGTGTTTGGGCAGGTGCTTCATCGGCGCTCGGCGGCGATCACGCCGACCGCCGCCGACACCCGATCCACGGCCGTCAGGACAAATCCTGCGTCGGTCAGCGCGTCCGCGAGGATGCCAGCCTGCGCCGGGTCGTCCACCTCGGGGTCGTAGACGCCCGATTCGGGGTGGACCTCCTCGAAGAGCATCACGTCGCCGAGGACGAAACGGCGGGGATCCAGCGCGGCGATGGCGTCGATTGCCTCGCGTTTCTCCGCGTCGTTCAGGTGGTGCATGGCGAAGTTGGAGACGACGATGTCGACGGGGCCGTCGTAGTTTGGATCGCGGAATCGACCCTCGCCGAACGCGACGTTCGAGCGGTCGCGCTCGGTGGCTTTCCGGCGGGCCTCGTCGAGCATCCCCGCGCTGATGTCGCGGCCGACCACCCGGTCGGCGTCGTCGGCGAGGGGCAGCGCGAGCGCGCCGGTGCCGGTCCCCAGATCAAGCACCACCTCCTCGGACCCGGGATCGGCGTACGAGACGACGAGGTCCACGCAGGCGCGGTACTCGGGCGATGTCTCGTCGTCGTACTCCGGCGCCAGTTCGGAGAAGCGTTCGGCGTGTTCCTCAAGCGTCTTCTTCATACGGTCCCCGTTCGACCCCCGGCTCTATGAACGACTCGGACCGCCGGTGGCGGTTGCGCGCCGCGAGTTCGCCCCACTCCCGGAGGCCCGTACGGACGGTGTCGGGGTCGAACCCGACCACCTCGCCGAGGGCGACGAGTTCCCGCGGCGCGCGCAACTGGAGGCGGGAGGACGGGTTCGCACTGACGACGAAGGGGGCCCCCGCATCCGCGACGAGTTCGCGGAGTTTCCGCAGGTCCCGAAGCGCCTGCACCCGCGGGCCGCCCGTCGACCGGAGGACCGGACCGAGGTCGAATTCGATCCGGACGCCGTTCTCGGCCGCCCGGTTACAGAGGACGTGGTTCACGTCGCCCTCGTCGGCCATCGGCCGCGTCAGGACGTCGACGCGTTCGTTCTCGACCGCGAAGCGGTTGAGTCGGTCGGTGCCGCCCCGGACACAGAGTAGCGTGTGGTCCGGGCGGCGGCCCCCGACCGCCCCGCTCGCCCGTTCGGGGTCCGCCGCGACCACCTCGACGCCGTCGACGACGTCGATAGCCGTGGCGTCACGGAGTGCGTCGTAGTCGGGAGTCCCATCCCGCGCCCGGATCACGACGCCGTCGTACCCCATCCGTGCCGCCGTCTGGACGACGCGACCGGCGTCGGACTCGCCGTCGGGAGCCACCTGAACCGCCTCGTACATGGTCGTCCCGAGACTCCCCGGGCGCTTGGGGGTTGCGCTTCAGTCGACCAGCGTCGCGAGCGCGTCGGTCAGCGCCGTCGCCGCCCGCTCCACCGCGTCGATCCGGACGTACTCCCGGTCAGCGTGGGCGACGGGGCCCGACCCGTCGGCGAGGACGCCCGGACCGAACACGACGGTCGGGGCGGGCGAGAAGTAGGAGGCCTCGGTGGCGGCGGTGAACGGGCGGACGGTGCCGCCGGCGCCGTCGGTGACGCGGGCGGCCGCGTCTGCGAGGCGCCGGACGACCGATTCGTCGGTGTCGGTGGCGAAAGCCTCGAGGAAGGGCGTCGGCCGCTCGGTCAGGTCGAACGTGGCGTCCACGGCGTCGGTAGTGGCGTCGTCGACGGCCGTTTCGAGGGACTCTCGGAACCCCTCGGCGGACTCCGGCGGGACGCTCCGCCGGTCGACGGTGATCGCACAGTCCGCGGGCACCTGATTCGTCGCGTCGCCGCCCTCGATCACCGTCGGCGTGAGCGTCGCCGGGCCGAGCGACGGGTGGGGATCCCTGTCGGCGTCGAAGTCTCGGATCGCCGCGAGCGCCCCCTCTGCGGCGGCGACTGCGTTCGTTCCCGTCGCCGGTTCGGCGGCGTGGGCGTTCGCCCCCGACAGTCGGACAGTCCCCTCGAAGCGGCCCTTGGCGGCGGTACACACGTCCAGTCCGGTCGGCTCGCCGACGACGTAGGCGTCGCCGGCCGGGGCGTCGACCCCCGGGAGCACCGAGAGATCGAGCGCCGCCGCGCCCGTGGAGTACACCTCCTCGTCGGGCGTCACCGCGAGGGTCAGTCGCCCCGATCCGGGGTCTGTCCCGAGAAAGGCCGCGAGGATAGCCGCGAGCGGCCCCTTCGCGTCACAGGATCCGCGGCCGTAGATGCACTCGCCGTCCCGGTCGTAGGGGACGTGTGGCGACACCGTGTCGATGTGCGTGTTCAGGACGACGTGGGGGGCTCCCGACCCCTTCGTGGCGAGCGTGTTGCCCGCGTCGTCGACCAGCGGGTCGGCGTCGTGGTCGGCAAGGGTGTCCACGAGGAACTCGCGCATCGCCGTCACGTCCTCGTGGGACTCGATGCGGACGGCCGCGTCGAGGAACGCGACCGGATCGAACCCGACGGCGCTCACCTTCCGGGCACCTCCAAGTCGACCGCGAACTCGCGTTCGACCGGGCCGGTCAGCGTCGCCGGGCCGTCGTCGGGCACGACGATCACCAGGTCGCCGCCGGGCGGCGAGACGCGGACCGGTCCCTCGGTATCGAGGCGGCCGGTCCGCCTGGCTGCGGCGACGACGGCCACGGCGCCCGTCCCACAGGCGAGTGTCTCCCCCTCGACGCCGCGCTCGTAGGTCCGCTGGCGGAAGGCCGCGGGAGCGCCCGGGGCGCCCTCGGTCGCGTCGTCGTCGAGGTCGATCCGCGCGGCGAGGGTCACGTTCGCCCCCTCAGGGAAGACCGCCGCGTGCCGGACCGGCGGGGCGACGGTGGTGAGGTCGACGGCGTCCACGTCGTCGACGAAGGCGACGGCGTGGGGCACGCCGGTGTTCACCGCGGTGACGGTCAGGCCCTCCACGGGGGTGTCGATCAGCGGCCCGCCGGCGTCCCGCGCCAGCGGCACGTCGGCCGGGTCGAAGGAGGGCCGCCCCATCTCGACGGTGACGCCCTCGGACTGAACGACGGCGTGTCGATCGCCCGCCGGCGTCTCGATGACCACCTCGCGGGCGCCCGTCTCGCGGGCCGCCCACACGGCGGTGACGCGCGCGCCGTTGCCACACATCTCGGCGACGGAACCGTCCGGTTGGACGAGCGTCATCGTCACCCGGACCGGCGACGCGGTGGGATCGAGGTCGAGAAAGAGCACGCCGTCGGCGCCGGTTCGTTCGCCGCCGACGCCGGACTCCCGATCGCAGTGGGTCGCCGCGAACGCCGCCCGGTCGGGGACGGGGGCGTCCGCCGGCAGGACGAGGAAGTCGTTCTCGGTACCGTGGTACTTCTCGGCGGTGACTGTCGTCATCCGTCCACCTCCAGATCGGTGAGGGCGGCGAGGGTCTCGCGTTCGCGGGCGATCCGGGGGTCGCCGTCCGCCAAGACGACCTCCGCCGGCCGCGGCCGGGAGTTGTACGTGCTCGCCATCTCGTAGCCGTAGGCGCCGGCCGAACCGATGGCCAGCAGGTCGTCCCGGCGCGGCGTCGGCAGTGGCCGCTCCTCGCAGAACAGATCGGCCGTCTCACAGACCGGGCCGGCGACGGTGACCGGTCGCTCGGGGCGCTCGTCGGTCAGATTCCGAATCGCGTGGTAGGCGTCGTACATCGCCGGCCGGAGCAGGGTGGTCATGCCGGCGTCGACGCCGGCGACGACGGGCACCGCACCCGCCGCGCCCGCGTCGTCGACCGGCTTCACCGTGTTGACGCGGGTCAGGAGGACGCCCGCGTCGGCCACGACGTAGCGTCCGGGTTCGACGGCCAGGGTCGCGTCCACGTCGCCGAGTGCCTCGCGGGTCGCCGTGGCGACCGCGGGCAGATCCAGCGGGGGTTCGTCCTCGCGGTAGGGTACGCCGAAGCCGCCGCCGACGTCGACGAACTCCAGATCGCCGACCTCTCGGTCCAGATCGCCCATCCGGGCGACGAGTTCGCGATGCTCGGCGAGGTCGTCGCCGCTGATGCCGCTGCCGGCGTGGGCGTGGATCCCGACCACGTCGAAGTCCGCCCGGGCGTCGGCAACGGTGTCGGCCGCGCGGTCGTAGGGGACGCCGAACTTGGCGTGGCCGCCCGTGGTCACCTTCTCGTGGTGGCCGGCGCCGACGCCGGGGTTCACCCGAATCGCCAGTCGGCCGTCGAACCCCCGCTCTCGGAGCCGATCGAGCGTATCACGTGCCCCGGCGACGACGGTCAGGTCCGCGCCCGCGTCCCACCGCGAGACGACGACGTCGAGGTCCTCGGCGGGCGGGTTGACCGCCGTGTACTGGACCGCCTCGTAGCCGGCGTCGAGGGTGCGGACCACCTCGCCCGCCGACGCACACTCGGCGCCGAGGCCGGCCTCGCGGACGGTTTCGAGGACGGCCCGTCCGGTGTGAGCCTTCACGGCGTACTTCACGTCGGCGGCGGGGAAGGCCGCCCGCAGACGCCTCGCGTTCTCCCGCACCCGGTCGAGGTCGGTGACGTACAGCGGCGTGCCGTACTCCGCGGCCAGGTCCCGCAGGTCGGCGGCCGACCAGTCGGCGAGTCGCCGCACGGCGGGGTCGCCCTCGCCGGCGTCGGCCGCCTCCCCGCTCATTCCCGGAGCGCCTCCTCTCGCTTCGTGGCGTCGCGGGTCTCGGCTTCGATGTCCATGGCGACGACGGCGGGCTTGTACGCGCCGCCGGCGAAGAGGTCGTGGTCGCCGATGGAGGACTCGACCATCCGGGTGAACGCGCGGCGCTCCGGTGGCAGGCGGCCGTAGATCACGTCCTCCTCGACGAGGTCGTAGACGGGGATGCGCGGCGAGAGCAGCGTGTTCTCGCCGACGACCGTGTTCTCGCCGACGACGAAACCGCTCGTGACGCGACAGCCGGCACCGAGCGAGACGCCGTCCTCGACGACCACAGGAGCGTCCTCGACGGGTTCGAGGACGCCGCCGATGAGCGTGTTCGCGCCGAGTTTGACGTCTTCGCCGATCTGGGCACACGAGCCGACGGTGTCACAGGAGTCGACGAGGGTGCCGTCGCCGACGTGTGCGCCGACGTTGACGAACGAGGGACTCATCATGATGCAGTCGCTCCCGAGATAGGCGCCCCGGCGGATCGTCGTGCCGTCGGGTGTGTTGCGGGTCCCCCGGTCACCCAGGTCGTCCGTCTCCCGCAGGGGCAACACGTCGTGGTAGTCGACGCCGCCGTGAGAGCGCGCCTCGGTGGGCCGCAGGCCGAAGTTGAGCAGGATACCGCGCTTGACCCACTCGTTGGCCTCCCACTGGCCGTTCCCGGCCGACGGCCGGGAGCCAGCCGAGGTTCCCTCGGCGCTGCCCCGCTTCTCGGCGGCGCGGATCTCGCCCGCCTCCAACCCGTCGAGGAAGGCATCGAGCGTGTCGTAATCCTCGGCGGTGGCCGTCTCGGCGTCGACCGCGTCGTCGTCGTAGCGCTGCCACAGGTCGGTTACGTCGGATTGCAGTGTCATAGTACGTCCTCGAAGTCGTACGCGCCGGCCGGGCGGCCGACGAGCCAGTCGGCCGCATCGAGCGCCCCCTCGGCGAAGACGCCGCGGGACTCGGCACGATGCGTGAGCGTCAGCACCTCGTGGTTCCCCGCAAGTAGTAGTTCGTGTTCGCCGGTCACGTCGCCGGCGCGGCGTGCGTGGACGCCGATCTCCCCCTCCTCACGGGGCTGTTCGCCCTCACGGCCGTGGACGCGGTCGGCGGCCTCGTCCCGTGTCCGGTCGATATCGTCCAGGATCGTCAGCGCCGTGCCCGAAGGCGCGTCGCGCTTGCGGTTGTGATGGGTTTCGGTGAGTTCGGCGTCGTAGTCGGGGACGGCTGCGACGGCCTCGCGGATCGCCCGCCGGAGCGCCGCCACGCCGCGGGCGAAGTTCGCGGCCCTGAGGACCGGCACCGCGTCGGCGGCGTCGGACAACGCCGCCAGTTGGTCGTCGTCGAACCCCGTCGTCCCCACGACTGCGGGGACGCCCGCCTCGGCACAGGCCTCGACGTAGCGCGTGCTGGGGTCGGGGACGGTGAAATCGACCAGGACGTCGGGGTCGCGCTCCGCGAGCAGTCGGGGCAGGTCGGCCTCGTCCTCGACGTCGACGCCCTCGACGGTGCCGACCGCCGTGCGGTTGACCGCGAGGGTGACGTCCATACCCGCGCGCTCGTTCGCCGCGGCGAGGACCTCCCGTCCCATGTGGCCGCCGGCGCCGGTGACGGCCACCTCGATCACGGCTCGGCCTCCACCGGATCGAGGTCGGCGAGGACGGCTTCGAGATCCGACCGACGTTCCTCGGAGAGACGGGTGAGCGGCGACCGAACCGTCCCGGGCCCGTAGCCACGGATGGCCATCGCCTCGTTGACGGGGATGGGGTTCGTCTCCCAGAACAGGGCGCGCATCAGCGGCCCGAGTTCGTGGTGGATCTCCCGTGCGCGTTCGAAGTCGCCGTCGAGGGCCGAATGCACGAGGTCGACCGTCCGCGCCGGTTCGACGTTGGCGACGACGCTGATGGTGCCCGTCCCACCCACCGAGAGCGTGGGGAGGATCAGGCCGTCGTCGCCCGAGAGCACCGCGAAGTCCTCGTCGCGGGTGCGCTCGATGATCTCCGAAACCTGATTCAGGTCGCCGCTGGCGGCCTTGTAGCCACGGATGTTGGGGTGGGAAGCGAGGTCGACCGTCGTGTCGACGTCGATGTTCCGTCCCGTCCGCCCGGGGACGTTGTAGACGATCTGTGGGACATCCACCTCGTCGGCGACCCTCCGGTAGTGGTCGTACATCCCCGCGGGTTCGGGCTTGTTGTAGTACGGCGAGATGAGGAGGAGGCCGTCGGCGCCGGCGTCGGCGGAGCGCCGGGAGAGCGAGAGCGCCTCGGCGGTGTTGTTCGACCCGGAACCGGCGATCACGGGCACGTCGTCGCCGACGGCGTCGACGACGGCCTCGACCACCTCGACGTGTTCGTCGTGGCTGAGCGTCGCACTCTCGCCCGTCGAGCCGACGGGAACGAGGCCGTCGACGCCGGCGTCGGCGAGTCGGTGGGCGTCCTCGCGGAGGGTTTCGAAGTCGATGCTGCCGTCCTCGTGGAACGGCGTGGTCATGGCGGGGTAGACCCCGCGGAACTCGGATAGTGTCATTGTGGGATGGGTGTCGTCTGCGCTGTTAGTCGTGTCGGAACGGGTCGACCGCCGTCGGTCGCCCGGGACGGGGTGCCACGCCCGCCGCGAGCGGTGCTACCGGTCGCGTTTTTTCAGAAGAGCCGCGAGTCCACCCGTCGCTGCCGACCGGTCGTCCGGCGTGGACACGGGGGCGACGGGTGGCGGCGTCACGTTCGAATACGGGAGGCCGGCCGATTTATAGTTTGTGCCCGCTGGCGGTCAGGCCGTGCGATCCACCGTCAGGAGGACGCCCCCGAACAGGAGGAGAAAGACGACGCCGAGCGGGATCGGAACGCCCGGGAATCCCCGGGACAGGAGGAGATACGTCGCCGCCGCGAGGACGACGCCCGTGCCGAGAAGAAGCGTCCCGAGGAGGCGAACGGGATCGACGGGCCAGGATTCGGCCCACGCCTCCCGACGGTAGTAGACGGCGGAGACGACGAGCGCCGCCGCGAAGACGGCGGCCCCTACCGTCCACAGTTGGTAGACGGGTTCGAGCGCCTGCCCGCGCTGGAAGGCGGTCGCCGAGAGCGGGTCGGTGACCGTGATGCCCGCGGCGATCGGAACCCCGAAACTGTACCGGATCTGGAAGAGCGGGAAGCGGACGAACAGGAGGGCACCGCCGGCGACTCCCGAGACGTACGTTACGTTCCACGGGATGAGAACCGAGAGCCACGTCGTCAGGACGGCGAGTTCGCCCGAATACTCCGACCGAACCCACATACCGGTCTGGACGCGGAGCCACGGGATAAACCTCTCGCCGTGATCCTCGGCCGAATCCGGGGAAGTCACGGGGCGTTACGTTCATACCCCCTGAACCCAAAAACGGAGTTACGGAATGAGGCGCGACCACTTCGAGTTGGAAGCACACAATATCGACTGGGTGGAGACCGGGGAGACGCCGGCCGAACCCCGGGTCGTTATCGACTTCCACGGCCCCGAGGAGACGTTGACAGACCGGTTGACCGACGCCGAGGGAGACATCCTGGAAGCGGGCGAGACGGACGTCACCTTCCGGTTGCAGGACTCACTCGATTCGCCCGATGCGACAGGAGTCGTGGGCGTCACCGACCGAATCACCGGCGACTTCCTCCTCGAACTCAACGAGGACGCCGACGACGTGTTGCGGTTCGTCCGCGCCGCCCGTGAGTACGGACAGACTACCGGCGACGACGGCGGGCGCTACAGCGTCGTCCTCCAGATCGACGGCGAACCGGTAGCGACCTACTCAAAGAGTACCTTCCTCGTCTACGACGCCAACGGGAGCCTTCTGCGATCGAAGAGCCTCATCCCGTCGGGCGTCGAACTGTAGATTTAGGTTCCTGGGCACGTAGCCGTAGTCGTGCGAAACGTCACCGACCGCATCAGTAACCCGTTCGGCCTGGACCCGCCGTGCGAACGGTTCGTCCCGGGCTACGGCGACGCCAACGCTCACTTCCACGTCGTCGGCGACCACCCAGGGGTCCACGGCGGCGCCGAGACGGGCGTCCCCTTCACCGGCACCCCCGCCGGTCGCCGCCTCCAGCGGGCGCTTCGCGACGCCGGCCTCCTCCGCTCGATCGGCGACGAACCGACCGCCGAGAACACGTTTCTCTCCTATCTCCACACCTGCGTACCGGAGGGAGAGCCGACTGCGGACGACTACGCCGCGATGGAACCGTTCTTCGACGCCGAACTTCGCGCCATCGCGGCGCACGTCCTCCTGCCGGTCGGCGAACGGGCGACGCGTCACGTCCTCGAGACGTGTACCGCCCACGACGCCGACGACCCCGACCTCGCGGCGCTTCACGCGAGCGAACTCCTCGGGAGTGGCTGGCTCGTGATGCCGATCCGGGAGCCCGCGACGTGGGAGTCCGACGACGCCCGGCGTCTGGTCGACGCCATCGACCGTCTGCGCTCGACCGACTACCGTCGCGAGACCGACCTCGGCCGCTTCGTCGCCGGCAACGATCCGTATCTCGTCCGGTGACCCGTGGTCGAACGTCCACCCGACACGGTCTCTCGACCGACGCATATCCGTATCCGACTTCTTATTCGGATAAAAAGCCACATACAACCACCCCAACCACAATTCGTAGCTAGATATTGGGCTAGCCAACAAGCTTTTCAGCACAAGCGTAAATCTAGCACCCGACGCGAACGGCCTCAGGCCCGACGCGTCACGTATCGCATAGCACATTGCGAGTCAGGTGCTCCTCGCAGTGGCTTGGTCAGTCGGACGACCACCTTGTGTGGTCCCGTACGTTCTCCGTGCGGGGGACGCCATCCGGCGTCGCCCGTTCGTGCGGAGAGCAATTATTCGCCGCTATACGAAACCTTGAAACGCGAACCGCCGGTAGCGGTGGGTATGGAACTGCGGGTCATCGAGAAGACCGACGAGGAACTTCGCATGGAGATCGCGGGGGAGGATCACACGTTCATGAACGTCCTCAAGGGGGCGTTGCTGGAGACGCCGGGTGTCACGGCCGCGACCTACGACATGAACCCGGAGCAGTCCGGCGGGCAGACCGAACCGATCCTCTCGGTCAAGACCGACGACACGACCGGCCCGCTCGACGCCGTCGGCGACGCCTCCCGGCGCGTCCAAGACCTCGCCGACGACTTCGTCACCGCGTTCGACGCGGCGGCCTAGAGCCGGACCGGAACGTCCCGGTCGTCGAGGTACTCTTTGACGTCGCGGATGGTGTACTCGTCGAAGTGAAAGATCGAGGCCGCGAGCGCGGCGTCGGCGCCGGCCTCGGTGAACACTTCGTAAGCGTCCTCGGGGCCGCCACAGCCCGAGGAGGCGATGACTGGCGTCGAGACGTTCTCGCAGACCGCGCGGGTGAGCGGGACGTCGTAGCCGTCCTTGGTGCCGTCGGCGTCGATGGAGTTGACGAACAGTTCGCCCGCCCCACGCGATTCGACCTCGCGGGCCCACTCCACGACGTCGACGCCGGTGCCCTCGCGGCCGCCCTTGATCGTACACTCGAACCAGCAGGACTCGCCGTCGATTCGCTCGTAGTGCTCCCCCTGCTCGTCGTAGCGCCGGCGGGCGTCGACGCTGATGACGATACACTGACTGCCGAAGGCGGCCGCGCCGGCGTCCACCAGTTCCGGATTCTCGATGGCCGCGGTGTTGATCGACACCTTGTCCGCGCCGGCCCGCAGCGTCTCCTTGATGTCCTCGCGAGTCCGGATGCCGCCGCCGACCGTCAGGGGGATGAACACCTCGTCGGCCACCTGCTCGACGACGTGGAGCATGGTCTCACGACCGTCCGCGCTGGCCGTGATGTCGAGGAAGACGAACTCGTCGGCGCCCGCCTCGTTGTACTCCCGGGCCATCTCGACCGGGTCGCCCGTATGCTTCAGGTCCTCGAAGTTGACACCGGTGTACACCGCCGGGTCGCCGTCTTCGTCGAGATCCACGTCGATACAGGGAATGATGCGCTTGGTTACGGCCATCCGTATCCGCGGCTACGATGGGGGCGGTCAAAAGGAACCCGGTGTCCGTGGCCGTCGGTGAGTCGGCCCTCGGCGGGCCTGGGGTCGCGGGTCGCCCCGTTCAGGTGTCTTTTTGTATCGCCGCGTCCCACCTCCGCGCATGGACGACCACTCGGACCACGACCACCACCCACACAGCGACGACGAGGGCCGTGTCACCTCGCCCATGCAGGACTTCTCCACCGGTCAGGTCGGCGTCGGATTCGTCGTCCTCCTGGTCGGGGTCGCGGTGACGTTCGGCCTGCCGCTGTTGATTTAATCGAGTTCCCGTTCGATCACGTCGCGGCGGGTGGCGATGGTCTCGGCCGTTCGCTCCAGTTGCCCGTCACCGACGGCTATCTTCAGCCGCTGATCGGGCGTCGTCGCCCCCAGATCACGCACCGGCAGGTCGCCCGCCGCGTCCCTCACCGCCTCGACGTCGGTCGTCTCAACGACGATCCGTCCCGGCGTCTCGTCGAACAGCGCTTCGGCGTCGTCGACGGTGACGCTTGCGCCCGCGTCGGCCGTCACCATCTCCGCGAGGGTCACCGCCAGGCCGCCGTGGCTCACGTCGTGGGTGGCGAGAGTCGAATCGAGGGCGGCGACCGCCGCGACGGCGTCGACGACCGCCGCCGGCTCGGCGGGCAGATCCGGGAACCGGTCGCTCCCGCCGGCCTGTGAGAGATACGCGGACCCGCCGAGGCCGCCGCCGGCCGCGCCGACTTCGAGGAGCGTTCCCTCGCCGGAGAGGCCCATGGGCGGCGCGTCGTACCCCTCACGGACGCCGAGCATCGCCAGCGTCGGCGTCGGCGGGATCGGTCCGGCCACCGAGTCGTTGTACAGCGAGACGTTGCCGCCGACCACCGGCACCGAGAGGGCACTGCACATGTCGGCGAGACCGTCGACGATGGCGCCGAAGCCGCCGTAGACGTCCGGCTTCTCCGGGTTGCCGCCGTTGAGACAGTCGACCGCGGCGTGGGGTGTCGCCCCCTTGGCCGCGAGGTTGGTCGCGTTCTCCAGGGCCACCGCGCGGGCGCCGTCGTAGGGGTCGGCGCTCGTCCACGCCGGACTCGCGCCCGCCGAGAGCGCCAGTCCCGTCCCCGCTTCGCGGACCGCCATGATCGCGGCGTCATCGCCCGGTCGACGGGCCGTCCGCGTCCCGACCTCGTGATCGTACTGTCGGTACACCCACTCCTTGCTCGCGGTGTTGGGGCTGGCGAGGACCGCGTCGAAGGCCCCCTCTAAGTCGGCGTCGGGCAGATCCCGCTCCGGCCGCGGGGGGTCCGCCATCGGCAGGTCGTTCATCGGCGCGCCGTCGGCGAGGAACTCGGCGGGCACGTCGACAACCGTCTCGCGACCTCCCGACTCGCTCCCCTCGAACGTGCAGACGTAGTTGCCCTCGGTCACCTCGCCGATCACCGAACAGCCGAGGTCGTAGCGGGCGGCGATCTCGGCGACCCGCTCGACGTCCTCGGGTCGCACCTCGTAACACATCCGCTCCTGTGACTCGGCGAGCAGGATCTCCAGGGCCGACATGTTCGGTTCGCGCTGGTGGACGCGGTCGAGTTCGATCCGCGCGCCCAGGCCGCCCTTGGCGACGAGTTCGCTGGAGGCACCGCCCAGCCCCGCGGCGCCGAGGTCGCGGGCCGCCAGGATCAGGTCCTCGTCGATCAGCGCCTCGTTGGCCTCGATCAGGAGTTTCTCCGTGTAGGGGTCGCCCACCTGCACCGCCGGTCGGTCCTCCGTCTCGGCGTCCTCGCCGAGGTCCTCGCTGGCGAAGGAGGCGCCGCCCAGACCGTCGCGGCCGGTGGCGTTGCCCACGAGGACGAGTTTGTTCCCCGGCGTCTTCGCCTCGGCGGTGACGAGGCGGTCCTCGGTCACTAGCCCGACGCAGGCGACGTTGACCAGTGGGTTGCCCTCGTAGCCGTCGTGGAACTCGACGCTCCCCCCCACGGTGGGAACGCCGATGGCGTTGCCGTAGTCGGCGATGCCCTCGACGACGCCCTCGAAGAGGTATCGGGAGTGTTCGCGGTCGAAGCCGCCGAAATAGAGGGAATCCGTCAGGGCGATGGGGTAGGCCCCCATCGAGAGGATGTCTCGGACGATGCCGCCGACCCCCGTCGCGGCGCCGTCGTAGGGGTCGACGTATGAAGGGTGGTTGTGACTCTCGATGCCCACGGCGACGTACGTCTCCTCGCCGTCGTCGGCGTAGGTGGGGAGGGCAACGACCGCGGCGTCGTCGCCGGGACCGACGACCACCTGGTCGGCCTCGCTGTCGAACGCGGACAGCAACGGCCGGGACGACCGGTACGCGCAGTGCTCGCTCCAGAGGTTCTCGAAGAGCGCCGTCTCGGCGGGCGTGGGGTCCCGCCCGAGTTCGGCGGCGACGAGGTCGTGATCCGGATCGGACAGGCTCATTCACTTCGGTCTTTCGCGCTCCGGAGGTAATGTCTTTCCATGTGCGTCATCCGGGGCGCCACGCCGACGCCGCACGCTCGGGGGGGTGCCACGGCGGGGATCGGCGTGTTTTTTACCGACCGCATCACACTATCGGACGTGTTATCGGTCGAGTTGCACACACACTCGTCGCTCTCGCACGACGGCCGTGATCCGGTCGACCACCTGCTCGAACAGGCGCAGTCGGTCGGCCTCGACGCCCTGGCAGTCACCGATCACGACGAGATCGACGCGAGCCTCGACGCCGTCGAGAAGGCCCCCGACTACGGCCTGATCGGCATCCCCGGCATGGAGATCACGACCACCGCCGGCCACGTCCTCGCCTTCGGGATTCGTGAGGCGATTCCCGCCGGTCTCTCCTTCGAGGCGACCCTCGACCGCATCCACGATGGGGGCGGCATCGCCGTCGTTCCCCACCCGTTCCAGTCCTCCCGCCACGGCGTCGCCGCGCACATCTCCGAGGCGACCCTCGCGAGTGCGGACGCCATCGAGGTGTACAACTCCCGGCTGCTGACCGGGCGGGCCAACCGGAAGGCCGAACGCTTCGCCGCCACGCACGACCTCCCGATGACCGCCGGGAGCGACGCCCACATCGCCGAGATGGTCGGACAGGCGATCACCGAAGTCGACGCGGACGACCACTCCGCACGCGCCATCCTCGACGCCATCGCCGCCGGCCGAACGAGCGTCGTGGGTCGGCGCACCCCCTGGCACATCAGCTTTCGACAGGCCGCTGGCGGGGCGAAACGCCGGATGATGCGCGCCCTCGGCGACCTGCTATGATCCGGGGAGCCGACCCCGAGACGGTCCGCCGTGCCCTCGAATCCGGCGAGCCGTTTCCCGGCACCGCCGGCTTCGCCGGACGCCTCGACGGTCGTCTCGTCCGCGACGTCCTCGGGCGGCAACCGCTGTTCGGAACGCCGGCGGACTGGGGGTTCTCGCCCGCGGACGTGAGCGCCACAGCGCCGACGCCCGTGCCCCCCGGCCACGTCCGCGAACGGGTCGACGGCGAACTCGTCGACCGTCGGCGCTGGTCGCTCCCCGACCCCCCCGTCGCGGACGACACGGAGGCCGTCGAGGCAGTCGAACGCGCCGTCCACGGCGCCGTGACCGGCGTGGACGACGGCAGCCTCGCCGTCGCCTTCTCCGGCGGTGTCGACTCCGCGCTGGTCGCCGCCGGCGTCCCGGACGCACCCTGTTACGTCGCCGGCTTCCCCGAAGCTCACGACGTGGCCGCGGCACGGGAGGCGGCCGCCGCGATGGATCGGGAGCTTCGGGTCGTCGAACTCACACACGCCGATATGGAGCGGGCGGTCCCCCGCGTGGTCGCGGCCACCGGCCGCACGAACGCGATGGACGTCGCCATCGCCCTGCCGCTGTATCTCGTCGCCGAGCGCGTCGCCGCCGACGGCGTCGACCGCCTCGCGGTCGGCCAGGGGGCCGACGAACTGTTCGGCGGGTACGCGAAGGTGGTCGATCCGGCCGCCGACGACCGGGTCGCGGCCACGACCGTTCGGGGGGCGACCAGGGAGACGATCCGATCGCTGCCCGACCAGTTGGCGCGCGACGCACTCACGCTCCGGGCCGCAGGGGTCGAGCCCGTGACGCCGCTGGTGGCCGACCGGGTCGTCACGGCGGCGCTCCCCCTTCCTGGCCACCTCCTCGCGACACCCGACGAGCGAAAGATCGCACTCCGGCGGGCGGCCGCAGGCTGGCTCCCCGACGACGTCGTCACCGCCGATAAGAAGGCCCTCCAGTACGGGAGCCTGGTGTCGCGCGAACTCGATCGCCTCGCTCGGCAGGCCGGGTTCAAGCGCCGGATGGACCGGCACGTGGATCGGTACGTCGAGTCGCTGATCGATTAGCCGTCGGCCGCGGCGGCCACCCCGATTGCCTCCCGGCCCAGTTCGCGCACGTCGGGGTCGACGGCCGCCTCGCGGAGCGCCGGCCGGTCGTACCACGTCCACGCCGCCGGCCCGGGTTCGCCCGGTTCGGGATCGATCGCCCGCGATTCGACCGTCGCGTAGTAGACGTGATCCACGTGCTGGTGGCCCACCTCGCCGTCGCAGACGTTCACGTCCGCCAGCATCAGGTGGCGGGGCCGGGGGACCGCCCGGGCCGTCGGCGAGGACACCTCGGCGTGGTCCGTGAGGAGCCGCGGATCCAGTCCCGTTTCCTCCCGTGCTTCCCGGAGTGCCGCCTCGTGGGGGAGTTCCCCGCGGTCGACGTGGCCGCCGGGTGGCAGTCGCAGGCCGAGACGCGGATGCTCGTGGAGCGCGACCGCCCCGTCGGCGACGAGATAGATCGACGCCGTGAAATGTCGGGTCGTCTCCATGGGTGGCGCAGGGTCGGCGGACGTATCGGCCTTCCGACCGTGTAACTTTTTCACGGACGATCCGCGAGTGTGGGACCGAGCGCCCTCCATGAGTCACGTCACCATCAGAGACGACCGCCTGAATCGGACCGTCCCCGTCGAATCGACGATCGGCACGATCGAGATCGATCTCTCCGGGACTGAAAACACGATCGTACTGCCCGCGGACGCGTCCCTGACGGTCGAATACCGGTGACGCACACGCCGCGGAGACGGACCGCTACGGGACCTGAATCTGTTCTTCGGCTTCGAGGAGTTCGTGGTAGCGATTGCGGATGGTGACCTCACTGATGTTGGCCACCTCGCTCACTTCGCTCTGGGTCACCTTCTCGTTGGTGAGGAGGGCGGCGGCGTAGATGGCGGCGGCCGCGAGGCCGACCGGACTCTTGCCGCTGTGGACGCCCTGATCCTTCGCGGTCTTCAGCAGGTCGCGGGCACGGCGTTCCGACTCGTCGGAGAGGTCGAGTTCGGAGGCGAAGCGGGGAACGTACTGCTCGGGGTCCGCGGGCTGGATCTCGAGTCCCAGTTCGCGGACGACATAGCGGTACGTGCGGGCGATCTCGTCCTTGTCGACGCGGGAGACGGTGGCGATTTCGTCCAGCGACCGCGGAGTGCCGGCCTGGCGGGCGGCCGCGTACAGCGCGCTGGTCGCGACTCCCTCGATCGAGCGCCCGGGCAGGAGGTCGTCGGCGAGGGCGCGGCGGTAGATCACCGACGCCGTCTCGCGGACGTTCTCGGGCAGGCCGAGTGCGGAGGCCATCCGATCGATCTCGCCCAGCGCCTGCTTCAGGTTGCGCTCCTTCGAATCCCTGGTCCGGAATCGCTCGTTCCAGGTGCGCAGGCGCTGCATCTTCTCGCGCTGGCGCGAGGAGAGGGTCTTCCCGTAGGCGTCCTTGTCCTGCCAGCCGATGTTGGTCGACAGCCCCTTGTCGTGCATCATCTGGGTCGTCGGCGCGCCGACCCGCGATTTCTGGTCTTTCTCCTTGGAGTCGAAGGCGCGCCACTCGGGGCCGTGGTCGATCTCGTCTTCCTCGACCACGAGGCCACAGTCCGCACACACCGTCTCGCCGTGTTCCGTGTCCGTGGCGAGCTGGCCCCCACACTCCGGACAGCGCAACTGCTCGCTGTCCCCGTCGGTACTCTCGGCCTCGTCCTCGCTCGCACGCGCGCGCGAGCGTTCGGTCGTGTAACCGCGTACGCTATCGGTCATTGGTTGTTATCGTGAGCAAAACGGCTCTATACAGAATGTAATCAGAGCCGAATATTTAAATGTGTCGGCATCGGTCGTGCGGAGTTCGGTAGCCGCCGACCGCCGACCGACGTCCGTAACCTGTCGGCAGGACTACGAGGGGTTGATTACGATCGGTCCCGTGAATCGGACCCACATGACACCTCCGATTCCCACGACGGTCATCAGCGGCCCGCTCGGCGCCGGGAAAACGACGCTGGTCAACCGCCTCCTGAGCGATCCGGGGGACCGCCGCATCGCCGTCCTCGTCAACGACATGGGTGAACTGAACGTCGACGCCGAACTGCTGTCTGGGGAGACCGACGACGGCGTGATCGACCTCTCGAACGGCTGTATCTGCTGTCGTCTCGGAGATGACCTCGTGACGGAGGTGGCCCGACTGGCCGAGGAACGGACCTTCGACTATCTCGTGATCGAAGCCTCCGGTATCAGCGAACCCATCCCCATCGCCCGGACGCTGACCGAGGGCACCGACGGGACCGACCCGCCCAAGGACGTCCGCCTCGACACCACCGTTTCCGTGGTCGACGCCTACGGGTTCTGGAAGGCGTTCGACCCGGCCGAGTCGCTCCCGGACGCGGCACCCGATCCCGAACGTCCACTGACCGAGGTGCTCGTCGACCAGGTCGAGTTCTGTGACGTGCTCCTGTTGAACAAGTGTGACATGGTTCCGGACGAGGAACTCGACGCGGTCGAGGCGGCGATCAGGGAGCTTCAGCCCCGAGCGGAGCTTCGCCGGACGACCTACTCCGAGGTCGACCCAGACGCGGTTCTCGGGACCGGCCTGTTCGACTTCGAGGAAGCCCGGCGACGGCAGGGTTGGAAGCGAGCACTCGCCGAGGCAGAGGGCGACGGTCACGACCACGACCACGACCACCGACCCGCGGCCGCCGCCCACGGCGTGGAGTCGTTCGTCTACCGCCGGGAGCGGCCGTTCGACGCCGACCGCCTCGACACCTGGCTCGACGAGTGGGAGGGCGACGTGGTCCGGCTGAAGGGGTTCGCATGGGTCGCGAGCCGTCCCGAAACCGTCCTCGGCGTGAGCCAGGCCGGTCCCGCCGTTCAGGCCGGACCGATCGGCGAGTGGGGTGGGGACGATCCGGCGACGCGGCTCGTGATCATCGGCCGTCACCTCGACGCCGACGCGATCACGGCCGCCCTCGACGACTGCCTGGCCAACGAGTCCGTCGAACCAGGCGGGGCCGAGACCGACCCGTTCCCCCGCGAGGCCTAGATACCCACGTCGTCGCGGAGGTCGTCCCAGGACTCGTGGAAGCCGTAGGTCGACTCCGAAGTCTCACCGACCGTCGACTGGTAGGTTTCGTCGTACGACAGCAACTGCGTCCAGCCGTCGTGGTAGCGGTAACTACAGTACTGGCACATGATTTCGGATACTCACGGCGTCCTGTTAGCTCTGTCGTCGAAAAATCGGATCGACGGGAGCCCGGTTTACGGCTCCAACAGCACTTTCGTCACGCCCTCTTCGCGGTTGTCGAAGGCCTCGTACATCTCGGGTGCCTCCTCGAGGTCGACGCGGTGCGAGACGACCCAACTGGGATCGGCCCGGCCCTCGATGATCAGGTCACGGAGTTCGCGGTTGTACTCCTTGACGTTACACTGGCCGGTGCCGAGCGCCTGTCCCTTCTCGAACAGGAGACCGAAGTCGATGCCGAGTCGACCCTGCGCGGCCATGTCGTCGGGTGCGCCCGGGTCTTCCGGCACGTAGAGCCCCGGAATCCCGAGTTCGCCCGTCGGCTTGACCGTCCGAATCAGGTTGTTGATGACGACGGCGGGGTTCTCGCGGGCCGGATCGTACGCGGAGTCACCCTCCTTGTCCGGGTCGACGGCCTGGTAGCCGACCGCGTCGACGCCCTTGTCGACGCCGCCGCCGTGCACGTCCTTGATCTGCTCGACCGGGTCGCCCTCCTCGAAGTTGATCGGCGTCGCGTCGCAGTGTTCCTCGGCGAGATCGAGTCGGCTCGGCACGCGGTCGACGACGTAGATTTCGGCCGCGCCCTTGATTTTCGCGCTGTAGGCCGCCATCAGGCCGACCGGTCCCGCGCCGTAGACCGCCACCGAGTCGCCGGGTTCGAGGTTGGCGAGTTCGGTCCCGTGCCACCCCGTGGGGAAGATGTCCGCGAGGAGCGCGAACGCGTCCTCGTGTTCGTCGCCCTCGGGCAGTTTCAGCGCGTTGAAATCCGCGTATGGGATGCGGAGTTTCTCCGCCTGTCCCCCCTTGTACGGTCCCATCGCGACGTAGCCGTACGCGCCGCCGGCGAAGCCGGGGTTGACGTTCGTACAGAAGCCGGTGTAACCGTTCTCGCAGTTCTCACAGTGTCCACAGGCGACGTTGAACGGGGCGACGACGCGGTCGCCGACCTCGAGACTCGACACCGCCTCGCCGACTTCCTCGACGATACCCATGTTCTCGTGCCCGAAGACGATGCCCGGCTCCGCGGCCGTCCGCCCCTCGTACATGTGGAGGTCTGAGCCACAGATGCACGTCGTCGTGATGTCGATGACGACGTCGTTGGGGTGTTCGATCTGCGGTTCGTCGACCTCTTCGATCGCCACTTCGTGTGGTCCCTTGTAGACCACCGCGTTCATTGACATTGATCATCCACCTCGGATTTCTTCCCAGCGGCTCACGCCGGCTTGCGCGACTTCCATGTCCTGCTCGACGGCGCCGCCGGACACGCCGAACGCGCCGACCACGTCCCCCGACTCGTCCAGCAGCGGGTAGCCGCCACCGAAAATGACGATCCGTCCCTCGTCAGTCGTCTGGAGCCCGTACAGGGAGTTGCCGGGTTCGGAGGGTTCGGCGAGTTCGTGCGTAGGCATGTCTAGCGCAGCCGATGTATAGGCCTTGTTCCGCGAGATGGAGACGGACGCGAGCCATGCGTCGTCCATCCGATGCTGCGCGACGAGGTTCCCCTCGCTGTTCGCGACGGTGATGACCATCGGGTTGTCGATTTCCTCGGCCTTCCGTTCGGCCGCGTCGATCAATTCTTTCGCCGTGTCAAGGGTGATGGATTGAACCATTCCGGATAGGTATCCGGACGGGACAGATATAAACACTTGCCTTTATTTTCTCGAAACCAAATATCACGTTCAAGAGTCTCCAAAATGCGCAATTCTCTCGTTCAAACGGGGTTCGATTCGTCTAACACGATTTCCTCGACCAAATCGGTAGATGGAGTATAGTAAATGAAACCAATTACAAATTGTCCGATCACGAGACCAGTCTGTGACCCCGCAACGCCTCTGATTTTGGCCAGCCTAAAAACTGTGGTGGAGTTTATTCGAACGGCCGGCTGGCGAGATACCGCGGACGACGCCATCGAGAACGTGCCCCGAAGTCGGGACTGGATGTGGGGGTCCGGAACGGTGCGGTCGCTACGCCTCGGTCGTCTACAGATCGAAGTGTTCCGCCGCCGTCTCCATGTCCTTGTCGCCGCGGCCCGAGAGGTTCACGAGGATGCTGTCGTGGTCGCTCTCCTCGGCGAGTCGGATCGCCAGCGCCACGCCGTGACTCGATTCGAGAGCGGGAATGATCCCCTCCGTCTCGGCGAGTTCCCGGAAGGCACCGAGTGCCTCGTCGTCGGTGACGGCGGTGTACTCGGCCCGGCCCATCGCGCGGAACATGGCGTGTTCGGGGCCGACACCGGGGTAGTCCAGCCCCGCCGACACGGAGTGAACCTCGGTGTCGTCGCCGATCACGCGCGTTTTCATGCCGTGGATGACCTCGTCTTCGCCCTCGGCGAGGGGAGCGGCGTGGCGGCCGGAGCCCTCGCCCTCGCCGCCGCCCTCGGCGCCGTAGAAGGCGACGTCGTCGTCGCGAAGCGGGTGGAACAGGCCGATGGCGTTCGACCCGCCGCCGACGCAGGCGACGGCCGCGTCGGGGAGAGAGCCGGTCCGGTCGAGCATCTGCTGGCGCGCCTCCTCGCCGATGACGGACTGGAACTCCCGGACCATCCGGGGAAACGGATCGGGGCCGACGACGCTGCCGACGAGGTAGTGCGTGTCCTCGATGTTCGCGGCCATGTCCTCCAGTGCGACGTCGACGGCATCGGCGAGGCCGGCCCCACCGCGGGTCACCTCGTTGACCGTCGCGCCCATCAGCCGCATCCGGAAGACGTTCATCTTCTGGCGCTCGACGTCCTTTTTCCCCATGTAGATCTCGGTGTCGAGATCGAGGAGGGCGCCCGCCATCGCCGTCGCCGTGCCGTGTTGTCCCGCGCCGGTCTCGGCGATGAGGCGCTCCTTGCCCGCCCGCTTCGCGAGGAGCGCCTGCCCGAGCGTGTTGTTGATCTTGTGGGCGCCGCCGTGGAGCAGGTCCTCCCGCTTGAGGTAGATGTCGGCGCCGTAGCGCTCGCTGAGATTGCGGGCGTGATAGAGGGGCGTGGGGCGTCCGGCGAACGTCTCCAGGCGGTCCCGGAGGTCAGACTGGAACGACTCCGTGGGTGCCACCTCGTCGTAGGCGGCCGCGAGATGTTCGAGAGGTTCCTCGAGCGCGTCGGGAACGTGACGGCCACCGTAGCCGTCGAAGGTACCGTCGACCATAGCGGTCGGATGCTCGCCCAGGGTACATAAACGCTACTGGCCATCGCCGGCCCGCGGGACCGGTCGCAGACCGACCGCGGAGCGGGGCGTTGGTGGACCGAAACCCTTAGTGCCGGCCCGAAAGTCCCCTCACACATGAGTGAGACGCCCGTCGATCCCGACGAAGTCCGCCACGTCGCGGACCTGGCCCGGATCGACCTGAAAGAGGACGAGGTGGATCGGTTCGCCGTGCAGTTCTCCGAGGTTCTCTCCTACTTCGACGCCCTCGACGACGTCCCGGAAGTGGACGCCGAGGCGGAACTGGTGAACGTCATGCGGGACGACGAGGTGCACGAGGGACTCACCCAGACGGAGGCGCTGCAGAACGCCCCCGAGTCGGAGGACGGCTACTTCAAGGGGCCGAACGTCTCATGAGCGGCGACGCGTTCATCACCGAGACGACGATCGACGGCGCCGCGGACGGGCCGCTGGCGGATCGGACCGTCGCCGTCAAGGACAACATCTCGACCGAGGGCGTCCGGACCACCTGTGGCTCCGAGATGCTCGCCGACTACGTCCCGCCCTACGACGCGACGGTGGTCGAACGGCTCAAGGGGGCGGGCGCGACGCTCGTCGGCAAGACCAACATGGACGAGTTCGGGATGGGGACGACCACCGAGACGTCGGCCTTCGGCCCGACGACGAACCCGGTCGACGAGTCCCGCGTCCCCGGCGGGTCGTCCGGGGGCAGCGCCGCGGCCGTCGCCGCCGGCGAGGCCGACGCCGCTCTCGGCAGCGACACTGGCGGATCGGTGCGCTGTCCCGCGGCGTTCTGTGGCGTCGTCGGCATCAAGCCAACCTACGGATTGGTCTCTCGATACGGCCTCGTCGCCTACGCCAACTCGCTGGAACAGATCGGACCGCTGGCGCCGACCGTCGAGGAGGCCGCCGAGGTGCTCGAAGTGATCGCCGGCCCCGACGAGCGCGACGCGACGACGCGGGAGGCGGGTGCCGACGCGAACTACGCCAGCGCCGCCGACGGCGACGTCGACGGCCTCTCGATCGGCGTCCCGACGGAACTGATCGAGGGCGCCGACGAGCGCGTCGTCGAGACGTTCGAGGACGCCCTCGCCGACCTCGAAGCGCAGGGTGCCGAAACTCACGAGGTGGCCCTGCCGTCGGTCGAAACCGCGGTGCAGGCGTACTACGTCATCGCCATATCCGAGGCGTCGTCGAACCTCGCGCGGTTCGACGGCGTGCGCTACGGTCCCGGAGCGGACGTCGAGGGCAACTGGAACGAGTCCTTCGCGCGGGTTCGCGAGGAGGGGTTCGGCGACGAGGTGAAACGGCGGGTGCTGCTCGGCACCTACGCCCTCTCGGCCGGCTACCACGACAAGTACTACGCGAAGGCCCAGGACGCTCGCGCATGGCTGAAGCGGGACTTCGACGAGGCGCTCGCCGAGGCCGACGTGCTGGCATCGCCGACGATGCCCGTCCTCCCGTTCGAACTCGGCGAGAACCTGGACGATCCGCTCCGGATGTACCTGGCGGACGCCAACACCGTCCCCGTGAACCTCGCCAACCTGCCCGCCATCTCCGTGCCCGCGGGACGGGCCGACGGCCTCCCCGTCGGTCTCCAGTTGATCGGCCCGGCGTTCGGCGAGCGAGCGATCATCCGGGCGGCAAGCGCTGTCGAGGGCTGATCGCGGACGGCAAACCCCTGTCTCCCGACGCCGGGCGCCCGCGATCATCGAGGCAACGCGGCGTTCGACTGGCGTCACCGGACCGACGTCGTCGCTCGTCGAGGCACCCTCAACACGTGGGTCTGACGGCTGGAGAAGCTCCCGGTCCGCCCGTCCGGTCGACACTCGACGAAACGGGGCCGTCGTTCGGTAGCGGTACTGAGAGGGTCACACGCGATAGGGCTACCCGATCCGACGGGCGACGCGTTCCCCCCGGAGCCGCGTCGTCTCGATCGCCGGCCGACGAAACGTCGGCCGGCATCGGATCGGAGTGCCCACCGAAATACCGGCCCTCACATCACATAACGTTACGGCCTGAATTATCATTCTCGATACTCCAGACCAGGAGACGGCGGTGCAACTATCGACAGTGATGACGGATGGGGTGTCGGTCGCGTCAGGCCGAACCGCGCTCCGTAACCCCTGCGCGGATCCCTTTCGCCCGCTTCTCGACGCGGTTGACGTACCGTTCGGCCCGCTCCGGTTTGATCCCGTAGTACGACGCGACCCAGTTGAGGTCGCCGTACGTCTGCGTGAGGAAGTACGCGGTGAGGGTGTCCCGCCCGGCCTGGATGATCGCCGGCGGAACGCCCCGGTCGCCGACGTCCTCCTCGTCGAACCCGTTGACGTCGAAGTAGACGTCGGCGTACAGTTCGGCCGTCTCGGGGTCGTCGAACGTCTCGCCGTCGTGGTGTGGGGCCTGGAACCGGTATCTGGTCCCGTCGAGGGTCGTGCGTTCGACGATACGAACGTCGAGGACGTACTCGCGGTGGATCGTCTCAGTGCCGTCGGATGTGGGATTCGGTCGTGGCATGTGGTCGTCGAGAGGGTGGTCGAACGCCGGTACAGCTACCTCCGTCGCCGGAGGCCGATGATCGCGACAGTCCCCATCGCGACGAACACCAGCGCCGGCGAGAGGGGGCCTGCCCCCGAGGTCGATCGTGCGGGCGGGTCGGTCCCGCGACGGTCGCCGTCGGCGTCCCCGGCGGTACCGTCGCCGCCACCGACGTCCGTGCCGGTCGATCCGGCTGCGGCGGTCGACGGGGTGGCGCCGCCACCTCCGACCGTCACGGTTCCGGACTGAGTGGCCGGATCGACGGCGCTCCCGTCGTCCGCGTCGAACTGCCGGGGATCGAGGGTGAGTTCGACCTCGCCCGGCGACGCGCCGGCGACGGTCACCGTCGCCAAGGTCACGTCGGTGGCACCGGGTTCGACCGCGCCCTCCACGTCCGCGGCCTCGAGCGTGAGTGTCGTTCCGTCCGCCCCGATTTCGGGGTCGCTCGTCAGCCCGAACCGGGCGGGGTAGCTAGCGGACCGAATGCTCACGACCTCGGGGTTCTGGACGGTGAGTTCGAGGTAGTAGCCCGCCAGGCCGTCCGGGGCGCTCGTGAGGACGACGCCGACGGTCGTGGTCCCGTCCGCGGTCGTCGAGCCGTCGGTCACGACGACGGTCGGTCGATCGCTCTGTGCCGTGGCTGCACCTGCCGCCGCCCCGAGGAGGGCGAGCGCCGCCAGCGCGACCACGACGGCCGCGCCGCGACGGCGGGAGTCGACAGGTGTCGGAATCGAAGGTCTCAGTCGAATCATTGTCTGGGAATAGGGAATGAGGGTCTATCGGGGCCGGTCGGCGGACCGGGCGGCGAGACACCTCGTTCTCGGGTGGCCGTCGCCCGACGCCACCGCCGTGCCGGGAGCGCTCGGCGCGGAACCGACGACGGCCGGCACGATCAGTTGACCTCCTCGTAGAGGTCGACGACGTCGTCGAAGTCGAGTTGACCGTTCTCGTTGAAGTCGTACGCCGAGGCGTTCATGGTGACGCTGTCGGCGTCGAAGTTGCTGAACAGGATCTCGATGTCCTCGTAGTCGAGGCGGCCGTTACCGTTGAGGTCCTCGTAGAGGCCGTCGCCGTCGGGGTCGGTGGGCGCCGCCCCGCCCGTGACCGTCGGCGGGCCGGTGACCAGGACGCCCGAACGGGCCTCGGCGCCGATGGCGTTACCCTCCTCGTCGTCCATCTGGCCGATCTCGACCCCCAGGTCGGTCGTCCCGGTGCTGTCGCCACGCACCGTGAGGGTGGCGAGCGGAACGTCGCGGCCGCCGGCCTCGACGTTCCGATCCGTGTCCGCGACCCGGATGGTCACGGTGGACCCGTCCTTGCTGATCGAGCTCTCGGTGAGGCCGAGCGCATCGGGGAACTCGACGCCGGTGATGCTGGCGACGTCGGGGTTCGAGACGGAGACGGTGACTTCCACACCGGAGAAGCCGGCGGGAAGGGACGACGCTTCGAGGACCGCCTCGCCGGTCTTCCCGTAGCCGACGGCAATCGACTGCACGTCCACCAGGACGTTCGGCTGGAAGACGTAGAGGCCGTCGTTGGGGTAGGAGCGTGCCGGGCCGCCGAAGCCGTCCTCACAGCACAGGACACGACCGTCGCGCATCGTGTAGACGTTGTCGATGTTGCGGAGCGCGTCGTCGGCGTCCTGCGGTCCGTCGGTGAAGTCGGGACCGACGATGACCGGTTCGAGCCGCGAGACGTCGTAGTTCGGGTCGAGTTCGGCGCGGTAGACGATCCCACCGCTGACGCGGTCCATCTGGATGTCACCCTCGTCGTCGGCGAGCTGGTCCTCGAACGCGGAGATACCGAAGTAGACGAAGTCGCCGGGCTGGGAGTCGTCGACGCTGTCGACGCCCTCGGCCTTGTTGAACTCGATGGAGGCACCGAGTTCCTTCGCGGCCGCGCGGGTTTCCAGGAAAGGGACGCGGCGGAGCTCCTCGTCGACGCCGTCGGGACCGTTGGCCTCGTACTGCTCGCCCCAGCGGACGATTTCCTCGTTCGTGATGTAGTTCTGGTTGCCGCTGGCGCTCTTGAGGACGGTGAGGTCGGCCTCCTTGACGGCGTCGCTGTACGCGACGTTCGTGCCGAGGTCGTCCTCGGTGTAGTCGGTGTGGGCCGTGATGTAGTCGATCTGCGTGACGTCGTCGTAGTCGGCGATCCAGGACGCGACCTCGCCGTTCGTGGCGTGACCCATCTCGATCCACTCGATCTCGAGCGGCGTCTGGGCCGGCGAGTTCCGGGTCCCGGAGTCGGCGACGCTGGCGGCGTCGTTCGTGATCTTCGGGGCGTAGAGCGTCCCCGCGATGTCGTCCGTATTCGCGTAGCTGTCGATCGGCTCGTCGGCGACGAACTTGTAGATGCCCTTGCTGTCGCCGTCCGAGCAGCCGTAGACCGTCTTGCGGTCGCCCTGGATGTCGGGCGCCTCCCAGGCGGCCCGACCCATCACCCAGTACTTGATCGGGCTCGGCTCGTCAGCGGCCGGATCCCGAATGTCCACGAAGTAGCCGTAGCGGTACGGATTCGGGTAGCCGTCGCCGATCGGCGTCAGGTCGTTGCCGCCGTCGTCGGTCTGGTCGACCGGTTCCGCACCGAGGTAGTAGGCCCCCTTCTCGATGCCGCCCTGGGACCAGTAGCCCTGCGCGGTGAAGGCCTCCTCGATATCGCCGTTCGCGGCGTACTCCTCGATCGCGGGGCCGATCCCCGTCGGGTTCGGCCGGTTCCAGAACTGACAGCCGCCGATCTTGCCGACGCCGGTACCCGACTCCACGATGTCGCTTACCGTGTACGTATAGGAGACACGCGGATGACTGTAGTTCTCCTCGGCGGAGATCATCGTCTCCCACGGGCTGAGGTCACCGTAACAGTTGACCCATGTGCCCCCGATGTCGCGAAAGGCCTCCGTGTTCGGCAGGTTGAGCGTCATGTCGGAGTCGACGTCGGCGCTCCACTCGCCGTTCTCGTCCTGGCTGATCGGAACCCGCGAGATGCAGCCGGGGTAGTTCTCCCAGTTGGTGAACAGGAAGCCCTCGGTCCCGTCCTCGTCCGTCGAGACGAACTGGTTGCAGTCCGGATTTCCACCGTAGCCGCCGGACGATCCCGCGAACTCCGTGAGACCATCCCCATCCGGCGTCTGCGGGACGCCGAGACGCTCGGAGCCACCCTGGATCGGCTCGCGACCCTGGATCAGAATCTCGTAATCGCCGGCTTCGGATCGCACCTGCCGCTGTTTCTCTTCCGTGTCGGGGATACCGACTTCCGGGAAGTCGTCGTTGTTGCCGTCGAACTCGAAGGTGAAGCCGCCGAAGTAGCCGACCGCCGCGCGGCCGAACTTCCCCGGATTCGTCCCGTTGGGATGCTGGAGACTGTACAGGAGCGAGCCGTCCTCGAAGACGAACGGCCCGGTCACTTCGGCCCCGAACGCCGTCGTCGAGAACCGCTTGAGTTCGCCCTTGACACTCGGCGCGCCGGGCGTGTCCGATTCCTCGACGTCCGCACTCGCCACACCGGAGCCCACCACGCTGGCACCGAGAGCGGCGGCTGTAGACGTCGCCATCAGGGTTCGTCGAGTCAAATCGACCATGCGATTGAGTCGTCGATCGGCTCGGTAAAACCCGTTTGTATTACGGATATGTTGATAGAAATAAATAGTGGAGCCGCAGGTGTGAATATGTAAACCACAACACACATAGGGAGCGGTTCGGATGTCGTGTACGTACGCGTTCGCGCGGTGCGGCGAACTCGTCGCCGGCGGTGGGAGCCGCCGTTGCAACCGGTCGTCGCACCTGCCGCTACCGCGAGCCGACATAAAAAATTGCGCGTCCGATTTTCAACGGTGATGTTTGGGCGCCGCCGCTCTGTCGCCAGCACTCCGGCGGCGGCGGGACCCACACCGGCAGGACCTCCAGTCGTTCGGCCCCCCTGCCGACCCCGCGGTCACCGCCATCGAGAAACGGCCCGATGGACCCGCCGGCGCAGTTGCGACCGTCACCGGCACGGCCAGATACGCGAGAACGCTCCCGACGAGGGTCAGACTCGCCCGGTACTCGACACGGGAGCCCATCGAGATTCGTCGGGTTCTAACCAGCGAGGGAGGTTCAAGCTACTGACAGCGCCGCGCTCACAGCATCGGAGTCACGTCGTCGGCGACACAGGCATCGAGGAAGGCGACGACGTGGTCGCCGGGGCGGATCACCGTCTCCCCGCGCGGGGTGATCAGGTCCGTCTCACGGGTGATGGCGCCGATGACGACCCCGTCGGGCAACTCGCCCACCGACTCGTGGATCGGCCTGTCCGCGAGGACGCTCTCATCGTCGACCTCGACTTCGAGCACCTCGGCGCGGTCGCTCTCGATGATCGCGACGTTCTCGGCACCGCCGTCGCGGGTGAACCGCGTGATCTCCTCGGCGACCACCTCGCGGGGATTGACACCCACGTCGACGCCGACGGTCTCGAACAGGTCGACGTACTCCGACGTATCGATGATCGCGACGGTCCGGTCGACGCCCAGTCGGCGCGCCAACAGCGACACCAGCAGGTTCTTTTCGTCGGAGTCGAGCGCCGCGACCAGCAAGTCGGCGTCGCCGACGTGTTCGCGCTCCAGGAAGTCGGCGTCGGTTGCATCGCTCTCCAGTACCACCGCGTCGGGGAGTTCTTCGGCGAGGCGGCGGGCGCGTTCGGGGTCCCGTTCGATCAGTCGAGGCTTGAACCCTTGTTCTCCGAGCAGACGGGCCACGTGGTAGCCGATCTCGCTGCCCCCGACGACGACCACCTCCTCGGCTGTCCCGGGACGTTCCTGGGGCGCCATGATCGTCGCGAACTCCTGTACCGCCTCGGGGTTGCCGATCACCACCACCCGGTCGTGTTCCCGAAACACGGAGTCGCCGCGGGCGATTTCCACCTCGCCGTCGCGGAGGAAGGCGGCGAAGGTGAGGTCGTCGAACCGGTCGGCTTCCGCGACCGTGTGATCGGTGACGGAACTCCCCGGCGGTACTTCGAACTCGGCCATCTGGACGCGGCCGTCCGCAAAGGAGTCCACGTCGCGGGCGGCTGGAATCCCGACCACGCGGACGATAGCCTCCGCGGCGAGCAGGTTCGTACACACGATGAAGTCGATGCCGAACGCCCGTTCGGACCGCTCCCACGTCCGCAGGTACTCCGTGTTCTTCACGCGGGCGACGGTGAAGGCGTCGCTCACCGCGCGGGCCGTCCCGCAGATGACGATGTTGGTTTCGTCGTCGTCGGTGCTGGCGATGACCATGTCGGCCTCGTCGATGCCCGCCTCCTCCAACGTCGACAGCGACGTTCCGTCCCCCTCGACGGGCAACACGTCGAGCGAGTAGGTCAACTCCTCGACTCGGTCGCCGTCCCGGTCCACGACGACGATGTCGTGCGCGCCGGCGAGGTCGGCGGCGATGCTCGATCCGACCTGGCCGGCACCGACGACGATTATACGCACGGTCGATCGCTCCCGGAGTGCATACGGCGCTATCGACGCGCACGCGGTTTCACGATTTCGCTTCTCGTCCCCCGTCGCTCGGTTCCTCGTGTACGACGAGTTCCACCTCCCGCTGGCGCCCCTCGACGTCGGCGACGATCCGTTCGACCACGCGCTCGGCCTCCTCGACCAGGATCGGTTTTACCTTCTCGACCACCCAGTCGAAGGAGACGAACCGCGGGAGGTCGATGATTCCCCCGGCCACGGAGTCGGCGTCGAACTCGACTTCGAGATGGACGCGGCAGGCCGGTCCCTCCTCGTCCGGCAGACTCGCGGGCACGGTATCGAGACGGTCGACCCGCCACCGGCCCCGGGCGTCGAGATCACGGATTACTCGCCAGCCGAGCCGTGCCGGCGGGTCGGCCTCGGTCACCTCGGTGTGGGCGGTGTAGGAGAGTTTCCACCACGCGAACCGAAGCCGATACCGGGTCCCCGGCGAGCCGTCTCCGTCGGCGTGTACGTCCGTCAGGTACTCCGAGTACCGGGCGTACCGCGGGAAGTCGACGAGGAAGTCGTACACCTCATCGGCCGACAGGTGGACGACGGTGCTGACGTGGATACGGTCCACGTGGGACCCTCGGCCTGCGTCGTGGTAAGGGTTTTCGCGCCACCCGAGGACGCTCCCTTCCGTCACCGTCGACGCCGGCTACCGCCGGAGGCTCCGGTCCACCTAGAGAGGATCACCACAGTACTCGCAGGCCTCGCCCGCGGCCGTCCGCGACCCACAGTGCGGGCAGTTCGTCCGATCCGGGTCGCCACCGCCCCCCGAGTCGCCGAACACGGCAGACGCACCGATGACGGCGATGCCCAGGAAGGCAGCGACGAACCAGCCGACCGGACCGATCGTGAGGAGGAAGAGACCGACGACTGCCGCGGGGACGCCGAGCAGGACGGAGAGCATGAGTTCCGATTCGCGGGTCACGGACCACCGTACATCGGCCGGTGAAAAACCCGTTTCGGTGGGGAAAGGGCGCCGTTCACCTACGATTACCGCCGGCCCGTCGCCGGCCGACTGCGGGCGGTCGACGCCCGACGACCGACGCTTAAGACCCTCGCCACGAAAGGTAGAACGAATGCTCGAGGGGACTCACGTCGCACTCGGCGTCACGGGGAGCATCGCGGCGGTGACGACGGTGGAACTCGCCCACGAACTCCGGCGACACGGCGCGCGCGTCAGACCCGTGATGACCGACGCTGCCCGCGGTATCCTCCATCCTTGGGCACTTCAGTTCGCCACCGACGCCACGCCGGTCACGGAACTCACGGGCGCGGTCGAACACGTCGACCTCTGCGGTCGGGAGGGGTGGGCCGACGTGCTGTTGATCGCTCCGGCCACCGCGAACACCGTCGGCAAGGTGGCCGCGGCCGTCGACGACACGCCCGTGACGACCTGTGCGACGACGGCACTCGGCGCGGACGTGCCGGTCGTCGTCGCGCCCGCGATGCACGAACCCATGTACGACCACCCCGGCGTACTGGACGCCATCGAGCGCGTCGAATCGTGGGGCGTCGACTTCGTCGACCCGCGCATCGAGGAGGGCAAGGCCAAGATCGCGAGCGAGGACGCCATCGTCACCGCCGCGGCGCGCGCGACGACACCACACACGCTCGAAGGTCGGCACGTCGTCGTCACGAGCGGGGCGACCACGGAGTCGATCGACCCCGTCCGGACGCTCTCGAATCGCGCCTCCGGACGAACCGGCCGCGCGGTCGCCCGCGCCTGTCACGTTCGGGGCGCGTCGGTGACCCTCGTCCACGACGGCCCCGACGTCCACTACGCCGACGTGTGCGCCGTCGAGAGCGCCGCCGAGATGCTCGACGCCGTCCGTGCGGCGGTCGGCGGCGAGTCGGGAACGACCCGGGCGGACGCCCTCGTCTCCGCCGCCGCTATCTCCGATTTCACCGTCGGGTCGGCGGACGAGAAGATCCGCTCCGGCGAGGCGATCACCCTCGATCTGGAGCCGACACCGAAGCTCCTGGACTCGGTCCGGGCCGAGCATCCCGACCTCACGATGGTCGGCTTCAAAGTTGAGACGAGCGGGGACGAGGACGCCATGGTCGAGCGGGCGACCGCGCTACGCGACCGAGTCGACCTCGCGTTCGTCGTCGCCAACGACGCCTCGGTGATGGGCGGGGCGGAGACGAACGCGCTCGTCGTTCGTCCGGACGCCGTCGACCGATACGCGGGATCGAAGGCCGGGCTCGGTGCCGAAATCGCCGCGAATCTCGCCGCGGCCCTCGACTGACCGGTGCCGGCACGGGGACCCCGACGGCTTCCCGGCCGGAGGGCCGCGAACCGACACTCGGGGTTGGGGTCGACGGCGGATCACACGGCCCGTACTGGGGCCTGATCGGCCGTCTCCCGCTCCGGTCAGCCCGGCGAGTCGCGGGGTTTAACAGTTCGGATCACTTTCTCAGGAGGGGTATGGATGACCTTCGAACCGGCCTGAGCTATGGTGACGTGCTCCTCGTGCCGAAGCGGTCGCCGGTCGACAGCCGTGACGACGTCGATCTCACGACGACGTTCACGCCGACCGTCGACCTAGAGACGCCGCTCGTCTCCGCGGCGATGGATACGGTGACCGAAGCGGAGATGGCGATCGGTCTCGGTCGCGCGGGGGGGTTCGGCGTGTTGCACCGGTTTCTCTCGCCGGACGAACAGGCCAGACAGGTCGAGCGAGTGGTGGCCGCGGGCGAGCAGGTCGGCGCCGCGGTCGGCATCGACGAGGACTACGTCGCCCGGAGCGCCGCGCTGGTCGAGGCTGGCGTCGACGCCCTCGTCGTCGACGTCGCCCACGGTCACCTCGAACGCGCGCTCACCGCCGTCGAGGATATCGCCGGCGCGTTCCCGGGGACCGACCTCGTCGCCGGCAACGTCGCGACGCCGGCGGGGGTCGAGGATCTGGCGGCGGCGGGCGCCGACTGCGTGAAAGTCGGGATCGGCCCGGGATCACACTGCACGACGCGAAAGGTCGCCGGCGCCGGCGTCCCCCAGTTGACCGCGGTCGACGACTGTGCCCGGGTGGCGGCGGATCTGGACGTCCGGATCTGTGCGGACGGCGGGATCCGCACCTCCGGCGACGCGGTGAAGGCACTGATGGCCGGAGCCGACACCGTGATGCTCGGCAGTCTCTTTGCCGGGACCGACGAGGCGCCGGGTGCGATCGTCGAGGTCGACGGTACGCGGTACAAGCGGTCGCGGGGAATGGCGACCACCGCCGCCGCGGAGGAGCGCGACGACAAGGGAGCCGACGTCGACGCCGACGAAGGGGTCGAGGCACTGACCCCGTACAAGGGGCCCGTGGCGGACGTCGCGGCCGACTTCTGTGCCGGGATCCGTTCGGGTCTCTCCTACTGCGGTGGACACACCATCCCACGGGCACGGGACAACGCCGAGTTCGTTCGCGTCGCCCGAAGCGCGAGAGAACGGGAGGGGTACCACGTGGATCACGACTGGGAGGGCGTCAGCGTAGAGAGCGAGGCGAGCGGCGGCCCCGACCTCGAAGTCGCCGACAGCGACGACTGATACGGCTTACCGTAGCGGTTTGCCGGCGGTCGCTGCTCCGTGTTCGGTGACCGCCGGAACCGACGTACAGCAGTCTGTCTGAGTCACGGATCGTCCGTCCCCGCACCCGCCCGGAGATCGGCGAGGGCTCGGTCGGCAGCGTCGTCGACGTCGACCCCCCGGCGGCGGGCATAGAGGACGGCCGCGGCCTCGATGGTGACGCCGAGTTCGCGCTGTCGCTCGTTGATGGCCGCGACGGCCTCCTGTTTCTCGATGCCGGCGTCGACGAGGGCCGCGAGCACGCGCTCGAACGCGGACTGTTCGCGGAGGATCGACTCGTCGGGGACGAAGCCGTCGGGGATGGTGACCGACGCGGGGTCGAACTCCGCGACCAAGTCGTCCTCCTCGCGGGAGACGAGGCCTCGGCCGGCCGCGACATCGACGAGTCGCTTGGCCTGATCGGGTGTGAACCAGTCACGGTCCAGCGAGAGCGCGACCACGAACTCTCCTTCCCCGAGACGGGATCGGCCCCGGTCGCGGAACGGTGCCGCCACCGCGGCTTCGAGGCTCATGACCCACAGAGGGTATCGCGGATCACTAAACCCTATCCGTTCCGGCTCCGCGTTCCGAGCGATTCAAGTAGCTGCTGGAACTGGATAGCGGTATGAAAGACCAGGGACGCTCGACACGCAAGCGGACGGGCGGCCGCCTCCGGCCGTTCCGAAACAAGAAGCGATACCAGCTCGGCCGCCAGCCAGCCGAGACGACGGTCGGCGAGCCCCGCTTCCAGACCATCGACGCGCGCGGCACCGGGACCAAGACCCGCGCGCTCGCCACGAACGTCGCGCACGTCGCCGACGGCGGCGAGACTGTCGAGGCCGAGATTGAGAACGTGACCGAGAACCCGTCGAACACGAACTACGCTCGCCGAAACATCATCACGAAGGGCGCGATCATCGAGACGAGCGCGGGGCGCGCCCGCGTCACCTCGCGACCCGGACAGACCGGACAGGTCAACGCCGTTCTGCTGTCGTAACTCGTCGATCGTCGGACGCTCGGTTTGCGGTTCAATACGGTACGTGCCGGGACGCCTGCCGATGCGTGAGGCCATCTCGACCGCCCAACTCGGGAGCGCGTAGCCGACCGATCGAGGCGGCCCCCGCTCTCGGACCGGCCACGGCGGCGGTGCCTCGCTAACCCGCATCACCACACCCGTGAGCGGACCCCGAACGATTAACGTCTTGGCAGTCCTCCGGAGAGGCGTGTCCTGGAACACCGTTACGCTCGACGTCACGGACGGCATCGCTCGTCTCACGGTCGACCGCCCCGACGCGTTGAACGCGATGAACAGCGAGACGCTCGACGAGATTGGGGACGCCATCGCCGAGGCCGAGGACGAGGCGGCCCGCGTGTTGGTACTCACGGGTGCGGGCGAGGACGCGTTCATCGCCGGCGCCGACATCGACTACATGAAGGAGTTCTCGACGCCCGAGGCGCTCGCCTACGCCGAACGCGGCCAGGCGGTCGTCCGCGACCTGATCGAGTTTCCCGGCGTCACCATCGCCGCCATCAACGGCTACGCCTTCGGCGGCGGCTGCGAGTTCGCCCTCGCCTGTGATCTGCGTGTGGCGAGCGAGCGCGCCGCCGTCGGCCAGACCGAAATCGACCTCGGCATCATCCCCGGATGGGGTGGCACACAGCTTCTCCAGCGACTCGTGCCCGACGAGACGGCACGCCGGCTGATCTTCTTCGGCGACCGCCTCGACGCACAGGACGCCTACGAACGGGGGCTCGTCGGAGACGTGGTCGCCCACGACGACCTCTACGACCACGTCGACGAGATGGCGTCGGAACTCGCCGCCAAACCCCGTCACGCCCTCTACGCCGCGAAGGAGGCGCTGAACGCCTACCACGAGACGGGGGGCGAGGGGGGACTCACCGTGGAGCGGCGGGCCTGGAGTGGCCTGTTCGGGACCCACGACCAGCGCGAGGGGATGGACGCGTTCGTCGAGAAGCGCGACCCCGAGTTCGAGTAGGCCCGCGCCGTCAGTCGCCCGACGACCGCGACCACGGCCACTCGACGCGCCGTTCGGGCTCCCCGGTCTCCGTCACTTGCGTCCCGACGAGCACCAACGCGAGCGTCGCCAGCGCCCCGGCCGCGAGGAAGGGGACGGCAAACCCGAACCGCTCCAGATAGCCCGAGGCGAGGGGACCGACGGCGACACCGAGGCCGAACGCCATCGTCAGCACCGAGAGCGTGGTACCCGACTCCCCCTCTCGGGCGAGATCACCGGCGACGGCCAGCGAGGGAGCGAACACGAGCGCCACCGCGACGCCCAGGAGAAAGCGGTTCACCACCATCAGCGCGGGCGTGAGGACGTATCCCTGGGCGACCGTCGCCGGCACGAGCAGGCCGAACCCGACGAGCAGGAACGGTCGGCGTCCGTAGCGGTCGGCGGCCCGCCCGACTGGGATCTGGAAGGCCACGTTGGCGAGGGTGACGGCGCCGAACTGCACCCCGAACCAGAGGGTGCCCTGGCTCAGGCGTTCGTTGATCCGACCCTCCAGCGTGGCGAACATGGCGATGCAGATTCCCATGGCGACGGTGCCGAGGCCGAGCGCGAACACCGGATCGAGGAGGCGACCGTCGCCGCGAACGGTCACGGAGAGGTCGTCGCTCGCCTCCGCGGCGGGTCGGTCGGGATCCGAGACGAACGCCCAGACGGTCAGAAAGCTGACCGTCGCGCCCGCGACGGCGACGGCGAAGGCGGCGTCGAAGCCGCGGGCCTCGACGACGATTCCGGCGACGATGGGTCCGAAGCCGAAGCCGATCAGGCGGAAGGTGTTGAACACGCCGAAGTTGCTGCCGCGGTCGGTCGCGGTGGCGAGTTCGTTCACGAGCGCCACGGTACTGGGGATAGTGAAGGCGGCACCGATCCCCTGGAGGATCCGCAGGGCGACCACGAGCCAGTACGACGAAACGAGGGCGTACGCCCCGCTCGCGGCGCCAAGAAGCAGGAGGCCAAAGAGAATGAACGCGCGGCGGCGCCCCGTCCGATCGGAGAGCCGCCCCGTGAACGGCTGGGCGAAACTGTTCAGGAAGCCAAAGAGCGAGAGGACGAGGCCGACGAGGAGGTACTCCGTGACCGTCAGCGAGGCGCCGAGAATCGACAGTTCCGTCCCGACCAACGCCTCGATGGGGATTCGTCCGCTCGCCAGATACAGCGGCAGGACGACGATCAGAAAGGAGTTCCCGATGGCATCGGCCATCCGCGCCAGGCCCAGCGCGAACACGCGGCGGTCCAGATCCAGCACGCTCATCGCGTCTGCCGGTTTCGGCTCCACGCGCATCACGATTTCGTTCCCGCCGCGTCCGTCGACGACCGTGCGTTCCGCCCCGCGGTCCGGGACGGAACGGTCACGATCCGTCCGCCGCCGAGAACGACGCCGGCGAGGCGGTCCGGACGAAGACGACGCCGTCGTACACTGCGTCGGCGGCCATCGACAGCGGGAGCGCACCCCGTTTCGCGGCCCGGGGGACCGAGAACTGCACCCTGTCGGTGTCGTCGAGCAAGGCGTCGACGGGTGGCCGGTCGCGGGCCGACTCGAAATCGAGGAAGAGCGGCGAGCGAGCCGCGTCGACCAGCGTCGCGGCGAGGGTGCCCGGAACCGGCCCGTCGAGGTCGTGTGTCGCGAACGCGGACCGGTCGGAATCGGTCGGCGCGGTGAAGCGCCCGGTTCCGAACAGACAGCCGAGAGAGTAGTAGTCGTCGCCGAACGTTCGAGTCAGGTGGTGACCCATCCGGGCGGCCTCGTCGTCGCCCAGCCCGTCGTTGCGCATGGTGTGGTTCGAGCTTCCCAAGACGACGGCCCGCTCCGCGCCGGTCCAGTCGCGGAGCCAAGCGACGTTTTTCGCCATCGCCTCGTCGCGGATGCGTTTGCCCCGCGTGTACGCCTCGGCGCTCAGGTGCGCCTGGAATCGCAGCCCCCGTTCGAGCGTCCAGAGGTGACGACGGATCAGCCGCCACTCCGAGACCGAACTCGCGGCGACGTACGCGTCCCGGCGTTCCCGGAGCCGGTCGCGGAGCGCGCCGAACAGCGACGTCCGTGACTCGGTGACGAACTCGACGTCGTGTCGCTCGTAGAGCGGCTCCGTGAGCGGCCGCAAGTCGTCGTCGATCGCCGCCAGATACGCCGGATCGACCCGATCCAGATAGGAGCGAACGGCCGTCGCGTTCACGTCGAAAAACTGGGCGTCGTACCCCCGGACGACGGCTCGGTCCGCGGGCGGACGCCCGGCGTTGAACTCCCGCAGCCACTCGAACAGTCCGCGGATCGCCGCCGTCCGCCAGAAGTAGAAGTCGAGTCCGGCCATCGCCGAATCGAGGTCGACGCCGCCACCGGTGATGTAGTCGTTGACGGCGGCGAAATCGCCGAGCGTCCCCTCGATGGCGACCAGTCGATAGCCGTGGTCGGCGACGAGCCGGCGGACGATTTGTTCGACGAGAGTTTTGAACTCGGCGACACCGTGGGAGTTCTCGCCGATGCCGACGAGGGGTGACTCCGAGAGGCGTGCGGCGACGGCGTCCAACCCATCGGAGGCCGGGGCCGGATCGAACGACACCGCTTCGCGTTCGATGGCGTCGACGAGCCCGGTACCGTGTGCCGTCTCCGTGGCGGTCCGTGCCGGCGTCCCCGCGGTGGTGGTTCGTGACTCGTCCGTCGGCGTCGCGGAGGAGGGATCGGCCGTCTCGCCGCCCGCACAGCCGGCGAGCGACCCGGTTGCGAGCGCACCGGTCAGCGCAACGACTCGTCGGCGGGAGAGGGAGTTTCGGGGACCCATGTCGTGACCGGTCGACGCAATCCGTAAATATGTACCACTGGATCTTCACCGACTGAGACCGTCGACCGAACGTCCGGACCGGTGAGTGCCGTCCGCCGATCCTCGACTCGGGGCGGCCGGCGCACGATCAATAGGTATATACGTGATTCCGGGCAAGATTGGCCCGACGTGTCCCGGTAGGGTAGTGGACTATCCTCTTGGCTTCCGGAGCCAGGGACCGGCGTTCAAATCGCCGCCGGGACGTTTCTGCCGACCTACGACGCCGAGCGACAGCGAGGCGTCCCGGTCGGCAGAAACGGACGACGTAGCGATTTGAGCAGCGAACGAGCGAAGCGAAGTGAGCGAGTTCAAATCGCCGCCGGGACGCTCACTTCGTTCGGTCCCGACCAGCCCCCACGTTCGCGTGGGGACGCCGCCGGGGCGTTTCTCGCGAACTCCCGAGACCGAACGACAGCGAGGTATCGATACGGTCGGCGTCGCGACGCACGTGGTCGAGACGGTGCTCGGCCGTGCGCTGCTGAAGGTATTTCGGAGTTCGGTCCCAAGGGAGCCCATGCGCACGCTCCGGGAGGTGAACAGGCGGCTGCTCGACGCCATCGAGGAGCCACCGGACACCGGTGAGGAACAGCGACTGGACCGACTCGCCGCCGCGCTCTGGGATCGTACACGGAGCGGAGAAGGCTTGGACCCCGGCTCCCTCTGTCGAGTGCGACACAAACTGCGGGTCATCGCCGACGCGAGCCACGAAGGGCGGGCCCGGCATCTCGAACGGGCACGCGAGTTGCTGGCCGACTACGCCGTCGAACGGGACGAGTGAGCGACGCCGGCGTCGGTCGTCTCGCGGGCGTACGGCGGCGGTTGACGGGCCGACGCCCACGATGTAGTGAGATTTATCCGGGAGTAGGGGCGAGGATTTCCGAAGAATGCTTGGAGCCATCAAGCGCGAGCTTTTCGAGGGTATACGCGCCGCAGTCGCCGATGCGGGCTACGGCCACGACGTCGACCCTTCGGCCGTCGAACTGGAGGCGTTCGACGACGAGGAGAAGGGGGAGTTTTCGTCTGCGATCTCGTTCGCCATCGCTGCCGACGCCGGCAAGAACCCGATGGCCGTCGCCGACGAACTCGCGGCGAGCCACCGCGAGCGCGGACTGCCGAGCGGCGTGGCCTCCGTCACCGTCGTGAACGGCCACATCAACTACCACCTCGACGTGGAGCGGATGGCCCGCCGCACCCTCTCGACCATCGACGCCGAGGGCTCCGCGTACGGCGCCCGGGAGCGGGAGGACCCAGACCGGATCGTCGCCGACGTCTCCTCCCCGAACATCGCCAAACCCCTCCACGTGGGGCACCTGCGAAACACCATCCTGAGCGACGCGCTCATGAACGTCCTCGAGGAGCGGGGGCACGACGTGACCCGCGACAACCACCTCGGGGACTGGGGGACCCAGTTCGGTAATCTCCTCCACGAGTACGTCGAGTTCGGCGACGCCGAGGCATTCGAGGCGGACCCGATCGCCCACCTGCTCGAACTGTACCAGCAGTTCGAACGGCGCGACGGGCTGTTGGAGGACGTCGCGGAGTTCGGCGCGCTGACCGACGGGTTCGAGACGGCCGTCGCCGAGGAGCGAGCGTACCACGTCGACGACGGCAAGGAGTGGTTCGCCCGCCTCGAACGCGGCGACGAGGCGGCCGTCGAGCGCTGGGAGCAGTTCCGGGAGTCGAGCATCGAGCGCTTCGAGGCCATCTACGCGGAACTGGGCGTCGAGTTCGACTGCTGGCTCGGCGAGAGCTTCTACGCCCGCGAGGGGTGGAACGACCGGGTCGTCGACCGGGCTCTCGAAGACGACGTGGCGATGCGGGGCCCGGACGGGTCGGCGTTCATCCCCATCTATCCGGACGACTACGACGACGGCGGTGCCCCCGACTCCGACGGGGTCGACCCGTCGCTCGACCGCGCCCGCGAGGCGCTCGACGAGGCCGGCAGCGTCGAGGATGCCGCCTTCGACGCCTTCTACATCGTCAAGTCGGATGGCTCGACGGTCTACGGTACCCGGGACCTGGCGACCATCGAGTACCGCGTCAGCGAGTTCGACGCCGACCAGTCCGTGTACGTGGTCGCCAGCGAGCAGAACCGCTACTTCCAGCAGTTGTTCGTGGCCGCCCGGAAGATGGGCTACTCCGATATCCACCTCGAACATATCGACTACGGGATGATCAGCCTGCCCGAGGGGAGCATGTCGACGCGGGGCGGCCAGATCGTCACGGTTCGCGAGGTGCTCGATGCGGCCCGAGAGCGCGCCCGCGACATCGTCGCGGAGAAGGGTCGCAACGTCGAGGGCGACGAGGTGGACGCCATCGCCCGCAAGATCGCGCTCGCGACGGTGAAATACGGGATGGTCGCCTCGAATCGCGGCAAGGACGTCACCTTCGACATCGACGAAGCGGTGTCCCTGGAGGGCGACACCGGCCCCTACGTCCAGTACGCCACCACTCGTGCGTACAGCATCCTCGATTCGGCGCCGGCGGTCCCCGCCGTCGACGGAATCGATCCCGCGGCGTTCAACGACACCGACTACAACCTGCTCTATCACCTCGGGCGCTACCCACTCGTCCTCGAACGGTGCGAGGAGCGATACGACGCCGCGCCGCTCGCTCGCTATCTGCTCGATCTGGCGCACGTCTTCAACTCGTTCTATCACAAGAACCGGGTGCTCGACGCGGAGTCGGCGGCCGAGGAACGCCTCGTCCTGACCGACGCCACCGCGCAGGTGTTCGAGAACGGACTCGGACTGCTCGGCATCGACACGCTCGCCGAGATGTAGGCCGCGGCGTTTTTGCCTCCCGACGCCGACCCCGAACCGTGTACAGACGCTCACTCGTCGCCGTCGCCGCCGCGCTCCTTCTCGTGAGTGCCGGCTGTGTCGGCCTGACGCCGGAGCCGACGCCCGAGGCGGGGGCGGCGACGGCGACGCCCGCGAGCGGTACGACCGTCCGCGTGGTCGACGTGGTCGACGGCGACACGGTCGACGTTCGGTTCCCGGACGGGCGGACCGACACCGTTCGGCTCCTCGGCGTCGACACCCCGGAAGTCCACGTCGAGACCGATCCCGCGGAGTTCGAGGGCGTCCCCGACACCGAGGCGGGGCGGGCTTGCCTCCGACGGGGCGGCGAGGCCGCGAGTGCCTTCGCGGCCGGCCGCCTCGCGGACCGGCGGGTGACCCTCCGCTTCGACCCGGCCGCGGGACGACGCGGCGGATACGACCGGCTGCTCGCCTACGTGCTGGTCGACGGGGAGTCGTTCAACGCCGCACTGCTGGAACGCGGCCACGCCAGACTCTACGACTCGGCGTTCGGGGAACGGGACCGGTACGCCGCACTCGAACGGTCGGCCCGCGAGGAGCGGCGGGGCGTCTGGTCGTGTGCGGCCTGAAAGCACGCCGACGTTCGGAAGCGTGGAGTGAGAGCGATTGAGCGTGTGATTCCCGTTTACGCTACGTGTTCAGCGTCTTCGGGCGTCGGGATGTCGCCGGCAGGGTGACCTTCGGTACGTTTATTATTCCGACTCCCAGCCTTTGTTGGCATGGGCGGACGACCCCTCGACGTGCTGGAGGCCTCGCTTGACGAGGACGTGACGGTGTATCTCAAGGACGGCCGTGCGTTCCACGGAGTCCTTGGCGGCTACGACCAGCATATGAACGTCGTGCTGGAACCTGGCGACGAAATCGCCGAGGACGCCCTCGGCGATCTGGACGTCGAGCAGGTCGACAACACAACCATTATACGCGGCGATAACGTCGTGACGATAAGTACATGACCGGAGCAGGAACGCCGAGTCAGGGCAAGAAGAACAAGACGACCCACGTCAAATGTCGACGCTGCGGTGAGAAATCCTACCACGTCCGGAAGAAGGTCTGCTCGTCGTGTGGCTTCGGCAAGTCCGCCAAGCGCCGCGACTACGAGTGGCAGAACAAGGCCGGCGAGTAACTCCGACTCCGACCGGATTCTTTCTACCGTCCTCTCGGCTGTACTCTCCGCCAGTGGCCGTCAGACGCCGACTAACGGCGGGTTACGGCTCCGACGAATCGGTGTCGACCGGGTGCAATAGCGTGGCTTTTTACCCCGCGACACAGTAGAGACCCCCATGGCACACGGGCGGGATCACCGTACCCCGAACGGGATGACCGAGAAGTGTGGCGTCGTCGGCGTGTCGCTAGCCGATCGCGACGCCGCTCGTCCCCTCTACTATTCGTTGTACGCGCTCCAGCACCGGGGACAGGAGTCGGCCGGCATCGTAACCCACGATGGGTTCCAGCAGCACAGCCACGTGGAGATGGGACTGGTTGGGGACGTGTTCGACGCCGACGACCTCGGCCAGCTGAACGGGGCAGCGGGGATCGGGCACGTCCGCTATCCCACCTCCGGGGGCGTCAACGCGTGCTGTGCCCAGCCGTTCTCGGTCTCGTTCAAATCCGGGTCGCTCGGCCTCGCACACAACGGCAACCTCGTCAACGCCGCGGAGATCCGCTCGGAACTGGAGTCGCTCGGCCACGCCTTCACCTCCAACGGCGATACGGAGGTGATCGCCCACGACCTCGCGCGAAACCTGCTGGAGGAGGATCTCGTACGGGCGGTGAAACGAACCATGGGCCGGATCCACGGCTCCTACGCGCTGACGATCATGCACGACGAGGCCGTCCTCGGGGTGCGCGACCCCGAGGGAAACCGGCCGCTCTGCATCGGGAAACTCGACGATGGCTACGTCCTCGCCTCCGAATCGGCGGCCATCGACACGCTCGACGGCGAACTCGTCCGCGACGTGGCGCCGGGCGAGTTGATCGTCCTCGAACCCGACGGGTCCGGCTTCGACTCCTATCAGCTCGTCGACCGCGACGCCACGGCCCACTGCTTTTTCGAACACGTCTACTTCGCTCGCCCGGACTCGATCATCGACGACGAACTCGTCTACGACGCGCGCCGGAACCTCGGGCGTCAACTCTGGGCCGAGAGTGGCATCGAGACGGACGTGGTGATGCCCGTGCCCGACTCCGGACGCTCCTTTGCCTCCGGCTACGCCGAGGCCGCGAACGACGACGGCGCCGACGTCGAGTTCGCCGAGGGACTCATGAAGAACCGCTATGTCGGCCGCACGTTCATCATGCCGACCCAAGACGAACGCGAACGCGCGGTCAGGCTGAAGCTCAACCCGATTCGGAGCACGGTCGAGGGAAAAACCGTCACGATCATCGACGACAGCATCGTCCGGGGCACCACGTCGACTCAACTGGTCGATCTGATCCGCGACGCCGGCGCCGAGGAGGTCCACGTCCGGATCGGCGCCCCGCCCATCGTCGCTCCCTGTTACATGGGCATCGACATGGCCAGCCGGGACGAACTCATCGCCGCCGACCGGAGCGTCGAGGACATCCGGGAGACCATCGGCGCCGACAGCCTCTCGTATCTCTCCATCGACGCCATCGCGGACGTCCTCGGCCGGACGAAGACTGATCTCTGTCTCGGCTGCGTGACCGGCGAGTACCCCTACGACATCGAGGGTGAACGGACCGACCGCGACGTGTCCCGACCCGCCGTCGGGAGCGAGTCCGCGCCGGCCGACGACTGAGTTCCGATCACCGAACTGACCGAAAACCCCGAATTCGGACGCCGAACCGGCAATATTTTTCAATGGGTCGTGTGTAGGTTCAGCCGACCATGAGCGAGGAACGCGACGCTCGGCTGGGACGGCGACGGCTGTTGCGGGCGGGCGCCGGAGCCGTCGGAGCCGGGCTGGTCGGTGCGGGAGCGACCGGAACCGCGGCGGCTCAGTCCGGGCCGTTCGGCGGGTGGATGAGCGACGTGAGCAACTACGACGGCGTCGTCGACATGACGGGATCGAGCGAGGTGGCCGTCGACGTCGGTGTCGAGGCGAACAACGCCGCGTACGGCTTCGGGCCGGCCGCCGTCCAGGTCGACCCCGGAACGACCGTCGTCTGGGAGTGGACGGGCGAGGGCGGCATGCACAACGTCGTCGCCGAGAGCGGTGCGAGTTTCTCCAGCGAGTTGACACAGGAGGCCGGCTTCACCTTCGAACACACCTTCGAATCCGAGGGCGTCGTCGAGTACTTCTGCCAACCACACAAGGCACTGGGCATGAAAGCGGTCGTCGTCGTCGGCGACGCCGTCCCCGAGGGGGCCGAAGTCATCAGCGGGAGCCCCGGTGGATCCGGCGGTGGCGGTGGGTCCGGTGACGGCGGTACCGGTGACGGCGCCGGTGGGTCCGGAGGCGACGGTGGTACCGGCGGCGGTGGGTCCGGTGAGGGCGACTCCGGTGGCCTCGGCCTCGATCAGGGCGGAACCCTAATGTCCCTGACGGTCGGCGGGGCCCTCGTCGCCGCCTTCCTCTCACCCATCGTCTTCGGGGTCCTGTTGCTGTTGCGTGGCGGAGACGGGAGCCGTTCCCCGTCCGGCGAACCGAGCGTCGAACACGGCGAGCCGAGCCACGAGGACTGATCAGGACCGTTCGTCGACGACGCCCGCGTCGGCGACGAACGCCCGGATGATCGCGCTCTCGGCCCGGTGAAGGCGTTCGCTGGCCGTCGACTTCGCGATGTCGAGATGGTCCGCGATCGCCGTCAGCGTACACGTCCTGGGCGTATCGTAATATCCCAGATCGATCGCCGTCTCGATCAGTTCGTGCTGTCGGTCGCTCACGACCGATTCGGGGTCCACCGAGGTGCGGACCGACCGGACGTCGAACTCGAGTCCGAAAGTGCGGAACTGGTCGGCAAGCGACGACAGTCGATCCCGGGAGGCCGTGATTTCAAGGTCAGCGACGCCGTCGACGATGGTGACGGGGGGTTCGAACGGCGCCCGCGAGTTGCGGATCGAGAGGAGCAAGAGCGGTTCGTCCGTCTCGAACTGGACCAGCGCTCGGTCGTCACCTCGGTGGAGCACCTCGAACACCCGGACGTCCGGCGTCTCGTCGAGTCGCGAGAGGACGGTCTCGAGGTCCGGTGCCGTGATCTCGACCAGGCCGACGCCCGTCTCGTCGTCGGGAAGCGCCGCGAGCACCCGGAAGGTCGCGTCGGGATATCGCAAGGAGAGGTCGGCGATCCAGGTATCCGCGGGGAGGGTCACCGCGAGTCGAGCCGTTGGCATATCTCCACCGTAGTCCGCCGCGTACATAAGTGGCTCAGGACTGCGAGAAGGGAGTGGCGTGCACGGGAAGACTATCCAGCCGTCCGCGGGCGGAGGAACCGATCAGGCGTACTGGGGGCCTTCCTGGCTGGTTCCGTGGGCGTCGGGATCGTATAGCTCCTCGCGCTCGTCGCCAAGGACGTCGACTTCGGCCAGCATGCCGCGGCGCGCGACCCGGCTGAGGGCGTGGTCGACGAGTTTGATCCGCTCGGGGACCGGCGTGTCCATCTCGCCGATCATACAACTTCCCGGCGGCACCTTCATCGTCTGGATGTTCTTGTCGGCGTAGGCCTCGAAATCCCCGTTTTCGGGGACGCCGCCGTCCCGGTAGGCCCGCTTCCAGACGTTCCCGATGGGGTGGAAGTTACTGGAGTAGTTGGGGCCGCCGTCGACCATGAACACCCGGACGCGCTCGCCCTGGTTGACTTCGATCGGGCCGCGGTTTGCGGCCGCCCACGCGTACTTCTCGCCGTTCAGCAGGACGTACGTCGGATTCTCGTTTTTCATCGACTCGATGTCGAAGCTATGTTTGCCCTGCTGGCCGACCTCGCCATCGGTGTAGACCTCGTGCTGGCCGAAGTAGAGTTCCCGATCCACCTCGGGCAGGCCACCCGCCGGCTCGACGAGGATCATGCCGAACATGCCGGCGCTGATGTGCATATCGAGGTTCGGCACGGCACAGTGGTAGATGAACGCGCCGGGGTAAGTCGCCTTGAACCTCATGGCGTTTTCCTGTCCCGGTGCGGCGGTCGTCGCCACCGAGCCACCCCCAGTCCCGTAGACGGCGTGGAGGTCGACGTTGTGTGGAAGCGCGTTCTCGGACGGGTTCTCGACGGTCAGGTCGACCGTATCACCCTGTCGGACGCGGATCATCGGGCCGGGTACCTGGCCGTCGAAAGTCATGTAATCGAAGGTGACGCCGGGCTCGATCTCGGCGGTCACCTCCTCCATCGCCAGCGTTATTTCGTGGGTTTCCGGCTGGTCCCGATCGATCGGGCCGGGGATGTCGGTCGGATCGGCCGCCACCTGATCCGTCGTCGTCGTCGGCGTCCCCTCGACCTGTTGGCGCTGTGTTTCCGTCTCAGCAGCCGTCGGTGCCTCCGCGCTGCACCCTGCCACCGTGGCTGCACCGCCGATACCGAGCGCCTGTAGCGCCCGCCGCCGAGTAGTTTCGAACATTGGGTGTCACCTCTACCTGGATCCTTGCGGGGGAGACCTATCAACCGGCGAGTCGATTCCTGTCGGGTGGGCGACGGGGCGAACCGGTTCGGGTCGCACATAAAAGGGCCGCAGCCGGGAAGCGCGGGCGGACCGATCTGTCCCCGTGTCGAGCCGACGAGAACCCCGCGGCGGACTCAACAGCAGAAGATGAACGGATAGACCAGACTCACGCGGTCCTGATCCTCGATTTTCGTGTCGAAGCCATCGAGGACTTCGTTGAACTTCCCGTTGACCAGCACCCGGGCGTAGGGTTTCGTCTGTTCGCCCTCGGGATTCTTGTGCCACGTTCCCGGGAGGTTCTCCGGGGGTTTCGCCCACCCCTCGGTCGTCGCTTCGGCCTCCGTCTCGGCGATCAGCATCTCCGCGAGATCCGGTTGCTCGTCGAACAGCGTCTCCAGCAGATCGCGGAGAGTGTCCCCCTCGAACGTGAACTTTTGGTGGGGTTTCGTCATCGCGTCGCGGACGTGGCCCGTCGCGTGGAGTGCCACCGTCGTTCCCGTCGGTTCCGCCCCGCCCTCGGCGTCAGTGGTCGCGCTCATAGTGACTTCTAGTACGCGAGTATCCGGTGAAAAGATATGCCCGAACATGTTCGTTCTCGGAGACGAACGGCACGGAACCCGTCGGGCTGGTGGCCGAAGCGGCGGGCCTAAGTGACCTCCCCGGCGAGGAGTGGACATGGTGCGCGACCCGTTGTCGGGCGACGATCCGCTCGACCTGCAGTCGGTGCTGGACGCGCTCGACGACGCCGACTGCCGGACCATCATCGAGCACCTCGACGAGCCGATGACGGCAACCGAGGTGTCCGAGGAGTGTGATATTCCCATGTCTACGACTTACAGAAAGCTCGACCTTCTGACGGAGGCGTCGTTGCTCGCCGAGGGGACGGAGATCAGGCCCGACGGCCACCACGCAACCCGCTACGAAGTCGACTTCGACGCCGTCGCCATCGGACTGACAGAGGACCGGACCCTCGATGTGACCATCGACCGCCCGTCCCGTACCGCCGACGAACGACTGGCGTCGCTGTGGGGAGAGGTGCGAAAGGAGACATGAGTCACCTCGGCATCGTACTCATCGCGGTCAAGACCGGCACGCTCCTGCTCGGCAGTCTCATCACGTTCCTCTCGCTCAAGGCCTACCGACGAACCGGGACGCCGGCGCTCCGTGCGCTCGGTATCGGCTTCGGGCTGATCACCACCGGGGCTCTCCTGGCGGGCGTCGGCCATCAGTTCACCGCGCTCTCGCTCTCCCAGTCGGTCGTCATCGAGAGCAGCCTCACGCTCGTCGGGTTCGCGGTCATCGTCTACTCGCTGTACGCCGAGTGAGCCGTTCGGATCACCCGGAAGCGGCCAGCGCGTAGAGGCCGTCGCCGCCGATCACGTAGACACACCCGCCGGCCACCGCCGGAGCGCCGAACCCCGTCTCCTCGCTCTCGAACCGCCACCGCTCCGTCCCGTCGGCAGCGTCGAGCGCGTGGACGCTTCCGAACGTCGGGTGCATCGCGCCGGCGGCGCCGACGTAGACGGTCCCGCCGACGACAGCGGGCGCTGCGTGCGCGAGGTGTTCGATACCGAAGACCCAGCGCTCGCTCCCGTCGGTGGCATCCAGCGCACACAGCCGTTCCCGCATCCCGACGTAGACGCGGCCGTCGGCCACCGCCGGCTCGCCGGTCACGCCCCGCTCCGTGGTGACCGTCCACGACTCGCGCCCGTCGGTCGCCGAGAGCGCGTGGACGGCGCCCATACTCGACGCGTAGACAGTTCCGTCGTGGACCGTCGGCGAGAACGACGACCGGTGGTCGGTCTCGAACCGCCACCGTTCGCTCCCGTCGGCGGTGTCCAGCGCCACGACCGTCCCCTGCTCGGCCACGACCAGGACGCGCCGCTCGGTCACCGCCGGCGGCCCGTACACCGCGGTGCCGGCATCGGCGCGCCAGTACTCGGTCCCGTCGGCCGCCGAGAGGGCGACGACGGTCCCCTCGTCGGTGCCGGCGTAGACGACGCCGTCCGCCACCGCCGGCGGCCCACGCACGTCGCCGGGCGTCCGACCGACCCACCGTTCGTCGCCGTCGGCGGCGTCCAGTGCCCGCAGGCTCTCGGCGTCCGGGACGTAGACGGTCCCGTCGGTGACTGGCGGCGCCGGGTCGTCGTGGCCACCGGCGTCGGTGGTCCACCGAACGGAGCCGTCGGCCGCCGAGAGGGCGACGAGTTCCCCGTCGTCGCCGACGTAGACGCGCCCGTCGGCCACCGTCGGGGGTGTGTGTCCCTTCGGGTTCCGATCCGACAGCGAGACGAGCCACCGACCGGCGACGCTCGCGGTCGGTCCCGTTCCGGACGGGGCGTGTCCGGTGTTGGACGCGTCGAACCGGACCGCCGGCCACGCGTCGGCGGCAGGTGAGGCGGTCCCGGCCGTCCGCGTCGCCGCCGGATCGTCGCGCGCGCTCCGGCCCCCGTCCTCGGGAGTGATCGGTTCCGTTCCGTCGGCGGGAACGACCGGTTCGGCGCCGTCGAGGCGGTCGAGTGCGTCGCGTGCGGCCTCGCTCACCGCCGGGTCGTCGTCGAGGCGCCGCTCCCGAAGCCGTGACTCGGCGTCGACGAGGCCGAGCGTGCCGACGAGTCGACACGCAATCGCGCGGACGGCAGGGTCGGGGTCGTCGAGGCGGTCGCGGATCGCCGACGCCCCCCGGGCGACGCGGGCCGGATGCGTCTCGGCCAGCGACGCGAGGCGCTCGATCGCGTCGCGCCGGACCGAGGGCTCCGGGGCGGCGAGTCGCTCGACGAGTGCGGGCGCCCGACTCGGGTCGGGGTCGGGGTCGGGGTCGCTGTCCTCGGGTGGCATCGTCGGCCGATTGCGCCACCGCCGTCTTAGTTGCCACGCCGCTCAGTAGACCACGTACAGGAGGGCGTAGACGGCGTTTCCGAGGACGAACGAGACGAGCCAGAGGGTCGCAGCCACCCGCCCGACGCGGGCGTGGGCGGTGTCGGCGAGCGCCGAGACGGGGCGGGTCGTCGCGAGGAGGAGGACGTAGTACAGGAGCGGGATGCAGACGATGGCGAGGAGGATGTGGACGGCCAGCAAGGGGAGGTACAGCCACGTGTAGACGGCCTCGGGGCCGGGAAACTCCGTCGGCCCGTCGAGGGCCACCTTGTAGAGATAGAGGACGAGAAAGAGCGCAAAGAGGCCGGCCGAGAGCAGCATCGTGGCCCGGTGTTTCGCGAACTCGCGCCGACGGGCGAAGACGACGCCAGCGAGGATCGTCAGCACGGCGACCGTGCTGACGACCGCGTTGGCGTGGGGGATGAGGGCGACGACCGTCTCGGGGGCGCGCGGGATCGCACCCCGCGGGATCGCGCCGAGGACCGCGCCGAACACGAGAGCGAGCGACGCGAGAGTGAGGAGTGCGGTCAGTTCCGGCACGCGGTTCCGTGCTCGAAGCGCCATGGCCGATACTGGGCCGGCGATCCACAAAACGACGGCGGGTTCCGGCCGAGTACGGCGGCCGACCACGACGGGGACGAAGCGGATCGGCGGCGGGGAAAAGGAAAGCCATTTCAAATACCCCCGACAACGGTGGTATGCGTACCGACGAAGCGCAGAACTCATGCGAGCGTGGGTAGCCAAGCCAGGCCAACGGCGCAGCGTTGAGGGCGCTGTCCCATAGGGGTCCGCCGGTTCGAATCCGGTCCCACGCATCGCACAGGTGGGTCGCTCGACCCGCCGCCCACGGAGGCCCACGCCGACGTGGCGATGCAGGTGATTCCCATCCGGGACATCACCCACGCACAACTTCTCCCGACGCACGGTCGCGAGCGACGGCGCCGAAGCGTTCAGGTACGCACGACCCGAACGGGCCGTATGGAAACGGCGCTCCCACTGCACGCCGTCGCGCCGGTCGGCCGTAGTGGGTGCGAGCGTGTCCGGAGCCCTCTCGCCGGCGAACCACCACGGCTTCGACGTAGTGCTGGTGGGGCTTGTGGTGGCTGTCGACGACGCCCGCTCCGTCGCCGAGGGGTGTCGACCTCGTGACGCAGCCACGTGACCGCATCCGACGCCACGTCGCCGCCAATCCGGGGGTCCACTTCAGCGAACTCGCCCGCGACCTTGACCTGGCGACCGGGCAGGCACAGTACCACCTCAAGAAACTCCAGGAGTCGAACGACGTGATCGCGGAATCGCTGTACGGCCGCACACACTACTACACGCCGGAGTACGACGCCGCGGAGCGCGGCGCCATCGCCGTCCTGCGCCGCGAGACGGCACGGGACGTGGTGCTCTCCCTGATCGACGGGGGACCGAGTCCACCGGAAACGGTCGCCGAGCAACTCGGAATCGCCCGCAGCACGCTGGAGTGGCACCTGGAGCACTTGCTCGAACAGGACCTCGTCGAGAAACGACGCGACGACCGTGGTCGCGTGACCCTCGCCCCGTCGCGACCGGCGGCGACCGCTCGGGCGCTCCGGGTGGTCGACTCTTCCCTCCCGGAGCGACTCGTCGACCGGTTCACCCGACCGGTCGACGGGGTGGTCCCGGAGACGTAGCGTTCGAGAGCCGAACCACAATCCGCTTGCCCCCGAGGACCGAAGGGGCCGACGACGGATGTCCCCCGAAGGAAACCGCTCGCGGCGTGCCGTCCTGAAGACGGCCGTCGCACTCGGCGGCGCGAGCGCGCTGAGCGCCTGTCTCGACCGCGTCGACGACGACCCCGTGCCGACCGGCGACCCCGCGGCCAAGCCGCCGCGCCAGCACGCTTGGCGGGCGTACGTCCGCCACGACGAGCACGGCAACACGCAGCTCCCGGCCCACCAGATCCTCCTCTATCTCGATTTCCGGGTAGACGGTCGACCCACCGACGCCGACCGGCGGGCCCTCGCCGACGCGCTCGACGCACTCGACCGGGCCTACGCGTGGAGCCACGAGGGACTGCTCCACTCCATTGCCTACTCGCCGGCTTACTTCGACCGGTTCGACGAGTCGCTTCCGGAGGGCGTGTCCCTCCCCGAACCGCGGGCGCTGTCGCCGTTCGAGTCGCCGACCTTCGACCTGCAGGACGCGGTGCTCCACCTCACGAGCGACCGTGCCGACGCCGTGCTGGCGGCCGACCGCGCCCTTCGGGGCGAGCGGACGACGGCCAACGGGGAGGAGGTGCCCCCGCTGACCGACGTAGCCACGGTGGTCTCCCGGCGGACCGGATTCGTCGGCGCCGGCCTGCCCGCGAACCACCAGGACGCGGCGGGGATTCCGGACTCGCAGCCCGTCCCCGAGGCGTCGCCACTGTTCATGGGGTTCGAGGCGGGCTTCCGCGGAAACCAGGCGACCGAGGACTACGTCGCCATCGACTCGGGACCCTTCGCCGGCGGGACGACGAAGGTGATCGCCAACCTCCGACAGCGCCTCGACGACTGGTACGAGGAGCAGTCATACGAGGAACGCGTGATGGAGATGTTCAGCCCGGGCCACGCCGAGGAGAATCTCGTCGAGGGGATCGGAAGCAACCTGGGTTCGTCGAGCGGGATCGATCGGTTCGTCGACGACGTCGCCGCCGATGCCGACGAGTACGGCCGGGTGGGTCACGCCCAGAAGGCGGCGGGGGCAAACCGCGACGCGGCGGGAAACGTCCGTCTCCTCCGCCGACACTTCGAGTCGACCGACGACATCGGCTCGGACCAACCGGTCGCGAGCCTGCATTTCCCGTCGCTCCAGCGGCACGTCGCGGCGTTCGAGGAGGTGCGACGGGCGATGAACGGGACGGACCTGACCGAACTGACGCCGGCGGTCCGCCAGCGGGTCAACAACGGCATCCTCGAATACATCTTCGTCCGCCGACGGGGCTACTTCCTCGTCCCGCCGCGCCACCATCGGGCGTTGCCGACGCCCAGCCCCACCGGATCGTGACGGCGTTCGACGACCGGACCAGAACCGGTTTTCCCGACGAGTCCCCAGGGGGCGTATGAAGCGCCGCGAACTGCTCCGGACGGGAGTCGCCCTGTCGGGAGCGCTGGCGCTCGCGGGCTGTTCCAGCCTGGTCGAGACGCGGGCCGTCGGGGTGCCGCCGGTCCCCGAGGACCGCCCCGACGGCGTCTACTACCCGAGCCACGTCGAAGGTATGTCGATGGCAGGCAGGGCGACGAGCGGCGACTACGCGGCGGGACTCATGTACAGCTACCCACACCGATTCTGGAACGTCACCGGTGAGAGCGTCTCGCTCACCGACATCGAGAGCGACGACGCCGTCCACCTTATGGCGAGCATCTGGGACCCCAAGACGAGGACAATACTGCCCGACACCGGCCTGTCCGCGGAGATCTATCGCGACGGCTCGCTGGTGTCCCAAGAGGCCATCTACCCCATGCTCTCCCAGCCCATGGGCTTCCATTACGGGGCGAACTTCGGACTTGAGGGCGACGGAACCTACGAGGTCCGGTTGAGCATCGGAGCGATGGCCACCCGGCGGACGGGGGCGTTCGCGGGGCGCTTTACCGACCCGGCGACCGTGACGATCCCGTTCGAGTACAGCCAGTCGGCCAAAGAGGGGATCGAGTTTCGCACCTTGGAGGAGAAGGTCGCCACGCCGGGGGCGGTCGAGCCGATGCGGATGGACGGACTCCCCGCCTCGTTCGCGCCGCTCGAATCGGAGCTACCCGGCCGAGTCCTCGGGTCGGGGACGAGCAACGACGCCCGCCTGGTCGTGACCGCACTCGACGCCTTGCCGGAGGGAATCGACGGGAGCGCCGACGGGACCTATCTCGTCGTCTCGGCGCGAACCCGCTACAACCGGATGGTGATCCCGGCGATGGGGCTGTCCGGCCGTCTCGAACGCGACGGTCGAACCATCTACGAGGGTGCGTTCGAGCGGACGCTCGATCCGGAACTCGGCTATCACTACGGCGCGGTCGTCGACGGCGTGGCGTCCGGCGACGACCTCACCCTGTCGGTCACCGTCCAGCCTCAGACGGCGCGCCACGAGGGGTACGAGACGGCCTTCGGTGGCCTCATGGGCGACATGCCGGACGTGACCGTGCGCGTTCCCTGAACGACAAGGGATTTATCTGTCGACGTCGTTGTCCCAGCCATGGCAGGCCCGTTCACCGACGTCCTGGCGTGGGTCGTCATCGGCCTCTTTCTGGCCGGTGCCGTCCTCCGGGGCCGGGAGCGGGCGAGCGCTCGAGCCGTGACGGTCGCCGCGTGGGCAGTCTTCGCGGCCTTCTGGGCCGCGCTCGTCCCCCACTTCGCGTTCGAACAGAAGAGTTTCGTCGAGGGCGTACTCTCCCTGATCGCGGTCCCCGCGTCGCTGTACGTCGGGTGGCTCCTCTACGACGGCCGGGACTCGCTGTTCGTCCTCTCGAAGGCCATCGCCGTCATGGGCGTGGCCTATCTCCCCTTCGAGACGATTCCGGCGCTCACGATGGGCGGTCTCGCGCTCCCCTCGCCCCGTCACGTCCTCATCTCGCACACCACGGCACAGACCGAGTGGGCGATGCAACTGCTCGGCTACGATCCGACCCTCGTCGAGGGCGATCAGGGATATCTCAACACGTTCAAGTTCGTCACCGACGGTGGGCACGTCATCCTGTTCTCGATCATTCTCGCCTGTACGGGACTGGGAAGCATCGCCATCTTCGTCGGCCTGATCGCCGCCGTCGACGCGCCGCTGGCACGGAAACTCCGTGCGCTCGCGATCGCGGTGCCGATCATCTACGTCCTCAACATCGCCCGAACGACCTTCATCGGCCTGATGTTCGGCAAACAGTACATGCAGTGGTTCGTCGAAGAAGTGCTCTTCCTGTTCGGCGGGACCGACCCCTACAAGGTCTCGTTTTACCTCTCGGATCGCGTCATCAGCCAGGTGCTCGCGGTGGTCGCTCTCGTCGGCGTCACCTACCTCGTCGTGCGTGAACTCCCCGAACTGCTGACGGTCGTCGAGGACGTCCTCTATGTCGTCACCCGGGAGGAGTACGACCTCCGGGAAGCACTGGATCTACCGGACTCCGGCGAACTGGGTCCGGGTGCGGACTGAGCCGACGTCACGGTTCGTCGACGCCCGACCCGTCGAAACGGCGGGAGACGGCCACAATGCTTTCGTGGGCAGGGTGTGTTGTTCCTGATCGCGAGTTGGCATGTCGCACTGGCGGGCATCACCCGACCACAGAGCCTGCCGACCCCGTCCGCCTCCCACCGGTAGATGGTGAGAGGGTCGGTTAAATTTTTGGACGAAACCTACGTTCCGGAGTAGATTCGACAATATATTGAAATTTCTCTCCTCGGCGGGGGCTTAGCCCCACGGTCCTCAAAAAGGCATGGTGTGCCATGCGTCGACTATTCGTCGGGGAGCGAGTCGTCCGGCGCGCCCGCGAGCGTCCGGAGCGCGTCCGCCTCGAGGTGGTGGACGTCGTCCGGCAACACCAGCAGGTGAAGGGGGGCGCCGAAGTCGCGGCCGGCGAGCCTTTCGAGGCGATCCGCGGCGACGACGGGGTCGGGACTCCCCGCCCGTGCTACGACGACGCCGAGACGGTCGGGCCACTCCGTCGCCAGCAGTCCGGCGGCCACGTCGGCGGTCATGAACCGCTCGCCCGCGTCGGGCCCTCGGCCGTCGTCGACCTTGATGTCGAGATAGACGAGGGTGTGGAGGCCCCGCTCCCGGTTGGCCGCGACGGAGTCGACGACCGACGCCGGCACGTCTCCCCCGCCGTGAGCCCGGGGAAAGGGGAGAGTGACGGCCTTGCCGAAGCGGTAGTTCTGAAGGCCAGTGAGCCCGCTGGCGGCCGATTGAGCCGTGACGCCGTGGACGACCCGCGTGTCGATTCCCCGGTCGACGGCGCGCAGTCGGAGGTCGACGTGGGTCGTCGAGATCATGGCGTCGCCGGCGGTCAGGAAGACGGCGTCGCCCGCCTCGGCGGCGTCGAGGATGGGACCCGGCTCCTGCTCGACACCCGCCCGGTCGCGCACCTCGATGTCGACACCGTGGTGGGCTTCGAGGGCCTCGACGCTGGTGCCGACGAGGCGACTGGTGTAGAACTCGGCAAACGCACGGTCGGCCGCACGGAGGGCGTCGCGTCCCTCGACCGTTATCGACCGCTCGTCGTAGAGGCCGAGGCCGACGAAGGTGAGCATACGGGCCGTGGGACGCCGGGAGGGTTAAACGGTTAGGTACGTCTCGCTCGTGCCTGTCGTACGTCCGCGCCGTCGCGGACCAGATCCTCACAGTTCGGACAGACGCGCGGTTCGGTCATGCCGGACGGGGCGAACACCCGGACGTAGTCGTCGGTGACGAAGGAACCACAGTTCTGACAGCTCGGCATACGTTCGCATGAGTGGCGGGGACCATCATGTACGTTACGGCCACTCACAGTCGCAGAAACGGTGCCGGCGCCCCCATTCAAGTGCTCCGGGGTCGAACGAGCCGTCATGTACGACGCGATACTCGTCCCCACGGACGGGAGCGACGGCGTCGACCGGACGCTCGACCACGCCCTCGAGATGGCACGGAACCACGACGCGACGGTCCACGCCCTCTACGTCGTCGACCGGCGGTTCGAACTCGCGGCCGACGAGGACCGCGAGGCCCTGATCGACCGGCTGACCGACCGCGGCGAGAACGCCGTCGCCGCCGTCGCCGAGCGCGCGGCGGACGCCGACCTCGACGCCGTGACCGAGATCCGCGAGGGCATCCCCTACAAGGCCATTCTGGGCTACGCCGAGGAGACGGACGTCGACGCCGTCGTGATGGGCACCCACGGCCGGACGGGACGGGATCGCCTCGCTCACTTGGGTAGCGTCACCGACCGCGTCGTCGAGAACGCGACGGTGCCGGTGCTCGTCGTCGACATCGGCGCGGACGACTGACCACCCCGCCGTCGGACTCCCGGGCGTCGTGACCGGTGGTCGTTGCGCGATACGAGGCGGTTGCGGCGGCTATCCGTCCCCCGGGGGCGAGGCCAGCCAGGTCGGCTCCAGGCCCGAGGACCACTGCGGACGTCGCTCCCACGGGATGTCCGAGGGGAGTGCGGTGACGACCGCCGAGCCGGCGCGGAACCGGTAGGCGTAGACGGTGGTGCCGTCCCGCTCGTAGAACACGCGATCCCACCGGCGGTCGGCGAAGACGGCGGTCTTCGAGGCGGTCACCGGATCGTCGTCCGAGGGAGCGACGGCCGCCCGTGCCGTCTCGGGATCGGCGAACCGTTCGAGGTAGACCGGTTCCGCGGTGAACCCCGCGTCGACGGTCCCGATCATGAGAGTGACGCCGTACTCGCGGTCGGCGGACCGGACCGGTCCGAAGAGGTCGGTGAGGACCGGTTCGTAGTCGTCGAGGCGCTCCCGATAGGACGTGGTGTCCTCGAGGAGGGCCACTCCGTCGTCGCCGTGGGCGTACAGCTCGTTGTACTGCGGTTCGTTCGTGTGGTCGTTGAGCGGGTGGGTTGTGCCGTGGCTGTGGGCGTGCGTGTACGTCCGGTGGCCGCTAGGAAACTCGTGGGTGTGTCGGTCGATGCCGTCGGTGGCCGTCGACTCGGTGCGGTCGGGGTGGGCCCAGGTGACGAAGTCGTCCTCGGCGCTCGCGAGCGCGACGATCCGATCCGCCGATCCGCCGGGAATCAGCATGTCGTACAGCGGCCCGTAGACCGGGCGGCGCGAGAACGCATTCTCGAGATACGAGCGGGAGACGACCGACCGATAGAATCCCCGCGTGCGGGAGAGCGCGGCGGTCTGTAGTCCCTCGTCGCCGCGGACGACGCCGCGCTCGAAGTCGCGGACGTAGACGTTGTCGCCGATCCGGAGGGCGTCGACGACCGCGAAGTGATCGGTCAGGGTCGACGTCACGTAGTCGGCCACGTTCGTGGTCGCCGACCGCAGCGCAGTCACGTCGCTCTCCGTCAACTGCTCGGCGGATTCGAGGTCGTCGACGACCCCCAGGACGCGGTTGGCGCGCGTCACGAGGCCCCGAATCGCCGCGTCGTACTCGGTGCGAAACCACTCGAACTCCGAGAGGACGTTCGTCGTCGCGGCCGCGAGGTCGGCGTGAGCGACGGGCGTCGCCGTGGCCGTCGCCGTCGGCTCGGCGGTGGTCGGCGCCGGCGTCGCCGTGTCCGTGGCCGTCGCCGCCGCTCCACCGTCACCGGTCCCGCCGCCGTCGGGTGTCGACTCGCCGTCGTCGCCGAAGCAGCCACCGAGGAGACTCGACTGTGTGAGGGCAACCGCCGCGAGGACCCTCCGTCGCGTAAGGGACATTCGGTGGGTGGAACGCGCGGTGAGCAATTAGCTCTGGTGGCCGACGCCGCGACCGAGCGTTAGCGTCTTGAACCGGGGTGTCGTAGCGGGGTGTATGAACGTCCCATCGCCGACGACACCCGAAGGGATATTCGACTATCTGATGGTCTTTCTGCTCCTCGCGGCGGCGCTCGGGTTCGCCATCCTCTATTTCGGGTGAGTTCGACCGGACCCGACGCGGCCGAGCGCCACCGGCGTCTGTGCGGGTAACGTTCATCACAGTGTGCCCGAAACGGACGATCGGTGACACACTCATGACGACGACCGAAGACGTGCTTGACCATCACCTGGACGCGTTCACGACACAGGATCTCGACGCGACGCTCGACGACTACACCGACGACTCCGTGATCATCACGAACATGGGGACGTTCCGGGGCCTCGACGAGATCGAGGACCTCTTCGCGGGCCTGTTCGAGGAGTTCGCCCAGGAGGGCTCGCGGATCGAACTCGATCAGAAGACCGTCGAGGGGGAGTACGCCTACATCGTCTGGAACGGGGAGACCCCGGACAACGACTACGAGTTCTGTACCGACACGTTCGTCGTTCGGGACGGAACGATCCACCGACAGACGTTCGCGGGACGGATCGAACCGAAGGCGTAGACGAGCGTGGCGACGCGTCGTCGATCCGGTCACGGCGGCCGGACGAGGATCCGGCCGTCGCCACGGACGGTGACGGCCGCACCCTCGACGTCGAACGTGACGGCGGTCGAGGCGGGCGACCCGACGACGAGGGCGTCCAAGGCGTCGGGGTCGACGTAATCGAACAGTGGTCGGTCGGCCACGTCGACCGTCGCCGCCAGCGCCTCGGCGACGGCGACGCTCGGCGACCGGCGCGCCTCGTCGAACCGGCTCACGTAAGCGCCGTGATCCTCGTCCCAGCGGGTGCCCGAGGGATCGCTCTCGGTCATGCGGCGCCCGAGGTCACCCCCGTTGACGAGGGGTGATCGTTCCGATCGGTGTCGAGCGGTACGGGCGGTGCGGGAAGAGCGGCGATCCGACGTGACGGACTGCGACTGGAGTTGGGCATGCTGTGTGACTGAGTCGACTCTTCAAAACGAGGGTAGCCCGTACCACGGAATACGTCTTTTGGGTTCCGTCTCACGCCTCCAGAATCTCGATGAGGTTTCCCTCCGGATCCTGAACGAAGCAGATCCGCGTCCCGGTCTCGGTCGTCCGGGGTGGACTCGTGGTGGGAACGGTGGGATCGAGGTCGGCGTAGAAGGCGTCGAGGTCCTCGACGGTGAGGCCGAGGTGTTTCACGCCCGGCTGGTTGATCGCGTCTCCGGTGGTCGCCGCCCCCTCGGGATCGTACTCGACGAGTTCGATCCGGGCGCCGTCGGCGTCGAAGTGGGCGAAACGGCCGGTGGCGCCGTCGACGCCGACGACGTCGGCGAAGGCTTCGCCGGAGACACTGAATCGCTCGCAGGGGCCGAGACCGAGGGTGTCACGGTAGAACTCGACCGCCCGATCGAGGTCGGCCACGGTCACGCCGAAGTGGTGGGCAACGGGTCGGGTCACGTCATCGGAGCGGGCAGCCGGCGACAAAGCGGCTTCGGTCCGGGGGAGTCAGCGACCCGAATCACTCACACCCCCTGGCCCGTACAGCCCATGTCGTTCGTCGTGCCGTTCGACGGATCGGATCTCGCCGAGGCGGCGATGGTCCGTGCCGTGGCGTTCGGAGGCGTCCTCGACGAGCGGGTGGTGGTGAGCGTCATTCCGTCGGGGAACGACGGCTACGCACGGGAGCGAGACTGGCTCGATGCCGGCGAACCGTACGACCGCGGGACCCTCGTCGGCCGACTCCACGAGGCGGTGACGAGCCTCGCCCCGGACACGGAGTTTCGCTACGAAACCGTCGGGCGGCACGCGGCGTCGGGAACCCTCGAAGGTCCGGCGCGTCGCCGAGGCCTCTCCACACCGGACAGAGAAGTCCGACTTCTACCGTTGAACGCCGCCCCGGGCGGAAAGTCACACGGACGCCGGACGGCCGTCTGACGGAGCTATTTGTGGGCTTGCCGCGTGGCGATTAGCACATGACCGAGGGAGACGGACTCGCGGAGATGGAGACGGTCACCGTCGAACTGGAGGAGGAGACACTCGATGCCGTGGACGAGATCGCCTTCAGCGACCACCGGGACAACCGGCCGGCGGCGATCCGGACCCTCCTCGACGAGTGGCTGAAGACACGCGACGAGTGAGGACCGTGGACGGACCGTAAGTCGGGGGACGTCGGCGCCGCTCTTCGGGCGCGCCGATGCCGAGCCACGCGTGTGTCGAGCGGTCGAGGGCGGCTTCGTCCGAACTCCGGAGTCAGTCCTCGTCGTCTTCGGTTTTCATGACTTCGATCACCGACAGCGGTACGTCGCGGAGGGCGCCCCCGACTTCGCTTTTCGCGATGCGAGTGGCGTGGTTCTCGCCGTCGGCATTGAACACCTCGATTTCGAGGAGGAGGCCGACCAGCGCGGTGTCGGCGGCGATGAACGCCGAGTCGAACGGCTCCCCACAGGCGGGACAGGGCGTGACACCCACTTCGACCTCGACGTACTCCTTGTCCTGTTCGTTCAGGCGTTTTCCCGCTTCACTGACCGCGACGCCGATGGCGTCGTCGACGTCTTCGACGTCCCTGACCAGCCAGGCAGCCTCCATCGCGACGAGATAGTTGCTCATACGTTCGACACGCCGTGGAGTACCTCGTGTCTTGTGGTTTGCGCCCAGTGCGAGTTCGGCCCTCCCCGTGTTATCGAACCTGAGATCGCAGTACGAACTTTAATACAGAGGTAGCCACCATCCACCAACCGGACCACGGATGAGTGAACAGGGGGGGGCAGTCAGACCGGAGACATCCGAGGACGTGGCGACGGCGGTCACACACGGAGGGGAGACGCCGACGGAACAGGAGGTGTTCGACGTGCTGTCGAACCGCCGCCGCCGGTACGCGCTGTACGCGCTCCTGCAGGAAGACACGGTGACTATCGGCTCGCTGGCCGACCAGGTCGCCGCCTGGGAGAACGACTGCTCGATCAGCGAGGTGACGGCGGCGGAGCGCAAGCGCGTCTACACCGCCCTCCAGCAGTCCCACCTGCCGAAACTTGTGCGGACGGGACTCGTTCGTTTCGACGACGACAGCGGCCACGTCGAACTCACCGAGGCTATCGAGGAACTGGACATCTACCTCGAGGAGATCGGCGACGAACGGCTCTCGTGGGACCGGTATTATCTCGCCCTCTCGGCGGTGTCCGCCGTCGTCGCCGTCGCCGTCTGGCTCGGGGTTCCACCGTTCGGTGCACTCCCACCGCTCGTCTGGATGGCCGTCGTCGTCGTCGTGTTCGGCGTCTCGGCGGCCGTCCACAGCTACCGGTCGACCGCCACCGACGACACCGGAACCGTCGAGCCGCCCGAGGTGTCGCGTCAGTCCTGAGTGCGGCGTCCGGCGACGACGAGGAGACTTCCCACGAGGAGGAGTCCCGCCACCGGCGTCGCGTACTGCACCGCCGAAACGAGTGTGCCGGTGGTGCCGACGCCGACGACGAAGAGGACGGCAGGGCCACAGCAGGTCGCCCCGGTCAGCAACGCCGGCAGACCGGCGAGGACGCCGGCCGACTTCCCGACGCCGACGCCACACACCGCCGGCGCACGCCACGCGACGACGCCGACGGCGAGGTTGCAGCCGACGAGGATGGCCAGAAGGAGAGCGATACCGACGTCGAGCGGCGACACTAGCAGCGCCACGGGATCGACCGTGATCCGTGCGATCGGCTCGAACGAGAAGGACCGAGTCGACTGCAGGGCCCGCGCGAGCGGCGCCGATACCACGCGGATCGAGTACCCCCGAGCGCCGAGGACGAGGTGGCCGATCGACGCGAGATACAGCGGTGGGTAGCCGACCACCGCGAGGAGGAACGCCGCTCGGCCGTCGGACCGGCGGAGGGCAGCGGCGACGCCGCGCGGGGTCCCGCATACGCGATCACGCATGGAGCGCCGTCCCGGGATAGAAGCCCGACCACGCGAACCACATCGCTTCGACCGCCGGCCGCCGCTCGAACGGGAGCGCGGCCGGGGCGTGGCGAGTCCCGTCGACGAGTACCCCGTCGGAGTCGGCCGTCACCGCCGTCTCGCCGGGTACCCGGTAGCCATACGCCGCGTCGAGGGCGTCGTCCGCGACGATCAGGACGCGGTCGTCGGCGATCGAAAGGTCGGCGACTCCACGCCGCCGGAGCCGCGACCGGGAGACCGCCGCGGCACCCTGTGGGGTTCGGACGCCGACGACCACTGCCTTGGTCGGGAGACGACCGTCGTCCGTGAGCGGTTGGAACACGGTGTACTCCTGTGCGTAGTAGCCCCGTTTCGGCCCGTACGAGCCGTACGGGTCGACGCCGTAGTTCCGGACGTACCCGGTGTCACGGGACAACACGCGGGTGTCGGGGTAGCGGGCGCGCCACCGCCCCCAGGTGGTCCAGTGCAGGTCGAACTCACGGAGCGACTGCCCCGAGAGCGGCCCCGCGATGGCGGTCGCGAGCATCTGTGGCCACCGGCTGTCGGTCCCACGGTCGTACATGACGAGGTTGCTGTTGACTAGGTCTCCGGAGACGCCGAAAGTGGTGGCGCCGCGTTCGAAACCCATCGTCGTCCCGGTGAGCGGGCAGTAGGTGACGCTCACTGGGACGCCGTCCAGTCGATCGTTGACGATCTCGTGGTGGACGAGGATCTGCCGGGGGTACGCCGTCGGCGTCCCGCCGCGGACGACGCCGAAGACGACGTCCCCATCGGCCGGAAGCGCGGCAGCCGACGCGTCGACGAACGAGGGGTCGTCGATCGAGGGGATGCCGTCCACGGCAACCCCACCGGAGACGACGGCCTCTCGGAGTCGGTCGCGGTCGTAGGCGAGTGGAAGGCCTCGATCGGCCGGCGGCGGACCGCGGACGGACGTCTCGGTGGCGGATGCGGCCGGGGGCGCATCCGACGTCTCACCGAGACAGCCCGCCAGGGCCGTGCCGGCGGCGAGCGCCATCGTCCTCCGTCGTGTGACGTGGTGACTCATACCACGAGAAGGATCCGGGCGCCGAAAAGCGTACCACGGCAGTGCACGGGGGTCACACAGGAGCTACGACCGGGGGGCGTCCCGGAGGTCGTCGGCCGCCAGACGGACGGTGTACTCCGCGACCGCCACGGCGGCATCCCAGTCGTCGTCAGTGCGTGCGTCGAGCACCTCGAGTCCGTCGTCGAGGCAGTCGGCGGTCTCGGCCCGTAGCTCCCGGAACAGTCCCTCGGCCGCGGCGTCACGTCCCTCGAAGAAATCGATCAGGGCGCCGTGGGTCCGGAGACTGACGAGCGTCCGCCCGACCATCCCGCCCGCGACCCGGTGGATGGGGTCGTCGCGACCGCGGAGGTAGGCGTGCATCGGTCCCGCTCCGTCGGGAGCGGACGCCGCGGGCGCGTCGTCGAGGGACCGTACCCGACGGAAGTGGTCGTCCTCCTGGTCCGCGACGGCCGCGTACGTCTCCCGGAGGGCGGTGTCGGCGGCCGTCTCGGCCCACTCGCGGAACGTCCGGCGGGCGGCGCGTTCGCTTTGGGCGGCGGCGGCGATGAGCGCCGCGGGCCGTGGGTCGCCACCCGAGAGTGCAACCAGCAACTCCCGCGAGCCGAGCAAGTCGAGATCCGCGGCGGCGTCGGCTTCGACCCGGGCGCGGAGGGCGTCGGCGTCCATGGGTGGCGTCAGTCGTCGGCGGCGGCCGCCGCGTCGGTCGCGGCGTCATCGATGCTCGGTGGGTACTGCCCGCGATCGAGCACCAGGTCGCTCTGCGGGCGTGCCATACAGGTCAGCGCGTACGTCTCCGCCTCCGCGTCGGTCAGTGCCCGGGCCGCCGGCTGGGTCACCTCCCCCTCGATTATCTCCGCGGAGCAGGCCAGGCACATGCCGACGCGACAGGAATATTCCTGTGCGATGCCGGCGTCGAGGCACGCCTGCAGGATGGTCCGTTTCTCCGACACCTGAATCGTCTCGCCCGTACCGACGAACTCGACGGTGTACTCGGTCATGGGCCGCCGTACGCCGGACCGCGGCAAAACTCTTCTCCCACGCCGTCGGGCCCGGGGAGTCCCGGCAACGGAGCCGAGCGACTGGTACACGACCGCGACGACAGTTCGGCCGTGTGGCGGACTCTCATGCCGCTGAACGGTCGTGTCCGACTCTCGTCTGACACAAGATATATATCGGTTCGGTCCCCGCTACCTAACGAGACGCAGGAAGACGGGGACAGTTGGTAGGGGTACTTTCGGTCCCCGGATCCTGCGGGTGGTCTTTTATCGACACTACGTCGACAGACGCCGGACCGTCCGCCGTGGCGGGTGGGCGGCAGACGGGACCCGACGTGACCACCGATGCCGACGGGATCCGCCCTCGACGGAGAGGAGAGGCTACGTCTCGGTTGCGACGCGGAACGCGGACGGAGACCGACGGTCGTTACTCGCCCCAGTCCTCTTCGAGTTCCGGGGCGGCGTCCAGTTCGACGGGATCGAGGCCGACGACTTCGAGTTCGGCACCGCAGGTTCCACAGTCGACGATCTCTCCGACTTCCAGATCCTCGTGCAGGGTCACGTCGGCCCCGCATTCGACGCACTCGGGCATAGTTCGACCGTTGGTAGGTCGCGGGGGGACTTGAAGGATGCCTTTCGACGCCGCTAGTCCTCGCCCCCGAGGGGTTCGCCCTGGCGGTCGATTCGTGTCGCCGGGAGGCCCGCACGGTCGGCGTGTTCCCGCACCGCGTCCTCGCTTTCGGCCTGATAGTGACAGAACGTTCCCGTCACGTCTCCGTCGTCGTTCGTCAGCACCTCCGACTCGACCCACCGGATGTCGACCCCCTCCGACCGTAGTTCTTCGAGCGTTTCGCCCGACTTCTCCGCGGCGGCGTCGAGGTCGTCACGGCCGATCGGGTCGTCGAGATCACGGAGGATGAGATAGTCCTTCATGTACGACGATGGGGGTTCGGGGCCATCATAAAACTACCCCCGAGGCGGGGCGCACGCTACAGGCGGGCGTAGCGCGTCATCCCCCACGCTGCGACAGTAACGCCGACGACGAACGCGCCGAGCGTCGCGAGTAGGGGTCGCGGCGAGAGCGTCGCGCCGCCGAGGAAGGGGCCGCGAACGACGAGATAGCCCGTGCCGAGCGCCACGACGAGGCCCACGACGCCGACGACGGCGGCGGCGCGTCCAACGACCGACGTCACCGTACTCGCTCCGATCTGACGCCGGGGGGACGAGGGTACCGGTTCATCGGCGGACGACGAACCCCGACTCGCCCTCCGGTTGCTCGGTGGTCACGTCGACGTCGCGGACGTCGGCGGCCGGACTTCCCGTCCGACACCACTCGACCATCGACTCGACGGCGTCCTCGGTGCCCTCGAAGACGGCTTCGACACGACCGTCCGGCAGGTTGCGCACCCAGCCGTCCACGTCCCTTGCCCGCGCCGCGTCCCGGGTGTTCGCCCGGTAGTAGACCCCCTGGACCCGCCCGGAGACGAAGACGCGGGCCCGCACTCGCTCGCTCATGGGAGCCAGTTGGTGATCCACCGATAAAAATCCGGAGCGTCGACGACGACGTCACTCCGGTCCTCCGGGAACCGACCGCCACGAGGACATCACCGGGGCTCGCCCGGCCTCCCCGTGCCGACGGCGGAGGGCGACCGCACCGGGCTCACAGCCACGGCGCGCGGGACTCCTCTTCGACTGGGAACGGCGAGGACCGGCCCTCGTCGTCGGCCGGCGCGGTCGGCGCGTCGGCCGCGTCCGAGTCGGCGTCCGCCTCGTCGTCGGCCGCATCCACGTCCGCGTCCGGGTCGGTGTCCGCCTCGTCGTCGAGGGGGGAACCGTCGGGGTCGAACGAGAACACGGCAGTCACACAGAGGACGCCGAGGGCCACGGGTGCCTCGGTCGGCATCAGGCCCAGCACCGAGAGTGCGAGCATCCCGAGGGCGACGGCGCTCCCGAAGCGGAACAGGTCGAGGTCGACCGACTCCTGCAGGACGGGTCCGAGGGCCGCGACCAGCATGGCGAAGCCGACGCCGACGCCAGCGGCGGCGACGCCCCGGGCGACGAGGCCGGGGTCGGCCACGAAGGTGACGGCCGCGCCTGCGGGCTGGAGGCTGGCGATCAGTCCCAGACCGATGATGACCGCCGGACGGGGGAGGTACTCGCCGACCCGGGCGCTCGCCGTCTTGGCCGCGACGGTCAGGATGACCAGGCCGGCGAAGCGCTGGAAGACGGCCATATCGAGGAGGCTCTGAACGGTCGGCGCCAGAGCCGCCTCGACGGCCGCCGCGGGGAGGAGGACGGCCCCCAGCAGCGCGATTGCGCGCATCCGCTCGCGGGGCGAGCCGTCCATCTCGGCGAGGACGACGGCCACGGTGGCCGACCCGCCGAAGATCAGCAGCCCCGTCTCGAGGATGCCGAAGGGGTAGGTGAGCGCGCCCGCCAGGATCAGCGCGGGGAAGATCCCGTCGATCAGCGGGAGCATCATCACCGTGGCCAGAAGCTTGGTCGCACTGCCGACCTGTCGCTCGAGGCGGAGTGCGACCGGATGTTGGGAGACGCTCATGCCACGCTAGCGGCCGTGGCCATCGGCCGACCGGTGGTGTAACGCCCTCGACCGATCCACGTGGCCGGTGACGTTTCCGTCGGTCCCGAAGCGTTTGAAGTTTGCCCGCGCTGTAAAGGAGATGCCGGAGTCCTCGCTGGAACTCGTCCGAGCGGCAGTGCGCGTGGCGATGGAACGCTTCGAGGCCATGAACGAAAAGTGGGCGACGGTGTTATTAAGCGTTTCGTGGGACGGGACCCCACGGCAACCGACCGGCACACGTCCGGAGACGGGCGTGACCAACGCCGACTCGTCGACGACGGCACCGTCAGCACGACGAGGAGGACCGCACGTCGCCACCCTGTGTGGATGTCGGCCGCATATCCGATGAGACCGTCGTGTTTCGAAGACGGGGGGTCAGTCGACGCGGGGGAGACTGAACGCTTTTAGGCTCGCCGGATCGAGATACCGACGATGAGCGAGTACGATTACGAGACGCTCGGGCTGGTCGCGGGGCTGGAGATCCACCAGCAACTCGACACCGCGACGAAACTGTTCTGTGCGTGCCCGACCGAGCGTCGGGACCCCGAGGAGGCGAGTCGGGCGTTCTCCCGGTATCTCCACCCGACGAAGAGCGAACTCGGCGAACTTGACGAGGCCGCAGTCGAGGAGAGTCGCGTCGACCGCGAGTTCGAGTATCTGGCCTTCGACACCACCTGTCTCGTCGAGGAGGACGACGAACCGCCGGGCCGAATCGACGACGAGGCCCTGGACGTGGCCCTCCAGATCGCGGACCTCCTCGATATGACCGCCGTCGACCAGGCCCACGTGATGCGAAAGATCGTCGTCGACGGGTCGAACACCTCCGGGTTCCAGCGTAGCGCGCTCGTCGGGCAGGACGGGCGGATCGAGACGAGCGAGGGCCCCGTCGGCGTCGAGGACCTCCTGCTCGAAGAGGAGAGCGCCGGCCGCGTCGAGGAGACGGACGACGGCGTCCGCTACAGCCTCGACCGACTCGGCATCCCGCTGGTCGAGATCGGCACTCGTCCGGACATCGGAACGCCGGCACAGGCCCGCGAGGCGGCCGAGCGCATCGGCATGCTCCTCCGGTCGACCGGCGCGGTCAAGCGCGGCCTCGGCACCATCCGACAGGACGTCAACGTCTCCATCGCCGAGGGCGCCCGCGTCGAGATCAAGGGCGTCCAAGCGCTCGACCAGATCGACGAGATCGTCAAGCTCGAAGTGCAGCGACAGGTCGAACTCCTCGGGATCGCCGAGGAACTCGCCGACCGCGACGCCGCCGTCGGCGACCCTCGCGACGTGACCGACGTGTTCGCCGACACCGACAGCGGCGTGATCCGGGGGGCCCTGGAGGCCGGCGGAGCGGTCCAGGCCGTCCCGCTCTACGGGTTCGACGCCCTCGTCGGCCGCGAGATCCAGCCCGACCGTCGCTTCGGAACCGAACTCTCCGATCACGCCAAGCGCCACGGCGCCGGCGGCATCTTCCACACGGACGAACTTCCGGCATACGGCGTCACCGAGCGCGAGGTGGCTGCGCTTCGCGACGCCGTGGACGCCGGCCCCGAGGACGCCGTCGCCATCGTCGCCGACGCCCCCGAGACGGCCGAACTGGCCATCGAGGCCGTCGCCGACCGCGCCCGGACGGGCATCGAGGGCGTCCCCGAGGAGACACGCGACGCCACCCAGGAGGGGACGACACGCTATCTCCGTCCCCTCCCCGGCGCGGCGCGGATGTATCCCGAGACGGACGTGCCGCCAGTCGAACTCGACCCGAGCGACGTGGAACGGCCGGAACTGCTGACGGAGAAAGTCGAGCGGTACCGGACGGATCTGGGCCTCGACGCCGGGCTGGCCGAACAGGTGGCCTACGGACGACGGATGCCCCTGTTCGAGGCGGCGGTCGACGCGGGCGTCGACGCCACGTTCGCCGCCGGAGTGCTCGAAGGGACGCTGACCGAACTCCGTCGCGACGACGTGTCGATCGACCGACTCAGCGACGATCACCTACTCGGCGTCCTCCGCCTGGTCGAGGACGGCGACCTGGCGAAGGAGGGCGTCGAGGAGGTCCTGACGACGCTCGCCGAGGATCCGTCCCTCGACCCCGAGGCGGCCGTCGAGGAGGCCGGCCTCTCCGGTGTCTCCGAGCGCGAGGTGCGCGATGCCGTCGCCGAGGCCGTCGACCGCAACGCCGAACAGGTCGAACGCGAGGGGATGGGCGCGTTCTCCGCGCTCATGGGCGAGTGCATGGGCGCCCTCCGCGGCAAGGCCGACGGCGAAGTCGTCAGCGACGCGCTCCGCGAGGAGATCGGCGAGCGAACCTGAGTCGCATCGGTTTCGATTCCAATACAGCCGTTCGATCACACATAGGATTCGAAACGGAAAGCGGCGTGAACGGTCGCCACGTTCAGCGGGTTCCGGAGGTCGTGGGAGACGACGCTCGTGAACTCGTCGAGTCGCTCGTTCCGCCGCTGGAGTTCCCGTTCGTGCTCGCGGCGTTCGGTGATGTCCCTCGCCGACGCGATGAGCGAGACGACGGTTCCCGAGTCGTCGGTGACCGGCCGGACGGTCCCGCTCACGGTCCGCATACTGCCGTCCGCCGTGGCGTGGTCGGCCTCGTACTCGACGTACTCGCCCTCGGCGGCGCGCTCGACCCACTGCCGGACACGCGTCCGGTTCTCGTCGGTCCACCAGGGCGTCGCCCAGAAGGGTTCGCCGACCAGGTCCTCGAGGTCCGCGTCGACGAACTGCATCGCCGTCCGGTTGGCGTCGCGCAGCCGACCGTCCGGGGAGAGCACGCCCACGAGCATCTCCGGATCCTCGAAGACGTCGTCGAGTCGGCGTTCGCTCCGCCGGAGGTCACGTTCCCACCGCTTGCGCTCGGTGATATCCCGTCCCTCGGGCACCAGCGCGGTCACCGTCCCCCGTTCGTCGGTGACCGACCGAACCGAGAAGTCGACCACGGCCTCGCGGTCCGCCCCTTGCACGCGGACCTCGTCCCGGTAGAGTTCGCCGGTACGGGCCCGGGACACCGCCTCGCGTGCCGTCTGCCGAGCCGCGACTCTCGACTGGAACCACGGTGCCTCCCAGAGCGGCGTCCCGACGACCGACTCCCGGTCGACCCCGGCAAAATCGAGGGCCGTCTCGTTGACCTCCACCACCGTCCCGTCCGGGTCGAGGAGGCCGCTGAAGGTGTACGTGTTCTCGAAGGCGGCTTCGAACCGGCGTTCGCGCTCGTGGCAGTCGGTCGCGTCCCGGACGCGGTTCGCCAGGGTCGCGTGGTCGTCGGCGTGGGTCCCCTTCCGGAGGTAGTCGGTGACGCCCGCCGAGATCGCCTCGCTGGCGACCGCTTCGCTTCCCGTGTCCGTATACAGGAGCAAGGGCACCTCCGGGAAACGCTCGCGAACCGCCCGCAGGAATCCGATCCCGGTTCCACCCGGCATCTCGTACTCCGAGACCACACAGTCGACGCCGCCGTCGAGACGGGCGAGTCCGTCGGAAAGGTCGGTCGCCGTCTCGACGGCGAACCGTCCGTCCTCGCGTTCGAGACGTCTCGCCGTCGGATCGACCGTCTCCGCGTCGTCGACGTACAGCACCCGGATGTCGCCGCTGTCCGAGTCCGGCATCGGGGGGACCTCATACTGACGAAACTAATCACTTTCGTACGCGTTCCGTTCCTCCGGACGCGTGCGGCGAGTCACTCGCGGGTGTCCGTCGGGAGCGGATCGAAGGGGATCCACCCCGAGTCCCCGCCGAGAAAGCCCTGTGAGCGGAGTTCCGGACCCTCACGCACGTCGATCCGACCGTCACAGAACTGCGAGAGAGTGCGGAGTTCGCGCTCGTCGTGCATCGCCGGATCGACGAGGAAGACGCCGAGTCCCTCGACCTTGCTCACTCGCCCGACGAGGGTGTGGACGAACCGGGAGACGGTTCGTAGTTCCGTCAGCGAGAGGACGGTCGAGATCGAGAACAGGCCGGTCCGGACTGCCTCGACACCCTCGCGGTGGAACTCCCGATAGAGTTTGGAGTACCGCATCCCGATCCCCGTCAGATCCTGCGCGCTCGAGACGGTCAACACGCGGGCCGGAACGCCGCTGTCGTCGCTATCCAGACAGTCGACGATACCCATTCGATCCGGCGTCGCCTCGATGCCGACCGTCTCACACTCGATCGCGATGTCGGCCGCCGTCGCGTTCGTCGTCAGGATGATGACGCCTTCCTCGTCGCCGCCGGCGAGCATCCGATAGGCGAGTTCCTTGGTGCCGATGTGTGACGGCCCGGCGACGAGAACGCTCGTCCCGCCCGTGACGGGATCGAGCGGGAGACTCTCGAAGGAGTAGGTTCGATTACTCATCGCGATCACCCGCCGTCGCCTCCCGGAGTCGTCTCCGAAGATCGAGTCGATCCATCACGTCGTCGGCGAGCGTCGACAACAGGGTTCGGTCCTCGTCGCCGAAGGCGCGCGGTTCGGCGTCGAACAGACAGAACACGCCGATGGCGTCCCCCTCGTCGGTCCGGATCGGCGCCCCGGCGTAGAAACGAATGTCGGCCGCGACGAGTTCGTCGTTCGTCTCGAACCGCGGGTCCTCTCGGGTGTCGGGGACGACGGTCACCCCGTCGTCGAGGACCGTGTACGTACAGATCGTATCCTCACGCGCCAGGCTGTCGACGTCGGTGCCGTGGCAGGCGACGAACCGCTCCTCGTGAGCTTCGAGGAAGCCGACCGTAGCCGAGTCGACGTCGAAAAGCGCCGCGGCGACGGTCGTGAGACGGTCGAGCGACGTGTCGAGGGCGCTCGGGTCGTCGACGTACTCCTCGACGGCGTCGAGGCGGGCCACCTCGTCCCGCGGGAGGGGATAGGCGGTCTGGCTCCGGTTGTCGATGCCGAACGACAGCAGGTCGACGAGTTCCTCGCGAGCGTCCGGTAGGCCCTTGTCGACGTACTCGGCGACCGTCGTCCCGAGGGCGGCCGTCTCCAGTTCGTCGAACCCCGCGTCGGTAAAGAGCACGCAGGTCGCGTCCGGGACGACCGTCCGGACCTCGTCGACGAGTTCGAGTCCGGTCCCGTCGGGGAGGTCGTACTCGGTGACCACGCCCACGACCGACTCGTCGAGTGTCTCGCGAGCCTCGTGCAGGGAGCCACAGACCGTCGCGTCGATACCGACACGACTGAGTGCTGACTGCGTGGCGTGCCCCTCGTCCGAGGCTGGATCGACACAGAGAACCCTCATGGCCTACATCTGGCCGGCACCCATCATAAGTTCCCGACATCGAGTCGTCGACAGGTCGGGAGACGGCCCCGAGGGAGAACGTACTTGATCCCGGCCGCCGTCGACCGGTCCGATGACGGTCTTTCTCGACGAGGTCGAGCGGTGGGACGACGAGTCGTACGGAACCTACGCGGTCACCGAGGACGAGATCGTGTCGTTCGCCGAGCGGTACGATCCACAGTGGTTCCACACCGACCCCGACCGCGCGGCCGACTCCATCTACGGCGACCTGATCGCGAGCGGGTGGCACACCGCCTCAATGTCGATGCGGCTGTTCGTCGACGGCTTCCTCTCGGAGACGGCGACGCTCGGCGCGAAGGGACTGGACCGCCTCCGCTGGCCGAAGCCGGTCGTTCCCGGCGACGAACTGACGATCCACTCGACCATCCACGGCGTCGACGAGTCGGACGGCACCGACGACTACGGCGTGGTGCGCTGGGGGGTCGAGACGACTGCCGGCGAGAAGACGGTCCTCGCCATCGAGGCGCTCGTACTGGTCGCACGGGAGTGACGGCGGGAGTCGCCGTCCGGGCGGGGTCGCCACGTCGGTTCGGGCGGCCGATCGTAACTGGTTCGAGGCGTACTGTTGGCAGTATCACCACCGGTCGGGTTCGTCGTACTCCGCCAGCAGTTCGCGTCGGTGGTCCAACTGTCCAGTCGCTCGCCGCAACACTCCGAGCAGGGTGTGGATCTCCCGATCCGTCGGGTGGGCACGGCCGATCAGCCGGCGCACCAGTCGCCGGGTCTTGTCGCGTTTGACCTCCCGGTATCCGCTGGCGTCCAGAAACTCCGCCACGAAGTCGTGGAAGCGTTCGACGTCGGCCTCGTCGGCCCGTTCGCGCTCCACGTCCGGCAGTTGTGTCTCCTCGACGGTCTGGTCGCGGAGTTCGTAGAGCAGGATCGTCGCGGCCTGGCCGAGGTTGAGGACGGGGTAGTCCGCGCTCGCCGGGATCGAACACACCTCGTCCAGTCGGCCGAGTTCCTCGTTGTCGAGGCCGCGACCCTCCCGGCCGAACACCAGCGCGGTCGGCGCGTCGACGGTCGACAGGCTCTCGGCCAACTCCCGCGGCGTCTTGAACGGGAAGCGCACGTGGCGGCGGCTGTCCTCGCCGGTGATCGCCGTACAGCCGACGGTGTGGTAGTCGGCCACCACCTCGTCGAAGGTCACCTCCTCGGCGTTCGGGAGCACGTCCTCCCGGGCGTGGCCGGCGAAGCCGTAGGCCTCCCCGTCGGGATCGAGGGGTGGCGGATTCACCAACTTCAGTTCCGTCAGCCCGAAATTCTTCATCGCTCGGGCGATGGTGCCGACGTTGCCCGGCGTCTCCGCGTCGACGACGACGACGACCGGTCGCTGCCCGCTCATCGGGACGGATAGTCGGTGCCGAGGTCGACCTCGTCGAGGTCGAGGTCCGCGTCGGCCGCGCCGTCGCCGTCCGTATCGTCCGCGTCGTCGACGTCGCGCAGATCGATCCGCCGGCCCTCGAAGTCCTCGTTGAGGCGGCGGTGGATCTCCTGGGGGTCGGGCGGCGAGGGGAGTTCCGACCGGTCGGTCTCGACGTGGTCGAGGCCGCCGTACTCCTCCGGTGCACGTCCGCCGGCGTCGAACCACTCGTGGAACTCGTCGGCGAAGGTCTCCTCGCCGCGGTGGGCTGCCCCGCCCGCCTCGCGATACCAGTAGAGGAAATCCGCCTCGTGGGACTCACACAACAGGATCTCCCCGCCGGGTTCGCCGTAGACGATCGCCGCGGGCGTACACCGATCGACGTCCGCCTCGCCGTGAACCAGATAGCAGGCGTCACAGGGTTTGTCGACCAGCCGGGTGAGTCGAACGAGCCGATCCCGCGGGTCCGGCGGAATCTCGTCGAGAGGTTTGAACTCCCCGTCGTCGGTGAACACGTCGGATTCCTCGAAGCGCCAGCCGCGAAGCCCGATACTGACCTTAGCCATTATCCGGTGGTAGTGCTCGGGTGAACAAAAAGAGCGTGTCTTGGGCGGTCCACCGGTCCGCATATGGTGATCGGGTCCCGAGGGGTCCCCATGCGAAACGTGGACGCCGCGGGCCTCGGCATCGGCGACGACTACCCGCCACGGCTCATGGGCGTGTTGAACGTGAGCCAGGAGTCTCCGTACGAGCCGAGCGTCTTCGACGACCCCGGAGAGGCCGCCGCCTACGTCGACGAGGAACTCATCGGCGAGGGTGCCGACATCGTCGACGTGGGCCTCGAATCCGCGAACAAGCGCTTCGAGGTGCTCTCCGCGGAGGAGGAACTCGACCGTCTCGACACCGCCGTCGCGGCGATGGAGAGCGTCTCCGGCGACGCCGTCTTCTCGATCGAGACGCGCTATCACGAGGTGGCCGAGGCGGCCCTCGACGCCGGCTTCGACATGGTAAACGACATCTGCGGGTTCGCCGACCCCGAGATGCCACGGGTCTGTGCCGAGCGCGACGTGGCGGTCGCAAAGATGGCCAGTCCGCCCGACCTCACCCGTCCCGGCGCCGTCGAGTCGGTCGACGATATCTACGAGGCACTACAGCGGGAGGGACTCACCGACAAGACCATCGTCGACCCCGCGTTCGGCGGTTGGAGCGAGGCGAAGACCCTCGACGACGACCGCGAGACCTTTCGCCGACTCCGGGAGTTTCGCGGCCTCGACCGGCCGATCCTCGTCTCAATCAACCGCAAGAACTTCCTCCGTGATCTGGCCGGGCGCTCCACCGAGGCGGCCCTGCCCGTGAGCCTCGCCGCCACCGCGATGGCCGTCGAACGCGGCGCCCACGTGATCCGCACTCACGACGTCGCCGAGACGCGGGACGCCGCCCTCGTCGGCGACGCCTTCGCCCGGGACCGACTGCGGGCGACCGACGCCGAGGTGACCGTCGAACAACTCGACGTGACGACCGTCCGCGAGATGGGCCGACACCTCGACCGCCTCGGGGGCGACGACGCCGCCGACCGTCGGGGGACGATCCGCGTCTTCGAACTCGGCGGGCTCTCCCCGAGCGAGCGAGACGCCCTGGCGGCCGCCACGCGCGGCACGCCCGCGACCGTCGCCGGCGCGGCGGACGACGACCGGCGCTTGCTCGCGGGGACGCCCGCCGATCTGTCGACCGTCGTCGAGGCCGCGACGGGCCGTTCCGACGCCCTAGACCGGGCGCTCGCGGCGGTCGACGAGATTGACGACTAAGAGAAAGCTTATGCCAGACGCTTCGAAAATGGGGCCGTGGAAGCCGGGGCGACACTCGGGTAGGGGTACTTGGTGTCGTGCCGGCTACTGTGTCCTTATTGCGCGATGAACTACCGCACCTGGAGTCCCGTCTACGACCGGATCCTCGACGACTTCGGCTACAGCCGCGCCGCCGACGAACGGGCACGCGACGCGCTCGCGGCCCTCGTCGACACCTTCGACGAGTCGCGACTCGACCCCATCGCCGGCGCCACCGTCGCCGTCGCCGGCGCCGGTCCCTCCCTGACCGAGGAGTTCGACGTCGCGGCGGCGGCGGACCGCGTCGTCGCCGCCTCCACCGCCGCGAAGACGCTCCGCGAGGCCGGCGTCGCCGTCGACCTGATGGTCACCGACCTCGACAAGACGCCGGCCACGGCCCGGGATCTGACCCGCGAGGGCGTCCCCGTTGCCGTCCACGCCCACGGCGACAACGTCCCCGCGGTCGAGGAGTGGGTCCCGCGGTTCGACGGCGAGTACGTCCTCCCGACGACGCAGGCCGAGCCGCGGGGACCGGTCGTGAACTACGGTGGCTTCACCGACGGTGATCGGGCCGCCTTCCTCGCCGACGCCGTCGGCGCCGCGACACTGTCGTTCCCGGGGTGGGACTTCGACGACCGGACCGTCGACGCGACGAAGCGGAAGAAACTCGCCTGGGCCGAGCGGCTACTCGCCTGGCTCGAACGCCGGCGTGACGAGCGGTTCGACGTACTCGACGGACGGCGCGACGACGTGAAACCGTTCTGAACGGTCAGGGGGTCGTGTCGCGTCCGTCGTGCCCGGTCACCGACAGCCTCACCGGGAGCCGCCAGCGCCGCCGTCTGAGGGAGTCGGCAGCCGGCCCCGCGCCGAGAGCGGGTCGAAACCCACTAACCCCACCCCCGCGAAGGTCGGCCGATGACTCCGCTGGAGCGGTACGAATCGCTCGTCGACGACGTCGAGGCGTTCCGGGCGGCCTGTGACCGGCCGCTCCCGTCGGTCGTCCGCGTCAACACGATCAAGGCGACCGTCGACCGGGTGCGGACGGCCCTCGACGCCGCGGGCGTCGCCCACGAGCAGACCGACTGGCATCCCGGCGTGCTCCGCCTGCCCGCGGACTCGCCCGGTCGGAACTGGCCCCACGCCCACGGCTGGATCCACGGCCAGGAGGAGGTGTCGAACCTGCCGGCGGTGATCCTCGACCCCGACCCCGACGACCGGGTGTGGGACGCCTGCGCCGCCCCCGGGAGCAAGACGACGCAACTGGCGGCGCTGATGGACGACTCGGGGCTGCTGGTCGGCAACGACAACAACCTCGGTCGGCTCTCGGCGCTCCGCCACAACGCCGAGCGCCTCGGCGTGACGAACCTCGTGGTCACCAACCGGGACGCGCGCAACTTCTCGCTGAAGCCGCTGGGGGGTGGCGGCCGGGACGCCGACGACGGCGTCGACGCCTTCGACCGCGTCCTCGTCGACGCGCCCTGTTCCTGCGAGGGCACCATCCGCAAGAACCCCGACGCCTTCGACACCTGGTCGCTGGATCACGTCCACAGCGTCGCGGGCGTCCAGAAGGGGATCCTCCGGCGGGCGGTCCAGGCCACCCGTCCCGGCGGGACTGTCGTCTACTCCACCTGTACGTTCGCGCCGGAGGAGAACGAGGCAGTGCTGGATCACGTCCTCGACGCGGAGGACTGTCGCCTCGTCGACGTCGACGCCCCCCTCGACGGCGTGTCCGGCGTCACCGAGTGGGATGGTGAGGCGTACGATCCGAGCGTCGAGAAGGCGCTCCGCATCTACCCACACCACAACGACACGGGCGGCTTTTTCTGTGCGAAACTGGAGGTGGGCGCGTGAGCGACGACCCCGCGAACGACGGCCAGGTGTTCGACCGCCTGCCCGCGACGGCCGCCGAACGCGAGGTGCCCGGCCGGGCGACCCGAGCCGAAGTGATCGAGTGGTGGGTCGACCGCTTCGGCCTGTCGGCCGAAACGTTCGACGGGGACACCTTCTGGGAGAAAGGCGCCGGGAAGATCTGGATCTTCGGCGCGGACCTGCCGACGCCCGTCGACGTCGAGGGCGTCGGCATGACGTTCCTGCGGACCCGACAGGAACACTGGAAACCGACAACGAACGCCGTCCAGCGGTTCGGCGGCGCGGCGACGCGAAACGTGATCGGACTCGGGCCCGACGAGGCCGCACGCTTTCTCGCCGGTGAGGACCTCGACCCGGCGTGGGACGGCGACTGGGGCTACCTGATCGTCGCCCACGAGATCGCTGGCGAGCGCGAACCGATCGGCGTCGGCCTCTACGTCCACGACGAGTTGCGGTCCGTGATCCCCAAGGGCCGGCGGGCGTCGCTGCCGGCGCGGGAGTGAGGGCGGACGGGTCAGCCGCGTCGGTCGGCCCGGACGGCGACGCGGCCGGTCATCCCGGACCCCTCGTGAGGGACACAGAAGTAGTCGTAGGTGCCCGGCGTCCCGAAGGTGTGTTCGTAGGCGTCACCGGCCGCGATCAGCCCGCCCCCGATGTCGTCGCGCGCGGCGCGTTCGCTCTCGAACCCGCCGCTTGCGAAGTAGGAGGCGTCCGCCGGGACGCCCCTGGCATAGGCCGTCACGGAATGCCGTACGTCGTCGTCGTTCACCCACCGGACCGTCGATCCGGCGGGGACGGTGATCCGTGCTGGATCGTACGCGAAGCCGTCGGTCATCGACACGCCCTGGGGGCCGTTCCGTCTCCCGGCCGAACAGCCGGCGAGACTCCCGAGCAGTGCGGCGCCGCCGAGTCGAAGGAGGGTGCGACGGTTCATAGGGCGACGAAGAGGTCGGTGGCGTACATCACGACCAGTCCGACGAGGAACGTGAGGAGGTTGAGCGCCGTCGAGGACGCCCCGCCTCGACCGATCATGGCCCGAAGCTCTCCGACGACCTGGAGGATGGCGCCGACGCCGACGGCGAGAAAGAGGGCGCCGAGCGTCGGCGAGTACGCGAGGCTGCCGAGCCATCCCCCGAGGATCACCGGCGCGCCCGCGAGGACGCCCATCCCGGCGAAATGTCGAATCAGCGGGCGCTCGCCGCGGGCCACCGGGGCAACGACCGCGGGTCCCTCGGTCACGTTGTGGAGCATGAAGCCCACCACGAGGAAGGCGCCGAGCGAGACGCGCCCGAGCGCGAACGAACTGCCGATGGCGAGCCCCTCCGCGAGGTTGTGGAGGCCGATGCCGAGCGCGACGAGATAGGCGACCCGGAGACCGCTCGCCGCACGGGCGTCGCCGTCTTCCGCCCGGGCCTCGCGCCACGCACTCACGGACTGCACCGCCAGGAACGCCCCGAGGACGCCCAGCGCGACGAGGGCCTGTCCCTCGAAGGCCCCGGGAACCCGTTCGGCGAGTTCGACGGCCTCGATCCCGGCGTCGATCGCGAGGAAGACGAGGATGCCCGCGGAGAACGCGAGGACGGCGTGCAGCCACCGGTCGCTCATCGTCCGGAGGAAGGGGAACCAGAGCATTCCGAGGGCGACGGGAACGACGCCGACGAACAGACCGATGGCGGCCATCGTGAGCAGGAGGTCCGCGGTCAATCCGGGCGACTCGCTCGGGGCGACGAGCGTGTGGTGGACCGTGGCTCCGTCCGAGAGCACGAGGGCGAACCCGAGATCCCACCCCGGAGTCCAGTGGTAGGGGACGACGACACGGGCGCGCTCCCGTGGCGCGAGCGTGGCGTCCCCGCCAGCGCCGCGCACCTCGAAGTGCCAGTAGGCGTCGTCGACGAGCACCTGCGAGATGGTCACCGCGTCCGGGCCGTTGTTCGTGACGTGAAGGATCACCGTCTCGTCGTCGGGCAGGGTGGTGTGGCTCACCGTCACGTCGGGGAGAGGTTCGCCGCCGGCGTCGAGCGACGCGAACGGCGTCGCGGCGAAGAAGCCGCCGGCGAGCAGCGCTAGCAGGAGCAGTGGGAGGACGGCCGCGGCCCAGCGTGGCAGTCCCAGCGGTCGGTCGATCCGTGGGGCGGCCGTCCCACCGTCGGTCGAGTCGGTCATTCAGATCACCTCGAAGAAGCTCATCCAGCCGAGTTCGGCGAACTCGGACTGGTGAGCGTGGAACATGTACAGTCCCGGATCGTGTGACGCGTAGTCGAGTTCGATGATCCCGCGCTGGGCCTGACACTGCATGACCGTATCCACCGTCGCGTGGGTGGGGCGCAGTCCCGTCCCGTGATCGTAGTAGTCGAAGAACTGCGAGTGGGTGTGAAAGGAGTTGATGGGGTCGAACTCGATGGCGTTGATCAGGTACACCCGCTGGCGGCGCGTCCGGTCCACCTGGATCGGGTGTTTCGTCTCGCCGGGCTCCCAGTGGCCCTCGCCGTCGGTGTCGCCGACGCCGTAGGCGAACGCGCGGGTGTTGACGGCGTACACCTCGTTGTCGCCGTCGAAGTTCGTGTCGAAGCCGTTCATCACCATCACCAGTTCGTCGACGGCGTCGTTGGCGTCGTGAGCGTGGTTGCGGGTCTCCGCTTCGGCGACGAGGTCCGCACTGAGCGCCGGGGTGATCTGCGAGGGATGCGCGTCACAGTACTCCGCGGGCCGCTCGGACACCCGCTCCGGATCGGGATCGACGACGATGGCGCCGTACAGGCCCCGGTGGATGTGCTCTTTCAGCGGGAGCGAGTGGCAGTGATAGAAGTGACAGCCGGCCGGCTGTGCGATCCACTCGTAGGTGTAGGACTCGCCGGTGTCGAGGACGCCGGGACCGTTCGTCGGCACCCCGTCCATCGACGGATCGAGGTTGCGGAGGTGGGGGTGGATGGTGTGGGCGTGTCGGCCCAGGTTCTCGAAGTGAACGCGAATCAGGTCGCCCTCGACGGCCCGGAGCGTCGGCCCGGGCACCTGCCCGTTGTAGGCCCACGCCGAGAACTCGACGCCCGGCGCGATGGTGACCGTCGTGTCGACGGCGGTGAGGGTGAACTCGCGGACGGTCCGACCGTCCTCCTCGTAGACGTCCTGTGGGACGTTCTCGCTCTCGCCGCGGCCCGTGTTGAACCGCCGCAGGTACTCGTGTGGGTCGAACTCCAGGTCGCGGTACTCGCCCACGGCGCCGAAGTTGCCGTGCGAGCCGTCCTGACCGCCGGCGTGACCGCCGTCGTCCGCCCGGCCCACGCCCGCGAGGGTCGCCCCGCCCGCCAAGCCGAGGCCGCCGAGGACCGACCGCCGCGTAGCCGTGAGTTCCGAGCGGAGGCCCTCGACCAGTCGGGCCTCCAGGCGCTTCGTGAGCGCTGCGGCGTCCGGGTAGGTCAGCGACGGCATCGACGCCACCTCACGGCCCCGGCCGACCAACCGTCGTACGCGGTTACCGAACGTGAATTAGTATTACACATTCTTATGAATTAGATGCGGCTAATTAAAATATTTGCCCTCGTTCCACAGGGCCCCGTTCGTGGCACCGGACCAACCGATCCGGCGCCTCTCCGAGACTACGGCCGGTGTTGCCGCCGAGCGGACGGGTCGTCCGCCCGCTACGCGGGGCCGTGGACACCCGACCGCGAAACGAACCGAATACCGGGTTCTCGGGGCCATCCCGCGGCGGTGGTCGTCCGATCGGGATCCCGGTGCGTGTGATCCAGCGCCGTCGACGGTGTGGCGGCCGTCAGGCGCTGGCGACGGGGTCGTTCATGAACGCGAACGCGATCCGTTTTGCCGCCTCTAGGTCGGCGGCGGTACCGAGGTTACCGTCCCGTCCCGACCGGTGGACGGCGTACGCCCAGACGTTGTCTCCGTTGATCACCTCGTGGATGTACACCGCGTTTCTGGTGTCTTCCTGTCGATAGAGCACCGTGGTGTAGTCCCGGCCCATGAGTTCGTCGTACGTCGTCCGCTCCGTTTCCAACTCCCATCCCCTCGGAGGGTTTCGTTCGGCAGTCATGCTCCATCACCGGTGGAGGCGGCGCTCTCGGCGCTCGGAGCCCCGTCCTTGACTGCCTTGGCCTGTTGTTCTAACTCTTCGATATCCATCTCCGACGCTCGGTCGATTTCGCCGAGTATCTCCTTGATGTCGTCGAGTCCGACGAGTTCGCGCGTCTCGGCGTCGAACTGGAGACTCTCTAGCTGCTGTTCGTCGCCCGATACGTCGCTCCCGGTGAGGTGCTTGCCGTAGCGACCCACCAGCGAGGTGAGTTCCTGCGGGAGGACGAACGTCGTCGACTCCCCCTGACCGATCGCTTCGAGCGTCTCCATCCCCTTGTCGATGATCGCACGCTCACCCATCGACTCCGCGGATTTCGCGCGCAAGACCGTCGAGATCGCGTCGCCCTGTGCCTCGAGGATCTGGCTTTGCTTTTCGCCCTGTGCTCTGATGATGTTCGACTGCTTGTCACCCTCGGCTTTCTCGACGGCACTCCGGCGGTCGCCCTGTGCCTCGAGGATCGTCGCCCGACGTCTCCGCTCTGCACCGGTCTGCTGTTCCATCGCGTTCTGCACCTCGGGGCTGGGATTGACCTCTCGGACTTCGACCGACTCGACGCGAATCCCCCAATCGTCGGTGGGTTCGTCCAGTTCCTTGCGGATGCGCGCGTTGATCTCCTGGCGCTTGTTCAGCGTGTCGTCGAGTTCCATGTCGCCGATGACCGCCCGGAGCGTGGTCTGGGCGAGGTTCGAAACCGCCGTCTTGTAGTCGTCGACCTCCAAAAACGCCTTCTTCGCATCCATCACACGGAGATAGACGACGGCGTCCGCCGTCACGGGGGAGTTGTCCCGCGTGATCGCCTCCTGTCGGGGCACGTCCATCGTCTGTGTGCGCATGTCGAACGTGTACGTGCGTGACACGAACGGCGGAACGAAGTTGATGCCCGGTTCGAGCAACCCCCGATACTCGCCGAACACGGTGAGCGCCTGCTTGTCGTAGGCGTCGACGAACCGAACCATCTGCGAGACGGTCACTATCGCCAACACCAAGACGAACAGGCCGACTATCGTGAACCCGAGGGCGGAAACCTGCAGCGGGACCGAGTCGTACATGTGTTGCAGATGCGCTCCGTGACTGCATCAAGGGACGAGATTTTCACACTCCTCGGAGTTGTGATTATTCGAGTCATCCGCGGGGGAGCGCGGTCGGTCGCGTCAGGACCCATCACGCACGACGAGCGGACACGCAACGAATCCGGGACGGTCGACGGGTCAGTGTCCGTACGAGCAGTCTCACGCACGGGTGATGCAGTTGGTGAGACTGGCTGTCTCAATGCATACGGCTCCGATCGACTCGATTGGTGTAGCGGGAGACTGATCGGGATGAATTCGTTGGTAGATATCTCCCGTTATTCGATTCAGCTCATGGTTGTCCCTGGATAAAGAGGGAGTCTGCGTCTCCCGTTTGTTGCCGTAGCCACCGAGGAATTCCGTTCCGTTACGCTACTTGCGGCCTCTCACTGGCACGACTTCGCTGTGATTCGGTCACTGAGTTCTCCCCCATATTCAGATTTAAATACTGTTCAACTGGAATTCGTTCCGCATATTTTCGACTGTCGTTTTTCGCATATTGGCCTACGTGTGTGAGTGATATCTTGCCATACCGCAACTATTAATTGAAGATCTACTCAATTCAATATCGATGGGGCAAACTACAGAACGACTTCGACGCTATCTCGATGACGAACTCGGGGAGTGTCGCAACGAGGATGTCGAGCGCCGCCTCGACGAACTCAGCACCCTCGAAGCAGCACTCGGGACACCACAGGTGAACACTGAACTCGATGTGCTCTCTGCACTCTCCAACGAGACACGATACACCCTGGTCCGTGTGCTCGTTGCCGCACAAGAAGAACTCTGTGTCTGTGAACTGAATGCGGTCGTCGACGTGACCGAGAGCGGGCTCAGCCACGCGCTCTCGAAACTCGTCGAGGCAGGACTAGTCGAGGGCCGCAAGGATGGCCGGTGGAAGAAGTACCGTGCTACTAACCGGGCTGTCGCGCTCGTCACCGTCCTCGAGGGGAGTGTGAGCGATGAGTAACGTCGAGGCCCACGACCACGGCTCGAACTGCGACTGTGAGAGCTGTGGCGACCCGCGGTCGATGGACTTCCTCGATAAGTACCTCACCGTCTGGATCCTCGGTGCGATGGCCGTCGGCGTGGGACTCGGATTCGTCGCCCCGTCGGTAACCCAGCCGATACAGGACTTCCACCTCGTCGAAATCGGGCTCATCGCTATGATGTATCCGCCGCTGGCGAAGGCCGATTACTCGCAACTTCGCGCAGTGTTCAGCAACTGGCGCGTCCTCGGGTTGAGCCTCGTCCAGAACTGGCTGATCGGCCCGACGCTCATGTTCGGACTCGCCGTGATCTTCTTCAGCGGACTGGTTCCCGGCCTGCCTGCTCGCCCGGAGTTCTTCCTCGGGCTCGTGTTCATCGGGATGGCCCGCTGCATCGCGATGGTGCTCGTTTGGAACGAACTCGCAGAGGGCTCGACCGAGTACGTTACCGGGCTGGTGGCGTTCAACAGCCTCTTCCAGATCATCACGTATGGTGTCTACGTCTGGTTCTTCGGGCTGTTCCTCCCGCCACTGCTCGGGACGGAGACGCTCGTCGCGGGCATCGAGGCGTTCAACGTGACGCCGATCCAGGTGTTCCAGGCGATCGTTATCTTCCTCGGCATCCCCTTCGTCGGCGGATTCCTGACGCGGTACGTCGGCACACGTACCAAAGGCCAGGAGTGGTACGACGAGACCTTGGTCCCGAAGATCGACCCACTCACACTCGTCGCGCTCCTCTTTACGGTTATCGTGATGTTCGCCACGCAAGGCGAGAACATCGTCGCCTCGCCCGGTGACGTGCTCCTGATCGCCGTCCCGCTGACGATCTACTTCGTGGTGATGTTCCTCGTGAGCTTCGGGATGGGCAAGGGCATCGGCGCGGACTACTCGACCACGACGGCCATCGGGTTCACCGCCGCCTCGAACAACTTCGAGCTCGCGATCGCGGTCGCCGTCGCGGTGTTCGGTGTCGGCTCCGGTGTCGCGTTCACGACCGTCGTCGGCCCGCTCATCGAGGTGCCTGTCCTGTTGGCGCTGGTCAACCTCGCCCTGTACTTCCAGCACAAGTTCGACTGGAGTGGTGCCACGACCGGACAGCTCGGCACGTCTTCTTCCACACCGCCCGCCGAAGACGACTGACGAGAGGACACACCGATGGCACCACACACAGACATCCCCGATCCGATTCGCCTCGGGTTCGTCTGCGTCGAAAACGCAGGCCGGAGTCAGATCGCCGCCGCGCTCGCCGAAACCCAAGTTCAGGTTCAGAATCGAAGTGACATCGAGGTCGTTTCTGGTGGGACCGATCCCGCTGACGCGATCCATCCGAGCGTCATAGAGGTGATGGCTGAGAAAGGCTACGACTTATCCGACCGGTCACCGACGAAGATCACCCGTGATGCGCTTGAGGCGTGCGAGTTTGTCGTATTGATGGGCTGTGAACTGTCGATTGAGGGCATTCCACCCGGGGTCGTCGTTCGAGACTGGGGGCTCGTCGACCCAGTAGGCTCCGATCGGGAGTCGGTCTGGGCGATCAGTACCGAAATCGAACAGCAGGTGATCGAACTCTTCGACGATCTGCCGACACGGGCGGAGCGTCGCACACTACACAACATATGACTGAGAACACAGAATCCGATCCGTTGAGAATCGCCTTCGTCTGCGTGCAGAACGCAGGCCGCTCGCAGATGGCCTACGCGTTCGCACAGCGAGAAGTCGAACAGCGAGGACTTAAGGACGCAATCGAACTCATCACTGGCGGAACGCGACCTGCCGACCACGTCCACGACCAGGTCGTCCGGGCGATGCACGCAGTGGGAATCGATCTCTCGGGGCGGACCCCACGGGAGATCACGTTCGAGGAGACACAGGAAAGCGATTACGTCATCACGATGGGCTGTTCGACCGACGGCGTCTGTCCCGCGGGATGGGCGGGCGAGAACCGCGACTGGAACCTTGACGACCCGGACGGGAAGTCGGCTGCTGAGGTCGGTCGCATCCGCGACGAGATCGAACGACGCGTGACCGACCTCTTCGACGGAGTTGAACCCCAGATCTGAGTACGTGGGCCGTCGCGCGGGTTGGAGGATTTCGCATCGACACACACACACTCTCCTTTGTCGGTTGCGTTACGAAGCCCCAAACGGTTCTATCTGCTGAAGTCGTTGGAAAATTCGACCGTCGCGTCATTCGATCAGACGAAGAGGAAGTTCACCCCGTAACCGAGGACCGTCCCGATCGTGACGACAGTCACGGCATAGACAACGAGGAGTTTCCGCTCGAAGAGTTTGTTGAGAAGAATCAGGTTCGGAATACTGACTCCTGCACCACCGACGACGAACGCGATGACGGTCCCAATCGGAACGCCTTGGTCGACGAGTGGGGCAGCGATGCCGAGCATTCCTGCCATACTGACGTACAGCGGTGCGCCTGCGAGTGCGGCCAACGGGACCGCCAGCGGGTTTCCGGCGACTTGCTGGAGCCACGAAGCAGGAACTGCTCCGTGAATCAGCGCACCGAGCGTCATCCCGAGCAGTAGATACGGGAACGTATCCTTGAAGAACGACCACGCACCCCCGGCAGCGGTTTCAACGTGTTCGCGGTGGCTCTTCGTCGTCTGGACACTACTTGAGCACGAACACGATGCGATTCCCCCGTCCGTCGCGACTGTTCGATCGTTCGTCGTGATCCGCACGTCCTTGACCAAGTGACCGAGATCGAACGTGTCGATAACGACCCCGCCGACGATCGCGGCGACCAGTGCGGAGACGAGATAGATCGCCGTGATTTCCACACCGAACAGTCCCAACAACAGGAACGCCGCGATCTCGTTGACGATGGGAGACGCCAGCAGGAACGAAAACGACAGTCCGAGCGGGGCACCAGCACCGAGCAACCCGGCAAGGACTGGAACGGTCGAACACGAGCAAAACGGCGTCACGGCACCCAGCCCCGCCGCTGCGACGTTCCCGCTCCCGCGATTTCGCTTCCGGAGCATCGCCTCGACCTTCTCGGGCGGCAGATACTCCTCGACGAGCCCAACGAGGAACGAGGCCCCGATGAACAGCGGAGCGAGAATCGTCACCAGATGGAGGAAGTAGTTCCAGGAATCGAGCAACGCCGTCTCGATACCCGACGGAATCACGCTGTCTCCTCCGCAAGTGCGGTCGCGATATCGAGCAACTGGAGGACTGCCGTATCACCGATGCGGTAATACGTCCACTTTCCCTGTCGACGCGTGTTGACGAGTCCGGCGTCTTTGAGTTCACGGAGGTGGCTCGCGACGGTCGACTGGGGTGCATCGAGAACGACCTGGATTTCACAGGCACACAGTTCCCCGTCTCTGAGCGCTTCGAGGATTCGGATCCGGTGCTCGTTCGAGAGGGCTTTGAAGACCGCTTGCGTCGCTTCGATCTCCGTGTCGTCGGGTGTCAGTTCGAACAGCGACGTGAGACGGTCTTCCGGATCATCGTAGAGGCGATCAAGGGTCTGTCGTGTTGATTCTGGAACCGAATCAGCCATGTTTCGTTATTCCCCGTCGTCGACTTCTTCGATCTCGACGCCACAGCAGTCGCCGTCTGGATCCGACTGAGTTCCGAACAGCGTATCCGTGATCTTCCCGAGTAGCGAGCTCGTCATACAAATCGATAATACTCGGTTTGTCACTAAAAGCCTTTGATCGTGGGGGATCGCTGCTGTTCTCGCCATAGCATTTCAGCCGTAGATTCTGCGGGAAAGTGCCATAGGGGTCTTCTGGTGGTCTTGTAGTCCCGTTCCATCCCGGCACATTCGTATTGGTAAATGTCGAATCGTTTGTGCCGTCCTGATCACTCGGTTACAGACGTGTTTTCAAGCCATAGATCGCGCCGAACCGTCTTTCGACGGATCGCCCGACACTCGCATATCGAGTGGCCAGCGTTCGCTTCAACGCCGTTCTACGATCGGACATCAACAGGAGGAATAGAATCGGACGTTCGCACGGTCTCGGAGTGGCCTACTGGGGCTTGCAGAGGGGATCCGTGAGAACCTAGCCACTAATCAGGGTGCTCGTAGCTTCACCTACGAATCGACTCGAAACCGGACGCCGTTGGGTCACGCCCACCGCGAGTATATTCGCGATCCCTCGGTATCAGAGATTCACGAGATGTACCGACGGGCCATCAGACTCCTGAGCGAAGTCACGGAGATAGAGAGTTCGTCCGAGCCGGAATCATCGCCATCGATATCACCGAAGTAGATTCGCCCACCGGTGATAGAACGGGCCACGACGCCGAAAGCATCGAGACGTAAGAGCAGACCGACGGATACGCCTCCCAGTGGGCAGTGTCCACTCGTCGATTCAGCTGGACCCACGCATTACAGCCCCACTCGCGTAGTCTCTTCCACGGGTGCCGTGGAAGTTGAGACCACAGCGGGTTTAGCGGGGCTGTGATGCGTAGTATCGGCCGATTCAGTGAACCGAAACTAACTCAGATTGCTCTCCAAACGGCCATGCTTGTTGAACTGACAACCGTATACGCGAATTTCGGCGACTTCCGGTAGCGTTGCCACTCAGACGCCGCGCTACCACGGGGAGAGTCCCGTCACTATCCGATTCCGGTTTCCTTCTTCAACAGCGTCAGCGTGTTGTCGGCCGTCACAATTGGCGAGTGTTCGTATTCACCAGTCAATTCGACCTGCACAAGCAGGTCCACCGCTCGCCAGATCGAGTACAGCAGACACGCGAACGCGAAGTAAAAGAACCGGAGACCGAAGTCTTTCGACGTCGTTGCGGCCATGAACCGCTTGATCGATTTGTAGCCACTTTCGATCTCCCAGCGATAGCCGTACTCGGTAAGGAACCCACTACTGCGATTCGTCATAAACACCGAGTACTGCCGGTGATCCTCGTGCTCAGTGTTCTCTTTCCGGCGGTAGATCAGCGTCGTCTCGTGCCATTCGTTCTTCCCGAGGTGGAGCTTCCGGTCGGTCTCGTATCGATCCCGATCTCGTTGGAGCAACCGGTTGGCCTGCGCTTTCTCGCTGGTCTGCATCCGCTTGGGAACGACGTACGACAGGCCACGCTGGCTGAGCATCTCTAAGACGTGCTGGCTGTCGAACTCCCGGTCCATCAGTACGTTATCGACGTGAACCAGCTCCTCGGCTGAATTCAAGAGGTCCTCAACGATTTCTAAGCGGGACTCTCCCTTCCGAACTGGCCGTGCGTCTAGCACAATCGGCACGGCATTCCCTACTAACTGGACGGTGGCCCACTGGTAGGCGTACTCGTCAGTTTTCTCCTTCGTGCCGATGATTTCGTCTTCGTGGCCCGTTCTATCACCAGTGAAAGGGTCTGCTTCGGTGATATCGATGGCGATGATTCCGGCTCGGAAGAACTCCTCAGTCTCCGCGACTTCGCCCAGGAGCCTGTTGACGGCCTGTCGGTACATCTCGCGGATCTTCGCGATTGAGAGGTCACGAATGTGTTCTCGATGGGAGTGACCTAACGGTGTCCGCTCACGAGTCGACTCGTAGGTGAAGCTCCGAGCGCCCTCGTTGGCCGCGAGGCGCTCACGAAGTCCGAGATACGTCTGTAAGTCCCAGTAAGCGTTCTCGTGAATCTCACAGCCCTCACCTCGATCCAGTGAGAATGCCGGGAAGACAACGCGACTGACGTGCTCCGTAATTGTTGCTGCTTCGTTGAGGACAGCTTGATCGTCTGGGTCCGATTCGTCCTCTTCGTCACCGTGAGATGGAAGATGGCGTTCTGGGTTCCGCGGGACTGCGACATCCGCGTCCCGGGCTTTGATGATACTGTAGGCGTTCTGCTAGATGTTCTGTTGTTCTGGATCAAGCATAATAGATCGCAGAATCAGCAACATCCCAACAGAGACGAGTACCGCTTGAACGAGCGCGGCTGAAAATAGCGAGGTGTTGAACGTATTGAGAATGAGTCCTTCACAAACCGCGCCAATTCCGATAAAGACGAACCCGATCGAAACATAGAACATCGGACTGCTTTCACTCCGGCGATACGCATAGAACGCAAGATACGCAACAGAGAGACTCAGCGAGAGCGCGATCAGCTTTATTACTATAATCGGGATGCTAATCATATTCTCGCGGAAATTCTTCCAGAGTCTGGTGAAGTTGTCGGCGAGTTCGTCCCGTGTTTCGACGGACAGTTCGAGCTCACCGTCGGAAATGGCGACGTGGAGCGTTTCGATTGTCGTCTCGAACCGTTGTTTGTGTTCGCCACCAGAACCGATCGTCGAATGGACCCTGACGAGACCGTGTTCCTGTAGGGTGGAGATACGACGGTAGATTGTCGCCAACGACGCATCACATCGCTGACTGAGCTCTTTCGCCGTCTTGGGGGTTTCATCAGCAGCGAGCAAGATTTCCCGAGAGTAGTCGTCTGCGAAAAACTCCAAGAGGGCTGCAGACTGGCTATTTTCCCCCGTCGTCATATGCCCATATTACGAGTTCGTCTGCAAAGAAGCGACGATTTGGTCACACCAAACGTGTCGTTGCCATGAACAACAACGCGGAGCTCCCACGAAACCGAATCAGCTTTTCTACGAACGAGCAAAGAGCCGGTCTGCTTTATTGACCGGAGATCGAAACAGGGAGAGGAATGCGATCGTCATCAAGACGTTACCTGAAAGCAGTAACCATCAGTGCCGGTGCGTTCGTGCTCTTTGGGATTGTCACGGGCTTGATTCCGAATTCTCTCTACATTCGGCAGGTACCACGAACGCCGCTGGATTATCTCTTTCTCACCACTACTGCGGCCTTCTTGGGAGTCTACACCTTCCAACGAACCAACAACCAGCGCAATGACGAGAAGACAGCTACTGCAGGAACAGTGGTGGGATTTCTGGCATTCGGCTGTCCAATCTGTAATGCGTTTCTGCTCGCCTTGTTCAGCAGCTCCGCACTGATGACGTATTTCGACCCGTTACGACCCCTCTTCGGTATCGTAAGTGTCGTGTTCTTTGCAGGACTTCTCTACAGCCGTTCAGGGAGTTCATGTGACGCCTGTAGCATGGAAGAACAGGGAAATCAAACTCACTATAGTAGCGATTGAACATCATTACACAGCGGATCGCAGTACGGCATCCGATCGGTTGAGCAACCAGTTTCAATCGCTACTATAGCAAACATACATAGGGTGTCATAGAAGGGTTCACATACCCATTCTTCGCTCCCTCCGGGTCGCTCAGTATAAAGAACCTATACAGAAACTCGGTTAATCAAACAGAAAAGTGTTCTTCAATCAATATTTTATTCGATGGTGTATGTATTACTAGAACGTCTAACTCAGAGTTCTCAGGCTTTCTGAAGTCACACCCTCCGACAGCAATTCGAAACGAAATCGTTTCGCCCGCTGTCCACTTATTATCTTCTTCGACATAGATGGTCGTGTCAAGTTAAGCGTAAAGAGTGAGGCGTGCTGATTTCTGAGTGATCATGCCCGAAATCAGCCGCCTCAGCAGTGGTAGCAACTGGATCGAATTAGATTTTGTGGAGCGTCAGCGGACACCCGCGTTCGCGATGCGGCTCGGTATTCAGATGCACGTGGCTGGACTATCACTTTCGAATACCATCTCGATTCTTGAGAGGTTGGGTGTCGAACGCTCTCGAACGGCTGTCCACAACTGGGTGCACAAGGCCGATTTACAGCCCGACGGCGGTGCGAGCCCGAATCACGTTGCGCTCGACGAAACCGTGATTCGAATCGACGATCAGCAGTACTGGCTGTACGCCGCCATCGATCCTGAAACGAACACATTCCTTCATATTCGGCTCTTTAGCACGTATACGACCGGTCTAACCGAAATCTTCCTGAGTGAATTGCGTGAGAAACACGATGTCGAATCCGCCGTGTTTCTCGTCGACGATGCTCAGTGGCTCAAAACTGCCCTCGATCGCCACGGCCTCGATTGCAGATATGAGCTCCATGGCAATCGGAATGCCGTCGAACGTCTCTTTCATGAGGTAAAACGACGAACCTCTTCGTTTTCAAATACGTTCAGCCACGTGGAGCCGACGACAGCAGAATCGTGGCTCCAAGCCCTCGCTGTCTGGTGGAATCGATGCCAAAGTTAACGCGACCAATGCTCCAACGTGGGAACCGTGGGGCTGCTCATAAGCTATTGTGTCGTAGCGTAGGGTGAATGGGTCCAATCACACTACTGAGTGCCGTCGACCCAGTATGGGCGACGTTACTCTCTCCGGAACTTGCGAGCCGGATGCAGTTCGGATGGACAATCTCCGTTCACATCATCTTCGCGTCCCTTTCGATCGGGCTCGCACCGTTTATTATCTATTTTACCTGGAAAGACGTGCGGACGAACGAGCAGCGGTATGCGCGATTGCGCTCGTTCTGGGTGAAGGTTTTCGCCGCCGGCTTCGTGATGGGTACAGTCATCGGGATTCCGATGAGCTTTCAGTTCGGTACGAACTTCCCACAGTTCGCCGAGGTAGCCGGTGAATTGATCGGCGGCCCGCTGGCCTTCGAAGCGAAGATGGCGTTCTTCTTAGAGGCCGTCTTCCTCGGCGTGTTGCTGTACGGCCGCGACCGTGTTGAGGACCGAACATACGTCATCTCGTCGGTGCTCGTCGGCTTTGGCGCCTGGCTGTCGGGGTTCTGGATCCTGATCGTCAACGCTTGGATGCAGACCCCCCAGGGCTACGAGATGGTCACTCGCAACGGGATGGAAGTCGCCAAACTAACCGATCCGTTCGCTGCGTTCCTCACCCCACGAATGCCCTGGATGTACGTCCATATGATGAACGCGTCGGTGATCGCGGTCGCACTGCTGGTCGCGGGCGTCTCGGCGTACATCGTCTGGAAAAAGCCCGACACTGAAGCCTGGAACACCGCACTCAAGCTGGCTGTCGTACTCCTGATCATCTCCGCACCGTTCCAAGCGGTCCACGGCGATGCCTACGGCCGCCACGTTGAGGACACCCAGCCTCAGAAGTTTGCCGCGATGGAGGCTCACTACGAGACGGGGCAGGCCGACCTACACCTGCTCGCGTTTCCGAAGTCACCTGAGGCACTTACCGACCCGCGAGCCGAGAACCTCGTCACTGTGAGCCTCCCCGCAGTTGGGTCGTTTCTCGCCAGTGGCGGGGACTTCGACGCCGAGGTCATCGGACTGAACGAGTACGAGGAGAACCCCCCGGTAGCACTCGTGTTCTGGTCGTTCCGTTTCATGGTCGGGCTCGGATTTCTGTTCATCGGGTTGGCACTGTGGGGCGGTTACCTCATGTACCGCGGGCGGCTGTCCGACAGCACACGCTACCTGAAGGCGATGATCGCTGCATCGCCGTTCGGCTACGCTGCGTTGCTCACCGGCTGGTACGTCACCGAGATCGGCCGGCAGCCGTGGGTCATTCAGGACGAGCTCAAGACGAGCGAGGCGGTGTCATCGATGCTCACCGGGGGCGAGGCGACACTGACCCTGGTCGGGTTCGTCGTGCTCTACGTCGGGCTGATGCTGACTGCGCTGTACATCCTGAAGTGGTTGATCCGGGAGGAACTCCAGTCACTCGGCGTCCGAGAGTCGAGTGGCGGTCGCTGGCACGGCCCGATTCCGTGGGTGAGTAGCGATGACTGACCCGCTGTTGCCCGTCGACGCGTACCTCGTCGAATCGCTACCGGAGATCTGGTTCGGCGCCGTGCTGTTCGCGTTGGGGATGTACGTCGTCCTCGACGGGTTCGACTTCGGTATCGGGATGCTTTACGCGACCCGGACGGACGAACGCGAGCGGGAGACGTTCCTAGCGGCGTTCGGACCGGTCTGGGACGCGAACGAGGTGTGGGTCGTCGCCTTCGGGACGATGCTGCTAGCGGCGTTCCCGCGCGTGTACTCGCGCCTGCTGGCGGACAACTATCTGCTCGCGCTCGGGTTCGTCGTCGCGTTGGTGTTCCGCGGCCTCGGTCCGGAACTCCGCGAGCAGCGCGACGACGAGCGCTGGAAGCGCTCCGCGGACTACGCCTTCGTCGGGGGCAGCGTGTTCGCGCCGCTCCTGTTGGGGATGCTCGCGGGTCGCTGGCTGTTCGGCGGGGCGACGCTACCAGTGGCGTTGACTGGCGTCGGCCTGGTCGCCGTCTCGATAGTCACGGGGGCGGCGTTCCTTGCAGCCAAGACCGAGCCCGGTCTGGCATCGGAACTGCGAGCGTACGGCATCGGTGCGACACTGGCGTACTTTGCCGGTGTGGTCGTGCTGCTGGGAACCGTCGTCTTGACCGATGCGGGCGGCGCTGCCAACGCGGTGCTCTCGCTGCCCGTCGCTGCAGTCGTCGCTCTCTCGGTCGCCGTCGGGCTGAGCGGGAGCGTACTGGCCAGACGCGGTCAGTACCGGGCCTGGCTGGCGAGCGCGCTGGCGCTCCCAACACTTTTGACGATTTTGGTCGCAATCCTGCTGTACCCGACGATCTATCCGCCGACCGGGCTGCTGGTTAGGGAAGCGGTCGTGTCGCCGCTGGCGCTGAACCTCGTGACCGTCCTCGGGTTCCCGGTGTTGCTGCTGGTGCTGTGGTACTTCAAGTTCCTCTACGGCGTGTTTAGCGGCCCAATCGAGGGTGAGAGCTACGGGGGGTAACCCCACCGACCTCTCGTCGTTCCATCCTCCGCTCAGTACTGGTGACTCTCCGATCGGGGATGTATACGATATGATGGAATCACATCCTTGCGATAGTGTATCACTCTCGGTGTCACACATCACCAGTGCCGGCAACTGGAACGCGACAGAGCGTATCGGCTTCGGACTGCCGAGGACCGCATTGTGTCGCAGTTTGTCGAGCAGACACTCTATCTGGGGCATCGAAGGAAGGTAGTTCCATATGCATTGAGAACGCCAGTCTCAACTTCTGGATGGACTACTACGAACTCGACACGACCGTCACTGTGGTCGATGCCCACCAGTTCTGGACGACGTTCGATTCGAAGGAATCGCTGATGGACGGCGACACCGAGAAGGACCTTGGAAGTCTCTTGGTCGATCAGATCGAGTTCTGTGACGTCCTCCTGTTGAACAAGTGTGACCTCGTCGGCGAGGAGACGCTCGACGAGATCGAAGAGATTATTAAGGTGCTGCAACCGCGCGCGGAGATCATCCGAACCGAACACGGCGCCGTCGATCCGGAGGCAATCGTCGATACTGGTCGGTTCGATTTCGAAGCAGCGAGTCAGTCCGCCGGGTGGATGCAGGAACTGCAGGAACCGCACGAGTCTGCCGAGGAGGAGCACGGCGTCACCTCGTTCGTTTTTGAATCGAGGCGGCCGTTCCAGCCCGAACGATTCGCCGAGTTGCTGGACGAATTTCCGACGAATGTGGTCCGGTCGAAGGGCCACTTCTGGCTCGCGGGGCGTGAGGATATGGCACTCGGGATCGATGCTGCTGGCCACTCTATCCGAATCGCACCTGCAGGCGGATGGATTGCAGCCCTTCCGACTGAAGAGTGCGAGGTCTACTTCAAGGCAAATCCCCAGCTTGAGGAGATGTGGGACGAGGAGTGGGGTGACAGAGGAACCCGACTCGTTCTTATCGGTACCGACATGGACCACGACGCGCTCCGAACGGATCTCGATGCAGCTATACTGACCGACGAGGAGATGGCCGCCGACTGGGACGCCTTCGAGGACCGTTTCCCGACCTTCGAATCCGAGGATGGAGCGGCGGAGAGCGACGACACCGAAGCGGGCGAGAACGGTGCCGAAGAGGTCGGCCTCGCCGACTGACGATGTCTTCACCACGTTCACTCTTCCAGACGGTCGTCGACAAGAACGCACCGCGGCACGCTCGGGAAGACGCCATCAACGGACTCGCGGAGGCTGGGGCAACCACGCAACTTCGTCTGATCGTCGTCACGAGTGGTCTTGACGGGGGGTATCGTCGCCAGGCACTGAACGCTCTCGGTCAGTGCCGAGCGACGAACGAACTCAAGAAACTGGTCGACGACAGAAGTCTCGCACAGCCCCTCCGTGAACAGGCAGGAGAGTTGATTTAGCTCTATTTGGGGCGGACTTTTTCGACGTCCCAGCCGGTCAATCTTAGTTAGCTGGAGAGTCGATTTACTAGTCCGTATCAATCGCTCTGCCACTATTTTTAATAACGATTTTAGTGAATAAGCGCCTCAGTTGTTAATGTAATGTCGTACACCTGCTCCAGCTGCGATGCACAGTTCCAGAGCGCTGCCGGCGTGACCCAGCACGTCGCGCTTCACCACAACACGTGTGCCGAGTGCGACGAGCAGTTCGAGGAGACCGACGCGCTGCGCGACCACATCCACGAGAATCACTGACTGGTCACGGTGACACGGAGAAAACACCCGTATTACTCACGAAATTAATTTTTCGAGATCCGTTGAAACCGTCAGTGACCGGTGTAATTGGCGTGTGAGAGACAGGGGACGTGGCCAGCACACCCAGTTCGGTTTTTCCGCTATTCGTCATCAAACGAGCAAATAAATATGCGTTCGTAAGATGCCGATCGCTTTGACTCTGTGCCGAGATCCGGCGACCTACGACCCACCGCCCGTTGATATCAGTCTTCCAGTCCGAAATCTGCGAGCGAATGCGTATGATGCCAGACAGCCACTACTTCATCGACATCGAACGTGAGGACACCATCAGTCAATTGGATTGTTATGACACCGTCCTCAATCTCCGTATCATGGAGGTGCATCTCCAGTGGTTCGTCGAATTCTGAGACTGCGAGCATCAATTCTCCCTTCGCTTCGAGTTCCGATCGTAGGTCCGCTGTTTCTACTACCATTGCGTTAGCAAATTAGAGTTGTATAGAAGAAAAATATTCCTTTTTTCTTGAAAACTAATTTTCATCAAAACATTTTAGCCCGTGGGATGCGCCCGAACCTCGACGGACAGACTCGGTAAATTGACTGGATTGGACACCTCCTGCTCCCACGTGGCTGACGCGCTGAACGCGCGCTATGTATATGCCAGACTTTGAAAATTATTGCCAGCGAATGGGTTCAATAAAGCTATTTTCTCTACAAGACGAAGCCACGAACGTGCCCAAGGACACGTTCAGCTACGAATCGATTGGGGTGATACGGACGCCGTTCGAATCACCAGAAGGAATGCCAGTTCAACCGGTCGGAGCAGATTCAGTCACGGGAACTGTCGAGATTGAGGTGTCGTATGCGGATGGATTAGCTGATCTTGCCGAGTTCTCGCACTGTATCCTATTGTACCATTTTCACGCATCTGGCGACGACGCTCCCCTACGGGTCGAACCGTTTCTCGATGACGAACGACGAGGAGTCTTCTCGACACGGGCGCCACAACGTCCGAATTCGATCGGCCTCTCTGTTGTGGCAATCGAGTCCGTCACAGAACGGGAACTGACCGTGAGCGGTATCGATGTCGTCGACGGGACGCCGCTGCTTGATATCAAACCGTTCGTTCCCGAGTTCGATATCCCGTCCGAGGTGGAGACGGGCTGGCTCGATGCGTCGGAATCGACGATCCGGTCAGAACAGGCCGACAAGCGATTTCTCTGAGGCGGCCGGCCGCTACTCGTGGATAACTTGGACCGGACATTCGGTCCCAGACGTGACTCGCTAAGGCCAGTCGTCGCCAGTTGAGGACGTAGTCCCAAGCCGCCAGTCCGCAGCCGTTGCAGCATCGGTCACCGATTGGAAGATCCAGTCAGGCACCGTCTCTGCGACCCCACCGGTCTCGTCCGTCCCGACGAACACGTGCCTTTCCGTCTCGAAGTGATTTCGAAGACTCGAGAGTGCCTCTCCGATCGAACGCGGATCCGACAAGAAGTCCTGCGGGTATCCCGCCTCACGGACTCGCCATCGTTCGACGAAGGACGATTCCGAGGAGACGATTCCGACATGACTCGCCCACGTCGGGGCGTCGTCGAACACTCGTGTCGGTCGGGTTAGTTCTTCGAGTGCCTGCAACGAGAAGGCGAGCGTTACGTCGTCCGACGGCATCTCAAGACCTCCCTCTGGGAGCCGACGGTGCTCTTTCTGAACCGGCCCTGTGTCGTGACGCGAGGAGCCGTTCTGCGACTCGACGAGCGCCGACGATGTTCCGGGCGAAGGGACCGACGCTGGGTTCTGCGAGCGCTCCCGAAACGTACACCGCAGAACGGCTGCCATCGGTCCCTCGCCACGCGAGCGTCCGGTCGTCGAGGACGGGAAAGCCGCCGGCCCCGCGTTCGAGTGACAACGACTCGGCGACGGATCCGACTAGTGGGTGCTCTGGGACCGGATCGAGTCCGGTCGCGAGGACGACCTGCGCATTCGTTGCGGTCGTACCGTCGTCGAACCGCACCAGTAATCCCTCGTCTGTCGCGTCTGCGGACGCGATCTCGCCGCGTCGGATTTCGAGGTCGTCACAGTCACGCGCCTCGTCCAGTCGACGCTCGACGTACGGTGGGATCGTCGCGTCGTTGCGGGCGGCCCGAATCCGGTCAAGGCGGGCCTTCGACCCCGACGGGAGTGTGTGGATCTCCTGTTCGATGTGTCGCCAGTTGATCCAGTACGGGTCGGCTTCGGTCAGTTCGATATCGAGGTCGTGACGCGAACAGAGTGTCACGTCCGTGTGTTCCGAGAGGCAGCAGGCAAGTTGCCCAGCGGTGATACCGCCCCCAACGACGTACGTCGGACCCGAAAATTCCGCTGCTGTCGTCGGGTCGAACTCGTCGTCCCAGACGTGAACGAGCGGGGCGTCATCGGGGAGTGACGTCCCCCACGTGGGGAGCGTTCGCGAGCCACCGAGTCCGATGGCTAACACGACGTGGCGAGCTTCGAGTGACCCAGCATCCGTCTGTACCTCGAGTCGGTCACCTGCCCCAGTCCTGGTAACTCCCGTCACCCTCGACTGCAGGTGACACTCGTCGATACCACGCCGGTCAATGACGTCTCGAGCGTGGTCGAGAAAGAGTTCCAGCGTCGGTCGATTCGGATAGTTCTCCGTCGAGACGAGTTCGGCCTCCCGACCTGCCCCCTCCGCGAACGATTCAAGCGAGAACGGCTCCGTGCCGATGTGGTGGACGAACGTCGACCGGAGCGTTCGCATCCCGCACTGACGAGCCTTCGTCTCGAACGACGCGAGTAACTGGTCGCGAGGGTCGACGAGACGGAGGTCCTGGTGTCTGTACGCTCCCTCGGCGAGGAGATAGTTCGCCAGGCAGGTTCCGTGAATACCGCCACCGATGATCACGTACTCGTAGGACTGTGGCCCGCTCAACGTGGTATCGGTGTCCAGTCCGTCGACGGTCACTCTCGCTCGCCTCCGTCGGCTTCGAGTCCGTCTCGGGTCTGTCCGGGCCGTTGGCTTCGGTGCCGTCGAACGGTTGGGAGACGATGCGCCAACCCCTGGAAGCCGAGGGCGACGGCGTACACAGCAATCGCCGCGACGACAATCGAGCCACCGGCCGCAATTCCATAGACGTACGATAGTGTTACACCGGCTATCGCCGCGAACTCAGCAGCGAGGACCGCCAACAAGATGGACTGCTTGAAACTCCCGGCGACCTGCGCCGCGGCAGCGACCGGAACGACAAGCATCGCAGCGACCAGAATGACGCCCATGATCTGCATCGCGCTGACGACGACCAGCGCCGTGAGCACGACCATGAGGCGTTTGTACAGGCGGACGTTCAGTCGCGCCGCGCGGGCGGCCGTCGCGTCGAACGTGACGTACAGGAGTGGCCGATACGTCAGCGTGACGAGGCTGCCGACGAGGACGCTCATCAACACGAGGATCCCGACGTTCTCCGTCGAGACGGTCGCCAGACTGCCGAAGAGGTAGGCGTCGATGCCGACCGCAATGCCACCGTCGGTTGCAGTGATGAGAATACTGCCGACGGCGAACCCGCCCGTCAGGACGATCGCCAGCGAGGTGTCGCTGTACGCCCCGGCGTGTTCGACGAGTAACTCCACGAGTAGCGCCGTGACGACTGCGACCACGAACGCGGTGAACAGCGGGGACAGCGTGAGCGAGAGGGCCGAATTGAGGAACAATCCGACGGCGACGCCGGCGAAGGCAGTGTGTGCGAGGGTGTCGCTGATCATCGCCATCTCTCGATGGACGAGAAACGTTCCGACGACCGGGCCGATGAGGGCGATGCACACCGCAGCGAGGTAGGCCCGCTGCATGTAGGGATACCCGAGCATCGGCGTGCCGAGCAGGTCGGCCAACACGTCCATTCCGGCACCGAAGATGTGGTCGAGGAACCACTCGATGGGGGCGAAGATGTTGACTGTGCGGAGGGATGCGATCGCATCCTCGAATGGGATACTCTCTCCGAGGCGGTGTAGTGTGTGCATCATCTGTGGTCGTGCTGGAGGACGTGCTGGTCCTTTCCGTATGCCTGCGAGAGTGCATCAGTCTCGACGAACTCCTCCGGGTTACCGTCGAAGTACAACTGGCGGTTGAGACAGGCGATGTCCGTCGCGTGCGTGGTGACGACGCCGATGTCATGTTCGATCAGGATGACGGTCAGTCCAGTCGCGTTCAATTCGTGGATAAGGCTGTAGAACTCCTCTCTGGATTCGGCATCGACGCCGACCGTCGGTTCGTCGAGTGCGAGCAGGTCGGCCTCCGAGGCGAGCGCACGGGCGATGAAGACCCGTTGGCGTTGGCCACCGGACAGTCGGCCGACCCGCCGAGACGCGAGATCTGTGATTCCGACCTGTTCCAGTGCCTCCTCGACCGCTCGCCGGTCCGCTGTCGAGAATCGGCCGACGAGCCGCCGCGGGTACCGCCCCATTTCGACAACCTCTCGAACCGTGATCGGCATATCGCGCGCTGCCTTCGTCGCGTCCTGTGCGACGTATCCGATTCGCTCCCCGGCGTCGAACTCGTGGGCGGGTTCGCCGAACAGCGAAACCGTTCCACTGTCGGGCCGACGAAGTCCGAGCATCAGGTCGAGCAGCGTGCTCTTGCCGCTGCCGTTCGGCCCGACCAGTCCGAGGAAGGATCCAGGTTCGACGTCGATCGATACCGACTCGAGAACCGGGACCTCTCCGTAGCCGAACGTGACGTCGTCGACGCTGATGAGAGGGTCCCCCGACCGTTCCCTCTCCGTCGTTGCTGTCGTCATCGGCAGTCGTCGAGGTCGACGAACGAGTTCCCGTACGCCGTAATCCAGGTCGTCGTCCGATACGGAACGGCCACGTCCGGCGGATAGATCGTACACGCTGGTCGTTCGGCCGGACCGACGACCAGTGCCATCAATCCCGAGCGAGGTGTATCGGACGGACCGGGCTCGGCGTTCCCGTCCCACGCCGGTTCCGTGTCGCCAGACGCGGTGTCGCTCATGCTGCGTCGAGGGCCTGCTTCAGCGTCTCGAGATTGATGTTTTCCATGATCTCGACGTAGCCCCAGTCCTCGTCGGCCCACTCCTGGGTCTGTCCGGGAATCGGCGTCAGCGGCAGGACTTCGGTGGCGTCGGTTTCTTCGACGAGCTGGTTCGCCGCGGTCTGGGATTCGAGCGGATCCGCACAGACGTACTGGAGGTCGTGCTCGGCAATGATCTCCTGGGCCCGCTCGATGTCCTTCGGCGTCGGCTGGTCGTCCGGTGACAGTCCCGTCAGTGTCTGTACTTCGAAGCCGTAGCGCTGGCCGAGATACTGGAAGGCGTTGTGACCAGCGACGAACACGACGTCTTTCGAGGCGCCCTCAAGCGCGGACTGGAACGACTCGTCAAGTTCGTCCAGACGATTACGGTACGACTCGGCGTTCTCGGCGTAGGCACTGGCATTGTCGCTGTCGACATCGACGAACCCGCTCCGGATGTTGTCGACCGCCTGCTTCGCTCGCTCCGGGTCTAGCCAGAAGTGCGGGTCCGTTCCGCCGGCGTGGTCGTGGTTGTGTCCCTCCTCGCCTTCGTGATCGCTTTCTTCCTCGTGTTCGTCTTCGTGTTCCTCCCCACTCTCGTGGTCGTGTTCACCTTCGTGCTCGCCTTCGCCATCGTGTCCGTGTCCGCCGGCAGTCTCGGTCACTTCGGGGTCGATGGCCGACCCACTGCCGTCGGTGAGCGTCGCGTCGAACTCCGCGGGAGCGTGCTGGGCGAAGAGGACGTAGTGACCCTCCGTTTCGGTGTCGAGGGTGAACGTCGTCTCGCCGGAGTCCGCGAACTGGAGGTGATAGAGCGCCTCGCTGGACGGCGTGAGTGTCCCGCCGTCTTCTACTGGCGTGTGCGTGTCGTGGTCGTCGTAGAGGGTGGTTGCGGTCTCCTCGACGTGGTGAATGCCGTGGTCGCCGCCCTCTTCGGTTGCGATAACGGCGAGCTGCATCTTCGGATCGGGGCCCTCGTGGAACGTGTACGTGTCGGTGCCAGCTTCGAGGTGGTAGAGACCAGCCCACTCCCACGGGGCCGATTCGCCGTGGTGCTCCTCGTGGTCTCCCTCTTCGTGTTCGTCGTGGCCGTGTTCTCCTTCGCCGTCGTGGCCTTCCTCGTGTTCCCCCTCGTGGTCCTCTTCGTGACCGTGGTCGTGTCCGCCTTCGATGAGGTCGATACCAGCACCGGCAGCGACGATGTCGACGTCGGCGTCGTCGTCACGGAGACTCGTCACGAGGTCGTCAGCCCACGGCTGGAACCCCTCCATCCCGTAGAGGAAGAGATCCGATTCGAGGATCGTTCCCTGTATTTTGGAGCCTGGTTCCCACCCGTGGCCGTGTTGACCGATCGGGACGAGCGTCTCTGCGGTCGCAGTGTCGCCTGCAACCTGGCTGGCCAAGTCCCCGAATACGAAGAACGAAGACTGGGCTTCCGGCCCGGCTCCACCTGAATCATTGGAGCTGGCGTCGTTCGAGAGACAGCCAGCGAGGGAGCCGATGGTGGTGAATCCGATTCCAGTTGCGACGAGTCGTCGTCGGGTGTATTGAGGCATCTGTTGTTAACACTAGTAGACTAAGTAATAAAAGCTATGATATTATACGATAGAGTTAATAATATCTCCCTAAGTGAGATGGGACCTTACTAACTTTTGTCGGGATAGAGGGTGTCATAGAACTATTCACAAGGGCTTGTTTTTCACTGTAGAACTAGTTGAATAGACTGCTCAGTGGGCCTGCGAATGCAGTACGTCGCACATCAAAGCCAAGATCGCCTGATCCGGCCGAGACAATAGATACTAGTGGGCGAATACTCTCGAAACTCCAGATAATAAAACGTTGCGGCGAAAATAGACTTTTGAAAACGATAATATATCTTTATTTTCTCACAACTCATATTTGTGGATGTAATGGTAGTAGAAACAGCAGAGCTACAATCGGAACTCGAAGCAAAGGGAGAACTGATGCTCGCAGTCTCAGAATTCGACGAACCACTGGAGATGCATCTCCATGATACGGAGATTGAAGATGGTGTCATCACGATCGAATTGACCGATGGTGTCCTCACGTTCGATGTCGATGAAGTGGTGGCCTTCTGGCACCACACACACTCGTTCGCAGATCTCGGACTGGAAGACTGAGTTCGGCGGCCGGTGAGTTACAGTCCGGCAGATTCAGTATAAAGCCAAGATAATCGGCACACTACCCATCCAGATGTGGTGCGCCGGTCTATTGACGACTGGCAGATGAGGAACCGACCTGAGCGCGCTGGCTCCATCCTCTGCATTGAGCGATTCGGGAGGTCAGAAGATGGGTGTGCCAACCGTTCTATGACACCCTGAAAATAACTAACGTGGTCCCCGGAATTGCTAATCCTTGCTACCTCAGATTCCGTATTACATAAGCCCGAGAAGCGTGCTAACAGGCATTTAGTAGCTGTGGCACCCAGATACGGTTGCAATGTGCCACTGCTTCAGCGAGTTGACCGACATGAGTGACGAAGAGCGAGCGGAGGTTCTCGAAGACCACTCGACGGAAGAACTCCGCGCGGAATACACCACCGAAGAACTAGAAACCCTCGGCGTTACCGCCTGAGTAACCCGATTTACGTCGTCAGCGCGGGGGCGGAGCTCGTCAGCCGGCAGATAATCCTGATCACCTGTCTTGATCCACTCTCTCGAATCGGTGGAGCACGGCAGTATCGTCGTCGTCCCACGTCACGTCGTGGGTCCGCTCGATCCGCTTTTTGTATGCGTCGAGATCCGGTGACCCTTCGGCTCGGGCGTCCTCGTCTGTCAGGTCACCCAGTCGCTCCTCTCGTACGGTGGTCACTTCGAAGACGACATCATCGATCTCGAAGCGGTCACCTTCGGAGGCGTGTTTGTCGCCACGATGCAGTTGGGTAACGTCTCCGGCGACGGCCGCTCGTCGAATCCGTGCAGCCGGAAGCAGTTCGTTCGCTTCGATCAAGGTCATCGGGTTCGTCTCTCCAGTTTCATCGGATGCTGACTTCTTGTCGTTCGGTGGTCATCAGTGCTGTTCACTGTCGTCGTTCTCGTTCGCGTGTCGAGTTGCGAGTCCAGCGAGATGCGGACCTTCCTCGGCGATGATTTCCACCGTGGCGAAATCGACTGTGTCCACACTTCCCGGTAGCACGAACACTGGTACGTCGCGGGCGATACCCGCTGTTGCACGGGTTGATTAGCCATCCTCATAGCTTTCAACGCCGTCCTGAACCACTTTCTCCGCGAGCACAGCACACGGGACGCGCATCGGCGTCAGCTCGATTCCCAGAAGGTCGAGGGCATCATCACGGTCGAGGTCACGAACTTTCGAGAGCGTCATTCCCGGGAGTTCCTCCGCAAGCAGGCTCGCGCTGGCAATGCTGATCGCACAGCCCTCTCCAGTAAACGCGACCTCTTCGATCGTTTCACCGTCCTCGGCGAGTCTGAGGTCGAACGTGAGTTCGTCGCCACACGAAGTGTTCTCGCCAGTGTGCGAGAAGGTAACCGGCGAGAGGCGGCCCCACCTTCGAGGATTGCGGTAGTGATCCAGGATTACCTCCTGATACACTTCGGAACCCTGCATCTACTCCACCTCGTGCCTGGTTGCGAGTCCAGCGAGATGCGGACCTTCCTCGGCGATAATTTCCGCCGTGGCGAGCTCGACGGCGTTCTCACTTCCCGGTAGCACGAACACCGGAACGTCGCGGGCGATGCCCGCTGTCGCACGGGTGGAGACGATACGCGTCCGTACCTCCTCCCACGAGAGCCATCTGAACGCCTCGCCGAAGCCCGGCAGTTCGCGGTCGAAGAGCTCGCTCACCGCGTCCGGAGTGACGTCGTCGACGGTGACGCCCGTTCCGCCCGTCGTGACGACGAGGTCGACGTCCGGCCGATCCAGGCACTCGCTCACTGTGGTCTTGATTCCGACGTAGTCGTCCGGAACCATCCGGCGTGACGTGATGACGTGACCCGCTTCGACGAGGATACTCGCAATGGCGTCACCACTGGGATCGGGTGGCGTCGTTTCGACGCCGTCTCCGCGGGACGAGGACACGGTTACGATGGCCACGCCCAGCGGGTCGATACAGTCGTGGCCGTCGGCATCCGTCGTCCGTCGGTCCGCTACTGGAGGAAGTTCGCGGTCATTCTGGATCACGATCGGTCACCTACCACGAGGCGTTGTTCCATCGGGGACTGCGACCACTCCATCGTCCCCGGGAACGGATTCTCGAACGCTTCCCAGTTCTCGTCCATCCCTGTCTCCGAAACGAGGCAGTCGTCGAGCGTATCCACGATGTTGGATTCGTCCATCCCTGCCCCGATGAAGACGAGTTTCACTTCGCGGTCACCCCACTGATCGTCCCAGTAGAGGTCCGACCGCGATTCGCGATAGGACTCACACCGGAACTCGGGGAGTGTGACCGCCCACCGCCCGTTGACCTCGACGTGGGTCTGTGTTCCCGCTTGGCTCAGGTCGAGGGCGTAGCGCTCGCGGCCAGCGACCCACAGGTGGCCCTTGGCTCTGACGACGGACTCGGGGAACGAACGGAGCCACTCGCTGAAGCGTTCGGGATGGAACGGTCGGTGGCGCTCGTAGACGAACGAGTCGACACCGAACTCCTCTGGTGGGTGACGATGGTCGTGCGCTTCGTCGTGGCTGTGGTCGTGGTCGTCGCCATGTTCGTGACTGTGGTCGTCCGCCTCCGTCTGGCTCTCGTGGTGCTCGTCCGAATCGACGTCTGTGCTGTCGCCGTGATCGGGCGAGAGTGCCTGTTTCCACCGGGCGGAGTTACTTGCCTCGTCTCGATCGAATCGACCCGTTCCGAGAACTCGTTCCGGGTCGACGGTGCTTTCGGTCGTTCGGACGACCTCTACTCCGGGATGGAGTGTTCGGACGACGCGTTCGACCGCTTCGTGCTCTGTCTCGGAAACGAGATCGCACTTGTTGAGGATGAGTACGTCGCAGAACTCGACTTGCTCGGCGAGGAGGTCCGACAGCGGTCGGGCGTCGTCTGTCGACTTGAGTGGGCGGCCATCGACGAACGCCTGATGGAACTGTGCGGCGTCGACCACCGTGACGGTCGTATCGAGATCGTACAGTGCCGACGCACGTGCGGGCGAGACGAACCGCTGGGCGATGGGGACTGGATCGCTGATACCCGAGGCTTCGATGACCAGATAGTCGAACTCCTCGTCGAACGCGAGACGTCTCAGTTCCTGATCGAGTTCGTTCTGCAGCCCACAGCAGATACAGCCGTTCGACAGCTCCGTGACACCGCCGTCTTCGATCGAGAGTTCGGAGCCATTCTCGATGAGGTCGGCGTCGACGTTCACCTCGCCGACGTCGTTGACGAGAACGGCGATATCGTACTCCTCGCCGCCAACCGTGAGGAGGTGATTGAGCAGGGTCGTCTTTCCGGCGCCGAGTCCGCCACTGAGGATCGTGACCGGGGGTTGCTCGTCGACGGCCATCAGTCGTCAGCCAGTGCGAGTTCGCGCTGTTCGTCGGCGGTGAACGGATCCGGATACTCGTTCCAGTCCTCCTCCATTTCTGCGTCTGAGAGGACACAGTCTTCCAGTCGCTCGAGTAGTGTCTCCTGATCGAATTCGCGGCCGATGAACACGAGTTCTGATCCGCGGTCGCCCCACTGGTCGTCCCAGTCCTCTTTGATGCCGGGGCGGGCGGCGAAGTAGCGCTCCTGTTGGGCCTTTGGGAGCGTGGCGATCCACGTCCCTTTCGGACCGGCCCGGACCGACTGGCCTGCTTTGTCGAGCCCCATCGCGATGTCTTCGCGACCGGCGGACCAGAAAAAGCCCTTCGCGCGAACGATACCGTCGGGAAGATCGGCAAAGAGACGAGCGATCCGCTCGGGATGGAACGGTCGGTCGGCGTCGAAGACGAACGAGGTGACGCCGTGTTCATCGGCGGCTGACTCGTGGTGGTGTCCTTCCTGCAATTCATGCTTCCACCCGGCGGACTGGCTTGCCGCCTCGAAGTCGAATCGACCCGTGTTCAGGATCTCCTCGGGATCGACGGCGCCGTGTTCGGTCCGGATGATCTTCGCTCGCGGCTGGAGCGTCTTCAGGACGGCCTCCATCTCCTCGAGTTCGTCGTTCGGGACGAGGTCACACTTGTTCAACAGGAGGACGTCACAGAACTCGATCTGGTCCATGAGGGCTTCCTCGGGGACACGATTGCCCTGCGGCTCCATTTCATCGTCAGTGAGTACCTGCCCGGAGTCGAAACCCTGCCAGAAGCTGTGTGCGTCGACGACACTGACCATCGTGTCGAGTTCGTAGACGCCCGTAGGGTCGAACTCCGCGTCCTCGAATCCGCGGGCGAACGTCTGGGCGACGGGAATCGGTTCGCTGATTCCAGACGATTCCACGAGGAGGTATTCGAAGTCTCGCTTTTCGGCCAATCGTCCCACTTCGTTGAGCATGTCGCCACGGAGCCGACAGCAGATACACCCGTTCGACATCTCGATGATCTCGTCGTCGTTCTGGGTGAGATCCGACTCGCGTTCGACGAGGTCGGCGTCGACGTTCACTTCGCCCATATCGTTGACTAAGATGGCAGCGTTCAGTTCCTGCTCGCTACTGAGAATGTGGTTGAGCGTCGTCGTCTTGCCGGCACCGAGGCTTCCGCTGAGAATTGTCACCGGGATCGGGTCGTTGTTGAACGGCATACGCGAATTATGAATCTACTATACTAAAATACTAATTATTACGATATAGTACCGACAGTAATAATATATACTAATATCTTAGAATAGAAATTTAGTATATGAGCGTCGTTAGCATTTCGATGCCCGAGGCGTTACTGGAACGCATCGACGAGTTCGCCGACGAACACGGGTACAGTGGCCGAAGCGAGGTCGTCCGCGAAGGCACACGGACGCTACTCGAAGAGTTTCAGGGGCGAACTATCGACGGACAGAAGCATATGTGTACAGTATCAGTGGTCTTCGAGTACTGTCAACCTGCCGTCCAGCAGCGTCTCACGGGAGTACGCCACGAGTACGATGCTATCGTCTCCGCGACTACTCATGCACACGTCCAGGACCAGTACTGTATGGAGTTGTACGTCCTGGAGGGGACCACGGAGGCCCTATCCGACTTCGTCAACACCGTCCGGGCAGTGCCGGATGTCCGGGCAGTAGATTACTCGCTCACCTCACTCGGCGAAGATTCCATTGAACAGCGCATCGAGTCGTGATTCGGTGTTGAAATTCTCAGAAATTGAAAGAACCCGTCTGCTGAATACGGAGTATGTATGCAGCACGTCCCGTTGACGCTATCTCTGCTTAGGCCAGTCGGGTTCGTCGTTTCCCTCGCTACGTGGTCGGAAGGACAACAGCGTTCTCGATTCGACGCCCTACGGCCCAGCGTTTCGCGGGCACGTACTCATGCCCAGGACGGAGTAGACTGGACAGGAGCGAGTCGCGGCCGTTCCAAGCATGATGAGCGCGACGACACCGAGCACCGGTGAGGCAAGAGCTGGCGCGGCGAGCTGCCCGGCGAGGACCGCCAGGGAAAGCACTCCGGCGACTGCACCGACTGTTGTCCGCACTGATTTATCAGTGGCTCCGACATTGATATCCATACTGTGCAGTCGCGCTACTGTATATTAATAATACCTCGGTTGTGTGTCATACTCGCAAGATCCGTTCGGGTGCGTAACCACCGCCGGCCTACGTGACCGATACGCGCTATGCACTCAGCACCCTCGTTGTAAAATGTCCTCAATCCAGGATCTCAACAGGGTCAGCCGTGAGCACAGTTCAGTGCTCAGCGAGGAGCATCAGTTTGACCCGACTCACCGCATCGAAATCGCGCAAGCGATACGTGAGGTCCCGGACACGCGGTGCCGGTCCGCTGCAGAAGAGCGTCTCGAGACACCACTCTCCTTCATGGATATGATTCGTGGTCGTGATGACGTCCTGAAACTGATGTTGTACGTCGTGAATCTCTTCGATAATCGCTTCGTGTTCGTAATCCAAAGCGATGATACCGACGACGTCGCCTTCGATATCCTCCAGTCTGGTGTGTCCCTCGATGTACGCCTGCATCGCTTCGCGGACGCCACGCGAACGTGAGTCTAACCCCTCCGCCTGCCACGTCTCATCGAACTCGGAGAGGAGGTCGTCGGGGATGTTGAAGCTCGTGCGCATCGGGTATTAATCAGAACTCAATTCATATGAGTCCCTAGTAATTATGGTGGCTAAGTTATGATTATTTTCGGAAGTCATATATCCCGATCTACGGAACTCGGAATCGATGCACACACCAGATGGATTCTTACACCCGTGGATGGCAGGCGCGTTCCTCCTGATCGCCGGCGCGGTATTGGCCGTCGCCGCAATGCGAGCACGTGACTCGCTAACCGAGTATCGGATTCAGCTGTTCGCCGTCGTCGCTGCAGCCGTGTTCGCCGCACAGATGCTCAACTGGCCGATCCCTGGCGGGACGAGTGCGCACTTCGTCGGCGGTGCGTTCGCCGCGATCGTACTCGGCCCTCACCTGGGGGCACTCGCCGTCGCTCTCGTTGTTGCCGTTCAGGCGCTCGTCTTCGGTGACGGCGGCGCGCTCGCACTCGGAGCCAACATCTGGAACATGGCGATCGTTCAGGCGTACGTCGGGTACGCAGTCTACGCAACACTCGCGAACCGCAACGAACTGCTGGCAATCGTGGCCAGCGGGTGGATCGGAATCACCGCTGCTGCTGCATCTGCCGGGCTTCAACTCGGCGTCTCACCTGGGTTCACCGGTGAGTTCATCGCGGTCGTCGCCATCATGACCGGTGGGCACTTCATCCTCGGTATCGGTGAAGGTGTACTCACCCTCGCAGGAGTGCGGCTTCTCGACCGCGCCGGCGTCGAATCCGAACAGCTCCAGCCGGAGGGTATCCGCGCATGAGCGCCCGATCGTTTGTCCGGACACCATGGCAACGACGCTCGCTTGCCGGGCTCCTCGGACTCGTGGTACTCACACCAGCATTCGCATGGGCATCTGCGCGAACCGGGTACGCAGAGCCGATGGAGAACGCCGCTGTACTCGCCGGTGCAGCCTCTGAGGCTGTGCCGACCAGTGTAAGTCTCTTTGCGGGATACGCACTACCAGGACTTGGACCACACGCCGGAACACTGGGTGGCGCATTCCTCGGCACTCTGCTCACACTCACCCTCGCGCTGGGGCTTGGACGGTTACTGGCTGCCGGGCGCTGAATCGGTTCCCACCCGGATACCCTGTTTCTCTCTGCGAGTCAGAACTGCAACCACTGTCGCCAGTATCGTCAGCGCAACAGCGCCCGCAGCTGCAATCTCGTGTGCCGGGGAGACGTGCTGGACGGTGCCGTTCACAATCGGTTCGACCGGCAACAGGGTGTGATGCGGTGTCCCGACAATCGGGACGAAGTAGTCGACAAGATCGTTGAAACCGTACCAGATCACGGCAACGAGAATCGCTCGACCCGGAAAGTCACTGTAGCGATGGATGAGGAACGCTTGGACGACCATCCCCAAGTGTGAGACGAACAGGAAGGCGTACATCACGTTCGAGGCGAGCTCTCGTCCGAACAGTGGAACGACCTCCGGTGGTGGCGTCACCGTCGCGAGAAATGCGTCTGCGAACACCGTCAGGACGTACGGCGTCCAGAGGCCGAGCTTGATACAACCGAAAAACGCCAACACGTTCAGGTACTCGTTCGACCGGTCGAGTTTGTACAGCGCCAGCGAGCAGGCGATGAACAGCGTAGCCGTCGGACTGTCCGGGACGACCGGCCACGCGGCGACCGGCTCGAGTTGGAACTGGGGGATGTAGTACCAGAAGCCGAATGCCGTTCCCGCGAGGTTGATCGCGACGATCACCCACGCGTACTGCAGGGCAACGGTCTCGATCCGCCGAGGAAGTGGCGCGAGATACCGAGGGAGGCGCTCAGTCGTGTCCGCGCCCATCTGGAGAGGGTGTCTGTGTGGGTCCCAGGGTGTCGGCTTCTGTGAGGAGCGCCACCAGGTCCGCGTCAGTCACCGGCTGTTCGGTCGCCCCCAGCCCCGCATCGCGAGCCACACGAACCGTACTCGGCGGGAGAAGGTTCGCTTCCGCCAACAGCGCGTCGTCGTAGAACACCGCTCGGGGCGTTCCGCTACCAACGACGTTACCATCGGCCATCACACAGACTCGGTCTGCGACTTCAGCGGCAAATTCGAGGTCGTGCGTCGACAAGACGACGCTGATACCGTCCTCGTGAATCTGTTCGATTCGCTCGGCGACCAGTTGGGACCGCTCGGGGTCGAGCCCTGCGAGCGGTTCGTCCAGCACGACCACGCTCGGTTCGAGGACGAGCACGCCGGCGAGGCCGACGAGGCGTTTCTCGCCGCCGCTTAGATAGTGAGGAATCCGGTCTTCGAGGTGGCCCGCGTCGACAGTCGCGAGCGCCTCACGAGCGCGCTCTCTCGCTTCGTCACCGGGGACGCCGTAGTTCTGGAGGCCGAACATCACGTCATCGAGGACCGTGGGTGCGACGAGTTGCGTATCGGCGTCCTGGAAGACGAAGCCGACTTCCCTCCGTGCGCGTGCCTTGTTGTCTTCGGTGATCGACGTGCCGTCGACGACGAGTTCGCCGTCGTCGGGAACGAGCGTCGCGTTCAGGTGTTCGAGTAGCGTCGACTTCCCGGCACCGTTGCCGCCGACGAGTGCGACGACTTCGTCGGGGTACACCGAGAAGTCGACGTCGTGCATCCCGACCGTCCCGTCGGGGTAGGTGTGGGCCTCACACCGGAGGTCGACGAGTGGAGTCTCGTCTTGGCTCACAGTCTCACCCCGTAGACCACGACCGCTGCGTAGCCGACGACGGCGACGTACGAGCCGGCGACGACGGCCAGTTCGTGGATCGGTGGCCGCGAGACGTCGCCGTACAGCGTGATGTCGCCGTTGTAGCCACGGGCTTCCATCGACTTGACGAGTCGTTCTGACTGTTCGATCGCCGACAACATCGTCATGCCGAGGATTCTCGCGTACAGCCGTTTGTTCGACCAGAACTCCGAGAAGTTCGCTCCACGGGAGAGTGCGGCTTTCACGAGGTCCTCGAGCGTCTCGATCATGACGAACGTGAACCGGTAGGTGAGCAACGCGATCTGGTCGATTGGCCGCGGGAGTAGTCGTCCGAGCATGTACGCGACGTCCGTGTATTTCGTCGTCATCGACGCCGTCAGCGCAAACGTGACGACCGTAAGTGACCGACAGCTGAGCTCCCCGAAGAGCACGAGCCCTGCCCACGTGACAGAAAGTTCACCGAGCGGTGTCGAGAGCGCGCCACCGATCGGCGTTCCCGGTTCGAGGAACGCCAGCGGCCCGGCGACTGAGACGATGAACAGCATCGGGAGCGTGTACCAGCCGGCCAACCGTCGGTATGGCAGTCCTGCGAGTCCGTAGACCACCAGTACGGCACCGTAGAGTCCGGCCAGGAGCGCGAGACGGTCGAACACCGTGACGGCGAGGACGAGTGCACCGACGACGCCGACCTTCGTCCAGGGATTGACGCGGTGCAACGGTCCGTCTCTCCGTTCGGCGAACGCAGTGATGAGTCGCGGGTCGGGAACGTGGTTCGAGAGTGTCGTCACGGTTACCGAGCCTGACGATCTCCGTCCTCGAAGCCACCGTAGCGGTCGACGTAGACGTACATGCCGACACCGAGGACGACCAGCAGAAGGACGAGCCCACCGAATTCGAGCATCATTCCGCCCTTTCGGATCGGGCCGGCGACGACGATGCCGCGGCCGAAGTCGACGAGCGCGCCGCCACTCTCCTGGACACCACGCTGAAGTGCCTGTGCGGAGCGTTTGGCCCACGGCAGTGCGCCCCCGGTTGCGGTGAATCCCCAGTACCCAGCGGCGAGAAAGGCAGCGAAGAGGCCGGCAAGGCCACCGTACTGCTTCCAGCGCTGCATCAGGAGGTCACCCCGGTCGGCTCCTCCTGGGTGTCACGGTCGGCGAGGCCGACGAGGTCGGGGCGGACGGACGCGAGGAACTGAACGATGAAGCCCGTCAGGATACCCTCGATGACGGCGACGCCGAGGTTGAGGCCAACGAGACCGGCGACGGCAATCGTCAGATCACCGCGCGGCAGCGCGCTCCCGTTCACGCCGCTGATGACGATGATCGCCCCCATCAGGAACGCGCCTGCGGAGAGCCCGAGCGTCGCGGCACTGGCGCTGGCGGGGAAGACGTCCCAGTCCATTCCCATCAGGGTCTTGAACGCGTAGTAGGCGACGATAGCTTCGCTCGCGTTGACGAGCGTATTCGCGCCGATCAGACCGACCGCACCGTGCCCGAGCGCCGCCGAGAAGATGTTGACGACCAACGCGATCAATGCACCAAGCAGCGGCCCGGCGAGAATCCCAACGAGGCCGGTGAGGTTCATGTGGATGCCACCCCAGACGGGGATGTTCAACTGGAAGACCGCGAAGCTCGCGGCCGCGCCGATCCCGGCGAGTGCGATCTGGTGCGTTTTGATGCCACCTTTCCGGACCCGGTAGACGACAGCACTGATCAGTCCGACGCCAAGCAGCGTCCAGAGTACCAGTGCCCATAGCGGGAACGAGCCTTCTCCGAGGTGAATGTGTGCCATCTCCGGTTTGCCAATTCTTGTTTCGATTATAATAATCTTGCTGTACTGGATTAAGCAAGCTAACAATCATAGCGTAGAATGAGACAGTATATTGATAGAGAACGGAGTCGACTTTTGTCGGCGCGAATGATTTCGAACCTACTGCTCGCTGATCTGTGCGTTCATGGCATCGACGGGTAGGACCGTGTATTCGACTGAAACTGACTCGTCTGCTCCTCTAACGGTTCCGATGAAACGCAGGACATCGTCGTGCGCGGCTTCGATGACGAACGTCTCGACACAACCGGCGTTCCCTTCGAGGCAGTTGTGGGAGTTCGACCGGATCGACGCTTCGAATTCGTGGCGGATATCCATCATCCGGCGTTCGATTTCCGGTTCGTCGTAGCCGAAGACAGCAGTAACTGTCGCCAATACCCGCCGACCCTCGTAGTCTGTCTCTTGGTACTCTTTGAGTAGTGACTGGCACGCTTCGCGGATGACCTCACTTCGTCCGGTGTAACCGTGTTCTTCCGCAAACGTATCGAGATCGTCTCGGAGTCGCTCCGTCATCGAGGAGCTCACGATGGGCATATATTAAAAATCGTCTCAAAGATAATAGTAATAGCGGTCTAGTAAACTGCTATTAACAACTCTGCTGTAAGAGCGTATCACTGGCTAGTGTCGACAGGACTTCCGAGCGCATTCCTAATTCGCGCGACGTGGTTCACGAAGTCACGAGAGGTCCGTTCACGTGGGCGTTCTAGGTCGATAGAGAACGTCGACTGCACGGTTCCAGGGTCGGCATCCATGACGACCACGCGATCAGCGAGGGTCACTGCCTCGTCGATGTCGTGGGTGACGAACACGACGGTCTGTCCGGTTTGCGTCCAGATATCGAGCAATTCGGCGTGCAAGCGGTCGCGCGTCCGAGCGTCGACACTACCGAACGGTTCGTCCATTAAGAGGATCTCTGGATCGGGGGCGAGCGCGCGAGCGATACCGACGCGCTGTTTCATGCCGCCGGACAGCTCTTTCGGGTACGCGTCCTCGAAGCCGTCGAGCCCTACCAAGTCGATCAACTCCCGGACTCGTCCCTCGCAGTCGGGACAGTCACAGGCGGGCCGGTCGAGGCCAAACCGGATATTCCCGCGGACGGTTCGCCACGGGAACAGCGCGTACTCCTGAAAGACCATTCCCCTGTCCAGCCCAGGACCGGTAACCGGGTCTCCACCGACCAGTATCGACCCACCATCGGGATCGTCGAGCCCGGCGATCGCTCGCAACAGCGTCGTCTTCCCACACCCCGAGGGACCGACGACACAGCAGAACTCCCCCTCCGCAACCGAAAACGAGACGTCTGCGAGCGCCTGCGTCGACTCGTATGACCGGCTGACTTTCTGGATAGTGATCTTCTCACGTGCGTCTCGACCGGTAGACGAGTCCGAACTCAGCGCCATGCGAGGACCCTCCGTTCGAGTAGTCGGAACCCGACGTCCATACAGAGGAACGCCAGACTGATCAGGAACATGTAGGCGACGCTGGTTGCCATCGCGAGGTTGTTCGAGGCGTTGATGATCTCGTAGCCGACGCCTGGTGCGCCGAACAGTTCGGCGCCGACGACGATCATCCAGCAGCGACCAATGCTCGTCCGAAATCCGGTCAACACCTGGGGAGCGGCACTTGGGAGTGCAACGAGTTTCAGCATCGAGAGGTCGCGCTCCACGCCGAGCGTCGACGCCGCATCGGTCAGTTCGGTCGAAACGCCCTCCACGCCGCCGTAGGCGCCGTAGAAGTTGATCCAGAACGCGCCGACGAAGACGATGAACGCCGCGCCAGTGTGGTGGATGCCGAACCAGACGATGGCGAAGACGATCCACGCCAGCGGTGGGATCGGTCGCAGTACCCGGACGAGTGGTCGCAGCCAGTCGTCGAGCGCACCGTTCCAGCCCATCGCAAGGCCGGATCCAGCTCCACTGACGGCACCGAACAGGAGGCCGGGAACGTAATGTAACAGCGTCTGTGTGAGGTGTGCAATCCCGGTCGGAAGTGTTATTTCGGCACCGAATAGCGGAACGAGGAGCGCTGTCGACGTAGTAAACAGGTCGAGAAATGCTCGTGCCGACTCGACCGGCCCCGGTAACAGATACGACGGTTGTGTGGTCGCTGCACCGATCCACCACACCGTGAGGAATATACAGAGACCGCCGACGCCGCGAGCATACCTTCGCGTATCGATCCCAAGTCGTGTACGCTCAACGTCGCCGATGCTGGTAGTCGTGCGTGCCGTCATTCTCGAACGGACTCGTATGGCTCGAATGCGAACAATTCGTCTGATTCAACTGCTTCGTCGATGTTACCCACCTCCGCGACGTATTCCGACATCGTCTCGGTCTGGTCAACGATCTGTCGCGGGTCAGAAATGAAATCTGCCGCGCGAGACTGCATCGCGGCCTCAGCGAGTTCGACGCTCACCCCCGACCCGATGACCGACGCTGCGTGAGCGGCAGCCGTGTTCGGCTTAGCGTTCACAAACTGAGTCGCTCGAATGTGCGCGTCAACGAGCGATTGAGCAACCTCTGTCGCCTCGAGTACCCGTTGGTTCACGAACAACCCGGTCATCGGATGCCCCGGAAATATGCTTCCAGACCATTCGAGTTCGGTGAATCTCTCGTCGCGTCCGATTATTGTCGCAAACGGTTCCATAATCATCGTCGCGTCGATATCGCCTGCTTGGATAGTCTGTACCGAGCGAGCCGGATTGATTTTCGACTTCGTTACAACTGTGTCGAAGTCCCCCACACCGAGATCCCGTTCGATCCAGTACCGAAGAACCACATCGGGGACGCTCCCGTCCGGGGGGGCCCCAAATCGCATCTTACGCCCGGATTCTGCCTCGAATTGCTCGAATGTATCCGAACCCACTTGCCCGTATAGATCTGCGATATCGGTAGTCGCCATCACTTTGAACGCGTTTCGCCCGTTTGCCGTGAGAACGGTTGCATTAGCTCCTCTATCGACGAGAACCATCGCAGGAGTGACTCCTCCAATAGCGACATCGATATCGCCGCTGGCGAACGCCTTCACCAAGCTCGGACCGTTGCTGAACCGTTCAACGGTGACATCGACAGATAGCTCGTCGTAGTAGCCCTCCTCCTGCATCACGAAGTGTTGCATGTTCGGGTAAATCGGGACGTACGCGACCGTGACGGAATCGAGTGATGCACCTCCCTGACCGAGACAGCCGGCGATTCCTGTCGCAGCAATCGCGGTTGCGCCTGCCTTCTGGAGTAGTCTTCGGCGCGAGATTTGAACCATCAGTATTGCTAACTCTAGAAGCATTCATAATAATAGCTGTGATTCCAACAAAGATAGTTAATACTGATAGAGGATAGAATTCGCAGATATTGCTAGAGTCGGCGTGAATTCAGCGAGAATCCCGCGAGCGACCGCAGGGAGCGAGTGGGATGTCGGCGAGCCTACTGACTGGAGCGAGTGGAACGAGCGGAATGAAGTAGGCTCGCCGGAAGGGGCAAAACAGTATCAGTTCATATCGGCCAGCGGGCCGAAGTCGTCGACGGGTAGCACTGAGTAGTCGATTGTGAGCGTGTCCTTCGTCGCTCGAATCTTCCCGACGAACGTCGAAATCTCTTCGAGCGACCCTTCGAGTACGAACAGTTCCATGCAATGATGGCCGCCGACGTGGCTATGGAAGTTCGAAGCGACGATGTCCTCGTGCTCGTGGCGGAGGTGCATCATCTTTTCCTCGACACTTGTCGTTTCGTAATCGAAGACCACCGTGACGACACCCATCAAGTCTCGATCTTCGAGTTTCGTATCCTCGAACTCACCGAGGAGGTTCCGACTCGCCTCACGAAGTACTTCACTGCGACCAGTATAGCCGTGATCGTCCGCGAACTGGTCGATTCGGTTAAGCAACTCCTCCGGCATCGAGACGCTGACCACACTCATATAACAATGTAGGCAGCACAAAATATTAAGGATTATCATTTTCAGCTGCGGCATTACAGTGATTAGCGACTTGCTTTCTCACGATAGTGGCGGCACTCTAAGAGACGGTGGGTTGCTTCGAAATTGCGGAGTGTTGCTGAAACGAATTTCAGGGTTAGTCAGAAACTTGTGATGTATTTTGTTGGAATGAAAAAACAGAATACACGCATCAATACCACCCTCCGAGTTGTGGGGATTTGAGACTTCGTTCAGAAGAAGGTGTAACGCGCAGAGACGTGAGTACTCGAAAGGAGCTACCGTAATTCTTTGACGAGAGCAGTAGTCGCGTTATCGACGATATCATCCGCCAGACGACTCTACCAGAAATCGATGTCCTCGTGGCCGATCGATTGCACGCCCCATGGAACGATCCGGCTCTCGTCTGGCGTACCGCCACGAAGCCAACTCTCCTCAGGAATGTCGATGAGGCCATCCATCCATGATTTCGACGTCAGCGTGAGCGCGATATACTGCTCGCCGTGGAACGGACGAGCTTCATGGTTCGAGAGAATGAGCCAAGGCCGAGCCTCCTCGCCACCTTTGAACGGATCATCGCCGTAGACGACGTCGCCACGGTCGAAAATTGGTATCTCTTCGTTGGTCACTGTTCATCCTCAACGCTCGGGTGTGATTCGCTGGGCGCGTGTTCACGCCAAGACTCCTTGTCTTCTGTGTCGAGTTGCTCGTTGAACAGCGCAGTCGCCCGTTCGTAGCCGCTGTACCCGTCAAGTCGCTCGTCGTCGTCGGTTATCGCCCAGTACGTCGCCTTGTGTTCGACCAGACCGCGGCCCTTCAATCGTGAGAGTGCAGTACTCACCGCCCCCTCGTCGACGCCGATCTTGGAGGCGATCTCGCGAGCCTTGAACGCCCGATCCTCGTTGGCGGCGAGAAATCCGAGGACTTGGTCAGGGACCGAAAGATCCGCGAGTTCGTCCTCGCTCGTGTTCTCGAATGTGTCTCGGTCGATGGACATCGTTGAAAGAAGGTACGCCATCCGCTGTGAAGAGTGTTAGGTGTGAAAGCTACGAAATTGCTGAAGGAGAATCACTGTCCATCGCGAAGGAGTTCGAGAACCGTATGCATTGAGAGAGCCAGTCTCAACTACTGTGAGCCGTGGAAGTTGAGACTTCGTTCAGAAGAAGGTGTAACGCGTAGAGACGTGAGTACTCGAAAGTAGCTACCATAATTCTTTGACGAGAGCAGTAGTCGCGTTATCGACGATACCATCTGCCAGATTGCCCTGCCAGAAATCGATATCCTCGCAGCTTATCGATTGCACACCCCAGGGAACGATCCGGCTCTCATCTGGCGTACCGCCACGAAGCCAACTCTCCTCGGGAATGTCGATGAGTCCATCCATCCATGATTTCGACGTCAGCGTGAGCGCGATATACTGCTCGCCGTGGAACGGACGCCCTTCGTGGTTTGAAAGAATGAGCCAAGGCCGAGCGTCCTCGTCACCTTTGAACGGGTCATCGCCGTAGACGACGTCGCCACGGTCGAAAATTGGTGGTTCTCCGTTGGTCACTGTTCATCCTCAACGCTCGGGTGTGACTCGCTGGGCGCGTGTTCGCGCCAAGATTCCTTGTCTTCTGTGCCGAGTTGCTCGTTGAACAGAGCAGTCGCCCGTTCGTAGCCGCTGTACCCCTCGAGTCGCTCGTCGTTGTCGGTTATCGCCCAGTACGTCGCCTTGTGTTCGACCAGACCGCGGTCCTTCAGTCGTGAGAGTGCAGTGCTCACCGCCCCCTCGTCGACGCCGATCTGGGAGGCGATCTCGCGAGCCTTGAACGCTCGATCCTCGTTGGTGGCGAGAAACCCGAGGACTTGGTCAGGGACCGAAAGATCCGCGAGCTCGTCCTCGCTCGTGTTCTCGAATGTATCTCGGTCGATGGACATCGTTGAAAGAAGGTACGCCATCCGCTGTGAAGAGTGTTAGGTATGAAAGCTACGAAATTGCTGAAGGTGAATCACTGTCCATCGCGAAGGAGTTCGAGAACCGTATGCATTGAGACGACCAGTCTCAACTATTGCGGGTGCCGAATTCGATATCGCGACATACGGTGTACGTATACGACACACACCGCTCCTCACGGATCCTGAGATCGGCCCCCGGTGACGACGTCGAGGCGTTCAGTCCGTCCCGCGGATCGTCCCGCCGCTCAACCCCTCCCAGACCACCTCGTAGCCGACTCGGGAGAGGACGGCGCTCGTCTCGGTGAGGTCGTCTTCGGCCAGTCGCGCCTCGACCTCGTCGAGCGTCATGCCGGGGTCGAGCGCCGACGCGATCGCCTCCAGTACCGCCGGCCGAACCAACGTTCGACCCACCCGTTCGTGGTCGGGGAAGGCAACCCCATCGAGGGCGTCCTCGCTCACCCCCCGCTCCGCCGCGAGGTCGGCGAGTGAGATCACGTCGGCCTCGGGGCGGAGTTCGTCGGGCAGGTCCGCCCGCGTTTCGGCGACCAGGTCAGCCTCGTAGCGCCGGAGGGCGTCGACCACGTCCTTCACCCGGACCGCCCCCGTGTAGGTGATCGCGCGGTGGTCCCGGGCCTCGATCTCCTCGCTGACGCCCAGGCTCTCGTCGACGGCGACGAGCATCTCGACGTCCTCGACGTCGGCCAACTGGCCGAGTTTCTTCGTGACGTACTCGGGGGTCCAGAAGCCCATGATCTCGAAGAAGACACGGAAGCCGCCGAAGCGATAGTCGAAGGCGAAATCGGGGATCATCACCCGCGTGCCGACCGCCAGCGGTTCGGGTTCGCGCACGAGGTCCCAGTCGAGGTCGAGCGCCGCGAACCGCGCGGCGAAGTCGGCCTCGACGCCGCTGTCGTAGGTCGGGTCGGCGAGTGGATCCACACCGGGGACGCTCACGTCGTCGTCGGTGAGGACGAGTTCGCGCTCGGTGCCGCGGTCGTCGACGGTGGCCGCGAGCCGCCAGTCGGCCGTCTTCGCGACCGACCGGAGCAGGCGGGCGAAGGCGGTGCCGTACCGGCGACTCCGCCGAAAGAGGTGATCGGGACCGGTCACCACCACCTCCCGGCCCGCGTCCGTGCGGCACACCTCGTACATCAGTCCGAGGCGCTTGACCGCCGAGACCAGCGCTTTCGGATCCGAACTCCGGACGCGTACCTCGACGGCGTCGAACAGCGCGGTCTGAGCGAGCGAGAGGCCGTACTGGTCGAGGAGTTCGTCCGGCGTCCACCGCGGGTCGAACGCGGCGAGCACCTGTCGGGACTCGCGGTCGGCGTACAGCGCGTCGTCGAGGACCCCGGCCTCGACGCCGAGGCGGTCGGCGGCGCGAGCGAGCGCCCGGTCGCGGTCCGCCTCGGTCACGACGCCGACCGCCTCCGCGGCCTCGAAGGCGATCCGGCGCGCCCGTTCCGGCGGGAGCGCAGCCTGCGTCTCGAAGGTGGCGTCGCGCTCACAGAGTGTCGCGAACCCGCGGACGAGTTTGAAGTCGTCGGCGTCGGCCTCCAGAGCCGCGAGCGCGTCGTCGAGGCTGGCTCTGGACTCTCCCACGTGGTCGGCGAACGCGCCGAGGACGCGCGCCGCCAGCGGGCGATCCGCGCGCGCCGCGAACTGCGGCTGGTAGCCGCCGCCGGCCCGCGACACCCGGAGCAGATCCTTCCGGAGCACGGACGCCGTTCGACGCTCCGTGGATAAAACCCCGCCGCCCGGACGCACAACGCTCTTGTCGGTCGCGGAGGTGGGTCAGGTATGGACCGGCGTCGCGTGCTCTGCCTGCTCGGCCTCGCCCTCGCGCCCGGCTGTACCTCGATGGCCGCCACCGGCCCACGGGGCCCCCCGGACCCCGGCGAGCCGACGGCCGCGCCGACCGACGGAGCGTCGATGACCGTGAGCGACCTACGCATCGAGGAGGCCGCCGGGAGCCACCTGCGCGTGCTGGCGACGGTCACCAACCCCTCGGGCGTCGAGCGGACCCGAACCCTCAGAATCCGGGTGACAGTCGGCGACGATGCGGCCGAACGCTCCCGGGAGGTGACCGTCCCCGGCGGCGAGCAGCGATCGGTCGCGTTCGACTTCGAGGACGTCGCGTACGCGGAGTTCTCGGGCAACGGATCGGTGCAGTCCTCGCTCGTCTAGCGCCGACGTTCGGCCACCCGTTCCTCGGCCGTCTCGGCGCTCACTACCTCGTAACAGATGGCGGTCCGACCGTCTTCTTTCGGACGGAGGATCCGGCCCAACCGCTGGGTGAACTCGCGTTCGCTCCCGCTGCCCGAGAGCACGACGGCGACGCTCGCGTCCGGCACGTCCACCCCCTCGTCGAGGACGTTGGCGGCCACGACGCGCGTGTACGTCCCCTCGCGGAACCGATCGAGGACGGCACGGCGTTCGCTCGCGCCCGTCTCGGCGGTGACCGCGGGGATGAGAAACCGTTCCGAGAGTCGATAGACGAGGTCGGTGTGGGCGGTGAAGACGATGATCCGTTCGTCGCGGTGACGGTCGAGGAGGCGTTCGAGCGCCGACACCTTCGCGCCGGCGTTCATCATGATCTCGCGTGCCTCCTGCTTGGCGAGCAGCGCCTCCCGGGCGCGGGGGTCGCTTCCCGACCGCTTGACGAGTTCCCGATAGTCGCTCCCGCTCGACAGCGAGAGCCCCGAGGACCGGAGGTAATCGACGAACGTCCCCTGTGCGGCCTCGTAGGCCTCGCGCTCCGTAGGCGAGAGTTCCACCTCGATCCGCCGGAGTTCGTAGTCGGCGAGATGCTCGCCGGCCAGGTCGTCGGCCGATAACTCGTAGACGACCGGGCCGACGAGGTCCGCGACGACCGCGTGAGCGCCGTCCGGACGCTCGAACGTCGCGGTCAGCCCCAGGCGGGCGGGTGCGGGAAGCAGTCGAGCGACGTCGCGGTATCCCTCGCCGCCGAGGTGGTGGGCCTCGTCGAAGACGACGAAGCCGAAGCGGTCGCCAACCTCGTCGGCACGGAGGTACGCGGAGTCGTAGGTCGCGACGGTGAGGTCCTCGACGGTCTGCTCGCCGCCGCCGAGCTGGCCGACCGGGACGGAGAACTCCGTCGCCAGTTCGCGGCGCCACTGGGTCAGTAGGTCGACGGTGGGGACGACCACCAACGTCGGTGTGGACAGCGCGGCCAAGGCGGCGACGGCGACGACGGTCTTCCCACTGCCCGTCGGGAGTTCGAGAACCCCTCGACGGTCGTTGTCCAGCCACGCCTCCAGGGCCTTCCGCTGGTACTCGCGGAGGTCGTACGTCGTCGACAGGCCGAGGTCGGGGAGGTCGAGTACGCGGTCCTCGTAGGCGACGCCGGCGTCCTCGAGGGCTCGTCGGAGGGCGGCGTAGCGGTGGGCGGGCGCCCGGTAGGTGCCGCTCCGATCGTCGAACGCGACGTCGGCGGGGAGCGTGTCGGCGACGGCGGGAGCGAGGTCGCCGTTCAGGCGGATCGTGCCGTCCTCGAACCGAGCGACGAGGGTCACGACGACGCGGTAGGAGGGGTGGAAATATATGCCCTCCGTCCCCCCCGTCCAGTATGGCACCAAACGACCTCGACGCGGAGGTGGCGACCTTCCTCGATGCCGCCGAACGTGTCTACGACGAGTACGACGACGGCTACGTCGACGCCGATAGCGCGCTGTCCCAACTCGGCGATCACGTCGCGACACTGCGGGACGCCTACGAGGGAGAGTGATGGCCGAGTTCTCACCGCGCGTGGAAGCGATATCGATCAGCGGCATCCGCGAGGTGTTCGAGGCGGCCGGGGAGGACGCCATCAACCTCGGCCTCGGTCAGCCCGACTTCCCGGCGCCGGTCCACGCCCGCGAGGCGGCCGTCGAGGCCATCCGGGCCGGCGACGCGGACGCCTACACCGGGAACAAGGGGATCCGGTCCCTCCGGGAGGCCATCGCCGCCAAACACGAGCGCGACCAGGGCGTCGCCGTCGATCCCGGGGACGTCATCGCCACTGCGGGCGGGAGCGAGGCGCTCCACCTCGCCTTGGAGGCCCACGTCGACGCCGGCCAGGAGGTGCTCATCCCCGATCCGGGATTCGTCTCCTACGACGCGCTGACGAAACTCGCGGGCGGCGAGCCCGTACCGGTCCCCCTTCGGGACGACCTGACACTAGATCCCGCCGCCGTCGAGGCGGCCATCACCGACGACACTGCGATGTTCGTCGTCAACAGCCCCGGCAATCCGACCGGCGCCGTCTCCTCCGAGGACGACGTCCGGGAGTTCGCCCGCATCGCGGACGAACACGACGTGGTCTGTCTCTCCGACGAGGTGTACGAACACTTCGTCTTCGACGGCGACCACCACTCGCCGCTCGCCTACGCCGACACCGACAGCGTGGTCGTCGTCAACGGCTGTTCGAAGACCTACTCGATGACGGGGTGGCGGCTGGGCTGGGTGACCGCGTCGACCCCTCGGATCGAGCGGATGCTCCGCGTCCACCAGTACATCCAGGCCTGCGCCTCTGCACCGGCCCAGTACGCCGCCGAGGAAGCGCTCACCGGCCCCCAGGATCAGGTCGAGGAGATGCGCGAGACGTTCGAGGAGCGCCGTGACCTGCTGCTCGACCGCTTCGAGGCGATGGGCGTCGAGGTACCCACCCCACAGGGCGCCTTCTACGCGATGCCCCGGGTGCCCGACGGGTTCGTGGACGCCTGCGTCGAGCGGGGGGTGATCGTCGTCCCCGGCGACGCCTTCGGCGCGAACGGCGCCGGCCACGCCCGCATCTCCTACGCCACCGACGCCGAGGTGCTCCACGAGGCGCTAGACGTGATGGCGGACGTGGTCGCGGACCTGCACTGAGCCACCCGTCCGGAAAATAAACTCGAATAAACTCGCCGGAGCGGCCTCGACGCTACATTAAACTGTCCACGCGACGTGAGTTTATCCGCCCCGTTGGCGGCCCGGCGTGGTCCTCCGGTCGATCCAGTCGAACGGGACGGGCGGGGTGTGCGGTCGCTCGTCTCGACGGCCTCAGCTCGCGGTGCTGACGATTTTGATTACGTCTCCCTCGGACAGTTCGTGGTCCTCGCCGATCCGGCGGTCGGAGCGAGCGTCGACGGCGTGGAGGTAGCCCTCGGCGATGTCGGTGTGGATGGCGGCGGCGAGGTCCGGCGGCGTCGACCCTCGCGGCAGGAGGACGGCGTCGGGAAGCACGTTCCCGGTGCCGTCGGTCCACTTCGTCTCGTCGCCGACGGGATAGACGGTGATGCGATCGAGGAGGTCGTACACCGCGGCGTCGAGGGTGGCCTGGACGCCGGTACCGCCGTGGGCGTCCATCACCTCGCGGATGCGCTCCAACCCGTCACGCTGGGCGTCGGTCACATCGCCTACGATCTCGAAATCCGGGTCGCCGGGATCGTAGTCGACGGCACCCGCCTCCGCCGCCGTCCGCAAGGCGAGTTCGCCGTCCGCGGTCGCCGGGAGCACGGGCTTGTCCGACGCGTGAAGGCGTTCGAGGTTCTCCGGCGGCGCCACGTCGGCCTTGTTGGCGACGACGACGAGGGGTTTGGTGCGGGCCCGGATCTCCCGGGCGAGGTCGGCGCGGTGGTCGTCGGTCCACTGGATTGGGTCCTCGGGATACTCCAGGGCACGGAGGCTGGCGGCCACGTCGGCGGTCGTCGCCCCGAAGCCGGTGAGCACGTCGGTCAGGACGTCGTCGATGTCGAAGTCGGGCGATCGGGACTTGCGCTCGACGCCCTCCCAGTTGCGGTCGACGATGCCCGCGAGCCACTGGTCCATCTCGCGTTCGACGAAGTCCACCTCCTCGACGGGGTCGTAGGTCCCGACCTCGACGGGTTCGCCCTCGGCGTTCGTGCCCCCGGAAGCGTCGACGACGTTCAGGATGGCGTCGGCGTCCGTGAGTTCGTCGAGGAACTGGTTGCCGAGTCCCTTCCCCTCGTGGGCGCCCGGTACGAGGCCGGCCACGTCGAGCAGTTCGACGGGGACGTAGCGCTTGCCATCGCGACAGCGCTCGTTGCCACAACGGGTTTCGCGGTCGAGACACGGACAGTCGGTGCGTGCGTGGGTCACGCCGCGGTTGGCGTCGATGGTCGTGAAGGGGTAGTTCCCCACGTCCACCTCGGCCCGCGTGGCCGCCTTATAGAACGTGGACTTGCCCGCGTTGGGCTTGCCCGCGAGGGCGAGAGAGAGCATACCGAAGGGTGGCGGGTCGGCGGCAATTGACTTTCGGTCAGTCGACGACCCGGAGGTCGACCGCGATGCGACACTCGCCGGGATCGGCCTCGGGGAAGTGGAGTCGTCCCCGGGAGTTGTCGGCGACCCACTTCACCAGCCAGAGTCCGAGGCCGTCGGCGTGTTCGAGCGGAGTTTCGAGGCCGCGTTTCAGTGCCGTCCGGCCGGACTCCGGCACCGGCGGCCCGGGGTTGGCCACCTCGACGGTCACAGTGTCGCCGTCGTGGACCGTCCGCAGCGTCGCTTCGGGTGGCTCGGCGGTGCCGTGAACCACGGCGTTGGTGAGCAGTTCGACGAGAGCAGCCTCCAGGTGACCGTCCGCGAGGACGGTCACCCCGGGGTCCGCGGACGCGGCGACCGTCGCCGAGGGGTACTCGGCGCGGACCGTTTCGACGGCGTCGTCGATCACCGTCCCCAGGTCGAACCGCTCAACCGTGGAGTCGGTGAGGGTCCGCTGGACGTAGCGGGCCTTCTCGGCCCGGTCGGCAAGCCGGCTCGCGGTCCGGTCGATCCGATCGAGTCGCGCCCGATCCGGCGGGTCGAGCGAGGCGCTCTCCCGGAGCATCGAGAGGGTCCCGAGAACGAGGTTGAGGTCGTTCCGGATATCGTGGCGGAGGATGCGGCTCACGACCGCGAGGCGCTGTTCGTGGCGCTCGACCGCCCGTCGACTCCGGGCGAGACCGTAGGTCTGTTCGAGCATCAGGGTCGCGTTCAGCCTCGACTCGGTCGCCCCGGCGTAGCGTTCCGGCGGGAGGTAGTAGGGGTTCCGACAGAGGGTCTCCCGGTAGACCACGTGTTCGTGCGTGCGAAGCGCCTTCGCGATGGCCGTCTCGTCGAAGTCCTCCAGGCCGTACTGACACAGGGTCGCCACGGGGTAGTCCGACTGGTGGGCGTCGAACGCGGCCTCGAACTCGATGATCTCGTCGAAGTCCGCGTCGGCCCGGAACGACCAGGAGTTCTCGCCGATAGCGGCGAACCCGTCGTAGTCGTCGGTGACGCTGGCCTCCGCGGCGGCCGTCAGCGTGTCGACGAGGCGGCCGGGGTCGAAGCCGTCGTCCAGGTACACCTCGGCCGCGGGGAGAATTCGGAGGTCGCCGGCCGCCTCACGGGCCTCCACCTCGATGCCGGCCCGGCGGAACGCCTCCCTGATCGTCCCCGCCTCGTTGCGGTCGGTCAGGTAGAGACACTGCTGGTTCCGGTGGAGGGCGCTCTCGACGAAGGCGGCGGCGACCCGACGCTGGGCGTCGGGCGTGTCGTAGAACAGCGCGACGTGATCGGCACCGAGTTCGTCGAAGTCGGCACGGAGGTCCGCGTACCGACACGCCTCCCGCGGCGCGTCGGCGTCGTAGACTGCGTCCTCGCCCCCCGGTTCGCTCATGGGCCGACGTGGATGATCGAGCCGTATCAGGCTTGGGAAGTCCGATATCGGCTACTCCGCTTCGCGTCCGCCCTCGGCGCGGACGATCCGCATCTCGCCGCGTGAGCGGATCGACCCGTCCACGACGGCGTTCTCGTGGAGTTCGAGGTCGTTGCAGGACACGTCGCCGAGGACGCGAACGCCCCCCGCCAACTGGACGGTGCCGCCGCGGGTCGTCACGTCGCCGTGGATGCGGGTCCCCTCGCCGACGGCGATGTCGCTGCGGGCGCGCAGGCTCCCGAAGACGTTGTTGTCTTCGCCCATCTCGATCTCCGTCGCCCGCAGGTTGCCGTGGAGGCGGCAGTCGTCGCCGACGTGGGCGGGCGTCGAGACTTGCCACGAATCGTCGGAGATCTCGCCGCCACGCGGGACGACGAGTGGGTCCTCCGGGGCGTCGCCCGACAGCGCGTCGGCGATCTCCTCGGCCGCGCCCTGTTCGCCAACCCGGAGCAACTGCGAGAGGACGATGAAGTAAAACACGAGCGTCGGGACGGGGTTCCGGATGACGATCCAGCCGTTGGCCTCGAACCCCTCCTCGATCTCGACGTCGTCGCCGATGTCGAGGTCGCCCGAAACCATGAGCTGGCCGCCGATGTGGACGCGTTCGCCGAGGTAGGCGTCGTCGCCGACGAGGACGTTCCCGACGACGTCACTCCACATATCGAGTCGGCAGTCGCCTTCGGCTTCGATGTCGCCGCCGAAGCGGACGCGCTCGCCCGCGACCACGTTCCGCCCACGCACACCGAACTCGACGGTGCTTTGCCCGCCGACGATAACGTCCCCGTCGGTGACGAGGTCGTGTTCCTCGACGGTCGTCCCGTCGGGAATCTCCAGCGCATCGAGCGGGTCCGTCCCGAGTGACACGCGGGGGAGTACAGGCTGCTCGTATTAAAACCGCCGTCAGACGGCCGTCGGACGGCGGTGGGACGGCAGGGTTTTGAGCGCTCGCCGACTACGGCCGTTCATGACTGCGCTCTCCTTCGACGACGGCGGCGTCGACGTCGTCTACGAGGGAACCGAGTTCCGACTGGAGAAAGGCCTGATCGAGGACGCCGTCGGCAAGACCTACCCCGACGTGACCGACCACGAGGTGCTGAAGATGGTCGAAAAGGAGCCGGCACTCTCGGGTGAGCCGCGGCGGATCGGCGATATCGTCGACTGACGTCGCGATCGACCCCGTTCGCCCGGCCGACCGCGTGCCCGTCTGCGATCGGCCGGGCAGTGAGGTTCAATCGCTCCGATAGCTCTCGGCGCGTTCGACCGTCTCGGCGGTCCGCTCGATGCGGCGGTCGAACCGCTCGGCGAACCCCACCCGCAGGATCGACTTCGCGATGGCGGCGCCGCCACGGAACGGGTCGAGTTTCGTCTCGCCCGCGCGCTCGTCGTAGTCGATGGGAACCTCGGTCACGCGGTGACCCCGGGCGACGGGGCGCATCAGGAGTTCCGCGGAGAGTCCCGTGTTCTCGGTCCACTCGATCCGGTGGAGGAGGTCACGGCGGTAGGCGCGCATCCCGGTGGTCACGTCGTGGAGACGGCGTCCGAGGATGAGGCTGGCGAGTCCCGCAAAGACGCGATTGCCCAGACGGTTCAGCGCCGGCATCGTCTCGGCGCCGGGCGAAATACGGTCGCCGCTCACCACGTCGAACCCTTCGTTGACGGCATCGAGGAAGTCCGGCAAACGCTCCATCGGGTAGGTGTCGTCGCAGTCGGTGGTGACGACGACCGGCCGGTCCGGCGCGAGGACCGCCTCGCGGACGGCGACGCCGTACCCCTGCGGTTCCTGCTCGATCACGCGGGCGCCCATCTGCCGGGCGATGTCGGGCGTCCGATCGCTCGATCCGTCGACACAGACCACCTCGGCCCGTCCGTCGGTCACGCGGTCGATGTCCGCGAGGACGCTCCCGATGGCCGCTTCCTCGTTGTAGGTCCCCATGACGACGGCCACGTCGTCGAAGGTGAAGTCGCTCATACCCGTATCTGTGGTCGATCCCACTTGAACTTTTAGGTTTACCTAAAACGTCGCGTCGGAGGGACAGCAGGCGTCGTGGAGGTCCGCAGTCACCCGGTCGGCGAGGCGTTCGAGGTTTTCGGTGTCCTCGCGGTTGTACGAGACGAGGGTGTCGAGGGCCGCCTCGTCGCCGCGTTCGTACTCGCGCCAGAGGCGGACGGCGTCTTCTCCGGCGAGGTCGGGCCGGTCGCGGTCGATCCCCACCTCCGTCTCGATGCGCTTCAGCCCGCCGGTCAAATCGAGGCGGCGACAGGGGTACATCAGATCGAGGTGCGGGGCGTCGATGGAGAGGTCGAAAGAGCCTTCGAGGAAGGGCACGTCGAATCGGGCGCCGTTGAACGAAACGATGAGCGGCGCGTCCGCGAAGCGATCACGGAGGGTCCGCGCGGTGAGGTCGTCACCGCGGATCAACGTCTCGGTGTCGCCACCGCGGTAGAAACTCACCGTCGTCACGTCATTCCGGGCGGCGTCCAGTCCCGTGGTCTCGATGTCGAAAAAGAGGGCGTCGTCGCGGAAGTTCTCGTAGAGACGCCAGCGCTCCCCGCTGGGAAAGGACTCGTCGAAAAAGCGCGCGTCGCCGCGGCCGAGGTGGTCGGTCGCGACGTCGACGAAGTCGTGGATGCGGTCGGCGGTCGTCGGGCCGACGACGGAGCCGTCGAACTCCTCCCAGTGGGTGATGCCCGCCTCCCAGAGGCGGCGCTCGGTCGTCTCGCCCACCCCTCGAACCGGGATGAAACTGTTCTCGATGCGCACGCGTGGTACTGTCGCGTCGGTCGTGAAAAACCTCGCGCCACGCGGTCAGTATTTGAACGGGGAGGCGTCACCGGCCGGCGCCCAGCCGTCGGGCTTCAACTGTACGTAGGCGCGGGCGCCGATGGCAGTGGTGAGCAGGCCCGTGACGGAACCGACGGCCACGCTGGTGGCGACGACCGCCAGTTGCGGCGCGCCGACCAGCCCGAGGACGTACCCCGGGGCGGCCCCGGCAAGCCCGATGGCGAAGAGGACGACCAGCAGGAAAAAGAGTGGGAGTCGCTGACCGCCGGTCAACGCCCAGCCGTCGCGGAGGGCGTCGACGACGCTCTTGTCCTCGACGATCACCTCGAACTGGACGAAATAGAGGGCGACGGCGACGTAGATGCCGGGAACGATCAGGAATATCGCTCCCACGAAGATCAACACGTTGACCACGAACCCGGCGACGAGGGCGTTCACCAGGACCCACCCGAACCGACGGTCGACGTCGTCCGGGAAGGAGCGGCGTGCCTGCCCGACGAACGTCCGGACGGTGACGACGCCGACCGCCTGTGCGAGGACGATCTGGATCAGAAAGAGGGCGACCGCGACGACGGGGCCGACGTCGAGGGCCAGCGGCGAGGTGTCGGCCATCGGGCCGGCCGCCATCGACTCCGACGGCGGCACGGCGTTCGAGCCCTGAAACGTCCGACGGAGTGTTTCCTGAACCGCCAGACCGAGCGTCTGGCCGGCAACCGTCGACAGCGCGCCGACGACGAGATACGCCACGAAGAGGATGGCGGCGACTCGCGTCGGGAGGCGGGCAAGCCCGTCTTCGATCGCAGCGGGGATGTCCAGTGACATGGGGACGTCCGTACGAGCGGCACAAGACAGTATAAATTCCCGGGCAAGCGGTCGGAGACCGGAGTCAGTCCCCGAGGACGGAGCCCTCGGCGGCGCCGTCGTCGGTCTCGACCGTCACGCCGATGCCGTCCGCGTCGAGGCCGACGGTGACGGCGTCGACGGTCGCTTCGAAGACGGTTCGGTGGTGACCGTCGGCGTCGTACGACAGCCACGACTCCACCAGGCCGGCGTCGTCGAGACGGTCCAGCCGACGGTAGATCGTGGCCCGGGAGGCCTCACACTCCTCGACCAGGTCGCGGGCCGACCGTGGCTCCGCGTGGACGGCCTCGAGGATGGCCCGACTGTAGTCGTCTTCCAGCAGGGCCAGTACTTCGTCCGTTCGAATCGGTTCCCGTTCGTCGGTCGGCCGGCCGGGGGAGGGTTTGTAGGACGTCATCGGTCTCGGTTCCACGCTCACGCGCCACCCTCCCAGTCCTGCTGTCTACGAACGTCGTCCCGCCACGACGACAGGGCTACGTGTATAGTGTCGCCGCCGTTGATCGGTCACTCGCCACCGGCATCGAGGGTCGCCGTGTCGAACAGGAGAGAGAACGTCTTCCGCTCGGCGAGTCGCAGGTGTTTGTTGAGGGTTGGCTGCGTGATCCCGAGTCGTTCGGCGACTTCGCGGCCGTCGTTCTCGCGGGGCCACTCGAAGTAGCCCGCCGAAAGTGCGGTCGTCAGCGCCTCGCGCTGGCGGTCGGTGAGGCGCTCGGTTACCCGGTCCCGGAGTTCCGTCGGCGTCCGCTCCTGACGCTGATGTTGTCGCTTCGCGACCAGTTCGACGGACGGCGCGAGTTCGCGAAGCCGGTCGACGAAGGAGCGGACGTCCGCCTGCGCCGACACCTCGACGACGATGGTCGTCCCGTCGGGAGTCGCCGTCGCCCGCCGGAGGACCGCCCCGTACTCCGCGAGCGGCGAGCCGAACCAGGAGTCGGTCCGGACCTCGACGAGGGTCGAATCGGCGTCGTCGGTCACGACCGACACCTCGCCCGGAAGCGTCCGGTCCGCGACAGTGACCACGTCGTCGCGGTCCGCCTCGAAGGTGAAGAAGACGCTCACGCTCCCGTCGCGGGTGACGGTTCGCTCGTGGAACACCCGACAGTCGGCCGCGCGCGCGGCCCGGACGAAGGGCAACGTCACGGCAGCCCGATCGGCGTCGCGAAAGACGAGTTCGACCGTCTCGTCGGACTCGAGGGCGCGGCGGCGCTCGATGGCTGCGAGCGCGTAGCCGACCGACGTGCCGAGTTGGTCGAGGACCTCCCGTTCGCGCTCGGCGAAGGCGTTGGGGGCGGACGCACCCACCGCGAGGACGCCGTGGGTGATGCCGTCGTAGGTCAACGGAACCGCACAGATCGACTGGACCCCGGCGGCGAGTGCGTCCCGCCGCCAGTCGCCGCTCGGGCCGTCGGCGACCAGCGACTCGGCGACCTGCATCTCGTCGGCCCGCCAAGCGGCGACCGCGGGGTGGGGATCGGGGCCGGCGGTCGTCGTCGACAGTCCCGTCCCCGTGCCGGTTCCCGTCCCCGTCTCCGTCTCCGTGCCTGCGGTCACCCGGGGCGTGAGTCGGTCGGCGCCAACCTCGACGCCGCCGATCCAGGCACACTCGTACGGCCCGGCGTCGGCGAGGCGATCACAGACCGCACACTCGACCTCCGTGACACCCGAGGCGTCGGTGATTGCGGCTTCGACCTGCTGGGTGAGGGTTGCGATGCGGTCCAGTCGTTCGGCCCGTTCCGTCTGGGTCCGGAGCCGCTCCTCCTGGGCGGCGAGTCGGCGCTGACCGCGGAGGTGGTTCAGCGCGGCCTCCAGCGTCGCCGCGAGGACGTGTGCGGCTTGGATCGTGTCCGGGTCGAGCGACCGGTCCGGCTCCCCCACCAGCAGGAGGCCGTGATTGCCCAGCGCGAGCGCCCGCCAGTCGGCGAGGCCCGCGGGATCGTCGCCGTCGGCGGGCGTGACGACGCTCCCGGTCGCGAAGGCGTGCCAGAGCGGACCGCCGTCGGCGTCGACGACCCGATCGCGGAACCCGTCGGGGACCCGCCCCGCACACACCTCGGTGCGGAGGACGCCCTCGTCGTCGTCGTAGAGGAACGCACAGACCGAGGACAGACCGAGCGTCTCGGTGGCCGCTTCGACTGCCATCCGGGCTGCCTCGGTCGGCCGATCCGCGGTCGTGAGGTCCTCGGTCGCGGCGTTGAACGACGCCATCCGGCGCTCCCGGCGCTTGCGCTCGGTCACGTCGCGACTGACGATCACGATCCGTGGCGGCCCGTTCGTCCAGGTGGTCGGGTAGAAGTCGGAGTGAACCCACCGGATCTCGCCGTCCGGCCGCTCGATCCGGTACTCGTGGGCGTAGCGGTCCGCCGCCGTCTCGGACGGGACCTCGGCCTGAATCTCCTCGATGAAGTGGCGGTAGCCGGCCTCGTCGTCCTCGTGCAGCGTCCCGAAGAAGCCGTCCGGATAGCGCTCGTGAAGCGTCGAGAGCGGCTGTCCCCAGATCTCCTCGTACCCGGAACTCAGGAAGTCGGGGTTCGGCGACGCGCGGTCGAGTTCGTGGACCGGCCCCAAGAAGACGGCCTCGTCGATGCGGTCGAGGATGGCCCGGAGTCGCTGCTCCGAGCGTCGGCGCTCGGTCACGTCCCGCGAGATGGTCAACAGTCGGTCCTCGCCGTTGATCGTCGCCGTCGTCGCGGTAACGTCGAGCCACCGGATCTCGCCGTCCGCGGTTTCGAGCGCCCAGTCGAGGTCCCGTGGCTCGTCGCTTGCCATCACCTCGTCGAGGGTCTCTCGGACGTGATCGGGCGTATACCCCTCCTCGGCCGCACTCAGCGCGCCGATCCCGCGATCGAGTATCGTCTCGCGGTCGTAACCCGTCAACTCGCACATGGTGTCGTTGACCGCGACCAGCTCACCCGTCTCCGGATCGTAGACGTTGATGATGTCGGTGACGCCGTTGAAGATCTGTTCGTACTCGCGCTCCCGGCGCTTGCGCTCGGTCACGTCGCGCCCGATCGCCAGGTATCGCGTCTCGCCGCCGATCCGGGCGGTCGTGGCGTTGATCTCCAGCCATCGACGCTCTCCGGTTGCGGTTTCGACCTGCCACTCCACTTGCTCGGACTCGCCGGACTCGACGACGGAGTCGATGATCTCCTTGCCACGCTCCTCGGTGAACCCCTCGCGTTCGACGCTGATCGCCGTCGCGCCACGGTCGAGAAGCGCCGACTTCTCGTAGCCAAGCAGGTCACACAGGCTCCCGTTGGCGTCGATCATCTCGCCGGACTCGGGGTCGTGAACGGAGATGGTGTCGTTGACGCCGTCGAAGATCTGTTCGTACTCGCGTTCGCGGCGCCGGCGCTCGGTTACGTCACGAAAGTTGACCATCGTCGCCGGTTCGCCGCCGTGCCGGATCCGGGAGACGACCAGATCGAGCGTTCGCACGTCGCCGTCGGCAGTCTCCACCGTGACGTCGTATCGATCCGGCGGCGACTCGCCGGCGACGCGCCGACGATACCGCTCCCGGACCACTTCCCGACTTTCCGGCGTGAATACGTCGTAGAACGGGCCGTCGAGAAGCGTCGGTCGGTCGTATCCGGTGATCTCCACGAACCGATCGTTGACGAACGTGAACGACTCGTCTTGGACGACGGCGACGCCGTCCGAACTCTGCTCGACCAGCGTCGAGTACTTCTCGTGTTCCTCCGCAGCGGTTCGGTCGTGCCCACAGTCCACCACGGCGGTGACCCGACTTGTCAGCAGATGCGGGTCGTCCTCGACGATTCGGCGCGGGAGCGTATCCGCAGCACCGGCGGCCAGGGCCGCAGTCGTCCGATCGTATCCGCCCGCGACCAGCACGACGGCTGGCGGAGCGTCGTCGACCTCGCCGGCGTCGGCGACGACGGCGGCGGCGTCGACGCCCGAGGCCCCATCGTCGACGAGCAGGCAGTCGACCCCGTCGAGTTCGGCCCCCTCGTGGACGGCCGCCGGTCGGCGGGACTCGACGCGGACCGGCGGCTCACCCGAACCGACACCCGAACGGAACGACGCCGCCGTGTCGTCGGCCCCGACGACGGCGACGTGTACCGATCCGGACCGGAGCGAAGACATGGCTCACACACGTCATCCGAGCGCCGTAAAACGTTCGTCCGACGGTCGCTCGCGCCGGTCTCTCAGGCCGTGAGACGCTGCCCCGGGAACGAGTGTCTACGGCTACGAGTCGTCACTACCCGCCTTCGGCCCTCCATCCGTCGACTCACCACCTCGCTTCTCGCCCCCGTCCGACCGCTCGACCGTAACTGGCCGACGATTACCCTCGGTCCGAGCCGGATTCCGGAATCACGTGGACGTCCGCCGGCGGTACCGACACCGCCACCGGGGCGCCCCGGTCGAGGCCGTCGGTCGTCCCCGCGCGGACCGTCGCGACGACCGTGAGGTCGGCGCCGTCCAGGGCGACGGTCACCCGTCGGTCGTCGCCCTCGTTCAGTACCCGCCGGATCGTTCCACGGAGGCCGTCACCACAGTCCGCCGATCCGGCGGGCGTCACCCCGACGCGGGCGGGGCGGACGCAGGCCGTGACGGGCGAGGAGACGGCCCCGTCGACACGGGCCTGGAGTGTGGCGTCGCCCACGGCGAGGACGACAGCCCCGTCGGTTCGGTCGACGACCCTCGCCTCGAAGACGTTCTCGGCGCCGGTAAACCGGGCGACGAAGGCCGTTCGCGGCCGGTTCAGAACCGCCACGGGCGGACCGACCTGTTCGACGCGCCCGTCGTGCAGAACGGCCACCCGATCCCCGAGCGCCGTCGCGGCGCGTCGGTCGTGGGTGACGTAGACGACGGGGATATCGAGGCCGTCGAACAGGTCGGCGAGTTCGTCTCGAAGCCGCCGTCGCGTCGGCGCGTCGAGGCTCGACAGCGGTTCGTCGAGGAGGAGAAAGTCGGGATCGGCCGCGAGCGTCCGGGCGAGGGCGACCCGCTGGCGCTCCCCGCCGGAGAGGGCGGCCGGGCGGCGGTCCAGAACGGACTCGATCTCCAACAGCGCCGCGAGGTCGTCGACGCGTCCGGTTCCCTCGACGGCGAAACCGACGTTCTCCCGCGCGGTCAGGTGCGGGAACAGCGCGCCGTCCTGGAAGACGACACCGGCACCGCGCTCCTCGATGGGTCGTCCCACGAGCGACCGCCCGTCGAGAGTGACGCGGCCGGCGTCGGGCGTCACCATACCGGCGACCGCCGCGAGAAGCGTCGACTTGCCGCTGCCCGACGGTCCGAGGATCGCGAGGATCTCGTCGTCGACGACGAGGTCGACCGGGCCGAAATCGAACCCGTCGTAGGACAGTTCCAGTCCGGTCACGTCGAGTGTCATTCGAGGGGGTTGGTGCCGAGCGTTTCGAGGACGACGAGCGTCGCAACCGCGAGGCCGACGAGGACGACCGCAATGGGGAAGGCCTCGTCGAGGCCGAGCGTCGTAAACGAGATCCAGATCTGGACCGGCATCGTCCGCGGGTAGTACGCGAGCATGATCGTCGCACCGAACTCCCCCATGGCGCGGGCAAACGCGAGCGTGACGCCGGCGAGGATACCGGGCCACGCGAGGGGAAGCGTCACCCGTCGGACGGCCGTGAACCGCCGCTTGCCGAGCGAACGGGCGGCGTATTCGAGACGGCGGTCGACCCCCTCGATGGCCGCCTTCGACGTGACGACGACGAACGGCGAGGCGACGAACGTCTGGGCGAGGACGACGCCCGCGAGCGACCGCGTCAGGGGCACGCCGGCCGTGGCGGCCGCCCCACCGACGAGGGTATCGGGGCCGACGACGGTCAGCAGCACCATGCCGCTGACGACCGGGGGGAGAACGAGCGGAAGCACCACCAAGGCGGTGAGAAGCGTCGGCAGGCGGCCCTCGGCGCGGGCGAGCCAGTAGGCAAGCGGGAGGCCGAGGAGCGTCGCGAGCAGGGTGCTCGCGCCCGCCCCCAGCAACGACGTCTTGGCGGCGCGGACGACGTCGGGGTCGGTGAGGCGGGCGAGGACCGCGCCCGGCGGCTGGGCCAGTACCAGCGAGAGGAGAGGGACGAGATAATAACAGAGCAACGTCGCACCGAGGAGACCGGTAGCTGAGAGCCAGTCGAGGCGCCGCGACAGGCTGTCAGCGTGCGAGATCATCGGGGGAGTCACCGGTGAACCGCGGGTAGTCGTCGGGCACCACGAATCCGAACTCGCCGAGGTACGCGCCGGTGATCGCACGCTCGAACACGGCGCGCACGGGAGCCGAGTCGTGGCGCATCGTCGATCCGTAGCTCACGGGCGCGCCCCTCACCACCGTGCCACTCGGGAGTTCGTACGAGACGGCGGCGTACCGATCGGCGAAGCGAGGCGTTCCCAGATCGATCTCGGGGGGGAGAGAGACGTAGTCGTACCCACGCTGTTCGGCCATGCTGCGGTAGGTGATGGCGGCGTCGATCGCCCCGGTCTCGAACTGGCTGACGAGCCGGGTTTCGGGGAAGATCTGTTCGCGACGGGGGATCGCCTCCCCGAGATCGGTCTCCAGCCCGTAGTACTCGGTCGCCAGGTCGAGGACGAACAGGGTGCGATAGCCGAGAGGGTCGAGATCCGGGTCGGTGCGGCCGAGCGACACCCCCTCCGCGAGCAGCGGGCGATACCAGCGATCGGGGGCGGCCGCCGCCAGTCGTCGCCCTCCCTCGCTGTCGGCGTCGTACGCGACGACGACCGCGTTCGTCGCGAACTCGGCGTACCACGACGGATCGAGCGGGCCGTCGAAGAGAGCCACGTCCGACAGCGAGACGATGTCGGGAGCCTTGGTCCCTGCGGCGACGAGCCGTGCGACCTCCGCGGAGCCGTGAGCTTCGACCCGAAGACGGGCGTCGACCCGCGACCGGAGCCCGTTTTCGAGGGCGTCGTTCAGACTGCCGGCGGCAAGCACCGACACGGTCGGGGGCGGATCGGCGGTATGACCCACGCCGAGACAGCCGCCGACACCACCGACCGACGCGGCGAGGGCGGAGAGAACGCCGCGACGGTCGACAGGGATCCCGTCCATACACGTGGCAAAGAGAAGGTTGAAACAAAGGCTTATCTCAAACAGATTCGTTTGACCGGCATGATCTCGGCTACGTCGACGACGCTGACCGAACGGCAGGTGGAGGTCCTGGAACTGCGCGAGGCGGGCCACACCCAACAGGAGGTGGCAGAAATGCTGGGAACGACCGACTCGAATGTGAGCGCTATCGAACGCGCCGCCGAGGAGAACGTCGAGAAGGCCCACGGAACGCTGGAGCTACTCCGGGTCGTCCGGTCGCCAGTCCGTTTCGCCGTCGAGGCAGGAACCTCGTTCGACGAACTGGTCGACCAGGTGTACGAACGAGGCGACGAGACGGGGATCAAACTCGCCTACTGTCGGCCGGAACTCTACACCCACCTCTTCGGGCGACTCGAAGAGCACACGGTCAAGAACCGACTGGAGACGGCAGTCGAGTTCGGACTGACGAGGGATGGGGACGTGACGGTCTTCGCTCCCGAGGCGTGACGGAGGCGGGCGAGACACGTCCCCATCCACCGGAAGATGTCAGATCGAGGGATCGGGGCCTGTCACTCGGTTATTCAACAAACGTCCCGCGCCGTAAGGTTGCGTGGATATATGCCGGCTCCGAGTCACACGAGTGATCGATGATCGAACGAATCGCGGACGTGCTCACGGGGCTTCGGAACGACTCGGTCGGCCGGTCGACGAGCGGCGAGGGGACGGCGTCCCGGAACGTGTCCGCCCGGCTCTTTCGGTGTGCGTGCTGTGAGACCGTGTACGTCGCCGAGGAGAAACGGACATGTGCGTCGTGTGACGTCGAAGTCACGCAGATTCGGTCGACGGTTCGCTCCCGTCCGACCCGCTGAGCCGGGGGGTGGTCCCGTGGTCGGTCGACAACCGTCCCGAACCGTCGCCACCGCGGCGAGTTCGACACAGGTTCGGGTCGTGGCCGCCGAACGGGACACGCCGATTGTTTATAGCGATATGCAGTTTATCTATTCGGCACCCGACGCCCCGGGCGGTTTATGCACGTCTCGGCCCAACGGCCGTCCATGTGCGGGCGATACACGCTGTTCACGTCGGCCGAACGACTGGCGGCACGCTTCGGGACGGCGACTCCGGATCTGGAGCCGCGATACAACTGTGCCCCCGGCCAGACCCTTCCCGTCGTGACCGGAGCGGACCCGGACCGGATGCGAAGACAGCAGTGGGGGCTGGTCCCGTCGTGGGCCGACGAGGCCTCGACCGACCTGATCAACGCCCGCGCGGAGACGCTACCCGAGAAGCCGAGCTTCGCCGACGCGTTCGAACGGCGCCGCTGTCTCGTGCCCGCGGACGGGTTCTACGAGTGGGTGAATCACTCGTCGGGGAAGCAGCCGTACCGAGTCGCCTTCGAGGACGACCGGCCGTTCGCCATGGCCGGCATCTGGTCGCGGTGGAAGCCACCGTCGAGACAGACCGGTCTCGGCGAGTTCGGGCACGGCGACGTCTCCGAGGATCCGGAGCCGATGGAGTCGTTCGCCGTCGTGACGACGGAACCCAACGACCTCGTCGCCGATCTCCACCACCGGATGGCAGTCGTCCTCGAGCCGGACGAGGAGTCGACGTGGCTCCACGGATCAATCGAGGAGGCGCGGGCGCTACTGGATCCGTACCCGGACGACGAGTTGATCGCCTACCCGGTCTCGTCACAAGTGAACGATCCGCGAAACGACTCGGCCGCGTTGATCGAACGGGCGTAGCCGTGTCGATGGCCGACTGAGTTGTATTTGTGAATATATCCCTTCAATAGCGATAATTTTGGCCCCGCGTACACAGATATACTGATTTTCGGGGAGCAACTGAGGACCTAGTGGCACAAATAAGAGCATTTATCTTCACAGGTGGGCCTACTTTGAAGAGGTAAGGGTTCGATGGGGGGGTATGGGAGACGACGCCGACAGCGTCGCGGTGAAGACGTACGTCCCGCCCTACCAGAAGGAACGCTGGCGCGAACACGCGGAGCGTCTCGGGATGAGCCAAAGCGAGTTCGTCCGGACGATGGTCCAAGCGGGGCGTCGGGACTTCGAGGTGCCCGGGCCGACCGAGGACGAGGACGCCGGAGAACCCCCGAGTTCGGGGCTCGAACCCCAGGTGAGAGACGCCCTCGACCCGAAAGACGGCCGTTCGTGGGACGACCTGGTCGCCGCGGTGACTGAGGACGTGGAAGACCGCCTGGAGGAGACACTCGCGGAGCTACAACGGCGAAACGTCGTCCAGCACAGTCCTCGGGCGGGCGGCTACCGACTGGTGGAGGACGCGTGAGCGACGACGTCGACGACCCCGTGGGCTACTTCCTGCAGGATATGACGTTCCACGGGAAGACCGACCGCACGCGAACTGCCTACGAGCGTGTCCTGCGGGACTTCGAGGCGTTTCTCGACGCCGATCAGGGCGTCGACGGACCGGCAGCGGCCGAACACAGGGACTGCATGGCGTGGGTCCACCGCTTGCGAGGAACCGTCGCGGAGAGTACCGTCGCCACCTACGCGGCCTACCTCCACCGGTTTTATGCCTACATGACCCAAGTCGGTGCGTTCGAGAGCAACCCGATGACGCTCGTCGTCGAGGAGATGGACGAGCGGATCAACACCGACCCGACCCGCCGCGAGATATCGGTTCCGGAGATGCGGGAGTTCGTCGCCAGCGTCGCTCACCCGCTCGATCGCGCGCTACTGGTGACGATGCTCAAGACGGGCATCCGGGTCGGCGAACTCTGCAACCTCGACGTACAGGACCTCTCGATCCCGGTGACTCGGAACGCTCTCGACGTGTCGATCCGACCGCAACTCGACGGCCGCGGCGACGCCCTGTTCGTGGCCGCGGATCGTGCCGTCGGCGACGTGACCGAGGGCGAGCGTCGGACGGCCGCGAACAAGCGAAAGCGAGCGACGGTGATCCCGGTCGACGGGGAACTTCGCCGGGTGCTTCGTCGGTGGCTGGCCATCCGCCCCGATCCAATCTCCCGTGCTCGTCCCCTCTTCGTGAGCACGAGCGACAACTGGGGGCGACGCGTGACGCCCCACGCGGTCCACCACACCGTCGAAATATACGCGAGCGCCCGAGGGTGGCACCGCGAGGGCGGCGGTGCAGAGGAGAACGTCACGCCTCACTACTTCCGGCACTTCTTCACGACGCACCTCCGCGATCGCACGGGCGACCGAGGCATCGTCAAGTATCTCCGCGGCGACGTGGCCAGCGACGTGATCGACACCTACACCCACGACTGGGGCGATCGGGTCCGACGGACGTACGAGGAGCACATCTACGCCCTCGCCTGAGCGGCGTCGCGTACACAACCAATAAACCATATTCCGCTATATCAAATGTTCTCGCGGGGGTCGGGGAACCGTCGACGCCGAAGACGGATCGGGAGGGAATCTACTCGAACCGCGTGGCGAGCGTCCCGGCCAGTTCGTCGAGCGCCACCGCCGCCGGGTCGGGTGCGGACGCCTCGGCGGATTCCTTGAGTCCGGAACCGGTCGCAACGAGGACGATGCGGTCGTCCGGCCCGACCACGCCGTCGGCGGCGAGTCGACGCGCTCCCGCGAGCGTCGTCGCCGACGCCGTTTCGACGGCAAAGCCCGCGTCTCGGGCGAATCGCCTCCGGGCCGCCCTGATTTCGTCGTCGTCGACGCTCACCACGGCCCCGTCGGTCGCCTGTGCCGCCGCGAGCGCCCGCGTCCCGCTGGGTGGGTCGGCGTTGGCGATGGAGTAGGCGATGGTTTCGCCCGGTTCCACGGGCGTGACCGTCTCCGCATCCGCCTCGAACGCGGTCGCGACCGGGGCACAGGCCGCCGCCTGGACGAAACAGAGCTTCGGCGTTCCGGGAAGGGCGCCGCCATCGCGCAGGTCACGGATGGCCTTCCACGCACCGCTCGCGTGGCCGCCGCTGCTGACGGGCATCACGACGGCGTCCGGCGCCGACGGGCGCCAGGCGTCGAGGAGTTCCAGCATCGTGGTCTTCTGGCCGGCGACGCGTGTCGGCACGTCGGAGTTGAGGAAGGCGATATCCAGCGAGTCGCCGATCCGGAGAGACTCCGCGTAGAGGCGGCCGTAGTCGCCGTCGATCCGGAGGATCGTCGGGTCGTACCGGTCGATTATCGCCAGCCGCTCGGACGGGATGTCGGCGGGCACGAGGACGACACAGTCGAGGTCGACGGCCGCGGCGTGGGCCGCCACGCTCATCGCCATGTTTCCGTGAGAGACGGTGCCGACAGTCGACACCCCGCGTTCGAGGGCGTCTGCGACCCCGACGGCGCTCCCGCGGTCCTTGAAACTTCCAGTCGGATGTTCGGCCTCGTCTTTCACCCAAGTTCGACAGCCGGCGAACGCGTCGAGACCGGCTGTGCGGACCAGCGGCGTCCCGCCTGCGGCCACCGCCAACCCCTGGGGCTCGTCGACCGGAAGCAGGTCGCGGTAGCGCCAGACGCCGTGATCGTCGGGCGGGTCCGCCGGATCGTAGCCCCCGTCGGTGTCGAACCAGCGCGGTTCTCCACACGGACACCGACTCCTCGACGACCGGTCACCCGACGCCCCACAGCGATAACAGCGCAGTCGATCGGTCGTCATCGCTCGCCGTCCATCCGGATGTCGGAGGGCCGCCCGGGAGCGACGACGTTCAGTCCGGCGACTGTCCCGTGGACGGCGCTCCCGGGGCGGTGGGCGCCCCGGACCGCCGGGGGGAAGACACCACTGGACCTCATCGGGTCGGCGGCGGTATGAACCGTGAGTGGCCCCTGTACGAACGGACGACTCCGTTCGCGCGCAACGATGATCGAGGGATCCGGGGACGCTCCGAACCACTCCGAGGGGAACCGATCACTGCCGTCCGTGGACGCGTATCGCCAGCCTGCGTCCGGTCCGTGCGCCGCCACGTCGTCGACTGGCACCTGCTGCATAGACGCTCGTCGGCGGCACCGAACGAAAGCGTTTGGGAGTGGCGAGGGCGACGGCGGTGACTAGCTTATAACTCCCGTCGCCCCGAGGTGGGGATATGGATCACGGGACACGGGTGGTGGAACCGTGACGGTGCAGTTACCGAGCCAGATCGTCGTCGAGCGTTTCCTCCCCACGGTACGGTCGATGCTCGCTGCCGAACTCTCGGAGCGTGGGTTCGCTCAGCGCGAGATCGCCGACCGCCTCGGAGTATCACAGGCGGCCGTGAGTCAGTATCTCGCGGGCGACGGCGGGCGTGAGGAGCGGTTCGTCGAACAGTCACGGATGCAGGCGACCGTCGAGCGCATCGCCGAGGGGTTCGCGACGGGCCGCATGGACGACTACGAGGCGCTGGCGGAGCTGTTGGAACTCGTCAGAGACTTCGAGGATCGAGGACCGATCTGTGCGATTCACGAGGAGGAGATGCCCGCGCTCGAAGGGATGGGTTGTGATCTATGCGTACGCGGGCGCGACCGGGCGGTCCAGGCCGAGCGCGAGGTGCTCTCGAACGTCCGCCGGGCGGTCAGAGCCTTCGCCAACGCGCCGGGCGTGGCCGCCCACGTCCCGAACGTCGGGACGAACGTGGCGATGGCACTCCCGGATCCGGCCGACGAGACGGACGTGGCGGCGGTTCCCGGGCGCATCCACGCGATGCGCGGGGGGATCAACGTCCCCTCGAACCCCGAGTTCGGCGCCTCACAGCACGTCGCGACGACGCTTCTCGCCGCCACGACCGCCGATCCGTCGATTCGTGGGGCGATCAACCTGGCCACGTCCGACGACCTCCTCGCGGCGGTGCCGGAGTCGCTGGACGCCGTCGCGTTCGACGCCGCCTACGAGGACCGGCGCGAGCGACTGCGGGCGCTCTTCGCGGACGGCGTCCCCGGCGTCGTCTACCACGAGGGCGCCTTCGGCATCGAACCGATCACCTACGTCCTCGGCGAGAGCGCCGTCGATGCCGTCGACCGGGCGCGGACCCTCGTCGAGCGGGTCGACGGATCGTAAATTGCATGTCGCGATAGCGAATCGGAGATTTCGCGGGAGCCGTTCCGTGTCCCGCTCGCGGCGGGTCGCCCCCTCGACCGCGATTCCCGACTGGCGGGACCAGTTCAGTCCGGATGCCGACCGTGGACGTCGATCTCGCCGTCCCGGATGCGAGTGCTGCTGATGCGGGTCCCCTCCTCGTCGACGACGAAGGGAGCGGTGTGGATTTCGAGCGGCGACAGTCCGGCCTCGACGCGGCGTTCGTTGATCCCGTAGGCTCGGCGTTGGGCTTTGGCTTCCGGCGACGTGACGAGGGCGTCGACAGCCTCGCGGGTCGCGGCCGGACCGTCGGGGTCCGCCAGGCGACTGATCGCGGCGGACGCCGAGTAGGCGTCGCCGATCCGGTCGAGTTCCGCGCCGAGCGCGTCGCGGCGCTTGGCGTACGATCCGATCAATTCCGCGTGCGATGGATCACTTCGCATCTCGGCCGCGAGTTCGGAGGCGGTCAGTCCGACGACGACGTGGCCGTCACCGTCGCCGTCGTGGCTGGCCGTCTGGAAGGCGTGGTGCAACAGGGCGCGGTGGCCGTTGTGGATCGGGGAGAACGTTCCACCGAGGACTACGATACGGTCGGCGGATGTCATGCGTCGAACAACAGCGGCCACCTCCGTGTAGCTGGGGGTCACGAGCGACTCGGGACTCTACCGGACGACGCCGGGAGCGTGACGTCCCGCGGCCCTCGGAGCCACCACGCTGCCCATCGCCTCGCGTTCGACGGTGGCCCTCGCGGCCTTCGGGTAGTCGGCCTCGCCGTCGGGTCAGTCGTCGTCGATCGGTCCCCGGACCGTCAGGACCGGGACGTCGACCGTCCGGAGGACGCGTTCGGTGACGCTCCCGAGGAGGGTGCGTTCCAGACCGGTGCGACCGTGGGTGCCCATCACCACGAGGTCGATGTCGTGCTCCGCAGCGTGCGCCCGGATGGTCTCGTGGGGGACGCCGAGGCGGATCGCCTCGACGACCGGGACGCCGGCCGCCTCAGCCAGCGCCGTCACCGACGCCACCGGTTGGTGGTCAGACCGGTCGAGCAGGTCGAGAACCGCCTCGCGATCCATCCCGGTACTGATAGGACTCATTCTGACGTCGACGACGTAGAGCGCGTGAACCGTCGCATCGCAGGTCGCCGCAAGGTCGATAGCGTGCTCGGCAGCGGCCGTCGCCGCATCGCTCCCGTCCGTGGGTACGAGGACCCGTTCGTACACGATGGTGTCTGTGGACGCGCCGGGCTTGAGTGTATCCCCTTGGGACGACGGTCGGGGAGCCACCGCACGGGCGTAACGTATACTGGAACCGCTTCACCCAACCGGCGCCCGTCGACGGGTCCGCCGCCGATGCCGACCGGAGGGGCGACCCACCGCGTCCGGATCCGCCGGTGGTGCCCGGGCCGTGGTCGCCAGTGTCGCCACTCGCGGGTCGGGTGGCAGGAATCGGAACGGGGAATCAAGCGCTCTCGAACGTCTCGCCGTAATCGCCGCCGTATCGGACGAAGAAGTAAGCGAGAGCGAGGACTGAAACCAGACCGCTCGTCAGTGCGACTACGAGCGCCTTCGCGCTGTCGGGGACGGCGGGCGCGGAACTGCCGCCGCCACCACCGCCGCCACCGCCACCACCACCGTCGGAGTCGGGCATCGCGCCGACGACGACGACACCCTTCATGCCGAGCGCGCGGTGGGGCTGGCAGAAGTACTTGATCGTCCCCTCGGAGTCGAGAGTCTGTTCGAACGTGAAGCCGGCTTCGGCGGTGAGATCACTCTCGAAGTCACCGCCCTCCTCGGCGACGACGTTGTGTTGTCCCCCCTCGCCGGTCCACTCCCAGACGACGGTGGTTCCGGGGTCGACCTGGACCGCCGGAGGACCGAAGGCGTAGGCACCGCCGTTACCCTCGGCGCCGACCGTGATCGTCACCTCGTCCTGTTCGGTCGCGTCCTCGACCTCGCTGTAGTTGCCCACGTCGCTCATCCACCCACCGAACGACGCCTGCGCCGCCGCGGTGCCGGCGGCGGTCGCCGTCGCCGCGGCACCCGCGACGGCCGTCAGAAATCCGCGTCGCGAGGCGAAACGTTGGCTTCCCATACCGGGGGTAGCGGGCCATCCTACGAAAACCTGACTATCCTGTCGGACGACGGCACCGCGCCGGCGTTCCCGGTCGGACGGAACGGACCCCTACGCTTACGGTGCCGTCGCCCGGATCCTCCGTCATGACGAAACGACTGCTCGTTCCCGTCGACGGATCGGACCCCGCAGACGCCGCGCTCTCGTTCGCGCTGGATGAGTATCCCGACGCCGACATCACGATCCTCTCGGTGATCGATCCCACGGACGTGGGCTATGGATCGATCGAGGCCGCACCGAGCACCTTCGATCGTCTGCAACGGACTGCGGAGGAACGAGTCGAGAACGTCTTGGAAGAAGCGCGGGAGACGGCAGCCGAACACGGCGTCGACGTGACGGCGGAGACGGTGATCGGAATGCCTTCGCGAGCCATCGTCGAGTGGGCGGAGAACAACGACGTGGACGGCATCGTCATCGGGAGCCACGGCAGAGAAGGCGTCACGCGCGTACTGCTGGGGAGCGTCGCCGAGTCGGTCGTCCGCCGGTCGCCCGTGCCGGTGACGGTCGTCCGGTAACTACCCCTCGGTGGAATCGACCGGGCCGCCGTTCGGGAGTTCTCTGAACGCGACCGTGAAATCGGTGTCGTCGAACTCCTCGACGGTGGAGTCGAGTTCGCTCTCGACGGCGTCGAGTTGGCGGAGCAGTTTCTGATACTCCTCGCTCTCGTCGAGTTCGTGTGGCGTCTTTGCCTCCTCGAGGGTCACCTTCTTCTCGACGAGCTGGAACTTGAGTTGGAGCTGATCGTCGTAGGAGTTCCGAACCACCATCCGCTCGACGGTGTCCATGAGTTCGGGCTGATCGACGGGCTTCACCAGGTAGTCGTCGATCTCCATGTCGACGATTTCGAACCCCGGATCGACCGCCGTCACCATGACGATCCGCACGTCGAAATCCTCCTCGGCAACCGCATCGACGACCGCGTCGCCCGAGAGACCGGGCATCCGTCGGTCGAGCAACATTACGTCGATATCGTCGTCCAGTTTTTCCAGTGCCTCGTTACCGTCGTAGGCCGTCCGCGCCTCGGCGAACTCGTCGATCCAGTAGGCGTACAGATCCGCCAGTGACTGCTCGTCGTCGACGATGAGCACCGTCGCGTCCGAAAGTTCGGTCGTCATGTTCGTACTCTTTGGTGGCAGGGATCACGCGGTCGATCGGGGAACGAATCGCGAGCCGTGCGCGGGCGAAGCGGGGCCCAACCTTCCGTTCGCGCGCCGTGTCCGTCGTCCCCTCCGATTGACCCGAACGGGCCGAGCCGGGAACATCCCGGTACGTCCCTCGTCGGTGAGGCTTCATCGAATCGGTTCGCTTCGTCGTACAAGAAGCTACTGGCCGAGTTATCGGTGATGATAGCAGTCGGTCGGCCGGCGGGGGCGTCGCTACGACACATCGACCACGGTCGGGCGAACCCAGATAACGAAGTCGTCGTCGCGCTTGATCACGCCCCTGACTGCCTCGTCGTCGTCGACGGGGGAAGACTCCACGTCGCTCTCGTCGACCTCGACGACCTGTTCGACCTCGTCGACGATCCAGCCGATCGACTTGCCCTCTGCCGTCCGGTCGGGATCGAACACGACGATCCGCTTGCCGTCCCCGTCGTCGTCGATGCCGAACACCACCTTTGGATCGACGATCGTCGTCGTCTTGCCCCGGAGATCCATCACCCCCTCGACGTGACTCGCGGCGTTCGGGATCACCGTGAGATCGTTCACGTCCACGATTTCGGCGACGTGTCCGATGTCGACACAGTATGTCTCGGTCCCCAGTTCGAACTCCAGAAGCTGTACGGTTCGCCCGCGGGTCGCCGTCTCGCTCATGGGTCCGCCCCCGGCCCGCCGTGACCGGTGGTATCGGTTCCGTCACGTTCCTCCATACACGCACAGTCGGGGAATTTCACATTAAACGTACTGGTCGGATTATCCTGAATGATAACGGTGCCGGTGTATTTATTCCACCGCTGTGGGAAGGTTGGCGCAACGAATGATGAGACAAGTCCCCCCGGTACTCGCCGGGACACCCCCGCGTCCGCCGGCAAACCGACGGCTCGGCGGAGGGGTCGGACGACGATGAGCGACAGAGCCACGCGGGCGGTCGTCGTCGACGACTCTCACTTCATGCGGACACTGCTGTCGGACATGCTCGAAGACGGCGACGTGACCGTCGTCGACACCGCCGCCAACGGTGCCGAGGCCGTCGCCGCCGTACGCGAACACCGGCCGGACGTGGTGACGATGGACCTCCAGATGCCCGAGGTCGACGGCCTGGAGGCCGTCGAGCGGATCATGGACGACAAGCCGACGCCCATCCTCATGCTGAGCGCCCACACGGCCGACGGCGCCGACGTGACTTTCGAGGCTCTGGAGAAGGGCGCGGTCGATTTCTTCACCAAACCGGGCGGCGAGGTGAGCACCCGGATGTCGAGCAAGGAAGACCAACTCGTCCGGAAGGTGAAAGCCGTCGCCGAGGCCGACGTGAGCGGCCGGGGAGCGGTCGCCGTCGACTCGACGGGTGGGTCGGCGGCCGGCAGCGTCGCCACCGACACTCGGGAGTATCGCGACGGCGCGACGGTCGTGATCGCGTCCTCGACCGGCGGCCCGACCGTCGTCGAGAGTCTCGTCGGGTCCCTGCCCCGGGACGCCGACCTTCGGGTACTGGTCGTCCAGCACATGCCGGACGCGTTCACCTCCCGCTTTGCCGACCGGCTCGACGCCGCGAGCGAGTACGACGTCTCGGAGGCGACCGGCGGGGACCGCATCGGCGGCGGCGAGGTGCTCGTCGCGCCCGGGGGCAAACACCTGGTCGTCGCGGGAGCCGGTGGAGGGCGACTCCGTACCAAGTTGAACGAGGACCCACCGGAGCACGGCGTGCGTCCGGCCGCCGACGTGACGATGCGCTCGGCGGCCGAGACGGTCGACGGGCCGCTGGTCGGTGTCGTGCTCACGGGTATGGGCGCGGACGGTGCCGCCGGGGCAGAGGCCGTCCACGACGCCGACGGACACGTCCTCGCACAGGACGAGTCGTCGTCGGCCGTGTTCGGGATGCCCAAGCGGGCCATCGAACGTGGCTGTGTCGACGACGTGTTGGCTGCCGGGGACCTTCCCGGGGGCATCCTCGATGCCGTCAAACTGGAGGTCAATGCATGACAGAGGAGTACGTCCAAGCGTTCGTCCACGAGAGCGAAGAGCAGTTGACCGACCTGAACAACTCCCTGCTGGCCCTGGAGTCCGATCCGGACGACCGCGAGGCGATGGACGACATCTTCCGGACGGCCCACACCCTGAAGGGGAACTTCGGGGCCATGGGCTACGACGACGCCAGCGACCTCGCCCACGCCATCGAGGACCTCCTCGACGAACTCAGGGAGGGCGAGATGGCGGTTACCCCCGAAGTGATGGATCTGGTGTTCGCGGGCGTCGACCGACTCGAACTCGCCGTCGAATCCATCGACGAGGACGGCACCGTCGACGTGGAGACGGCGGATCTGGAAGACGACATCCGTGCGGTCATCGAGGACGGTGCGGCCGGCGCAACGGTCGACGACGGCGACGACGACACCACCGACGACGATACCGCCTCCGGCGTCGAAGATCAGGTCGACACCTTCGAGGTCGCCGTCGAGGTGGGCGAGTCGGAGATGAAAGGCGTCGACGCGATGCTCGTCCTCGAAGCCGCTCGCGAGGAGGCGGACCTGGTGTCGGCGACACCCGACCCCGAGGCCCTCGAGGACGGCGAGTACGAGAACGGGTTCGAACTCGTCGTCGCCTCGACGACGGCCGACGAACTACATTCGACGCTCGACCGTGTCTCGGCCATCGAGCACGCCGACATCGCACAGGCCGGCGTCACGGGGACGGAGCCCGAAGAACACGAGGAGTTCGCCGACGATGGCGACGACGACACGACCGACTCGACGTCGACCGACGACACAGCCGACTCGACGCCGACCGACGACGGGACGGCGAGCGGCGGGGGCTCGAACGGGTCCTCCCGCGAGATCAGCTCGGTCCGGGTGGACGTCGACCAACTCGACGACCTGCACGGGCTGGTCGAGCAGTTGGTGACCAGCCGGATCAAACTCCGGCGGGCCGTCGACGACGGCGACGTGGGGAGTGCGACCGACACGCTCGGCGAACTCGACAAGATCACTGGCAACCTCCAGAACACGGTGATGGACATGCGGCTGATCCCGATGCGGAAGGTGATCAGCAAGTTCCCCCGGCTGGTTCGTGATCTCGCCCGGGAGCAGGGCAAAGAGATCGACTTCCGGATGGAGGGACAGGACATCGAACTCGACCGCACGATCCTCACGGAGATCAGCGACCCGCTGATGCACATCCTCCGGAACGCGGTCGACCACGGCATCGCGCCGCCGGCGGAGCGAGAACGGGCTGGCAAGGATCGGGAGGGAACCATCGAACTCCGGGCCAGCCGAGAGCGTGACCACGTCACCGTCACGGTCGAGGACGACGGCCGCGGACTCGACGTGGACGAACTCCGGCGGAAGGCCCTCGAGACGGGCGTCCGCTCGGAGGCCGAACTCGACTCCATGGAGGACTCGGAGGTGTACGATCTGGTCTTCCATCCCGGCTTCTCGACCGCCGACGAGGTCACCGACGTGAGCGGGCGGGGCGTCGGTATGGACGTCGTCCACAGCACGGTCAAACAGCTCGACGGTTCGGTGAACGTCGAGAGCGAGCAGGGCGAGGGGACGACCGTCACCCTCCGGCTCCCGGTGACCGTCGCCATCGTCAAGGTGCTGTTCGTCGAGGTCGGCGACGAGGAGTACGGCATCCCGATCAAGAACATCGACGAAGTCAGCCGGATCCCGGAGGTCAAGACGATCAACGAGGAGCCGACGATCGAACACGACGAGGACATCTACCCGGTGGTCAACCTGGCCGACGAACTGGAGGTCCCCGGGGCGACGAACGAGGGAGACGGGATGTTGCTCCGCATCCGGAAGTCCGAACGCCGTGCTGCACTCCAGTGTGACGCCGTGAACAAACAGGAGGAGGTGGTCGTCAAACCGTTGGAGGGCGTCCTGAGCGGCATCCCGGGGCTCAGCGGGACCGCGGTCCTCGGTGATGGCAACATCGTCCCCATCCTCGACGTGGTGACGCTGTAGCCGATGAGTTCGAACTCGACCGACGCCGACGAGGACGAAGCGTTCGAGCGCCTCCTGGCTCACCTGGAGCGAAAACTCGATTTCGAGTCGTCGTACTACAACGAGTCGTATCTGGACCGCCGCATCTCCGCACGGATGCGTCGTCGTGATGTCGAGTCCTACGACGCGTATCTCGACCTCGTGCGGTCGGACCCCGAGGAGCCGACGGCACTGCTCGACTCCCTGAGCATCAACGTGACCAGTTTCTATCGCAACCCCGAGGCCTGGGAGCCGATCCGGGAGGTCCTGCGCGAGGTGACGAGCGGCCACGGACGAACGACGGTGTGGAGCGCCCCCTGTTCGGACGGGCGCGAGCCCTACTCGATCGCGATGCTCGCCCTCGACGACGACGAGGTGCGGACCCGTGGACTCGAGATCCTCGCGACCGACATCAACGCCGACGTGCTGGAGCGCGCCCGCGAGGGCGTCTATCACACCACCAAAACGCGAGACGTGGCCGAGGAGCTGGAGCCGCTCGACGACGCCGCGTCGTACGTCGACCGCGACGGGGACCAGTTCAGCGTCCGGGACGAGGTGAAGGACCTCGTCACCTTCGAGCAGCACGACCTGATCGCCGACGAGCCGAAACGGAACGTGGACCTCGTGCTCTGTCGGAACCTCCTCATCTATATCAACACGGAATCCAAACGGGCAGTCGTGGACACCGTACTCTCGTCGCTTCGCGACGGCGGCTACCTCGTCATCGGGATGACGGAGACGCTGCCACGGAAGAGTCGACCGATGGTGGAGACGGTTGACAAACGACGACGGGTGTACCGACGAACCTGACCCATGTCGCTCTACCAGCTCGAAAAGGACGGAGACGTAGATTCCCTGCTCGATCACTTGAAACTCAGCGACTCGCCGACGATTCGAACGCGGGCCGCCGAGATCCTGGGCGACGTCGTCGACGACGAGCCCCAGGCCGTCGACGCGCTGGTAACCGCGGCACGGACGGACGACGACGAGGCGGTTCGGGGCGCGGCCATCGACGCGCTCGACGCCATCGGCGCCGACGCCATCGAACGGCTGATCGGCGAGATGGCGGGCGCCGACACCGACGACGGCGCCGACTGGGTGCGTGCCGAGGCGTTCGTCGAGACGCTGTCGGCCGACCGACCGGAGTTACGGATGGCGGCCGCGAACGCGCTCCGTCGACTGGCCGATCCCGGTACGCTCCCGGCGCTGATCGACGCCCTCGACGATCCGAATCTACGGGTGCGTGCCCGGGCGGCACGGGCCTGCGGAGCCGTCGGCGACGAGCGCGCCGCCGACGCGCTGGCCGCGCGGCTGGACGATCCGACGAGCCGCGTACGACGCGATGCCGCCGATGCGCTGGCGGCCATCGGCACCGATCGAGCGCTCAAGCCGCTTCTCGACGCCGTCACCGATCAGAACGACGACGTGCGATACGCCGCAGTCATGGCGTTGGGTGGGTATCAGGGGCCGGAGGCCATCGATCCCCTGATCGCGGCGCTCGACGACGAGAGCGACGTGGTTCGGCGGGCGGCCGTCTTCTCGATCATCGAGTTGCTCGCGGCGGCACCGACCGAACAGAGCCACCGCATCCGTGAGACGGTCGTGGACCGACTGGAGTCGGCCGATCGGAGCGTCGTCGACCCGCTCGTCGAACTGCTCAGGGAGAGCGATCAACCACGTGAGCGACGGAACGCAGCGTGGCTTCTCGGACGCGTGACGGGTGATAACGGACGCAAAGACGCCATCGACGCGCTGGTCGATTGCCTCGGCGTCGACGACGGCACGACGGCGCAGTTCGCCGCGACGAGTCTCGTCGAACTCGGCGGGGCGGCCGTCGAGGACGCGCTTCTCGATCTGCTCGAAGATCACGAGCGCACCGACGCGGCCCGGTCGAAGGCCGTCTTCGTCCTCGGGAAGGTCGGCGGCGATCGCGCCCGCGACGAACTGGAGGCGTTGCTCGATCGAACCGACGAGGCGGAGGTCCGAAAGCAGGCGTTTTCTGCGCTGTCCAAACTCGGGGGGCGACGTTAGATGAGCGAGGGGGAACGCAAACTCACCGACACCCGCGGGAAGTTCACGATGGTAGTCAAGGAGGGCCGGGAACTGAACGACGCGGAGTGGACCGGCGGCCGCATCCTGCTGTCGAACAAACGGCTGATCCTCGTGCGGTCGGACGGAAAGCGGACGATTCCCCTGAAGCAGATCCGAAGTCTCGAAGGCCGCACCGACGTGAACCAACTCGTCGCGAAGGTGTCCGGATACGTCAGCCTCCAACTCTCGACCGGCGACGTGGTGCTCGTCTCCGCCGAGGATCCCGAAACCTTCGAGCGGATGCTCTACCGGGCGCTGCTCGACCGGACGGTCGTCCTGGCTCGTCATCCGGCCGTCGAAGGGGGTGTCGTTACGGACGCCGAGTGGAAGAAGGCCCGCCTGAAGATCGAAGAGGGCTCGATCGACGTCGCCATCGCCGACGGATCCTTCGTCGAGATCGACCTCGATGACATCGGCTCGATGGAGGCGAACGAACGGTCGGTCAAAGACGAGAAACGCCGAGTACTGGAGGTCGAACACAGTCAGGAAGGGACGAGCGTCCAGACGTACATCTCCGGATCGTCGCGCCGGTGTTCGATCCTCGAGAGCCTCCTTCGCAAGGGGGAGAGCCGAAGCGAGATCGGTGTCGATCTCACCGAACGGCAAAACGAGGTGTTGATGGCGCTTTACTCCGGGGTATCTCCCTTCGAGATCCCCGACTTCCTCGGGATGGACGTCGACGATGTCGAGGAGGTGTTCGACCGCCTGATCGAACTCGACGTGGTCGAGGAGATCCGAACCCGGCGGGAAGTCGCACTCAACGCCCGTGGACGGAACATCGCCAGCGAAGCGATGAACGAGCAGTGAGGTCGCCGACGCGGATCGTCAGGTCGAACGCCTGCTTCGGACCGTCGGCGCTCGCGGCCCGTTCCCGCCACTGATCGACGTCGTAGTGAGGAGGGCGTCGAACTGCGCGGGTCGCGAGGTGAGGGAAAGACGGAGCGAGAACACCGTACGGTGGCCGACCGTCGCGGCGATTTCGGGGAGAATTTCGAACGAGGCCGAGAGCCGACCGTCCCCTCGTGGTATCGGAGGATGCGAGCGACGGGATCGACGACGTTCGGGCCGTCCGTTTCACAACGTCGACGGCGCCGAGGTCACGAGTTGACCTCCTCCAGACGGCTGTTGACGACGACCCGTCCCTTCGGAGTCAGTGCCGTTCCCCGGTCGTCGTCGACGACGAGACCCTTCTTCCGGAGCCCCTTCAGGACCATCGTCGTCTGGCTCGCGTCGGCGGCGACCACGTCCAGCGGGTCGACGTCCTCGCCCGCGGAGTAGATGGCGAGCAACACCTGGACTTCCTCGTCGGACAGCGACATGTCCGACAGCGACTCGACGATGTCGGTGTACTCCAGACGGAGATAGCGCCCGAGCAGGTTCATCAGCCGTTCGGAGGTGAGCGCGAACACCGAGACGAGCGCGGTCGTACGCGGCACGTGCCGGACCGAGAGGGCGGGTCGCGACGTCCCGTCGAGCGTCCGTCGCTCCTTCTCGAAGTCGGTGACCGTCGCGAGGTCGATGCTGAACGAACTGTCGCCGCTTCGGAATGCGAGCGTGCCGTCGTCGACGGAGAGACGGGCCTGCTTGGCGGGCGAGTCGACGACGCGTCCGCCGCGCCGTGCGGGGTGCTGGACCGTCACTTCACGCCCGTTGAGGTTGGCCTTGAACAGGACAGTCGAGAACTTCTCCATGGTGTCGGCGTCGCCCTCGATGACGGCCATCCGGCGGCCCTCGTCGGTGTTGTACGCGAGGGTGACCGTGTCGCTGAAAAACTCCCGCATCTCGGGTGGCACGTGACCGACGGCCACGTCGAACATCGCCGCCATCGGGATCGTCACCTTGCAGTCTTCGCCGGCCAGTACGAGCCGTTTCGGACTCAGCACGATCCGCCCGCGCACGGGTTCGGCGCGGTCCATGTCGTTGACGTAAAACTGACCGACGAAATCGGCGATGACGCGTTCGTTCACGGAACCCCCCTCCGTGCTGGAGGCGCGTGGTCACACATTCAACAGTCCCCCCACGACGGACATGGTCAAGACGGCGACCACGCAGCCGATCCACGTGAGCATCACGAAATGCAGGAGTGCGCTGCCCTTGTGACCGCCGTCGACGGTGCGGATGATGAGCGACGACAGGACGGCGTTGATCATGACGACGCTCAGCAGGAGAAACTGGATGAACGGGAGGTCGTACACACCGGTGTGGATGAGCTGGCTGGCGCTGAACTGGGAACTCGTCGAGAGGTCCAACGACATTCCGGCGAGGATGTCGACGATCTTGAAGCCGATGAAGAAGGCAAACGAGGAGGCCGCGGTGATGCCGTACAGCAGGCCGATCATGGTGACCGTCGCCTGCTCGCGCTGCTGTCTGAGCTGGTTGACGTGGTTCATGTTTTCGCTGATGAGTTCGCCCAACTGTTTGGGCTCGCCACCCATCTGTCTGCCGACGAGGTACATATCGCTGAACTTCTGGATGAGATAGGAACGGGTGTTGCCAGTGAAGTACTGCCACGCCCGGTCGGGCTCCAGTCGCATGTTCAGGCGCTTGAACAGGTCGTCGACGTCGCCGGTGAGCGGCCCGAAATCTTTCTTTCGGAGGGTCTTGAGCACGGCCGTGGTCGTCGACTGCTTGGCCGTCTCGCTCGCGCCAAGCGCCCGGATGAAGCTCGGGAACTCGGCGTCCCGGGCTTTGATACGCTGTTCTTCGATCCGGAAGACGACGCCCGGGATCGCCAGCGGGGTGACCGGAATCGCCATGTAGAGCGGGCGGGGTACCGACGAGACGGGAAGCAGGTCGGTCACGCCGGGAACGCCACCGAACAGGTCGCCGACGACGAGGACCACGAGGACGAGCGAGAGCAGTCCACCGACGCCGAGGCTGGCGATCAGCCGCAACTCGCCGTCGGGACGGATCTCCTCGGGGTAGTACCAGAGCGGGTCGTACGGCGACATCGTCCGGATGACGAGAAAGAAGCCGATCTGGATGAACGCATAGAGGACGATGACGGCGCCGACGGTCATGCTCGGATTCGTCCCGGTGAGGATCGGCAGCACGATGGCGAACACGAGCGCGAACGTCATCGAGAGCACCATCGAGAGATAGAGGTCCTTCATCACTTCGAGGTTGTCGAGGGTGCTCTCGTACATCGTCACGTAGTTTTGGATCATCACCTGCTGTTCGCTGAGGAGGAATTCGCTGAGTTCCTGACCGGCGTTGACCGTGTAGGCAAGCCGGTCGAAGAAGTCCGAGAGCGGTTCGCTGGGGATGCGACGAGCGCGACGCCGACAGGCGTCGTCGAGGCTCTGGTTCCACGTGTCGACGAGCTGGACGACACGACCGACCTCCGTCGCCAGCGCGCCGTACTCCTCTTCCTCGGCGAGCTTGCGGAACACCTCCATCCGGTCGATGTTCGTCGTCGACAGCACCGTCATGTGGGTCATCAGGAGGTGATACTGGTTCTCCATCTCGACGCGCTCCTGGCTGACGAGAAGTTTCGGATAGGCGATCGCTGCCGCGAGGACGAGTGCGCCGAGTAGGGGAACGGGGAGCCGCACGGAGATCGGCAACTGGACGAAGACGGCGACGACGACGGTACCGAAGAAAAACACCGCGGACGGGAGTACGATGAGGAGGAGATACCGCGACAGCTCCATATCCATCCGGCCGTACGCCTCGACGATGGACGCGAGCGTCTCGGAGGCGGTGATGTCCGTCTCGTTCGACGTTGCTGGTTCGGACGCCATTATCGGTGGATGTCGAAGGGAAGTCCCTCTACGCCGTCGCGCTGGAAGGACTTGATCGCCTCGTTGACCTCGTGGTAGCCGAGGATGTTCTCCTCGATCATGCGCTCGACGAGCTGTGCCCGGAAGTCGAGGTCGTCGTAGATCTCACGGGTGTCGGCGTAGCCGAGTAGGGTCGCGATCTGCTCTTCCAGCACGTAGGAGTTGTTCATTCCTTGGAAGACGATTTCGTCCTCGACGGGATCCCAGCTGAACACCTGCCGGGTGACGACCCCGTCCATCTCCTTGGAGTACCCCTCGATCTCCTGGACGCTCGTCACCCGGCGCAACACGTCGTCACCCTGCTTGACGCGATTCTGGAACAGGGCCACGTCGGCGTTGTCCATGAACGGCTCGGGGACGTTGATCGGATCGCCGGTGAATCGCTGGATCATCGAGACGATGTCGCTGGCGTGGAACGTGAGCATGACGGGGTGGCCGGTCTGAGCGGCCTGGAACGCCATCCGTCCCTCCTCGCCACGGACCTCGCCGACGATGATGTAGTCGGGGCGGGAGCGCAGCGCCGCCGCGACGAGGTCGAACATGTCGACGTCCGAGTCGTCTTCGCCACCGCCCTCCCGGGTCAGGAGCTGCTGCCAGGTGTCGTGTGGTGGAAGCACCTCGGCGGTGTCCTCGGCGGTGTAGATCTTCGAATCCCGTGGGATGAACGACATGATGCTGTTGAGCGTCGTCGTCTTCCCCGAGGCCGTCTCGCCGACGACGAACACCGTCTGTTCGTTCTCCAGACAGAGCCAGAGGTAGGCGACGAGCTTCGGCGAGAGCGTCCCCCACTTGGTGATCTGGTTGATCGAGAGGGGCGTCTCGTCGCCCTGTCGGATCGTGAGGCTCGGCCCCTGGACGCTCACGTCGTCGGAGTAGATGACGTTCAGGCGGGAGCCGTCGGGCAGCGTCGAGTCGACGATCGGGTTCGAGTCGGAGACGGGGTCCCCGATTCGCTCGCCCATACTCCGGATCCAGGAGTCGAACTGTTCTGGCGTGCCGAAATCGACGGTCGTCTCGATCAGACCGTAGGTGCCGTGATCGACGTAACACTGGTGTGGGCCGATGACGTGAACGTCCTCGTTGGCCGGATCGCGCATCACCGGTTCCAGCGGTCCGAGCCCAACGATGTCGCGGTTGAGCCGATACCGGATGTTCTCGTAGGTCTGCTCGCTGACGCGGTAGTCGCCGAGCCCCAGGAACCGCTTGAGCCGGTCGATCCAGTAGCGAAGGCCGCTCCGGTCGCGCTCGATGGTCGTCGTCTCCTGGAGGAGTTCCTCGATCCGGTCGTCGTACTCGGACTCCTCCTCGGGGACGGACTTGCTGACGCTGCGATCCAGCAGTTCGTCGCGGATCTTCGCGAACAGGCCCCGTTCGTCGTCCGAGAGCGACGGCTCGATCGCGTAGTATTTCATGTCCTGACCCAGGTCGCCGTAGATGTGGCAGTAGATCGGCCCACCGATGGGGTAGAGGACGTTCGGTCGGGACGTCTCGTACTCGCTCGTGGGTTCGTCGATGAGGAGTGGGAACTCGCCGGTGATCTGCTTGAACTTCTTCAGGTGGTTCCGGAGGTGGGGCCGCTGGGCCGCGATCTGTTTGAGTTCGTCCGAGGGGGTGGCGGTTCCGAGTTCCGTCATGCGTTAGGCGACGCTCCGACTCTCGATGACGATCCCCGTCCCGGAGCGGACGGAGTATCCGATGGTGTCTCCGACCTGCTGTCCCATCCCGGCGAATCGCTTGACCGCGATCTGCCGGCGTACGTCGTTGCCGACTTCGACCATCTCCAGTTCGAGGAACACGTCGGCGATCGACCGGAAGGGGCCGATCGCCTCCTCGTCGACCGTCGACGGGTCGACCGTCAGGACGATCACCTTCCCCTGTGAGATCACGTCCCGGAAGAAGCCGATGATCTCGAGGGCGGCCTGTCGCTCCTCGTTTTGCCGGACCAGCGCCTCGAACTTGGGATCATTGCGGAGGATGGCGTCGAACGTATCGATCACGATCACGTCCGATTGCCACATCGTGTCGGCGTTCATCAGTCGCTTGAGCAGTTCCTTTCGCTCGCCCTCGCCCTCGTCCGAGAGCCGCCCACCGGTGTCGAAGTCGGCGTGGAGAAAGAGGACGTTCTCGTCGAGGAGGTGATCGACCATGTCGTACGACAGCGAGTGCATCTGGTCGATGAACCCGCGGGTGGTCAGCTCCGTCGACAGGACGGTGACGGAGTGGCCCTCCTCGCAGAAGCCGTACGTGAACCGCTGGGACAACGCACTCTTGCCGGCCCCGTAGTCGCCCTCGGCGAGGACGATACTCCCGTGCGGGATCCCCCCGCCGAGTTCCTTGTTGAGGCGGTCGTGATCCTCCAGTCCAAGCGAGAACAGGTTGGTCTGTGCTCGGCTCATACGCGGAACGCGAACACCTCCTCGTCGCCGTTGACGATGATCTTCGCACGGTGGTCACCGGCCGACAGGTCGACGCCACCGATCTCCAGACGGACGACGTTGTTCGGTCGCCACTCGGTGCCGTCGACGACGGTCGCCGTGACGTTCGTTCGGTACTGCCCGTCGATCAGTATCTCGATGAACCGGGAGTCGTTGTCGAGGTCCGACGTGCCGGTGTTTTTCACCAGGAGTGTCACCGTGTTCGTCGAGTTGTTGTAGACGGGGCTCCCGGCGTCGCTGATCACCTCGATGTCCGTTCGCACCTCCTCGGAGACTTCGAGACTCTGGTCGTCGATCCCCTGACTCAGTCGGGAGATACCCTGAGTGAACGTTCCGGCCACGCCGGCGGCGATGACCAAGCTCGCGATGAACAGGATCAGATGGGAGGCCGAAACGCTCGCCATCAGAGCACCTCCACGTCGGCCACGCCAGGGCCGGAGACGACCTTGACACGGGTGGGTTGACTTGACACGGACACTTCGAGGTGCAACTGCTCGCCGGGGAGCCAAAGGTCGGTCGTCGAATCGCCGGCGACGGACCGTGCCGTGAAGTTGGCGCGGTACGTGTTGTCCACGAGGAGATCGACCGCCCCGACGGAGAGTTCGGACGCCCCTTCGTTGGTGACGTTCACCGAGAGCGTCCCGGCGTCGGCGTCGTAGGTGGCGTTGATGATGGTGATGGCCGTGTTCTGCCGTTCCAGGGCCTCATCGTCGACCGCCGATCTGGCGTCGTTGACGCGTTCGAAACCGTTGGCTGACGCCGTATAGGCCGTCGAGAAGGCGAGGAAGATGCCGACGAAGATGATCGCCGCCGACCCGCTGACGCTAAAGCCCAAACGGAACACCCCCGCCACCACTCCAGCACTCGAACACGATCGAATCGGCCGTCGAGCCGGTGAGCCTGCTGATGTATCGGAGGCTCGCGACGTGGTGGTCGATGGAGAGGTCGGACGGGGCACCCGTCACGTCGTCGTCGACCTCCCCGAATCCGACGAGGAAGTCGTGCAGTTCGTCGGCGGCGTCCTCGCCGAGCCACTGGATGCGTCGGTAGTACTCGACGGCCCGAGCGGCGTCGGCTACGTCGCCCTCCTCGACTAGGTACTCGAGCCACTCCATCACGAGCAGATCGCTCACGTACCCCGAGGGCAACCGCGGCAGGTACGGTTTCGTGACCGCCGCCTCCGAGCCGTCCATCAGCGTGTTGGCCGCAAACTGGAGGTCGCCGCTGCCGTCCGCGTCGGCCGCCGCCTCGGCCGTCCGCTGGGTCGACTGGAGGCTCGAACCGCCCGCATCGGTGCCCGCCGAGTCGTCGGCCGTCCCGCCGATCGGGTCGTCCGATGGCCCGTCGGCGGGGACCTGATCGGGGTCCGGGCCCGGATCGTCAGCCGAGTCCGACTCCGGATCCGGCCCCTCGTCGAACTCGTCGTCGAACGCGTCGGCTCCCGTCTCCTCGCCGAAATCGCCGTCGACGTCGTCGTCCAGGGCGTCGCCGTCGGAAGCGTCCTCGGCGAAGTCCCCGAACTCGTCGTCGGCGTCGCCGTTGGAAGCGTCCTCGGCGAAGTCCCCGAACTCGTCGTCGGCGTCGCCGTTGGAAGCATCCTCGGCGAAGTCCCCGAACTCGTCGTCGGCGTCGCCGTTCGTGGCCACGTCGTCGCCGTCGGCCCAGTCGGCGTCGCCGTTCTCGTACTCGTCTTTCAGTTCCTCGAACGATTTGCCGGAGTCGTCTGAATCGTCGGAATCGTCGGCCATGGTATCCTCGGTGGTCGGTTCGTCGTCGAAGCCGTCGTCGAAGCCCTCGGCCTCGCCCTCGTCCAAGAAGTCGTCGTCGAAGAAGTCCTCGGCGTCGGCGCCGGCGATGTCGTCGTCCAGTTCTTCCTCCTCCGAGTCGTCGGAGTCGTCGAACAGTCCGAGCGAGCCACCGCCGTCGTCGAACCCGCCGCCGGCTTGTGCGTCGTCGACGAACGGGTTGACACCGCGGGTGACCATCTCGTAGATGTCGAGTAGTTTGCGGACGTTCTCCTCGACGTCCTCGACAGTGTTGCTGATCTCCTCGTTCTCGCTACGGATGGTACTCACGGTCGAGGAGAGGCTAGCGACCTCGTTTTCCATCTCGTCGATCCGCCCTTCGAGTTCGGCGGTCGCGGCACCGCCGTCGTCCCCCCCTTCGTCGAAGCCGAGTTCGTCGTCGAACTCGTCGCCGCCGCCGAACCCGTCGAGGTCGTCGGCGTCGTCGTCGAAAAGCATGTCGTCGTCGTCGGCGTCGGCGGCGCTGTCGCTCGCGGACCCGTCGTCGTCGCGTCCGAGGAGGCGTTCTAGGATTTCCATCCCGCACCCCCCGCTACCCGGGTCGTCGAACCCATCTATCGTGCCAACTATTGGTCTCGCGTATTTTAACCATTGCCCTTCAGTTATCAGTTTTGATATGTGTATGACGGACGTCAGTCAGAGGCGCCGTTCGTCACCAGCACTCTTGACGACGAGCACGCCAGTATCGCCGTGAAAGCGCAGCGACCGGCCGGAATCACCGCCAACGTCCTCGGCCACGATGGGGGCGTCGAGTCGTCCGAGGGTCGCTCGTCCGACCGCGACGTTGCGGCTGCCGATCGGTTCGTCCTGACTATCGAACGCGAACATCGCGCTGCCTCCGGCCAGTTTCGCCGTGATACCGTCGGGGGTGGCACCCTCCTCTCGCATCTCCGAGACGACGGCGGTGATGCCGGTGTCGGTGAACTTCGCGACGTTGTCGGGGTCCTCGGGAGCGGTCGGCAGCATGGTGTGAGCGAGGCCGGCGACGCCGGCCGATTCGTCGATGAGGCCGACTCCGAGACAAGAGCCCAGGCCACTGGTGGTCAACACGGCACCGTCGGTCGTGACCGCGAAGTCGGCGATGCCGACGCGGCGGCAGGAGCGCTCCGAGTTCGCCTCCCGCCCGTACGTCTTCATATCAGAACAACGACTCTTGGTCGGCTTCGAGTTGGTCGCGTCGTTCGACCAACAGCGAATCCAATGCCTCTTTGAGCTTTTGTTCGTCGGGGATGGCGTAGAGTTCGCAGTTGAACTCGCCTTCGGGTGTGACGACGGTCGAGTCCATGAGGAAGGCGTACTCCTGGGACTGGCCGAGCCGGCCGGCGATCGGGCTGAGGATGGCAGTCCCGAGATCGTGGACGAGCTCCGGCGGAGTGTGATCGATGCTCGTCTGGAGCACGTTCGCCCAGCCGTCGATGAACCCGCTGGTCATGATGTTCCCGAGTTCCTCGATGGCGCTCTCGCCCATCTCCCCAAGCGGGTCGTCGAGTTCCATCGGGACCGTCGCGTCGACGATCGTACGGGCCGACGGCTCGTCGAAGAGGATAGCGAGGTAGCCACCGGGCGTTCCCGTGAACTCCATCACCGTCCCGACGTACACCTCGTCCCTGGCGGTGTTCGGAACGTCCTCGATGGGGACGAAGCTGAGTCGACTCACGTCCACGTCGGTCTCGATGCCAGTCATCGACGAGACGTTCTCGGCGGCCCGCTGGGCGCCCTGTCGAGTCATCTCGTCGAAGACCGTCAGCTTGTCCATCGGAATGGCGTCGTCGTGGTCGTCGCTGGCAGCGAGCATGTCCGCGAACGCGCCGTACTCCGGCAGCATGTAGATGTAGGCGTCGATCTCCTGATCGACGGCCGTCATTTGACTCTCGAAGACGAAGACGTGTTCCTCCTCGGCGTGGTCGAGAGCGCCGTCGGGAAGGACGTCGGTACCGACACGCTCGACGTAGTTCGGCGGGGTCATGTCGACGCTCGCCCCGAGGTAGTCGGCCCAGCCGTCGACGAAGCCACCCATCATGATGTTCCCGATCTCGTTGATCCCGCTGCGAGCCATCTCGTCGAACGAGCCGTCCTCGTCGGTGGAGGCTCCGGGGACCAGCACGTCGACGATACTGGCGGCGCTCTCCCGGTCGAAGGCAAGTGCCGTCTCGCCCGACAGACCGCCACCGAGGCCGATTTGGACGCCCACGAACTCCGTTCCGCCGAACACGTCCTCGACGTCACGCTTCGACATCAGCGTGACGTTGGTCACGTCGACGTAAGTCTCGATGCCCGTCATCTGGGTCAGCGACGCTGCGGCGTGTTCCGCCCCCTCCTGTGCAAGGCGATTGTAGGTGCCGAGCGACTGGATATCGACCCGCATGGTCAGGCCACGACGTCGTCGATGGCTTCGAGCACGTTCGGCTTCTGGAACGGTTTCGTGATGTAGCCGTCCGCGCCGGCCTTGACAGCGTTTTTCATCTTCTCCTCCTGGCCGACGCTGGTACACATGATCACGTTCGCGTCAGGATCGCTACCCGTGATCTCGCTTGTCGCCTCGATACCGTCCCGGATCGGCATCACGATGTCCATCATCACCAGATCCGGATCGTGCTCGCGATAGAGTTCGACCGCCTCGACCCCGTTTTCCGCCTCGTCGACGATCTCGAAGTTCTCCTCGAGGATTTCGCGCAGGAGGTTGCGCATGAAATCCGAGTCGTCGACGATGAGTACCTTAGGTGGCATCCGTCCCGTGAATTCGGGAGTCACCAAATAAATACTCGCCCGCGATTCTCAGCGCTGATACGAGATTCAGTCCTCGGACAGCGCGACGGCCTCCTCGTCGGCGACCGCCTCGATGAGGTCGCCGATCGAGTCGGAGCGGTCGAGTTCGTACCGCTTGAGTAGGCCGGTGAGTGTCCCGACCGGGTAGCGGACGGAGACGTTCGACTCCGCGAGCAGGATTCCGAGAACGTCCTCGACCGGTGTCCCGCCGCCGACGTGTTGTGCGTACCAGATCAACAGCGATTCGAAACTGGTGACGACGTCGTTGGAGACGACCTGATGACGACTGACGCCGGAGTCGAACTTCGCCGTCGCGTGGAAGCCGTACTGGGCGTCGATCCCTCGGAAGTGGTTTTCGAGCCAGCGGTTGACGTCCATCTCGGAAAGCTCCGGCTCGTCGTCGGAGTCGTCGGCCTCGGAGCCACCCCTCTCCTCCCGGGCGTCGATGGCGTCGGCTCGGCGCTGTGCGGCGTCGTCGCTCATCGACTCACCGGTCGAGACGAGAAAGCGGCCGTCGTCGAGTTCGGAGACGTTGTCGTGTCTAGTGAGGTCGAGTTCTTCCTCGGTGATGACTTTCCCGCGCTCCGAGATGGAATCGTCTGAATCTGATGGCATACCCTGGGGGGTGTTTCCACTTCGGGGGCGTGAAAACATAAAGATTCGGTGGTGCCGCAGCGTCGGGAGGCGTTACAGTTCGACCGATTCCTCGCCGGAGAGCGACTGGGGCACCTGGATGCGGATGATGCTCGTGGCACCGCTCTCGGTGTTGATCCGGAGCGTCGCCGTCTCACCCGGCTCCAGCGCGCCGTTCACGAACGTGCCGTTCTGTGCCAGCGCGGTCATGTTGAGGGTGACGACCAGACGGTCGGTCCGACTGTTCAGGATCAGGCCGCTGCCCTGGCTGACGTTGATCGACGTGTCGTCGTCCTGCAACGCGCGTTTATCGCTGACCGCCGTACTGTTGGTGAACGGGAAGCGATCGGTGCCGTCGGGGCCGATCAACTCGAACGTCGTCGCACTCACGTTAATGTCGCTCGCTCCCGGTGATTTCTGGACGACCAGTGACATATCGTTCACCCGAAGCGACTGGTTGGTGTCCGACAGGTTCTCCTCCGAGGAGGGAACCACCGTGTCGTTGGTCGTGTAGTAGTTGGAGACGTTACCGGTTTTGGAGATGGGTTCGAGGCGATCAGTGACCTGTGCGCTGCTCTGTTGACCGGTCTGTTCGGACTGGGTCTGGAGGAAGCCGGCCGTGTTGATCAGGACGCCCGCGGCGATCGCCGCCACCAGCACCATCGCGATGAACACGATGAGCGTCCCGATCCCGACCTGCCCCCTATTCTCGTCGTTGTTGTCGAACATGATTGGTTGGTTGCCGAGACGAGGATGGTCCCGGACTCTGTTTTCAGTTCACGAGAGGCCACTGTTAAGCCTGTACATCCGAATATCACATCTGAAAACGAACTGCGGAGGACCGGATCGACGGGCGAAAATAAAAAACGAGCGGTCGAATCTACAGTTCGACGGACTTCTCGCCGGAGAGCGACTGGGGCACCTGGATGCGGATGATGCTCGTGGCACCGCTCTCGGTGTTGATCCGGAGCGTCGCCGTCTCACCCGTCTCCAGCGGTCCGCTGACGAACTCGTTGTTCTGTGCCAGTGCGGTCATGTTGAGGGTGACGACCAGACGGTCGGTCCGACTGTTCAGGATCAGGCCGCTGCCCTGGCTGACGTTGATCGACGTGTCGTCGTCCTGCAACGCGCGTTTATCGCTGACCGCCGTACTGTTGGTGAACGGGAAGCGATCGGTGCCGTCGGGGCCGATCAACTCGAACGTCGTCGCGCTGATGTTGATGTCGCTCGCCCCCGGTGATTTCTGGATCACCAGCGACATCTCGTCGACCACGAGGGAGGTGTTGGAATAGGACGGCTGGGCCTCGCTCTCGCTCAGAACGCTCTGCGACGAACTGTTGTAGTAGGTGACGTTACCGGTTTTGGAGACGGGTTCGAGGCGGTCGGTAACCTGTGCGCTGCTCTGTTGACCGGTCTGTTCGGACTGGGTCTGGAGGAAGCCGGCCGTGTTGATCAGGACGCCCGCGGCGATCGCCGCCACCAGCACCATCGCGATGAACACGATGAGCGTCCCGATCCCGACCTGCCCTCGTTCTCGTTCTTCGAACATTGTTGTGGATGCCCCGGTTCGTATCCGTGGGCTCTGGGATAAGGTTCGCGAACACACTAATAAACCTATTCGAGAAAATATCACTGGTGAAAACGAAAGTACCAGGGCCTCAAACCTGCAGAGAACGACATCTGAGGGTCGACTGGGTCTGACTCCCAGCCGCCACCGGAAAAAGTGGAGAACGCCGCTACAGTTCGACGGACTTCTCGCCGGAGAGCGACTGGGGCACTTGGATGCGGATGATGCTCGTGGCACCGCTCTCGGTGTTGATCCGGAGCGTCGCCGTCTCACCCGGCTCCAGCGGCCCGTTGGAGAACGCACCGTTGTTCACCGTCGCGTTCAGATCGATCGTGACGACCAGACGGTCAGTCCGACTGTTCAGGATGAATCCCGACGAGGACGTATCGAGTGAGTCGTCGTCGTCCTGTAACACCGCCACTTCACCCTCGCTAGCGTTTATCGCGGTGCTGTTGGTGAACGGGAAGCGATCGGTGCCGTCGGGGCCGACCAACTCGAACGTCGTCGCGCTGATGTTGATGTCGCTCGCCCCCGGCGACTTCTGGACCACCATAGTCACCTTGTCGACCGAGAGGGCGATGTTGTTGCTGTCGTTGTTCGCGGTCCGGTCGGCGACAACCGTCGTGTTCCCGGAGTCGTAGAGCGAGACGTTACCGGTTTTGGAGACGGGTTCGAGGCGATCGGTGACCTGTGCGCTGCTCTGTTGACCGGTCTGTTCGGACTGGGTCTGGAGGAAGCCGGCCGTGTTGATCAGGACGCCCGCGGCGATCGCCGCCACCAGCACCATCGCGATGAACACGATGAGCGTCCCGATCCCGACCTGCCCTCGTTCTCGTTCTTCGAACATTGTCGTGTATGCCCCGGATCGTATCCGCGGGTTGTGTACACCGTCCGTAAGCAGGACTATAAAGGTGCGCTCTGAAATATCATTCGTGAAAATCGAAGGCAAACCGCCTGGCTTCGGGGTTCGGGGGTGTGTCGGGATCGTCAGTCGTAGATGATGAGACTGTACACGACGAAGATGAATCCCAGGGACGCGAGGCCGTTGTTGACCAACAGGAGGGAGCGAACGCCGGTGAAATCATTGATGAAGGCACTGATCGCCGTCGCGATCGCGGCGGCAGCGATCAGACTGAATCCCAGCGAGATGTGAATCATCGCCCGGCGCGTCGTCTGGATGTACGCCTTGATCGCCATCCCGACCATCGTCATCCCGGAGAGAACCAGCACGCCAGTGGCCGCGAAATAGAGGTATTCGACGACTAACATTGTCTTATTCGCCAGGTCGATGTATCAAAACATAAATCTGGCCGTGACATTCTCACGACTGATACCGATGCGAATCGGCGATGTCTTGCGTCCGAATGACAGTACGATTTATTGTCCAGCACCGTATCTGAACTGATAACGAATGGACGGAATCGAGATGCTCCGGGTTCTGGGTAACGAGTACAACCCCGAGATACTGAGCTTCGCACACGAACCACGCTCGGCCCAAGAGCTCAGCGACCAGCTCGACGTACCGATCGCCACCTGCTATCGCCGAATCGAGGAACTCACCGACGCCGATCTCCTCGAACATCACGACCGGGTCCTCTCGGACGAACGGCGGCGTGTCAACGTCTACCGCCGAAACATCGAAGAGGTCATCGTGGAGTTCTCCGACGGTGACGTGACCGTCGAGGTGGAGGAACGGCGGAAGGTCAAGAATCGGCTCGACGAGGCCTGGCGAACCCTCTCGGAGTGATCACTCACCTGGGAAGCGGTCGCTCTGGTCACCCATCATCGAGAACCCCGCGGCACGCTCGTGGACGGTGATGCCGCCCTCGTCGATATCCATGGGGAAGATATCCGTCTCGATGTTCTGCTTTCGCATCTTGGCGACCCAGATGTACCGGTTGACGCCGGATTCCGTCGGGGTCTGGATCAGGTAGATGTTGCCGTCGGTCAAGAAGTTCTCCAAGCCGATGTCCTGCTCAGGGAACACGGCGGACTGCTCGGCGATGAGCAGCGACGTCAACCCGTTGGCCTTCAGGATGTCGGAGAACTTCAGCAGATACGTTCGCTTCTCCTGTTCGTCCTCGAAGAACAGTTCGAACATGGTCAGTGAATCGAGGACGAGCCGTTCGTACTCCGTCTCCTCGAACGCCGCCAGCAACTGATCCAGAGTCGAGTTGAAGTCGTTGTGCCGCAGCAACTCCTGTTTGTCGTAGATCAGGATCTGATCGTCCTCGACGAGTTCCTGCCAGTTCTCGAAGCCGATCGACTCGGCAGCCTGTGCGATGTCCTCGGCGTTCTCCTCGAAAGACAGGTAGATCCCTTTCTCGTCGAACTGGGTCACCCCGTTGTATATGTACTGTAGACCGAGAATACTCTTGCCGGTCCCCGGATTCCCACTGATCAGCACCGTCGCGTTGTCGACGATACCGCCGCCCAGTATCGAGTCCAAGCCTTCGATTCCCGTTCGGGTTTGGTCCGTCATTGCAAGACAGTTACGTAGACTGACGGAAATAAATTCGCAACGTGGCGGACGGCGAGGGTCCCCGCTCCGACGACACTCGCTCCCGCAATTTTCACGAATGAGAACACGGACACAATCTATATCATCCGCCCCGACCACCACTCGGCGATGAGGCTTTCCACGGGCGTTGACGGTTTCGACGAACTCGTCGACGGGGGACTCCTCCGTGATCGGCTGTACATTCTCAGCGGGCCGCCGGGAAGCGGGAAGACGACGTTCTCTTCCCAGTTCGTCACCGAGGGGGCTCGTGCGGGAGAGAAGTGTCTCTTTTTGAGTATGCACGAGACCGAGGAGGAACTGATCCACGACATGAGCGCCTACGACTTCGGCTTCGAGAAGGCGGTTCGATCGGGGAAACTCCAGTTTCGAAACGTCTTCGACTCCAACGCCAAGCGGCTGCTGAAGGGACCGGGCGGCAACGACTTCTCATCGGGAGTGAAGAACATGACCAACCGGCTCGTAGGATTCATCAACTCCCGGGAGATCGATCGACTGGTTATCGACTCGACGATGATCCTACAGTACTTCTATCCCGACAATCACGAGGCGTTCGTCCAGTTTCTCACCTCGCTGAAGCGGGTCGACGCCACGACGCTGCTCATCTCCGAGATGACCGATCCCTCCTCCTACGCCGACGAACACTACCTCGCCCATGGCGTGATCTTCATGCACAACTACCTCGAGGGGAGCGGGATGCACCGGGGCGTCCAGATCGTCAAGATGCGGGGAACGAACATCGACAGCAACATCCACGTCGTCGAGTTCGACGACGATGGACTGCACGTCCGGTCGGAGCAAAAGCTCAAGGCCTGACATGTACGAATCCGAGTTCGACACCGAGTGGGACGACCTCGACAAGGAGGACGCACTCGAACGTGCGTTCGCCCTCGGCGTGGCTCGGAGCCTGGGTCACCCGAACCGCGAGGAGTACGAGCAAGTGCTCGCGTCGGCGGCGACGACCTACGAGCGGAGCCTGATCGAACTCTCCTACGAGGAGGGGCGACACAAGGCGTCCGACAGGACGGCCACGGAGTCGGAGGCCGTGTGGGAGGAACTGGTCGTCGACGCAACCGACATCGACGACACCTCCCGGGGGGAGGATCGAAACGGGTCGTCCGACGGGCCGCCAGGGATGTTCTCGCGACCGAACCCCACGGCGCTCCCGGAGGACGGGCTAGATCGGGTCCGCCTCCCGGCGTTCCTCCGGCGACGCTGACCGCCTGCTCAGGCGTCGGTCCGCATGAGCTCGCCCGGTTCCGTCCAGATGACGAATTCGCCGTCCTCGTCCCGCTTGACCACGCCGTTGATCCACGGTTCGTCGACGGGGGAGTCTTTGATCTCCGCCAGAGAAACCGTCGAGACCCGGCGGACGCCATCGACCGCCCACCCGACGCTCCACTCGTCGTCCATCCGCGATGAATCGAAGACGACGATGAGATCGCCGTCATCGTCGTCCTCGGCCGCCAGCGTCTCCTTGGGGTCGATGACAGTCGTGATATCGCCCCGGAGATCGATCACTCCCTCGACGAACGGCGGCGCGTTCGGGATACGGGTGATCGTGCCGCGTTCGACGATCTGTTCGATGAAGGAGATGTCCAGACAGTACCGCTCGTCGCCGAGGACGAACTCCAAGACAGAGATGGTCTCCTCGTCGGCCGTCCCCGACGACTCGTCGGCACCGTCGGCACCGTCGGCCGGTGCATCACCGAACGAGGGGACCGATCGATCGACGTCGCCCTCGTCGGTCGACCCAGCCGCATCGGCCACGTCTATCTCGTTCAGCGCCGCCTCGATCTGCTCGTCGAGTTCCGACTCGGCGGGGTGGTCTGCCGTCTCGCCGTCGCTCATGTGTGTCTCTCCGTTCCGGCGGTCGGGGTGTTTCTCGGACTCGTCGGGCACGCCGTCCGGACCGTAGTCGAGTCTGGCGTCATATGATCGTTGACCCGACGTTTACGCCACCCCATAATAAATTCGGTCGTCGGGTTCTCAGCGTTGATACTCCTCGGTGGGTTACCGGATCGGGACTCGGCCTACGCGGGGGAGTTCGTCAGTCGCTCCCGTCCTCACCGCCTCGGCGCGACCGGACGAACAGCCCCAGGCCGACGACGGCGACGACGATGCCGACGGTGATCGGCACGAGGGGCAGCCCCCCGCTTCGTTGCCGTTCGACCGTGACCGGGATCCGGTAGGTTTTGGACACTTCAGTGTCGCCGTCCGGGAGTTCGTACTGGAAGTCGAGCGAGACGGGATACTGCTTCTCGAGGGCCCCATCGCTGGCACTCAGACCGATAGTGATCGTCGCCGTCTCCCCGGGTTCGAGTCGAGAGACGATGCCCTCGTCGTCGTCGCTCGACAGTGGGGTCTGGACGAACGCCTTGGCCTCGATGTCGCGTAACGGTTCGTCGCCCAGATTGGTCACACGGACGTCAAGCGTCGTCGTCCCGCCGGCCACGGCGGTGCGGTCGACCGCCTCGATACGGAACCGATCCCGCTGAGGTTCGATGACCACCCGCTGTTCCAGCGCGTCGCTCCGGCGGACGTCGCCGCGCTCGTTCCGGTAGCGGACGGTGGCGTTGAACTGTTGGGTGCTGGCGCTCGCCCCATCGCTGATCGACACGTCGAAGGCGAACGTCCCGGTCTCGTCGGGGGCGAGCGCTTCGAGCGCGTACTCGTCGGTTTCGAGGTTGACGTTCGGGTTGGACGTCTGCAACACGACCACGGGCTGTCGGGCCGTATCGGGACCGCGGTTGACGACGGTTCCGGAGAACGTCCCATCTTCGCCGACCCGGAGCGTCGTGTTCGCATCGCGGAGCGCGAAGGTCTGTTCGCGGTCGGGGCGAAGCCCGACCGCCATCGGGTCCGAACTGCGGGCGATGCCGTCCGTGTCCTCGTACTCGACGGTTACGGTCAAACTGTAGTTCCGGAGCGTCGCCTCGTCGTCGAAGGAGACGGTGTAGTCGACCGTCTCGTTCGTTCCCGGTTCCCAGGTGCCGACGTAGCCGGTCGAGGATTCCGAGCCGCTCCCGAACGTGAGTTCGTCGGTCGGGGAGGAGAGGACGACGCTCGCGTCGCGTGCCGGCAGGGTTCCACCGTTGTGGAGTTCCACGGAGATGGTTCCGGTGTCACCGATCTGTGCCGTCGTCTCGCTGTCGACCACGTCGAACTGGGCCTGGTCGCGCACCCGGAGCGTGACGTACTGTGTCTCCTCGCGCGTGAGGTCGTTGTACGTCGGGGAGCCGACGGAGTCGTACTGGACGCTCACGGTGTAGGCGTAGGAGACGGTGACGGGAATCCGGTACCGACCGGGATCGACGTCTTCGGGGACGGTGATCGAGACCGGATTGGCAGCGGTGGTCCCACGGGGGACGTCGCCGACGGCGACTCGTCCGGTGTTGATTTCGAAGGGTGTCTCGCCGGCTTCGACCTCGACCGACACGCCGCGGGCAGTGGTGACGCGGCTCTCGTACTGTGGCGGCCCGCCCCTGCTCAGGCGGCCGTCGTTCGAGAGGACCAGATCGAGTTCGGTCCGCGTTCCGGGTTCGACCTCCGTCGTCGCGGTGTACACCTCGATGTCCGGACGACCAATGACGGTGCCGGAGGTGGACTGTCCGGTGACGGCGCCGGCGGCGGCAACGGTGGCGACGACGACGAGAGCCGCGAAGAGGGCGTTACGGTGTGTGGCTTGCATGGATGGCGTATGGATTCGTGTGGCAAGTCGTCGCAGTCCCGGAGCCTCGACGGTCGGCGACGGACGGGTGGAACCGGGGACCGGAAGGAGCCACGGGCCGTCGACGCGACGTGCGGGACCGGATCTACCGGACGGTGGGGTGAGCGAGGCATATATCTTGTGAACGAGGGGTCGGCCGCGGTGGCGGACCCAATGGGGCACTCCGGCGACCGACCGGCAGCGCGACGGCCTGCAGAAATCCGGGCGTGAATAAAACCGAAGGAGACGACCGGCGGATCGAAAACGGGGTCCCAGCGGGCGATCAGTCGACGATGACCTCGCCGCGGCCGTCGACGTGGACCAGATGGTCCCCGTACTCGAACGTGATACTCCGCTTTGCCAGTACGTCCGGGGGTCCCGTGAAAAACGCCTCCAGGGCGTCGGGATCGACGTAATCCGCGAGGGGGTCGAGTTCGATCGGCTCGCACTCTTCGACATCGCCGAGGGCAACCTGCACGGTGAAACTTACCGGTTCGCGGCGGTCCCAGTCGATCTGCGCCCGGTGAAGACTCGGGTCCGACCGCATCCGTGCACTCTCTTCGCTCGTCGCTGACATACCCGTATCTTCGCGCTGCCGCATATAATTCTACTGGCAGAATTATCATGTGTGATATCTGAACGGTCGGGAGGAGTCATCACGGCACCAACACTCATTTGCCGGGACACAGAACGTCGGGACGAGTTTCACCATGACACTGGACGAGTTCGCCGCGTCGAACGCGCCGGCGGAGGGTGGCGACACCTTCCAGCTACAGAACCACAAACTCCTCGCCGTCGATCTCGACGGGACGGTGACGGCCAGGGTGGGGTCGATGGTCGCCTACAACGGTGACGTGACCTTCTCCGGGAAGGCCTCCGCCGAGGGCGGCGTGACGGGGTTCCTGAAGAGCAAGGCGACGAGCGAGGGAACGCCGGTGATGGACGCCGAGGGGTCGGGGCGTCTCTACCTCGCCGATCAGGGGAAGGAAGTGGGTATCGTCGCCCTCGATGATGGAGAGTCCATCTCCGTCAACGGCGAGGACGTCCTCGCGTTCGAGTCGTCCGTGGACTACGAGATCAGCACCATCGACAGCCTCGCCGGGTCGTCGACGGGTGGGCTGACCAACGTCTTCCTCACGGGGCCGGGCGACGTGGCCATCACGACCCACGGCGACCCGGTCGTGCTGTCGCCGCCGGTCGTCACGGACCCGAGCGCGACGGTGGCCTGGAGCGGGGTGCTCTCGCCGTCTGCCGGGGTGAACCGAAGTCTGAGCGACCTGGTCGGCCAGTCCTCGGAGGAGACCTATCAACTCGACTTCTCGGGGGCGGAGGGGTTCGTCGTCGTCCAGCCGTTCGAGGAGCGGTGAGCGTGGACGCCGACCGGAGTCACAGCCCGCGACGGCACCCATGGAGATACTGATCTTCGGGGCGGGGAGCCTCGGTAGCCTGCTCGGGGGCCTGCTCTCCCGGGCCCACGACGTGACGCTCGTCGGTCGGGACCCACACGTCGCCGCAGTGCGGGAAGCGGGGCTCCGGATTACGGGCGTCGCGGACCTCGACACCGCCCCGTCGGCGACGACGGACGGGACGGGGGCGAGCGCGGATCTCGCCCTCCTGACGGTCAAGGCCTACGACACCGAGGCGGCCGCCCGCGACCTCGCGACCGGCGACGTCGGGGCGGTCTGCTCGCTCCAGAACGGGATGGGCAACGAGACGACGCTCGCCGACCACCTCGACGTCCCGATAGTCGCCGGGACGGCCACCGTCGGCGCCCGACTCGCCGATCCCGGCCACGTCGAGTGGCTCGGCCGCGGCCGCCTCACGGTCGGCCCCTGGCGGCCGGCCGACGACGTCGAGACCGCCGAGCGGGTCGTCGCGGCCCTTCGAGCGGTCGATCTCGACGCCGACGTGACGACCAACGTGCGGGCACGACTCTGGGAGAAACTGGCGATCAACGCGGCGATCAACCCGGTCACGGCGCTGGCCCGCGTCGAGAACGGAGCGCTGTCGCCACCGGGTGATCTCGCCGACCTCGCGACAACGGCGGGCGTCGAGACGGCACGCGTCGCGCGGGCGACAGGGACGGCGCTGTCCGACGCGGCGGTAACCGAGGCCATCGAGGCGGTCGTCCGCGGGACCGCACGGAACCGCTCGTCGATGCATCAGGACGTGGTCGCCGGCCGACGGACCGAAGTGGAGGCAATCAACGGTTACGTCGTGGAGCGGGCCGAGGTGGCTGGGGAGTCGGTGCCGGTCAACCGGACGCTCGCGACGCTGATCCGGGGCTGGGAGGCCGGCACAGGGCTCCGATAAGGGGTACCGTTAATTCCCCCCAAGTCGATTCGAGGGACGATGCCAACGGTACAGGAGATCCGGCAGGCGTCGGCGGACGGGGAACCGCTGACGATGCTGACGGCGTACGACGCGCCGACGGCTGGGATCGTCGACGCGGCCGGGATCGACGTGATCTTGGTCGGCGACAGCATGGGAAACGCCGTTCTCGGCTACGACTCGACGCTCCCCGTGACGATGGAGGACGTAGCGAGTCACACGGCGGCAGTGACACGAGCGACGGAGGAGGCACTCGTCGTCGCCGACATGCCCTTTCTGAGCTACGGGACGAGCGAGGGCGACGGGATCGAGAACGCTGGACGCCTCCTCAAGGAGGCGGGCGCGAACGCGGTCAAGATCGAGTCGGGGCCACACACGGTCGAACTGACCGAACGACTCGTCCAACTCGGCATCCCGGTGATGGCTCACCTCGGGTTGACGCCGCAGCGACTCAACCAGGTCGGCGGCTACACCCGGCAGGGGACGACCGAGTCCGACGCCCGTGAGATCCGCGACCTCGCGCGGCGCCACGAGGAAGCGGGGGCGTTCTCGCTGGTGCTCGAACACGTGCCGGACGACCTCGCTGCCGACGTGACCGCCGACCTCGACATCCCGGTGATCGGCATCGGTGCCGGTCCGGAGACGGACGGACAGGTACTCGTGGTAACAGACGTGATCGGGCTCTCGGCGTCGGCGCCGCCCTTTGCCGAGGAGTTCGGCGACGTTCGTGGCGAAATCGAGGACGCAGTGACGGCCTATCGCGAGGCGGTCGAGGACGGGGCGTTCCCCGATAGTAACGATTGAAACGGCGTGCCCAGTCGATCGGAGGCCGTACTGCGATCGGCTGTGGTATGGCTCTCAATCGCTACGATAGTCGCCGCGGATCGCCGTCGCGAGCAGTGGCCGCATCAGCCCGACGACGGGGGCCTCGGCGCTGTCGGTCCACACGGCGCGATGCTTGCGGACGCCGGGGAGGTCGGTCGCGGCGTCCGCGCTGACCAGAAGCGCGTCGCCGTCGACCATGCACACGCTCGTGACCGCGCCGGGTTCGATCGGAACCGAGTCCCACCAAGTCCACGTCTCGACCACGTCGGCACCGTCGAGAGCAGCGTCGAGGTCCGCCCGAACCGATTCGTCGGGCGAGCCGACCGTCACCTCGACGCCACGGTCGGCGGCGTCGGCGAGCGCGTCGATCAGGTCCTCGCCGAGAAGCGCGTCGACGGCCACGGCCAGCAACACCTCGTCCGTGGCGTCACCGACGAGCGTCGCGAGACGCTCCGAAACGGCCGTCTCTCCCTCCATCGTCCAGACTTCGCCGGCGCTGGAAGAGCGGTCGGGCGAGCCGAGGCGAGGGAGGATGGTGCCGAGCCGATCGAGCCGACTCCGGCACTGCTGTTCCAGCAGTTCGACGGATTCGCGGGGGGAAACGGCCCGGAACCGGCGGGGCTTCGATTCCTGAACGCTGACGAGACCCCGATCCTGTAGCGTGTCCATGCTGTCGTAGATGCGGGCACGTGGCACGTCGGCGACGTCGCTCACCTCCTTCGCCGTGCCTTCGCGCAAGCGCGTGAGCGCCACGAAACATTTCGCCTCGTACTCGGTGAGTTCGAACGTCCGGAGCGTACTCACTGCTTCCTCGACGAGCGAGTCGGTGCCGGCGTCCGAAGATGTGTATTGAGTCACGACCAGCGCTCCCGTATCGCCCCGGCCTTAGGATGACACCACCAAAAAGAGTCGGATCCGTTCCCGGACCCCTTGTGTATCTGACGCACACTCTGTTTCTATTGGAATCAAAACACAGTAGAAACTATTAAGATCCTACCAAACGAATCACGAAGTGAGGGATGACGACGGCAGCCTCCCACCAATCATGACTCAGCAGCCCCACTCCCTCCGAGAGGTCGGCGGGGAACAGCACGCGACGACCGAGACCACCGAAGACGAGCAGTCGGCGGAACGGACGTGTCCGGAGTGTAACGCGTCCCTCGTCGCCGACGAAGCGCACGGCGAGACCGTGTGTGAGTCGTGCGGTCTCGTCGTCGAGGCCGACGAGATCGACCACGGGCCCGAGTGGCGAGCCTTCGACTCCAGCGAACGCGCGGAGAAGAGCCGTGTCGGCGCCCCGACGACGAAACTCCTCCACGACGACGGCCTGTCGTCGGTCATCGACTGGCAGGACCGGGACGCCAAGGGGCGAACCATCGACGGGAGCAAGCGTCGCAAACTCCAGCGGCTCCGGACCTGGGACGAGCGGTTCCGCTCGAAGAACGCCCAAGAGCGCAACCTGAAGCAGGCACTCGGCGAGATAGATCGGATGTCTTCGGCGCTCGGTCTCCCCGAGAACGTCCGCGAGACCGCGAGCGTGGTCTACCGCCGCGCCCTGGAGGACGACCTGCTTCGTGGCCGCTCGATCGAGGCGATGGCGACGGCGTCGCTCTACGCCGCCGCCCGACAGGCGTCCGTGCCGCGGAGCCTCGACGAGTTCGAGCCCGTCAGCCGGGTGGAACGCAAGGAGTTCTCGCGTGCCTACCGCTACATCGTCCGCGAACTCGAACTCGCCATCGAACCCGCCAACCCGCTCGAATATCTGCCACGCTTCGCCTCCGACCTCGACCTCGGTGGCGAGACGAAGACGCGCGCCCGGGCGCTCCTCGAGGAGGGCATGGAGAGCGGCGTCCACAGCGGCAAGAGCCCCGTCGGCCTCGCGGCCGCCGCCATCTACGCCGCGTCCATCCTCGAAGGCGACAAAGTGACCCAGAAGGAGGTGTGTTCGGTGAGCGACGTCTCCGAGGTGACCGTCCGCAACCGATACACCGAGTTGCTGGAGGCCGGCACCGATCCGGACGCCGCCCGCGCCGCCTAGGGTCGGATCGCCGTCTCCAGATCCGCGGCCGTGAGGTTCGCTTCGAGTCGTTCGATCGCCCGGTTCGTCTCGGCGGCGTTCTCCATCAACACGGTCTCGCTCGGAAACAGGTTCTCCCCCACGACGAGTCCGTGGTCCCGGGCGGTCGATCCCGTCATCGTGAGGTAGACGCCGAGACCGACCTCGGCGATCGCGGCCTCCTCCTCGGCCGACGGGTCGGGGTACGTGAACGCCACGTCGTCGAGGGCGTCCGTACCGAGGATCGCCCTGACGAGGCGCTCGTATCGGGGCGAGATACACAGCGGACCGGCGTAGTCCGCGACGAACGAGCGATCGAGGTCGGCACCCGGCGGGAGGGTCTCCGGAGTCGCGAGCAACGTGTGGTAGACGGTATCGCCCATTCCGGTCACGATCCGCACGTCGGTGTCGTGGGGGTCGATCCGGGCGTTCACGTCGCCGATGGACTCGACGCCGGTGGCCCCCAGCGTGACGACCTCCTCCAACACGAGGTCGGCGCTGTCGAAGCCGAGTCCGAACTCGTGGGTGCGGAGCGCGCGGAACGGCTCCTCGCGGCCGATCAACTCTACCGTCACGTCTCCGGTCGGGACGGTGACGCTGTCGAAGACGATCCGTCGGGGCTTGCCCTCCCGGTCGTCGCGCAACAGGGTGTACTCCGGACCCGTCGGATCGGAGATGTCGCTGTACGCCGCCAGCCGTTCGTACACGTCGCGATCGGCCGTGGCCCGTCCCTTGGTAACGGCCTTCTCGTAGCGGAGCGTGGAAGAAACGTCGTCGGCCAGGTCATCGACGCCGGCGACGGCGGCGAAGCGTTCGAGAACCGCCTCCAGTGGGCGCCCCTTGCGTGGAACGGCGACCCGAACCGTCTCGGTCATTGTGGGACGGACGCTGTGGCGGGCTTTACCGATTGTGCTTTTCGCTCGTACGGATTATTGTAACCGTTCACCGGTGGCTCGTCGAGACTCCGGCGAACCACCGGTACTGACTTACAATAAACCGTATCACTCCTCGCCGGTGCCGAAGGCGCTGCTGAGGCGGTCCCGGAACGACCGCAGTTCGTCCAGTTCCGTGTGGATCTCCTCGATATCCTCCGCCATCGATTCGGCGTCGGCCAACCGCTCGTCGAGTCGCCCCAGCCGCGACTCGACGCGATCGAGATCGTCCTCGATGCCGTCGACCCGGTCGGCGACGTCGTCGACCGCGTCGGACACCTCGCCGACCTCGTCGCGGAGGGCCGCACGGTCCTCGGCCGCCGTCGCCAGCGTCCCGTCGAGGTCGTCGATCCGGTCGTTCAGGTCGCTTACCTCCTCGCTCACGTCGCCGAGGACGTCCTCTGCGGTCCCGTTCTCGTCGAGGAAATCGGCGAGAGCGTCACGATAGGCCAGCACATCCTCGACCTGTGACTGAAGCCGACCGACGCGCACGTCGACGCTCGTGGGGACCTCCCCCTCGAACGCCTCGTGGAGCACTGCCAGATCGTCGTCATCGACCGTTCCCTGGCGAATCTCGGCGGCCAGGGCGGCCGCGACCGACCCGGGAGCGGCGGTGGGCGTTTCCGGTTCCGCGTCCACGTCGTCGGCCGTCGTCCCGGCGACGTCGTCGCTCCCGTCGGCCGTCTCCGTCGCTCCGGTGTCGTCCGTCGGCCGGGGATCGAGCGCCTCCGCTGCGTCGGCCGAGGGGACGGCTTCGTCCGTGCCGTCGTCCTCGTCCTCCGGGCTGTCGGTTCCCTCGGTCACGTCGACGCGTGTCACGCCCTCGTCCCGGTCGCGGATCGCCGTGTCGAGTCCCGCCTCGCGGTCACGGGGCGTGGGGTCGTCCGAGACGTCGCCGTCGTCGAGGAGGGGTTCGGGCGCGGACTCGGTCTCCGCTGCCAGTTCCGAGAGGTCGGACGACTCCTCACCCGACAGGGCATCGCGGACGGCCTGTGTCGTCTCCCGGCCGAGGACGTCCTCGGTGCCGCCGCCGACATCGTCCGGTTCGATCAGTTCGATCGTCGGCTCGTCGAGGAAGGGTTCGGCCTCCTCGGGATCGTCGATCCGGATGCCGTACACCGTGAGCACGGACTCGCCGGGGTCGAGCGTGCGCTCGTACGCCACCCGGTGATCCCGGTAGGCAGTCCAGTTGTCGCTGTCGTAGTCCGGATGGAAGCCGACACCCTCCATCGCGAACGACTCGGGGATCCGGTCGACGAGTCGGATGCGGATCGGGTCGTCGTCGAGCGATTCGATCTCGAAGGCGATGGCCGGCACCGGAAACCGGTCGGCCTCGAAGGATTTCCCGACGCGTACCTCCCCCGTCGAGACGGACACCGGGGTCTCGGGGTCTGGGTCGTTCGCCATGCGCCATACCTTTCCCAGTAGTAGCATAAAACAACCGGCGGCCCGCCCAGGTGACGGCGTGTCACAGCCGGTTCGTGGCCGCAGGTCGTTCTCGACGATCGGGTCCGGCCACCGCCGTTTATGTGATCAACCACCCAACATGTACGCATGAACCGCTCCGAGGCCGCGGACGGACCGACAGACGGAGGATCGACGCGTCCCCGACGGCGCCACGGCCGGCGGTGACCGCCCATGTACGACACCATCCTCGTCCCGACGGACGGGAGCGCGGGGGCCGAGGCGGCCGCGCGACACGCACTCGACCTCGCGTCGGCGTTCGAGTCGACGGTGGTCGTCCTGAGCGTCGTCGACGACGGGGCGGTCAGCAGCGGGATCGCCGACGTCGACCCGCAGATTGCGGCGCTGGAGCGGGCGGCACGGGAGGCGATCGAGACGGTCGAGCGCCTCGCCGAGGGGAGCGATCGGCTGATCGAGACGGCGATCGAGCGGGGACGGCCCCACGAGGCGATCCGCGCGTTCGCCGAGCGGGAGGGCGTCGATCTGATCTCGATGGGAACCCACGGCCGGACGGGGCTCGACCGCCTGTTGCTCGGGAGCGTCGCCGAGCGCGTCGTCCGGACGAGTCCTGCACCCGTACTCACGGCCAGGGACGGGTCGGCCGAAAGGGACGGGTACGACGCGGTGTTGCTTCCCACCGACGGGAGCGAGGCGGCGTCGTCGGCGATCGAGCACGGCCTCGCCGTCGCCGATCGGTACGACGCGACCGTCCACACGCTCTCGGTGATCGACGCCGAGGCGCTGGCCGGCGCATCGAGCATCGGCATGAGCGTCCCCGACGTGGTCGACGATCTGGAATCGGACCACGAGGCCGCCGTCGAGGCGATCGCGGATCGGAGTGCCAGTCGCGGGATCGACGCGGTGACGCGGGTGGAGCAGGGCGTCCCCCACCGGGCGATCCGTGACTACGTCGATGAGGAGGGGATCGACCTCGTGGCGATGGGGACGCACGGTCGGACGGGGCTGGATCGGTACCTCCTCGGGAGCGTGACCGATCGCGTGGTCCGAGCGAGTGCGGCGCCGGTACTCGTGACCCGGTAACGCTCAGAGATCGAGTCGATCGCCGATCTCGACGACCTCCAGTCGCTCCGGGTACGGGAAGCTCCGGGCGTGATGGTGGAGGACCGTCGGGTCGGCGTTCAGCCCCTTCCAGACGTCCCAGTGACTCGGGACGACCCGGTCGAGTTCGAGGGCGTTCGCGGCCCGAATCACGTCGTTCTCGTTCGCGTACCACTGCGTGCGCGTCGGCTCCCGGGTCTCCGTATCGAGGATGCGCCCCGCCGACCCGAACGCGAGGACGCCGAGGTCGACGTCGAAACGGTCGGCGAGATCCGGAAACGACTCGGCAGGGCGGGTGTCGCCGCCGTGGAAGATGGTGCCGGCGTCGTGGTCGAAGACGTAGCCGACGGGGTGGTCGGCGTCGGGGTCGTTCACCGGAACGACGTGGACCGTGAACTCGCCGACGTCGAACTCGTCGCCCTCGGCGACGGTGTCGAACTGTTCGGCGACGACGCCCCAGTCGTCGGTCCATCCCGCCCGATCGACGACGGCCATGCTCGCGTCGGGCGCGTAGTAGTCGGCGCCCGTCGCCGCGAGGATGGGCGCCTGCGTCGGTCCGTGGACGTGATCGGAGTGTTCGTGCGTGGCGAACACCGCGTCGGCCTCGTCCACGTCGGTCGGGTCGAAGGGAACCGGGATCATCCGCACGGTCCGTGGTGGATCGCCCAGTCCACAGTACGGGTCGACGAAGAGCGTCGTTCCCTCGCGCCCTTTCAACACGAAGCCGTTACAGCCCAGATACCAGACCGCGACGGTGTCCGGATCGGCCTCGGCCACGGCGGTCGGCAGCCAGTCGCCCCAGTCGCTCTCGCCGAGTTCGTGTGCCATGGCGGCCGTGGGATCGGTCGGAGGCTAAGCGTTGTGGTCGCCGGACCGTGGCGGTCGCCAGCACGGAGACCGGGAAACGATTATGTGTCGCCACCGGGACGGTCGGACGATGGGATCGTCGGGGCCCGCGAACGACGGAGTGGAGGGGTACGCCTTCGAGGACTTCGAACAATTGGATCGGATCGGCGCGGGTGGGACTGCCGACGTCTACCGGGCCAGTCTCAACGATGGGCAGGAGCGTCGGGTCGCCCTCAAGATGCCCCGCGTCGCCGACCACGGGACCGTCGACGCCTCGTTTTTCGACTCGTTCGTCGAGGAGGCGAGCATCTGGGACCGGATCGACGACCACGACAACACCGTCAGCGTCCTCGACTGGGGGACCGAGCCGTATCCCTGGATCGCGATGGAGTACATGGACGCCGGACATCTGGGCGACCGGGCCGCGGCATTGAATCAGGAGGAACGCGTCGCCGCCTTTCGAGACGTCTGTGACGCGGTGTTTCACGCCCACCGTCACGGGATCACCCACGGCGACCTGAAACCCGAGAACGTCCTGTTCACCCGCTCCTCGGGAACCCTGGTCCCGAAGGTCGGCGACTGGGGACTGGCGAAGGTGTTGCTCGAACACTCCCGCTCGCCGGAGGGGTTGACGATGGCGTACTCCGCGCCGGAACAGCTCGATCCGGACGCACACGGGCCCGTCGACGACCGCACGGACGTCTACCAACTGAGCGCCGTCGCCTACGAACTGTTCACCGGCGCGCCGCCGTTCGACGCCAGCGGCACCGGGGAACTCGTCCACCGGATCCTGAACGACACGCCACCGCCGCCATCGACACGCGCCGACGTGCCCGCCGCCCTCGACGATGCCGTCCTCCAGGGGTTGGCGAAGGAACGCGAGGAGCGGTACGAGTCGGTGCTGTACCTGCGAGACGCCGTCGAGGCGGCGATGGATGAGGCGTCGTCCGGAACGGCCTCACGGGGAGCAGTGACCGACCGGGACGTCGGGGCGTCGACCGACACGGCGGACGAGGCGACTCAGTCGAGCGCCGAGGCGGGCAACGGGAGGGCGTCGACGACGAATCGGCGTTCGACGTCGACGGACGCGAACGCGGGGGCGGAATCGACGACTGTTCGGACGACGAACGCGAACGCGAGTGCGACTCCGGAGACGGATACGGGTCCGGCCGCGACGGACGCGGACGAGTCGGAGAGTCTGGCCGGTCGCCTCCACCGGCCGGTCGAGTCGCTGAACCGCGGGCGGGACGTCGCTCGGAGCATCGGGTTCGCGCTCCACTACCCCCGGTCGATCACGCGGCGGACGCTGTACAACTGGTGGCTGGTCGCGTTCGCGTCCGTGTTGATCGTGCCGGCACCGATCATGGTCGGATACTTTCTGGAGACCGTCCAGCGGTCGGCCGAGACCAGCGCCCCGACGTTCCGTCTCCGCGACGGTGCCTGGCTGCGTCACTACCGGCGGGGACTGGTCGGGGGCGCGTTCATCTTCGGCCCGTTCCTGCTGTTCGCCGCCGTCTCGGGCGCCTCCGACCCGAGCGGCACGACGACCACCACCGCGGAGGGCGTACTCGCCATGCTGACGGTCCTCTCCTGGTACGTCCTCCCCGGCTTGCTCGCCGACTACGCCACCGGCGGCCCCTCGTCGCTCGCCTCGCTCGACCACTGGCGCCAGTACGCGACGCTCGGCTACCTCGGGACGGTACTCGGGTTCGTCGCCGTCAGCATGATCGCCTACCTCGTGACGGCGGGACTCGCGATGACCATCGTCGGCATCGCCGTCGCGTACTTCTACCTGATGGTCGCGGTCGGTGGCTTCCTGGGGCGGCGTGCCCGACGGTCCGGGAGCGCCTGACCGAGCGAAGCCGGGAAGCCTTTTGCCCGTGGCCGCCCGACGGCTGCCATGACCCGCGACGAACTCCCGCGCCTCCGGACGGTCGCCGACTACCAGTTCGGCGCCGGCGCGGGGCGTGCCCTCTTTCCACCGGACGAGGACGGGGACCTGACCGTCACCCGGTCGACGAGCGGTCGACCGCGGCAGGTCCGGACCGACGTCGGCCGCCTCGTCTCCTACGGCACCGACGGCCGATTCACGCTCGGGCTCGAAGGCGGACGGCGGCTGATCGCGGCGCTGTCGGCGCCACGGGCCCGCGTCGTCGTCGGCTCCGAGAGCGAGCCGTTCGTCCGGGACGGGAAGAACGTCTTCGCGAAGTTCGTGCGGGCGGTCGACGACGACGTACGCCCGAGCGACGAGGTGGCCGTGGTCCGCGCGGACGGGGACCTGCTCGCGGTCGGACGGGCGGAACTCGCCGCCGAGGCCATGCGCGACTTCGAGACGGGTATGGCGGTAAAGGTTCGCGAGGGCGCCGACTAGAGGTACGGCGCCAGACCGAGGGCGCGGACGACCGGAACGCCCGCGAGGACCGACCCGAGGAGGTAGCCACCGATGGCACCCCCGTTCAGCAGGGGGAGGCCGGCGTGGGCGCGACCCTTCATCACGGCCCACAGGAGGACGCCGAGACCGAGGAAGGTCCCAACCATCGCGAGAAGCGCCGGGAAGTTGAGCGCGGGGAGCGCGGCGACGCCGAGCGAGGGTGCCGGGGAGAAGAAGGCGCCGCTGGCGACCATCACCGTCGGCATCACTGCGTCGCCGAGGCCGATGAAGAAGGCGTCGCGGTCGGCGTCGGCCACGGCAGTCTCCGCGTCGCCCTCGCGGTCCCCGTCGGTGTCGGTCCCCTCCTCGCCGTCCCCGTCGGCCGCCGCGTCGGCGTCCTCGTGAACCTCGTTCGCGCCCTCGAAGTCGTCCGCAAGCAGGGAATAGGAGAGGGAGAGCGGGACGACGAGGATGACGGGCACGCGGAGGTCCATCACGCCCTCGGCGAGGCTGAGCATGTGGCGGGTGCCGTAGACGCTGATAGCGTCGTACACCGCCAGGACCGAGAGGAGGACGATGGCGGGCAGGAGGCCGAAGCTGATGCCGAAGAGAGCGCCAGCGCCGATGCCCATGACCACGCCGGCGCCGTCGATGACGTACCACTCGGGATAGACGAGGAGGGCAACGGCGACGCCGATCGAGAGGGCGACGGCGAGGACGTTGACGGCGCCCACAACGAGCAGGGGTGGGGCGACGACGCCGAAGACGTACCACGAGACGAGCGCGCTGGAGAGGACGACCACGGCCCGAACCGCTCGCTCGAAGGCGTACTTGAAGGCCGCGAGCATCGCCCCCGTCGCGACGAGGATGGCGACGAAGTAGACGAGGCTGTTTGTCGGGTCGGAGGGGTCCTCGACGGCCTGGTAGCCGGCGGTTTCGAACGGGCCGACCATCGCGAGCGCACCGACCTGAACGAGCAAGAACAGCGTCGCGGCGACGGCGACTCCGCGGGCCTCGCGTGCGTTCATGTCCGCCCCTTGGTCGGGGGGTGGTTTGGGGGTTGCGACTCCCCGTCCGGAGACGGTGTCGATGGGGTCGGGGCCAGCGGCCGATCCGCCCAGTCGATACGGTCAACCGTGTGCGGTCCCTACCCTCGCCGATGTCCTCACTCTCGGAAGCCCTCCGATTCGTCACACGTCGGATAGCGCGGCTGCGCGGCCGGTCGCCGCGGTCGCTCGGCGGCGGTGTGCTCGTCGTCTTGGTGGTTCTCGCTGCCGTCGGCTGGTATTTCCGCCCCTGGCTACACGGAATCGTCTACGCGGTCTACACGACGCCGATCCTCCCCCTCGCGCTACTCGTCGCCGGCCTGGTAGTGTACGCTCTCCGCCGGAAAACGAGCGCCGTCGGCCCCCAGGCCGCACTCGCCGTGTTCCTGCTTGTCCTCGTCGTCGGGAGCGGGGCCACGGGGCTACTGGCCGGCGAACGGCTCGGGAAATCGACCCTCGACTCGGCCACGACGGCCGACTCGCTCGCCGAGACCGACTCACAGATGCCGCGTGTCGTCCCGAAAAGCGTCGCCGCGCGGTACGCCTCGAACACGCTCAACTTCCCCCAGTACCGAATCACCGGTAGCGACGTGACCGTCGACAACGGGACGCCCTACTGGTCGTACGCGCTCGCGCCGGACGGTACGTACAACCACTTCACCAAGCGACAGCACGGGACGGTCCTCATCGACATGACAAAGCAGAACGCCGAGGTCCGGACGATCACCGACGACCTAGAGCGTGGCATCGGACCGGCGTTCTACAACAACTACCAGTTCAAACTGCTCAAGGGCGGCCAGTATCTCGTCGACTACGGCGATCCCTTCATGGTCGTCAGCGACGGCGAGCAGTACATCGCGGTCCCGTACACGACGCCGACGTTCCACTGGACACCCCTCCCGTACACGACCCCTGAGTGGGGCGGTGTCGCGCTGATCGACAGCGGTGGTAACGTCGAGGACCTTTCTCCCGAGGAGGCGCGTCGTCACCCGGCGCTCGAAGAGCAGAAACTCTACCCGTCCGCCCTCGCTCGCAAGAAGGTCGCGACGACGAAATACCGGCGCGGGATCGTCAACACGTTCACCAGCCACGAGGACGAAATCGAGGTGGCACCCGTTCCCGGTGTCGGCAACGATCAACCCTTCCTCGTGTTCACCGAGGACGGCCCGGAGTACATCGTCGCGGTCGAACCGTACGGCGAGGCCCAGGGGCTCAAGGAGGTCTGGACTGTCGACAGCCGGACCGGCGACTACGAGATATACACTCCTAACAGGTCGCTGTTCGGAGCCAGAAAGGCGACCGACTACGTCCGACAGGCCGCGCGGACGACCGACTGGAACCGGTTTACTCCGTCGGAACCGATTCCCGTGGTCGTCGACGGTCAACTCTACTGGCAAGTCCGAGTCGTTCCGAGCGACAGTAGTGGAATCGCGTACATCGCGTTCGTCAACGCTCGGTCGAGCGACGTGCGGGAGGTCGCGACGACCCGAGAGGTCGTCGCGTTCCTCGACGGCGACGCCGACACCGTCGACGACGGCGGGGGTGGCGGGTCGGCCGAAGGCCGCCAACCCTCGCTGATCGTCCAGCGCGTCGCGCCGAACGGCACCGTCGTCGGGACGCTGGAGGTGTACGGGAACGAGTCCGTCAGGGTCGTTCAGGGCAACGCGACGACGAACGGGACGGCGACGACCGCGACCGGAGCGGCCTGATCCGATCGGGGTGACTCAGTCCGAACGCGTGTACAGTTTCGTGCCCAAGAGGTCGGGCAACCGGACGTGATCGTCGGGCGAGACGGAGAAGTAGGGTCGGTCGACGGGACCGAAGACGTCGACGACGCGTCCCACCCCAGAGAGGGACTCGTCGACGGCCATCGTCCCGATGTCGGGAGCGTCGCCGTCGTCGGGGCGGACGATGGCGAGTCCCTGCGCGGTCCGGGTGACGGTGCCGAGACGGCGCACGGTCAGTCCCGCAGGATCGCCACGTAGGCCGCGATGGCCTTGACGAGGTCGTTCTTCGAGGCGTCGTCGGCCCCCTTGACGAGCACCCGCCCGCGGGGATCGAACTCACGGGAGTATGTCGTCTCGCGTTCGATGACCGCGTCGTAGCCGACCTGCTGGACGGCCTCGGCGATCTCGTCGACGGACGGGTCGTCGACGGCCTCGTCGAGGGGGACTCGCCGCCCCTCGGCGCGACTCTTGGTCGCGTCCAGGTAGGCCGGCCAGATGACGTTCTCCACCATACCCACACGCCGCGGGCCGACCCTAATACGGTTTTGGATGGGGCCGCCGGACGGCGCCGTCGACTCCAGCGGGGACGACTGGTTCGAACGGGATGGAGGTGATATGCAACAAGTATTTACCTACTGCAAGCAGGCCTTCGTAGGTATGAACGTGGGCGTCCGGACGGGCGCGTGGGTCGGCGGGTTGTGCGGCGCGCTCGTGGCCGTGATACTCGCCAGCGCCACCATCGGCCCGGTTCCGATCGGGGTCGGCAGCGTCGCCGACACTGCGCTCTGGGCGCTGCTCGGCGTGGCGACCGACGTGCCCGAAAGCCACCGGACCATCGTCCTCTCGATCCGCATGCCGCGGATCGTCCTCGGCGCCGTCGTCGGGTTCGCGCTCGCGTCCGCGGGCACGGTCATGCAGGGGTTCTTTCGCAACCCGATGGCCGATCCCTCCATCGTCGGCGTGTCCGCCGGGGCGGCAACCGGCGCCGTCGCGGCCATCGTCGCGCCGGTCACCGTACCGCTCGCGCTCCCTGTGGCCGCCTTCGTCGGCGCACTCGTCGCGGCGTTCGGCGTCTACCTGCTCGCGAGCGACGGCGGCCGGACCCCCGTGGAGACGCTGCTGCTCGCCGGCATCGCCGTCCAGACCTTCCTCGGTGCCGTCGTCTCTTTCATGCTCGTCCAGTCGGGGCGCGACCTTCGACAGGCGATCTACTGGCTGATGGGACACCTGCAACACAGCACGTGGACCGAGGCGACCGTCGCCGCGGCCGTCGTCGTCCCCGGCTTTCTCGCCTTGCTCGCGTACGCACGCGATCTGAACGTCCTCCTCCTCGGCGAGGAGGACGCCCACTCGCTCGGTATCGAGGTGGAGCGGACGAAACGCCTGCTGCTGGTCGTTTCGAGTCTCCTGACCGCCGCCGCCGTCGCCGTCGCGGGCGTCATCGGCTTCGTCGGCCTCGTCGTTCCACATATGATGCGCCTGCTCGTCGGGCCGGACCACCGCATCCTCCTCCCGACGAGCGCGCTCGCCGGCGCCACCTTCCTCGTCGCCACCGACACCGTCGCCCGGTCGGGACCGGCCGAGATCCCCGTCGGCATCGTCACCGCCGCGGTCGGCGCACCCTTCTTTCTGTATTTGCTCCGCAGTCGGGAGGTACACACGCCGTGACCGACGCCGCCATCGACGTCGACGGCGTCTCCGTCGACTTCGGCGGCGTTCCCGTCCTCGACGGGGTGTCGACGAGCGTCGAGCGGGGAACGTTCGTCGGCCTCGTCGGCCCCAACGGCGCGGGCAAGACGACGCTCCTCCGAACGATCAACGGGGCGCTGGTGCCCGATTCGGGAACCGTCACCGTGGCCGGGGAGCGCCTCGCCGACCTCTCCTCGCGCGCTGCGAGTCGGCACGTGGCGACAGTCCCGCAGTCCACCGCCTCGACGTTCGATTTCGACGTGCGGCGGATCGTCGCGATGGGTCGAACCCCCCACGTCGCCCGCCTTGGGTCCCGGACGCCGGCGGATCGTCGGGCGGTCGAGGCGGCGATGGAGCGGACCGCGATCACGGACCTGGCGGACCGTCCGGTGACTGACGTGAGTGGCGGCGAGCGCCAGCGGGTGTTCCTCGCCCGAGCGCTCGCCCAGGACACGCCGGTCCTCCTCCTCGACGAACCGACCTCCGACCTCGACGTGACCCATCAGGTGCGGACGCTGGAACTCGTGTCGGCGCTCGTCGACGAGGGGCGGACCGTCGTCGCCGCCATCCACGATCTGGACCTCGCGGCGCGATACTGCGACGAACTCCGACTGCTCGCGGACGGGGCGGTTCGGGCGGCCGGCCCCCCGGAGTCGGTGCTCACGGCAGAGGCCGTCGAGACGGCCTTCGGCGGGCGGGCGACCGTCACCACACACCCCGTCACCGGGACGGCGACGGTAACCGCCTTCGGGGACGGGGGCGACGGCGTCGGCGACGCATCCGGCCGCATCCACGTGGTCGCCGGCGGCGACGCGGCCACGCCGTTCCTCCATCGCCTCCACGACGCCGGCTTCGACCTCTCGGTCGGCGCCGTCGGGGCCGCCGATCCCGACGCCGACACCGCCCGGTCGCTCGGCGCCGACCTCGTGACCGTCCCGCCGTACGCGCCCGTCGACGACGAGGCGGAGGCGGCCGTCGAGGAGCGGATCCGACGCGCCGACGCCGTCGTCGTCCCGCCCGTGGCCGTCGCAGCGGGGAACCTGCCGGTCCTCCGGGCCGCGGCCACCGCCTCGAACCCCGTCGTCGTCGACGGCGGGCCGTTCGCGGCGCGCAACCACGCCGGTCCGGCGGGTCGACGGGTCGACGACCGCCTCCGGGACCGGGGCGTCGTCGTCGCCGCGGGCGCCGTCGTCGGGGCGGTTCGCGACGCCGTCGGCGACGACGAGGGCGTCGTTCGAGGTGATGCGGGACTCGGCGGATCACGATCCTGATCGGTCGGGAAACGTCACGCTTACTCCCGCGGACGGCGACCGGTCGGTATGGAACGGCCGTGCGTTCGCGTCCCGCGGGAGGCGGGCGAGCAGACCCGACAGGCCCTCGCCGCGGCGGACCTCGTGGACGAGGACCACGAGATCGTCGTCGACGAGGAGGTGCTGTACCTCCCCGTGACCGACCCCGACGCCGTCGGCGACGAGTACGACGTGGTCTACCGGGACGTACCGGCCCACGACCCCCAGCGGACGCCCGCCGAGTTGCTGGGCTTCGACCCCTCCTACGAACGCCTCGGCGATGTGGTGATCCTCGACGAGGACGACCCCGACCGGGCCGCCGAGATCGCCCGGGCCATCCTCGACTCCGACCTGCCCGTCCGGGCCGTCATCGACCGGGCATCGAAGGTGAAAGGCGACCTCCGGGTTCGGGACTGGACGGTGCTCGCGACCGACGGGGATCGGAACGGCCGCCCGCCGACCGAGACGATCCACCGCGAGTACGGCTTCGAGTACCGCCTCGACCTCGCCGAGGTGTACTTCTCGCCGCGACTCGCCACCGAGCGCCACCGCGTCACCGAGGAGGTCGAGGCGGGCGAGCGGGCCGTCGATATGTTCGCCGGGGTCGGTCCGTTCGCGATTCCGATGGCCGCCCGCGGCGCGACGGTCGTCGGCGTCGACCTCAATCCCGCAGCGGTCGGATTCCTCCGGGAGAACGCCCATCGAAACGGCGTCTCGGATCAGGTGACCGCCATCGAGGGCGACGTGCGCGACGTGGCCGCCGACTACGCGGACTGGGCCGACCGGATCGTCATGAACCTGCCCCACAGCGCCGACGAGTTCCTCGACGCGGCCGTCACCCTCGCCGGCGACGACTGTATCCTCCACTACTACGACATTCAGCACGAGGACGACCCCTTCGGCCCCGGGGAGCGAGCGATCCGGGCGGTCGCCGAGTCCGCCGGCTACGACGTCGAGGTGCTGACTCGCCACGTGGTTCGGTCCTACGCCCCGCACGAACTCAACGTCTGTCTGGACGTGCGGCTATCCCAGTGAGGGCGGGGCGTTTCGGAACCCTTATTTGAGTCATGGCAGTACGAGGGAGTGCGCGCCGGTGTAGCTCAGCTGGCAGAGCGATTCCTTCGTAAGGAATAGGCCGAGGGTTCAAATCCCTCCACCGGCTTTCTGCTGCGGACGACGTAGGCAGCGACAGCCACGCATCGGCGTCACGTCACCGTCGCCCCCATCATCGTCGTGGCCCGTAACGATGGGAGCGGGGCGAACCACCGACACGAGTCGGGGGGGCCCCGATTCGCGTCAGCCGACGTCGCGTCGTCGTACCAGCCAGACCGGCACTGCGAACGCGAGGACGACGACGGCGGGCCAGACGTCGGAACTGGCATAGAGGTTGCCGGACGGCGGTAGCCAGCCGGTGAGCGGGAAGAGATAGGGAGGGGCAACGCCGTCGACCCGGATCACGAACGTATCGAGGAGGAGGTGGCTCACGCTGCCGGCGAGGAGCGCGACGTATCCGAGGCGGCGGTTCGGGCGGTGGATCGTCAGCGCCCCGAGACCGGCGAGGACGGCGACGCCGCCGAGGGTGTGGATTCCCCACGCCGAGTACGGCACCCCGAAGAGGACGCCGACGTCGACACCGGCCACGACGAAGGACTTCATTCCGTCCGGGACCACCGCTCCGACCATCAGAACGGGGACGTATCGGTCGGGGAGGCGATCGGCTCGGACGGCGGCCACGCCGAGCAGGTAGCCCACGATGGCGTGAGTGAGTAGGTCGGGCATCACTCCCCCTCCCGCGGAACGAATCGCAGGCCGCGAACGTCGACGCGCCAGCGACGGAGGAAGGCGAGGGCGGCGAGGGCCACGCCGGCGACGGACGCGGCGTACATGTACCGCTGGTCCGCCGCGGTCTGGACGTGATAGGCGGTGGTGTCCATTCGGTGGCCGGGGCGGAGCACGCCGTACACCTGAATCAGATCGCCGGAGTCGACGGCCGACGGCGGCGGCTCGGTCACCTGGAGACGGAGGGGTCCCGCGGAGACGACCAGAGATCCGTTCCGTTCACCCGCGACGCCGGTCCAGAGGTGGACCGTCTCGCCGACGTGGGTGGCGTAGTTCCCGTCGATGGCCGCAGGGTCGGGGTAGGCCTCGGATCCGTTGAACCGCACGCCGAATCCGACGACGAGCGTCAGGAGGACGAGACAGAGAGCCACACCGATGACGAGGCGGCGCATAGCCGGTACAACGCGGCGACCCACAAGGCGGTTGTGACTCCGCGGTCCCGGTCGAGTCGGCTACCGGTCGGTGAGGGGGCCGACCCATCGCACAGCACGTTCGAGTTCGGCGGCGACGACGTGGCGTTCGAGGAGGCAGACGCCGGCGACGACGACGCAGAATCCGACGGCCGTCGCGAGCGTGACGGCCTCCCCGAGGAGGAGCCACCCCGTGAGCGCGGCGAAGATGGGGACGACGTAGGCGACGAGGTTCGTGCGGACGGGGCCGATCCGTCTGATGAGGGCGAAGTAGATGGGGTAGGCGGCCGCGGTCGACGGAACGGCGACCACGAGCACCGCGAGGACGAGCGTCGCCGTGGGTTCGGTCCCGGCGGCCGACTCGCCGATCGCCAGGCTCCACAGGTGGAGGAGCGCGGCACCGAGCGCCATGGCCCACGCGGTCAGGGGGGTGCTCGCCATCGTGGCGTCGATGCGGCGCATGAGGACGCTCCCGAGGGCGATGAGCGCCGCGGCGGCGAGGACGTACAGTTGTCCGATCGTCGATCCAGACGTGAGCGTCTCGGGAGACGGCTGAACGATGACGACGACGCCGACGAGACCGAGGAGGATGCCGAGGATGCCGCGGGCATCGAGTCGCTGGCCGAGCAACAGGAACGCGATCGCCGGCGAGAGGATGGGGTTGAGTCCGTACATCACGGACGCGGCGGCGGGCGTGATGGTCCGCTGGCCGATGAAAAGCAGGCCGTTGTTCGCGGCGACGATGGCCACCGCACCGACGGCGATGGCGGCCAGGTCGGCGCGACTCCGCGGGCGCCACGCGGCGTAGCGCCACGCCGAGTACGCGAGGAGGATCGGCGCGGCGACGTCGAACCGGATGGCGGCAAAGAGGATGGGCGGGAGCACGGCCAGACCGGCCTTGATCGCGACGAACGCACTGCCGAACAGGACGCCGAGGAGGACGAACAGGCCGGCGTTCCGGTAGTGACCGACGGGCACGTTCGACCCTTTCCGGTGGACGAAAATGGGTGTGTCGATCGCCGGCCGACGACGGGGACTTACCGCTGTGGCGACTGTGTGGGGACGTGACCGACGACCGAGAGCGCTGGAACGAGAAGTACAGCACGGACGAGGCGTTCGAACTCCCGGACGATCCCATTCCGGCGCTGGAACGGCGGATCGACTCGCTTCCGACCGGCCGCGCTCTCGACGTGGCGACCGGGACCGGTCGGAACGCCCGCTTTCTCGCGGGAAACGGCTACGTCGTCGACGCCGTGGACGTCGCCGACGAGGCGCTCGCCCGGGCCGCCAGCGCCGCCGAAGCGGAGGGGGTCGACGGGGACGTGACGTGGATCCGAGCCGACGTCGCCGACTTCGAGTTCGAGCGGTCGGCGTACGACGTGATCACGGTGGGGTTCTTCGCGGCGCTGGAACTCCTCCCCGACATCAAGGAGGCGCTGGCGCCGGGGGGCGTCCTGATCTACGAACACCACCTGCGGTCGAGCGACCCGATCGACATCGGTCCGTCGAACGACCGCTACCGATTCCGGGCGAACGACCTACTGCGCGCGTGTCTCGACCTGACGATCCTCGAGTACCGGGAACGGACGCGCGACGGGGACGGCGGGACACAGGCGGTGGCGACGCTGGTGGGGCGACACTCAGCGGGCGGACGACAGTCGTACCCGCGAGCGACTGGGTGATCGGTCACGTGGCGTCTTCGGCCGCGTACTCGTGTTCCAGCAGCGTCGAGAAGGGAATCTCCGCCAGTACGGCCTCCGCGGTCGCCTCGAGGACGACCGGCGGGGCGACATCGGCCGCCTCGGCCTCGATCCAGCGGCCGAGACAGACACACCATCGATCGCCGGGATCGAGGCCGGGAAAGTCGAGCGCCGGACGGGGCGTGATCAGATCGTTGCCCTGCGATCGGGAGTACTCCAGAAACGCCTCGGTCATCACCGCACAGATCTCGTGGCGGCCGGGATCCTCGTCGAGGTGACGACAGCAGCCGTCCCGGAGGAACCCGGTTTCGGGGTCGGCACTGCACGGTTCGAGGTCGGTCCCGAGGACGTTCGACTCCGTGGCCATAGACGGGATACGGCTGCCGGACGGGAGAGCCTTGGGATCAGGCCGCTCCGTCGACTTCGACCGAGAGCGCGTCCGCGGCCTGGGTGGCCTCGTGCTGAACGAGGTAGGCGCGGTCGTCGACGTAGTCGGCGGCGGCCGAGAGCGCGCGCTCGGTGCCGATCTGGCGGAGCGCCCACGCGGCGGCGGCACGGGTCTCGTCGTCGTCGCCGTCGGCGAGAGTGTCGGCCAGCGGGTCGATGGCGCGCGTGTCGCCGATGAGTCCGAGGGCACGGGCGGCGTGGGGCCGAACCTGTTCGTTCTCGGCGTCCAGTTTGGCCGCGATGGGGCCCGTGGCCGCCTCGCTGCCGATCTCGCCGAGTGCCTTGAACGTCACCTTCTGGAGGCCGGGGTCGGAGTCGGCGTCGACGTATTCGAGCAGGGTGTCGACGGCGTCTTCGGCGGCCATCTTGCCGAGGGCCGTGACGCCGGGGTTGTCGCGCTTGCCCGCGCGCTGGTGCATGGCGTCGAAGGCGTCGTCGTCGTTCATCCGGGTGATCGCTTCGAGGCAGTGACGCTCCATGAAGTCGGACTGGAAACTGTCGAGAGCCAGCAGCACCATCTCGACGTTCCCCTGCTGTTCCCACTCCTTGAGCGCCGCCCACTCCGGCGGGAAGTCCTTGTAGTGACCCAGTACGTCGTAGAAGCCCTGCGCGCGGAGCTGTTCGTGGGTTTCGAGGTCGTCCCACTCCTCGGCATCGTCGAGGCCGGCCGAGAGGTCGTCGGTCGCGTCGAGGAGGGCGTCGATGGTCTCGGCGTCGGCGTCGGCGTCGAGGCCAGCGTCCGCGATGGCCGCGGCGGCCGCGTCGAGGGCGTCGGCGTCGGCACCGTCGAGGTCGGTGTCCAGGATCTCCGCCACCTCCTCGACGAAGGTAGCGACGGCCGCGGCGGCCTCGCCCTCGCCGTCCTCCGTCCACTCGGTGCCGGTGAACGTCTCCTTTGCGGCCTCGACGGCGTCGACGGCGTCGCTCGCGTACGGTCCGCGAGCGGCCGCCAGGTCGCCGCGGAGGTCGTCGAGGCGACCGTCGAGTTCCTCGCGGGGATCCTCCTCGTCCCCATCCTCGTCGGGATCGGGGAGGTCGGCGGCGTCGAGGTCCTCGGCGATCCCGTCGATCGTCTCCTCGACGGCGTCGAGGTCGGCTTCCGTCTCGGCGGCGTCGAGGTCCTCGGCGGCCGCGTCGAGGCGGGAGTCGAGGGTTTCGGCCGGTAGGTCGGTCTCGTCGTCCCCGTCGGTCATACGGATACACTCCGTGTGACTCTCAAAAGAGCGTTTCCATTCCGGGCAGCGATCGGCCGCCCCGGCCCCGCAGACAAGATCCATTATGCCCGGGAGTGTACGGCGATCCATGCCGTTCGCCGACCGCTCGTCCCTCCGTCCAGTGTGTGCCCTCCTCGCCGTCGTTCTGGTGGTCCTCGCGGCGGTCGCCGGGCTGAGCGGGGCCGTCGAGGAGCCCCGCGAGCAGCCCGCGGACACGACGCCGCCGGTCCGAGTGTACGTCAGCGAGTCGCTCGACATTTCGAACGTCGAACTCACCGGCGGCGGAACGCTCGGCACCGAGACCACGACCTTCGTCCCGGTCGGCGATCAGGGCGTCTTCAGCGTCGATCCCGAGAACGCCGACTTCGACGGGGTCGAACCGGGGTCGTACTACGCGGACCGCGACAACGACGAGCAAGCCGAACTGACGGTCGTCGAACCACGGATCACCGAGTTCGACGTCCGCAACGAGCGCGGCGTGGATATCGCGGGCGACACCCTCCCGGCGGACGACTTCGAGGAGGTGACGATCACCGTGGAGTACAACTTCGCCGAGGCCGACCGACTCGACGTGACCGTCGAGAACCCGGACGGGTTGGATCTCGCCGGAAATCGGCGGATTACGGAGAGCGGCGGCAGCGTCACCGTCGACACGAGCGGCGCCGATCCCGGCACCTACCGGATCGCAGTCGAGGGGAGCAACGTCGAAGCAGGATCGGCGACGACGACGGTGACCGTCGCGGGCGGCCGGACTGCGACGCCGACGCCAGCACCCACGGCCACCCCCGCGCCCACCGCGACACCCACGCCGACCGCGACTCCCGCGCCGACTGCGACACCGACCGCGACGCCCGAACCGACTCCCGCGCCGACCGCGACACTGACCGCGACGCCCGAACCGACTCCCGCGCCGACTCCGACACCGACCGCGACGCCCACGCCGACCGCCACCGAGTCGTCGGGTGACGGGTTCGGCGTCCTCGTCGCCCTCGTCGCCCTGCTGACGGCCGTCGCGACGTGCCGGCGTCGCCGCTGACCCAGGCCGTCCCCGCAGTATATGCGCCTCCGGACGCAAGTCAGTCCATGAGCCGTGACGAGGACGCCGACGAGGACGAGGATCTGGCGACCCTCCTGGCGGATCTGGAAGGGACGCTCACGGAACTCCGATCGGCGGTCGACGAGGACGTACGTCGGGAAGAACCCGGGGCAGTCCCGCGCCGTCGCCGCCCGCCGACGCCCGGGGAGATACTGCGCTTCACCGAGGAGTATACGATTCCGACGCTCATCGCCCTGCTCGAAGCCACGGTGCAGTCGCTGGAACTACTGCGTGCAGTACTGCGACTCGCGGGACCGCGACCCCGCGATGGCCGACTCCGGGACCGGTTGGAGGCGTCCGACGCCCCCGACGTGGCACGACTTCGTGACGCACTCGCCGATCTGCGCGAGGCCCTGACCGGCGTCGACCTTCCCGAGGGATCGGCGGCCGGGTCGATCATCGCCGACGCCCGCTCGTTGACGTCGGAGATCGACGAGCGACTGGCAGAGACGGCGGAGACGCGCGACGACACGGGGCGACGTCTGCCGGACGACCGGCGAGGCGTCGCCATCGACGTTCGGGAGGAAGACGAGGGAGTCGACGTGGACGCGGAACTGGCGTCGCTCAAGGAGTCACTGGAAGGGGACGAAGACGAGAACGAAGAGAGATGAGCAGGACCGCCCTCGCGGGCGGCCGAAAGCGACGGGAGCGACGCGGCGTCTACGACGCGGCGGTGACGTACTCGTCGTCGACGCGGTCGATGAGCCCCCGCTCCGAGAGGGTATCGAGGACGGGGAAGAGACTGATCTTCTTGATGTCGAGCGTCGCCTGGAGTTCGTCGACCGTGACACCGTCCGAGACGGTGACGAAGAGGTAGACGAGTTTCGAGTCGGCGGCGGTGAGGTCGTCGGGAACGTCGAAGCGTGTGGCGGCCGGGATCGTCGTCTGGTTCGCGCTCATGTTCGTGCTCATGATCTACTCTAAATGTCCGGCTTCTAAGTAATAAACCCTTCCAATATATGCATCATACTCTGAAAACTCCTAATATGTCATGATATGTCTCTGTATATTTCACAATAGATAATGTGTGGGGCAGTAGCACGGGACATCGTTCGGCGGGGCTGGCAGGGGACGTGGTTACGAGGTCCGCTCGCTCGCGGCCTCGATCCACCGGCGGATACGTCCCTCGTCGATGTCGGCGTCGGCCGAGAGCGCGGCGGCTTCGGCGTCTGCGAGGGCTTCGACGGAGGCGACACCCGCTGACGTCAGGCGCTCGGCGTACGCCGGGCCGATGCCGTCGAGTTCCTGCAGGTCGGTGTCCGGCACGTCGGCCGCCGTCGTGTCGACGTCCTCGGCGACGGCGGCATCCGGCGTGTCGGCCTCCGGGGTGTCGTCCTCGGCGACGGCGGCATCCGTGGCGTCGGTGTCCTCGACCGATCGCTCGGCGAACCACTCAGCCACGTCGGGCCAGAGGTGCTCGTGGGTGGAACTCGACACGGACAGACCGATGTGGCCCGTCGAGAACTCCATGATCTCGGTGTCGTCGCTGCCGACCTTCTCGTTGAAGGGCTTGCTCGCTTCCGGCGGAATGAGGTGGTCGTACTCGCCGATCACCTGCAACACGGGCATGGTGATGTCGCCGAGGTCGACCCGCTGGCCGTTCAGTTCGAGCTCGTTTCTGTAGAGTTTGTTCCCCTGATAGACGTCTTCGAGGAACTCACGGTACGCGGTCCCCGGGACGTCGATGGGGTCGTTGAGCCACTTCTCCATCCGGGCGAAGTTCTCCACGAAGTCCTCGTCGTCGATGTTGTCGTAGAGGTTGCCGTACTTCGTGACGTAGTTGTGAACCGGATCCATCAGCGCGAACCCGACGTCGAGGAACTCCGCGGGCACGTTGCCGAAGGTGTCGACGATGGCGCCGGGACTGAAAAACTCCTCGTCGCCCCACATCTCGAGGATGCCGCCGGTGCCGTCGAAACAGAGCCCGGCCGCCATCAGCCCCAGGTTGCGGACCTTCTCGGGGTGGAGCGCGGCGTACATGACGCTCATCGTTCCGCCCATGCAGTAGCCCATGACGTTGATCGACTCCTGTCCCGAGCGCTCGCGCACCTCGTCGACACAGTTGTCGATATACCGATCGACGTAGTCGTGCAGCGACAGCGACGTGTCGAGTTCGGAGGGCTCGCCCCAGTCGATCATGTACACGTCGAAGCCTGCTTCCAGCATCCGCCGGATGACGCTCCGGTCGGGCTGAAGGTCGAGGATGTACGGACGGTTGATCAGCGCGTAGACGAACAGCAGGGGCACGTCGTGGCGCTCCTCCTCGGGCACCAGCGGCTCGTAGCGGTGCAGTTCGAGCTTGTTCTCACGGTAGACGACCTCGCTCGGCGTGCCGCCGACCTCCACCTCGGCCATCGTCTCCAGCCCGTCGGGGATGGCGCCGACCGAGGCCGCGTCGTCGGCCGCACGCTCCCAGAGGTCGCGCTGGGCGTCCAGGGGGAAGGTGAACGGGTTCATTGCTGTTCGAGCAACTGATCGAGCTTCTGCTCGATCGAGTGCTGTCGGCGTTCGAGTTCGACGAGCCGTTCACCCACCTCGCGGACGTCGCCGACCGTCGCGAAGTTGAGGGCGTGAAGCGTCTCCTCGGAGGCCTCGTCGATGTTCTGTCGCATGTTCATCGCCTCCTCGACGGTCTGGCCGGTGGCCGCCGCGAAGGCGGTGGTCGTCATCATCTCCTTGAACGCCTCGTTGGCCGAGGAGAGCCAGATGTCGCGGAACTCCTCGGGTTCGACGTCCTCGCCCTGGAAGGAGTCTCCCATCCGCTCGAACGACGTCTCCGCGGCGTCCATCCAGGCCTCGTAGGCCTGCATCGACCCCTCGTACCCTTCCTGGATCCGTTCCTCGGAGAGATTGTCCTCCATGGAGTCCATCCAGGATTCGAGAAACGCCGACTGCGCGTCGAGGTTGCGGTCGAGCGCGCTCATGTACGTCTCTGTCATGCGCTCCAGAAACGCGTCCATCTGTCCGTCGTAAGTGCTGCTGGTATTGTCGGTCATCGTGTACTGAAATATGGGTGGTCGGGGTGAAAACGCTCCGGTTACGCCGTCTGCGAGAGGTCGTCGGCGGACTCGACGACCTCTTCGGTCGTCTCCTCCGCGGAGGCCTGGACCTCTTCGGCGGCGTCGAAGCCCTCGGCGACGAGTTCGAGCTGGGTCTCGGTCAGCTCGTCGTAGGTCGCCTCGGCCTCGTCGAGGCTCTCCAAGAACGACTCCCAGGCGTCCTCGTGGATCTCGTCGACGGCTTCGAACTGCTCGTCGACTGCGGCTTGCAGTTCCTCGACGGACTCCTCGGGGAGCACCGTCGTGAGGCCGTCGAGGTAGGCGTCGACGGTGCTCTTCGAGAGCGTCACGCCGCTCCCCTGGAGGGACTTGGCCGACTCGAAGGAGTCGAACCACGTCTCGACGGCGGCGCGCTGGGCGTCGATTCCGGTCTCGGCGGCACGGCGGCTCTGGTCGATCATCGTACGCTGCATCTCGAAGGCCGAACTGAACGGGTTGGTAGCACTCATTGTAATCACTCGGAGTTTCGTTTGACGGGGATGACGATGGTCTGGACGATGTCGCCGTCCTCGATGTCCAGCGTCTCGCGCTCGGCGTCGGGAATGCTGATGCGACCCCCGCTCTGCACGCGGGTCTTGAACATCGCAGTTCCCATACTCATCGCGCCGAGTTGCGAGAATCCGTCGAATCCGCCGCCGCCGCCGGACATGAACTGTTCGAACAGTTGCATCTGGCGTTCGACCGCGTCCTCGCCGGCGTCCTGGAACCCCTGGGCGAACGGCATGGGCGGCCACAGCGGCGATCCATCGTCGTCGTCTTGCGTCATCCGTACCTCTACCAACACGTCCCAGCGGCATAAGCGTTACTTTCATTACCTCTGTATACCATGCAGAGACAACGAATGGTTTCGGCTGGGCGCACCCGGTGTCGAAAGCGACCAGCCTTTAACTGCCCACGACAAAGGACTACACAGCATGCAAGGACGATCATCACCGCCGATGGGTGGGTTCACGGACGCGTGGCTCCAATCGGGGAAGCGCTTCTCGAACAGCGTCGAGCACCTCTGCAACAGCGTGATGGCAGCCAACCGGGCGATGCTGCCGGACGGCGATTCCGACGACGGTCGGCAGCCAGCGGACTCGCCGGAGGTAACCTACTCCAAGGCCGAGTGGTCGTTCGAGCACTCCGACGACGGCGACGGCGCCGTCAGCGTCGGCGACCGGATCAGGTTCTCGAAGCCCCTCACCGAGGCGGAGGTCGGCGTGTTCGCCGACGCCAGCGGCGACACGAACCGACTCCACCTCGACGACGAGTTCGCCGAGGGGACCCGGTTCGGCCGGCGGATCGCCCACGGGACGCTCGTCTCCGGTCTCATCAGCGCCGCGCTCGCCCGCCTGCCGGGGCTGACGATCTACCTCTCGCAGGATCTCCAGTTCCTCGGCCCGGTCGACATCGGCGAAACGGTGACCGCCATCTGCGAAGTCGTCGAGGACCTCGGCGACGGCCGCTACCGGCTGACGACCGTCGTAGAGGACGAGGACGGTGAGACGGTGATCGACGGCGAAGCGATCGTCCTGATCGACGACCTGCCGGGCGAAGACGCCTGACGGTTAGACCGGTTCGAACCGGTAGCCGTCCCACGCCTGACTGTCGGGTTCGCGGATACCGGCGCCGGGCTCCCGGAGTTCCTCGACGTACACCGGTCGCACCTCGTCGCCGATCGCCACGTCGTCGGTCGTGAGGCCGCCGAGGGCGCGGACCGGTTCGCCGTCGACGTCGAACTCGACGATCGCGAGGGGGTTCGGTTCGCGGACGCCCGGGGGCGCCGCGGTGCTCGTGGTCCAGGTCACGATCTCGGCGGTGTACTCGCTGAGATCGACCGTGTCGACCGGTTTCTCTCCCCCGGGACCGATCGGGTGGCCCGGGTACGTGATGCTGCCGTCGGGATATCGGTACGCTTCCATCATCAGTTTGCCTCCATGAGAGTGGTGATGACGCAGTTGCCGAAGCCGCCGACGTTACACGCCAATCCGGTGTCGGCGTCGTCGACCTGTCGCTTCCCCGCATCGCCCATCAACTGTTCGTAGATCTCGTAGGCCTGTGCCACGCCGCTCGCGCCGAGCGGATGGCCCTTCGATTTCAGGCCGCCGGAAGGGTTGATCGGCAGGTCGCCGCCCATCTCGGTGCGCCCCTCCTCGACGGCCTTCCAGCCCTCGCCCTTCTCGAAGAAGCCGAGATCCTCGCTCTGGAGAAACTCCAGGATCGTGAACATATCGTGGAGTTCGGCCACGTCGACGTCCTCGGGCCCGAGGTCCGCCATGTCGTAGGCGATCCGACTCGACTCGACGACCCCGCGCATCGTCGTCGGGTCCGTGCGCTCGTGGACCACGTGTGTGTCGGTCGCGCCGCCGACGCCCGGCACCAGTACGTAGTCGTCCGCGTACTCCCGGGCGACGGACTCGGGACAAAACATGAGCGCGGCGCTCCCGTCGGTGATTGGACAGAAGTCATAGAGCCGTAGCGGGTCGGCGACGATGGGAGAGTTCAGGACCGTCTCCAAATCGACCTCCTTCTGGAACTGGGCGTGGGGGTTGTGGACGCCCTGCCGGTGGTTCTTCACCGCGACCTTCCCCAGACTCTCGCGGGGCGCGTCGTACGTGTCGAGATACAGCCGTGCGGTCAGCCCCGCGAAACTCGGGAGCGTCACGCCGTGTTTGTACTCCACCGGATGGGTGATCGAGGCGATGACGTCCGTCGCCTCGGGGGTCGTCCGGTGGGTCATCTTCTCCGCGCCGACGAGCAGGGTCATGTCGCTGGCGCCGCTTGCCACCGACTGCCAAGCGTGTTTGACCCCGGCCCCGCCGCTCGAACTGGTCTGGTCGATGCGGGCGGTGTAGGCTGGCATCGCCGCGAGGTCGTGAGCGAGGGCGTTCATGATTCCCGTCTGCCCCTCGAACTCGCCGCTCGCCATGTTCGAGACATAGAGGTGATCGACCGCATCGGGCGGGACGCCGGCATCGTCGAGACACGCCGTTCCCGCCTCGGAAAGCAGGTCGAGGACCCACCCCTCGCGCTGCCCGAACTGGGTCATCGAGGCGCCGATGATCGCTACGTTCTCCATACACCGTCCCCGGCAGCCACCGGCTTACCGTTTACCCTTGTCGAGGGATTAGAGTGCCAGCGTGTCGACGACGACGGCGAGCAACAGCGCCCCGAGATAGGCGTTCGAGGCGTGAAACGCCCGGAACGCGGCGGACTCGGTGCGGTCGACGTGCAGACGGACGACGGCCCACAGGAACGCCGCCCCCAGCACGACGGTGGTGAGAACGTAGAGCCAGCCGAGCGACTCCCAGGTCGCCAGCACACCGGCCCCGACGAGCGTCGCTCCGAGCCACCAGAGGATGTGTTTTCGGGTCTCCGTCTCGCCCCGCACCACGGGCATCATCGGGAAGCCGCCGCGGGCGTAGTCGTCCTTGTACGCCAGCGCGAGGTTGTAGAAGTGTGCGGGCGTCCACAGGAAGATCACCGTCGCGAGGACGAGGCCACCGAGGCCGACAGACCCCGTCACGGCGGCCCAGCCGATGAGTGCCGGGAGCGCGCCGGCCGCACCGCCGATCACCGTGTTCTGGACGGTGTTGGGCTTCAGGACGAGCGTGTAGATCACGCTGTAGAAGACGATGGCGACGAACCCGAGGACGGCCACGAGGGGGTTGACGGCGGCGAAAGCGACCAGCGACCCGACGGTCAGCAGGCACCCGAACGCCACCGCGTTGCGCACCGACACCACGTCGGTGGCGAGCGGCCGGTCGCTGGTACGGTTCATCCGCCGGTCCACGTCACGCTCCAACACGTGGTTGAACGTACCACTGGCGCCGATCGAGAGGACGCCTCCGAGCAGCGTCAGCGCCACCGTCCGGGGTTCGAGCGTTGGGCCCGCGGCGAGGGCCATCCCCGCCGAGGCGACGAGACAGAGCAGCCACATCAGACGCGGCTTCGTGAGCCGGAGATACGCCCCCGAAACGGCCCGAAAGCGGGCGACGGGAGCGTCCGGCAGCGTCGGTCGACCGGCGTCGGACGACGGCGGTGCCTCGGGGGACGAGAGCGCGTCGAGGTCGGTGACGGGGGCGTCCGACGGGTGTCCGGTCTCGACTTCGAGCGTCCACGCGAGGGCGGCGACCAGGCCGCCGAAGATGACCATCCCCACGAACAGGTGGGCCGTCGAGAGGGTGCCGGACGCGCCGGTGGTCGCGACGACGGCCCCGAGTGCGGCCTGGGCGGGATAACAGAGCATCGAGATGCCGAGTGCGGCACGGACCCGTCGACTCCGGCCGCTCCGCCACGCGGCGATGCCGGCCGCGAGGACGAGCAGTCCGACGACCACGGCGGCGAGGCGGTGCCCGATCACCAGCGTACCGGCGACGGTCGTCGGGAGCGCCGACCCACCCCCGCAGGCCGGCCACGCGGCACAGGTCTCGGCCGCGTCGGTGACCGCGATCGTGGTTCCGACGAGCAAGAGCAAATACACTCCCATCGCACTCGCCGCGAGGAGCCCGGGGAACCGGTCGGTCACGTCTCGAAGCACGTATCGATCACTACCGGAAGTTGGAAAGCCGCCTATTTAGGCACCCCGCTTTTTCCCACTCGACGGAGGCGACGATCCGACCGGTGATCCGCCCTATCAGTAGCTATTTACGGAGGAGATTCTAACCCCCCCATAGAGTATGAAACGGTCGCGCCTCGTGCTTGCGTCGCTGCTGTCGGCGGTGGCTCTCTCACTTGCCGCCGATCCAGTCGCGGCCCAGAGTTCAGTGTCCGCGGAACTCATCAACGATCTGAACAACAAACTGCTGCTGATCGCCGTCCCCATCACGCTGCTCGTCGAGGGGATTCTCATCTACACCGTCTACCGGTTCAGGAGCGCCGACGAGGCGAAGCCGACCCAGGAGAACCGTCGCCTAGAGATCACCTGGACCGTCGCGACGGCGGTCATCCTCCTGTTCGTCGGCGTCGCCTCCTACGGCGTCCTCGCGAACGAGAACGTCACCTTCGAGCAGGGCGATGAGGCGGTCGCTCCGGATAGCAACGACGTCCTCGTCCACATGGACGCCTTCCAGTGGGGGTGGGAGGCGAGTTACCCACAGGAAGACGTCTCGCTCGCCAGTACGTCGCCGACGGTGGTGGTCCCGGTCGGACAGGACGTCTACTTCAACATCACGTCGAGCGACGTGTTACACGCGTTCCACGTGCCACAGATGGGGCTGAAACAGGACGCGATGCCCGGTCAGTCGAACGTGATCAAGACCGTCCCCCTGGAGGAGGGAACCTACCAGGGCTACTGTGCCGAGTTCTGTGGCGTCGCCCACTCGCAGATGTACTTCGAGATCAAAGTCGTCTCCCAGGCGGAGTACGAGCAGTATCTCGAAGAGCAGAAGAGCGGATCGTCGAGCGACCTCGAAGCCGACGAGGAGGTCGTCCGCGCGCACGACGAGTCGCTCGCCCAAGAGCCGATTCTCGCCTGAGGCCGGCAACCCCGTTCTAACACCGACGCTCGACGATCCGCTCGACGATCCGCCCCGTCGACGTCAGTTCGTCGGCGGGCGGGTCGCGAGCGGACGCCCGTTCGACCCGACAGTCGACGCCACGCGACCGGAGCGCCGAGCGAAGGTCTGCCTCGTCATGATGCTGGTCGTAGCCGAGGACGATGACGTCCGGATCGATGCGTTCGATGGGGACGAAGATGTCTTCGGGGTGGCCGAGGCGGGCCTCGTCGACGACATCCAGCGCGTCGACCATCCGTCGGCGCTGTCCGTCCGAGAGGATCGGCGACGGCTTGTGGGTGACGTTCCGATCCCGGGCCACGATGACGTGAAGCCGGTCACCCATCGCGGCGGCGTCGGAGAGATAATGAACGTGGCCGGGATGGAGGATGTCGAAGGTCCCCTGCGCGACGACGTCGGTCATGACTCGACGTCGACGCCCTCCCGTCGCGGTCGTCGACCCGCGTCGACGGAGAGCCGCTCGGCAGTCCAGTCGGCGGTTCCCATCCGGAGGCGCCACATGGATACCGCTCGGGTGCGTCGCCTTCTAAGGGTTCCGGATACCCTGCGACTGGCGGCGTAACGGCGGACGTATTCTGCAAGGCTTAACTTCGGTCACCGATCACACGATAGTATGACCGCAGGGAATGCCGGGGATTCCGGCACCAACGCGCGGGACGATTCCCGCTCCGTCGTCTACGATCTCGCACCCGACTGTACGGCCGAGGACGTAGACGTCGGCGAGTACTACCACGCCGTCGTCAACGGCGTCGTCGCATACGGCGTCTTCGTCGACGTCTCCGACGAGGTCTCCGGCCTCGTCCACGAGTCGAATCTCGACGGCGACTACGACGTCGGCGATCGACTGCTCGTCCGTCTCGACGAGATCCGGGAGAACGGCGATATCGCCTTCACCGAGGCGACTCTCGACGACTACCGAACGGTCGCGGTCGATCACCAGCCGACGATCACGCCGATCGAGGAGCTATCGGTCGGCGAGACGGTGACCGTCGAGGGGGCGGTCATCCAGATCAAACAGACTGCCGGCCCGACCGTGTTTCGTTGCTGTGACGGCACCGGGATCGTCGCCTGCACGGCCTTCGAGGAGGCGGGCGTCCGCGCCCATCCCGACGTGGATCTCGACGACATCGTCCGGATCTCGGGGAGCGTCGAGGAACACGAAGGAAGCCCCCAGATCGAGGTGGAGTCGCTCGCTCGGCTGAGCGGGTCGGCGGCGGAACGGATCCGGGAACGTGTCGACGCAGGGCTCGACGACCGGGCCGAGCCACACGACGTCGACCCGCTGGTGGAGTGGGAGGCCTTCGAGAAGCTCCGTCCGAACCTCCGCGAACTCGCCCGCCGCCTCCGTCGGACCGTCCTCGAGGGGCGGCCGATCAGGGTTCGGCACCACGCCGACGGCGACGGGATGTGTGCCTCCCTGCCCGTCCAGGTGGCGCTCGAACGCTTCATCACCGCCGTCCACGACGACGACGACGCTCCACGCCACCTCATCAAGCGCCTCCCGAGCAAGGCACCCTTCTACGAGATGGAGGACGTGACTCGCGACCTCAACTTCGCGCTCGAAGGCCGCGAACGCCACGGCCAGAAGCTTCCGCTCCTGCTCATGCTCGACAACGGTAGCACCGAGGAGGACGTCCCAGCCTACGAGAACCTCGCACATTACGACGTCCCCATCGTCGTCGTCGACCACCACCATCCCGATCCCGACGCAGTGAACGGGCTGCTGGACGCTCACGTCAATCCCTACCTCCACGGCGAGGACTATCGCATCACCACCGGGATGATGTGTGTCGAACTGGCCCGGATGATCGATCCGGAGATGACCGACGAACTCCGGCACGTGCCCGCGGTGGCGGGACTGTCCGACCGGTCGAAGGCGGAGACGATGGCGGCTTTCATCGATCTGGCTGGCGAGGCCGGGTACGGCCGGGACGACCTCTCCCGGATCGGCGAGGCGCTCGACTACGCTGCCCACTGGCTGCGCTACAGCGAGGGCAAGACACTCGTCAGCGACGTGCTGAACGTAGACTGCGACGACGAGCGCCGACATCGGGAACTCGTCGACTTCCTCGCGGATCGCGCCGAGCGTGACGTGGACCGCCAACTGTCGGCGCTCGAGCCCCACGTCGAACACGAACGACTGGAAAACGACGCCCACCTCTACCGAGTCGACCTCGACGACTTCGCGTACCGCTTTACCTACCCCGCGCCGGGCAAGACGACGGGCAACCTCCACGACCGCAAGGTCGAGGAGACGGGCGACCCCGTCATCACCATCGGCTACGGTCCCGACTTCGCCGTCCTCCGCTCGGACGGCGTCCGCCTCGACATTCCGGAGATGGTGGCCGAACTCGACGAGGAAGTGGGCGGCGGCGGCGTCTCCGGCGGCGGCCACCTCGTCGTCGGCTCGATCAAGTTCGTGAAGGGGATGCGAAGCGAGGTGATCGACGCGCTCGTCGAGAAGATGTCGGAGGCGGAACTCGACGAAGAGCTGTCGAGCGCGGCGACTCTCGACACCTGTAGTAGCGATTGAAAGTCATTACACAGCCGATCGCAGTACTGAGTCCGATCGGCTGAGCAACCAGTTTCAATCGCTACTATCGTCGAACCGGATCGTCTTCTTCGCGACCAACAGCGCGAGCACCAGCGCCGCGGCCGCGCCGGCGACGAGGACCCAGGTCCCCCGACCGACGCCGCGCTCCCAGTCGGCGGCGAAAGCCTCCCGAAAGTACGCCGCCAGTTCGTCGCTCCGCACCGCCACCGCCACCTCGCGGTTGTCCGAGACGGCGTTGGCGTTCCAGTTGAGGCTCCCGACGACGACCACGTCGTCGGCGACGACACCTTTGGTGTGGATTTTCTCGAACCGACCGCGCGGCTCGGCGACCCGCGCCGAGAGCGGCAGGCCGCGGCGCTCGGCGACGCCGTTCAGCCACTCGACGAGCGCCGCGTTCTCCTCCGCTACGTACCACGCACCGGAGAGGAGCACGCGCACCCGGACGCCGCGGGCTGCCGCCCGGACCGTCGCCCGGAGGAGGGGACCGTCACGTCGACCGATGCTCGGCTGGATCACGTCCACGCGCTCGTCGGCCGTGTCGATCACCTCCACGACCGCGGACTCGGCGTTGCCCGGCGCGGTGAGAACACGGACGGTTCCGGTCGCCGTCGCTGGGTCGAACCGCGAGGGGTACGAGCCGTTGGCCGGCCGTCCGGGATCGAAGGACCGTCCCCGGCGGTAGCGGCGCCACGGGATCGCGTCGTGCCACCCCGCGTCGGCACGAAAGAGTCCGGCCAGGTCGTCGGCGACCGCCCGGGAGTCGACGACGACTCCCCATCCCCGACTGCTCCGGCCGCCCACACCCGACGGCTTCCAGTTCTCCGACGTGACGAGCGCCCGATCGTCGACGACGGCGTACTTCGGGTGGTGATACTCGAAGCGCGCCCGGGGACCGCCGAGGACGGCCACCTCGATGCCGGCCTCGGCCAGGCGGTCGAGCGTCGCGGCGCCCCGTGCGGAGCGGCCGCCGACCGGATCGCCGTCCACGAGGACGCGAACTGCGACCCCGCGGCGCTCGGCGGCGACGAGCGCGTCGGCGATCCGATCGCTAGTGAATGTGTAGCCCGCGAGAAGGATGCGACGTCGAGCGTCGCGGAGCGTCTCGACGGGGACGCCCGGCGAGTCGGGGAGGAGAAATCCCGTGACCGGTGCGCGACCGTGCGACCGGACGTCGCGTGGCTGGAAGCCGACCGGCTGCCACCGCCGTCCATCGGATCCGTCGACGAGCCGTTCGCCGGACGGCGCGTCGCGGTAGGCGAGACGGTCGACGACGACGCCGGCGCGGCGGAGTCGGAGCCGCTCGCCCTCGTTCGACAGGGAGAGCCGCGGGACGGCGAGGATCGGTGTGTCGGTCAGCCGGCGCGTCGCGTTCGGATCGGCCGTGACGGCGATGCGGCCGCCGGGACGGTCGGCCGGAAGTTCGATCGTCGTCTCGCCGTCGCCGAGCGTCCAGTTGGCCGTGGAACTCTCCGGTATCCGGACGACGACGAACTCACCGGTGTCGCCGTCGGCGACGGGGTTGGGGACGGCGGCGACGAGGGCCGGCGTCCCGTCGGCCGGAGCGGCGACGGCCACCGACTGGATTCGGCCGGCTACGACGACGACGAGGACGACGGCGAGCGCGCGGACGTGACGGTGACGGGAGACGGGCACGGCCGGGCCTGGCCGCGCCTCCCGACATGAATCTTCGGAGGATTTTTGTCCCCGTCCGTCGGCCGTCCGAGCATGGTCGCGGTGGCGAACGCACTCAGGCTGCTCGGGTCGGCACTCGGTGCGCTCGGCGGGGCGCTGGTGTTCATCGAGTTCTTCCAGATGCCGAGCTACGTCGAATACAACGAGGAGTTCCAGGACTACCGGATCGACGGGAGCCGAACCGAGGTTCGGGAACACACCTGGATCGGTCGAGTCGGCGGGTTCTGTCTCTCGCTCGGGTTCGCACTGCTCTTTCTGGCGACGTTTCTCGGGTGAACGTCGGCCGGTCCCGTCGTGGCCGGGGACGGGGATGGCGACGGGTGACGACTCTCGGCGGTCGGCGTCCGATGGCGAGCGTGGGCGCGGACTACCGATCCGAAAGGCCGCGAAGTTCGAACTGCGCACCGCCGTCGTCGCTGTCGGTCACGGAGAGCGTCCAGCCGTGTCCGTCCGCGATCGGTCCGACGATGGCGAGACCGTACCCCGTTCCGCCCGGGGTCGTGGAGTAGCCGTGATCGAAGATCGTCTCACGGAGGGACGCCGGAACCCCCGGACCGTCGTCGGCCACGTAGACGGTGTCGGCGCGCCGCACGACGCGGATCGCGATGCCGGGACCGGCGTGTTCGACGGCGTTCCGAAGGCGGTTCGCGAGGAGTTCTCGGAGCCTGCTCGCGTCCGTCTCGACCGTGCCGAGATCACCCTCGACGCGGAGGGACGCGGATTCGGTCTCGACGTTGCGCCAGGCCTCGCCGACGCCGGGCTCCGCGCGGAGGGGTTCCGTCTCGCCGATGACTTTCACCTCCTTCGAGAGTGCGAGGACGTCCTCCACGAGGGTATCGAGCCGTTCGAGGGACTCCCGGCCGCCCACGCCACGGGGCTGGGGGGTCCGTGGCCCGCGCTATCGACCGACTCACGTCGACAGTCGCGCCATCTCCTCGTCGGTGAGAGTCAGTTCGGCGGCGGCGACGTTCGCTTCGAGGTGATCCACACTGGACGTGCCGGGGATTGGCAAGACGACCGGGGAGCGTTCGAGGAGCCACGCGAGCGCGACCTGTCGGATCGTAGCGTCGTGGGCGTCGGCCACCGTCGCCAGTGTGTCGCCCCTCGACTTTAGGTCGCCGCCGCCGAGCGGGAAGTACGGCAGGAAGCCGATGTCGGCGTCCTCGCAGGCCGCAAGGACGTCGTCGTGGGTGCGGTCGGCGACGCTGTACTCGTTCTGTACCGTCGCGACGTCGACCACGTCCCGAGCGCGTTCCAGCTGATCCACGGAGACGTTGCTCACGCCGACGTGGCGGACGACGCCACGGTCCTTGAGTTCGGCGAGGGCGTGCATCGACTCCTCGATGGGGACGTCGGGGTCGGGCGCGTGGTACTGGTACAGGTCGATGGTGTCGACCCCGAGACGGTCTCGGCTACACAGCGCGGCGTTCCGGAGGTAGTCGGGGTCGCCGTGGCGGAGCCAGTCGCCGTCGGGTGTCCGGAGGAGACCGCCTTTCGTGGCGACGACCGCCTCGTCCGGCGTGGTGGACTCGCCGAGCAGCCGTTCGCTGGTCCCCGGGCCGTACGAGTCAGCGGTATCCACGAGGTCGACGCCCAGTTCGGCCACACGGGCGAGGACTCGGCGGGCCTCGGCGGAGTCGTCCGGCGGTCCGAGGACCCCGGAGCCGGTGATTCGCATGGCGCCGAAGCCGAGGCGATGGACGGTGAGGTCGCCGCCGATGTCGAACGTGTCACAGGTCTCGCCGAGAGGTCGCATGGCGGTGGATTGGTCCCCGGCGGGTTATAGTCGGCGCGGCGGCCGCCGGAACTCGACGACCACTTCCGTCCCGCGGGGGTCGTTGTCGCGCACCTCGACGCCGCCGCCGTAGTGGTTCATCAGCGTCTTCACGAGGGCGATCCCCCGTCCCTCGCCGGATTCGATGGCGGACTCGAACAGATGGTCCTTCACGTCGTCACGGATGCCGGGACCGTCGTCGGCGATGCTCACGGAGACGGTTCGACCGGCGCGTTCGGCGGACACGCGCACGGTCGGGTCGGATCGATCGTGGTGCTGGACGGCGTTCTGCAGGAGGTTGGCGAAGACGGCAGAGGCGGCGTCGGTGGCCATCACGTACAGTTCGGGCTGGACGTCGACCTCGAAGGTCGCCTCGGGGTGGTCCTCGCGGACGTCCTCGACGGCCCGCAACACGACCGTCGAGACGTCCGTCGGCGAGGGCGTGTGCTCCCCCGAGAACACGTCCGATAGGCGTTTCACGTCCTCGATCAGCGAGGCGATGGCGTCGCTCCGCCGTTCGATCGGGACGAGATACTCGTCGGCCACGTCGTCCCGTTCGTCGAGAAGGGTGGTGTATCCCTGAATGACCTGGGTCGCGTTCAATACGTTGTGTCGGAGGTGGCTGTTCAGGAAGACTAAGGCGTCACGTCGGTGGTCGGCCTCCCGGACCGCACGGTTCGCCCGGGCGTAGTAGATACCGGCCACGCCACCCCCGATCCCCCCGCCCGCACCCACGACGATGACCCCCAGGGCAGCCTCGCCGACGGCCCGACCTTCCAGGAGGCGGAGGCCGACCGTCAGGGAGGAGAGGGCGACGAAACCGACCATCCCGCCGAGACACCACCGGACCACGGACCAGGTCTCCTCGGTCGAGAGGCCACAGGTCGACAGCCAGCGTCCGAGACCGAACAGCCCCGCCGACATCGTGAGACAGAGACCGAGCGCGAGGAGGGGAACGAGTCCGAACCCCAGGGTTTCGACGTCGGCGAGGAAGTTGGCGACCGAGACGCCGGCGACGGCAACCCCGAGGCCCACGACCAGCGTCGGCGCGTGGGTCGCGAGCATCCGTTCCCACGCCGGTACGTCCATAGTCATGCATCAGTAACCACCTACAAAACGGTTACCTGACGGCGGGGCCCCGCAGGCCGCAGACGCAGCTCAGAGTTCTGTTGGGTTTACCCGTCTGGGCGCCGAACCCACGACCATGACGACGCCGACGCGTCGGAACCGCCTCGACGAGGAGGCCAGTCCGTATCTCGAACAGCACGCCGACAATCCGGTCAACTGGCAGCCCTGGGACGAGACAGCCCTCGACGTGGCCCGGGAACACGACGTTCCCATCTTCCTGTCGGTGGGCTACGCCGCCTGCCACTGGTGTCACGTGATGGAAACGGAGAGCTTCCAGGACGAGGCGGTCGCCGAGGCGCTCAACGAGGCGTTCGTCCCGATCAAGGTCGACCGGGAGGAACGCCCTGACGTCGACAGTGTCTACATGACCATCTGCCAGCTCGTCTCGGGGGGCGGCGGGTGGCCACTCTCGGTCTTTCTCACCCCCGAGGGCAAGCCCTTCTACGTCGGGACGTACTTCCCCCGGGAGCCACAGCGTGGTCGCCCCGGCTTCCTCCAACTCGTCGAGGACATCGCGCGGTCGTGGGAGGAGGATCGCGAGGAGATCGAATCCCGTGCCGATCAGTGGACTGCGGCCATCACGGACGAACTGGAGTCGACGCCCGAGCAGCCGGGGCAGCCGCCCGACTCCGAGCTTCTGGACTCGGCGACGGCGGCGGCCATCCGGAGCGCCGACCGCGAACACGGCGGATTCGGGTCCGGCGGGCCGAAGTTCCCCCAGCCCCGCCGGATCGACCTCCTGCTCCGGACGGCGACGCTCGACGGCGACGAGGCGTCCCGCGAGGTGGCGACGGAGGCGCTTGACGCCATGGCGACCGGCGGGCTCTACGATCACGTCGGTGGCGGCTTCCATCGCTACGCCACCGACCGGGAGTGGACGGTGCCCCACTTCGAGAAGATGCTCTACGACAACGCGGAACTCCCGCGGGTGTACCTGCTGGCAGCCCAGGTCACCGGCGCGGACCGATACGCCCGGGTCGCCCAGGAGACGATCGCATTCCTCGAACGCGAACTACGACACCCACAGGGTGGATTCTTCAGCACGCTCGACGCCCAGAGTCGCCCGCCCGCGTCGCGAACCGACGCGGACGACCCCGAGGACGCCGAGGGAGCCTTCTACGTGTGGACGCCCGATGAGGTCCACGAGGCGATGGCGGGCGTCGACGTGGAGGGCGTCGACGCCGAGACGGTCGCGACCCTGTTCTGTGACCGATACGGCGTCGAATCCGGCGGCAACTTCGAGCACGGAACGACGGTCCTCACGGCCGCACGGAGCTACGTCGACTTGGCCGAGGACACGGGGCTCGACGAGGCGACGGTCGAACGGGCACTGATGAGTGCGCGGAGCCGGGCGTTCGAGGTGCGCGCCGACCGGCCCCGGCCGGCCCGCGACGAGAAGGTGCTCGCGGGGTGGAACGGTCTCGCCATCTCCGCGGTGGCGGCCGGCGCGCGCGTCCTCGACCCGGCGCTCGCGGGAACCGCCACGGACGCGCTGGCGTTCGTCCGCGAACATCTCTGGGACGCCGACGAGCGACGTCTCTCACGGCGCTACAAGGGCGGGGACGTCGCCGTCGACGGCTACCTCGACGACTACGCCTTCCTCGCGACGGGCGCCTTCGACTGCTATCAGGTCACCGGCGAGGTGCGCCACCTCGCGTTCGCTCTGGATCTCGCGCGCGTGATCCGCGAGGAGTTCTGGGACGCGGACGCGGGCACGTGCTACTACACGCCCAAAAGCGGCGAGGGGCTGGTAACCCGGCCACAGGAACTGAACGACCAGTCCACGCCGTCGAGTCTGGGGGCCGCCGCCGCCCTGTTCGACCGACTCGACCACTTCGTGTCCGACGAGGACTTCGCTGGGATCACGGAGCGTCTGCTGTCGACCCACGCCGACCGAATTCGGGGCAGTCCGCTCGAACACGCGTCGCTCGTCCTCGCGGCCGACGCCCACACCCGCGGCCCGGTCGAACTGACACTCGCGGCCGATACGGTGCCGACCGCGTGGCGGGAGACGCTCGCCGAGACGCCGCTGCCGACGGGCGTGATCGCACCCCGACCGGCGAGCGACGACGACCTCGACGGGTGGCTGGACGCCCTCGGCCTCGATGCGGTGCCGCCGATCTGGGCGAACCGCGACGCCGAGGACGGCGAGCCGACCGCCTACGCCTGCCGGGACTTCGCCTGTTCGCCGCCGCGGACGGACCTCGACGCAGCGCTCGACTGGCTGTCCGGGCGGTAAACGGAAAGGAGAGCCGCGTGCCGGGGCCTACGCCTGGGCCCGCTCGTCGCGCTCGGCGATCCGTGCCGCGAGGTACTCGGCGATCGGTTCCGACTCCTCCTCGACGAACCGGGCGACCTCCTCGTCCGCCCGCTCGACGACGACCGTCGGGATGAACTCGATCCCGTACTCGTCGACGCCGTCGCCTTGCTTGTCCTCGTCGACGGGATGCTGTTCGATCCGCTCCGCGGGGACGCCCGCAGCGTCGAGGGCGGCGGCGAAGGCGGGCAACTGCTCCCGGCAGTCGCCACACCAGTCCGCGCCCCAGACCCGGTAGGTCAATCCCTCGCGACCGAGTGCCTCGCGAACGTCCACGTCCCCGTCCCACTCCGCGGTCGGCTGCATCGTCTCCAGAGACATGGAAGGAGGTACCACACCCGCGGGCTTAATCGCAGCGTTTCGGGAGGCTCGGATCGTGGCGGACACCGACCGGTATCGGCGATGCCGGTCGAGTCGCTGGCTATTCGTACCCGGCGTGCGCCTGTGCGGACAGCGAGATGGTCGAGGCACCCGAGGACAACCCGTACGTTCGCGATCCGGACACGTCGTTCGCGCCGGTCGAGGAGATAGAGGAGGAGACGGCCCGCGAGCAGGTTCGCGACCTGCGTGCGGCGATCGAGTACCACGACTACCGCTACTACGTGGTCAACGATCCCGTCGTCGCCGACCGCACCTACGACGCGCTGTTCGATCGGCTGGCGGAACTCGAGGAGGCGTTCGACCTCCACGACGAGAACTCGCCGACCCGGCGGGTGGGTGGCGAACCGCTCGACGAACTGGAGACGGTCGCCCACGTCGCTCCCCTGTTGAGCCTGCAGTCCGCGGGCGACGCCGACGAGATCCGCGCGTTCGACCGCCGGATCCGCGAGACCGTCGGCGAGGTGACCTACTCCGCGGAGCCGAAGTTCGACGGCTTCTCCGTCGAGGTGGTGTACGAGGACAGTGCCTTCGAGCGGGCGGTTACCCGCGGCGACGGGCAGGAAGGCGAGGACGTGTCGGCGAACGTCCGCACGATCGGGAGCGTTCCCCTCCACCTCGACGGCGCGCCGGACGTACTCGCCGTCCGCGGTGAAGTGTACATGCCCCGATCGGGGTTCGTCGACCTGAACGAGCGGCGGATGGAACGCGGCGAGGAGCCCTTCGCCAACCCGCGGAACGCGGCGGCAGGGACGGTCCGACTGCTCGATCCCAGCACCGTCGCCGACCGCCCCCTCGACGTGTTCTTCTACGACGTGATCGAGACGTCGGCCGATCTCGACTCCCAGCGGGAGGCGTTCGACCTGCTCCGAGGACTCGGGTTTCGGGTGAACGACGAGACGACCGACGTCGGCGACGTCGAGGCGGTGATCGACTACCGCGACCGCCTCATGGCCGAGCGCGACGACCTGGAGTACGAGATCGACGGCGTCGTCGCCAAGGTCGTCGACTTCGCGAAGCGGGAACGGCTGGGGTCGACCGCTCGTCATCCACGGTGGGCCTTCGCCTACAAGTTCCCGCCCCGGACGGGGGAGACGGCCGTCGAGCGCATCGTCGTTCAGGTTGGCCGGACGGGAAAGCTCACGCCGGTCGCTCTGCTCGATCCCGTGGACCTGCAAGGGGTCACGATCAGCCGTGCGACGCTGCACAACGCCGCACAGGTCGACGACCTCGGGGTCCACGAGGGGGCGACGGTCCGTATCGAGCGGGCGGGCGACGTGATCCCGGAAGTGGTCGAGGTGGTCGCGGACGCCGACGCGGACCGCGCGGCCGGCGACTTCGCCATGCCGGATACCTGTCCCGTCTGTGACGGCGACGTCGTCCGGGAGGGCGAACACCACTACTGTACGAACGCGTCGTGTCCGGCCCAGCTCCGGCGCAGCCTGCAACATTTCTGTTCGCGGGACGCGATGGACATCGAGGGCGTGGGTGCGGCAGCCGCCGACCAGTTGGTCGAGGCGGGGCTGGTCGAGTCGCTCGCCGACCTCTACACCCTCGACGCCGCCGACCTCGCGGCGCTCGACGGCTGGGGCGAGCGCTCGGCCGAGAACCTGCTGGCCGAACTGGAGGCGAGCAAGGCCGTCGACCTCGGCACGTTCGTCTACGCGCTCGGCATTCGTCACGTGGGCACGGAGCGCGCGCGGGCGCTCGCGGCCGCCTTCTCGCTCGATGAGTTGCTGGACGCGAGCGTCGAGGCGCTCCGCGACGTCGAGGACGTGGGGCCCGAAGTCGCGGCCTCCGTCGCCTCCTACTTCGACACCGAGGCCAACGTCGAGACGGTCGAACGGCTGCTCGAGGCGGGTGTCGACCCGGAGCGCCGGGACCGGGACGACGAACTCGACGGCCTGACCGTCGTCTTCACGGGGAGCGTCCCCGGCTACACCCGCTCGGAGCTGACGGAGCTGCTGGAGACCCACGGCGCGAACGTCACGTCGTCGGTCAGCGGGGCGACGGACTACCTCGTCGTCGGCGAGAATCCCGGGCAGCGAAAGCGCGAACGGGCCGACGAGGAGGGCGTCGAGACGCTCGGGCTCGCGGCGTTCGAGGAGCGGATCCTCTCGCGGCTCTAGGGCACCCGGCCGCGGGCCGTCCCGCGGTAGTCGGGCGGAGGGGGCCGTGGACAGTTCCCGGTTCCATCACCGATTTAGGCGACGGTCGCGAACTCACGTCCCATGTACGACAGCATCCTCGATGCCATCGGCTCGCCCCTGGTGCGGATCGACTCCCCGCCGGGGACGACCGTCGCGGCCAAGATCGACTCGAAGAATCCGGGCGGGTCCGCGAAGGATCGCCCGGCGAAGGCGATGGTCGAGGCGGCGGAGGCGGCGGGCGACCTCGGACCCGGCGACACCATCGTCGAGCCGACCAGCGGGAACACTGGGATCGGCCTCGCCGTCGTCGGTGCCGCCAAGGGCTACGACGTGCGGGTCGTGATGCCGTCCTCGAAGTCGCCCGAGCGCCGGGCGATCATGCGGGCCTACGGCGCCGAGGTGGAACTCGTCGACGGCGAGATGGACGCCGCGAAGGAACGGGCGGACGAACTGGAAGCCGCGGGGATGGTCCAGATGCGGCAGTTCGAGAACCCCGCGAACCCGGAGGCCCACTACCGGACGACGGGATCGGAGATACTCGAAGAGACGGATCGGCGGATCGACGCGCTGGTCTGTGGCGTCGGCACCGGCGGCACCATCTCGGGGACTGGCCGGCGATTGACGGAGGCGTACCCGGAGATGGCGGTAGTGGGCGTCCAGCCGGACACCAACCGGTTTCTGACCGGCGATCCGGGCGAGGACGACTTCCAGGGCATGGGACCGGGCTTCGTCGCCGAGAACGTCGACGTCGACCTCCTCGACGACGTGGAGGACGTCTCGCTGTCGGCCGCTGAGGCGGAGTGTCGGCGCCTCGCCCGCGAGGAGGGGATTCTGGTCGGCCAGTCGAGCGGCGCGTCGAGCGTCGGCGCGAGGCGGGTCGCCGAGCGGCTGGTCGACGAGGTCGACGATCCGCTCGTGATCACGGTGTTCTGGGACAGCGGCGAGCGGTACATGTCGACCGGGCTGTTCGACTAACACGGCGGTCGACCCGGTTCCACACTCAGTGAGTCGGCGATGGGGGGTCAGCCGCCGCCGAACTCGGATTCGGTGACCCGAACGACGACGGTGTCGGCGGCGGGGCGCAGGTCGTACTCCGGGACCGTCCCGTCGACGCGCGTGGCGTACATGGGTTCGACGAGTTCGTCGTCGATCAGGCCGTACACCCGGAGGAACGTCGCGGTGTCGGCGGGGTCGACGCCGCCGTCACGGACCGCTTCTGCAAGGTCACGGGAGAGCCACTCGTCGGTCGAGACGCTCGGCTCCCGAACCAGCGCACAGTCGGCGAACCGGACCAGATACCAGTTCAGATCGTTCAGAAGCGAGACGGCGGCGCCGAGACTGACGGTATCGACGGCGACCGAGTTGGCGAAGGGCTCGTGGAGGTCGTACGTGGCAAGTGCCGCTCGCGACGTCTCGCGAGAGAGAAGTTCGTACCGGAGATCGACGTCCGCGTCCCCGACGAGACAGACCTGCGTCACGGGCGTGTAATCGGCGGGCGGGACTAAAGCGGTTGCGCCGGCGGTCAGCCGTCCGCGATCCACAGGTCGTCGACGGCGGCCGCGGCCCGGTCGAGCAGGTCGTCGGGTTCCGCCGCCTCGACGGCGTCGAGCGTCGTCCCCGTCGCGGGTGTCGACGGAGCCAGGCGCTCGCAGCCGGCAGGGATCGAGGAGTCCTCGTCAGTGCCGATGGCCCGTGCCTGCTCGACGATGTCGGCCTTGTCGCGGGTGAGCAGCGGCCGGTGGACCGGACAGTCGACCGCCGCGTCGGTGACGGCGAGGTTGCGGACGGTCTGACTCGACTTCTGACCGATCGCCTCGCCGGTGACGACGCCGGCCGCGTCCGTCCGCTCCGCGACGACCTCGCCGATCCGGAGGAGCGCCCGGCGCCACGAGAGCATGCGCGTCTCCCCGACCTCGGTCACCAGTCGGTCGACGACGTCGCCGCCCGGAACGATCCGGAGGCGACAGTCGACGTTGGGGACGTAGCTCGCGAGTCGGTCGACGGTCGCGGCCGCCCGCGCCTCGTGGTCGGGGCCACCGTACGCCCCGAGGTCGACGTACACCGGTCGGATCGGCGCCCCGCGGCGCATCGCCTCGTAGGCCGCGACGGGGGAGTCGTGGCCGCCGCTGACGAGGGCGACGAGCGGTGCCTGTGTCCCCACGGGGAGGCCGCCCGGTCCCGCGACGCTCTCGGCGGCGACGTGTGCCCGATCGCCGCGAACCTCGACGTGGTAGGTGCGGTCAGGGTCGTCGAGGTCGACCGACGCGTCGGTGACGGCGCCGACGATCCGTCCCCCCTCGCGTTCGAGGTCGCGACTGGAGAAGTCGTGTGCGTCGTCGTCACCGACGCGACGGGCACGGACGGCGTAGGTGTCGACTGGCGGGGCGTCCCGTGCCAGTCCGGCGAGCGTGTCGCCGATTGCGTCGTGGTCGGCGGGGCCGCCGACGGCGGGACGGGCCCAGACGACACCCATCGCGTCGGCGGCGATCCGGGCGGCCCATTCGGGGTCGGGCGTGTGGACGACCAGACGCGCCCAGGTCCGCTCGACCGTCGCCTCGACGCCACGGTCGGCGAGGAGTGCGGCAACGTTGTCCCTGAGGCGATCCGTCATCTTGCCCCGCACCTCGCTGCTTTTCGTTCCGAGTTCGCCGAAGCTCACGAGGACGACATCGGTAGCGAGCGGCGGATCGGCATCGTCGTCGGTGCGCTCCTCGGCGGTCACAGCCGACGTAAGCGGGCGGGGTACTAGGGTGGTTCGGTCCCCCCCCGGAGTGGGGGAGTCGCGGGTCAGAAGGTCCGGAGGTCGCCCTCGATGACCGACCGCGTCACGTCGGTCACGTTGGCGAGTTCGCGGTCGACGATGGCCTCGATGTCGGCCTCGATGTCCGCGAGGGCGACGCCGTCTTCGGTGGCCACGAAGGTGTCGGCGACGTGGGGGCGGTCGATGGGGCGGCCGATCTGACTGAGCAGACGCACCCGGAGGTCGCGGATGCCGTCCACCTCGTCGACGACCGTCTCGGCGATGCGCGTGCTGAGGAGGTTGTAGATCTTGCCGATGTGGTTGACGGGGTTCTTGCCGCTCGTGGCCTCCATGCTCATCGGGCGGTTGGGCGTGATGAGTCCGTTGGCGCGGTTGCCGCGGCCGACGGAGCCGTCGTCGCCCTGTTCGGCGCTGGTACCCGTCGTCGTCAGGTAGATGGCTCCCTCGTCGTAGTCGTCGGCGGTGTTGACCTCGACGGCGACGGAGCGGTCGGTGTAGGATTCGGCGAGGTCGGTTACGGCCTCGCGAACCTTCGCCACGGCGTCGCGGTAGGCCGCCATGTCGGGGATGTGGCGGTCGATCATCGCCGCGGCGACCGTGAGATCGATGTGATCGCCTTCGCGTTTCCCCATGATCTTCACGTCGGGACCGAGTTCGGGGTTCTCCGCCGCGTACGGGCCGTTGAGATACTCCTCGGCGTCGAGGACGATCCGTTCGGTCTCGGTGAGTGGAGCGTGGCCGACGCCGAAACTCGTGTCGTTGGCCATCGGGACGGCCGCGCCGTCCTCGCCGAAGACCGTCTGGAGGTCGCCGCTGCCCTCGCCCAAGCGCACGTCGACGACCACGTCGGTGCCGAACTCCAGTTCGGGGACGACCTCGTTCAAGTAGTCACGAGCGGCAGCGAGCGCCGTCGAGTCGACGGGGAGGGTGTGCTCGGTGCCGTCCTCGGTCTCGTACTGTCGGGTCGCCCGTCCCACGAGGAGAACGTAGATCGGCTCGACGACCTCGCCACCGCCGAAGGCGGGGGCGGCGTTGCCCGCCGCCAGTTGCGTCTCGTCGGTGTTGTAGTGCAGCACCTCACCCACGCGGTCGAGATAGAGGTTCGAGAGCGCCCGCGAGACGCTCTCGGCGATCCCGTCACAGAGGGAGTCGGGGTGGCCGATCCCCTTCCGCTCGACGATCTCCACCTCCTGGTCCTCGACCGCGCGCCGGTCGACGGACTCGATTCGAATGTTCCGGTCGCTCATCGGCGGACCTTGTCGCCACCGGGTGCTATAACTTGCGGAAACCTTTCGCCGCCATAGTATTACTCAGAAGAATCCACCAGGAGTCCGAGGTACGACGTGCGGAGTTGGTCGTCGGGGTCGAGACCGAGGTCACGGAGGCGGGCGACGGCCGCCTCGCGGGTCGCCTCCCGGTCGTCTTCGGACGCTTCGCGCTCGATTTCGACGAACTCGCCGAGGTCGTCGACGCTGTCCAGCGTGACGGTGAAGCCGTCGAGGGCGTATCGCTCCCGCTCCTTCTCGACCACGGCGGCCGGCGAAAAGCCGAGGGCGTCGAGAATCGAGTCCATGTGGTCGGCGTCGGCGACCCCCGTCTCGACTTCGCGGCGGGTCTTCGAGGCCGACTCGACCAGCGGGCCCTTGTAGGTGACGACCGTCTCCGAAGTCCCGTCAGCCGCCTCGCGGCGGATGCGGAGCGCCTCGTCCGTCTCGGCGAAGTCGCGGTGGGGGGCGTCGTAGTAGGTGTCGACCTGTCGGACGGCCCCGACGCGTTCGGCGCCGAGCGTCTTCAGCCGCTCGCGAACCGCCTCGTGGGAGGCCCGAACTTTCAACTCGACTTCGTACATATCCCACCCGTCGCAGCCGCCCCCGAAAAACCCCGGCCTCGGCGGACGTCGACGGGACGTTCGCCGCCGAGCGGGAAACGTGATTCTTAAGGGTCGCACGGGAGTTGTGGGTTGTATGAGTGACGAACAGGCCGAATCGACCGACGAGCCGGTCGACGCCGACGCGGCCGATGACCCCGACGCGGAGACAACAACCGACCCCGAGCCCGAGGAGGCGTCCGGCCTGCAGGACGGTGACTTCCTGCGACTCGACTACACCGTGCGGACGACCGACGACGACCAGGTCGTCGACACGACCAGCCAAGATGTCGCCGAGGAAGCCGGCATCGACGAGGAAGATCACGAGTTCGAACCCCGAACCATCGTCATCGGCGGCGGCCACGTCTTCCAGGCCGTCGACGACGACCTGATCGGCAAGGAGGTCGGCGACGAGAACACCGTCCACGTCGACGCCGCCGAGGCGTTCGGCGAGTTCGATCCCGACGAGGTGCGCACCGTCAGCACCGAGAAGATCGACGAGGACGACCGCTACCCCGGCGCTCACGTCACCGTCGACGGCCAGCAAGGCCACATCGAGACGATCATCGGCGGCCGCGCCCGCGTCGACTTCAACCACCCGCTGGCCGGCGAGGATCTGGAGTACGAATACGAGATCCTCGACGTCGTCGACGACCCCGAGCAGCAGGCGCAGGGCCTGCTCGGCATGTACCTCGATCGCGCCCCCGAGGTCTGGATCCAGACCGACGAGGTCGAAGAGGAGACACAGGTCGAAGTCGAGACCGAGGACGACGAGGAGTCAGAATACGAGACCGAGGTACAGACGGTCGAGAAGGAGACGCTGTACATCGAGGCTACCCCCCAGATGACGATGAACCAGCAGTGGCTCTTCCAGAAACAACAGATCGCTCAGCAGATCATGGACCGACTCGGCCTCGACCGCGTCATCGTCCAGGAGACCATCGACGGCACGGGCGGCATGATGGGCGGTATGGGTGGCATGATGGGCGGCATGGGTGGTGCCGGCGGTGCCGACGTCGAGGAGGCACTGGAGGACGTCGACGTCGACGCCGACGAGATCGTCGAGGAACTCGAAGACGACGTCGACCTCGACGAGTAACCGATCGGACTACTACCGAGGTATCGAGTCGATGGACGCACCCGAGGAAGTCGCAACCGACCTCCGTGTCGCCGCGGTGGCGGCGGCCTGTACCGTGCTCTTGCCGATCGTCCTCCGGTTCGGACTCGGCGCGACCGTGAGTCCGGTGCCGTTGCTCTCACCCGTAGCGGTCTACTTCGGGTACGTCTTCCTCGGACGGGGAGAGACGTTCGGGCAGCCCCGACCCTGGATCGCGTTGATCCTCGTCGTCACCGTCGCGACGGCGCTGTTCGTCCGTTAGGCGATGTCGCGGCTGGTGTCGATGGTGACGCCGTCGGTGAGCTTCAGTTTTATCGTCTCCTCGAGGGCGCTCCCGCCGCGGAACTTCGGAATGGCGAGTCGGTTGACGATCTGTGATCCGCTGGTGTCGGTGCGGAGGTCGAACACCACGTCGGCCATGTGTTCGGTGAGCGCCCGGTTCGGGGTGTCGTCGCCGTGCATCGCGTGCAACACCGCGATGGATCCCGTGTTGACCATGTGGGTCTGGAGTTCGTTGAGGAATCGGCGGTAGCGCGTCGGGTCGGCGTCCTCCAACGGGTCGACCACGTCGATGAGGAGGTTCGCGTTCTCGGGGAGGTCCTTCACCAGTCGGGTGGCGTTGTCGATGGGCGGGTAGTCACCCGCGTCCCGCACGGACAGGCGGTCGATACTCCCGCGGTACCGCTCGATGGCGTCACGGACCGCTTGCTCCGAGCGGATGGTGGTCACGTAGAGCGTCCCACGGGCGGCCGCAATCTCGTACAACAGGGACTCCGACTGGCTGGCCGGGTCGGCGGTCAACAGGAGAATGCTCCCCGGGGGGATCCCCCCGTCGAGTTGCCTGTCGAGGACGGAGATTCCCGTCGGCAGACGCCGGGCCATCGGTCCGACTCACGTGTGGGACGCTAATAGGTCTTCTCCCAGCCGCGTGGCGAGACGCCGGTAGGCGGTCCGAACGCCCGTGTCGTCGAGCACCGGTGGATCGGCACGGGGAACCGACGCGACGACCGGACAGTCGAGCAGGTCGGTCACGCCGTCGGGTGCCGAGCGGGTGCGGGTCAACACGACGCCACGGACGGGCGCATCGAGGGTGCGGGCCATCGCGGCCGTCTTGGCCGCATCGCGGAGCGCCGGTGCACAGGGCGTCGCGACGAGGAGCGTCGCGTCGGCGGCCCGGAGCGGCGCGGCGGCGTCCGGACCGGCGCCGCCGGGACAGTCCACCAGCGCCGGCCGGGGCGCAGCGGACAGCCTGTCCAGCGTACGGGCGAGCGCACCCGGTTCGGCGTCGCCCACGTGTGGCGCGGGGAGGACGGCCACCCCCGGCTCGTCGGGTGGCGTCCGTGCGACGCTTCCGATCCCCCGGTCGTCGACGGCGGCGAGCGTCGGGTCGCGGTCGACGCCCGCGAGGGCGTGTAGGTTCGGCATGTCCGGATCCGCATCGGCCGCGACCACCGGGGGATCGAGCGCAGCGGCCAGTCCGAGCGCCGTCGTCGTCTTTCCGACTCCACCCTTGCCTCCGGCGATGGCGAGCATAGGGTGGGTGGCTCGCCTCCGGATATGAACCTAGTCGTGACAGCAGCCGCCGGCCTCGCCGCCAAAGTCGACGGCCAGCGGGTCGGAGATGGCGCGGTTGATCGCCTCCAGTTGGCTCTGGAGTGCCTCCTGGGCGTTCAGGTACTCCTCCATCACATCCATCGAGTGGAGTTCGTTCTGGGCCTGTTGGAGCTTCGCGACGTGGTCCTGTGTCGCCTCACCCGTCTCGCGGGCCGCGACGAACTCGTCGCGAAGCCGTTCCACTTCGGCGATTTTCTCCTGTGCCGCGTCGTCGTTCTCGACCGCCGTCTTCGCCGCTTCGAACCGCTCGTACGCCGGCGTGTCGGCGATCTCCTCGCCGAGTTCCCGACCGAGCGCTTCGAGTTGAGAGACCGTCGTGCTCATACCTCCCCTTACCGTCCCGGTCGCTTCAATTTGCCGTCTCCCGGCAACCGGGATTTATCAGCCCGACCACCGTGACCCCGGTATGGGAACCGACGTACGCGTCGGGGTCGACGTCGGCGGCACGTTCACCGACGTGGTCGTCGCCGACGCCGACGAGCTGAAGATGCTGAAGGTGCCGTCGACGCCGGACGCGCCGGATCGTGGCGTCCTCGACGGGTTGGAGGCCGCGGGCGAGGACGCGGACCTCGACCCCACCGCAGTCGACTTCTTCGCCCACGGGACGACCGTCGCCACGAACGCACTCCTCGAACGCGAGTGGGCCGAGACGGCGCTGGTGACGACCGAGGGGTTCCGTGACGCGGTCGAGATCGGTCGACAGACGCGGCCGGATCTCTACGACCTGCGCGCGGAGAAGCCCTCGCCGGTCGTCGAGCGCGACCGGCGCTTCGAGGTGCCGGAGCGCCTCGACCGCCGGGGCGACGTGATCGACCCGCTCGACGAGGACGCCGCCCGCGAGGTGGCCCGGGCCGTCGACGACGCGGACGTGGAGAGCGTGGCCGTCGCCTTCCTCTTTGCCTTCGAGGACGACCGTCACGAGCGCCGGATGGCGGAGCTGCTGCGGGAGGTGGGCGTCGACTGCGAACTGTCGCTGTCGAGCGACGTGTTGCCCGAGATCCGGGAGTACGAGCGCACGCTGGCGACGACGATCAACGCCGCGCTCAAACCCGTCATGAACCGATATCTCGGGCGGCTCGAGACGGGGGTCGCCGAGGCGGGCGTCCCCGCCGCGATGCGAGTGATGCAGTCCAACGGTGGCGTCGCGTCGGCGAGTGCCGCCCGGGAGCGACCGGTGAACACGCTCCTGTCGGGGCCGGCGGCGGGCGTCCGCGGCGCCGCCCACGTCGCCGCCGCGGCCGGCGTCGACGACGTCCTCACGATGGACATGGGCGGCACCTCCTGTGACGTGTCGCTGGTCCGTGACGGCGACCCCGTCGTCTCGACGGAGGGGCAGGTGGGCGACTACCCCGTCACCGTCCCGATGGTCGACGTCCACACCATCGGCGCGGGCGGCGGGTCCATCGCGTGGGTCGACGAGGGCGGCAGCCTCCGTGTCGGCCCGCGGTCGGCCGGCGCCGACCCCGGCCCCGTCTGTTACGGCCGCGGGGGAACCGAGCCGACGGTCACCGACGCCCACCTGTTGCTCGGACGGATCGACCCCGACGCCTTCTTCGAGAAGAGCGCCGACGAGGCGACCGTCCGCGAGGCGGTGCGGGAGCGACTGGCCGAGCCGCTCGATCTGACCGTCACCGAGGCCGCCCAAGGTATCCTCGACGTTGCGAACGCGAACATGGAGCGTGCCCTCCGGGTGGTCTCCGTCGAGCGCGGCCACGACCCTCGCGACTTCTCGCTGGTCGCCTACGGGGGCGCCGGGCCGCTCCACGCCGCGGAACTCGCCGCCGAACTCGACGTGCCGCGGGTCGTGGTCCCCCGGTCGGCCGGCGTCCTCTCCGCGCTCGGTCTCCTCATCAGCGACGAGGTGTACGAGGACGGCGTCTCCGCGGTCCGACCCTGGAGCGAGGTAGGACCCGACGACCTGACCGAGCGCTTCGAGTCGCTGGCCGCGGATCGCCGGGAACGACTCGCCGACGAGGGGTATCCGCCCGAGCGCCGGCGCTTCGAGCGGGCGGTCGACCTGCGGTACCGCGGACAGTCCTTCGACCTCAGAGTCCCGCTGCCCGACGGACCGCTCGACGACGACGCGTTGCGGGCCGCCGCCGCCCGCTTCCACGAGCGCCACGAGCGTCGATACGGCCACGCCTCGCCGGACGAACCGGTCGAACTCGTCACGATCCGCCTTCGATCACGGGGTGTCGTCGACCCGCCCGAACTGACGATAGAGAGGGATGGGACGACCGAGCCGGCGCCACGGACGACGCGGACGACGTCCTTCGACGGCGACCGTCACGAGTCGCCGGTCTACGACCGCTCGACGCTCGGTCCGGGCGCCGACGTCGACGGTCCGGCGGTGATCGAGGGAATCGAGAGCACGGCCGTCGTCCCGCCGGGGGCGCAGGCGACCGTCGACGACTTGGGCAACGTGGTGATCGAGCCGTGAGCGGCGTCGATCCGGTCACGCTGGAGGTCCTCCGCAACGCCTGTGTCGCCGTCGCCGAGGAGATGAACGCGACGCTCGTCCGCACGAGTTACTCGCCGAACATCAAGGACCGCCGGGACTGCTCGTGTGCGCTGTTCGACCTGGTCGGGGAGGGAGCGGACGCCACCGCCGAGATGATAAGTCAGGCCGAGAACATCCCGGTGCACCTCGGCGCGATGCCCTACTCCGTGGCGGCGGCCATCGAGGCGTTCCCGCCGTCGGAACTGGCGGACGGCGACGCCATCCTCCTGAACGATCCGTTCCACGGCGGCGCTCACCTGCCCGACATGACGCTCGTGACGCCCGTCTTCGTCGACGACGAACTGGTAGCCGTCGCGGCCAACCGCGCTCATCACGCCGACGTCGGCGGCGGGCGCGCGGGGAGCGTCGCGGCCGACGCCACCGAGATCTATCAGGAGGGGCTGCGCGTCCCGCCGGTGAAACTGTACGACGGGGGCGACCCCGTCGAGGACGTCTTCGACCTCCTGTTGACGAACGTACGGACGCCCGACGAGCGCCGCGGCGACTTCCGCGCTCAGCGGGCGGCCAACCGGACGGCCGTCGAGCGGGTGCGTGACCTCGCCGAGCGCCACGGCCTCGACACCCTCCGCGCGGCGACGACTGAGATCAAAGCCTACGCTGAGCGTCGGATGCGCGCGGAGATCGAGTCGCTCCCGGACGGGACCGTCCGGTTCGAGGACGTCCTCGACGACGACGGGCAGGGCCACGAGGATCTCCGGATCGCCGTCGCGGTGACGGTCGACGACGACGAACTCGACGTCGATTTCGCGGGAACGAGCGAGCAGGTCCCGGGCGCGATCAACGCCCCCCTCGCGGTGACGGCGTCGGCGACGTACTACGCGGTGCGGTGTGTGACCGACCCCGACGTGCCGCCGAACGCGGGCACCTACCGACCCGTCGAGATTCGTGCCCCCGAGGGGACGGTCGTCAACGCGCGACCTCCTGCAGCCGTCGTCGGCGGCAACCTCGAGGTCTCCCAGCGCGTGACCGACGCCCTGCTCGGCGCGTTCGGCTCCGAGGCCCCGGAGCGCTCCGTCGCCGCCGCCCAGGGGACGATGAACAGCGTCACCTTCGGCGGTACGGATCGGACGGGCGAACCCTTCGCCTTCTACGAGACGATCGGCGGCGGCTACGGCGGACGGGCCGGGGCGGACGGCATGGACGGCGTCCACGCCCACATGAGCAACACGCTCAACACGCCGGCGGAGGTGCTGGAGACGGTCTATCCGCTTCGTGTGCGCCGTTACGAGTTCCGTCCTGACTCCGGGGGCGCCGGCGCGTTCCGCGGGGGGCTCGGCCTCCGACGTGACATCGAGGTGTTGACCGACGGCGTGGCGTTCAGCCTACTCGCGGATCGGCGCCGACACCGTCCGTACGGCATCGCTGGCGGCGCCTCCGGGGCGGTAGGGGAGGACCACTTGGATCGGGACGGGTGGGCGCCGATCCCCGGCAAGTCGACCCAGGACCTCGACGCCGGGGACGTGGTGAGCGTCCGGACGCCGGGTGGGGGCGGCTACGGCGACCCGGCGGACCGCGACCCCGAGGCCGTGGCCCGCGACCTGCGTCTCGGGAAGCTCTCGGTCGCGCGGGCCCGCGAGGTGTACGGGGTGGACCCCGACACGAACGACGGCGCTCCCGACGCGGATCAGTAGGGAAACTCCGTCCACTTGGGTGCGACGTCCGACAGGCCGCGAACGCGGACCTCGCGCTGGCCGTCCTCCTCACGGAGTTCGACCGCGGCGTCGAAGATGGAGGTGACGACGTTGACGAAGCGATCCTCGTGGGTCGTCGGATCGATGCTGTAGACGCCCAGATAGCCGGCCGCACTCGTCCGTCGCGAGAGGACGTGGAGAAAGGAGAAGGCGCGTTCGGCGTCGACGTACTGGAGGAGCGTCGAGATGGAGACGAAGCCCAGTCGGAGGCGCTCCGGGGTCGCCATCTCGTCGACGGCGTTGGTGAACGCGACGCCCATGCCCGTGAGGTCGGCGGGGGAGCCGACGCGGTGGACGATGGGATCGTCCTCGCCCGGCGCCCCCGAGGCGTCGACGACGCGGAACGTCGAGGGATCGACGCGGACGCCACGGTCCTCGAACTGTGTCCGGATCCGCGGCGCGGGATCGTCGGTCGTCATCGCGACGATGGGATCGATCGTCTCCGGGTCCGGAGCGAGGATATCGAACACCAACTGTCGCTTCCCCGACATCGCCGGGCCGGAGATCAACAGGTTGAGTCCCGGATCGAGGGCGTCGACCCCGACCGGGAGGACTCCCGCCAGCGAGTAGTCGTCGGACCGGGCGTCGCCTTCAGCCATCGGGGTCCTCCTCGGCGGGCGTCGACTCGTCGATGGCTCGGAGCGTGGCGACGAATCGCGCGTCGTCGGTGTAGCCCTCTGCCTCGGATTCGAGCGTGTTCTCGAGCGACGCGATCCGGGTCTCCAGGTCGGCGAACGCCTCGTTTCGGTCGAGTTCGTACGTCGTCTTGCCGTCGCGGAGCGCCTCCCGCTTCGCGAGGAGGGAGTGATACTCCCGGACGTTCTCGGCGTGGCGACTCAGTCCGACCAGGTCGTCGACGGTCGAGCGGAGTTCGTCGTAGCTCGTGGGTTTGGTGAGGTAGTCGTCGAACCCCATATCGAGGATGTCGAAATCGGGGTCGACGGCCGTCACCATCGCGACGCGAACCCCCGGATCGCGGTCGCGGATGCGGTCGAGCACCTCGCCGCCGGAGACGCCGGGCATCAAGCGATCCAGGAGTACCACGTCGACCGACTCGTCCAGTTGCTCCAGTGCCCCCTCGCCGTCGTACGCCTCGCGGATGTCGTACGTTTCCTCGAGATACCGGCGGTACGTGCGGACGACATCCTTGTCGTCGTCGACGATGAGCACCGTGCTCCCCTCGGTCGTTGTCATGCTGGCTGTCTACCCCTAGTCCCGACCCGACGACAATTAAACCCCCCGTCATGGCCGGCGGGGCGGAGGATTTTGAGGCCCGGGCCACCCACGTCGACGGGATGACCGATCTCCCACGGATCGTCGGCATGGTTCACCTGCCGCCGCTGCCTGGCGCCCCGGGATTCGACGGCGACCGCGAGGCGATCCGTCGGCGGGTGCGCACCGACGCGACCCGTCTCGCCGACGGTGGCGTCGACGGCGTGATCGTCGAGAACTTCGGCGACGCTCCCTTCCACCCCGACGACGTCCCTCGCCACGTCGTCGCCTCGATGACGCGTCTGACGACGCTCGTTCGACGGACGGTGGACTGCCCGGTCGGCGTGAACGTCCTCCGGAACGACGCGACGGCGGCGGTGGCGGTCGCGGCCGCGGCCGGCGCCGACGTCGTCCGCGTCAACGTCCACACGGGTGCTCGCGTCACCGACCAGGGGGTGATCGAGGGGCGTGCCCACGAGACGCTGCGTCTGCGCGACCGCCTCAACGCCGACGTGTCGATCCTGGCGGACACGGGCGTCAAGCACTCGGCGTCGCTCGGGGACGGCATGGAGCGAGGAACTGCGGATCGCCGGCCGTCGGGCGACGACGTCGACGACCTCGTCGAGCGTGGACGTGCGGACGGCGTGATCGTCAGCGGCCCCCGGACCGGCGAAGCGGCGGCCCGTGATCGCCTCGAGTCCGTGGCCGATCGGTGTGCCGACCACGACGTCCCGCTGTTCGTCGGCAGTGGCGTCACGCCCGATACCGTCGCCGACCTCCTCGAGGTCGCCGACGGGGTGATCGTCGGCACGGCGCTGAAACGCGGCGGCGAGACGACGGCGCCGGTCGAGACCGAACGGGTGAGAGCGCTCGTCGACGCGGCGGAGGAGTAGTCCGCGAACGGGAGTCACCGGCCGCCGTGGCCGAGTTCCTCCCGCGCGAGTTCGGCCGCCTGCGTGATAGCGCCGACCGAGGAGAGGTGGCCGGCGCCGACGGTGGCCTTCATCGCCCGCGCTGGACTCCCACGGAGCACCTTCGGCCCGACCTTGGCGACGGCGTCCTCACCGACCGAGACGATCCAACCGGGCACGTCGAAGCGAAACGACTCCAGCCGCGGGTCGAAGCCAGCGTCGCCGCCGTCGTGGCCGCGGTCGGCCCGGACGAGGCGGTCGAGGTTGGTCGCGACGGTTCGCGCCTCGCGGATGGCGGCTGCCGCGCTGGCGGGGACGGCTTCGCCGTCGGCGTCGACCACCTTCGCGGCGTCGCCGATGGCGAAGGTGTGGGCGTCGAGTCGGAGGTCGCCACGCACCACGGGCCGGTCGCCCGCGAGCGCCGTCGATCCGCGGATGCCGCCGGTCCAGACGAACGTGTGGTAGGGGATCGTCCGACCGTCGACCGCCACCGCGTCGGGCGTGGCACCGGTCACTTGCGCGCCGGTGTGGACCGTCACGCCGGCGTCGTCGAGGGCGTCGCGGACGGCCGACTGGAAGGCGTCGGGGAAGGCCGGGGCGACCGACTCCAGCCGTTCGAGGACGGTTACCTCGACGTCGGCGTCGCGGTCCGCGGCGAGTGCCGCGAGTTCGCCCGCGACTTGTACGCCCGAGAGGCCGGCGCCGCCGACGACCGCTCGCCCGCCGGCGTCACAGGTATCGAGGAAGTCCTCGCGGAGTCGACGGGCGTGGTCCAGACGCTTGAGCGGGAGGCCGTACTCGCGGACGCCGGACAGGTCGTAGAACGCCGTCTCGGCGCCGAGACAGATCGCCGCGTAGTCGTACTCGAGGGTGTCGTCGTCGAGGTGGATCCGACGGGACTCGCGGTCGAGACGTTCGACCCGCGACGTGTGGATCGTCGCCCGAGAGAGGACGTCCGCGAGTGGGACGGTGATCGCGTCGGCTACCGCGGGGCGACGGACCACCCGGTGGAGTTCATGCTGGACGAGATGAGTGTCCGACTCGTCGACGACGACGAGGTCGACCCCGTCGGGGAGGCGGGATTCGAGGCGGCGGGCGAGAGTCAAGCCGGCGTACCCGGCACCGAGGACGACGACGCGCATGGTCGAGGGTTGGCCCGCACGGCAAAGAAGGGTCGCCCCACGATGGCGGCAGGGTCTCGGGTCACCGTCCCCCGTCGTTCGGACGCCGGCCTCCGGATATAAGTGCGAGCGCCCCGACGCCCGAACGGATGGGTGTCGAAGGGTTCGTCTGCTGGACGGCACGATCGATCGAGGATCGAACGGAGTTGCGGCGCGTCCTGAACGCACAGCTGTCCGCCGGGACGCAGGCGTTGCGGGAGACACGGGAGGCGGGGTTGCTCGACGGAACGACGTTGACGGCGACGGGGCTGGTCGCGGCCAACGACTTCGCGGAGCAGGGCGGGGTGCCGATGTCGGGGCCCGGGGCGGCCATCGCGGACTTCGTGGCGCTGCTCGACGGACTGGAGGCGGCCGCGGCGGCGGGACGGGCGTTCACCGCCGATGCCGTGCCCGAAGGGTTCGCCCGCGTCACCCCGACGGTCGACCGCTTCGATCGGGCGTATCACACGGTCAACGTGGCCCGCGAATACTCCGCGGACGCCACGGTGGAACTCAACTACCGCTCGCGGGACCCGAGCCAGCCCGGCGAGTCGAAACCCAACCGATCGAGCGCGATCCTGTGGTTGCGCGGCGACGTGCCGCGCACGTACGAACACCGCGCCGAGTGGGACGAGAATTAAAAGAGCGCCTCGGACGCGGGACGGATCTCCGCGGGCCCGCCGACCTCCCAGACAGCCGTCTCGACGCCGCAGTCTGCGACGGCCGACTCCACGCGGTCGACGTGATCGGCGGTCGTGTTGACGTAGACGCTCGCGCCCGTATCCGTCGAGAAGTAGACGGGGACGCCCTCCGTGCGGAGCGCGCGGACGGCGTTGAAGACGGCGATGGTTCGGGGTTGCCAGTAGACCCACCCCGCGGGACCGGTCATGGTCGTCGCCGCGAGCGAGAGGGAGTCGTGTTCCGCGAGTTCGAACGTTCGCTCGAAGTCGGCCGACCGGAGCGCGTCGCGCATCTCCGCGATCTGGCCGTGGATGTGGGCCATCCGCGCCTGGAACATGTGGCTGTCGGCGGCCTCCGCGTGGGCCTGTTCGGTCTCCTTGTAGGACGGCACCAGCGCGGCGACGATCCGCAGGTCGTTTTCGAGGTCGGTCTCGATGCGTTCGGACCTGCAGTCGTCGTCGTTGAGACCTGCGTAGAGATGCGAGAACGCGCCGGTGACGGCGCGTGCCGCCGAGGACGATCCCCGGCGGGCGACGGTCGAGACCTCCGGACGGCTGAGGTCGAGATCGGCGGCGGCACAGAGCGCCATCGCAGCGGCGGCAAAGCCCGACGAGGAGGAGCCGAAGCCGACGTTCGACTGGAAGGAGTTCTCGCTCTCCAGACGGACGGGGGCGTCGATACCCGCACGTTTGCGGACCTCGTCGACGACGGCGTCGATGCGTTCGGCGCCGCGTCCCTCGATGGGATCGCCGTCGACGACGTACACGTCCTCGTCGGTCGCGCCGAACTCGGCGGTCGTGGTCGTCCGACTCGGCGCCGTACAGACGCTGATGCTGTCGTGATACGGGAGCCGCAGTTCCGGGTCGCGCATCCCGTGGTACTTCACGAGCCCCTGAATGGGGTGGGCCGTGGCGGTCGCCTTCATGCTCGAACGGGCGTCGGACGGCGGGATAAACGTCCCGGAACGGGCGGCTCGCCGGTGTCCGGGGCAGGTATAATAGCCGCCGGGCCGAAGGCGGGGTATGTCGCGGCTCTCCCGGCGGCGACTCCTCGAAACGGCGGGCGTCGCGAGCGTACTCGCGCTCGCGGGCTGTTCCAGCGACGCGGACACCGACGGGACGCCGACGCGGACCGGAACGGCCACGGCCACGCCCAGTCCCCGGCCGACGCCGACGGCGACCCCGCGGCCCGCGCCACGCGAGACGGTGGGGTTCGCGGCCATGCTCTCGCGGACGCCGACCCACCCCGAGATGCCCGACGAGTCCTACCTGTGGGCGCGCTATCTGGACGCGGCGGGACTGCTCGCGGACGTGGACGACGACACGGTCGGCCAGCGACTCCGCCAGGGGTGGCTCGGCTCGGGACCGCCGAAGTACGCCGACTCGGACGCGTTCGAACTCGTCCACGTCCAGCCGGGCGGCCGCTCGAACGTGACGTTCGGTCGGGGGGCGTACGTGGCGGACGCGGCCGTCGAGGGGATGGTCGCCGACGGCTGGACGCGGCTGGAAGAGGGAACCGCAGGCGACGTTCGCCTCGAGTACGGCGGCTACACGGCAGCGGTCGGCGAGCGCCACTGGATCGTCGTGAGCGCGGCCGACGCGGACCTGCTCGGGTCGCTCGTGGCCGCCGTCGAGGACGACCCGCTCGTCGACCACCTCGACGACGTCGACGCGGCGGCGCTGTCGCGGGCGACCGACGAGAACGGCAGCTACCAGGTGATCCAGCGGTCGGTGCCCGGCGACTACGCGGCGGGGATCGCCGTCGACTACGCGCCGTATCGGTATCCGATCGGGGTGTTACACTACGCGACCGGGCGGGCGTCGCCGTCGTGGGAGCGGGTCGAACGTCGCTTCGAGGCGCAGGTCGCGGGCGAACTCCGAGCGACCGATTTCGGCGACGACTTCGGGTGATCGCCGCGGTCGGCCGACCGTTTAAATATCCGGTCGCCGTACGGTGTCACCATGACGACCTCCGAGAGCGGAGAGGCCGGCGCCGACGACGACGGCGGCGAAACCGCGGAGGAGGCGGAGCGGACCTACGCGGTGGTCCTCGATCACCTGCCCCACGGCCGGCCGAGCGACGATCGCCCCCAGTACAAGAAGTCGCCGCTGGCGTACGCCCTCGAGGAGTCGAGGTTCCGGCTCCTCGAACTCACGCTCGGCGAGGACGCCGACGTGAGCATCGGCGACCGCATCGTGATCGAACCCGCCGACGAGCGGTCGGCGGTCGAACGGATCCGCGAGGTGGAGTTCGACGACCTGTCGAACGCGGCCCACTCGGAACTGGAGTACGTCGTCGAGGAGATCGTCGACCGCCACGAACGGCGGTTCGTCGACTTCTACAACGATGCTCAGCCGATCACACTTCGATTACACCAGCTCAACCTCCTGCCGGGAATCGGGAAGAAACTCCGTAACGACGTCCTCGACGAGCGCAAACGCGCACCGTTCGAGCGTTTCGACGACTTGGAGGAGCGAATCACCGGGCTCCACGATCCGAAGGGTGTGCTCGTCGACCGCATCCTCGAGGAACTCCGCGACGAGGACCTCAAGTATCGGACGTTCGTGGGGGGGGAGCAAACGGACTGACGGCGGTGCCCCCGGTCGACGAAACGGGAAATTTACCCCGGTCGACGCGTTATCGAGGACGATGACAGGGACGCGTTCGCCGGATCGACTGCTCGAGCGGGCCGGGGTGAGCGGCAACCCCGACCGCGACCAGCACTTCCTCGTCGACGAACGCGTCCTCGATCGGGTGCCGACGTATCTCCCCGAGGACGCCGACCGAAGTCACGTCCTCGAGATCGGCGGTGGAACCGGCGCGCTCACCGACCGCCTGCTGGCGACGAGCGATCGGGTGACCGTGATCGAGCGCGATCCGGAGCTCGTGGCGTTTCTCGAGACGGAGTTCGACGACGAGATCGACGCAGGGCAACTGACCGTGATCCACGGCGACGCCCTCGAGGTCGACCTCCCCGAGGCGACCGCGAGCGTCTCGAACCTGCCGTACGGCGTCTCCAGCGAGATCACGTTTCGCCTCTTGCCGCTCGGGATACCGACGGTTCTCACCTTCCAGCGGGAGTTCGCCGAGCGGATGGCCGCAAAGCCGGGGACCGGCGACTACGGCCGCCTGTCGGTGAGCGCAGGACACTACGCCGACGTGGAGATCGTCGAGCCGGTCCCGCCGACGGCGTTCTCGCCCCCGCCGGCAGTCGAGAGCGCGATCGTGCGGACGACACCGCGGACCCCCGAGTACGAGGTCGACGACGAGACCTTCTTCTTGCGGTTCGTGAAGGCGCTGTTCACCCAGCGACGGAAGACGCTGCGAAACGCCGTCCGCAATACCGCCCACATCTCGAAGCTAGCCGATCCGGATGCGGTCGTCGCGGCGGCCGAGGAGTCGCTCATGTCGAAACGGGCGGGCGAGGTGACCCCGACCGAGTTCGCTGCCCTCGCCGCCCTCGCCGCCGACGTGAGAGCGGGTGACGGCGATGGTTGAGCCGGCGATCGTGGGCGAATCGAAGCTACTCTCTCAACTGCTCGTCACGGTACTGGTGGTCGCGGCCGTCCTCGCTATGCGGTACGGCATCAACCGATGGCGGCGCCGTGAGGATCTCGATCACGGACGGCGCGTCGAACTCGTCTTGTCGATGTTGCTGGCGCTCGTCACCGCCGGCGGCATCGTGATTCTCGTCGACCTGTGGGAGCTGTTCGGCCCGTTGGCACGGTCATACCGTAACCTCGGTCTTCAGGATCTCGCCGGCCGGATACTGCTCTCGGTGGTGGTGCTGGCGACGACCTACGCGCTGACCGACCTCGTAGGTCGGATCATCGGCGAGTTCACGGGCACGCGGTCAAGCATCAGCGAACACCAACGCGAGATCATCTATCGGCTCACCCAAGTATCGCTTTACACGCTCGCGGCGCTCGTCGTCGTCGGCCTGTTCACCCGAAACCTCGGCAGCCTCCTCGTCGGTGCCGGGTTTCTCGGTATCGTGGTCGGGATGGCCGCACGACAGACCCTCGGGGCGATGCTGGCAGGGTTCGTACTCATGTTCTCCCGACCGTTCGAGATCGGCGACTGGGTGGAGATCGGCGACAGCGAGGGGATCGTCACCGAAATCACCGTCTTCACCACCCGCATCCAGACCTTCGACGGCGAGTACGTGATGCTCCCGAACGACGAGGTGAGCGGACAGCCGATCATCAACCGGACGCGCAAGGGTCGCCTCCGCATCGAGGTGGAGGTCGGCGTCGACTACGATCACGACCCGGAGTACGCGGCCGAAGTCGCGCGCGAGACCGTCAAAGAGTTAGACCGGATCCTCGACGTCCCGACGCCGCAGGTGGTCGGCAAGCGCTTCGGCGATTCGTCCATCGTCCTCGGGGTCCGGGTGTGGATCGACAATCCCAGCGCACGGCGGATGTGGCGCGCACGAACGGCGGTCATCGAGTCCGTCACCGACGCCTACGCCGCGGAGGGGATCAAGATCCCGTTCCCACAGCGCGAACTCATGGGCAGGGCCGAGGAGGGGGGCCTCGCCCTCGCCGAGAGACGGGAGACGGCACCGGCGCCGGACGGCGGGCCGGAGGACGGGGCGAACGGATGACCGCGGACGACGCCGAGGGCGGGGACGACGACACTCTCGCCGACCTCGCGGCCCGTCGCGGGGCGGAACGGGCGGTGTACCAGCCAGCCGAGGACTCACGGTTGCTCGCCGATGCAGCCGTCGGCCACGTCCGCGGACGAACGCTCGAAGTGGGGACCGGATCTGGGTGGGTCGCCGAACGCATCGCGGCCGAGACAGACGCCGAGGTGGTCGCCAGCGACCCCAATCCCGACGCCTGCCGGCAGGCCCGTGAACGGGGGATTCCGGCGGTCCGTGCGGACCTGGTCGGTCCCTTCCGGACGGGAAGCTTCGACGCCGTTGCCTTCAACCCGCCGTATCTCCCCACCGACCCCGACAACGAGTGGGACGACTGGATGGAGCGGGCGCTCTCCGGCGGAGAGTCGGGACGCGCGGTCATCGACCCGTTTCTCGACACTGTCGGCCGTGTCCTCCGACCCGACGGGTTCGTGTTGCTGTTGGTCAGCAGCCTCACCGGGTTCGAGTCGGTCGTCGCCCGCGCGGAGGCAAACGGGTTCGAGCCGACGAGAGTCCGTCAGGAGTCGTATCCGTTCGAGACGCTGACTGTCCTTCGTCTCGATCGAGAATAACCGATAGGAATATTTTGGTTTAGCAAATATTAAGCAACGGAATCACGTAGCCGTGAGTGATGACAGAACTGGTCGCCACCACGCCGGGACTGTATCCACTGCCCGATTGGGCGAAAGACGAACTCTCCGATCTGAAGGGCCACCAGAAGGGCGACCTCATCGACGGCGAGGAGGGCGCGGAGGTCGTCGAGGCCTACGGGCGCGCTCGGGGTGACGTCGTCGACGCGCAGGTCGACGCGGGCCTCGATCGGATCGTCGAGGGACAGCTGCGCTGGGACGACATGCTCGCACACCCGCTGACGGTCCACGACAACGTCGAGACGGGGGGCATCGTCCGCTACTACGACAACAACAACTTCTATCGGGACCCGCAGGTGCGGGGCGAACTCACCGCATCTGGCGACGTGGCCGCCGAACTCGACGCCGTCGACGCCGACGGCGAGGCCCTGCAGGCCGTCCTCCCGGGGCCGTACTCGCTCGCCGATCTGGCGACCGACGAGCACTACGGCGACGAGGCCGACTTCCTCGACGCCGTGGCCGACTTCCTCGCGGGGGAAGTCGAGGGGTTCCCGACCCACGAGACCCTGTTCCTGCTGGAACCGTCGCTGGTCGAGGCACCGCCGGGTGACGACGTCGACGAACACGCGAGCGAGGCCATCGACCGCGTCGCCGCCGCGAGCGAGGCCGACGTGGTCGTCCACACCTACTGGGGCGCGGTGCCCGAGAAGACGTACGCACACCTGATGGACGCCGACGTCGACGCCATCGGCTTCGACTTCGTGACCGACGCCGACGCCTCTCTCTACAACATCAACGAGTACGGCACCAAAGATCAGGTGGCGATGGGACTGGTCGACGGCCAGAACACGCTGGTGGAGTCGGCCGAGACGATCCGCGACCGCGTCGAGTGGGTCGAGGAGCGGACCCACACCGACTTCGAGCGGGCCTACCTCACGTCGAACACCGAACTGTTCTACCTGCCGGTGAACAAGTTCGAGGACAAACTCGAAGCGTTGGGCGACGCCGCCGCGCTCGCGGAGGTGGACGCATGAGCGAGAACAACCGCGAGCAGTTCCGCCCCGACGACCACCCGAACGACCACTTCCTGCTCACTTCCATCGTCGGCTCCTACCCGAAGCCCAAGTGGCTCAACCGAGTCTCGGACCTCGCGGACGATCCGGACTCGAAGTTCACCGAGGAGCACCTTCACGAGGCCCACGACGACGCCTGTCGGGTCATCGTCGACGAACACGAACGGGCGGGGCTGGACACCGTCTCCGACGGCGAGATGCGCCGCAACGAGATGGTTGAATTCTTCGCCGACCGCATCGAGGGCTACGAGTTCAACGGACCCGTGAAGGTCTGGGGTCACAACTACTTCGACAAGCCGTCGGTGGTCGAAGACGTCGAGTACGCGGAGTCGTGGCTGGTCGACGAGTTCGAGTTCACGCGGTCGGCCGCGAGCAAGCCGGTCAAGGTACCGATCACGGGCCCCTACACGCTCGCGGCCTGGTCGTTCAACGAGGCCTACGAGACCGACACCGACCTCGCCTACGCCCTCGCCGACCTCGTCAACGAGGAGATCGAGGCGCTTGTCGACGCCGGGGCACGCTACATCCAGATCGACGAACCCGCGCTCGCGACGACGCCCGACGACCACGCCATCGTGGGGGAGTGTCTCGAACGCATCGTCGCCGGCGTGCCGGACGAGGTTCGCATCGGTCTCCACGTCTGTTACGGCGACTACTCCCGCATCTACCCCGAACTGCTGGAGTATCCCATCGACGAGTTCGACGTGGAACTCTGCAACGGGGACTACGAACAGATCGGCGTGTTCACCGACCCCGAGTTCACGACCGACCTCGCACTCGGCGTCGTCGACGTCCACACTACCGACGTCGAGACCGTCGAGGAGATCAAGGCGAACATCCGTGAGGGCTTCAAGGTCGTCCCGCCGGAGAACCTGACGGTCAGCCCCGACTGCGGCGTGAAACTGCTGCCCCGAGAGGTCGCCCGCCGGAAGATCGAGAACATGGTCACCGCGACCCGAGAGATCGAGGCGGAACTCGACGCCGGCGAGATCGACCTCGGCCCCGAAGTCAGCGCCGACTGACCGACGGAATCGCTCCTTTTAGGACCGCTCGCGTGGCGTGTTACGGGTCGCCAGCATGACCGCGACGGCCCCCCAGACGACGAACTCCGCGTAGAAGGACCGCGTCCCGAGGTAGTAGAGGAAGAACTCGATCGGCGGGAGGTCGACGGCGGGGACGTGTTCAAGGGCCGGCCACGCCAGAAAGAGGAGGTCCGCTGGACGACCGTTGAGGAGCATGTGGACGGCGTCGAGGAGGAGGTGTGACGCTATCCCAAGCCAGAGCGGCGTCCACGCGCGCCGGACGAACACCACGACGAAACCGGCGACGAGGACGACCAGGGAGTGACCGGCCGACTGGTAGAGGTCGACGAGACCCAGCATCGCGGCGGGTTTGTCGATCAGGTCGGGGAGTGCCGCTCCCGCGACGACCAGCGGTAGCGAGAGGTCCCACCGCTCACCGAGGACGTACGCCGCGGCGAGGTGGGTGGGAAAGAGCATCGGCTGGAGCGTGTGTATCGGCGTCCGGCGTATAGTCCCGTCGCCCCACCCGGGGTCGGAACCGGTGGCTACGCCACGGCACGCGGTCGCCATCCGGCGTACCGGAACCCCTCGCGGGCGCCGACCGCGAGGAGGACCCCGCCGACGAGCGCCAACAGCCCCGCCTCGACCGCCCCGGGGACGGCGTCGACGACGCCCAATCCCGCGGCGACGCCGCCGACGAAGCCGACCTGAAGGAGACAGACGGCGCCAAGCGCGTGCCGGCGGGTGGCGGCGTACAGCGAGCCGACGGCCGCCGTCTCGGCGGCGGCGTGGGCCGCGAGGACGGCCGCGCCCGCCAGACCGAGCGTCGCGTCGGCGGCGTACACCGTCGCGAGAACGACCCCTTCGAGTCCTCGGTGGATCGTCACGGCACCCAGCGCGGCGTCCGCACAGGCGCCACAGTCCGTGAGGGCGCGGCCGCGGGCGAGGGCGACCACACCCACGCCGCCGCCGACGCCGAGTCCCGCGCCGATCGGGGCGCCGTCGAGAGCGATGGCGACCGAGAGACCGCCGAGCGCGAGAAACAGGACCGGGACGATCCCGCGTAGCGGGAGGCCGTGGCGACCCGCGACGGCGAGGACGAGACCGCCACCCAGGAGGCTGGCACCGACCGAGGCGGCGACGACGTGCGGGAAGCCGACGCCCGCCACCGCGGTCTCCGCGCCGTGTGCGGCGGCGGGCGTCGAGAGGACGGCAGCCCCGACGGCGACGGCCGACCCGCGGCGAACGGGGGTCATTTCCACGGGTTCGGTACGAGGTCCGCCTGGACCGTCGCTCCCACTTCGACGCGACAGTCGGACCGCGGTTCGGCCACACAGAGCAGGACGTACCCCTCGTTCCGGTGGGACGGTTTCAGGCCGCGTGGCCGTTCGACGTGGACGAGGTCACCCTCGATCAGGCGCCCGGTGCAGGTGCCACAGGCTCCGTACAGACAGCCGAAGGGGACGCCGAGTCCCTCGCGCTCGGTGGCGTCGATGACCGATTCCCCGTTTGCCACCTCGATGGTCGCCTCGCGGCCGTCGCGCCACACCAGGGTGACCTCGTGACCCATCTACTGCCAGACGTCGCTGGTGCAGTCGCCGCCGGGCCAGCGGATCTCGTGTGCGCGGGCCGGACCGCCGGGAGCATCGCCGAAGTCGACGACGAAGTCCTCGTCAAGTTCCATCCGGCCCTCCTCGGGGTAGACGTCGGCTTTCATCATCAGCGACCCCTCCTCGCCGATGTCCGGGTAGAACTGGTTGTCCCACGAGGAGAACAGGGAGGTGGTCCAGTAGAGCCGACGGCCGTCACGCGAGAGCTGGAGCATCTGGGGCGCGCCGCGAACCTCGTGGCCGGCGACCTCCTGCCGGTCGCCGAAGTTGCCCCCGACCCAGCACTGATCAACCAGCCGCGGGTTCCCTGTGTCGCTGACGTCGTACATCCGCACGTCGCCGTGGAGCCAGTTCGAGAAGAACAGGTACTGATCGTCGAGCGACAGGAGGGTGTCCGTCACCAGTCCCGGGACGGGCATGTCCCAGTCGGGGTGCTCGCGGTCCTCGACGTCGATGACCGTCTCCCACTCCCAGTGACCCCCGTCCCCCTCCCAGAACCGGATGATGTTCGACGAGAGCGCGGCGCCGACGTAGCCCTCGGTCTCCTCGGGGTTGTGGGGCATCCTGATCTCCAGTGGAATGAGGCCCTCCTCGCCGAAGGTGAGCGTCTGTTGGTGTTCCTTCGTCTCCCAGTCCCAGACGTGGATGCTGTCGCCGTACTTGCCGGCCTCCACGTCGTCGAGGTCGAAGCCCGGGTAGTACGTCTCGGGTGCCGCCCACTCCGTCGAGAGCATCACGCCGTGGCGGGGCTGGTACCAGTAGTCGTAGTTCATCTCCATGTCGCCGCGGTCGACCTCCCAGTGGCCGTCGATGGAGAAGTCGTCCTGATCGAGCTGGAGGAAGCCACCGGGGAGTTCGCCGTCGGCGTTCCCGAGCATGCTGATGACGATCTTTCCCCCGGGTACGCAGTGGACAGTGTGTGGTGCCGAGAGGTCGTGTTCGAACACCTCCTCGGGTTCGATGACTTTCTCGATCGACGCGTCTCGTGGATCGGAGGCGTCGATGACGTGGATGCGCGAGGATCGTTGGCCGGGCACGATCAGGTGATCGCGCATCAGCCCCTCTGCGTGACACGACGACGAACAGGAGTTCCAGCCGAAGTGGTGGAGTTCGTCGCCCTTGTTCGGCATCTCGATCGTATCGATCAGTTCGGCGTACGTCTCGGATTCCGGGTCGACGTCGACGACGCCGACGAAATCCGGTTCGTCGACGTCCATCCCCACTCGAAGTCCCATTACGAAGGCAGTCTTCTCGCGTTCGGACTCGGTTCGCATCGCCGCGGGTGTCGGGTAGCCGGGGCCCTCCACCTCATGGTGTTCGTGGCCGTGGTGCTCGCTCGTCTTGCTGGGTTCGTCGGTGCTCATACTACTCGTGTCGTATGTCGCATCCATCACAAATAATAGTTGAGTTGGCGCACGCCAACCCCGACGACGAACCGCCGCCCCCCCATTCCCCCACGCGAACGCTTTTGAGGGTGGGGCGGACGGTGACGGTGTGGTCTCCGACAGCCGCTCGGTACGTGACTGCCGGGCCGATCCGACGGGACAACGGGTTGGATCGGCTCGAGTTCTCCGTGGCCGCGGGCCGGGAGAGGGTCGCTGATGCGGGAGTTCGCGTTCCGGCTCCGGTACGAACCCGGAGTCGATCCCCTCATGGACGTCTGTATCGACACGCCGGGGCTCGTCGGAGAGTCGCTGACCGCCTGTGTGTCCGACGATCAGTTTTGGCGCGTCGAGTGGTTCTCCGGCCCGTCGGCGGCGCTCACAACGGTCGAACGCCTCCACGCCGAGGCGGGGAGCCGAACGGAGTCGATCACCGAGACGGCCTGCGAGGCGAGTCGATATTACGACGTGGTGGGCCGGAACGACGACGAACTCGTCGTCTACACGTTCCTGACGGACGTGGGTGGCGGTGAGTCGGTACAGACGCTCGCGAGTCGATATCTCCCGGCCGGATCGCTCTTTCGGACCCGGCGGTTGGACGACCGCCACGAGTGGCGCATCCTACTCCGATCCGACGAAAAGGTGGGACTACTCTACGACGCGCTCGGTGCGACCCTCAGGTCCGGGATCGCGTTTCGGATGGAACATCTTCGGGACGTCGAGGGGTGGCACCAGAACCCGTTCGAGTCGGTCTCGCTTTCCCCCGAGCACCGAGCGGCGATGCAGGCCGCCGTCGACCACGGCTACTACCGCACGCCGCGTGCCATCACGCTCGACGAACTGGCGTCGAAACTCGACCTCCCACGATCGACACTCTCGTATCGACTCCGGCAGGCGGAGCGAACGCTCGTAACGGGGTATCTCGGCGGGTCGGGCAGCGAGTAGGGCGATGCTTCCGGCGTTCTAAGGCCGTTTGAACCGGGTCAACAGACTCAATACAAAGCCGTTTCGGGCCATTCGTCCCCCGTATGGAACGACGTAGGCTGCTCTCGGGACTCGCGTCGCTGGTCGCAGGGGGAGCGGCGGTGGTCGGGACGGGCGCCTTCACCAGTGCGCGAGCCGACCGCGACATCAGCGTCGCCGTCGCCGACGATGCCGGGGCGATGCTGGGAATCGAACCCGCGTCCGGGCCGAACGGCGCGTACACTCGGACCCAGGGTGGCGAACTCGGGATCGACATCGGCAAGCTCAACACCGACGCCGACACCTGGATGGACGACGTGTTCCGGGTGACCAACGCCGGGACACAGCCGGTCTGGCTGTGGGCCAGGCTCACCGCCGGCGGCTTCAAGACCGAATACTACCTGTACGATTCCGCGGACCGGACGCCGCTCACCCTGCCGAAGTCGGCCGAATCGCTCTCCGGTCGGCAGGTCGAGGCCCAGTATCTCGGCGTCGGAGACAGCGTCGGCGTCGGCGTCTACTTCGACACGACCGATCAGGGCGGAACGAAAAACAACGTGGTCGCGCTCCACGCCCGAGCCGACCGGAACGACGTCCCCAACAACATCGGCGCCGAAGCCGCGCCGGGGAGTGCCAGCTCCGGATGAGTCCGGAACGGTCCCGTCGAGACGACGGGCGACCTACTCGTACAACCAGGTCTCGTCGACCCGATCGTAGTCGACGAGTTCGTCCTCGTCGAAAAAGAGTGCGATCTCGCGTTCGTTTGCGCCCTCGTCCTCGTGGTCGGAGCCGTGGATGACGTTCCGACCGAGGTCAAGGCCGAAGTCGCCGCGGATCGTACCCGGGGCCGATTCGGCAGGATCGGTCTCGCCCATCATGCGCCGGACCTGCCGCGTGGCGTCCTGGCCCTCCCAGACCATCGCCATGACGGGGCCCGAGGTGATGAAGTCGACGAGGCCGTCGAAGAAGGGTTTACCCTCGTGTTCGCCGTAGTGTTCGTGGGCGAGTTCGTCGGAGATCTGCATGAACTTCGCGCCGACGAGCGTGAGCCCGCGGTCCTCGAAGCGGGAGACGATCTCGCCGATCAGGCCGCGCTGGACGCCGTCGGGTTTGACCATCACGAAGGTTCGCTCGGCGTCGCTCATTCCTCACCCTGTCCGCCGGCGGCCTGTCCGTCGGCCGTCCACTCCAGATCCCGGGCCTCGCGACCGAGGAAGTAGTTCTTCTCGGCTTTGGAGTCCACGAAGTGCAGGACGGTACCGTCCGTCCTGACGTACATGGTCCCCGTACCGGGTTCGATCTCCTCACCCGTGTAATCGCAGGTTCGTGTGTCGACCATTACTGTCCTCCGATGGAGTCGGCGTCGCGCTGTGTCTCGCGCAACTGGAGCACGTCGCCCTCGCGGACGGGCCCCAGGACGTTGCGCGTGATGATTCGACCCTGATTCGAGCCCTCCTGAATTCGACATTTGACCTGCATGGCTTCACCGTGCATGCCGGTTTTGCCGACGATCTCGATTACCTCGGCGGGCATCGAGTCGCTGGCACTCTCTTCGGCGCTCATGATCGCTTACCGGAGGTCCTCGACCTTCGTGCTGATGTCTTCGACCTGTTCTTCGGCGTCGCCGGCGTCGACGATGGCGGCCGCGGCACTCCCGACTTCGAGCCCCGCCGCGTGGCCCACGTCGTCCTGTGTCTCGACGAAGACGTAGGGGATCCCCTTCTCGTCGGCGAGTTCCGGCAGGTGCATGACGATCTCTTCGGGCTGGACGTCCTCCGCGATGACGACGAGATCGGCGTTGCCGCGCTCGACCGCCTTCGTCGTCTCGTTCGTTCCTTTCTTGACACTACCCGTGTCTCGCGATACTTCGAGCGCCTCGATGGCGCTCTCGGCGAGGTCCGCCGGGACATCGAAATTGACGTAAACTGACATGATTTGTACCTCCCACCCGTCGGCTCGCACACCTCACCAGAGTGAGTCCCTGATGGCGAGGCGCATCATCAACCGCGGGCAGGCTGTACAGTCGGTTAGCAGGGGACCCCATAAAAGCGCTTTCAAAGCCGAGAGGGAGTGAGAGGACGGCACACGGCCGATCCGGACACCCTATTCCTGTCGAACGGTGTCGTGGAGTTCCAGCGACGGCAGGTCCGCCTCGATCTCGTCGCGCCGCCCCTCCAGCCACTCGGGCAACACGAGCCGTTCCCCGAGGTGCGCCAACTCCTCGTCGACGGTGTATCCCGGCTCCTCGGTCGCGTACTCGAAGAGGACGCCGCCGCTGGTCCGGGCGTACACCGACTCGAACCACTTGCGGTCGATGATGTCCGTCGGTCGCAGGCCGTGATCGATCAGGACCTGTCGCCACTCGGCGTGGGTCTCCCGGGTCACCTGGAAGGCGACGTGGTGGACCGTTCCCGCGCCGGGGCGTCCCTGCGGCGCGTCCGGATCCTCGGAGAGGTCGACGACGTATCCCAAGTCGCCGTCCGCCTCGTAGCGTCGACGGCGCCCCTCGGTTCCGGTCGTCTCGAATCCCATCGCCTCGAGGAGCGTCGCCGTCCGGTCGGCGTCGGAAAGCGAGAGGGTGACGCCGAAAAAGCCTCGGATGGCGTGTTCGGCGGGCACCGGTCTCTCGGGGGGATCACCCGCGGGGGCGTCGGTCCGCGCGACCAGTTCCAGCGGCAGGCCGTCCGGATCGCTGAATCGAACGACCGTATCGCCGAACCGCTCGGTCGTCTCGGCGTCGACGTCCGCGGACGCCAGTCGATCGATCCAGAAGTCGACCGATCCGTCGGGGATCAGGAAGGCGACGGCGCTGGCCTGTCCCTGTCCGACCTGCCCGGGGGCCGCGTCCGGGTACGGGAAGACGGTCATACTGGTTCCCGGTGATCCGGTGCGGTCGCCGTAGAACAGGTGATACACCGAGACGTCGTCCTGGTTGACGCTTCGCTTGACGAGGCGAAGCCCGAGCGTCTCCGTGTAGAACGCCGCGTTGCGCGCGGGATCGGCCCCGACGGCGGTGACGTGGTGGATTCCAGGTATGTCGGTCGGCATGCTCCCGACTACGTCGCGGGGAAAGTTAACGACCCCGTAACACTAGTGTCACCACCCGTTACCGACGTCGCCGCGACCGGAGGGCAAGGCCCTTGGTCGCCGCCGGGATAGGGCGGATATGGACCTCGCCGGCGTCGCCGCCGCGCTCCGGGCCGAAGCCGACCGCGCGAACGAGCGTCGCCTGCTGACCCTCGCTGGCGACCGAGCGCGGGGACTCGACGCGGCTTCCCGGGCCGTCGATGCGGTCGGCGAGGACCCCGACGTGACCGCCGTCACGACCCGCGAAATCGGCTGGGCCGAGCGGATCGACCCGCAACACGCGAGCCGACTCCTGGGCACCACGCGGGACGTCGTCGTCCTCGACACCCACGAGGAGTTCTCGCCGAACGCCCTCGGCCGCGTCGTCGGCGCCGTCGACGGCGGGGGCTTGCTCGTCCTCGTGACGCCGCCGCTCGACGACTGGCCCGACGAGCGAACCGACGCCGACGAGCGACTCGCCGTGCCGCCCTTCACCGTCGCGGCCGTAACCGGGAACTTCCGACGACGACTCGTCGGGACGCTCCGCGAACACCCGGGGGTCGCCGTCGTCGACGTGGACGCCGGAACGGTCGAAAACGAGGGCCTGACCGGCGCGGGGGCGGCGCGGCCGCGCGGCGACGTGCCCGTTCCGGACGTCGCCACCTACCCCACCGAAGCCTACGAGGCGTGTCTCACGGCCGATCAGGCCGACGCCCTGTTCGCGCTCGAACGCCTCCGCGGAACGGACGTCGCCGTCGTCGTCGAGGCCGACCGGGGACGGGGCAAGTCGGCGGCCGCCGGCCTCGCCGCCGGGAGCCTCGCCGCCGACGGCCGGGACGTGATCGTCACTGCCCCCTCTTACCGCAACGCTGCGGAGGTGTTCGACCGGGCGCGGGCATTGCTCGCCGGCCTCGACGCCCTCGCGGACGACGACGACGAGACTCACGTCCTGTCGGCGACGGGCGGGGGGAGCGTCCGCTTTTTCGACCCCGCGTCGGCGGCCGATCTGCCGGGATCTCCCGACGCGGTGATCGTCGACGAGGCGGCCGCCCTGCCCGTCCGGCGTCTCGATTCCTTCCTCGATGCGCCCGCGACGGCCTTCGTTACCACGGTCCACGGCTACGAGGGGACCGGTCGCGGCTTCGACGTACGCTTCCGCGAGCGCCTCGCCGAGAGCGACCGCGAGGTGACCGACGTCCGCCTCCACGACCCCATCCGCTATGCGGCCGGCGATCCCGTCGAAGTGTGGGCGTTCCGCGCGCTCCTGTTGGACGCCCGCCCCGCCGTGGAGCAGGTCCTCGCGGGGGCGACACCCGCGGACGCCACCTACCGGGCGCTCGACCCCGGAACTCTGCTGGCCGACGAACACCTGCTCCGGGAGGCGTTCGGCCTCCTCGTTCTCGCTCACTACCGGACGGAACCGGACGACCTGCTCCGGCTGCTCGATGCGCCCAACCTCACGGCCCGGGCGCTCCGTGTCGACGGCCACGTCGCCGCCGTCGCCCTCCTCGCACGCGAGGGTGGGCTCCCCGAATCGCTCCGGGAGGAGATGTACGAGGGAAAGCGCGTCCGGGGGAACATGCTCCCGGACGTGCTGACGAGTCAGTTGCGCGACTTCGGGGCGGGCGCGCCAGTCGGCTACCGGGTGCTGCGCATCGCCACCCATCCCGCGCTCCGCTCGGAGGGGTTCGGATCGCGGCTGCTGGCGGCCTGTCACGATGAGTTCGACGACGCCGTCGACTGGTTCGGCGTCGGCTACGGCGCGACACCGCGGCTCGTCCGGTTCTGGGCGCGGAACGGCTACCGGACGGTCCACTGCTCGACGACCCGGAACGACGCCAGCGGCGAGTACTCGGCGGTGATGCTCCGACCGACGAGTCCGGCCGGGGAGGCGCTCCACGACCGACACGCACGGCGGTTCCGTCGACGGATGCGCGACGGACTCTCCGATGCCCTGCGCGACCTCGACCCCGACGTCGCGCGAGCGATGCTGCGGGCCACCGATCTACCGGCGACACCGAGCCTCACCGACCACGAGTGGCGCGTGGTCGCCGCCGCGGCCTTCGGGCCGGGACTCTACGACGCCGCCCCCGGCGCGTTCAGGGATCTGGCGCTCGCTCATCTGACGGACCCGATGGCCGACCTATCGCCCCGCGCCGAGCGGTTACTGGTCCGCAAATCCCTCCAGGCGTGGCCGTGGAAGCGGGTAGCCGCCGACCTCGATTACGTCTCCACGCGCCAGTGTATGCGCACACTCGGGAGGGCCTACCGGCCACTAGTCGAACGGTACGGGAACGAGGCGGCGGCCGAGGAACGGGCCCGATACAAGTGATCAGCAGTCGAGGAACGTCGCCAGCATCATCTCGTCGACGTACTCGCCGTCGATGTGGTAGTGGTCCTCACGGATCGCCTCGGTTTCCCAGCCGTGGGCTTCGAGGAAGTCGACGGCGGCCTCGTTGGTCGCGGGGACGCTGTTGTACAGTTTCTCGAAACCGTGCTCGCACGCCCAGCGGACGCCCCGGTCGAGGAGCGCGGTCCCGATACCGTGGTCCCGGTAGGTCGGCAGGAGTCCGACGGTCAGCACCGCGGTGTGGGCCAGTTTCTCCATCTCGGGGAGGTCGAGGTGGACCCAGCCGACCACCTCGTCGTCGACGCAGGCGACGAACACCATCCGCGAACGCACCTCGTTGTGTCGGAGGATCACCTCCTCGTGATCCAGCAGGTCCGCCACCGTCTCCGCCTCGATGTAGGTGCCCTCCTCGGCCACCTCCCGGATGACGCCGATCAACCCGGAAAGGTCGCGTTGCTGGGCTGCCCGGATGGTGAACGTGACGTCGGCGGCGGCGTGTTCCTCCACGTCCTCCTCCTGGTAGGCCACCCGGAGCCTGTTGCCGTCGCGCCGGACGTACCCGTCGCGACGCAGAATGGTGACGTGGTGGCCGAACGCCTCGGGGTCGAGGTTCAGCGCCCGACGCACCTGGTCCGCCCGAACGTCCCCGTGAGCCTCCACGTAGTCGTAAATATCCCGCCGGTCCTCGTGATCGAAATTCAGCTGCTCGGTCAGCTCCATGCTCACGTGTAACACAGTAACACACTTAATCGTTCGTGATGGATACGGGACGGCGGGGAGCAGCGCGGCTCAGCGGCGGTTCTCGCGGCTCGGATCCACGTCGATGGCGTCGACCGGACAGACGTCGACACAGAGCATACAGTCGATGCACTGGTCCTCGTAGGTCGGGTGTGCCTTGATTTCGCTCTCGGGATGACCCGGCGTGTCCACCCACTCGAAGACGTCGACCGGACAGTCCTCGAGACAGGCACCGTCGGCGAGGCAGATGTCGAAGTCGACGGCCACGTGCGTGCCGTGGATGCCGAGCGTCTCCGGCGGTTCGACCGGTCCCCAGACGGCGACGCCGTCCTCCTCGTCCACCCGCTCGCGGTTCCGTTCGAAGTTCGGGTCGATGGCCATACCGGGGTTCAGCGCCCGGCACGGATAAACCTACGACCGAACGCTATCGTAGCGTTCGGAACTGTTTGCACACCTGATCGCCGGACTGCGCGCGATCAGGTGTTTGATGACTCACAAAGGCTACTATAGTCGACGCTCGCGCCCGCTTCGACGTCGTCGTCGGGGACGACGCCCTCGGCGGTCCACCCGCGGGCGTCGTAGTAGGCGTCGAGCGCCGATTCGAAGTCCGGCAGGTCGTACGGCAGGTCGTCGTCCGACCGGTCGAACCCGCGCCGGTTGTTGAAGTGGCGTTCGAGTTCGACGACACGGGCCCCCACCGCGAGCAGGTCGTCGAAGTCGGCGTCGAAGAGTCGCTCGAAGCGTTCCGAGGTCATCATCCCACGCGAGAACCGGCAGACGACACCACAGTCCTCCAGTGCGCGCTTGTTCTCAAGTTCGACGAGTTTCTCGGCTTTGGCCGTCGAGAGTCCTGCCGGTTCGAACGCCTCCGAGGCGTCGACGAGGGGGTACTCGTAGGCGTAAAACGTCGCGTACATGTGGTCGGCGCCGCGGTTGGCGGTGGCGAAGGCGAGTCCCTGTCCGTTGAGCGTCCGCCCGTCGTGCGCCGAGAAGGTCATGCCCTTGACCGTCCAGTCCTCGACGCCGAGGTCCTCGTGGAACCTGTGGATCCCCTCCGCCAGGCGGTCGCCGTCGCCCTCGCGGTGGGCGATCTTCTCGACGGTCTCGTGGATCAACTCGTCGTCGCCGAAGGCATCCTCGGCCTTCAGATAGGCCGCCACCGCGTTGCCACAGGAGATGGTGTCCATCCCCAGTCGGTCACAGAGGTCGTTCGACTGCATGATCGAGACGATGTCGTCGACCTCACAGTTGCCGCCGAAAGACATGATCGTCTCGAACTCCGGGCCCTCCGTCTCGACGCCCGCCGCCTCGTCCTTCGTCGGCAACTTGCAGGCAAACGCACACTGCGAGCAGGTCCCCTTCTTGTACTTTTTTTCCTCCACTCGATCGCCGTTGATCTTCTCGAACTCCTCGTAGCGCACGTCCTCGAAGTAGCGGGTGGGGAAGGATCCGATCTCGTTGGCGAGGTCGGTGACGCTGCTGGTCCCCTGCCGTTTCATGATGTGGTCGCTCGTGGCCGCCTCGCGGTGGATCTCATCCGCTTCGGCGTCGATCTCCACGTTCGGGGTGGCGTCGCCGTCGAAGGTGATCGCTTTCACTCCCTTCGATCCCAGCACTGCGCCGAGGCCGCCGCGGCCGAAGGCCCGGGTCTCGCTTGTCATGATGCAGGCAAACCGGACCTCGTTTTCGCCCGCCGGACCGATGCAGGCCACGTGTTCCGCCCCGAGGTCGTGTTCCGCCTCGACGTAGTCGGTGACCGCAGGCACTTCCGCGCCCCACAGGTCGGGGACCTCCTCGAACGTCACGCCGCCCTCGCGGACGTGGACGATCAGGGGAACGTCGCTCGCCCCGACGAGTTCGACGACGGCGTTGCCCGTCCCCAGCAGGTTCCGCGAGACGAAGCCGCCGGCATTGGTCGAGAGCAGGCCGTCGGTCAGCGGCGAGACGGCCGTCGCCGAGGTGCGGCCGGTAAAGCTCATCGACGAGGCCTGCATGGGCCCGGTCGTGAAATAGAGGCGGTTCTCGGGGGCCAGTGGATCGGCGTCGAACGGGATCCGGTCGTGAGCGAGGCGGGTCGCGACCCCGCGGCCGCCGATGTACGCCTCGAGGACGTCGTCGACGTCTGCGGTGTCGGCCCGTCGCGATCCCACGTCGATCGTGAGGAGCGGTCCCTCGGTGGTGAGCATGGCCGATGTCGGGCACTCCGGCTTATTAAACGGTACCCCCGATTCCCGACGGCCGACGGATCAGTCGAAGACCGCCGTGATCGCCGCGTCCAGTGCGTCCACGGCTTCGTCGATCTCGTCGTCGGTCACGGGGAGGGGTGGCGCGACGACGACCTGTGTTCGCGGGCGGCCACCACCGACGAGGACGCCCCGCGTCTCGGCGTCGTCGATCACGTCGTCGACGGGGTTGTCCCCCGACTCGATCCACGGGTGGTGGTACGGCTCCCCCGTCTCGGGGTCGGTGAACTCGACGGCCCACAGCAAGCCGCGACCGCGCACGTCGCCGACCGCGTCGTAGGCTTCGAGGTCGCGCAGGCGGGCTTCGAGGTGATCGCTCCGCGACCTGGCGTTCTCGATCAGGCCGTCCGCGTAGACGTCCATGGCTGCGATGCCCGCAGCACACGCAAGTGGATGGCCGGCGAACGTCTGACCCACCTCGATGCCGAACTCGTGGAGGTGAGCGGCGACCGCAGGGCTCGCCACCACGCCCGCAAGTGGAACGTACGCGCTCGTGACGCCCTTGGCGAACGTGAGCAGGTCCGGCACCACGCCCTCGGTGTCGATGCCGAACCACTCGCCACACCGACCAAAGCCCGTGATGACCTCGTCGGCGATCAGGAGGACGTCGTACTCGTCACAGATGCCACGGACGCGCTGCCAGTAGTCGGCCGGGGCGGGGTAGGCACCGCTCGACCCGCCGATCGGCTCCATCAGAACCGCCGCGACCGAGTCGGGGCCCTCCTGACGGATCACGTACTCCAGGTGGTCGGCGGCCTGTTTCGCGAGACCGGCGGGTGTGTCGGCGTCGAACGGCGAACGGTTGGACAGTGGGGGGAGGAACTTCGCCGCGCCGCCCGTCTCCGCCCGCCGACCCATCGCGTTGCGCGTCACGGGGTCGCCCGTCAGCGACGCCGCGCCGTACGTGGCGCCGTGGTACGACCGATAGCGCGTGAGGACTTTCCGAGCGTCCGTGTACTCCCGAGCGAACTGGACGGCAGCCTCGTTGGCCTCGCTGCCGGAGACGGCGAAAAACACGTCCCCGAGATCACCGGGCGCGACCTCGGCGATCCGGCCGGCGAGCGCCGACCGCGCGTCGTTGCCTTTCGAGGAGGCGACGTAGGGAATCGCCGACGCCTGCTCCGTGATCGCGTCGGCGATTCGCTCCTCGCCGTGGCCGGCATTGACACAGTAGAGCTGCGAGACGAAATCGAGGTACGCGTTTCCCTCGTTGTCGTAGACGGTGAGGCCGTCCCCTTCGACGAGCGTCAACACGTCGTCGCCACCGTACCAGTGGGGGATGGCGTCTGAACGGGTCTCGACGGTCGGTCGTGGCATACGTTCTCGTCGGCCACGGCGGGAATAAACGTTCGGGCGTTACTCGTGGGCGAAGTACGCGACCGTCTCGCCGTTCGCCTCGCCGTCGATCCGAGCGAATCCGACCCGCTCGAACTGCACCACTGCGTCGGCGTCGACGCCCGCGACGCCGGGTTCCGCGACGCCGATCACGTCACCGTCCATCGTCCGCAGGCGCAGGTCGACGCCGCCCTCGGCGGACACCCAGTGGACGACCGGTACGCCCTCCTCGCGGACGGCGGCGATGTCGTCGCCGACGTATTCGAAGGCTCCGTCGACGTGTCGCACACAGCCGAGACCCTTCAACCAAACGCGCTCGCCGTCGCCGGGCACGTCCGCGGGTTCGACGAGGACGGCGTCGCCGGCGGGCACGTCCCGTCGGCCCCGCTCCTCGTGTTCGGGGTGGACCGGCGGGTGGCCGGCATCGGGCGCACCGTGGAGCGCCTTCCGGACGCCGTTGCGGACGAAGAAGTACCGATTCGCGTCGTCGTCGATCAGGTCGCGGTCGTTCGCGTAGACGGCGCTCATCGACAGTTCGACGTTGCTGGTCGAGGTGCCGAGTTGGATCATCGCGTCGACGATTGCCTCGCCGCGGATGCCGCGCCGTTCGAGGCTGGCGAGGGTCGGCGCCCGCGGGTCGTCCCAGCCGTCGAGAACGCCTTCGTCGATCAGTTCCTTGATCGTCGACGTGGAGAGGGTCACGTCGTACTCGTCGACCTGGACGTGGCCCCAGTGGATCACCTCGGGATACTCCCAGTCGAAGTAGTCGTAGACGAACCGCTGGCGCTTCGCGGAGTCCTGCAGGTCGATACCGCGGATGATGTGCGTGACGCCGGTCAGGTGGTCGTCGACGCCCGACTGGAAATCGAGCATGGGCCAGCAGCGGTAGTCGGCTGCCTCCGGGCGTGGGTGGGGGCGGTCGATCATGCGGAAGGCCACCCAGTCCCGGAGCGCGGGGTTTTTGTGCGTGATGTCCGTCCGGACCCGGAGGACCATCTCGCCGGCCGAGTAGTCGCCGTCGACCATCGCCTCGAACTCCTCGCGGGTTCGCTCGGCGTCCTTGTCTCGGTGCGGACAGGCTTCGCCCGCGTTCTTCAGGTCGGAGAAGTCGGCCTGCGGACAGGAGCAGGTGTATGCACCGCCCAGGTCGATCAACTTGCGGGCGTGTTCGTAGTAGGTTTCGAGGCGGTCGCTCGCGCGGAGCACGTCGTCGGGTTCGAACCCGAGATAGTCGATGGACTCGAGGATGGCGTCGTAGGCGTCGAGATCCGGTCGCTTCGTCTCGGGGTCTGTGTCGTCGAACCGACAGAGGAAGCGGCCGTCGTAGCGGTCCTTGTACGTCCCGATGACGGCGGGCATCCGGGCGTGCCCGAGATGCCAGGGCCCGTTGGGGTTCGGGGCCGCGCGCATCACGACGCCCTCGTCGCCGACGTTCGGCAGGTCGGGAAGCGGATGGTCCTCGCCCTCGTCCTCGGCTTCGAGTTCGGCCAACTCCTCGGGTGCGAGGTCCTCGAGTTCGGCCCGCTTCTCCGCGGCCGAGAGGTCGTTCACCTCGGCGACGACGCCGCCGACGACACCCGGAATCTCGTCGGCGTACTCGCGAAAGTCGGGGTTCTCGCCCATCAGCGGGCCCATGACCGCGCCCACGTCCGCGTCGCTGTCGTATTTCACCGCGTTGAGGAGTGCGTGCGTCCGCGCCGCTCGTTCGACGCGGTCGCGCAGTTCGGAGTCCATTACCCCTCGGTACCGGCCGACGGGTAAAAACTGACGTGGATCGGGGGCCGCGGGCAGGGGTGCGTCTCAGGTTCTCAGTTGATATACACGACCGTTTCGCCGCCACAGGACACACGAGGACGTTCCACAAGCGGTTTGTCGGTCGACCGGGACGGGGGCGGTATGAGACGCGCACGCATCGCGGTCGATGGCGACGTGTACGCCGGCCAGTATCGTGACGGCGTCGTCGAGACGGACGCGGAGACGTACGTCGTCGGCGAGGACGGCCACCTCGCGCCGCCCTGTGACCCCTCGGCGCTGTACTGCGTCGGGCGGAACTTCGCCGAGACGCTCGACCAGATGGAGTACGACGTGCCCGATCAGCCAGCCTTCTTCATCAAGCCGCCCGCATCGGTCATCGCCCACGAGGAGCCGATTCCCTACCCCACCTTCTCCGAGGAAGTGACCTACGCCGGGGAACTCGCCGCCGTGATCGACGAGCGGAGTCACCGCCTCGACCCCGAGGAGGTGCCCGAGGTGCTTCGGGGCTACACGATCATGAACGACGTGGACGCCCTCGATCAGCCGGGACGAACGGCCAGAAAAGCGTTCGACGGCTCCGGGCCGCTCGGACCGTGGCTGGAAACCGACCTCGATCCACGCGGGATCGACATGTACACCGACGTGAGCGGTGAGCGACGGCAGGAGGCCAACACCGAACTCATGCTGTTCGACCCCTACGAGGTCGTCGCCTTCCTCTCCGAGCGGTTCACCCTCCGCCCCGGAGACGTGATCGCCTTCGGCAGTCCGGCCAATCCGGGCACGATCGAACCCGGCGACACCGTCGAGATCACCTACGAGGGCGTCGGGACCCTCCGGAACGAGGTAGCACCACCCGAGAACTATAGTAGCGATTGAAACTGGTTGCTCAGCCGATCGGACGCAGTACTGCGATCGGCTGTGTAATGACTTTCAATCGCCACTATAGACCACCTGATTTTCCAGGTCGTCGGTCCCCTCGTCCATCCGTCGCAGGTTCTCGGCGAGGATGTCCGCGAGGCGGTCGTAGTACTGCGGGGTGTTGCCGGCGTTGTGCGGGGTGAGTTGGACGTTCTCGAACGACCAGAGGGGATGGTCCGCGGGCAGCGGTTCGGGATCGGTCACGTCCAGGGTCGCCCCGCGGAGGTCCGTGTTGCGGAGCGCCGTCACTAGGGCGTCCGTGTCGACGATAGGGCCGCGAGCGACGTTCACAAGCAGGGCGTCCGCGGGCATCGACGCCAGCGCCTCGGCGTCGATCAGGCTGCGAGTGGTGTCGGTGAGCGGACAGGCGAGGATCACGTAGTCTGCGCCGGCCAGCGCGTCGTGAACGTCGTCGAACCCGATCACCTCGTCTGTCGGCCCGCCTTTCTCGGGCGTGTACCGGACGCCGACGGTCTCGACGCCGAAGGGGTGGAGCCGCTCGACGAGCGCGGAGCCGATGGCGCCCAGTCCGACGACTGCGGCGGTACTTCCGTGGAGTTCCCCGACGGGATACGCCTCCCAGTGGGCGCGACGCTGTTGATCCCGGGCGCGCCTGAACCGCCGCTCGTGGGCGACCAGCGCGCCGATCACGTACTCCGAGATGTTGGGACCGTGGACGCCGGCGGCGTTGGTGACGGCCACGCCCGCATCGGCGAACGCGTCGACATCGAGGTGACCCGTGCCGGCGAAGGCACAGGCAAAGAGGTCGAGGGACTCGGCTCCGTCGAGCAACTCGGTGTCGAAGTGGATGCCGGTCGCCACCCGCGCCCGCCGGAGCAGGTCGCGCTCCTCGTCGGGCGTGGTCGCGACGGCCACGTCGTGGTCGGGGAGCCGCTCGCGCAGTTTCGTTCCGTACGACTCCGGATCCATGCCGTGTACCTTCTGTCGCAACACGACGACGTCGGGATCGGTCATGGCAGGGGTTGCACCCGCCTCCGTAATAGACCCTCCGGGGATCGAGGCGGCGAACCCTTCGCCGCGTTCCGGGTCATTAATACAGTCGCCCGTCGGAGGGACGGTATGGAACACGTCGACGTAGCAGTCGTCGGCGGCGGTCCCGCAGGCTCCGCGGCGGCACACGCGGCGGCCGAGGCCGGTGCCTCCGCGCGCGTCTTCGAGAAGGGGGTCCCCCGCGACGACCGAGCGGGGCTCGGGCCGGACTCGACGGACGCCGCCGGCATCCTCGATTACTGGGTCGACATCATGGGAATCCACCCGGACGAGTTCCCGGACGACGTCCTGCTGTCGGAACTCGACCGAGCCTCGTTCGTCGGCCCCACGGAGTCCTGTGTCCTGCACAGTACCGGCATCGACTCCTCGTACGACGGCTTCGGATACACCTTCCACCGCGCCCGATTCGACGACTGGCTCCGGAAACGCGCCGAGGATGCGGGTGCCGACTACCGCGTCGGCGTCTCCGTCAAGGACGTCGAGACGGACCTGGGCGACGACCCGCGTCACACCGTCCGACTGGCCGACGGCGAGTCCGTGACGGCCGATTTCGTGATCCTCGCGGATGGCCCCCAGCGTACAGTCACCAACCGCGTGCTGGATCGCTACCTCCCGTACCCCGTCACCGACCGTCTCGGGACGACGACCGCCAACCATATCGCGTACCAGGAACACCGGAAACTGCCGCCGGCGGTCGCGGAGGACCTCCGGGGCGCCATCACGTTCTGGTGGGGCTACATCCCCGGTCACACGGCGTACCCGTGGATCTTCCCCAACGACGACGGCGTGGCTCGGGTCGGCCTCACGATGCCAATCGGCCTCGACCTGGGCGATATCGCCAAGCCGGCGTCCTACGCCCTGATCCGCCCGGACGACGAGTCGGTCCCCGGCGGGAGCGAGTACCTCCGTCGGCTCCTCGAACACGAGTACGGCGACGAGTACGACGTTCCCGGGGACTTTCCGCTGGTCGAGGACCGGGGGAAATCGGGCGGCACCGAGACGTACCCCATCTCCTCGACCCGCCCGATCGATTCGCCGGTCGAGGCCGGAATCGCCGTCGCCGGCGGGGCGATGGGCACCACCTCCGCGTTCCACGAGGGTGGGGATCACGTCGCCGTCCGCACCGGCGCCATCGCTGGCGAACTGGCAGGAACGGGCGATCTCTCCCCGTACAACGCCGCCTGGAAGGACGCCATCGAGGACGAGATCCTCCGGAACGTGACGATGGCCGACATGGTCGCGGACTACGGCCCCGACGATTGGGATCGGGTGTTCCGTACTGCTCGGAAGATGCTCGCCGAGGAGGCGGGCTATCGGCTGTTCGACCGGAAGTTCGCGGCCGGATGGAACGCCATCAAACTCCTCGTGGGCTACCGGTGGCGCAAGCGCCGCCTCCGTGGAGGCGGCTACCTCAATATTCCCGACGACGACTACGTCTACTGACTGCCGGTCCACAAGAGGTTAGCGACTGGGGAACGTACTCGTTCGTGCGTGCCTTCAGTCCCCGCCCGAGCACGCCCACCAGGGCGCGATGACCGCGCGGCGAACCCGGGCACGCGACAGTAGACACGTGGCGCCGTCCCACGCAGTCGACGGCCGCCCGGCACGAGGGTTAGCCGGCCGACACGGCACGCCGCCAGGGATGAGGCCGGACGTTAGTGTTCCGGGCGCACACTACGACCTTTTGCAGCGCTCGCTGCGCTCGCTTGCAAAAGCTCGGACAAAAGCACTCCTCGCTCCAGCGCGCCTTCGGCGCTTAGTCGCTCGTCGGCCTCGCGCTCACGTCCGTTCGCGCGAGTGAATCGGCGACCGAGCGGTCCGTCAGGACCCGGGAGGTCGCCGAACGCTTACTCACTCTACATCCATCGGGCCTACTAGTAGATGGTCGCTCGGTAGTGTTCCGGGCGTACGTTTTAATTCAGCGAGAGGTCTGCTGGCGTGCCGCGATTCCACCAGGGCGAGGCCGGCGGCGCCTGAACGTCCGTCGACGTGTCCTGCGGGATGTTCGTCGGCGAGAGCGGGGGCGCACGTTCGGGGAGGCACGACTCGACCGGGGCCCGGTGTGTGAGGCCCGCCCGATCGGAGGTACGACGCGCCGAAAACGAGTCGCACTTTCAGTTCGGTGTGTCCTCGGCGGAAGGCGAGTCGCCGGGCGACGCTCCCCGCTCGTCGCTCAGGTGCTGCTCTATCCGCTCCATTGCTCGTCGGGTGGCGTGGAGTTCCTCGACCAGTTCGTCCATCCGGTCGGTCGTCGAAGCGGCGGTCGACTCCGTCGTCCCGTCGCTCGCCGAAGTCGAACGTCGGGTCTCGGTGGTCAGGCCGGTGATCGTCTCTCGAACGCTGCGGGCGTCTTTGACCTTCTGGAAACTGATCTCGGCACCGGAACTACCGGCGGTACTGATGTCGATACTGCCGAAACCGAACTGTTTTCCCCAGAAGGACTGGCTATACTCGGTGTTCTGAATCTTGTCGAGCGCGACGCTCTCGATGTTCGTTCCCAGGACACCTTTCTTGACGTACAGCGACTCGTCGGTGACCACGTAGTCGGTGTTCCGCAGCGAAATCCACGAGAACGGGAGCATGAGCAGGATGAGAAAGCCGATGAGGACGACGGTGAGCAGCACTCCCCAGACGGCGGTCCCGACGATGCTGACCGGAACAGGGCTGCCCATCCACTGGATCTCCTCTCCGTCGTCGAGTGAGAGCCACTCGGGAACCGCGTGGTCGGGCGGCGTCGATGCAGGAACGTCGGCGTCGGTAGTTGCTTCCGGCATGGTCTATTGCAGGTGGCGTTCGACGGTCTCCGTAGTTTCACGCAGCTTCGTCGCCTCGTCGACGAGAGCGTCGATCGTTTCGGGGTCGACGCTACCGTGACCCGTCCCGGATTCGTCGTGAGTTCGGTCGCTGGCCTGTGCGATCCTCGTCCGGAGTTCGGTACGGAGTTCGTCGGGATCGTCCAGATCTTCGATCGACATCTCGACTCCACCCCCGCCGGCCGTGCTGAGGAGGATCGTTCCGTAGTCGAAAACGTTGCCGAAGAAATCCTTCTTCAACTGCGTGTTCTGGATTTTGTCGATGCCGATTCGGGTGACGTTCTCCGACCAGACGCCGGTCTTCTTGTAGACGTTCTCGTCGGTAAGGAGGTAGTCGGTGTTTGTCGTTCGCAAGTACGCCCAGACGGGGGTGACAGCCTGGAGGAGCGTCCACAGGACGGCGACACCCCACACTGCCCGATTCGGGATGGGGAGTTCGACGTTCAGCACAGTCGTGAGGGCGAACGCCGCCGCGAACGCCGCCAGCGACCAGATAGCGAACGTCGCGACGTTCGAGATGATTCGTCGCAATCGCGGGGCCCCCGTCCAGACGACTTCCTCTCCGGCATCGAGCGAGAGCCAGTCGGGTGATGGTACCATGCGCCACGGTTAATATCGGTAAAGTTATAAATTTTGGTAATCATGACGCCGTCCGCGTGCGGCGGGCCGTTCTCGTGACGATGCCACCCGGATATCCGACCGTTCTGACCGCGGCGTCGATCCGGAGGGCAAGCCATAAATTTAGGCCTGCCTAATCCACCTCCGATGGATCTGACGAGGCGGGACGCGCTGGCGGCGCTGGCGGCGACGGGTGGCGCGGTCGCCGTCGGACACACGCTCCGCGACGGGGAGTCCGCGGGAGGGTCCGCAGACGCCGACGTCCCCGAGGACACGCTCGCGACGCTCGTGGCCGTCGCCGACGTCGTCTATCCCGACGCCGCGACGGGCATCGAGGAGTTCGTCGGGACGTACGTGGCGGGTCGGATGGCCGACGACCCCGACCACCGAGCGGGCGTGGTGGATGCCGCGGCGGCCCTCGACGCCACGGCCCGCGACTGGTTCGACGCCCCCCTGACCGACCTCGATGCCGCCACCCGCGACCGGTTGCTCCGCGACCTCGGCGTCGACGTGGCCGATCCGGACCCCGACGACACTCTCTCGACCCGCGTCCGGTTGTACGTCGTCAACGAACTGCTCTACGCCTTCTACGCCTCGCCGACCGGTGGTCGCCTCGTGGGCATCGAGAACCCGATCGGCTACCCCGGGGGGACCGAGAGCTACCGGCGCGCTTCGATGGAGGACGATGGCTGAACCGACGACCGACCGGACCCCCTCGTCGCCGGTCGACGTCTGCGTCGTCGGCGCGGGCCCCGCCGGCGCCATCGTCGCCGCTCGGCTCGCCGAGTCGGGTCACGACATCGTCGTCCTCGACGCGGGACCGCGGTTCGACCCCGCCGACCGCGAGGAGCAACTCGACGCCCACCTGCGTCCCGGTATCGAGGGACTCTGGGGGATGGGCGGCGAGCGCGACGCCTACGCGACGAGCGGGCCGCGCGACTACCCCCTGAACGCCGCCCGGGTGAAGGGCGTCGGCGGATCGACGCTCCACTGGCAGGGGATGGTGATGCGCCTCCACGAGCGCGACTTCGAGATGCGATCCCGTCACGGCGTCGGGAGCGACTGGCCCATCGGATACGACGACCTCCGGCCGTACTACGCCGAGGCGGAGCGGGAACTGGGCGTCGCCGGCGCCGCCGACAACCCCTTCGCGCCGCCCCGCGAGGAGCCCCATCCCCTCCCGGCCTTCCCGCCCTCCCACAGCGACGCCATCTTCGCCGAGGCCTGCGAGTCGCTGGGGCTCCCGACCCATTCGGTGCCGAACGCGCGCAACTCCGAACCGTACGACGACGCGACCGCCTGCGTCGGCTACGGGACCTGCAAGCCCGTCTGTCCCTCGGGTGCCAAGTACACCGCCGAGCGCCACGTCGCGCGCGCCGAGGCCGCCGGCGCCCGGGTGATCGACCGCGCACCGGTCCAGCGACTCGCCCACACCGACGACCGGATCGAGGCCGCCGTCTACGCCACCCCCGACGGCCGGGAACACCGACAGGCCGCCCGCGCCGTCGTCCTCGCCTGCGGCGGCGTCGAGAACGTCCGCCTCCTCCTCCTCTCGGCCTCCGACGCCTACCCGGACGGCCTCGCCAACTCCTCCGGCCTCGTCGGGCGGTACTTCATGGACCACTGCTTTGCGGGCGCCGGCGGTCGGATCGACCGTCCGACCCGGCAGAACCACGTCGGATTCAACACCACCGAGAGCCACGCGCTCTACGACGACACCGACCCGCTGCCGGGGGTCAAACTCGAGTTCCTCAACTACGCCGGCCCGTCGCCGGTGATCGAGGCCCTCCACGCGGACACCTGGGGGGACGACCTGCTGGACTCGCTGCGGGACTCCTACGGCACCCACCTCGCGGTCGGCGGCCTGGTCGAGCAGTTTCCCGACGCCGACAACCGCATCACGCTCGATCGCTCGACGACCGACGACCACGGCAACCCCGTCCCCGAGGTGCGGTGGTCGGTCGGGGATCGCACGCGCGCCGCCATCGAGCGGGTCAACGAGGTGCAGGTGGCGATTCTGGAGGAACTCGACGCCACCGTCGACTGGGTGGTCGGCCCGGACGCCACCGGCCCCGCCTACCACCACATGGGGACGACACGGATGGGGACCGACCCGAGCGAGAGCGTCGTCGCCCCCGACTGCCGTGCCCACGACCTCCGGAACCTGTGGATCGCCGGCAGCAGCGTCTTCCCGACCGGCGGCGCGATGAATCCCACCCTCACCATCGCGGCGCTGTCCTGCCGGCTCGCCGACCGCCTCGCCGACTGGCTGTGAGCGCGGAAAGTTTCAATATCTCTGAATGAGTTCGGCTAGGCGGTATGTACATAGATACCGCACGACAGGGCCTGGAACCGAGCGGTTCGAACCGCCGAACGGAGCGGTACGATGCCTGACCGCCACGGGCCGTTCCGGGTGGCGCGCTTCCTCCTCGAAATCGACGGCGTCGCGAAGGCCGGCTTCAGCCGCTGTCGGCTCCCGTCGACGTCGACGACGGTCGTCGAGTACCGCGAGGGCAACGAGCCGCCGACGCCCCGAAAGCTCGCCGGGCTAAACGAGTACGGCCCGCTGGAGCTCCGGAACGGCGTCACGACCGACTCCATCGAGCTCTCCGAGTGGCGACGGCTCGTCGAGACTGGGAAGGTGGACGACGCGCGTCGCTCCGTCGCGGTCGTCCTGCTGGACGAGGAGGGCTCGACCGCGGCGCGCTGGGAGTTCCGGAACGCCTGGCCGGCCAGCTACGAGGGGCCGACGCTGGACGCCGACCGCTCCGCCGTCGCCATCGAGACGCTCGAAATCGTCCACGAAGGAGTCCGACGCGGCGGCGGCGAGAACGAGGAGACCGACGGCGGGACCCGCGACGGCGAGCGGGCGTCACCGCCGGCAAATGGTGATCGCGAACCGCTCGACGGGACGCCGTCCTTCGAGTCGTCTCCACCCGAGAAGCCGGACGTGCGGCCCCGCGAGACGGAATGAGCGACCGCGGCGCCGACCCCTACGGCCGCCATCGGTTCGACGTCGATCTCGGCGACGACCGCCCGCCTCTCGGGTTCACGGCGGTGACCGGCCTGTCGGTGCGTGTCCAAGCGCGGCCGGCCGACGACGGTGGGGGCGACGAACCGGCCGGGACGCCGGATCGGCTGCGCTGGCGCGTGCGCCCCGGCCGGTTCGCCGGCGCGATCCCTTCCCCCTCGCGACGACGCACCACTTCGCCGACCCTCCGACTCCGACGTGGCGTGACCGACGACCGGCGGCTGTGGGACTGGCTCCGCGGCTGGGTCGACGGGACGGCCGAGCGGCGGGACGTGCGGGTGTTCCTCCTCGACGAGGCCGGCACCCGGGCGCGGGGGTGGCGCTGTCTCAACGCCACGCCGGTCGGATGGGAGGGACCGGAACTGGCCGCGGATCGACCGGCCGCCGCCACCGAGACACTGGAACTGGCCCACGACGGGATCGAGGCCATCGAGGCCGATCCCTGATGGGTCGGCGCCATTGGCCACGCTTAAGCGTCGGCGTCCGCATCCTCCGATCATGCAACCACGGGATCTCTCGGAGCTCTCGCCGTACGTCCCCGGCCGCGGGGCGGAGGAGGTCGCCCGCGACTTGGGGATGGACCCCGGCGACCTCACGAAACTCTCCTCGAACGAGAACCCGCACGGACCGGGGCCGGCGGCCGTCGAGGCAATCCGCGAGACGGCGCCCACCGTGGGCGTCTATCCGAAGGCCTCGCACACGGACCTCGGCGAGAAACTGGCCGCCTACTGGGGAGTCACCCCCGAGCAGATCTGGGTGACGCCGGGTGCCGACGGCGCCCTCGATTACCTCTCGCGGGCCTTCCTCGACCCCGGCGACCGGGTGCTCGCACCCGATCCCGGCTTCTCTTACTACCGGATGAGCGCCCGCTATCACCACGGTGAGGTGGCGACCTACGACCTCTCGAAGGCCGACGACTTCGTCCAGACGCCGGCCACCGTCCTCGACGCCTACGACGGCGAGCGGATCGTCTATCTCACGACGCCGCACAATCCGACGGGTGCCGAACTCGCGCGGGCGGCAATCGTCGACCTCGCCGAGGCCGTGGCCGACCGCACCCTACTCGTCGTCGACGAGGCCTACGGCGAGTACACCGAGTCGCCGTCCGCGATCGACCTCCTCGACGACCACGACAACGTCGCGGTCACGCGCACGTTCTCGAAGGCCTACGGTCTCGCCGGCCTCCGCGTCGGCTACGGGGTCGTCCCCGAAGCGTGGGCCGACGCCTACGCCCGTGTCAACACGCCCTTCGCCGCCAGCGAGGTGGGGTGTCGGGCCGCGCTGGCCGCCCTCGACGACGACGACCACCTCGAACGGACCGTCGAGACGGCGCGCTGGGCACGGACCTACCTTCGCGAGAACCTCGACGCGCCGACGTGGGAGAGCGGGGGTAACTTCGTCCTCGCGGCGGTGGGCGACGCGAGCGCCGTCGCCGAGGCCACCCAGCGACGGGGCGTCATCGTCCGCGACTGCTCCAGTTTCGGCCTCCCCGACTGTATCCGCGTCTCCTGTGGCACCCGCGAGTCAACGCCCCGCGCGGTCGAGACGATCAACGACGTCCTCGCGGAGGTGCGGACGTGACCGACACGGAGCGGGTCGCCGTCACGGGCACCCCGGGCACCGGCAAGACGACGGCCACGACCCTGCTCGACGACCCGGTGATCCACCTCAACGACCTGATCCGGGAGGCGGGGCTCTGGACCGAACGCGACGCGGACCGCGACTCGCTGGTGGCCGACCTCGACGCCGTCCGGGAGGCGGTCGGCGACTGGTCGGGCGTCGCCGAATCCCACCTCGCCCACCACCTCGACGCCGACCGGGTCGTCGTCCTCCGGTGTCGCCCCGACGTGCTCGAAGCGCGCCTGCGCGACCGCGGCGCGAGCGAGGCGAAGGCAGCCGAGAACGCCGAGAGCGAGGCGCTCGACGTGATCCTCTCGGAGGCGGTCGACCGTCACGGCGCCGACCGCGTCTTCGAAATCGACACGACCGACCGGACGCCGGCGGCGGTGGCCGCCGACATCGAGGCGGTGATCGCCGGCAACCGGGAGCCCAGCGCCGGCGACGTCGACTTCCTCGAGTACCTATGACGCTGGATCGTCTGCGCCCGGTGGCCGAACTCGTCCTCGACCCGATGGTGGCCGCGGCCGACCGACTCGGCCTCACGCCCGACGGCGTCAGCGTCGTCGCCTTCGGCTTCGCGCTCGTGGCCGCCGCAGGATTCTACCTCGCCACGCCGCTCGGCTACCTCCTCGGAGCGGGCTGTGTCCTCGCGAACGGCTGGCTGGATCTCCTCGACGGGGCGCTGGCACGGACACAGAACGTGGACTCCCGGGCGGGCGACCTGCTGGATCACGTGCTGGATCGCTACGCCGACGTCGTCCTCGTAGTGGGGCTTGCCGCGGGCGTCGGTCGGTACGACCTCGGCCTCCTCGCCGTCACGGGCGTCCTGTTGACCTCCTATCTCGGCACGCAGATCCAGGCGGTCGGGCTCGGCCGGGAGTACGGCGGCCTCGTCGGTCGCGCCGACCGTCTCGCGCTGATCGGCGTCGGGGGCGTCGCCGCCGCCGTCATCCCCGATCCGGTGGGGCCGCTGACCGTCGTCGGCTACCTGCTCGCGCTGTTTGCCGTCATCGGTCACGTCACCGCACTCCAGCGGTTCTGGGGTGCGTGGCGCGACCTCCAGTGATTGGATCGGGGGCGCACCTTTTATCCCCCGGCGTCCGCTACGGAGGCATATGCCCCAGTGTGAAATGTGTGGAGCCGAGAGTTCGTCGCTGACTACGACGAAGGTCGAAGGGGCCGAACTGGAACTCTGCGACGAGTGTTCGGACTTCGGGACCGAGGTCCGTACCGAGTCGAGCAGTTCGTCCTCCACGAAGTACTCCACCTCGTCCTCGTCTTCGTCCTCGTCTTCGTCCACCTCCGGCGGCGGGTCGAGTTCCTCCGGCGGCTCCTCCCGCCGCAACGACATGTTCGACGACATGGAGGAGGTCGCCACCGACTACGACGACCGCATTCGGTCGGCCCGCGAGGACCGCGGTCTGAGCCAGGAGGAACTGGCGAACGAACTCAACGAGAAGGCGAGCCTCATCCGCAAACTCGAACGCGGCGACGTGCTTCCGAGCGACGACGTGCAGGGCGAACTCGAACGCGAACTCGACATCTCGCTGTCCGAGGGCGGCGGCGACGGGGACGCGGAGTGGTCCGGTGGCTCCTCGACGACGACCACCCTCGGCGACGTGGTCAAGCGCAAGGACTAGGGCGGAGGGTTATGTCGGTCGGGCACGACGGCCCGGCCATGTCCCGTGACGTGGCCGAGACGTTCACGCTCGGCGCCGCACAGATCGAACCGGAGTACCACGACGCCGAGGGCACCCTCGCGAAGACCTGCCGGTGGATCGAACGCGCCGGTGACCGCGGCGTCGACGTACTGGTCTTCCCCGAGACGTACGTCCCCGGCTACCCCTACTGGCGACGGAGCACCTCCATCGCCCGGTGGACCGACCTGATGGTCGAGTTGAGGGAACACAGCCTCCACGTCGACGACGACGCCGTCGAGACCGTCGGCGAGGCCGTCGCCGACGCGGACCTCCATCTCGTCCTCGGGACGAACGAGGTGGACGACCGCCGGGGGAGCGAGACGCTCTACAACTCGCTGTTTTTCTTCGACCGATCGGGGGAACTCGTCCGCCGGCACCGGAAACTCATGCCGACCCACGACGAGCGAAGCATCTGGGGCCGGGGCGACCCCGCCCACCTCACCACCCACGACACCGACGTGGGACGGCTCGGCGGGTTAGTCTGCTACGAGAACCACATGACCCTCTCGAAGGCGGCGTTGTGTGCGGACGGCGAGGAGATCCACGCCGCCGTCTGGCCCGGGTTCTGGGAACAGCACGGCCACCCCGGCGACAAGACGCGCGCGGACTCGCCCGCCGCCCGCGACACCTGCGACATATACCCCGCGGTCCGGGAGTACGCCTTCGAGACGCAGTCGTTCGTCGCCTCCTGTTCGGCCTACATGAGCGACGACGTGCCCGAGGGGTTCGAAGAGGGTGAGATCGGGTTCGGCGTGGGCAACGGAGGGAGTATGCTCGTCAACCCCGCCGGCATCGTGAAGGCCGGCCCGGTGGTCGGCGAGGAGACGCTCCTGACCGCCGAGTTCGACCGCGACGAACGCCGCGCGACCAAGGCCTACTTCGACGCGATGGGGCATTACGCCCGCTGGGACGCGGTGAACCTGGAGGTGCGCGACGGCCGGCCCGATCCAGTCCACGACCACCACGGGACCGGATCAACCCTTTCGGCCGCCCGTGCCCAGTCGCTCGCCGAGGAACACGACGTCCCGATCGAGGCCATCGAGGCCGTCGCCGAGTCGCTCGCGGAGGAGTGAGCCCGGTTCCGAGATGGTCACGTTTTTTGTTCGCACGCCTCCCCATCCGGGGTATGTTCGTCCTCGTCAACCTCAAAGCGTACCCCTGTGACCCGGTCGCCGTCGCCGAAGCGGCCACGTCGGTGGCCAAAGCCCACGGCGCCCGCATCGCCGTCGCCACGCAGGCGGCCCACCTCGACCGCGTCGCCGCGACGGGGGTCGAGACGTGGGCACAGCACGTCGCGCCCGTCGATCACGGGAGCCACACCGGACACACCCTCGCCGAGGCCGTCGCCGACGCCGGCGCGACGGGGTCCCTGCTCAATCATTCCGAGCGCCGACTGAAACTCGCCGACATCGACGGCGCCTTAGACGCCGCGAAGCGTGCAGACATGGAGACGGTCGTCTGTGCCAACAACCCCGAACAGGTGGCTGCGGCGGCCGCACTCGGCCCCGACGCCGTGGCAGTCGAACCTCCCGGACTCATCGGTGGCGACGTGTCGGTGGCCAGTGCCGATCCCGAAATCGTCGAGGGCGCCGTCGCCGCCGCGGAGGCGGTCGACCCCGAGGTTGACGTCTACTGCGGCGCCGGCGTCTCGACCGGCGAGGACGTCGCCGCCGCTGCCGACCTCGGGGCCGAGGGCGTCCTCCTCGCGAGCGGCGTGGCCAAGGCCGACGATCCGCGGGCGGTGCTGGAGGATCTGGTGTCGGGCGTGTCGTCGCGTCGGTGAGAGCGGATCGGGCGGCCGTGGCCGACGATCCGCGGGCGGTGCTGACAGGTCCGGCGGCAGGTGACTAGAGGATTTCCACGCCGCCGGTGTCCCTCTCGGCCGGCGCCGTGCCGCCGTCGTCTTCGGCGTCGGTCGCGGTCCCATCGTCGTCTTCGGCGTCGGTCGCGGTCCCATCGTCGCCTTCGGCGTCGGTCGTCGTGCCGCCGTCGTCGTTGTCCCCGCCATCCGCCGAGTCGTCGTCGATGATCGCCACGTCTTCGGTGACGAAGCCGTCGTCCGGTTCGACGCTCTCCTCGTCCGGCACCATCTCCACGTCCGGCCGTTCCTCGGCCGGGATGCTCCGACCCTCGTCGTCGTCCACGCTCTCGTCGACCAGCGCCGCCTCGTCGACGAAGGCGCGTTCGACGTCCCGCTGGACGGACGCGAGGTCCACTTCGTCGAGGTGGCCGTCGAACCGCTCGGCCACCCGGTCAGAGAGCGCGTACCGGTAGGTGTCCCGTTCGACGTGTTCGACGAATCCGGCCCGGCGGAGCGGACGGTTCCGGCCGTAGGCGAGCGTTTGCTTCGGCGTCCCGCCCGCCGCGACGTGGGCGTCGACCGGGTCGGCAGTTCCCGCCTCGCGGTAGTGAGCCAGCATCGCCTGCGAGAGATCCGGCAGGGCCTCGATCCGGTCGCGCAACCGAGCGACGACCGCCTCGCGAGTGCCCGGTGTCGCACCCGATTCCGTCGAGTCGACCGTCGACGCCTCCGCCGGCGCCCGCTCATCGACAGCGGGTGCCTCGCCGGCGTCGAACGTCACGTCGGCCTGTTCCTCGGTCGACGCGTCCGTCCCGCCGTCGGTGTCCCCGTCGGCCTGTTCCTCGGTCGAGGCCTCCGCCCCGCCGTCGGCCTCGTTCCCCTCCTCGGCGGACACCGGCCCGGGCGTCGGCCACTCGTTCGGTTCGATCGTCGGGAACTCGCCGGTCGCGTCCGCGTTCGCCTCCGCGTCCGAGTCCCCCGGGGAGTCGTTCGGCTCCGTCGTCCCGGAGCCGCTATTCGCATCCGCGTCCCCCTCCTCCGGTTCGTACTCGCGCAACTCCGCCTGATCCGACGGCAGCGGCCGGGCGGCGTTCCGTCCGTCGCCGCCGCGGTACGGCGCCTCGGCCTTCCGGAGCATCGCCTGTGCGAACTTGTCGGCCATCCGCGAGAGGTCCCGCGCCTCCTCCAGTTCCGCTTCCAGTTCGCGGATGCGCTGGGCTTTTCGTTCCACCTCCTGTCGCAGGTCCGCGAGTTCGCTCTCCCGGCGCTCCTGTTCGTCGCTGATCTCGCGGAGGTCGGCGACGAGGTCGTCGCTGATGGATTTGAGTTCCGGGCGCTCGAAGTCGTCGAGGCCGGGCGTCGCCCCGGCGTCGAAGGTGCGCTTGCGGTGGAACTGCACCCGCCGCACCGACTCGCTCCAGTCGGTCATCAGGAACGCTTCGCCGTCACCCAGATCCTCGACGGCGCTGGCGTGTTCGGCGTCGATGATCCGACTCACCACGTTCGTGTCGTTGTTCCACGTGAGTCTGTGCCACACGAGCCAGTCACACTGCGTGATGAAGTCCTTCTTGACGTCCGCCGGCCGCTGGCTGATCCCGACGATGCCGAGGCCGTGTTTCCGGCCCCGCTTGCCGATCTTGATGAGCATCTTCCCCGTCTCGTCCAAGCCGCCGCCCTCGGGGATGTACTCGTGGACCTCCTCGACCAGCATCAGGAAAGGCTTTTTCAGTTTCTTCTCCTTGGCGAAGAGGTGGCGCGCGACCGAGAGCAGGAGTTCCTTCGCCACGTCCTCGTCGAGGTAGCCCGACACGTCGAGGATGATCGGCACGTTGCCCTCCAAGGCGAGCGACGCGATCTTTTCGGCGTGTTCGGGGCTGACCTGGATGTCACACTCGTCGTCGGCGCCCGCGTGCAGGAGTTCGAACTCCTCTTTCAGGCCGTAGTACTCGCCGTCCGTGTCGACCACGAGGACCGGAAAGTTGTTCTCCAGTAGGTTCTCGACCAGCACCGACGCGGTGTTGGACTTCCCCGATCCGGACTTCCCGGTGACGAACCCCCGGCCGGTGAGCAGTTCCACGACCGGGAGCGAGACCGGCGCCCCGGGGTCGGCCTCGGCGTCGCCGCCGGGACCCTCGCTCACGTCCGCGACCGTGATGGTTTCCGTCTCCGTCATCGACGTGTGAGAGGGTCTCGCCCCCCATAGTTCCGCGTCAGACGGGCGTCCGATACCGCCGCCGCTACGCGTCGAAGTCGCCGAGCGACGACTGGTCGCACAGCGGTACGTCGCCCTCGCACTCCGCGGTGTCCGCCCGGTCCCAGCCGTCGAGTCGTGCTTGCTCCGCCGCCGCGAACTGGAGGTTCGATACTCGCACCCCGAGTTTTCGGATCGGCTCGCCTGCAAACTCCGCGAGGAGGTCCAGCGCCACCTCCCGGACGAGGTCGGCGTCGGCGACCGGCCCCGGCAGCGATCGCTCGCGCGTGTTCACGTCGTACGGCGGCGTCACCGCCTTGATGCCGATGGTGCGATAGAGGGCGTCTTTCCCCGCGGCCCGCTCCGCGACGTCCGCCGCCAGCCCCGCGACCGTCTCGCGCTGGCGGGCGGCGTCGTCGGTCGCCTCGGTGAACGCCGACTCCCGCGAGAGGCTCTTGGGTCGGCCCTTCGGCGTCACCTCCCGGTCGTCGTGGCCGCGCGCTCGCTCGTGGAGCGTCCGGCCCCGCTCGCCGAACCGCTCGCGAAGGATCCCGGGATCGGCCGCCGCGAGGTCGCCCGCCGTCTCGACGCCCAGTTCGCGCAGTTCTCGAGCCGTCACCGGTCCGACGCCGTGGACCGCGGAGACGGACAACGGCTCGAAGAAGGCCCGTACCTCGCCGGGTTCGACCACGACCAGTCCGTCGGGCTTGTCGTGATCGCTCGCCACCTTCGCGGCGCTCATGTTGGGCGCGACGCCGACGCTCGCGGGGACGCCCACCTGCCGGGCGATCCGCTCTTTGACGTACCGGGCGTACCCCTCCGCGAGCGTTCGACCGTCCACGACCGTCCACGCCGTCCGCTCGGTCACGTCGAGGTACGCCTCGTCGACGCTCACCTCCCGGATTCGGTCGGCACACTCCCGCAGAATCGTTTTGATCCGCTCGGCCACCTCACGGTAGTACTCCAGGTCGACCGGGCGGTAGTACCCTGCCTCGGCCGGATCGAGGGACGGATCGTCGCGGGCGTCGGCCATGCGGGGCAGCCGTTCGAGCGCCGCCGAGATGGGCTGGGCGCTCTCGACGCCGAACGCCCGGGCTTCGTAACTCGCCGTGGCGACGGCGCCGTGGGGCTCGCCGGACTCGTACCCCATCCCCACGACGACCGGCTGGCCCCGAAGCTCGGGGTCGCGCAACCGCTCGCAGGAGGCGTAAAAACAGTCGACGTCGACGTGACAGACGATGCGATCGTCGCCGTCGTCGACCACGCTGGGGAGCGTCCCGCCGCCGGACATAGCTACCGTCGGTCGCCGAGCACCCTCAAGATTGCGCTTACTTGAGCCGTTCTTGCAGGAAGGAGGGATGTGTGGCCGTCACGCCGTCGAGATCGAGCACGTCGTCGTTGATCACGTCGCCGAGGGCGTCGCCGTCCGGCGCCCGCACCTCCGCCATCAGCATGTGGTCCCCGGAGGAGGTGTACAGCGCCTCGACGGCGTCCATGGCCTTCAACGCGCGTGTCACCTCGACGTACCGCTCGCTCTCGACCTCGATCCCGACCATGGCGATGGACTGCCCCGAGAGCTTCTTCGGGTCGACCTCTGCGGAGTACCCGACGATAACCCCCTCCTCCTCCATCTGCTGGATGTACTTACGAACCGTCGGCTTCGAGACGCCAGCGCGGTCCGCGATCTCCCCGTAGGACGCCTGTGCGTCCTCTTCGAGGACGGAAAGAATACGACGTTCCGTAGCGGTCGTTCCCATGTGGAGTCCTTTCGGTCCACGGAAAAAATATGTTGCGAAGGCGAAAACGCGTTCGTCGAACGTCTCCGGAGACGTCCCGTCCGGCTACTTGTGCCGGTCGAGCAACAGGTCGTGACTCCGCTCCCACTCGTAGTCGTCGTCGAAATACCGCTCCGCAAGGGGCTGTTCGGGCATCTCGCCGATGGCCTGTTTTTCCTCCTGGTAGGACGGCCGTTCGGAGTCGACGTAGAACCGCCCCGTGAGGACTTCGCCCTCGTAGAGGGATCGCTCGGCCTCGCTGGCCATCTCTTGGGCGTCCTCTCGGTTCGTCGGGTCGAAGTCGTAGTCCTCGGAGTCGTTGATGTCCGTGTAGGGGACGTACTGCCGGGCGTCCTTGTTCCAGGTCGGACACTGGGTGAGGAAGTCGATGTGGGCGAAGCCGTCGTGTTGCATCGCCTCGACGAGGATCTCCTTGGCCTGGTTCGGGTTGACCGCGGCCGTCCGCGCGACGTAGGACGCCCCGGAGGTGAGCGCCAGCGACAGCGGCCGGATGGGGTCCTTGGCGCTGCCGTGGGGCTGGGTCTTCGACTTGTGGCCCTTCGGCGACGTGGGCGAAGTCTGCCCCTTCGTCAGGCCGAAGATCTCGTTGTTGAAGACGATGTAGGTCATGTCGTGGTTCTCGCGGGCGGTGTGCATGAAGTGGTTGCCACCGATCCCGTAGCCGTCACCGTCGCCGCCGGCCGCGATCACTTCGAGGTCGGGATTGGCGAGTTTCGCCGCCCGGGCGATGGGGAGCGAACGCCCGTGGATCGAGTGGTAGCCGTAGCTCTCGAAGTAGCTGTTGAGCTTCCCCGAACAGCCGATGCCGGTGACGAGCAACACCTCGTCGGGGTTGCGCCCCACCTCGGGCATGGCCTGTTTCAGCGCCTTCAGGACGCCGAAGTCACCACAACCCGGACACCACGTCGCCTGGGGTTCGAGCGTGGGGGTGAACTCTTCGCGGTCGATCTCGCGGTCTTCGCCGATTGCTGAGAATGCACTCATGGATCAGTCACCTGCCGCCGGGACGTAGGTCGTCTGCTGGTCGGGGACGTCCTGCCCCTCGATGCTCGCTTCGAATCCGGTTACGATCTCCGCGGGTTCGAACGGTTCGCCGTTGTACTTCAGGAGGCTGGAGAGTTTGTCACCGAACCGACCGAGTTCCTTCTGGGTGAGCCCCCGGAACTGCCCGGACGCGTTCATCTCGACGACCAACGCTTCGTCGACGCTCTCCAAGAATTCGGTCATCTCCGCCTCGGGGTAGGGCATCATGTCGCTGACGCCGATGCCTTTCACCGAGTGGCCCGCACCGTTGAGTCGATCGACCGCCTCCGCGACGGTCCCCTGCTGGCTCCCGAAGGTGATCAGGCCGTAGTCGGCCTCCTCGGGACCCATGTACGTCTGGGTGTCCTGCTCGTCCAGGAACTCCCGGATTCCGTCGAGTTTCGACATCCGACGCTCCATCTGCGTGACGCGGTTGGTAGGATCTTCCTCGATGTGACCGGCCTGGTTGTGCTCGTTGCCGGTCACGAGGAAGTGCCCACCTTTCTGTCCGGGGATCGACCGCGGGCTGACGCCGTCCTCGGCGTCGTAGCGGTAGCGGTGGAACTTCCCGCCGGGGCCGTGGGGGGCCTCTTCCAGTTCTTCCTCCGTGGTGACAGCACCCAAGTCCGGGTTGGGCTCGCGGTCGAAGTGGCTCGCTGGCACGTTCATCAACTCGCCGCCGAGCTTCTGGTCGTACAGCAGGACGACGGGGATGTTGTAGCCGTACGCCAACTGGAAGGCGAGCCGCGACTGTTCGTAGGCCTCGGCGACCGTCCCCGGCGCCAGCACGACCCGGTTCGAGTCGCCCTGGCTCGTATAGAGGACGTGTTCGAGGTCGGCCTGTTCGGGCTTGGTCGGCAGGCCCGTCGACGGCCCGGCCCGCATCGCCTCCACGAGGACCACCGGCGTCTCGGACATTTCGGCCAGCCCGAGTGGTTCGGACATGAGCGCGAACCCGCCGCCCGAGGACCCCGACATCGCCTTGACGCCGGCGTGGGAGGCCCCGAGTGCGAGCGCAGCCGCCGCGATTTCGTCTTCGACCTGTTCGGAGACACCGCCGAGTTCCGGCAGCGCCTGGGACATGATGGTGAACACTTCGGTCCACGGCGTCATCGGGTAGCCGGCGATGAACCGGCAGCCCTCGTCGATGGCGCCGTAGGCGATGGTGTCGCTCCCGGAGAGAAGCACCTGTTCCTCGTCGTGGCTTCCCTCGGGTACGCGGAGGTCGTGGGTGAACTCGAACTCCTCGATCACCTTGTCGTGGGTGTAATGCAGGATCTCCTTGTTGGGTTCGAGGATGTCCTCCGGCATCGATTCGGCCATCAGTTCCTCGAAGTACTCGAGGTCGATGCCGAGAAGTGCGGCCGTCGCGCCGACGCCGGCGGTGTTCCGCATGACCTCCCGGCCGTGGTCACGAGCGATCTCACGGAGGTTGAGCGGGTAGACGTGCCAGTCGTTCTCCTCGACCCGCTCCTCGAAGTTCGGGATGTCGGCGCTGTCGAGCAGGCCGGTGTCGTAGACGATGATCCCGCCTTCGTTGAGTTCGTCGAGGTTCTCGGACAGCGGCTTGATCTCCTCGTCGCCGTAGTACGCGTCTTCCTGTGGGTTGCGCGCGAAGGAGTCCCCCAGCGCGAGCAGACAGTTGAACCCGTCACCACGGGAGCGTACCGGTTCGGTCTTGGCTCGTACCTCCGTGTACGTGTGTCCGCCGCGGATCCGCGACGGATAATGTCGATGCGTAAAGACGTGGAGCCCCGCTCGCATCAGGGCCTTGGCGAAGTTCTGGCTGGTCGACGCGATGCCGTCGCCCGACCCACCAGCGATCCGCCACATGAGTTCATGGTCAGTCATATTCAAATCACGGCCCGCAGGGGGGCCACTACCGAGGGATTTGACCATGGTTCGACTAAAGCCTTTGCTATACGTTACCAAGCAAAAATGATGTAGGACTCCCGATCTCGGGGGCTCCGATCGGCACGTAACGCACGCCGAGAATGCCCGCTGTTGGACGCTGCTCCGGTGGGCTTCGAGCCGTCGACTCGGACCCGGTGAGGCGAATATAACTCTCCTGACAATTCTCCGGGGATCAGGGCCTCCGGTAGTGGGTCGGTCGCTCAGAACGACCGCACCAGGTAGCGGTGGATCCGCTCGACGCGCTCGCGGTCGTACGTCCAGAACCCCCGCCAGCGGTTCGGTGCCCGCTGGTGGGCGACCAGCGCCGCGGGTCCGGGTCCCGGGTCGTCTACACCACCCCGGGTCGGCGGTCGATACACCACACACCACGAGCGACGATACTCGTGGGTGGTACCTGCGTGAACCGTCGCGTCGAGCCACGTCGGCGACTCGTCGGGGACGCCGTAGACGTGGACGTCGAGCGGCCGTCCGGCGAGCCGTTCGTACACCTGCCGCGTCCCCGACTCGTCTTCGAGACGGGAGAGTCGCTGGAACGTCGCTCGGAGAGTTCCCTCGCCGGCCTCGTACGCCCGGCGCTCGATATGCCGGGAGATCACCACCAGGAGGAGCTTCTCCTTGTTCGAGTCCGGATAGCCACGGAGGTCGAACAGCGTGCCGTCCATGCCCGTCAACACCGCGGGTACGTCCTCGTCGAACCCTCGGGTGCTCGTCGTGAACTGGTCCCCGTTCACGAGCAGAAACGACCGCATTACCCGGTCGAGCGAGGAGACGGCGGTGATCTCCCCGTCCTCGCGAAGCACAAGCAGGTCGTCGTCCGACGGGAGCGACCGCTCGGACAACTCCACCGACCCCGTCGCGAACGCGTCGGCCAGCAAGTTCTGGACCTGTTCCGGCCGGGTCCGGTTGACGGTGAGCAGCGAGAGCGAGCCACCCGACACCTCGGAGAACATGTCACGAAGGCTAGTTGGCTGGCCGTCGGCTACCATCGGTGAGTACGTATGGGTCAACGTCACAGGCTATATAGTCTGTGCCGACGGATCGGCGGTGAACGCCGCGGGCGGAACGGGGCGACGCACCGCCAGCGCGGCCCGCTACGAGTCGACGTTGTCCGGGCTCCGGGGGTGGTACTCCGTGTCGTACTCCCCGGGCTGGCCGTCCAGCCGGTCGGGAGTGATCCGCCCCGCGAGCAGCATGAAGTCGACGACGGTCACCGCGAGCATCGCCTCGACGACCGGCACGCCACGGGGCGGGAGGACCGGATCGTGGCGGCCGACGACCTGGATCTCCTTTTCCTCGCCAGTCTCCCAGTCGACGGTGGTCTGGGTCTTGGGGATGGAGGTGGGGGCGTGTAGCGTCACCTCGCCGGTGATGGGCTGGCCGGTCGTGATGCCGCCCTGGATGCCGCCGTGGTCGTTGCCGACGGGAACGGGGTCGCCTCGCGCTCGCGGCTCGTCGCCGCTCGCGTCGTTCGAGGCACTGCGTGCCTCGCTCTCGTCGAACTCCCAGTCCTCGTTGCGCTCCGACCCGGTGTATCGTCGCGCCTCGCGACCCAGGCCGAACTCGAAGGCCGTCGCGGCCGGGACGGACATCATCGCCTGACCCAGACGCGCCGAGATGGAGTCGAACCGCGGCGCGCCCAGTCCCCGCGGAACCCCGCGGACCTCGAATTCGATGGCGCCGCCGATGGAGTCACCCGCCTGCTGGTACTCGTCGATCCGCTCGCGCATCCGCTCGGCCGTCTCGGGGTGGCCACAGCGTACCTCGTTGTCCTCGCTGTGTTCGACCATCTCCTCGAAGCTCACGTCGGGGGCTTCGATGTCGCCGATCTGGGTGACGTGTGCCTTCAGTTCGATCCCTCGCTCCGCGAGGATCTTCTTCGCCACCGCTCCGGCGGCGACCCAGTTCACCGTCTCCCGGGCCGAGGAGCGGCCGCCGCCGCCCCAGTTGCGCGTCCCGAACTTCGCGGAGTAGGTGAAATCGCCGTGGGACGGACGAGGTGCCGTCACGAACGGTTCGTACTTCCCCGATCGGGCGTCCTTGTTCTGGATGACCATGCCCAGCGGCGTACCCGTGGTATACCCGTCCTGGATCCCGCTGTGGATCCGCACCTCGTCGGGTTCGCCGCGGCTGGTCGTGATCATCGACTGACCGGGTTTGCGCCGGTCCAGGTCACGCTGGATGTCGGCCTCTGCGAGTTCGAGCCCCGCGGGACAGCCCGAGACGACGACGCCCATGGCGTCCCCGTGGCTCTCCCCGTAGGTCGTCACCTGGAACAGACGACCGAATCGGTTACCGTTCATGTTCGATAGGTTCGGCTCCGAGGTCATAAAGCACGTCGAAGAACCCCGGGAAGGAGACGTCGACGTGATCGGCCCCCTCGACGGTTGTGGTTCCCTCCGCGACCAGGCTGGCGACCGACAGCGCCATCACGATCCGGTGATCGTCGTGGCCCGCGACGGTCGCCCCCCGGAGTCGCGAGTCGCCCCCGTGGATCGTCAGGGTATCCGGCGTTTCGGTCACCGAGGCGCCCAGTTTCTCCAACTCCGTCGCCATCGCACTCACCCTGTCGGTCTCCTTGTATCGGACGTGTTCGCAGTCGACGATCCGCGTCTCCCCGTCCGCGACGGCACCGAGGACGGCGATCGTCGGCAGGAGGTCCGGGGTGTCGTCGACGGCCACCTCGATCCCGGAGAGATCGCTCCGCCAGACGGTGATCTCGCCGGCCTCGCGGTCCCAGGACACGTCCGCGCCCATCCGTGACAGCACGTCGACGATGGCACTGTCACCCTGCGCGCTGGGTCGTGCGCCCTCGACGACGACCCCTTCCTCGCTCCCGGCCACCGCGCCCGCGGCCAGCAGGTAGGACATCGACGAGAAATCGCCCGGCACCGGATAGGCGTCGTCCCGTCCGTAGGCCTGGCCGCCGGGCACCAGGTAGCCCGCGTCCGTCTCGGTTGCCTCGATCCCGAAGTCGGCCAGAACTTCGAGCGTGATGTCGACGTAGGGCGCCGACTTCAGCGCCGTCTCCAGATCGATCGCGACCCCGTCGTCGGTCACCGCACCGGCCATCAGCAGGGCGGTGACGTACTGCGAGGACACGTCCCCCGGGATGGACACCGCGCCGCCCTCGACCCCGCCGCCGACGACGAGGGGCGCCTGCCCGTTGGAGCGCGTACTCTCCGCCCGCCCGTCGAGTTGCTCGACCGCGTCCAGCAGCGGCCCCTGTGGCCGGGATCGGAGCGACGCATCACCGGTCAACACCGTCAGGCCGTCCGCGAGCGCCGCACAGGCGGTGACGATCCGCATCGTCGTCCCGCTGTTCGCGCAGTCGATCACGTCCTCCGGCACGCCCGGCCGGCCGGCGAAGCCCTCGACGTCGAGGTGACGACCGTCGTCCGTCCGGTCGACGCACCCGCCGAAGGCCTCCACGGCGCGCATCGTTGCCTGCGTGTCCGCGCTCACCAGCGGATCTGCGACGACCGCCCCGTCGCTGTAGCCCGCCGCGAGGATCGCTCGGTGTGTGTAACTTTTCGACGGCGGTGCCCGCACCCGGCCGCCGATCCGCGACCGCGTGAGTTCCACGTCCATGCCCCGGAGTTACGGCGGCCGCGGTATCAGCGTACCGAACGCGACGCCGCTCGTGGACTGGGATCCGTCCCGCCGGCCGGGTCGGCATCTACGCGCTCGACGACGGACTCGGCGCCATCGACGTCCGCGACGACGGACCGGGGGTCCCCGAGATCGAGCGCCGAGCGATCCTGCTCGATCACGAGATCGACCAGCTCAACCACAGCACCGGCCTCGGCATCCTGTTCGCGTACTGGGTGGCTCGCCTCTCCGAGGGATCGCGCACCATCCAAGCCGACGACCCGGGCGGCAGCGTGGTCACGCTGACGCTCCCGACGGCCGAGTCCGGCTGACGGTCCCGGTCGACCCGACGCCGGTCGCGGACGCGAACCTCACCCATTAACTGCGTCGGTGGAATAGGGACCCTATGTTCGAGAAGTCGACGTGGATCAAGCTCCCACGGAACGTCGTCGTGGGGCACAGCGTCCTCGACGACCTCGGCGCCGTGATCGACGACCTCTCGGTGGGGGGTCGGCCGCTGGTCGTCACGAGTCCGACGCCGAACCGCCTCGTCGGCGACCGGGTCCGCGCTCAGCTCGGCGACGACCCCGCGACGGTCACCGTCGAACACGCGGGGTTCGACGCCGTCGAACGCGTCGTCGAGGCGGCGGAATCGGCGGGGGCGACCTACTTCGTCGGACTGGGAGGCGGCAAGCCGATCGACACCGCGAAGATGGCCGCCGACCGACTCGGATACGGGCTCGTCTCCGTTCCCACAGCGGCCAGTCACGACGGCATCGTCAGCGGCCGGTCGTCGATCCCCGAGGGCGACACCCGCCACAGCGTGGCCGCCGACCCGCCGCTCGCCGTCGTCGCGGACACCGAGGTGGTCGCGGCCGGCCCATGGGAACTCACGACAGCCGGCTGTGCCGACATCGTCTCCAACTACACCGCCGTCGAGGACTGGCAACTCGCCCACCGGCTCCAGAACGTGGAGTACTCCGAGTACGCGGGCGCACTCTCGCGAATGACCGCCGAGATGCTCGTCGAGAACGCCGACTCCGTCAAGCAGGGGTTAGAGGAGTCCGCGTGGGTGGTGATGAAGGCGCTCGTCTCTTCGGGGGTCGCCATGTCCATCGCGGGATCGTCGCGTCCCGCGAGCGGCGCCGAACATCTCTTCTCTCACCGACTGGACCGCATCGCCCCCGGACGCGCCCTCCACGGCCACCAGGTCGGCGTCGGCTCGATCCTCGTCGCCTACCTCCACGAGGGCGAGACTGGCATGTGGCGTGACATCCGCGACGCCCTCTCGGTCATCGGCGCCCCGACCACCGGTGCCGACCTCGGCTTCGAAGACGAAACGATCATCGAGGCACTGACCACCGCCCACCGTATCCGCGATCGGTACACCATCCTCGGCAACGGGATCAGCGAGGCGGCCGCCCGCGAGGCCGCCACGACGACCGGCGTGATCGAGTAGGCCTCGGGACCGGCCGTCGATCGCGCCGAGAGCGGAAGAGAAAAAGCCGCTCGGTCCAACTCACGGGTATGGCAACGGCCAGTGCAAGCGGCCCAGTGAAAGAACACCCCGCCGCCGTCACCGCGGTCCTCTCGATCGTGGGGTACACCCTCGTCGTGGGAACGTTCGCCGGGATCGTCCCCGCCTCGCTCTTCCCGGAGCTCTCGCTCGGGCAGGTGAACCTGCTCTCGGACGCCATCGCCGTCGTCAACACCACGGCGACTCTCTCGCTTATCGCCGGCTGGCGGTGGATCCGCCGGGACGAGGTCAAAAAGCATGCGGCCGCCATGTCGACCGCGTTCGGCCTCATCCTCCTCTTTCTCGTCCTCTATCTGACGAAGATCGGCGGCGGCGGCACCAAGGAGTTCCTCGGGCCACAGATTCCCTACTACGCCTACCTCGCGATGCTCGCGATCCACATCGTCCTCTCGATCGTCTCGGTTCCCGTCGTCCTCTACGCTCTCGTCCTCGGGCTGACACACACGCCGAGCGAACTCCGGCAGACCGCCCACGCTCGCGTCGGCCGCGTCGCCGCCGGTGCGTGGATCCTCTCGCTCTCGCTCGGGGTCGTCGCCTACCTCCTCCTCAATCACGTCTACGACTGGACGTTCGTCGAGGCGACGATCGTCTTCCTCCCGACGGTGGGGGGGTAGTCACCCCTCGCCGACGACGAGCACCGGCACGTCGGCCCGGCGGACGACCCGTTCGGTGACGCTCCCGACCAGATACCGCTCCAGTCCGTGTCGGCCGTGGGTTCCCATCACCAGCAGGTCGACTCCGCCGTCCGCGACGTACTCCAGGATGGCGTCCTCGGGAACCCCCTCCACGATCGCCTCGGTCACCGCGACGCCACGCGCGGTCGCCCGCTCACACAGGTCGTCGAGTATCGCCTCCCCCTCGCTCCGAAGCGTCTCGCGGAGGTCCTCGATAGCGAGCGCCGGCGCCTCGTGTGAGAGTGAGTCTGTCTCGACGACGTAGAGGACGTGGACCGTCGCGTCGAAGCGCTCGGCCAGGTCGAGTGCGTGATCGAAGGCCGCCGCCGCGGGGTCGCTCCCGTCGGTCGGAATCAGAATATCGTCGTACATAGCCGTCGGTTCGACGGCCCGCCCCCTCAACCCGCGTCCTCGTTCCCGGCTTGCGGGAACCCCCATCGATCCCGATCCGGACCGACCGCCGACGGAGGGATTTTTGAGGACCGGTCCCGTGGCCGGAGACGTGCGCGTCGCGTTCGTGACGATGACGACGGCTCACCACGCGGAACGGTGGCACGCCCGCCGGGCGCGGGCGGTCGCCGAGCGCCTGGCCGCTCGCGGCCACGACGTGACCGTCGTCTGTCAGCAGTGGTGGGGCGGCGACCACGCCGCCTTCGACTTCGACGGGGTTACCTACCGCCGGGTGACGGCCAGCCACTCGCCGGGGGCGTTCGTCGCGAAACTGCCGTTCGTGCTCAACAGCGTCCAGCCCGACGTGATCCACGTCGCCTCGGAGCCGCCGCTCGCGGTGCCGGCCGCGAAGGCCGCCGGACGCCTCCGTCGGACGCCCGTCGTCGCGGAGTGGTGGGACCATCCGGATCGCGAGTCGGGCGGCACCTGGCGCCGTCACTGGGCCGCCCGCTCGCCCGAGGCCGTCCTCGTCCCCTCGGAGACCGTCGAGACGACAGTCCGGGAGTGTGGCGCCGACCCCGACGCCGTCGAGGTGATCCCCGACAGCGTCGACATGGCGGGAATCCGCGACGCCCCCGTCGATCCGCGGGCCGATCTGGTCTACGCCCGTCCGCTCGACGCCCACGCGAACGTCGAGGAATTCCTCCTCGCGCTGGCGGAACTCCGGGGAAAGGCGTGGCGCGCGGCGGTCGTCGGCGACGGCCCCGCCCGGGCGGCGGCCGAACGGATGGCCGACGACCTCCGGATCGCCGACCGAGTCGAGTTCCTCGGCGACCTCTCCCCGGCCGAACAGGTACCGATCCTCAAGGGAGCACACGTCTTCGCCCAGACGGCCACGTGGGAACCGTTCGCGACCGGCCTCCTGCGGGCGCTCGCCTGTGGCTGTGTCGGCGTCGTCGAGTACCAAGCCGACTCCGCCGCCCACGAACTCGTCGAGGCCGACCCTCGTGGCTCGCTGGTGACCAGCCCACAGGAACTCGCCGACGAGATCGTCGCCGCGACCGAGACGGAACGCTGGACCGTCAACGAGGACTACGCCCCCTACGATCACGAGGCCGTGCTCTCACGCTACGTGGACTGTTACGAACGACTCGTGGCGAACTACGGTCTCTTCTGACGTTTCGGAACGTTTTTGCCGCCGATACGTCCACGATTCTCCATGGGTGACGATCTTGAAGCCGAACTCCGCGAGCAGTTCCGGTCGGCGTTCGAGGGCGCCGACTACCCCGTAACCGACCAGATGGACCTCGTTCCGGCGCTTCCGGACGGGCCGGGAACCCGATTCGAGGCCGGCGACTTCTCGGTCTCCGCCATGGAACTCGCCGCCAACCTCGACGGCCACCAAGAGTTCCCCTACGAATCCGTCGACGAACTCGTCGACGACGTGATTGCGGCGCTGAAATCCGAAGGACTGTTGTAAGCCGGCGATCTGCGTCGAGCCACGGGGAGACCTGTCGCCGGAGCGGAACGAAACAGATTTATTCTCTCACCGAGCCTACCGTCGCACGTCCCGAATCGGGACGACAACCCGAGGTGATCGAAACGATGTTCGACGGACGACCGGAGGCGGATACGGCGTTTCTCTACGAACTGGCCCGCGACTCGCGGACGAGCGACCTCGTCGCCTACCTGCGCCGTGGGTCGAGTCCGGTCGTCAGGCGGCGCGCGGCGGAGATGCTGGGCGATTTCGCCGAGCGAGGGTTCGAAGACGACCGAGACGTCGAGGAAGTCGTCCGCGCCCTCATCGAAGCGGTCCGAGAGGACGACGACGACAGCGTTCGAGCCAGGGCGATCGACGCCCTGTATCGACACGGACCGGAAACGCTCGAACGGCTCGTCCACGAGATGGGCGAGTTCGAGACCGGCGTCGACGACGGCGGCGACGAGGGGACCGACACCCCGCCGGAGCGGGCGACGACCCGACTCCTCGAAGAGTGGCTCGACGCCGACTATCCGGAGTTCCGGATGGTCGCGGCGACCGCCCTGGGCCGGATCGGCGGGACGGGGTCGCTGTCCGCACTCGTGGCGGCGACCACCGACCCGTCCCCGCGAGTGCGAGCCCGGGCGGTCCAATCCTGTGGGATGATCGGTCACGAGGGGTGTATCGGACCGCTGCGGAAACGCCTCGACGACCCCAGTGTGCGGGTCCGTGAGAAGGCGGTCAGGGCGCTGGGTGCCATCGGCAGCGAGGCAGCACTCGAACCACTCACGCGGGTCGCCCGTGCCGACGAGGAGTCACTTCGACGGGCAGCGATCGAAGAGCTCGGCCAGTTCGGGAGCCTCGACCCCGTCGACGCCCTGATTCGGGCGTTGGCCGACGACACGGCCCCGGTACAGCGCGCGGCAGTTCTCTCTCTTGTCGAACTCGTCACCGACGCGTCGAGCGACCGGGAACCGACGGTTCGTGACGCCGTCGCGACGCGACTGTCGAACGCGGACACGCTGGCCGTGGTCCCCCAGATGATCGACATGCTCGACGAAGGTCGGAGAGCGACGGTTCGACGGAACGCCGCATGGCTCCTCGGCTGTGTGGCCGACTCCGAGGATCCGGACGACGACCGGCGGGACGCGGTGTACGACTGCCTGATCGACGCGCTCGGGGATCCCGACGACCGGACGGCCCGGCTCGCGGCGGCCAGCCTCGTCGACCTCGAGAGCGATCACCTCGAACGGCGGCTCCAGATCCTCGTCCACGACGAGAGCGTCCCGGAGGAAGTCACCGAGCGTGCGGAGACGGTGCTCGACGCCATCGGAGGGAGTCTCTCTGGGGAGGTCGTGACCAACGCCGTCGACTACACGTACGTCCGCGATCCGTCGGATTACACGGCCGATCACGGGGCCGACGACGCCACCGATCCGGAGCCGTAGCGTCCCGCCCCGGCGGACTCAGCCGATCTCGGAGTGGGGTTCGGTGACGAATCGTCGATCGTCGGCCACGATCGAGAGGTCGAACGCCTGATCGAGGACGTTGATCGTCGACTGCGACTGGGTCCGTGGGTCGGCGTGGTACTGTGCGAGTGCGTCGGCCCGCTCGAACCGGGTGCCGAGGACGTGGAGGAACTTGAAGACGGTCTGTAGATCGAACTTGTCGACGAGTTCCGGGAGGATGTCGAATTCGACGGCGATCTTCCCGCCGGCGGTTTCGTACTCGTCGACGACCCTGGAGATCGTCTCGCCGACCTCGGAGAGACCGAGTCGACTATCCAGACGGACGACTTCCAGCGATGCCGCCGAGAGATCGATCCCGGAGACGTCGCCGAGTGGGTCCGGCTTCGTCGTGAGGACGATCGTCCGCGCCGGCCACTCCCCGAGCCGATCGTGTAGTAACCGAAGGCGTTCGGCCGGGGCGGTCGTCACGAACAGCATGACCTCGCCCGGGGAGAGGAGGTGGACCCGGGCGTTGTCGAGGCCGGGGCTGTTCCGGGGGGCACGGACGAGAACGCCACCGGTTCCGTCGACGTCGTCCGCGACGTGGGTGCCCGACTCGACGCGCGATTCGACGTGTTCGAACAGGTGCCGCTCGAAGCGTTCGATCCCGGCATCCCGGTCGTGATGCTGACCGCCCCGTTCGCAGTACGGACAACTCCATCGGATCTGAAACCCCTGCTTGGTCACCCGCTCCCGGTGGTGTTCGAGGAGGTGGGTTCCGACGGCGTCGGTGATCACGTCGCCACTCGTGGACCAGACCGTGAAGGCACACCGTCGACATCGAAACCGGAGGACCATCTACCATCCATGGATTAGTCTACTGGTATATCAGTTCGTTGTTCGGTCCCACGCGTTGGTGACGGGGACGTATCGAGCACATCGGACACACGCCAGACCGATTTCGGCGCCGCAGCCGCGTCGGACTCCGGGCGAAGGCCGGGGGAACACGTTTGGTCGCGGCCGTACAACGGTCGCTATGTTCGACATCGAGCGATACCTCAACGTACGCAGCGCCCACGGCGTCTCCGTCGGTCCGGCCGGGGACCGCCTCTCCTTTCTCATGGATACTACCGGCGTCCCGCAGGTGTGGACGCTCTCGGGCCCCGGCGCGTGGCCCGAGCAACGCACGTTCTTCGACGACCGGGTCACCTTCGCCTCGTGGTCGCCCGAACGCCCCGAACTGCTCGTCGGCCGTGACCGCGGCGGCGACGAACGTGAGACACTCTATCGCCTCGACGTCCCGACCGGCGAGATAACCGACCTGACCCGCCATCCCGACGCGAAACACTGGTTCGGGGGCTGGCGACCCGACGGCGAGCAGTTCGCCTTCGCCTCGAACCGGCGCGACCACGCGGTCTTCGACGTGTACGTTCAGGACCGGACGACGACCGGCGTCGACGCCGAGCGTGTCTACGAGAGCGAGGGGTGGCTCTCGGTCGCGGGGTGGAGTCCGGACGGCGACCGGCTACTCCTCACCGAATCGCACTCCAGTTTCGACCAGGACGTGTACGTTCTCGACGTGGCGACGGGGTCCCGGCGACATCTGACGCCCCACGACGGCGAGGTTCGCCATCTGAGCGCCGACTGGGGACCCGACGGCGAGGACGTCTACCTGGTCACCGACAGCGACGCGGATACGCTCTCGCTCGCCCGGATCGACCTCGCGACCGGCGACCTCACTGCCGTCGAGGCTGCCGACGACGATGCCCTCGAGGACGAGTGGAACGTCGACGGAGTCACACTCGATCAGGACTCCCGACGGCTGGTATACTCCCGCAACGTCGACGGCTACACTGAACTCCGTGCCGGCGAACTCGTCGCGCCCGGTCGACTGGATCACTTCCCGACGCCCGACCTTCCCTCCTCGGTCGCCGGCGGCGTGAGTTTCGGCCCCGACGGCGACCGCTTCGCGCTGACCGTCACGCGGAGCGACGACACCGCCAACGTCTACGTCGTCGACGTGACGAGCGGGGCGACCGAACGCTGGACCCGCGCCTCGACCGCCGGCATCCCCCGCGACTCCTTCGTCACGCCGGAACTCGTTCGCTACCCGTCTTTCGACGGTCTGGAGGTACCGGCTTTCTTCTCGCTTCCCGACACCGACACCGGTCACGGCGAGACCCCGGTCGTCGTCGACGTCCACGGCGGCCCCGAATCGCAACGGCGCCCCTCCTTCGGCCGGGTGAAGCAGTATCTCCTCTCGCGGGGCTACGCGGTGTTCGAACCCAACGTCCGCGGATCGACGGGCTACGGCAAGGCCTACACCCACCTCGACGACGTCGAACGGCGGATGGACGCCGTCGCCGACCTGAAGGCGGGCGTCGAGTGGCTACACGACCACCCCGCCGTGGACCCCGACCGCATCGCCGTCATGGGTGCCTCATACGGCGGCTTCATGACCCTCGCCGCGTTGACGACCTATCCCGACCTCTGGGCGGCCGGGGTCGACATCGTCGGCATCGCCAACTTCGTCACCTTCCTTGAGAACACGAGCGACTGGCGACGCGAACTCCGGGAGGCCGAATACGGCTCGCTGGATGCGGACCGCGAGTTTCTGGAATCGATCAGTCCGACCAATCACGTCGATGATATCGCCGCGCCCCTGTTCGTCCTCCACGGCGAGAACGACCCGCGAGTGCCCGTGAGCGAGGCCCACCGCATCGTCGAGGGCGCCCGCGAGGCGGGCGTTCCCGTCCGCGAACTCGTCTTCGAGGACGAGGGCCACGGGTTCACGAAACTGGAGAACCGGATCGAGGCCTACTCGGCCATAGTCGAGTTTCTGGACACGCACCTCGGGTCGGAGACCGAATCGGCCTAACGCCCCGACCGGGGGCGGCCGCCTACGTGACCCGCTGGTCGTCGGGGTTGGCAGCGCGGTTGGCGACGGTGTTGTCCTCGTCCTCGGACCGGCGCGGGTCGGCCATCTCGGCCACGTCCGTGGTCGGCACGTCGTCGTCCCCCTCGTCGTCACCCTCGCTTTCGGATTCACCTTCGGCCTCGGCGTCGCCGTGGTCGTCGGGGGTGGCGGCGCGGTCGGCGACGGTGTTGTCCCCGTCCTCGGACCGCCGTGGGTCGGCCATCTCGGCCACGTCCGTGGTCGGGACGTCCTCGGGGCCGTCGTCCGCTGTCTCCCCGTCGGCGTCCTCCTCGTCCGCGCCCTCGGATTCCGGGTCCGGTTCGGCGTCCGCATCAGGTTCCGCCGCCCGCTCATCCGCCATCTCGGGGTCCTCGGCGGTCGAGTCCCCGCGGAACATCGCGAGGAGTTTCCCGAGCAGACTCATGCTGATGCACCTCCCCACGCGGTGTCGGTCGGCCGCACGGGACAGCCGACGGGCAACGACGCCGTCGCTCTCGGCGGGTGCCCGCGGTCACGTCCCAGCGCGGGCGTTTGCCCAGTCGCGACGGTGACGATGGTCAACACGATGCTCGTGACGGCTGCGGCGAGTTTCCCCACCGTCGCTCCGGATCGATGCATGTTTTTCGTTAACAATCCCCTCGGGCATAAATGTGAGCGCTCGAACGGGGCTCCGTTAGAGTCAAACGGTCACGTGGTGAACGTTGGCGCATGAGTGCAGGGCAGGAACAGCGGACCATCCGGTGTCTCGTCGCCAAGGTCGGTCTCGACGGCCACGACCGGGGTGCGCACGTCATCGCGCGGGCCTTCCGCGATGCCGGGTTCGAGGTGATCTACTCCGGGCTCCACCGGGCGCCCGAGGAGATCGTTCAGGCGGCCGTCCAGGAAGACGTCGACGTCCTCGGCATCTCCATCCTCTCGGGGGCACACAACACGCTCGTGCCGAAGGTAATCGAGGGACTGAAGGAGTACGGCGCGTTCGAAGATACCCTCGTCATCGTCGGCGGCATCATCCCCGACGAGGACCGCGAGGACCTGATGGCGGCGGGGGTCGCCGCGGTGTTCGGTCCCGGGACGCCCATGCAGGAGACCATCGACTTCGTCCGCGACAACGCACCCAGACGATGAGCGAGACGAACGCCGACCAGTTGGTCGCCGACGTCCTCGACGGCGACCACCGGGCGCTCGCCCGCACCATCACGAAGATCGAAGAACGCGCGACGGGCTACCGCGACCTCGTCTCGACGCTCCACGCCCACACCGGCGACGCCGAGGTGATCGGCGTCACGGGCAGTCCCGGCGCCGGGAAGTCCACGCTGGTCGACAAGCTCGCCAAGCGCTACCGCGACCGCGGCCTCACCGTCGGGGTGATCGCGGTCGATCCCTCCTCGCCGTACACCGGCGGCGCGGTCCTCGGCGACCGCATCCGGATGGCCTCGAACGTCGGCGACATGGACGTCTTCTTCCGGTCGATGAGCGCCCGCGGCCAACTGGGCGGCCTGTCGACCGCGACCGCCGACGCGATCAAGGCCCTCGACGCGTTCGGGAAGGATCGGATCGTCGTCGAGACGGTCGGCGCCGGCCAGAACGAGGTGGACGTGGTCCGCACCGCCGACACGGTGGTCGTCCTCGTCCAACCCGGCAGCGGCGACGACGTACAGATGCTCAAGGCCGGGATCCTCGAAATCGGCGACGTGTTCGTCGTCAACAAGGCCGACATGGACGGCGCGGCGACCACCGTCTCGGACCTCCGGGAGATGCTCCACATGCGCGAGGGGGCGACCGCGGCGGGCGCCGGCCACCACGGCGCGGGCACGACGGCCGTGGGGACGAGCGAGGCGGACGACGACGGCGACGACGGTAATGCGTGGGACCCCCGGATCGTCGAAACCGTCGCCACGGAAGGCGAGGGGGTCACGGAGTTGATCGATGCCCTCGACGAACACCACGCCCACCTCCGCTCGACCGGCGAACTCGATCGCCGGGAGCGGAGCCGCTACGCCGAGGAGATCAGACAACTGCTCCGAAACGACGTGGCCGACCTGCTGGAGGAGGAACTCGAACGCCACGGGGGGATCGAGGCGCTCGTCGACGAGGTGAGTGACCGCGAGTCGGACCCGTACACCGTCGCGGACCGGATCCTCGACCCGCTCGTCGACTGCGTCCGCGAACGGCGGGAGCGTCCGTTAGACTGAACCGAGGGCGAGTCGAGCATCCGCCATGTTCCTCCGTCCGGCGGCTCGCCGACTCCGCGCCGACCACCCGCTCGCGCTCGAACTCGCCGTCCTCGTCCTCGCCCTCGCCGGCGCACATCTCTGGCGACGTGGCGCGACTGCCCTCCTGCCGATCCTGTCGCGAGCGGTTCGTGTCGACGGACTCGTCACCCGGGGCCTGCTCGCCGGCGCGTTGCTCCTCGCCGGCCTCGTCCTGTACGTCGGAGTGTACGCACTCCTCCGCGACATCGACGTCGGACTGTCGGTTCCCTCGGGGCGTGACCGCCGATCCCTCGGCCTGGCGCTCGCCGTCCCCCCGCTGCTCGTCGGCCTCACCAAACTGGTCGGCGACCTCACCGGTGTCCCGTACAACGGGCTGACGATGTCCGCGTACGGCGTCGGCACCCCCGTGCCGGCCGTCCTGGCGTCGCTCGTACCCGGACTGCTCGTCGGCGCCTGCTCGCTGACCGTCGTCTGTCAGGTACTCGTCCAGGGGACGTTCGCTCGGGTCGTCGACGGGCGTCGTGCCGCCTTCCTGACGACGGTGCTGACGGCAGTGGTGCTGTCGCGTTCGACCGGCGGGCTGTCGGCGTTCCCCGCTCGGGGGAAACTCGCCCTCGCAGCCGCCTTCGTACTCTCGCTCGGACTTGCTCTGTACGCCGTCGAGGCGGTCGAACGCGACGGGGTCCGATATCTCGCCTACCTCCCGGTCACGGCGGTCCTCGGCCTCGTGGTGGTGTCGCTGATCGCGGCGACCGAGTCGGTCGCCGAACTACTGTTCGGCGCCACGCACGTCGCCGTCCTCGGCCTGGCCGCCACGAGCTACGAGCGGACCCACTCGCTGCTCGTCCCCGCGGTGGCGTACCTGTCCCTGCTCCTCGCCGAGGAGACGGTGGTCCTCCTCTTCGAAGCCGGCATGCGGAGCTGGTGACGCGCTCGCAGCCGGCCGGTATAAGTCCACGGCGTCCCGAGGGGCGTGTATGAAGCTCAGACGCCTCGGGACCACCCTGGCGGGACTTGGAGCCGTGACTGCCGTCACCGATCGGCTCCTCCGGGACGCCGCGGGCGAACTCGAACCCGCCCTCGACGCGACCGAGCGGACGCATCGCTGGCGCGGGATGGACCTGGCGTACGCGGAGGCTGGTGATCCCGACGATCCGGACCTCGTCCTGTTACACGGCATCAACGCCGCCGGATCGAGCGGCGAGTTTCGCGAGGTGTTCGGGACGCTCGCGGAGACACACCACGTCGTCGCCCCCGACCTCCCGGGATTCGGCCGGTCGGATCGCCCGCCGCTTCGCTACTCCGCGGCGCTCTACGAGGACTTCGTCGCCGACTTCCTCGGCGAGTTCGACGAGCCCGCGGTCGTCGGTTCCTCGCTGTCGGGCGCCTACGTCGCCCGCGCCGCGAGCCGTGGCACCGACGTCGACGCCCTCGTCCTCGTCTGTCCGACGACCCTCGCCGGCCCCGACCCGCCGAAGACCTGGCTCCGCGAACTCCTGCGTGCGCCGCTTTTCGGCACCGCTCTGTTCGACGCGCTGGTCTCGAAGCCGTCGATCCGCTATTTCAACGCGGATCACGCCTACGCCGATCCCGAATCGGTGTCGGCCGCCTGGACCGACTACCAGTGGCGATCCACCCACCAGCCCAACGCCCGGTTCGCCGTCGCCTCCTTCGTTTCCGGCCACTGCAACTCGGCGCTGGACCTCGGGGCGGCCCTGCGTGACGCCGAGGTCCCCGTGACGATGGTGTGGGGACGGGATGCGACGCTGCCGCCACTCTCGAAGGGTCGCGACCTGGCCGACGAGGCCGACGCCCGACTCGTCGTGTTCGACCACGCCAAACTCCTGCCACACGTCGAGTACCCGGCCGAGTTCGTCGACGTGACGCGCGAAGCGATCTGATTCCTGCCGTCCCGACCGCCGACCGACGGCGCCCTACCGCGACCGCAACACCAGCAGATGGTCGCCCGTCGTACAGTTGGTGCCGACCGCCGGTTCGACGACCTGCCCGACGCTCACGTCCTCGGGATCGACGCCGCGGACGACGCCCGTGAGGCGCACGTCGCCGAAGTCGGCGATGGCCGTGGCGTACGGCTCCTCGTCCTCGAAGTCCGGACCGCCGACGTAACACACGGTGAACGTCTTGACGGTCCCCGTCGCCGGTAGCTCCCGGCGGTCGAGATCCGGCGATCCACAGTGGGGACACACCCGCCGCGGCGGGAGCGAGCCGTGACCCGCCGGACAGCGGAGGTAGTAGCCGTCGCCGTCGCCGACGGCGTCCAGCCACTCGTCGTGACCCGCGTCAGTCATCGGTCCACCTCCAGTACGTGGACGACGGCGGAGGCCACCGTCCCCCCCGCGTTGTGGGTCAGCCCCACCGTCGCGTCCGCGACGTGGTCGCTATTCGGATGATCGCCGCGGAGGAGACGAGTCATCTCGGCGATCTGACTGCCGCCGGTGGCACCGACGGGGTGGCCCTTGGCCTTCAGGCCGCCCGAGAGGTTCACCGACCGCTCGCCCTCGGCGGTCGTCTCCCCCCGGCGGGCGGCGCCGACGGCCTCGCCCGCGTCGTAGAAGCCGAGACCCTCCAGAGCCAACACCTCGGCGATGGTGAAACAATCGTGGACCTCGACGACGTCCACGTCCCCGGGGTCGCGGCCGGCGTCTTCGTAGGCCTCGCTCGCCGCCCGCTCGGTCGCCGGCGTGACCGCGAGGTCCTCGCGATCCTGGAGGGCGAGATTGTCACCACCCTGACCTGTTCCCGTGATCGATACGGGGGCGTCGAGCCCGTGCGCTTTCGCGTACTCGTCGCTGACGAGAAGTAGTGCGCTCGCGCCATCGGTCACCGGACAGGCGTCGAGCAGGCCGACGGGATCGGACACCATCGGTGCGTCGAGCACTTCGTCGACCGTGATCGCACGGTGGAACTGGGCGTACTCGTTGGGGAGCGCGTTGTCGTGGTTCTTCACCGCGACGTGAGCGAGGTCCTCCCTGTCGCCACCGAACCGTTCGAAGTACGCCCGCGCCATGAGGGCGTACGCGCCGGGAAAGGTGATCCCCGCCCGAATCTCGTAGAGTTCGTCGGCGGCGGTCGCCAGTCCTTCGGTGACGGCCGCCGTCGAAAGGTTCGTCATGCGCTCACAGCCGCCGGCGAGCACCACGTCGTTCTCGCCGGAGCGGACGCTCCGGACGGCCTCGCGCACTGCGACGCCGGCGGACGCACACGCCTCCTCGTACCGGGTGGCCGGACAGTCGACGCCGACCATCTCGGCCATGAGCGGCGCTTGATGTCCCTGCCGCTCGGCGAGGGCGCCCATGAAGTTGCCGTAGTTGATCTCCTCGATGTCGTCGCCGGGGATTCCGGACTCCTCGCGGGCCGCGAGCGCCGCCTCCGCGAACAGATCGCGTCCGGTGCGCTCAGGGTATCGCCCGAACTGCGTCAATCCGACGCCGGCGACTCGAACGCCCGTCATGCTGTCACATAGGCGGACGCGCGGGTAAAGACCTGCCGGATCCGGCGCTCCTACCCCCCGGAATCGGCAGTCTGGAGTTCGACGACTGTGTCTCGTTCCATCGACGTTCGACGTGCCCCGGCTCGCCGACCGAAACCGTTAGCCGCCCGGACGATCAGGGTGGCCCATGAACGGCTGGATCGGCGAGACGTTCACGAGCGACGTCGGCTGGTCGCATCTGGAACGACTGGTCGACATCGGGAACCGGATGGCAGGGAGTGCGGGCGAGCGAGAGGCGCTCGAAGCCACGCGCGATGCCCTCGCCGACGTCGGCACCCGAAACGCGACCGTCGAGACGTTCGACATCCAGGGGTGGGTCCGCGGATCGAGTGCGGTCGAAACGGCGGACGGCGACGCCGACTCCATCGCGCTTCCCCGGAGTCCCGCCGGCGCCGTGACCGGCCGTCTCGTCGACTGTGGCGACGGCCTTCCCGGCGACTTCGAGGCGGCCGACCTCGACGGCGGGGTAGCCGTCGTCTCCTCGACGGTCCCCGACCACTACGACCGGTTCATCCACCGGCGGGAGAAGTACTATCGGGCTGTCGAGGCCGGCGCCGCCGCCTTCGTCTTCCGCAACCACGTCCCGGGCTGTCTCGCGCCGACCGGCAGCGTCGGCACCGACGGCGCGCCGCTCGGTCCCATCCCCGCCGTCGGCGTCAGCCGCGAGGTCGGCTCGCGGCTGTGTCGCCGCCACGAAGGCGAACGGGTCACCGTCCGCGTCGACTGCGAGACGCCACCGGCCGAGAGCGGCGTCGTCCGCGCCGACGTCGGCCCGGACACCGACCGCGCCGTCTACCTGACCAGCCACGTCGACGCCCACGACATCGCCGAGGGCGCCGTCGACAACGCCGCCGGCACCGCGACGGTTCTCGAAGTCGCCCGTGCCCTCCAGGCCCGCGACGCCCCCCTCGACCGCCGGATCCGGATCGTCTGCTTCGGCGCCGAGGAGGTCGGCCTCCGCGGGTCGAAACGCGAGGCCGAACGGGTCGATCCCGAGGCCGTCCAGGCCGTCGTCAACTGCGACGGGGTCTGTCGCGGCCGGACCCTCCAGTGGTACACCGCCGGCTTCGACGCGCTCGAATCGGCCGTCGAGGACGTCGCCGACCGCTTCGGTCACCCCATCTCGATCCGTCCGGGTCAGCACCCCCACAGCGACCACTGGCCGTTCGTCGCGCGCGGCGTACCCGGCCTGTTGGTGGCGAGCGACGACGGCGACCGGGATCGCGGCTGGGGTCACACTCGCGCGGACACGCTCGACAAACTCGAACGCCGGACGCTTCGCGAGGGAGCGATCATCGTGACGGAGGTCGCCGCCGCTCTCGCGGCCGCCGAGCGGATCGACCGCCGGGAGCCCGACGCCATCGCCGCCGACCTCGAACGCCAAGACCTCGCCGCAGGCATGCGAACGACCGGCGACTGGCCGTTCTAACCGACGACCTGACCCGGGGTCCCGCCGGATGTCGACTGGCAGAGGGTCCGGAGGGTTCGAGTCCTCTTCGGCCGTCGCTACGGGACGCACACGATAGTAGGGGAACGACTCAAGGGGCGGCCGGCCGTGGTCGCCTATATGGCCGGACTCTGTTTCGACATGTACGGTACGCTGTGCGATACGAGTAGCGTCCGGGCCCATCTGGGCGAAGAACTCGGGGTCGCCGATCGGCTGGTCGCGGCGGTCGACGAGACGTGGCGACGCAAGCAACTCCAGTACTCCTATCAGAGCGCACAGATGGACGACTACGAGCCGTTCTGGGCGATTACCGGTCACGCGCTCGACTACGCGCTGGCACAGTTCGACCTCGACCCTGACGCGGCGACCCGGGAGCGGATCCGCGAGGCGTACGACCACCTGGAGCCGTTTCCTGGGGCCGTCGAGGCGCTCGATCGCCTGTCCGCGGCCGGTCACGAGGTGGTCGTGCTCTCGAACGGCAACCCGGCGATGCTCGAACGACTGGCTGGGAACGCGGGGCTGCGGTCCCACCTCGACGGCATCGTCAGCGCCCACGCCGTGCGGACGTTCAAACCCGATCCGGCAGTGTACGACCACGCCGCCGAGACCCTCGACCGCTCGCTCGATGACTGTCGGCTCGTCTCGTCGAACGCGTGGGACGTCGCCGGCGCCGGCAATGCGGGGATGGCGACGACGTGGGTGAACCGACGGCGCGATCCGCCCGAATCGATCGGCGCCCATCCCGACGTCGAAGTCGGGACGCTGCCGGCCGTCGCCGACGACCTGTGTTCCTCGTGACGAGTCGCCGTGGTGGTACCCGAGGCGTTCCCGAACCCACTAGCCGTCAGTGTCGCCGACGACCATCACCGGCCGGTCGGCGTTCAGGATCACCGACTGCGTGACGCTCCCGAACAGCGCCTTTCCCGTCGGCGATCGCTTCCTCCCGGCGGCGACGATCAGGTCCGCGTCCGCCGCGGACGCGACGTCGAGGATCCGCTCGGCGGGATCGCCGCTCGACCCGGTCACGTCCACCTCGATCCCCCGCTCTTCGAGGTACACCGTCGCCTCGCGTACGGAGTCGATCTCCGCCGCAGAGGCCCCACTCGGGTCGTCGGTGAAACTGTGGATGATGGTGACGCGGGCGCCCGTCTCGGCCCCCGGGAGGTCGGCGACGGCCCGCGCACACGCGACGGCCCGTTCCTCGTTATCGTCGACGCCCACAACGGCGTGGTACATACCACCGGTTCCGCGAGCCAGCAACAAGTTTCTTCACCTCACGCCGTCTCAACGTCGAGTCGGTCCGAGAGGTAGACGACGAGTCCCAACGGGATGCCGAGAACCACCGCGATGGTCACCACGCCGTACACCGCGAACCCGAAGCCGTTCGGAGAGAGGGGGATCAGGAAAAAGAGCCGTGGCGGCGACCCCATGTCGATGACTTCGCCGAGCACGAACCCGAGGAAGCCGGCGAACCCGACGATAGCGACGTAGAGAGCCAGAACGAACCGCCGTCCGTCGCGACGCGGTGTGGACACGGCTTCGCGTACGCTTCCCGACGGATTATCGCTTTCCCTTTTGAACCGGTGGGTCTTTGCCGCCGCTCCCCGTGGGTGACGGTATGAGCAACAAGGACATCCTGGGAATCATTCTGGGGAGCGTCGCACTCCTGATGTTCGTCACCGGAATCCTGCTGGCGACCTGAGCGGATCGGCGATCAGTCGTCGGTCTGCTGGCCGCCGTCCGCGGCCAACTCCTCGGAGTCGTCGCCGCCGTCCGCGAGGGCGGTTTCCTGCTTGTTTTCGAACCACTGCCACTCGTTGGTGTAGACGTCGTCGTCGCGGAGGTTCCACGGGTCGCCGTCCTGGACCTTCGGCCCCTCCAGCCAGGAGACGACGAAGTTGTACGTCCAGACGAGACCGCCGACGAACATCAGCACGGCCCCGAGCGTCGCGATCTGGTGGAAGGTGGCGAACTGCGGCAGGTAGGTGGCGTAACGCCGGGGCATCCCGCCGTAACCCAGCACGATCATGGCGAGGAACGTGATGTTCGAGCCGATCATCCACGTCCAGAAGTGAATCTTGCCGAGGCGGCGCTGGTACATCCGTCCGGTGAACATCGGGAACCAGTAGTAGAGGCCGGCGAAACCGGCGAAGGCGATGGCACCCATGACCACGTAGTGGAAGTGACCGACGACGTAGTAGGTGTCGTGAAGCACCAAGTCGACGGGAATGGAAGCGAGGAAGACGCCGGTAACCCCGCCAAGGACGAAGTTGGAGACGAAGCCAATACAGAACAGCATCGGCGTCGTCAGGCGGAGCTTCCCGTTCCAGAGAGTCGTGATCCAGTTGAACGTCTTCACTGCCGAGGGAATGGCGATGGCGAGCGACACGGCCATGAACGAGGCGCGGAGGCGCGGGTCCATGCCGGTCGCGAACATGTGGTGGGCCCAGACGCCAAAGGAGAGGACGCCGATTGCGAGGGTAGAGTAGACGACGAACTTGAACCCGAACAGCCGGCGACCCGCGAACCGGGGGAGGACGTAGCTGACGATGCCCATCGGCGGCAACACGAGGATATACACTTCGGGGTGGCCGAAGAACCAGAACAGGTGCTGCCAGAGCATCGTGCCGCCGGCGTCGATGGCGAAGAAGGTCGTGCCGAGGTTGCGGTCCAGCAGGAGCATGATCAGCGCACTCCCGAGCAGGGGGAAAGCAAAGAGGATCAGTCCCGACTGGGTGAGGATGGTCCACGAGAAGATGTCGAGGTTGGCCCAGGTCACCTCCTCGGCGCGTTCGGTGAGGATGGTCGCGATGAAGTTGATCGACCCCATCGTCGCCGAGACACCGGTAAGGTGGAGACCGAGGATCATCAGATCGACCCCAGCGTTGCCCTGACTGCCGCTGCCCGCGCCCAGCGAGAGCGGCGTGTAGAGCGTCCAGGCGGTCTGTGCCGGGATCACGTCACCGAGGGGGAAAAAGCCCGCCCAGATGAGCAGGGCACCCGGCGGCAACAACCAGAACGCGATGGCGTTGATCCGGGGAAAGGCCATGTCGTCCGCCCCGATCAGGAGGGGCACGAGGTAGTTCGCGAACGCCGCGATGATGGGCGTCCCGAACAGGAACAGCATGGTGATGCCGTGACTGGTCAGCAGCGAGTTGTAAAACGAGTTCGAGATGAGCGTCATCCCGGGATCGATGAGTTCGACCCGCATGATCATGATCATCAGCCCGCCCACGACGAACGCGAGGACGCCGTAGGCACCGTAGAGCATGCCGATGTCCTTGTGGTCGACCGTCGTCAGCCAGCGGCTGATGCCGGCCGGCTTCTCCCGTGAGACGTACCCCGACTCGCCGGTCGCCCCCCCACTCCCGAGTGGCGTGTACGACCGCCAGTCCTCGATCCGCGCGAGCCACGCGGCGATGATCACGAGGAAGAGCCCCATGAGCACCGTCAACGTTAGCTGTCCGGTGATCTGCATGAGCGTTGCTCAGGAACGCAGGGTTAAGAAATATTCGGGTGCAATCCGCGAACGATTCGACCGACACACGGGGGTCCCGAGGAGGACGCCGCCGCGAGCGCTCACTCCTCGTGGTCGTCCTCGATCGGTTCGGCGCCGTCGACCGTCGCCGCACCGGGCATGTAGACCGGGGCGTTCTTCTCCGTCGACGCGATGGCCTTGCCCGAGAGGTAGGTGAGGATCGCGAGCAGGACGAAGGGCGCGACGAGCAGCGTGTACTGGAGAATGCGGCCGACCGACCCGAGCTGGAACGGGTTGACGAGGGCGTACCCGACGATGAAAAAGAGGAGGATGAACAGCGGAATGAAGTTCACCGTCAGATCGAGGATCGTCTCCCGATCGAACACTTTCGTCGCCATACCCCACCCATAACACAGGCCGGACAAATAGGTTTCCATACCGTAGAAGGAGGCGAGCGATCCCGGCGAGTCGTCCACGTCGCGATCAGATCGGCTCCCGTTTCGGGACGAACAGTTCGCCGCCGATGCCGGCGGCGGCGAGGATGATACCGGCGGTGATGATGGCGTACCCGCGCGTCGCGAGGTTCACGTCGGTGAACGCGAGGGCGCCGCCGACGCCGAACAGGAGGACGGCAAAGACCGCGAGTGGCCGCCACGCCGTCTCGGCGTAGCCGGCTTCCCGAATCATCCCGGTCAGGCTGCCACAGAACAGGAGCAGTCCCGCCACGGCGACGACGAACACGTCGAACAGGATGCCGATTTCGGCGATGGGAATGCCGAGAGCGACGAAAAGCGGCCAGGGGCTCGCCATCCGATACCGGTCGCTCAGTCCCGGTTGATCGTCCATAGCGGCCGTACGGAGTCGATCGTAGAAAACGCTTCGACCGACCGTCACGCGAGGTTGATCCCGTGACGGGCCAGGAAGCGACCGACCGCTTTGATCTCGACCGGGCTGCCTACGATCCGGCAGGTCGTCTCGTCGATCGCGAACACGGTGACGGCGAAATCGGACTCGATGTCCGTTCGAAGTCCGGACAGCTCCTCACAGGGCAGCACGATCTGCGTGCTGTCGCGTAACCGTTCGGGATCCGGCATCGGTAGCTACCCGACACGTCTCCGTACCCCAGTATAACCGTGTCGAAGTACTATCACTTGTGCCGGGCGCGCCGAAGGAACAGGTTTTTCGACGCCGCCGGCCGAGGGGCGGGTAATGGGTCTGGAGGAGGAGATCGAGGACCTCCGCGAGGAGATCGCCAACACGCCGTACAACAAGTCCACCGAACAGCATATCGGTCGGCTGAAGGCGAAGCTCGCGGAAAAAAAGGAGAAACTCGAGAAGCAAGCCTCCTCGGGTGGTGGCGGGGGCTACGCCGTCGAGAAGACCGGCGACGCCACCGTCGGCCTCGTCGGCTTTCCCAGCGTCGGGAAGTCCACCCTGCTCAACGCCCTCACGAACGCCGAGAGCGAGGTCGGCGAGTACGAGTTCACCACCCTCGACGTGAACCCGGGGATGCTCAAGTACAACGGTGCCAACATCCAGATTCTCGACGTGCCGGGGCTGATCGAGGGAGCCGCCGGCGGGCGCGGCGGCGGCCAGGCGGTCCTATCGGTCGTCCGGACGACCGATCTCGTAGTGTTCGTCCTGTCCGTGTTCGAGATCCAGCAGTACGACCGCCTCAGCGAGGAACTGTACGCCAACAAGGTCCGACTGGACACGTCGCCGCCGAACCTCTCCATCGCCAAGACGGGGAAAGGCGGCCTGCGAGTGACCACGACCGACGACGTGAGCCTCGACGAGGGGACGATCAAGAGCGTCTTGCGGGAACACGGCTACGTCAACGCGGACGTGACGATCCGGGGCGACTGCTCGATCGACGAACTCATCGACGGGATTCAGGACAACCGGGAGTATCTCCCCTCCATCGTGGCGGTCAACAAGGCCGACCTGATCGACAAGGACTACCTTCCGACTGTGAAAGATGACCTCCGCGATCACGACCTCGATCCCGACGACGTGATCTTCATCAGCGCCGCCGAGGATCGCGGCCTCGACGCACTCAAAGCGGAGATATGGGAGGCACTCGGTCTGATCCGCGTGTACATGGACAAGCCGGGCCGCGGCGTGGACTACGAGGAACCGCTCGTGCTCCGGAGTGGCGAACACACTGTCGACGACGCGCTCTCCAAACTCGGCGGGACGCTCGACGAGCGGTTCCGCTTCGCCCGCGTCACCGGGCCGAGCGCGAAACACGACGAACAGCAGGTCGGCCGTGATCACGAGTTACGGGACGAGGACGTACTGCGCGTCGTCGCCCGGCGATAATGGGTCCCCGTCTCCGCCGCCGGCCAGTCGCCGTCCTCGCGCTCCTCGCGGTGCCGTGGTCGGTCCAGACCTTCGCCGGGGGTCGGCCGCCGACGTACGTCTTCGCGTGGGGGCTGGTCAACGCCGATCCGTTCGGGGTTACCTTCCTCTGGGACTTCCTCGTTCGGTACACGCGGGGACTCCCGCCGTACATCGTCGCCTGGCCCATCTCGGCGGGGTGTTATCTCCTCGCGCTCGCGAGCGCGGCGTGTGGACGCGCTCTCGGCCGCGAGGACGTGCGTGTGACCGCCGGCCTCCTGGCCGCCGCCGGCGTGGCACAGTTGACGCTCGCCCGCGGCTTTTCCGTCCAGCCCGGGCGCACCGCCTGGCCCCTCGGAACGGTCGCGTGTTGGGCGGTCGCCTGGTGGATCTACGCCCGGTCGTCTCCGGCGCCCGACCGGCGCGACGCCTGAGAACCGGAGAGCGGTCGGCGGGCTGCCGGTCCCGGTACGCTTTTCGGCTCGCCGACCGACCGGCCACGCATGGCTGGAACGCTCGATCACGTCATGATGCGTGTCGCCGACCTGGACGCTTCCCTCGACTGGTACGGCACTCACCTCGACTACGAGGAGAAGGACCGCTGGGCGGCCGACGAGTTCACCATCGTCTACCTCGGGCCCGAGGACATGCACGACGAGGGGGCGATGCTGGAACTCACGTACAACCACGGCAGCGAACCCGCCGAGATGGGCGACGCGTGGGGGCACATCGCGGTGCGCGTCGAGGACGTCGACGAGGCCTACGAGGAGTTGATGGACGGGGGAGTCGAAGACTACCGCGACCCCGACTCCTGTGGCGGGGACTACGCGTTCGTGAAAGACCCAGACGGCCACGAGGTCGAACTCGTCGAGCGCGACCACGGCACGCGGTGGAGCCTCGATCACACCATGATCCGCGTCGAGGACGCCGACGCGGCGCTTGGCTTCTGGACCCGGAAGTTCGAACACGTCCCGACTGGCCGCTGGGAGTCGGACACGTTCGCCAACTACTTCACGAAACCCAAGGGCGCAGCGCCGGAGGCGATGGCCGTCGAACTCACGTACAACTACGACGGACGGAGCTACGAGATGGGCGACGCGTGGGGTCACCTCTGTGTCCGCGTCGACGACCTGCACGACGACTGGGCGCAGTTGATGGAGCGGGAGGCCGAGGACTACCGCGACCCCGGCTCCTGTGACGATCGGTACGCGTTCACGAAAGACCAGGACGGCCACGAGATCGAACTCCTCGAACGCGAGCGTCCGACCCCGCCGCTGTTCCCGGAGTAGGGACGGGCCGGCGTGGCGCCCCGAGCGGACACCGAACGGGTTTTAACGCCCGACGTGGAAATCCCGGTAAGGTAGATTATCTATGCAGATGCCACGCCGATTCAACACGTACTGCCCGCACTGCAACGGGCACTTCGAGCACGAGGTCGAGAAAGTGCGTCGCGGTCGCGAGACGGGGATGAAGTGGATCGACCGCCAGCGCGAGCGCAACACGTCCACCATCGGCAACGCCGGGAAGTTCTCGAAAGTGCCCGGTGGCGACAAGCCCACGAAGAAGACCAACCTGAAGTACCGCTGTGCCGAGTGTGGCAAGGCCCACATGCGCGAGGGTTGGCGCGCCGGCCGACTGGAGTTCCAGGAATGACGGGGAACTTCGTCACCGTCGAGTGTGCGGACTGTGGCAACGAACAGACCGTCTTCGACAAGGTGTCGACGACGGTGAACTGCGCGGTCTGCGGGAGCCGGCTCGCCCGCCCGACCGGCGGCCACGCGGCCTTCGAGGGCGAGGTCACCGGCACCGTCGAGGCACGCTGACCCCACCATGAAGTACAGTGGCTGGCCCGAACCGGGCGAACTCGTCGTCGGCAAGGTCGACGAGATCACCGACTTCGGCGTGTTCGTCGACCTCGAGGAGTACGAGGACAAACGCGGTCTCGCCCACATCAGCGAGGTCGCCAGCGGCTGGATCAAGAACGTCCGCGACCACGTCCGCGAGGGGCAGACGGTCGTCGCGAAGGTGCTCGACGTCGACGAAGGGTCCCAGCAGATCGACCTCTCGATCAAGGACGTCAACGAACACCAGCACAAAGAGAAGATCCAGGAGTGGAAAAACGAGCAGAAGGCCGACAAGTGGATGTCGCTCGCGTTCGGCGAGGACGTCGCCGACGAGCAGTACCAGTCGGTCGCCGACGCCCTGCTCGTCGAGTTCGAGAGCCTCTACGACGCGTTCGAGTCGGCCGCCATCCACGGAGAGGAGGCGCTCGCCGAGGTCGACCTCGGCGACGACGACGTCGAGGCCATCGTCTCGACGGCTCGCGAGAACGTCTCGGTCCCCTACGTCAACGTGACGGGCTACGTCGACCTGGAGTGTCCGAGCGGCGACGGCGTCGACCACATCAAGGAGGCGCTGCAGGCGGCGGAGGGCAACGGCGACGTGAGTGACGAAATCGACCTGTCGGTGTCCTATGTCGGCTCGCCGGAGTACCGCATCCAGGTGCAGGCGCCCGACTACAAGCGGGCGGAGACGGAACTCGAAGCCAGCGCCGACCGGGCCCGCGAGGCCATCGAGGCCGCGGGCGGGACGGCGCGCTACCACCGCGAGCGCAAGACCGACGACGAATGAGACGGACCGTCGTACCGGCGTACCGCCCGTCGGCGAGGGCTAACGGACAGTTACGACGATTCGTATGAAAGCCGACATCCGGATGTGCGGGTCGTGGCGAACCGCCCACGACCGTCCAGTGTACACCCTCGGGGAGACCTGCCCGGAGTGCGGTGCCGAGGCGGTCAACAGCGCCCCGGCGCCGTTCGATCCGGCTGACCCGTACGGAGAGTACCGACGCGCTCTTAAGCGCCGCGAACGCGAGTAGGCGGTATGGACGCCATCGAGATCGAGACGGTCGCGGAGCCGGAGCTGTCGGAGCCGGCGCTGATCGAGGGACTCCCCGGCGTCGGCCACGTGGGGAAACTCGCCGCGGAGTATCTGCTCGAGGAGTTCGAGAGCGAACTCGTCCGGCGGGTGTACGCCGACGAGTTCCCCCCACAGGTGAGTATCGACGACGAGGGCGTCGCCGAACTGGTCTGTGCGGAGTTTTACGCCGTCGAGACGGACGGTCGCGACCTGCTCGTTCTCACCGGCGACCACCAGGCGGGGAGCAACGCCGGCCACTACCACCTCACCGAGTCGTTTCTCGACGTCGCGACGGATCTGGGTACCGAGCGGCTGTTCGCCCTCGGCGGCGTCCCGACCGGCGAACTCATCGAGGAGTATCACGTCCTCGGGGCAGTGACCGACGCGGCGCTGAAATCCGATCTCAAGGACGAAGACGTCGAATTTCGAGAGGACGAACCCGCGGGCGGTATCGTCGGCGTCAGCGGCCTGTTGCTGGGGCTGGGCAGGCGTCAAGGGCTCGACGCCACCTGCCTGATGGGTGAGACCAGCGGCTACCTCGTCGATCCGAAAAGCGCCCGTGCGGTCCTCGAAGTGCTGGAGTCGGTTCTCGGCTTCGAACTCGACTACGAGTCCCTGGAGGACCGCGCCGAGGAGATGGAGGAGGTCGTCGGCAAGATCCAGGAGATGCAAAACCAGAACGCCCAGGTGCCCACCGACGACGACCTGCGATACATCGGGTGAATCGAGGGGGACCCCCTGCCGTCGGCGGGAAATTCTTTACTGCGGACCGCTAACGGAGGCGCGTGTCCCCGGAGTTGCTGGATCCGTTACCGCCGTGGTTGCTCGCGGGCCTCGCCATGGGCGTCGGCGTCGCCGTCCTCGCCGTCGGCATTTTCGTCGCCGGCGATCGCCTGTTTCCCGCGCCCTCGACGGACCGTCGGCGGCGGATCGACGGGACCGACCGCCGACGCGCGGAGATCCGAACGTATCTCGACGCCATCGACGAGCGATACGTCGAGGACGCGACGGTCCACGACGACACCGTCGCCTTCTATCTCCCCGAACGGGAGGTGGCGGTCACGTTCGACCCCCGCGCGTACTTCCGCATCGATCGGGCGGGGACGGCCGCCGTACTCTGTGAATACGAGATGCCCGGGCGCGCACTCGGCCGTCGACTTCCCTTCGAGGTTCCGGGAGTGGGGACGGATCGGGCGGCAGGGGGCGACGAGTCGATCGGCGAAGCGTTCTCACAACTCGGGCTCCGGCCGACCGCCGACGTCGAGGAGGTGCGGGCGGCCTACCGGCGCCGAGTGAAGGACGTCCACCCGGATCAGGGCGGGGACAGCGAGTCCTTCCGGCGCCTCCGCGAGGCCTACGCGACGGCGAGAGAGCACGCCGACTGACCCGTCCCGTCACCGCTTTGCCCGTCCGGACCCTCCGGTCGGCCGTGTGGATGCTTCGGACGCACGGGCGAGCGGTCTACCTGCCGGCGACGTCGACGCTCGTCGTCGCCGACCTTCACGTCGGACGGGCCGCGGCGTCGAACGTCGGCCTCCTACTCGACGAGCGTGCGGACCTCCGGGACCGCCTGGGAGCGATCCTGGCCGCGACGAATCCCGAGACTGTCGTGTTCGCGGGCGACGTGCTCCATCGGTTCGGCGCGCCGCGGCCGCGGACGGTCGGGACGGTACGAGCGCTTGCGGGGCGGGTTCGGGCGGCGGGGGCACGACCCGTCGCCGTAGCCGGCAACCACGACGGCGGCCTCGACGATGCCTGGCCGGGAACGGTCCACGACGCCTACCGACTGAGCGACGGGACGGTTGTCTGTCACGGCCACGCGCGCCCCGAGACCGACGGCGAGCGGTACGTCTGCGGTCACGTCCATCCGTCGCTGACCGTCGAGGGGCGGAAACGCGACTGTTTCTTGCGGACGGCCGCCGGCTATCGCGACCGTCCGGTGCTGGTGGTTCCGGCCTTCTCGACGCTCGCTGCCGGTGTCAGAATCGAGCGTCGGGCGGGCGTGGACTCGCCGCTGGTGACTGATCTCGACACCCTCCGTCCCGGGGTGATCGAGGAGGCCCCGTCGACCGCGGGCGACCGGACGACGGCCGGTGGAGATGGACCATCCGGATCGCTGTGGTTCCCGCCCCTCGGCGACCTGCGGCCCCATCTTCGGCGATAGGATTTACACGACGGAGGTCCTCGGCCGAGGTATGCACGGACGGTCAGGATCACGGCAGGGCTACGGACACCGACTCCCTCGATTGCGTCGGTGGACCGACGAACGGCGACGCGGACGGGGTGACTGATCGTGGATTACGAGGCGGGGGAGTTCGTCCGGGTACTCGACGAGGACGGCGTTCCCGTCGACGAGGACGCGGTGCCCGACCTGGACGACGAGACGCTCCTCGGGATGTACCGCGACATGCGCCTGACCCGCCACTTCGACGAGCGGGCGATCAACGTCCAGCGGCAGGGACGTCTCGGCACGTTCGCCTCCGGCGCCGGGCAGGAGGGCGCCCAGGTGGGGTCGACGTACGCCCTGGCCGACGACGACTGGATCCTCTATCAGTACCGCGAACACGGCGCGGTGGTCGTCCGCGACCTGGACGCCGGCTACCTGTCGTATTGGATGGGTCACGAGTCGGGGAACGCGACCCTGGCCGACGACCACATCTTCCCGCTCAACATCACCATCGCCGACCACCTGCCCCACGCGGTCGGGATGTCGTGGGCGTCGAAACTGAAAGGCGACGACCGCGCGACGGTCGTCCACTTCGGCGACGGCGCCACGAGCGAGGGGGACTTTCACGAGGCGATGAACTTCGCGGGCGTGTTCGACACGCCGACGGTCTTTTTCTGTAACAACAACGGCTGGGCCATCTCGGTCCCCGTGGACCGACAGACCGCGAGCGACACCATCGCACAGAAGGCGACGGCGTACGGCATGGAGGGTATCCGAGTCGACGGGATGGATCCGCTCGCGTGCTATCAGGTGACGAAGGAGGCCGTCGATCGGGCCCGCGACCCCGACGAGGACGAGACGCGGCCGACGCTGATCGAGGCGATCACGTACCGCTATGGCGCCCACACCACAGCCGACGACCCGAGCGTCTACCGCGACGAGGCGGAGGTCGAACGCTGGAAGGACCGCGACCCACTCGATCGGTTCGAGTCTTTCCTGCGTCGGACTGGGCGGTTGGACGACGACCGCGACGCGGAGATCAGGCGGAGCGTCGAGGACCACGTCGCCGCGGTGATCGAGGCCGCGTCGGAGGTCGAGGCCGACCCGGCGTCGATGTTCGACCACGCCTACGCGGACCTGCCACCGGAACTCCGCCGGCAGCGCGCCGGCTTCCTCGATATCCTCGACCGCTACGGCGACGAGGCGTTCGTGCGGGACTGATCGTCGTCGCCGTCGTCGTCGGTACCGTCGTCCGCGCCGGCCGTGGGATCGGCGTCGACCGCAGGGGCGTCCCCCTCGACGAGGTGGCGCTCGATCCGCTCGAACGCCTCACGGGTCGCGCGGACCTCCGCGATCAGGTCGGCCACCTGATCCGCGCTCGCGGGGGTCTCATCGTCCGCGTCACCCCCGCTGTCGGCGTGTCGGCGCTGGAGTTCGGTGATGCGGTCGCGGACGGCCGGGGCGTCCGGGATCCCGTCGAAGGATATCTCCGCACCGCTGCTGCCGGCGGTGCTGATCGAGATGGAGCCGTAGTCGAACTGCTTGCCCCAGAAGCTCCGGTTGAACTCCGTGTTCTGGATGCGGTCGAGGTCGACCGTCTCGATGTTGGTCGAGAGGATTCCCGTCTTGACGTACAGCGACGTCGTCGTCACGACGTACTCGGTGTTCTGGATCCGGTAGTAGGCGAAGGGCACCCCGAGGAGGATCAGGAAGCCGATCACCACCACCGTCAACACCAGTCCCGTCGCGATGGTGCCGTACAGCGTCTCGAAGGCGGGTCGGCCGATCCAGACCACCTCCTCGTCGGGGTCGAGGGTGAGCCACTCGGGTGGCGTGGCGTCGGCGCCGCCCGGGTCGGTCCGCGCGTCGCTCATCCGTCGGTCACCGCCCGGTCGAGGCGCTCGGCCGCCGCACGGAGCCGTCCGAACTCGGTCAGGAGCGTCTCGGCCGTCGCGGCGTCCAGGTCGGCCGGCACGCGGCCCTCGTCGGCGTCGGCCTCGGCCGCGCCCACCAGCCGTCGGAGTTCGTCGCGGGCGGATTCGGGGTCGTCGAGGTCGGGAAAGCGCAGGTCGACGCCCTCGGAGCCGGCGGTGCTGATCGAGACGGTGCCGTAATCGAAGAGGGTGCCCCAGACGTCCTTCTGGAGGGCGGTGCGCTGGACGTTCGCGAGGCCGACACGCGTCACCCGCGTCGACAGGACGCCGCGTTTGCGATAGCAGTTCCGGTCGGTGAGGACGTACTCGGCGTTCACCGTCCGCAGGTACGCCGCCACGGCCGCGCCGACCGCCGGGAGGGCGAGCAGGAAGGCCGCCCCGACGGTGACGACCGTCGGGAGCCGCCCGGTTCGGACGGCGACGACCGCGCCGGCGACGAGGAGGGCGATCCAGAGGCTCGTGGCGACGGCGGTCGGCAGGACGCGCCGGATTCGCGGCGCCCCCCGCCAGACGGCCGTCTCGTCGGCGTCGAGCGAGAGCCAGTCGGGATGGGAGACCATACGTCGCCTTCTCGCGGTCGGCTTGTAAACGTTCGTCGCCGGAAGACACGAACCTTCTTGTGGGACCAACGGGCCAGGGAGAGCGATGCGATTCCCCCGCGAGGCCCCGGACGTCGAGAGGGTGGCGACGGTAGACATCGAAACCACGGCCACGAACCCACGGGACGGCGAACTCGTCTCGGTCGGCGTCGGCGTCCACGCGCGAACCGACTCCCTCACCCAGGCGACCTACGAGACGTTCCACCGCGACGGCGAGGGGGAGGTGTCGCTGGTGCGAGCCGCCATGGACCGTCTCGAAGGCAGCGACGCCGACGCCCTGATCACCTACAACGGCGCCGAGTTCGACCTGCCGTTCGTCGAGGGGCGACTGGCGGCCCACGACGCAACGCTCGACCGCCCGTCGATCACCGACTCCGAGACGCACGTCGACCTGTTTCTCGACCGACGGGAACGCGCCGAGGAGACCGACGAGCCGTGGCCGGGACTGGAAGCGTGTCTGGAAGCGTACGGCTACACGCCCGCGACGACCGTCTGGCGGGGCGAGTCGGTCACGAACGAGCGGTTCGGCGAGGAACTCGGGGCGGCATATCTCCGGACGCTGGGGACGGAGACGGGCGCCCGGTTCCGGGCGACACTCGCCGACGTCGTGGACCACTACCTGCGGACCGACCTGGAGGCGACGCTGGCGCTGTTTTACGCCGACCTCGGGGAGTCGGTCGACGCGGCGTATCTCGGCACGGAGCGTCGGTTCGAGTTATAGGTCCGCGAGGACCGCCTCGGCGGCCTCCCGACCGCTGCGCATCGCCCCCTGGATCGACGACCACGCGGTGTAGTCGCCGGCGAGGTAGACCGGGCCGTTCGGGTCGCGAACGTCGGGCAGGTCGTCGTGGACGCCCGGAGGCTGGGCGAACTGCGCGAACTCGATCCGGTCGGTGTGGACGCCCTCGAGGTCGGCGAACTGGCGCTCGGGATACCACGCCGCGAGTGCCTCGCGGGTCGCCGAGACGAGGTCGGCATCGGGCGTATCGAGTGCGTCGTCGCCGAGGAACGTGGCACAGAGCAGTCGCCGATCGTCGGGGGCGTACTCCGACGCGACCGCCGAGAGGGGCACGACGGCGTTGGGGCGGTCGTCCCCGGCGTTGAGGTGGATCTTCCGTGCGTCGTCGAGCGAGGGGCCGGCGGGTAGGGTACAGTAGACGGTGACGGAGGGGCGGGCGGTCGTGGGGACGGCAGCCACGCCGGTCAGTCGCCCGGCAGTGCGCGGGTCTGTGGCGACGACGGCCGCGTCGACGTCGACGGCGTCGGCCTCGGTGTCGACCGTCACGCCGTCGGCGCCGCCGGCGACGGCCGCGACCGGTTCCGCGAGACGGATCGTCGCTCCCGCCTCTCGGGCACGGTCGGCCAACTGCGCGGGCACGGCGGCCATCCCCGCCGCGGGCAGGGCGATCAGGCCCTCGCTCATCGCCTTGAACGTGTACTCGAACACCCGCTTCGAGGTCGAGAGGGAGCGATCGAGGGTGATGCCGCCGTAGAAGGGGGCGACGAAGTTGTCGAGATACGACTCGGAGAACCCCCAGTCGCGGAGGTATTCGTCGATGGGAGCGTCCGAACTCTCGAAGATGGTCGCCTCGTCCCGACCGCCGACGTGTTGGCGGAGGGCGAGCGTCCGGAGTTTGTCCGTCGTGGTCACCGCCCGGTTGAACAGCGTCTCGGTGAGCGAGAGGGGATCGCGGAGCGGATCCGAGAGCACCGACCGCTCGCCCGGGCGGCAGATGACGGCGCCCGGCGAGAACGACTGCAGGTCGAGCGCCCGGAGGTCGAGTTCCCGGCGGACGGCGGGGTAGGCGGTGAACAGCACCTGGAAGCCACGGTCGAGGGTGAAGCCGTCGCGACGGCGGGTTCGGACCCGGCCACCGACCTCGTCGCGGCGTTCGAACACGGTGACGTCCGCGCCGGCGTCGGCGAGATGTCGCGCGGCGACCAGCCCCGCCAATCCGGCGCCGGCGACGGCGACCGACGGTGTGTCGTCCATACCGGGCGGTCGGCCGGCGAGGGTAAAGAAGCCATGGACAGGGATTTGCCCCTCCGGTCGCAACCGCCGGCATGGACATCTCCGAGACCCTCATCGGCCTCGACTGTACGGCGACCGGCGAGCGATACGATCCGGGCCACGTCGGCCGGAGCGACGCCGATGCCCCGCTCACCCCCGTCTACGACCTCGACGTCGTCGACCCGTCGGCGCTGCCGGCCGACCCCCGGTCGATGTGGGCGTACGACGCGCTCCTCCCCGTGGCCGCGGACGACGCCGTCTCCGCCGGCGAGGGCGCGACGCCGTTGCTCGACGCCGACGGGTTGGCGGCCGACCTCGGCGTCGACACCGTGCTCCTCAAAGACGAGGGCCGGAACCCGACGGGGACGATCCTCGACCGCGGGCTCTCGACGGCGGTGACGATGGCCGAGAAGCGGGACGCGGACCTGCTGGCGCTGGCGGCGGCGGGCAACGCCGGACAGTCGGCGGCCGCCTACGCCGGCCGGATCGAGACGGACTGTTACGCCTATCTCCCCTCGCGTGCCCCCTTCCCGAACAAGGCGATGGTGAACGTCCACGGCGCGGACATGCGCGTGATCGGTGGGCGCTATCCGGACGCAGAGGAGGCGCTCCGGTCGGATCTGGTGACCGACTGGCACTCGCTACAGGAGTTCACGACGCCCTACCGCCACGACGGCTACCGGACGATAGCCTACGAAGTGGCCGGCGCTCGTGACTGGACGGCACCGGACGCCGTCGTCGTCGCCGTCGGCACCGGCGAGACGCTCGTGGGGATCGAACGCGGCTTCCGCGATCTCGTCGAACTCGGACTGACCGATCGGGTGCCGCGCGTCCACGCCGTCCAGGCCGAAGGCTGTGCGCCGATCGTCGAGGCCCACGAGGACGGCGCCGACGCCGTCAAGCCGGCCGAGCATCCCGACACCATCTGTGGCGAACTCGAGATCCCCGACCCCGCGGGTGGCGCCATGGCCCTCGACGCCCTCGCCGACGCCGGGGGCGAGGCCGTGGCCGTGCCCGACGAGGATCTGCTCGAGAGCGCGGTGGCCCTGACCCAGCGACTCGGGACGGAGGTCGGCGCGACGGGCGGCGCCGCGGCCGCCGGTGCCTGGGCGCTGTCGCAACGCGGGACCTTCGACGACGACGAGACGGTCGTCGTTATCAACGCCGACGCCGGCGTGAAGACGGCCGATCTGCTCCGGAGTCACCTGATGAGCCAAGGCGTCTGAGGATTTCGAATCGGCATACTTCGCATTTGTCCACGACAGTTTTATTTATTAGACCCATCTAAATCAGGTAGATCGATGCTGAGCGACGCGATGGAGGACTATCTCAAGGCGATCTACCGACTCCAGTCGGAGGAGGGCGTGCCGGTCGCCACTTCGGCCATCGCCGACGAGGTTGGCACGACGGCACCGACGGTGACCAGCATGGTCCAGAAACTCGCGGACCGGGAGTTGCTGGAACGCGAGAAGTACAAGGGAGTCGAACTGACCCCCGAGGGAGAGACGGTCGCGCTGGAGGTACTCCGGCACCACCGGCTGCTGGAAGCGTATCTCGCCGAGCACCTCGACTACTCGTGGACCGACGTTCACGAGGAGGCCGATGCCCTCGAACATCATATCTCCGAAGAGTTCGAACGGCGGGTGGCCGACGCGCTCGGCGATCCCGAGGTGGATCCACACGGCGATCCGATCCCCGGGGCGGAGCTGCGACCGCTCGACTGCGACGAGACGACGCCGCTGAGCGAGCATCAACCGGGCGACTGTGTGGTTGTCGGTCGGGTTCGTGACCGCGACGAGGAGGAACTCGCCTACCTCGACGACGCGGGGATCCGACCGGGAACGGAACTCGACGTCGTCGACGTGGCGCCGTTCGGCATGGTAACCGTCCGGATCGGCGACGACGAACAGAGCCTCCCGGAGTCGGTCGCGCGGACCATCCGCGTTCGGTCGCCCGGCACCGACCGAGAGGGAATGGAGGAGGTGAGCGGCGCGTGACGGGGTGGGTCGAGATCCTCACCGTCGCGTTCGTCGCCCAACTCGTGGTGTTGCCCGGCGAGAAGGTGCAGTTCATCATCGCGGGGCTCTCGACGCGCTACAACCCGCTGGTGGTCGTGAGCGCCGCTGGAACGGCCTTCGCCGGGTGGACGGCGCTGGAGATCCTGTTCGGCGAGGCGCTTCAGCGCGCACTCCCGCCCGTCGTCCTCGATACGTTCACCGCCGTCCTGTTTCTCGTCTTCGCGGTCCTGCTCTACCGATCCGCGCCGTCGGGCGGCGACCCGGAGCAGATCGACCCCACGGCGACCGACGGGGGCGTGACGTCGCTCTCAACCGACTTCGAGCCGACGGTGTTCGGGCGTGAGGTGCCGGACACCTTCGGAGGGTTTCTCCCCATCTTCGTGATGATGGCGACCGGCGAGTTCGGCGACAAGACCCAACTCGTCACCATCGGGCTAGCTGCCCAGTACGGCGCCCACCCCGCGATCTGGGCGGGGGAGATGCTCGCGATCGTTCCGGTGAGCCTCGCAAACGCCTTCTTTTTCCATCGGTTCTCCCACCGGTTGGACCTCCGGAAGGTCCACTTCTTCTCCGCCGGGCTCTTTGCCTTCTTCGCGGGCGACACAGCGTTGAGCATCGTCACCGGCTTCTCGGTCTGGGAGTCGGTCGTCACGGCGGTGTCGACGGCCGTGCTGGCGCTGTTCTGACGCCGGCGAAGCGGTAGCGTTTTTCTCACGGACGTCCAGGGATCGGCCGTGCCAAGTCCCCTGCCATCCCTCCTGGCCGGCGTCGTCTTCGGCCTCGCCCTCGCCGCCCCACCCGGCCCGATGAACGCCGTCATCGCCGAGGAGTCGGTCACCAACGGGTGGGTGGCCGGCGTCCGGACCGGCCTCGGGGCGATGACCGCCGACGCCGTCTTTTTCGTCTGTGCGCTGCTCGGCGTCGTCACCTTCGTCGAACGCTTCCCGACGGTCCGGGCTGCGATGGTCGGCGTCGGCGGCCTCCTCATGCTCTATTTCGCCTACGGCGCCGCATCGGACGTGACCGGCAGGATGGACGCGGTCCCGACCAACGGGGCGGCGGCCCGGGCGGCGACCGGCTTTCGGAAGGCGTTCGTGCTCGCGCTCACCAATCCCTACCAGATCCTGTTCTGGCTGACCATCGGCGTTGGACTGCTCGAACCCGGACGCCTCGACGTACTCTCCTATACGCCCTACGTCGGGGCCGACCTCGCGGGCCTGTTGGTGGTCCGGACCGGGAGCCCGGCGCTCATCGCCGGATTCTTCCTCGGCATCGGCGTGTGGATCACCGGGTTCCCGGCGGCGCTCCGGGCGGCCCAGCGGCGGGTGGCCGCGTTCACGCCCGTCGTCGCCGGCGCCAGCGCCCTCGTACTCGGCGGGTTCGGCGTCGTCTTTCTCGTCGACGCCGTCCGGACGCTGACGTGATCCTCGGACCCGTCACGGATCCTCGACGCCGGTGATCTCGAACCGTGCCCCGCCCGCGTCGCTTTCGGTCACCTGGATCGTCCAGCCGTGCGCGTTCGCGACGTCGCGGACGATCGAGAGGCCGAATCCCGTCCCCCCGGCGGTCGAGTAGCCGCTCTCGAACACTCGCTCGCGCTCGTCGGCGGGAATCCCCGGCCCGTCGTCGGCGACGTAGAAGCCGCCGTCCGTCTCCCCGACGGTGACGGTGACACCGCCGTCACCGGGGTCGACCCCGTCGTCGGCCGCCGGCCGATTGTTCGTGGAGCCATGCTCCACGCTGTTCCGCATCAGGTTCTCGAGGAGTTCCTGAAGCCGGCCCGGATCACACCGGATGGTCCGATCGGTGGCGGTGATCAGCGTCGCGTCGGTCGTCGGGACGTTTCGCCAGCAACGGGTCGTAAGATCGCCGAGATCGACCGGTTCGAGTTCGCCGACGTGGTTGCCGTCGCGGGCCAACGTCCGCAGGTCCTCGATGAGTGCGACGCTCCGTTCGAGGGCGTCCGCGGCACGGTCGAGGTGGTCGCTGTCACACGTCTCCCGGGCCAGTTCCAGTCGACCGCCGACGATGTTCAGCGGGTTCCGGAGGTCATGAGAGACGACGCTGGTGAACTCCTCCAGTCGCTCGTTCTGGCGTTCCAGCTCGCGTTCGCGCTCCTTGCGCTCGGTGATGTCACGGACGACACAGACGATTCGCCCGCGGTCGGTCAGGCTCAAGGTGAGTTCCTGGGGGAACGTGCTGCCGTCCGCGCGGATCCCGACCGCCTCGCCCCGCCAGGCACCGTCGGCAAACAGCGTCGGCATGACGTTCCCTTCGAAGCGGTCGAGTTCGTCGTCGTCGTAACACAGCCGCCACGTCTCGTCGACGAGCGCCTCCGGGTCGGCGTAGCCGTAGATGTCGGCGTGGGCCTCGTTGACGAAGCGGTACGTTCCGTCCGCATCGAGGATGGCGATGCCGTCGGTCGCCGCGTGCATCGCGGTTACCTGGGCCTCCAACTCCCGTTCGCGCTCCTTGCGCTCGGTGACGTCCCTGATGATCCCTGCAGTGTCCCGAGACCTCGATCCGTCCGGATCTCGGAGGAACTTCCCCCTGATCTCACAGGAGATGCGGTCGCCGCGTGCGGTTTCGATGTCGGTTTCGAGCCGTCCGAACCCGCCCTCGTCAGCCCTGAGTCGCTCGCGGATATCCACGACGCGCTCGATCGCGTCGTCGTCGAGAAGCAGCGAGATGTGGGCGCCGAGTAGCTCCTCGCGGTCGTAGCCCGTCTCCGCCACGAGCGTGTCGTTGACGACCGCAAACCGGAGATCAGCGTCCATCACGTAGGCCATGTCCGGGATCGTGTTGATGACGGTTCGGTACCGCTCGAGGTCGCGTTCGCGCTCCTTGCGGTCGGTGATTTCGCGGACGACCGCGAGGAGACGATCACGGCCGTCGAGACGCGTCGACGCGAGATGGACCTCCGTCCAGAATCGCTCGCCGTCGGCCGTCACGCCGGGCCACTCGAACGTCCGTGGGCCCCGGTCGGCGGCCTCCCGAACCCGGCGTCTGGCCGCAGTCGCCGAATACGGCGTTTCGTCCGGCAGGATGGCATCGAGGCCGGCATCCAGCAGTTCCCGCCGCTCGTAGCCGAACATCGCCGCGTACGCCTCGTTTACGTCCACAACCGTCCCGTCCGCGTCGTGGACCACGACGCCGTCGGGAATCGACTCGAACACCTCCCGATGGTCGGGAGAGAGACGACGGCGGTGATCGACCGCCGCGGGGATCCGCTCGGCGAGCCGTCGCCGTCTGTCGGCGTCGGCCTCCGAGATGCAGTGGGTCACGCCGGCCGAGAGCGCCTCGGCGACGACCGACTCCGACGCCCCATCGGCAATGAGGATGAGCGGGAGGGCAGGGTGTCGATCGCGGACCGTTTCGAGCAGTCCGACGCCGTCACGATCCGGCAGTTCGTAGGTCGAGACGACACAGTCGACGTCCTCGGTCGTGAGCCGATGTAACCCCTTCTCCGCAGTCGTCGCTACCGTGACGTCGAACGCCTCGGCGTCGCGTTCGAGCGCCGTAGCGGTCCGTTCCGCGTGTTCGGATACTCCGTCGACGTAGAGTACCCGAATCGACTCGCTCATACGAGTTTTCATCGAATCGACAGATAAAACGGTTGCGTTGTGAGGCGTCCGACCAAGCGTATTTGCTCTCCCATCCCCGACGGGGAGGCATGCAACCGGACCTCTCCGCGCTCGACGCCACACTCGGCGACCGGGATGGGTATCTCGTCGACGCCGACGGCACCGACTCGACCCAGCGGTATCTCTCGGGGTTCGACGCGCCCGACCCGTTCGTCACCTGTCACACGCCAGACGGCGTCCACCTGCTCGTCTCCGGGCTGGAATACGGCCGCGCGAAAAAGGAGTCCCGGGCCGACTCCGTCTCTCGCCTCTCGGCCTACGACTACCGCGAGCGGACGAGCGAGGCCGGCCCCGTGGACGGGCGGGCGGCCGTCGTCGCGGACTTCCTCGCCGACCGGGGCGTCGAATCGGTGGTCGTCCCCGCGCGGTTCCCGCTCGGTACCGCGGACGGCCTGCGCGACGCCGGCGTGACCGTCGACGTCGACGACGAGGACACGGTGACGCGGATCCGTGCGGTCAAGACGCCGGCGGAAGTCGAGCACGTCCGACGGACCCAGCGGGCGAACGAGCGGGCGATGGCGACCGCCGAGTCGTTGATCGAGTCGGCGACGGTCGTCGAGGGCGTCCTCCACCGCGACGGCGACCCCCTGACGAGCGAGGCCGTCCGCCTGGCGATCGAACGGACGCTGCTGGAGGACGGGTGTGCGCTCGACGAGACCATCGTCGCCTGCGGCACCGACACCGCCGACCCGCACGAGCGGGGCTCGGGGCCACTCCGTGCCGACGAACCCATCGTCGTCGACATCTTTCCCCGCGACAAGGAAACGAAGTATCACGGCGACATCACGCGGACCTTCCTGCGGGGGACCCCCGATCCGACGCTGCGGGAGTGGTTCGACCTGACCGACGAGGCACGGCGGGCCGCGCTCGACGCCGTCGAACCCGGCGTCACGGGCGAGGCGGTCCACGCCGCCGCCTGTGACGTCTACGAGGACGCCGGGCTCCCGACGCTCCGTGCCGATCCGTCGGCGGAAACAGGGTTCATCCACAGCACCGGCCACGGCGTCGGTCTCGACGTCCACGAACTGCCACGGATCGGCCCCGACGGCGACGAACTCGAACCCGGGAACGTGATCACGATCGAACCCGGCCTGTACGATCCCGCAGTGGGGGGCGTTCGCATCGAGGATCTGATCGTCGTCACCGAAGACGGCTACGAGAACCTGACGGAGTATCCGGTCGAACTGGTCGTCTGAGACGCCGACGGATCGCAAGGCACTTCGCCGCGGTCGGCCCAGAGCGGGTGTGAACTGGCGGTACCGCCACACGGTCCTCGCACTCTGTACGCTCGCGTTCGCCGCCACGATGCTGGCGCGGCTGGTCATCAGCCCGGTCGTCCCCGACGTAACGGGACACTACGACGTCTCGACGGGCGCGGTGGGCCTCGCGCTCTCGGGCATGTGGGCCGCCTACGCTCTCACGCAGTTTCCGTCGGGCATCCTCGGCGACCGCTTCGGGGAGCGACGGGTGATCCTCGCGGCGGTGGGAATCACCGCCGTCGCCAGCCTGTCGCTCGCACTCGCGCCCACGTTCGCGGTGTTCGGGATTCTGACCGTCGTCCTCGGTGCGGGGGCAGGACTCCATTACAGCGTCGCCACCTCCCTGCTCACGAAGGAGTTCGACGACATCGGGCGCGCGATCGGTCTCCACGTCAGCGGTGGACCACTGGCGGGGCTGGTCGCGCCCGTCGTCGCCACGGCTCTGGCCGTTCGGTTCGGCTGGCGGACCGCCATCGGCGTCGGTGCCGCCGTCGCGATCCCGGTCTACGTGGCGTTCGCCTGGCAGGTCGAGCGGACACCGCCGGAGCGCCCCGGCGAGTCGATGCGCGACCGGATGGCGATCAGACCGCTGATCGACCTGCTCGTCCGCCCGCCCATCGCCTTCACCACCCTCGTCGCCTTTCTGGGTGCCTTCGCCTGGCAGGCGACGGCCTCCTTCCTCCCGGCCTTTCTCGTCTCCTTCCGCGACCTGCCCGAGACGAGCGCCGGGATCCTGTTCTCGGCGTACTTCGTCGTCAGTGGTCTCGGGACGCCGACGATCGGGTGGGTGTCGGACCGCGTCGGGCGCGACGGCGCCGCCGTCGGGACGATGGCGGCCGGCGTCGTGGGGTACACGATCCTCGTCGTCGGTCCTCGGGGGTCGCTCCCGCTCGCCATCGCCTTCGTCGGCATCGCGATGACCTGGGGGGCGCCCGTCCAGTCGCGCTTTTTCGACAAGTTCGAAGCCGACGAACGCGGCGCCGCCTTCGGCCTTGTCCGCACCGCGTACATGGTGCTCGGGGCGACGGGGAGTGTCGTCGTCGGCGTCCTCTCCGACGTGGCCGGCTGGGCCGTTGCCTACGGCCTGCTCGCGGCCGTGACGGGACTGGCGCTCGTCCTCCTCCTCGCCAACCTCGCGTTCGGCCTCGACCTATAGATGGCCGGCGCGCCACCGCCCGCACCGAACCCCTTTTGATCGGTGAGGGGGAAGCCACGCCCATGGATCTGCTGGTGGTCGGCGCCGGCGAGATGGGCCGTTGGGTCGCCCGGACCGTCGACCGACCCGTCGCTCTCGCCGACGTCGACGCCGCGGTTGCGGAGCGGGCCGCCGCGACCCTCGGCGACGGGGTGCGGGCGGTGCCGGCGGACACGACCGAGACGTTCGACGCGGTCTGTCTGGCCGTACCCATCTCCGCCGTCACCGCGGCCGTCGAGGGGTATGCCCCCCGAGCCGAGCGGGCGATGTGCGACGTGAGCGGCGTGATGCGCGGACCGGTGGCGGCGATGCGTGAGGCGTTGCCCGACCGCGAGCGGCTGTCGATGCATCCCCTCTTCGCCGCGTCGAACGCGCCCGGGAACGTGGCCGTCGTCGCCGACGCGCCGGGACCGGTCACCGACGCCATCCGCGAGGACGTCGCCGCCGCGGGCAACCACACCTTCGAGACGACCGCCGAGGAACACGACGCCGCGATGGAGACGGTCCAGGCCGGCGCACACACCGCCGTCCTCGCGTACGCCCTCGCCGCCGCGGACGTCCCCGAGGAGTTCGCGACGCCCGTCTCGGCGGCGATGGACGACCTCGTCGGGACGGTCACCGGCGGTACGCCCCACGTGTACCGCGAGATACAGGAGACGTTCGACGGCGCGGACGCCGTCGCCGAGGCCGCCCGCCGGATCGCGGATGCCGACGGTGAGACCTTCGAAGACCTCTATCGCGAGGCGGGCGAATGATCGACCGCGAGTCCGTTCGCTCGAACGCCAAATACCTCCGCCGGGTGCGGCCGATCGATCCCGACGAGATTGCCGAGTACGTCGACGGTCGCCCCCATCCGGCCGTCGTCCGGCGAGTGCTTCAGGAGGAGGCGTACGACCTCGGCCTGTTCGAACGCGACGACGGGACGTTCGTCCCCGCGAACGAGGAGCCGGTCCACCCGACCGACTGGGACCCGACTCGATTCCCCGACCGCTACGTCGAGACGGTCGAGGACCGCCTCGTAGCGCGCTACGGCACCGACTGGCACCGCGGCGAGGCGGGCGATCGACTGCGCGAGGTGATCCGGCGGCTGAAGGCGGATTACTACCGCGGGAACCCGGTCGAGTACGACACTGAGGTCGCACTCGGCTACGCCATCTACCACCTCCCCGACTACTATGCCGCCGCCGGCTACCCGCTCGACGATCTCGTCGAGCGATCGCTCCTGCCTCGTCGCCTGCGCGTTCTCGATGTCGGGGCGGGTGTCGGCGGCCCCGCACTGGGCCTGTTCGACTACCTGCCCGAGGACGCCCTCGTCGACTACCACGCCGTCGAGCCAAGTGCCGCGGCGGACGTCCTCGAACCGTTGCTCGCGACGACGCGACGGAACGTCCGGACGACGATCCACCGCGAACCGATCGAGAAGTTCGACTTCGCGGACGCCCCCTACGACCTGATCCTCGCGGCCAACGTCCTGAGCGAACTCGACGATCCCGTCTCGGCCGTCGAGCGGGCGCTCAACGCCCTCGCGGACGACGGAACGCTCCTCGCGCTCGCACCGGCCGATCTCGAAACCAGCACGGGCCTCCGACGGATCGAGCGGGCGGTCGCCGGCGAGGAGGTGACCGTCTACGCGCCCACGCTCCGCCTGTGGCCGGACGCGGAGCCGGCGGATCGGGGCTGGTCGTTCGACGAGCGACCGCAGATCGAGGCGCCGCGACTCCAGCGCCGCCTCGACGACGCCGGCTCCGAGCCGGGGACCTTCCGCAACGAGACGGTGAAGTTCTCCTACACCCTGCTCCGGCGGGACGGAACGCGCCGGGTCGACGTCCGTGCGGACGCCGCCCGCCACGCCCGGATGGCGGACATGGAGCGACACGTCACCGAACGGATCGACCTGCTGGCGGTGAAACTCAGCCGGAACCTTGCGGACGGCGGCAACCCCCTGTTCAAGATCGGCGACGGGAGCGAGCGTCTGGAACAGTACGCGGTGCTGACCCGGGAGTCGGCGCTGAATCGCGCCCTCGGGGACGCGGACTACGGGGCCGTCCTCGCCGTCGAGAACGCCCTCGCGCTCTGGAACGACGACGAGGGGGCGTACAACCTCGTCGTCGACGACGAAGCAGTCGTCGACCGCGTGGCCTGACGGGTGTCGTAACTGCGTCACGGCCGGTCGCCCGCGAGCCGCCACGAGCCGGAGCGCCTAACTCGGCGGCCTCCCGAGGGTGTGGCATGGACGAGCCACATGTCCTCCTGACGAACGACGACGGTATCGGCTCCGTCGGGTTCCGGGCACTCTACGACACACTCTCCGACATCGCGGAGGTGACCGCGGTCGCCCCGAACGGCGACAAGAGCGCCGTCGGGCGTGCGATGTCCCGCGAGGTAGAGGTGGAGGAACACGAACTCGGGTACGCCATCCACGGCACGCCCGCGGACTGCACCGTCGTCGGACTGGAGGCACTCTGCCCGGACGTCGACATGGTCGTCGCGGGCTGCAACCGCGGCGCCAACCTGGGCGCCTACGTCCTCGGTCGCTCCGGAACCGTCAGCGCCGCCGTCGAAGCCGCCTTCTTCGACGTTCCGGCCATCGCCGTCTCGTTGTACGTGCCCGGCGACGACGGCGAGTGGCAACACGCTGCCGACGAGATTCGGGACTACCGCAACGCCGCCGAGGCGACCACGTACCTCGTCGAACACGCCCTCGGCGCCGGCGTCTTCGAGCAGGCCGAATATCTGAACATCAACGCCCCGATACACGACCCAGGCGACGACCTCGCTCCTCTGGAAGTCACCGAACCTTCGACGCTCTACGACATGCGGGCCGAGCGCGACGGCGGCCGGATCAGTCTCACCGACAACGTGTGGGCGCGGATGCGCGAAGGGACCCTCCCCGACCCGCAGGGAACCGACCGCCGGGCCATCGTCGAGGGCCGGGTCAGTATCTCTCCGCTCACGGCGCCCCACACCACCGAGCACCACGAGGCGCTCGACGCCCTCGCGGAGACGTACCGGAACTGAATCGCGCCGCGATCAGTCGTCGGCACACGCCGTGGACGACCCCCAACGAGCCGTACGGTGACCGCGGACAACAACCACTAAGGGCTATTGCTGGAGGTATGTTATCAAGGGCCAATGCACCGAACGTTCGTCGCTCTCCTAGACCGGAACCACGAGCACGCCGAGGCGTTCGCGGACCGATTCGACGACGTGCAGGACGCCCAGCACCCCCCGGTGGTGACCGTCTGTTGCTCCGACTCCCGAGTCCTCCAAGACCACATCTGGAGGAACGACCGCCCGGGCCACCTGTTCACCTGTGGCAACATCGGTAACCGTGTCCTCGAACGCACCGACGCCGGCGAGGTCGTCTCGGGAGACGTCCTCTATCCGATCGCACACACCGGGACGGACATCGTCGTCGTCATGGGACACACGGGCTGTGGTGCCGTGACCGCAGCGTACGACGATCTGACCGACGGCATCGACGAGCCGCCTGGCATCGAGCGGTGTCTCGACCTGCTGGAATCACGGTTGGAGGCAGGTATCGATGCCCTCCCGGCGGGAGTGGACCGAGCGGCCGCGATCAACCACCTCGTGGAGTACAACGTGGACCGACAGGTCGAGTTCCTCGTCGAGAGCGGGGAGATTCCACCCGACGTGACAGTCATCGGCGTCGTCTACGACTTCCAGGACGTCTACCCCGGACAGCGCGGCGAGATTCACGTGATCAACGTCGACGGCACCCGGGATACCGACGCGTTGCGGGCGATCCACGCCGAGATAGCGGAGCGGATCGGGCGACTGTGGGCGTACTGATGCCGCGTCCGACTCCGTCCCACTGGTAACCTGCGCGGACTCGTCCCTGTGCGAACCGAAAACGGGGACGGGGAGTTCCGAAAGCCGCCGACCACGACGACGATTGGATGCCGCCGCTCGATGCGTTCCACACGTCGACTGTGGTAACACGGGGGATCGACGTACTGTCCTCGGACGCGGAAACCGACGCGTCGAGCGTCCCGTTCGAACCGACCGACGGAGGATAGGCTACAGCACCCGAATCACTACTACCGGGACTCTCGTTGCTCCACCTTGTTCAACTCGATCAACAGGCGGAAGATGGCCTTGACCAGGTTCGCATCCACGCCGAAGGTCTCGGCGTTCTCGCCCGCCCGCTCCATCACGCGGGCCTCCTGTGACTCGTCGGTGGTCGGGAGGTCCTGCTGGGCTTTCACCTCGGCGACGGTACCCGCGACGTAGGTTCGCCGAGCGATGAGTTCGACGAGTTCGCGGTCGATGTCCTCGATCTCTTCGCGAAGTTCGGAGAGCGACATCTCCTCGGCGGGGCTGCTCATTCGATCACCTGTGCGCCGTCCGTTCGTGTCGTCGTCATCCATGTGTCTCCCTCGCGTTGACTCCAGTGGTCGCGTGCCTGTGCCAGTTCGTCCCGGTCGCCGACCGCGACGACGCTGGGGCCGGTCCCCGAAAGCGAGACGCCGGCGGCATGGGGCATCGCCTCGACCGCCGGATCGGTCGGAAAGCCGAGTGCGGCCGAGTAGGCCAGTCCGTTGACCGTCATCGCCGGGCCGTAGCGGCCATCGAGCGCCAGGTCGGTGACGAGACGGGCCATCGGCGCTACCTTCGCGCACCGAGCCACGTCGGCGTCGGCGCTGAACGCCCGCGCCGGCGGCGTCCAGACGAGAACGTCCCATTCGACGGCCTCGCGGGCGAGCAGGTCGTCGGAATCGTTGTCGGTGACCGTGAGGCCGCCCAGCATGCTCGCGCTCGCGTCGTCGAACGCGCCGGTGACCGTGACGCCAGCGTCGCGGGCGGCCCGGACACCGATCCGACAGGCCTCCTCGCGGTCGAGGGGGGCGGCCGCGCCGGTCGGCGATTCGCCGCTCGCGGCGCCCGTGCCGTCGACGGGCACGTCGAGCGCCGACAGGGCTGCGAGCACCGTCGCGTTCGCGGCGGCGCTCGAACTCTTCAGTCCCGCGGCCATCGGCACCTCGCTCTCGGTGCGGACGTGACCGCCCTGGCCGTCACCGAACCGCTCGACGACGCGTTCGACGACACGACGGATCAGACGGGTGTCCCCGTCCGGGACGCCCGCGATGTCGCCGCTGACGGTGCCGGTGTCGTCGAGTTCGACCCGGGCGGTCGTCTCCGCGTCGATGGCGAAGGCCGATCCCACGCCCGTCGCGAGAGCGTTGAGGACCGTACCCGCCCCGAGTGCGACGGCCTCGCCGTACATACCGAACTCCCCGCGGACCGGACAGTTATGTGTGCCGGTCTAGCGGACGAACAGCGAGCCGAGGGTGCCCGCGACCCCACCCGAGACCGCCGTCGCGGCCCCCGCAAGCAGGAGTGGGGCGACGGCGCCCGCGAGCGGGTAGATCTGGTCGGCCCCCGGACCCGACAGGAGAGAGAGGCCGGCAAGCCCCGCACCGGCCATCACGAAAAACCCCACGAGGGTGCCGGTGGCGGCGACGAGGCCGGCCGTCCCGGCGTCGGCGAAGCGCGACCCGGAGAGCAACCCCAGGGTCGACCCGACGACGGGGCCGGCAAAAAAGAGCGTGATCGTGGTCTGGAACACCGAGAGCGCGACGAAGACCGGGCCGAAGGTGGTCGGCTGGGAACCGGTCGCGGCGGTGACAAAGAGGGTCCGCGCCCAGTCGGCGGCGACGAAACTGACGACGCCGAGCGCGAGGCCGACGGCCGCGAACGTCCCGACGATCAGGAAGATCTGTCGGCTGGCCGAGGGGAGCGCCGACTGCCGGGTCACGTCAGGGTCTCCACAGCCACACCCGATCCAGCGGGTCGGTCCAGCCGACACGCTCCTCCCAGGCGACCTCGGAGGGGGCGGCGACGAGGACGAAGGGTCCGGCCTGAATCAGGAAGGCGTAGGTGACGTCGCCGTCGGCGTCGTAGTACACCCGGTGCCACCGATCACGGCCGAATGAGTAGACCCCCTCCCTGCCGACCCCGGTGTCGAACAGGGTCCCGACCGCGTCGCCCGCCGCCGTCACGTCGTCGTACCGCTGGACGAACAGCGACGTGTGGTCGTAATCGAGCGGATCGAAGTCGGTCGGCTGACTTTCGGCGGGCGGAATCGCGTAACTTACCAGATACGCGAACCCGGTCCGTCCCGCGGGTTCGCTCACAGCGTCGAAGTGGGTCCGCTGGCGAGCCAACAACTCCAGTCCCTCGTTCTCGTCGTTCCCGGCGTCGTCGCCGAACGGCTCTCGCTCGATGTACCGCGGGCCGCCGTAGGCGTAGCCCGCGTACTCCGCCGAGTGGTAGATCTCGAACAGACCCGGGAGAGCCTCGTCGTCCTCGTCGTCCCCGTCGTCCGTCGAGTCGGGCGTATCGTCGTGGAGGTGGCGATACAACCGGGCGTCGATCTGGCGGTCCGACAGGACCCGCCGGACGAACAGGTCGCTCCGGATGCCCTCGAGGTAGTCGTAGAGTCGTTCGAGTTCCACGTCGATTCGGTCGAGGTCACCCCGGGAGCCGAACCGGCGGATCGTCTCGACGTGGGCGTCGATCTCGTCGCGCATCTGTCCGGGAATCCCGAAGTGACCGCCGAGTTCGACTTGGGCCGTCGCGATGGCTCGATCGGTCGCTCGGCGGACGAGTTCGAGGCTGCTGGCGTCGAACTCGGCGGCGTCTCGAACGCGCTGGACGGTCGCCATCGCGTGGCCGAGGGTTCGTCGGTAGGTCTCGATCGACGCGTCGTAGTCGGTCGCGAACCACTCGATCTCCCCGTACACCTGCTCGACTTCGGTCGCCAACTGCGGGTTCGGAACCGTCGTCTCCGTCCGCTGTGGCTTTCGCTCCTCGTCGTCCGGGGTGGCCGTCTCGGCGTCGACGAGCGGTTCGTCGACGGCCGTCTCGGTCGCCGTCTCGGGGTAGGTCACGTTCGAGCGACCGGCCGACAGACAGCCGGAGAATCCGAGGGCCGTCCCAGCCAGCAGTGCCCGACGCGTCCAGTCCATGAGCGCGACAAGGGACCACCCCTGTAAATAATGTGCGGCCACGGTATCGGACGTGAGAAGGCCCCGACGAGCCGATAGACTCAACGGGACCCGGTGCCGACCGCGAGCCATGGGCACGCCACTGGAGTCCCGCGAGGCGCAGGTCGCCGAGGTACTGGATCGGCTGTACGACGAGTATCCCGACGCGACCATCTCGCTGACCTATTCGAACCGGCTGGAACTCCTCGTCGCGGTCGTCCTCTCGGCGCAGTGTACCGACGAACGGGTCAACGAGGTCACCGAGGACCTGTTCGAGAAGTACACGTCCGCCGCGGACTACGCCGCGGCCGACGTGGACGAACTCGCCGACGACATCTACGGCATCACCTTCCACAACAACAAGGCCGGCTACCTGCAGTCGATGGGCGAGCGCCTCGTCGCGGAACACGACGGCGAGGTGCCGGACACGATGGACGCCCTCACCGACCTATCTGGAGTGGGACGCAAGACGGCGAACGTCGTCCTCCAGCACGGCCACGACGTCGTGGAGGGGATCGTCGTCGACACGCACGTCCAGCGACTCGCCCGACGCCTCGGACTCACGACCGAGGAGTCGCCCGAACGGATCGAGACGGACCTGATGGACGTCGTGCCCGAGGATGACTGGCAACAGCTCACACACCTGCTCATCAGCCACGGTCGGGGGGTCTGTGATGCCCGAAATCCGGACTGCGAGGCGTGTGTCCTCGAGGAGATCTGTCCGTCGTCGAAACTGGATTCGGACGTCGACCTCGCGAGCGGCGAAACGTGGGGCTAGCCGAGGTGAAGCTGTACGTACCGGACGACTCCGACGAGATAGGCCCCGAGCCAGAAGAGCACGTAGCCGAAGACGCCGATCCGCAGGCGGCCACGCCACGCACTCATGTTCTCGTGTAAGTCGTTCAGATCGACGTCGGGATCCGGGTCGCGATAGAGGTCTGCCTCGTATTTGGCCTGGAAGATACGGACGATCCCCGTCAGCGCGAACACGAGCATCGCGTAGGCCTGGAGGCCGAGAACCGCGTGGAGAGCCGCGAGGCCACCGAACTGATCGGCGAGCCGAGGGACCATCCACCCCACGACGGGCACCGTCGTCAACGTCAGGCCGACGAGGATGTACTTCAAGTGTCTCGTCAACACGTTCCACGTCACCGTGTCGTTGTCCAGTACGATCCAGGCCCCGTAGAGGTAAAAGGGGAGACTCGCGGTTACCGCGAGGCCGGCGAGGGTCGCCACCGTCGCGTCGCGTACCATCGCCGACCGTTGGGATGGCGTCGTTAAAACGGGTCCGGCTCGGTCCCGCGGTCGGAAAGCGTATGTCGCTCTGGATCCAATCCCGAGCGATGGCTGATCCGTCACCGTCGTCGACCGACGGGACCGACGAGGCACCGGCCACGCCCCCGGACGAGGGGACCGGCGCCGACGACACCGACGACGTCGAGGCCCTCCGCCGCGAGGTCGACGAGAAGTACGACTTCGATAACTTCGGCCCGAGCGACATGGCGGAGATGAGCGCCGAGGAGTGGGAGGCGGCGTTCGATCCCGAGACGTGGGTCGTCGGCACGGAACTGCTCGATCGGGTTGAGGCCGATCTCAAGAGCCGGATCGCCACCCGCGAGGTGTTCGCCGTGCTCGAACGCTTCGAGGACGAGGGCGAGGAAAAACTGGTGGCCTACTCCGACGAGGGGTACGCCATCGTCGGTCCGGACGGGAGCGTCGAGGGGCGCGGGACGGTCGTCCGTGACGTGAAACCGACCGTGGCGCTGTGTTCGATGGACTCCTACGACGTGCCCGACGCGCCGGAGGACGTTTCCCTCCCCGCACCGAGCGAAGTCCCCGAGGGGACGGGACAGCTCGGGAACAACCTCCTGCAGGTGATGGCGTTCGCACAGTTGCTGGCGGGACTGGGACTGATCGGCGTCTGGCTGTTCACGGACATGGTACCGACGCCGGGTGGCTACGTCAACCTCGTCCCGCCAGTGGTGGGGTTGCTGTTCGTCGGCCTCGGAGTTTTCCTCTTCGCGATCGTCGCGAACGCCCGGCTCTCGGACCGGTTCCGGGCCGAGGAGTTCCGCGACCGCCTGCGGGCGGTGGGCGTCGAGGACGGCGACCGGCCGGACTTCCTCCCGCCGCTGGAGGAGGGGTCACGGACCGGGGCGGCGGCGCCGGAGGCGGACGACTCGGGCGCCGACTCCGGCTGATTCGGCCGGTGGGGAGTCGGTGGGTTTAAGCGGATTCCATCCTGAGATTCGACCGTATGAAGAGGCGGGACTTCCTGAGAGTGGCCGGTGGGTCCGCCGCCGTCGGAACGGCCGCCGCCACGGCGACGCCAGCAACGGCACAGGCGTCGTTCGGCGGGTGGATGAGCGACGTGGGTAACTATAGTGAGGTCGCCGACAAGACCGGACAGGACGAGGTGACGATCACGGTCGGCGCCCAGGGCAACGGCGGGAACTTCGCCTTCGGCCCCCCGGCCGTCCAGATCGATCCGGGGACGACCGTCGTCTGGGAGTGGAACGGCGAGGGCGGGCAACACAACGTCGTCGCCGAGGAGGGCGGTGAGTTCGAGAGCGACCTCACCGCCGAAGCCGGCTTCACGTTCGAACAGACCCTCGACTCCGAGGGGACGATCAAGTACTTCTGCCAGCCCCACCGCGCGCTCGGCATGAAGGGTGTCGTCGTCGTCGGGTCCCTGCCGGACTCCGGCGGCGGTGGCGGTGGCGGCGGTGGTGGCGGCGAAGTCGACCTCCACACGCTCGGCGTGCCGATTCAGGCACACTGGGTGGGCGGCGCGACGATACTCGGGATCATCGTCTCGCTCGTGTTTACCTTCTACGTCCTGAAGTACGGCGAGTCACCGAACACCGGCACCGGGAGGGGAGAGTAGATGTCATCCAGTGGCAGCACCTACGGCGATATTCACCGATACGAACCGGCACGCGAGAGCACGGCAGCGGCCATCGCCATCGTCCTCCTGACGGTCATCGAGGTGGCGTTCGTGTTCATGTTCGCCTACGGCCTCGTGAGCGGGTGGGGCCTGACCGAGACGGGTAACATGTTCCTGGGGGCGATCCTGGCCGTCATCTTCGTCGATCTGGCGTTCGTCCTCGCGCTGTACCGCAAGGAGTTCCTCCCCGACGTCGTCATCGTCAAGAAACGGCGTCGCAAGTGGGAGGACCTGTACATCCGTGAAGAGGACGTCGACGGAGAGACGATCGGCGACGGAGCGTGGGACACCGTCAAACGCGCAGTGTACCCGTACTACAAGCGATAAGCATGAGTCTGGAAAAGAAAGACGAGATGGATCACAAGGGGTGGATGAAACGGAAGGATCTGACGCCCGTAGAGGCCACCTTCCTGACGGCGCTCATCTGGATGGACAAGCGGCTCCGAATCGTCGACTACCTGGAGCTGCTGGAGGACCTGTACTACAAGGTCAACCTCCAGATGCCGAAAAGCCACACGGAACAGTACGATCTGGACAACAAGTTCTGGTACTGGTACCCGCTGTACGCGCTGGGGTCGTTCTCGACGTTGGCGTACGTCGTTGCGGCGGTCAGCGGCGCCCTGCTCGGGTTCTACTACGCCCCGGCACAGACCGGTGACCCCAGTACCGCGTACAACTCGATCACGTTCATCATGACCGACCTCCAGTTCGGGTTCATGCTGCGCTCCATCCACCGGTGGTCCGCACAGGTGATGGTCGCGGCCGTGTTCCTCCACATGCTCCGTGTCTACTTCACGGGCGCGTACAAGGAGCCACGCGAACTCAACTGGCTGCTGGGCATCGTCTTGATCAGCCTGACGATGGTGTTCGGGTACACGGGCTACCTGCTCCCCTGGGACCAGCTGGCCTTCTGGGCCGGACAGATCGGCGTCGAGATGTCGCTCTCGATCCCGTTGGCCGGTGAGTGGATCGCCCAACTCCTGTTCGGCGGCTTCACCCTCAGTCAGGCGACACTCCAGCGGATGTACATCCTCCACGTGTTCTTCCTCCCCTTCGTCGTGACGGCACTGATCGCCATCCACATCGGCATCGTCTGGGTGCAGGGCATCGCGGAACCCCACTAACCATGAGCGAGAACGACACCAACACGGACGAAAGCGAGGCGGCTCGCACCGACGGCGGCGGTCCGGGCATCGTCGCCCCGGACGACGAGACGCCGACCTGGCGCGAGCGCAAGGAACGAACCACGGGCCTCTCGCGGCTCACCTACGAGTACTTCGAGCGCGCCCGCCGCGAGGACCAGGACCTGCGCACCGAATCCGACTACGTCGAACGCGACGTACTCGCCTTCCCGACGTGGCCCCACGAGACGGTGCGGAACCTCTCCATCGTGGCATTTTTCACCGGGATGATATTCTTCCTCTCGGCGACGATGCCACCACACATCGGTTCGCCCGCGAATCCGAGTTCGACGCCGGCGATCATCCTGCCGGACTGGTATCTCTACTGGTCTTTCGGCCTGCTGAAGCTCGGTCCGCTGAACCCCGATCTCGCCATCTTGGGCGGACAGAAGATCACCGCGGACCGCACGTACGGCGTACTGGCGAACGTCGTCGTCGTGGGCGTCATCGCCATCGTCCCCTTCCTGAACAAGGGGTCGGCCCGGCGTCCGGTCGAGCAGCCGTTCTGGTCGGCCGTCGGCGTCGGCGGCGTCGTCTTCGCGCTGACGATCAGCCTGCTCGCGGTCAAGAACCTGATGCCGATGGACGTCCACCTGCTGTTCGACCTGACGTTCCTCCTTCCGGTCGTCGCGGCGACGGTCACCTACGCCGTCCTGAAGACGATGCGTGAAGGGTATATGTACGACCTCAACCGTCGGTACTACCGGCTTCGACCGCCGAAGTAACCCGACGGTCGATGACCGCTCCTTCGGACGACGACGGGACCCACGGCTCCGCCGAGCGCCCGCACAACGAAAACGGCACCGAGACCGTCAGCGGCACGGACGCGGACGGCCGCCGAGACGTCGTCGTCCCCATGCGTCTCTACAAGACCGTCACCGTCTTCTCGACGCTGATCGCCATCGTCGGTGTCGTCGTGGGATTCGTGTTGCTTGACGCCGCGACTATCAGGCTCAGCCTCCTGCGGCGGCTCGTGATCGGCGTGCTCGGCGTCGTCGGGATCGACCCACCGTCCACGCTGTTGAGCGCAGTCCTCGCGGTCGCCGGTCTCGCCGCGATCGCGTTCGGTGGCGGCGTGTACGTCCTCGGGACGCGCTTTCGTGCCCGCGGAATGGGAAACCCTCAAGAGGACGCCGACGAATCCTCCGATAATGGCTGACGAATTCATCAAAGGCCTCGGCATCTTCACCGGGGCCGGCCTCGGCTGGCTCGTACTCGCGGGGTGGTACCGCACGCCGAGCTTCGAGAGCACCCGACAACTCGTGAGTCCGGTGTCGCCGAATCCGGCGAGCACGGACCTGTTCAACCTGCTGGCGATCGGGCTGATGGACGTACTCTTCTGGTTCGCACTCCTCGGCCCGCTGGCGTTCTGGGTCCTCCTCCCGGCCGCCAGACGGGCACGGGACGCCGTCGAGGATCGACGGAACGCCTGACGACCGGACGTTCGTGGTGCCCGCGGCAGACGGACTGTGGACGGCGACGCGGGTGGCGTCGGTCCCGACGGAGAAAGAAGAACTAACGCCTAGACGATGACGTTCCAGATGGGCTGGATGAAGACGAACAGGCTCTGGTAGCCCGCGTACAGCAATGCGAGCAGCGACGCCGCGACGGCGCCTTTGGGGCGTTCGAACGTCATGTCGTTCCGGGCCTCGACCTGCCGGGATTCGAACTCGAAGAAGTCGGTCAGGAACAGACCGACGGCGATGACCGACATGACCATCCCCCCGTGAGGTTCGATGAGCAGGAACACGAACGAGAACACCACGAGCGCGACCGTCGACAGCGAGTGCGGGAGATACCGACTCAGTTCATCGGCGCCGTCCTCGACCTGTTCGGCGTGGACGGAGTGTGCTCGAATCCGCGTGAGCATGTTCACCACCACCAGCGCCAGCACCACGTGCGCGATGTACGGTTCGAGCGCGTCGAGGGCGCCGACCGGGACGACGAACTGTAGCGGTTGCATGCTTCGAACTGAAACGCTGACTCATTAGAAGTTTTCCGTTCCTATCCGATGCCGGGAGTCACCACGTCCAGCGACCCGACGCGGTCGACCCGGAGGTTGGCTCCGGCGTCGACGGTGTCGCGGCGGACACCGTCGACCAAGAGCGCCACCGCGCCCTCGCGTTTCACGGAGAGTTCCAGTCCAGCGTTCGGATCGACGACGCGTCGGGCGGGCGCGGTCGAGAAGGGAGCGATCGGTACGACGGCGACGCCGGTTCCGGCTTCGAGGACGGCACCGCCCGCCGCGGCGGCGTAGCCGTCGCTCCCGAACGGCGTCGCGACGGCCACGCCGTCGGCCCGAACCGAACTCAGATCGGTACCGCCGGCCGCGATGGCGTACTCCGAGATGCTCGCGGGGGCGGCAGTCACGAGCGCCACGTCGCGGACCGCACGGGCGAGGAGGGTTCCCTCGCGGCGAACGCCGACGACGGGGTGGGTCTCTCGGGTGCCGTCGCCCGTGGCGATGGTGGCGAGCGCCCCGTCCAGTTCGTCCCGCGCGACGTGGTGCCGACCGCCGTCGGCGGTCACGTGGAGGACGGGAGCGTCGGGCGGGTCGGCGACGACCGATCTGATGGCGTTGTCACCGACAGCGACGACGACGTCCACCGGCCGCTCCCCGTCCTCGGCGACGAGCGAGGCGCCCGAGACGCCGACGGCCGCGGCGATAGCGTCGTCACCGCCCCGGACGGCGACGTTCACCGTCGCCCCCCGTCGGATGATCCCCAACCCGTCCCCACGCGACGTCGCGTCCGCTCCATGCGGAACACGTCGATCCACGGGGGTAAAAGCCCCCACGCTTCGGGGACACCTGCCGGAGGACGGGTGGCCGGTCGTCGGCACGGCCGGAGCCGCGACCGCGACGCCGGCGCGACACTTTAAGGAGTGGCCCCGCACACATCTCGTGCATGGACATTCGCGAGGCACGGGCCGAGGACATCGAGGGCATCAGAACGGTCGCTCACCACTCCCTCGCCGCGTCGTACGGACACGCACTGGAAGACGACATCATCGCACAGGCCGTCGAACGGTGGTACGACGAGGAGACGCTCGTCGACGAGCTCGACGATACGGGGACGGAGTTCCTCGTCGCGGTCGACGACGGCCGACTCGTCGGGTTTGCCCAGAGTTACGTCGTCGAGCGGCGCGAGACCGTCGGGGAGATCGACTGGCTCCACGTCGAACCCGACAATCGGGGGATCGGCCTCGGCGACCGGCTACTGGAGGCCATCGAACAGCGCCTCCTCGATCACGGCGTCACCCGCATCGAGGGGCGCGTGTTGGCGGCCAACGAGGCGGGCACCGACTTCTACGAGAACGTGGACTTCGAGGCCATCGGCGAGCGAACCGTCGAGATCGGCGGCGAACCCTTCGTCGAGAAGCTCTACTCCAAGTTCCCGAAAAGCGGCGGCCGACAGGTGCTCACCGAGGCCGCGACGCTCCCCGACGACCGACAGGTGTACATCGCCCTCGACGAGAGCGTTCGCGGCTCGGACGGGCCGTTCTACTCGGTGTACCTCGATCGGGACCGCTCGGAACGGTACGGCTACCTCTGTGGCAACTGCGATAGCTTCGCCGTCTCCATGGACACCATGGGCCGCGTGGTCTGTAACGACTGCGAGAACCGCCGCAAGCCGACCCGGTGGGACGCCAGCTACCTCTAGCGGCGATTACCCAGTTATATCACAAGGTTTTATTCCGTCGCTCCCCCCAGCGTTGCACATGACGCGATCCGATCCGACAGGAGGGACGTCACCGTGGTGAGCGCGAAAGCGCTGCTCGGCCTGTTGACGGTCGTGCTACTGGCCTTCGCGACCTTTGGCGCGTGGTACGCCCGTGGCCGCATCGGGACGATCGAGGATTACATCACCGCCCGGAACTCCACCGGCGGTGGGACGCTGACGGCGACCCTCGTGGCGTCGAGCATGGGCGCGTGGATCCTGTTCAGCCCCGCGGAGGCCGGTGCCGCCTTCGGCGGGATCACCGCCGTCGCCGGCTACGCCGCCGGCTCGGCGCTCGCCCTCGCCGCCTTCGCCGTCGTCGGCCCTCGCATCCGGGAACTCCTTCCGCGGGGCCACAGCCTCACCGAGTACGCATACGCCCGGTACGGGTCGACCATGTACGCGTACGTACTCGTCGTGAGCGTGGCCTACATGTTCGTCTTCCTCGCCGCGGAGTTCACCGGCATCGCGAGCGCGCTCTCCCTGATCGCGGGCGTTCCCGGATGGCAGACGGCGACGGTCGTCGGCGTCACCGTTCTCGCGTACACCGGGTACGGCGGCCTCCGTGCGAGCATCGTCACCGACACCGTCCAGACGGTTCTCATCCTCCCGCTCCTGATGGTGAGCGTCGTCGTGACGATCGTGGCGCTCGGCGGGACCGACGCCGCCCACGCCGCCATCGTCGACTCCTCGCCGGAACTCCTGACGGTCGGCTCGGCGACCGGACTGGAGTTCGGCGCCTACGTCGTCGTCGCCGTCGTCGGCGCCGAGATGCTGAACCAGGCGTGGTGGCAACGGGTCTACGCCGCGGACGGGGACCAGACGCTCCGGCGCTCCTTTCTCGTCGCCGCCGTCGCCGTCGTGCCAATGGTCTTTCTCGCCGGCGTCTTCGGCCCCGTCGCCGTCGGCCTCGGCCTCGTGGAGACGCCCGCCGACGCCAGCATCTCCTTTTTCCTCGTGGTGACCGAGGTCCTCCCCGACGCCGCCGTCGTCGCCGTCGCCGTCCTCGCCGTCCTGCTGGTGGTCTCCAGCGCCGACACGCTGTTCAACGCCATCGCCAGCGTCGTCACCGCCGACCTGCCGCGACTCCTCGACGTGTCCGGGGATCGACTCACTGCGACGGCCCGCGGCGTGACCATCGTCGTCGCCGCGGCCGCGACGGTCGTCGGCGCGCAGGGATACTCGGTACTCACGCTCTTTCTCCTCGCGGATCTGCTCGCCGCCGCGACCTTCGTCCCACTCCTCCACGGCCTGTTCTCGTCGCGAGCGACCTCCGCGGGCGCCCTCACGGCGAGCGCCCTCGGCCTCCTCGTCGGCCTCGCCTTCTTCCCACCCGCCCGCGGCGTCCTCCCACTCTCGGCGCTCCCCGCGGCCTCTTACTTCCTCTCGTTTCTCGGCGCGGCCGGTGTCTCGACCGTCCTGACGGCCGGGGCGGCCCGCGTCGGCGACGAACGGTTCGACCTCGACGGCCTCGACCGGGAGATCCGTCGGCTCGACGACGAACCCGCGACCGACGGCTCGGGTGGTGAGCGATCGTGACCCTCTCGTCGCTCGGCTTCGCGGCCCTCGTCTGGGGATCGCTCGCGCTGGTCGCCGCCGTCTTCCTGTACGAACTGGTGGCCGTCTGGCGGGAGCACCGAAAGAACCGCGCGTGACCGGTCGCGGCGGTGCCGCCGTCAGTCGCCGCCGATCTTGCCCTGGATGTCCTCGACGATCTCCGGGTTGCGGAGCGTCGAGGTGTCGCCGAGTTCGGTCTCGTTGGCGATGTCCTCCAGCAGACGGCGCATGATCTTGCCCGACCGGGTCTTGGGCAGGTCCGGCGAGAAGATCACGCGCTCAGGGCGGGCGATGGGGCCGATGGCGTCCTCGACACCCTCGATGATGCGCTGGCGGAGTTCGTCGTTCTCCTCGTAGCCCTCCTCGGTGATGACGTAGGCGTAGACCGCCTCGCCTTTCACCTCGTGTTGACCGCCGACGACCGCCGCCTCGGCGACGCCCTCGACGCCGACGATCGCGGACTCGATCTCCATCGTCCCGAGGCGATGGCCCGAGACGTTGAGCACGTCGTCGACGCGACCGAGGACGGTGATGTAGCCGTCCTCGTCGATCTTGGCGCCGTCCTCCGGGAAGTAGACCCAGTCTTCCGGATCCGAACTGTCCGTATCGGAGTACTCGGCCCAGTACTCCGCGATGTAGCGCTCGTCGTTCCGGTAGAGGGTCCGGAGCATGCCCGGCCAGGGCTTCTGGACCGTGAGATAGCCCGCGCGGCCCGCCTCCACTTCCTCGCCGTTCGTGTCGACGATCCGCGCGTCGACGCCCGGGAGTGGCGGCCCCGCGCTGCCGGGCTTCATCGTCTTGACGCCGGGCAGGGTCGTGACCATCATGCCGCCCGTCTCGGTCTGCCACCAGGTGTCTACGATCGGACACGCCTCGTTCCCGATGTGTTTGTAGTACCACTTCCACGCCCGGGGGTTGATCGGTTCGCCGACCGTCCCCAGCAGGCGGAGACTGGAGAGGTCGTGGCGGTCGGGGTACTCCGTGCCCCACTTCATGAACGCCCGGATGGCGGTCGGCGCGGTGTACAGTTGGGTGGCCTCGTACTCTTCGATGATCTCCCAGAGGCGGTCCCGATCGGGGTGGTCGGGCGTCCCCTCGTACATCATCGTCGTGGTGCCGAGCGCGAGCGGCCCGTAGACGATGTAGGAGTGGCCGGTGATCCACCCGATGTCCGCCGAACAGAAGTAGGTGTCATCGGGCTTGACGTCGAGGACCGCCTGACTGGTCCACGCCGTCCACGCGAGGTAGCCGCCGGTGGTGTGTTTGACGCCTTTCGGCTGGCCCGTCGTCCCGGAGGTGTACATCAAAAACAGCATGTCCTCGGCGTCGCGCTGGACCGGGTCGACCGTCGCACCCTCGTGGTCGGCGACGAGGTCGGCGTAGGAGTGCTGATCGTCGGCCAGGGAGTGGCCGAAGCCGTCGCCGTCGCGGAGGCGCTCGGCCACGATCACGTCCTCGACGTCGCCCTCGACGCCGGCCAGACCTTCGTTGGCCTTCGCGAGGTGATCGAGCGGGTCGCCGCGGCGATAGTAACCGTCACAGGTGACCAGATACTCGGAGTCGGCGGCGTTCATCCGGGTCGCCAGCGCATCCGCCGAGAAGCCCGCAAACACCACGCTGTGGGGGGCGCCGATGCGGGCACACGCCAGCATCGCGATGGGCAGTTCGGGGATCATCGGCATGTACATCGTCACGACGTCGCCCTCGCCGACGCCGAGGTCGCGAAGCGCCGCGGCGAACTCGTTGACCTCGCGGTGGAGCTCCTCGTAGGTGAACGTCCGGTCGTCCTCGTCGACGGGTTCGCCCACCCACTCGATGGCCGGTTCGTCGCCCCGCTCGTCGAGGTGGCGGTCGAGACAGTTCGCCGACGCGTTTAGCTTGCCGTCGGTGAACCACTCGTAGAACGGCGGGTTGGAGTCGTCGAGTACCTGCTCGTATGGCTCCTCCCAGTCGAGGAGGGCAGCGGCCCCTTCCCAACACTCCGGCCAGTTCTCCTCGAACTCCTCGTAGATGCCGGCGTCCGACACGTTCGCCTGTTCGACAAACGCAGCCGAGGGATCGAACGATGCCTGCTCCTCGAGGCGTGCCTCCAGTTCTATGTCGTCGTCGGACATGTGTCACGATGGACTTTCCAATCATTCGTGATAAACTTACGCCATCCCGTTCCGCGACCGTCGATTCCCCTCGTAGCCGCCGACCACGCTCGACCGCCGAGTCGGTGGGCGTGGCACTCTCTCGGCCGCCGTATCCGGGTTCGTTGGACCCCGATCCATTCAGAAGGCTTTTGAGCAGTCCGGCGATACTCACCACACAGCATGCCTGCGGACTTCAACTGGGCAATCGGTGGCGAAGCAGGGGACGGTATCGACTCCACCGGGAAAATCTTCGCCCAGGCGCTCTCGAGGGCCGGTCGGCACGTGTTCACCTCCAAGGACTTCGCGTCGCGTATTCGTGGTGGGTACACGGCGTACAAAGTCCGCACGTCGGTAGACCAGGTTCAGAGCGTCGTCGACCGCCTGGACGTACTCATCGCGCTCACCCAGCGGACCATCGACGAGAACCTCGACGAACTCCATGAGGGAAGCGTCATCATCTACGACGGGGAGCGAACGACGATGCAGGACGTCGAGATTCCCGACGGAATGATCGGCCTCGACGTGCCCCTGAAGAGCCTCGCCGAGGACGCCGGTGGGGCCATCATGCGCAACGTGGTCGCCCTCGGTGCCGCCTGTGCGGTGAGCAAGTTCCCGATCGAGAACCTCGACAGTGCCCTCGAGAAGCGGTTCGGCGACAAGGGATCCGCCATCGTCGAGAACAACATGACTGCAGCCCGGAAGGGCCGCGAGTACGTCCTCGAGGAGTACGACGAGGAGTTCGGCTTCGATCTGGAGTGTACCGACGAGAACTACGTCCTCCTGAACGGTGACGAGGCCATCGGTATGGGTGCCATCGCCGCAGGCTGTCGGTTCTACGCCGGCTACCCTATCACCCCTGCGACCGACGTGATGGAGTATCTGACCGGCCGGATCGAGCAGTACGGCGGCCACGTCGTCCAGGCCGAAGACGAACTCTCGGCGATCAATATGGCACTCGGCGCGGCGCGTTCGGGCGCGCGCTCGATGACGGCCACCTCCGGCCCCGGGATCGATCTCATGACCGAGACGTTCGGCCTGGTCGCCACCAGCGAGACGCCGCTGGTCATCTGTAACGTGATGCGCTCGGGACCGTCGACGGGGATGCCCACCAAACAAGAGCAGGGCGACCTGAACGCGATGCTCTACGGCGGGCACGGCGAAGTGCCGCGGTTCGTCGTCGCGCCGACGACCATCGCCGAGTGTTTCCACAAGACGATCGAGGCGTTCAACCTCGCCGAGAAGTATCAGATCCCCGTCTACCTGACCGCCGACCTCTCGCTTGCGGTCACCGAGCAGACCTACCCCCCCGAAGAGTTCGATATGGACGATGTCGAAATCGACCGCGGGAAGGTCGTCGACGAGGAGACCGTCGGCGAGTGGCAGGACGAGCAGGGTCGCTTCCAGCCACACGCCCTCACCGACGACGGCATCAGTCCCCGGACGTTCCCGGGAACCGAAGGTGGGGTCCACATGTCGACGGGCCTCGAACACGACGAACTCGGGCGTCGGACCGAGGACACGGAGATGCGCGTCCAGCAGGTCGACAAGCGAAGCCGGAAAGTCGAGACGGCACGCGAACGCGAACCGTTCGAACCGCGCGAGTTCGGCGACGCCGACGCCGAGACGCTCGTCGTCTCGTGGGGGTCGAACGAGGGAGCACTGATCGAAGCCAAGGCCTTCCTCGACGAGGAAGGGATCGACGCTCGCTTCCTCTCGGTGCCGTACATCTTCCCCCGTCCCGACCTGACCGAGGCCGTCGAGCGCGCGGAGGAAGTGATCGTCGTCGAGTGTAACGCGACGGGACAGTTCGCGGACCTGATCGAGCACGACACGCTGACGCGGGTGACCCGCGTCAACAAGTACGACGGCGTCCGTTTCAAAGCGGACGAACTCGCCGAGCGGATCGCAGCGGTTCTCGCGACCGACGAAGACACGGAGGAAGCCACCGCATGAGCTCAGACGTTCGATTCACCGACTTCAAATCCGACGCACAGCCGACCTGGTGTCCCGGATGCGGCGACTTCGGGACGATGAACGGAATGATGAAAGCCCTGGCCGAGACGGGCAACAGCCCCGACGAGACGTTCGTCGTCGCCGGCATCGGCTGTTCCGGCAAGATTGGGACGTACATGCGCTCCTACGCCATCCACGGCGTCCACGGGCGCGCACTCCCGGTCGGCACCGGCGTCAAACTCGCCAACCCCGACGTCGAAGTGATGGTCGCGGGCGGCGACGGCGACGGCTACTCCATCGGCGCTGGCCACTTCATCCACGCCGTCCGCCGCAACGTCGACATGACCTACGTCGTCATGGACAACCGTATCTACGGGCTGACCAAGGGCCAGGCCTCGCCGACCAGTCGCGAGGACTTCGAAACCTCGACGACACCCGAGGGGCCACAGCAGCCACCCGTGAATCCGCTCGCGCTCGCGCTCGCCGCAAGCGGCACGTTCATCGCACAGTCGTTCTCGACGGACGCCCAACGTCACGCCGAAATCGTCAAGCAGGCCGTCGAACACGACGGCTTCGGCTTCGTCAACGTGTTCTCCCCCTGCGTGACGTTCAACGACGTGGACACCTACGACTACTTCCGGGACCACATCGTCGACCTGGACGAGACGGACCACGACCCGACGAGCTACGAGGACGCCCGCTCGCGCATCCTCGACCCCGGCAAGGAGTACCAGGGCGTCCTCTATCGGGACGAGGACTCCGTGCCCTACGAACGGAGCCACGGTGTCGACGCGGACATGTCGGACATCCCCGACGGCGCGCCCGAGGACGCGATGGATCTGGTTCGCGAGTTCTACTGAGACCGCCGGCCCCGCCCAAGAGTTAACACGGCCGACCGACCCCCATCTCACCGTGTCACCGTCCCTGCAGGATAGTATCGTTGGACTCGATTTCGGAACCACGACGACACGCTGTGCCGTCTACGACGGCGACCGCCCCCGACCGATCATGAACGCCGAGGGTCGCGAGACGACCCCGACGGTCGTCTCGGTCGCCGACGACGGGACGCTACTGGCCGGAAAACGCGCCGCCAGTCGGGCGGTAACCCACCCCGAACGGACGGCGACAGACCTCGTCGATCGCCTCCGGACGGGCGACCCGTTCGTCGTCGACGACGTCTCCTACCCGCCGGAGACGCTCGCGGCGGCGGTCGTCGCGAGGGGCGTCCCCGCAGCGACGGACGGCGACGAGTCGACACCGCGCGGCGTGGTCCTCACGGTCCCGAACCGCGCGACGAGGACGTACCGACGGCGGCTCCGGGACGCGGTTTCGCTCTCCGGCCTCCGGACCGAGCGGATCGTCCTCGCGACGTCGGCGGCCGCGATGGCCACGACACCGGGTCACGGGGACGAACGGAACGTACTCGTCTGTGACCTCGGCGGGGGAACGTTCGACGTGGGCCTTTTCGAGGTGGACCGCGGTGCGTACATCACCGAGACGACCGGCGGGGGCGACGTCGGGGGCGACGACTGGGACCGGGCGGTCGTGGACCACCTCGCGGAACGGTTCGACGCCGACCACGGCGTCGACCTCCGGGACGACGCAGGGTCCCGGCGACGGCTGATCGAGGCGGCGGCCGACGCCCGCACCCAGCTCTCCGCCCGCGAGCGGTCCGAGGTCAACCTGCCGTTCGTCACCGTCACCGACGACGGCCCGCTCGACTTGGAGGAGGCCCTGACACGGGAGCAACTCAACGGAATGACCGTCGACCTCCGCGACCGTCTCGTCGAGCGGATCGAGGCCGTCCTCGACGCGGCCGGCGTCGTACCCGCCGACGTCGACGACGTCGTCCTCGCCGGGGGTACGACGCGAATGCCCGCGGTTCGGGAGGCGATAGAAGCGGCCGTCGATCGGGTTCCCTCGACCGGCGTCGATCCGGCCGTCGCCGGCGCGTTCGGAGCGGCGATCCAGGGTGGTATCCTCACCGGAACGATCGACGACGTCGTCCTGATCGATCAGTGTCCACGTCCGATCGGCGTCGTGGTCGACGACGAGGACTTCGAACCGATCGTCGAGCGGGACACGTCGATCCCCACCGACGGATCGAAAACGTTCACGACGACGGTCGACGGACAACGCGAGGCCCGGATTCGGATACGGGAGGGCGGGATCCACGGGGACGACGGCGTCGATCTCGGTGATTTCGTGGCGGGGGGGATTCCGGACGCGCCGGCCGGAGAGCCCCGGATCGACGTTCGCGTCGACGTCGACGAGAACGAGTTCGTCAACATCGGCGCCGAGAGCGCGGACGGGAAGACGCTGGGCGACCTCTTGGTCGGGGATGAGCCGCGGCTCACCGACTCGGCGGTCGCCTGGAGTCGGTGGGTCCTGTTCGGGCAGGCACCGGGCGACTCGGATCTCCCCGACGTCCCGCCGGAAGATCCGGCGGGGATCGCCGCCTACAGGCCGGCGTACACCCACGAACCGCTCCCGACGAATCAAGTCCACACCGGCGACGTGCCCGGGATAACTCGGCCACCGCTCCTGCCGGCCGCCCTCGGGGTCGAGACGGCGACGGGTGGGTTCGAAACGCTCGTCGAGGCGGGGACGCCGCTCCCCTGCCGGGAGTCGAAGACGTTCACTACGGGCGAGGACAACCAGACGTCCGTCCGGGTTCGGGCCCTGTGCGGCGATGACGACCCGGAGCCGATCGGCGAGTTCACCGTGCCGGACGTTCCGCGGGCACCGGCGGGTATTCCCGAGGTCGGAATCGAGTTCGCGGTCGACGCGGACGGCGTCCTGACTGTCTCGTCGACGGCCGAGACGGACGGCACCGCCGAGACGGCCCAGTTCCGGACGTTCGCGGCGGCGGACGAGACGGACGGCGATGCCGATACCGACGACACGGGGACGGACGATGATGCCGAAAGACGAGACTGCGAGGAGACGAAGTTCCGCCGCGCCGACCGATCGCCGACGGCCGACGAGATCGAACGCCTTCTCGATGTCCGCGACGACCTGACGCGGGCGCTCGACGCCGACGCCGACGACCCCGGACCGATTCAGGAGGGGTTGCGCGCGACGCGTCGGAAGCTCGACCGTCTGACTGCCGGGGAAGTGACCGGGATGATCGACGAGGCTGTGGTCGCGGTCGCCGACGACATCGACCGGGCGGTCGACGGCGATCCGCGGACCGTCGACCGGCTCCACGGGTGGGTTCGCTCCACACGACGACGGATCGACGGCGCGCTCGAACGGAGCGAGGTCACGCTCGTCGACCCCGCCCCGGGGACGCGGCTTGACCCCGACCGGCACAGTGCGGGCACGACGGTGGAGTCGACGCGTCCGCGCGGGACGATCCTGGAGGTCCGTCGGGTCGGCTACACGCGGGACGGGCGGGTCGAACGGCCGGCGACGGTCGTCGTGAGCGACGGGTCGGCGGCGGCGGAGCGCGGGCCACCCGAGGAGGTCCCTCGGGCACCCGACCGGGGCCTCGATTACGGGGCGCTCGTGCGGGGCGACCGGATCGGCCGAGGTGGCCGCGCCGACGTCTACGAAGCGACGGTCGAGGGGGACGGCCTGACGGTCGCGCTCAAGGAACCGCGGTTCTCGGGGACTCTCCACGCGGAGATCGGCGAACGGTTCGTCGACGAGGCACGGACGTGGGCGGGCCTCGACGATCACGACCACGTCGTCGGCGTCGTCGACTGGGGCGAGCGCCCGGTTCCGTGGATCGCGATGGAGTTCATGGACTGCGGGGACCTGAGCGATCGGGCGGGGGAACTGCCGACGACACAGGCGCTCTGGACCGCCGTCGCGACGACGCGGGGCGTCCACCACGCCCACCGGCACGGCGTCGCCCATCTCGATCTGAAACCCGCGAACGTCCTCTTCCGGTCGGTCGAGGGCGGATGGGACGTGCCGAAGGTGGCCGACTGGGGGCTCTCCCGGCGACTGCTCGAACGACCGCGGACGACGGCGGAGTACACCCCGACGTACGCCGCACCCGAGCAGTTCGACGACGACACGTCGGTCGACACCGTCACCGACGTGTACCAACTGGGCGCGGTCTGTTACGAACTGTTCACCGGACGACCGCCGTTCCGCGGTGACGCCGGACGGATCGCCGAACGGCGCCGGACCGAAACGCCACCGCCGCCGAGCGACTTCGCGGACGTCCCCGAAGCCCTTGACGACGTCCTCCTGACCGCGCTGGCGACCGAGCGGGGGAATCGCTACGAGTCGACGCTCTACCTCCGTGACGCGCTTCGGGACGTGTTGGAAAAAGTATACGACGGCGACGTCCGATCGACCGGCACCGAAAGCGGGGATCGTCGGTGAAATCGCCCGGACGTATCGCTCCCGTCTCGGTTCAGCAAGACTGATTACGCTCTCCCGGTAGGGAAGGGTATGTCCGACCGTTTCGACGTGATCGTCGCCGGCGCCGGGCCCGCGGGAGCCCAGTGTGCCCGCGACCTCGCTCAGCGGGATTACGACGTGCTCGTCCTCGAGGCGGAGGCCGAGGACGGGTTCCCCCGCCAGAGCAACAAGTCGACTGCCGGCACCTTCCCCTCGATGATGGCATCCTTCGGCGTACCTGACGAGGTGGTGATGAACTACACGGACGACGTGGTGTTGGAGTCGCCCAACGACCACTACGTCCAGCACCAGCCCGGTGCAGTCTTGGAGTTCGCCGAGTTCAAGCAGTGGCTGGTAAGCGAGGGGTGCGAGGAGGGTGCGACCTACCGCTTCGACGCCCGTGTGAACGGACCGATCATGGCCGACGGCGTGATCGAGGGCGTCCGGTACGCGGGCGACGAGGAGGCATACGCCGACATCGTCGTCGACGCGACGGGACCGGCCGCGCCGCTGGCCAAGGAACTCGGCGTGAGCGACCTACGCCGAGAACAGCAAGCCATCGGGATCGAGTGGGAGCTAGCCGGCGTCGACGTCGACCACCCGGAGTACGCCGACCTCACCGACGCGATGATGCTCCGCCTCGACCACGAGTACGCCCCCGGAGGGTACTCCTGGGTCTTCCACACCGGCGGCGACACCGCGAAAGTCGGCCTCTGTTACATTCAAAACGAGAGTCACGAGCGGTACGGCCGCGACGGGGCAAGCATCGACGATTACCTCCACCACTGGCTCGACACCGACCCGCGTTTCGCCGACACCGAACGTATCTCCGAGAAACAGCAACACCGCGGCTCGGCCCACATTCAGATGCCCGGACAGCTCTGTACGGACGGCTTCATGGCCATCGGCGACGCGGTGCCGACCATCGATCCGCTCTGGGGCGAGGGTATCCACAAGGGGATGAAGTCGGGACGCATGGCCGCCATCACCGCCGATCGGTGTTTCACCGAGGCGGACCCCGATACGTCCGCCGAGGCGATGTCGGTGTACAGCAAGCTCTGGCACAGCGAGGTCGCACCCCGAATGCGCGAGCGCCTGTTGATGACCGAACTCCTCTATCTCGCGCCCAACGACCGGTACGACACGTTGATGGCGGACCTCCGGAGCGCCGACAGCGACATGCTGGCGAAGGCCAACGCGGGCAACGTCCGCGCGATGCTGAAGCTTCTCCACCTCCGTGACGTGCCCCTGCTCGGGAAGTTCGCGAGGGAGCGCCTGGCCGGATAGTACCGGCACGAATCGGTGCTTCCACAACTGGTTTCGGTGTCTCCACCCTCGATCCGGTCATGTCTCACTCCTCCAGCGACGTGCAACGCTCGAACGACATGCCGGTCCTCGGGCTCGGAACCTGGCAGAACGCGGCGCCCGACGCCTGTGCGGACGCGGTGGCGACGGCTCTGGACATGGGCTATCGCCACGTCGACACCGCACAGGCCTACGACAACGAGGAACACGTCGGCGAGGGCATCGCGCGTTCGTCGGTCCCCCGCGAGGACGTGTTCCTAGCGACGAAGGTGTGGATCGACAACCTCGCCCCCGACGACGTCCGCGCCTCGACCGAGGAGAGTCTGGAGCGCCTCGGCGTCGACGCGGTCGACCTACTCTACGTCCACTGGCCGGCCGGAGCGTACGACCCCGCCGAGACGCTCGGCGCCTTCGACGCCCTGTACGACGACGGCCTGATCGACCGCGTCGGCATCAGCAACTTCGAACCGGATCTGGTGACCGAGGCCGTCGAGACGACCGACGCGCCGATCTTCGCCAACCAGATCGAGTGTCACCCCCTCCACCCCCAGGCGGAACTCCGTGCCCACTGTGCCGACCACGGGATCGAGGTGGTGGCGTACTCGCCGCTCGCCCGCGGCGAGGTGTTCGAGGTGCCCGAGATCCAGTCGGTCGCCGAGAAACACGGCGTCAGCGAGGCACAGGTGTCGCTCGCGTGGCTCCGCGAGAAGGGCGTGACGGCCATCCCGAAGGCGACGGGCGAGGCACATATCCGCGACAACTGGTCGTCGCGGACGCTCGACCTCGACGACGTGGACGTGGCGACGATCGACGGCATCGACCGCGAGGAGCGGATGATCGACCCCGGCTTCGCGCCCTGGTAGCCCGACGACGGTCCGTCCCTCAGGACCGTTCGGCGTCCGTGTCGGCGTCCTCCGCCGGATGGTCGGCGACGCTCGCGGCTACCCGAACCCCGACCAGCGAGACGACGATGGCCGAGACGACAAAAAGCGCGAGTCGTTCGGTGGGTGGGACCGTGATCCCCGCGAGCCGCAGGTTCGCGAGGACGTTCTCCCGTTCGAGGAAGTATCCCGCGAACCCACGGACGACGAGGCCGAGGGCGACGACGCCGAAGGGTAGATTCAGGTACGGGCGGGGGATTCGATCCGAGTCGATGAGTTCGTCGAGGAGTCGGCCGGCGCTGGCCGTGAGCGCCGCCAGCGCCAGCCAGGGAATGGCGCTGTACGCGAACTGCATGACCGGAACGACGACGCCCTCCGCGCTCGTCTCGACGGCGAGCGCTCCGAGGAAGGCGCCGACGAGGGCGAGTCCACCCGCCACGGCGTAGGTGACGACCGACACCTGTCCGGAGTAGAGGGCGTCCTGAATCCGGTCCGGGAGCCTGGCGAGGTAGGTGTCGATGGCGAGTCCCTTATACAGGACGGCGGCCCCGAGCAGCGAGGCCAGACCGGCGAGCGCAACGGGGAGCGAGAACCGGATCAGCAACACCGGCAGGAGGAGCAGCCCTACCCCGAGTGGCACCAGCACGGTCGACCGGAGTTCCTCGTCGGCGAGGAACTGCTTGAGGAGGTAGTACGTCGACTCGATGTCGCGGGCCTGACGGACGACCACCCGGTCGACGGAGTCGACGGGAAGACGACTCTCGACGATGGGGATCAGCCGCTCGTCGTCCGCGCTGTCGGTGACGATGATCGCCGAGTCGGGGTCGTACCGGTCGAGGAGGTCGTCGATCTGGGCGGCGACCGACCGATCGGCGCCGACGGCGGAGTCGCCCGTCCCCGAGACGACGGCGACGATGGCGTCCTCGCCGTCCCCCTGAAGGTCCCGCGTGACCCGCAACGCCTCCAGCAGGCAGTTCACGGTCGAGTCCTCCGGATCCGCCAGGCCGACCTCCGTCACCAGCGACCGCACCGCGTCCCAGCCGTCGACGGGCATCGAGACGCCGACCGTCCGCCCGATGTCGTCGGCGCGGTCGACACACAGGACCAACGTTGTCACGGTCGTGAGAACTCTCCACGGGAATAAATATCCCCCGCCGGGGAGGCTAGAACCGGAGCCGGAACCCGCGCTCGTCGTCGGCCACGACGCCGGCCATCCCGGCGCCGAAGGCGTACGCGACCGCCGTCGCGCCGCCACGCAGACGGGCAGCCAGTCCCCGTTCCGGCGTGAACTCGCGGACCGACACCTCCTCGTCGAGCAGGTCGGCCACGTGATCCTCGACGGCGTCCCGGTCGCCGATGTCGTCGACCAACCCGAGGTCGTGGGCGTCAGTTCCGAGATACACCCGCGCCTCGGTGTCACGCACCGCGTCGGGATCCATGTCCCGTCCCTCGGCCACGCGCTCGACGAAGTCGTCGTAGAAGCCGTCGATCAATCCCTGAAGGTACTCGCGTTCGTCCGCCGAGAGTTCCTTCAGGGGCATGCCGGCGTCCTTGTACTCCCCCGCCGCGAAGCGCTCGTAGGAGACGCCCAACTCGTCGGCGAGGTCCGAGACGTTCACCCGGGAACCGATGACGCCGATGCTCCCGACGATGCTCGCCCGACGGGCCCAGAGTTCGTCACACCCGCTCGCGATCCAGTAGCCGCCGCTGGCACAGACGTCGGTGGCGTAGGCCACGGTCGGCCCGTCGAACTCGACGGCTGCCTGCCGGATGTCGTCGCTCGGGACCACCTCTCCTCCCGGCGTGTCGAGTTTCATCAGCAGGGCGTCGGCGGCCTCGTCCTCGTCCGCGCGCTCGATTGCCTCGACCACGTCGTCGGCGGTGGTACCGAGGGCACCGCCAGGGACCGGTCCGGGCGCCGAGACGTCGCGGGTGATCGGCCCCTCGACGGCCACCTCCGCGGCGTTGTAGTCCGGAAAGAGCGAGTCGGCCAGGTTGCCCGCCGCCCGTACACCGAGGATCACGGCGCCGACGGTCACCACCATCCCGAGGAAATCCGCGAGCGATCCGGGGAGGACCACAAAGAGGAGGAACCCGAGGATCGCCGCGGCGAAGCCGCCGGCGATCACGACCGCGAGTCGACCGAGGTCGTCTTCACTCACACTCGTTCACCATGCGCGGTGCTGGGGGACGGATCGGCATAAAAACACGCACGTCGATAGAACCGAACTACAGCAGGCCGGTCTTCTGGAGCTTCATCAGGTCCTCGGTGTCGAGGGTCTCCCCTTCCTTGAACTTCTGGTAGATCTCCTCGGCCTCCTCCTTGGCGGCCTCGCGCTCGGCCTGGCGCTCGTCCTGCTGTTCCTGCTCCTCTTCCTTGTCGAGTTCACGCAGGCGCTTCTGGACGCGGACGAAGTCCTCGTGGTGGCGGTCGGCCGCTTCCTGGGCCTCGACGAAGAGTTCGTGCATCTCGTCGGCCTTGTCGCGGATCTCGTCGGCCTCGCGATAGGCCTCGATCATCTGGTTGTGGTGTTCCTGGGCCTTGTCGGCCAGTTCGGTCACCTTCTGGTGGTGCTGGGACGCCTCCGAGCGGACCTCCTCGGCCTCGTCGACGAGCTCTTCGAGCTCGCTCGCGTCGTCGAGTTTCTCCTTGCGCTGCTGGTACTCCTCGCGTTTGTCCTCGATCTTCTCGATGAGTTCGCGCTCGTCCTCGGCGCTCAGCACCTCGGTCTGCTGACGGAACTCGAGTTGCTCGATCTCCTCTTCGAGCTCTTCGAGGTCCTTGCCGTCGCCGAGTTCGAGGTCCTGTTTCATCTCCTCGACCTCGTCGAAGAGCTCGTTGGCCTTCGCGTTGAGCTCGTTCCGGCTCTCCTTGTGCTCTTGGACCTTCTCGTTCAGCTCGTCGCGCTGCTCGCGGTGTTCCTGGGCCTCGTCGACCTTCTCGCGCGTCTCGGCGTTCAGGTCGTCGCGCTTGGAGGCCCGCTCCGACGCCATCTGGTTGAGTTCGTTGCGTCGGTCACGAAGCTGGCCGGCGAGTTTGATGAGCTGTCCCTTCGAGTCGTTTTCGATCTGATCGTCGGTGAGTTCGACGTTGTTCTCGTCTTCGAGTGCCGCGACGTCGAATTCGCTGAGTACTTCTTCTGTTGTTACCATTGTTGAAACCTCGATACCACCGCTCCGGGCGGACTGGCGGCTCCTCGTCGCGCAACCAACCGTGAATAAGAATTCCCGATCATTCTGCGTGCGATGCCGCCACGCGCCGGAGGCGCGTTGGTAACAACATGTACAGCCGACATGTACATAAATACTTCGGTGGGCGAAGGGCTGCGAAACGGTATCAAGGACCGCTGTACCGGCCGTGTGAACTGTTCACAACGGCTGCGGGGTACTATATAAACGACCGTCGGGGGCGCCGCTTCAGTTTCAGTTTCACCGCGCGGATGGCACGGGTTCATGTCGGTTGCCCGACGACCATTGGGTATGCTCGAGAACCTCACGAGTACCTGCGAGGCGGCCGGCTGTGATCGACCCCTCGACGACGACGCCCTGATGGTGGCGATGCGGACCGACGCGGGCGAGCGGCGCGCCTACGAGTGTGTCTGTGGTGCGGTGACGGTCACCGTCGTCAGGGAGTGACTGCGATTCGGTACCGCTAAACCCGCCCGGCGGCGACGACCGACCATGCGAGAGGTCGTTCGCGCACGCGGCCACGAACACGTCGCCGCGACCCACGGGAGTACGTTCGAGGTGACGACCGACGACTGGTTGACGCCGGCTGGCGACTGCATCGTCGGCGTCGAGGCCGACCGGGCGCCCGCCGACTTCGCCGACGCCTTCGCCGACGCCTGTCGCGATCCCGCGGCGACGATCACCTTGCGCCTCGCCGCCGCCGACGCCACTCACGAGGTCGCCGCGCGTGGTCATCCCGACCTCACCTTCGAGAGCGACCGAAGCGCCGTCGTCCGGACGAGCACCTACGTCGACGACCGCACCGTCGCCGTCGGTGCCGACGCCGCTGCGGCCGACCTCGACCGGTCGTTGGTCGCGGCGCTGGCCGGCGGCGCCGACTGCACCCTCACGCTCGCCGTCGAGTGACGCCGCGCTTTTTTCGCTCCGCCCCGTTCGACCGCTATGCCCGACGAACCCGCGAGGAACATCAGCGGCGGCGCCGACGGCGGCGGCGCCGAGGCCCGCTTCGCCACCGGCGACCCCGAGACCCGTGCCGAAGCCGTCGTCGACGCGCTTGGCGATGTCTACTGGCGGAAGGCCTACCGCGGACGCGACGCCTTTCCCTGTCTCGTCCGGACGATCCTGAGTCAGAACACCAGCGACACCGCGAGTCAGCCGGCCTTCGACGCCCTGATGGACCGATACGGCGGTGACGGCGACCTCGCAGCGGCGCTCGCGACCGCAGACCGCGAGGAACTCGCCGGCGTCATCCAGCCCGCCGGCCTCCACAACCAGAAGTCGCGGGTGATCGTCGAGAGCGCCGAGGAGGTCGTCACCGACTTCGGGGACGCCGACGCGTTCGACCGGTTCGTCCGCGAGGGCGACCCCGACGCAGTGCGCGATCGGCTGCTCGATATGCGTGGGGTCGGCCCGAAGACTGCCGACTGTGTCCTCCTGTTTTCCGGCGGTCGGGGCGGCGTCTTCCCCGTCGACACCCACGTCCACCGCATCGCCCGCCGGATGGGGGTGGCGCCGGCCGACGCCGACCACGAGGAGGTTCGGGAGGCTCTGGAGGCGGCAGTGCCGACGGAGAAGTGCGGCTTCGGTCACACCGCCATGATCCAGTTCGGCCGCGAGTACTGTTCGGCGCGGAGCCCGGCGTGTCTCGACGGGCCGGCGGCGTGCCCGCTCGTCGATCTGTGCGATCGAGTGGGCATCGATACCGGGGCAGGAAAGGTAGTCGATCCAGTCGAGGTCGACGACTGAGACTCACTCGACGACGCGACGGGCGTGATCCACCAGCGCGGGGTGTGGATCGGCCTCGGGGTGTACCGACTGTAGGCGGGTGAGCGCCGTCTCGACGTCGACACCCTCCCGCCGTGCGAGTACGGCACCGGCCACGGCGACGCTCCGGGAACTGCCCGCCGAACAGTGGACGAGAACCGTCTCGTCGGCGTCGAGCAACGCAGTCAGTCGATCGGTCGCGACCCGAAAGTTCGAGAGGTCGTTCTGTGGCCCGTCGACCAGCGGCCGTTCGATGACGGTCAGCGAGTCGGGGTACGGAGGGGGCGTACCGTGTGTTAGCCTGAGCACGGCGGTGATCCCCGCCTCGGTCAGGTCCTCGATGTTCCGCGCTGCGGTCCGATCCCCGACGTAGAGACGATCGGTCAGTTGGCGTCTCATGGCCGCTCCGCGATCACTTGAACCGGAACGTTTCGAGGTTCTTCGGCGCGAACGTCCGCATGTTGTAGTCGTGATAGAGCGCCGAGGAGAGGTCTTGCACGGAGCGTTCGTCGCCGTGGACACAGAGTACCTTCTCCGGACGTGGGTTCATCGTCTTGACGAAGTTCTCCAGTCCCTGCCGGTCGGCGTGGCCGGAGAAGCCGTCGACCGTCTCCACGTTCATGTTCAGGGAGAGGGTGTTGCCGCGGCCACCGCGTTCGCGGTCGTTCATCGGAATCTCGTCCCAGCCGTTCTGGATGCGGCGCCCGAGGGTCCCCTGGGCCTGGTAGCCGACGAACACGAGCGTCGAGTCCGGGTCGGGGCCGAGGTGGCGGAGCCACGACATGATCGGTCCGCCGGTGACCATCCCCGAGGTCGAGAGGATGATCGCCGGGTCGCCGTCGGTCACTTCCTGGCGTTCGTCCTCGCCGGCGTCGATGTGGTTGAACTCCTCGGCGAGGAAGGGATTCTCGTCCTCGTGGAAGATTCGGTCCCGGAGGTCGTCACGGAGATACTCGGGATACGTCGTGTGGATGGCCGTGGCTTCCCAGATCATGCCGTCGAGGTGGACGGGCATCTCCGGAATCTTCCCGCTTCGCATCGCCTCCTCAAGAACGAGCATGATCTCCTGGGAGCGCCCGACGGCGAAGGCCGGGATGACGACCTTGCCACCCTTCTCGTGGGTCTCGTTGATGATTTCCAGTAGGTTGCGCTCGGAGTCCTCCTGATCGGTCTGATAGTCGTTCCGACCGCCGTAGGTGGATTCGAGGACGAGCGTCTCCACCCGCGGGAAGTCGTTGACGGCGCCGTTGAAGAGCCGAGTATCCTCGTAGTGGATGTCACCCGAGAACGCGACGTTGTAGAGGCCGTCGCCGATGTGGAAATGGGAGATTGCGGAGCCGAGAATGTGCCCCGCGTTGTGGAACGTGAGTTTTACGTCCGGCGCGATGTCGGTCACGTCGCCATATTCGAGGGGAACTGTGTGTTTGATCGCCTCGCGAACCATCTCACTCTCGTAGGGCGGCGTGCGCCCCTCCTTGACCGCCACGTCGAGGTAGTCGAGCGTGAGTAGGCCCATCAGGTCCCGGGTAGGTTCGGTGCAGTAGATCGGGCCGTCGTACCCGTATTTGAACAGCAGCGGGATGAGCGCGGAGTGGTCGAGGTGGGCGTGGGTGAGGATGACGGCGTCGATGGAGTTGAGTGGCGCCGCTTCGGGCACCTGCAGATATGGCACCTCGCCCTCGGCGCCGGGCTTGTCGCCACAGTCGACGAGTACGCGCGTCTCGGCGGTCGAGAGGATGAAACTCGCACGGCCGACCTCCCGGCAGCAGCCGAGGGTGGTGATGCGCACCCACTGGTCGTCGGCCATCTCCTCGCGGTGGATCTGTCGACCGACGCGTTCGAGGATGTCGCGGCGCTCCTCGCGCTCCTGTTTGAGGAAGTTTCGGACGTTCGAGACGGTCGAGGATTCGATGGGTGGTGTGCGGACCACCTCGGGCGTCCAGCCGATTTCCTTGGTGATCTCCCGGAGCGTCGAGCCGTGGCGGCCGATGACCATTCCCGGTTTTTCCGCCTCGATGACGACTTCGCCGGTGTCGACGTGGAAATCCAGATCGGTCACGCCCGCGTCCTCGGGAATCACGCTCCGGATCCGCTCGCGTGCCTCGCGGGCGTCGATCAACACGTCGGGATCGGGGCGCACCGTGATGCGCTTGCGAAGCTTGCTCGCTAGCTTCCGAATCAGATCACCATTGCTGGCGAACTCCTTCGGGTCACGCGTGTACACGACCAGTTCCGGGCCCTCGTATTTGACGTCGGATACGGAGATACCAGGGGGTAGTTCGTCTTCGATCTCTGCTTTCAGTTCCTCGAGTTGCTTGTCTACGGAGCTCATATGTGCCGGTTGAGAGCCCTCCGTACGGCCGTCCCCGTCCGATCCTCGGTCGTCGGTGACGCGTCCGTGTGGACGGTCGGTGCCGAACGATGGCTGTTCCGAACCACGGTCGGGCCGTGAGGTCGCATAGGTACGTGCTGTACGGGAGGTGCTCGACTGCGGGAAGAGGCAGCGAAAACCCGCTTAGCTCACCCTATCAGTCGGGTATTATAAAAGCCTTCGCAAAGTCGAAGGCGATCGGCGGTCGACGAGGGGTATGGAACTCACCCCGCCGGCCGTGGCACGCGAACGCGAGTGGATCCACGACCGGACCGAGACGGTCGTCCCGCTGATCAACGAGACACGCGATCGCCTCGCCGACTGCTTCGGCGTCGAGGTCGGTCACGTCACGCCTGCCGCCTACCGCGAGGAGGTGACGGTCGTTTTCGCGGACGGTGCTCGCGCGGTCAACGTCGCCGCATACGTCGCTCTCCTCCGTGATCTCGACGTGATCGACGACTATCCGGGGTTCGTCGTCGACGAGGTACTCGGGCGGGAACTCGCCGCCACCATCGCCGGCGGTCGGCCTTTCTCCCTGCTCGCCCAGGCCACCTTCCACTTCGCAGACGTGTTTACCCACACCGAGGGCGGCGCGGGAGCCGACGACCTCGACGCCGCGCTGGCCGCGGGGTTCCAGACCCGGCTACCCGGGTGGGAGTGGACCGAGCGAAAGAGCCCCTTCGCGGTGGATCGGGAGTGAGCGACCGGGTGCCGTCCCACATCTTGGCCAGGACCGCCGCGTCGCCGCCGCTGCGATGTACATGAGTTAACTGCCGCCGGATCGACGAGTGGCGTGTGCAACCGAAGACCGTCCTCATCACGGGCTGTTCGTCCGGTATCGGTCGTGCGACTGCCGAGGCCTTCCTCGACGCGGAGTGGGGGGTGTACGCCACCGCCCGCAACCCTGCGGACGTGGAGACGCTGGGCGACCGTGGGTGTACGGTCGCCAAACTCGACGTGACCGAGGACGACGACGTTGATCGGGTCGTCAACCGGGTGCTCGACGAGCAGGGACGGATCGACTGTCTGGTCAACAACGCCGGCTACGCCCAGTTCGGCCCGATCGAGGACGTGCCCGTCGAGGCGGTCCACCGGCAGTTCGACGTGAACGTCTACGGCGTCCATCGGCTGACGCGCGCGGTCCTGCCGCACATGCGCCGCCGCCGCGAGGGAACGATCGTCAACGTATCCAGCGTCGCCGGCCGCCTCTCCTTTCCCGGGGGCGGCGTCTACAGCGGCTCGAAGTTCGCCGTCGAAGCCATGACCGACGCCCTCCGGGCCGAAGTGGACGAGTACGGCATCGACGCCGTCCTGATCGAACCCGGCCCCGTCGATACCGCGTTCACCCAGCGCGCCGAGGAAGAGATCGACGGCGTCGAACGCTCGGGCGCCTACGAGTCTTTCTACGACGTCTTCGAGGACACGCAGGCCATCGGCGGCGGCGGCCCGGGCGCGGTGTCGCCCGATCGAGTCGCCGAGGACGTCCTGAACGCCGCGAGTTCGACCAAACCCGCGAGCCGGATCCCGGTCGGCACCCTCGCCAGGGTGAGCGTCCTCGGCCGGTTCGTTCCCGACCGACTGCGCGACCGGGCGTTCGGGCTGCTGGACCGGCTGCGCTGACGTCGGCCTCAGACGAACGCCGAGAGGAAGGCGTAGACGGCACCGAGGAGCAGCGTCGCCGCCAGCAGGATCGCCACCCACGTCCGGCCGTTCCCCGGAACGTCGGGGACGTCCGACGGGTAGTACGGCGAGAGCGGGGTCTTCGGCTTCGGCTTCGGCTCGCGATCCGTCATGGTGGCGCGTATGGCCGTGACGATGGTATGCGTTCCGGCCGCGGGGATCGCACCGACTACGCGAGACAGGCGGCGACGACCCGCAGGGCCCGTTCCCCGCGCACCTCGTCGGCCAGCAGCGGTACGCGCTTCACCTCGTGGCCCCGGAACAGGTCGCTCGCCCGACGGAGGGCGTTCTGCTGAACGTCCCAGCGCCGCTGGCAGAACTCGCAGTCCGCCAGGTTGGGCGACACCACCCACTCGGTGTCCACGTCGGCCACGTCCGCCAGATCCTCCATCACGCGGTTGACGACGACCGTGTTCACGGGGATGGAGAACTCGTCGAGTCGGCGGATCAGCCGCTCGGATTCGACGACGCTCATCTCCTCGGGCACCATCACCACCCGAAAGTCGGTGCGGGAGGGATCCTGCAGGACCGCCCGGAGGCGCTCGATCCGATCCCGGAGGTCGTCCAGATCGGGTCCCTCTGCGGCGTCGCCGCCGACGCCGAACATCCCCTTGAACCCCTCCATCATCCCCGAGAACTTCTCGCGCATGGAGAGCAGGCGGCCGACCATCGAGTCGAGCACCTCGGGCAGTTCCAGCAGACGCAGGGTGTGACCCGTCGGCGCCGTGTCGATCACCACGCGGTCGAACCGGGGGTCGTCGAGATATTCGAGCAGTTGGCGCATCGCGGCGGCCTCGTCGGCCCCCGGCATCGATCCCCCCATCAGCGGGTCGATGGCGTCGTCCCCGAGCGCCTCGCCGAGGTCGCCCAGTCCGCCGAGAGGTGCGCCGCCACCGACGGCGTCGCCGTCTCCACCGGGAGTCCCCTCGCCTTCCACCCCGACGCCGCCCTCGCCGAACAGCCCCTCCTCCATCGCCGCCTCGGGGTCGATCTCCGCGGCCCACAGCGGATCCGCCTCCCGGATGCGCGTCGGCGTCGACGGAATCTCGACGTCGAGGGTGTCCGAGAGGGAGTGGGCGGGATCGGTCGAGACGACGAGCGTCGCCGTGCCCGCGGCGGCCGAGGAGAGCGCCGTCGCCGCCGCCATCGTCGTCTTGCCGACGCCGCCCTTCCCGCCGTAGAGGACGTACTCCGGCGCGTCGACGGTCTCGGGCAGTTCCGTCGCCTCGACGTCGACCAGCGTCGGGTCGGCGTCGTTCCCCTCGTCCGGCTCGTCCACCGCGTCGACCGGCTCCACGTCGAGTTCGCTCATACCGGAGGCAGACGATCCGGACACCTGTACCCGTCGATACCGGGAAGACACGTACCGAACGCGACTGGATGGGTCGGGTATGCACGGGCGCCCCACCGGACGGGCGCTGCTCGGCGTCGCCGTGTGGCCTGTGTCGCCGTCACGGGCTGTCTCGGCGGGGGCACAACGGCGACGCCCACGCCGGGTCCCACGGCGTTCGTGGGCACGGACTGTCCGCCGACCCTGACCGTCTACGAACTCGGCGAGGAACCCGCGGATCGCGAATCGGCCGTCGCCTACGACACCCTCACCGCCGAGCAGCGCGCGACGTTCGACCGGGCCCGAAACGGGAGCGTCGAGGACTTCACGCGGGCGTGGTACGACATCGACGTCGTGGCGTCCGAGGGGACGTACCACCGCGCGAGCGTCGTGGTCTGTTAGAAGTCGTAGTCAGCCAGTCGTCGGGCGGCCTCCTCGGCCCGCGGCGTGACGAGCGCGAACCGGACCCAATCGTCGTACGTGCCGAACGTGTCCCCGGGCATGCAGGCGACGCCGGCCTCGTCGACCAGACGCTCGACGTTCTCCAGGGTCCCGGGGAACCCCTCGAAGCGGGCGAAGACGTAGAAGGCGCCCTCCGGGGCGAGATACTCCGCGCCCGCCTCGTCGAGGGCGTCGGTGAAGGCGTCGATGCGCTCGGACAGGAGGTTGCGCGACGCCTCGTAATACTCGGGGCCGGTCTCCCGGAGGGCCCGGAGGACCGCCGCCTGTGACGGGCGGGCGCCCGTCACGTTCACCAGCATGTGTCGCGTGCGGGCGGTATCGGCGAGGTGGGGGGGAAAGACCCCGTACCCCACGCGGAGACCGGTCACGGCCATCGACTTCGAGTAGGAGTTGGTGACGACCACGTGGTCGCCGTCGACACCCAGTGCGCTCTCGAAGCGCCCGGAGAAGTCGTAGTGGTCGTACACCTCGTCGGAGATGAGGACGGCGTCGTGGTCGGCCGCGAGGTCGGCCATCGCCGCGACGGTGTCGGCCCCGTACACCGCGCCGGTCGGGTTGTTCGGCGAGTTGATCAGGATGGCCGCCGTCTGGTCGCTCGCCGCCTCGCGCATGGCGGCCACGTCGAGGCCGCCGTCGTCGGCGACGGGAACGAGCGTCACGTCGGCACCGAGCATCTTCGCCTTGCCGGGGTAGTACGGGTAGACAGGGTCGGTCAGCAGGATCTCCGATCCCGCGTCGCGGTCGAGTGCGCCCGCCATCGCGAGGTAGTTCGCCTCGCCAGCGCCGTTCGTGACGATCACACGGTCGACGTCGACACCCCGGCGCGCGGCGATCTCCCCGCGGAGGGCGCGCAGGCCGTCGCTCGGCGGATACTGAAACTCCGCGGGGTCGACGTCGGCGTACGCCCGCAGTCCCTCGCGAAGCGCCGTCGGCGGCTCCCAGTCGGGGCCCCCGCTCACCAGATCGATCACGTCCCGGTCGGCTGCGGACGCGTACTGCATGACGTGAAAGAAAAGCGGCGTCTCGTAGTCCATGGTCGCTCTCCGGACGGACATCAAATCCCTCTTTCGCTCCGTCCCGTGCCGACACGCTTGTGTCGGGAGGGGGCGAACGCCGCGACGTGAACAAGAAAGGACACGTGCTCAACGCCGCACTGTTGAGCGTCGGCCTGGGCGTCGTGCTCTCGGCACCGACCGAACTCACGGCCGACACCGCACTCGCCACCGCCGAATCGATCGCCAAACTCTCCGTTCCCGTCGTCCTCGGGGCACTCTTTCCCGACGTCGACACCGCCTTCGGCAAACACCGCAAGACGCTGCACAACCTGTTCGTGCTCGCGATCTTCGTCGGCTTCCCCGTCGTCTTCGACAACCTCCAGTTCGTCTGGATCGGCATCGCGACTCATTACCTCCTCGACGTGGTGGGCAGTCGCCGGGGGATCGCCCTCTTCTACCCGCTGACGCGCCAGGAGTGGGGACTGCCCGCCGGTGTGACCACCAGCAGCAAGTACGCGGACTTGGTGACGGTGATCGTCACGGGCCTCGAACTCGCCGTTCTCGCTGGGGTTCACTTCTACGTGATTCCGCTGGGGAACACGGCCAGCGTCCTGAACGTCTTCCTCGGGTGAGGGGCCGCGGCGACCGCCTAGTAGACCGTCACGTCGTCGAACCGTCCGTCGTAGGCGATGTGGCTCGGATGGGTGGGTTCGGTGCCCGAAAGGAAGATGCGATCGACCTTCCCCCACGTGTTCTCGTAGCCGAGGTGGGCGAACTCCGCGAGCCCCCGCAGACGGTGGCCGACGCCGTCCCGGTGAGCGACGCGCCGTGGCGTTCCCGTCCGCAGGGCGTCGACGAGGTCGGCCGTCGAGTCGACCGACCGTTCGAACGTCGTCCACGCCTCGCCGACCGTCCCCGGGAGGTGAGCGTACGACGACCCGAATCCGGGCCGTCCGGTCTCGCGGGCGACCGCTCGACAGCGGCGGTTCTGGTGGGGGAGACACTTCGCGTTGTACGTCTCGACGGCGTCGAACGCCTCGGGATGGGCGGCAACGTCGTCACGGGTGCAACTGACGTTCAGCATCTCGGGGTGGGGGACGAGGACGGCGGCGTTCTGCCGGTCGAACGCGGCCAGGGCGCCCTCGAAGGTGACGAAGTCGGGGACGGGCGAGTCGAGACCGATCGCGAGGAGGTGTCGCCGGTCGTGCCACGGCCCGGTGAACACCTCGCGTGCGGGCACGACGAGCAACTCGTCGTCGGAAAAGCGGGCGGCCCGCTCGCGGATGGCCGGGAGCCGCGTGAAGTGGGGGGCGTAGACGAGGGCGTCCAGGCCGCACGCCTTCGCCCGTCGGACGACGCGCTCGTCGAGGACCTTCACGTGCATGTCGATCCGGGTCGACCCTGCCGAGGTCACGGGAGCAACTGAACGGACGGCGCAGTTAGTGGTTGCTATTCGGGTGGCCGCGTGTCGACGAACCGAGACGTCGGCGGGGACCTACCGTTCGTCCGAATCGAGGACGCGGATCTGGTCGCCACGGACCGTCACGGGAATCGGGACCGTCGCCTCGTACAGTTCGACCGTCACCTGATCCTTGCCCTCGTCGATCCGCTGGACCCGGGCCTTCTCGCCCTTGAACGGCCCGGCGATGAGTTCGACGATGTCGCTCTCGGCGATGCCCTCCACGTCCGGCGTGGGCGAGAGGAAATGCTCCACCTCGGTGAGCGAGGACTTCCCGGGGACGATGGAGCGGGCGTGGGGAATCTCGTCCATCACGCGTTCGAGGACGGCGCTGTTGTCCGCCTCGACCATGACGTAACTCGTCAGGGAGTCGGGTGCGAGGACGGCGTGGACTTCGTCCTCCTCGCGGCTGGCGATCATGTCGGCGACGGTTCGCTCTTGACTCGCGGTGGTCTTGACGGCGAAGATACCCATCTATACCCCTCCGGGGATGAAGGTCATGATGGCGAAGATGACGAAGCCCAGGAGGCCGATGAGAAAGATGCCCGCCCCCGCGACCTTGGCGATCTGCGAGAACTCGTTCCACGACGGCGTGCTCGCCATCTTGAGCACGCGGACGTAGCTTGCGAGGTCGTACTTGACGTCCATAGCCGCCCTAGACCGGCCGGCTTTTTCTATCTATTGATAACACGGCGAGCGGCACCGCCCCGTCGGCGCGAATCCGGGCGACCGCTCCGCGCGGATCGACGAGGGTGTTTATCGGCCACATGGCGGTGGTGGACGTATGGACGACCTACGACCGGAGTCCCACCCCGACGACGACCGTATCCCGTGCCACGCGTTCGACACGGACGCGGGGCTGGTGGCGGTGTTCCGGTCGGACGATACGAACGTGGAGTGGTGTGGACGCAACGTCCACACGAACGGCGGGATGCCGGAGGCGTCCGGCGTCGGGGTCGGACCCGGTCGCGAACGGGCTACTCGACGTAGTCGATGTCGCTGGCGGCGGGTTCGGGCGCCGGCGTCTCGCCCTCGCGGCCGTAGATCTGCGGCGACTCGACGCCCGTGACGACGATCATCGTCCGCATCGTGCCGTCGAGTTCCTCGTCGATGGAGGTACCCCAGATGATGCGGGCGTCGGGGTCGATCCGGTCGTAGATCTCCTCGACGACGCCCTCGGCCTCCTCGATGGCCATGTCGGTGCCACCGGTGACGTTGACGAGCGCCGAGTTGGCGCCGGAGATGTCCACGTCGAGCAGGGGCGACCGCAGGGCCGACCGCACCGAGTCCTGCGCTTTCTGCTCGGAGTCGCTCTCGCCGAGGCCGATCATGGCGACGCCGCCTTTCTCCATGACAGTCTTCACGTCGGCGAAGTCCAAGTTGACGAGCCCGGGTTTGGTGATGAGTTCGGTGATGCCTTTCACCGACCGCATCAGCACCTCGTCGGAGACCTTGAACGCCTGCCGGACGGGGAGTTTCCCCACCGAGTCCAGCAGCCGGTCGTTGGGGACGACGATGACGGTGTCGGCCACGTCACGGAGGCGTTCGAGCCCCGCTTCGGCGTTCGTGCGCCGGACCTCCCCCTCCGCGGTGAAGGGGGTCGTGACGATGGCGATAGTGAGCGCCCCGGACTCGCGGGCCGCCTCGGCGACGACCGGCGCCGATCCGGTGCCCGTGCCGCCGCCCAGCCCCGCAGTGACGAACACCATGTCGGAGCCCTCGATGGCGCCGTAGATGTCCTCCTGGCTCTCGATGGCGGCTTCCTCGCCGACCTGCGGGAGGGAACCGGCGCCGCGGCCGCCGGTTTTCTCCTCGCCCATCAGGATCTTGGTGTCGGCTTCCACGTCGACCAGATGTTGGACGTCGGTGTTGGCGGCGACGAGGTTGGCACCCTTGATTCCCTCCTTGGCCATCCGGTTGACCGTGTTGCCGCCGGCGCCCCCACAGCCGACGACGGTGATGTCCGTCTGGAGGTCCTTCAGGACGTCCTCGAGTTCCTCGTCGGTCATCTTCCCGGTGCGGTTCTCCGCGTCGGTGTCGGCGGACGTGTCGGTCGCGGGCTCCCGGTCGGCACTGACGTCGGCCGCGGCCCCATCCCCCGGCTCCTCGGCTTCCTCGATTGCATCCTCCACGATGGAGTCCATGGTACGCCCACGCGTTTCGAAGGCAGCCACATTATCTTTCCGCCCGTTGTCACGCGCGCGTCTGACGTTCCGCGAAACCGCAGTGTCTCGGGCGTCTTGCGTGCGTCAGACACTCATCAACTGTTTTACTTTTTTGTCGGCGTGACGACAGGGAACCGTTCGACCCGTTCGGTCCGGACCGCCGCGGGATCGATCCGCTCGCCGTCGATCTCGACGGCCTGTCCGTCGGCGAGGCGGCCGAACGCCGGGCCTTCCGGCACCCCGAGGTCCCTGGCGGCCGCCGGATCGAACGCCGCCGTCCGGGCGACCACCTCGCCGTCCGCCCGGACCACCTCGTCGTAGGCGTCCTCGAGGACGCTCGACAGGGCGTCGGTCATGGCGTCGGCGGCACCTGGCGGGTCGGCGGCGGACAGCGCAACTCGACCCTGCGGTCGCGTACCGCCCTCCGTCGTCTCGAAGGCGACGGCGGCGTCGGCGACGGCGGCCCGCGCCGCGTCGGCGTCGACGCCGTGGGCCGCGCCGACGAGGGCGGTCGGCAGGTCGACGACGACGACGGCCTGCGCGGGGTCGTCCTCGGCGGGTGGCACCACCGCGCCGAACCGAAGTCCCTCGCTCACGGCGTCCAGTCGGTCCTCGACCGCCTCGACGAGCGGTAGTGGATGGGCGCTCGTCTCCCGGAGCCACGTCTCCGTCACGACCCGGTAGCCGAGGTCCGCGAGGACGTCTGCCAGCCCCGACCGCCCACCCTCGACGAGGACGGTGTCGGTGCCGCTCGCCTCGACCGCTCGTCGGAGGACGTCGCGGTTCGCGGCGGGGTTGCCCATCGCGTCCAGTCCCCAGTCCGCGGCGACGTGCCCTACCGCCCACGCCGTCTCGCGGACGATCCGGCCGAACCGCGGTGCGTAGTGGCCGCCGCCGAAGCCGGCGATCTGTTTCTCCCGATCCGCGTCGACGCCACGCAGGTCGAGGACCGCCCGGGCGACGGCCCGGGCGCCCGCAGGATCGGTCCACTGGGCCTCGTCGCTCCCGAGTTCCACGAACATCGAGGGGACGCCCACGTTCGTCGGGCCGTGGTGGGTACACTCGGTGCCGACCTCGTAGCCCTCGGGGGCGTGTCGATCGAGCGCCGCGACCGCTTCCGCCGCGGCGTTCGGACAGGCGCGGGCGAACTGCCCCGCCTCGCCCCCGTACTCCGCGTCGCCGAAGTTCCCCGTGAAGTGGGCCGTGAGGAGCGGTCCCGTCTCCCCGGAGTGGCGGGAGACGACGACCAGCAAGTCGGGATCCTCAAAGGCGGCGTCCGGGCGATCCAGATGGATATGCAGGTCGTCGACGGTGCGGAGTTCGAAGCCGTCGGTCCGGTAGTAGGTGCCGCCGCCCTCGCCGTCCGGACGACGCTCGTCGCGGTGGTCGGTCCAGTCGGCGAGGTCGAGCAACGCTTCGCCGACGTGTTCGGAGGCGCTGTCGGCGCGACTGACGACGATGGCGATCACGCCGAACACTCGGCGTCGATCCTCAAAATCCGATCGATCCCGAGCGACCGGTCGCTCGGTCGGACCATCGCAACCGTCTCCCGGCCGGCGCCGACTCGGGGGACTACGGCGGCCGAGAACGACTCGCGACGGCCCCTCTCAGTCCTCGGTCACGACCAGCACCGGTTCGTCGACGGTCCGGAGGACACGCCCCGCCACCGTCCCCAGTTGCTGGCCGGCGAGGTTGGACTGCCCCTCGGAGGACATGACGACCACGTCGACGCCGTGCTCATCGGCGTACCCGCCGACGGTGTCGTGGGCGGTCCCCCGGACCACGGCACGGCGCACGTCGAGGTCCGCGGTGTCGACGGCCGCCACTAGTTCGTCGACCGCCTGGTGCCCCCGGGTCGTCAGGCGTTCGATGTACTCGCTACCCACGCCGCCCGCGTCGAAGACGCCCGCTTCGGCCTGGATGTCGACGACGTTGAGAACGTGGAGCGTCGCGTCGAAGCGGCGGGCCAGGTCGGCGCCGTAGGGACCCGCCCGTACGGCGAGGTCGCTCCCGTCGGTGGTCACGAGGACGTTCTCGTAGGCCCGCCCGGTGTCGCGCTCGACGGGGCCTTCGGGGACCGTCAGCACGGGTGCCGGACTCCGACGCAGGACCCGCTCGGTCACGGTGCCGAGGAGTCGTGCCCGGACCCCGGACCGCCCGTGGCGTCCTACGACGACCAAGTCCGCGTCGTGTTCGCCGGCCCGCTCCGCGATGGCTTCGGCCGGCTTTCCGGACAGCCGTTCCGTCTCGACGGCGATACCGGCCTCGGCGGCCATTCCGGCGGCGTCGTCGAGCACTGCCCGCGCCGCGTCGGCGTCGCCAGCAACCGTGACGACCTCGACGTCGGCGTCGTAGGTCGCCGCAAGTTCCAGCCCGTACTTCGTCGCCGTGCGCGCACAGTCGCTGCCGTCGGTCGCGATCAGGAGTTCGTCGAACATCTCAGTCGGCCCCCCGTGGTTGCTCGTCGCTGGTTCGAAACGCTTCCTTCACCGTTCCGGCGGAGTCCCGGAGGATACCGGCCAGCGCCTTCCGGCGGACCACGAACAGGCCGAAGCCGAGGACCAGGTAGATGCCGGTGAACACCAACAGAAGCTGGTAATCCGAGATCGGGAGCTCGAGGATACCGCGGATGAGCATGAACTCGGAGAGCACCTGCGTGAGAAAGAGGACCAACAGCACCACGGCCTCACGGGCCGATATCTCGAAGTTGATCAGCAGCGAGATGGCGAAAAAGGACTGAGCGGCGGTCAGCCAGATTTCTCCCGACTGCTTCTGGTCGAAGGGGAGCGCCCCGTACTGCCCCAGCGCGAGGGAGTAGACGAGGACGAGCGTCCCGATCAGGAGCGTCCACTGATTGAGCTTCGAGGAGATGAGCGCGTTGAATCCCGCCGTCGATCGTGCCTTGTTCACGAGGTAGATCACGACGATGAGTTCCGGCGACTCGGAGGCCAGCGGCGCGATCCACTGGATCATGAAAAAGGAGGGAACGCCGACGTTCTGGCCCAACTGTTCGAGCCCGTGGGCGAAGGGCTCGACGGCGGTGAAGATCATGATCCCGGAGTACGCGAACAGACTGAGGACCGTCGCCGCGCGGTAGGGCTTCGGGAACGTCTGGAGATAGGCAGGCACGCCGACGTGGGCCTCCTCGGACTCGACGTCACCTTTCAGGACGATGGCGATGTACGCCACGTAGAGCCCGACGAGGATGGCCATATCGAGAACGTCGATTCCCCCGTTGAAGGGGACGAGGAAAGCCCAGAGCGTGGCGAGAAAGAGGAAGACGATTTCGAGCCCGATGTCGCGGTCGAGCGAGACGGAGTCGGCGAGGAGACCGCTCCGATCGTTCACCGACGGATCCTCCGCGGATCCGCGCCGGAAGACGGTAAAGAGGGCGACCCCGGCCCAGCCGATGCCGATGAGGATGCGGTTCGCGCCGGTCATGTTGGCGACGGCGAGGTTGCCCGCTTCGATCCCGCGTTCCGTCCCCGCGTACACGCCAGCGTTCCACGCGTACAGGGCGTCGACCGCGTACTCCGGGGCGACCGCGAGTACCGCGAGCACGGCGATGGCGAAAGCCCGCGGGACGTCTTTCTCGGCCGTCTCGGCACCCCACGCCAGCAGGAACGACGCGCCGAGCACCGACAGGCCGCTCACGGCAACCGTCGTGAGCGTCGAGAGCCCGTGTGCCGCACCCGACAGGTAGACGAGGACCCACGGCAGTGTCAGCGCGCCCGCGCCGCCGAGCGCGCCGAGGGACTGTCGCCTCATGGTCTGCCCTCGATACCCGGAGCGGCCACACCGCATCCCACGGCGATCGCCTGTGTCCGAATCATGGAACCAGTCGTGTCTACCGGTACCACGCGCCCGGCTAATAAAACACAAGTTGTCGGCGTCCGGCCCGATACGGACCGTCTGAGAGCGTCTGCGTCACGAACCCGACGAGAAGCGCCGGGTCGAAGTATCGCCCGATAGGTGGCTTCTCGTCACTGTTTTCGGCCGAATCGGAGGCAGAGAGCTGAAACCGGGGGTCGTTCGAACGGCGACGGTGACCGCAGAGCGGTCGCCGCGGCCCGCTCACGACCCGTCTTTCGCGACCACGTCCGCGTCGGGTGCGCTCGCCTTCACGCTCTCGATGCCCCGTTTCGCGCCCTGTTTCGACGCGTAGCCCTCGCCGCTGTCGGCGATGATGTTGCCGTTGGCCACCACGAGCCGCCAGCGCCACTCGTCGGCCCGGTCCCGATACAGTTCGAATCTGGCTTCTCTCGGCATGTCGGCCGGACGTACGCACGGGCGACTGAAAGCCCCGGCGGCCGGGAGGTGCCGGACGCGGGGGCTTTTCTCCCCCCACCACCAACTGCCGCCGACGATGCACGTCTACGGACTGATCGGCAACCCGGTCGGCCACTCGCTCTCGCCGCCGATGCACGAGGCGGCGTACCGCGAACTCGACATGGACGCCAGATACGTCACCTTCGAACCCGACACGGACGCCGTCGCCCGCGCCGTCGACGGGGCGGCGGCCCTCGGCCTCGACGGCCTCAACGTCACCATCCCGTTCAAGCGGGACGTCCTCGACCTGGTCGAACCCGACGACCTCGCGGCGCGGATCGGCGCGGTCAACACCATCGACTTCTCCACCTCGCCCCCTCGCGGCTACAACACCGACGCCGCCGGCGTCCGTCGCGCGTTCGCCCACCACGACGTCCGGATCTCGGGCGCCGATGCGGTCGTCGTCGGCGCCGGCGGTGCCGGCCGCGCCGTCGCCTTCACGCTCGCGGAGACGTGCGGGACGGTCCACGTCGCCAATCGGACCGAGGAGCGGGCGCGGTCGCTCGCGGCCGACGTGCGGAGCGAACTCCCGTCGGCGACGGTGACGGCCGGCGGCCTCGATACGCTCGCCGACCGGGTTCCCGCGGCGGACCTGCTGGTCAACGCCACGAGCGTCGGGATGGACAAGGACGAGACGCCGGTGGCCGCGGAGCTACTCCACGCGGATCTGGCCGTCCTCGACGCCGTCTACTCCCCGATCGAGACGCGACTGCTCAGGGAGGCCGCGGCCGCGGGCGCGACCACCCTCGACGGCGCGTGGATGCTCCTGTTCCAGGGGGTCGTGGCCTTCGAACACTGGACCGGCCGGGACGCCCCGGTCGACGCGATGAACGCCGCGCTCCGGTCAGGGCTCCGGTAGCCTCGAAGGTTTTTAAGTATCGGGCGGTCGTAACGGCACCCAATGGGTATCCTGGATACGCTGCTGTCGTTGATCGGACTGGACGGCTCGTCGTCCGAGGACGGACGACGCGAGACGACCGTCAGCGTCGAGCGCGATCGCGTCGAGACCGAGTCGGAGGCGGCCGTCAAAGGGGCCGCCCCCGACGACGAGGCGGCGGCTGCCGGAACGGATGCCGCCGCCTCGACCGACTCGCTCGTCGACGGGGACGGCGCCGCCGCCGCGGCCGAACCCGCCGAGGCGACCGGGCCGGATGCCGACGACGGCGAGACGGAACTCGAGACGGTCGAGGCCGAGTCGGTCGGCGAGACGACCGGCGAGCACGAGGCGGTCGAGACCGCCGAATCGGTCGAAGTGATCAAGGGAATCGGTCCCGCGTACGCCGAGCGACTCGCGAAGGTCGGCGTCGAGTCGGTGGCCGACCTCGCGGCCGCGGACGCCGAGGAACTCGCCGCGGAGGTCGATCTCTCGGAGAAGCGCGTCGGCCGCTGGATCGACCGCGCCACCGACCGCTGACCGGGGATGCAGTACCACGTCGACGGTCACCTCGTCGACGCCGACGACGCCGCGCTTCCCCTCGACGACCGCGCGGTCACCCTCGGCGACGCCGTGACCGACACCGTTCGCGTCTACGAGGGGACGCCCTTCGCGTGGGAGACCCACGTCGGCCGTCTGTTCGACGCCTGTACGGCCCTCGGATTCGACCCGGGCGTCGGCGCCGCCGCCCTCCGGGAGCGGATCGAGACGACCCTCGCGGCGAACGACCTCGCGGACGCGCTGGTCCGCGTCTCGATCACCCGTGGGCGTGGCGACGACGTGGACCCCGCCGCGGCGCTCCCCGACGCCGCACGGCTCCGCCCCCCGAACGATCCCGACCCGTCGGTCGTCGTCGTCGCCGACCCCGCCCCGGAGTCGGACGCGCCGCCGACGCTACAGACGGTCCACGTCCGCGCGATTCCGCCCGACGCGGTGCCGGCGGCACCGCTCACGCACTGCCGCCTCGACGCAGTGTGTGCACAGGCGGCGCTCCGGCGCGCGGCACCACCGGACGGCGATCCGGCCGACGAGGCGTTGCTCCTCGACGCCGACGGTCATCTCGTGAGCGGGACGGTCTGTGACCTCGGGTTCGTCGACGGCGAGGCCGTTCGACTGCCGGCGCTCGGCGACCGGATGGCCCGGACCGCCACGCGTTCGGTCGTCCGCGAACTCGCGCGCGACGAGGGACTGCCGGTCGCCGACGGCGCCTACACGCCCGCCGACGTGCGCGGGGCCGAGGAGGCGTTCGTCGTGGGACCGTCCGTGGGGATCCGACCGCTGGCCCGCCTCGACGGCGTCCCGGTGGGTGGCGGCCCAGTCACCGACCTACTCTCCCGCCGCTTCGCGGATCGGGTCGCGTCGACCTGTGGCCGAGGACGTGAGCTATAACTTCGACCGGCCAGTAGCCGGTGCCGATGGACGCCGACCGACGGATCACGTCGCTGGCTTCGGTCCCCCGGGATACGACCTTTCTCTGTACCGTCCGCCGAACCGAGACGGAGGAACTGCGGGAGGCGGTGCTCGTCCGCACGGCCGAGCGTGACGTCCACGGCTGGCTGAACTACTGCCGACACCTGCTCGACGTGCGCCTGGACAAGGGCTCCGGCGCGCCGATGCGCGACGGCGAACTCGTCTGTGCGAACCACGGCGCCTACTTCGAGGCCGACAGCGGTTTCTGTACGTTCGGTCCCTGTGAAGGCGCGACCCTCGAAGCCGTCGACGTGACCGTCGAGGACGGGGCGGTCTACCTGACCGACGACAACTACGAGTTCGTCGCCACCGGGTCGCTCGACGACGGCGGCCCCGCCTCGTCGTCGCCCGTCGAGTTCTGACCGGCGGGTCGCCGCGACGACTCCCCCGTCGCGGTGACGAGGACTTTTGTCTGTGCCGCGTGGAGTGACGTTCATGTCCGCCCGGTCCTCCCTCCCCTCCACGGTTCCCGCTGCTGCGCGTATCGTCCCGGTGGTCGACGCCCTCGCGGTCCTCGCCGGCCTGGCCGGATCGCTGGTCCTCCTCGGCGACCGCGGCCCGCTGCCGGCCGCCCTCGACCGCCTCCGAGAACTCGCCGTCCTCGGCGGGCCGTCGCTCTCGCCGTTCGACCCGCTGGCACGGCCGACCGCGTGGGCGACGCTCCTGTTTGGCTGTTCGGTCCTCGCGGCGTACGCGCTCTGGACCCGCCGGCGCCCGCTGGTCTGGACGCTCGCCGGGACCAACGGTGTGATCGCCGTCCTCACCGCCACCGCCGGCGGCCTCTCGTTCGTCCCGCTCGCGGTCCTCCTGTCGGTCGCCGCCGGCCTCCGCGGTTTTCGTGCGAACCGAGGAACGGCCGAACAACCCGACGTGACGCTCTGACGCCGGAGTCGTCCCACCCATCGGGCCCCGCGACGGTACTGCAACGTTTTTGGCGGCGGCGACGGTGGTTCGACCCGATGCCCTCCATCACTCGCCGCCGCCTCCTCGGCGGCGCCGTCGTCCTCGGGGGCGGCGCCTACGGCACCTACCGGCTCTCCCGAGGTCCAGCGGACGCGACGCTCTCGACCTGGACGCCGGCGCCGGGGACGTGGCCGCTCCGCCGGTACGACCCCGCGAACACCGCCCACAACCCCAACGCGTCGCCGCCACGCGAACGCCCCTCACGCCGCGAACTCGTCTCGGTCGAGTCGGCGGCCAGATATCCGTCGCGCCCGCCGCTCATCGGCCCCGATCACGTCGTCGTCTACGGGTCGGGGCTGACGGCCTACCCCCGCGACGGCGGCGCGGCGGTCCGGACGGTCGCGGCCGCGACGCCGCGCGCCGGGTTCGGTCCGGACGGCCGTCTCCACACGGTCAGTCTCGAATCGGGCAACGCAACCGATCCCGTGGCCGTCGTCGGGTACGGCGCCGACGACCTGCGCGAGACCTCCCGCATCCCCATCGACACCGACCACCCCCGTGGGCTGGTCGTCGGCGAGCGCGAGATGTATCTCGGCACCGAAAGCGGCGACCTCTACGGCGTCGACGTCGACGGCGGCCGACATTGGCGGGTCGACGGCACCATGCCCGCCCTCGTCGACGGTCGGTTGTACGCCGCCGGCGCCCCCCTCGACGGCACCGTCGCCTACGGGGAGCGAACCGGACTCGACCGTCGGCTCGAACCGGGGCCGGCGCGTCGCTGGAGCGCCGGCCCGATCAGTGGCTTCGTCAACGCCCCCGCCGTCGCGGACGGCCGGATCGTACAGGGAACGTACGCCGAGGGCGGTGGCGTGGTCGCCGCCATCGACGCGTCGACCGGCGACTCGCTCTGGGACCCCCGCCCGCTCGGTCGGACCGTCTCGACACCCGCCGTCGTCGGCGACCGGGGCTACACCGCGGTCGGCACCGACGACGGCGGGGCCGGCCTCGTCGTCGCCCTCGACCTCGAAACCGGCGAGACCGTCTGGCGCGACGCGGTCGAGTGGCGAGCCATCGCGCCAGCCGTCGCCGGCGACACCCTCGTCGTCGCCGGCGAGGTCCGGGCCGACGGCGAGCGGGTCGGATGGGCGGTGCGGGCCTACGACCGTCACACGGGCGACCGACTGTGGACCCACAGCGAGGAGACCGGCGACCCGGGTGGACCGGGAGGGCCGGCGCTGGTCGGGGACCGCGTGGTGATCGCTTCGGGCACGTCGGTGTCCGAGTTGGCGTAGGCGTCGCGCGCGGACGGAACGGCGCGTCTCGGCGCGAAATCCGACTTAACCCGGCTGAAATCGGATGTACTTCCACCGGGGTATTCCCCACGTCACCGCCAAGGACCGCGTGATGAACTCGGATCGATCGGCGGCGACGGAGCGTAGTTCGGAGTCGGAGACGACCATCGACGACTGGCGGCGACGGTTCCTAGTGGCCGGGGCGAGCGTCGGGGCGACCCTGCTGGCGGGGTGTGCGTCCGATACCGACCCCGGCGAGTCCGACGGCGCGGCCACGTCGACCGACGCGACCGGCGGAGACCCGACCGCCAGCGGCGGCACGACGACCGCGTACGGCAACTTCCGACTCCTGATCAGCGATCAACCGGTCGCCATCGACGAGTTCGACTCGCTGGTGGTGACCCTCGACCGGGCCCGCGTCTTCCGTACCGAGGGTGACGACGGCACGGCCACGCCGACGGGGAACGCGACGGCCACGCCGACGCCGGATGGGAACGGCACCGCGACATCGACGGCCACGCCGACGGAGACGCCGACCCCGGACGGCGACGGCCAGGCGGGAGGCGAGGATGGCGACCAGCGTGGCTTCTCCATCGTCGACCTCGACGGGGCGGCGGTCGATCTCACCCGCGTCGTCGGCGACAAGGCCATCACCGTGTTCGACGGCGACCTCCCCACGGGGCGTTACACCAAGATCGAACTCTACGCCGCCGAGGTGGACGGTGTCGTTGACGGCGAAACCGTCGACGTCACGATCCCGAGTGGGAAGCTCCAGATCACCAAGCCCTTCGAGGTCGTCGCCGGGGAGTCGGTCGATTTCGTCTTCGATATCAACGTCGTCAAGCGCGGGAACGCGGGTGGATACAACCTCCTGCCCGTCATCTCGGAGAGCGGCGTCGCCGGCGAGGACGTCGAAGTCACCGAAATCGAGGATCGAACCGACGGGGGCGATGCGGACGAGACGCCCCAAAACGGCAGCGACGCGGACGGAAACGCCGGCGGTCGCGCCGGCGACACGTCCACCGCGACCGACGAAGACGCGTAGATCGGCAGCCGAGAATAGCGGGCGGTTGAGTTGAAGGACGGTCGTTTCACTCCCCGGTTCGACGCTACGAGGGGTCCGAAAATAGCGGGAGGTAGATTTGAACCACGTGAACGACTCGCTTCGCTCGTCGTTCCCTCGTGCAAATCTACGGGGATTTTCGAGCCGACGGCTTCCTCGTCGCTTCGCTCCTCGGTCGCGTAGTGGCTCGAAAATAGCGGGAGGTAGATTTGAACTACCGATCTCCGGGTTATGAGCCCGGCGGAATCTCCTGGCTATCCCATCCCGCTACCGAATTCGAGTCCAGTCGCGGCATTAAGGGTTGTGATTCGCGTGCCCGATGGCAGTTCGCCCGCACTCAGTCGGCGCCGACACGCCAGGTCAACAGCCCTTCGGTGAGGTAGTTGAGGAGCATCCCACAGCCGATGCCGATGGCGTTTGCCACCGTCGGCCAGAGGTCGGCACCGGCGATCACGAGGGTCAGATCGGTCCAGGCGGTCAGCGCCGTCAGGACGGCGAATCCGACGAGCAGGCCGCCCGCGCGGACCAGATGTGACTTCAGGTAGCGCCGGCCACGGGGGATCCATCCGGCGGCGCCCGCCTCCGAGAACGTCCACCGGTCGTTGATCAAAAACATGAGGGTGATCGACACCTCGGCGCCGACGGCCTTGGCGATCTGTGGGAGGACGCCGTAACCCGCCGTCAGGATCGCGACGACGATCGTCTCGGCGGTGGCGCCGACCGCCCCGACGGAGACGAACTGGCCGAATCGGATCCCCGAGTACAGTTCCTCTAGCTTCCCCAGGCCGCCGGTCATCGGTGTTCCCGTTCGACGAGCGCCGGCGCCGAATCCCGCGGCCGGTCGAGCAGTACGTGCAGGCGGTCGTTCCGGAGGAGGCGCGCGCGGTGCCGCGCGACGACCAGCCCCCGAGCGAGGCGAAGCGTCGTCCCGACGGGCGAGACTGTCGACTCGGGGCGGTCCTCCCAGACGACCGGCACCTCGACGATCCGACACCCGACGGCGTCGGCAACGGCGACCAGTTCGATGTCCCACGCGAAGCCGGGTTCGTGGAGGTGGGGTCGGACCCGCGTCCACGCGTCGCTCGTGAGCGCCTTCGCCCCACACTGGTAGTCGTGGAGATGGACATCGAGGAGCCGACGGGCCAGCCACGCGAAGCCATCGCCCAGATGTCGGCGCGCGACCGTCTGGTGGGACTCGACGGTCGCGTCGGGGTGGCGGCGCGACCCGGCCGCGAGGTCGGCCTCTCCGGACGCGACCGGGCGGATCACGTCCGCGATGGAGGCGGCGGGAGTACTCCCGTCGGCGTCGGCGAAGGCCAACACGTCCGTCGAGAGTGCCTCGAACCCCGCGGTGATCGCCGCGCCCTTGCCTCGGCGGGACGTCGCCTCGTTGATCGTAGCGGGAAGCGCGTCGAGTCGCTCGCGGACCGCCGGCTCCGCGGCGTCGAGTTCGACGCGGATCGTCTCGGGACCGACCGCCTCGTGGAGGGCGTCGACGTAGGCTTCGAGGCGATCGACGTCCGGGTGGTAAGCGGGGATCACCACCCCGACGGATCGGGTCATGGGGGTTCCTTTCACGACGGTCGTAAAAAACCGAACGACTTCGGTTCCCGACACACACCACAAACGGTTTATCGTCCCTCGCTCCACCGTCCGGTAGATGGAGTACGGGCTCGTCCTCCGCTGGCTGGTCCTCTACGGCGTCCTCGGCGCGCTGGGCCGCCCGATCGCCGCGCGTCTGTTCGCGACACTCCCCGGCCGCGGCATCGGGATCGGCCTTCCCACGGCACTCGTCGTCTTCGGCACCGCCGTCTACTGGGTCGGTCACCTCACTTTCGGCCCCCTCGCCGTCGCCGCGGGGGCCGTCGCCCTCCTCGCTCTCGCCCTCCTCACCGCATTCGATCGGGATGCGCTCGCCGACCGCCGACTCGAACTCGCCGACGGCGTCCGTCCCGGCCGCCCCGCCGCCGAAGCGGCCGTCGTCTTCGTCGTCGCCTTCGCCTTCCTGATCGCCGTCCGCGCCGTCGATCCGGCGGTGTACCCGCTCGGCGGCGAGAAGTTCCTCGATTTCGGCCTGTTACAGTCGCTCGACCGGGCGACCCGCCTCCCGCCCGAGGACATGTGGTTCGCGGGCGACCCCGTCGCCTACTACTACGGCGGCCACCTCCTGACTGCGGCGCTGGCGGATCTCACGGGCACCGCGCCGCGCTACGCCTACAACCTCTCGCTCGCGGGGTTCTACGCCACCCTCGTGACCGCCGCCTACGGTCTCGCCGGCGCCATCGCGCGTGATCGCGCCGGGTCGTGGCGTCTCGCGGGGCTCTCGGCCGCCTTCTTCGTCGGCATCGCGAGCAACCTCGTCACCGTTTCCCGACTCGTCGTCTCGACGCTTCCCGCCTCACTTCGGCGGACCGTCGCCGGCGTCGTCGCATCCCGGACGCGGTATTCGGCCGACAGCGTGCTCTCCGGGGTCGACACCTTCTCCTACTGGACCGCGAGCCGCGTCATCCCGGGGACGATCAACGAGTTCCCCCTCTTCGCGTGGCTGAACGGCGACCTCCACGCCCACATGATGGGCACGCCCTTCCTCCTACTGGGCGCGGCGCTCGCCTTCGCACTCTACCGGACGCCGGCGGCCGACGTGGGCCGGCGTCGCCGCCTCGCGTTCCTCGCCGTGCCGATCCTCGCGGGCTTTCAGGCCGTCGTCGACACCTGGAGTTTCCCCTCGGTTTTCGGCCTGTGCTTTCTCGCGCTTGCGCTCGGCCCCGCGGAGCCGTGGGCCGTGCTCTCGACGCGCGTGGCCCGGTGGCGGGGGGGCCGCGATCCGGGGGCGCTGACGGCCGAACTCGAACACCTCGCCGGCGCGCTGGCCGTCACCGCCGTCGCCGGACTCCTCGGGGCCCTCCTCGCGTCGCCGTTCCTGCTCGGGGCGGCCGGCGGCCGCGAAATTGCGATCCTGTCGGCCGCCGAGCGGTCGAGCCTCCCGGCGCTACTCTTGGTCCACGGCGGGTTCGTCGCCGTCTTTCTCGCCTACCTGCTCGATCGGCTGTCGGTCGACCGGGTGCTCGCACCGCTCGTCGGCCTCGGCGCCCTCGGCGTTCTGGCCCTGACGGCCAACCTCGCCGTCGCCCTCGTCGTCGGGCCACTCCTGATCTTCGGCTGGGCCGCCTGCCGCACCGACCGCCCGGTCGGCTTCGAGACGGCGTTGATCGTCGCCGGCGCAGGGCTGGTCGCCATCGTCGAACTCGTCTACGTTCGCGAACTCGCCGGACCGTTGCGGATGAACACGGTGTTCAAGACCTACGCGCAGGTGTGGGTGCTCTGGGGCGTCGCCGCCGGCGTCGCCCTCCCGGCGTTCGTCCGGTGGCCCGGCGGCGTCTCGGTGCCCGGATCGCGTACCCGCTGGTTGCGTGCCGGCCTCGCGGTCGCCGTCGTCCTCGCGACGGTGCCCTACGCGGGGCTGGCGCTGTCGGCACACTTCGAAGGGCCGACCGATCCGAGCCTCGACGCCACCCGGTTCGTCGAGCGCGACCATCCCGACGAGGCCCCGGCCATCGCCTACGTCGACGGGCTGTCCGGCCAGCCGACGCTGCTCTCCGCGCCGGCGACGAGCCGGTATCCCGGCCCGGAACGCGACCCCCCCGCGCCGCCGGGGATGTACAGTTGGGATGCGAGTCCGGCGGCCAGCCTCACCGGCGTGCCGACCGTCGCCGGCTGGCACCACGAGGTCGGCTACCGCGGCCGGGAGCCCTACCTCCGGCGGGTCCGTGCCGTCGACGCCGCCTACACCGGGTCGCCCGAACGGACCGTCGCCGTGATCGAACGCTACGGCGTGGACTACGTGTGGGTCGGGCCGGCCGAACGGGCGCGCTACGGATCGGTCGACTTCGCGGGCGTCTCCGGACTGACGCCCGTCTTCGAGAACGAGGCGGTGACGATCTACCGGGTCGACGATCCGCGAGTCGCTCAGTAGGCCGTTCCGTGGTCGACCGACGACGACGCACTACTACTGCCGGCCGAGCGACGACACCACGTCGAGCGCGTCGGCATCGATCGAATCCACGTCGAGCCAGTGGGGGACGTACTGGCGCTTCTCGAAGGCCTCCCGCTCGTCGGGTGTGCCGATGGTACACCAGAGTTGCACCTCGTCGGGGCCGTGGTAGTCGCCCTGGCGCTGGATCGAGAAACAGACCTGCTCCTCGCCGTCGTAGTCGATGACGGCGTCCTTGCGGATGCCGGGGTCGCCCCTGACGATGAGCTGTTGCATGGGCAGGGGTTCGGCCAGTCCGGATTTAATCGCTTCGATGGCTGGCGACGGTGTGTCGACGCCGGTCGGCCGCGAGTCGGGCAGGGAGTTGAAATAGGACGACCGGGTACATCGGGGTATGGCCAAATACTCCACGGGCTCCGGCGGAGGCGGCGACGACGGCGACGCCTGCGAACTCTGCGGGCACGAGACGTCGTCGCTCGAACGCGCGAACGTCGCCGGGGCGAACCTCCTGGTCTGTTCGGACTGTGCGCCACACGGCGAACCGAGCGGCGGCGGCCGCTCCGGTTCGGGGTCCGGGTCGGACTCCGGATCACGCACCGACGCCGACGAACCCAACCGCCGGAAGCGCGCCGCCCAGAACACCGCCCGCATCTACGACGCCTCCCGCGGCAACACCAAACGCTGGGAGGAGGAGGGTACCGACTACGAGTCCGACCGCTTACCCTACCTCATCTCGGGCTATGGGGAGCGTGTCGAGACGGCCCGGCAGGAGGCCGGCCTCACCGTCGCGGAACTGGCGGTCGACCTCGACGCAGACGAGGACGACCTCCTCGCGGTCGAACAGGGGCGGGCGACGCGTGCCGGCGTCGGCGGTTCCCTCGTCCGCGCCGTCGAGGAACGCCTCAACGTCGACCTCGTCGAGGAGTAGGAGCCGAACGGATTTATGGGTCGGGTCCGATGCCCGTCCATGCAGACGCGCGCCCCTACGGACCCCGACGTACGGGAGTTCGAGGCGACGGTTCGCGGCGTCGACGGCCGCGACGTGACCCTCGATCGGACGTACTTCTACGCCGAGAGCGGCGGCCAACCCGCCGACCGCGGCACGCTTGCCGGGATTCCCGTGGCCGACGTACAGACCGACGGCGACGCCGTGGTCCACACGCTGGCCGAGGACGCCGACCTCGATCCGGGCGAGGCGGTGGTCGGCGTGATCGACGACGAGTTCCGCACGTACTGCACCCGCGCCCACACCGCGAGCCACCTGCTCTACGGCGCGGGTCGACGCCTCCTCGACGACCTCGGCTACGGCGGCTTCGACATCGACGCCGAGAAGGTCCGCGTCGACCTCGCCACCTCGACGGACGTCGACGACGCGGTGCTGGTGGAACTCGAACGCCTCACCAACCGCGCGGTCTGGGACTCACGACCCGTCTCCTGGGACCGGGTCCCGGTCAACGAGGCACACGCCCGCGACGACGTGGCGTTCAACACGAAGACCGAGGAGGGTGTGATGGCCGACGCCGACACGGTCCGCCTCGTCGACGTCGAGGGGTGGGACGTGGCGGCCTGTGGCGGGACCCACGTCACGAACACCCGCGAAATCGGGGCGATCGAGGTGCTGGAGCGGTCGAACCCCGGCGAGGGCCTGACCCGCGTCAAGTTCGCGGTTGGGCCGGCGGCCATCGACCGCCGGGCCCGGGTGCGGGGCACCGCCATGGACGCCGCACGCGAACTCGGAACGAGCGTCGCGGAGCTAGACGACGCGGTCCGGGCGCTGGTGGCCGACCGTGACGCCCTCGAAGACGAGGTCCGCGAGTACAAGACCGACGTGCTCGATGCGCGCCTGTCGTCGCTGCCGACGGTCGACCGCGGTGGCGTCGTCTGGCGGGTGGGGACCGTCGCCGGCTTCGATCCGAACGAGGTCGGCGAGGCTGCCAAGGACTGCGTCGGCGACGGGACGGACGTGATCGCCGCGGTCGGCGACGCCGAGCCGCCGTACGTCGTAGTCGCGACGACCGGCGAGGTGGACGCCGGCGAGGTGGTCGGGGAGGTCACCGCGGCGTTCGGCGGCGGTGGCGGGGGCGGCCCGACCTTCGCACAGGGCGGGGGCCTCGATGCCGACCCCGAGGCAGTCGTCGAGTCACTGCGCGGGTAGATCAGCGACGCCGGAGCAGGAAGCCGACGACGAGTACCGCGAGAAGCGCCACGACAGGCGTGAATCCCGGACTCTCCGCCCCCGTTTCTGTCGGCGTCGCCGTTCCGGTGGCCGGCGCCGTTCCGGTGGCCGTGGTGGTCGTGTCGGCGTCGTCGACCGCCACCGCTTCGACCGTCACCGCGTTCGAGGTGACATCGCCCCGCGACGCTTGGAGCGTATGCTCGCCGGGGTCCTCGATCCGGATCGTGAGTTCGCCCTCGGCGTCGGTGGTACCGACGCGATCCCCGTCGAGCGTGACGGTCGCGCCCGAGGCTGGTTCACCGTAGGCGTTGGTCACTTCCAGCACCGCCCGCGTGTCAGCCACGAGGCGGTCGTTGGTCACGTTCGCGGTCAGCGCCGGCGTCCGCGAGAGGTCGACGACGATGCTGGTGTTCTCCTCGCCGACCGTCAGGTCGCGGGAGACGGTCCGGTAGCCGTCCTTCGTGACCCGAAGGGTCGTCGGCGTGTTCACCGGCACGTCCAGAGTGACGTTCCCGTCCTGGTTGGTCCGGACGGTGCCCACGCCGTCGAGGGCGATCCGTGCGTCGTTGACGGGGCTCGCCGGGTCGAAATGTGGATCGTCGACGCGGACCGTCATCGTCACCGATCCGGGTCTGAGCGCAACCGTGTTCGTGATGTCGCCCTCGATCCGGAGCGGCTTCCGACGGACGTAGTACCCCGGTTTGGTCACCGTGACGACGTAGTCGCCGGCCTGCAGGACGCCGGTCTCGAAGACGCCGTCCGGCCCGGTCGACCCGGTCGCCACGTCGAGGCCGCCGCGTTCGACGAGGACCGAGGCCTCCAGCGCGGAGCCGTTCTGGTCGTTGACCTGGAGGCGGAGCGTGCTCTTCCGGTACGCCGTGACCGCCACCTCACGTTCGGACGCCGACTGGATGACGTACGGCGAGTCACGGACGTATCGCGGGTGGGTCACCGAGACCTCGACCCGTGCCCCGTCGGGGACGTCCACGAACGCCTTGCCGTTGCCGGCGGTCGTCGCCGTCGTCGACCCGTCCGCCCACTCCACATCGAGTTCCGCGTTCGTGACCGCGTCACCGGCCGGGGTGCGGACGGCGACGGTCACCGTAACGGTTCCGCCGTCGGACTGGGCGACGACAGGGGCGGCGGGGACCACCAGTGAGAGAATCAGCGCAATACACAGTGCCGTGGGAGGACGTGGCATGGAGGTCCCTACGGAGTCACCGGATAATATCCTGTCGGCCATCTGTCCTGAACGGCGCCGGGATCAGTCCCCATCGTCGTCCTCGGGGGCGTCGGGGAACCCGACCCCGTCACAGACGACCCGGTCGACGTCAGCAGCCCCGTCCCGGACGTCCTGCCCGTCACCGGCCGGGTGGATCGTCTCGACCGGACGGGCGGGATTCCCGACGACGGTCGTGCCCGGTTCGACCGAATCGACGACGACGGCGGCACCACCCACAGTCGCACCCTCCCCGACGTCGATCGGGCCGAGGACGGTGGCGTTGGCGCCGAGCATCACGTCGTCGTCGACGGTCGGGTGGCGTTTGCCGTCGGTCGGTCGGCGGTTGCCGAGGGTGACGCCGTGATAGATGAGTACGTCGTCGCCGACCTCGGCGGTCGAACCCACGACCACGCCCATGCCGTGATCGATGACGACCCGGCGGCCGATCTCGGCAGCGGGGTGGATCTCGACGCCGGTCGTCAGCCGGGCGAACTGCGAGAGCAGGCGGGCGATCACGGTGTGGTCGCGCTCCCAACAGCGGTGGGCGATCCGGTAGATCCACAGCGCGTGCAGGCCGGGATAGCAGGTCAACAGGACGAGCAGACTCCCGGCCGCGGGGTCGCGCTCGCGGATCGCGTCTAGATCCTCGCCGACCCGACGACGGGCAGCGGCGAGCAGGTTACGCATGGGCGAGCGACCGCCCGCGGTCGCCCGGAGCGACCCGCGGACGCGTTGCCGCGTGGGCCGGGGAGCGGGCGGACGCTGCCGTCGGTCGTCGAGAGCACGGACACCGACCCGGACAGGAACAGCCCCGCTCGCGCGAACGGGGGTGCTCGGCGGCGATCCGGTGTCCGGAGTGACCGACGGTCGTCGGCATGAAAATCGTTACACGATACGGCCACAAAAGGGTTCTGTCGACCGCGCGGATCGACCGAAGACCCCAATATTCGGGGCCGCGTATCCGGCGGCGTGAGCACCCGCATCGACGACGACGGTGCCGTCGTGTACGACCTCGACGGGACGCTCGTTCGACTCGCGGTCGACTGGGACGCGGCCGCCAGCGACGCCACGGCCGTGTTCGACGAGGCGGACGTCGACGTGACCGGCGCCGACCTCTGGTCGCTGTTCGAGACGGCGCCGGAGTACGGCCTCGCCGAGGATCTGGAGTCGATCCTCGCGAGTCACGAACGCCGGGGGGCCGAGGACGCGATGCGCCTGCCACACGCCGACCGGGTTCCGGAGTGGTCCGTCCCCGTCGGCGTCTGCTCGCTCAACGCCGAGTCGGCCTGCCGGATGGCACTCGATCGTCACGGCCTGCTGGATCACGTCGACGCCGTCGTCGGTCGGGACTCGGTGGCGACGCACAAGCCCGACCCCGAACCCCTGCTTGCGACCATCGACCGCCTCGGCGCCGAGCCGTCGGCGGCGCTGTTCGTCGGCGACTCCGAGCGCGACGCCGTGACCGCCGAGCGAGCGGGTGTCGCCTTCGAGTGGGTGGACGACGGCTGAGTCGGCACTCCCGTCGCCCGGACTCGACGAACAGAGCATCGGTGATGGACACGATCGAACGCCGCGAGCGGGCGCCGCCGTGTCCACATCCGTCCGAACCGGGCGTGGCGCACCTGCGACGGCCGTCCGTGTCACGTCACCACTCGGGAACCCGCGACCCACGTACTTTTTATCACCTGGGTGTGTATGATGAGCCACCAGCGACCCGCGGGTAACTGCGGCAGTGGCCGCATAGCGGGGACCAGCGACCGACGTGCTGTAAGACGCCGGGGCCGGTGGCCCCCAGACGGGATTTGAGTGAGCACCCCTGCCACAGTTGTGGCGTTTCAATGCTCGGATAAACCATGGAAATCGAAATCGCAACAATCGGCGGCTACGAGGAAGTCGGGCGGCAGATGACTGCCGTCCGCGCCGGTGACGACGTCGTCGTCTTCGACATGGGTCTGAACCTCTCGCAGGTGCTGATCCACGACAACGTCGAAACCGAACAGATGCACAGTCTCGACCTGATCGACATGGGCGCCATCCCCGACGACCGGGTGATGAGCGACCTCGAAGGGGACGTCCAAGCGATCGTTCCCACTCACGGCCACCTCGACCACATCGGCGCAATCTCGAAACTCGCCCACCGCTACGACGCGCCCGTCGTGGCGACGCCTTTCACCATCGAACTGGTGAAACAGCAGGTCCAAAGCGAGAACAAGTTCAACGTGGACAACGACCTCGTCAAGATGGACCCCGGATCGACCATGTCCATCGGCGACTCCGGCAAGGTCGACCTCGAGTTCGTCAACGTCACCCACTCGATCATCGACGCGATCAACCCCGTCCTCCACACGCCGGAGGGCGCAGTCGTCTACGGCCTCGACAAGCGGATGGACCACACGCCGGTCATCGGCGACCCCATCGACATGGACCGCTTCCGCGAGATCGGTCGCGAGGGCGAGGGCGTCCTCTGTTACATCGAGGACTGTACGAACGCGGGCCGCAAGGGTCGCACCCCCAGCGAGTCCGTCGCCCGGAAACACCTCCGCGACGTGATGTACTCCGTCGAGGACTACGACGGCGGTATCGTCGCGACCACGTTCAGTTCCCACATCGCTCGCGTCACCAGTCTCGTGGAGTTCGCGAAGGACATCGGCCGTCAGCCGGTGCTCCTGGGCCGGTCGATGGAGAAGTACTCCGGCACGGCCGAACGCCTTGACTTCGTCGACTTCCCCGACGACCTCGGGATGTACGGCCACCGGAAATCCGTCGACCGCACGTTCAAGCGGATCATGAAAGAGGGCAAGGAGAACTACCTCCCCATCGTCACGGGCCACCAGGGCGAACCGCGCGCGATGCTGACGCGGATGGGCCGCGGCGAGACGCCGTACGAACTCGAAGACGGCGACAAGGTGCTGTTTTCGGCCCGCGTGATCCCGGAACCGACCAACGAGGGCCAGCGCTACCAGTCCGAGCGCCTACTCAAGATGCAGGGCGCCCGCATCTACGACGACATCCACGTCTCCGGCCACCTGCGCCAGGAGGGCCACTACGAGATGCTGGACGCACTCCAACCCCAGCACGTCATCCCGGCCCACCAGGACCTCGAAGGGTTCGCGCCCTACGTCGACCTGTGTGAGAGCCAGGGCTACGCGCTGGGCCGTGACCTGCACGTCACGCGAAACGGCAACATGATTCAACTGGTGGAATGACGACCGATCCGACGGAAGAGCGGGTGCTCGCGGCGGTTCGCGAGCGCCGCGAGCGGGTCAACGCCGCCCTCGACGAGGACCTGCCGCTCGAAGAGCCAGAACGGCTCTGGGAGGCCTCGCGATACCTGCTGAAGGCAGGAGGCAAGCGCCTCCGTCCCACGGTGTCGTTGCTCGCCGCCGAGGCCATCGCGGACGTGCCGCCGCTCTCCGTCGACTACCGGCAGTTCCCCGCCCTCGACGGCGACGACGTCGACGTCATGGCAGGGGCTCTGAGTCTGGAGATCATCCAGTCGTTCACCCTCATCCACGACGACATCATGGACGACGACGCCCTCCGTCGCGGGGTCCCGTCCGTCCACGAAGCCTACGACGTCGACACCGCCATCCTCGCGGGCGACACTCTCTACTCCACCGCGTTCGAAATTATGGCCGAAACCGGCGCGGCACCCGAAAACGGGCTGGAGGCGATGCGGATGCTGGCGAACACCTGTACGCGCATCTGTGAGGGCCAGGCCCTCGACATCGAGTTCGAACACCGCAAGGAAGTCCTCCCCGAAGAGTACCTCGAAATGGTCGAGTCGAAGACGGCGGTGCTGTACGGCGACGCGGCGGCGACGCCAGCGGTCCTGCTCGACGCCGACGACGCGGTCGTCGACGCGCTCTACGACTACGGCATCCACTCCGGATCGGCGTTCCAGATCCAGGACGACGTGCTCGACCTGACGGTTCCCTCCGAACAGCTCGGGAAACAGCGCGGCTCCGATCTCGTCGAGAACAAGGAGACGCTCATCACGCTCCACGCCCGACAGCAGGGCGTGGACGTCGACTCGCTGGTCGACGCCGCCGACGCCGAGTCGCTCACCGACGCGGCCGTCGAGTCGGCCGTCGAACGGCTCCACGAGGCTGGCAGTATCGAGTACGCCCGCGAGAAGGCCCGGTCGCTCGTCGAGCAGGGCAAAGCTGATCTCGGCGTCCTCCCCGACAACGACGCCCGGGCCCTCCTCGACGACCTCGCGGAGTACCTCATCTCGCGGGGCTACTGAGAGCGGATCGGCAACCCCACGTTCTTGTCGTCGCCCCGGAAATCGCCTCGCGTGCCCTCCACTCGTCACCAGCGGTGGCTCGATCGACTCCGAGTCGGGGCGGTAACCGGCGTCGGACTCGTCCGTCTCGTCGCGCCCGCGGCGGCGTCGGTTCCCGTCAGAGTCGGTCTCGCCGCGGCGACCCTCCTCGTCCTCCCGCTGGGCGTCGCCGTCGGCGTCCGCCGGGGACCGCTGCCCGTCCTCGCGACGCTCGCGGGGCCGGTCGTCGTCGACCCGCTGGCCCGCGGGCTGAGCGGCGGCGTCACGCTCTCGGCCGCGACGCTCCGGCACGCGTACCGATTCCAACTACGGACTCGTCGGGACGGCGGCCGCCGGCCGGCGTACGGACTCCGGATGCTGTGGGCCCGGGCGAAACGGGCCGTAGAATCCACGTGACCCGGTCCTACCCGACGACCAGGTAGGCGGCAGCGTAGGCCAGCCACGCGACCGTGATCGCCGACAGGCCGGTCAGGCAGGCGGCGAGCCAGTCCGGGAGTTCGACGGACGGTCCGCCGGGACGAACCAGCCGCACCCGCGGCAGGACGCCCACGAGGCCGACCCCGAGGACCGAGAACACGAACGGGTAGGAGAGATCGAGCGTCGGCGCCGGAATGAGGAGGACGCTCGCCGCGTAGCCGGCACCGAGGCTCGCCCGCCGGCCCACGGCGGTTCGCGGGCGGAGTCCCGTCGCGACGCCGGCGACGGCGACGGCCGCCCAGACCGTCGCGAGTTCGATCCCGAAGGCCGCGAGCAGGTGGAGCGTCGGATCGGCCGCGAGGACGACCCGCTCGCCCACGAGCGTCGCGTCGAGGGGGTAGAGCATCGCCGGCGGCTCACCCGTAAACAGGTCGCCGAAGGGATGGGAGGCGAGCCCGACCAAGCCAGCGGCGACCACGTGGACCGGCGAGCAGTCGGCGTAGCGGTCGGCGACGACGCCGAGCAGGGCCGCCCCGGCGACGAAGGGAATCGTGACGACGACGCCGAGCGGACCGCTCGCGACCCAGGCGACGGCGACGACGACCCCCCCCAGACCGACCGCGACGAGGTGTGTACGGCGCTCCATCCCCGCGAACGCCGCGAGCAGGGCGACCGCCGGGGATAGGACCAGCGAGTGAGTCACCGCCCGGTGGACGAGGTTGCCCGTCGACCAGAACGCGGTCGCGAGGCTCAGAGCGTCGCCGCCGGCGGCGGCCGCGACGCCGACGAGGGCGTACGCGATGTCGACGTCGGGGAGCGCGGCGAAGGCTCCCGCCAGCAGCCCGACGGTGAGGGCTCGCTCGGCGGTCCAGCCGCGGCCGACCGCGACGCCCGCAACGATGGCGAACGCGACGGCGGCGTGTCCCACGAACATGGGCGAAGTTCTCGGGGAACGAGCATAAAGTACGCGGGAGCCGTGTGGGCGCGTGACACGGTTCCGGTCGTCAGGTCGCCCCGTCGCCGACCTTCGTCCACCGTGCCTCGATGTCGGCGTTTCCACGGACGACGGTGTCCCCGTCGACGGTGAACCGCGTCTTCCGGAGTTCGATGGACTGGACGACCCCCTCCATGTCGCCGACGCGGATGGTGTCGCCGGTCTCGAAGTCCGGATCGCGGAGAAGATACACCCCGGCGACGGCGTCGGCGATCATATCGGAGGTGGCATACGAGACGCCGAGCGCGAGGAAGCCGGCGGCCGTGCCGAGCGATGCCGCGATGTCGTCCAGGCCGACGACCGAGAGTGCCGAGAGGCCGACCCCGAACCAGAGGAAGACCGCGACGATCGTCGTCAGAAACTGACGGTAGACGGGCGACTGGCTGCGCATCGTCCGCGCGAGGACGGCCTTCAGGAGGAAGAGGACGACGGTGACGAGGATCGCGGCCAGCACCAGGAAGACCACGCCGGTGATGACCGTCGGCAACGTGCCGACGAGGCGGTCGACGAACTCGGCGAGCGCCTGGCGGAGGAGGCCGGTCTGGAGTGCTGCGCCGTCCATACGCTACCACCGATCCCCGGAGACGTAAAACTGCGGCGGGAGGGGAGACGCCCTATCCGGCCGTCACGGCGCGGTCGACGACCTCGTAGTCTCCGCCTTCGTCGTCGACGCCGATGACCGCCCATTCGTAGTTCGGATCGAGCGTCGAGAGCCGATCGCGGAGGTCCCCTGCGGCTGCCATCCACGTGACGAAACAGCGGAGACGATACTCCGTCCGTCCCCCGTCCGCGCGCAACTGTCGCGGTGAAGACGCCTCGTCGGCGTCGAGCGCGGTTACGTGGACGGTACGCCACTTCCGTTCAGCCCGGAGTTCGACCCCGTCGCCGTCGACGGAGTACCCGAGGCGACGGAAGATCGTCCGTGCCTCTTCGACGGGTGGCATGGTAACAGGGGCCATGTGCGCTCCACTACGACCGGTCGAGTGATAAGTGTTACCACGGTGAGGACTCGTACGGTTTATTGTAAGTCAGTACCGGTGATTCGCCGGATCGTCCGGGCGAATCACCGGTGAACAGAAGCCGTATCACTCGTGGGCGGCGTCCCAGCGGTCCGGTTTCCGGTAGTTGCCACAGGCGTTGCACTCGATTCGGCCCATCGCGTCCATGGCGTTGTCGAAACTGTCGCAGTTGCCACAGAGGTAGCCCCACCGGCGGTCGCGGTCGGGTGAGCGATAGGCGACGAAGAAGGGGCCGTCGGCGCCGCGTTCGGCGGCCTCGCGGTCGACGTAGACGGTCACGTCGCCGGGAGCGGTGTGGGTCGTGAGCGACACGTCAGGTCCGGAACGACTCGCCACAGCCACACTCCGAGACGACGTTCGGGTTCTCGACATGGAACCCCTCGGCCTGGAGCCCCGACTCGTAGTCGAGGACGGATCCCCCGATGTAGTCGGCGCTCGCGGGGTCGACGAACACCCGCAAGTCGTGGTCCTCGACGATCATGTCGTCGTCTTCGGGTTCGTCGTCGAACCGCATTCCGTAGGAGAGGCCCGCACACCCCCCCTGCTGGACGAACAGTCGCAGGCCACCGATGTCGCAGTCCATCCCCTCGCGGTCCATCAAGTCGAGGGCTTCCGAGGCGGCTTCCTGGGTGATCTTCACCACGCCGTCGCTCGCCCCGTCGACGGTCTCGGTACTCATAGTCATTCGTACATCGCGAAGCCTGTTAACCCTGACGGGGGAACGTAATCACTCGTCGTTACGCGCGCCGAACGGCGCCGCCGGATCGGCCCGGACGACGCCCGCGGCGCGCCGGAGTCCCGCCCCGAGACCGTAGCCGACGAGGGCCGTCGAGATGCCGCCGACGACGGCGACGGCGAGGGCGAACGCGACGGCGTCGGGCAGCGAGACGGTGTACTGGCCGTAGCCGGTCGTGACGACGGCGCCGTACCGGGTCATGGCCATGCCGAACAGCGGCGCCGCGGCGAGGAGGGTCGTCGGGAGCAGGCCGGCGTTCGTCGCCGCGCTCGCTGCCGCGAGGCCGACGAGGAGGGCGACGCCGAGGAAGACGACGGCGCGGGGGTCGCTCCCGGTCCAGGTCCCGACCAGCCAGCGCTGGAGCGGCGGGTAACCGACCGTCGCGCTCGCGACCCAGGCGGCCACGGCGGCCAGAACGGGTGCGAGACAGACCAGTACGACGGAGACGGCGGGGCGGCGGCCGATCACTAGCGTCCACAGCGGTCCGCGAGCGAGGCGGGCCACCGGCCCCCGGAGGACGGCGTCGACTCGCGTGACGAGGCGCCGGACGGTGATTTCGGTCCACGCAGCGACGCCGCGGGCGGTACCCAGCAGGCGCCGGATCGCGGCCGCGAGGAGGCCGGCGGCGGCGACGAGGCGGGACAGGAGCCACCCGAGGGCGGCGACGAGCGTCGTGATCGTCGATTTCGTGCGATTCAGGGCAGTCGGAAAGGGGGTGGAGGGACGCATCGCGGGTCGAACGCGCGGTTCGACCGGGTGGGTTGTTAGCTTTGCGGACTACTCGAAGCGCCGGCGGACGCTCTCGGCGTGGTTTTCCAGGCCCTCGGCCTCCGCGAGGGTGGTGATCGTTCCCGCGAGGTCGTCCAGGGCCTCCCTGTCGAGACGCTGGACCGTCGTCGAACGCAGAAACGTCTCGACCGCGAGGCCGCCGAAGCGTTTCGCGCCACCGCCCGTCGGCAGGACGTGGTTGGTCCCGGAGGCGTAGTCGCCGGCCGCGACCGGGGTGTACGGCCCGAGGAAGACGCTCCCGGCGCTGTCGATACGGTCCAACAACGCCTCGTCGTCGTCGGCCTGGATCGAGAGGTGTTCGGCGGCGTACTCCTCGGCGAAGAGGACGGCTTCGGACATGGAGCGTGCGAGGAAGACGCCACTGGCGTCGCTTCCCAGCGCCGTCTCGACCGTCTCGCGCCGTTCGACGGCCGGAACGCGGTCGTCGAGTTCGTCGACCACCGCCGCGGCGAGGTCGGGGTCGGCCGTCACCGCGACGACCGAAGCGTGGGCGTCGTGTTCGGCCTGTGCGAGCAGATCGGCGGCGACGAACGACGGGTCGGCCGTCCCGTCGGCGAGGATCAGGATTTCGGAGGGGCCGGCGAGGAAGTCGATGTCGACGTCGCCCCGCACCGCGGCCTTGGCGGCGGTCACCCAGCGGTTGCCGGGGCCGACCACCTTCTGGACCGGCGTCACCGTCTCCGTGCCGTAGGCCATCGCCGCGACGGCCTGTGCGCCGCCGACACTGTAGACGGCGTCCGCGCCCGCCTCGTGGATCGCCGCGAGCGTCGCGGTGTTCAGTTCCTCGGCGGGCGGCGTCGTCACGACGACGTGTTCGACGCCCGCCACCGTCGCGGGGACGACGCCCATCAGCGCGCTGGACGGGTAGGCGGCCGCGCCGCCGGGGACGTAGACGCCGACCCGGTTGAGCGGGCGGAACCGACGGCCGAGTTCGCGCCCGTCGAAGTCGTCCCGCCAGTCCTCGGGCACCTGTCGCTCGTGGAACTCACGGACGTTGGCGGCGGCGTCCCTGATCGCCGCCAGCAGGTCGTCGTCGACGGCCTCGTGGGCGCGTTCGGCCGCGTCGGTCACGTCGAGATTGCCCACCTCGACGTCGTCGAATTCGCGAGAGAACTCCCGGACCGCCACGTCGCCCTCGTCGCGGACGCGGTCGACGATCTCGCGGACGTCCTCGCGGATGCCCTCGACCCCCGCGTCACGCTCGAACAGCGCCGTCCGCTCGGCGGGTCCCAGCCCTTCGATGTCGCGTACCTCCATGGCGACGCGTTGCGCGGGCGAGCGAAAAGGGGTTCCGATTCGATGGGGGGGAGCAACCAGTCCGGGGAACTCACTCCGGCCGGTTGTAGGAGTGACCGACGACGAACGCGACGGCGTTCAGGGCGAGCACCCCGGCGAAAGCGACGCGGTGACCGGTCACCATCCCCGTCGCCAGCATCGGGAGATACGTCAGCGGGAGCAACGCCGCCACCCAGAAGGCGACGAAGCGGACGGGGAGGGCCACGTACGCGACGGCGGCACGGAGGGCGTTCTGGAGGGCCGGCAGCGATTCGGTGGGGGTAGGGTCGAGCGGGGTGGATTCGGGCAGGGACATGGTGACTGGCTCCACTCCATCCATACACTGCCACCCCAATATAAGGGGCAAATCGTTGCGGTGTCTTCGCCCCGTTTCGCTCGATTAACGCGTCGGTCGCTCCGATTCGGGTCGTTTTACGACGGGTCGAGGCGGTTCGAGAGATTTTATCGAGCCGATGGAGTCCCTTACTCCGGTTCGAACGGTACGGCGCCCCACCGACCGCGCCGTCGGGCACGCACGTAACTCGATCCGGTTACGTTCCCCGACGATGGTTCGTTATATCAGTTTCTCGATAACTGTTTAGGGGTCGAGCGGGTAGGCCGGGGTGAGAGATGTCGTTGGCCGACTGGCGGGAGTCGCGGTTCGACGTGGCCTGGGGGGAGGTAACCGGGGCCGTCGGCGACACCGTCACCGTCCTGCCCATCGTCGTCGCCGTCGCGGCCCTCACGGATCTCGGCCTCGGCCGACTCCTCGCCGGATTCGGCCTCTTTCAGGTCGTCTGGGGACTCTACTACGGCCACCCCATGTCCGTCGAGCCGATGAAGGCGCTCGCGGCGCTGGTCATCGCCGGCGGCCTCACCACCGGCGAGTACGTCGCGGCCGGCCTTCTGGCGGGTGGGACACTGCTGGTCGTCGGCCGGACGGGGACGCTCGGTCGGTTGGCGCCCTACGTGGGCGAACCGGTCGTCCGCGGCATCCAGATCGGCGTCGCGTTGATCCTCCTCCGGACGGGCGTGACGACGGGGCTCGGCGACCCGGGTCTCGCCGCGCTCTCCGTGGTGGTCGCGCTCGGTGCCGTGGCGCTCGGCTACCGGAACGCCGCCGCCCTCGCCGTCCTCGGCGTCGGGGGCGCCCTCGCCGTCGGGAACGCGGGGACGATCACCCCTCACCCCCCGTCGCCCACCCTGCTCGATCCGGTGGCGCTCACCCTCTCCCGGAACGCCGTCGGCGCCACCCTCGGCCAGTTGGCGATGACCGTCGGCAACGCGGCCGTCGCCACCTCGCTGCTCGTGGGAGAATACTTCGACGCCGACGCCTCGCCCGACGACCTCTCGACGAGCATGGGCGTGATGAACCTACTGGCCGTCCCCCTCGGCGCGATGCCGATGTGTCACGGGAGCGGCGGCGTCGCCGGCAAGTACGCCTTTGGCGCCCGTACCGCCACCTCGAACCTCGTGCTCGGCGGGGTCTACCTGCTGCTCGCCGTCGTCGCCGTCGACGTCGTGGCGTCGTTCCCGATGGCCGTCCTCGGCGTCGTCCTCGTCCTCGTCGCTCTGGAACTCGGCCGCGCCGGCGTCGACACCGAGGACCCCCTGCTGGCCGGCGCCGTCGGCGTCGTCGCCCTCCTCGCGAACGTCGGCGTCGCCTTCCTCGTCGGGCTGGTCGGCTACCACGCGCTCGCCCGCTGGCGGGACAACGACGCGGACACTTAGAAGCCCGCCGCGGTGCCGTCCTTCCGCGGTTCGGTCGCGCCGGCGATGACGCCGTCCGCGAGTCGGGTGATCTGGCCGCCGCCGAACTCCGAGGCCGGCTTCACTACCACGTCGTGGCCCCGGCGGACGAGTTTCGGGAGCAGCCCCTCCGGGAACCGATCCTCGACGGCGAGCGAACCGTCCGCCAGATAGCGCCAGCGTGGGGCGTCCATCGCCGACTGGAGCGGCATGCCGTAATCCAGCACGTTGGCGAGCACCTGGAGGTGGCCCTGTGGCTGCATGTACCCGCCCATGACGCCGAAGGCCGCCCAGTCGTCGCGGTCGAACCGGACGAGTCCGGGGATGAGCGTGTGGAACGGCCGCTTGCCCGGTTCGATCCGGTTGGGGTGGTCCGGATCGAGCGAGAACGAACTTCCCCGGTTCTGGAGCGTGATGCCCGTCCCCGGCACCACCACGCCGCTTCCGAAGTGGCCGAAAATGGAGTTGATGAAGGAGACGACGTTGCCCGCCTCGTCGGCGACGGTCAGGAGGACGGTGTCGCCGTCGCCCGGCGCGGCCGGCCCGCCGACCGAGACGTCCCCAGCCCGTTCGCCGACCGTGGCCGCCCGCTCGGCGGCGTAGGCCGTCGAGCCGAGGGCCGGTACGTCCTCGAACTCGGGGTCGGTGATGTAGTGGTGGCCGTCGTGAAAGGCCCGCTTGAGCGCCTCGACGAAGTAGTGGACGCGGTCGGCGGAGTCGTAGTCGTGGGTGCCGGCGTCGAGTTCCTCGGCGATATTGAGCGCCTCCAGCGCGATCAGGCCTTGGTTGTTCGGCGGGAGTTCGTACACCTCGGCGCCGCGGTACGTCGTCGACACGGGGTCGACGTACTCGGGTTCGAAGTCGGCCAAGTCGGCGGCTGCGAGCAGACCCCCCCGCTCCTGTACCGCCTCGCCGATACGGTCGGCGAGGGCTCCCTCGTAGAAGGCGTCGGCGCCATCCGTCGCGAGCGTCGAGAGCGTCGATCCGAGGTCCGGGAGCGTCATCACGTCCCCGGGGTCGGGCGCGCGACCGTCGCACAGGTACTCATCGCGGGCGTCCGTCCCGGTGAACAACGTCTCGGCGGCCGTCCACATGTCGGCGATGACCTCGCTGACAGGGAAGCCCTCGGTCGCGTAGTCGATGGCCGGCTGGAGGGCGGCCGACAGTGAGCGGTTCCCGTGGTCGGCGAGTAAGGTCTCCCACCCGCGAGCGGTTCCCGGCACGGTCACCGCCAGCGGACCGTCGTCGGGCATCGCCGCCTCGGCGGGATCGACGCCCGATCGATCGGCCACGCGCTCGCGGACGGCATCGACGGTCGCGGCGGCGGGCGCACCGCCACAGGACCGGAACGCTCCCACGTCGCCGTCGGCGGTGCGGTAGAGTGCGAACGCGTCGCCGCCGATCCCCGTGCTCATCGGCTCGACCACGTTCAGCGCCGCCGCCGTCGTCACCGCGGCGTCGAAGGCGTTCCCGCCCTCACGGAGGGCCGCCACGCCCGCCTGTGCGGCGAGTGGCTGGCTCGTCGCCACCATCCCACCCCGTGCGTACACCGTCGACCGTCGCGAATCGAACCGGTCGAGATCCGGATTCGGATTCGGATTCGGCTCCATGCCGGATGAACCGAAGGACGGCACAAAACCGTTGGGTACGGCGTCGGTGTCCCTCGACGCTCGGGTGCGATCACACCGTACAGTCGATGCCGGACGGGGGCCGCCGTGTCGCTATCGACGACGGAGTTCGTCGCCCGATCGGTGTCCGGCCGCGAGGGTCGGGCATCCGGCGTCGTGACTCGACGGGGGGCGATACGCGAAAGACGGGGAGAATCAGTCGATGTGGCCTTCGCGGCGTAGCTGGTCGGCGTCCTGCCCGGAGTACCGCCACTCGATGTTCGCCTTCTCGTCCTGCCAGGACCACGGTTCCACGAGGACCACGTCGCCCTCGTTGATCCAGGTGCGGTATTTCATGCGGCCGGGGATGCGGCCCATGCGGTTCTCGCCGTCCTCACAGCGGACGCGGACGTGGTTGCCACCGTTGTGTTCCGTTACGACCGCGAACAGCTCGTCGTCGTCGGGCATTCGGAGGTCCCGACGGCCTGTCTCTTCGCTCATACACTTCCTTCGCGGCGCGCACGGTTAAGTCATCGGCGATGCCCGCTAACGTATCCCACGCGAGGCGGTCGCGCCCGACCCCGTACGCTTAGGTCCCCGACACCGAACGTGCCGTCTATGCGTTCCGCTGCCTTCACCGACCTGACCGGACCGGACGGCGTGAGCATCGTCGAACGACCGACGCCCGAGCCCGGGCGGGGCGAGGCCATCGTCGACGTCGGAGCCTGCTCGATCAACCGCCACGACCTCTGGATCCTGGAGGGGGACTCGGCGATGGTCGACCCGACCGACCTCCCCTTTGTCACTGGCCTCGACGTCGCCGGCGTCGTCGACGCCGTCGGCGCGGGGGTCACGGACGTCGCACCCGGCGACCGCGTACTCCTCTGTCCGAACGAGACGTGTGGAACCTGCCGGTTCTGTCGCGAGGGCCCGGAGAACCTCTGTGAGTCCTTCTCGCTGTATCACGGCGGCCTCGCGGAGTCGGCCCGCGTGGACGCCGACCGACTCGTGGCCTTGCCCGACGGCGTCGACGCGACGACTGCGGCGGCGCTCCCGACCGCCTACCTGACCGCCTACCACATGCTCCGCCGGGCCGAGACCGAACCCGGAGACCTCGTGTTCGTCCCCGGTGCCACCGGCGGCGTCGGCGTCGCCACGATCCAGCTCGCGGACCTCCTCGGTCTCCGCACCATCGGGACGTCCTCCTCGGCGTCGAAACTCGACCGGCTGGCCGACCTCGGCGTCGACCACACCGTCCAGGGAACGGACCCCGACGACCTCCGGGCAGCGGTCGCGGACGTCGGCGCACCCGACGCGGTCATCAACCACCTCGGTGGCCCCTACACCGGCCTCGGCCTCGACGTCATGCGCCGCGGCGGCCGGATGGTCGTCTGCGGGCGAACCGCCGGCCCGACCTCTGAGATCGACGTGCCGGATCTGTTCCTCGGTCACAAGCGCGTCATCGGGAGCACCATGGGCACGCAGGCGGACCTAACGCGCCTGGTCGACCTCGTCGCCGCCGGCGAACTGACCCCCCGGATCGATCGCACGTACCCCCTGGATCGGACGGGCGACGCCTTCGCGAGGATGCAGGACCGCGACACGCTCGGCAAACTCGTCGTGACGATGGACGGGTGATCGCCCGGACGGCTCGGCGTACCTCGCGTCGGAGATTCGCCGGTGAACGGGGACGACCACCCGCCTCAGTCGCCGCCGTAGCTCATCGTCTCGGTGAACCGGTTTGTCCCCTCGTCGGTGCCGGCGATGACGAGTTCGTCGCCGTCCCGGATCCGGAACTCTGGGCCGAGATCGGTCACCACCTCGCCGTCGCGCTCCACGCCGACGACCGTACAGCCGGTTCGGGCCCGGACGTCCGCCTCGCCGAGCGTCCGACCGACGAGCCCGGGTGCGTGAGTCCTCACCACCTCGACTTGCTTGTCGAGCGAGATCACCTCCTCGTCGTCCAGAATGGTGGAGGCGAGCATCCGGCCGCTGACCGTCGCGAGCGACAGCACGTAATCGGCGCCGGCGCGGTACATCTTCTGGACGTTCTCGGTCTCTTCCGCCCGGGCGATCAGCTCGACCGACGGGTTCAGATCGCGGACGACGAGGATGGCGAACTCCGTGAGGGTGTCGTCGGGGAGCGCGAGGATGACGGTGCGCGCGTCTTCGACGCCGGCACGCGAGAGCGCCTCGGGGTCGGTCGCGTCGCCTACCACGTCGACTTCGGGACCGTCCCGGCGGTCCATGATCTCGCTCGGGATGCCCGCCGTCGCGAGCGCCGCCGAGATGGTTGTACCGACCTCGCCGTGACCGACGACGACCGTCCGCCCCCGGCCGAACCGGCGCACGTCCGACATCGTCAGGTCCTTCAGGCGTTCGAGCTGCGCCTCGTGACCGCTGACCAGCAACACGGTGCCGTTGTCGAGCGTGGCGTCGGGATCGGGCGGGCTCTCGAACTCGCCGCGAAACCACGCTCCGATGACGTTCGCGCCGGCCCGCTCGCGGATGCCGCTCTCGGCGATGGTGCTGCCCACGAGGTCGCTCCCTCGCTGTATCGGGAGTTCCGCCACGTCGAAGTCCTCGCCGACCTCGATGGCCTCGCCCAACTCCGTCGAGATGCCCGTGGTCACCTTCGAGGCGAGTCCCTGGCCGAGGAGCGCCCGGGGCGAGAGCACGTCGTCGGCCCCGGAGAGGTGGTGGTACCGCTCCCGGTCGGGGTCGTCGACGACGCTCACCGCCCGGACGTCCTCGGCGACCTCCTTCGCCGTCAGGACGATGCTCGTGTTCACCGGGTCCGAGTCGTCGGCGACGATGCTCCGCGCGTGTCCGAGGCGGGCTGCCTCCAGTCCGTCGACCGACTGGGGGTCGGCGTGGATCACGTCGAATCCCTCCTCGTAGAGGTCCTTCGCCCGGTCGCGGTCGGGTTCGAGGATCAGGTGGTCGACCTCCCAGGAGTCGAGTTCGTCCACCAGCGTCTCCCCCCGCGGTGTGAGCGTACAGATGACGACGTGGTCGACGAGTTCCTCGTCGGCGGTCGTCGGCACCGTGGTCGAGATGGCCTCCTCGAACAGCGGGAAGACGAGCACCGGGAGCGCGAGGAAGATGAGCACCACGCCCGTCAGATCCATGACGATGACGAGTACGTTCATCTCGGCGCTCGACCACGGCGCGTCGGAGCCGAAGCCGGTGGTCGTGAACGTCTCGACGACGACCTGGAGCGCGTGGAGGTAGCTGATCGGCGACCCCTCGAAGGCGCTCATCCCGGCGTCGTACGCCGCCGCGTAACCGAACATCACCGCCGCGAGGCCGACGACGTAGTACAGCGTCCGACGCTGCCAGGTGTCCATACCCCATTCAGTGCCGTCCGTCGAATAAACCGTCCGCTCCGTACCCGCGGCCGGCACTTATCCGTCCGGGCTGGCGACGGGGACAACCCTATGTTCCTCCCGGATGATGCGGCGAGCAGTGATCGGTCCGCTCCTCGCGGTCGGTCTGGCACTCGTCGCGACGGCCGTCATCTGGACGGGCAGCGAACGCCTCGAATCGGCGGCCAGTCGTCTCAGCAGACACTACGGGTTGCCGGTCGCCGTCCACGGCGCCGTCGTCGTCGCCATCGGGTCGAGCTTTCCGGAACTCAGCTCCGTCGTCATCAGCACGCTCGTCCACGGCGAGTTTTCGCTGGGCGTCGGCGCCATCGTCGGGAGCGCAATCTTCAATCTGCTCGTGATCCCCGCGGCGTCGGCGCTGGTCAGCGAGGAACTCGAAGCGACCCGCGACATCGTCCACAAGGACGCCCAGTTCTACATCATCAGCGTCCTCGTCCTCTTTATCACGTTCGCCCTCGGCGCGACGTACGTCCCCGGCGGGACGAACGAGGCGGCAATCCTCACCCGCCCGCTCGCCATCCTCCCTCTCGCCACCTACGCCGTCTACGTCTTCCTCCAGTATCAGGACACCCGGGAGCACGCCGTCGCGCAGGCACCCGACGTCGCCGTCCGCCGGGAGTGGGGACGGCTCGCCGTCTCCCTCGCTCTCATCGCCGTCGGCGTCGAGGGTATCGTCAGCGCCGCCCTCGCCTTCGGCGCGTACTTCGGCACCCCCTCTTTCCTCTGGGGGCTGACCGTCATCGCCGCGGCGACGAGCCTTCCCGACACGTTCGTCAGCGTCCGCGCCGCCCGCGACGACGAGGACGTGACCAGCCTCACGAACGTCCTCGGAAGCAACATCTTCAACCTGCTGGTCGCCATCCCGGTGGGCGTCCTACTGGTGGGCACGGCCACCATCGACTTCCTCGTCGCCGTCCCGATGATGGCCTTTCTCGCCTTCGTGACGCTCGTGTTCATCGTGGTCACCCGCACCCACCTCGAACTCACGAACTCCGAGGCGTACGTCCTGTTGGGCCTGTACGGTCTCTTTCTCGTCTGGATGACGCTCGAAACCATCGGCGTCGTCGACACCGTTCGAGGGATCTGAGCCACCCGGGCGACTGACGCGACGCCGACCCCGTGCGTTCCCGAGACTGGACGCCACGCTCCCCGACCGGGAGCGGGACCGAACCCTCGTCTCGACCCCCCGAGTGGGATGTCGGCGGAGTTGCCCCGAAAAGCTATGGGGGCAAGACCGTATGCCGGAGGCATGGCCGGTGACGACCGCCGCGACGTGAGGGGCGACGGGTCGAGCGAGCGGGGAGTGACGGGTCAGCCGACTGGCGACGGCACCGGGGACGCGCCGCTCGCGCCGTACCCCTCGACGCTCGGCCACCCACTGACCCACACCGTCGGCGCGATGCGGGACGTGTTCGGGTTCCGGAACCGGGCCATGGCCGAGCGGGACTTCGTCCGGATCAAACTCCTCGGGCCGGGCGACGTCTACCACCTCGGCCACCCCGACTACTTCGAGCGCGTCCTCCTGAGCGGCCGCGACGCGTTCCGCAAGTCCGACGACTTCCGGATCGCCTTCGAGGGTGGCCTCGTCGCCGTCGAGGGGGAGGCCTGGCGGCGACAGCGCGAGACTCTCCAGCCGCTGTTCGCCCGGGATCGCGTCCTCGACTACACCGACGGGATGGTCGAGCAGATCCGCCGCCGCTGCCGGCGCTGGGAGCCTGGCACCCGGATCGACCTCGCCGCGGAGACGAGTCAGTTGAGCCTCGACGTGCTCTTCGCCACGCTGTTCGGGCGCGAACTCGCCTTCGACGGGGACAGGGAGATCCGGACGGCTGCCGACCACCTGCAACACTGGTTCGCGCCGACGTCCTACCCGCTCCCCCACTGGGTCCCGACGCCGGCGCGCCGGCGGTTCCGGCGCGGGAAGCGACGCCTCCGCTCGGTCGCGGACGACCTCCTCGACGCGGCCGCCGAGGATCCACCGGCCGACCCGTCGGCCGCCGAGGACCTGCTCACCCTGCTCGTTGCGCTCCGCGAGTCGGGCGCCGCAGCCGACGGGGCGCTGAGCGACGACCGACTCCGCGATCAGGTGGTGACGATGATCTTCGCGGGCCACGACACGACCTCGACGGCCATCGCCTTCGCGTTCTACGCGCTGGCGACGAACCCCGCGGTCCGCGAGCGCTTCCACGCGGAGGTCGACGCGCTCGACGGCCCGCCGACGGCCGACGACCTCGACGCCCTGCCCGTGACCGATCGCGTCGTGACCGAGACGCTCCGTCGCTACCCGCCGGTCTACACCATCCCTCGCGAGGCCGCGACGGACGTGACCATCGACGGCTACCGCATCCCCGAGGGGGCGGCCACGTGGCTCACCGTCGATCAGGTCCACCACGACCCCCGGTTCTACGACGACCCCGCGACCTTCCGGCCGGCCCGCTGGGCGACCGACCTCCGCGAACGCCTCCCCGATTTCGCCTACGCTCCCTTCGGCGGCGGTCCTCGGCGCTGTATCGGCCGCCGGTTCGCGCTCGTCGAGGCGAAACTGGCGCTCGCGACGATCGGCCGCGAGTACGACCTCGTCTGGCCCGGCAACCCGGACGCCGATCCACCGCTGCTCGGCGAGATGACGGCACGGATGGAGCCGGACACCGAATTCGCCGTCGAACGACGGTGAATCTCCGGAGGACGGCCGAATTGGCCCTGACCGCCGCTCGTTTCTCGGATGGCGGCCCGGCCCGAACGCGCTGCTGCCGTCGTTACGCGCCGCGATGGCGTCGACGGTCGCGGATCGGGAGGCCCGCGGTCGCGATCACTCGAGGTCGAAGCGATCGAGCGTCATCACTTTGTGCCACGCGTCGACGAAGTCCTCCACGAACGTCTCCTCGGCGTCGTCCGCGCCGTAGACCTCGGAGATGGTGCGGAGCCGCGAGTTCGATCCGAAGACGAGGTCGAAGCGGGTCGCCTCCCACTCGACGTCGCCCGTCTCGCGGTCGCGAACCTCGAACACCTGCTCGTCGTCCGAGACCGGTTCCCACTCGTAGTCCATATCGAGTAGGTTCACGAAGAAGTCGTTGGTCAGCGTTCCCGGCCGGTCGGTGAAGACGCCGCGGTCGGACCCCTGGTAGTTCGCACCCAAGGCTCGCATGCCGCCGACCAGCACCGTCATCTCGGCGGCCGACAGGTTCAGCAGGTCCGCCTTGTCGACCAACAGTTCCTCGGCTCGCTGCTCGGCGTCGGCCGACAGGTAGTTGCGGAACCCGTCGGCGTCCGGCTTGAGCGCCTCGAACGATTCGACGTCGGTCTGCTCCTGAGAGGCGTCCGTCCGGCCCGGTTCGAAGGGTATCGTCACGTCGTACCCGGCGTCCGCCGCCGCCCGCTCGACGGCCGCGTTGCCGCCCAGAACGAGTACGTCGGCGAGCGAAACCCGCGTCCCGTCGGATCGCGAGTCGTTGAACGCCGTCTGGATCCCCTCCAGGGTCTCCAGCACCGTCTCCAACTGGTGGGGCTCGTTCACTTCCCAGCTCCGCTGCGGTTCGAGGCGGATGCGGGCCCCGTTTGCGCCGCCGCGCTTGTCGCTGTCGCGGTACGTCGACGCCGCCGCCCAGGCGGTCTTGGCAAGTTGAGAGACCGACAGGTCCGAATCGAGGATCTCCGTTTTGAGTTCGGCGATCGCCTCGTCGCCGACGAGGTCGTAGTCGACGTCGGGCAGTGGGTCCTGCCAGAGCATCGTCTCGTCGGGCACCTCCGGCCCGAGGAACCGTTCGGGCGGGCCCATGTCGCGGTGGATGAGTTTGTACCACGCCTTCGCGAACGCCTCCTGGAACTCGCGGGGGTCCTCCCGGAAGCGTTCGAGGACCTCCCGGTAGTCGGGATCCTTCTTCAGGGCGACGTCCGTCGTCAGCATCATCACGTCTTCCTTGTCCGAGGGGTCCTGAACGCCCGGGGCGGCGTCGTCGAGTTCGCCACCCTTCGTGGTCCACTGCCACGCGCCGCCGGGACCACGCTCCGGTTCCCACTCGTAGGTGAGCAGGTTGTTGACGTAGCTCATGTCCCACTGGGTCGGCGTGGTGTTCCACGGGCCTTCGATCCCGCTGGTGATGGTGTCGGGGCCTTTCCCATCGCCGAAGTCGCTCTTCCAGCCGAAACCCTGCTCTTCCATGGGAGCCGCCGCGGGTTCGGGACCGACGTGCTCGTCGGGGTCGTCGGCGCCGTGGACCTTCCCGAAGGTGTGGCCGCCGGCGATGAGCGCAACCGTCTCATCGTCGTTCATCGCCATTCGGCCGAACGACTCCCGAATGTTCTTCGCGGAGCCCTCGACGTCCGGTTCGCCGTTCGGGCCTTCGGGATTCACGTAGATGAGGCCCATCACCGTGTTACCGAGCGGCTTCTTGAGTTCACCGTCCTCGTCGAAGCGGTCGGGGGAGGTCGTCTCCAACTCGTCTTCGGGGCCCCAGTCGACGGCCTCGTCGGGCGTGAAGTCGTCCTCGCGACCGCCGGCGAAGCCGAACGTCTCGAAGCCCATCGATTCGAGGGCGACGTTGCCGGCGAGGACGATCAGGTCGGCCCACGAGAGTTTGCGACCGTACTTCCGTTTGACCGGCCAGAGCAGGCGACGGGCCTTGTCGAGGTTCGCGTTGTCCGGCCAGCTATCGAGCGGGGGGAGACGTTGGCGACCGCCCGACGCGCCGCCCCGACCGTCGGTGGTGCGATACGTGCCGGCGCTGTGCCACGCCATCCGGATGAAAAGCGGACCGTAGTGACCGTAGTCGGCCGGCCACCAGTCCTGTGACGTCGTCATCACCTCTTCGATGTCGGCCTTCACGGCGTCGAAATCTAGTGCTTCGAACTCCTCGGCGTAGTCGAAGTCCTCGCCCCTCGGATCGACTTCGCGAGCGTTCTGATCGAGAATCTCCAAGTTCAACTGGTTCGGCCACCAGTCCTGATCGGACCCGTTCATCGACCTGAACTTGTTTCTTTCGCGTATTAAGATTGTCTAATTCGTGAACGTACAGTTCACTTACCTCGAAGAAATCTTTTTTATTTATGAACCTTCGGCCGGGCGGAGTCCCCCGTCCGGAGCGCGAGCGCTCCTGTAGCGGTCGGGTGAGGACCGCATCGCGTCCCCGAGCGGACTCCGCCACCGCCGTTCGGAGACGCGCCCGCGGAGACAGCGACCACGCTCGACGGCGGACCCGACCCGTGGCGACCGCTCCCCGAACCGACGACCGGTGACGGTACCCGACGCGAGGTCCGGAGTCACTCCGGAGTGGGTGCTCCCGGCCCCGTCGGCGTTTCGTCGGCGGCGTCGTCCCGGTTGGGGATCACCTCGCGGATGCGCTCGAGCGTCATCTGTCCAGGCGGACGGGAGGAGGTGCCATGTCCCAATCTCACAGTAGTCGTTGACACACTTCGGCGTCGGGACGAACGTGGAGCAAGATTGACGGTCGGGTCCGGACAACGGTCTGACGCCATGGAACTCACCTGGCACGGCCACTCCACGTGGTACGTCGCGGTCGACGGCACCAGCCTGCTGATCGATCCGTTCTTCGACAATCCCCATACGTCGCTCGACGTGTCCGACGTACCGACGCCGGATTACGTGCTGTTGACCCACGGCCACGCCGACCACATCGCGGACGCGAGCGCGTTTACCGACGCGACGGTCGTCGGGACGCCGGAACTGACCGGCTGGGTCGCCGACAAACGCGGCGCCGACGACACGATCGGGATGAACCTCGGCGGGACCGTCGAGTGTGGCGACGCGTACGTGACGATGCACCGTGCGGATCACACCAACGGGATCGGCACGGACTACGAGTACGGTGCCGGAATGCCTGCCGGCTACGTGATCGGCGACACGCAACCGACCCGAGAGGACGACGAGGACGCCTTCGCGTTCTATCACGCGGGCGACACCGGGCTGATGTCCGAGATGCGCGACGTGATCGGGACGTTCCTCGAACCGGACGCCGCGGCGCTTCCCGTCGGCGATCACTTCACGATGGGGCCGGCACAGGCCGCCATCGCCGCCGACTGGCTCGACGTCGATCACGTCTTCCCGATGCATTACGACACCTTCCCGCCGATCGAGATCGACGTCGATCGGGTCGAACGGGAGGTCGCGGCGACCGGCGCCGACGCCGAGGTCCACGTCCTCGACGGCGACGAGAGCTACGTCTTCGATCGGCCGTACGCCGACGGATGACCGCGGCGCGGCGAGGATGAACAGAATTTAGACGCCGCGGCGTCTCTCGAAGAGTGGAATGAGCGACATCGAAACCATCACCGTCAGCGAAGAGGGATTCGCGTGTGTCAACCAGGTCGGCGAGTTCGAGTTCACCGTCGACGCCACCGACGAGTCCGGGCCGAACCCGAACGCGGCGCTGGTCGCGACGTACGCCTCCTGTTTCCTGCCCGCGTTCCGCGTCGGCGGCCAACAGCGCGGTCACGACGACCTGGGGAAGATTCAGATCGACGCGGATGCTGATCTGGACGACGACGACGATCTCGAATCGATCGGCTTCGCGGTTCACGTCGCCGCCGACCTCTCGGACGACGAGTTCGACGAGATCGTCGCCCGTGCCGAGGACATCTGTCACGTTCACGCGGCGCTGCGCGAGGAACTGGAGGCCGACGTCGACGTGTACGGCGACGCCTTCTGAGCAGTCATCGCCACGAAAAACGGCGTCAGCGACGGTACCAGCGGTAACTCATCGCCCGGCCGTCGACGATCACGACCTCCTGACCTTTCGTCGGCGACCCCGTCTCACGCTCCCCGTCGTCGTCCGAGGGGTTCTCGCGGAAGACGTACGGGCTGTCGTTCGATGCCATACACCATGGTACGTCCCCGCACGCAAATAAAGTTACGTCAGACGCCAGCCTGAGAACCTGAGATCACTGATTTCTCCGAAGACCCAGGGGTGCCGCAGGCCGAACCGAGACCGCCACCTCCCGAAGGTTTCTCCCCAACTGGGAGCGGCATCCCACTTTTTTGTAACTCGTCGCCCTTATCGTCGGTAGCCAGGCGATGGATGGAGATACTCGACGACTACCGGAGCGTCACGTCGGAGCGTGGGAATCGTGAGCAGTCACGGCGAGCGGTCCCCGGACGCGGATCTGGGGCTGCTGGACGCGACGATGATCGGAATGGGAGCGATGATCGGTGCGGGGATCTTCGTCCTGACGGGACTGGCGGCCGAGATTGCCGGTCCTGCGGCCATCCTGGTGTTCGTCCTCAACGGCGTCGTGACGGCGTTCACCGGGCTGTCGTACGCGGAGCTCGCGTCGTCCATCCCGAAAAGTGGGGGTGGGTACGCCTTCGTCAGGGAGGTGTTCGACGACTTCTCCTCGTTCTTGATGGGGTGGATGCTCTGGTTCGCCTACATGATCGCCGGCGGGCTGTACGCGCTGGGATTTGCTCCGAACTTCCTCGAACTCCTCCACGTCTACGACGTGACGCCGGCACCGGACGCGGTGGGGGCCGTCGCGCTCCCGGTCGTCGACGCCGGCGTGCCGATCGCAGTGTTGCTGGCGTCGGCCGCGGTGTTTCTGCTCGTGGGGTTGAACGCCCTCTCGACGGCAGCCAGCGGGAGCGTCGAGACCATCTTCACCCTCATCAAGGTGAGCATCCTCGTCGTCTTCGTCGCCTTCGGATTCACCTCGCCGATGTTCTCGTCGGCCGAGTTCCAGCCGCTGTTTCCGGGCGACGCCGGGGCCTTCAGCATCCTCCCCGCGATGGGACTGACGTTCATCGCCTTCGAGGGGTACGACCTCATCACGACGGTGACCGAAGAGGTGGAGAACCCCCGAGAGAACATTCCCAAGGCCATCTTCGTGAGCCTTGGCGTGACGGTACTGGTGTATCTCGCGGTCGTCGGCGTCGCCATCGGGACGCTCGGCGCGGAGGGTCTGGCTGCCGCCGGCGAAGCGGGCATCGCCCAGGCGGCGACGGCGTTCATGCCGACGGGGCTGCCGGTGATCCAGAACGGGGGGGCGATCATCGTCTTCGGCGCCGTCTTCTCGACGCTGACGGCGCTGAACGCCGTCGTGATCGCCTCCTCCCGAGTGGCGTTCTCGATGGGGCGCGAAGAGCAACTTCTTCCCTCGTTCGGCCAGCTCCACCACCGGTACGGGACACCGTTCGTCGCCATCCTCGCCAGCGGGGTGGTGATGCTCGGCTCGGTCGCGTTGCCCACCCAGAGCGCGGGCAACATGTCGAGTCTCTTCTTTCTGCTCTCGTTTATCGTCGTCAACGGCTCCGTGATCAAGCTTCGCCGGGAACGTCCGGACATGAACCGGCCGTACGAGATGCCGTACTATCCGCTCCCGCCGATCCTCGGGATTCTACTCAATCTCCTGTTGACGGGCGTGCTGGTCCGCTATCTTCTCCGGACGGATACGCTCGCGCTCCTCCTCAGCATCGGCTGGATCGGGCTGGGGGCCGCCGCGTACGCCGTCTACGTCCTGCTGCGGTCGGAGGAGTCCGAGGAGGAGGAGCCCGATACCGACCAACCGATCCCAGGAAACGACTGACATGCCAAGCCACCTCAACGTCATCATCGCGGGCGGTGGACGCGTCGGCTTCCAAACAGCGACCACCCTCGACGACCGGGGACACGATCTCACGGTCGTCGAACAGAATCCGGAGCGGTGTGACGCCATCGCCGACGAGTACGTCGCGACGGTCATCTGTGGCGACGCCTCGAGGCCCGATATCCTCCAGCAGGCAGGCGTCGAGTCGGCGGACGTGATCGCCGGCCTGACGGGGGAGCCGGGGCTGAACCTGGCGGTCTGTATGGAGGCCGCCGAGATGGCACCCGGCATCCGGACCGTCGCGCGCATCGACAACCGCGAACGGGCGGGCTACACCCGGTTCGTCGACGAGACGGTGTTCCCCGAGGACGCAGGGGCCCGCGTGGCCGTCAACGAGATCGAGGGGAGCGACGTCCGGTCGCTCGCCGACGTGACGGGATCTCTCGACATCGTCGAAGTCCGGGTCAAGGAGGGCGCCCCGGCCGCGAACAAGAAACTCCGGGAGACGCGCTTCCCTGCGGGCACGCTCGTCATCTCGGACGACGATGGGGAGCGGGTAGCGCGACCGGACACGACGCTCACGCCGGGCAAGCGCTACGTCATCGCGGTCGAACCCGACGTGGTCGACGAAGTGTTGAATCTGCTCCGTGGCTAACCGTCGAGGATCCGTCCGACCTCGGCCAGCGAGTCGAGGACGTAGTCGGGGGAGACGTCGCTCCGGCGCAGATCCGTCTCGTCGGTGATGCCGGTGCGGACCAACGCCGTCGTCATCCCGGCGCGTTCGCCGAGCGCCACGTCGGTATCGAGGCGATCGCCGACGACCAGACACTCGGCCGGCGGCACGTCGAGGCGGTCACGAACCATCCGGAGCGCGGGATCGGAGGGTTTCCCCAAAACGACGTCGGGATCGCGTCCGGCCACTCCGGCGACGGCGTTGATGATCGCTCCCGACCCGGGGAGGTCGCCCTCGGCGGCGGGGATCACCATGTCTGGATCGGTGCCGACGAGCGTGACGTCGCCGTCCGCACACACCCGGAGCGCCGCGGCGAGGCGGTCGTAGTCGAAAGCGCGGTCGATGGAGAGGACGACGGTGTCGGCGCGCCTTTCGTCGGTGACGACGGTCAGTCCGGCGTCGGTCAGTTGGTCGACGAGTGCCGGTTCGCCGACGACGAAAAGCGCGTCGTCGGCGTGTCTGTCGGCGAGATAGGTGGTGGTGACCGTCCCGGCGGTGAGGATCTCGGTGGGGTCGACGTCGAAGCCGGCCCGTCCGAGCCTGTCGGCGTACGCCGGTGGGCGCTTCGTCGGGTTGTTCGAGACGAACAGCCGTCGACAGCCTGCCGCCGCCAGTCGGTCGAGCCCCTCGGCCGCGCCCGGGATGGGATCGTCACCGCGTACCACCGTCCCGTCCACGTCGAGGACGACTCCACGATAGGTCATCGACGAGTCCTATGGAGGCGACGAAGTTGAACCCCGCGCTCGCCGTCGATCCCCGTTCCCAAACCAAAGAGCCATTTGGACGCCGTCCTACCACCCGATACCGTGACGAACACGCAGTTGACGCTCGTTCAGATCGACAACTACGGGCCGTGGACGGTGACGCCAGAACCGCGCCGTGAGATGGATCTCCAGACCCTCCAGTCGCGTCTCTTCGCCGACATCGCACAGTTCGTCGGCTACCGGGGTGGGTACGCCTTCTTCACCCGATTCGACAACATGGTCGCGGTGACGAACGGCCTGGACGCGGACGATCACCGACTCCTGCAGGAGTCGATGGGCAACCGCTATCCGGTCACCGTCAGCCTCGGCATCGGCGTCGACACGAACCCGGCGGTCGCCCTCGAGGAGGCGACCGAGGGCCTCCAGCGGGCCGGTAGCGCCCAGGACGGCGACCGACGCGAGGTACTCGTCGGGACGCCCATCTCCGACGGGAGCGACGACGTCTCCATCGCTCACTTCGACGTGAACGACGCGACCGAGAAGTACACCGACCGCCTCAACGAGTTCGACTCCTTCATCCAGATCGAGCAGGGCTACGCGGCGCTGATGCGTTACCTCCGTGAAGAATACGGCGGGCTCTCCTTTTTCGTCGGTGGAGACAACATCATCGCCGTCACGCCCGGACTGGGCACGGACGCCTACCGTGACGCCATCGACCACGTGGAGGAGACCGTCGGCGTCGACCTCAAGGTCGGCGTCGGCCGCGGGGTGACCGCCCACGAGGCCGGAATGGCCGCGAAACACGCGTTGGAGGAGTGTCGACACCGCGGAACGGCGGTCGAACTGGACGACTCGGCGGCAGAAATCGTAGGGGAGTAGCCCGCTACGCTTCGACCGTGGGCTCGTCCACGTCGAAGTTCTGGGCTTCGAGGGCCTCCTCCATCGCCGTCAGGAGGCAGGCGACGTTCTGTCGGCGGGCGGAGTAGCCCATGCAGCCGATCCGCCAGATGTCGCCTTCGAGGGCGCCGAGGCCGCTGGCGATATCGATGTCGTACTCGTTCATCAGGAACTCGATGACTGCGGTGTCGTCGACACCGTCGGGCACCTCGATGGAGTTCAGACTGGGGAGCCAGTACTCCTTCTCAGCGGCGGGTTCGAGGCCGAGCTTCTGGAGTCCCTCGCGGAGTTCGCCGGCGACCTCGAGGTGACGCTCCCAGCGGTTCTCCAGTCCCTCCTCGGCGACGAGGCGAAGCGCCTCGCGGAGGCCGTAGAAGTTCGTCGTGGGGGCGGTGTGGTGATAGTTGCGCTCGTCGCCCCAGTACTCCATGACGAGGTCGAGGTCGAGATACCAGGAGCCGGTGTCGGTATCGCGGTTCCGGATCTTCTCGCGGGCGCGCTCTCCGATCGTCAGCGGCGTCGCACCGGGGGTACAGGAGAGACACTTCTGAGGACTGCCGTAGGCCGCGTCGATCCCCCACTCGTCGACGCGGAGTTCGACGCCGGAAAGCGAGGTGACACAGTCCGCGAGAACGATGGCATCGTGGTCGTGGGCGATGTCGGTCAGTTCCGGGACGTTCGGCTGCCGGACGCCGGTACTCGTCTCGGCGTGGACGAACCCGAAGACGTCGGGCTGGTGTTCGTCGAAGGCGTCGGCGACGTCCGCGGGCTGGAGCGGCTCGCCCCACGGCGCGTCGACGGTGACCACATCACCGCCCGCCCGGCGAGCGATCTTGCCCATGCGGTCCCCGAAGTAGCCGTTGGTAGGGACCAGCATCGTCTCCCCCGGCTCGACGAGGTTGCCGATGGCCGTCTCCATCGCTGCAGTCCCCGTCCCGCTCGTGGCGAGCGTCCACTCGTTGTCCGTCTGGAACGTGTAGCGCAGCAGTTCCTGGATTTCGTCCATGATCTCCAGGAAGGAAGGGTCCATGTATCCGAGCGCCTGCGTCGACATCGCACGCAGAACGCGGGGGTGGATCATGCTCGGGCCGGGGCCCATCAGGATTCGTGAAGGGACGTCGAGTTCGCTCGTCTCGGGTGGACTTCTCATGTCCGACCCGACGGCCGAGCGGAATAAAAACCTGCGTGTTCGTGGCAATATATTGTCGAAGTCAGGTTCGACGATTGTGATATGTGGCCGTGACACACGTCACCGAGAGGATCAGCGTCGATTGCGAGCAGTCGGCACCAGCGGGCGGTCACGACGAGGGAAGTTCCGGTTCGGAGGAAAAAGTAGCGGACGGGTCGGTCGAGCGGCATCGACCCCGTAGACAGCGACGCTGACGCCGTACGGAGCGCGACGGCGTGGTGGTACCGGCCGAAAGACGACCCGTCTGGGAGTCGGTGAACGAATCTGACGGCGGTCCGCGTCGGCCACCTCGGGCCCGTCCATTCTCCGGCGTCGACGCCCGGAGAGAAACGGGGTGAATCGACCCGTCACCCTCGAACTGTAGGGAACCGAACTAAGCCCCTCCGAAGCCACGTTCCAGTCACGGTACGTACTGTCATGTTACACCAGCGTGATTCCCACTCGGACGGCGGTCCGGAGGCCGAGGCGGACACGATCAGCCACGTGCGTGGTGACGACCACCGTCCCTCCTACAGCGTGGTCGTGGCGGTCGCTGAAGTGACCGGAACGGACCCGGACCGCCTGCGACCGCTGTGTGACGCGATCGATCCGGACGCACTCGATCGGCTGGTCGAACCGACACCTCGTCGGACGACTCCCGCTTCGGTCGTCAGCGTCGGGTTCGAGTTCAACGGGTGTAACGTGATCGTCCACGGCGACGGCCGAACGGTCGTCTCGTCACGCGAGGGCGACGGGTCGCCCTCGCCGGCGGACGCGCCGACGAACGGATACGACGGATCCCGGACGACGAACTCGACTTCGAACACGGGGCCTCCGTCCCCGTCGTCGGTCGATTTGTACATGGTCAATAATGTGAGATACGGAGCTATCGAACGTCAATCTTTGGTAACTGATGGCACACGAACACGCGAGGAGCGCCCCGGACCGGAGTCGGCGTTCGTACGGAGTAACGGTCTCGCTGCGCACGTCGCGGGGAGAGTTCAGGTCGGAACTGTCGGCGCAGTCGCTCGCGGTCAGTAGAGAGACGGGGTAGGGCGGCCAGCGGGACCACACGTGGAAGCCACGGTGGCTGAAAGGGGCTGACCGGCCGTGCCGCCTATCCGATCACAACCGTCGTGGGCACAAAACCCCACCGGTACGGCGACAGGAAGCCGTCGCCCCGGAGGAGAGGCGGGCGCGGATGCCGTCGGCGCCGAATCGGATCGCCGGCGACGTCGACGGTCGGCGGCGAATCGTCGTCGCAGTTTTACGTCTCGGGACGGAGTGTTCGACACCGACGGCGTCGCCCCGTCCCCCGTGCGGGGCGACGTCCCCTCCCGACGACTCATGAACTACCAATGGCTGATCGACCGCGTCGACGGCTACATCGTCGAGCACTCACGAACGGTCATCCTCCTCTTTCTGGTGGCGACGGCGGTGTTCGTCGGTGGCCTCGGCAGCATCGAAACCGAGAGCGGCCAACAGCAGTTCGTCGAAGAACTCCCCTCCTTCCAGGCGCTGGAGCAGGTCCAGGAGGATTTCGACACGAGTTTCTCACAGGTAAACACGACGACGACGCTGGTCCAGAGCGACCAGAACGTCCTCTCGCGATCCGCCCTGCTCGATATGCTCCGCACCCAGGAGCGGATCCGCGAGAGCGGCCCGCTCCGGGTCGAGGAGACGGACAGTCCGGCCCGGCAGGTGGCCCGGACTCTCGATCCCGACGCGCGGACGCTCGACGAGCAGATCCGAGCGATCGAAGGGGCAACGCCGAGCGAGATCGACACCGCCGTCCGCCGTGCCGCCGAGGACGACCGTGCGACGTTCCGGTCGCGGCTGAGCACGGACTTCAACCGACGGTCGGCGACGGCCTCCGCCATGGAGTCGACGGTCACGCACCGTGCCGGCCCGGGGGCGGGGAGCGAGGGGGGGCCCGGCGGGGCGTCGGAGTTCCCGCCGAACAAAGAAGAGCGGATGGAACGACTCGTCGCGAGCGAAGCGACCGCCTCGACCATCCGCATCCAGGGAACGCCGCCCGATACGACGACGACGACGCTGACAGTGGTGTTGCCAATCGCCCTCGTCCTGATCGTGATCATGCTGGCCGTCGCGTACCGCGACCTGGTCGATCTACTGATCGGCCTCGCCGGCATCGTCATGACGTTGGTCTGGACGTTCGGGTTCATCGGCCTCGTCGGCATTCCTTTCGCCGTCCTGCTGATCGCCGTCCCGCCCATCCTGATCGCGGTCGGTATCGACTTCGGAATCCACGCCATCAACCGCTACCGCGAGGAGCGAGTCAAGGGACGGGACGTCGCCGAATCGATGCGGCTGACGACCGATCAGGTGAGCGTCGCCTTCTTCATCGTCATGGGCACCTCGGCCATCGGCTTTCTCTCGAACGTCGTCAGTGCCTTCCCGCCGACGCGTGATTTCGGTATCACCGCCGCGGCAGGCATCGTCTTCACCGGCCTCATCTTCGGAATCTTCGTCCCGGCGACGAAGGTGTCCGTCGACCGCCTCCGGGAGCGGTATCCGATCCCAACGAACACACAGACGCCGTTCGGGTCGGAGTCGTCGCCGCTCGGACGCATCCTCGCCGGCGGCGTCGGCATCGCGGAGCGTGCGCCGGCGCTGTTCGTGATCCTCGTCCTCCTCGCGACGGCCGGGGGTGGCGTCTACGCGGCCGGCGTCGACACCGGCTTCAGCCCCGACGACTTCCAGCCGGCAGCAGAGACGCCGGCGTACCTCCAGTCCCTCCCCGAACCCATCCGGCCGCCGGCCGAGTTCGAGTACGTGAAAATCGACGACTTCAGGCAGGAGAACTTCGCACAGGAGGACCGCGTCCTGATGTACGTCGAGGGACCGATGCGCGAGGACACGGCCCTCGAACGCCTCTACGGGGCGGGGCGCGACCCGCCACCGACGTTCGAGCGCGACGGACAGTACGCCGACTCCCAGAGCATCGCGACGCTGATCCGATCGCGGACGCGGACCGACCCCGACGTGCGGCGGGTCGTCGAGCGCAACGACCGGAACGAGAACGACATCCCGGACGACGACCTCTCGCAGGTGTACGCCGCGATGGAGGAGTCGACCGGCGAGGACGACCTGGCGCAGTTCCTGAGCGCGGATCGACGGAGCGCGCTCGTCGTCTACACCGTCGACGGCGACGAACCGAACGACGCCATCACCGACGACGCGTACCGCGTGGCGGGTGATCTGCGTTACAGTGCGCAGCCGACGGGCAACGCCGTCATCTTCGACGAGGCGCTGTCGCTCGTCCTCGAAACCGTAATCCAGAGCCTCGTCCTGACACTGCTCGGGGCCGCGCTGTTCCTCGTCTTCGTCTACTGGGCCGTGGAGGGCCGACCGTCGCTCGGCGTCGCCAACGTCATTCCCATCCTCGTCACCGTCGTCGCCCTCGTCGCGTCGATGCGCGCGTTCGGCATCAGCTTCAACGCGATCAACGGGACGATTCTCGCTATCTCCGTCGGCCTCGGCATCGACTACTCCGTCCACGTCGTCCACCGGTTCGCCGACGAGTACGCGGAACGTGACCTCTACCCGGCGCTGCGACGAACGGTCGTCGGTACGGGCGGGGCGCTCACCGGCAGCATGCTGACGACGGTGTTCGGCGTCGGCGTTCTGGGACTCGCGCTCAACCCTGCCGTCGGCGTGTTCGGAGTGCTGATCGCCCTCAGCGTGCTGTACGCCTACCTCACCTCCATCGTCGTCCTCCCGTCGGTACTCGTCCTCTGGGCACGGTTCGTCGACGAGGACCGGCGACCGACGGACCCCTTGGACGCGCCCGCGACGTGATCCGTGAGGGAGTCGGGGGAGCAGTCTCCCCCAAACGATTATTTATCGTCCGGAATTTCGACCGCCTATGGACCCCGTCAAACTGATCGGAGACGCGATAAGCGTGATTACACTCCTGGCCGTTCTGGGCGTCCTGCTCTGGTTCGTCATCAGCCAGTTGTTCCCCGGTTTCGGGTAGTGGCGGTCGGTCAGTATCGCTCTCGTAGCGTTCGACGACCGGCGCCGGTCGGGGTTACGTTTGGTGAGCGTATTCCAAAATTCTGCGGCAAGAGCTTCCGAAATACTTTTTCAGAGTGGGGTTGGAGGGATTTGAACCCCCGATCGACTGATATCTCCGGTTGCGCCTCGGTACTCCAGAGGGTCGTCGTCGCGCGGCGATGATCAGTCGCGCGCTCGGTATATCAGTCTGGAGTGTCGTCACCGGGCGTGGCCTCTGGAGTCAGTCGCCATGCCGGGCTTGGCCACAACCCCTCGCTACCTCGTTACCCGAAGGGCGATAAAGGGATTTCGGTTATCGGTCGGTATCGGACCAGTCGCACTCCTGGCATTTGTACCCGGTGATCAGTTCGGTAACCGAAGGCATATACGAGACTGCGAGGACGTCCCCGGCACAGTCCGGACAGTCACGGTCGGCGTCCTCGATGCCGTCGGCCTCCATGGGCGGTTCGCCCTCGATCAGTTCCGCCAGGCGTTCGGCGGTCACCATGCGGCCCTGGACGACGCGATTTGACATACGCCGACCGAGGGTGTGGAGACAGGTAAGCCCTGGGTACCGACGTGGTCCGCGCCGCCGCGACGCCTCGGCGCGGAGGACGACCGGTAGTTTTTGGTACTATGGAGTGGTAGGTAGCGATACGAACCACACCGACATGCACGTGGGAATATCCAGCCAAGACAGCGGCGGGGTGTGGAAATCGTGACTGCACCGTACAGCTACGATGGGATGCTCGATCTGGGACCGGAGTCGGGATCGGCCTACGTCTGTTCCAGATGTGAGTCCACCTTCGACGACGACCACTATCTCTGTCCGGAGTGTGGGACGCTCACGCTTGAGCGGCGCCCTCCGTCGGCCGAATCCTGACGACCGGAGGGACGGCCACGTCCGGACCGGGAACGTGGGAGAAATACCTTTCAGTGAGCCGTCGAAAGAGTCGGTCATCGCGGAACCGACGTCTCCATGACCGGATCACCCTGCGTTCTCGTCGTCGAAGACGAGGTCGAACTGGCCGAACTGTTCGCCGAGTGGCTCTCCGGGGATTACGAGGTTCGCATCGCGACGAGCGGAGAGGAGGCGCTCGAACGACTCGACGAGGACGTGGAGGTGGTGTTGCTCGATCGGTTGATGCCCGGTGTCTCCGGCGACGAGGTACTCGAGCGGATCCGTGACCGGGGCTTCTCGGTCCGTGTCGCCATGGTGACCGCGGTCGAACCCGACTTCGACGTTCTGGAGATGGGGTTCGACGACTACGTGGTCAAACCGCTCTTCCGGGAGGACATCCGCCGGCTAGTCCGTGGCCTACGCAAACGCGGCGAGTACGACCGACGGCTTTCGACCCTCTTTGCCGCTGCCTCGAAGCTGGCTGCCCTCGAATCCCACAAAACCGAGGCGGAACTGAACGGAAGCGAGGAGTACACGCGACTCAAAGCCGAGTTCGAACGGACGGCCGAACGGGTCGACGAACTGGCGTCGGGCATGGACGAAGGTGACTTCGAGGCAGTGTTCTACGACTTCGACCGCGTCGACCTGTGAGTCCGAACTGAGTCGCACGCCGTCGTTTGATCCGGTCCGTCGTTTCGACGATCGTACCAATCGATCTTTGTTTCGCGCCCCTGACAGTCCGGTGTATGCCACGATCCGAATTCGGTGGAGCCGCGTCCCCGTCGACGCAGGCAGCGGGTCCACAGTCGACCGTCGCGGCGTCTTCGAGGAACGACGAACCAGCCGTCGATACGCGTGAACCGGAGGGATACGGATGGGCGTGAGCGACACGCGGGCGAGCGGCGGATCGGTCGTCGATCTTCCGGGGACTCCCGTCGGCTACGTCGCCATCGCACTGGCGGCGGTGACGGCCGTGATCCATCTGCTCCTCGCGCCCCGGGTGATCGGGTTCAGCCGGACCCTCGCCATCCTCTTTGCGCTCAACGGACTCGGGTTCCTGGGTGGGATCGCCGTCTTCCTGACCCGTTACTGGCGCCGTGAACTGTACTTGGTCGCGGCGGGCTACGCCATCGTCACCTTCCTCGCGTTCTTCTTTTTCGGCGGGTTCGAGGGCTTCGTCTCCGCGTTCTACATGCGCGGGGAACTCAACGTGATGGCGGTCGTCGCCAAGGCGGCGGAGGGGCTGTTCGCCGTCGCCACCCTGTATCTGTACAGCGCCGAGTCCTGACCCGAATCGGCTGCGTGTCAGGCCGTCGGGCCGTCGAACACCTTGCCGGGGTTCATGATGCCGGCGGGATCGAGGGCGTCTTTGATCGAGCGCATCGCGTCCACGGCGGCGTCGCCGTGTTCGGCCACGAGGTAGTCCTGTTTGCCGAGACCGATGCCGTGTTCACCCGTCGACGTGCCGCCGAGTTCGATGGCGTGCTCGACGATCCGTCGGGAGACCTCCTTCCCGTGGGCCACGTCCTCGGGATCGTCGGGGTCGACCATGACCGCGTAGTGGAGGTTGCCGTCGCCCGCGTGGCCGAAACAGGGGATGAGGAAGTCCTCCTGCTCGCCGAGTTCCTTCGCGTATCGGATCATCCCCGGATACTCGCTGATGGGGACGGTCACGTCGCCGGGAGTGAGCGGCGAGAGCTGCTCCTCGTAGGGTTCGAGTGCCTCTGCCAGTTCCCGCCGGGCCGCCCACAGATCGGCCATGCCGCGGTCGTTCTCGGCCACCTCGAACTCGGTCACGCCGTGGGCCTCGAACACGGTGCGACAGAACTCGATTTCGTCCTCGATCCCGTGGTCGGCGTGGAACTCGACGAACACCATCGGGACGTCCGGGAGGTCGGTGTCGAGATGGGCGTTGGACATGGCGGCGCTCAGGCGGTCGATGAGTTCGATCTTCGCCACGTCGACGCCGGAGCGGACGGCGTCGAACACCGCCTCGGCGGCGTCGTTGAGAGTCTCGAAGTACGCACGGCCGCCACGGACCTGCCGGGGGCGACCGGCGAGCTGGATCGTCACGCGCGTGATGACGCCGAGCGTGCCCTCGCTACCGACGATCAGGTCGCCGAGATCGTAGCCGCTGGAGGTCTTGGCAGCCGTGCTGCCGGTCGTGATCACCTCGCCGGTCGGGAGGACGACTTCCATCCCCAGTACCCAATCGCTCACCTCCCCGTACTTGACCGTCTTCATCCCGCTGGCGTCGTTGGCGAGCATGCCGCCGATGGTGGAGATGGCCCCCGAGGAGGGGAGCGCCGGGAGGAAGAGCCCGTGTTTCGCCACCGCCTCGTTCACGTCGTCGCCGAGGATGCCGGGCTGGACGTCGACCTGCAGGTCGTCGGGCCGGATATCGAGGACGGCGTCCATTCGCGTCATATCGAGCGTGATACCGCCCTCGACGGGGACGGCGTTGCCCTCCAGACTCGTCCCGGCGGCGTAGGGCGTCACGGGAACGCCGTGATCGGTCGCAGCGTCGAGGATCGACGACACGTCCGCCGTGGACTCGGGCCAGACCACGACGTCGGGCCGAACGCCGTCCTCCCGTGCAGTCCCCCAGTCGTGGGACCGTTGTTCGCGGTCGGCGTCCCCGACGGACATCTGGTGGGCTGCGAGACCGAGGTCGTCGAGGAACGTGGTATCGTGTCGCATACTCCGAGCCAACGGGAGCACGGATATAGACCTGTTGCTCGGTGACGACTGGGATCCGCCGGATCTCAGAGCGGAGAATCGGCCACTCGGCTTTTACGTGTCGGCTGCCTTCCCCCTCCAATGTCGCGGTCACGCTCCCCCTGGCTGTACCGGTTCGTGCGTGACCGGCAGTCACAGGCCGAGCCGCTCGGGGTGATTCTCGTGATCGGTCTCGTCCTCGTCTCGACGACGGTGGTCGTCACCTTCGGGTTCTCGGCCATCGAGAGCGTCCAGTCGCGGTCGGAACTCGACCGCGCCGAGAACGGCATGACCCTCCTCGACTCCCGGCTGTCGACCGTCGCGCTCGGCGATTCGGAGCGTCAGTCAGTCGACCTCCCAACGTCCAACGGCGGGTACACCGTCGACGAGGACGCGGGGACCATCCGGATCGTCCACCGGAACTACGACGAGAGCAACGACACCAAACTGGTGTCGAACACGTCGCTCGGGGCCATCGTCTACCGGAGCGGCGACGAATCCATCGCCTACCAGGGCGGCGGCGTGTGGCGGCGGTACGACGACGGCTCGACGCGGATGGTCTCGCCGCCGGAGTTCCACTACCGCGAGGGCTCGCTCACCTTCCCGCTCGTCCGCATCCGGGGGAACGGGAGCGCCGCAGGCCGGACGACCGTCGGCGCCAGCGCCCCGGGGACCAGCGAGTCCCTCTACCCCACGAACGAGACGTATCCCGACGATAGCGAGTACCAGAATCCGGTGGAGAACGGGACCGTGGTGGTCACCATCTGGAGCGAGTACGCCGAGGCGTGGGGGTCGTACTTCGAGACCCGGACCGACGGCAACGTCACCTATCCGGCGTCCAATCAGGTGACGGTCGAACTGCTCAGTATCGGCACCCTTGGGGACTTCCAGATGCCACCGGAGACTCAGGGAGTCACGGTCCGCGGGATGGACGGCGGTCACTCGCTCGATGACTTCTCGTTTACCATCCGTCCGCAGGACACCGAGGAGTCCTCGTTCTCGAATCTGGACTGGTCGTTCTACGCCAGGGAGGGCCAAGAGGAGTTCGAGATCCACGTCGGCGGGAACGGCGTCAACGACTGTAACGAGGACGTGACGCTGTCGATCTACTACAGCGACGACGGCGGCGACACGCACCACGGCTGGTACAGCGACGACTACCTGGAGACGGAGTGTGGGGAGGTGAACGGCAAGCCCGCCGACGGCGACGAGATCTGGGTCGACGTCGACCTCACGCCCGAAGACGGGACGGACATGACCTTCAAGAAGGTGAAAAACGACAACGTCCACTTCAAGAGCGGATCGAAGTCGCTCGCCGGCGACGCGCGGTTCGAATCGCACTCGCCCGATCCGAACGTCACCTACTCGTCCGGTAATACGGAGAACCTGACGCTCGTCACCAGACACTACTTCGCCGAGATGGGGCCCAGCTTCGACCTCATCGTCGCCGACGGGAACAACGCGGGGATCGGCGAGTCGGGCTCCTCGGGCTACATCTACTACGGGGGCAGCGGCAAGGTCGTCACCTACCTCCACATCACGGAACACAACGTGACGGCCACGGTCGGCTGATCAGTCGATCGACACGCGGATCGTAGTCCGGCTGATGCGGAGGTCGTCGGTCCGGAACGTACAGTTGACCATCCCGTTGCCGGTGAGGGGATCACAGGCCGAGGCCGCGGGCGTCATCCCGTCGAGTTCCGCGTCGAGATACCGCTTCCAGGCTGCCGCCCGTCGGGGTTCGGTGTCGATAGTGAGCGTGACGTTCCCGGTCGGCTGTTCGTGGGCCAAGATCGCGGTGGTGCCCCGGACCCCGCGGACGAGGACGGTCGTCGATCCGGAGCGGCGCTGGGGCTCCCCGGTCTGGGATTCGAGCGCGACGTACTGGATCACGGTTCGATCCTCGTCGAAGTAGAACGGGGGTTCGCGACGCATTACGGCTCCGCCCCGATCCACCCGGATCACCGCGCCCATCTCGTACACGACGCCGCTGTCGAGGCCTTCGCCCGAACGACCGAACGTGATCGGCCGTGTCTCGGTCGTCCCGACCACCGATCCGCTCTCCAGCGTGGCTTCGGAGTCCGTCGCCCCCGCGAGCGTCAGCGTCGTCTCGGCGAGTTTGATCTCGGTCGCCCGCGAGGGCGCGCCGCCGTGGACGATGTCGCCGTGGTTGTCCGCGAGCACCTCGAAGGCGCGTTCGCCGTTGTTGATCCGCTCGGCGTCGCGTGTGTCCTGCAGGCTCCCGAGGCCGGCCACGCTCACCAGCCCCACGGAGGCCGTAATGAGCGAGAACACGAGGACGAAACCCACCACGTCGCTGACGGCGCGGTCGGTCATTCGGCGTCGCGCACCTCCAGAGTTCCCGAGTCGTACACGATCACGACCGGGCCGCCAGCGACGCTGGTCTCGTCGACGGGGAGTCGCGACCGGAAGCGAACCGAGGCCGTCACGTCAGTCACGCTCGTGTTCAGGACGACTCGATAGATCCCCGTGCCGGCGGCGTCGGTCACCTCGATCAGATAGGCTCCGCCGGCGATGCGGGTGGGGAGGTCGACCCGAAGTCGGAGTTCACACGACGGACAGTCCGCGAGTCGTCCCGCGCTCGCCACCTCCTCGGCGAGCGTCTGTCCGACCACCTGGAGTTCGGTCCGTGCCGACTGGTCGCGCTGACTCTCCATCAGCCCACCCCCGGCGACGATCAGCCCCGAAATGAGGATCGCAGCGATACCGAGCGACAGGACGTAACCGAGCGTCGTCGAACTTCCCCGGCGGTCCACACGGAGGGTCACGGCGGACACCCCCCGCCGCCGTCGGGGCTGTGGATCTCCGATACGAACCGACGGTTCGACGCCCCGTCGACCGCCGTCGCGTTGATGGCGTACGCCGAGCTATTTGACAGTCCCGTGAACGTCTCGGAACTGTCGGAGACGTTCGACGAGCGGACATTCGTCGAGCCGTCGGAGCGGTTGTAGAGGCTGACCTCGACGTAGTCGAAGTCGCCGTTCGGATCCGTCACGTTCCAGTCGACCTGGAGCGAGGTCGTGGTGTTGGTCACGTCGTACCGCTCGAAGGTGGGATCGGTCGGCGGTCCGCCGACCTCGCCGGGAGCCGCACGTATCGTCCGCCGGTAGTCGATGTCCTGACTCCGAACCGAGACGTTCGCAGTCGAGGCGTACACCGCCGGTGACGTGTACGGCCCGCCCGCGTCGCTGTCGTTGTACGTCGACGGCGACGGGGGCGTACACTGATCGGGGTAGTTCCGCGTGTCGACCGCCGATCGGGTTCCGACCTCGTACCGATCGACCACGAGCGAGTACGTCCCCGTCGCGTCGGCCCCGTTCTCGATCGAGACGTTCACCTCGTCGTCGAACGGGAGCGTCGTCAGGGCACGGCACCGCTCGCCGTCGACCTGCGCGGCCGTCAGGTCGACCCAGTTGCGACCGGCGGTGAGCGAACACGCCTCGCTTTCGCCCTCGACGCGGAGTTCGTCCGCGGTACCGTCGAGGACGACGTCCCGCGCCGTGCCGTTGTCGACGACGATCCGAACAACGGCGCCGGTTTCGACGTGCAGTCGAGCGTTGCGAACCCGTGCGTCCGTCACGACCGTCCAGTTGGCCGTAGAGTCGTTCTCCGGTGTCAGCGTCGAGGTAGCGTTGTCGTCGACGATGCGGGTCCCCCGACGGACAGTCCGTCGCTCGACGTCGGTCGCCAGGCCGTCGGTCGCGGAGTGGTTCGCGAGCATCGATACGGTCGCCCCGGTGACGTTCCGGTAGTCGTCGTGCCGCGTCGCGAAGTCGGGGGCGTCCCCGCGGTTGACGTGTTCGATGGCGTCACCGAGTACGTCGACGGCCGCAAAGCGGAACGTCGTCGTCTTCTCGACGTCCGTGTTCGTCTGCCGGGTCGCCAAGTTCTCGGTGTAGATCACCGAGTTGAGAAGCAGGCTGAGCGAGAGGAACACGACCGCGAGGGTGAGCGCGCCGACCAGGAGCAACTGGGCGCGGTCGGTCGAGCCGTCGCCCGTCGGCACCGGGAGGCTCACATCCGCCATACGACCACCTCTACCACCACAACGTTGTACAGGCCGGTGTCCGACCCCGGCGGGACGAAGTTGGCGTAGCTACTCGATCCGGCGACGGTGGTGTTCGTCGCCGTACCGTTCGCGTCGTACAGCGGGTCGTCGTCGTAGAGCGCCAGCGACGTCGTGGCCGTGGCGGCGTTGTCGCTGGGTTCGCCCCGATAGATGAACCGCGTTCGGTCGACGGTCCCCGTGTCGGTGGTGTAGGCGACGTAGACGTTGAACGCGATGCCGCGGGACTGGAACGTATCGAGGAGCATGTGTCCGAGACGCGTTCGGTTGACCTCGGGGTCGGTCGTGTAGGCCCCGGCCGAGACGCCGTGTAACGACCCGTTCGTGTCGTCCCAGTGGACGACGGCTGCGTCGAGCGCACCCGTCTCGCGAGCCGTATCGAGCACGCCAGCCGCCGACGCCTGCTGCTGGTTCTCGATGTGCTGGCTCGAGGTACTCGCGGACAGCGGGGTAACCGCGGTCACCTGCAGCGCGAAGACGACGCTCGCTAGCAGGATCATCCCCGCCGTGATCGCTTCGAGCGTGTGTGCCTGTGCGCGCACGGTCACCACATCCTGACGATTATCGTCGCGATGGTCCCGTCGACGTGGACGATCCGCCGACCGATCACCGACGCACCGCTGTCGGGGAGGGGTTCGCCCGCGTCGAGGGCGACGCCGCTCGTGCAGTCGTCGGATTCGCTCACGAAGACGTTTTCTCCGTCGGTACAGACCGGGTTCGGCGAGTCGCCGTTCGGATCGCCGCCCACGACGGTGACGTTCACGTGGTGCCTCTCGGTGAGGCCGACCTGTTCGGCGAGCGGATCCGCGTCGTCGAACGGACAGGTGTCGGGGTCGGTGTCCGTGTCGTTGAACAGGTAGATGGTACACTCCCGGTCCAGCGCGGTGGTGTCGTCGCCGCCGTCGAGGAGGTCGTGGACGATGGTGTCGGCGATCCGGTCGACACTTGCGAGTTCCTCCTGCGGGCCGTCGGCGAACGGTTGGAAGATGCCGGGAACGAAGGCCACGACGAAGGCGACGGTGACGAGAAACACGCTGGTGCCGATGGCGAAATCGAGCGTCGTCTGTCCGCGGTCGTCGATCATCCAACCACCAGCCATACGGCCAGCGCGATCGTTTGCAGGATCACCACGAACTTGATGCCGGCCATCAGCTTCGCCGTCCGGATGTAGCCGCTGATGATCCCCGAGAGGACGGCCTGGAGGGTGACGGCGTGGAAAAAGAGCAGCGACAGGAGCTGTGTGTCGATGCCACCGCCGAACTGCGAGGAGCCACCGCCGCCGCCGCTCCCGGAAGCCTGCTCGGTCAGCCCCGCCATGACGTCGAGGAACTGCGTCTTGAGGATGGCCATCACGCCGAGCAGGGTGAGGTAGGTCATCAGGATGATCGCCACCTGCATCCGGGTCCGGGAGCGGCGCTCGCGCTCGATGTCGTCCTGGTTTTCGCTGGCCTGGGCGGCCGTCGTCAACACCTGGGTGATCTGACTGGAGGCCTCCTGGGCCTTGCTGATGAGCTTTACCGTCCGCGCCAGCCGTGGGACGTGATACTTGTTGTTGAACTCGATCAGCGCGTTCCGCAGGCTCATCCCGTAGTTCACCTTGGCGTAGATGACGTCGAGTTCGTCGGCGAGTTTGCCCGAGGACGTCTCCGCGGTGGTCTGAATCGACTCCAGTAGCGTCTGTCCAGTATCGTTCGCACTCGACAGTTTCCGGAGGTTGTCGGAGAGTTTTCCGGTGATCGCCGCACGGGTCCGGACGCTCCACTCGTGGAAGACGCCGAGCGGGATCAACAGGACGTACAGCGGGACGTACACCCAGACGAAGGTGCCCCAGACGGGCGCCGCCACCATGCCGTCCCACGTCGTCGGCGCCGCGCCGCTCACACCCGCGAAGGCCAGCAACACCAGCGCCGCGGGGGCGGTCAGCGCGAGCGTGTATGTCGGATGGTCCCGGAAGAAGTGATGCGGGTTCCGCAGGAGCTGTTTCGTTCGGAAGGTCCCCTCGCGGGATTTGATTCGGTCGAAGATGCCGAAGGTACCGACGAACCCCTCGACGATGCCGAGATGTCGGAGGCCACCGCGTTCGGCGTCGGCGACGGGGTCGTGGTCGTCGCTGCCCGCGGGCTGGAGGTAGCCGTCGCCGGGTTCGTCCTGTTTCACCGTCGAGACCAGCACCAGAAACATCACGCCGGTGATCGGTATGAGCGCGTACACCGTCCCGAACAGCATGAACTCCTGGGCCTCGCCGAGCATGCTCATGATGACGAGGATGATGATCAGAAGGAGAGGAAACAGCGAGAGGGTCATGTACATCTCGCCGAACAGTTCGAGGGTATCGAGCGTGACCTCCTGTTGCTGTTTGGCGGTGCGCATGTGCTTGTCCTTCTTGTCGGAGAGAAAGGCCTCCATATTCCCGCCGGAATTGACGATAGAGAGCATATCGGTCAGGAACTGTGAGAGGTCGTCACTCGGAGTCTCGGCCGCCTGCTCCCGGATGGCGTTCCGATAGTCGGTCCCGAAATACTTCGTCTCCTGGACGATGCTCTGGAACTCCTGGGCCACCTCGCCGTAGGTGTCCTCGGCACGGGCCATCGCCTCCAGGATCTCCAGTTGGTTGAGCCCCCCAACCGAGAGGGCGTACATGAACGAAATGGAGTCCGAAAGCAGCATGTTGATCTCCCGTTCACGGCCCGAAGCCCGCGAATAGGGGATGGCGACGAGGGTGCCAAAGCCCGTGATGAAGCCGATCGATCCCGTGACGAGGCCGAGAATACCGACGGCCGCGGGGACCTTGATCCGCTCGATGAACGACACGACGGTTTCGTTGGGGATATGCGCCCCCGTCGAGAACGTCTCGGGTGAGAGGACACCGAGCGCGAAGAGGCTGTATCCGACGAACGTACCGAGAACCCACAGCACGAGTCCGAGGAGGACGCCGACAGCGAGCGCCCGCGAGAGGTAGAGTTCGACGGTCGTCGCCATCCGCGCCTGTGCCAGTTTCGTCTCCACGTCGTCGACGAAGTCGCCGTCCTCGTCGAACAGCCGCCGAAAGAGTGGGTAAAACAGGTCGCCGAGGCTATCGACGCTCCGATCCAGACCGGTTCCGGTGTCGAGACTCACGTCAGTCCTCCCCGTCGTCGGTGTCGGTCACGTCACCGAAGCCCCACCCGTCGATGTCCGCCTCGGCGTCTCCCGTGTCGGTGTCCGTCTCGGCGTCTCCCGTGTCGGTGTCCGCCTCGGCGTCTCCCGCGTCGGTGTCCGTCTCGGCGGTCGATTCTTCGCTTTCGTCCGCCGTCGGGTCGAGCGAGACGTCGTCCACGCCCGCGTCGCTCACGTCGTCCGCTGCCCCACCCCATCCGTCGTCCGCGTCCGGAGCGTCGAAGGAGATGTCGAACTCGTCGTCGGGGTCGTCCGCGAACGGGGCCGGATCGGCGGCGTCTTCCTCCCCGCTCCCGTCCGGGGCGTCGTCGTCGACGGCAGCCGTGTCACCCGGCTCGACCGGTGGTGACTCGGCACCCGCCTCGGCCGTCACGTCGGCGGCACCCTCTATCCCACCCAGAGCGTCGTCGATGCCGGCGACGTCCTCGCCGCGGTAGTCGTCGAACAGTTCCGACTCGGCACGGTCGAGAAGGTCGGCACAGAGCTCGAGTCCCCGCTCGTTCGGATCGGGACGGGGAACCATCGCCTCCTTCTCCGGATCGATGTCGATCAGCACGGACTCCATCTCGCGGAGGTCCTCCAGGCTGCGTTCGAGGCGCCCCTCCGCCATGAGCGCGAGGATTGTCTCCTCGTCGTTGATGAACGCCTGGACGGTGGCCGCTACCTGCGTGTACGTGTTGAGACCGTTCTCGATGAGATACGCGAGGACGACCTGCCGCTTGAACAGTTCCTCCTCCAGGGTGGATCGGGTCCACCCGCGGTCGAAGCGGATCTCCTCTAAGGTGTTCGAGTCGCTCATGCGGAGGAACTCGTCTGTCTCGGCCTGCCACTGATAGACGTCCTGAACGTTGATCTCGTCGTTTTCGGCGTCGTAGAAGTTGATCTCGGTGAGGTTCTTGTTCCGGCGGACCTTCTGTCCCCCGACCCTGGTCTGGGTCTGGATCGACACCAGATCGAGGGCCGTGAACATCGTCTTCGAGACGTTGATCGGCTCGGTGGTGAACCGCTTCAACACCTCGCCCACGCTGTCGGCGTGGAACGTCGTCAGCGTGGTGTGTCCGGTCGACATGACCTGGAACAGGGTGCGCCCCTCCTCACCACGGATCTCGCCCATGACGATGTACTCCGGCCGTTGCCGGAGCGCCGCCTCCAGCAGGTCGAACTCGTCGACTTCCCCCTGTTCGTCGTCGGAGAAAGAGGGGCGGGTGACCGAGGCCACCCAGTTGCGCTGGGGGAGTTCCACCTCGCGGGTGTCCTCGATGGAGACGATCTTCGAGTTCGAGGGAATAAAGAGCGAGACGGCGTTCAGGCTGGTCGTCTTCCCCGACGCGGTCCCCCCGGCGAAGATCAGCGACTTGTTGTTCTCGATGGCAAGCCAGAGGTACGCCATCTCCTCCAGCGAGAACGTCTTCCAGTTGATGAGGTCGACGGGGGTGAACGGGACGTCCTTGAACTGGCGGATGGTGTAGTTGGTGCCGTGGTCGGACACCTCCTTGCCCAGGGTTAGCTGGGCGCGGGAACCGTCCGGCAAGGTCGCGTCCACCTGCGGCCGGCGCTTGCTGATGCCCTTGCCCGACCGCTGGGCGAGTTTGACGACGAAGTCGTCGAGTTCGTCGTCCCCGTGGTAAATGTTGGAGATGATCTGCTCGTAGTCGCTGTGGTAGACGAAGACGGGCGAGTGGTAGCCGTCACACGAGATGTCCTCGACGTTGATGTCGTGTTTGATCGCGTCGATGCGTTCGTAGCCGATGAAGTCGCGCTTGAGGTAGTAGAGCAGTTTCTCCACCTGGTACTCGGAGAGGTCGTCCGAATCCTCCTCGAGGACGGCGGGTTCGGGTCGGGCTGTGATCCCGGAGATCTCCTCGTCGACTTCGGACTGGGGCTGCCAGCCGAGCCTAGAGAGGAGCCGTCCGGCGGTCCCTTCGGCCGCTTCGACGCCGATCTGGGAGGCGATGGTGTCGAGCAATCCGGCCCCCGACGTGCGGGAATAGAGGTCGTAGCGTTCGAGGAGGGTGTAGGTCTCGTCCCGGATCACGCGTTCGCGCTCCTCGAGACCGCCGGCGACGCCCACGTCCGCGTACTTGATCGCGTTCTGGAGCTTGGCCGTCAGAAAGTCGACCAGTTCCTCCTCGATCGGCGTGGTGTGGGGCTGGACGACGTAGTACTTCTGCTCGTTTTCCTTCAGCGAACGGAAGATGACGACGTACGCGTACGGTTTGTTCACCCAGTAGCGATCCTCCTCCACGAAGTGGGTCTTCTTTTCGAGCGGGACCGTCTTCTCCAGATCGTACCGGTTGGCGACCGTCGTCGTCCCGAACTCAGTGCTGAAGAAGGCGTCCTCGTCGAGAGCCGCGTCGACCGACACCGTCCGATCGTCGACGACGGCGCCGAGTTCGGCGGCGAGGTCGGCCGCCCCGGACAGCACGTTCTCCGTCCGCTCGGGGTCGAACCCCAGCGTGTCCGTCGGATCGAACGGGATGGGCTCCCCGTTCCCGTCGGTCGGCGGAGTCCCGTCGGCGTCGTAGTAGAACTCTTCCTTGTAGTCCTCCCACGACCAGAGGTCCTTGACGACCGGTGTACCGTCGGCTCGTGAGCGGGAGACCGCGGCGTCGAGTCGCGTCGCTGCGGTATCGCCCGCGGCGAGCAGTTCGGGAAGGGTCGCGGGGTCCCCGTCCCCACGGTCCGGACCGGCGGTCGCCGCGCCGTCGGGCCCCCCCGACCCGGAACCCTCGGCGTCGTCGATAGCCATTGACCAGTTCAGGGAGTTCCCGAATATAAACTCTGGTGGCCGATCTAGACGGCTGATAATCGGAGGGTGAGCGCCCCCGAACGACCTCGAATGTTTTTTGACGCACCCTCACCAAGCGGGCTCGTCTATGGTATTCAGTCGCAGGAAAGTCGTTGCAGCGGCCGCTGGACTCGTCGGATCGCTTGCGGGCTGTTCGGGTGGCTCGGATGGCGGTGGCGGCGACGACGGGACGGCGACGGCCACTCCGACCGCAACGGCTACGGCGACCACGACGGCCACCCCCACGCCGAGCGGGCCACCCGAGGACGCACCCGTCCTGAACGTCACCGTCGAGAATAAGACGTTCATCCCGATGGTCGCAGAGGTGGAGCCGGGGACAGTCGTCGAGTGGACCTACGACGGAATCGGCTCACACAGCGTCACGTCGATGTCGCCGTCGAGTTCGGAGCGCAGCAGACGGGCGTTCAACCCCGACATCGCCTCGGAGTGGAGCTTCGACGAGGACCTGAGCAGCGATCCGGTCAGCCACTACTTCCCCGAACCGGGCGTCTACGAGTACAAATGCTCGTACGACTTCGGCCACATCGGCGGCTGTGCGGCCGTCGTCGTCGGAGAACAGGACTACGACGAGGAGATGCTGCCGTGCGAGGCTCAGTAGTTCCCCGACGTGTTACCCTCCCCGTTCGACGGAACGCGGTTCGTCGGCGAGCCCACATCCATCACCGCGCCGTCCGTCGAAGACAGTGTCAGTCACAGGAACCGAAGCGATGCCATCGCCCTCCTGGAGACGTTCGGCACACGCGCCGGAGGGTCCCCGGCGACGGAGGTCGCGCACGCGACCTGCACGCGGGAGGGATCGCGGGCGAGAGGTCCTCGCCGTCGCCGACGCGACGGATACCGCCGATCTCGTCCACCGGATCGAGGGGGGCATCGAGACGGCTGGCTCCGAGGACCGGGAGCACACGGGCACGACGGGTCCGGAGCGATGCCGGTATGTGGCCCATCGACCACTGACGGGGAGCGTCGGGCGTGGCGCGGCCGATCCCGGAACGATCAGAGGGTCGATACGCCGAACGCCAGTCCGATACCCCCCAGCGCGCCCAGAAAGTTCGCTGCGGCGTACCACCCGGCGAGGAGGCGGTCCCCGGTCTCCCAGAGGCGCACGGTGTCGACCGAAAACGACGAGAACGTCGTGTACGAGCCACAGGCACCGGTTCCGATCAGATACAGGACGTCGGTGCCGGCGCCGAGGAAGGTGACCAAGGCGAGAACGAAAGAGCCGACGACGTTGACGGTGAAGGTGCCGTAGGGGAACCGTCGCCGGGCGGCGACACCGTCCACGTACTGGTTGGTCGCATAGCGTAGGACCGCCCCCACGGCGGCGCCGGCACCGATCAGGTAGGCCGGGGAGACCACTAGGCGCTCCCCTCCAGACTCCGTGCGAGCCGCCGGCCGACGAGAACCGCGGCGAACCCACAGACGTACGTCGCCCCGACGTAGCCGACTGCCGTGAGCGTCGGCGACTGGACGGCCTCTAGGGCGAACGTACTGTAGGTGGTAAACGAGGAAAGAAAGCCCGTAGCGGCGACGAACCCCGTCTTCTCGGCAAGGATGCCGACCAGTTCAGCCTCGTAGACCAGAAATCCGAGGGCGAGACAGCCGAGGACGTTCGCCGCGAAGGTCCCCCCGAGTCCGGGGACGACGATCGAGAGGACGTGTCGCATGTTCGCGCCGGCGAAGCCGCCGATCGCCACGAGGAAGACGACCTCGAGCGTTCGGAGTCGTGCCGCCATCGTCCGGGTCATGATCGGGTCGGTGTCGATCCGACCTTCGGGGCGGGACGGCTTCAATACCGGTGTCGCATCGATGCGAAACGTGGCTGCTGGGTTACGGATCGAACAGGGACGTCGCGATCTTCAACCGCTCCACCGGACCCATCACGTTCTCGATGGTCCTCTGGTGGGGTTTCGGCGGCGACGCCTCCGACGGAACGCCGTATGACACCGCCGGCACGATGCTGTGTTGGTTCACTACCTCTGGATCGCGGTGAACGCCTACCGCGGCCTCGAGGACCAGCGATCGTTCGGATGGTACTGGATTCGTCGCAGTGATGGCGCTTCCCACGCCGGATCTCGTCTTCTTTTAACGTCGTCGACCTCTCACCGGGTAGCCTCGGCAACGCCGAGGACCGCGGCAACCTCGTCGTCACCGACGAACCGCTCGGCTGATCGTCGTTGGGGTGGCGGCCGCTCACTCCGACTCGACCGCGTCGTGAATCGACGCAGTGAGCCAGCGGAGGTCGGGGTCGCCCCCTCCATCCGAAGCCCGTTCGTGATATCGCGCGGCACCTTCGAGCACGAGTGGAACGACGTGGTTCGTGTTCGCGATTGGTTCGCCGGCACGATCGCTCAGATCCTCACGGACCGTACTCAGCACGCGGCGGGTCTCCGTCGAGAGCGTCACCGAGACACGGACCGCGTGTGGCGTCTCGTCGTGAAGCCGTCTGACCTATTGGGCGATATCGTCGCGTTCGTCCATGCCCGTCCAGTCGCGGCCGACCGCCCAATGTATTACTACTGCTGGGATCGACGGGAGAAAAGCGACAGAGGGGAAAGCGGTGAAGGGAGCGGTCCGGACGCGGCGCCCGGGGCGGGGGACGGCCGGGTCAGTTGCTCCGTTCGGCGTCCGTCTCGGTCGTCTCGGTCGTCTCGCCGGTCGCCGCAGTCGCGTCGGTGTCCGAGGACTCGACACCCTCCTGCAGTTCCTCCTCGATCTCCTCGCGGCCGCGCTTGAACTCGCCCATCGCCTGGCCGGTCGAGCGAGCCAGTTTCGGGATCTTGTTCGCCCCGAACAGCAAAACGAGGACGAAAAGCACGATGAGCAGCTCCGGCCCGCCGGGCAGCCCGGGGAACAGTGGAATGATTGAGTCGTACATCACTACATCCGGCTAGCCGATTCGCGATTATAGGCTTTTTGGACCGAACGGTCTGAGCCGACGACCGGGCCGACCCGCCGCCACAGCCACGGTCGACAGTATAATGTCGGCCACCGATCAATGTCGTGTATGGTCGACATCGGCGACGAGGCACCCGATTTCACCGTCCCGCTCGCGGACGGTGACGTAGCGTCGTTCACACTCTCGGACAACCTAGACGAGGCACCGATCGTCCTCGCCTTTTTCCCAGCGGCCTTCACCAACACCTGCACGACGGAGATGTGTACCTTCCGCGATCGGCTGGCCAACTTCGAGGACGTCGGCGCGACGGTGTACGGGATCAGTGTGGATCTCCCCTACACGCTCAACGAGTTCCGCCGACAGAACGATCTGAACTTCGGGCTCCTGAGCGACGAGCGGCGGGAACTGATCGACGACTACGGCGTGGCGGACGCGTTCCCGCCGGTCGACATGCGCGTCGCCCAGCGGGCGGTGTTCGTCGTGGACGGCGACGGACGGATCACCTACCGCTGGCTCGGCGATACCCCGAAACAGGAGCCGGACTACGAGGCGGTCCGCGAGGCGGCGGCCGACGCCGCGGCCTGAGACGGGGGCGGACGGCGCGCTTTTTCTCGTCGGGATACGACTGACTCGTATGGACACCGACGACGCCGACGGTCGCGAGTACGATCCGGACGCACCACACGCCTTCCCGGACGAGAAACTGAACCGGGTGCTCCCGGCCGTCGTGGAGGATCCCGAGGTCCGCGCGTATCTCGACGCTCAGAACGTCAACGCCGTCAAACGGAAGGGGTACAACGACCACGGCCCGAAACACATCGAAATCGTCCGGAACCGGGCGCTTCGCCTGTACGAACTACTGAAGCGTGCCGGCGTCCCGTTCAACGGGGCGGCGGATCAGGGCCTCGACGAGGCCGACGAACCGGTGGTCGTCGCCCTAGCGGCCACCCTTCACGACGTGGGCCACGTCGTCCACCGCGACCGGCACGCCTACTACTCCATCCCGCTCGCCGCCGACCTCCTCGACCGACTCCTGTCGGAGTTCTACGAGACGGAGGCGGCCGTCCGGGCGAAAGCCGAAACGCTGCACGCAATCCTCTGTCATCACACTGAGGAGGACCCGCTGACCCGCGAAGCGGGCGTTATCCGTGTCGCCGACGCCCTCGACATGGAGCGGGGGCGGTCGCGCATCCCCTACGAGAAGGGCGGCCGGGGCATCAACACCCTGTCGAGTCGAGCGATCCGCAACGTCACGCTGTCGGAAGGCGACGACGCGGCGGTCCTGGTCGAAATCGAGATGGTGAACGCGGCAGGTGTCTACCAGGTCGACAACCTACTGAAGGCGAAGCTCCGGGATTCGACGCTCGAAGACCACGTCCGGATCGTCGCCATCAACACGAAAGAGGAGAGCGGGCTGGTCGAACGGATCGAACTCTAGTCCGAGACGACCGTCTCGTCGACGCCGCCGAGTTCGAGCGTCCCCCCGAGGGTCCGGTTCGGATAGGGGATGTTGATGTCCTCCTCGTCGAACCGCTCTTTCACCGCGGTGACGTACTCGCCGCGCGTCTTGACGAAGTCCGACCGACTCGGATCGTCGATCCAGACGCGGGACTTGAGCACGACCGAGGAGTCGCCGAGTTCGGTCAGTCGCACCGAGGGCTCGGGGTCGGCCATGATGTCCGGATGGGCGTGGGCTTCCTCTAGGATGATCTCGTTTGCCCGCTCGATGTCGTCGTCGTAGCCGATGCCGAAGGGGACCTGCAGTCGGAGTTTCCCCTTGGCGACGGGGTTCTTGATGACGCCGTCGGTGAGGTGGGAGTTGGGGACGGTCAGCAGTTCGTTGTCGAAGGTTCGCACGCGCGAGACGCGGAAGCTGATGTCCTCGACGATGCCCGAGTTGCCGTCCCACTCGATCCAGTCGCCGATCTTGAAGGGTTTGTCGGTGAAGATGAAGACGCCGGCGACGAAGTTGGCGATGACGTCCTGCATGGCGAAGCCGATGGCGAGCGTCGCGGCGGCCGCGACCGTCGCGAGCGACTGGAGGAAGTCGCCGTATCCCGCGAGGCCGAAGGCGATGGCGACGCCAGCGAAGACGACGAGCAACAGCGTGAGTTTCCGCAGCGGCCGCCTCGCGTGTGTCTCCAGTCCCCGGGAGTCGAGGATCCGGTCGACGAGCGAGAGGATGATCACACGCCCGACGGCGTAGATGGCCGCCAGGACGACGAGAAAGACGACGGCGGACCCGATGGCGTCGGCGTAGGGGACACCACTCTCCGAGAGGAAGCGTGCGAGCGCCCCGCTCTGGAGCGCCACCCCGGTCATCGGTGAAGCACGGCAGTGTTACCTCGCGTCTCGACGACGGCCGCATCCGTTCGCTCCGCGAGGGTTGCCGCCAGCGACTCCACGTCCGTGCCCCCCTGAGCAGACCGCAGGAACTTCACCTTCACCAGCGCCTCGTTTGTCAGTTGGTCAGCACATTCGTCGACGACCGGATCGACGCCCCCTTTGCCGACCCACACCGTCACGTCGAGGTCGTGGGCCCGCTTGCGCAACGCTTGCGTATCCATACCCGATACTGGATCCGAAACGGTTTGAACGTTTATATTATCCGAGCGGGGGCGGACAGCATCGCGCTCCCGGTCAGTCGTAGGGGTAGCGGGCCGTCGCCCCACAGTCACAGCGGACGACGACGTGGCCGTCCTGCAACCGGACGCGCGCGTTTTGCCCGGGGCGGAGGTAGACATCGCAGGCGTCACAGGTGAACCGCCGGAACGCACGCGGGAGGGAGAGACGGTTGCGCTCGGCGATGCGGCGGGCGAGGCGGACATACTCTCGGGCGCGGTCCTCCTCACCGTCCGAGACGGCACTGCGGGCGAGTGTCGCCAACCGCTCGATCCGCTCCTCGGCGATGCCCATGTACGACCCCGGCCGGGCGGTGGCAAAGACCTTCCGACAGGGATCGGTAGCGTAAAAACGGTCACCGCGCAATCGCCGCTCGTGCGGGTGTTGAACTACCTCGAACTGGCGGGGCGACTGGATCGGAGCGGGATCGGAACCGCCGCCGCCCAGCAACGCGCGGCCCTGTCGACCACCGACGTGTCGGTGCTCACCTCGCCGTGGGCAGGTGATTCGCCGCTTCGGGCCGTCGGATCGGCGCTCCGTGGGGAAGGGGCCATCCGGGCGTACGACGTCGCTCACTGCAACATGATCGGCCCCGGGACGGTCGCGGTGGCCCGGCACGCAAAGCGGACGGGAACGCCGCTGGTCCTCCACGCCCACGTCACGCGCGAGGACTTCGCCGAGAGCTTCCGGGGGTCGACCCACCTTGCCGGCCCGCTGGGTCGGTATCTCCGGTGGTTCTACTCGCAGGCCGACTTGGTGCTCTGTCCCAGCGCCTACACGAAACGGGTTCTCGAGTCCTACCCCGTCGAGGCGCCGATCCGTCCGATCACCAACGGCGTCGACGTAGACTCGCTGTCGGGGTTCGAGACCCTCCGTGAGGAGTACCGCGACCGGTTCGACCTGGAGGGCCTGGTCGCGTTCTCCGTCGGCAACGTCTTCGAGCGCAAGGGCCTCTCGACGTTCTGTCGGCTCGCCGAAGAGACCGACTACGAGTTCGCGTGGTTCGGACCCTACGACTCGGGGCCACAGGCCTCCGAGGCGGTTCGTCGGTGGACCCGGAACCCACCCGAGAACGCCACGTTCACCGGCTGGGTCGACGACAAGCGCGGCGCCTTCGCCGCAGGCGACGTCTACCTGTTCCCGACCAAGGCGGAGAACCAAGGCATCGCCGTGTTGGAGGCGATGGCGTGTGGCAAACCGGTCGTCCTGCGGGATATTCCGGTGTTCGAGGAGTTCTACACCCACGGTCACGACTGCCTGAAATGCGAGACGCGGGCGGAGTTCCGTGACGCGCTGGACCGTCTGGCCGCCGACCCCGACCTCCGGGAGCGACTGGGCGAGAACGCGCGGGCGACGGCGAGCGACCACTCGCTGTCGCGGGTCGGCGAGAAACTCGTCGAGGCCTACCGGGACGTTCGTCGAGGGAGCGTCTGAGCCGGCACCGCCGCGCCGACGCCATCGGTCCCGACGACGAAGTCACAAGCGATTAACCCCTCCTCGCCGAACCGCCGGCAATGCGTTCGGTCGCCGCCTTCACGGACACCTACCTGCCGACGGTCAACGGCGTCACCTACACCGTCGAAGCCTGGCGCGACTGCTGGGCCGACCGCGGCGGCCGCATGGACGTGGTCTACCCCCGGACCGACGGCTACGCCGCCCGCACCGGTGAGTATCCGGTCCGGAGCCTCCCCTTCCCGTTCTACCCCGGGTTCCGTCTCGGCGTCCCCTGGATCCCCCGTCGGGTCCGGGACGTCGACGTCGTTCACGCCCACACGCCCTTCGCCGTCGGGCTGGCTGGACTCCGACTCGCGCGACGGCACGACCGGCCCTTCGTCGCCTCGTATCACACGCCGAGCGCGGAGTACGCCGACTACCTGGCCCCGAGCGAGGCGGTCGAGCGCCTCGTCGAGCGAGCGAGCGAGCGGTACGAACGGTGGTTCCTCGACCGTGCCGACGCCGTGGTCGCGCCGAGCGGGGCGACCGCCGACCACCTCACCGACGAAGTCGGCGTCTCGACGCCGGTGACCGTCATCCCCAACGGCATCGATACGGAGCGATTCCGCCGGGTCGATCCCGCGGCCTTCCTGTCGCGCCATGGCCTCGACGACGCCGGGACGCTGCTCGGATACACCGGCCGTCACGGCTACGAGAAGCGGCTGACGGACCTCGTGGACGCGGCGGCGACGCTCGACGCGACGGTCGTCTTCGGCGGGGACGGCCCGGCCCGCGCGGACCTCGAAGCCCGGGCAGCCGACCGCGGCGTCGACGCCCGCTTTCTCGGCTTTCTGGACCGCGACGAACTCCCCGCGTTCTACAGCGCGCTCGACGCCTTCGTCTTCCCGAGTCCGATCGAGACGCAGGGACTGGTGGCGCTGGAGGCAAACGCCTGTGGTACGCCGGTCGTGGGCGCGAACGACGGTGCCCTCGCCGATACCGTGATCGAGGGCGAGACGGGGTATCACTTCGAGACCGGCGACGTAGAAGGACTACGCGAGTCGATCCGACGGACCTTGTCCGACCGCGAGCGACTCGAGGAGAGCTGTCTCGCCAGGCGGGATCGACACGGCATCGACCGGGCGGTCGATCGACTGGCGGACGTGTACGAGCGCGTGAGCTAGACGGCCGTCACGGGATGCCGATCAGTCGTCTTCGATCGCCTGTGCGATCCGCTGGAGCTGTCGGGTGGCGTCGCGGACCTCGTCACGGAGCTGGCGGACCTCGCGGACGAGTTCTTCGTTGCCGACGGACTCTTCCTCGCCACCGCGGCCTGAGCCGCCGCCCATGCCGGGCGGGCCGCCACCCATGCCGCCGGGACCGCCGCCGCCGCCCATGCCGCCGGGACCGCCGCCGCCCATCATGCCGCTCATCATCTGCGCGAAGGGGTTGCCGCCGGGGCCACCCTCGCCGCTCATCATCTCCTCCGGGTCGGGGCGCTCGCCCTCTTCGCGCTCCTCGGCGCGTCGCTCGCGGATCTCCTCGACGCGCTCGCGGAAGGACTTCTCTTCTCCCTCGCTCTCGCCCGCGTCTTCGGTTTCGCCGCCCGCTGCCTCGGACTCGTCGCCGGTGTCGTCGTCTGCCATGTGACCGGATTCGAAACCCACGCCGAAAAGGGTTGCCGTCTACTCGAAGGCACCGAGACTCGACTGCAGGCGACGGTCGGTCCCCCCGGACGTCACCCGGTAGCCGACGAGGTCCCGCAGATCGACGGCGTACGTGCTGCCGCCGTGATCCAGCACGAGCAGGCGTCCCTTCGTCCCGCGCACCCGCCCAGTGGCGAGCGTCTCGGCGACCGGGCGCTCCGAGAGGTCGAGCCCGTAGTCGAACTCGACGGTCGCCAGCGGGTCGAAGTCCTCGAGCAGGTCCGCCCACGCCCGCTCGTCGACCGACCGGCCGAGGCCCGCCAGCTTCTCCGGGACCCGCACCCGGTCAGGGATCTCCGCGGCGAGTTCGGCCTCGATCTCACGGGCGATCCGGCCGTTGGCGACGGTCCGGAGGTGGGCGCCGCGGTCCGCCCCCTGTTCGCGAAGACGGGTCTCCAGACGCCACTCCCGGGTGACGCCGACTTTGAACGTGGCGGGTGCGAACGCCGCCAGGTAGACCGCGTGCTCGTCGAAACAGTCCATCTCGTCTTTGAGACACGTACCCGTACACCGGGCACAGACCCAGGTCGAGGTGTGTTCGGGGCAGTACGGCGTCCCATCGGCGTCACACGGGCGGTGGCCGTCGTCGGTGACGGTGCCCGCACAGTGACGGTCGTCGAGGCGGTAGGACAGATCGACACCGGGGTCGAGGGGGACGGACGTCACGGGCCGGTGCCGGTCGCCGTCCGGCCCGTCGTCGGCCGCACTGCCGTCGCTCACGAGGAGGCCGCCGTCGGGCATGTCGTAGCCGACGATCTGCACAGGGAGCCTTCGGGGCCGGCGAGTAAAGGCGTGTCTCTCCCGGCCGAGCGTTCCGAAAGCCGTTACCCCCTCGGTCCACTCCCGTCGAGTATGCAGGAGACCCCCGAGGTGGTCGTGTTGCGGCTGGGACACCGACCCGGCCGCGACGACCGCATGACGACGCACGTGGCCCTGACGGCGCGGGCGCTCGGTGCCGACCGGGCGGTCCTCGTCGGCGACGCCTCCCAGGCCGCCGAGACGGTGGCCGACATCACCGACCGCTTCGGCGGCCCCTTCGACGTGACGGTGACCGACGCCTACCGCCCCATCCTCCGGGACTGGGAGGGGCCGGTCGTCCACCTCACGATGTACGGCGAACCGGTCGAGACGGTGACCGACGCCGTTCGGGAGCGCCACCGAACCGACCCGTTACTCGTCGTCGTCGGCGCCGGAAAGGTGGACTTCGAGGTGTACGACCGCGCCAACTGGAACGTAGGCGTGACGAACCAGCCCCACTCGGAGGTGGCGGCCCTGGCCGTGTTTCTCGACCGCCTGTTCGAGGGGCGGGAACTCGACCGAAAGTGGGAGGACGCCGATCGGCGGGTGGTTCCGCAAGCGACCGGCAAGCGGGTCGAGGAAGTGGACGATTAGAGCCGGTTGGCCGACGGATCGACGTCGTGGCCGGCGAGGAATCCGGTCCCTTCGAGCAGGTAGTACGCCGCAGTGTGAACGACGAAGGCGGCGGCGAGGCCGTTCAGCGCCGCGCCGCCCGGCCCCGGAAGCACCTGGGGAGCGGCAACCCCGGGCACGACCTGTCCGGCGGTGAAGACGGCGACGGCGATGCCGACGACGTAGGCAATGACGGCGATCCAGCGAACCTCGGTGAAGTCGACGTCGTCCATCCGCGGGACGTCCAGCCGCCAACACAGGAGGAAGTCGGCGATGATGACGCCACCGAGGGGCGGCACGTACTGTCCGAGCGTCGACAGCCACGGGATGAGCAGGCTCTCGGCCCCGGCCAGTGCGAGGAGGATGCCGACGGTCCCGCCGGCCAGAACGAAGGGGCGCTTGCGGTCGAACTCGAACGCTTCGCTGCCGGCGACGCCGAAGGCGTAGGCGGCGTTGTCGTTCGTCGTCCAGATGTTGAGGATCAGGGCGATCAGCCCGATTGCGGCCAGTCCCTGTGCGGCGAGCACCTCGTAGAGATCACCGGCGGGCGTCACGTCGTAGACGGCGCCGCCGACGGCGCCGGAGAGAAAGAGAAAGCCGTTGCCGAGGAGGAAGGCGATGAGCCCCGCCCAGAAGCCGACGCGGGTGGACGACGCGAACCGCGCCCAGTTGGGCGCCTGCGTCCCGCCGCTGATGAACGTGCCGACGACGATGGTGACCGCCGCGGCAAAGCCCATCTCCCCGCTTCCGCCCCCGGCGAACAGGCCGGAGACGCCGCCGGCGTCGCCGACGGCGATGAACACGGAGAGCAGGCCGACGACGACCAGAATCGGGACGGCGATCAACGAGAGTTTCTCCATGCCCTCGTAGCCGAAGTAGGCCGTCGCGAGGTGAAGCACGCCCCAGATCACGACGAGTGCGAGGACGAACGGCCGGGATTCGACCCCGAAGAAGGTCGCCGTCGGGATGGCGACCATCGGGATGGTGACGCCGAACCAGCCGACCTGCGTCCCGCCGAGGAGGAGGTCGGCGAACTTCGCACCCCACCGACCGAAACTGTACCGGGCGAGGAGAACGGTCGTCAGTCCAGCCTTCGCCGCGATGCCACACAGCGCCGCGACGTAGACGCCGAGGATGGCGTAGCCGACGGCGGTCGCCGACAGCATCGGGCCGAACCCCATCGCCGCGCCCACCTCCGCGCCCGACCACAGCGTCCCGGCGAAAAAGACGAAGCCGAGCAACACCGCGGAGATACTCACCAACCCTTTGCGTTCGTTCGAAGGGACGTGATCGATCGGATAGTCCGGATCGGGGAGATCCTCGTCCCCGAATACGAACGTCCGCCACGCCGAGGACTCCTCTTCGGTTGCCATTACCCCTTGTGGAACGAGTATTGTTGATAAAATTTGGCATCACGTCCACGTTTGTGTGGAAACGGGGAGTCCGAAGGAATATGTACCGGCTGGCCATCGATCCGATATGTCGGAATACATCGTCACCGGGGGGCGAACGCTGGCCGGCGACGCCGTCGACGTGGAGATCCGCGAGGGGACGATCCGCCGGATCGTTCCCGCGGGCGAGGGGGACCGCGAGGCGTTCCCGGCTGACCGACGGCACGACGCCGACGGACGGCTGGTGACGCCGCCGCTGATCGAACCACACGTCCACCTCGACGCGACGGGGACCGCGGGCGACCCCGCGTGGAACGAGAGCGGGACGCTCGCGGAGGGCATCGAGGTCTGGGCCGAGTACAAGACGGACATCTCCGTCGACGACATCGTCGAACGGGCGACTCGGACCGTCGAGTGGTACGCGGCCAACGGCGTCACGCGGATACGGACCCACGCCGACACCACCGAGCCGTCGCTGACGACGGTGGAGGCACTTCTCGAACTGCGGACCCAGGTGTCGGACCTCGTCGACCTGCAGGTGGTCGCCTTCCCACAGGACGGGCTCTTCACCGACGAGTCTCACGAGGATCTGCTCCGCGAGGCGGTGGCGATGGGCGTCGACGTGATCGGGGCGATCCCGCACAACGAACACACCCGCGAGGACGGCGTCCGGAGCGTGAAGACGGTCTGTGACCTCGCCGAACGCCACGACCTGCCGCTCGACTTGCATATCGACGAGACCGACGACCCGGGATCGCGGTTCACCGAGGTGCTGGCGAGCGAGGCGCTCAAGCGCGGGATCGGCGGCCGGACGACGGCGAGTCACACCACGGCGATGCACTCCTATAACAATGCCTACGCCGACAAACTGATCTCGCTGCTCGCCGAGAGCGGCGTGAGCGTCGTGACGAACCCACCCGACAACTCGGTGCTGCAGGGGAGTTACGACGACTACCCGCGACGCCGCGGGCACACCCGCATCGACGAACTCCGGGCCGCCGACGTCACCGTCGGCGTCGGTCACGACTCCGTCCTCGATCCGTGGTATCACTACGGGCAGGCCGACCCCCTCGACGCCGCGTTCGTCCTCCTGCACTACGCCCACATGGCCGGCCGTGGCGACGTGGCCACCCTGTGGGAGATGCTGACCGAGGCGAACGCCGAGGTGTTCGGGGCCGAGGGGTACGGCCTGCGGGAGGGCACCGAGGGGTCGCTCGTCGTCTACGACAGTCCCGACCCGTTCAACGCCCTCCGGACCCGCGCGCCGCGGACGCTCGTCCTCCGGTCGGGCGAGGCCGTAGCCCGAACCGATCCGGCGAGTGCGACGGTCCACCGCGACGGAGAGACGAGGACGGTGGACTTCCACCGGTAAGTCGGCTCCGAGTCCCGCCGGCGACCGGAACTACCGGAGAAATTGGAGCAACACGAACAGCGTTCCCACCGACCCGACGAAGGTCGCGAAGACGTTGGTCGAGGCGAACCCATCGTCGCCACCGAACTCGCCAGCGTAGACGAACGTCGATACCGCCGTCGGCATCGCGAGCATGACCACCGCCGCGACGAGCGTCGCCGACGCGACGGAGAGCCGTGAGAACGTCGCCCACGCGAGAATCGGCATCAGGCCCAGTTTCAGACCGACGACCGCCCCGGTCGTCTCGAGGTCCGAGGGTCGCGCGTCGAGCGGGAGCGAGGCGCCGACACAGAGAAGGGCGGCCGGAAGTGCGAGTTCGGACACGGCATCGAGGGATTCGATGGCTGGGTCGGGAACGGGGAGACCGAGCGCGGAGGCGGAAGCGCCGGCGAGGAGGGCGGCGAGCACCGGGTTCCCGAAGAAGCGAACGACCTCGTCGCGGAGTCGTCGCTCGGCGTTCCCCACCCGGGCGAGTAGGAACGCGGTCAACGGTAGCTGTGAGAAGGCGACGATCCCCAACACGACGCTCGCGACGGCGGTGACGCGCGCGCCGAACAGCGCCGCCACGAGCGGAAGCCCGAGGACGCCGACGCTCGTGTGATACGACTGCATCGTCGCGACCCCCCGGCGCGTGGCCGACGCGTAGTCACGGTGGACGTACCACGCCACGAACGCCGTCCCGAACAGGGCCACCCACAGGCCACCGACCAGCGCCGGCGAGACGAGCGCACCGAGCGACTGGCCGTACACCGAGACGAACACGAGCGCGGGAAGGGCGGCGTAGAACGCCAGGTGGTTCAGCCGGTCGGTCCACCGCTCGGTGAGTACCCCGGCGCGCTGGGCCGCGATCCCGGCGCCGAGACAGACCAGGACGTACACGAGTTGATCCAGGGCACCGGCCCGGAGACCGGCGAGCACCGACACGGACGGTTAGCACCGTCCCCCGTGACCCGAGCGAGCGTCCTCGCGACCCACCGGACGGTGTTTACCACCCCACGGACATCGTTTTGTTTTGAAACGCGATACACCCATGATAAACAATTGAAATGGAAAATTAATGGATATTCTTAGTTTTATCCCGTGTTTTTTCGTCTGTATGTCCATGTCTGTCGATATGGGCGGGCGTATATGAATCTTTCCCGAGCCGGCGTCATCGTGCGAACTCTTTTGCCAACTACACTCTAACATGCCGCCATGGGCCCCGTCGTACTGCAGTTGATCCCCGGTCTCGGACCGCTCCTCGTGGGCGTTCTCGTCCTGTTGCTCGCCATCGTCACGGTCTACCAGATGGTCGAGATCGTCGACGCCTACGAGAAGAAGGCGCTGACGGTGTTCGGCGAGTACCGCCGCCTGCTCGAACCGGGGATCACGTTCATCCCCCCGTTCGTCTCGCGGACGTACGCCTTCGACATGCGAACGCAGACGCTCGACGTGCCGCGCCAGGAGGCGATCACGCGCGACAACTCGCCGGTGACGGCGGACGCCGTCGTCTACATCAAGGTGATGGACGCCAAGAAGGCGTTTCTGGAGGTCGACGACTACAAGATGGCGGTGTCGAACCTCGCCCAGACGACGCTCAGAGCCGTTCTCGGCGACATGGAACTCGACGACACGCTGAACAAGCGCCAGGAGATCAACGCCCGCATCCGGAAGGAACTCGACGAACCGACCGACGAGTGGGGGGTCCGCGTCGAGAGCGTCGAGGTGCGGGAAGTGAACCCCTCGAAGGACGTCCAGCAGGCGATGGAACAACAGACCTCCGCGGAACGGCGCCGGCGGGCGATGATCCTCGAAGCGCAGGGCGAACGGCGGAGCGCCGTCGAGACGGCACAGGGTGAAAAGCAGTCGAACATCATCCGCGCCCAGGGTGAAAAGCAGAGCCAGATCCTCGAAGCGCAGGGAGACGCCATCTCGACGGTGCTGCGCGCGAAGTCCGCGGAGTCGATGGGCGAGCGTGCGGTCATCGACAAGGGGATGGAGACGCTCGAACGCATCGGACAGGGCGAGTCGACGACGTTCGTCCTCCCGCAGGAACTCACGTCGCTGGTCGGTCGCTACGGCAAGCAGTTGACCGGGAGCGACGTTCAGGACAGCCAGGCACTCGACTCGCTCGACTTCGACGAGGAGACGCGGGAACTGATCGGCCTCGACGACATCGAGGAGATCCTCGGACAGATCGACGAGGCCGCCGAGATGGATATCGAGGAGCTCGAACAGGAAGCCGAGGCGATCAAGTCGGGTGCCGGGACGGACATCAAAAGCCCCGACGAGGTCGTAGAGGAGGCCGACCAAGGCGCCGACTTCTCGCGAGAGGAGCCCGAGTCCGAACCCGAGTAGACGGCGTGCGACACGCTTTAGTCCGCAGGCTCCGGTGTTACGGTAGATGTCCGATGAGGACCGAGGTGTCGACGCCGACAAGCGGGCCACCCTGCGTCGATTCGCTGCGCTGGGAGCGGCGACGCCGCTCGCCAGCCTCGGGACGGGCGAGGCGGAGGCACGGGCGACGACCGAACGCAGCGACGCCCGCGACGCCATCCTCGGCTACGTCCGGACGACACCCGGGGCTCACTTCTCGAAGCTCCGCGACGACCTGAAACTCGGTACGGGCGAGACCCAACACCACCTTCGCCGACTGCTCGACGACGGCCGCGCGAGCGACGCGGACGTGCCCTCGTCGGAGCGGCGATCCGACGACCCCGCCATCGTCTCTCGGCGCGACGGCGACTACCGGCGCTTCTTTTTGGCCGGTCGCTTCTCGACGTTCGAACAGGTGGCGCTCGGCTACCTGCGCCGCGAGACGCCACGCGGGATGGTGCTGACGTTGCTTCGGCATCCCGACGCGACGGGCAGCGCCGTCGCGGACGCCATCGGCGTGTCGCGGGCGACGGTGAGCACGTACGTCTCGGAACTCGAGGAAGCGGGACTGCTCGTCCGGGACGACGGCTACACCGTGGCGCGCCCGGAGACGATCATCACGCTACTGGTCCGGTACGCGGACTCCTTCGACGCGGAGACGGCGGCGTTCGCGGCCGAGGCGGACGAGGTGCTCCGGTACGATCCCTAAACGTCGACCTTCCAGGTCGTTCCCGAGGAGTACCCCCACTTCTCGACCGTCACGTCGAACTCGCCGCTCCGGATGGCGGTCATGTTCGCCCCGACCTCCTTGGCAGTCATGCCGAGTTCCGACGCGATGAGTCGCGATTTGAAGTACGTCTGGCTGGCAGCGTGTTCGCGAAGGTACGCGAGGATGCGGCGCTGTTTGTCCGTGAGGTCGTTGCCGGCGGCACTCGTGCTCATACCGGAAGCAGGGTCGTCACGGTAATAGGGAGTTTGGTACGTGTGGTTAACACGCCTCTGTCGGTCGATTAGTGTGCCGAGACACCGACCGGAACGTCCCGAGAGCGGGCAGTGCGGTACGGTTACCTAACAGCCGGCGGCCGTCGTAGCAACCGCCCGTACCCGCCGGAAACGAAGATACTTATTGGCGTCCCGGATATGCGATGGTATGGGTCTGTTCGATAGACTGCGCGGAGAGGATCACCCGCGCGTCGCGTTCGTCGGCATCGACGGGGTGCCCTTTAGCCTCCTCGAGGACCATCCCGAGGAGTTCCCGAACTTCGCAGCGCTCGCCGACGAGGGGAGTGCGGGCGCCATCGACAGCATCGTTCCGCCGGAGTCGAGCGCCTGTTGGCCGGCGCTCACGACCGGCGTCAATCCCGGGGAGACGGGGGTGTACGGCTTCCAGGACCGCGAGTCCGGATCGTACGACACCTACGTCCCGATGGGACAGGACGTCCAGGCCCCGCGGCTGTGGGACCGACTCGAGGAAGCCGAACGCACCGCGACGGTGATGAACGTCCCCGTGACCTTCCCACCACAGCGGAACGTCCAGCGCATGGTGTCGGGCTTTCTCTCGCCCGGCGTCGACAAGGCAGCCCACCCCGACGACCTTCGGGACTACCTGCAGTCTATCGACTACGCCATCGACGTGAACGCCAAACTCGGACACAAAGAGGACAAAAGCGAGTTCGTCGAGGACGCTCACGACACCCTCGACACCCGGTTCGAGGCCTTCTCACAGTACCTCGAACGCGACGACTGGGACCTGTTTTTCGGCGTCTTCATGACGACCGATCGGGTTAACCACTTCCTGTTCAAGGACTACGAACGCGACGGCCCGAACAAGGAGGCGTTCATGGAGTTCTACCGGAAGGTCGACGACTACGTCGGGCGGATTCGGTCGATGCTGGACGACGACGTGACGCTCGTCGTCGCGAGCGACCACGGCTTCACGTCGCTTGACTACGAGGTCCACTGCAACGCGTGGCTCCAAGAGGAAGGCTGGCTCTCCTTCGAGGACGACGACCACGACGACCTGGCCGACATCGCGGAGGAGTCCCGGGCCTACTCGCTCATCCCCGGGCGGTTCTACATCAACCTCGAAGGCCGGGAGCCGCGTGGGTCGGTGGCCCAAGAAGAGTACGAAGCGACCCGCGACGAACTGAAGGCGGCGCTGGAAGCGCTCGAAGGACCCGACGGGAACCCCGTGTGTGAGCGCGTCGTCGAGAAAGAGGACGCCTTCCGCGGCGAACACGACGACATCGCGCCGGATCTCGTCGCCATCCCGAACCACGGGTTCGACCTCAAGTCCGGGTTCAAGGGCCACGAGGACGTGTTCGACGTCGGGCCACGCAACGGGATGCACAGCTTCGATAACGCGACGCTGTTCGTCGACGACCCGTCGGCGTCCATCTCGGACGCGGACCTGTTCGACATCGCGCCGACGATCCTCGACCTGATGGACGTCGACTACGGCCGCACCGACTTCGACGGCGGCAGCCTGGTCACCTCGAAGTAGCGGGAGTCATACGGTTTACTGTAAGTCATTACTGGTGGGTCGCCGAGACGGTCCGGCGACCCACCGGTAAACAGTTACAATAATCCGTATCAGAGCAGGCCGTCGATCTGCTCTTCCTCGAACGCCGAAGCGGCGGTGTTCTCCTCTTTCTCCTCCTCCTCGCGGGCGGCCTGCCGCGCGCGTTCGAGGAAGCCGTCGAGGCGCTCGGAGTCCGCCACGCCGCCGAGCAAGACCAGCGCAGCCAGGCGACCGTCCGAGATCGGGAAGTCGCCGCCGCGGACCTCCATGGTGTCGAGTTCCGTCTCCAGCCAGGAGCGGGCGCGTTCGACACCCTTCCGGGAGATGGTGTCGGGGCGCCCGGCGACGACCAGTAGCCCGCGCTCTGCGCTCGACGTGTCGGGGAGACTCAGGCCGGACCGAATCGCCTGCCGGGTGGTGCTGGTGACGACGTTCACGTTCGCGCTCGCGTCGGCGGCCGCCTCCGCGGAGGCGTACCCGAGCGTCGCGACACCGGTGTCACGGAGCGTGTTGATGACCTCGGAGCTGTCGACGACGGACTCGGCGACGCCGTCGACCGCCTCACCGGCGGCCAACAGGAGGCCGACCCGGCGGGCGATGCGCTCGTTGATCGCCTCGTAGCCGGATTCGAGGCTCTCGCCGGACGAGCGCCAGGCGTCGTTGTCGACGAGCAGGGTCGAGTCCGCTTCCCTGGTCAGCGTCTTCAGCGAGCGGCCGGCGTTCACTTGATACAGCGATCCCTCGTCGCGGCCGGGGAGGATGCCGAGGCCGTAGACGGGAACGTCGTACACGCGCGTGAGTTCCTTGACGAGGTATGGAGCGCCGCCGCTCCCGGTGCCGCCGCCGAGACCCGCGACGACGAAGATGGCCTCGGCACGGGCAGTCACCCGGCCGTCGATGGCGCCGAGGACCTCTTGGGCGTCCTCACGCATCACTTGCGTGCCGAGTTCGTTGTCGCCGCCGACCCCGTGGCCGTTCACCCGTGACCCGCCGATGAGGACCGTATCGAGGGGGAGGGACTGCAGGTCGGAGCGGGCGCTGTTGACCGCGAGCGTGCCGATGACTGCACCGAAACCGTTCCGCGCGTCGAAATCGGACAGGGCGTCGACGACCTTGCCGCCGGCCTGTCCGACACCAATCAGGACGGACTTCATACGTCCGACGTGTGTCATGCGCCCCCTTCAACTCTCCGACGCGAGTACGACCGTGAGACCGCCATCCGGGCCGAGGGTTTAGGAGCGATGCCGCGGCCACCGCGAGCCATGGACGACACCCTCGAAGAACGTGTCGACGCGATCGAACGCGCGCTCACCGACGGTCACGCGGACGATGGCCTCCCCGACGCGGCACGGATGGAGACCCGGCTGGCGGAACTCGACCGAACCGCCGAGGAGGTCGACGACCGGCTGTCGGAACTGGAGGCCACAGTCCAGGCCCTCCGTGGCTTCGTCGGCGGCGTCGACGCCGTCGACGAGTCGGTCGAACGACGGGCGAACGCCGCCGTCGCTCGCGTCGAACGCCTCGAAGCCGAACTGCGGGACGGTAGCGGGAAGCGGGGGAACGACCGACCGGGAGCCGGGGAGACCGAAACGACTGGGACGGCCGTGACGACCGAGAGGCCCGGAACGCCGAATCCGAGCGAGCCCTACGGGACGACCGGATCGGAACCGACGGGCGACCGACACGTCGATCCCGAATCGGGTGCACCGAATGCCGGCGACCGCGGCGTCGCCGCGGACGCGGGGACCGACATCCACTCGGCGGCCGGGCACGATCCCACGCCGACGGACGGACGGGGTGCCCGGCGGACCCGAGACGGGGCGACCGACTCGCATGAGCGACCGTCCCCGGTGGAGGGATCGGACGCCACGACGCTCGCGGCGGCGGCGGCCGACACCGCCCGGAACGAACTGGACGCGGAGCCGGAACCGACCGACCGTACCGACGACTCGGCGACGACGTTGGCCGAACGGATCCGCCGACTGCTGTGATCCGCGTCGTGCTCGCGGTGCTGTTGGCCGTCGCCCTGTTCGCCGCGGTCGGTCCGGGCGTCGACGAGGGGAGACGGACACACAGCGCGACACGGCTCGACGGCATCACCCACCGCGTCGAGCGTGCCGCGCGGTCGCTGCTCACCCACGAGGACCCGACCCGGCCGGGTGTCGCGGGCGCGCGACGAATCGTGCGGTTTCGTCTCCCGGCCCGATCACTCGCGGCCGCGAGCGCGACCCTCCAAGTCGACGGCCGCCGGGACCGGATCGGCTACCGCGTCGGCGGCCGTCACCCCCACTGGACGACGCTCCGCGGGATCGATCTCCGGACACCCGAGGGCCCCGTCGTCGTCGAGCGTCCGGGCGGTCACCGACTCGTCCTCTCGCTCGTGCGCGATCGAGGTGTCGGCGTCGTCGTCACGAGGGGCTGAGGTTCAAGAGCGATCGGGCGGCCAGGGCGTCGCATGCGCCTACTGGACCGGCTGCGGGACGGCGCGACCGACGACGAGCGGGAGGGAGACGGGGAGGTCTGCAGGTGTGAGCCGACGGGTCGATCCCCGCCGGGGAGCGACCCCGAGGACGGAGTCACACTCGTCGTCGACGCCGACGACTGTCCCGGCGACGGCGACCTGGCGACGAGTTCCGGCTGTCGGGCGACGGTGATCGACGCACTGGCCGATCTGTCGGTCGATGCGATTCGCGTCACGAGCGAGGGGGTCGAACGGGTGTACGACGACGGTGCAGTCGGGTTGCTGGTCGCCGCGGGGCGGTTCGTGACCCGCGTTGCCGTCCACGACGAACGGCTCGCAGAGCGGGCGCGCCGTGATCCACTCGGGGCCGCCCGCTCCGCGACGGGACGAGCGGGACCGGTGTCGACGCTGGCCGCGAACACGGGACTGGCCGCGGGTGCGAACCGGGTCGGCGGCTACCGAGAGGCCCTCGGATCGACGGTGAAACCCGTCGTCGCCAACGCACGACTTGCGGAGGGACCACCGCCGGACGCGACGCTGGTAGGACGGCGCGACCTCGAAACGCGCGCGACGGTCCGCCAGTACCGCACGAACGGGGGAGGGTACTACCTGCTCGAACCGGTCAGCTCGCGACTGGATGGGGCGGAACTGGCGACGCTCGCTGCCGCTCACGACCGCCTGGTGGACAGCATCGGAACCGGCACCGACGACGACCGACGGATCGCCCGTGCCGTCCGGGCCGTGGAGCCGGACGCCGAGGACGTATCGATGCCGGCGGTAGAGCACGTCCTCCGGAGACACACCCGAGGACACGGGATGCTCGAGGACCTCTTCGCCGATCCGCTGGTGTCCGAGGTGCTGATCACGGCACCGGTCGGCGAGAATCCGGTTCGCGTGTCGGTCGATGGCGATCGGATGCCGACGAACGTCCACCTGACCCGACGGGGGGCTGCGTCGCTGGCCTCTCGGTTTCGACGCGAGAGCGGCCGAGCCTTCTCACGGGCCGCGCCGACGCTCGACGCGACGACGACGGTTCGAAACGGCCGGATCAGGGTGGCGGGGGTCGCCGACCCGGCCAGCGACGGCTACGGGTTCGTCTTCCGTGCGGACGATCGGGACGCGTGGACGCTCCCGGCGCTCGTCGCCAACGGAACCCTGTCGGCGGACGCGGCGGCGCTCTGTTCGGTCGCCGTCGAACGTGCCGGCGCGGGACTGATCGCCGGACCACGCGGTGCCGGCAAGACGACGCTCCTCTCGGCGCTCCTGTGGGAACTTCCGTCGACGACCCGAACCGTCGTCGTCGAGGATACGCCCGAACTTCCGGCGGCGAGGCTTCGCGACGCCGGGCGAGACGTCCAGTCGCTCCGCGTCGAGACCGGGGACGGACCAGCGCTCTCCGCGACGGAGGCGCTCCGAACCGCCCTCCGTCTCGGTGAGGGAGCGCTCGTCGTCGGCGAGGTACGGGGCGAGGAGGCAGCGACGCTCTACGAGGCCATGCACGTCGGCGCGTCGGGAAGCGCCGTCCTCGGGACCATCCACGGCGACGGTGCAGATGCGGTGTTCGAGCGCGTGGTGACCGACCTCGACGTGCCCGCGTCGTCGTTCGCGGCGACCGATTTTCTCGTCACCCTCTCGGCCGACCAGCGACGTCGGGTGTCGAGCATCGAGGAGGTTCGCGACGTCGAGGGAGCGGTCACCTTCGAGTCGCTGTTCGAACCTGGAGACGACGGCGCCGAACCGACGGGCGTCGTCGACCGGGGCAACAGTCGCCTCGTCGCGTCGCTCACCCGGCCGGGCGAGTCCTACGCCGACGTACTCGATCTACTGGACGGACGGTCGGCGCTCCTCGCGGACCTGGCGGAGACGGACCGTACCGATCCGGAAGCGGTCGAGACGGCACGGCGCGAGCGGGTGGCCGAATGAGCGATCCGGCGGTGCTCGTCCGGTGGCTCGCCCCCCGCTGGCCGTGGCCCACGGCTGCGGATCCGGCCCTCGACCGGGCGCTTACATATCTCGGCGTACCGATCGACGCCCCGACGCTCGAACGCGCGGTGCGAGTCGTCGCGACGGTCGTCGTCGTCGCTGCGGTTGGCCTCGGCGGGGTGGCGGGCGCGCTGATCACTCCCCGGTGGCTGCTCGTCGTCACGGCCTCGGGGATGGCTCTGGGCGTCGCGCTTCCCCTCGCCGCGAACCGGCTACCTCGACTGCTGGCGCGCCTGTCCCGAACGCGGGCGCTCGGCGGGGCCGCAGGGCTGGTAGGACGGGGTGCCATGCGGCTGCGTATCGATCCGACCGTCGAACGCGCGGCCGCGTTCGCCGCCCAGACCGGGACGGGCACGCTCGCTCGGAGCCTCGACGAGCACGTGCGCCGGGCGAGTGGAACGCCCCGGAGCGGCTTCGAAGCCTTCGCCGACGAGTGGGATGACGACTTCCCGGCGCTCGGCCGCGCAGTGTCCCGCCTTGAGGCCGCGGCGTCGGCACCGGCCGACGAGCGGGGTCGACAGCTCGACCGCGCTCTCTCGGCAGCGCTGGACGGCGCCCGAGAGGAGTTGGCGGCGTTCACGGGCGAGATCCGCGGGCCGGTCACCGCGCTGTACGCCTTCGGGATACTCCTGCCGCTCGCGCTGATCGGCGTCCTCCCGGCAGCACGGGCGACGGGTGCCCGCATCCCGCTCGCGGCCGTCGTCGTCCTCTACGATGTCGTCCTTCCGATCGTCGTGGTCGTGGTGGGGGCGTGGCTTCTCGCTCGCCGACCGATCGCGTTCCCGCCGCCGCGGATCGACTCGGATCACCCCGAGACGCCCGACGATCGGCTGGGGGCGCTCGTCGGAGGTGCCGCTGCCGGGGCCGCTGGCGGCGTCCTCGTCGGACGATGGGTCGCCCCGTGGGGGGGTCCGATCGCCGCGGTCGGTCTCGGGATCGGGGTGGCGCTCGTGTGCCACCACCACGCGGCACGGCAGGTCCGCGAGCGTGTGCTCGCGGTCGAGTCGGGGCTGCACGACGCGCTATACCTGGTCGGTCGCCGGGTCGCGTCCGGTGAAGCCGTCGAGGTGGCCATCGCCGACGCCGCGGGGCGACTCGACGGCGCGACCGCAGAAGTCCTCGACGCGGCCGTGGCACGGCAGCGACGCCTCGGGCACACGGTGACCGAAGCGTTTCGCGGCGAGGGCGGACCGCTGACCTCGTTGCCGAGTCGTCGGATCGAGGAGGTGACAACTCTCTTCGGCCTCGCGGCGACCGAGGGACGGCCGGCGGGCAGCGCACTCGTGGCGACCGCAGAACACCTCGAAGAACTCCGGCGGGTCGAGCGCGACGCCCGACGGGAACTGGCGCGGGTGACCGACACGCTCAGTAACACCGCGGCCGTCTTCGGCCCCCTGGTCGGCGGGGCGACGGTCGCGCTGTCGGCCCGGGTCTCGGACGCCGGGGCGGGAACGAGTGCCGGGTTCGGAGCCAGCGCCCTTCCGACAGCCGCCCTCGGTATCGCGGTCGGTGCGTACGTCCTGTGGCTGGCCGCCGTGCTGACCGTTCTCTCGAGCGGACTGACACGCGGGCTCGATCGAACGCTCGTCGGATATCGCGTCGGCGCCGCACTGTGTCTCGCGACCCTCGCGTACTTCGCGGCGTACGTCGGCGCCGGTCTGTTCCTGTGAATTTAAATACGGAGACGGGGCCACGGCTTCGCATGTTCGACGTTCCTGTCGACGCCTGGTATACGTGGCTCGGTCTGTCGCTCGCGAGTGTCGTGCTTCTCGGCGTCGGGACGGCGTTGCCGACCACCCCTCCGCCGGCCGCGGCCGACGTCGCCGACACGGTCGACCGGGCAGCCGCGTCGACGTCGTCGCTGACCGCCGAACACCCACTCGACGCGCGGGAGCTACGGGTCGAACCGAACCGACTCGGTCTTCGGAACGACGCCGGCACCACGCACGCGACGTTCGCGTTCGGACCGGTGACGCCGGCAGACGGGAATCAAGCGTTGCTCGCCGTGCTCCGTGGTGCACCGCCGTCGTCACGGTTCGACTCCGCTGTGGGACTCTGTGCCGCCGCGGGGGCGGCGCGCGACCGTTCCGCGCGCTGGCAGTCGGTCGACGGCCCGCTGCTCGTCCGACACGTCGTTTGGGAGGGGTGCGATGTCACGCTCGTCGCGTAGGGGACAGGTCGAACCGACCGCCGCGATCGTGGTCCTCCTGGCAGTGACGGGCGCGATATCGGCGTACGCGGCCGCTCTCGGTGGTGCGGGCGGAGCGGACGAGCGTGCCCTAGCGGAGCCGACTCTCGAACGGGTCGCCGAGACGCTCGGCACCGGCGGCGTGGCCCACCCGTCTCGAACGCACCGTGCCCGGCGTGTCGGGCCCTCGGGGTACCGCCTGAACGTCACCGTCGCCGCGGCGGGGCGTCGGTGGCACGCCGGGGTAACCCCACCTCGAGATACGGCGACCGACGCGGCGAGTCGGGCGATGAGCGTCCGCCTCGGGCCCGGGAGGATCCGCCCCGGTCGCGTCCGGGTGGAGGTGTGGTCGTGACGAGCACCGTCCTCGATGGCGTGATCTGCCTCCTGTTGATCAGCGCCGCAGTGGTGACGGTGACGACGGCGACGCCACGGGAGCCGACAGGCGAGGGCCGCGCCGCCGACGTGGCGTCGACGCTGGCGACGACGACGGCGACCGTCAACTACACGCTCACGCCCGCTCCCGAACCCGCGACCGCCGGTGATCCGGAGTCGACCGCCGTGTTCGATCGGACCGCCCACGGTACGCTGGCGGAACTGTTGGCTCGGGCGGCCGTCGGGCGACTCGAGATCGACGGCCGGCGCCTGTCACACACACGGGACGGGCTCTCACGGGCGGTGATCCGTGCCGTCGGGGCGACGATCCGGGCGAACCACACCCGGATCACCGCGGTCTGGCGGCCGTATCCTGGAGCGTCGGTCGAGGGGCGGATCGTCGTCGGCGGCCGACCGCCTCCGGACGTGCCGGTCCACGCCGCGAGGATCGCGGCGCCGAGCGGAATCCCGTCTAGGCGGGCGGCGGTCCGGGACGCCGCCGAGAGTGAGGGGATCGAGGGGATCGCCGACGTCGTCGCGGACGGCATCGTCGACGGACTGTTTCCGCCGACTCGGACGCGTATCGCTGCCGGGGAACGGGACGCGGCGTTGGTCCGTCACCGGTGCCGTCTCGCCGAGCGCCGGGTCGGCGTCGACGGTCGCGCGACGCTAGCCCACGGTGGCGTCGCCGCTGCCAACGACCGTCTAGCGACCGCGCTCTCGGATCGCGTCGCCGCCGATCTGCACGGCACGAACGCCTCGACGCGGCGGGTCGTCGAACGCGTCCGACTCGGGCGGGTCCGGATCGTCGTGAGGACGTGGCCGTGACCCGAATCCGACTCGCCGACGACCGGCGCGGACGCGTCCCCTTCGCCCTGATCGGCGTCCTCCTGCTGGTCGGTGCCTCGACGTACGCCGCGACGGTGACCACCCAAGGACCGAGTCGACTCGAGACGGGAGCCGAGGTGGCGATGGAGCGGACGTCGGCCGAGACGACGGCCGTCCTGCGGTCCGCCGTCGGCGAGGCGGCACGCGCGGCCGCGGCCGAACCGGTGACGGCGCCGGCCGGGACGGCGTACGGTCGACTGTTGAGCGAGGAGCAGCCGTTTCGAGACGCCCTTCGCCTTCGGATCTACCGGACGCTCCGCGAGCGACTGCGGGCGACACGACACCGGCGCGGGGACGTGAGCGCCGTCGCGTCCCTCCCCGCGGCGACGACGCCGGCCGAACTCCGACGGGCGATGGACCGGATTCGGGTAGCTGGCGTCGAGAACGGGACGGCACTCCGAGTGACGGTACGAAAGCGCACGATCACCGTCCGCAACGGGGAGCGCGTCGTCGATCGCAAGCACCGAATCCGGACGGTGACCGTGGCGACACCCGTCCTCTCCCTCCACGACCGGGCGATGACATTCGAGACGCGGCTGAACCGAGGACCGCTGGAGGGGTCGGGACTGGGTCGACGGTTGACCGCCCGGCTCTACCCCATCGCGTGGGCGCGTGGTTACGCACAGTACGGCGGTGTCCCCGTCACCAACGTCGTCGCGACTCGCCACGTCGAGACGGCGACCAACGGAGCCCTCCTCGAGACGCAGCGAGCGGTGTTCGGACGGAGCGACCCGGCCGGGCGGACGGCGATGCGACGCGCGACCCGCGAACTCGGAGTCCGAGAGTTGACGGCGGCGACGTCCGTCGATTCGGCGTGGGCTGATCGCGTTCTTCCGCGGCCAAACCCCCGGGTATCTACCGGCGACAAACACCCGTTGCCGACTCGACGGGGGACATCCGGTCCCTCGCCGACCCGTCGGCTCGACGTCGACGTAGGACCGCTCGCCGGCCGGTCCCTGACCGGCCTTCGAACGGGGGCGACCCGGACGAACCGATCGCTCGCGGACGTGCTTCGGGCCGCCTATCGGGTGGAATCGAAGCTCCGGACGCGGAGCCGCCGGACGTACCACGAACCGCGACCCGATCCCGACCCGCCGGGGCCGGAGTGGGACCTCGCCGAGACCCGCGTCGAGACCGACGGCGAGGCGTCGGCGGGCGTCGCTTCGCCGCCCACGGCTGCGGCGAGCGAACGCCGATTCGCGGCCTTCTCGAGGAACGTCGTCCTCGAACACCGCGTCAAGTGGACCTGGGAACGTGGGAACGACACGCGAACCACGACCGCCGAGTGGACCGATCGGTATCGCGTCGGCGTGACGCTGGTCGGGACGTACGCCCCGAACGGAACGGCGCCCGACCGACCGGCGAGCCCCCTGTTCGAACGGGGAGGCCCGATCGACGGTCCGAACCTCGCCGACGTGCCCGGCAAGGCGAGGTCGAAACTCCTCGATCGTCAAGGGGGCCGTGAAGGGGTGGCAGTGGCCGTCGCCAACGGGAGTCTCGGCACCCGTGAACTGGCGGTTTACGGCGATCGACCCGCGGATCTCCGATCGTGGACGTACCGCGACCTGTCGAAGCTCCGGTCCAGTCTGTCGAATCGGTCTGTCGGCGTTCGGGCGGGACGGATCGCGACGTACACGGCCAACCCACCGGCGCGACTGGCAGCCAGTCTGCGCGAGCGACGCGGCGCGCTGATCGACCCGCCGGAGGGATACCGGGGTGCCGCGGACCGGGCCCGCGTCGCTGCGCGAGCGGCGCTCGTCGACGCGACGCTCCGTCGGCTGAATCGCCGGGCGGCCACCCACGAGCGAACCCGCGAGGCGTTCGACGAGGCGCTCGGCCGCGCCGGTGTCGATTCACCGCGATCGCTCCACCGGATCCTGACGGCGCGGAGAGCTCCGATCCCCACCCGGCGCGAGCGACTCGCTGGGACGCCGCCCGGGGGGCCGGTACGTCCCGTTCCTGACGGCTCGCCGGCGTACCTCACGGTGGCTTCGGTGGGGCACGACCGAGCGCGTGGCGTCCCCCCGTCACGACCGTATCACCCGCTCTCAACCGCGAACGTCAACCTGTTCGCGGCTCCGTACGGCGACGCCGCGGACGCCGTGACGGCCGCGGCGCCCGACGTCGATCGGCCGTCGGCGGTTCGGCTCCGGACCGCCGCCCGGGTACTGCTCGCGTCCCGCCCGGTTGCGAACGGATCCGTTCGGGAGCCCCGCCGCGAACTCCGCGACGCGGTCGCTGGGTCCATCGACGACGTCGGGGAACGGGCGCATCGTGCGGTGTCGAACGAGACGCGGCTCTCGCGTCTGGAGGCCGAGGCGGCCGTCGCGGCGGGGACCGCCCGGTGGGACGGTCCCGGACCGCGGGCGCTCGCCGCCGCCAACGGCTCGCTCGCCGAGGCGATCGCTCTCGCGGCCGCGCGACGAACTGGCGATCCGACCCCACGACGAGTCAGTCGTCTGGAGGTGCGTCTCGACGTCGCCATCGCCGACGCCCTACGAACGCCGGAGACCGTCGTCTCCCAGTCACTCGTGAACGAAACCATGAGTCGGGTGCGAGCGCGGGCACTGGAGCGGGCGGACGCGGCCGTCACGAAGCGACTCCAGCGCAGCCGCCTGAACCGCACGCTCGGTGCGGTCCCCGCTGGGTTGCCGGTCGCACCTGTCCCGGGATACTGGTACGCGACAGTGAACGTCTGGAACGTAGAGGTGAAAGGCGCCTACGCCAGGTTCACGGTTCGGACCGGACGCGGTGCACCGACGCCGGGAGGTGCGACCCGGTACGTTCGCGACGGCTCGATCGTTCGATTCGACGTCGACGGCGACGGGGAGGCGGAGCGACTCGGCCGAGACGAGCGAATCGACTTCCGGACCCGGACGGTCGTCGCCGTGGCGGTGCCGCCGTATCGAAACGGCGTCGGCGACGTCGACGGCGACGCCGACGAGCGTGCGGGCACGTGGCCGGAACCGGGCTGTACATCTTGGGCGGCCCGGGCCTGTCCCGCCGCGGACTGAAGTCTTTTGTCGACGGGACCCCCATCCGACGTATGCTCCACGAAGCGGTCGACGAACCGGAAGCGCTGTCCCCCCAACAGCTTCGCGACGCCTACGAGGCCGAACTCCGTGCCGTGATCGACGCCCGAGGGATCGAGACGGTTGCCACGACGGCCAACCTTCCGACCGAAACCGTCGCGGCCCTCGCCGGCGGCGAGTCACCCTCTGTGACGCTCTCGGAGGCGGCGGCCATCCTGGCAGTCGACTTCGACGGTCGGGACGCCGATGGGATCGTTCAGGAGGTCCGAGACTACCTGCTGATGGGAATGACGACGGGAGTCCTCGACGTGGATACGATCGCCTCGAACGTCGACATCGGCCTGTCGGGACAGGAGATCCAGCAGGCGATCGAGGGGCGGGCACGCATGACTCTCGACGAACTCGCCGCGATCCAGAGCTACGTTGCGGGCCGAAACGCCCGCTGAGACCCATGCACGTCGCCATTCTCGGCTGTGGATACGTCGGTCTCGAACTCGGCCGCCAGTTGATCGACGCCGGCCACGACGTCGTTGGTGTCCGCCGATCCGACGCGGGGCTGGCCGCCATCGAGGCCGCGGGCTTCGATCCAACCCGTGCCGATCTGACCGACGCGTCGTCGCTCGCGGCGCTCCCCGACGCCGACTGGGTGGTGTACGCGGCGAGCGCGGGCGGCCGGGGCGTCGACGCCGCGCGCACCGCGTACGTCGACGGACTGCGAACGGTCGCCGAGACGCTCGGTGAGCGGACCTCGCCGCCGGATCGACTCGTGTACACGTCGAGTACCGGGGTGTACGGTGACCAGGATGGCGACTGGGTCGACGAGGAGACGTCGCCGGATCCCGCGACGGACCGACAGCGCATCCTACTGGAGGCCGAGCGGATCGCGCTGGAGGAGACGGCGGCGTGGGGGATCGACGGCACCGTCGTCAGGTTCGGCGGGCTCTACGGACCGGACCGGTACCGGCTGGATCGGTATCTCGAGGGGCCGGTGACGGAGGGATACCTCAACTCGATCCACCGCGACGACGCTGCCGGCGCCGTCGCCCACCTGCTGGCGACGGACGTAGCTCGCGACGAGGTGGTGCTGGCGGTCGACGACGAACCCGTCTCGAAGTGGAGATTCGCCGACTGGTTGGCCGAGCAGTGCGGCGTTTCACCACCGAAGAAGTGGACGGTCGCGGAGCGAGAGGCGGCGGCCGAGGGTGAGGTGAGTCGCCGCGTCCGGGCGAACAAGCGGTGTGCCAACGACCGGCTACACGAACTCGGGTACGAGCTTCGCTATCCGACCGTTCGGGACGGATTCCGGCCAGCGATCGAAACGTATCGCACGAACTGACGGGATCGATTCCGTCGTGATCGGGTCGACGCAATAGGAGAATACTCTTGGCGTTCGACTCTGTCGGGGTGGGTATGTCGGTCGCCGCCGAGGAGTACGCCGAGCGAGCGGTGGCGTTCGTCCAGTCCCATCCGGAGTTGCTGGCCGCACTGCTCGTTAGCGTCGCCGTGCTGATCGGTGGCGGGTACATCCTCCACCAGTTCACCCGACCGTCCGGCGTACGGTTCGCGTCGCTACTGGCCGAGTACGACGACGTGGCGGTGCTCACTCACCCGAATCCGGACCCGGACGCGATGGCCGCGGCGATGGGCGTCGCTTCGCTGGCCGAGCAGGTGGATACGGCGTCAACGATCCAGTTTTCGGGGCAGATCCGCCACCAGGAGAACCGCGCGTTCCGGAACGTCCTGGAGGTAGAACTCGATGTCATCGAGCGGGCGGATGACCTCGCCTCGGAGGCGGTGATCCTCGTCGATCACAACCGGCCGCGGGGATTCACCGGGTCGGAGGACGTCCGGCCGCTTGCGGTCGTCGATCACCACCCTGGCGACGGACGCGGCGAGTCGTTCACCGACGTGCGCACCGAGTACGGCGCGTGTTCGAGCGTGATCGCGGAGTATTTCCAGGATCTCGACGCCGAGCCGGTTCCACCGGAGAACCACGAGACCGAAGTCGACGCGAACTACGTAGTCCCATCCCGGGTAGCGACCGGCCTCTTTTTCGGCATCCTCACCGACACCGACCGGCTGACCGGTGGGATCGATCCCGCCGACTTCGCCGCGAGCGGCTACCTCTCGCCCGGCGTCGACGAGAGTCTGCTCGACCGCATCGCCAACCCGCAGGTGAGTTCGGAGGTACTGGAGATCAAGGCGACCGCGATCCGCGAACGCGACGTCGAGGGGGCCTTCGCGATCAGCGACGTGGGCGACATCTCGAACGTCGACGCGATTCCGCAGGCCGCCGACGAACTCATCCGCCTCGAAGGCATCACGGCAGCCGTCGTCTGTGGGACCCGCAACGGGACCCTCTATCTCTCCGGACGCTCCCGGGACGACCGCGTCCACATGGGTCGGGCGATCGAGGCCGCACTGGAGGCGGTGCCCGGCGGCAGCGGCGGCGGGCACGCCCGCATGGGTGGGGGACAGATCCCCATCGAGGAGGGCGACTTCGTGTGGCCGGGTCGGCGCGCCGCCCTCACCGATCGGCTCCGTCGGGCGCTCGAAGGCGACGTGTAGCCCTTTTCACGCCGTCGAACGTAGCGGGCGCATGGCGACCGCACGCGCCACCTGGGAGTATCGCGACCGCTTCGGCGACGGGTTCGGACGAACCTACTTTCGCCGGTTCGGTCCGGGCGTCGTCTCGAGTGTCGGCCTCGGTACGTATCTCGGCGAGCCGACGGACGCCGTCGACGAGGGGTACGAGCGGGCGCTGATCGCCGGTCTCGAGGGGGGATGCAACGTCGTCGACACCGCGGCCAACTACCGCTGTGGCCGGAGCGAGCGTGTGGTGGGCCGGGCCCTCGATCGCGCCGACGTCGATCGGTCGGCGGTCGTCGTGGCCACGAAGGGGGGGTTCCTGCCGTTCGACGGCGACCGACCCGACGACCCCGCCGGATATCTCCGGGACCGGTTCGTCGAGAACGGTCCGGTCGACCCCGCGGACCTCGCGGCGGGCCAGCACTGCATCGCCCCCGCTCTCATCGACGCCATGGTCGATCGCTCCCTCGATCGACTGGGCGTCGATACCGTCGACTGCTACTACGTCCACAACCCCGAGACGCAACTTCGCGTCCGCTCCCGGGAGGCGGTCTACGACCAGCTCGAAGCCACCTTCGAACGGCTAGAACGACGGATCATCGCCGGCGACGTCGGCGGATACGGCGTCGCGACCTGGGAGGCGTTCCGCCACCCGCCCGATCACGAGGAGTATCTGTCGCTTCCGACGGTGGTCGAGCGCGCGCGGCGTGCCGCCGAGACGGTGGGCCGCGAGGAGACCGGCTTTTTCGCCGTTCAGCTCCCCTTCAACGTCGTCATGGCGGACGCGTTCACGACGCCGGCCCACGAGTTCGATGGATCGAGACGCTCGACGCTGGAGGTGGCACACGCCCTCGACCTCGACGTCTTCACCAGTACGAGTCTCGCTGGGGGGGACCTCGTGGCGGGACTGCCGGCGGCCGTCGACGCCGAACTGACCGGCGACACGGCGGCCCAGCGGGCGATCAACTTCGCACGGAGCGCGCCGGGCGTGACCTGTGCGCTCGTAGGGACGAGCGATTCGGAGCACGTCGCCGAGAACGTCGCCGCGGGAACGTTCGATCCGCTGGGAGCGCGGGCATTCGACGCAGTCTTCGAGTGACGACGGCAGACCCTATCGGAGGTCCTTCCACTCCCGTCCGCACTCGGGACAGATCCGAACGGCGAACACTTCGTCCGGGTCGTCCTGCTTTTTCAACACCTTCTCGCACTCCGCACACGTGAGTCGCTCGTAGGTGTCCTTGACGAGTTCACCGTCACGGAGTCCTTTCCGCGTCGATTTCATGTCTTCACCTTGTGCGCCCCGGTTTAAAAAACAGTCCGGCCGCTCGTCCGAGATGAGTGGCGGCGCGTGACGAGGTCGGCCGACGGACACCCGCGGGCTTTTGTCCGCGCCGTCCTCAGACTCGGGTGATGGAGTACGTCCAGGAACGCGTGACGACGCTCCACGATCTGACCGATCCGGTGCCGTCGGCACCGACGGACCGCGCGTCGATAGTCGTCCCGATGACCGAACGCGAGTACGCCGGGCTGGCGCCGGATCGCGTCCTCTCGGAGCTGGAACGAGTCGATCCGGGACAGGTGGTCGTGCCGCTCCGGGCCTCGACCGACCGGGTCGGTCCCTTCTACGACTGGCTCGCCGACTACGACCTCCCGCTGTCGGTCGTCTGGTGTAACGGGCCGCGACTGGAGGAGTTGCTCGACGAACACGGCCTCGACGGCGAGTTCGGGAAGGGACGCGACGTGTGGCTCGGAATCGGGCAGGCCCTCGACCGGGAGTACGTCGTCGTCCACGACGCGGACACCAAGAGCTACTCCCGGGCGGACGTGGCGCGCCTCCTCTATCCGCTCTCTCAGGGGTACGACTTCTCGAAGGGGTATTACGCACGTGTCGAGAACGACCGCCTCTACGGCCGGCTGTTTCGCTTGTTTTTCGTCCCGCTGGTCCGGGCGCTCGAATCGGAACGCGACGCGCCGGTGTTGCGGTACCTGGGGGCGTTTCGCTACGCGCTGGCGGGGGAGTTCGCGGCGACGACGGGACTCGCGGAACGCCTGCGCACGCAGCGGTCGTGGGGGCTCGAAGTCGGCACCCTGGGCGACGCCTTCGAGTACGCTGGCTTCGAGGGAAGCACACAGGTCGACCTGGGGACGTACGAACACGACCACCGGGCAGTGAGCGGGCCGACCGGGCTCTCGGATATGAGTCGCCACGTCGCCGCGGCGCTCTTTCGGGCCGTCACCGACCACGGCGTCGATCCGGACTACGACGCGCTCCCGCGGCGCTACCGCGAGGCCGCAGGCTCGCTCGTCCGGGGGTACGAACTCGACGCGGAGTTCAACGGCCTGGAGTACGACCGGACGGACGAACTCGAACAGGTGGAGACGTACGCGACGGCCATCGAACCGCCGGGACCGGATCGACGGCTGCCGGCGTGGACCGACGCGCCGCTGTCGCCGGCGCGGGTCGCGGAAGCCGTCGAAGCGGATCTGGAGGCAGTGCGATGATCGCGGACGCGACCGGCGACGAACTCGCCGGCGTGGTCGACCTCTTCGGGGGGCTGACCCGCGAGGAACTCGAATCGGCGCTCGGCGAACTCGCGTTCAAACGCGGGGCGGAAGTCGAGGCCGACGCGGCGGCGGCTGCCGTCGATGCGGCCGTCGAGGACTACTACCTCGTCGCCGTCGACCGCGGGGAGCGGACGCTGCTCGCGCCGGGACCGGCGGCGTTCCCGTCGCTGCCGACGGGGGCGGAGGACCTGCCACACATCCTCGACGTTCCCGACCGCGATCCCGACCGGACGGCGCTGGTCGAGGCCGCCGAGCGTCGCCTCCGTGCCGACGCCGCCCGCGCGGTCGACGAGGGCGACGGCGACCGGATCGAACGGTTGCTGGACGTGAGCTACGATCTCGAAACGTGGGGTGGCGTCGACGTCAGCGACGTTCGGAGCCGCCTCGACGACGCGACCGAAAACCACAACTGAAACCACCCCCTGGGACGTAGACCCGGGGAAGACGCTGCGGGACCGAAACCGACACCACACTACCCGACACACCATGCGCATGGACCTGTCCGCCGTCGCCGACCACGCCCCGCGGACCATCGAGGACGCAGAGCGCGAAGCGTCCGTCGTCGCACCGGTCGTCGCCCGGGCGGCCGGCGACGGGCTCCTCTTTACCAAGCGCGCCGACCACCTCGGCGAACACGCGGGACAGATGAGCTTCCCGGGTGGGGGGCGCGAACCGAGCGACGCCGACCTCGAAGCGACCGCGCGCCGCGAGGCCAACGAGGAGATCGGCCTCGAACCCGACGAGATCGATGTCGTCGGACGACTCGACGACATCCCGACGGTCAGCGAGTACGCGGTCCGCCCGTTCGTCTCGCGGATCCCCGACCGGACGTACGTCCCCGACGAACGGGAGGTCGCCGAGATCGCCGTCCTGCCGGTCGCGGACCTCGTCGACCTCGACAACTACGAGTCCGAGCGTCGCGACCACCCCCACTACGGCGAGATCCGACTCCACTTCTTCCGCGTCGACGGCTACACCGTCTGGGGGGCGACCGGGAGAATGCTCGTCCAGTTGCTCGAACTCGCGACCGACTGGGAGATGCCGCCGGAGGTCGATCGGGTCGTCGATCCCGACGCCGACTTTCCGGTCTGATCGGGATGCTGGACGGTCGCCGTCAGGCCGCGTCGTCGTCGGGCGTCTCGTCGACCTCGGTCTCCTCGCGCACCGTCACGTCGGTGCCGTTCCCCCGCTTTGGCACCTCGACTCGAAGGGTGCCGTTGTCGCTCAGCGTGGCCGAGGCCTCACCGGCGTCCACGTCGGCGTCCGGCGGCAGGCGCGCACGGCCGTCGAGCGAGAGGCCACGCCCGGGGAAGCGCATCTCGAAGCCCTCGTGGAAGTCACGGAAGCGGTCGAGGCGAACCTGTACCTCGCCTTCGACGTACCGAACCTGTACGTCGCTTCGCGTGACCCCAGGTGCGTCGAAGACGACGAGGTAGGCGTCGTCCGATTCCAGAACGTCGTACGAGAGGGGCTTGCGTTCCTGAACCTTCCCGACGCCGCGCCCGACGCGTTCGAGGACGGCCGACGCCGCGGACTTGCCGAACTCCTTGAACCCGGTCATAGTTCGATCTCTTCGAGGCAATCGGTGCCGCCACACAGCGGACAGGAGAGGTCGCCAACCGTGTGGTCGTCGGCGATGTCGTAGGTGTAGTGGTTCTCGAACATGTCGAGTTCACAGTCGGGACTGGTACATTTGAGTTCCTTCGTGGCGGGCATAAGTGGCGGTAGTGCCGCGACCGGCATAAGTGGCGTGGAGCCCGTAGCCACGACGGAAGCCGGAGTCGGTGATCACCGCTCCGCGAGATCCCGGAACGCGTCGCGCAGATAGAGAACGGAGTCGTAGCGGTCGGCCTTCGCCGTTGCCAGCGCAGTCAGGAGCACGTCGTCCAACGCCTCGGGCACGTCGGCCACCGCGCTCGGCGGCGTCGGCTCCTCGGTCAGCACCCGGTGCATCACCGTCGTCGGATCGCCCTCGAAGGGCGGCCGGCCGGTGAACAGTTCGTAGAGGACGGCGCCCAACTGGTAGACGTCGGTCAAGTCGTCCGCGGGGCCACGATCAGTGTCGAACTGCTCGGGGGCGGCGTACTGCGGGGAGAGCCCCTCGACGCTCTGGGAGTGCTCCAGCAGATGCTTCGAGAGCCCCCAGTCGGCGACCTTCGGCACGTCCCAGGCGTCCTCGACCGACCGGAAGAGGACGTTCGCGGGCTTGAGATCGAGATGGGCGACCCCGCGGCGGTGGGCGTGACGCACGCCCTCCGTGATGGCTTCGGCCGTCCAGAGCGCCTGGTCGCGGTCGAGGTCGCCGGCCCGTGCGGAGAGGTCGCCGGCGTCCATATACTCCATGGCGATCCAGGGGAGCGGGTGGGCATCGTAGTCGACGACGCCCACCACGTGGTCGTGGTCGTCGAGTTTGTCCCACGTTTCCGCCTCCGCCAGCAGTCGCTCCACCGCGTCCGTATGCAAGGTCCCCGACATTCGGGGTTCCTTGAGCCCGACGGCGCGGTCCGCTCCGTCGACGCGGACCGTCGCGCGGTACACGTCGGCGTTGCCGCCGCGACCGATCGGTTCCTTGTCGGTCAGGGCGTCGTAGTCGATCGTGAGGTCGGACGTTCGAGGGACCCGGTCGGGCGGACCGAGCGAGCGAGTATTGGCGGGGGCGGTCGATCGCTCCGCTGTGTCGGGTGAGGGCTCTCGCACGGCGCTCCCGTCGGCTGCCGACGCCGCGGCGGCGAACGGGTCGTCCGAGGCTCCGGACGGTCCGCCGGTCGCCGGCGCCGGATCGTCGGACCGATCCGGCGACCGGGCCGTCGTGTCGTCGGGGTCCGGGGCCGGTTCGGGACTGCCCTCGGACATCTCCGCCGGTTCCGTAACGACGTCCGGGCGGCGAATCCACTCCGGATAGCCGACGGCGACGGCCGCCCCCGTAAACGCGAGGAAGCCGAGCGGGATCCAGGTGAGCAGGATGGGACTCCGTTTCGACACGAGGAGAGACCAGAGGACGGCAATGGGCGCGCCGAGCGCGACCGAGATGCCGACGACGGTCCGGGTTCCGGTTCCGGTCCACGGGAAGTGTCGCCACGAGAGGGGAAAGAGCGCGAGCGCCGAGAGGGGACCGAGGAGAAAGAGGAAGAACCCCACCGAGCCGTAGGCCCGTGACATGACGATCAGCGCGAACTCGTCGGGCGCGTCGTGCAGGAACACCAGCACGGCGGTCAGAAAGAGACCGAAGCCGAAGACGGCGGCCGGCTGCAGATATGGACGGGGCGTCGCGGCGTGGTCACCGGACGCGGTGGCGGAGACGACGAGGACGGAGGCCGCCGTCGTCGCCACGGCGAGGAAGGCGACGACACTACCGACCAGCAGTCCGTATCGCGAGTACGAGTTCAGAAACGGCGACAACGCCACGAGGAGGCCGAGCACGCCACAGGAGAGCGTGACGCCGCGACGCGGGGGTCGACTCCAGTCGAAGATCAGCCACGACAAGGGATAGGAGACACAGGCGGCGATCATCGCCAGCAGTGGCCCGCGAAGTTCGGCCAACAGGTCGGGATCACTATTCAAAGACGGGGTGTGTGTCGTGAACGTCACCGCCACCCACGCACCCACCGCCACGAGCGACACGACGACGAACTGCACCCGATCCGACACGAGTCGCATTGCGGATAGCTCCCGCGAGTGACGGCTTAAATCCGGCGCCCGACACGAACACGGTTTTACGCGTCGGCCGCCAACCGACCCCCATGACCGACCCCGCCGACCTCTCGGTGACCATCGTCGACGGCTACGTCGACGAACCGGCACACTTCGGGGTCCCACCCTACATCTCGACGTACCCCCGTTTCACCGCGGGGGCGCTGGTCGACGCCGGCGTACCCGCCGACGCCATCACGTATCACACCATCGACGAACTCCGCGATGACCGCATGAAGTGGGGCGACGTGGCCGACGCCGACCTCGTGATCTATCTGGGCGGCATGACCGTTCCCGGAAAGTACGTGGGTGGGACGCCCGCCGAACCCGACGAAGTGCGGGAACTCGCCTGGACCGCCGACGGGACGACGCTGATGGGGGGCCCAGTCCGCTTCGGGGTGGGCGAGGAGAACGCCGGTGCCCAGGAGATGGAGCGCAAGGACCTCGACTACGACTTCGTCGCCAAAGGCGACGTGGAGGCGGCGGCCCACGACCTCGTGGCGAGCGGGTTGGAAGGGTTCGGCAACCGGATGCGCGACAACGACGAACTCGACCGCTGGGCCGCGAAGGGCGCGTTCGTCGTCGCGGACCACCCCAACCACCCCGACTACCTGATCGCGGAACTGGAAACCTCCCGTGGCTGTGCGTACCGGTGTTCGTTTTGCACCGAACCGCTGTACGGCGACCCGGGCTTTCGGTCCGCCGAGTCGGTCGTCCGCGAGGTCGAGGCGCTGTACGACCGCGGCGTCCGTCACTTCCGACTGGGTCGACAGGCCGACATCCTCGCCTTCGGCGGCGACGGCGAGGCGCCGAACCCCGACGCGCTCCGACGACTGTACGCGGGCATCCGCGAGGTGGCGCCGGAACTGGAGACGTTCCACCTCGACAACATGAACCCGGTCACGATCGTCGACTACCCCGAGAGATCGAGGGAGGCCATCCGGATCATCGCCGAACACAACACCGCGGGCGACACGGCGGCGTTCGGCCTCGAATCCGCCGACCCGGTCGTACAGGAGGAGAACAACCTGCTCGTCACGGCCGACGAGTGCCTGGAGGCCGTCCGCGTCGTCAACGAGGAAGCCGGCTGGCGACCGGGCGACGACCGCGACGCGGCGCCCACGGTCGGCGAGTCGGCGGCTGACCGCCTGCCGAAACTCTTGCCCGGCATCAATCTCGTCCACGGCCTCCAGGGGGAGCGCCGGGAGACGTTCAAACACAACAAACGCTTCCTGCAGGACGTCTACGACGAGGGGTTGATGCTCCGGCGTATCAACATCCGGCAGGTGATGGCGTTCGCGGGGACCGAGATGAGCGACACCGGGGCCGACATCGCCCGCGATCACAAAGAACTGTTCAAGGAGTACAAACGCGAGGTGCGCGAGGAGATCGACCGGCCGATGCTCCGCCGGGTCGTCCCGCCGGGGACCGTGTTGCCGGACGTCCATCTGGAGTACCACGAGGGCGACAAGACGTTTGGCCGGCAGTTGGGCACCTATCCCCTCCTCGTCGCCGTCCCCGACGAACGGGAACTGGGCACGACGATCGACGTGGCGGTGGTGGATCACGGCTACCGGTCGGTGACGGGCGTCCCCTACCCACTGGACCTGAACGCGGCGTCGATGGACGAACTGACCATGCTGCCGGGCGTCGGGCGGTCGACCGCGGGCGACATCGTCGTCGACCGGCCGTACGGGTCGCTCGGCGAGGTCGATCTCGACGCCGACCTCTCGAAGTTCGCGACGCTCGGCTCCGTCGGTACGGCCGACTAGACGACGTACTCAGACATCGAGACGGCGTACCACTCGCCGTCGTATCTCGCGTAGTCGACCCGTTCGGTCCGGCCGGAGCCCGATCCATCGCTGTCGTTCCCGAGCGTCGCCTGCAGGTCGGCGTAGGCGTCGGAGTAGGGCGCACACTCGTCGTACCCGCCGTCGACGGCCGCCTCGACGATGTCGCGTTGCTCGGCCGAGAGGTCGCGGTCGTCGAGGTCGACCCCGTATCGCTCGCGGACGACGGCCGCGAACTCGGCGGTCGACTCGGCGACGGATTCCACCTCGATCCGGTGGGTCTCGACCGTCTTGGTTCGGGACTCGCCGAGGTCGAGGCGGAAGTCGCGCCCGCCGATCCGGAGGACGTCGTAGGACGGATCGGGGACGAGTTCGGATCGGGACTCGGCGTCATCGTCCGGGTAGACGAGCGTCCCGCCGATGCTGATCGAACGGGCGCGGTCGAACCGCTCGATCTCCCTATCGCTCGGGAAGCCGAGCGCCGCGTACAGCGCCGTCCGGTCGACAGCGGGCAGGTCTTCGAACGCGACCCGGCGGTCGGTCGGGACATCCTCGGTGTCGAGCGAGAGGGCGTAGCCGGGGCGGTCGACCGACGAGACGACGGCCGTCGTGACGGCGAAGTAAGCCCCGTCGGCGGCGACGTAGTCGACGCCGGAGAAGGGGCTGGAGATCGCCCACAGCGTCGCCTCCTCTCCGTTCCGGGCGGCGGCGACCACGTCGCGTTCCGGCGGCGAGAGCGTCGCGAGCGGATCGCTGGAGCGATCGGCGGCGTCCGCGTCGGTGACGGGGTCCAGACGGAGATCAGTACCGCGAGGACAGTCGCTTCCGACGCTGAAACCGAGACAGCCGGTGGTCAGAGTCAGTCCGGTCGCACAGGCAGAGAGGAGAGCACGGCGGTCCATGCAACCGGTGTCACACGCCCGCTCCGATGACTCTTGTGGGTGTCAGAAGTCTTCGTCGATGATCTCACCGACCGCGAAGTTGGACTTGACTTCGGTGATCTCGATTTTGACGCGTTCGCCGATCTCCGCCCCGGGGACGATGATGACGTAGCCGCGCTCGACCCGCGCGATGCCGTCGCCCTGTTTGCCGATATCTTCGATCTCGACGTACCGGATCTCGCCGGCCTCGACGGGTGGCTGGGGCTCCGACGACGGAGCGTCCGTCCCCGACTCCGTCGACTCCGTCGACTCCGACCGATCCCGAGAGATGAGTGCGACGCGGTAGATCTCGTCGGGGTCGACCGATCCCGTTTCGATCTCGCGTTGCGGTACCTCGATCACGTACGTTCCATCTTCCTCCCGAACACGCTCGCTGAACAGACACAGCAGTTCATCTGAGATCTCCACAGTGTAAACCTCCATGCCAACCTGTGTCGGGATCGTTAAAGGTGTATCGCCGTCATCGTGGCCGTCCGTCCGGCGTTTTCGGCCCCTCCGAGTCGTGGACGACCACCTCGCCCGGCCCGGCGTCGACCGGCGCGTACGCCTCACGGACGCCGATGGCCTCCTCCAGTTCCCGGATCGCCCGCGCTTTGAGCGCCGCCGCCAGTTCCTCGGCGTCGGCACGGGAAATGTCGCGGCCGAGGCCCTCACACTCGTGGGCGCGGACCATCCCCGCCTCGTCGACGGCCTCGCCCATGGGCTGGCTCGTCCCGCCGAGGGCGACGCTGAACGGATACGTCTCACAGATCAGCGGGCGATCCTCGTGGACGGTACACCGTCCCTCGCCCTCGCTCTCCTCGTAGAACGTGCAGTCGCCGCAGGCGCCCGTCTGCAGCGCCCACTCGAACGTCTCGCCCTCGGAACCGTCCTCTCCCTCTGTCAGCCCGTACGGCATCGGCCGCGCCACGTCCCGCCAGTCGTAGTCGGTGGCCGCCTGCAGGTCCCGCACCTCGTCGGGAAAGACGGTGGCGGTGTGGGGGTCGTCCGCCTCCGCCTTACAGCAGGCCCCACAGCGCGTACACTCGAAGCCGATCGACTCGATGGCGTCGGCCAGTGCGTCGACGTCGAGGGCCCGCGCCCCGTCGAGTTCGGTTTCGAGCGGGTCCATACGTCCGGTGGGTGATCGAGGGGAAAAACGTCGTCGGCTACGCCAGCCCGATCCGCCCCGTCTCGGGGTCGAACCGCACCCGCCCCTCGACGGCGAGTTTGTTGAGGTGGGCGCGAACCGTCGCGGCCGCCAGATCCCGGAGGTCGCCCAGGTCGCGGTCGTAGGCCGCGTCGACGACGGCGTCGACCGACGCCGCGCCGTCGTCGACAGCCCGTTCGACCAGTCGCTCGCGATCCAGCCGGTGGGCATAGAGGCGGTGGATGACTGCCCGTGGCTCGTCGATCACGGGGCCGTGTCCCGGATACAGGCGAGGCGGATCGCGAGCGATGAGTCGGCGGAGGGCGACGAGATACGCCCGGACGTCGCCCTCGGGGGCGGCGACGGCGACGCTGCCCGTCGCGACCGCGAGGTCGCCCGAGAGGACGCCGGCGTCGGTCTCGAAGGCGACGTGGTCGGGCGCGTGTCCGGGCGTATCGAGGACGGTCAGATCGCCCACGCGGTCCCCCTCGGCGAACGTCCGGTCGGGGGGACGGCCGGTCGCGGCTTCGAACCGTGCCTCGCGGCCGCGGCGCGCCCACACCGTCGCTCCCGTCTCGGCGGCGTAGCCCGCGACGGCACCGACGTGGTCGGGGTGGGCGTGGGTGATCGCGACGTGGTCGACGCGACGCTCCGCGACGGCGGCGTCGAGGGCGTGGGTACGGGCGGCGGGGTCGACGAGTACCGATCCCGCGAGGTAGGCGTTCGTCTCGCCGCCGGCCGTCGTCTCGGTCGGGACCGGGACGCGCCTGATCGTCGCCGTCACTTCTCGATGATGCTCTCCTCGACCGCCTCGCCGAAGTGCCGGGCCACGTCTTCGTAGTAGACGAGGATTTCGTCGCCGGCCTCCAGATCCGTGACGGCCGTCCGACCCTCGCGGGTGTGGACCTTGATCGTCTCGGCGTTCTGGAGGAGCGTCTCGATGCGGTCGACGCCGTCCCCCGCCTCGACTTCGGCCTGGACGCGGAACATCGGACGCTTCTCGATCTTGACGCGCCCGACGACCGCCTTGCGGGTGTCGCCGTCGGTGTCGACGACCTGCACCTCGTCGCCGCTCGCCAGTTCCGAGAGGTACTGCGTGCCGCCGCCGGGCGAGCGGACGTAGGCGTGGACGGCGCCCGCGTTCACCCGGAAGGGTCGGGAGGCGACGTAGGGGGAGTCGGCAGTCTCCGCGTGGACGAAAAAGAGGCCACGGGACATCGACCCCACGAGCATCCCCTCCGAGCCCTCCATGAGCGACCCCGTATCGACACAGACCCGGTCGGCCATTCCGGTTCGCTCGACGGCCGTCACCTCGGCGTACTGCAGGTCGAGGTGTTCGCGGTCGGCGGCGTCGCGCACCTCGCAGGTCGAGCGGATCTCGTCGGGATCGCTCGAGTCCAGCAGGACGCCGTCGGCGCCGAGTTCCAGCGTCTCGAAGGCCGTCCGGGCCTCCTCGGCGGTGGTGACGCCCGCGATGAGGTCAGTCTCCGAGCCGATGCGGGCGATCAGGTTCTCCAGGGGGATGATCGTCCAGTCCTCGCCGACGACGATGGTGTAGTCGGCGTCCTCGGCTGCGGCCTCGGCGAAGGCCTCGTACTCCTCGTCGAGGATGCGGACGTAGGCGCCCTGCGCCCGGTCGTCGTCCCGCCGGAGCGTCGTGAGGTCGGCCGACCCGGAGAAGTCGGGCGGGAGGTCGACCGTGCCGTCGCCCTCGCCGTTCTTGCCGACGATGTAGGCGTCGGCGACGGCGCTCTCGCTCTCGGCGTCCTCGACGAGATCGGCGTCGGAGCGGAAGGCCGCGACGTTCACGTCGCCGAGTTCGCGCACCCGGGCCACGTCCGTCTCGTCGACGAGCACCCAGTCGACGCCGGCTTCGAGGCCGGCGGTGATGCGCTCCGTTCGTTCCTCCCAGTCGCCGACGTCGCCGTCGGCTTTCAGCCACACGCTCCGTGTCATTACCCCCACCACAACCGGCCCGGGCTTCAACGTGGCGGATGCTACGCTTCGAGCAGCCCGCCGCGTCGCATCGCCTCGTCGACGCCCGCGTTCTCGTGGACGACCGCGGAGATGGCGCGGGTGATGGCGCCGGGGTCGTCGTGCTGGAAGATGGACCGGCCCATGGAGACGCCGGCGGCGCCGCCGTCCATCGCCCCGCGGACCATCTCGACGGTCTGGCGGTCCGTGCCGCGACTCCCGCCGGCGATGACGACCGGCAGGCGCGTCCCCGCACAGACGGGGGCGAAACTGTCGCCGTCGCCGCTGTACCCCGTCTTCACCACGTCCGCGCCGAGTTCCTCGGCGAGGCGGACGGCGTGGGCGAGCGCCTCGGGGTCGTCCTCGTCGATATCCGGCCCGCGGGCGTAGGCCATCGCGAGCGTCGGCACCCCAAGTTCCTCGGCGCGTTGGGTCAGCTGTGCGAGATCCGTCAACTGCTCCGGTTCGTACTGGGAGCCGACGTTGATGTGGAAGGAGACGGCGTCGGCACCGGCCCGGAGCGCCGCCTCGACGGTCCCCGTCCGGCGCTTGTCGTCCTCGTCTGGGCCGATGTTCGTCGACCCGTTGAGGTGGACGACGTAGCCCGCCCCGTTCTTGGAGTCGTGGACGCGGGGGGCGATGCCCTTCTGCGTGAGGACGGCGTCGGCCCCCCCGTCGGTGACGGCGTCGATGGTCGACTCGATGTCGGCCAGCCCCTTGACCGGCCCCATCGTGAGGCCGTGATCCATCGGGACGATCAGGTACCGGTCGTCCGTCGAGATGCGTCGGAGGCGCGCGCGTGTTCCCGTGTTCATCAGTATGTTACCCTGTACCAGTGGTGCTTATGTACGTTCCGGATGCGGACGTTCGTTCCCCGTCGCCCCCCGGAGCGCACCCTCCTTCAGTTCGCGGGCCTTGCCCTCCAGTTTGCTCGCCACCGTCACGGCCGGGTCGCCGCGCTCGGCGCCCGTGGCGACGATGTCGACGAGCGCGGAGCCGACGATGACGCCGTCGGCGCCCGCCTCGATCACTCGCTGGGCGTGCTCGCCCGTCGAGATACCGAAACCGACGGCTTTCGGAACGTCCCAGTCCGCGATCCGTTCGAGGCTCTCCGCGGTCCGGTCGGAGACGTCAGTACGCGCCCCGGTCGTCCCGAGACGTGCCTGGACGTAGACGTAGCCGGACACCTGCGACATGATCCGCTCCAGGCGCTCGCCGCGGGTCGTCGGCGCGACGATGAATATCAGTTCGCAGTCGTGGGCGTCACACGCCTCGCGGAGCGGTCCGGCCTCCTCGGCGGGCAGGTCGGGGACGACGAACCCCTCGATTCCCGCCTCGGCGGCCCGGCGGACGAAGTCGGCGGGGCCGCCGCCCTCGCCGAACTGGTAGATCAGGTTGTAGTAGGTCATACAGACCAGCGGGACGTCCACGTCGAGGTCCTCGACGAACTCGAAGTAGCGTGTGGGCGTCATTCCCGCCTCGAGCGCGCGGACGATGGCGCTCTGGATGGTCGGTCCCTCGGCGATGGGTTCGGAGAAGGGCAATCCGAGTTCGATCACGTCGGCGCCACCCCGTTCCAGCGCTTCGACGTAGGCGAGCGAGGACTCGTAGTCGGGATCACCGGCCGCGAGGTAGGGGACGAACCCCGGGCCGTCCGCGAACGCGTCGGCGATGCGGCTCACTGGAACCCCCCCGTCGTCTCGAACGTGTTGATGTCGGGCGCCCCCTCGATGTCGCGACCGTGGGTCTCTTCGAGGACGGTTTCGAGGTCCTTGTCGCCTCGGCCGGAGACGTTGAGCAGGATCACCTCGCCCAGTTCGTCGTGGTGCTCCTCGACGTAGCCGACGGCGTGGGCGGATTCGAGCGCGGGGATGATCCCCTCCAGTTGCGAGAGGCGGTGGAAGCCCTCGAGCGCGGGGTCGTCGGCGACGTTGACCGCGTGGACCCGGCCCCGGTCGACCAGGTCAGCGAGTTCCGGACCGACGCCGGCGTAGTCGAGGCCGGCGGAGACACTGTGGGACTCCATGATCTGTCCGTCGCGATCCTGCAGGATCCGGGTGCGCGAGCCGTGGAGGATACCCTCCGTCCCCGTCGAGAGCGTCGCCGAGTTGGGGGCGACGCCCGCCTCCTCGTCCACGTCGAGGCTACTGCCGCCGGCCTCGACGGCGTACAGGTCCACATCCTCGTCGTCGACGAACTCCGCGAACAGACCCATCGTGTTCGACCCGCCGCCCGCACAGGTGAGCACCGAATCGGGGAGTCGGCCGGCCCTCTCGCGAATCTGCTCGCGTGCCTCCTCGGAGATGACCCGCTGGAAGTCACGCACCATCGCCGGGAACGGGTGGGGGCCGACGACCGAGCCGATGACGTAGTGGGTGTCCTCGACGTTCGTCGCCCAGTCCCGCATCGTCTCGCTGATCGCCTCCTTCAGGGTTCCGCGCCCGACCGTCACGGGGGTGACCTCGGCCCCGTTGAGACGCATCCGGAAGACGTTGGGGCGCTGACGGTTGATGTCCCGCCGGCCCATATACACCTCACAGGGCATCCCGAGGTGGGCACACGCCATCGCCGTCGCCGTGCCGTGTTGCCCGGCCCCCGTCTCGGCGATGATCCGCTCTTTGCCCATGTACTTCGCCAAGAGTACCTGACCGAGCGCGTTGTTGAGTTTGTGCGCGCCGCCGTGGAGCAGGTCCTCGCGTTTGAGATACACCTCCACGTCGTACCGTTCCGAGAGTCGATCCGCACGCTGAAGGGGCGTCGGCCGACCACCGAAGTCGGCCAGTCGCTCCCTGAACTCGTCCATGAACCCGTCCTCGTTGTCGAGGACGTACCGCTCGTATGCGTCTTCCAGTTCCTCGATGGCGGGCATCAATGCCTCGGGAACGTACTGTCCGCCGTACTCGCCGAACTTGCCTGTGTGAGAACTCATGCTGTGGTGAATCGCCGCACGTTCGCCGTCACGTCGCCGTCCATGATCGCACTCCCGATCAGCAGGGCGTCGGCACCCGCCGCGCGCATCCGCCGCACGTCCGCGACCGAGCCGATCCCACTCTCCGCGATCAGCGTCACGTCGTCGGGCACCGCGGGCGCGAGCGACTCGAAGGTGTCGAGATCGACCTCAAGTTGGCCCAAATCGCGGTTGTTGACGCCGATCAGCCCCGCACCCGCCGCGACGGCCCTGTCGAGTTCCGCCCGCGTGTGTACCTCGACCAGCGGCTGGAACCCCCGGTCCTCGGCGGCCGTCAGGAGACCGGACAGGTCGTCCACGAATCGAGCGATCAACAGGACCAGGTCCGACGCCACGAGGTCGAGTTGGGTCTCGGTGAGGATAAAGTCCTTGCGAAGCACTGGCACGTCGACCGCCGCCCGAACGCGTTCCAGCGACGCTGGCGACCCGCCGAAATGCTCGGGTTCGGTCAGTACCGACAGCGCCGCCGCCCCGCCGTCGACCATCGCCTCGGCGAGGGCCACGGGGTCGTCGTCCCGCCGCACCCCGGTCGTCGGACTGGTCGGTTTCACCTCCGCGATCACCGGCACCCGGCCGTCGGCCTCCGCGGTACGAAGAGCTTCCCCGAAGGGACGGGCGTCGACCGACACGCGCTCCCCGCCGCCCGACCGCTCCCGGGCGGCGTCCAGAATCGAGCGCACCGCAGGCGCCAGTTCTCCACCATTAGCGTCCATCATTGTACACTAACGGACTGATTTGCACATAAGCCTTGCGTCCCAGATGGCGTGGACGACCGACGGCAACCCATATGGGTGTCCCGGCCGTCCACGCGATCATGGAAGGACTTTGCGCGCGCGAGGCCCCGACGCTGGGGCGAGCGGTCCAGGTGGGTATCGCTGGCGACCGGGTCATGGGCGTCTCCTTTCCCGAGACGGTACCCGCAGACGCCGACCCCGAGCACCCCCTGCTCGATCGGGTGTTCGACTACCTCGATGGGGCCACGGATCACTTCGACGACGTCGCGGTGGCGCTCACCGTCCCGACCGAACAGCGGGCGGTCCTCGAAGCGGCGCGGAACGTCCCGTACGGCGAGACGGTGGACGTGGCGCGCCTGGCGCGTCTGGCCGGTCTCGACGACGACGACGAGGACGACCTCGACACTGTACGGACGGCCCTCCGGGAGAACCCGGTGCCGTTGTTCATCCCCGACCACCGGATCGCCGGCCCTGGAGCGACGCCCGCCGACGTGGCCGACCGACTCCGCGACCTAGAGGCCGATAGTAGCGATTGAAGGTCGTTGCACCGCTGATCGCAGTACCGTATACGACCGGCTGGGCAACCAGTTTCAATCGCTACTATAACCCTCGTTGACGACGAACTCCAGTGCGTTCACCAGATAGTGAGCGACCACGACGGTGACCAGGCTCCCCGTGACGACGAAGGCGGCGGCGAGGACGAATCCGAGAGCCCCGGTGACGACGATGCCCGCACGTCCCTGCGCGCCGTGGCCGAAGGCGAAAGCGACCGACGAGCAGGCGGCCAAGAGCCACGGTGAGAGGCCAAAGCCCGCCGCGAACGCGCCGACGAGGACGCCCCGGAAGAGGAGTTCCTCGAAGCCGGCGACGAGCGGGAGGACGATCAGGAGGAGCACCGCCCAGCCGGCGGCCGAGTCCGGGGCCATCGCTCGCCGGAGGGCCGTCGAATCGCCGAGTCCGAAGCGGTCGCCGAGCCGCGAGCCGACGGCGTTGACGCCGTGGAGGGTGACACCGAGGACGACGCCGGAGCCGAGATTCGGGAGCCCGAACGCCGCTCCCGAGAGTCCGAACGCTACCGCCGGGATCCCGGCCAGCCACGCCCCGACCAGCAGGAGAGAGGCGAAAACACTCTGGGAGACGACCACGTTCGCGAGCAGCGCCGGCGTCGGGAGGGTCGTGTGAGACCGCGTCTGGGCGTCGGCGGGCGCGTCGACGACGCGGTCCGAGAGGGTCGCCGGAAAGTCGTCGTCGTTCGACGAAGCGACGACGCCGGTCGATGCGCGCGCGAGGAGAAGTAGACCGCCGAGGACGACGCCGACGAAGCCGGCGAACGCCCCCCACTGCGGCACGACTACTGGGGACTGGGGCTGCTCGGGCCCTGACTGACGCTCTGCTGGTCGAGCGCCGATCCGGTGATGTCCTTGAGTCGATCGACCAGCGAGTCCTTCTCGGGTTCGCCTTCGAGCGCCACGTCGAGGACCTCGCTGATGTGGCTGACGGGGATGATCTCGACCATCTCCTCGTACTCGTCTTCGATCATCACGTCCTGCAGGTTAGCCTCGGGGATGATGACCCGATCCATGCCGGTCTTGGCGGCGGCCTCGATCTTGTGCGTGACGCCCCCGACCGGTAGGACGTCACCACGAACCGAGAGCGACCCGGTCATCGCCAGCGACTGGTCGACGCCGACGCCTTCGAGGGCGCTGATGACCGCCGTCGCGACGGTGATGGAAGCGGAGTCGCCGTCGACGCCGCCCTCACCCGCCTGGACGAACTGGATGTGGATGTCCTTCTGGGTGATGTCCTCGTCGGAGAACTTCTTGATGATGGCCGAGACGTTGGAGACCGCCTCCTGGGCCATCTCCTTCAGTTGGCCGGTGGCGATGACCTCACCCGGCCCCTGCGAGGGCGTCACCTCCGCCATGACCGGAAGGACGATACCGGAGTCCTCGCCCATGACGGCCAGTCCGTTGACGCGGCCGACGACGAACCCCTCGCTGACCTGGAGTTCGTAATCCTTGCGCCGCTGGATGTAGTCGTCCGCGAGCTGCTGTTCGATGCTCCGGGACCGCCCTTTCGCCTGCAGGATGTGGTCCCGGGTGGTGTAGTCGGCGTCGTCCGCTCGGGCGATGTCGCCAGCGACGCGGACCAGGCCGCCGAGGTTCCGTAGCTTGAGCGTCAGGTGGCCCTTCCGGCCGGCGCGGCGGCGCGCCTCGAGGATAACCTCACCGATGGCGTCGTCGGTGAAGTGGGGAAGGCGGCCGTCCTTTTCGACCTCCTGGGCGATGAACCGGGCGTACTTCCGGCGCATCTCCGGAGTGTCCTCGATGGTGTCGTCCATGTACACCTCGTAGCCGTACCCCTTGATGCGCGAGCGGAGCGCGGGGTGCATGTTCTCCATCGCGTCGAGGTTCCCCGCGGCGATCATGACGAAGTCACAGGGGACGGGTTCGGTCTGGACCATCGCACCCGAGGAGCGCTCGGACTGGCCCGTGATCCCGAACTCGCCCTCCTGGATCGCGGTCATGAGATGCTGCTGGGAGCGGACGTCGAGCGTGTTGATCTCGTCGACGAACAACACGCCCTTGTTGGCCTTGTGGATGGCGCCGGGTTCGACCCGGTCGTGAGACGGCGTCTCCATCCCACCGGACTGGAAGGGGTCGTGGCGGACGTCGCCCAGCAGCGCACCGGCGTGAGCACCCGTGGCGTCCTCGAACGGCGCGGTCTGCTGATCGGCCGTGTTCACGATCAGGTTCGGGATCATCGCGTCCGAGCCACGGGAGCCGTAGCGGAACGCGAGGTAGATGATCCCGGCCGCGAGGATACCGAGCAGGATGTTGCCGGCGATGATCAGCGAGTAGCCGAGGACGATGGCGATGATAATCCACATCAGGAACGAGCGCATCTGGTTGCGCTTGCGGGCCTCCTCCTTGTGGGCCTCGACGATCTGGTCGCCCTTTCCCGACGGGACGGTTCGCACCTTCGGCTCGTTGCCGTCGTCGGGGTTGTGGTAGACGAGAACGTCCTGTAGCTCCTCCTGGGGGAGGAGTTCACTCATCGCCTTCGCGAGCATCGACTTGCCCGTGCCGGGCGAGCCGATCATCATGACGTGCCGGCGCTGTTTGGCCGCCTTCATCACGACGTCGCGGGCGTGTTCCTGTCCGATCACCTGATCGACGAGTCGGTCCGGGACCCGGATCTCGGCGGTCGAGTCGATCTTGAGCCCGCCGAGGAGGCCGTCCTCCGCGTCCTCGTCGATTTCGGCGTCGATACGGACGTCGCTCCCGAGATCGTCGATGGACCGGTCGTCCGAGTCATCGACGGCCTCCCCGTTTCCGGACGGGACAGGGACGTCATCTTCCCATTCGTCGGCCCCACCGTCGTCGCGGGGCGGGTCGTCGACCCGCTCCGTGGCGTCGCCGGACTCGGTCCGGCCGTTCGAGGACCGTCCGTCCTCGCCATCGGCGGGGCGCTCGTCCGTGTTCGTGTCGTCGTTCATAGAACGGTGTCGTTGGTCGAACTGAAGGGTTTGCAACTGATATACTTTCTCCCCCCAAGATCAGCTCCGAAGCGCGAAGAACTCGCGTTTGAGCCACTCTACCGTCTGAATAGACGCCGTACGGCAACTCGCCGAATTTATAAACACGCGCACATAGGTCGTCAACCATGCGGGGGTTCTACATCGGCCGGTTCCAGCCGTATCACGACGGCCACCATCGAATGGTCGAGGAGATCGTCTCGGAGGTGGACGAACTCGTCCTCGGGATCGGCTCCGCCGGACACTCCCACACGCGCCGCGATCCCTTCACGGCCGGCGAACGTGTGATGATGGTCACGAAGTCAGTCGCCGAGTTCGACCGCACGAGCTACGTCGTCCCCATCGAGGACCTCGATCGAAACTCCGTCTGGGTGAGTCACGTCCAGAGCATGGCGCCCTCCTTCGACGTCGCTTACTCCAACAACCCACTCGTCATCCAACTGTTCGAGGAGGCCGGCGTCGAGGTGCGGCAATCGCCCATGTTCAACCGGGACGTCCTCGAAGGGACGGAGCTCCGTGAGCGCATGGTCGAGGGCGGCGAGTGGCGCCACCTCGTCCCCGACCCAGTGGTCGACGTGATCCGGGAGATCGGCGGTATCGAACGCATCCAGCGCGTGAGCGAGACAGACACGTGACGATCACCCTCGCCTCCGACTTCGGCACCCCGTATCCGGCCGCGATGAAGGGCGTACTCCTCCGAGAGAGCGACGCCCGCTTGGTCGACGTGACCCACGACCTCCCGCGCGGCGCGATCCGCGAGTCTGCGTTCTGGCTCCGCGAGACGCTCCCGACGTTCCCACCGGCGACCCACCTCGCGGTGGTCGATCCGGGCGTCGGCACCGACCGCGGCGTCCTGGTTGGTCGCGCGAAGGGTCATACGTTCGTCGGCCCGGACAACGGCCTTCTCGTCCCCGCGGCACGGCGGATCGCCGGCGACGAGGCCGTCGACTGGTTCGCGGCCGATCCCGGCGATCCAGCCTCCAGTACGTTCCACGGACGGGACGTGTTCGCCCCCCTCGCGGCGACGGTTCACGAAACCGTCCGATCCCGGGGGATCGACGCGCTCGGCGACTTGGGACGCCTGTCGCCGACCGACCCGTCGGGACTCCGTCTCCCCGAGGCGACCGTCGAGGCCGACGCCGCGTCCGGCGAGGTGCTCGCGATCGACGATTTCGGGAACGTCGTCACGAACGTGGCCGGAAAGTTCCTGGACGGTCGGGAGGCGGTGACGGTGAACGGCGACCGGGTGCCCGTGGCCGAAACGTTCGCGTCGGTCGATGCAGGCGATCCGCTGGCCACCGTCGGGAGCCACGGCTACGTCGAGTGTGACGTGAACCGCGGCAGCGGAGCGGTGTGGTTCGGACTCTCGGTCGGCGACGCGGTTCGGATCGCCTGGACCTGACGGGGCGGCGGCTTCCACCCGTCGCTCGACGAGGCGGTGTAACGCCACGGCCGTTCGGGGTGATTAGCGCCAGTCGTAGCGGGCGACGGCGCGATCCGATCGGTCCGAGATGCCGTGAGGATTGCGTGCGGACGAGCGATCCTTGACGCGGGCGATCAGGCCGTCGGCGGCGCCACGGACGACCCCGCTGACGACCGCCCGGCCGGTGGCGAACCACTCGGTCGGATCGAGGTCGCCCCGGAGGACGTCACGCCCGGCAACGAGGGCATCGCGGAGGGCGGGGCGGGTCGTGTCGGCTGCCGTGGCCGGGCGGAGTCCGTAGTTTTTCACGAGGCGGTAGGCGAGCGCCCGATACTCCGCGCCCGGATCCCCGGTGGCGACGCCGCCGTCGGCGGAGTACTCCCGACGGACTCCCATCTCCGGCCGCCAGGCGACTTCGTAGCCGAGGGCGGCCAGTCGGTGGGCGGCGTCGCGATCCCCGCCGGATTCGAGGTATTCGTCGAAGCCGTCGAGGTCGTCGAGGACCGCCCGCCGAAACGCCACGTTGCCACCGTCGAAGTAGGCCACTTCACGGGAGCCGACCGTGCCGTGCTCCGACTCCTCGGTGGTCATGCCGCCGCCGAGCGTGCGGTGGGTCGGTCCCGTGACGACCGACGCGTCGGCCAGTCCGTCGATCACCCCGTCGAGCCACGACGGTTCGACCACGAGGTCATGGCGGAGGTACGCCACCACGTTGCCGCTGGCGGCCGCCAGCCCCGCGTTGCGGGCGATGGCCTCGGTGCGGGTCGATACCTCGACCAACACGTCCACATCGTCCCGGTCGCGAATCATCCCGGTAGTGCCGTCCGTCGACGGGCCGTTGACGACGACGACCTCGGCGTCCGGAACGTGGGTGGCGAGGGTGTCCAAGCCCGCCACGAGGTGGTCCCGGCCGTTGAGGGTAGGTATCACTACCGAGAGCTCCATATCCGAGCACACCGCCTCCGTCGTTATAACGGTTCCCACTCCCCGCTCAGACGTGTGCGTTCCAGTACGAAACTGACGCGAGACGAGTGCCGAGGGACGTGTCGCCGATGCCGGTATCGACGCTTCTGAACGCGCCGGCGAGTCGATTGGGGATCTTTCGGTAGAAGCCGTACGGGAGGACGAAATCGTGACTGGCGTCGACGAGGCGCAGGCCGGCGCCCTCGATGAGTCGTTCGACCTCCTCGCGGCCGTAAAGCCGCGAGCCCATGGGTAGCAACCAGTTGTAGAGTACCCGCGTGCTGCGGTCGTTGAACGTATCGAAGAACACCTGTTCTTTCGAGACGCGGCACATCTCCGCGAGGAACTTCGCCGGGGTGTCCGCGAGGTGGAAAAACCGCATCGCGAAGACGGTGTCGAAGTGATCGTCGGGAAAGGGGAGCCGCGCGGCGTCACCGCGGAGGAACTCGATCCGGTCGGCGACGCCGGCGGCCCGTGCTTTCTCCCGGCCCTGTGACATCATCGCAGAGGAGATGTCCAGACCGACGATGTCCGCCCCGCGTTCGGCCAACATGACGGTGAAACGGCCCGTCCCGCAGGCGATTTCGAGGACCGTCCGATCCTCGATGGGGTTCAGTGCCTCCAGGACGGCCCGTTTTTCGCGGCGGTCGATCAGTCGCCCGCCACGTGAAAACCGCTTGGCGTCGTACTCTTGGGCGACTTCGTCCGTCTGATACCACTCCTCTCCTTTCACGTCTCGCGTCTCTCGGCCGAAGATTAAAACCGTACTGGATGCCGGCCGTGGCTGCGACTCGTCCACCTCTCGTAATAAAGGACATATAAGGTATCCCCGGTGTATGCACGCATATGGAGACAACCTTTACCACCACCGGCCCGGAGTGACGGGTATGAGCACCAGAGCGGCCGACGCCGTCGACGACGATCGACTGACGACAGCCGAATACCGCGAACGACTTCGCGAACTCCCACCGAGTGCGAAGTTGGTCGCCAAGGTGCTAGAGGGGAAATCGCCGCTCTCGCAGGGGCAACTCGCCGAGGAGTCGCTCCTCCCCGACCGGACGGTTCGATACGCACTGAACCGCCTAGAGGAGTCGGGGATCGTCGACTCCCGCTACAGTTTCAAGGACGCCCGCAAACAGGTCTACTCCCTCCGGACGTAACTACTCCTCCCCGTCTCGCGGGCCGGCACACCACGGACAGAACGCTAGCTCCGGATCGAGATCCCGGCCACAGGACGGACACGGAACGGTCGATCCGTCGGACTCGCCTGCCGACCGAACGGTTCCGCCGCCGGTCCCACGCCGGGCGACGACGTACGCGTCGACCGTGTTCAGCGCGAGCAACCCGAGGAGTGGCCCGGTCACGCGGAGCGGGAGCGTCGACAGCGTCGCCGTCTCGGGGTCGGTGAACGAGGCGATCAGAACCAGTCCCGCCCCGAGAACGAGCGAGAACCACGCGAACGCGCGTCCCCACTCCCGGAGGTAGGCGTGGCCCGCACCTCCGATCCCGATCACGGCGCCGGCGACGCTGACGGCCGCCGCGACGACCGCTCGTCGGTTCGTGTCGACCATCGTCTCCCGAACTGAGGCAGCCACGCGCTTATACTCTCGGTTCGTGTGCGTTCATCGCCCGCCGAGTCGTTCGATCAACATTGCGAGGGACGCCAGGTCGTACTGTCCCGGCGCCGTCGCCTCGGCTGGATCGACCGGGGCGTATCCGATCTTCGACCCGTAGAGGGGTGCGACCGCCCGCGTGTGCCGACCGGCCTCGCCCATCGCCATCGTCGCCACCCGGTCGCCGCGGACCGTCGCCGTATGCGTCGCCGACAGCACCGCCAGCGCGTCGCCCGGATCGCGTGCCGTCACCGCCGCCTTGCCGACGTCGCCGAGATCCGCCGCCGACGCGAGCAGGTCGTTCAGCCGCGAGGCCGGGGGCGTCCCCTCGAAGTCGTGGACCGAGGCCACGACGCCGACGCCGCGTTCTCGCGCCGTCGCCGCCACCGCCGCCCCGGCCGACTCCCGCAGACTCGCCAGTTCGACGTCGACGGCCGCCACCGCGTCGTGTGCGCTCGCCGTCTCCAGAACGTCGAGACGCTCCCGCTCCGATCCGTCGGCCTCCCCACCCTCGGCCGGATCGCGGTTCGTCGCGAGAATCGGGAGGTCGCCGTCGTAGTCGTCGAGGGCAGCCAGCGGCGCGTCCGCGAGATCCATTCGAAACTCCACGGCGTCGGCGTGGGGACGGGCCGCCGGTTCGTCCGAGAGGTCGGCCGTCGCCGCCGCGAGGATCAGCGAGTCGAACTCCATGGCTCACCCTTCGGGGGCCGCGGTAAAGTCGTTCCCGTCCACCGGCTCGTGGTCGACGACGTACCCCCGGCCCTCGTCGGTCGACCGCTCCCTCACGTCGGCGACGACGTACAGCCGGATCCGGCGCTCGGCCTTCGTCACGACGCGAAAGTCGTACCGGTCGGCCTCGTAGCCGCCGTCCCGGTCGGCCATGGCGGACCGGTGGCTCGCCAGCCGCTCGGCGATGCGACGGCGAGACGCCGCCGGCAGGTCCGCGACTCGGTCGTCGAGCGCGGTGAAGAGGTCGCCGTCGAGGTCGTACCCGACCGAGTCGCGGGCGGCGAGCATGGCCGCGAGCATCGTCGTCCCCGTCCCGGCGAAGGGATCGAGCACCCGATCACCGCGGACCGAGAACATCCGGATCAGGCGCAACGGAATCTCGACCGGAAAGGCCGCGGAGCGGTCGCGACGCTCCTCGCCGCCGCTCAGTTCCTGTCCCTCCCCCCGTACCTCCCACAGGTCCGAGAACCACTCGTTGCGTTCCTCCCAGAAGAAGGCACTCTCGTACCGGCGGTCGTCGCCCGGCGGGAACGAGCGCGTCCCACCCTTCCGGAAGAGGAGGATATACTCGTGTTCGAGGGTGACGTAAGCGTTCGGCGGGAGCGTCCCGGAGCCCATGAACTTCGCGAGGCTGTTCGTGGGTTTGCGCCAGAGCACGTCGGGAAGCGGGGTCAGCCCGCGGTCGCGGAAGGCGTCGACGACCCGGGCGTGGTTGGGGAACTGCTGGAACTCGTCGCCGACGGAGCGGGTGGCGTCGCCGACGTTGACACAGGCGATCCCCCCGGGTGCCAGCACGCGCTCGATTTCGTCCCAGACCGCATCGAGCTGGGCGTGCATCAGTTCGAACGCGGCGTCGCCGTCACCCGCCGAAAGCGCCGCACGCACGTCGGGGTCCCGCGCCGCGAAGAGGTCGTCCCAGAGTTCGATCATCGGATACGGGGGCGACGTGACGACGAGGGGGACCGAGCCGTCGGCGAGGCCGTCCATCGAGGCCGCGTCGCCGACGTGAAGCGCGTGTGTGGTCCGCATCGCTACCACGTCCCGGCCCGCCGCAGGTATCGGTGTCGGTTGCCGGGCGAGACGTTCATACGCCCCGACGGCTTGGCTACGACCGTGCCCCCACGTCGCATCGTCTCGCTGGCCCCGGCCGCCACCGCCACGCTCCGCGAACTCGACGCCACCGACCGACTCGTCGGCGTCACGAGCCACTGCCGGGCGGAACTGGACGAGTCGGCCACCCCGGTGGTCCTCGGCGAGTGGCTGACGCCGGACCTCGACCGCCTGGAATCGCTCGATCCCGACCTCGTCTGTACCGGCGACGCCCTCCAGGCCGAGGTGCGGGACGCCATCCGTGACCGTGGCCTCGACGTCCATCACACCGACGCCACGACGCTCGACGACGCCATCGAGGGCTTCGCCGCCCTGGGACGGGCCGTCGGCCGTCCGGCTGCGGGCAGGGAACTGGCCGCCCGCAGCCGCGAGCGGCTGGACCGCCTCCGTGACCGACGGCCCCCGGAGCGACCGACCGTCTACTGCGAGGAGTGGGCCGACCCGCCGATGGCCGCCGGCAACTGGGTCCCCGAGGTGGTCGCCGCCGCCGGCGGTCACTACCCCTTCGTCGACCCCGGCGACCGCTCCAGACGGGTCACCCGCGAGGACGTCGAGGCGGCCGATCCGGACCACGTCGTCCTCCACCTCTGCGGGCACGGGGACGACGTCGACCCCGCGACGGTGACCGACCGAGGGTGGGCGATCGATCCGGCGATCCACGTCGTCGACGATTCCCTGTTGAACCAGCCGAGTCCGAACCTGCTGGACGGCGCCGAACGGCTGGCCGACCTGTTCCACGGGGATCGCTGAGTCCACCTACTCGATCGTCTCGGGGTCGGCATCGGCGCCACCCGTCTCGTCGACCGCCCTCGTCAGGGAGACGTTGAGCGCGAGCATCGAGACGACGCCCCCGGCGACGGTGACGAGGTTCTTCACGGCGTGATCGAGGACGGCGGCGCCGAAGGCAGTGGCACCGGTGACGGGCGTGAGTCCCGCGACGAGGAGGGTAAACGCCGCCTCGTAGAGACCGATGCCGCCCGGGGAGAGCGGGAGTACCTTCGCGAGGTTGCCGACGCTGACCGCGAAGAAGCCGACGGCGACGAGCGTCGGCGTCGCTAGCCCGACGTCGAAGGCCGCAAGGACGATGATCGCCGTCACCACGTCGAGCGCCCAGATGGCGAGGCTGCTCGCCCCGATCCGGGCGAAGGCAGCGGGATCGGCGGCGACGGTCTGGACGTCGCCGACGAACGACTCGAGGACGCCCGCCACGTAGTCGGCGTAGGAGTCGGAGCTGACGCGGGTAACGAGTCGGCGGATCAGGTTCGCCTCCCGCCGGGCGGAGACGACGATGGCCGCGACGGCGAGGATGGCCGCGGCGGCGACGGCGGCGGCCACCGTCAGCGCGACGCGTGCGCTCCGGGGGTCGACGCCGGGGACGCTGCCGGAGAGGGTCGCGATGATCGCGTCCGCCGATCCCGTGAGGACGTACCCGACGAGGACCGTTCCGCCGAGGACCGTGATGGTCAGCAGGTCGAACACCCGCTCGACGGCCAGCGAGGCGAACCCGGTCGGATACGGAAGCCCCCGTCGTGCTTTCATTACGTATGCGCGCACCCCGTCGCCCGCGCGAGCCGGGAAGACGAGATTGCCGGTCTGGCTGACGAAGACGGCGCCGGTCAGGAACCCGAGTCGTTCGCGGTAGCCGAGTTCGACGAGGATGTCCCGGTACCGGGCGCCACGGAGCGGCCACGAGAGGAGGTAGACGGCGGCCGCGAGACCGACCAGTCGGCGGTTCGCCCCCTCAAGTTCCGCCAGCACGGCCCGGGGGTCGAGATACAGCGTCATCAGAGCGAGCGCGAGGACCGTCAGGAGCGCCCCGGCGCCGACGCTCACCCGACGGGTGATCCGTGGACTCACCGAGACCTGCCACCAGAGTCGGAGGATCTGACTCCCCATTCCGAACACGTCACGCACCAGATCGACTTTCGTGTCGCCTTTGGGTTCCCACTCGACGGGGAACTCCGCCACCTCCAGGCCGGCGCGCTGGGCACGGACGAGAAGCTCCGTGTCCCAGAACCAGTGCTCGTCGTCGACCCGGTGGTGGAGCTGCTCGAAGGCGTCGCGACTCAGCGCCTTGAACCCACACTGGTGGTCACGAAGCGGTGACCGCAAGACGAGCCGAACGAGGCCGTTGTAAACCCGGGACGGGATCCCCCGTTTCGCCGGACGGTCGGCGACGCGGCCGGGCATCCACCGCGAACCGGTCGCCACGTCGGCGTCGCCGGAGCGAACGCGCTCGACCAGTTCCTCCAAGTGTCGCATGTCCGTTGCGAGGTCGGTATCGAAGTAGACGAGAGTGTCGCCGCGGGCGGCCGAGAACGCGCGTTCGAGCGCACCGCCCCGACCCAATCGCTCCTCGCTGTGGACGTGACACACGCGGGGGTCTTCGGCGGCGAGTCGACCGGCGATCTCCGGCGTCCGGTCGTCACAGCCGTCCTCGGCGACGAGGACCTCGAAGGTACCCGGCGGGAGGAAGTCACCGAGCGTCGAGAGCGTCGTCTCGACGGTCCCCTCGATGGTCCGTGCTTCGTTGTAGGCGGGGAGGACGACGCTGACCTCGATGCCGGCGCGGTCGCCGGAACGATCCATTTGCCGGGGATGGTCGGGCCGTAGTCAAGAACTTTCTGTCTCGGCGGCCACGGTTTTTTGCGCCCGGAGACGCGACGAATCGCATGAACGTCCCGAACGGAATGCTGTCGAGTTCGGTCGTCCTGTTGGGGCTACTCGCCGCGAGCGCCTTCTTTTCGAGTACCGAAATCGCCGTCTTCTCGCTCCCCGAAGAGTGGCTCGCGGACCGCGTGACCGCCGGCGACGACCGAGCGGCCATCCTGGCCGACCTCCGCGAGGATCCCCACCGACTCCTGGTGACCCTGCTCGTGGGCAACAACGTCGTCAACGTCGCCATCTCCAGCGTCCTCGCGGTGTTGCTCGCGAGCCACTTCCCGGAGGGCGTCGCCGTCGTCCTGACGACGGTCGTCGCCAGCAGCGTCGTCCTCGTGTTCGGTGAGATACTGCCGAAGTCCTACGGACTGGGCAACGCGAAGACGTGGGCGCTCCGGATGGCCCGGCCGATCCGGATCGTCGAGCGCGTTCTGCTCCCGGTCGTCGTCGTCTTCGATATCGTCACGCGGCGGGCGGGGGCCGCCCTCGGTGGCGATCCCGACATCGAGGAGCCGTACACCGGCACCGCGGCGGGCGGCGAAGGAGCGAAGTGAGATGCCCGCCAACGGAGGAACGTGAAAGAGTTCGAGCGCAAGCAGCTCCTCGAACGCGTCAACCGCGAGGGAGCGACGGTTGGTGCGACCATCCCCGAGACCATCGACGTGCAGGGCGAGGAGGTGGACCTCCAGTCGTTCGTCTTCGAGATCAAGCGCCGGGAGACGGTACCCAAAGGCGAGCGAGAGCGGGTCGAGCGGGCGAAAAAGAACCTCCGTCGCGAGCGACTCCAGCGGCTCCAGCGGATCGAGGACGGCGAGGTGAGCTACGCCGAGGGCGAGCGACTGGTCGAGAACATCATCGGCATCGACCGGGCGCTCGACGCCCTCGAAGCCCTCGGCTCGGCCGACCTCGAACGCGAGGCCGAAGCCCAGGAGGCCGCCGACCGCAAGCGTTGGATGAAGTTCCTGCGGAAGGCGCTGGGCCACGAGGACACCAGCCACAACACCCGGGGGCGTCCGTGAGCCGAAACGCCGAGGTGGCGGATCGGTTCGAGGAGATGGCCGACCTGCTCGAAGCCGAGGGCGTCGAGTACAAGCCACGGAGCTACCGCCGCGCCGCGGAGAACCTCCGCGAGCATCCGGGAGCGATCGAGGAACTCGTCGTGGAGGGACGGAACGCAGTCGAGAGGATCGACGGCGTCGGCGAGGCACTGGCCGGAAAGATCGTCGAATACGTCGAAACCGGTGGGATCGCGGAACTCGAAGCCCTCCGCGAGGAGCTTCCAGTCGACATGGCGGCGCTGACGAGCGTCGAGGGCGTCGGTCCGAAGACGGTCGGCACGCTGTACGAAGCACTCGGGATCACCACCCTCGACGAACTGGAGGCGGCCGCCGAGGCGGGAGAGATCCGAGAGGTGTCGGGGTTCGGCGCCAAGACGGAGGCGAACATCCTGGAAAACATTCCCTTCGCCCGGCAGGCCCAGAACCGGGAACTGCTGGGGGATGCCCGCCCCGTCGCGGAGGCGATCCGCGACCACCTTCTGGGGGCCGCCCCCGTCGACCGCGCGACGGTCGCGGGCTCGCTCCGTCGGTGGCGGGAAACCATCGGCGACGTCGACGTACTGGTGGCGAGCGAGGACGGCACGGCGGCCGTCGACGCGTTCCTCGACTGGGACGCCGTCGGCGACGTGATCGAGGCGGGGGAAACGAAGGCGAGCGTCCGCGCCCGCGGGCTTCGGATCGACTGCCGGGTCGTCGTCCCCGACGAGTTCGGGGCGGCGCTCCAGTATTTCACCGGGAGCAAGGATCACAACGTCCACCTGCGCAACCTCGCCATCGAGCGGGATCTGAAGATGAACGAGTACGGGCTGTTCGACGTCAGCGACATCACGGACGCGGCCGCCGATCAGCGCGCCGGCCGCCGGATCGGCGGCGAGACGGAGGCGGAGATGTACGAGGCCCTCGACCTGCCGCCGATCCCTCCGGAACTCCGGGAGGACCGGGGCGAAATCGAAGCCGCCCGGGAGGGGACCCTCCCGGACCTCCCGACGACCGACGACGTCCGTGGCGACCTCCACACCCACACCGACTGGTCCGACGGCACGGCGTCGGTCGAGACGATGGTCGCGGCGGCGGCCGAACGCGGCGACGACTACCTCGCGGTCACGGATCACGCCACCGGTCCGGGAATGGTTGGCGGCGTCGGCCTCGACGACGACGAACTCCGGGAACAGATGAGCGCCGTCGAGGCAGCGGCCACCGACGCGGACGTCGAGGTGCTCCACGGCGTCGAGGCCAACGTCGACGCCGACGGCGGGCTCTCGGTCGGGGAGGATCTCCTCGCGGACCTGGATCTCGTGATCGCCTCGCCCCACAGCGGCCTCGGGGCGGGTCGCGAGACGGCGACCGACCGGCTCGTAACCGCGATCGAACACCCCGAGACGGACGTGCTCGGACACCCGACCGGCCGCCTCATCAACGACCGCCCCGGCCTCGATCCGGACCTCGACCGGGTGGCCGCGGCGGCCGCCGACGCAGAGGTGGCCCTCGAAGTGAACGCCAATCCCCACCGCCTCGACCTGAACGACGAAGCGATCAGGGTCGCCGTCGAGGCGGGAGCGACGGTCGCGATCGACACCGACGCCCACGGAGTCGGCGAACTCGACTTCCGGCGGTACGGCGTCCACACGGCGCGGCGCGGGTGGGCCGAGCGGGCGGACGTGCTCAACGCCCGGCCGGTAGACGACCTGCGTGCGGTTCTCTCCTGATGGATCGGTTCCTCTGTGACGCGATGCTCGGGAAACTGGCGACGTACCTCCGGATGTGTGGCTACGACACCGCGTACGCTCTCGACCGAGGCGTCGAGGCCGACGACGCCGTCCAAGACCTGGCCGAACGCGAGGGGCGACGGCTCGTCACCCGCGACGCCGATCTCGCGGCCCGCACCGAGGGGGCGATCCGACTCGCGGCACGGGACGTCGACGGGCAGTTGCGCGAACTCCGGGCGGCTGGGGTGAGGCTGACACTCCCTGCGACGCCGCGGCGCTGCGGGCGGTGTAACGGACCGCTCGGCCCCGTTTCGGCGGACGCGGAGACACCCGAGGACACCCCAGATCCCGCGACGACGGACGTTTGGCGGTGCGAGCGGTGTGGTGGCCACTTCTGGAAGGGGAGCCACTGGGACGACGTGAGAGAACGGTTGCCGTAGGTTACCGGCCGCTCCAGTCCTCACAGGCGTCCATGTCGGCCATGACGCCGTCGTGGAAGCCACAGTAGGGCTGGATGCCGCGTTCGGTTCGGACGTACTCGAAGTGCTCGCAGTTGCCACAGTAGCGGTCGGCGGCGTCGGTGGTCGCGTCGGTCGCCGCCGTCGATTTCCAGGTCTCGGCGGCGTCGCCGGCCGACGGCGCGGGGGACGTCTGCGGACCCGCCGTCGACGTGGTGGCGCCACCGCCCCCCGTCTCCGAGGCGACGGTGGCGACCTCGCGGATGTCGGTGTCGTCGTCGCCCCCGTCGCTCACACCCGCCCCGACGGTGGAGGTGGGACCGTCGGCGCTGCCGCCGAGGCCGACGCCGCTGCCGGCAGTCGAGCGATCCACCTCGATTACCTTCGTTTCGCCCTGCCGGGTCACCTCCATGGTGACGGTGCCGCCGGGATCGTTTCGTGTTTTGAAGTTGGCGATACCGACGAACAGACACCAGAACGTGGTGAGCGCACCGAGGAAGTAAACGCTCGCCGTCGGCAGCGTCAGATCGACCATGCCGGGCGCACAGTTGGCGCCGGACCACCGGCAGGGGTAGGCGTGTGCAAACAGGGCGACGCCGAGGACGGCGACGCTGGCGCCGATCCCCGCGGCGGCACGCGTCGAGCGCTCGGCCGGCAGGACCGCCGAGATACCGAGGAAGACGGCCGGCACGCCGAGGCCGGCGAGGATGCCGCCGTACTCGCGCACGTCGAGGAGGGTCGTTCCACCGCCCAGTAACACGTCGGTCGTGGCGACGACGATCCCCGCGACCACGAGGACGATGCCGACGACGAACAGGCTCGCCCCCGCGTAGATCTGCCGGAGACTCGGACCGTTCCGGTCGTCCCCGTGGTAGACCTCCCCGAGACTGGTCATACACGTGGTTTTACTGCCCACCCACAAAACGCTACGTCAGACGGGCGTGTGACATGATTTCCGCGTCGTGCGGGCCGTCGCGGAGTCCGGATCCACCGCGGACCCGGCGGCCGACACCGAGTCGTGACTGGCGTCTCGCAGTTCGAAGCCATTAACTCACGCGCTGCAGTAAATCCGGCCATGAGTGACAAAGCGGACGAGGACGCGGAACCCGACGTCGAACTCGGCGAGGGCGAACCGGTCGATGGCGCACCGCTCGCACGGGTCGCCTCGCGGCTCACCTGGCCACAGGAAGCGAGCAACGTGCGGCGAAAGGAGGGCGACGCGACGATCCGAACCCCCGACGGGCCACGCACGATCGACGCAGTCCTCGACGATGTCGACGAGACCTACTTCGATACGCGGCAGACGTTCCTATCGGCGGTCCGTACGGTGATCGGAACCGGCCCGGTCGCCACGGCCGAGGAGTGAGGTGACCGACTCCCGGTTCTCCTGGGTGCGGCTCTCGCTGCTCGCCGGTCTCGGTCTCTCCGTTCTCTGGTCGCTCTGGAGCGTGCCGTCCACCAGCCTCCCGGCGCGCGTGGTTCGCGACGTGACGCTGTTCGTCTGCCTGCCGGGCGCGCTGGCGCTCGCTCGGGGGCGCGACCTCGGCTGGCGCCTCGACCGGCGCGCGCTCCGCAACACCGTCGCCCTCGCCCTGTTCGTCACGCCCTTCTACGTCGTCGGAGCGTCGCTGCCGACGATCCGGACCTACTACCCGATGTGGGCGACCGACACCGCACTCGTCCAGTTCCTGCCACACGCCGCCGCCCAGTTCGTCGTCGCCGCGGCCGCCGAGACGTACTACCGCGGGTTGCTCTGTGTCGGGGTGCGCGAACTCGGCGCCAAGAGCATCTTCATCAGTCCCGTGGTCTACGCCTTTCACCACGTCCACAAGCCGCCGATCGAACTCGCGCTGTCGGCACCGACCGACGTGCTCTTCGGCGCCGTCGACTACCGGAGCGAGTCGATCGTCCCCTCGGTCGTCGCCCACGGCTTCGGGCTGGCGCTCCTCGACTGGCTGGTGCTTCATCCGCCGCTCGTCCCGACGACGACGGCCGTGCGGGCGCTGTCGTGGCTCCCCGTGCCGCTGTAGGGGACGGCCGATGTATAGTAGCGATTGAAAGTCATTACGCAGCCGATCGCAGTACTGCGTCCGATCGGCTGAGCAACCAGTTTCAATCGCTACGATAGCCCTGACGACCAACTTTTGTGTCGTGGCGTCGTTGTCGAAGGTACACATGACGCTCCCGATCGACCCGACCGCCGTGGACCCGGCGGACGTCGGCGAACAGCGCGCAACCCTTGAGATGGACCACGAGGCGGCGATCGAACACGTCCGGGAGACGTTCGAGGCGGCGGGCTTCGGCGTCCCGGTGGAGTTCTCGCCTTCGGACCTCCTCAACGAGAAGGTCGACGCGGATCGCGACCCCTACTACGTACTCGGGGCGTGCAACCCCACGATGGCCGACCGCGTCCTCGACGTCAGCGACGGCCGAATGGGCGCACTCTTCCCGTGTAACGTGGTCGTCTGGGAGGAGTCGCCGGGCGTGCAGACCGTCTATCACGTCAGTATCATGCGCATCGGCCGGCTTGTCGGCCTCTCGCCCGACGACGATGAGATGGCGGCCATCGTCGCGGACACGGGCGAGATGGTCGACGCGGCCTTCGCCGCGCTGTAGCCGTGATCAGTTGCGGTCGCCGAGGCGTGCTACGCCCAACCGCACACGGCGAAACGATCATCCGTTTCTCGTGAGAGGTAGGGACGAATGGCCCGCAGGCACCGCGCGTACATCGACTACCGGGTGACGGTGGCCTACGTCGGAACGGTGCTCAAGTACATCGGTGTCACCCCGGTGGCTCCGTTCGTCCTGGCGATATACTACGGCGAGGACCCGCTCCCGTTCGTCGCGACGAGCGCCGCCATGGTCAGCTGTGGTGTGTTTCTCGAACGGCTGCGGGGCGACGGCGAGTTGGGCAACCGGGAGGCGTTCCTGCTCGTGAGCCTGGCGTGGCTGGTCGTCCCCCTGCTGGGGACCATCCCCTACCTCGTCGCCGGGACGGGGACGATCGCGACCCCCGTCAACGCGATGTTCGAGAGTATGAGCGGGTTCACCACGACCGGTGCGACGGTCCTCGGTACACTCTCGGTCGAGCGCCACGGGCACGCGATGTTGCTGTGGCGCCAGCTCACCCAGTGGCTCGGCGGGATGGGCCTCCTCGTGTTGATGATCGCCATCCTGCCCGAGCTGTCGGTCGGGGGGGCCCAGGTCATCGACCGGGAGGCGCCGGGGCTCGCACTGGAGAAACTGACACCGCGGATTCGGGAGACTGCACGCGCACTGTGGAGCATCTACGCCGGAGTCACCGTCCTCGCGGCGGTGGCCTACTACGGCCTGCATCTGCTCGGCGTCGCGCCGAACATGCACCTCTACAACGCGGTCGCCCACGCGCTGACGACGCTGCCGACCGGCGGCTTCTCGCCCGAGGCTCGGAGCGCCGAGGCGTTCGCCCCCGCCGTCCAGTGGATGATGATGCCGTTCATGATCGTCGCGGGGACCAACTTCGCCCTGTTCTGGTACGTCCTCGACGGAAAACCCCGGCGGCTGTTCGACAACACGGAGTTCCGGTCGTACCTGCTCGCCATGGCCGGCTTCGGGGCCGTCCTCTCGGCGCTCCTCTATGTCGGTGTCGGGCTCACCGGAACGACGCCGGCCGTCGGCGTGATCCCCGGCAACGTCGAGAAGGCGCTCCGCCAGGGGCTCTTTCAGGTGATCGCCATCGTGACGACCACCGGGTACGCGAGCATGGACGTCAACAGTTGGGACGCGTCCGCACGGACGATCCTGCTGTTCGCGTACTTCCTCGGCGGGTCGGCGGGATCGGCCGCTGGATCGATCAAGATCGTTCGGTGGGTGCTCGTCAAGCGGTCGATCGGCCGGGCGCTGTTTACGTCCGTCCACCCCGAAGCCGTCAGGCCACTCAGGCTAGAGGGAGAGCCCGTCGACGAGGGGGCGATCCGGGACGTTTTCGTGTTCGTGTTGCTCTTCCTGTTGCTGTTTGCCCTCTCGACCGTCGCACTCTATCTCGACAGTTTCCGGACGCCCACAGTGTCGCTGTCGGGGCTCGACGCGATGAGCGTCGCCATCGCAACCCTCGGGAACGTCGGCCCGGGGTTCGGCGTCGTCGGGCCGATGGACAGCTTCCTGCCGTTCTCGAACGCCGCCAAGCTCTACATGGTCTTTCTGATGTGGATCGGGCGCCTGGAAGTGCTCTCGGTGCTCGTCATCTTCACGCCGTCGTTCTATCGGTGGTGAGTCGGCGGCTCAGAATCGATCGAGCGTCGTTTGGAGGCCGGCGACCATCGTCGACTTGCGCCTGAGGGCTGCGAGCGAGGCAGGTAGGTAGTCGACGACGCCCCGTACCGCGTCGGCGAGCGTCTCGGCGGTCGCGTGTTCACCCTCGAAGGCGTGTCGGACGCCTTCGCGGACCTGCCAGACGCCCGCCGGCCCCCAGTAATCGTCGGAGACGTGCCGGAGGACGAGACATTTCGCTTGCCGCCCCCGGTCGTCGAGGTGTTCGAGGACCGCCAGTCGGGCGGCGTGGTATGCGCCGGCCGTCTCCTCGACGTATCCCGTCCGCCCCTCGTAGCCCTCGCGGTCCGCTGCCAGCCACATCCCCGCCTCCGGATCGGGGTTCCAGACGCTCCCCGGCGCCTTCAGTTCGACGAGTTCGTACTCCCACTGGCCCGGGGCCAACACCACCCAGTAGGCGTTGCCGAGGAACTCGTTGCGGTGGATCTCCACCCCGTTCACGCTCGGTGCATCCCGGAGCGAGCCACGGAGGAACTGTCCGACGGTGTCGTCGACGGCAGTGATCGACCACCGCGTCGGGACGAGTCGCCGGTGGTCCCCCCGCCCCAGCGCCCCCGCCGAGAGGATGGTGTTCACCTCGTAGACGTCGAACCCGCGGCGGTAGAGGTAGTTGATGGCGCCTTCGGCGCGCCAGTCGTCGTCCTCCAGAGTCTTTTCGACCGCTCTGGGAACGTGCGGGTTCTCGCCGAGGGTCGCGGAGCGGGCGGGGGCGCTCGGCCCGGTCGGCGGCGCGGCGCCGTCGGCGTCGAAGTCGATCCGGGGGTCGCCGTCGAGACCGATCTCCACGTCGACCGGACGGTCGGCGATGGCCACCTCGCGGCCGACGCCGACGAAGCCGTCCCACGTCTCCGAGACGTCGACCGACGCGGACCGCCGGGAGTTGAGCAGGCTGGTCCGTCGGCGAAACACCTCCGTCAGGTCGACGCCCTCGTCGTACCACACGCCGCTGGTGACGTAGCTGTCGGCCTCGCTCTCGTTGCCGACCGGCGAGAGGATGCCGGTCGACACCTCCGGGTAGTTCGACCGGCCGACGAAGATGGAGGGCGAGACGCTGCCCACGACCGCGTCGCCCGAGACGGTCCGCTCCACCCGGTCGGCGACCGACTCGACGTGATCGAGGATCTCGTAGGACTTCTCCTTCGCGAGGCGCCGTCGCTCGGCGCGTTCGTTGGCCTCGATGTCGACGAAGTCGTCGAGGCGCATAGCGGCGATAGCGGTGGAGAGGGTTTGAACCTATCGCGCTAGCTGTGGATGCCCATCGCCTCGATCTGTTCCTGATACCGGTTGCGGATGGTGACCTCGGTCACCTGGGCCACGTCGGCAACCTCGCGCTGGGTCTTTTTCTCGTTGCAGAGCAGCGAAGCGGCGTAGATGGCCGCGGCGGCGTAGCCGGTCGGCGACTTGCCGGACAGCAGCCCCTTCTCGGCGGTCGTCTCGATGATCTCGTTGGCCTTCGACTGTACCTCCTCGCTGAGTTCGAGTTCCGAACAGAAACGCGGCACGTACTTCTTGGGATCGACGGGTTTCATCTCCAGACCGAGTTCCTGCGAGATGTAGCGGTAGGTGCGCCCGATCTCCTTGCGTTCGACCCGCGAGACCTCGGAGATCTCCTCCAGCGACCGGGGGATACCCTCCTTACGACAGGCGGCGTAGAGGGCGGCGGTGGCGACCCCCTCGATCGAGCGCCCGCGGATGAGGTCCTCGTTGAGAGCGCGCCGATAGATCACCGACGCCACCTCCCTGACAGAGCGAGGGACGCCGAGCGCCGAGGCCATCCGGTCGATCTCGCTCAGCGCGAACTGGAGGTTGCGCTCGCCCGCGTCTTTCGTTCGGATCCGCTCTTGCCACTTCCGCAACCGGTGCATCTGCGAGCGCTTCCGTGAGGAGATCGAGCGACCGTAGGCGTCCTTGTCCTTCCAGTCGATCGTCGTCGTCAACCCCTTGTCGTGCATCGTCTGGGTGGTCGGTGCGCCCACCCGCGATTTCTCCTGTCGTTCCTGGTGGTTGAACGCCCGCCACTCCGGACCGGGGTCGATCTGCTCCTCCTCGATGATGAGGCCGGTCTCCTCGTGGATCAGTTCGCCGTCGGCCGTCCTGACGAGGTCCTCCGGATCGAGATCGTCGAGGTCGACGTCGGCGTCCTCGGTTTCCCCCTCCTCCTCGCCCTGCCATCGCGTTCGGTCTTCCCGCTGGCGGGTGGGCCGTGTCATCGCGTTTTTATAGTCGTAGTTGGCGGTTACTTAAATCCTTGGCCGGAGACGGGCGAATCCGTGGGACGCTCACTGGGCGCATTCACGGCGTCTCGGCGGGTCGCCGGGGCGACGGCGATCACTCGCCGCCCGTCGGGGCGGCACGCTGCCCGTCGAGGACGGGCGTCCGACTCCGCAGGAGCGTCGACAGGTGATCCGCCCCGTCGAGGACGGTGAGGTCGGCGGTCGGCACCCGCTCGCGCAGATGCCGTGCGCCGGCGAGGGGTGCGTTCGCGTCCCGGTCGCCGTGCCAGAGGTGAACCGGGACGTCGATCCGCGACGGCGAGACGTCCCACGCCCGATCGAGGAGGTCGAACTCCGTGACCGCGCCGTGTCGGTGGTGGGCGAACGCGGCGACGAAGTCCCGGCGGACGCGTTCGACGACGTCGTCGGGGAGGTCGGCCGGGTCCGTCGTCGTGGTGTACTGGGCGACGACGGTCCGGGGCGGGAGCCGATCGGCGACCCACGCCTGCACGCCGAAGAGCCCGCGGAGGAGCGGCGGTGCGACGGTGGCGAGGGTCGCGAGGAGCCGCTGGGCGGTCGGGGGGCGGTGGTCGAGCGACGGCGGCGGGGCACCGGCGACGACGTCGACGCGTTCGATCCGGGCCGGACGCGTCGCCGCGAGCGCGAGGGCGTGGGGGCCGCCGCCGGAGAAGCCGACGACCCCCGCCACGTCGACGCCGGCGTCGTCGAGGACGGGGGTGACGAACGCGGCGGTGTCGGCGAGAGTCCGTGTCGGCCACGGTGTCGAACGGCCGTAGCCCGGACGGTCGGGGGCGAGCAGACGAACCCCTGCACGGGTAGCCTCGGGGTCGAAGAGTCCACCGAGGACGTGTGATCCCGGCGTCCCGTGGAGGAACAGGACCGGAGTGCCGTCCGGGTCGCCGTACTCGGCGTAGGAGACGCGTCGGTCGGCGGCCGTCGAGACGGTTCGGAGGGCGCCGTCGGCGTCGGGAACCATGGCTGGTGGTCGGCACGGGACTCGAAAGTAGGTGACGAAACGGCGAGCCGGGAAAGGGGGTGACCGTGACGGAACGAACCGCCTTTGAGTGGGTCGCCCGAAGTGGGGTCGATGCCGACCATCGACTGTGACCCCGACGACGCACGGCGACGGCTGGAGGCGGCCGACGTCGAGGTGGTGACGGGGAACACGGACCACGAACGCTGGCGGGCGGAACGCGGCGACGCGGTAGCCGTCGCCTACGACGACAGCGTGGTCGTCCAAGGCGCCCGGCCGACGGATCTGACCGCCCTCCTCTCGGAGGCTGGCGGGCGGGCGCACGTCTACTTCGACGGAGCGAGTCGCGGCAATCCTGGACCGGCCGCGGTAGGGTGGGTCATCGTCTCCGGCGACGGGATCGTCGACGAGGGAAGCGGGACCATCGGCGAGACGACGAACAACCGGGCGGAGTACGAGGCGCTGATCCGCGCACTGGAGGTCGCCCGGGATCACGGCTTCGACGAGGTGGACGTCCGCGGTGACTCGGAGCTGATCGTCAAGCAGGTCCGCGGGGAGTGGAACGCGAACGACCCGGGGTTGCGGGAACGGCGGGTGACGGTTCGAGAGTTGCTCGCCGGGTTCGACCGCTGGTCGCTGGAGCACGTTCCGCGGGAGATAAACGACCGGGCCGACCGACTGGCGAACGAGGCACTCGACGATGACTGATCTGCCACGGGACCTCCAGCAGGAGGCCGAACGGCTGACCCGACTGGCCCGACGGGCGGTCGACGACGAGGAGGCGGCGGCCTACGAGCGCGACCGCGACGAGCGTCTCGCCGCGCACGGCTACACCGCGCGCGTCCGCGAGGCCGACGAGACGCTCGTCCTCCACCCGGCCGAGTGGCTAGAGGGCGACACGGCACGGATCGAGCGCATCGAGGACACCGATCGCGCGGTCGAGATTCCGCTCTCCGGAGGTGGCGACGCGGAGGAGTGGGACGCGGTCGAGGCGCACAACGCGGACGTCGTCGAGCGCGTGCGCGAGCGGGCGGGGGAGCCCCACGCCGCCAACGCACGCGCCTTCGCGGACTTCATGGGGAACCACTACGCCCGCCGCGTCGAGACGGCGACGGCGGCGGAGCTACGGGAGTTCCTGACGGAGTATTTCCCGCGGAACGCGTGGCCGAGCGACGAGCAACGCGACGCAGTCGAGCGGTCGCTCGAACACGTGTACGCGGCGACGGAAACGGAGATGCCCGAGTTCAGTTCTGCGCGTCGATGAGGTCCCGAACCGAGTCGGCGCGGTCGTCGTCCGTGACGAACTTCGAGAGCTCCCAGTCGAGTCGGTTGAGGACGGCCTCGTGACCTTCCTCGGTCAGTTCGTACTGGTTCGTCCGCTTGTCGAGTTCGCTCTTCTCGACGAGGTCCATCTCGACGAGGTTGTCGAGGTTGGGGTACAGGCGACCGTGGTTCACTTCGGTTCCGTAGTACTCCTCGAGCTGGCGTTTGATCGCCAGCCCGTACATCGGTTCCTCCGAGAGGATGACGAGGATGTTGTGCTGGAACGCGGTCAGATCGCGAACGATGCCGGGACTGCTGCTTACTGCTTGTGCCTCTGACATACTGAAAAACATGTCACGGGGATATTTAACCTTTCTCAACTCGTTCTTAAGCGTGAGAATTAGAGCACGGCACGGCGGAATCCGTCGTTAACTATTGTGGACATATCGGTGGTTGGACCGGTTGGTACACGCCGTCCGTGACGACGACTGCCCGGTCGTCGTCGGCCGTGCGCTCTGGCCCGGAAAGACACAGGCGGTCGGCGGCCCGGTACCACCTGCCACCAGTTCGTGTCAGGTCAACTCGGGGACGGGCATTCATGTACTTTTTCATTCGTGTTCCCGTGAGCGGTCCCGAAAGGCCTATTTGGCGGTTCGGCCGTCGTATGGGTATGGTAAACCTCTGGGAAGACCTCGAACCCGGCCCGAACCCGCCCGAGACGATCACCGCCGTCGTCGAGTGTCTCAAAGGCGAGCGCAACAAGTACGAGTACGACAAGGACGTTCCCGGCGTCGTCCTAGACCGGGTACTCCACAGCAACGTCCACTACCCGAGCGACTACGGGTTCATCCCCCAGTCGTACTACGACGACGAGGACCCCTTCGACGTGCTCGTCCTCGTCGAGGATGCCACGTTCCCCGGCTGTATCGTCGAGGCCCGGCCGATCGCCCTGATGAAGATGGACGACGACGGCGAACAGGACGACAAGGTCATCGCCGTCCCGACCGAGGACCCGCGGTTCGACCACTACCGGGACCTCGACGACATCCCCCAGCAGACCCTCGACGAGATCGACGAGTTCTTCGCGACGTACAAGAACCTCGAGGAGGGCAAGGAAGTCGAGACGCTTGGCTGGGAGGACAAGGCCGCCGCGAAGGAGGCCATCGAACACGCCATCGACCTCTACGACGAGACGTTCGCCTGATACGGATCGTCGTCGATACGTTCGGGGTTCCACCGGTCCCTACGACTGGGTATCATTCCCCCCAGTTATGTGACCTACCCGGTGCATGAATTATGCGCATGGGTAATCTTTTGGCGGCGAGCCCCGTAGCGACCCGTATGGACGACACCAGCACCCACCCGGGCCTCGACCACGTGACCGTCGTGCCGTCGAACTACGACGGGGACGACGGCTCGGCCCAGTCGGAGGCCGCTGATCGGTCCGGTCCCGGTTGGAGCCGTTCTCACACCTGATCGCACGGGATCCGGCGGTCGGGCGTCACCGAGTTACGGCGGCCACGCGCGCCGACACGGAGACGGATGATCGACCGCCCCCCTTTTTATCGACCCCGCCACTACGCAATGGCAATGGCTCAGTGCGACGAGTGCGGCAGCCACGAGAACCTGCCGTACCAGTGTCGGCGCTGCGGTGGGACGTTCTGTGCGGAACACCGGCTTCCGGAGAACCACGACTGTCCGGGGTTGAACGAGTGGGACGACCCGTCCGGCGTGTTCGATAGCGGCTTCGACGACGGCGTTCGTGACGAGGGGGGAAGCGACGGTGGCCTCCTCGGGCGTCTGCCCAGCCTCGACGGATCGCTGACCGGCACCGGCGGCGTCCTCGCGTACTTCAGGGGCAACGTCGCGTACCTCTTTCTCGCGCTCATGTGGATCACGTTCGCCCTGCAGTTGCTCGTCCGCGGCCTGGCGGGACGGGAGGCGATGGCGACGCTGTTCGTCCTCCGGTCCGACCACCTTCTGTACGTCTGGACCTGGATCACCTCCGTCTTCGCCCACGGCGGTCTCTACCACATCGCCGGCAACAGCATCGTGCTGTACTTCTTCGGCCCGCTGGTCGAGCGCTACACCGGGTCGAAGCGCTTCGCCGCCCTCTTTCTCGCCACGGGTGCCCTGGCCGGCCTGGGATTCGTCGGAGTCAGCATCGTCCTCGGTTCGCTCGGTCCGACGGGGGTCGTGAGCGTCGTCGGCGCCAGCGGCGCCATCTTCGCCATCCTCGGCGTCCTCACCGTCCTCAACCCCGGCCTCCGGATCTACCTCTATTTCATCATTCCCATCCCGCTGTGGCTGTTCACCGCCGGCTTCGCGGTCATCTCCGTGCTCTTTTTCCTCTCCCCGCAGTCCGCCTCCTCGGTGGGCCAGGGCAACGTCGCCCACCTCGCCCACCTGATCGGCCTCGTGATCGGCCTGGCGTACGGCAAGCGGATCAAACGTCCCAGTCGCGTCCCCGACCAGTTGACCTTCGGCGGCGGGCGGGGTCCGGGCGGACCGGGCGGCCCCGGTGGGCCGGGCGGCCCCGGTCGGCGGTGAGAGCGTGACGCCCGCCCGCCCCGAGTTCGTCCCCGATCCCTCGCAGTCCCGCGCGGAGATGGAGTCGCTCCAGCGACGGGTCGCGGACGCGGCGCGGTTCGCGGACGACCTCGGCGTCGATCCGGCATCGATCTCGCTGGCCGAGGACGCCACTCTCGGGGGGGACCGCCCCCTCGTCGCCGGCGTGGATCAGGCCTTCCTCGACGGCCGTGCGGTGAGCGCCGTCGTCTGTCTCCGGGGTGGCGAGGTGATCGAACGCGCACACGCGGTGACGGATCTGGCGGTGCCGTACGTCCCGGGGCTGCTCTCCTTCCGTGAGGGCGGGCCGATCCTCGCGGCGTTCGAGGCGCTCGACGCGGACCCGGACCTCGTCGTCTTCGACGGGAGCGGGCGCATCCACTTCCGGCAGGCCGGCCTCGCCACCCACCTCGGCGTCGTCCTCGACGTGCCGAGCGTCGGGGTGGCGAAGAGTCTGCTCTGTGGTCGGATCGAGGCGGACGTCGACGGCCGGCCGGCGGGCTGGCGCGCGCCAGTGCTCGCGGACGACGGCGTCGACGCCCCCGAGGGGACCGTCCTCGGCTACACCTACCAGTCGCGCCAGTACGACTCGAACCCCGTGATCAACCCGCTGTACGTGAGTCCGGGCCACCGGGTGAGCGCCGAGACGGCCGTCGAGGTCGTCGAACGACTCGGCGGGGGCTACAAGCTTCCGGAGCCAACACGACTGGCCGACGCGTACGCCGACGATTGCAAGGCTGGGCTCGGGTAGCCAGCGGCGCTCCGCACGTTTTAAGCCGTATCTCCGTCACTTCCCGCTAATGAGCGACGATCAGGAACTCGGCATCACCGAGTCGAAAGAATACAGCACCGGCGAGTGGTACGCCGAAGTCGTCCGCAAGGCCGGGCTGGCGAACTACGGTCCCGAGGGCATGAGTGGGTTCATCGTCACGCGCCCTCGCGGCTACGCGCTCTGGGAGACGATTCGGAACGAACTCGACGCGCGGTTCAAGGCGACCGGCGTGCAGAACGCCTACTTCCCGATGTTGATCCCCGAGTCGTATCTGGAACGCGAGAAGGATGTCGTCGAGGGGTTCGACCCCGAGGTGGCGTGGGTCACGCAGGGCGGCTACGACGAACTGGAAGAGCGCCTCGCAGTCCGTCCGACCAGCGAGAGCATCATCGCACCGTACCTGAGCCAGTGGATCCGGAGCTACCGCGACCTCCCGATGCGTGTCAACCAGTGGTGTAGCGTGATCCGGTGGGAGGCCACCGAAACCAAGCCCTTCTTCCGGACCAAGGAGTTCCTCTGGCAGGAGGGCCACACCGCACACGCGAGCGAGGAGAGCGCCTGGTCCGAGACGATCACCCGCCTCGACCAGTACGAGGAGGTGTATGAGGACGTCCTCGCGATGCCGGTCCTCCGCGGGAAAAAGCCCGAACACGACAAGTTCCCCGGCGCGGACACGACGACGACCGTCGAGGCCTTGATGCCCGACGGCAAGTCGGTCCAGGGCGCGACCAGCCACTACCTCGGCCAGAGCTTCGCGGAGGCGTTCGACATCACGTTCACCGACGAGAACGAGGACGAACGCGTGGCCCACACCACCTCGTGGGGGCTGTCCTGGCGGGCGCTCGGGGCGCTCGTCATGACCCACAGCGACGACCAAGGGCTCGTCCTGCCGCCGGCGATGGCGCCGGAACAGGTCGTGATCGTCCCCATCTGGCAGGAGGAGACGAAAGATGACGTGCTGGCGTACGCCGAGGGCATCGCCGACGACCTCCGGGCGGCGGGCGTCCGCGTCGAACTCGACGACCGCGACGAGCACAACCCCGGGTTCAAGTTCAACGAGTGGGAGCTGAAGGGAGTCCCGGTCCGGATCGAGGTCGGTCCCAACGAGGTCGAGGAGGGGACCACGACGCTCGTCCACCGACCGGACGGCGAGTCCGCGGAGGCCGACCGGGAGGGCATCGTGGCGACCATTCGGGACCACCTCGACACCGTCCACGCCAAGCTCTACGCCGCCGCCGAGGAGAACCTGACCGAGAACGTCCGCGAGGCGTCCGACCGGGCCGAGATCCTCGGCACGATCGGCCAGCACAGCGGTTACGTCAAGGCGCCGTGGTGTGGCGACGAAGATTGCGAGGCGAAGATCAAAGAGCAGGTGGCCGCCGAGATCGTCCTCGTGCCCTTCGAGGGCAGCGAGAGCGACACCGAGCCCATCCACGACGGCGAGACCTGTGCGCTCTGTGACGACGACGCCGTCGAAACCGCCTACTTCGCCCGATCGTACTGATACCGCTGGTCGTAACCGTTTCGAGGCCGGGGCGGCGACCATTCTGATCGACGTCCGCCCGAGAGTGTGACGTCCACGGTGAGTCTCGGCCAGGGAGCATCGACCACGATCGTTCGTTATTTTTATCCGCCAAGGTATACGGTGGAATTAATATAATATATATTACCTTGTATGTGACTAATGAAGCCTTACACTAACAGGAACAGGCTAATAAGTCGGAACGTGGTATGTGGCGTATGACCAAGCCGCGGAGAGACGCCCACGCCGATCAGCGGGGGCTGGCGGACCCCACGGACGAGCGATCGAACTGTGGCGTCGGCGTCGTCCTCGATCTGGACGGCGGCGACTCCCACGAGACGGTCGCCGACGGCATCGACCTGCTCATCAACCTCGAACATCGAGGTACCACGGGGGCCGAGGAAGCCACCGGCGACGGCGCTGGCATTATGATCCAGCGTCCCGACGAGTTCTTCGAGGCAGTCGTCGACGCAGACCTGTCCGGCACCTACGCGGTCGGGTCGGTGTTCATGCCTCGAGATGGGGCGGCTCGACAGGGACTCATGACCATCTTCGAACGGACGCTCGCCGAACACGGCCTCGAAGTGTTCCACTGGCGGGACGTCCCGACGGACAACCACGAACTCGGGCAGACGGCCCTCGACTCCGAGCCGTACGTTCAGCAGCCGTTCGTCCGACCGAGCGAGGAGATGGACGACGACGCGTTCGACCGCGCGCTCTACGTCGCTCGCCGTGCCGTCGAGAACGCCATCGAGGAACTCGACTCGGCGGGGGCCGGACGGTTCTACATCTGTTCGCTCGACCGTGACACCCTCGTCTACAAGGGGTTGCTCAAGGCCACGCAGTTGCCGACGTACTACCCGGACCTCGTCGACGAACGCGTGAAGTCGACGCTCGTGCTCGTTCACGCGCGCTTCTCGACGAACACGCTCGGCGCGTGGCATCTCGCTCACCCGTACCGCAACATCATCCACAACGGCGAGTTCAACACGATCCGTGGGAACATCAACTGGATGCGGGCCCGGGAGACGGACCTCGAACATCCGGCCTTCGGCGACGACATCGACACGCTCAAGCCGATCATCAACGACCCCAACCAGAGCGACACGGCCTCCGTCGACAACGCCCTCGAACTGCTCGTTCAGGGCGGGCGTGACCTCCCCCATGCGCTCCGGATGCTCATCCCCGAAGCGTTCCGCAAGGACGACGCGATGAGCCAAGAGCGCAAGGACTTCTACGACTACCACGCGAGCCTCGTCGAGCCCTGGGACGGCCCGGCGCTGGTCGTCGGCACCGACGGTGACCGGATCGCCGCGGCGCTCGACCGCAACGGGCTCCGGCCCTGCCGGTACGACGTGACCAAGGACGGCCGCCTCATCATGGCGAGCGAGGCCGGTGCGCTCGATATCGACCCCTCGGAGATCGAGGAGCGACACCGCCTCCAGCCCGGTCAGTTGCTCGTCGCGGACCCCGAGGAAGGACGCGTCGTGCCCGACGACGAGGTGTTCGACGACCTCACCGACGAGAAGTACGGCGAGTGGGTCGACCGCGAACAGCGCCACCTCGACGAGCGGGCGGCCGAGGACTACGAACCCCGCGCCCGCGTCGAGTCGCTGCGTACCCACCAATCGGCCTTCGGCTACACCCACGACCAGCTCGATCACCTGGTCGAACCGATGGCCGAGGACGGCAAGGACCCCGTCGGGTCGATGGGCGACGACACGCCGCTGTCGGTGCTGTCGGACTTCAACCGCCCGCTGTTCACCTACTTCAAGCAGCTGTTCGCGCAGGTGTCGAACCCACCGATCGACTACATCCGCGAGGAGCTGGTGACGAGTCTCGAGTCGCGGCTCGGTCCGCAGCGCAACCTGCTCGACGAGACGCCGGAACACGCCCGCCAACTCGTCGTCGACTCGCCGGTCCTGACCGACGCCCAGACCGCGGCGATCAAGGATCTCGACGGGGAGTTCAGTTCGACCGTCGTGGACATGACCTACGAGAAAGGCGGGAACCTGCAGAGCGCGATGGAGCGTCTGCGCCGCGACGCGCGGGAGGCCATCGAGGACGGCGCCGACGTCGTCGTCCTCTCCGACCGGGCGACCGGGCCGGATCGGGTCCCCATCCCCAGCCTGCTCGCGACCGGTGGCGTCCACCACGCGCTGGTCCGCAACGGCCTCCGCAATCACGCCGGGCTCGCCATCGAATCCGGCGATCCACGCGAGGTCCACCACCTCGCCACGCTCGTGGGATACGGGGCCGACGCCGTCAACCCCTACCTCGCCTACCAGAGCATCACCGACATCGTCGCAGGACCCGACGGTGCCGACGAGTCGGAGGCCATCGCTCACTACACGAAGGCCCTCGAGGACGGCCTCCTGAAGACGATGGCGAAGATGGGAATCTCGACCGTCGAGAGCTACCAGGGCGCCCAGATCTTCGAGGCCGTCGGCCTCTCGTCGGACTTCGTCCGCGAGTACTTCGAGGGGACGGAGATCCGCACCGAGGGCATCGGCATCGACCAGCTCGAAGACGACCTGGAGACCCGCCACGCGGTCGCCTTCGAGGACGATCCGGACCTCGAACGACAGGGCGAGTACGAACACCGATCGAACGGGATCCACCACCAGTGGAACCCGAAGACCGTGGGCACGCTCCAGCAGGCGGTCCGGTCGGGGAGCTACGAGAAGTACCAGGAGTTCGCGGACCTGATCAACGATCAGCGGGAGAACCTCCAGACGTTGCGGGGGCTCCTGGAGTTCGACAGCGACCGCGAGTCGATCCCGCTGGAGGAGGTCCAGCCGGTCCACGAAATCGTCGAGCGCTTCTCGACGGCGGCCATGTCGCTCGGCTCGCTCTCACCGGAGGCCCACGAGACCAACTCCATCGCCATGAACCGCATCGGCGGGAAGTCGAACACGGGCGAGGGCGGCGAACCGCCCGAGCGGTTCGGTACCGAAAAGGAGTGCAACATCAAGCAGGTCGCCTCCGGCCGCTTCGGTGTCACCTCCAACTATCTCTCCTCGGCCGACGAACTGCAGATCAAGATGGCCCAAGGCTCCAAGCCCGGCGAGGGCGGCCACCTCCCCGGCAAGAAGGTCAACGAGATGATCGCGCACGTCCGGTACTCGACGCCGGGTGTCGGCCTCATCTCGCCGCCGCCGCTGCACGACATCTACTCGATCGAGGACCTCAAACAACTCATCCACGACCTGAAGACCGCCAACCCCGAGGCGGACATCAACGTGAAACTCGTCGCCGAGGCGGGGATCGGCACCATCGCCGCGGGCGTCGCGAAGGCTAACGCCGACGTGGTGCACATCTCGGGACACTCCGGCGGCACCGGCGCGTCCCCGAAGACGTCGATCAAGAACGCCGGTCTCCCGTGGGAACTCGGCGTCGCCGAGGCCAATCAAATGCTCCGCGCGACGGGGCTCCGTGACCGCATCCGCGTCTCCACCGACGGCGGCATGATGACTGGCCGGGACGTCGCCGTCGCCGCGCTCCTCGGGGCCGAGGAGTACGTCTTCGGGACGGCCAGCCTCATCACCTCCGGCTGTGTGATGGCACGCATCTGTCACACCAACAACTGTCCGACCGGCGTCGCCACGCAGGACGAGGACCTCCGTGAACGCTTCTCCGGACAGCCGGACCACGTCATCAACTACATGGTCTTTCTCGCACAGGAACTGCGGGAGATCATGGCCGACCTCGGTTTCAGGACGATCGAGGAGATGGTCGGCCGACCGGAACTCCTCGAACAGGTGGAGACCGACCACCCCAAGGCCCGACATCTCGATCTCTCGGCGGTCATCGCGGAACCCGAGGCCGGCGAGCGCCACAAGGTTCGCGAGCAAAAGCACGCGGACGTCGAGAACCACCTCGATCGCGATCTGATCGGGGCGGCCACCGACGCCATCGAGGAGGGCGAACCGGTACACCTCCGCCGGGACATCTCGAACGGCGACCGGGCGGTGGGTGCGATGCTCTCGAACCGCATCTCGCGGCGCTACGGCGAGAGCGGTCTCCCGGAGGACACCATCTCCTGTACGTTCGACGGCGTCGCCGGCCAGAGCTTCGGCGCCTTCCTCGCGAACGGCGTGACCATGGAACTGGTCGGCGCCGCCAACGACTACGTGGGCAAGGGTCTCTCCGGCGGGAAAGTGATCGTCCGGACGCCCGAGACGGCGGCCTACGAACCCGAAGACAACATCCTCGTCGGCAACGTCGCGCTCTACGGCGCCACGCAGGGCGAACTCTACGTCGACGGGTTGGCCGGTGAACGGTTCGCCGTCCGCAACAGCGGCGTGAAAGCCGTCGTCGAGGGCGTCGGCGACCACGGCTGTGAGTACATGACCGGAGGCGTCGTGGCCGTCCTCGGCGAGACGGGACGGAACTTCGCGGCCGGCATGTCCGGGGGCGTCGCTTACGTCTACGATCCCGAGGGTGACTTCGAGGAGCGGGCCAACACGGGCATGGTGACGCTCCACCACGACCTAGAGGACGCCGACGAGGCGATGCTCCGGCGGTTGGTCGAGAACCATGCGGAGTACACCGACAGCGACCGCGCGGCGGCGCTGCTCGACGACTGGGGAAGCGAGGCCCGAAACTTCACGAAAGTGATGCCGGACGCCTACGCGGAGGTCATCGCCGAGGAGAGCCGCGAGGACGTGCGCAACGAACTTCCGGAGCCGGCATCGGCGGCCGGCGGCGGCGAGATCGGCGCGGGAACGGTACAGACCGGCGACGACTGAACGGCGCCGTCAGACCGGATCGTCGTCCCGCGACTCGAGACCCGGCACTTCCCCTTCGAGCCACTCACGGAACCACTTCACGCGTTTGAGTCGCTGGTGGGCGATCCCCTCGGCGGCGTCGCTCTCGACGCGTCTCGACGCGTCGTGACCGCGGTCGAGGACGCGGTCGATCATCTCGCCGGCGTCCATGTGCGTCCGCGACTCGTACCCCATCCGGAGAAGCATCAACACCGCACCGTTGGCGCCGATCTTGTCGAGGATATCGGCCTCGATGAGACACTGCGTCTCGAGCGAGACGTCCGACAGCGGACCCTGATAGGAGTGTTCGCGGACCGACTGTGTCACCTGATCGACGAAAGACTGTGGATACTCGCCGTGTGCGGTGAGATACTCGCGGGCGACGCGGGCGCCCTCGTCGGCGTGGCGATCCTGTTCCGCTTCGAGTTTCGCGATGTCGTGAAAGAGCGCGGCCACGCGGACGACGTCGGGATCGGCGCCCTCGCGGCTGGCGATCTCGGTCGCCAGTTCCACCACGTTCAGCGTGTGATTGAAGCGGTACTCGGCGCTGTGCCAGGGGTACCACCGCATGCGTCCGCCGTCGCTCTCGCTCTCGACGCTCGCCGAGAGGTAGTCGGAGACGAACCGCTTCATCTCCTCGAACTCCTCGTCCGAGACGTCGGACTCCTTGATTTCAACCCCCACGATTCCACCTCCGTTGCGTTCGTGTATCTCTCATTGTCGAAAAAAAGAGTGTTCGACTATTAGGCGTTACGACAGCGTCAGTCGGATCGAGCGAGCCGAGGCCGTCGCGGCCACGCGACGGTGACCGAAAGACTCGGGTCAGCCGGTCGCCATCGCCTCCGGCGAGAACTCCGCCTCGAACAGGCGGGCACCACAGGACTCGCAGGTGGCCGCGATCACGTCGATGGAGCGACAGCACGATTCGACGGTGTCCTCGCCGAGTGTCACCGGTCCGTCACAGGACGGACAACGCTCCAGCCACAAACGCAGGGATCCCAGAACCTCCATCCGGGCCTCGACGTCCAGCCGGTGCCACCCCGAGTGGCGTTCGCGGAGTTCCGCCTCGGCCGCGAGGTCGGCCAGATAGGCCGCCCGTGACTCCCACTGACCCACCCGAGCGTCGTCGTCGTAGGCCTCGTAGGCATCCCCACGTGACTCGGTCCGAACCCGTGCGGGATCGACGTCGAGGCCGTCGAACAGGGCGGCGACGTCGCCCGTCTCGACGCCACGGTCGCGGAACCGGGCGATGCGGTCGTTCCACGCCGCCCGGAACCCCCCAGTCAGACAGAGATCGGTCCCCTCCCGGCACTGCTCAACGGCGTCGACCGAGAGCAAGAAGGATTCGAGAGCCGCGTCGTCGTCGACGGTCAGCGGGGCCGCCCCGTGCTTGTCGAACAGTCGCAACACGGCGTCTGGGAGGTAGCGCTTGGTCAACGTCGGCGTCCCGGGTACCAAGTACCCACGGAGATAGACGGCGGCGACCGACACCGCGAGAACCGCCGCCGCCGCCACCGGTGAGACGGCCGCGACGGCGCCGGCGACGACGACGGCGAGGGCGAGGTTGACGACCGTACACGGAAGACACCGGTTTGTTCCGGTGTATTCGGGCTGACGGAGGCGGTCCACGCGGTCACCGAGAGACATGTTACCTGAGCAAAGTATCCCGCGGTCAATAAATAGTTCCCCGTCGGTCGCGGGGACGGCAGGGAGACGGAGGGGATTGCCCGGCGCGGCGATCAGGCCCGCCGGGTCGCGGCCGAGGGATCGCCGTCACGGCCGCGGCGGTGGGGGGGTCGATCGGCGGGACGACGACCGAGTCGCCACCCACAGAGGAGGAACAGCCCCAGAACAGGGGCCGCGGGATGGACGAGTGCGAGCAGCAACACGGCCGAGAGGGCGACCGGGAGGGGACTGCTCGCCGTACACTGGGCGAGTCGGGCACATCGGGGACGGGTACGGGGGGTCTGACGGGAATGCATGGGTGGGGAACCTCCGCGCCGGAGCGTGTGAGGGCCGAAGCGGACGGGGGGTCGTCCGAATCGTGGCGGGGGGAGCTATCCGGCGTCGGTGGGGGATGAGCCGCTTGTTTTGTTCGTTCGGCTCGTTCCGAACATCCAGACCAAACAGTTTAATACTTACGATTCGTCACGTCCGGACGTGAACCAACGGCGGACCGACTGCCCGGGCGACGCGGGGAGACGACGATGAGCGGGGACGAACCGGACGTCGTCCGGGAGGAGGTAATCGAGTCGATGGAACGCTCCGCGGAGGTGTACGGACTGAGCCGGAGTGCCGGGCGGGTGTACGGGGTCCTCTATTTCGCGACGGAACCGCTCTCGATCCCCGAACTGGTGGAGGAGACGGGATACGCGAAGTCGACGATCAGCAACGTAACCCGGAAGCTCACCAGAATCGGCCTGATCCGCCGTCGATCCTCGGGTGGTGGCGGACGCCGCGTCCGGTTCGACCCCGAAACGGATCTCTGGTTCGTCCTGCAGGACGTGTTTCAACAGTACGTTGCCCGGGAGATGGGGACGACCCGGCGGACGCTCGATCGGGCGCTGACTCGACTCGACGAGGGTGACGCGGAGTCGGGGGCCAGCGACCGGATCGAGACGTTGGCGACCACCTACGAGGAGTTCGAGACGCTCCTCGAACTCGCGATGGACCACTCGGTCGAGGAACTGATCGAAGCGATCGAGGCCTACGACGCCGACTGAGACGGATTACTGTAACTGTTTACCGATGGTTCGCCGGACTGTCTCGGCGAACCACCGGTGATGACTTACAGTGACCCGTATGACGCTACCACGACACGGTGAAGACACAGGCGTCGTCGCCGTCGCGCCGACACCGATCGCCCCGCTCCTCGACGAAGACGAACGACTCGACGGGGGCGTACTCCCGCGCAGTCGCGCGGATCAGTCCCCGGTCGAACTCGCAGGGATAGGGGTTCTTACAGGTCACCTCGCCCGTCCGCTCGCCGGTCGACTCGTAGCGGTAGTGGCCGATGTCGCCGCCGCGGTGGTTCCGTCGGTAGGCCTCGTCGATGGCGCGCAGGCCGTCGCCCACGGACGAGGGCTCGTCCGGCCAGTCGGCCACGTCGGGGATCTGTTCGCCGAGACGATCCAGAATGTGGGGTTCGAGTTCCGCCGCGATGACCGCGAACGTGTCCAGCCACGCCTGCTGGGGATACCACTCGTCGGGTGACGGATCGTCGATGCCGTTGGCCGCGAGGGTGTCGTACGCCGTCTCCCGATAGGAGTCGGCAAACCGGGCGAGCGCGTCGTCGACGACGCTGAGGATCGTCCGGCCGTGGACTTCCACGCCGTCGTCGAAGGCCTCGTAGGGAGCCATCTATCGAGTCGTGTGCGGGGCACCGGGAAATAGATTGGTGGGACGGCAGAACATCCGTCGGCCGGCACCTGGTTTTCAGCGCTGATACTCGCATGCGAACCGTTATTCCACCGTCACCAGTAGCCGAACCGATGAGCAGGGACCCCTCGGAACCCGTTCGCGTCCTGCACGTCGACGACGACCCGGACTTCGCCGAACTGGCCGCCACCTTCCTCGAACGCGAAGACGTCCGACTGGCCGTCGACACGGCGACCGACGCAACCGAGGCCCTGGATCGACTCGCGACGGACGCGTACGACTGTGTCGTCTCGGATTACGACATGCCCGGGAGGAGCGGGATCGAGTTCCTGGAGGCGGTCCGCGAGACGGATCCCTCACTTCCTTTCATCCTCTTCACCGGGAAGGGGAGCGAAGAGGTCGCCAGCGACGCCATCTCGGCGGGCGTGACCGACTACCTCCAGAAGGAGGCCGGCACCGACCAGTACGCCGTGCTGGCAAACCGGATCCTCAACGCGGTCGAACACGACCGCTCGCGACGGCTGGTCGAACGCAGCGAGCGTCGCCTGCGGAAGATCGTCGACTCACTGTCACACTTCCTGTTCGTCGTCGACGACGGCACGTATCTGCTCGCGAACGAGCCCCTGGCGGCGTTTCACGGCACGACCGTCGAGGCCCTCGAAGGCGCCTCCGTTACGGACGTCCTCGACGAGGCGTCGGCGGAACGGTTCCGGCGGGACGCCGAGGAGATCCGCGAAACGGGGGAATCAAAGCGCATCTCCGAGATCGAACTGACCGGCGCGACGGGCGAGACGCGCGTCTTCGAACCCCGGCTGTTGCCGTACGACGTCACCGAGGGAGACGGGAATGCGGTGCTCGGCATCGCCATCGACGTCACCGAGCGCAACGAACGGGAGCGGAAACTCGACCGGGCGCGCGAGCGGATGCAACTCGCACTCGACCAGACGCAGTCGATCGTCTTCGAGATCGACTTCGACACCGGAGCGGTCGTCCGTCACGGCACCTACGGGCGGTTCTTCGACCACCGACCCGAGGAGATACCGACGTGGCAGGAACACTGCGAGAAGGCGGTCCATCCGGACGACAGGGCGGCGTTCCGACGGTTCCACCGGGAACTGATCGAGGGCGACCGGGATCGGGGGGAGATCGAGTACCGCACCGTGCCGGACCCCGAGACGGGCGAGTACCGCTGGATCAGCGCCACGGTCGACGTGGACGGGGCGCCGGGCCGACGGGCGGTGGGCATCTCGCGGGACGTCACCGAGCGGGTGCGGCGCGAGCGCCGTCTCGAAGCGTTGCACGAGACGACACAAGAGTTGATGGCCGCCGATCGGTGCGAGCGGGTCGCCGAGATCGGCGTCGAAGCGGCACGCGAGATCCTGGGTCTCGAGATGAACTCCGTCCACCTCCGCGACGAGGATGACTCGGGGCTCGTCCCCGTGGCGTACACCGAGGACCTCGCCGACCTCATCGGCGAACCACCGACGTTCACCGGCGAGGGGAGCATCGCGTGGCGGAGCTTCGAGCGCGGCGAGGCGTTCGCCGTCGACGACGTCCGTGACGACCCCGACGTCTACGACCCGGACTCGGCGATGCGGAGCGAACTCTACTTACCCCTCGGACAGGACGGCCTCCTGATCGCGGGATCGACGAGGCCGTCGGCCTTCGACGAGCAGGATCTCGTCCTGGGAAAGATCCTGGCCGGCAACCTCGCCACGGCGCTCGAACAGGTCTCGCGGACCCAGCGACTCCGTGCCCGGGAACGGGAACTAGCCCGGCGGAACGAACACTTGGAGTCTTTCGCGAACATCCTCTCGCACGACCTCCGTGGGCCGTTGAACGTGGCCATGGGGCAGCTCGAACTGACGATGGCGGAGTGCGACAACGAACATCTTCCCACCGTCCAGCGGTCGCTCGAGCGGATGGAGACGCTGATCGAGGACCTCCTGACGCTCGCCCGCGAGGGCGACACCCTTGGGGAGGTGGAGTCGGTCGATCTGGCGGCCCTGGTTCGAACCTGCTGGCGAACCGTCGAGACGGGGGGAGCGACCCTCGACGTGCGGACCGAGCGGACGCTCGTGGCCGACCGGAGTCGGCTCCGACAGGTGATCGAGAACCTGCTCCGGAACGCCGTGGAACACGGGAGCCCCGGGGGCCGACCGTCGGACGGCCTGACGATCACCGTCGGCGACATGGCGGAGGGGTTCTACGTGGCCGACGACGGCTCCGGAATCCCGCTGGCGGACCGGGAGGCGGTGTTCGATACGGGGTACTCGACCGCATCGGACGGGACGGGGCTGGGCCTCCGAATCGTCGAGCGCATCGCGGGCGCCCATGGCTGGGAGGTCTCCGTCGACGAGGGCGCCGACGGTGGGACACGCATCGAGGTCATCGACGTCGAGAACGGGGCGACGCGACCGCCGGACTGAGCCGCGAGCGGCGGGCCAGGGGACGAAGGGAGACGTTAAGCCCGGTGGCGTGCTATCGTCGCCCATGCGAACGATCGCGTGGGACGACGACCGCGACTGCATCGTGATGGTCGATCAGACGAAACTCCCCGAGGAGTACACGGCGTACCACGCGGAGACGGTTCCACAGTTGGTCGAGAGCATCGAGCGGTTGCGGGTCCGGGGCGCGCCCGCACTCGGTGCGGCGGGGGCCTTCGGGGTGGCACTCGCCGCACGGCGGGCCGACGAGGACGGATTCGCGGCCTACCTCGACGCCGTCGCCGCGGACGCCGAGGCCGTCGCGACCGCACGGCCGACGGCGGTAAATCTGGCCCGCGAAGTCGAGACCGTCCTCGCCGAACTCCGGGCGTGTTCGTCGGTCACCGAGGCACGGGAGCGGGCCCTGACGGCCGCGAAGGGGATCGCCGACGCCGACGTCGAGCGGAACAGACGGCTCGGGGCACACGGTGCGACGCTGCTTTCGGACGGCGAGACAGTGATGACCCACTGCAACGCTGGCGCCCTCGCGACCGTCGACTGGGGGACCGCTCTCGGCGTGGTCTACTCCGCACACGAGGCGGGAAAGACGGTCTCCGTGATCGCCAACGAGACGCGCCCACTCAACCAGGGATCGCGCATCACGACCGTCGAACTCCGGGAGCGGGACGTCGACGTGACGCTCATCCCCGACAACGCGAGCGGCCTGTGTATGCAGGAGGGGATGGTCGACGCCGTCGTCGTCGGCGCGGATCGGGTCGTGCTCGACGGCGGCGAGCAGTTCGGCGATCAGGGGGTCGTCTTCAACAAGATCGGAACGTACAAGCAGGCGGTCGTCGCCGACCGTCACGACGTCCCGTTCGTCGTCGCGGCGCCTCACTCGACGGTCGACACGGAGCGAAGCGCCGACGAGGTGGAGATCGAGGAGCGCGATCCGGTGGAACTGCGCGAGATCTACGGCACCCCCAACGCGCCGTCGGGGACACCGGTGTACAACCCGGCGTTCGATCCGACACCGATGGAACTCGTCGACTACCTCGTCACCGAGACGGGCGTGTACGAACCGCCGCTGGACCGGTCGTCGTTCGAGACGACGGAGGAGCGGGCGACCACTTGACCCGGCCGGACGAACGACCGAGTGTCACTCGATCTCGATCTCGACGGCATCGCTCGCGGGGTCGCGACGGCCCTCGGCCGCGAGATCGGCCAGGGCGAGATCGAAGTTGCGTCTGTTGGCCTTCCACACGGCGTCGAAGAGGTCGCCGACGACGGGGAGCGACCCGCCGGCGACGTCCACCCCGATGTTCGCGAGCATCCGGATCAGCGTGCCGTAGGAGACGCCGAGACGGGCCGATTCGAGAACGAGATACAGGGAGAGACAGCCGCTCACCGCGTCGCCCGCACCCGGGACGACGCCGAGGACCGGGTCGAGTCCGATCCGGAACTCCGTGCCCGGGATCCGAAGGCTGTCGTCGAGGACGCGGGCCACGAGGTGCATCCGTCGGACTGCGGCCCGGTCGACCGACGCCGGCAGTTCGTCGATCGTCGCGTCGAACGCGGCCGTTAGATCGTCGCTCATGGGCAACGGTGGGGGCGCGAGCCGAATAAGGTCGGGGGTTGGACAGCAAGCGAGACCCCCACGGAACGGTTATGAGCGTCGAGCCCTCACGGCACCATAGGTGATGTTTCCATGTGCCATCACTCCGAGCGTACGATCCGGTGGGACGAGCGTGCCGAAGATATCGAGGCCGAGGACGACGACTGGACGCCGGACGAGTTCGAGGCGGAAGGCGATGTCGAGGTCGACCTGTTGACCGACGGCGGCGACGAGTAGCAGCCGTCGGCCCGACGCCCCGTCCACGACCCGCACCGATTCTTCGGGTGGCCACAGCACGACGTCGCCCAGTCACGCCCGTGGCGAGAGCCCGGCGTAGCAGACGACTGCCACTGCCGTGACGCCGCCGAGCGCGAGGAAGGCGGCGTCGAAGCGGCCGGCGTCGCCCATCGCGCCGACGAACAGGGAGCCGGTGGAGCCGACGATGAACAGACAGGTGCGAAGGAAGCCCCACGCGGCCCCTTGCACGTCGGCCGGAAGCCGCGCGACGATGTAGGAGTTCGTCACCGGGGCGAGGGCCATGCGCGTGCCGAGGAGTAAGACCAGCACACTCCAGGCGAGACGGCCGTCGACGAAGGGGACGGCGAGGAGCGTGACGACGGCGGCGGCCGTGACGGCGACGAGGGTGGGCCGCGGGCCGTACCGGTCGGCCGCCGAGCCGACCCCGAGTTGACTGACCGCCCCGCCGACGAACAGCAGTGCGAAGATCACGCCGGCCACGCCCTGATCGATGCCTTCGTGTGTCACGAGGTAGGTGGGCAGGAACGCGGTCAGTCCCTGGAAGGCGAACAGGTAGAACGTGACGGCCACGCCGGCGAGGAGGACGTTCCGGTTCCGGAGTGCCCGGAGGAGGTCCCGAACCACGTCCCGGAGGGTGCGAGCGTCCACGACCGACTCGCCACCGTCGGGGCGAGTCCCCGACTCGATGGGTTCGGGGAGGGTCGTCCAAGCGAGGGCGGCGACGACCAGGAAGGCGGGCGCCGTGCCCCCGACGAGGAATCGCCACCCGACGGCGGCGACGGCCGTGCCCGCGGCGAGGGGGATGACCGCGGAGCCGAGACTCCCGGCCGCGAGCGTGATGCCGAACACGGTGCCGTCGTTCCGGGGGAACGCCTTCGAGAGCGAGGTGCCCCGGGCCGGGCCGTAGAGCCCGGAACCGACGCCGAACGCCGCCGTCCCCGCGAGGAAGACGACGAACAGCGGTGCGGCCGCGAGGAGAGCGAGGCTGCCCGCACTGAGCGCGAGGCTCGTCGCGAGAACGGCCCGCTCACCGAGACGGTCGGCGAGTAGCCCCGCGGGGAACTGCATCAGCCCGTAACCGCCCCAGATGACCGTCACGGCCAGACCGGCAGCCGCGTTGTCGAGGTCGAAGGTGGCCTTAACCTGTGGGAGCAGCGTGGGAATGAGAAATCGCAGGCCGAGCGTGAACAACCAGCCGACGGCGACGGTCAGGAGGATCCACCCGCGACCGTCACCGCGAAGGGTCTCGACCGGCCCGAGGAACGCTCGACGAAGACGGGACACAGTGTTCCGCACTGTATAGAGGGTTAAGAGGGACGTGAAGGGCTGTGCGTTTGCCGGTTGACCGAGCGCCGACGGCCGGGAGGGTCGCACGTTCCCGGTGGGAGCGGCGATACTGTTACCAAAATAGATAATTCGGGCGGAAGGTACAAATCAGGAGGGCGTGAACGATCACCGACTCAACACATGCGCTCCGAGTGCCCCTTCTGTGGAAACCGAGTCGAGTCCCTCCCCGAACACCTAGAGGAGTGTCAGGACGCCCCACGGGACGATCCGCGGCGGTCCTGACACGGCCATACGAGCCGCGTGCCTACGCCGCACCGTCGAGGATCGATTCGAGTGTGTCCGGGTCGACGTTCCGGCCGGAGATGGGGAACACGACCGTCGATCCACGGAGATCGTCCGACAGTTGACGCATCGCCGCCAGACTCGTCGCACAGGCACCTTCCATCGGGATCCGCTCGTCCGCGTACAGGTCCCGGACGCCACGTTCGATGCTCGCCTCGCTCACGAGTCGAAAGTCATCGAGTCGTTCGCGGAGTAACCTCGTCGTCAGCGCGAACGGGACCCGCGTGGCCACGCCCTCGGCGAACGTCTCCATCCGATCGTGCGGTTCGAGGATCCCCTCCGCCCACGCCCGGTGCATCGCCGGAGCGGCCTCCGACTGGGCGCCGATCACCGTCGCCTCCGTGAGGGCGCCGACCGTGAGACAGTAGCCGGCGGCGCTCGATCCGCCCCCGACCGGACAGAACAGGTAGTCGACGTCGGGGAGGTCCTCCACGACTTCGAGGCCGGCAGTTCCGACGCCGGCGACGAGCGACGGTTCGTTCGCCGAGTGGACGTACCGGTACCCCTCCTCTGCGGCCAGCGTCTCGGCGTGTTCACGAGCCTCGTCGAAGGTGTCGCCGTGAAAGCGGACCGTGGCGCCGAGTCGCTCCATGGCCGCCACCTTCGAGGGGTTGGCGTCCTCCGGGACGACGACGGTCACCGGCACGTCGAAGGTGCGGCCGGCGTAGGCGACCGACTGGCCGTGGTTCCCGGTGCTGGCGGCGATCAGCCCGGGGTCGTGAAACTCGGCGTCGAGCCGTGAAACCAGGGTGAGGCCACCGCGAACCTTGAACGCCCCCGTCGGGAGCGTGTCCTCCCGTTTCAGGTAGACGTCGGCGTCGAACTCGGCGGACAGGGGTTCGCTTCGAACCAGCGGCGTTCGCAGGAGATGTCGGTCGACGACCGACCGCGCCCGGTACACGTCGGCCGTCCGTGGCGGCGTGAGGTCGTGATACGAGAACACGGTGGTCGCGTCGGGAGAGTCGACTCGGTCGTACTCGCTCATGTCGTATCCCTGTCCCGGGAGGCCAGTTAACCGCTCGGGTGGCGATGGTCGATGGAAGCCCCACGCCACCGCGTCGCCGACCCAGGAGCGGACGCTCCTCTCTACCCCTCCGACGGGCGAGTGGTGATGGCTCGGACTGCGGCGTCGTCGTCGAGCGTAACGGCGAGCGTCCCGCTTGGCGTCGTGGCCTCGACGAGGACCTCCCACGGATCGCGGCTCCGAACCGTCAGGCGGTCGGGATCCGTGACGAACGGGAGTTCCCACAGGAATCGGTCCGTGGTGTCGACGCCGCGCATGGCGAGTTCGCCGACGACGCGCGGACTGTCGAGCAGCCTGACGCCGACCGGGACGTAACTGAAGAAACTGCAGTTCCGACAGGTCAAGTGGAGGACTGCGGGATGGTCCTCGGCGAAAAACGAGTTGTATCGGTCGTGTCGCGCCAGTTCGTGAGGTGACTCGGCGTACGATACGGCGACACGACCGGCACAGACGAAACAGACGCCGCCGGAGGCCAGGCGCCACTTGTACTTCGTCCGGTCGTCGAAGGCGTCGATGGCCGCGTCCAGAGACCGGCCCTGGAACCCGCCCGGATCGAAGGGATACTCGATCAGTTTCGTCCCACACGAGGAGCAGGTGACCGTCGCGAGGTGATCGTCGTAGTCGAAAGTCGGGGAGGCTCCACACGTGGGACAGACACCGGGGGCCGCGACCGCCTCGACGGTCGGGGAGGTGTGAAAGACCCCACTCTGGATGGCGTCGACGACGCGGTGGCCCGCATACTGGAGGACGTACTGGCCGTCGATCTCCGCGACGAAGTGACCGGTGAGCTTCTCCAGGTGGTAGGTGAACTTCCCCGAGTCGCGTTCGCCGACCGCCGTCTGCATCTCCGAGAACGGCAAGGAGTAGTCCGGCGCGTCCCAGAGGGCAAACAGTATCTCGAGTCGCAACTCGTGGCTAAACAGCTGAAAGGCGTCCTGCGGATCGATGTCTGCCGGAACCTCGTCGGCCGTCCCCGTCATACCGGGACGTTTCGACGCTGGGGCCCATAACGTTCGCTCCTCGGAGGGTGTCGTCCGGGCGGATTACTCGAATCGTGGGAAGCGGTCGTCCGGATCGTCGACTCCGTCCATCCACTCCACGGCCCACGCACTCACCTCCTCGAGGTGGTCGAGAAGCGTCTCTCCTTTCTCGGAGAGTCGGCAGTAGGCGGCGATCGGCGCCGCTTCTTCGGTGCGGCGGGTGATGAGGTCTTTCTCCCCAAGCACCTCCAGCACGTCCGAGAGCGTCTTCGAGCGACCGGCCGTGGCGCGCTTGAGTTCGTTGAATCGAAGCTCCGTCCCGCGGAGGGCATCGGACTTGACATGGATCAATCGGCGTGTTGGGGCGTCGTCTCCGCGATGTTCGGGTACCGTGCGATGCCCGCGTGCCGAACGAGTTCGGCGCCGAGGTCACGGACGCGGTCACGGATCGCGTCGTCGGCGAGTTCGTCGTCGTCGACCTGTTCGTAGGAGTTCGGAACAGCAACGTCGAGAGGGAGCGTCCACGCGTCGAGCGCCCGCGACACCGATCGAAGCTGTTCGAGGGCCGGGCGCGGGAAGCCACCGCCGGAGACGGCCAGCAGCCCGACGGTCGTGTCTTCGAACTCGTCGAAGCCGCTGTAATCCAGCGCCGTCTTCAACGGCGAACTGAACGAGCCGTGGTACATCGGCGTCCCGAGCAGGACGGCGTCCGCCTCGCGCAGTCGGCGGCGAAGTTCGGGCGCGTCGCCCGCGTCCTGTTCGTCGGGGTCGAACGTGGGGAGGTGGTACTCCCGGAGGTCGACGAGGCTGGTCCGTGCGTCTGCGGCCTCCGCGGCGGACAGAGCCTCCTGCAACGCGACGCGAGTCACGCTGTCGGTCGCCAGGCTACCACAGACCGCTACGACCTGAGTGGGTCGGGTATTTCGGGTCATCTCGAATCACTCGTATGGACGCGAGCGAGCCTCTTAGCCGCTCTGTGAAACGAACTTCACCCAGCGACGATGGTACCTGTGTGCGACGGAGTGAAACGGCAGTGTTCAGGGGTCGCTGGCGGCCGCGGTCGGCGAGCCACCGGGACGAGGTGAAACTCGTTTGAGAAGCGCCAGTGTGTCCGGGCGAGACACGGGGGCGGCCGCGACATCACGGCGCGGCCGCGCCGGCGGGGTCACTGGCGGCGACCGGCGGCTGCACCGGTGACCGGCGACCGTGGCTCAGAGCCCCCCGCCCAGCGTAGCGGCCACACCGTCCCCGAGAGCGCCAGGAAGACGAACGCGACGCCGAGCAGTCCCGCGTTCTTCAGGAAGTGGATCCCCTCGTTCCGTCGGTCCTGGCCCTCAATCGTCCAGAAGTCGTGCATGAGGACGGTGATAGGCGCCAGAAAGCCGGCGACGGCGAGCGCACCGAGCGTGGGGAAGACACCGAGGAGGGCCGAGCGCCCCCGCGATCAACCCGAGGCTCCCCAGAGGCACCGTAACCGACGCGAAAGGCGTCCCCTTGCTCCGGGCGTATCCCACCGACGATTCGAGGTCGAGCAGGTTCCCGAACGCGAGATACCCCACGACGAGCGCGAAGAGCATCCGTCCCAACAGAAACGCCGCTCCCGACGGACCGGTGGAAAACACCATCACCAGTCACCTCCGGCGGCGTCGGAGTGGGTCGTCGGGCGATCCGTCACGGCGATCGAGCGTCGAACGTCGTTCGCTGACATCGTTGCACGACGTCGTAGCGAGTCACGAAGGATATGGTTCAGCCAGCGTACACCGGAGCAGGTGTTCTCCACTACGCCGGCGGATCGGCGGCGATTCACAACCCGCGACGCGACGGCGCGTCGCGAGGGTGCTTTTTATTTATCCGTTGACCGTAGCGGGTAGTGGATGATCGACCCCCCGGACTCGCTCGCGGCGTTCATCGAGCGCGAGGAGGTGGCTGAGCTCTCGCTGGCCATCGTGAACCGGACGCGTCCCCGGCCGGTTCAGGACATGCTGGAGGAACTGTTCGCCGAGCAGTCCATCGACGTCGAGGAACTCGAGATCCCGGACACCGAGGAGGACGTGGTGGTAGTCCTCGACGACGGCGACGTGATCGCGTCGTCGCCGCTCCGGGTGCTCGAAGACGAGATCCTGCTGGTCAACTCCGATCTCTACGTAACGGGAACGAAATCCCTCGAAGACGTGACGCTGCCGGCGGTCCTCGAAGGGCTGTCGGAGACACCGTTCCGACTCCGCGGGTATCCGGCCTCTCACTTGGAGAAACTGCCGCTCATCATGCTCTCGCGCTACATCGAGAAGTTGGCCTGGAACCACGCCACTGGAGTGCTCCGGTCGTCCTTCCAGCGGCTCTCCAGGATCGACGACGAACGCGGCACACGGGACGCGTACCGGCAGATAGCCTCGACTGACGTCGACGTTCACGTCTACGGCGTGCCGGACTGGCTCCCGCCCAAGGAGTTCTCGGGGGTGGTCCACGCCGGCTATACCGGCGAGTTTCGCACTTCGTGGTTCGTCATCCACCACAGCGAGGACCCGGAGAACCGTGACGCGGCACTGGTCGCCGAACAGGTCGGCGACAACGAGTGGGACGCCGTGTGGACGTTTCGGTCCGAACGAGTCCGCGCCGTCAACCGGTACGTCGAGCGCACGATGTGAGTCGTGGCATGGACACCCACGCACGACACCGCGGGCGCCGTCCGATCACGCGTCCGACGGGGGGACGGCGACCCGTCACTCCCGGGTCATCGGCCGAGGACCGTCCCACCGACGAGGCAGGCCAGCACCGCTGCATACCAGACGAGGTGGACGGGACTGGTGGGTGACGAAACGACCTCGATGGCGACCATCCCGACGACGTAGGCGGCGACACCACCCACGAGGAAGCGTCGGGCGCGGACACGCGTCAGTCGGCCGAACCCCACACCGAAGCCGACCGCAACGAGGAGAACGACACCGAGCGTCACGCTCTTCCCGACGACCGCTGCGATAGCCGTCCAGTACACTGTTCCGGGTGGCCAGAGCACGGTTCCCGATAGCAACGCGAACGCGCCACTGGCGACGACTTCGCGGACGGCCCGTTCCATCGCCGACCGATCGTCCGCCCGAATCAAAACCCTACCGACGCGGGAGCCGACCCCGTGGCGCACTCGATCGGCAGTAGTATAAGAAATATGTTATATATTTGTTTTCGATAATATTTTGTCGTTTTGGGTTCATTCGGTTCGTCAGTATCGATCTCGACCGCTAATACACCGAATTTTCCGCGAACGTCGTTCGTATCGTCGCTTGATCATAGAACACAAAGTTCACTACATTATATACACTAAATCCTCATTTTTATTAAAAAATTAAATAATAACGTCACAAAATAAAATTTTAATTCAAAAATCATAATAAAGACGTCGTTTGTTAGAAAAATCTCTTATTCATAATATTTCGTATCTTTCTTTGGATATTACTTATTAGATATACTTTTATCTCCGATCCGAACGGGTCACCAAATATATGAGGCCGGTCGTCGTAGTGGTGTTGGAATCCATGGTAAACGACGCAGACGGGAGGCCGTCGAGCAAGGTCGCGAGGCTCATCGACACTTACGGCTTCGACGAGACGTTCGGCGACGAGTTGGAGGCGCTCTGGACGGCCGAGGGATCGCGGCGCAAGAGCCTCAGGGACCTGGCAGACATGTTCAACCGGCAACTCCTCGAGGCGGCGCTGGACGATGCGGGGATGTCTACGGTCGACGGGGAGGTCGCCAATCTCTATCGTCTGCTGACGGGCGACGACGTGAGCAGTGGTATGCGTATGGAAGCCCGGACGCGCCTGGAACGCAACGGCATCGACGTCGACGAGCTAGAATCCGACTTCGTCACCTATCAGGCGATCAGGTCCTACCTCACGTCGTACCGAGACGCCGAGTACGAGCGGCCGAGCGACGGGAATCGCGTCGAGAGCGTACTCGATACGATTCAGCGCCTCCGGTCACGGCTCGGCTCCGTCGTCGATGGAAGTCTCGACCGACTCCGATCGACGGATCAGTTGACGCTGGGGGAGTTTCGACTGTTCATCGACGTGGACGTCCTCTGTGAGGAGTGTGGCGCACAGTACGGCGTCGTCGAACTATTGGAGCGGGGCGGCTGTGACTGCGGCGAGGGGCCGACGAAGTAAGAAACGCCGTCGTGCGTGGCGGCGACCGGCGGGGCTCAGATATCGGTGATCCGTGTGTAGTCGTCGTCGAGCGCTTGTGCGTCCTCGGGGAGAAGGGCCACGACGAGGAACCGGGGATAGTCGGCGATGTAGTCGACCAGATCGGCGAGTCGCGGCGGATCGATGGCCTCCAGCGAGTCGAGCAGCATGAACGGGACGGTCTCGTACACCTCGTGGACGAGATACCCCGCGAGGCCGAACACGAGGCCGGTCACTTCGCGTTCGCTCTCGCTGAGGTGGTCGACGGTGTCCTCGTAGGTCGCACCGGAGTCGGTACTGCGGACCACGTGGAGTTCGAACGCCGTCCGTTCGACCTTCCGTCGCCCCTCCCGAACCTCGCGTTCGACCCGTTCGATCCAGATCCGTTCGAGGTTCGCGTACCCGAGACGATCGAGCACCGCGTCCATGTGTTCGTTGAACTGCTCGACGGACTGCTCTTCGATCCGATCGATCCGCGTCCGGAGGTTCGTCAACTCCTCGCTGAGTTCCTCGCGTTCGACCCGTAACGCGTCCTCCTCGGCGAGTCGGTCCTCGATCGTCCCGATCCGATCGGCCACGTCGTCGAGGTCGGACTCGAGACGTCCCAGTTCGAACTCAAGTTGGTTCGCCTCCTTGTGCAGGTCGAGCACCTCGCCGAACTCTTCGGCCTCTAGCGCCTCGACCTCGGATTCGAGATCGTCGATGTCGTCGCTGAGGCGGGTTCGCTCCTCGCGCAGGTCGGCGAGCGTCTCCTCGCGCCGATCCAGTTCGTTCTCGAGGTCGTCGAGCTTTCGCTCCGCCGTCTCGCGGCGTTGCTGCCGCTTCCGGTGGTGGCGCTGTTTTTCTTTCAGCTCCTCTAACTCCGACTCCAGCGTCCGGATCGTGTCCAGTTTCTCCTGACGGACCTCGCGTAACTGGTCGAGCGTGTCCGAAACCCGTTCCGTCGACACCTCGGAGCCACAGGTCCAACAGACGACCGTGTCGTCGACGAGGTCGTCCGTCACCGATCCCTTTCCGTCTTCGAGCACGTCGGCGATCGAACGATCGCCGCCGTCGAGCAAGTCCTCGTTGAACTGGATCACGTCCTGAAGGTCGCTCACCTCGCTCTCCAGTCGGTCCTTTCGATCCCGGAGGCGCGCGATCTCGTCTTCGAGTTCGTCGTGGTCACCCATCGGCGTCTCGGGGAGGTCCGCCAGTTCGTCCTCGAGTTCGCGACGCTCGCTCGTCAGCGACTCGATGCTCTCCTGCTGTAGGTCGATATCCGACCGGACGCGTTCGAGTTCGGCGCGTTTGTCCCGGAGGTCGTCGAGTCGCGTCTCCAGTTCCCGCTTTTCCTCCCGCGTCTCGTCGACGTCGGCGTCGAGCGACTCGATGTCGGCCTCCTTGGCCGCCAGTTCCTCGCGTTTGTCCTCGATTTTCGCGTCGAGTTGGCTCCGTCGTTTCTCCAGTTCGGGAAGTTCCCCTTTCAGATCCTCCAGGTCCGCGAGTTCCTCGTCGATCCGCTCTTTCTCCCGCTCACATTCGCGGATCTCCGCTTGGATCGCCTCCGTATCGACCGGCCGCATGATGAGTTCTCGCAGATCGGCGCCCCTCGCGACCGCCCGGCGTGCCTCGTTCGATTCGAGAAGGAACGCAAAGAGGTCGGCGAGTTCGGGGTCGTCGAGATACGGATCGCCGCCGGTCGTCACGGTTCCGTTCGTCCGTGACAGGGTCCGCGTGTATCGGTCGCCGTCGAGTGTGAGTTCTACCTGCCCTTCCGTGGCGTCGCCTTTCAAGGAGACGTCGTCGCTCCCCATGACGCCCATTATCGATCGGAGAAACGACGTGCGGTTCGTCGCGTTGCGACCCGTCAACACCGTCACACCCGGGCCGACGTCGACCGTCGTCTCGTCGATACCCCCGACCTTCGCCACTCGAAATTTGGCGGTCTGCTCGAGTCCTTTTGACTTCGTCATGCAGGTGATCAGGGTCCAGGCATATAAAAAAGTACGGCCGTTCGTGTGTCAGAGACAGACACGAAATAACACCATTACATTTGTTACAGAAGTCCCGCCGGGCCAAGGGGGTTCGCGGCCGAAGACGGCCCCACGACGGGAGCAATCACCCCCATGTTCCGCTCCGGTCGTACGCGTTCCCTGTGGGGGTGCCGCCTCAAGGTTCGGCGACCACCACGACCGCTAGCTGAGAATACATGTGTGACAGAATCATTATTATTTTCGAGAAAAATAATATATATTGTAATAAGACATCGGAGACGCCAGGATCTACCGCCCTGTAACGATCTCGAGTTACAGCGGTTTAGTCGTCCGATAACGGCTGTTTCGATACACTCGACGAATTCGGGCGATCACGCTATGCACAGGAAATTCGATACATACATCGAATAGCTCTTCCCAATTACGTTCATATTTTGTCGACTCGTGTCCGGAAAAAGATGAAACATGCGACGTTATATCGGTCTGAATCGTCTCTTCGTCTATCTCTCGCTCAGTCTCAAATATAAATTATATTCTACATATAATTTTTCGATACAGTTCGGCCTTCGAGGAGCCGAGCAAGCGGGTCGACGAGAGCCGGCGAGCCGGGCGGTGGAAACCGTGTCGACGTCGCTGGTCGCCACCGTTGTCCGGGAACGCACGCGAGGGGAGCGGGAGCCGTCGTCACCCCGAGCGCCGCGTGATTTTATACCGAGGAGCCCGAACCGGAGAGGCGAATGCAACTGCTCACCACCGACCAGCGGGAGTTCGTAGACGAGGTTCGGACTCTGGCCGAACGGGAGTTCGCGGACGAGGCGTACACGTGGGAGGGTGATGTCCCGTGGAATAACATCGAAACCTTGCGGGAGGCCGGGCTCTACGGCGTGAACCTCCCGGAGGAGTACGGCGGACGGGGACTCTCCGACTTCGAGGCGATGTTGTTGGTGGAGACGGTCGGCCGCGTGTGTCCAGACACCGGCTACCTCACGCACAATCAACACTTCACTGCGCCGCGATCGATCAACCATCTGGGGACGGACGCAGCCAAGGAGAAGTATCTGCCACTGGTGACGGAGGACAACGAGTTCATTGCGTTTGCCATCTCCGAACCGGGTGCGGGATCGGACGTATCCGCCATAGAGACCACCGCCGAGGACGTCGACGGCGGGGTCGTCGTCGACGGCGAGAAGACGTGGGTCGGCAACGCATCCAAGGCGGCAGCGGCCGTCGTGTGGACGAAGTTCGACGACGGTCTCGGCTCGGTCGTCGTCGACTTCGAGACCGCGGACATCGAGATCGTCAACCGATACGAGAACATGGCCGGTCAGGAGCAGACTCGGTTCGAGATCCACGACGCGTTCGTTCCGGAGGAAGACGTTCTCGCACGGGGGAGAGATGGATTCCTCGAACAGATCGACGCGATCAACTGGGACCGCGTCGGGTGTGCGGCGATCGCGAACGCACAGGCAGCCTGTGCGATCGACCTGGCCCTCGACTACGCACAGGAACGGGAGCAGTTCGGGCAGAAGATCGGCGAGTTCCAGGGGATCGAGTGGAAGTTCGCCGATGCCGTGACCCAACTCGAGGCCTCGCGAGCGCTCACGTACACCGTCACGCGCAACGCCGTGGAACGGGGCGGCTCACCCGAGCGGATGCACGCCGCCATGCTCGCGCTGTTCTCCGCGAACATGGTCGAAACTGTCGCCAGCGAAGCGCTCCAGGTTCACGGCGCCCAGGGCTACCAGCGCGGGAATCCGATCGAGTATCTCTATCGGGTGGCCCGGCGCTGGCGTCTCGCCGGCGGAACCGACGAGATCCAGCGAAACAACATCGCCGACGTCCTCGCCGACGAGGGGACGTCGGCGCTCTTCTGAGCGCGAGGCGGGCGCCGTCCCGCCGGCGCCCGTAGGGGTCCCCGTGCCGGTGTCCGTGGGAACAGCTATAGGAGTGGATGGCGACGTGACGAGCCATGGAGAGCGTCCGAATCGGAGCGGGAGCGGCGTACGCGGGTGACCGGATCGAACCCGCGGTCGAACTGGCCCGGGATGCCGACCTCGACTATCTCGTCTTCGAGTGTCTCGCCGAACGGACCATCGCGCTCGCCGAGTACCGGCAGCGCGGGGGTGGCGTCGGCTACAACGAACTCCTCGAAGAGCGGATCGAGCGAGTGATCCCACACTGCATCGAACACGACGTCACGGTGATCACCAACATGGGGGCCGCCGATCCGGCGGGGGCGACGGCCGCGGCGCGGGCAGTCGTCGACGACTGCGACGCGTCGCTGACCGTCGCGAGCGTCACGGGGTCCGACGTCACGGACGGGTTCGACGCCTTCGACGACGAAACCTTCGGCGACGAGGCCGTGGCCGACTATCGCGACAGAGCCGTCGGCGCGCACGCGTACCTCGGTGTCGACGGCGTCGTCGAGGCCCTAGAGCGGGGGGCGGATATCGTCATCGGCGGACGGATCGCGGACCCCTCGCTGTTCCTTTCGGCGATGGTTCACGAGTTCGGGTGGTCACCCTCCGCGCTCGAGTCTCCCGTCGCCGTCGGACAGGGCATCGCCATCGGCCACCTGCTGGAGTGTGCCGGACAACTCACCGGCGGGTACTTCGCCGACCCGGGCCGCAAGGAGGTGCCCGACTTGGGTCGTCTCGGATTCCCGTACGCGACGGTGGCCCGCGAGGGGAGCGCCAGCGTGCACAGTTTGCCGGAGACCGGCGGGCGCGTCACCGAGGCCACTTGCACGGAGCAACTGCTGTACGAGACGGCCGATCCGGCGCGGTATGTCACGCCCGACGCCGTCGCGGATTTCGGTGGCGTGACGCTCGAACCGGTCGACCGGGCGGTGGACGGCGAACCGGTCGCCGGGATCGCCGTCTCCGGGGCGACCGCCGCCCCTCGCACCGAGACGCTGAAAGTCAACGTGAGCTACGACGACGGATGGATCGGCGTCGGTGAACTGTCGTACGCGGGCCAGAACGCGCTCGAGCGGGCCGAACTCGCGGCGGACGTCGTCCGGACCCGCCTCGACACGGTCGGCGTCGATCCCCGGGAGCTTCGGGTCGACTACGTCGGCGTGGACGCGCTTCACGGCACGACCGGACGCGAACGGGCGGACGATCCGTACGAGGTCCGCCTTCGCGTGGCCGGGAAGTGTGACGCCGAGAGCGACGCGCGCGCCGTCGCACGCGAGGTCGAACGCCTCTATACGAACGGCCCCGCGGGCGGCGGCGGCGCCAGTATGGACGTCCGCCGGAACGTCGGGATCGTCTCGACGCTGCTGGCCCGGAGCGCGGTCGAACCGGCGGTGAGCGTCGATGAGTGACGCCGACCACGACGGCACGCGCACCGTTCGGGACATCGCAGCGGCCCGCGCCGGCGACAAGGGACGGGACGTGAACGTCGCGGTCGTCGCCGACGACGACGAGGCGTTCGACGTCCTCGCGGCCGTGCTCACCGAGGAGCGAGTCGCCGACGCGTTCGGTCCGCTGATCAAGGGGGACGTGACGCGGTACGACCTGCCGCAGTTGCGCGCGTTCAACTTCGTCGTCTCGGACAGGGCGGCCGGCGACGTGACGACCACGCTGTGTCAGGACGCACACGGGAAGTCGCTCTCCTATCTCCTCTTGGGTATCGGGATCCCCGACCGACGGTGACCCGGCGGACGGGGGGAGCGGACGACGTCGGGGGCGACTCGCGTTCCGCGAAGAGGCGTTCGACAGCGAGACCCGTTCCGTGCGTTCGCTACCCGTCACCTCGTCTGTACGCTGTCGTAAGGCTACCGTGGTGTGTCCCGAGACCCCGACCGCAACACCACACGACCTGACAGATTCGTTACGGAAAATTGAACAGGGTGTAGAATCCACCCTCACGCCATGGAGCTACCGAACCGAACGGAGTCGATGGTCCTGACGGCGCCCGAAGCACTCGAGATGCAGTCCTTCGACGTGCCCGACGTGTCCGAGACGGGCGGCGGACTGCTCGAAGTGGAGATGACGTCCGTCTGTGGGTCCGACATCGGCCGCTATCAGGGAAAGGGGTACAGCACGTACTATCCGGTCGTCTTCGGCCACGAGGTGGTCGGGCGGGTGGTCGAGGCGAGCGACGACGCGCTCGATCGCTTCGGCGTGTCGCTCGGTGACCGGGTCGTTCCGGAGCCGTACATTCCCTGTTACGCGTGCCGGAACTGCCAGCGTGGTAACTACCACATGTGCGACGAGGGTCGCTGTTACGGCGTGACGATGACCGCCGACCAGCCACCGCACCTCTGGGGCGGGTACGGCGAGTACATGTATCTCCATCGGAACTCGAAGCTCCACCCCGTCGCCGAGGAGGTTCCCCCGGAAGCGGCGTGTCTCGGGACCGTCATCGGGAACGGCGTCCGGTGGGCCCACACCAAAGGGGAGGTCGGCCCGACCGACGACGTCGTCGTCATCGGTCCGGGAGCCCAGGGGCTCTCGACGGTGCTCGTCGCGGCCGAAGCGGGTGCGGATCCGGTCGTCCTGCTGGGACTCGCGTCCGACGGCGACCGACTGGCGCTCGGCGAGGACCTCGGCGCGACCCACACGGTCACCATCGACGAGCAGGACCCGGAGGCCGTCGTCGACGAGGCAACCGACGGTGAGGGGCCGGAGGTGGTCGTCGTCGCGGCCCCGGACTCGCGGGCCGTCGAACTCGGACTCGACCTCGTCGCTCCGCTCGGGCGCCTCGTCTTACCCGGGATCGTCGGCGAAGCCACCGAGATCGAAACGGACCGGATCGTGCGCGACGAGATCAGCATCATCGGCGGGCGGGGACAGGCACTCGACGTCGAACCCGCGATGGAACTGGTCGAAGCCCACGCCGAAGACGTGGCGCGAATCAACACACACACGTTCCCTGTCTCCGAAGCCGACACCGCCATCCAGCGTCAGTTGGCCGGCGACGCGTTCGATCCGGACATCATTCATGCGGCGCTCTACCCCGACTGACGGCGACGCGTCGCCCCTTATATCGAGTCACTCACCACGGGGACGACCCGTCCTCCGGCACCACCTCGAACGCGTTGAGGATATACGCGAGCATGCTGTAGTACCCGATGGTGGCGGTCGCGTCGGTGATCCCTCTCGTTCCGAAGTGGTCCTTGGCCCGTTCGAACAGCGGCGTCGGGACGGCGTTGTCACGGAGGAGGCTCCGGACGTATTCGACGATGAGCGCCGCCGGATCCGACAGCCCGTCGACCGGGTCGTCGTCGAGCACCGCCTCGATGACCGCGTCGTCGACGCCCGCCTCGCGGGCCAGCGGTTCGTGGGCCACCCACTCGAACCGACAGCCGAACTCGCGGGCGACGGTGAGGATGATGAGTTCCCGTTCGTCACCGGACAGCACGCTCTCGAAGCGAACGTACGTCCCCACATCCCCGATCAGTCCGGCGACGGGCGGGCTGTTCAACAGCACGCCGAACGGCCCGATGACGTGCCCGCGCGTGTCCGCGATGCGGTCGTAGTGTTCGTGCTGGTCCGCGGGTAGCTGATCCCGCTCCGTGATAAACGGCAGTCTGTCGGTCTCGCCCTGCATGGGACCGAAGACGGATGGACCCGTAATAATCCTTAGTGCGTGTCCCCGGGAACGACCCCGTCGTCCCCACGCCGGCAGGGGGCGGTCAGTCGTAGCTCACGAACTCCTCTTGATACTCCGTGAGCCGTGCCATGTCCTCTCGGAGCGGACCGGTGAACAGCAGTTTGCCGGACTCGTCTTGTTCCTCGATGCCGTGTTCGACCTCGGGAGGGACCACCAGTACGTCTCCCGCTTCGAGGTGTTTCGTCTCCCCGTCGACGTGAAACCGGCACGACCCGTCGAGCATGAACACGATCTGTTCCCAGGGGTGGGAGTGAATCTCCTCCGCCGATCCCGGGGGGATGTTCGTGATCCCCATCAGCGTCTCGAACCCCCTGAAATACCACTGCGTCGCGCCACCACTGCGGTCGTGTTTCGGGATGTCCTCTTCGTTGTAGACGGCAGGGACTCGCTCCGAGTGGTAATGTCTGACCATGGTCCCCGGTCGGAGCGATCGTTGAAAAAAGTGGAGGTGGCCCCACGGAGGGACTCCGGGGGGCGGCGAGACGGTCCGGCGGAAAACGAGCGGCGCTCGCACCCGGATCAGTGGTCGGCCGCCGTGAGGAGGAGCCCCCCGTCCACGGGGATCGCCGCCCCCGTGATGAACCGCGACCGATCGCTGGCGAGAAAGACCGCCGTCCAGCCGACGTCCCACGGACTACCCTCGAGAGCGTAGGGGGTGGCCTCCTTGCGTTTCTCCCGCTCGTCGGCGAGGTGGCGCGCGATGCCGGGCGTCCAGATCAGTCCCGGAAGGAGACAGTTCACCCGGATCCGATCGTCACCGTGGTCCCGGGCCATCGCCCGGGTGAGCCCCATCATGGCCGATTTCGTCGTCGTGTACGGGGCCGAGGAGCCGTCACGTTTCGGGCGCAAGGCAGTCGTCGAGGAGACGTTGATGATCGATCCACCGCCACTGTCCCTGATGTGAGGAACGGCGTATTTCGACATCGAGACGGCGCTCATCAGGTTTATCGAGAGCGACGCCTCCCACGTGTCGGAACTCGCCTTCTCGACGCTCTCCCGGGGCGCGCCACCGCCGACGTTGTTGTGGAGGACGTGGAGCGAACCGAACCGGGACACCGTCTCCTCGACGATCCGTCGACAGTCGTCCGGATCGGTGACGTCACCCTCCAGGGAGAGGTAGTCGCCACCCTCCTCCTCGATGACGCGTTCGGTGATCTCCATGTACTCGGGTTCCTTGTCGACCAGCGTCACCGTCGCCCCCTGTCTGGCGAGGAGGATCGCCGTCGCCGCACCGTTCCCGACGCCCTCGCCGCCACGGGTGCCGGCCCCGGTGACGATCGCGACCTTCCCGTCCAAATCGCCTCGTTTGCTCGCTTCCCGCACACGCTCGACCGTCTCCTCGATCTCTTCGGAGCTCATGTCGGTTGTCAACGTTGCACGTTGCATCGTCGCTCGCGGGTAAGAGACTGTCGATGGCAGTCACGCCGGTGAGAGGAGTATGTCTCGACGTCCACACCGCAGACAGCGTCGACTCGTTTCCCGAACCGGTCGACCATCCGGAGCGTCCGCCGGCGAACCGGACGTTCAGTACAGCGCGTCCAGTCCGTCGTCCTTGAGGACGGAGGCGATGCCGTTTTTCTGTATCTCGTCGGTCCCACCGGCGATCCGCCAGCGCCGTCCGATCCGGTAGAGCTGTTCGATCGGATGGCCCCGTTCGTAGCCGTTGGCCCCGTGGATCTGTAATGCCTGGTCGACGACGTCGTCGACCATCCGTGCGGCCTGCAGTTTGACCATCGACGAGTGGAGTCTGTCCGGAACGCCGTCCTCGCGTTCGAGCCCTCGGGCGGTGGTGACATGCGTCAGCGCCCGCGAGGTTTCGATCTTCGTCGCCATGTCGGCCAACTTCCATTCGATCCCCTGGAAGTCGGCGATGGGCTGGTCGAACTGGACGCGGTGCTGGGCGTACTCGAGCGACCGATCGAGCGCGCACAGGGCCTTGGCGTTCGACATCGCTCCGGCGCTGATCCGCTCCCAGTTGAGCGCCTTGACCTGTTCGACGAACTCCCGTTTGCCGCGGGAGAGGACGTCGATCTCCGGAATCTCGACGTCGTCGAACCGGATCTGTGCCTGCCTGTGGTCGCTCATGTTGACGTCCTCCCGGAAGACGTCGACGCCCGGCGCGTCCATGTCGACGACGACCGACCCCAACCCCTCCGGGAACCGCGCCCAGACGACCGCCGCCTCGGCCTCGCCACCGCCGCTCACCCACATCTTTTCGCCGTTCAGTACGAGCCCACCGTCCTCCTCGGAGACCGAGGTGTCCATCGCGTTCACATCGGAGCCAGCCTGCGGTTCGGAGACGGCAAAGCAGACGAACTCGCCGTCCTCCAGAAGCGGCCGGAGGTACTTCTCTTTCGCTTCGTGGGTGCCGAGTCGGTGGATGCTGTGGGGCGCCACGAAATGCTGGGTGTGAATCGTGCGGGCGGTGTCGGGACAAACGCGACCGATCGCTTCGATCAACAGGAGCGCCTCCAACTCGGTCATTCCGCCGCCGCCGTACTCCGGATCGAAGTTGATCCCGAAAAAGCCCCGATCCATCAGCAGTTCCACGTTCTCGACGGGGCGTTCCCCCTGCCACGTGAACGCGTCGGCGGCGAACTCGTCTTCGGCCATCCCGCGCGCCGTGTCGAACAGCATTCGCTGCTCGTCCGTATACGAGAGCATCGGTACGTGGGGGTGGGCGCGCGGAGTTATATACCTCGGGGGCCGTCCCTGGACCCGACGGTGGAGGCGGACAGCAGCGTTAAGTGGCAGTCGGGCCGAAGTTCGGCAACCGACCCGGTCCCACGGAATAGAGGGGTAACGATAGCGATGTTCGACCACTTCGATCGCTCGGTCACGGCTACATCGATTCGATAGATGTCCGGACTGCGTAGGATGCGAAATCGGTGGCGGACTCGACATACGACGCTCGGCGTCCTGATGGCCGCGTTCTTTTCGGTGCGGTTTACCCAGATCGCCGTCAGTCCACTCGTCCCCGAGTTCATCGACGTATTCGCCGTCTCCACGAGCCTCGTCGGCGCAGCGATAAGCGGCATGTGGCTCACCTATTCGCTCGTTCAGCTCCCCGGCGGCGTGTTCGGCGATCGGTTCGGCGAGCGCCGGGTCATCGTCGGCACGCTCGGCGCCACGCTACTCGCGAGTCTCTTGATCGCGGTCTCGCCGTCGTTTATCGTCGTCGCCGTCTGTATCGGATTCTTGGGTATCGGAGCGGGCGTGTACTACCCGGTCTCGGCCGCCCTGCTATCGCGCCGGTTCGACGACATCGGCCGAACGATCGGCCTCCACGAAGCGGGGTCGAATCTCGGCGGCTTTCTCGCACCGATGGTCGTCGCCGTTCTCCTCTCCGTCGCCGGCTGGCGGAGTGCGTTCCTCTTTGCCGCGGGGCTCGTGGCGACGGCGGCGGCGCTCGTGTCGACCCTCCTCGGCTCCACCCCACCGGTCAACGCTGGCGCTTCGCTTCGAGAACTGGTGGACCTGCGGACGTTCGCCGACTTCGGGACTCGACCCGGGTTGCTGACGACGACTGCCGTCGCCGTCGCCCACGAGTTCTCCGTCCAGGCCACGCTGTCGTTCCTTCCGACGTTCCTCGTCGCCTATCACGGTCTCACCGTCGGTACGGCGGGGATTCTCTTTTCGGCCTATTTCGTGACCGTCGCCGTGGCACAGCCGGTGACTGGCGCGATATCCGACCGGATCGGGCGCGATCCGGCGATCGCCGCCGTCTTTCTCGTCGGAGTGAGCAACTTCGGACTCATCGTCGTCACCGACTCGTTCCCCGTCGTCGTCGCCGCGACGGTCCTCATCGGCGCGGCCATGAGCGGTGGACCGTCTATCCACTCCCGGGCGCTGGATCGACTCGACTCCGAGGAACGAGGCGTCGGGTTCGGACTGTTTCGGTCCACCTTCATGACGCTCGGTTCGCTGAGTCCGTTGATCGTCGGCACGGTCGTCGACGCGGCCGGGTGGGGGGTCGCGTACGGTCTTGTCGCCGGAGTCCTCACCGTCGGGACGCTCGTGATACTGGTTCGCTCCGCCCAGCAGCGGTGAAACTGTTAAATATAGTTTGATGCAATTGCACCCATGCGATCCATCGAGGAGATGAACGGAGCGAACGTCGTCGCGGAGACGTGTGCCGCGATCGAGCCCGGAGAACGCGTCCTGGTGGTCGGCGACTGGCGGACCGCCACCGTGGCCGAACGTGTCGCCGCCGCAGCGCGAAACTTGGACGCCGAGGTATCGATGACGCTCATGGACCCCCGCGAGTACGACGGAAACGCACCGCCCGAGACCGTCGCCGCGGCGATGCAGGAGCCCGACGTCGTCATCACCCCCGTCCATCGCTCGATCACCCATTCTGAACCGACACAGGAGGCACTGGCCAACGGCGTGCGGGTCATCAGCCTGGTCAAACACACCCCGGAACAGCTCGTGACGGGCGGACTCTACGCCGATTACGAGGCGATGCAACCCCACTGCGAGGAGATGGCGGCCAAACTCGGGGAGGCCGACGAGGCCCACCTCACGAGCCCGTCCGGAACCGACGCCACCTTCGACCTCAGCGGTCGGCCGGGCAACGCCCACCCCGGGATCGCGGATTCGCCCGGCGAGTTCACCGCCGCGGTGAACATCGAGGCGAACGTCTCACCCGTCGAGGGACAGGCCGAGGGACGGCTGGTCTTCGACGGGTCGATCCCGAACCTCGACATCGGCGTCCTGTCGGAGCCGGTCAGCATGCAGGTCGAAGACGGGGCGGTCACGACCGTCGAGGGCGGCGACGAGGCCGAGCGGATCGCCGAGGTCTGGGCGGCACACGACGATCCGGCCGTCTACAACATCGCACAACTCGCCGTGGGAATGAACCCCGAGTGTACGTCGTTCAACGGCTGGTTCTCGAACGAGCACGGCGTCTTCGGCAGCGTCCACGTGGGCATCGGGACGAGCAGCACGCTCGGGGGGACGACCCAAGCGCCCGTACACTTCGACGCGATGATGTCGGACCCGACGTTACGACTCGACGACGAGGTCGTCCTCGAGGACGGCGAGTTCACGTTCTTTTCGCCCCCGTAATGCGCGGCCGCCGCCGGTCGGTTACGCGTCGCCACCCTCAGTGACGCGTTCGATCGCCCGCGCACACTGCAGCGCGCGTCCGTCCTCGAACATCGGGGCGATCACCTGCGCACCGACCGGCAGCCCCTCGACCGTCGCCGCAGGGACCGAGACGGCGGGGAGGCCGGTGAGGCTGAACGGTTTGCACAGCGAGTACTTCAGCCCGTCTTCGGCGGACTGGATCGCGCCGTACTCGGGAGGGAGCGTCCGAAGCGTGGAGGTGAGGAGGACGTCGACGTGCTCGAACTGCTCGGTCAGGTGGTCGGTGAAGTCGGCGGCCTCGCGGCGGGCAGCGGCGTACGAGCGGCCGTCCGTCAGCCGATCCACGAGCGCCCCGGGCAGAACGCGCTCGGCGACGTGAGTGTTGAACGGGGGCGACGCGAACGCCCGCAGCCATTCCGGATCGGCCCTTGGCCCGTCACCGCGCGTGGCGAAGGACTGCTCGACGAGCCACGCGTACTCGGCCCCGTACATGAGCGAGTAGGCGTATTCGACCGTCTCGGGGATTTCGACCGGGACGGGCGTCACGGTGATCCCCTCGGTGCCACGGAGTGCGTCGGCGACCCCGGCCATCGCGTCCGCGACCGGATCGTCCACGAGGTCGAACGTGGACTCGACGACGCCGACCCGTATCGAGTCGAAGGCACCGAGGGAGTGGGCGATCGGGCCGGCGTCGGGACGCACCGAGGCCGGATCGCGCGGGTCGGGGCCGGCGATGGCGTCCAGCACCCGGGTGGCCGTCTCGACGTCGGGCGCCAGCGGCCCGACCGTGTCCGTCGACGGCATGTTCCCCACGACCCCGTACCGGGAGACCAGGTGGTGTGAGGGCTTTACGCCGACGAGGCCACAGCACGCCGCGGGGACGCGGACGCTCCCGCCCGTATCCGTCCCGAGCGCCGCGTCGACGAGGCCGGCGGCGGCGGCGACACCGCTCCCGCTCGAGGTGCCGCCGGGAACCCGCCCCGGCGCCACCGGATTGTGAACGCGACCGAACTCGCTCCACTCGCCGGCCGGGCCGAAGGCGAACGCGTCCATGTTCGCCTTCCCCACGACGCGTGCGCCCTCGTCGAGCAGCCGTTCGACCACCGTCGCGTCGAACGACGGGACATACGAGAGGTCGGTCGATCCACACGTCATCGTGAGCCCCCGGACGGCGATGTTGTCCTTGATAGCGATCGACACCCCGTCGAGGGTGCCGCTCGACTCCGTCGTGCGGGGTTCGTCGTACACGGCAAGGAACGCGTTGTACTCGTCGTCGGACCGTGCCCCCGCCGGATCGGGGGCATCACCTGCCTCGTCCGGAAGGTCGTCGATTGCGGCGTGCAGTTCCCGGGCGTACGCGAGTGCCCCCGATTCGACCCCGCCGTCGACTGGCATCCCGAGTTCGCCGGCCAGTCCGTGGAGCGCCCGCTCCCAAGAGGCGTCGTCGACCATGTCGCCTATGCTCGTGCCCGCCGGCATAACCGTGTCGCCGATCGAGTCCGTCGCACGCTCGCCGGGATAATATTAATATCACGTGGGGGACCAGTACGAGTACTGGTAGTGAATAACATGCACAGTTCCGATCCCGACGGCGACGAGAGCGAACTCACCATCGTCGACACGGACGTTCACGTCAACTACGTTCACCCGGACATGCAACGGGCGGTCGCACAGCGGCTGCCCGAACCGTATCGGACGCGGTTGGATCCGGACACGGCACAGGGGTTCAGGTTCGCCTACCCGGGCCACCACTGGGTCGGCGAGACACCCGGCAAGGACAGTGCGCATACGATGCCCGTGACGGAACCGGACGCACACGTCCAGCAGCCGGTCTGCGAGGAACTGGGCGTCGATTACCCGATCCTCAACACGGCGCCTTCGTTCGTGGACCACCTCCCGAGGGAGCGGGCACGAGCGGAGATGAAGGCGGCAAACGACGTCCTCCTCGACCGGTTTCTGGACGAGTACGACCACTTCTACGGGCTCTGTACGGTCGCGACGACGGAGCCCGACAAAGCGGCCGAAGAACTGGACCGAATGGGCTCCGAACGGCAGATCGTCGGGGCGTTCATCGAGAGCGGCGGCCCCGACAAACCGCTCGGCAACCCGCGGTACGACGTCCTGTACCAGGCGGCCCAGGACAACGATCTACCGATCGTCACCCACGGGTTCTCCGGCGCGGCCGTGCAGTGGGACTTCCCGACGCTGGTTCGGGACCTCGAGAACTGGCTGGCCGTTCGGACGCTGTCACATCCGTTCTCCCAGATGTTGCATCTCACGAGCATGATCTATCAGGGCGTCCCGGAGAAGTTCCCCGACCTCAATTTCGTGTTTCTGGAGGCGGGGATCGGCTGGATACCGTACATGATCGGCCGTCTGAACCGCGGCTACAAGCAGCGGCGTGACTGGGCGCCACTTCTCGAACGAACGCCCGAGGAGTACCTCCGGGAGTCGTTCTACATCGGGACCCAACCGATCGGCGAACCGAACGACCGGCGCCACATGCACCAACTCCTGCAGATGGTCGGCCCGGAGATGCTCATGTTCTCGACGGACCATCCCCACTACGACTTCGACAGCCCATCGGCGCTGGTCGATCGGTACCTCGCGCCGTTCTCGCGGGCAGAACAGGATCGGATCCTCGCCGGCAACGCGCGGGAGGTGTTCGGGGTTCCGCGATGACCGACCACGTCGTCGCCGCCGAGGAGGACTTTCCGGAGGGGAGTCGTCTCCTCGTCGAGGTCGACGGCCGGGAAGTCGCCGTATTCAACCGGGACGGCGCGTACTACGCGTACGCGAACTGGTGTCCACACCAGGGTGGGCCGATCTGTGAGGGCGAACTCAGCGGGACGCTCGAAGCGACCTTCGACCCCGAGACGCTCACCGTCGACCGCGACTGGGTCGCAGAGGGGACGGTGTTGACCTGTCCCTGGCACGGCTGGGAGTTCGACGTCACGTCGGGCGAGTGTCGCGTCGACGAGGCTCGCCTGCCATCGTACGCGGTCCGGACCGAGGACGGCGACGTCGTCCTCACGGTGTAACCAGCGAACGAAATCACGAAGACAGCGAGACACGCCCATGCATTCCACCGATCGCTTCAGCGAACTCAACGAGGTAGACGGGACCGTCGTCGACTGTGACGCCCACCTGCTCGAAGAGGAAGAGGACTTCGTCGGGTATATCGATGACCCGTTCGCGTCGATGGGTATCGACGCGGACACCATCCGGAAGTACAGCGGCCACTACCCGGGGCCGGCGTTTCTCAACCCGGCCATCGAGTCGGGACGGTCGACGACGCAACTGGAGTTTTCAAACACGGTGGCGGACATCGCCGCCGCCGACGAGATGTTGAACCGGGATCGAGCGATCCTGACGCCCGGTGGCTGTAACCTGAAACTGGGATTCGTCCACCACGGCGAACTCGCGGCGGCCCTCGCGAGCGCCTACAACGACTGGATCCTCGACCAGTTCCTCGACGAACTCCCGACGCTCCACGGAGCGGCGGTCGTGGCCCCCCAGAAACCCGAGTTGGCCGCGGCCGAGATCCGCCGGCGCGCATCGGAGCCGAAGATCGCGAGCGTCATGCTCCCCTGTGCCGGCGTGTCGCCACCGCTCGGAATGGAGAAGTACGATCCGATATACGAGGCCGCCGAAGACGCGGGACTACCGGTGATGATGCACCCCGGCATCAACGGACTCATCGGGAGTTTCCCGCAACACTGGCGTGGCACCGACCGTTACCTCGACGCGAAGGTCTGCTGTCACCCGTCGGAACAGATGTTCCACCTCTCGACGATGCTCACGAAGGGGATCCCGGTCAAATATCCCGACCTCGAGTTCGTCATCATGGAGGCGGGGCTGGGGTGGATTCCGTTCTTCATCCGACGGTACGAACAGCACTACCTGATGTTGCGGGAGGACGCGCCGATGCTCGAGAAATCCCCCCAGGAGTACATCGACGACCAGTTCTACTTCACGAGCCAGCCCATCGAGGGCGCGGCCGAACCCGAGTACATCGCACGGGTCGCCCGACTCTTCAACGGGAGCGACAACCTCCTCTTTGCGTCCGACTGGCCCCACATGGATTTCGACACCACGAAACAGCTGTACCAGTCGCTCGGGACGGAGTTCGACGACGACGAGGTGGCGGCCATCTACGGGGGGACGGCGCGTTCGGTCTTCGACCTGTGACGCCCCGGTCGGGGCGAACGCTCGGCACGTCGGCGTCTACCGACGGCCGGTGTCCGAGGGGATCGCTCCGGACGGAGGTCACGGCCGTCGTGGACGCCGGCGCTCCCGACAGCCGTCCGGCCGCGGCGTGACCACGAGTCCACCGGGTCGGGTGACCGAAGCCTATAATGATGCGGCCGGAAACAGCGCCACCAATGGGCGCCAGTGGGCGGGCCGGAGAGATCCGTCGCGTCGCCGCGGAACTGTGGCGAGGGGGTCGAGGACCGACGCTCGTCGCCGTCGGTGGCGGGTGGTTTCTCTCGATCGGCGTGCGGCTTGTCTACCCCGCCGTCCTGCCGTACCTGCGGACCGATTTTGGCCTCGATCTGACGACCGCCGGACTCCTGATAACGACGCTGTGGGTGGCGTACGCGCTCGGCCAACTCCCCGGTGGACTCCTCGACGACCGCGCCGGCTCCGGCCGCCTGCTCGTCGCGAGTACCGCCGTCTCCGCGGTGACGCTGGCGCTCGTGGTGACGGTGGGGTCCGTCGGCGCGCTGTTCGTCGGGACCGCCCTCTTCGGCTTCGCGACGGCACTGTACGGCGTCTCCCGCCTCACGCTCCTCGTGACGACCTACCCGGATCGCGGCGGGACGGCGGTCGGGGTGGTCCAGAGCGCCGGCGACTTCGGGAGTTCCGTGCTCCCGCCCCTGGGGAGTCTCCTGGCCGCGACGTTCGCCTGGGAGGTCGGGCTCGGCTTCGCGGTGCCGCTGTTCCTGCTCGCCGGCGTCGGCCTTCACGTCGCCGTGCCCGGCGACGGGAGCGGCACCGCGGAGACGGCCACGCTCGCGACCACGCTCCGGCGGGTGACCGAGGCGGTGCGCGACCCCGCGATCGCGACCGTGATAGCCGTCCAGACGCTCGGATACTGTATCTGGCAGTCGTTCACCGCGTTCTATCCGACGTATCTCGCCGAGATGAAGAGCATCACGCCGACCACCGCGGCTGTGCTGTTCGGGGGGCTCTTCGCGCTCGGTATCGTGGTGCGACCGATCTCGGGGACGGCCTACGATACGCTGGGACCGGGGCGCGCCCTCCCGATCGTGTTCGCCGTCATCACCGTGACGATGGGGCTTCTCCCCTTCGTCGACGGACTGCCCGCGCTGGTCGTCGTCACCGTCATGGCGAGCAGCATTCTCGGCTACGCGACGGTTACGCTCACGTATCTCACTGAAGCACTCGACGACGACATCCAGGGGATCGGAATCGGGTCGATACGGTCCGGATACATGCTCGTCGGCGCCGGGTTCCCGACCGTCGTCGGGGTGATCGCCGACGCCGGCTTTTTCGACGAGGCGTTCTTCCTGCTTGCCGGCATCGGTGCCGTCGCCACGCTCCTCTCGCTTCGGATGCCCGGGACGGAGGGCACCACATCGGCCGCCTAGAGCCTTCGTGCCCGCGATCGGAGAGTCGTCGACGTGGCTGTCGGCGAGTGTGACCCGCCGGCGGTCGAGGGGGGGACCGTCGGACGGGGGGTGCCCGAGACGGATACCGGCATCAGGTGTCGTCGTGGGAAACCTTTTGGTCTCCCTGTGTGGAGGCATTCGACATGGATCTGGAAATAGACGGCAACGCGGCACTCGTAACGGCGTCGTCCAGCGGGCTCGGCAAGGCATCCGCGAAGGCACTGGCACGCGAAGGCGTCGACGTCGTGATCAACGGTCGTGACGAAGAGCGACTCGCGGCGGCACAGGAGGACGTCGAATCCGTCGCCGCCGACGGCGTCGACGTCGTGGCACAGCCCGGCGATCTGACTGACGAGGACGACATCCAGCAACTCGTCGAGACGGCGGTCGAGGAGTTCGGCCGACTCGATCACCTGGTTACCAGCGCCGGGGGGCCGCCGTCCGGCCAGTTCGTCGACATCGACGACGAGGACTGGTACGAGGCCTACGACCTCCTCGTGATGAGCGTCGTCCGCCTCGCGCGGGCGGCCCAGCCACACCTCGCGGCGGGCGACGGCGGGACCATCGTCACCATCACCTCCCGGAGCGTCAAGGAGGCGATCGACAGCCTCGTGCTGTCGAACTCGGTGCGGATGGGCGTGATCGGGCTAGAGAAGACCCTCTCGAAGGAGTTCGCCCCCGAAGTGCGCGCCAACGCGGTGCTGCCCGGGCCTCACGAGACGGCCCGCATTCAGGATCTGGTAGAGGCCGCGGTCGACCGTGGCGACTACGACTCCTACGAGGAGGGACTGGCCGACTGGGCGTCGAACCCGCTCGAACGGATCGGCGATCCGATGGAACTGGGCAACACCGTGTCCTTCCTCTCGTCGCCGAAGTCGGGATACATCAACGGGACGGCGATCACCATCGACGGCGGTTCGACGGGAGCGAACCTATGACCACCTGCGGCGGTCGGGGTGAACGGAGATGAAGTACCTGGCACGCACGACCGACGGGCGCCCGCTGTTGGGGGACGAGGAAGGGTTCGTCCCGCTGGGTGCCGCCCACCCGGATCTGGGGAGCGTCCGCGAGGCGCTCCCGCGCGCGGCGGCAGGGACGCTCGGCACCCCGGCCGACGCGCCGGCCGATCCGGTCCCCGCGGACGACCTCCGACTGGCCGCACCGCTCGAACGGTTCGGGAAGCTCTGGGGCATCGGCCTCAACTACGAGGAACACGCGGGGGATCTCGACGAACAGCGCCCAGACGAGCCGGCCAGTTTCATGAAGCCGAACACGGTGCTCACCGGGCCGGGCGGACCGATCCGGCTCCCCCCGAAAGCCCAAAGCGAGCGGGTGACCGCCGAGGCCGAACTGGCGGTCGTCATGGGCCGGGCGTGTCACGGCGTCGCCGAGGAGCGTGTCGAGGAGGTCGTCGCCGGCTACCTCCCGGTCATCGACATGACCGCCGAGGACATCCTCCAGCGGAACCCGCGCTTTCTCACGCGCGCCAAGAGCTTCGACAGTTTCCTCGTCCCCGGCGACGCTCTCGCGATCCCCGACGAACCGCTCGACCTCGCGGACCTCCGCGTCGCGACCGAGGTGAACGGGCAGGTCGAGGCCGAAAACGAGATCAGGAACATGCTGTTCCCGCCCGCAGAGATCGTCTCGTTCCACTCGGAGGTCATGAGCCTCGAACCGGGTGACCTGTTCAGCACGGGAACGCCCGGTGCAGCGCCCATCGATCCCGGGGACGAGGTCCGTGCGACGGTCGAATCGATCGGCTCGGTCGAGGCACCCGTGACCCGATAGACGGCAGGGCCCTCCCGTCAGGACGACGAAACCCCGCCGTTGGGCTGGTCGCCATGGGAAAATTATATCATCCGGGTTGCCGACGTTTTCGGTATGGAGATCGAGTCCATCGAGTCGTATCCGATCAAAATCCCCCTAAAGACGCCCGTATCGTTTTCCAACCGGACGATCCACTTCCGGGACCACGCGATCACGCACGTTCGAACCGCAAGCGGCCTCGAAGGAGTCGGCTATTCGCTGGGCTACGAGGCAGCGGAGCTGGTGGCAGACGCCGTCGAATCCCGGCTCGCCCCGGCGCTCGAAGGGGAGGACCCGCGCGATACCGAGCGGCTGTGGGAGGAGATGTACGAAGGGAACATCCAGATCGGCCGGACTGGACTGTTCCTGCGGGCCATCTCGTCCGTGGACATCGCACTGTGGGATCTGAAGGCGAAGGCCGCCGAACAGCCACTCTACAAACTATTGGGCGCCCACGCGGACGCGGTGCCGACCTACGCGAGCGGCGGCTACTACCGCGACGACAAGGGCCACGAAGGGCTGCGCGAGGAGATCAACCGCTACCTGGACGAGGGGCACGACGCCGTGAAGATGAAGGTCGGCCGTCGGTCCATCCCGGAGGAGGTCGAGCGTGTCGAGGCCGTCCGCGAGGAGATCGGCCCCGATCGGACGCTGTTTTTGGACGCCAACGGCGTGTGGTCGTCGGCACCCGAGGGGATCCGTGCCTGCAAGGCGTTCGAACCGTACGACCCCTACTTCATGGAAGAGCCGGTCATGATCGATCGGGTCGAAACGATGGCACAAGTCAACGACGCCATCGACTACCCAGTCGCCACGGGCGAACTGGAGGGGACGCGACACGACTTCGCCAACCTGTACGACCAGGGGGCGGCGGGCATCCTCCAGCCCGACGCGACGGTCTGTGGCGGGATCACCGAGTGGCTGCGGATCGCGAAGTACGCGTCGGCCTACGACGTACCGATCGCCCCACACTACAACTGGAACCTCCACGCGTCGCTGGTTGGATCCGTCGAGAACGGGATGATCGTCGAGTACTTCTACCGCGACATGGACGTGAAGGTGTTCGACGAGGTGGTCGCGGATCCGCTCGGACCGAACGACGAGGGGATGATCGAGTTGCCGGATACGCCGGGCCACGGCGTCGAACTCGACGAGGACGCGCTCGAAGAGTTCAGAGTGTAGCGGCGCCGACCGTTCGACACCGGCTTCCGTCGCCGGGGGACGTCACGCCCGGCTCCGTCGGTGGATCTCGCGTTGTCCGCCTCCAGACCGGTACGGTGGTGGATCAGGGCGACACCACCGGACGTTTCGACTACTACGGAGACGGGGCCGTAGGTGTCGCCACAGGACCCGAACAGCACGATACGGACGAAACGTCGCCCGGCCGACTCCGGACTCCCCTTGCGTCGTGTCTTCGTCCCCTCGTCCCAATCACCGACGACGTACACGGAGACGAATCGGGAAACACCGTCGTCACGGCGTGTGGAGAGTTCGATGAAACCCTCCGTTCAGTGTCCTCCCGAATCACGCACCATCTCGTCGATACGGTCGAACCCTACTTCCAGTCGGTCGACGTTGTTGGCAAACGAAATCCGGACGAAGTCGTCAGTGTACTCCGAAAAGCCGATCCCCAGTGCTGTCACGACGCCGTAATCGTACAGGAGACGCTTCACAATCTCCATGCTCGATCCATCGAGTCCGCTGACGTCGAGGAACGCGTAGAACGCACCCTCGGGCGTCGGACTCGTGACTACAGGGAGGTCCTCAATCCGCTCAACGACGTAGTCCCGCCGCTCCCTGAAGGCGGATTTTATCGTCCGGATTGGCGATTGATCCCCGGTTAGGGCGGCGACCGCCGCGTTTTGGGACATCGTTGACGCACAGGACGTCGTACTCTCGTGGAGTTTGGTTGCCGGACCGATGACTCCTTCCGAGCCAGCCAACCACCCGACACGCCAGCCGGTCATGGCGTACTTTTTGGAACACCCGTTGACCGTGAGGACGTGGTCAGAATACTCCGTCTGGGCCGCGACAGATGTCGGATCGCCCTCGTAGAGTAATCCCTCGTAAATTTCGTCGACGATTACGTACGCGTCGTGTGCGGCGGCCTCCTCGATCATGGCGCACACCTCACTCGAATCGTACACCCCCCCGGTCGGATTACAGGGCGAGTTGATGATTACTGCGGCGGTATCTTCCGAGATCGCCTCCATCACGCGAGTTGCGTCGAAAGAAAATCCCTGTTCCTTCGGGAGTGTAACGGGTACGCACTCACCACCGACCAAGGAAATCTACGATAGGTAGTTGGGCCATCCGGGTATCGGAACGACGACTTCGTCGCCCGGATCGATGACCGTTAGTAGCGCGAGATACAGCGCTTCCATAGCGCCGTTCCCGACGAGTATCTCGCTCTCCGGATCGTACGAGACGTTGTTCTCCGCGTCCATTTTCTCGGCAATTGCCCGCCGAAGTTCCAGCGTTCCGGCGTTCGGCGTGTAGTGGGTCTCCCCCTCGAGCGTCGCATCGAAGGCAGACTCGATGATGTGCTTCGGTGTCGAAAAGTCGGGGTCACCGATTTCCAAGCGGACGAGGTCTCCCCCATGCCGTTCGGCTCGGTTGAACATGGCTCTGATCTGTGACGGCTGCGCGTTCGTGGCTCGGGTGGAAAGTTCAGCCGGCGGGTGATGTGTTACCTCCTCACACATGCCCGAATTCTTGACTGAGATACTTAAAAATGGTTTCCCCTCCCTCGGTTCTGGAGATTCCTACTGAAACTCTCGAACTTGTACGAAGGGCAGTATAACGCATGAATCGAAGGAGTAATGCGTCGACATGGAAATCGCGGTACGACTGGTCTATCAAGCAGCCATCATTGGCACTGGTGGCGTTGCGGGTATGGGTCTCTTCGGAGTCCACGATGACGACGAATTGGGCGAGAAATCGGTCCCGGCGAGTCATGCCGGCGGGTACGCAACCGTCGACGACGTGGAAATCACGGCTATCGCGGACATCGACGAGGAGAAACTCGAACGGTTCGGGAACGCGTGGAACGTTCCGCCGTCAAGCCGGTATCGAGACCACTGCGAGATGCTGGAGACCAACGAGTTCGATATCGTGTCCGTCTGTACGCCGACCATACTCCACCATGAACACGTGGTGGATGCCGCGACCAAGGGGGATCCAGACGTGATCTGGTGCGAAAAGCCGATCGCGTCGAGCGTCACTGAAGCCAAGCAGATGATCGATACCTGTGATGAAACGGACACGGAACTGGTGATCAATCACTCTCATCGTTTCACAGAGAAGCTTCAGACACTTCACGACCTCATGAACGAACGGGATCTACTGGGGGACGTCCACTCCGTCCACGCACAGTTTCGGATGGAGTTGATGCGGAACTCGACCCATCTGCTCGACACACTCGTATATCTCCTGAATTCGCGAGCGGACATGATCACGGGATACGTCAATGGTGAAAACGAGGCCGTCGATACTCTAGACGTCGACGATCCGGTCGACGACGCCGGTGGTGGTGGGTTCCTCGTTACGAAAGAGAATACGTTCGCGACGCTCGATTGTACCGTCCCGAGGGAGTCGTCGTCGATGTGTTACATATTCATGGGATCCAAGGGGAAGCTCTACCTCAACAACGACGACGGGGAGTGGCGGTACTGGCGACTCGAAGACGGTGAGCACATCGAAGAGTCACTCCCTGGAATCGACGGCGCATGGACCTGGGACGAGGACTACCGCAACGCCTTCGGGAACGCCGCAGAACACGTCGTCGAACTGGTCGAGGGAAGCGCCGAGAACCTATCGTCCGGTCGGGAAGCGCTCAAGTCACTCGAAATTATCATCGCCTTGTACGTCACCCACCACTCGGGCGGCCGCCTCGATTTCCCTCTCTCGCCCGCTTCAGGACATTCGAATCAAGTCCTGGTAGAACACCCTCTCGTCGTTTCGTCTCATCGTAGCCTGTGTCGGTCGTTGCACACCGGATCGCCGGACTGCATTCGATCAGGTGAGTGTACAGTTACAAACGCGACTCCGTAACGGACTCGGTCGGTCTTCACGTCACCCTCTCATCGGCGTTCGAACGGGACGTCGAAACGAGTCCCAAAATCGAGGAGTGTGAACACCCGCCGTTCGCCGCTTCGGTCATCCCTCGAATCGGGATCCACCAGCACGGTAAACGACTGACACAATCGTTCGGAACGTCGTCGCTCGCAGGCGGTGGTTCGGATACCCGATCTACGTTCGCCTGGAGTGTACCGTCACTCGGTGACTGCGATCGTGTCGACTGCGATTCCGCCGAACGGAATGTCGCTCACTTCCAGCGTTGCTCGGGCCGGGAAGTCCTCGGGGAAGTACTCGGAGTACACCTCGTTCATCGCTTCGTAGTTGTCGATGTCAGTGAGGTACACCGTCACTTTGACCACATCCTCCAGTGTCGCATCCCTCTCCTCGAGTACGGCCTGAAGGTTGTCGATACATCTTCTTGTTTGTGCTTCGATACCACCGTCGACGGTCTCACGCCCCTTCCCGGGAACGTGTGGGCCCTGTCCCGAGAAGATGAAGCCGTTGGCCTCGACGCCCTGGGAGTACGGGACGTTCTCGGGACTCGGTGCGTCCGGGGTGAATATCACGTTCTTCATGTGCGCCATCGTTCACCATGACTTCCGTGGAATATAGTGTTTTTCATGGTGTGTAACGGTGGGTAGAGCCCACGAGACTGGAGAAACGGCCAAGAGGCGTGCCCGTCCAGAGATCAGCAGCCAACGGCACTCCAGTATCGATCGAGTAGCAGTTTCGCGCGGCTCACCACTCCCGTCGATTTCCCGACCGGAAGATACTACGGTGGTAACTGTTCACGGACGTGACCGAACGCACTGGCGGTGGGATGTGCACTGACGTACAGAGGCTATGACAGTCGTGCAGGGCACACCACCACTTTGGAGAATCCGGAAGTCCACGGTTTTGCGACGGAGGCGGAGTCGTTGATTCGGTGTCTTCATTGGATCCACGACGCAGGTGACGTCACCGGGCGTTCGGGACGGGCGCCGAAACGACGGAGTCTCGTTCGTTCCTTGGCTCCGGTTCAGCGTGACCGAAGGGACGCCTACCCCATACGTCTTCAGTATGACACGTCCCCGTAAGCGAGGATAGATTATATTGTACAAGACATCTTAATCGCTGTCATGTCCGGGCGATTAGAGGGGAAGACGGCAATCGTAACTGGATCCAGTAGTGGCATCGGGGAAGGCATCGCGGTCCGATTCGCCGAAGAGGGTGCGAACGTGGTGACGAATTCACGAAAGCAAGAACGCGCGGACCGAGTCGCGGGGGATATCCGCGAGGCCGGTGGTGAGGCCATCGGCGTGGAAGCGGACATGACGACCTACGCGGACGTTGAAGAACTCGTGGATACAGCGGTTCGGAAGTTCGGTTCTCTCGACATCATGGTCAACAACGCTGGAGTGCAAGCTAATCATCCGTTACTCGAATTGGGCGAGGACGAATGGCGAACGGTTATCGAAGTGGATCTTACGGGCGTGTTCTTCGGCTGTAAGGCGGCCGGTCAGCGAATGGTCGACAGAGACGACGGGGGACAGATCATCAACATCTCGAGTTTGTTTGGCCACTTCGGCGTGCAGGGGCGAGGAAACTACAATGCGGCGAAAGCCGGTGTAAACAACCTCACCCGAAGCTTCGCCGTCGAGTTGGGCGAACACGAAATCGGGGTCAATGCGTTGGCTCCCGGATTCATCAAGACACCTCTCGACGAGCAGACACGGGGCGACGACGACTCGGTATACGACGAAACGACCTGGCCGTACTACGGGTACACCGACGACCACATCCACAACAGGGTTCCACTGGGCCGGTTTGGAACGATCGAGGAGATGGCAAACTGTACGACGTTCCTGGCGGCAGGCGGTCATTACATCAGTGGGCAGGTCATCACGGCCGACGGTGGGTGGCTCGCCTTCGGATGGGGCAGCAAGGGCCGGTAGCAACTGTCGTGCAAACTGGGCCGATCGTCGGTGAGATCTCGACGGTCTTCCGATCGTCCGTTGTCCGTATTTGCGTCGTGGCTTCGTCCCGCCGTCACAGTCACCGACGAGGTGCGCGGAGACGGATCTGAAAGGTCGTCTCGGTGAGGACACCGGGGGGTGATCGACAGCGATGTGCCGCTCCTCAGCGGCGCCGAGGTCGATGTGATCGAATCCGACCGAGTACGTACTGACGACCTCGAGGTTCGGTGATGCGTCCATCACCTCGGCGTCGATGTCGTCGGGAGACACAGGAACCCGTCCGCCTCGAGTTCGGACAATTTCTCGACGATGTGATCTTTCTCCGGTGGGAGTTTTCCGTCCCACACCTCGATGTCACATCCCTCAGCCAGCGCCTCGGTTTCGACGTTCGGAATACTCCGAGTTACGTAGACAATGGTCTGGTCCGACATACGGTGGCGAAACAGATCATATTCAACTATACCTGTTGCATACCCCGTCGACGGATCCGATGACACCACTTCCCCGGTCCAAGTTCTCGCGAGCCGACGGATCGACGCCATGCGGTGCGGACTCAACGAGCGGCGCACGTACTCGGGGACGAAGCACCCGGTTCCGGAGAAGACGCCAGTCTGCAGTCGGTCGTTCGAACCGAGTCCCGTGGATACCGTGAAGACGAACGGAACGAGGGGAGCGGGACTATTCCTTCACCGCCCCGCCGGTGAGACCGCTCACGATGTACTTCTGGAAGACGAAGACGACGAGCACGGCCGGGATGATAGACATGGTCCCGGCGGCGGAGAGGGAGGCCCACTGGATCTGGATGTCGCCGATGTACTGGTAGACGGCGACGGGGAGCGTCGTTGACTGCAGGTCAGTGCTCACGATGAACGCGAAGAGGAACTCGCGCCACGAGAACAGGAACGTCAGGATCGCACTCGCGGCGACCCCTGGCATCACCAAGGGAAGGATGACGTGTCTGAACGCCTGGAAGTCGGTACAGCCGTCGACCTTGGCCGACTCGTCCAGGGACGTCGGGATGGTGATGTAGAAGTTCCGCATCGTGTAGATGACCAGCGGTAGCCAGAGGTAGATCTGCGCGATGATGATTCCGGTCCGCGTGTTGAGTAGGTTGAGGTAGGCCATGATCTGGTAGTACGGGATGATCAGGCCGATCGGGGGGAAGAGTCGCGTGACGATGACCAACAGGAACATCGCGTCGTCGAACCGGAAGCGGTACCGGCTGAAGACGTAGCCGGCCGGCGTGCCGAGCGCCATCACGATGGTCGTCGAAGTGATGGCGATGATCAACGAGTTCATCGCGGCCTTCCAGTGGCCCTTCGTGACGAGAGCCGAGCCGTACGCCTCGACGGCGCCCTGGAACGGCGTCGTGGGGAGATAGGTCTGTGCGAACACCGCGTCGTTGGGCTTCAGCGACGTGAGGAACATCCAGGTAAGCGGTGCGAGGACGACAAAGAGCGTCAGGAACATGAACGCGTGGGCGACGTATCGGCTCTTCACCGCCTCCCAGAACTGCTTTTTCGTCTCGTAGCCGATCCACTGATCTCGTTGAGTCTCTGTTGCCATCGTTAGTCACTCCGTTTGCTGACCGTATCGCGTCTGTGCTCCGGAGACGGGATGTGGTGTCCGATCATACTTCGTCGACCCGTTGTAGGATCACTTTGACGTAGAACGCACCGACGACCATCGTCACCAAGACGAGTACCACCGCGATCGCGTTCGTGTACCCGAATTTGAACAGTTCCATCCCCTGCCGGTAGAGGGTGATGGACAGCACTTCGGTCGCCGTTCCCGGGCCCCCGTTGGTCATCCCGAACACGATGTCGAAGGCCCGCCACGCGAACATCCAGTTGATCAGGATCGCGACGAACAACGACGGGCGCAGGTACGGCAGCGTCACGTGTCGGAACGCCTCGAGCGTCGTCGCGCCGTCGACCTTCACGGCGTCGTACATGTGCTGTGGAATCGACTGCAGTCCGGCGTAGATGATGATCATCGCGAACGGCATCCGGACCCACCCGTCGACGAAGGTGACAGCCACCAGGGCCAGCGTCGAGTCCGCCAACCACGGGATGTTCGTGGTGATCAGTCCGAGTTCCTGAAGGATCGTGTTCAGCACGCCCGTCTGTCCCTGGAGGATCCAGCGCCACATCAGCCCCGCCGTCGCCAGCGGGATCGACCACGCGGCCATGACGAGCGAGACGTAGATGTCCTGAAGGCGGTCGCTCTCGACTTGCTGGATGGCGAGCGCGATGCCCAGTCCGGCGAGGGTGGCGAAGATCACCGAGCCGAACGAGTACTGGAGCGTGGTGATGAAGTTCCCGATGAACCGCCCCGACTGGAACAGCGTCGCATAGTTCTGGAGCCCGACGAACTCGCCGTCGAAGCCGCTCGTGATGTTCGTGAAAAAGGACTGGTAGAACATATACACGACCGGGTATATGAACACCAGAAACAGCGTGAGCAGTCCCGGCCCCAGGAGGATCTTTCTTATGTGATCGTTCACGATATCCGAGGCTCTCTCGCGGAACGCGTCGGATATCGGGAGTCTATCACCGACGGACTTCGTTTGGGTACCCATTGTTTGAGTGTAGTGTGAATATCGTGTTCGTGATCGATTCCGTCGAACGGAAGAGGAGGTGACGAAGATACCGGTCGAGAGGGGTTACTGCTGGAGGACCTCGTCGATGTACGACTGGAGGTCCTCGACCGCCTGGTCCGGTGACTTCTCGCCGGCGAGGGCGAGGGAGATCTCCTCCGCGGTCCGCTGCTGGGTCGCGTTCATCGACGGCCACACCTCGACGTTCGACAGCTCCTGCGTTTCGGCGATCTGCTCACTGAAGAGCTGTTGCCACTCGGGCAGCATCTCCTGCATCTGCAGCGCGTCCTCGTAGACCTGGGTCGCGTACGAGAGGTTCCCCTCGTACGTGTACTCCCACCACGAGGCGGCGTAGGAGCGGTTCACGTCGGCGAGGGTCAGCGCGGCCAGTTTCTTCGCGTCGGACGCGAACGGGTTGATGGCCAGCAGGTTCGGGTTGAACATCGACCGCTGGGCGGGGTCCGGTCCTTCCGTGGCCGCCGGCGGCTTCGCCATGTAGTAGTCGTCGCCGAAGTTGCTCAGCGCCTCCGGAACGAACGAACTCCACCGCCAGGTGATCGCCGCGTTCTCGGAGAGGAACACGTCGGTCAGGTCGCCCTGGCCGAAGTTGAGGATGGACTGCGGGAGACGGTCGACCATGTCGACCAGCCGGTTCATCGCCCGGTAGTGGGCGTCCGTGTTGAACTGGACCGTCCCGTCGTCGGCGACGAACTGCCCGCCCTGCTGGTACACCGTCAGCATGAAGTCGAACAGGGTGTACACGTCGTTGGCCCCGTGGAACGCGAAGCCCATCGCCTCGACGTCCTGGAAGGCGTCGATGACCGTGTCCAGGTCGTCCCAAGTCCACTCGCCGTTGGCGATCTCGGGGTCCACGCCCTGCTCCTCAAGGAGCGCCCGGTTGACGTGGTAGACCGGCATGTTCATGATCTGCGGTGCGTAGTACACCTGCTCCTCGTCGGAGTCGGGATCCCGATCCGAGGAGAGAACTTCCGAGACGACGTCGGGGAACGCCTCGAACGGCCCACCGTCGCCCCAGAGCGGCTGCTGGGTCTCGATCCAGCCGTTCTGGACGAAGGAGGTGAACGTCTGCAACTCGACGTTGAACGCCACCGGCGAGCCCTGCTGTGAACTCAGGAAGGACTGCTGCTGGGGAATCGCGGTGTTGACCTCGGACGTGATGTAGTCACGGGAGATTCCCGTCTCCCGGGTGAACACCTCGTGACGAGCGACCGTCGCCGGGTCGAACTCCAAGGATCCGAAGTTGGCGATCTGGATGTTGTCGACGTCCGCAGCGCTGGTGTCTTCCCAGCCTTCCGGCAGCGAATACACCGCGGTCTCGACCGCTCCGCGGCCGGCCCAGTCGGTCGGCTGGTCACCCGGCGGGACGTCCTGACGGTCCTCCGGCGGCCAGGACTCCATCGGGTTCGCGTACCCGAGGCGTTCCTGCCAGTTTTCGGTCCAGGGAAGCGACTGGGCCTCCTCGAGGTAACCCTCGGGGCCGCCGTCACCGCCGTCACCGCCACCGCCGTCCCCGCCGTCGCCGCCGTCACCGCCGTCACCGCCGTCCCCGCCACCGCCGTCCCCGCCGTCCCCGCCACCGCCGTCGCCGCCATCCCCGCCACCACCGCCACAGCCGGCGATCGTGAGGAACCCCCCCGCGACGAGGGCCTTCATCATTTTCCGCCGATCGATACCGTCAGCCGTCCGTATGTTATCGGACCGCATATGACACCGAATAACAATGATGATACAAAAGTTTTGTCCATTATGATATCCAGAAATAGTTTTTTTATTGACATATTACGGGGGTCGACGGCATGGGATGCAGTCCCGGCCCATACACTCCGTCGGCGGTCCCGGTGGAGGAGCGTGAGTCACCCGCGTCGGCCGAGGCGAGTACCGGATAGCTCCTCCGACGAGGTTGCGAGCGCGGGCACGGTGGCCGCTCCGGTTCTCACTCGAGTTGCTCGACCAGTTCCACCACGTATCCATCGGGATCCTCGACGAACGCCACGCGCGTGCCCGCCGGGTCTACGGTGGTTGGTTCGCTCACCACGGGACAGTCAGTCGCCTCGACGAGTCGGTCGAACTCGGCGTCGACGTCGTCGACGTCCAGCGCGAGGTGGTCGATCCCCGTCGGCTCGACCGGATCCGTCCGCCCCGGATCGTACCGGAACTGGATTTCGGCACCGTCGCCACGGCCGACGTAGTAGTTGTAGACGGCGTCCTCGTCGTCGGCGGGCCACTCGAAGTCCAGCCGATGTTCGAAATCCAGTGCGTCTTCGTAGAACGCTCGTGTCGCGTCGAGATCCGAAACCTGGATCGCCGTGTGGATGAGACCCATGATACTCCCCGGGCCTTCCAGCGATTTATATTTCGGGGAGGAGGAACGGCGACCGATCCCGGCGTACGTCCGTGTCAACGCGGTCGTACGGTCAGTAGCTATCCAGGTAGACGGCTCCGTCCTGAACGACGACCCGGTAGGTCGGTAACCGGTAGTCGGTGGGCGCGAGGTGCTCCCCGGATTCGATCTCGAACTCCCATCCGTGCCACGGACAGGACACGACCTTGTTCGTGGAGTCGTAGGTCAATTCCATCTCGTCGTCGACCTCCAGCGAACCCGATATCAACCCCTCACACGCCGGTCCACCCTGGTGGATGCAGTAGTTCGAGAGCGCGTGGAACGCCCCGTCGACGTTGAACACGGCGATCTCCCGTCCCTCGACGTCGACGATCACGCGGTCGCCGTCCGTGATCTCGTCGACGTCGGCCACGTAGTGGAGGGACTCCGTCTCCGGTGAATCGTCTGTGGTGGTCATAGATCGGATTAGAAGTCGTAGATCTCTAGAGCGGTCTGGCCGTACACGTTGGCGACGTCCGACGACTCGAAGTTGCTCCGCAGCGCGGAGAACAGGTAGTCGGAGTGATCGAAGTCCAGATGCGGATAGTCGGACGAGAACATGAGGTTGTCGGGGCCCATGAGACCGACGATCGGACCGATGTAGTCCGGGTCCTTCGCTCCCTCGACCGGTTGGCTCGTGAAGTAGAACTGGTCGTCGACGTACTCGCTCGGCATCTTCTCCAGCATCGGGGCGTCGGATCGCTTCTCGGAGTACTCGTTGTCGAGTCGACGGGTCATGTACGGCACCCACCCGAGACCGGCCTCTTGGAAGACGATGTCCAGGTCGGGGAACCTGACCGGGACACCCCGCGTGATCATGTCGGTCAGATGTGTCATGTGGACCATGGCGTGGGTCGGGGCGTGGTTGCTGAGATACCGGTTCGACCCGTGGAACTGGAGCGGGAAGCTCAACATCTGCGTGCCCGACGCGCTGTGGAGTTGGACGGGAAGCCCGGCGTTCTCGGCCGCCGCGTAGATCGGGAAGTACTGTTCGTTCCCGAGTGGCGGGTGGACGCCGCCACTCGGGATGAAGACGCTCACGATCCCGTCTTCCCCGGCCCGATCCTCGATCTCAGCGGCCGCCTCCTGTGGCTTCTGGGGCGCCACGACCACCGGTCCGTAGATCCCCTCGTCGGGGTTGTATATCTCGTCGAGCACCCACTCGTTGTAAGCGTGTGCCAGCGCCGCCGCGAGGTCGTCGTGGTGGACACCGCCAAGATAGAGGTTCAGCGTCGGGGTCACGATGGCCCGGTCGACGTTCAGGAGGTCCTTGCCTTCGATGATGTCCGCCTGTGATCGAACCTTGTTCATCTCGACGTTCCCGGTCGCCACCGGCGTCAACAGACCCGCCGTCGGATAGAAATCCTTGAGGTATCCCATGGGAATGTCCCGACTCTCGTGGAACAGCATGTCGTGAAAGGGACTCGGGAGATACGAGAGGAAGTCGTCCTGTTGCTCCGACAGGTGGAAATCGGAGTCGACGACGGTTTCGAGATGTTCGAGGGACGTTACGGTCTCGGTCTGAGTTGTCTGTTTGCCCATGTACTAAGGATCCAGTCGCGACTACAAGAAATTTTGCCCCGTGAAGGCCCGTGAGTACGACTGAGCGATCGGGGAGGGGCAAACGTAGGCCCAGGTCGTCGGTTCCCGCGACTGGCGGACGCCCCTGCTATCGGATCCTGTAGTCGTCGACTTTCGACCGGTCGAGCGAAACGCCGTGTCCCGGGCGGTCGGGTGCCCGAATCATCCCGTCCTCCGGGGAGAGCGGGTCCTCGACGATGGCGTCGAAGGCCGTGGGCGCGGAGTCGGCGTGGAAGTACTCCATCCAGAGTCCGTTCTCGACGGCCGCGACGAGATGCGTATGGAGGTTCCAGTTGTAGTGGGGGGCAACTGGGACGTCGAACGTGGCCGCGGTCTTGGCGACGTTCAGCCACTCGGTCACGCCCCCGACGACGGTCGCGTCGGCCTGGATGACGTCGACCGCGCCCGCTTCGAGGAGGTGCCGGAATCCGTATCGTGTGAACTCGAGTTCTCCCGTAGCGACGGCGTAGTCGATGGCGTCGTTGACCGTCCCCATGAGCGGGACGAGGTCCGGCATGACGGGTTCCTCGATGAAGTACGGGTCGTACTCGTCGAACCGGCGCAACGCGTCGATCGCCTCGCGCTCGGTCGACCACGCGCCGTTGGCGTCGAGTAGCAACGTCCGGTCGGGGCCGATCGTCTCGCGCACTGCCCGGATGCGTTCGACCTCCTCCGCCGGCGGGATCCGCCCCACCTTCATCTTCACGATGTCGTGACCTCGGTCGACGTACCGCTGCATCTCCGTCCGGAGGCCCTCGGTCCCCTTCCCCTCGCGGTAGTAGCCGCCGCTCGCGTATGCGGGGACCGAATCGGTGTACCCACCCAAGTACTTATAGAGGGGTTGGCCCGCCTGCTTGGCCCGGATATCCCACAGGGCGATGTCCAGAATCGAGATCGCCTTGACGAGCAGTCCCTTGCGGCCGATCTGTACCGTGCCGTCGTACATCTCCCGCCAGAGTCGCTCCGTGTCCCGGGGATCCTCGCCTTCGATCATCGGTGCCAGGATGTCCGTGACCGCGTCGGCGATAAGGTGGGAGCCGCCGTAGCCCAGGGTGTAGCCGAGGCCCTCCACGCCCTCGTCGGTCCGGACGTACACCAGTGCGTAGTCGCGTGCCTCGACCTCGCGGGTCGCGAAGGCGACCGGACTGTCCAACGGAATGGATACGGCTCCGCTCTCGACGTCCGTGATCTGCATGACCGGGTCATCGGTGTCGGCTGACATATAACTTCCGTGGGGGACGGGCCGTCCGAAGCGAGGACTCGATCGCCATCGTGACGGAGCGAACCGACGGAGGCTGCGCGTTCGCGCGGGGACACTGCCACCGCCCTCCGTAGGTTTTTGAATCCGATGGAAGACGGGTAGGTATGGCACCGACGATCACGCGGATCGAGAGCGTCGAGTTCGAATACCCGCTCGAGGACGTGGGCACCGACGAGAACGGGTTCAACCTCGTCTACGACCCCGGGACGACGACGATGCGGCAACTGTTCGGCCTCCGCATCGAGACCGACGCGGGCGTCACGGGCGAGTACGTCGGCGGGAACTCGCCGGCGTTCGCCCAGATCAACCAGTTCGCGGACTATCTGATCGGGGAGAACCCCCTCGAACGGGAGCGCCACTGGAGCGAGATCAGGCGCGGCCTGCGGAACTACGACCAGATGGGCATCGGACCGGTCGACATCGCACTCTGGGATCTCGAGGGCAAACACCGGGGGGCGCCGATCCACGAACTCCTGGGTACCTACCGCGAGCGCCTGCCCGCGTACGCGTCGACGTACCACGCCGACGACGCCGGGGGGCTCGACTCCCCCGAAGCGTTCGCGGACTTCGCCGAGGAGTGTGCGGCGTTGGGGTACGGTGGCTTCAAGATCCACGGCTGGGGTGGGGCGGCGGTCGCCCGAAACGTCGACCGCGAGATCGAAACCGTCCACGCCGTCGGGGAGCGCGTCGGAGACGACCTAGATCTGATGCTCGACCCGTCCTGCGAGTACGAGACGTTCGCCGACGCACTCAAGGTCGGGCGAGCCTGCGACGAGGAGAACTTCCTCTGGTACGAGGATCCGTATCGCGACGGCGGCGTCTCGGCACACGGCCACCGGAAACTCAGGGAGCGTCTGGAGACTCCGCTCCTCCAGACCGAGCGGGTGCGGGGGCTCGAACAGCACGCCGACTTCGTGGCAAGCGAGGCGACGGACTTCGTCCGGACGGACCCCGAGTACGACGGCGGCATCACGGGGGCGATGAAGATCGCTCGGGTCGCGGAGGGGTTCGGACTCGACGTCGAGGTCCACGCCCCGGGTCCCGCGAAACGCCACTGTATGGCCGCGATCCGCAACACCAACTACTACGAGATGGCGCTGGTCCACCCGGACTGTCGGAACACCCAGCCGCCCGTGTACGCCGGCGAGTACGAGGACTTCCTCGACACCATCGACGCGGACGGCACCGTCGGCGTTCCGGACGACCCCGGCCTGGGGGTCGAGTACGACTGGGACTACATCGAGGCCAACCGTACCGGTTCCCGAACCTACGGGTGACGCCGATCCGGGTGGCTGCACTCGGGGCGCCGATCGCAGTCGGTCGGAACCGTGACGGATCACTCACCGGGGTTTTTAATAAATTTCGAACCGACGTGTGGCATACGACGATGGGAACCATTCGGGCGCTGTTGGCCAAGGTGGACGAACGGATCGTGCGGACGATCGTCAGTCTCGAACGACAGGAATCGGAGCACTGGTGGAAGGGAATCCTCGTCGGGCTCGCGCTCTTTTTCGTCACGTTCGGGGTGATCGGCGCCGTCCCCGGAGCGGGAGCCCTGGCGTCCGGCGTCCGGTATCTCTTCGTGTTCGTGTTGGCGCTGGCGTGGGGGATTCTCCTGCTATCGACCTTCCTCGACGCGAAGTACGTCGGGGAACACTCGGAGTGGGAACCGACGGTGGGGCTGTACCTGGCCGTACTTCTGTTTTTTCCCTTCGCCGGTCCCGTCGCCGGTGGCGTCTACCTGTACAACCGACACAGGTTCGTCGGTGTCCCGTAGGTTGCGGTCACTCACCGGCACCGAAGTCCGGCTCTCGGTCCTCGAAGAACGCCCGTACACCCTCCGAAGCTTCGGGCGACGTGAACACCTGCTTGAATAGGGCCAACTCGCGGCTCCTGGCCCGCTCTTTCGACTCGGTTCGGTACGCTTCTAACGTCCGTTTTATCGCCGCGACGGCCGGGGCAGGACGCCGAGCGACCGTCTCCGCGAACGCCGTCGCCGCCGCGTACGTGTCCGACGGCTCACAGACCTGCGTCACGACACCCAGATCCGCCAGCTCCGAACTCGAGTAGACCTCTCCCGTGAGGAGGATCTCCAGCGCCTTTCGCCTGCCGACGAGTTCGGGGAGCAGTTCGATCGCTCCGGTCCCCGGGAACAACCCCCGCTTGATCTCCGGAAATCCGATCTCGGCGTCCGCCGAGGCGAACACGACGTCACAGTGGAGGAGTAGTTCTGCACCGCCACCCACCGCGACACCTTCGACGACGGCGACGATCACCGTCGACGACGTCATCATCTCCTCGATCAGGTCCCGTCCCCTGTTCCACGCGGCCTCGATTTCGGCTTCGGTCTCCGCGGATTCGATCCAGGACCGCGATTCGTTCAGATCCCGGCCGCCGGAGAACGTTCCCCGCTCTTGACCCCGCAAGAGGAGACACTGCGCCTCGGGATCGGCCTCGGTCCGCTCGACCACGTCGAATAGTTCCGCCTTCAGATCGCTCGTCAGCAGGTTCACCGGCGGGTTGTCGATCCGGACCGTTCGGACCGGTCCGTCGCCCTCGTAGTCGAGATACTGGTACGTGTCGTCGTGTGACATGAGTTCGACCACCACTCCGACGTACAAATAACGTTCCCCGGCAGGGGAATGGGAAAGCCCGTCCGTCCGGTTCCCGCCACGAACGGGACGGGACGGGACGGGACGTCGAGGAACCAGGGAGATACTGTGAGAGACCATCACACATTTTAAAATGCAGCGGATTCTGCACACGAGCGTACAATGAACGCGAAGACGATCGGGTACGTCGGACTCGGAATCATGGGACTGCCAATGGCCAAGAACCTCCTCGATGCGGGATATCCAGTGGTCGGTCACAACCGATCCCGGGAACCCGTCGACGAACTCGTCGAGTACGGGGGGGACGGGGCAGGGACGCCACGGGAGGCGGCAGCGAAGGCGGACGTCGTCATCACCTGTCTGCCCGACTCGGAGACGGTCGAGGAGGTCGTCCTCGGGGACGACGGGGTCGCAGCGGGGCTCAACGACGGCGAGGCGGTGATCGACATGTCGACGATTTCGCCCCCAGTTGCCGAGGAGGTCGCCAACCGACTCGCCGAGCAGGACGTCCACTTCATGGACGCACCGGTCAGCGGCGGCGAAAGCGGTGCGGTCGAGGGAACGCTCTCGATCATGATCGGCGGCGACGAAGACGTGGTCGACGACCACGACGACGTCTTCGAGACGCTCGGTGAGACTATCACGCACTGTGGGGAGCCTGGAACCGGACAGATCACGAAAGCGTGCAACCAGCTGGTGGTGAGCGGGATGATCGAGGTCCTCGCGGAGGGGCTCGTGTTCGCCCACCAGGCGGGAGCGGACCCCGCGACCGTCTACGATGCCATCAGCGGCGGCTCCTGCAGGGGATTCGTCATGGACCACCACGGCTCCCACATGGTCGAAGGGGACCACGAGCCCGGGTTCTACGCCTCGTACATGTACAAGGACCTCTCCTACGCGATCGAGGCGGCACAGGAGTACGGGGCGCCGGTGCCCACGGCGGCCGTCACCCACGAACTGTACAAATCGACGGTCGAATCCGGCCACGGCCAGGAGAAGAACACGGCCGTCATCAAGGTCCTGGAGAACATGGTGGGCGGGGTCGACGTGGCGAGCGGCGACTGAGTCCGCGTACGCCGTCGGGCGGACGACGCAGGGGCCCGCCGGTCCGTCCTCACCGGAAGGGATCGGCGGTCTCGGTGCCCCACCATCGCCCCACGGTACACGGTCTCACACCGCAACGTTAATATGCGGACGAGGTTACAACTCCGGCAGAGCCATCATGACGGTAGAGACACAGGCCGACGAGACCGGAACACAGCGCGCGGGAAACTACCTACGCCGGTTGGTCATCGCCGGTATCGCCATCGTCTGGACAGGGTTCTGGGCCTCGGTGACGGCGGAGATTTACGCACGGCGTGGGTCGCTCCAGAGTGGACTGGGCGAGACCAGTATTATCGGAGTAGTGGTGGCGATGTTCCTCATATTCATGCTCCCGGCGCTGTTCGTCATCCTCCGACAGGTTCGCGGACAGAGCACCACCGTGTAGCGGGTGACCGCCGGGAGTTCTCGGTCCCGACACGGACGTTCGCCGACCGATCCGGGAGCGAGCCGTCGTCATGATGCGGCCGTCCGTCCGAACGTCGGTGCGTCGAGCCCAGCGCGGTGGACCGACGGAGCAGCGACGGCTGTGGGACCCGACGGGGCCGGAACCGATCGCCACTGCGCTGGCGGGGAAGACCTGATCGGGCAGTGAGACGCTGGCAGTACAGCGATACCGTACTCACGCTGTGTACGCTCGCGTTCTTCGTCACGATGGCCGGGCGGTTGGCGATCAGTCCCCTCGTTCCCGACATCATCGACACGTTCGACGTCTCGAACACGGTCATCGGCGTCGCCCTGACCGGGATGTGGCTCACGTACGGGATCGCTCAGTATCCGAGCGGTATCCTCGCGGAGCGGTACGGCGAACGGCTCGTCATCGTCGTCTCGATCGGCGGGACGGCCGTCGTCAGCCTCGCGATCGCGTTCGTGCCGGCGTTCGTCGTCTTCGTACTCGCGACGCTCCTGCTCGGGGGCGTCGCAGGACTCCACTTCAGCGTCGCGATAAGCTTCCTCGAAGGGACACAGGAGAGGGTCGGTACCGCCATCGGGATACACAACGCCGGCGGGACGGTCGCCGGCCTGCTCACCCCTATCGTGATCACGTGGATCGCAGTCCGATACGGGTGGCGCCCGGCGCTCGCGGCCGTCGCAGTCGTCGGGATTCCCGCGACCCTGCTGTTCGCCCGGCTGATCCGGCCGATCGAGCGGAGTCCGTCGACGCCGGCGATACGGGACCGGTTCAGCCCCGAGTTCGTGCGCAGGTTGCTTTCCAGCCCGTCGATCGGCGTCACGCTGTACGTCGCCGTCCTCAGCGAACTCGCCTGGCTGGGAACCGCGTCCTTCCTCCCGACGTTCCTCGTCGAGCATCGCGGACAGTCGACGACGACGGCCGGTGCCCTCTTTTCGGCGTACTTCGTCGTACAGGGGTTCGCACAGGTGGGGGTCGGAACCGTCTCGGACCGGATCGGACACGACAACGCGATCGTCGGCTGTATGCTCGCCGGCGCGTTCGGGTTCTGGCTGATCATCGCCGCCCCGGTCTTCGCGGCCGTCGCGGTCGGCGTCGGCCTCGTCGGCGTCGGAATGAGCTTCGGACCGGCGGTGATGCAACGGATCCTGGACGAACTCCCGGACGAGGAACAGAACGCCGGGTTCGGGCTGGTGCGAACCATATACATGATCGTCGCGTCCCTCGGGCCGGCGATGATGGGGCTGGTCGCCGATGCGTTCGACTTGGCGATCTCGTTCGGCTTTCTGGCGGCGTTGCTGCTGTCGGTTGTCGCGGTGTACGTGTTTAGCTCCAGTAAATCACAAGTCGGCGTAAGGATTTGTTGACACTGCGGCGGGCGTCGTCAGCCCCGATGCGAGTCAGTATCCGGCGGTGACGCGAGCACTGGTCGTCGCTCCGACGAGCGAGTTCCGGCGCCACGGTACGCCGGTAGATCGCCCTCGGCTACGCGGACGGGTGTCCAACGTTCCGTCTCTCTAATACCCGTGTTCACTCGTTCGTTTGCGTGCCGCTCGTCGTTTTCGCCTCGGGCGTGAGTCGTTCCGGGCCATCGAATCGATCCGGACCGAGCTGGTCGAAATCGATGACGTCGGTCGAGCCGGTGACGATCGCGTCCGAGATCGCCATCCCGACGGTAGGTGACATCATCAGGCCGTGTCCCGAGAATCCGCATGCGACATACAGCCCGTCGACGTCCGTTTCACCGACGATGGGGTGACCATCCGGCGTCGTCGCTAGTACTCCGGTCCAGTGGTTCTTGATCGAGAGATCGGAGATGCCCGGTATGAGCCCACTCACCCTCTCGAGGGCGCGTATCTTGTCTTCCTGACGGACTCGGGGCGTATCGACGCGGTTTTCCAGGGGCTTTTTTTCGAGGCTGACCACCGTCTCTCCGTTTGCTTCCGCTCGGAAGTTCGTGTCGCGCGACTCGTCGATAATGAGGGGGGAATCACGGATGCCGAGCGTGTCGAGGACGAGGTATCCGTGCTGGACGAAATCAACCGGGAGTTCGACGCCGACCTTCGAGGAGAGTTCGTTCCCCCACGCACCCGTCGCGTTGACGACGTTGTCCGCGTCGAACCGGCCGATACTCGTTTCGACCCCCGTCACTCGACCGTTCGACACGAGAACGTCCTCCACCGGCGTCCCGGTCTTTACTTCGGCCCCTTCGGCTTTCGCGGCGTTGGCGAACGCTTGGGTCGTGAGATGCGGGTCGATGAACCCGCAATCGTTACCGAGCAGCGCCCCCTCGAAATCGCTCACGTCGATACAGTCGATCCGTTCTTCTACTTCGGAGGGCGTGATGAACTCGGCGTCGACGCCCAATCGCCGATAGAGGTCCATCCGTTGCTCCCAGACCGACCGAATCTCCTCGTTGCGAAGGAGAAAGAGATAGCCGGAACGATGGAACTCGAACTCGTCGCTGACGTTCTCGGAGAAGTTTGAGAAGAACTCGATGTTGCGGTTCATCAGCTCTACGGTGATCGGATGGGAAAACAGGTTCCGAACGCCACCGAGCGCCCGACCGGTTGCTCCGGAGGCTATCTGGTTTTGCTCGAGGAGAACGACGTCCGAACCGTTCTTGGCCAGGAAGTAGGCGACGCTCGTGCCGATGGCCCCGCCTCCGATCACGAGAGTGGTACCATTTGTCATAGCACTGGGTTGTTAAACAAATACAAAAAGCTTCGGTCGCTCGCATTAAAGGGGAAACCACGGGGGCCGGAGACGAACTCCGCAGCGGGACCTGAGCCGTTGGGCAGATCCGAGGAGAGGTGCAAGCCGTGCCGACGGTAGTTCAGTGAGACCACTGGCAGCACCGGCGGAATTCGGGTGTGACGTTCGATCCTCCGGGAGATACCACAGCGTTCGGGATCGGTGTCAGCGCATCGTTTCCCCTCCGTTTACGTTCAGCGTCTCCCCGGTGACGAACGACGCGTCACGGAGGTACGCGACGGCATCGGCTACATCTGTGGGGTCGCCGTACTGACGCAACGGGATCGACTCGATTTCCTGCTGTTTCTCCGCGGAAGTCCGATCCGCGGTCATGTCAGTCTCGATGTGACCCGGTGCAACTGCGTTCACGCGGACGTCGGGGGCGAAATCAACGGCGTGGCTTCGAGTCAGTGAGAGCACCGCGCCCTTCGAAGCCGCGTAGTGACACTCTATCGCGGCTCCCGTATGAGCGAGCATCGACGACATATTCGTGATAGACGGATCGTCGTCGGAATCGTGAAGGTACGGGAGGGCCGACTTCGTCACGTTGAACGCCGAATTGACATTGACGTCCATGATGCGGTCAAAATCTTCGGGAGCGAGCTCGGCCGTGTGAAGGTGCTGATCGATGCCAGCGTTGTTCACGACGTGGTCGACCCCACCGAACGCGTCGACTGTCGAGTCGACGAGACGGTCGGCGCTTGACGGATCCGAGAGGTCTGCTCCAACCGTGATGGCGGATCGACCCCGGTCGCGGATCGCGTCGGCGACGCGCTCCGCTTTCTTATCGTTCTCGTGGTAATTCACCGCGATATCGTAGCCGTCAGCCGCAAAACGGAGCGCGATCGCACGTCCGAGTCCGCGGGAGGAGCCGGTGATTATTGCTGAAGACATACGGATTCGGAGCCCCTGAGACGACTTTATGATTGTGGTACAAGACAACCGAACGAGAGGCCCATCGGGCAGTTCAGGTGAGGCCGCGTAACCGCCGTCTCGAACCGAGGGTGTCGAGGCTACCCCGGCACGAGCGGGTCGGGTAGTATTGGGTGCAGTCACTGTTATGGAACGTCCCAGTGAACACACCACGACCCCAAGGACATCGAGAGGAGACGGGGGAGGAGGACATCCCCGTCGGACCGCAGTGACGAGCGGGGACGGCAGTCAACCAGTTACCGGTCCGACCGCTGTTTTAGCTGGCTGATATTGTATTCGTTCTCGTCGGACCGTCGCTCTAGTTCCAGCCCTTCGATAGGCCGGATGACGATCTCACCGACGATGTGGGCCTCGCAGCCTTCTTCCAAGTGTCCGGCGACAGTCTGCTCGCCGTTGAACGCGACGAGGTGCAGATGGGGTTCCCCGTTCGCGATCATTCCGTCTATCGTCCCGATCTCCCACGCCCCGAGCAGTTCGAAGGTCTCGTTGCGCCACTTCTCTTCTTTCGGCAGATCCGCCGTCGGGACGTAGTGATAGTTGAGGTTCCGTACTGTGCCGATCGCCGAAACGACGACCCCGGAGTCGATGTCGTATTCATCACACGTCTCCTGGATCGATTCGAGAACCAGGTCCCCGGGCTCTAGTAGGATCGCTATGTGGCCGTCCTCTGCTTGGTGATTTTCCATTTGAAGTCTCCGTCGCCGATGTTCACAAATTGACGTATTAATACTTTTGGTATATATTTGTTGATTGACACTTTTGATACGTGTTTCGCGAGGGTGTCATAGAACTCTGCACACACCGTGATGATCGTGCGTCCCAGATCGTCTCCACGTTCGTAGTTGATGATGGCGACGACGAGGCGAAGACACTCGGTGTTTACCCTGCTCTTTGGAGTATTACTCGCTCTATGGCACCCTCATTCGATGTTTGGCTGGCATGATTTCGACGATGAAAACGGTGTCTGTCGATTCACAGAATCACAGCTAAACGGCGGTACTAATTGACAAGTATCTTATTATCTGATGCCAGACGGTTCAGGTGCATGAGTAGGCGGGGAATGGGGGTGAACACGTACGTCGCGGTCCTGCTGTTGCGATGATCCGACGACGACTCGGGGCGTTCCCGCGAGACGGGGTAGCCGAGCCAAATGCATTTAAAACCGGAGGCCGACTGTCCGTCCGCATGTCAGACAAAACGGTCGGATTCGTCGGACTCGGAATCATGGGCCTGCCGATGGCCAAGAACCTCATCGACGCGGGATACGACGTCGTCGGATACAATCGTTCCGACGCTCCGGTCGACGAACTCGTCGAATACGGAGGGGAAGACGGCGGATCGCCGGCGGGCGTCGCCGAAGGGAGCGACGTCGTCCTGCTTTGTCTGCCGGACTCGCCCGACGTCAAGCGGGTCGTGTTGGGGGGCGACGAGGAGGACGCGCCTGTCGTCGACGGGCTACGCGAGGGCATGACGCTCATCGATCACTCGACGATCTCGCCGACGGTGACCGAAGAGATCGCAGCAACACTCGACGACCAGGGCGTGGCTATGCTCGACGCCCCCATCTCCGGCGGCGAGGGGGGCGCGATCGACGGGACCCTCTCGATCATGGTCGGTGGCGACGAAGCGGTCCTCTCCGAACAGATGCCGGTCCTCGAAGCCATGGGGGAGACGATCACACACTGCGGTCCGAACGGGGCGGGGCAGACGACGAAGGCCGCGAACCAGATCGTCGTCGCCGCACAGATGGTCGGCGTCAGCGAGGCGCTGGTGTTCGCGGGACAGGCCGGCGCGGACCTGGAAGCCGTCGTCGACGCGATCAGCGGCGGGGCCGCTGGCTGCTGGGCGCTCGACGAACGCGCGCCCGACATGATCCACGGGGATTTCGACCCGGGATTCTTCGCCGAATACCAGTACAAGGACCTCCGGATCGCGACCGACGCCGGTGAAGCCTTCGGCGCCCCGATGCCCCAGACGGAACTGGCACACGAACTGTACAAGTCGATGGTTCAAAACGACATGGGGAAAGACGACAACTCCGGCGTCATGCAGGTACTGGAAATGATGGCTGGTGACGAGGCGCGCGCGGAAAAATAGCGCTCCCTCGCGGAGGATATCCGCGCGGCGCCACGGAATCGCGGCCGGCCGATCCGGAACACCGACAAAACCTTTATTGCCATCGCAGGGAGTTGTGTCATGACAGATAGACGATTACGAGGTATATAATAATGTCAGATACCGACAGAATGTCGATCGACCAAGGGGAAACGGACACCAACGAAAGCGCATCGGGATCGAAAACGAACGTCAAACTGGACCACATCACGAAGATCTTCCAGGACGACGAAGAGGGGGAGGTCGTCGCCGTCGACGATCTCTCCCTCGATATTCTGGACGGCGAGTTCCTGGTGTTCGTCGGGCCGTCGGGCTGTGGGAAGACGACCACGCTCCGGACCGTCGCCGGGCTGGAGACGCCGACGGAGGGCCAGATCATCATCAACGACGAGGATGTCACCGGCCAAGACCCGCGTCAGCGGAACATCGCGATGGTGTTCCAGAACTACGCGCTGTATCCGCACAAGACGGTCCGCCAGAACATGAGTTTCCCCCTGGAGGTTCGGAACTACCCCTCAGACGAGATTACGAAGCGGGTCGAAAACGCCGCGGAGTTGCTCGACATCACCGAACTCCTCGAGCGACGACCGAAGCAGTTGTCCGGTGGCCAGCAACAACGCGTCGCGCTCGGCCGAGCCATCGTTCGCGAGCCCGACGTGTTCCTGCTCGACGAACCGCTGTCGAACCTGGACGCGAAGCTCCGGTTGCAGATGCGGACCGAGCTCAACGAACTCCACCAGAAGGTCGGCAAGACGACGATCTACGTGACCCACGACCAGGCGGAGGCGATGACGTTGGGTGACCGCGTGGCGGTGATGCGTGACGGCGAGATCCAGCAGGTCGGGCCGCCACAGACGCTCTATGACAACCCCGTCAACCTGTTCGTGGGGGGGTTCATCGGCGAGCCACCGATGAACTTCTTCCCGGTGAATGTCGAGGAAACCGGGGACGGATACGGTGTCAGCTCTCAGCACTTCGACTTTCGGCTCCCGGATCGGTTCACTCAGAAGCTATCGGAGCGTGGCTCGGCGCTGGAGGACGCGATCCTCGGCATCCGCCCGGAGGATATCACCGACGCCGAACTCATCGACGAAACCCAAGGACACCACGTCTTCGACTCCCGGGTGAAGATCGTCGAACCCCTCGGGTCCGACAAGTTCCTCACGATGATCGAACCCGATCACGACCCGTCCGAGGAGCCGATCACGAGCGCCGGAACGGAAGGTGAGGTTATCACGCAGGCCACCGAGGAGTTTACCGTCCGGGTCCCGCCGGAGAGCACCGCCAGGGAGGGCGATATCCTCCAGGTCGCGATGGAACTGGACTCGCTGCACCTGTTCGACGCGGCGACTGGGAAAAACGTCCTCTCGGACAAGAAGATCCACTACAAAACACAGTAACCGGGCGGAGTCCGTCACCCTGCCGGGGCACCGTTCCGCCGAGGACGGGCGCCGACTTCCCGCGTCGGTTCGCCGCCCACTCGGGCGGCACCGTCGCGAGGGGGCGCCGCGTCCGCCGTCGACCCGCGTCGACGTACCCCGCCGCTGACGCCCACTCAGTGGAGAACCAGCTGAGGTGGACCGAGAGCGTCGGAGGATTCCTTATCGAGCGTCATCGAAACCGCACGCTCGAAGTCCTCCAGGCCGTCGAGTTCGTGGGAGAGATAATCGGAGATGGACACGCGACCGCTCGCGACCAGTTCCGTGGCGAAGATTCCGGTGTCGGTGGTGGGATTCAGCGAGATGACGCCCGCCTTGTCCTTCGGCGAGATCCACGTCAGGTATTTTTTCCGCAGCGCGGACGGGTCGACCGTCACCTCGTCCGTGAGGTGGCCGACCGGCACGAACGTCCCCCCGGGTCGGACCATCTCGAACGCCTGCGTCACGGGGCCCGAACCGGCGGTCAAATGGGGCTGTGAGCCGCCGACCGCCTCGAACACGACGTCGACACCGATACCGTCGGTCGCCCGGTGGACCCGTTCGACGGGATCAGTCTCCCCGGCGTCGATTCCGACCATCCCCTGCTCTTTTGCCAGTTCGACCTTCGCCGGGTCGACGTCGACGGCGAAGACACGGCTGGCCCCGTAGTTCAGCGCCAGTTGTCCGAGTTGGTATCCCATCACGCCGGTGCCGACGACGCCAACGGTGTCGCCGGAGTCGATACCGGCATCGTGGACCGAGACGAGCGCCGCTGCCAGCGGCTGTAAGGCGGCCGCCTCGGCGTCGGACACCGCATCGGGAACCGTACAGAGCGTCTCCGCCGGCGCAGCCACGTACTCCGCCAGCGCGCCCGGGCGATGCATCCCGATCGTTCGCGGGTGCCGACAGTACGTCTCCTCGTCCGCTCGACAGTAGACACACTCGCCGCACGGGCTCTTTCCGGGCGCGTAGACGCGGTCACCGTCCTCGAACGCGTCGACGCCGCTCCCGGTGGCGGTCACGACGCCGGAAAACTCGTGGCCGAAGAGGCGACCGTCGCCGTCGGTGATCCGGCTTCGAACGTCCTCGTACCCCGATTCGTACATGTCGTGGTAGATCCGACATTCGGTCACGCTGAGCTGGACCCGTGACACGCGGACGAGGACTTCGCCGTCCCCGGGTTCCGGGCGTGGGACGTCGTCTACCGTGGCGTCGCCGAAGTCGTGACAGATGACTGCGTCCATGACGTCGTCCATGCGCCACGATCACATAAATTCGAGGGCAGGTCGCACACCGGCCGCCAGAACCCGACTGCCCCGCCGAGCCGCGGACTGCGGTCGGCTATCCGTCCCAGGGCGTGTCGAGATCGTACGTGGCCGCAATCTCCGAGAGCGTTTCCCGCACGCCGTCCCCGAGGGGGATCCCATCTCGCTCCCGTTCGGCGCGAATCCGCGCCTCGGGTTCCCCGGGCAACAGCACCTCGTCGACTCCCTCGGCCGTCCGCTGTGATTTCAGCTCCGAGATCATCGTCTCGACGTCACCCTTGAACGCCTCAACGTCGCGGAACGCGCCGACGTCGATCGCGCCGACGAAGTGCCCGACCCGCTGTGGCTTCGCGTAATCGTCGTAGAGGGAATCGACGCTCGGGCTGCTCCCCATCCCGGAGAGAAGGCCGGAACAGACGTCCACCAGGAGCCCCAGCCCGTATCCCTTCGGCCCGCCGACGGGACGGAGTGCGTGGAACTCCGAGGGGTCCGTCGTCGGGGCCCCCCGTTCGTCGAGTACCCACTCCTCGGGGATCGACTCGCCCTCCTCCTCGGCGAGGATGATCTTTCCCTTCGCGACCACGCTCGTGGCCATGTCGAGCGTGATCGTCGGCGACTCCAGCGTCGGGATGGAGTACGCGAGCGGGTTCGTTCCGAAGTACGGATCGATGCCGCCGAACGGGGCGACGTTCGGCCCCACGTTGGTCATCGCAAAGCCGATGCAGTCGCTCTCGGCAGCCCGCTCCGTATAGTACGCGGCCGTCCCGAAGTGGTTGCTGTTCTCGACGACGGCGAACGCGGCGCCGACCTCCTTCGCTCGCTCGACCGCCCGGTCCATCGCTTCCACCGTCGCGTACTGACCCGGGCCGTCGTCGGCATCCACGCGAAACGTCCCGGAACGGGTCCCGGTGACGGAGAGGTTCGGCGAGTCGTTGAACCCGCCCCGTTCCAACTTCAGGGTGTAGGGTTCGAGGCGGACGACCCCGTGTGAATCGACGCCCCGCAGGTTTGCCGTCACCAGTCCGTCGGCGAGTACGGTACTCACGTCGTCGGTGAGCCCCGCCCGCGAGAAAACTGATCGAGTGAACTCCTTCAGCTTCTGGCTGTCGACGCGAATTTCGTCCGTCGTCATCTCGGGCGGAATTCAGGAGCCTTCAGGTTAAAGATGGGGGTGGGTGCGAGGGCGGTCCTCTCCGGGAATCGATCCGTGATCGCCGGACCCATCCGGGTCCCGGAAGTAGCTTTTTGTAACTAGAAAGAGACACTCTACAGGCGATGGAGCAACACAACGCATTCAGGGAGCGTATCGAGAACGACGAGGCCGTCCTGGGCGCACGCGCGTCGACCTTCTCGCCCGCACTGATAGAGATCTACGGAAACCTCGGACTGGACTTCGTCTGGCTGGACTTCGAACACACCGGGGAGAGTCCCTGGGACTCCATGGTCTTCGAGGACCTCACACGGGCCGCCGAGGCGGGCGACATCGAACTGTTCGTCCGTCTGCCGGCGCCGGACCCGGCGCTGATCCGGAAGGTGCTCGACGCGGGCGTCAGGAACCTCCTGATCCCGCGTATCGACAGCGCAGCGGAGGTACGTCGCGCGGTCGAAGCGACGCGGTTCGTGTACGATGAAGAGCCGGGAGAGCGTGGAATCGCGGGCGGCCGGTCGAGTGCCTACGGAAACGCGGACGACTACGTGCGACGCGAGGACGAGAACGTCTGTCTCGGGGTGATGATCGAGAAGACGACGGCGGTCTCGGAGCTCTCGGAGATCCTCTCCGTGCCGGAACTCGGGTTCGTGTTCATCGGCCCCGGCGATCTATCGGTCCAGCTCGGTCACCCCGGCAACCGGGACCATCCGGAGGTACAGGAGACGATCGATCAGATCGTGGCTGCCGGCCGGGATGCGTCCGTGCCGGTCGGGGGGATCGCTCACGATCCCGAGTTGGCGAACGAAAAGATCGACGCCGGCTACCGGATCATCCGACTGGGCGGGGAGTTCGAATCCGCCCAGCAGGTCCTGGGGACCCGCTTGGACGACCTCGCCGAACTCCGGGACGGCGAGTGATCGGACGCCACCGGATCGCGGACGGTCGCCGATGAACAGGCGACGCCGCGCGGTCGTCGGCCCGGTGTGAGTCGGCACCCCGTTTCGGTGACCCTTCCGTTCGCCCGCAGGGGCCATCACCTGAGTGTTAAAGATTCGCATCGTGTACGCCGTCTCTCGGTACCAGTACCTCTATTGTGGAGAGTATCGGTGTTCGATCAGTGATACGGATCGAGCACCTGCTCGGAGAGGAGGCGGTCATCCTCCAGGACCGGGACATGCGTCTCTTGCTCCTGGCGAACGCTATCGGAGCTCTCGGGACGGCGCTCGTCTCGCCGATCCTCGAAACTCTCACGGGACCGTTGAACGTCTCCGCAGCCGAGATCGGACTCTTGGTCACGGCGGTGGCCGCCCCGTCGATCGTGTTTATTCCCATCATGGGGCTGCTCTCCGATCGGCTCGGTCGCAAGCCCCTGCTCGTCGCGGGCCTGTTGCTGTTCGGAATCGGCGGCGTCGGCATCGCGTTCACGACCGACTTTCGTGTCATCCTCGGCCTGCGAGTGCTCCAGGGGATCGGCTTCTCGAGTGTCACCCCGAACATCATCACCTGTCTCGGAGACATCTACGACGGGAACGCGGAGGCGACGGCCCAGGGGTTCCGGTTCGGCGTCAGCGGCGTGTCACAGGCCGTCTTTCCGGCGATCGCCGGGGCTATCGTCGTCGTTTCGTGGCGGTATCCCTTTCTCATCTACGGGCTCGCGTTTCCCGTCGCCGCCGTCGTCGCGGCCTGGTTGGACGAACCAACCGACGGCGACGACGGGCCTCCCGAATCGGAGTCCCGGACCACGATGGAGTACGTCGCCGACCTCCTCGGACTCGTGCGCCGTCGCCGCGTGGCAGCGTACCTCTTCGCGCGCGCGACCGTCGTGTTACCGTTCGTCACGTTTCTTACGTACAATTCGCTGGTAGTGATCCGACTGCAGGCCGGTTCGGCGGGACAGGCGGGGCTCGTGGTCGCCCTGTTCAGCGTCATGTACGCGATCGTGGCCACACAGACCGGCCGCGTCCTCAGTCGGTTCGACAGTCCGACGATACCGCTCCTCGCGGCGAACGTGTTTCTGGGTGGGGGACTCGCGGGCTTCGCCGCCTCGCCGTCCGTGATCCTCGCGGTGCCGGCAGTGCTCGCGGTCGGCATCGGCGTCGGCCTCACGTTCTCGATGTATCGGAGCATCATCACGGGACTGGCCCCCCAACAGTTGCGGGGGGGGCTGGTCAGTCTCGCCGAATCGGGCGCGCGTATCGTCGTCACGGCCACACCGGTCGTGGTGGGTATCTCGCTCGTCTCGGCGGAGTCGGTGCTCCCCCCCGAAGCCGCACTGCGGTGGGTGATCGTCGCGACCGGCCTCCTGTCCGGGGTGGTCGGACTCGTCGCTGTCGTCGTGGCTCGCACGTCGGCGCCGGTCCCCCAGTCGCCGACGGCCTAGTGGGAGAGACCGCGGCGACCTCCGGACCGACGGCCGTCTGCGGTGCGGAGGACGGACCGCTGCTCGAGGACGGGTGTGACGTCCGTCCGGCACCGACATCATATTAGGGGACGGGACCGACGACCGGACACGCATGGTGGACGATACGTCGGATACCCAGGCCGAAATCGAGAAGCTACGGGCTCGGGAGCCAGGCGAGGCCGACGAGGAGGTGTACGCGGACGTCGACATCTCCGCGTTGCCTCCCTGGTGGCGGCGGGCGATCGAGGAGTTCGAGGAGCACGACCTCCGGCCGTACCGGCCGCCGCGTTTTTCCGACGGAACGCTGAAGCACGTGGTGGTCGACCGTCTCGAAAACCGCTACGACGTGAGGTTTCGGTTCGTCGGTATGAACGTATCCTACGGTGACGAGTGGGAGGTGTACGTCGACGGTGATCGACTCGGGACGATCGGACGCCATCGGTCCCCGCACGGGTATACGGTCTACGAGATGGAGAGCGACGAGTTCGTCTCGTGGGTCGAAACGGCCATCCCGACAGAGCGAGAGTGACGATATCCGGAAGTACGGGACGAAAGAGCGAACGCGAGGTCGGGAGCGGGCGACCGTCACACCACCCAAAATTTTAATCGGTACGAAAGTAATTGGCACGCTATGGAAGTCCGATCCATCTTCATCGGCGCGGCGGTCGCGCTCGCGTTCATTTACCTGACCGTGACCGAGCCGACCAAGGTTTCGCTGGTGTACAGAGCAGTGTACACGGCCATCGCCCTGACGGCCATCGTGACGATAGGCTACGGCATCGCGGATCGCGTCCGGTCGGGGCCGTCTCCGCCGTAGCGGCTCGCTCCGCCGTCGCTGATCACGCGACGGGCCGAGAACGTCGGCGACCTCCCTGCCGCGTGTCCGATCACGTCCCGCGGACCATCCCGGATCCGGGGCTTGGGAGGCGGATCGGTGTGTCGACTTCGAGCCATCGAGTGTGTGATCCGTTCGACGGAACCCAAAACACTAACTCGCCGAGCGGCGAGAGCCGAACGGAGACGAGTACTATGACAGAACGAGAGTGGGACGTCCTCCTTCCGCAGGATATCGATCCGGCCGGTCCGGAGTCGATCGACGACATCGCATCGTTCACGTCCGTCAGCGAGTTCGGCCTCGCCCCGGACGATCTGAAGCCACACATCGGTCGGTTCGACGCGATCATCCTCCGGAACGCGGAGCTGACCCGGGAGGTACTGGAAGCAGCGGGCGACTTGAAGATCATCGCAAAGCACGGTGTCGGGCTCGACAACGTCGACATCGACGCCGCGAGCGAAAACGACATCGTCGTGTGCAACACCCCCGGCGCGAATGCGCGTTCGGTCGCCGAACACGCGCTCACGCTGCTTCTTGGTGTCAACCGCCGACTCGTCGCCATGGATTCGGCGACGCGGGACGGAGAGTGGGACCGCCCGCGATGGATCTCCGACGAAGTCGCTGGCAAGACGGTCGGCCTGTTCGGCTGTGGAGACATCGGTCAGGTACTGGCCGAACTGGTCGCCGGGCTCGGCCTCGACGTCCTCGGGTACGATCCGTACCTCGACGAAGACGACCTCCCGGACGTCATAACGAAAGTCGAGGAGACGTCCACGCTCTTCGAGCGGTCGGACGCGATCAGTATCCATTCGCCGCTGACGGACGAGACCAATCACGCGATATCGACGGACGAACTGCAAGCACTCGGCCCCGAAGGCATCCTCATCAACACGGCGCGGGGCCCGATAGTCGACGAGAGCGCCCTCGTAACCGCACTGAGGGACGACGTGATCTTCGGCGCCGGAATCGACGTCTTCGAGGACGAACCGCCGGCCGACGATAACGAGTTGTTCGACCTCCATAACGTCATCCTCTCTCAGCATATCGGTGGCGTGACGAGCGAGGCGATGCGACGCATGTCGACAGGGGCTGCCGAGTGCGTTCGCGAGAGGTACCAGGGGCGACTCCCAGACACGACCGTCAACGCGGATGAGCTAGACCGTTAGCTCCGGGGGGGGACGCCCCGCACCGTGTAGTTCCGTATGCGAAATCTCGGTCGTGTCCCGCCCCTGCTCCGGGAGACCGATCGCCGTCGGGACGTGATCGCTCGCCGTCGAGCTGTCGACGACAGGGTCCGGTCGAAACCCGCCACTGACCGTCGTTCGGGAGGTCCCGAGCGTTCGGAACGGCACCGGCCCGGGGGACCGGGTTCTCGGGGCAACGATACGGCCTCGTCTCAGCGGGACCGGAATTTCGTCTTTCGAAATAATTGGACGACGGGACCCACCGGCCCGCGCCGGCCCAAACCCACTAAATAACAATCGTATTCTTGTTATCCAATGTGTTGGTATAAGTACTATAATCAATATAAGGTCGGTCGAGTTTCCGAGAGGATATGAACGAGTCACAATGGGAAACCACAATGGGTAGACACCACAGAAAGTTTCATAATGATAAAGATGCCACGAGATACCATGACAGACCGCTCGACTCCGGGTCGCACCGAACCCCTGAAGTCGGTCGAAACGGCGATCACCGTCGTCGAGGGCCTGCGGGAACTCGACGGTGGACGGGTATGCGAGGTCGCCGAACGGACCGGCCTCGCGAACAGCACGGCGTACAAGTACCTGAACACGCTCCGCAAGCACGACTTCGTCGTCAAGGAGGACAACCAGTACAGACTGGGGCTCAGATTCCTGACGCTTGGGGGATACGTCCGGAACGCAGTGCTCCCCGCAGATCGGATCTGGGAGACGTTGAAGACGATCGCCAACCGGACTGGAGAGATGACGCATTTCACGACGGAGGAACACGGGCGGGCGGTCATGTTGTACGCCTTCCGGGGGGAGACGGGAGTCCAGACCCGTGCGAACGTCGGTCAGCGGCTGTACATGCACCAGGTCGCCTCCGGGAAGGCGATCCTCTCGACGATGTCCGACGAGGAGATACGGACGATCGTGGACCGGCACGGATTGCCGGAGGCGACGGAGAACACGACCACCGATGCCGACGCGCTCTTTACGGAGATCGAGCGAATCCGCGATACCGGCGTCGCGTTCAACAACGAGGAGAGCGCGGAGGGCGTCCACGCGGTCAGCGTCCCGCTCGCTCCCGGTGACGACAGCGCCATCGGAGCCTTTACCATCGCCGGCCCGGCCTCCCGCCTCAAAGGAGAACGCCTGACGGAGGAACTGCCGGCCAGACTCGACGAGGCGGTGAACGAACTCGAGTTACGCCTCAGATACGAAGGCAACCCGCAGTCGTCGACGGAGTAAGCGGGTGTCCCCACGCGGGGCGGCGGCGTCCGACGCGCTACTCCCGGCGTTCGACGAGCGAAACGTGCTCCGCGACCAACACCGTCTCGCCGCGCTGGTTCGTCGCTTCGTATCGCTCGACGACCTTCCCGTACTGCTCGCTGTGGTCGGACGTCTCGATGACCTCGCTGTGGATCGACAGCGTGTCGCCGACGTACACCGGCTCGACGAACCGAATCGACTCGTAGCCGTAGGAGAGACGCGTCAGGACGATACCGGCGGCCCACGAGGAGACGATCGCAAACACCAGCGTCCCGTGAGCGACGCGTTCCTCCAGAACGGGGTGATCCTCGACGTAGGGATCGCTCATGTGGATCGGATGGACGTCCGCCGTGAGCCCAGCGAAGGTGTTGATATCCGAGTCGGTGATCGTCCGGACGTCCTCGACGGAGAACTCGTCACCTACGTCGAACTCCTCGAAGTACCGCTCCTCGAACGGAGGTTTGCCCATACGGCACCGTTACGAGACCGGCGCATAAACGTTTGGACGAAGTCGCCGGATCCGACCGACGGGCCTCCTCACGAGAACGGCCAGTACACGGCGACGATCCGCCACCCCGATCCAAGATGCAGGCCCGATAGATATGGAATGAATGACAAAATATTTATATTCCGCTGGTGATCAGCGGGGTATGGCCGTTAGCACGCCGAAAAGCATAGAGAGGAATATCCAGCGCGTCTCCGAATACACGCGATCGATGGCCCTCGAACGCGAACCGATCCCTGGAGGGGCGAAGTTCATGGCGATCGAGGGACTGATCGCGACCGGGCTGTCCCAGAATCTGGAACACGCGAAGCGACTCGTCGATAGAAGCATCGAAACACAGGTCGGAACCGGCGAGTTGAGTTACGGTGATCGGAACTTCTACACGTCACCCTGTGCGCTCGCGACGTCCGTCCTCGAGTTCTACGACCGGACGGGCGACGAGCGCTACCTCGACGCGGCCGAGCGACAGGTCCAGTACGTCCTCGAGGCGCCGCGCGTCGGGAACGGTGGCATCTCGCACAACAAGGACAGCCCACAGCTCTGGGTCGATTCGCTCTACCTGATGCACCCACCGATAGCCCAACTCGGGAGCGCACTCGACGACGGTGATCTCCACGACGAGGCGGCAAAGCAGGTACTCACGCACGCGGAGCACCTGCAGGACGACGCGACGGGACTGTTCAGACACATTTGGACCGAAACGCCCAACGACTATCCGGAGGGCTCCTTCTGGGGGCGTGGCAACGGGTGGGCCGCTGCCGGAATCCTGGAGATCCTCGAAGCGATTCCCGACGACCACGACCGGCGAGACGACCTCCTCGAACTCTTCCACGACCACCTCGCGACGATCGTGTCGTTGCAAGACGAGTGTGGGTACTGGTGGAACGTACTCGACGACGACACCACGTTCCTCGAAACGTCCGTGACGACGATATACGCGTACGTACTCCGGCGAGGGATCGACATCGGGGTCGTTCCGGAGGAGTACGAGATGGCCGCGAGAAAGGCGTTCGATGCGATCGGGGCATCGGTCGACGACGACGGCGTCGTCACCGGTGCGACGTACGTGACCACCCACGACCCGAACGAACAGTTGACGTCGGAAGACGTCTTCTCGCCGAGTGGATACGCGCAGGGCTGGTACCTGAAAACGGCGACGTACTACCTAGAGAACAACCACGCCGTCACCGAGTAACGTAACGACCGGAACCGACGGAGACGCGAGGCAAGCAGATCGTCCTCGACCGGCAGGAGACGGCCGCGTGGCGAAGCTATTTATCGGACACGGACGTTCGGAGCAGTATGGAGTTCGGTATTTCGTTCCTCCCGCACGACGTGGAGACGATGGTGGGGAAGGCCCAGCAAGCCGAAGAGATGGGCTTCGACCTGTTCGGCGTCGCCGATTCCCAGTGTGTCGCCCGAGAACTGTACACGACGCTGGGGGTCGTGGCGCAGGCCACCTCGTCGATGGAGGTCGGGCCGGTCGTTACCAACCCCGTGACGCGACATCCCGCCGTAACCGCGAGCGGGATCGCGACGGTACAGGAGTGTACCGGCGGGCGAGCGATCCTGGGGATCGCAACCGGGGATAGCGCGGTCTACACGCTCGGCGAACGTCCCGCACGACTGGCCGAACTCGAAGAGACCATCGGGAAGTTGCGAACGCTCTGGAGGGGAGAATCGGCCGAGTTCGACGAGAACTCGGTCTCCCTTCGGTGGCTCCCGGAAACGGGGATGGCAGACGACGTCTCGATCATGTTCGCCGCCGAGGGACCGAAAACACTGCGGACCGCCGGGGGGATCGCCGACCGGGTGATCATCGGTCTGGGCCTGCTCCCGGAGGTGATCGAGGAGGCAGTCGCGGCGGTAGAGGAGGGTGCGCGAAACGCGGGACGAGATCCGGACGACGTGGACATCTGGTTGTTGTCCCAGGTGAACATCGCGGATAGCTACCCGACTGCCGTCGACGAGATCAAGATGGGGATCGCGGCCTCGGCCCACCATTCGCTGCAGTTCACCTTCGAGGGAAAGAGCGTCCCGGGGGAGTACGAGGACGACCTGCGGGAGTTGGTGAAGCGGTACGACCCCGACCAACACGAGGAGACGGGCCAGACGACGAACAAACGGCTCGTCGAGGAACTCGGCCTGACCGACTACCTCGCCGACCGCTATGCCATCGTCGGGACGGTCGACGACTGTGTCGAGAAGATACGGACGATCGAGGCGACCGGTGCCGTCGACGGGATCGTAATGCCACTCCACAGAGAGGAGGAGCGGGATCTGCTCACGCGGCTGGGACGCGAGGTCCTTCCGCGGGTACGGGATGACTGACACTCCCGATCGGCGCCGTCTCCACCGCATCGTATCTCCCCTCCCGGAACGCCGGAACCCCGAGCGCTCGGACCGCGGCCCCGGCAAAAGAGCTATCACCATGCTCACGGATCAGGGGACATGAACGGTCCGTTGGACGGGGTTCGAGTACTCGACCTGGGACAGATCTTCATGGGCCCGTACTGCGGATTCGTGCTATCCGGGCTCGGCGCCGACGTCGTCAAGATCGAACCCCCGGGGGGTGAGACGATCCGCAGTCGGGACGACGACGGCTATCCGCCGGCGTATTACTTTTACAATTCGAACAAGCGGGACGTCGTCATAGACCTGAAATCGGCGGAGGGAAAGGAGCTGTTCCGCGAACTGGTCGCCGAAGCCGACGTCCTCGTCGAGAACTTCGGGCCGGGGACGATGGACCGCCTCGGACTCGGATATGAGGCGCTCAGCGAGGTGAACCCGGAACTCGTCTACGCGCACGGCTCCGGATACGGCGAGTACGGACCGTACAGGGACGACCCCGCGATGGACCTGGCGATACAGGCGAGAGGGGGCGTGATGACGACGACCGGGTTCCCAGACGGGCCGCCGATCAGAGCCGGGCCGGGCATCGCCGATATCCTCGGCGGGATCCACCTCGCGACCGGCGTGGTCGGCGCGTTGTACGAGCGCGACCGGACGGGTGAAGGAACGTACGTGGACGTGGGGATGTTCGACTGCGTCTACCCGACGCTGGCCTCCCCGGTCACGGCACATCTCGAAGGCGCCGAGGAGCCGTTACGGTTCGGTAACCGACACGCCGGCGGGTCCCTCGCGCCGTACAACGCCTACGAGACCACGGACGGATACGTGGTCGTCATCTGCGTCACGGACGAGCAGTGGGCTCGCCTGGCCGACGAGATGGGCGAACCTTGGCTGGCCGAGGACGACCGGTTCGCGACGAAAGTCGACAGAGCGAACCACGTCGACGAGGTCGACGAACTCGTCCAGGCGTGGGTCGAGACCCAGGAGAAAGACGCCGTCGCGACCCGACTGAACGAACGCGGCATCCCCTGTGCCCCCGTCCAGACGCTCGCCGAGGTCACGTCGGACCCACAGTTACACGCCCGGGGCATGATCAACCACGTCGAGAGCGACGGGAGCCACGACGAGGAGATTCCCACTCCGGGCGTCCCGATTCGTTTCGACGGCGATGCACCCACGGTCTCGAAGGCGCCCCGACTCGGGGAACACACCGACGAGGTGTTCCGGGAACTCGGATACTCACAGACCACCCTCGAGGCGTTCCGCGAGAGCGACGTCATCGAGTAGCGTCTCGACGAGTCACCCACCCGCCAGGATTATGTGACGACCCCAGAAATACGGCTGTCGATGGTTCACACGGTCAGCGAAAAACTCACGGACCCCGCGGAGGCTGTGTCGAGCATCACCCCGGGCAGCACGATCACGATCTCCGGCTTGGGGAACATGCTGTGCCCGGAGATGACCCTCGCTGCGCTGGAAGAGTCGTATCTGTCGGACGGGACACCCGAGAACCTGACGGTGTTCACCCCGATCCGGGCCGGAAACGAGGGGACCGGGCTGGAACACTTGGCACACGAGGGACTTCTCGAACGGTTGATCACCGGGAGTTTCAACACGGCGACACAGCCCGGCATCAGCGAACTCGTCACTACGGATGCGATCGAGGCCTACGCCTTCCCGATGGGAATCTCGTTTCAGTTGCTCGAACAACAGGCCGCCGGATCGCCGGGCCTCCTGACGGACGTCGGGCTCGGAACCTACGTCGATCCGCGGCGGAAGGGAGCCAAATACAACCGGGCCACGGAGGACCTCGTGGAGGTGCGCGAAGTCGACGGCGAGGAGTATCTCTTCTATCGGACCGTCCCGATCGACGTCGCGATACTCAAAGGGACCACCGTCGACCGCCACGGAAACGTCTCCATCGAACACGAGCCCAACGAACTCGGGATACGGGACATGGCGATGGCCGCCCGCAACTCCGGCGGGACGGTCATCGCTCAGGTGAAACGGATCGCCGAGTCCACACACGGGGACGGGCGCTCGATCGCGGTTCCGGGCGCTCTCGTGGACCACGTCGTCGTCGACCCGTCACAACGGCAGATTCTCGGCCACGACTGCGTCGAGGAGGCCCTGACGGGACGCATCCACCGGTCGCTCCAGCCCGAGGAGCGGTCGGACGTCGACGCCCTCGAACTCAGAAAGCGGATCATCCTCCGTCGAGGGTTGGCTGAGGCCAAGGCGGGGGATCTGGTCAACCTCGGCGTCGGGATGCCCGTCTATCTCCCCGCGGTCGCCAAGGAACGCGACCGGTTCGACGGGATCACGTTCACGACCGAACACGGAAACATCGGTGGCACGCCGAACCCGGAGGAGTTCGGGTCACATTACAACTTCGAGTCGCAGTTGAAGTCGGCGGACATCTTCCGGCTGTACCAGGGCGGGGGGCTTGACGTCTCGTTTCTGGGTCTGGCACAGATCGACGGGGACGGAAACGTCAACAACAGCAACTTCGCCGGAATGTTGCGGGGCCCCGGCGGCTTCATCGACATCACCAACCGGACCGACCGCCTCGTATTCTGCGGATCGCTCACGGCCGGCGGCCTCGACGTGGCCGTCGACGACGGTGAACTGACCGTCGAGTCGGAGGGACGCAATCGAAAGTTCGTCGAGACGGTCGACGAGGTGACACTCGACGGCCAAGCGGCACTCGGCGCCGGATCGGAGATCACGGTGATCACGGAACGGGGCCGTTTCGACGTCACCGACGACGGACTCGTACTGACGGAAATCGCACCGGGCGTCGACGTCGACAGAGACGTCCGCCAGCACATCGCGTTCGACGTCGCCGTCGACGACCCACTAACGACGTACGATCTCGATGCACTGACGACGTCGCGTGTGTGATCGCGTCCGGAACGGATCGCACGCCCGATCACGGGGCCGTGTCGGGAACGAGACGACGTCCGGACGCGGCGGTTGGCGGAAGGAGGGGACGACCATCGAGGGAGCCTGGCGATTCGTGGTCGGCGCGGCCGCCTTCACGGCGATGGTGGTCGTGGCGAGTGCGCCGTCTCGGACCGAGGGGCGCCGAGCCGACAACGCTCGATACGCGGACGCTCGCCCAGAAACATCATATTTAGAGATAGTATTCATATCCGGAATGTATGGTGTCGGGGGATCCCGAACGGCGGTACACGACCGGATGCAACGGAATCGATCGGCGGTCGGAGGTCCGGGTGGCCCAGAATCACGTCCCACACCACGATACCGTGACCCAACGACGGCAATATTGGCGGCTTGCCACCGCTGACTGGTCTCGGACGTATGTCTCGCAGTCGTTCGACGGACGGCCGACGACCGTCTCGCTCGCCGGAGACGGGTCGGTGGAGACGAACACCGGGGGGACGGACGTCGCCGACGTGTAGGGAACTGATCGGATGAATCCACCGATCTCGACGTGTTTCAGCCGAGTCGGCCCGGCTACCGCAGACAGGGTTACGGACCGTCGTCGACATGGTTTCTATCGGTAGCTCCGAGGACCGAACTGAATGATTAAAAAAATTAATTTGATCGATACAGTACTTTTTCTGATATATTGTAGCGTTGGGCGGAGCCACGGATCGGGCCATTCGTCCCGGGGGCCACCCGCCGGAAGAGTCCGGCTCGAGCCGGCGGGTCTGACCGCCGGCGACCCGACGAGTACATGACCACCGCCGACCGCGTGCTCTCGAACATGCGCGATAAGTACCGCCGGGCGCTCCGGCAGGGCGTCCTCGACTCGCAGGAGGCCTTCGATCTGCTCGTCCTCGCTCGCGAACTCGGCGCCGGCGTCGTAACCGAAAATCGAGGCATCACTCCCAGGCCGACGAGTTCGGTCTCCGGTACGTCCGTGACGGGCAGTTTCCCCCCTTGCTGGAGGAGTACTTGCGTGTGACGGGCAGGACGCTCGGCGACGCCGTCGACGGACGAGTCGGTGGGCGATCACAACTCAGTCCGATTTCGTGTCCGTACTGCGTGCCGGGAACTTGCGAGGATTATTTATGAGCGCTCGGCCCATCGGAACGTATGGGCGAGACGACCGAGCCGGGCCGCGTACTCTACGTCGGCGACGACCGAGAGTCCGCGGCGGCGACAGCGGATCGTCTCGAGACACTGAGTGACGGCCTCCTCATCGAGGCCGTCGTGGGCGTGGATGAGGCGGTCGATCGACTCTCGACGACTGCGGTCGACTGTGTCGTCCACGAGGGGGACGACCTCGCGGTCCTGGAGGCGGTGCGGGAGATGTCCGACGAAGTTCCGTTTTTCCTCGTCACCGACACCGACCGGACGTCCCTCGTCCGCGAGGTGCTCGCCTACGACGGCGTCGACGTCGTGCCGAACGGATCGGGACCGAGGGAAGACGAGTTGCTCGCCAATCGGATCGAACACGCGGTCGAACGGTATCGTGCGATCCGTCGAGCGACGGCGGTCGAACGCGGTGACCGACTCGTCGGCGCGGTCTGCCGGGCACTCGTCGGTGCCGAAACCAGAACCGAGATCGAACGGCGCGTCTGTGAGATCCTCGACGACGTCGGCCGCTACGCCGCCGTCTGGATCGGCGCCTACGACGCCGAGCGGCGCGTCGTCGAGCCGCGAGCGGCCGCCGGTGACGACGTGGGGAGTCTCGATGGCGTCGAGATCGAGGTCGCATCCGGTGGCGGTGAGACGGGACGGGCAGTCCGAACGCGCGAGCCAGTGGTGAGCGACCGCGCGACAGCCGGCGACGTTCCTCTGGGCGACGGGGGACTCATCGCCGGGAGTCGTGCCGCCGTGGCCGTCCCACTGATCGCCGACGGGACGCTCCACGGCGTCTTACACGCGTACGCGGATCGCGCGGAGACCTTCGATGACAGGGAGCGCGAGACACTGACGACGGTCGGGAGCAACGTCGCCGACGCCCTCGATCGCGCCGAGACCCGCGCCAGTCGCGAGCGACGCAATCGACAGTTCCGGAGTGCCGTCGAACACGCCGGGCACGTGGTGTTGCTCACCGATGCGGACGGGGAGATCACGTACGTCAACGACGCGTTCGAGACGACGACCGGCTACGCGCCGTCGGAGGCCGTCGGTCGCCGGCCGTCGATGCTCCAGTCCGGCCAGCACGACGAGGCGTTCTACGCCGATCTCTGGGAGACGATTTCGTCGGGCGAGGTCTGGGAGGGCGAGGTGGTCAACGAGCGCAAGGACGGCACCCGGTACGTCATCCACCAGACCATCGCCCCCATCACCGACGACGACGGGATCACCGGCTTCGTCGCCATCAACCGCGACATCACGGACCGCAAGGAGCGCGAACTGAACCTGGCGTTCCTCAAACGGGCCATCGATCAGGCCGGTATCGGCATCGGGACCTACGGCGCCGACGGATACGCGACGTACGTCAACGAACGGCTCGCCGAACTGTTCGGAACGACGCGGGAGGACCTCCGATCCCGGCACATGGGTTCGCTCGATCCGTCCCTCGACCGAGATCGGTTTCCGGCGTACTGGGAGTCGTTCGACGACGGCGAGCGACGGATCTACGATACACGAATCGAGCGTCTCGACACCGGCGAACGGTGCCCCGTCGAAGTCGTCACGTCCCGGGTACACATCGACGGCGAGCCCTACCAGGTGAACACGGTCAGGGACGCGGCCGAGCGCAAGCGACAGGAGCGGGATCTCGAACGGTTTCGGAGCGCCGTCGAACACGCGGGCCACAGCGTCCTCGTCACCGACGCCGACGGCCACATCGAGTACGTCAACGACGCGTTCGAGGAACTGAGCGGGTACTCCGCCGCGGAGGCGGTCGGTCGAACGCCCGCCCTACTCAACTCCGACGAACACGACGAGACGTTCTACCGCGACCTCTGGGAGACGATCCTCCAGGGTGAGGTCTGGCATGGAGAGGTGACCAACGAACGCAAGGACGGGGAACAGTACGTCGTCGACCAAACCATCGCCCCGATCACCGGCGACGGCGACGAGATCACCGGCTTCGTCGCGATCAACCGCGACGTGACCGAACTCAAAGCCTACGAACGCGAACTGAAGGCACAGAACGACCGACTCAAACAGTACGGCCAGACGGTCGCGCACGACCTCCGGAATCCGCTTGCCCTCCTCGACGCCGAACTCAAACAGTTCCGGGCGGCCATGGACGCCGAGGCGGCCCCGATATCGGCGGACGGAAACACCGTCTCGCCGGAATCCGACGGCGAATCGGCGACGACGGACGAATCCGGGACTGTCGACGCCGCGGCCGTTCGGGACCTCTGTACGAGCATCGAGACGACCGTCGACCGGATGGAGACGCTGATCGAGGACCTCTTGACGATGGCCGAGCACGGCCAGCGAGTGCTGAACGCCGAGTCCGTCTCCTTGGAGGCGCTCGCGACCGAGGCGTGGGAACAGGTCGACGCCGACGGGGCCGACCTCTCGGTCGACGACGCGGATATCGACGCCGACCCCGATCGCTTGCGCGAACTGCTCTCGAACCTGTTCCGCAACGCGGTGGAACACGGTGGGGATGGGGTCAACGTCCGGGTCGGACCTCTCGATTTCTCCGCGGGCTTCGCCGTCGAAGACGACGGCCCCGGGATTCCCCCGGCGGAACGGGACAGCGTGTTCGAGCGCGGGTTCACCACCGCGACGGACGGCACCGGATTCGGGCTGGCGATCGTCGATCAGATCGCCGACGCCCACGGCTGGACGGTCTCGGTGACCGACGGCCACGACGGCGGGGCGCGATTCGAGTTCCGCGTCGACGATGGGGAGTGAGCGACGGTCACGCCGCCGGTGGACGCAGTCCCACGAACTCGTCGTCGATCGTGTCGGCCACGGCCCGAGACGACGTGCTCCATACCGGGGATGGTCTCGGTGATTCCGATCGAAGCGGACCGACGACGACGGCGGACGTGATCGGGCTGGTCCCGTGGATTCGACGGACTCAGCCATCGGCCAGACGGAGAGTGCACCCGTCACGCCGACCCGTCGGTGATGTCACGGGGACCGATCAATCAGACGTCCAACACGTGGCCGTACGACGGAGTCGGGGAACGATCCTATCGGTGCGTTCGTCGATGGGGGCTATCCGCCCAGTCCGGCGTCCTCGAAGGCCCCTCCGAGGGACCGCCCGTCGTCGATCAAGCGCGCCACCTGCCCTTCCGTCTCGGCGACCGCCTCGGCGGCCGAGACGACCGCCTCGACGGCATCGCCCTCGATGGCGACCACGCCGGATTCGTCGCCGACGAGGACGTCCCCTGGGGCGATCCGTACGCCGCCGACGGTGACCTCGACGTTCCGTGCCACTTCCTCGTCCCCGCTCGGTCCGCGCGGCGTGACCGCCCGCGCGAAGACGGGGAAGCCGGCGTCACGTATCCCGGCGACGTCCCGCACGGCGCCGTCGGTGACCATCCCCCGCACGCCGTTCGTGACCGCGTACGTCGAGAGCAACTCGCCCCAGACGGCCTCGTCGGCGCTGTCGCCGATCGCGGCCACGACGACGTCGTCTTCGCGCGCCGTGTCGAGAGTCCGGACGGGCGCCCACAGCGCCGACGGATCGAGCACGACCGTCCGCACCGTTCCGGCGAACGCACAGTCGGTGTGAATCGGCTTGATTTCGGGGGAGAGCGTTGCCACACCCTCGTGTTTCGTGTCGGCTATCGCGGCCGTCGAACACTTCTCTAGCCGGTCGAGCACCGCCGGAGCGACTGGCTCGGCGTCCATACCCCTCCGGACGAGCGCCTCGTACAAAAATGCGAACCTCGAACGTCAGCGTCGCGCGCGGATTCGAACCAGACGACAAGGGAGCGAAGCGACCGAAGTCGGCGGGGTTCGAACCGCTGAAGATATCGGCGCCTCACGGGGTTGTTCGGCACACGATAGTCCCGGGCGGATTCGAACCGCGAGGACACGAATCCTCGCGTCCTCTGGGATCGAATCCACCGTCCGCTATTCGCTGCTCACGTCCGGTCGCAGCAGAATAGTCCCGGGCGGATTCGAACCGCCGTCCTGGGCTCCAAAGGCCCAGATGATTGGCCGCTACACCACGGGACTTCCGATCCGCCGTCCCGCGAGACTCGGGGGCCGTTCCCTTCGCCACCACGGAACGTCGTCTCGACGTTCGGCAGCCGTCACGTATAAATCCCGTCTTTCGCGCCGTCAGTCGGCCGGGGGTTCACACTCGACTTCGAGTTCGCGGCAGGCGTCGGTCTCGGCGTCGAAGCAGTCCGGACAGTTCGGATTTCGGTCGATGATCGTGTCGAGACGGTCGGCGACCGTATCGTCGATGACGGCTTCGAGTTCGCGGGCCTCTCCCTGGAAGTCCTCAACGTCGAGGACGTTCGCGAGGAACCGCTCGATGATGCAGTACGTCTGGAGTGCGTCACGGGCCCGGGCGATTCCCTCGTCGGTAAGGCGGACGCCCTTGTACTTCTCGTGTTCCGCAAGTTCTCGGGCCTCGAGTTTGCCGATCATCTCGTTGGCGCTGGCGGGGCTCACGTCGAGCATGTCCGCGAGCGCCCCCGTCGCCGCCGGACCGTCCTCCATCTCCTGGATCAGATAGATCGCCTTGAGGTACTGGTCTGCCGTGTTCATCGCTAATCGCGTTTCTCCATGATTTTCGTCACCTCTTCGACGCCGTCGGCCTCCTCCTCACGGATCGACCGCAACACGTCGAGCAGTCGGTCCCGGTCCACGGAGAACCGGGCGTCGCTGGCCTCGATCGCCGATACGAGGTCGTCGTAGAACTTGTACGCCGTCTCCTCGTTACAGAGCTGATCGTAGAGAACGCCGTCGAAGTCGTCGGGCTTCGTCTGGGCGTACTGTGCCTCGACGAGCGTCTCGATGTCCTCGAAGGGGATGGACTCCGCGTCGAGGTCGGCGATCACCGCCTCCAGTCGCTCGCGGTGGGTGGCCGACTCCTCGGCGGCGTCGGCCAGGAGCGCTTCGATCTCGGGATCGAGCGTCCGGTCGGCGTCGAGCGACTGGTAGTGATGGTGGGCCCGCGCCTCGACGACCTCCTCGAGGACGATCCCGATCTGGAGGAGACGGGCGAGTTGATGATCGGACCCGACCCGGTGGCTGACGCTCATGCGAGCGGATGCCACCTCGGTATGCGTTTGGGTCGGACGGTCATACGGGGCAATCGGGGAGAGGGGAACTTAAGCCGTTCCCTGCGGCGGCCTACTCGCGGAGCCGGGCCGCGACCCGCGATTCGAGCGCTTCGCGGAGTTCCTCGACCTCGATCTCCTCGAGGACGGGCACGAAGAAGCCTTCGACGAGCATGTTTCGGGCGTCCTGTTCGGGGATCGTCCGCGAGGTGAGATAGAACAGATCCTCGCGGTCGACCTGGCCGACCGTCGCCGAGTGGGAGGCCTCGGTGTCGTGGTTGTTGATGATGAGCTTCGGCGAAGCGTCGGCCTCGCTGTCGTCGCTCAGCATGAGCGTGTTCTCGCGCTGGTAGGAGCTGGTGTCCCACGCCTCGCGACCCACGTCTTGAACGCCCTCGTACACCGATCGAGCAGTGTCGTCGAGGACGCCGCGGGTGACGAGGTCGGCCGTGGTGTGTTCGGCCTGGTGCCAGACCCGCGCGTTCACGTCGAAATGCTGGTCGTCGTGGCCGAAGAAGGCTCCGACGATCTGCGTCTCGGAGCTATCGCCGTTGAGTTCCGTCTCGATGTCCGAGCGGGTCAGCCGGGAGCCAAGGTTCCCCTCGATCCAATCGATGGTGGCGTAGACGTCGGCGTCGCCGCGCTTGAGCGTGACGTTGTACGTCTCCTCGTCGAGCGTCTGGAGCGAGCCGTACTGGACGTAGCCGTTCTCGCCCGCGTCGACCTCGACGAGGTTGCTGTGGTAGCGCGCCCCCTCGACGTCCGCGTCGCCGGAGTCGATCCGTTCGAGGATCGTCACCGACGAGGTGTCCTCCGTGACGACGAGAGTGTGGCTGAACAGCGACCGGGAGTTCATCGTCGTCCGAATGGTCACGTCTTCGGCGTCGACGCCCTCGGGGACGTAGATGAGCGTGCCCGTGGTAAAGAGGGCAACCGACAGCGCAGTCAGGTAGTTCGTCTCCGGTTCGATCACGGAGCCGAACTTCGCTTCGAGGAGTTCGGGGCGCTCCTCCATCGCCTCGGCAAAAGAGAGCACCTCGACGCCCTCGGCGGTGACGCGTTCGGTGTCGTCGGACTGGTTCAGCGGGTCGGCCAACTCGTCGAAGTCGAGTTGGTCGAGGTTCGTCCACCGACGGCCGGGCGTCTGGATGACGTCGGGCATCTCCAGATCGTCCATGGCCGTCAGCGCCTTCAGTCGCGTCTCGCGGAGCCAGTCCGGTTCGTCTCGGCTGTCGGCGATCTCGTGAACGGTCGCCTCCGAGAGATCTGCTGGTACCTGCGTGCTCATGATTATCCGAGACTCCCCTCCATCTCGAGTTCGACGAGACGGTTGAGTTCGACCGCGTACTCGATGGGCAGTTCCTCCGTGATCGGCTCGATGAACCCCGAGACGATCATCTGCTTGGCGTCGTCGTCGTCCAACCCTCGACTCTGCAGGTAGAACACGTCCTCGTCGCCGATCTTGCCGACGGTCGCCTCGTGGGCAACGTCCACCGTCGACTCGTTGATCTCCATGTACGGCATCGTGTCCGACGTACTCTCGTTGTCGAACATCAGCGCGTCACACTCGACCGACGTCGAGGAGTTGGACGCGCCGTCCGCGATGTGGACCAGGCCACGGTAGTTGGTGCGGCCCCCGTCCTTGCTGATGGATTTGGACTCGATCGTCGATTTCGTGTTCGGCGCGTTGTGGTACACCTTCGCGCCCGTGTCGATGTTCTGGCCCTCGCCCGCGAACGCGATGGTGATGTGGTTGTCCGACGCGCCGCGACCCTTCAGCACCGTCGACGGGTACAGCATCGTCGCCTTCGACCCCATCGATCCCGAAATCCACTCCATCCGTCCGTCGGCCTCGACGAGCGCACGCTTCGTGTTCAGGTTGTACGTGTTCTTCGACCAGTTCTGCACCGTGGAGTACTGGACGTGTGCGTCCTCGCCGACGAACACCTCGACGCCCCCGGAGTGGAGGTTGAACGCCGAGTACTTCGGCGCCGAACAGCCCTCGATGTAGTGCACTTCCGAGCCTTCCTCGGCGATGATGAGCGTGTGCTCGAACTGCCCCATCCCCTCGGAGTTCATCCGGAAGTACGCCTGTACGGGCATCTCGACGACCGTGTCCTCGGGGACGTAGACGAACGACCCGCCGGACCAGATGGCACCGTGGAGCGCCGCGAACTTGTTGTCGCTCGGCGGGACGCACTTCGTCATGAAGTGTTCCCGGACCAGATCCTCGTGTTCCTGGACCGCCTCGTCCATGTTACAGAAGACGACGCCTTTCTCCTCCCAGCGCTCCTGCATGTTCTGGTAGACGACCTCGGACTCGTACTGGGCGCCGACACCCGAGAGGGCGTTCTTCTCGGCTTCCGGAATCCCCAGTTTGTCGAAGGTGTCCTTGATGTCCTCGGGCAGATCCGTCCAGTCGTCGACGCTCTCGCGTGTCTCGACGTCCGGTCGGATGTACGGGACGATCTCGTTCACGTCGACCTCGGAGAGGTCGGGTTGACCGGGCCAGTCGGTCGGCATCGGCATCTCCTGGAACTGTTCGAGCGCCCGGAGTCGTCGCTTCAACATCCACTCCGGCTCACCTTTGTCCTCGGAGATAACCCGGATCGTCTCCTCGGTCAACCCCTTCTCGGCCTGGAACGACGAGCGCTCCTCTTTCTTGAACTCGAAGCGGGCTTCGGTGTTGGTGTCTTTAAGATCCTCGTTTGAGCTCATACGTGTGTTGTTAATCCTGTTTGCTTATATGCTTGTGCGTAAACTATTCACGTTACGCCGCTTCGTAGACCTGCTCGCGGACCCAGTCGTAGCCCTCGTCCTCGAGTTTCTTCGCCAGATCCGCACCGCCGCTCTGTGCGATCTCACCGTCGATCATCACGTGCACGTGATCCGGTTCGACGTAATCGAGGATACGCTGGTAGTGTGTGATCTGAAGGACGCCCGTCCCCTGCTCGTCGCGGAGGGCGTTGATCCCCTCGGAGACGTCCTGCAGGCGGTCGATGTCCAGCCCGGAGTCGATCTCGTCGAGCACCGCGATCGAGGGTTCGAGGATCGCCGCCTGGAGTACCTCGTTCTGTTTCTTCTCGCCGCCGGAGAAGCCGGCGTTGAGGTATCGCTGGGCGAACTTCTCGTCCATGTCCAGCAGTTCCATCTTTCCTTTCAGGAGCTGCTGGAACTCGGCGACGCCGATCTCACCGTCGTCGGCCTCGCCCTCCATCGGGGAGGTGTCGTAGCCCGCCTCGTCGTCCTCGTCGACGTCGGCGTCGTCGTCCTCTTCGAACAGTTCCTCGCGCTCCTCGTGTTTGGCGTTGAGCGCCTGCCGGAGGAAGTTCGTCATGGTGACGCCCTCGATCTCGGCCGGATACTGGAAGCCGAGGAAGATACCGAGCGCCGCGCGCTCGTTGGGTTCGAGGGCGAGCAGATCCCACTCCCGCATCTCCGCGGGTACGTCCTCGTCGATGTCGGCCACGTCGGCGTCGTCGAGGAGCAGCGTGATCTCGCCGTCGGTGACCTCGTAGGCGGGGTGCCCGGCGATCACCTTCGCCATCGTCGACTTCCCCGAGCCGTTCGGCCCCATCAGAGCGTGGATTTCGCCCGACTCGACCGACAGGTCGACGCCGCGAAGGATGCTCTCGCCGCCCTCTTCTGCGACTTTCGCGTGAAGATTGGTGATCTGTAATGTAGCCATTTCCCTACGGAACGACTGGGGTGTAACACGCATAATACTTACGCATTCTCCCCCTTCGAGTTTCGCCAACCACAACGAATATTTCGATAAGACGAACTCGCCTTTCAGAACTGACCGAGTCCGGTCTGTCGCTGACCGCTTTTCACCTCGTCCCACGAGAGATCGAGCGCCTCGATGATTCGGGCGATCGGTCCCTTGAGCGTCTTTTCCAGCATCTTGTCCCAGTCGATCTCGAAGGCGTCGGGGATCTGGTCGGCGTACTCGAAACAGATCACGTCCGGATCGCGCTTGAACTCGCCGTAGAGGGCGTCGCTCTGTGGGTCGAACCCCTCTTCCGCTTCCAGCCGTCGGAAGAATTCGGGGTGAACCTTCTTCAGGTACAGTCGCTTCGGCTTGCTCCCCCGCTGGAAGTTGGTGCCGAGGAGGTGGTTGGCGTATTTCGCCCCCCTGACCTGTGCCGTGTCCGTATCGTAGGCCGTCAGGCGTTTCCCGATGCCACCCGGGATGCCCACGTCGTTCAGGTCGACGTTTCCGGCCTCGAAGTCCTCGATGACGTCGTGGACGTACTCCTCGACGTCGTCGACGTCCTCGCCCGTGACGATCATCTCGATGACGCGGCGCTGGACCGCCTTGGTGATGGGTGCGATGTCCGAGCGCTTGTACTCGAAGCCCGTGATGTCGATGTCGTCGACGTGTTTGCCCTCCTTCCAGACGATGTGGCCCGCGTACCGCTTTTTCTTGCCCGCCTGGAAGAACCGCCGGTAGAGCTTCTCGAACTCGATCTGGAAGCGGTGCTCGTGGGCGTTGAGTTCCTCCAGTGCGAACTCGTCGTAGGAGTCGTTGATGCTCTCCTCGAGTTCGTAGCCCGTCTCGATGGCGCCAGTGATCTGTCGGAGATCCGACTCGTCGGCGTCGGGGTGGGCCTCCCGGACCTCGTCGGGAACCTCCTCGGCAACGGCTTCCTCTCCGATTTCTAACATGACTGAATCGGTGTCGCCGTAGGCCACCTCGTAGCCCACGTCGTTGGCGGCCGACTGGGTGTGCTCGATGACCTCGCGGCCGGTGGCGGTGACGGCCGCGCCCATCTCGCGGTCGTAGAGGCGGAAGCGGTCCCATCCGAGAACGCCGTACAGTGAATTACCAACGAATTGGAATTTCCCATTACGACCGGCGAGGAGCGTATTATTGTCCGCAACAGTAACACAGTAGACGCCGTCGTCGGCGGTGCTTCGCCCGCCCGAGCGATGCATCCGGATACTGTTCTTGGCGTTCTCGGTGCAGTAGATGCGCCACGTCCCGCTGTCACGGTTGTAGCTCGCGGTCAAGCCCAGGTGGGCACAAAGGCGGAGCACGTCGTCGCGTAATTGGTCACTTACCGTTGAGTAGCGCCAACTGTTCACCTGACGGTCACCGTCGCCCGCGATGAGCGTATCGAGAAATAGTTCCTTTTGCTCGCGGCTAGCCTCAAATACCAGTTCAGGAATTCGTTTGGTTTCGCTCTCCCGGCCACACAGTTCCCCTAGCAACGCCGACCAAAGGCGACTCGAAAAGCTAACCGAGCGATCGTCGGCGTAGTAGTAATCGACGAACTGTTCCACGAGGTTTGCAATTCGTTCACGTTCTGTCTGCTCCTCCTGTGCGATCTTCACTCGATAGTTTGCGGTGTCTGCCTCGTAGAGACTCCCCTCTGTGATGTACCAAGCGAGGAATTCGAGGAACGCATCAGTCTCAACACGGTCAGAAACGTTTGGCGTTCCGTACTTCGCGGCGGCTTTCGTCCCTCCGTCGGATAGCGTGATGTCAACATCCGTGTGTTCGCGCACAAGGTCGATCACGTCCATCGTCTCTCCAAGCGCATCCTGATGCGAGAACCCCCAACCGTGAGGCAGTTCGTAGTGTGACGACTCGTTCAGGTCGCCGGCCTCGACGAACCGGAACTCGTCCCACGAGACGCCGTTGGTGTCGTCCTTCCGGACGAGCATCCGGTGGTTCGGCGTGACGCTGAAGTCGACCTTGCTCGTCTCGACGTCGACGAGATCGCCCCGGTACTCCGGATACGCGTGCGTCTCGGTCACCAGCTTGGTCTCCATCCGCATCGTCTCGGGGTCGATCGAGTACACGTCGTCGCCGACTTCGAGGTCTCGGATGTTCCGGACGCCGTTGGGCGTCAACACGTCGGTGTCGGACGTGAAGCAGTTCATAATAACCTTGACAGCTTGCTGCTGTCGGTCGTACTGCTCGTACGCCTGACTGTCGGGGTCGTGGTCGTTGCGCTCGGCCTTCTTTTGTTCCCGTTCCGCCAGCAACTCGTCGACCATCTCCCGGATGACGCCGTCCGGTTCCTTCCTGAAGTGGGTGCCGTTGGGGGCGCGGTAGGTGTCGTCGGCGTAGTCCTCGGGGTCGACTTTCGTCTCCGGGGAGGCGTTGATGGTCACCATGCACATGGGATACAAACTTTTCAAATCTAGAACACTTACGTTTTCCTTGATCCCGGTGATCGGATCGAACACCGCGCCACCCTCGTAGTCCTCGGCGTCGGCCCGCCCTTTCGAGGGGAGCGCGAAGTTCCCGTGGACCTTGTGCAGGACGTACACGTCGACGGCGTCGCCCGGCGTGGGGGCGTCCTCCAGTTTGCACCCGACGAACGTCCGCACCTCGTCCCAGAAAGAGATGATGTCGCGCTTGCGGTCGAGTTCGACACAGAGCTCCACGTCGCGGAGGTTGTACTCCAGCAGCCGCGTCGGGTCCTCCTCCCAGAGGTCGCCGATGTCGCCGGTGTACCGCTCCTTGCCCGCCCCGAGTTCCTGTTCGCCCACCGCGTCGAGGCGATAGGACTCCAGTTCGGTGAACTGCGTGCGCTTGTAGGCATAGAGGAGGTCGAAGACGACCCGACCTTTGATCGTGGGGCCGCCCCAGTCGCTGCGCCACACCTCGTCGATCCGGGAGAGTCGTTCGGGGTTCAGGTCGTACTCGTGGTGGGGCCCCTGCAGTTCCTCCATCCGGTCGATGAGATACGGCGCGTCGAAGTCGTCACAGTTGTGAACGAGACAGTCGTCGGCGACGAAGTTGTGTGTGGTTGTCTCGATGTCGTAGGTCGTTTCGGTCCCCACCTGTTCGACGTTCTCGACGGCCACGAAGACGTACTCTTCCCACGCCTCGACGGTCGTTTCGTGACGCTTGAGCGCGATGTCTCGCCGGTGCTTGTCCCGAGCGATACGCCGAGCGTCACTGCCGGATTCGGCCTCGAAGAGGGCGTACGGGATGTCTTCCGTCCGTCCGCTTGTACCCCCACTGAGGTTCGAAAGTGCCCGTGATTTCTCCGAGTGACACATATGCGGGAGAACGGTTTCCTTCAGTCGCTCGAGGTCACGCTCGGCATCGGGAATCCGAACGACGTTCTCCCGCTGGTGGGCGTAGACGCCGAGTCGTCGGAACAGCTTGGCGTACCATCTGCCGATGGATCGGTTTTCCGCTGCGACCGTAACCGAGTCTGAGACGTTGCCGTCGCCATCGATGACGCCCGCAAGGAACCGGGCGATGTACTCCTCGGGTAGTTCGTACACCGTCGAGAGATCGACAGGGCCGTCGTTTTTGTCACCGAACGGGATTCCAAGGCCGTTGAACGCGTGCAACATCGCGTAATCGAGGACGTTCTGCGCGTAACAACCCGTCCCGTCGGGCAGTAACTCGTTCTCATCGGCGAACTGATCGTGCAGTTCCGTTCGAGTGTTGTAAAACCGAACTCCATCGTCGAGCGACATCGTTCCGTCCGTCAGGACGAGTCCAGCGAGATACGCCTCCCGTTCGGTGAGTTGTCTGTCGAGATCGGCACGGGTACGACGATACGTCCGACCCCCATCCGGAAGCGGGACGTCGAACTCCTCGGCTGCGATCGAGCATCGCTTCGGCGTCCACACGTCCGTCCTCGGGTGGTAGAGAGTTCCCGTCGCGAGGTCGAACTGGTCCGCGAGGTCGGAGACCGCGCCGTGCGGGAGCGTCTCTTTGAACGACCTGACGGCGTCGGTATCGGCGAATCGCTGGTTTTCGATCGGAACCAGCTCCGAAAGCGCCGGAACGGTCTCGTCCTCGACGGTCAGCTTTCTGGGTTTGAGAACGTACTCCCCCGGTTCGACATCCCCGCCTTCTTTCCAGTCGACGGAGTCGTCGTCGCCGATCATGATTCGATGTTCGCTCGACGACCGAAGCGACGTCCCATCGGCGAGGTCAAACTCGAGGACCGGCTTCTCACTCTTCCACTTGTCGGTCACTTCCGCGACGGTCGTCCGTTGGTCCTCGTTGCCGACGACCGTATCGCCGACCTGTACGTCTCGGATGACTCGCTCCGTGCCGTCGGCCAAAAGAACCCGAGCGTCACCGGGAAGACAGTTCCAGCCGGTGATCACGTCCGGGTCGGTTACGCGCTCGATGTAGTCGACGTACGAGTCCAGCATGGCCTCCTCAGTCTCGAAAACACGCACGTCGGCTTCGATGTCGTCCCGGAAGGGTTGGTACTCGTCGAGCGCTTCCGGTGGTGTCACTCCCGTACCAGGATCGTACAGCCACGCGACGTACTCGTCCTCGTGGGAGTCGTGGCTGGTGAGACAGACGATGGGCTCCTCGCCGTCCTCGGGGAAGCCGGAGCGGTCGTCGACCTCGATGTCGAACGTGTTCACCCGGAGGTCGGTCTCGGGCGGATCGACCGCGACCAGTTCGTCGTGGGGGACCTGGATCGCCCCGCTCTCCAGCCTGCGGACCGGGACGCGAACGCCCCCGCCGATGTCCTTGTCGATCAGCAGGCGGTTCGGAAAGAGGATGTCCGCCTCGAAGTGGTCGAACTCGTCGCGGATCTGCCCGACGTCCCGCGGCGTCTGCGTACAGATCTTCGTCAGTTGCTCGCCGCGGATGCTCTCGTAGCCGGTCTCCGTTCGCGTGATCACGTCGCGGTCCAGGTCGTCGTCGTCGAGACTCGCCGTCGGCGCGTAGAAGTACGGTTCGAACCCGAGGACGCGGACGTGTTCGGCGTCGCCGTCGGGCGTCCGCCCGAACACGTGGACGACGGGGTACTCGTCGGACCCCTGTCCCTCGATCGTGTAGTCGACCTGCGTGACCGCGAGGTCGACGGTCCCCTCGGGGTCGGGAAACTTCAGGTCCGCGGCGTCGACGACTTCGGCGACCGACTGCCCGACGTCCCCGGCGACGGCGACGGCCTCCGCCTCCGGTCTGTCGGCGTCGTCGGTCCCCCAGGACCCGGTGAGCTCCGCCTGTTCCATGCCGCCCACTTCGACGCTCCCCGATAAAAACCCAGTCACTCCGCCCGGAAACGCTGCCACGACGAAAAGACATATACCATGTCATCCCATACCAAGCTCCGTGACGATGTCCGACCACGTCGACGCAGGCCGGTGGGACAGTACTGACGAACGCCGTCCGGATCACGACGGAATCGACACCGTCGAGGCGTACGAAGTCGAAGACGGGACGGTGCTTTACGACGCCGAGAACCCGCTCGCGTGGGTCGAATCGTCGGCGGCGGTACCGATCCACGAACTCGCCTGAGGACAACCGAACCCTTTTGCCGTCACGTTCGCTCCCTCCGAGCGTGCCGGTCGATCCGCAGGGCGACGACGCCGACGACCTCGGGCCCGAAGAGCGGGCGGCGCGACTCGGCCCCGATCCGCCGACCGCCCCGTCGCCCGACACCGACCCCAGCGACGTCGATCCCGAGATCCGGGGGCTGTTCTGGCGGAGCGTACTCATGGCCAACGTGGCGGTGTTCTGTCTCGCCTTCGGCCCGATGCTCGCGTTCTTCAGGGGACAGTGGACCGTCGGTGCCGGGGTCGTCCTGATCGGACTCCTCGCCGGTCTCCGCGTGTACCACCTCTACCGCATCTTCCAGGGCCGGGACGACCACGAGGACCCGTCCGAGCGGAACCCCTAACTCCACGGCCCACCTCGCGCCGACCATGCGAACCGTCCGGGACGACGACGGAGATCGCTATCTGCTCGTGAAGCGGTCGTCGGAGTCGAGTCTCGTCCGCGACCCCGAGACCGGGGCCGAACGCTACGTGTCGAACGACGAGTTGTCCGTCGACGACGGAACCGCACCGCTGACGACTGCCGCGGGGGCGGTCCCCCCGGCGGTGCGACGAGTCCTCACCGCGACGCCGAACGACCGTGCCCTCGGCCTCCTCGTCGAACTCGTGGATCGCGGTCCGGTCGCGGTCCGGACGCTCCTCGACGCCTACGATCTCTGTGAGAGTGATCTCCACGGACTGCTCGCGGAGTTTCGGGCGGCCGGCCTGATCGCGGAGGCACGGGTCGCCGGCGAGCGTGGCTACGAGGCGACCGAGACGACGCGAGAGGCGGTCGAGACACTCCGTGAGGGCGACCGAGTCAGTCCTCGGTGACGACCGCCGGTCGCGACCGCGACACCGTCGATCGGTTGGTTCGGGGATCCTTCTCGACGCGCACGAGGTCGTCGGCCGCACCGACGAGTTCCTCGTCGTGGCTGACGATCACGATCTGGGCCACCCCCAGATCGCGCATCTCCTCGACGAGGTCCACCAGCCGCGAGACGTGACCGGCGTCGAGGAAGACGGTGGGTTCGTCGAGGATGAGCGGCGGCATCGGCGCCGCACCGTCGATGCCCTCGGCCAGCAGCCGGTAGATCGCACACCGCAGGCTGAGGTTGAACAGCGCTCGCTCCCCGCCGGATAGCTGGGTCGGGTCGAGTTCGCTCCCGTCCTTCTGGACCACCGAGAGTTCGTAGTCGCCGTCGAGTCGCAGGCGGGCGTAGGCGTCGTTGCCGTACACCAGATCGAACGTCTCGTTCAGCAGCCGTTCGAGCGTCTCGACGTTCCGCTGGCGGAGTTCGGCCCGCAGGTCGCCGTACATGGCTTCGAGACGCTCGGCCTCCTCGTGGAGGTCGTCGAGGGCCTCGACACGGTCGGCGAGCGCGTCTCGCTCCGCTCGAAGCGTCTCCAGTGCCTCCAGTTCGTTCCGAACCCCGCCGATCTCTGCCTGGAGGTCGTCGCGCCGCTCGGCCAGCCGATCGAGTTCCTCGTCCACGTCCGAGAGATACTCTACGGCGTTTCGCTTGTTCTTCCGGGCCGCCTCGATGGCATCCTCGTCGACGGCCTCCCGCAACTCGTCACGACCCGCCCGCTTCTCGGCCAGTCGCTCGCGGCGCTCGTCGTTCGCCTCCTCGATCCGCGTCGCCTCCTCGCGGAGGCGGTCGATCTCGTCGTCCCGGTCCGCGACGCGATCCAGTCGCGACTCGACGGCGTCGATCCGGTCGCGCGTCTCCGCGATGGTCTCCAGTTCGGTCGTCAGCTCCTCGACCCGGTCGTCGGCCTCGGCCGCCTCCTCGCGTTTCTCCGCCGCGACCTCCCGGGTCTCGGCCGCCCGTTCTCGCAGGTCGGCTGCCTCCGACTCGTGTTCGGCGGCCGTCTCGCGGTGGGTCGTCGCCTCCTCACGGTGCTCCGCTGCGCGGTCTTCGAGCCGATCGCGCTCGTCCTCGATATCGGACAGCCGCGTCTCCGCCTCGATCAGGTCGGCCAGGGTCTCGATCCGGTCGTCGAGGTCGGCGACGCGCTCCCGGGCGGTCGCCAGGTCGGCCTCCAGTTCCGCGACCCGCCCGCGGTCCTCCTCGATCCGGTCGGCGTGTGGCGAGTCCTCGACCGGCTGTCCACACTCCGGACATTTCCCGGCCGCCAGCAACTCCTCGGCCTCCGCGACCCGTTCCCGGACCGACGAGAGCGTCGCGTCGAGTTCCGCGACCCGTTCCCGGGCCTCGGCGCGACGCTCGCGGAGGTCCGCACGCCGGTCCGCGGCCTCGCCGCGTGCGACCGGCGCGTCCTCGAACGCGGCGACCAAGTCGGCTTCCTCCGCAGCGAGCTCCTCGATCCGGCTCTCGTGTTCCTCGGCGGACTCCTCGGCCGCCCGCGCCGCCTCGCGCGACTCCGCGGCCCGCTCGTCGGCGCGGTCGGCGCGGTCGATCAGATCCTCGGCCTTCTCCGCGAGGTTCGTCGCCTGGTTGTCCAGCCCCGTCGCCGACGCGTTCGCCTCCGTGCGCGCCTCGCGGACGGACTCCTCGCGCGCCGTCAGTTCTTCGCGTCGCCGCTCGATCGCCGAGGTCGTCGCCCCGTCGAGCCCCGCCGCGTCGAGGCGCTCGTCGATCGCCGCTTCGAGTTCGTCGATCCGCTCGCGGGCCTCGCGGATCCGCTCGCGACGCGTCTCGCGTTCGGACTCGGCCTCCCGGATCGACGCCTCTAGCTCCTCGATCTCGGCCTCGACCTCGTCGAGGCGCTCCCGTTTCGTCTCGTGTTCCTCGAGGATCGCCTCCGCCTCGTCTTTGGTGCGCTCGGCCTTCTCGCGTTGCTGCTCGTACCGGTCGATGCGGTCGTTCACGTCCGAAAGATCGGTCTCCAGGTCGTCGAGTCGGCCGTGGAGGTTCTCGGCTTCCTTCGCCTCGATCTGTGACGCCACCTTGCTGAGTTCACCCCGCTTTTCCGAGCGGACGTCCTCGACTCCCAACCGGGCGGTCGCGGCGCGTTCGCGGTACTCCTCCAGACGCCCCAACTGCAGGAGGTCGTCGATCACGTCCTGTCGTTGGTCCGGCGAGGCGTTGATGAGCTGGTTTACCTCTCCCTGTCGAACGTACGCACAGTTGACGAACGCCTCGGCGTCCATGCGGAGCAGGTCGGCGACGAAGCCACGGACGTCCCGAGCCCCCTCCACGGTCACGTCCGGGCCGTCGAGGGTACAGTCCGCAGTCGAGGTCCGGTCCCCGGACTGTCGGAGACGACGGTGGACGTGATAGGACGCGCCGTCGTGGGTGAACCACAGGTCGATCTCCGTCTCGTCGGCGCCGTTGGTCACCACCTCGTCGAGCGTTCCCGGGAGCGCTTTCGAGCCGTAGAGCGCGAAGAAACACGCCTCCAGCAGCGACGACTTGCCGCTCCCGTTGAGCCCGTGGATCACCGTCACGCCGTCGCGCAGGTCGAGGTCGGCGTCGGCGTACGGCCGGAAGTTCCGCAGGCGAATCCGATCGAACCTCACAGGAAGTCCTCCATGGACACCTGGTCGTCGGGGTCGGCCGTCCCGTTCTCGGGATCCGCCGTCGCGGTCGGGTCCGCATCCGCATCGTCGGCCGTGTCGGCGTCGAGGGCGCCGTCGTCGACGGCGTCGGCGACGAGGGAGGCGACCCGGTCGCGGACGTTCGCATCCGCCAGTCCCTCGTCTCGGACCGTCTCGTCGAGGCGCCGACCGGTCGTCGAGAGATCCATCTCGCGGACACGCTCACGGACGGCGGCGTCGGGGTCGCCGAACTCGACCTCCGCGTCGGGGGCGCTCGCGTCGCCGCCGACCGCCCGGTGGTCGGTCACACGCGCCAGGAGCGTCCCCTCCTCGATCGCCGCCTCCTCGATCCCCGCGGGGGTGACGGGGTCGCCCTCGCCGGTGATCGACACCACGGTCACCGCGTCGGCCAGGTCGTGCTGGCGGACCTGCTCGCGGACCCGATCGACCCCCTCGCCCGCGGCCAGTTCCACGTCGACGAAGACGAACGGGCGGGTGTCGAGCGATCGGCGCCGGACGTCGACCGTCTCGTCGCCGCCCACGTCGCGCCCGAACTCGACGAGGTTGTACCCGCGTGCGTCACGCTCGTCGGCACTCGCCCGCTCGGTCGACCCGCAGTAGGTGACCCACGTGCCGTCGACCTGCGCGCGGTCGGGGACGTGGTTGTCGCCGAGCAACATCGCGTCGAAGTCGACGGTCGCTTCCGCGAGCACCGTCTCTGTGTCCCAGTCCGCGTGGGCAAAGGGGGTGAACAGCCCGTGGGCCACCAGCGCGGCGGCGTCCGCGTCGTGCGGGGCGAAGTCGTAGTCGAGGGCGTCGCGCCGGGACCGGGGGACGTGATCGAGGCCGTAGAACGCGGTGTCGCCGACGACGGTCGGTTCGTCGCCGAGACGGGTCGCCAGTCCGAGATCCGAGAAGAGATCGAGCCACTGGCTCCCGCGCGTCGCCTCGTGGTTGCCGACGACGGCCAGGAAGGGCACGTCGGCGGCCGCGAGGCGGCGGAGCGCCGAGAGCACGCCGAGGAGGTCGGGGAGGTCGGGACGGCGGTCGTGGAAGAGATCACCCGCGTGAACGACGGCGTCCAGGGACGGCGTCCGCCCGCCGGCGGAAGAGGCGTCATCGCCGTCGGCGGCGGAGCCGATCGCGTCGTCGATTACCGCCTCGAAGGCGTCGAGGAAGTCCTGCCGGCGCTCCGGCGAGTGATACTGGCGGTAGCCGACGTGGGTGTCGCCGGTGTGGATCACCCGTGTCATTGCTCCGGGGGTTGATCCCCGGTCCACAAAACCGTTCCGCGACCGGAGCGAAAGTGATCGGCCGCCGCGTCCCGACAGCGATCGATGGTCGCGAGCGCCCGTCGCCCCCGGCGGGCGGCCGCCCTGTCGCCCGCCCGGTCCGCGGCCTCGACTGCGCGGCGCAGTCGTTCGTCCCCGTCGTCGTCGACGAACGCCGCGAGGTCGGCCACGTCGTCGAGCGCCGAAACGGCCTCGTCGATCGTCCGGGCGGCCGGATCCGCGGACTCGCCCCTCGCCAACGCGCTGAGTGCGTCGCGTACGTCTTCGGTCACGACACGGGATGGCTCCCGCTCCCGATTAAATCTTCAGCGAATAGAGTCGCTTTCGCGCGTCGGAAAAGGAGAACCGCGACTCGACGACCTCGGCGTCCTCCAGTCGCGTCAGCGCGTATCGGACGGTTCGCGGCGGCAGGAGCGTCTCGTCGGCCAACTGACTCTGGCTCAGCGTCTCGTTGTAGTCGAGCACCTTCGCGACGAGTTTCGCACTCGGCGGCAGGTCACGTACGTCGGCCCACCGGTCCGACTCCGCGTCATGGGGGACTGCCTCGGTCGTACTCATCTTACTACACATTCCCGAATACAAGGTGATAATATTTGCTATCGAGTTTGATTCCTTCAGGTAATATCGCGGGACGGGCGTGCGGCGTGCGGCGAAGACCGCACTCACCCGAAGTCTCTTATGAGTCTGCGCCTTAAACCGGACAATGACCGATACTGTGGACGATGTCGACCTCCCGTACGACGAGGAGGCGACGTCGCAGCAGGAAAAAATCGAGGCCCTCCGCGAGCGACTCGACGTGCTGGAGGGACAGAACGAGGAGATGCGCGACAAACTGCTGGATGCGAACGCGGAGAACAACAAGTACCAGCAGAAACTGGAGCGTCTCACACACGAGAACAAGAAACTCAAGCAGTCGCCGCTGTTCGTCGCGACGGTCCAGGAACTGACCGACGAGGGCGTCATCATCAAACAGCACGGCAACAACCAGGAGGCGCTGACGGAGGTCACCGACGAGATGCGGTCGGACCTCGAACCCGACTCGCGAGTCGCGGTCAACAACTCCCTCTCGGTGGTCAAGCGCCTCGACAAGGAGACCGACGTGCGAGCCCGCGTGATGCAGGTGGACCACAGCCCTGACGTGACATACACGGACATCGGCGGACTCGACCAGCAGATGCAGGAGGTTCGCGAGACAGTCGAGATGCCGCTCGACCGGCCGGAGATGTTCGAGGACGTCGGTATCGACCCACCCTCGGGGGTGCTCCTGCACGGGCCGCCGGGTACCGGGAAGACGATGCTCGCGAAGGCGGTCGCCAACCAGACCGACGCCACCTTCATCAAGATGGCCGGCTCGGAACTCGTCCACAAGTTCATCGGCGAGGGCGCGAAACTCGTGCGCGACCTCTTCGAGGTGGCCCGCGAGAACGAACCGGCCGTCCTCTTCATCGACGAGATCGACGCCATCGCGTCGAAGCGGACGGACTCGAAGACCTCCGGCGACGCCGAGGTCCAGCGGACGATGATGCAACTACTCTCCGAGATGGACGGCTTCGAGGAGCGCGGCGAGGTCCGTATCATCGCGGCCACCAACCGCTTCGACATGCTCGACCCCGCGATCCTCCGTCCGGGGCGCTTCGACCGCCTGATCGAAGTGCCGAAACCCGACGACGAGGGCCGCGAGATCATCTTCAGGATCCACACCCGCGATATGAACGTCGCCGACGACGTCGACTTCGGCGAACTGGCCGAGATGGCCGACGACGCCTCGGGCGCCGACATCAAGGCCGTCTGCACCGAGGCCGGGATGTTCGCTATCCGCGACGACCGGACCGAGATCTACATGGACGACTTCGTCTCCGCGTGGGGGAAGATCAGCGCCGAGTCGGCCGACGAGAGCGTCTCACGAGCGTTCGCCTGAACCGCGAGCCGACTCGCTTACGGGATCCGAAAGAGCAGGTACGGTCCAACGAACAGCACGAGAAACAGGCCACCGATCGCGAGGGCGTAGGCCACGCCGGTCGCGCCGGCGGTTCGCCAGGCGGGATGATCGAGGTCGAACACACACCCAATGGGCGTCGCCGTCGACATAACGGTATCCCTGCGCGTGGTCGAACGGGCGACGCGTGACGCGACGTTTTTGACTGGCCGTCCGGTAACGGTAGTATGACCATCCGCACCGACGTGGCGCCGAGTACGCTCCCCGTGACCCTCCGGGAGGGCGGCGTCGAAGTGGAGTACCTCGACGGCCGAACGACGTTCTACCGCGGCGTCCCGGAGCGGAGCGCCGAGACGCTCTCGACTGCTCCCGGCAAGGAGGTTCACGTCCTCGTGACCGGCCCCGACGGGACCGAGGGCGTGATGATGTACGTCAACGACCGCAAGACCCACGAGGACATCCTGGAGTCGACGGGCGTCGGACGGATCGTCCTCGACGGCGGCGAGACCGAGGAGCTATTCCCGGGCGTCACCGTCGGGTCACCGGACGGGATGCGATGTCGGATCCAGGCCGACCTCGCGGTGGCGCGTGGTCGCGTGTTCGTCTTCGTCGAGGACGACTGGGGCGAGAAGTCGTACGAACTGGTCGACGGGAGCGAGTAGGCGACCTACTGTAGATAGGAGGGATCGGCGCTGTCGCTGTCGCAGTTGTCCTCGTGTTGTGCGGCGTCGTCGCGGTCGTCGAACAACATCCCACAGACCTCACACTCGTACCACGTCATACCGTCCCGCTCGGTCGTGGTCACCATGTGTATACGTGCGCGAGGCGGCGGTAAAACCGTTGCCCCGCCCTGGCCGCCGGGAAGAAAGAGTGCGCCTGGGCTCCTCGCCGCCTATCCGTCGTGCTCGAAGGGATCGACGAGTTCGATGGTCTCGGCACGGTCCGGGCCGACGCCGACGGCGTAGATGGGGGCACCGACCTCGTCGCTCAGGTACTCCAGATACGTGCGAGCGTTCACCGGGAGTGCGTCGTACCCGTCCTGGGCGGCGGCCGTCCAGTCCACCTCGGGCCACGGGTCGAACGCCTTCAAAATCGGCTCGCAGTCGGCCCACCGCTCGGTCGTCGCGGGCATCGTCTCCAGTCGCTCGCCGTTGAGGTCGTAAGCGTCGCCGACTTTCACCGTATCGAGGCCGGCGAGGACGTCGAGATGGTTGACGGCGATGCCGGTGAAACCGCTCACCCGGGCCGCGTGGCGGAGCATCGGGACGTCGAGCCAACCGATGCGGCGCGGCCGACCGGTGACGGTGCCGAACTCGCCGCCCTTCTCGCGGATGTAGTCGGCCAACTCCTCGTCGTCGCCGTCGAGTTCGGTCGGCAGCGGACCTGTCCCCACGCGGGAGAGGTACGCCTTCACGATACCGACCACTTCGCCGCGCCCGACCACCGTCGGTCCGACGCCACTCCCCGTCGACGCGCCGCCGGCCGTGGGGTTCGAGGAGGTGACGTAGGGGTAGATGCCGTGGTCGATGTCGATCGAGGTGCCCTGTGCGCCCTCGAACAGCAGGCTCGCGCCGTCGTCGAGTTCGGCCCCGAGGAAGTCGCCGGCGTTGACCGTCATGTCCTCCGCGGCGAGGCGACGACCGACGTCGGCGAACTCCTCGTGGAGCGCGTCGACGTCGAACTCTTCGCCGGCCTCCAGACCGAACACGTCCTCGACGAGGGCGCGCTTCTGCGGGACGACGTACTCCAGGCGGTCACGAAGGACGTCCGGGTCGAGCAGGTCGCCGACCCGGATGCCGCGCCGTCCGACCTTGTCCTCGTAGGTGGGTCCGATACCGCGGCCGGTGGTGCCGGCCGCCAGGTCCTCGTCGCTTTTCGCCTCCTCCTCGATTCCGTCGATGACGCGGTGATACGGCATGATGACGTGAGCGCGGCGCGCGACACGCACGTCGGGGTCCAGCCCCCGCTCGCGGAGCGTTTCCAGTTCGTCGAACAGCGTGCGCGGGTTGACGACACAGCCGTTCCCGAGGACGCCGACCTTGCCGCGGACGGCGCCGCTCGGTACTAGTGACAGTTTGTACTCCTCGCCGTCCTCGACGACGGTGTGGCCGGCGTTGTCCCCGCCCTGGTACCGGACCACGATGTCGGCGTTCCCACCCCACAGGTCGACGAGGGCCCCCTTGCCCTCGTCTCCGAGCTGGGATCCGACGATAGTGACAGTCATGTCCGCCCGGAGGTTCCAGCCGCCTCGCTAAACCGATTACGATACGCCCACGGCGACCGGAGCGGGAGTGGCCCGACCGGACGTGTCGCGCCGGGCCGCCGCCGGCATCGGTCGATGCGGCCACGACCCGAAGCGTTAATTACTCTCACCACCCACGTTCAAACGACCGATTCCAGTTCGCTGGTTCCCACAGCAACTTTTAAAACCCGCAAAGACAAGTTAACAAGTGTCATGATAGACAGGCTCGAGAAAGAAGTCGACATGCTCGAACGCCATTTGCAGGTGCTAAAGATGGTCATCGGGAACGAACCCATCGGGATCGTGAAGATGTCCAACGAGACGGGGTACCCCCATCACAAGGTCCGGTACTCCCTCCGTGTCCTCGAGGAGGAGAACCTGATCGAACCGTCGAGCCAGGGTGCGATCACCACCGAGGATACGGCCGACTTCGTCGACGAACTCGACGAAAAGATCGACGCCATTGTCGACAAACTCGATTCGATGAAGATCGAAGAGACGGCCGAGATTCAGAGCTAGAGGTCCGGCACGGTCAGGAAGAAGTCCTCGTCTCGCGCCTCGACCAGTCCGAGGTGGAACCCGGATTTCCGTGATAGTTTCACGTAGCTTCGTCGGGAACTCCGACTGAACAGACCACCACGGGTGGCGTCGACGGCGACCTCCATCGCATCGGCGTCGAAGTAACTCGTCGTCACGAAAAAGGCGGCCGCGAGCGTTTCCTCCGCGTCGCTCACCCGTCTCGTCCGGTCGAGCAGCGACTCGATGGCCGACGCACCCGTGGGATCGCGACCGTCTTCGAATGCAGCGACGAACAGCGGATCACCCATCTTGTTCCGGAACACGACGTCGAACGATTCCGTCGTCGTGTCCGCCCGTCCGTCGGCCATCACGTCCACCTCGCCGTCGAGGTCGATGCGGTCGACCCGCTCGATGGCCTCGTACAGTTTCGAGAGTTCGGCGCGCGTGTCGGTCCGACGGATCTCGTAGGTCACCGCAGTCAACAGCCACTCCGCGAACCGATGTTCCGGCGTCGCACGGAGGAACGACTCGAACGGCTGCCCGTCGACGGACAACCCCGTGGTCTCGAACTCCGTGTGGTAGTCGATCCGCAGGTTTGCACGCAGCGTCGACTCGTCGATCCGTCCCTCGGCCGCGCGTTCGAGCGTCCCCTCGGTCTTGTCCTCGTATCTGACGAACAGGTTCGTCCCCGAGAGCGCCTCATCGCGCGTGAGCGTCCGCTCCGCGGCGGCGGCAGCGCTGCCCGCGGCGTCTGCATCCAGTCGTTCGAGTTCCGCCTCCAGTTCCTCGACCCGGTTCCGGAGTCGCTCGACCGTGGCGCGAGACTCGTCTCGCTCACGCTCGATGCGTTCGCGTTCCGCCTCTGCCTCCGCCTTCTCGGCTCTGGCGGCCTCGAGTTCCCGCCGCAGTCGAACGACCTGATCCGGGGTGACCGAGTCGGGGTCAGCCTCCGCTCCCGACGGCTCGGCGGGCGGGGCGTCGGCCGCCTCGGCGCTCTCGGTGGTCCGGTCTCCCGTTTCCGCCCCTTGGGCCACCCCGACGTCAACGTCCTCCGTCGTCACCGTGCCGGCGTCCTCGACGGCCACCGTACCCGGGTCGTCGGCGGTCGTCGTGTCGGTGTCGGTGGTCGTCGTGTCGGTGTCGGTGGTCGTCGTGTCGGTGTCGGTGGTCGTCGTGTCGGTGTCGGTGGTCGTCGTGTCGGTGTCGGCGGTCGTCGTGTCGGTGTCGGTGGTCGTCGTGTCGGTGTCGGTGGTCGTCGTGTCGGTGTCGGTGGTCGTCGTGTCGGTGTCGGTGGTCGTCGTGTCGGTGTCGGCGGTTGCTGGTTCCGGTTCTGGCTCCGTCTCGATCGACCCCTCGTCGACGTGGTCCGAGTCGGCCGGGTCGTCGGGATCGGCGACCGCCGGGGTCGTCCAGTCGGGCGTCGTTCCCGTGCCATCGTCGGCGTCGGCAGTCCCGTCGGCCGCGGTGACGCCCGAGTCGGTCGTCTCCGGATCGTCGTCCGTGGCGACGCCGTCGGTCGCCCCTTCGTCGAACGCGACGTCGCCGACGCCGTCGTCGGTCGTCGCGTCCGCCTCGGCCCCGTCGGCGGCGACCGCAGCACCGGACGGAGTGCCCGTCTCGGGGTCGTCCGACCGGGCCTGGTCCGGCCGCTCGGGCAGGTCGACGACCTCGATATCGGCGTCGACGACGGAGTAGATGCCGACTTCGTCGGCGGCGCGTTCGAACGCCTCGTCGCCCGTGAGGAGGCGCCGGCTGTTGCCGACGTAGGCGACCGGGAGCGACCGGCCACCGTAGTAGACGACGTAGTAATCGCCCGAAAGGACGTTCTCCGAGAGCTCGACGTAGCCGACGAAGCTGCCCGCAGAGAGAGTGTCGTCGATCTCGCCGAGCGACGTCTCGTTCGAGTAGTACTGCCCGCGCGTCTCGCCGCCACGGGATCGCATCGCATACAGGAGCGGCAGTGAGATGTCGGGTGCGGTGTAGGCGGTGAGCGACGCGTCCTCGAAGTCCCCGATATCGCCGTCGAACACCCCCAGATACCGACCGTTGAGGACGAACGTCCAGGCGGATCCGTCGGTGACGGCGCCCGAGAACTCCTCGTCAGCGAGGTCGTGCAACCCGGTAACGCCATCGGCGACCGGACGGGACCCCCACTCGGTCACCGTGTCGAGAATCTCGCCGTCCATTTGTGAAGATATGGACGTATGCGAGCCAAATACTTTCCGGCAACGGACTATCGCTACTCGTCGACGAACTCGATGGAGATGCGACGTCGCTCCCCGTCGACGTACTTGTAGCGTTCGTCGGGGTCCTCGCCCTCGGCCCGGCGGTGCGAACCGTCACAGAAGGGATACGCCTCGCTCAAGCCGCACAGGCAGATGGCCACGTCACCCTTCTCGTCGTCGATATCGTCCGGTGTGACGATCTTCGGGCCGGTTGCGGTGTGGGTCACTTCGCGTGACATACCACGCGGTCGTCGGGGCGGCGGCTTAAATCGGGCGGCGCCGCGGTCAGTGTTTGTGTGTGAACAGAAGGGGGCTCCCTTCGTGGACGGTGACGCAGATGTCGAGCGGTTCGATCTGTTCGAGGCTGGTCTCGGTCTTCTTGCAGGCCACGAGGTCGTCGAACGGATCCTCACAGACGGGGCACGCTACCGAGACGGTGTTCTGGTAGAGTTTGATTTCGTCGTTCTCCTCTCGCGGCGTGAGCGACGACACGAGCTGCTCGAAATCCTCCATGCAGTAACTGTCGCGTGAGCCCACATAAATTTACGGCGCTGGCCGCGGCGACAGGGGTCGCCGCCCGATCAGGCGCCGATGGACGCGCCCACGTACAGCACGACGACGAGGAAGATCCAGACCACGTCGACGAAGTGCCAGTACATCGAGACGGTGCTGACCGACACGTGGCGTTCGGCGGAGTACTGACCGGCGAGCGCACGGATCGTGACGACGGCGAGGAGGACGCCACCGAGGGAAACGTGGAGTCCGTGGAGACCGGTCAGACCGAAGAAGGCAGATCCGAAAAAGCCCGAGGTGATCGTGAAGTTCGAGTGGACGATGAACTCGTAGTACTCGTAGACCTGCCCGCCGATGAAGACCATGCCGAGGACGAGCGTCGTCAGCAGGCCGAGGAGGAACTTCCGGCGGTCCTCGTTGCGGATGGCGACGTGTGCCCAGTGGAGCGTGAGACTCGACGCCACCAAGATGGCGGTGTTGATGAGTACCAGCGATCCAGTCAGGTGCGGGAGTTCGCCCGGCGGCCACGTCCCCGCGCGGATGAAGAAGTAATAGGTGAACACCGCGCCGAAGGTGGCGAGTTCCGAGCCGAGGAAGGCGATCATCGCCCAGCGGAGCGCCGACGCACTCGTCTCGTTGCTGCCACGAGACCAGAACTCGGCGACGAAGGCGTGATACAGCCAGCCGTACAGGCCAAAGAGGAACGCCCCGACGCTCGAGGCCGCCAACAGCGGGGCGATCATGGGATCGATCGTGGAGTCCTGCCCGCCTGCGACGATGAAGAAGGCGGCAGCGACGTAGATGCCGCCGGCGCCGAGCGCCGTGACGAACGGCCACCAGCTCGCCTCACCGAACCCCCGCGGCCAGTCCTCGACTGCCGGGAGGTGGTGTCCGTGGTCGTCCCCGCCGTGATCCGTACTCATACTCCTCCGTTGCGATTCGACTACCAAAAATCCTCCCAACCGCCGCCGCCGGGGACTCGCTCGGTTCCGGAAGCTACTCCACGGGGAGACCCCAACCGTCGATCGATGGCCTCCGAATCGCGGCGGCGACGGCGACGGCGACGGCGGTCACGCGCCGTGGGCGCCGTCCTCGCGGTCGCCTGGGTCCTCGTCGCGGGCGTCGGCCGCGTCGCTGCCCACAGCGGGAGTCTCCGCGGGGCGACACGCGATCCGATCGCCGTCCCGACGTGGCTCTTCTTGCTCACCGGCGGCGGCGTCGTCGGCGTCTCGTTTCTGCTCGCCAGCTTCGTCACCGACCGCCGGCTGGTCGCCGCCGTCCACGACTGGCGCCGGCCGCTCCCCACTCCGGGACGGGCGCTACACGCCCTCGCGGGCGCCGCCGGGATCGTCGTCCTCACGGTCACGGTGGCCGTCGGTGTCGTCGAGGACGCCACCGGCGTCCGCAATCTCGCGGTGCTCGTCGTCTGGGTCGCCTGGTGGGGTGGCTTCGTGGCCTCGACGTACCTGGTCGGGAACACCTGGCCGGCGCTCGGCCCGTTCTGGACCGTCGCCGAACGCCTCCCCTCCCTCGACCGACGGTACCCCGACCGCCTCGGCGCGTGGCCGAGCGTCGCCGGCCTCCTCCTGCTGGTGTGGGTGGAAGTCACCGCACCCCTCGCCGACGACGCCCGACTGCTCGTCGCCGTCCTCGTGGCGTACACCGTCGTGACGCTCCTGGGCGCCGTCGTCTTCGGGACCGACCGCTGGTTCGGAAGCGTTGACCCACTCTCGCGGGCGTTTCGTCTCTACGGGCGACTCGCACCGCTCGGCATCGAGGACGGTCGCCTCCACCTGCGTCTCCCGGGTGGCGTGCTCCCGGAGACGACCCTCGACGAGCGCGGTGACGTGGCCTTCGTCGTCACGCTCCTGTTCGTGACGACCTACGACGGCTTCGTCGCGACCGGGCCCTGGGCGGCCGGCGTTCGTGCCGTCGTCGGCGCGGGCGTGCCGCCGGTCGTCGCCTACCTCGGCGCCTATCTCGTCGGCGCCGCGCTGTTCTATCTGGCCTACCGAACGGCGGCGCGTCTCGGTCGGCGACGCGCCGAGACGTATCTCTCGGTGACCGAAATCGCACGGCGTTTCGTGCCCTCGCTGCTCCCCATCGCCGCCGGCTACCACCTCGCACACAACCTCGGCTCGGTGCTCGTCCTGGGGCCGACGCTCGCCGCCGTCGCCGTTTCCCCTCTCTCGCCGCCGCCGTCGCCGCCACAACTCGCCGGCCTGCCGGCGTGGTTCGGCGGCCTCGAACTCGCCTTTGTCCTTCTCGGCCACCTGCTGGCCGTCTGGGTCGCCCACGCGACTGCCTACGACCTGTTTCCCTCCCGGCTGCAAGCCGTCCGCAGCCAGTACGGCGTGACCGCCGCCATGATCTGTTACACCATGCTCAGCCTCTGGATCGTCGCGGAACCGTACGTCGCCCCACCCTTCATCGCCTCGTGACCGTGACCGACAGGGCATCCGACCCCGACCCCGACGTCGACATCCACGTCCCGGCGGACGCGACCGCACACGTCTGTGAGCGGTGTGGTCGACCGTTCGCCGGAGCGGGACGGCTGGCGCTCCATCGCGGACTCGAACACGGCGAGGAGCTATCGGCGGGAGAACGCGAGGCGTTCGACGACGCCCGCGAGGACGAGGAGGCCGCCCTGCGGCGGTTCAGACTCCTCGCGCTCGCGGCGCTGGTCGCACTCTACTTCGGCTTCCTGTTGACCTACGCAGTCGTCACGTAGGGGACCATCAGTCGGCCTGTCCGCGGGCCCGGTGGTAGGGCTGCCCGGCGATGTCCTCCCGGAGGTCCGCGAGCGTCCCGCGGCCATCCGGATCGGTGCCGGTCATCTCCGTGACGACGGCGAACACCTCCTGGCGCGATATCTTGACACCGGTGTCCGAGAGCGCGTCCTCGGGGCGTGCGAGGAGTTCGCGGAGCGTCCCGACTGCGAGTAAGAAGGGGATGGCCCACGCCGCGACGGTGTTGCCGTCGGTCGTGGGTACCGTCTCCAGATACGTCTGGGCGTCGTCGAGGAAGGAGCGCGCGTGACGCGCGGTGCGCCGGACGACGGCCGCCGCCCCGGACTCGTGTTCGGGGGCGACGACCTCCTCCTGGGGGACCCCCTCGGCGGCCAGCCACTCCGCCGGGAGGTAGACGTTGTCCTCCTCGGTGTAGTCGTCGTAGACGTCCTTGGCGACGTTGACCAGTTGCAACAGGAGACCGAACTCCTCGGCGGTGTCGTAGAGGCGGGCGCGACGGCCCTCGCTCAGGTCGCCGCGTGCCAGCAGGTTGGTGACGAGAGTGCCGACGGTGCCGGCGGCGTAGTAACAGTACTCCTCCAGTTCCTCACGGGACTGGATGCGGAGGCCCCCCTCGTCGGCGTACCGCTCGACGAACATCGACATCCCCTGGACGAGTTCGCGCGCCGGCGGCGTGACCGCCTCGCACACGTCGTCGGGAAGCGCCCGAAAAGTCCGGACGATCCGCGGGGTGCTGGCGACGACCTCCCAGTCCTCGGAGCGGGCCTCGGGTGCCGGGAGCCACTCGTCGACCGTGTCGCGGAACGCGTCGGCGTCGGCGTCGTCGGTCGGGTCGAGCACACGGTCGTACTCGCGGAGGAGACGTGCCTGGGCCGCCGGCGGAATGTGGTCCGCATCCTCGACGGTGTCGGGCACGCGACAGAGGAGGTAGCCGACACAGATGTACGACGCCATCGGTTCGTCGAGCACGTCGACGGTCAACGCGAACGTTCGGGAGACACCCTGGACCGCCTCGTGGCACCAGTCGAGGTCGGCTTCGTCACCGGGAGGCCTAGCTGCGTGTCGAGACATTCGGAGCGGTTGCGCGTTACGACCGAGGGGTTAAAAAGTCTCGTGGGCGACATCGTCGGAACTCCGGAACGGGAAGCCACAAGTCGTTTGTCCCGTCCAACCGAGACCACCCGTATGCCATCGACCAAGCAGGTCGTGGGGGGAGTCGTCATCGCGTTTTTACTCGCCGGTCTCGCCCTTTTCTTTTTCAGCCAACCGTCGGTGTCGGGGATCGACAACCGGTTCGCCGGCGTCAACGAGACGACGACGGTCGTCGAGAGCAACCTGTCCGTCCGGAATCCCAATCCCGTCGGCGCCAGTCTCGGTGGACTGACCGTCGACTACGCCATCGACATGAACGGCATCCGGATGGCGACGGGCGTCAAGGAGGGGGTCTCGATCCCCCAGGGACCCTCGACGGTGCCGATGACTACGCGCCTCGCGAACGAACGCATCCCCGCGTGGTGGACGAGCCACATCCGCAACGGCGAACGGACCGCACTCGCCGTCAACGCCGACGTCCACTCGTCTGCGCTCGGTGCGTCCTTCGGCGCGCCGAAGGTGACCCGCACCGTCGAGACGGACATGTTCGACAACAAGCCCGACGACGCGGCGGACGGGGACGGGACGGCGACGGCGACCCCCACGCCGACGCCGGCACCGACCACGACCGACGACGGGGGCATCCTCGACGGCGAGGACGGGACGGCGACGCCGGACGACGGGACCGCGACACCCACGCCGACGCAGACACCGACGCCGACGCAGACACCGACGCCGACGCCCGACGACGGCCTCCTCGACGGCGGGGAGGACGGCACGGCGACGCCCGATAGCGGGACCGCGACACCGACGCCCGACGACGGACTGCTCTCCGTCGGGGTCCCTAGCGGGACGATCCCGGTGACGCGAACGCGATAGGGCAGGGGCGGGGATCGTTACTCGATGGTGACGTGTTCGGACTCCTCGTTGAGCGCGAGGTTCGCCGCGATCTCGGCGTTACGCATGGCGTACTGTGCCGTCTGCTGGAGGCTCACCAGCACCTCGCGGGTCCGCAGGAGTTCCACTTTCGGCATGTCTGGCAGGCTCCGGATCAGTTCCATCTCGCGGTCGCTGATCTCCGCGAACATCCGCCCGACTGCGATCGCCTTGTCGTAGTCGCGTTCGACGACGGCTTCGACCGCCGTGGCGGTGATCTCGTCGACCTGATCAGTGAATTCGCGAATCGCCCGCATTGTCGAACCGTCGACGTCGAGGGTGTTGTTCTTCGCGTCCAGCGCGATGTTGGCGATGTCCTCGGCGTTGTCGGCGGTGAGTTCGAGGTTCTTCGCCACGGAGCGGTAGCCGATCAGCGGGAAGCCGGATTCCAGGCCGACCGCCCGGGCGAGGTTGGGATTCTGGTAGGCCATGAAGATCAGGCGAAGCAGAAGGACGAAGATCTTGTTCGCCTGTCGCTCGCGGTTCAGCGCCCGTTCGGCCAGGTCCGCGTTACCGTGGGCCAGCGCCTTGACCGACTCGCCGCGCATGGTACTCCCGGTGTTCTCCAGGCGTTCGAGGAGGTTGTCGAGGGTGAAGTCCTCCGGGTCGACCGAACAGCGGATCGCGATGCGCTCGGGCGTCTCCTCGATGACACCGAGTCCCATCAACTGTGTCTCGGCGCGGTAGACGGCGTTGATGTGCTCGCTGTCGAGGGCGTCCTCGGATTTCTGAATGTGGATGACCCGCCGACCGAGGACGTATTGGGCGACGATGGCCCGTTCGAGCGCCCCGGAGTCGAGGTTGTCGGCGTGGATGGTCGCCTCGGACCCCTCGGTGCTCGCCGACTCCGGAAGCACCGTTAGCGTGCCCTTCCCGCCCATCCGGAGCGACACCTCGTCGCCCTTCTCGACGTTGTGCTCTTTCGCCCACTCCGCCGGGAGCGTCATCGCCAACGTCGACGGTCCCAGCCGTTGCACTTTCCGTGTTTCCATAGCACACGTATCTATTCCAATGGCCTTAATCTTCACTATGGGACATTATACCCCATGAATGATGTTGATGTCTGGTGGTTTTAGGCGATCTCCATCAGTCGCCGTTCGAACCGACCGACCCGGACCCGGGTCCAGCCCCGCAGGTCCGCGTCGAGATCCGGATCGTCGGTGTCGACGCGTAACTGTCCGATATCGTCGAGTTTCGCCCGGGAGGCGACGACCGCCACCTCGCACTGCCGGATGACCGCCGGGGAGAGCTGTGGGTTCCCCCGTCCGAAAATGAATCCCTGGCCGCCGATGGGCGAGACCACGATCACGTTGTGGTCGCCGAGTGCGTCGAGGATCTCCGCCTCGGTGGCGTCCCTGGCGAGTACCTCGCCGTCGCGCCACACGTCCACGCCGAGGGGCGAACCCTCGACGCCGAGGGCGTCCTTGATCGCCCCGACGGTACTCCCGGGGCCGAGGACGTACGTCACCCCCGCCTCCACGCCGTCGGCGAAGCCCTCGGCCAACGATTCGACGTTCCCGCTTCCCGTCTGTTTCGAGGACTGGAGGCTCTCGCCGACCGGCACCCACGCGACCGCCCGCAGTTCCGGGTTCACGGCCCCCTCGCGGTACTCGTCCTCGTCGATGTCCATCACCTCCCGGCGCTCGGTCCGTTCGAAGGAGGCGATCACGTCGGCCGCATCCTCGGGCGAGACCGCAAACACCGACGAGTACACCTTCACGCCGCCGGGGATCCCCAACATCGGCGTCCCGCTCCCCTCCAAGGCGGCGGCCACGTCCGCGGCGGTGCCGTCGCCGCCGACGAACGCGACGAGGTCGACGTCGGCGTCGGCGAACGTCTCGACGGCCGCCCGCGTGTCGGCCGCGGTCGTCTCCGACCCCGCGGGCGACCCCAGCACTGTGGGATCGAACCCCGCGTCGCGGGCGAGGTCGGCACCCATCGGGGCACCCCACGTCAAGAGCGTCGCGTCGGGGAGTCTGTCGGCGAGAGCCTCGAGCGCACGTCGTGCCCGGTCGGGCGAGCGCGGTTCGGCACCGCGGGCGCGCGCCTCCTCGACCTTCCCGTCGGTACCCTTCAGGCCGACTCGTCCACCCATACCCGCGATGGGGTTGACCACGAACCCGAGTCGCATGGTGAGAGCTACGGGGGCACGGTGAAAAGCGTCGCGACCGCGCGACGACGACCGTCCGATTCGGTTAACGAACGTTTAAGCGACTGCCGTCGATAGGGCCACCTATGATCCCACTCCAGTCCGGGGAACCCCTTCCCATCGCGGCGACCGGTGCGGTCGTACTACTCGTCAGTCTCGGCGTCACCCTGCTCTGGTTGCTCTACCTCCGGCGCTAGGTCGACGCGGTCGCGGAGCCAGTCGGCCGCGGCGCGGGCCGTCGCCGCGTCGGTCGCGATCACCTTCAGCCGAACCGACTCGCCGGGGTAGCTCCCGACCGCGACGTCGAACGCCGCCCGAACCTCGTCGAGACGGTCGATGAGTGCGCTCTCCGGTTCGACCGTGCGCACCTCCTCGACGTGCGTTCGCTCCCCCTCGAACTCGTCGACAACCGTCTGGAACATCGCCTTCATCTCCGCCGGCACGCCCGGCAGGACGTACACCGAATCGAGGGCCGCACCCGGTGCCACCCCCTCGGGATTCGGGAGCATGCGTGCCCCGGCCGGGAGGTGGGTCGTCCCCTCGGTGAGGTCGGCGGCCGTGTAGTCGCCGTGGTCGGCGATCCACGCCGCGGCCGCCTCGTTTGGAACGACCTCCCGGCCGAACGCCGCCGCGACGCCGTCCATCGTCACGTCGTCGTGAGTGGGGCCAACACCACCGGTGACGACGACGGCGTCGTACTCCGCGCGGTACTCGTTGACCACGCGGGCGATATCGGCGATCCGGTCCGGAACGGTCGTGATCCGCTCGACGCTCACCCCGCGGTCGTCGAGGCGAGCACACAGCCACGAGGCGTTCGTGTCGACCGTATCCCCGGAGAGCAGTTCGTCGCCGACGGTGACGACCGCGACTCGCATGGCGTGGCGTAGACGGGGGACGTTGAAAACAGTCGCGACCCGGATACGATCAGCCCATGCCCGGCGGCGGATCGTCGCGGAACTCGTCGTCCGTGTCCACGTCGAGACCGAGTTCCTCGCGTTGCTCCCTGAGCGCGTCGATGCGACGCTTGTAGTAGAGGGCGCCGACGGCGCCGACGATACCCAGCCCGACCGCGGCGCCGCCGAAGATCAGCAGGTCGCGTTGCAGGTAGAACTGCACCGAGACGGAGTCGCTCTCCACGCTGTCCCAACGGATGACCCGTCGATCATCCGCCGGGGTCACCTCGTACCCGCGGGGGCTGACTTTCCCGAACGGGAACATCTCGACCCGGCGGTTCGGCGGCAACACGACCGCGTACGAACCGTTGACGAACGTCGGGAGGCTGAACCGCTTGGGCGTACTTGAGGAGGTGAACGCGAGTCGGCCGCCGCCATCGTCCGGGGCGTCGGCCGGGAGCCGGACCGACACTCGCTCGCGCGAGCGGTTGATCGCCCCGCCGCGGGCGACGAGTTCGGTGCCCGTGATGACCGTCCCGTTGGGGTAGCGGTACCGGACCGCCGAGACGGGAATGGCGTTCCGGCCGCCGAAGCCGTCGCGGCGGAACAGTTCCATCCGCGTCCGATCGAGCCGATAGACAGCCTGGAACCGTGCGTTCTCGGTGATCGTGATGTGGGCGTTCACCTCGTTGTCCCAGACGTACGGCGACGGTGGGTCCTCGTCGAGTTGCTCGTCGGAGACGGGCTGGGAGCCGAAGAAGCCGGCACAGCCGGCCGTGAGGACGAGCGCCACGAGGCCAACGAGGGGAAGCAGGCGACGGCGACTCATCGCTCAGGGGACGACACATTTCAGCTCCGCAGGGAGGTACTCGCCGACGCTGGCGAGCAGTCCCGGCGGATCGGTTCCCTCGGTACAGACGGCACTCTGTTCGAGCAAGCCGAGGCGTTCGACCGTGACGATGTCGCGGGCGTGACCGGCGCGGTTGATCGTCGCCCGCACCTCGCCCCGCGTGGCGCTGTTGACGTTCAGACGCCCGTCGCCGCGTGTCCACTCGAAGAGGCGATCACGCTCGGCGTCGGCGAGTCGCGGTGGCTCGCCCGCCACGAACCGCATCGGGAGGTGCTGGACGAGGCCGAACCGATCCCGGATCTGTGACGGCGATCCCGGGCCGAGACCGAGTTGGTCGGCCGGAATCCGCACCCGTTCGCCCGCGTCGAGGACGATCCCGTCCTCGTCCCACGATTCGAGCGTGCCGACGTAGGTCTCCCCGTCCTCGAAGCCGGTGCCGATGGTCCCCCACTCCTCGCCCAGAGCGTTGCGCGCGGCCACGGCGTCGTCGCCCTCGATGGTCACGGAGACGAAGTCGTCGTGGCGGACGCCGACCTCCCAGGTCACGTCGAGGTCGCCCACGACGTTGTCGACGAGCGCCTGCATCCCGTCGAGTGCCCGCTCTCTCGCGTCGCCCTCGACGTAACATTTGGTTGCGAGGACGACCATCAGCGGGTGAGTTCCACGTTGAGTTCGTTCCGAAGCTCCTCGATCCGTCGTTCCGTCGACTCGATGAGATCGTCGTTGTCCATCGGTTCGAGCGGCGCCCCCGTCTCGGGACACTGGAAATCGAACTCCATCGCCTCGCTGAACTCGAAGCGGATGCCCGCCGGCTCCGAGAGGTAGAACTCGTGGGTTCGTTCGTACTCCAGACGCTCTTCGAGGGCGTCGAGTAGACGGTACATCTCCTCCTCTAAGTTCTCCGGGATGTTCTCGTACTCGAAGGTCCACAGGTAGGTGAGCCACCCGGAGTCCTCGTCGCGGACGCGGCGGTAGCTGGCGAGGTCGTTCTCGTAGAGGATAAACAGGGCCCGGCGCACGTCGTTCAGTTCGAGCTCCAGTTCCTCGGCGAGTTCCTCGTCCGTCACCTCCCCGTCCGGCGGCGCGGCGGCGACCGGCATCCCCGTCGGACCGACGAGTTCGTGGAGGTACTTCTGGATCACCGGATCGCTCAGCAACTCCTCAAAAGCCATTGTGTCCCGTTCGGTCCGGCGGCGATTTAAACGCCACGGTCAGGCCGTCGACGGCCGGCCGACGCGGGACTGGCTCCGCCCCTCGCGGACGTCAGGCCCGCTCGGACTCCTCCTCGCGTGTCGGGGCATCGTCGCTGTCCTCCGACTCCGCCGCCTTTCCCCTGGCGAGTTCGGCATCGATGTCGTCGGCCACGTCGTCGAGGGCAGTGACGGTGAGGACGTTTCCGCCGCCGGGATCGATCACCAGCACCTCCGTTCCCACGGGAATCTCGCCGTCCATCGAGCGGGCGCTGTAGTTGGGGTTGAACCCGCCCCGATCGAGTTTTACCCCGCCCGACCGGGGTGTCACCCGTTCGGTCACGCGACCCGTCCGACCGCGGAGGGAGCTGGAATCACTCGTCTGTCCGATGCCCGAATCCCCGTAGACGTCGAACCGTCGGTAGCCGGCGAGCGCCAGACCGCCGAATACGAGAACGAGGACGGCGAGGACGAGGGGGCCGGCGACCGGCCCGAGGAGGAGACCGACGATCCCCGCACCGAGCAGGGCGACACCGAGGACCGCGAAGTGCGCACCCGGCGCCATCGCCTCCGCGATGGAGAGCCCGAGCCCCGCGACGACCAGGAGAAGCGGGAGCGTCTCGGGGCCGAGTTCGATCCCCGCCTGAAGGAGATTCGTGGGGTCGATCATGCCCGTTCTTCGGGCTGTGGGGGTTTATACTACCGGCCCGTGGTCGGGGCCACCCCACGAGGGCCGTCGTGAATCGTTTCCGACCGTCGCCGTCACCGTGGTCGTCGGGGGGTCGGTGAACGGTCACGCCGATCCGCCTCAGAGACTACCGAGGGCGACGTAGAAGATCAGGACCGAGAGGGTGATTCCGAGCAGGACGAACACCGTGTTCTCCAGTGTCGGCGCCCCCGGTTCGATCGGCTCCGGGCCGGCGGCTTCGGCGTCCTCGCCGACCTCGTCGAGGGCGAATCGCCACTGGGACTCGTCGCCGTCGCGATCCTCCTCCGGGACTGCACTCATACCACCCGGTAGCGGGTGCCCACGGAAAGGGATACCGACCTGCGCGGCGTCACCGCTGCCGTTCGCGCGGCGTCACGTCACCCTCGTAGACGACGCCACGGTCGGCGTGGATCGTCACCGTCGTCCCCTCGGCAACGTCGTCGGGTAACGGCGCCCCGCTCACCATCGGAACACCGCGTTCTCGCGCGACCATGGCGGCGTAGCTCGTCATTCCAGGCCGCGCGTCGACGATTCCGCCGATCTTGCCGGTGTCACCCGAGAACGTCCCGTCGAAGGTGGCCGGGAGGACGACGATTGCTCCGTCGGATGCACCCGAGAGGTCGCCCTCCGGACACCGGTAGACGGGGCCGGCCACGCGCCCGGCGACGACGTTCCGGCCCGTCGCGACCGTCTCACTCGCGATGTGGACCTTCAGCATGTTCGTCGAGTCGGTCCCCTCGAGTTCGGTCATCATCCCCGAGAGGACGACGACGGTGTCGCCGCTCTCGGCGGCGCCGGCGTCGATAGCGGCGCCGACCGCGGCGTCGATCATCCCCTCGATGTCCTCGCGGTAGGCGGCGTACTGGGCGTCGACGCCCCACGAGAGCGCGAGTTGTCGGCGCACTCGGTCCCGCGGTGTCGTCGCGACGACCGGAACGCTCGGTCGAAACTTCGCGGTCGCACGCGCCGTGTATCCCGACTCCGAGACGGCGACGATCGCCGCAGCACCGAGGTCTCGGGCGAGATACCGCGCCGCGCGTGCCAGCGCCTCCGTCTGGGACTCCCGGGCGGCCGCAGGCACCCGATCCTCGGTCGTCTCGACGTACTCCGTGCTGTCTTCCACCTCGCGGACGATGCGGTCCATCGTCTCGACGACACGGACGGGGTGATCGCCGATGGCCGTCTCTCCGGAGAGCATCACCGCGTCGGTGCCGTCAAGCACCGCGTTGGCCACGTCGGAAGCCTCCGCCCGGGTCGGCCGCCGGGCAGTGATCATCGAGTCCAGCATCTCCGTCGCGGTGATGACTGGCACGCCCGCATCCTGGGCGCCCTGGATGATCCGCTTTTGCACCATCGGAACGTCTTCGAGCGGGCACTCCACGCCGAGGTCGCCCCTGGCGACCATCACGCCGGCGGACGCCTCGATGATCTCGTCGATGTTGTCGACGGCTCCCGCCCGTTCGATCTTCGAAACGATCGGGATGTCGCCGCCGAGATCCTCGATGGTGTTGGTCACGGCGAGGACGTCCTCGGCGTCGCGGACGAAACTCGCCGCGACGAAGTCGGCTCCCTTCTCCACGGCGATTTCGAGATCCCGACGATCCCCCTCGGTCACCACGTCCAGATCGAGGTCCACGCCGGGGACGTTCACCCCCTTGCGGCTCCCGAGTTCGCCGCCCGAGACGACGTGAGCGGTCACGACGTCGCCGTCGACCGCCTCCACACGCGTCTCGATCCGGCCGTCGTCGAGCAGGACGCGGTCACCCGGTTCGACGGCGCCGATGGGATACGAGAGGCCGATCTCCTCGGGGGTGGCCGTCCCGCCCTCGACGAACCGGACTGTCGTGTCGGTCGACAGGTTGATCGGCTCGTCGAGCGTGGCCGTCCGGATCTCCGGCCCCTGGAGGTCGAGCATCACCGCGAGCGGATCGTCGACGGCTGCGTCGACCTCGTGGACCCGCTCGATCACCGTCGCACGATCCTCGTGGGTGCCGTGACTCGCGTTGAGGCGGGCCACCGACATCCCGGCGTCCGCGAGTCCGCGGATCGTCGGTCGGTCGTCGGAAGCAGGTCCCAGCGTACAGACGATCTTTGCCCGTCGCATGCCGTCCCCTTCGACAGTCCGAGTGAAAAAGCCGGTCGCTGCCCCCGACCGACGGTCGCGTCACCGCACCCGCTCGCCCGGCACCGCGTCGTCGACGGTGGTCAGGAGGTCGGCCTCCTCGCCGGCCGCGAGCACCATCCCGTTCGACTCGACACCGAACAGTTCGGCCCGCTCTAGATTCGCCAACACGATCACGCGCGTCCCCGGCAACGCCTCAAGGTCGTGGAGTTGCTTGATGCCGGCGACGATCTGACGCTCCTCGACGCCGATATCGACGACGAGACGCGCGAGTTTGTCCGCGCCCTCGATCCCTTCGGCCTCCAGAATCTCGCCGACCCGCACGTCGAGGGACTCGAACTCCTCGAACCCGATGCGCTCGGCTTCCAGGGGGTCGAGGTCGAGCGTGGCCTCGTCGGCCGCGACGTCACCGTCGGCGTCTCCCTCGTCTGCCTCGCTTTCGTCCGTGCCGGACGCCGCCGCCTCGACCCGCTCGTCCAACTTCGCGTTCAGTTCCTCGACGCGCTCCGCGGGGATCTTCTCGTAGAGTTCGTCCGGTTCGTCGAACGTCGCGGCGGGCGCTTCGAGGGCGGCGTCGACGGTCACGTCGTGGACCGAGCCCTCGCCGCCGACCTGCGACCACAGGCGCTCGCAGGTGTCGGGCGCGACGGGGGCAAAGAGGACGGCGACGGCCTTCGCCACCTGCACGCAGTCCCGGAGCACCTGTGCCGCTCGCTCGGGGTCGTCGTCGACGAGGTTCCACGGCTCGTTTTGTTGGATATACTCGTTGCCGAATCCGGCGAGGGCGACGGCCGCGTCGCCGGCGTCACGCACCGAGTAGTCGTTGACGGCGGCGGCGAAGTCATCGACCGCGTCCTCGATGCGCTCGCGAACCTCGGGCGAGAGGTCGGCGTCGGGCGTCCCGCCGAACTCGCGGTAGGCAAACAGCAGGGAGCGGTAGGCGAAGTTGCCGACCGTCCCCACGAGTTCGTTGTTGACGCGCTCGCGAAACCGCTCCCACGAGAAGTCCACGTCCTGCTGGAAGCCGCCGTTGGTGGCGAGATAGTAGCGCAGGAGGTCCGGTTCGAACCCCTCGTCGAGGTACTCGTCGGCCCACACGGCGCGGTTACGGGAGGTCGAAAAGCCCTCGCCGTTGAGCGTGATGAACCCGCTTGCCATCACGGCGCGTGGTTCGTCGTAGTCGGCACCACGGAGCATGGCGGGCCAGAAGACGGTGTGGTGCTGGATGATGTCGCGGCCGATGACGTGGACGATTTCACCGCCGGACTCGCCGTGTTCGTCCGGCGAACCCTTCCACGCCTCCGCCCAGTCGAAGACGTCGGCGCCGACGCGCTCGGTGTACTGTTTCGTCGACGAGAGGTACTCGATCGGGGCGTCCACCCAGACGTAGAGGACGAGGTCCGACTCCTCGCTGGGGTAGTCGATGCCCCAGTCCATGTCGCGGGTGATACACCAGTCGCGGAGTTCGCCCTCGATCCACTCGCGGGGCTGGTTCCTCGCGTTCGGCGTGCCCTCGAGGCGATCGATGAACTCACCGAGGTACTCCTGAAAGTCCGAGACTCGGAAGAACTTGTGAGTCTGCTCGCGGTACTCGGCCGGATTGCCCGTGATCGTGCTCTCCGGGTCTTCGATTTCGCCGGGTTCGAGGTGGCGACCACAGCCCTCGTCGCACTCGTCGCCGCGGGCCCGTGCCCCGCAGTAGGGACAGGTGCCCTCGACGTACCGGTCCGGGAGCGACTGCTCCTCCGCAGGGTCGTAGGCCACCATGATCTCCTTCTCGTAGACGTGACCGTTCTCCTCCAGGGTCCGCACGAGCTCCGTCGTCGTCTCGACGTTCGTCGCGTCGTGGGTGTGGCCGTAGTTGTCGAAGTCGACCCCGAACTTCGGGAACGTCGCCTCGTAGGTTTCGTGCCACTCGAGCGCGAACGCCTCGGGGGAGACGCCCTCCTGCTCTGCGTTGACCGCGACCGGCGTCCCGTGCATGTCCGACCCCGAGACGAAAGCCGTCTCCTGGCCGAGTTTGCGCAGCGCACGGGCGTACACGTCGCCGCCGACGTACGTTCGCAGGTGCCCGATGTGGAGGTCGCCGTTGGCGTAGGGCAACCCACAGGTCACCACCGCTGGCCGATCCGTGGGAAACTCCTCGTGGCTCATACGTGTCCTCTGGAGCATGGACCCCTAAAGCCCGCCGGTTCCGGGCGTGCCGATCACGTCCTCCCGGGCGTCGCCACGATCGCGACGTAGGTCCCCTCGCGGGTCGGCCGTGCGACGGTCGCCACCCGTTCGACGACCAACCCCGCGTCGTCGAGACGTCCCCGCCAGTACGCCTCGTGATCGTCGATCCCGTCGGGCGTGACCGGCAGTTCGAGCAGTCCGACGGTCCCATCGTCGGCACACACCCGACGGAGTTCCGCGAACGCCGCGTCCCGATGCTCCTCGGGGACGTCGTGGAGGACCCGACTGGCGGTGACGGCGTCGAACGCCTCGTCACCGAAGGGGAGTCGCGAGGCGTCGCCCGCCACCGGCGACACCGCGAGGCCGGCGCGGGCGCCGTTGTACCGCGCCAGTCGCGGCCCGTTGCCGAGGATCACCCGGTCGTCGAAGACGTCGCAGCCGACCACCTCGCAGTCGTCGGGCAGGTGTGGCGCCAGTCCCACCAGCGACCGGCCGGTGCCACACCCCACGTCGAGGATGCGGTCGGCGTCGTCGATCCGGAGGATCGAGCCGAGGGCGTCGTACTTCGGCCGGTCGAGTGCCCACGGCGGGGGCGAGAGGAGACGGCGTGTCGCGTCGCCACCGCGGTAGAGCGCGCCGGTGCCGATCCCCACGGCGACGGCACGGAGCGTCCGCCCGCCGCGGCGGAAAGCGACGATAGCGGCCGCGACGAGGGCCGACGCGGCGGCGATCCGAGCGAGTCGTTCGCGCCAGTGGTAGACACCGAAAAAGTACGGTCGGAGTGACACGGGAGTGTGATCGATCCGCGGCGGAATGTACCTACCGGGGACCGAACTCCTTTTGCTCCCACCGGGCCACCCCCGACTATGACCCTCGGTCCGACCGACCGCGTGCGTTCAGTCGAGCGGTCCAGCATCCGCTACATGTTCGACATCGCGGAGGAAGTCGACGACGACCTCGTGCGACTGGAGGTGGGCATCCCGGACTTCGACACGCCCACACACGTCACCGACGCCGCCTGCAGGGCGGCACGGGACGGCCACACCAGTTACACCACCAACGCCGGCAACCCGGCGCTCCGCGATGCTATCGCCGACCACATGGCGAGGGACTACGGCACTCGGGTCGACCCCGACGAGGTGATCGTCACCACGGGCGGGATGGAGGCGCTCCACCTCGCGGCGCTCTGTACCGTCTCGGCCGGCGACGAGGTGGTCTTCCCGACGCCCGGCTTCCCCAACTACTGGGTCCAAGCGCGACTGGCCGACGGGGTCCCCGCGCCAGTTCCCATGCCCGCGGAGTCGGGGTTCGACCTCAACGCCGACCGTCTCGTCGACGCCATCGGCCCCGACACGGCGCTGGTGATCCTCTGTTCGCCGAACAACCCCACCGGGCGGACGTATGACCCCGAGACGGTCCGCGCCGTCGTCGACGCCGCCGCGGACCACGACGCCTACGTCGTCGCCGACGAGGTGTACCTCGGCCTCTCCTACGAGGACGATCCCCGGAGCGTCGCCGCGATGACGGGCAACCCCGAGAACGTCCTCACGGTCAACTCCTGTTCGAAGCGCTACGCCATGACCGGGTGGCGGGTCGGGTGGCTCGCGGGGACGACCGACATCGTCGATCAGGCGACGAAGATCCACGAATCGACCACCTCGTGTGCGCCGAGCGTGAGCCAACACGCCGCGCTCGCAGCGCTGACCGGTCCCCAGGACGCCGCCGAGGAGATGTACGACGCCTTCCGCGAGCGACGCGATTACGTCGTCGACCGCGTCGCCGACATCGACGGCCTGGCCTGCCCCCGACCGGAGGGCGCGTTCTACGCCTTCCTCGATCCGGATTTGCCGGGGACGAGCCTCGAGATGGCCGAACACCTCCTCCGGGAGTACGGCGTCGTCCTCGCTCCCGGCGACGGCTTCGGCGAAGCGGGCACCGGCTGGCTCCGCCTGAGTTTCGCCAACAGCCTCGACCGACTCGAAACCGGCTTCGACCGCCTCGAACGCGCCATCGACGACGCCCGGTAGCGCAACAGCACGATTCACGGGAGGAGTCGGGAGCCGGCGAACCGCCGGATCGTCGCCGACGACTTAGAACGTCCCCGGCGGCTCATCCGACCCGAGAGGGTCGATCGGCGCTCTCGTCTAAGTCGCCCTCCCGGATGGTCCGTTCCGCGGCGTCGAGTGTCGCCTCGGGGTCGAAGTCGGCGACGATCCGTTCGAGAGTGGCGCGGTCGGCGTCCGCCAAGTCGCGGGCGTGGGCCGTGATCGCCGGGATCGCCCGCAGGATGTTGTCGACGATCGGGACGTCGGCCACCCGTGCCGACCGCGACAGTGGGTTGAGGTCGATCACGATTTCGACCTTCCCGAGGTCGGCCAGCGCCGCGGCGCGGTCGCCGTCCTCCAGCGGAACCAGCACCACGTCCGCGTCGGCGATGCCGTCGGCGTCCACCTTCGCACGCTCGTGATCGAGGTTCGGGATGCGGGCGTCCGCGGCCAGTCCCTTCACCGCCGTCGCCCCGTGGTCGCGGAGGTGGTCGGCGATGGCCCGCATCCGCTCGTCGGTTCGGTTGAACAGGTTCACCTCCAGATCCGCGCCGGCGGCGTCGGCGAGCGCAACCAGTTCCGCCGGCACGAGCGCCGCCGCGTTCCCGTTCACCGAGAGGACCGGATGGTCGGCGAGCAGGAGATGTGCGGCCGCCGCGCGCGCCGCCGCGTCCGCCGAGGGGAGGGTCCGCTCCCCGAGGAGGTAGTCGAAGGCCTCCCCGCGACCCTGTGCGATGAGTCCCTGTCTGCTGGTGATGCCCTTCTCGACGCCCGCCTCGATCCGGTGACGGGTCACCAGCGAGTCGTGACGGGGGTGGTCCTCGGGAATCTCGACCTCGCCCATGCGCGACCGATGCGCTGGCCCGGATAAAAACGCCCCGGTCAGTCACGGGCCACGAGGTGGGCGCCGGCGTCACAGATCCGACAGGCCGACACGTCGTAGCCGGCGTCCGTGAGTCCCGATCCGAGCGCGAACACCGTCTCCCCGAGCATCGCCATCGAGGCACGGCCGCCGGCGTCGTCGACGGCGGCGAGCACGTCCGCGAGCCGGTCGGTCACCAGCCCCGTCTCGCCGGCGAAACGGCGGGATTCGGAAAGCAGCGTCGGGAGCGTCGGCCGGTCGAGCAGTCGCGACAGGGCGTCCTCGCCGGCGACGGCCAGTCGGTCGGTATCGCCGGCGAGAACGTCCGTCGTCGAGAGGTCGCCGAGGGAGAGATACTCGACGCGTGCCCGGTCCGGCACGGCGTCCAGCCGCCCGTGTACCGGCGCACCGGGGGCGAGGCGGATCGGTACCCCGCCGCGGGCCTGGGCGACCACGTCGCCGAGCCCCGTCCCCGCGACCACCTCGGCCCGGTGGGCGAGGGTCACGAGCGCGTTCGCCGACCGCTCCCGGTCGAAGGCCCTGTTCGCCGCGAGCGCCGTCCCGAGCGCCATCGCCCCCGAGACGCCGAAGCCCGTCCCGAGGGGAAGGTCGCTCTCCGCGACGACCCGCGCCCGATCGGCCACTCCCAACCCCTCCAGCACCGTCTCGACGGCCGCCATCGAGAGCCCCTCGCCGTCGAGGGCGATCCGGGAGGCACCGTGGCCGTCGACCGGCCGCACCGCCACCCGGACGCCGTCCGAGAGGGTCAGCCCGGCCCCCCGCGATCCGGCACGCGCCGGGTCGTCGTTGGGAGAAGGGCTGAAAAAGCCGGTGACGTGACCGGGGACGAACGCGGCCGCGCCGTCGGCCCGTGACTGCTCGCTCATGTCTCCGACGGTAGACGGGGAGTCGTTAAGCCCTGTCGGAACGGGGCCGTCGAGGCGCCCGGTATACGGTCACGTCGCTCCGCTCGTTCCCTGCACCCGCTCGACAGGATCGTCTTCGCCCTACGGGCTCAGACGCTGCCTGTCTCGCGGGAACAACACCGCCTCGCGGATGTTGTCCAGCCCCAGCATCGTCATCACGAGGCGTTCGACGCCGTAGGCCCACCCGGCGTGGGGCGGCATCCCGTATTTGAACATGCGGGTGTAGTAGTCGAACTGCTCGGGATCGAGCCCCTGCTGTTCGAAGCCGGCGACGAGTTCGTCGTAGCGGTGTTCGCGCTGTCCCCCCGAGACGAGTTCCATCCGCGGATGCATCAGGTCGAACCCCTTCGACAGCTGCGGGTCGTCGTCGTAGTCCTGGATGTAGAACGGCTTGATCTCGGAGGGCCAGTCGGTGATGAAGTAGTGACCGCCGACGTCCGAACCGAGCGCCTTCTCGGCCTCGGTTGACAGGTCGTCGCCCCAGACGAGTTGCTCGTCGAGTTCGCCCGTGGCGTTGACCCGCTCGATGGCCTCCTCGTAGGTGAGTCGCGGGAAGTCCTCGTCCGGCGCCTCGAAGTCCTCGTAGCCGAGGAGGTCCAGTTCCGCCTCGCAGTTCTCGGCGACGCCCGCGTAGGCCGCCTTGAGGGTCCCCTCACAGACGTCCATCGCCTCGTGGTGGTCGACGAACGCCGACTCGAAGTCGATCATCGTCGCCTCGTTGAGGTGCCGGGGCGTGTTGTGCTCCTCGGCCCGGAAGATGGGGCCGATCTCGAAGACGCGTTCGAGACCGCTGCCGACCATCAACTGTTTGAACAGCTGTGGCGACTGGTTCATGAACGCCTCCTTCCCGAAGTAGGTGATCGGGAAGAGTTCGGTGCCGCCCTCAGTACCGGTGGCGACTATCTTCGGCGTGTTGATCTCCGTCGAACCGACCGAGCGGAAGTACTCCCGGACCGAACGCAGGATCTCGCTCCGGATCTCGAAGATGGCCTTCACCTCGGGCTTGCGGAGGTCGAGCGTCCGGTTGTCCAGCCGCGTCGGCAGTTCGGCGTCGACCTTCCCCGAAGGATCGAGGGGGAGTTCGGGGTCCGCCTCAGCCAGCACCTCGACCGAGTCGGGCACCATCTCCAGGCCCGTCGGCGCGCGTGGTTCCTCCTCGACGGCACCGGAAACCGAGACGACGCTCTCGCGGTGGACGCCGAGACCCGTCTCGACCAGTCCGTCGTCCATCTCGTCTTTCTCGAATTTGATCTGGAGCTTGCCGGTTCTGTCCCGGAGAATCAGGAAGGCGATGCCACCGAGGTCCCGAATCTCGTGGACCCAGCCGGCGACCGTTGCCGTCTCGCCGGCGGCGACGTCGGCCGCGTGGGTTCGGTGTTCCATATCCACCCGTATCGGTGCCCGCGCCTTAAACGCGACCGTTTTACTCCACGCGGAACGCCCCGATCACGTCCTCATCGAGGGAGACACCGAGGCCGGGGTCCTCGGGCAAGGCGATCCGCCCGTCGTCGAGTTCCGGCGGCGTCTCGAACAGCGACCCGTACACCGGGAAGTCGGTGGGATCGAACTCCAGCCACTCGCAGGCCGGCGACGCCGCCATCACGTGCATGGTCGCCGCGAGGCCGACGCCAGTGGTGAAACAGTGGGGGGTGACGACCGTGCCGTACGTCTCCGCGAGCGTACAGATCTTCGTCGCCTCCGTGATGCCGCCACAGCGCATCACGTCGGGCATCGCGTAGTCGACGGCGTCGGCCGCGAAGAGGTCGTGAAAGCCCCACTTCGTGTACTCGTTCTCGCCGGCGGCGATGGGTACCGAGAGTTCGTCCCGGAGGCCCGCCAGTCCGTCCACGTCGTACGGCGACAGCGGCTCCTCGTACCAGTAGACGTCGTACTCCGCGAGCATCCGGCCGACCCGGCGCGCGTCTGGTCGGTCGTATCCGCAGTTCATGTCGACCATCAGGGCGGCGTCGCCGATGGCGTCGCGCATCGCCGCCACGCGCTCCTCGTCGGCGTCGATGCCGCGACCGAGGTGGGTCTTCACGCCCGCGAACCCGCGGTCGACGTACGACCCCGCTCGCTCGGCCATCGTCTCGGCGTCCTGCCAGAACAGATCGCTCGCGTACGGTTTCAAGTCGCCGTCGACCGGGCCACCGAGCAGTCGGTAGACGGGGACGCCGTGGTGTTTGCCCGCGACGTCCCAGAGCGCGATGTCGACGCCGCTGGCGGCCGAGAGGCCCTGTCCTTTGCGGTCCTTGTACACGTCGTCGGTCACCATCGCCTGCCAGTGACGCTCGATGTCGAGTGGGTCCTCACCGATCAGGCGCGGGGCGTACTTCTCCTCGACGATGTGCTCGACGATGTGCGACTCCGGGCCGACGCCCTCGCCGAGGCCCGTGATCCCCGCGTCCGTCTCGACGACGACGAAGGCAGCACCGCGGACGTCCATCGATCGATCCCGCGAGACGCCCAGCGGTCGCTCCAGCGGTACCTCGATCCGCTCGACCCGTACGTCGGTGATCTGCATCGGCCGTCGGTTCGGCGGGCGGTGAGTAAAAACCCGGGGCGCGGTCAGTCGTCGGCGTGGGCGTCTTTGACGCCCTCGACGGTCTCGCGGACGGCGTCACAGCCCTCGTCGTGGAGGAGGTCACCGACGACGACCACGTCGGCATGCTGGCCCATCTCGTGGGCGGTGTCGTAGTCGCCGACGCCGCCACCGTAAAAGAGGGTCGCCTCGTCGAGGGCGTCGCTCGCGGCGTCGACGATTTCGGGATCGCCGAACGTCCCCGAGTACTCGACGTAGACGATATCCTGGCCGAACAGTTTCTCCGCGACGGCGGCGTAGGCGGCCACGTCGTCGGGCGACTGGTCGCAGTCGGCGTCGGTGTACTCCGCGACCGACGAATCCGGGTTGAGGACGATGTACGCCTCCGTATGCGTGCGACTCCAGTCGAGACCGTTCTCGATGCGGACCCACTCCTTGTGGGCACCGGTGACCCAGAAACTGTCGCCGGCGTTGAACACCGTCGGGATCAGGTAGCCGTCGAGTGCGTCGTCGTCGATGACGACGGCCGGGTTCGACGGCTCCTGGTAGAGCGGCACGCCGTACTTCGCGCAGGCGTCGACGACCGTCTCCATCTTCCCTTTGGTCATGCCCGTCGTCCCACCGATCTCGATGGCGTCCGTTCCGGTGGCACAGACGTCCTCGAAAGTCTCGCCCGCGACGAGGTCCTTGTCGGGGTCGACCTTGAGGACGTGGTCCCACTCGTCCCACGGCGTGGTCATTGCAGGTGTCTACTCCGCGGATCCGATAAAAAGGGTCCGACTCCCGACGGCTCAGTCAGCGTCGGCCTGCCAGTTGCGGACCGTATCCTCGCCGACGCCGTCGATTTCGTCTGCCAGCGCGTCCGGTTCGGCGGATTTCAGCCCGGCCACGTCCTCGATGCCCGCGTCGTTCAGTTTCTCGGCCGTCTTCTCGCCGATGCCGTCGATGGCCTCCAGTTCCGTCCCCGCCTGCCGGGCCTGATACTCCCGGTAGTTGCAGATCGGGCAGCCGAGTTCCCAGGGTTCTCGCTCCGACTCCTCGTAGGTGATCCGGAGTCCCGGGAGGTCGTGTTCCGCACAGACGTCGTCGGTGAGTTCGACCTCGCCCCGGCGGGGCATGGGGAGAGAGTAGTCGCAGGCGGGATAGCGCGTACATCCGACCAACCGACCACCCGAACGGAGGCGCTTGACCGCAAGTTCACCGCCGTGGTCGTCGCCACAGTCGGGACAGGGACCGACGACCAGGTCCGGTTCCTCCTCCGCCGCTTCGGCCGCACAGAGCGGGCAGCCGTGGACGAACGTCTTGCGGCCGGCGAGCATCTTCACGTCGTGCAGGCCGTGTTCCCCGCAGGCGTCATCGAGCAGGATCGGCTTGCCCGTGGAGGGGAGCGGGAGGGTGTACTCGCAGTCGGGGTAGCCGTCACAGCCGACGAAGTACGAGCCGTCGTGGCTCCGTCGGATCACGAGGTCGTGATCCGATTCGGGACACGGGCCGACGGTCTTGTCGGCTTTTAGCGACTCGCGCAGGTGATCGCCGAGCGCCTCCCGTGAGTCTTCGAGGCGGTCGAAGACGCGTCCGAGGATCTCTCGGGACTCGTCGGTCACCTCGGAGAGCGTCGCCTCGCCGCGGGCGATGGCCTGCATGTCCGCCTCCAGTTGCGCCGTCATCTCTTCGCTGACGATGAGGTCCGCGAACTCCTCGGAGGCCTCGACGACGCCGCGGGCCAGGCGGGTGGGGCGTGGCGGATCGCCCTCGATGTACCCCCGATCGTAGAGCTTCTGGATCACGTCGTGGCGCGTCGCCTTCGTCCCGATTCCCATCTTCTCCATCGTCTCGATGAGGCGGGACTGGCCGTACCGTCGCGGGGGCTGGGTCTGCTTGGCCTCCAGCCGTGTCGCCGTCACCGCGAGTTCCTCGCCCTCCTCGACGTCCGGCACGTGGTTCTCGCTCGCCGAGCGGTAGGGGTAGACCGCGTGATAGCCCGGGTCGACCAGACGCTTGCCGTTCGCCTTCAGAGAACACGCCTCGTCCTCCCCGGCGACGCTCGCGACCACGCGCAGATGCTCCCAGGTCGCCGCGTCGGCGACGGTGGCGAGGAAGTGTCGCACGACGAGTTCGTACACCTCCCATTCGTCCTCGGAGAGATCCGAGGGGGAGGGAAGCTCGTCGGTCGGGTGGATCGGCGGGTGGTCGGTTGTCTCCTCGTCGCCCTCGGTGGGCGTGATGTCGCCGGCGTCGAGCAGGGTGGCGGCGTCGTCGCCGAACTGCCGGCCGGCCGACAGCGCCTCCAGCAGTTCCCGCGGATCGAGATCCTCGGGGTACACCGTGTTGTCGGTCCGGGGATAGGTAATGTACCCCGCCGTGTAGAGGTCCTCGGCGATGCTCATCGCGCGCTGGGCCGAGTAGCCGACACCGCCCGCGGCGCGGATGAACTGCGTCGTGTTGAACGGGGCGGGAGGATCGTCGGTCCGGGTGCGTCGGCGGACCTCGTCGACGGTGGCCGTCGACGCCGCCGAGAGAGTTCGGTCGACCGCGTCGGCCTGCGCCTCGTCCCAGACGCGTTCGGCCTCGTTGCCGTCGTCGTCGAGGTAGAAGTACTGCGCCTCGAACGACTCGTCGTCCTCGGCGAGGTCGGCAAACAGCTCCCAGTAGTCCTCGGGGTCGAACGCGTCGATCTCGCGTTCGCGGTCGACGATCAGTTTCAGCGTCGGACCCTGTACCCGACCGACGGAGATGAAGTCGTCGCCGAGTTGCCGGGCCGACAGGGAGAGAAACCGCGTGAGCGACGCCCCCCACATCAGGTCGACGATCTGACGCGCCTCGCCGGCGGCCGCGAGGTCGAAATCGAGGTCGTCCGGGTCGGCGAAGGCCTCCGTCACCTCGCGGTCGGTGATCGAGGAGAAGCGCACCCGGTCGACGGGCGCCTCCTCGTTCACCTCGCGGACGAGTTCGTAGGCCTCCTTGCCGATGAGTTCGCCCTCGCGGTCGTAGTCGGTCGCGATCTGAACCCGGGAGGCGTTTCGCGCCAGCCGTCGGAGTGCGGCGACGATGTTCTCCTGGGTCGGCCGCTTTTCGACCGTCGCGCTCACGAGTTCGACCGGCTCCACGTCGCGCCAGTCGCTGTACTCAGGGGGGAAGTCGACGCCGACGACGTGACCCGACAGGCCGATGCAGCGCTTGCCGCCCCACTTGTAGACGTTGACGCCGTTCACCCGCTCGGCCTCCGCGGAGCCGCCGCTCAGGATGTCCGCGATGCGGCGGGCGGCGTTGTCCTTCTCCGTCACGATCAGTTCGGGGCCGCGTTTCATCGACCTGCCGTACGCCGACCACGCGCCTAAAACTTTCGCGGGGCGTAATCGGCGGACGTGGCGGGTGTGAACGGTGACCACGCCGGGAGGCGTATCGGTGGGTGTCGTCTCACTCCGTCGGCGGCCGACGGATCCGGATCGGCGTCCGGTCCGGCAGCGCCACGCCGCCGACGTGAGCCACCGGCGGCTCGTCGGCGAGCGACTCCGCGACGGCGTCGGGCGCGCGGACGATCACGCCGCGGTCCGCGACCACGACGAGTTCGCCGCCCGCGGCGACGACGCGTTCGAGGACCCCCTGGACCGACGCCGCGTCGCTCGACGGGTCGAACGCGACGAGGTGGGCGTTCACGCCCCCTCCAGCAGGCGCTTTGCCTGCTCGAACCACCCCTCGACGCGGCTCCGCGAGGCGCGGGTCACGTCGGCCACCTCGGCCGGATCGCTGGCGAGGAGGGAGGGAAGGTCGTCGACGCCGACCGCGCGCAGGCGGTCGGCGTATGTCGGGCCGATGCCGTCCACGTCCCGGAGGCCGACGTCGTGGGTCTCGCCCGTCTCGGCGTCGACGTCGGCCCGCCGTTCGTCCTCGTTCCCGTCCTCGTTCGCGTGGTCCTCCTCGGTCGCCGGCCCCGCGGAGACGGTCAGATCGACGGCGGCCCCCGCCGGGACCGACTCGCCCGCGGGCGGCGACTGGCCGATCACCACGTCGGCCGGATCGTCGCGTGTCTCGGCGTCGACCTCGCCGACCGCGAGGCCGGCGGCGTCGAGCGCCGCCGTGGCGTCGCCGAGGCCGTGACCGATCACCGCGGGGACGTCGACCGCACGCCGCTCCGAGACGGTCAGATCGACCGCCGCCCCCGGTTCCGCGACCGCGCGGGGCGAAGGGAACTGGTCGGTCACCACGTCGTCGGCGTCGCCGGGTTCGGTCGTCACGTCGCCGACGGCGAAGCCCGCCCGCCGGATCGCCTCGCGCGCCTCGTCCAGCGACCGGCCGCGCACGTCCGGGATCGGGTCGTAGGTGGCCGTCTGCGCGTCCCCCACGGCCGGTCGGAAGTCGAACCGGAGCGTGCTCAGCGCCTCGCGATCCACCGACTCGGCGAGGTCGGGAAGTTGGAACTGCGGGCCGTCCGAACCGCCGACGACGTTCGCCTTCAGGTCGACCTCGATCCGGCCGATGGCGTAGTCGACGGTCGAGAGGTCGTCGCGGGCGCTCGCGAGGGCGTCGCCGAGCGACGCGACCAGCCGGTCTGGCGCGACGGTGCCCCGGTCGGATTCGAGCGCGTCGAGTCGCGATCGAAGTCGATCGCGCTCCGCCTGGCTGCGGTCGAGACGCATCCGGAGCAGGTCACGGTCGCTCTCCACGTCGATAACCCGGTCCCGAAGCTCCGCCACGAGATACTCCTTGGCTCGGTACAGCCCCTCCACTTCGCGGGCCTCGGCACGGTCGAGTTTCGAGACGTCGAGGGAGGTCAGTTCCGTCGTGAACCGGAAGTCGTCGCCGGGCATCTCACTCCGAACCGGGGACGGGAACGATATCGAGGCGGACGCGACTCGACGCCGCGACGTCGTAGTCGTTGCGGGTCGTGAACTCGGGATCGGTGGGCGCCGCCACGAGCGTCGGTCGGTACGCCCTGACCTCGCCATTGGCGTCCCGTTCCGGGCGGCCGCGCATCGACAGCGAGACGTTCATGTCGGCCTCGACGCCCGCGAACCGGAACCAGGGCGTCTCGATGGGGGTCTCCAGTTCGCCCGCCTCGACCGCCCGGCGGATGTCCCGCCGCGTCGAGAGCGACGCCCGGTCGAGTTCGGTCTGGCCGTCCGCGACCGCACGGGCGACCCCGGTAACGAGTTCGCCGAGGGGACGGGCGGCCCACGGTTCGGTCGCCGAGCCGCTCACGACGTCCCACCCTCGGCCGGCCGCGTGATGATTTCGGGCACCGAGCGGTCGGGTGCGGGCTTGGGCACGAGCGTCGTCGACAGCCGGCAGGCCGCGCTCGCGTCCAGCCCGTACACCTTGCTGTCGTACTCGGTGTGCGAGCGCACGTCGAGTTCCACCTCGCGTTCGCCCTTGACCTCCTGTTTCTGGTAGCCGCCGCTCCCCCCGATGGAGAAGAAGCCGAGGTTGAGGCCGACGCCGCCGCCACCGCCGTACTTCTTGCGCGAACTCTCGTAGCTCGTTCGCAGGTCCCGCGAGAACGTCGAGTCGCTCTCGACGTGGGTGCTGCGGGTGTGCCAGCGCACCCAGAATTTCAGGTCGATCTCCGTCTCGCTGAACTCGTAGAAGGTCGGGGTGACGCCGTACGCCAGCAGGGAGAGAGGCTGGTCGTTCGTCAGCGTCGAGACGTTGGTGACGTTGCCGTCGGCGTCCGTCTCCTCGACGATGCCGAGGATGACGGCGCCAGCGTCGAGTTCCATGTCCGCGAGCGTCTGGGCGGTCTGTACCGAGTTGAGATCCAGCGCAGTCTGTCCGTCGGCCACCGCCAGCGCGGCCTTTCGGACGAGTTCGGCGAACGGAATCTCCTTGACGATGTCGTTGACGGGGTCTGCCATGTGATACTCCGCAGAACTGGAAGACGTGAGACGTCTTAACTGTATAGGTAGAAAACACGTACGCCGACGAACCGGGACGTCAGTCGTCGAGACGATCGCGAAGCAGACCGTTGACGGTACCGGGATCGGCGCTTCCCCCTGTTTTGCTCATGACCTGCCCGACGAGGAAATTGAGTGCGCCACCCTCGCCGGCGTGGTAGTCCTCGACCGCTTCGGGGTTCTCCTCGATGGCCTCGGCGACGGCCGTCGCGACGGCGTCGTCGCCAGCCTTGCCGAGGCCCTCGCGGTCGACCACCGCGTCGGGATCGAGGCCCTCGTCGAGCATCGTCCGCAGGACCACCTCTCGGGCGTTCTTCTCCGTGATCTCGTCGGCGTCGACGAGTTCGATAAGGCGGGCGAACTCGTCGAGTCGTCCCTCGACGTCCGTCATGCGCATGTCGCGGTAGTTGAGTTCGCCGAGCAGGTCGTCAGCCACCCACGTCGCCGCGAGGTCGGCGTCGAACCGGTCGGCCACGTCCTCGAAGAAGTCCGCGACCTCCTTGGTCGAGGTGAGCTTCGACGCCGACTCGGCGTCGAGGCCGTACGCCTCCCGGAAGCGCTCGCGGCGCGCGTCCGGGAGTTCCGGAATCGGGATGCGCTCCGTCCAGTCGGCGACCTGCAGGGGTGGGAGATCCGCCTCGCGGAAGTAGCGGTAATCCTTCTCCTCCTCCTTCGAGCGCATCGAGACGGTGATGCCGCGGCTCTCGTCCCAGTGGCGCGTCTCCTGTTCGACCTCGCGACCGCGTTCGATCGCGTTCTTCTGTCGAGTCACCTCGTAGGCCAACGCCTGCTCGGCGCCCTTGTGACTGGAGATGTTCTTCACCTCGGTGCGGTTGGCAGCCGCGAGCGTCGCCTCGTCGGCGTCGCCGTCGTCCATCTCGTCTTCGGGGACCAGCGAGATGTTGGCGTCGATCCGCAGGCTGCCGTCACGGGAGGCGTCGAAGACGCCGAGATACTCCAGCACTTCCTCCAGTTTCGCGAGGAAGGCACGGACCTCGCCGGGGCCGCGAAAGTCGGGGTCCGTGACGATCTCCATCAGCGGCGTCCCCGCACGGTTGTAATCGACCAGCGTGTAGTCGGCCGTCTCGATGTTGCCGCCCTCGTGCTGGAGGCTCCCGGGGTCCTCCTCGAGGTGTGCGCGGCCGATCCCGATCTCCCGGCGGTCGCCCTCGACGCTCACCGAGAGCGTTCCGTCGGCACAGATGGGCGCGTCGTACTGGGTGATCTGGAAGTTCTTGGGGAGGTCGGGGTAGTAGTAGTTCTTCCGGTGGAATCGAGTCTCCGCGGCGATATCGGCGTCGAGAGCCTTACCCACCTTCACCGCGGCCTCGACGGCCGCCTCGTTGAGGACGGGGAGCGCGCCGGGCAACCCGAGACAGACCGGACAGGTCCGGGTGTTCGGCTCCTCGTCGTCGGCCGGCTCGGTCGAACAGCCGCAGAAGATCTTCGTGTCGGTTTCGAGCTGAACGTGGACCTCCAGCCCGATGACGACCGCGAGATCACGTTGCTGGAGCGCCTGCGCAGTCATTGCGCGGGCTTACACGGCCGATGATTAAAGACTAACGGGACCGGTCGTCGTCACCCCCCATCGGCATCGATCATACGCTCCGTGGGGCCGGCCGGCACAAAAGACGCGGCCACCGACCGCAATTTTCACTTCTGAAAATCGTCGCGTGACTTTGTTGTCGCTGCGGGGCGAACCGTCGCCAATGGACCGACGGGGCATCTCGCCGCTCGTGGGCGCGGTACTTGTCGTTGTCCTCACCCTGTTGCTGGCGTCGATGTTTGCCGCCGCCGCGGTCGGGATGGCCGATTTCGGGACCGAGCGCGAGTTGGTGGCGGATCTGACGGGAGGCTCTACGGTGGAGGACACGGAAGATGCCTACCGGTCGGAACTCGTCTGGGCACGCGACGACGAGGCAAACGAGGTCACGTCCCACGTGGTGAACTACTCCATCGCACCGGGATCGGACGCCGCAGGCAACTCCCTGAACAGCCTCGTCATCGAGTACCCCGACGGGTCGGCGGACGTGGCGTCGGTCGACGAACGGGCCGAAATCGAGATGGTCGGGATCGACGGGGACCGCGACGGCAGCGTCGAAGTCGACGCGACCGCCGACGTGGAGTGTTGCCCGCCCGGGGACGGCGTGATCGTCTCCGACGGCGGCAACACGCTCACGATCGAACTGTCTGGAAACCACGACCTCGAGGGCGGAGACGCACTCATCGTCGAATACGAGGCCGTCGAGAACCCGGACGCAGGCGACGACTCCGTCACCGTCGGCGTGAACGGGGAGGTGTCCGACTCGGGGACCCTGACCATCGTGGACGGTTAGGGCGGCCGCAACTATACGGTCCCGCGCTACGGAGTATCGGTATGGAGTTCGAAACGTCACCCGAACACGCGCTGATCCGTTCGACTGCCAGCGACGTCGCGTCCGAGTACGGCCCCGAGTACTGGCGCGAGCGCGAAGAGCAGGGCGAGTTCGCGGCCGACTTCTGGGACGAACTCGGCGAGGCGGGGTTTCACGGCCTGTTGATCCCGGAGGAGTACGACGGCGCCGGCATGGGGCTCCAGGAGATGGGGCTGGCGATGGAGACGCTGTGTGCCGAGGGCTGCGGGATGGCCGGCACCTGGTATCTCGTCGTCACCGCCGGCATGGCTGCCATCGCGCTCCGGGAGTCGGGAACCGAGGCGCAAAAACGGACGTACCTGCCCGACATCGCGGCGGGCGACCGGATCTTCTCCGTTGCCATCACCGAACCCGAGGCGGGAACGAACACGCTGAACGTGAGCACGCGGGCCGAACGCGACGGCGACGAGTACGTCCTGAACGGCAAGAAGGCGTGGATCACCTTCGCTGACCGCGCCGACGACATGATCCTCGTCACGCGGACGACGCCGCGCGACGAGGTGTCGAAGCCGACCCGCGGGCTCAGCCTCTTTCTCGTCGACATGGACGATCCGGGTATCGAGGTGTCGCCGATCCCGAAACACGCGATGAACTACTCCAACTCGTGTGAGGTGTTCCTCGAGGACGTCCGCGTCCCGGAGACGGCCCTGCTCGGCGAGGCGGACGAGGGCTGGTGGCACCTGGTCGAGACGCTCAACCCCGAACGCGTGGGCTTTGCGGCGGCCGCGACGGGCATCGCCGAACTCGCAGTGTCGAAGGCCGTCGACTACGCCAACGACCGCGAGGTGTTCGACGCCCCGATCGGCACCCACCAGGCCGTCTCCTTTCCCATCACGCAGGCCTACACCAACGTCGAGACGGCACGGCTGATGCGACAGAAGGCGGCGTGGCTGTTCGACCGAGGCGAGGACTGTGGCTACGAGACGAACGTCGCGAAGGCGGCCGCGGTAGAGGCGGGTATCGACACCGTCTACCACGCCATGCAGGCCTTCGGGGGATGGGGGTACGCCGTCGAGTACGACATCGAGCGGTGGTGGCGGGAGATCAACCTCACCCGTCTCGCGCCCGTCACCCAGCAGATGGCGTACAACCACATCGCGACCGAACTGGGGTTCCCGAGGTCGTACTGATGGACGTACGCGTCGCCGATACGACGACCGAAGAGGCGACGGCCATCGCCCGCGCGCTCGCGACCCGGTTCGGCGAGCGCGTCCGCGTGTTCGCGGGGCGGGGCGAGGGCGAGCCGATCGCCGAGAGCGACCCGCCCGACGGTGCGGAGCCGAGTGGCGCCGAGGCGACGGCCGACGCCGAAGCGGGTCCCACCGAGCGCGAGGAACGGCTGTGGGACGAGATCGCGGACATCCGCGCGGGCGGCCCGGAGAAATACCGGCAGCGACAGCGCGAGGCGGGAAAACTGTTCGTCCGCGACCGCCTCGATCTCTGGTTCCCCGACGGCCTCACGTTCGAGGACGGTACGTTCGCCAACTTCGACGCGTGGCACCCGTCGGCGCCGGACACCGAGGAGAGTGACGACCGCCTGCCTGCGGACGGTCTCCTTACCGGCGCGGCCGACTTCGAGGGGCGGGCGGTCCACTTCATGGCCAACGACTACACCGTCAAGGCGGGGTCGATGGCCGAGAAGGGCGTCGAGAAGTTCCTCCGGATGCAAGAGCGGGCGCTCAAGACGGGACGCCCAGTGCTCTACCTGATGGACTCCTCGGGCGGCCGAATCGACCAGCAGACGGGGTTTTTCGCCAACCGAGAGGGGATCGGGAAGTTCTACTACAACCACTCGCGGCTCTCGGGGCGTGTCCCACAGGTCTGCGTGCTGTACGGACCCTGCATCGCCGGCGCGGCGTACACCCCCGTCTTCGCCGACTTCACCGTCATGGTCGAGGGATCGGCGATGGCCATCGCCTCCCCGCGGATGGTCGAGATGGTGACCGGCGAGGAGATCAGCATGGACGACCTGGGTGGGCCAGCGGTCCACGCCGCCGAGTCGGGGAGCGCGGACCTCGTCGCGGCCGACGAGGGTGAGGCCCGCTCGCTCGTCGCTCGACTACTCTCCTATCTCCCCGACAACGCCGACGCCGACCCGCCCCGAACCGAGGGGAGGGCGCCGGCGGAGTCGCCCGAGGGAATCGATTCGGTAGTGCCCGAGGCGCGGCGGAAAGGGTACGACGTGCGGACCCTGCTCGACCGGATCGCCGACGAGAGGTCGGTGCTGGAGCTGAAACCCGACTTCGGGAGCGAAATCGTCACCGCCTTCGCACGCCTTGACGGCCGACCGGTGGGCGTCGTCGCCAATCAGCCGGCCGTCCGGGCGGGCGCCATCTTCCCCGACTCCGCGGCGAAGGCCGCCGAGTTCGTCTGGACCTGTGACGCCTACGGGATTCCACTGCTCTACCTCTGTGACACGCCGGGGTTCATGGCCGGATCGGGCGTCGAGAAGGAGGGGATCTTGGAGCAGGGCAAGAAGATGATCTACGCCACCTCGGCGGCGACGGTGCCCAAACAGTGTGTCGTGGTGCGGAAGGCCTACGGCGCGGGCATCTACGCCATGTCGGGGCCGGCCTACGACACCGAGTCGACGCTTGGCCTTCCGGGGGCCGAAATCGCGATCATGGGCCCGGAGGCGGCGATCAACGCGGTCTACGCCCGCAAACTCGCCGAGGTCGACGACCCCGCGGAGCGCGAACGGCGCGAGGCGGAACTGCGCGAGGAGTACCGGGAGGGGATCGACGTCCACCGGATGGCGAGCGACGTGGTGATCGACGAACTCGTGCCGCCGAGCACGCTCCGTGAGGAACTGGTCGGCCGGTTCGACTTCTACGAGACGGTCGAGAAGGACCGACCGGACAAGAAACACGGGACGATCCTCTGAGCCCGTCGCGGAACCGGCGGAATCACTTTGCCCGCTGCGGCCCACGTCGCCCCCATGACCGGGTGTTACTACGAGGAGTTCGAGGTCGGTCGGACCTTCGAACACGAGAAACGGCGGACGATCACCGAGAGCGACAACCAGCGGTTCTGCGACATGACGATGAACCAGCAACCGCTCCATCTCGACGCCGAGTTCGCGGCCGAAACGGAGTTCGGGGAGCGCATCGTCAACGGTCTCTACACGATGAGCCTCGCGGTGGGATTGACGATTCCCGACACGACCGACGGCACCATCGTCGCCAACCTCGGCTACGACGACGTGGAGCATCCGGCGCCCGTCTACCCCGGCGACACGCTCCGCGCCCGGACCACGGTGACGGACAAGCGCGAGACCAGCGACGGCGACCGGGGCGTAGTCACGATGCACGTGGAGGCGTACGCCGGCGACGACCGACTGGTGTGTGCGTTCGATCGCACCGTCCTCGCGAAGAAACGGCCGTCATGATCCACCTCCAGTCGAAATCGTCGGGATCGTCACGTTGTGATACGTTGACGTACTGGGCGACACGGGGCGTCCCACCGGTCCCCGGAGTTCACATAGCAGCCGTTAACCGTCCCCGCCGTCGATTCCGACGTGAGTCATGTCGAACACCTCACAGCCAGACGACGCCGCCCCCGACGTCGAGGAATCGACGGCGGACGCCGGCCTCCGGTCGGTCGTCGTCACCTACGAGGGAGCCGCGGATCGACGGACGCTCTACCCGCCGGGCGCGAGCGAGGTCGAGCGGCTCACCCACTGGCTGACCGCCGACGCCGACGCCTTCGAACACCTCGACGAGATGCGCTGACCGAGGTCAGTCGTCGTCCGCGAGCGCCCGCCGGACGGCCGCCACGCGCTCGTCGCGGCGTCGAATCAGCGTCGCCGGGTCGTCGTCGTACTCGTGGAATCCCGCGCCGTCCTCGACGCCGCCGCGACCGGCCGCCAGTCGCTCCTCGAAGAGGGGTCCCGGCTCCGTCGCGTCGCTCAGGTGGGGATAGAGGTTCTCCGCGATGGTTCGAAACAGGTCGAGGCCGGCGAGGTCGACCGTCTCGAACGGGCCGACGACGGCGGTTCGGAGGGCGTAGCCGTCCCGGACCGCCCGTTCGACGTCCGAAAGCGAGGCCACGCCTTCGGTCACGAGGTGGGTACACTCCCGGAGGACGGCGAACTGAATTCGGTTCCAGACGAAGCCGGGGACGTCGCGTTCGACGACGATCGGATCGCGGCCGACGGCCTCGACGAACGCCGCCGTCCGGTCGACGGTCGTGTCGCTCGTCGCCTCGCCGCGAACCACCTCGACGGTCGGCAGGAGATACGGCGGATTCCACCAGTGACAGCCGACGATTCGGTCGGCGACCGCCGGCACCGCCTCGCCGATGTCGGTGATCGGGATGCCCGAGGTGTTCGTCGCGAGGACGGCGTCGGCCGGCGCCGCCGCCGCGAGTTCCCCGAAGACCGCCGCTTTCGTGTCGAGGTCCTCGGAGACGCTCTCGATCACCAGCGCGGCGTCCGACGCCGCCACCGGGAGGTCGAGCGTGTAGTCGATCCGGCCGCGGACGGCGTCGGGAGCGGCGTCGAGCAACCCCTCCGCGTCGAGGAAGGCGAGAGCATCGTCGACGCCGTCGCGGGCCCAGTCGAGGTTCGACTGGCGGTGGTCGACGAGGGTCACGCCCGCGCCGTGACGGGCGAACTGGACCGCGAGCCCGTGACCCATCGTCCCCGCGCCGACGACGGTCACCGCCGCCGGTGCCGATGGCGTGGTCGTTGACATCGACCGGACGGACGGCTGTCGGGGGCATAAACCTCCGGCCTTGCCCCCGCCGGTAGGCACAAATGCACGGTCGTCCACCGTCCAGTATGTCCACGTTCGAGTACGAGACCGACTTGCAGGTGCGCTTTCGGGACGTCGACGCCATGCACCACGTCAACAACGCCGTCTACGCGACCTACCTCGAACAGGCACGGGTCGACTACTACGCCGACGTCCTCGGCGTCGGCCTCGACGACATCGACACCGTGCTGGTCAACCTGGAGATCGACTACCGCAGCGAGATCGAACTCGACGACGAGGTGACCGTCGCCATGGGCATGCGCTCGATCGGCAAATCGAGCGTCACCATGGGCTACGAGGTCCGGGTCGGCGAGCGGGTGGCCGCGACGGCCGAGACGGTGCAGGTGTACGTCGACCCCGACGGCGACGGGTCGCGGCCGCTCCCGGCGGCGTGGGTGGATCGAATGGAGGCTAGACGCGAGGAGGCCCGGGCCGACTAACCCTCGTCGTCCCGGAGTTCGAGTTCGGCGACGAGGTCGTAGGGGTCCATCCCCCTGCGGATGCGATCGAGGATGGCGAAGGCGTCGTCGGGCGCGAGGAAGTGCCGGGTCACCGCCCGCCCGAGCGGCGTCGGCGCCAGTCCGTCGATGAAGTCCCACTCCAGCAGTTTGGCGATGGCGCGTTTGGTCGGCACGTCGCCGAGCATTCGGTCGTTGAGTCGCTTGGCCCCCTTCCCCGCGACGGTGACGTTCGCCAGCGTCTCCTCGGCGGCCGCCGAGAGGTCGTAGACGGTGCGGACGTCCTCCATCTCGCCTTTCAGCAACTTGAACGCCACCTCGTCCTCGGTCATCTCCATGCTGTTGTGGTAGGCGCAGTCCGGCTCGACCAGGAGGTAGACGACGCCCTGATCGTGGTAGTCGGGGCGGCCGGCCCGGCCGAGCATCTGCTCGAACTCCTGAACCGACAGCCACTCGATGCCCATCGCCAGCGTATCGAAGATCACCTGTGAGGCGGGGAAGTCGACGCCCGCGGCCAGCGCCGCGGTGGTGACGACCGCCGCGAGGTCCTGGTTTCCGAACTGGCGTTCGACGCGCTTGCGCCGGCCGTAATCGAGGCCGGCGTGGTAGGGCGCCGAGTCGTACTCCAGTTTCCGTGAGATCTCGTGACAGCGTCGCCGCGAGTTGGTGAAGATGATGGTCTGACCGCGGTAGCCCTTCGAGGACTTGCTGTCGAAGGCCCGCCGGACCAGCCGGTTCTCGATGCGGGTCTTCTCCTGGGCGTCGGCGAACGTCAGGTGGCGCTCGATGGGGACCGGCCGCTCCTCGAACTCGATGAGGGTGGCGCCCAGGTTGCGAGCCAGCCACTCGGGATTGCCGACGGTCGCCGAGAGGTAGATCCACTGGGCGCCGTCGTAGTCGCCGCCGGTTGCCGCCCGACGCTCGCAGTAGTGTTTGAGCCGCGAGATCATCCCGTCGAGGCGGTGCCCGCGTTCGCCCTCCTTCAGAGTGTGAACCTCGTCGATGACGACGGTCCCCACGTCGCCGAGATCCTTGCCCGTCCGCAGGGCGTGGTCGATGCCCTCGTAGGTGCCGACGACGACGTCGGCCGAGGGATCGAACCGCGTCCCGTCGTCGGTGACGCGGCTGCCGCCGACGCGGATCGTCACGTCGACGAGGTCGCCGTACCGCTCCTCGAAGTTCTCCTCCTTCTGGTTGGCGAGGGCGACGAGGGGAACGAGAAAGAGCAGTTTTCCCTTGCCCGTCAGCGCGCGGTCGATGCCGGCGAGTTCGCCCACGAGCGTCTTGCCTGTCGCCGTCGCACTCACGACGAGCTGGTCGTCGCCGTCCATGAGACCGTTCCGGACCGAGAGGCTCTGGACGGGGAGCAGGGAGTCGAAGCGGTCGGTGACCTGCGCCTTCAGGTCGGGATGGAGGTCGAGGTCGGCCGTCGGGACGGGGTCGACGTCCTCGACGGTCGCCCCGATCTCGTCGAACTTCGTGAGGTCGGGATCGAGTTCCCCCTGGAGGAGGTTGACGATGCGGTCGAGGTCCTGTACCTCCAGCAGGAGGTCTTCGAGGCGGTCCTGTGCGGCCCCGGTCAGTCCGCCGGCGTACGCGAGTTCGCCGTCGAGTTCCCGCTTCGCGCAGTCGGGACAGATGTGGTCCCGATCGGCCTTGATCGCGGTGTCCGCCGTGATCGGCGAGTAGCGGCCGTCGGCGGCGCAGTAGCGACAGGTCCGGACCGTGAGTGCGTCGAGCTGGTAGCCGTCGAGCATCGACTCCAGACGCTCTCGGTCCGCGGCCGAGGTCTGCTGGGAGATCCGGATGCGCTCGGCGCGGCGCGCGAGTTCGACGAACTGGCTCGGGTCGCGCGGCTCCTCGCTTGACCCGCGCTTGATCCGGAAGCGAGCGGGACGGGGACCGGCGTCCGTCTCCTTGAGGTCGAGGACCGCCCGGAACACCCGGTCACCGTCGCGGGTGACGGCGACCAGGAAGTCGCCGTCGCGACCGTGCAGAAAGAGCGTCTCGACCCGTCCGACCTGCCGTGACACGACCTGCGGTAGGTGGACGGGGTATTTCAGCCGTTCGACTCCGTGCTACTCGACGAGTTCGATGGTGTCGTCGCCGTTGGGCACCGCACAGAGGAACGCGCCTGCCTCGTCGCCCTCGTTGCGGTACCAGTGTGGGACGCCGGCGGGGATCAGAAGCGAGTCCCCGGCCGAGACGGTGTGTTCCTCGTCGCCGATGCCGACGACGTACTCCCCCGAGAGGACGTACTGCTCGTGTTCGACCGCGTTGGTGTGGGAGGGCACCTCGGCTCCGGGTTCGAGGGTGAAGCGACGCATCGCGAAGTGGGGGGCACCGTCGGAGTCGCCGATCAGGACGCCCTTCGAGAGGCCGGCGGCGGCGTCGACCGGTTCGTAGTCAATCTCGTCGGCGCGCTTGACGGCCGGCGTCGGTGACTGCTCGCTCATGCACGCCGGTAGGCGACCCTGGGACAAAGCGTTTGGCGTCGGGGGCACCTGGGGGTCTTCCCATCCCCACCCATCGATCGGGAGGACTACGTACCGGTATTATAAGCAGGTATTACCCGGCGGCGATCGGCTGTTGGTGTGACACCGAACGAGTTGGGATTGAGCCGACGCAGCGCACTCGGACTACTGGCCGGAGCGGCGATTCCGTCCGGCCTCGCGGCGCAGTTCGGCGGGGGCAGTACCGACGTCGAGACGGTACGGCTGAACCGCATCGGCCGGTACGCGACCGGCGAAGCGCTCGGCGGGGCGGAGATCGTCGCCTTCCACGCCCCCCGGAGCCGGCTGTTCGTCGTCAACTCGGGCGCCGGACAGGTCGAAGTGCTCGACCTCTCGGACCCGTCGACCCCGACACAGGACGCGGTGTTGAACGCGAGCGACCTCGTCGGCGCCGAGAGCGACGTCGTCTCGTCGGTCGGGGGGACCAACAGCGTCGACGTCGACGGGTCCCTCGTCGCGGCGGCCATCGAGGCCGACCCGGCGACCGACGACGGCGCCGTCGCGTTCTACGACCCCTCGTCGCTGGAGTTCGTCGGCGCGGTGTCGGTCGGCCCGCTTCCGGACAAGGTGACTATCACCCCCAACGGGGACTACGTCGTCGTCGCCAACGAGGGCGAGCCGGGCGGGTCGACCGACCCCGCCGGTTCGGTCAGCGTGATCGACATCAGCAACGGCGCACGGAACGCCAGCGTCTCGACGGCGACGTTCGGCGCCTTCGACGGGCAGGAGGCCGCGCTCCGAGATGAGGCCGTCCACCTCGTCACGTCCGGTGACGGTGAGGCCGTCGCCTCGACGGTCATCGAGCCGGAGTTCGTCACCGTCGCGCCCGACGGCGAACGCGCGTTCGTCAGCATTCAGGAGAACAACGCCATCGCGACGGTCGACCTCGCGTCGGCGACGGTCGAACGCATCGACGGCCTCGGGTTCAAGGACTTCTCGCTCCCCGGCAACGAACTCGACACGAGCGACGTAGACGGCAGCAGCCTCCAGAACTGGCCGCTCAAGGGGATGTACCAGCCCGACGCCATCGACGCCTACGAGGTGGGTGGCGACACGTTCGTCGTCACCGCCAACGAAGGTGACGCAAAGGACTTCGAGGTGAGCGTGCTGAAGAATCTCGACCTCGATCCGGCTGGCTTCGACCTCTCGGAGAACCCCTACGTCGACAGCGTCGAGGAACTGAAACGGCCCGAGAATCTCGGCAACATGGAAGTCAACGAGGCGGCGATGGCGGAGTTCGCCGGTGGGCCGAACGGTTACACCGACATCTACGCCATCGGCGGCCGGTCGTTCTCCGTGTGGCAGGTCGAGGACGACGGCCTGCGACTCGCGTTCGACAGCGGGAGCCGGTTCGAGCGGACGTTCGCCGAGCAGTACCCCGACGGCCACGTGAACGTCGTCGAGAGCGGTCCGGAGACCGAAAGCGCCGAACTCGGCGTCGTCGGCGACCGGACCTTCGCGTTCATCGGGCAGGAGAAAGGAAGCGGTATCACCGCCTACGACGTGACGAGTCCCGAGAACCCGACGTACACGCAGATGGCCGTCAACCGCGACTACAGCGTGAGCGAGGACGACCTCGCCGCGGCGGCCGAGGAGGACGCCCAGGGCGACAATCCGGCCCGTGCCGGCGACTTCGCCCCGGAGGGCGTCCACTTCGTCCCGGCGTCCGAGAGCCCGATCCGGAACCCGTTGCTCTGTGTCGGCTTCGAGATCAGCGGCACCGTTGGCGTCTTCGAGGTGACGCCGGTGACGAACACGAACTGACCGGTCGCTCGACGGCGACGCCGCCGGACGACCACCCCGCTTGCAAGAGTTAAGTCGACTCCCCCGCTACAGTCGGTATGCGCGGGATACGTATCGGGAGCGCGTTCGGTATTCCGATCAAACTCGATCTGACCTTTCTGCTCGTCTTGCCCCTGTTCGCGTGGCTGATCGGGTCGGACGTGGGGAATCTAGTCGGCGTCCTGAACGGTGTCTTCGGCGCCGCGATGCCCGCCGACGCCCTCACCGCGGGATCGCTGCGGTGGATCCTCGGAGCGGCGGCGGCCACCGGCCTGTTCGTCTGTGTCCTGCTCCACGAGTTCGGCCACTCCCTGGTCGCCATGCGCTACGGCTACCAGATCGACTCGATCACCCTCTGGCTGTTCGGCGGCGTCGCCCGATTCACGGAGATGCCCGAGGACTGGAAACAGGAGTTCACCATCGCCGTCGCCGGCCCGCTGGTCAGCGTCGCCCTCGGTGTCGTGTCGTACGTCGGCTTCCTCGTCGTGCCCGGACGCCTCCCGGCCGTCCAGTTCGTCCTCGCCTACCTCGCCCTGACGAACGTCGCGCTGGCCGTCTTCAACATGCTTCCGGGCTTCCCGATGGACGGCGGCCGCGTCCTCCGGGCGCTGCTCGCCCGAACCCGCCCGCACGCCCAGGCGACACAGATCGCCGCGGAAGTGGGTAAACTGTTCGCCGTCGTCCTCGCCATCGTCGGTATCTTCGCCAACCTGTTTCTGGTCGCACTCGCCTTCTTTATCTACATCGGCGCGTCGAGCGAGGCCCAGCAGACGGTGATGCGGGCGGCGTTCGAGGGCGTGACCGTCGGCGACATCATGACGCCGGCGGGCGAACTCGACACCGTCACCGCCGACACCTCACTGGCGACGCTCACCGACCGGATGTTCCGTGAACGCCACACGGGCTACCCGGTCCTTCGTCAGGGGCGTCTCGTCGGAATGGTCACCCTCGACGACGCCCGCGAGGTGCGCGAGGTGGAGCGCGACGCCTACCGCGTCGAGGACGTGATGGCCACGGAGTTGGTGACGATCACGCCGGAGACCGAGGCCATGGACGCCATCTCGACGATGCAACAGGAGGGCGTCGGCCGCCTGCCCGTCGTCGACGACGCCGGCGAACTCGTCGGCCTCATCTCCCGTTCCGACCTGGTGACGGCGTTCAACATCATCCGGACCGGCGGCGCGGCGACCGGCACTGGCACCGGGATCGGACGCCTGTCGAACGGCGCCGACTTTCTTCGCCGGTAGCCGGCGACGGGCGGCGTCTCAGGACCGACCGTCGGGGCGTCGCGTGCAGCCGATCCTACCGGAACTCGTAGCCCCGTCTCGGCGGGACTCGTTCGACGTGGTCAAACGTTATCTGAAATTTATCATTTTGGTGTATTCAAATTTGAATTATATATCCAGAGTCGGGGCCGAGCGTTTCGCGCTGGAAACGGAATCCCGAGCGATTCGACCTCGTCCGCGGCGGCGACGTGCCGCCTCCGGGCGTTTTTCCGCGAGTTCCAACGGCGCACGTGACGAACGCCCACATCCCCGTCGAACGTGACGATGGGACGATCCCCCAGGCTGCCACAAAATGCCGTTTTAGTCGATTTTGCGCACGTTCTCGTCGAACACGGCGTGAATCCGACGACGCTGCCGGCGGTCCGGGACTCGACATCGTCGCCTCGAATAGTCAGAACTAAAGATTATATCTAAAAATGATATGTAGTGGACCGAGGACGGATACCGAGGGTCGTCGCCGGGGCGAATAGCACCACCCACCGACCACCCCCGAAGCGACGCACCCCGACGGGACGGAGCGTGCCACGGATCGGTCGAACGTTCGCGTCGCTCCGCCGGGATGCTGATACGGGTGCTCACGTTCCCGCATGCCAAACGATTAAGCCTTTCCAACCAGTTTTAGTGAACGAATGGAAGAGAAATCGAGAAATTCCGTCAAATAAGTCGAGACGTCGATCGAGATCGCCGAGGCCGTCGTCGATCTCGGCTCGGCGGGCGTGACGGAGATCGCCGAGGAGGTGGGTCGGAGCAAGGCGACCGTCCACCACCACCTGAGTACCCTGACCGACCACGGCTACCTCGTCACCGACGACGGGACGTACGAGCCGAGCCTCCAGTTTTTCGAAATCGGACAGCGAATCCTCCAGCACAAGGACGTCTACCAGGCCGGAACCGGCCCGCTCCGAGAACTCGCGGAGGAGACCGGCGAAGTGGCGAATCTGATGGTCGAAGAGAACGGGAAGGGGATCTACGTCGCCATCGAAGAGGGAGCGGAGGCGATCAATCTCGACACGTCGGTCGGGAGCGAACAGTATCTCCACACGTGCGCGCTCGGCAAGGCGATCCTCGCGCACCTGCCCTCGAGTCGGCGTGACGAAATCGTCGACCGGTGGCAACTGCCGGCGGAGACGCCCCGAACGGTGACCGACCGGGATCGACTCGAGGACGTCCTCGCGGACGTCAGGGAGCGTGGCGTCGCGTTCGACGGGGAGGAACGCGCCGCCAACGTCCGCTGTGTCGCGGCTCCGATCACGACGAACGAGGGCACCGTCCTCGGCGCGGTCAGCGTCTCCGGACCGGCGAGCCGGATGAAAGACGACCGCCTGGAGTCCACGCTCGTCGATCAGGTGGAAAACACCGCGACCGTGATCGCTCTGAACGCCACGTACCGCTGACCACGCTCGTCCCCGGAACCGGCGACCGCACGCTCTCGGGCGAAAGCTAGTTGAGCCGGGCGGGTGAACGGCTCCGTCATGAGTCGATTCAGTTCGGTTTCGGAACAGGAAGTCACGGAACTCGCGGCGTCACTCGATCTCAGCTGTACGCCCGAGGAGGCGCTCGCCGCCGTCGACCGCATCGACGCCCTCTCGGACATCTACGCGTCGCTCGAGAACTCCCCGGGCGGGGGGGTTGCGAGTGACGGGGCCGACGGCGAGGTGTTCGAGACGACCCCGTGGCGTCCCGAGGCCGACGAGAACCCCTACAACGAGTGGATCACGCGGTTCCGACTGGAACGACCCGACGCGGCGGGACCGCTCGACGACCTCGACGTCGCGGTGAAGGACAACATGTGCGTTCGCGGGGTGGAGATGACCTGTGGATCGCGCGCGCTCGAGGGGTTCGTTCCGGGCGACCACGCGGCCGTGGTGCACGCCCTGCTCGACGCGGGGGCGACGGTCGTCGGCAAGACGAACATGGACGAGTTCGCGTTCGGCCCCACCTCGGAGACGAGCGCGTTCGGACCGACGGCGAATCCGGTGGACACCGACCACGTGGCGGGCGGTTCCTCCAGCGGGAGCGCGGCCGCCGTCGCCGCCGGCGAGGTCGACCTCGCACTCGGCTCGGACACGGGGGGGAGCGTTCGGATTCCGGCGAGCTACTGTGGGATCGTCGGCATCAAGCCGACCTACGGACTCGCGTCGCTCGTCGGCGTCGCGGAGATGTCGTACTCCATGGACCACGTCGGCCCGCTCGCGCGGGACGTCGAGACTGCCGCCCGGGGGCTCGACGTCATCACCGACGCCCACCCGAGCGTCGACGGCCCGTTCGGCGACGATCCCGGAACCGACCTCTCCGAACTCGTCGTCGGCGTCGAGGAGCGGTTCTTCGAGACGTACGTCACCGACGAAGTCGAGCGGGCCGTCCGGGACGCCATCGCCGCGCTGGCGGCTGCGGGGGCCGAGATACGGAGCGTCGACGTGCCGACGCTGGAGTACTCCCGCGAGGCGTGGTGGGGCATCGCCCCGGCGGAGTTCGCCGCGGCGTACGCGACGAACATGTCCGGCCTCTGGCGGACCGGCCCCGTCGATCCGAGCGTCGTGGCGGGCGTCGCCGGCATTCGGGGGTCGGCCAGCCGTGACCTCGGCGCCAACGTCAAGGAGATGCTCGTGCTCGGCGGACACGTCAACCGGACCCACGACGGATACCACTACGTTCGTGGCCGGAACCTCCGGGCCGCGCTCAAACGGGAGTTCGACGCCGCCCTCGGGGCGGTGGACGTCCTCGTCACGCCCACGACGCCGACGACCGCGCTCGAAATCGGCGGATTCGACCGCGGAACGACGCCGCCGGTCAACTGGGATACGCATCCGACCAACCTCACCGGCCATCCGAGCATCAGCGTCCCGTGTGCGGACGTCGACGACCTGCCGGTCGGCCTGCAGTTCGTCGGCTCGTGGTACGACGACGCGACGGTCGTCGACGTCGCTGCCGCGTACGAGTCGGCGACGTAGTCCGGCGATCAGAGCGTCTCGACGCCGTAACTCACCGACAGCGACCGCTCCTCGATCGGATCGACGAGTTCCACTTCGAACGCCGACCCGGGGGAGAGTTCCCCACCGACCGTCGCGACGGTCCCCGAGAGGACCGCGGTGCCGTCGAGCGGGTCCCCGTAGCGTTCGCGGACGACGTCACACAGCGCCTCCGGTTCGCGGATGGCGCCGAGCGTCGACTCCTGGTACAGTTCCCGGTCGCCGTCGACGGTGTTCCACGCCCGAATCTCGATGTCGTCCCAGTGGTCGCGGACGTCGGCGAGTCGCCAGGCCCGCGCCGAAATCACGTTCGGGGCGATCCGTTTCGCCTTCTGGATGCTCTCTCGCTCCAGCGTCCGATCGGTCTGGTCGCTGGCGGCGACGACGTAGGCGTCGTCCCGGGTGACGAGCAGGCCGAACTCGGTCTCGCCCGAGGTGTCGTCCCCGACCACGCCGATCGTTCCGGGGTCGGAACGGAGGACGTTCGGCGCGAGTTCGTAGGTCGTCGGCACGCGTTCGGGGGCGGGGATGCCGTCCTCGACGAGTTCGTCGATGTGGGCCTGGACCGCGTCCTCGTCCCGGCCGCTGTACCCCGCGTTGACCACGCGATCGACGGCGATCGTCACGACTTCACCGTACACGTTGAGGGTTACCATCGGTTCGTTCTCACGCCAGACCGCACTAATAGGTTCCGTGTGGGTCACATCGGACGACCGGTCGGCGGGGGAGGCCGAACCGGGCCGTCGCGGGTGGGACTCCCGGCGGCTCCGCTGTGCCGCGTGCCGGACGGCTCATACGGATCGTTGTCCCTGTGTACCGGTGGTTCGCCGAGTCAGTCCGGCGAACCACCGGTGATGACGTACGATAAACCGTATCAGACGGTCCGGGTGAGGAACCGTTCGACGACGTCAACCGCGGTTTCGACCTCGTCGGTCTCGATGTACTCGCGCTCCGAATGGGCGATCGGCCCCTCCTCGTCGGCGATCCTGCCGGGACCGAACACGGCGACCGGCATGTACCGCTGGAAGAACGACGATTCGGCCGCGACGGAGAAGGGCTTGACCGCCGGCGTCGACCCGGTCACGGTCTCCACGGCGGACACCATCTCCTGGATCACCGGTTCGTCCGCGTCGAGGTGGTAGCTCTCGAGGAACCGATTCGGCCGGTACGGATACCGAACCGTAGTCTCACAGTCGAGGTCGGCGAGTTCCGCCTCCATCTTCGCCATGAAGTCGTCCGGCGTCTCGGGCGGAACGCTCCAGCGGTTCACGAACAGGCGGACGCGCTCCGGAACCTGGCTCGTCAGCTCGCCGACCAGCCCGCCGGTGAGCCACGACACCGTCTGACTCGTCCGCCCGAGATACTCGTCTTCCATCTGGTCCATCGACTCCAGCCGCCTGACCGCCTCCGCGGCACAGGATACCGCCGACTGGCCGCTCTCACGCGTTCCGGCGTGGGCGGCGCTGCCCGAGAACTCGGCGATGTACTTCAGACTGCCGCGAGCGGCGTTGCAGACGTCGAGCCCGGTAGGTTCGCCGTTGATCGCCATATCCCCGTGCTCGCCTTCGAGGGCGAGGAAGTCGTAGAGTCCCTCAGAGTACGTCTCCTCGTCGGGCGAGACGACGAGCGTGACCGTCCCGTCCGTGGGGTCGACGCGTTCGAACGCACGGATCATCGTCACGAGACTGGCCTTCGCGTCACACGACCCCCGTCCGTAGACGACGCCGTCCTCCTCGCGGAGCGGAACGTGCGGCGTCACGACGTCCATATGCGAGTTGAGGAAGACGTGTGGCGTGCCGTCCGTCGCCCCCTTCCGCGCCACGACACACCCCGATTCCTCGTGGATCGACGCGTTCTCGACGGTGTCGACCAGGTAGTCGCGGATCTCGTCGACCGACTCGTGACTCTCGATGCAGACCAGTGCTTTCAACAGCTCGATTGGCTCACTCGCCATCGGCGGCATCTACGGCGCGGTCCGCAAGAATATTTGGGTATCGAACAGCTAGTCGCCGAAGTAACCAACGTTCGAAAAACAGTACCCGTAACAGTTCGACGTATCGTCGGTCGGTTCCTACTCCTCGTCCTCCCGATCCGTCCAGAAGTCGAACGATCGGCCGGGTGCGAACACGTCGAGGCCGACCGCCATCTCGTCGCCCGTGTTCTCGACCGCGTGGGACTCCCACGGTTCGAGCCAGGCCGAATCGTACGGTCCCAGTGTCACCGACGACCCGTCCTCGGCGTGGAGGGTGAGTTCGCCCTCGAGGACGATACACACCTGTTCGTTCTCGTGATCGTGCATCGGGGAGGCGTGTCCCGGAGGTTTCGTGAACCACTCGAACGAGAACTGTTCGCTACCGGCGAGGGCGCGGCGCTCCCACCCCTCGTCGGGTTCGTACGTCTCCGCATCGTCGTGATCTACGACTTCCATAGAGACCGTCCGCCGGCGACTCACATAAACGTTCGGTCCCCGACGGACGGGACACCGCCGGCTCGCCCGCGGCGGGCTGCGGCGTGATGTGGACGTTCCCGAACGCGGTGATGCGTGCAGTCGTGTCCGGCGGTACGAGCGACGTCGAGCCGTCCTCTTCGGGTATGTCCAGGCGACGAACGAACTCGGGGTGACGATCTTCATGATCGAGCAGAACGTCAGGACCGGACTGCGATACGGCGACTACGCCTCCGTCATGGACGACGGCCGGACCCGCTTCCACGGTCCCGCGGATTCGACCCTCGACGACCCGGAGATCCGGGAGGCCTACCTCGGCGAGAACGTCGCCTACGAGGGCTGATCGTCCTCGTCTACCACTGCACGAGGTTGACGAACTCGTCCCTGTCGGCACCCGCGTCCATGCTCCGCACGTTGCTGGCGAGAACCTCGGCGAGTCGGGGCCAGTGCTGTGGCGTATGTCCGCCCATGTGCGGCGTCAGAATCACGTTATCGAGGTCCCAGAGCGGGTGGTCGTTCGGGAGCGGTTCGGGATCGGTCACGTCGAGTGCGGCCCCGCCGATATCACCCGCTTGCAGCGCGTATACGAGGTCGTCGGTGTCGATCAGGGGACCGCGCCCCACGTTCACAACCACTGCGTCCGGGCCGAGCGTCTCGATCTCCTCGCGGCCGATCAGCCGCCTCGTCACGGGGGTGAGCGGCGAGCAGAGGACGAGATAGTCCGTCCGCGCGAACGCGGCGTGGAGCGAGTCCTCGTCGAACCCGACGACCTCGTCGGTCGGCCCGTCCTTCTCGGGCGTGTAGCGGACGCCGATCGTGTCCACGCCGAACCCGTCGAGGCGGTCGACGACCGCCCGTCCGATCGACCCGAGACCCACGACGGTAACGGTCGACCCCTTGAGTTCCGTCGCCTGGTAGTGGCGCCACTCGTTGTCGGCCTGCTGGCGGATCCCGCGGTGGATCCGACGGGCAAAGGAGAGGAGATAGCCGAGGACCTGTTCGGCGATCCCCGGTGCGTGAATGCCGGACGCGTTCGCAACGAGGACGTCGTTCTCTCGGAGGGCGTCGACCGGGAGGTGATCCGTCCCCGACGAGGCGACGACGAACAACTCGAGGTCATCGGCGCCGACGACCTGTTCCTCGGTGATCGATATGCCCGTCGCGACGCGCGCGTCGGCGAGGAACTCGCGCTCCTCGCGAGGAGTTCGCGCGAGTTCGACGTTCCAGTCCGGAAGGCGCTCCCGAATCTCCTCGGCGTACGCCGCCGGCAGGAGACCCTCCGTGCCCCGCCGAAAGACGACCACGTCAGCCGGGCGCGTCATACCGTTCTACTGTCACGCGTACGTGTGTCTATCGTCATGCTGTCGACCGATGGTTCTCGACGGGACGTATTAAACACTGTGTCGTCCGCCGACGGCGGCGGGACGAGGGGACGACGACCGGGAGGGACGGGCGTTTCACCGTTCGAAACGCGGAACCGTGTGACCCGGGCGACGACCCGGGAGTACGTCCCCGCGATTCGCCCGTCACGCCGGGCGCTCTGCTCCTCGCCGTCGGTGGGTCGCCGACTTCGTTTCGTCCCGTGAAATGGACTCGTTCCGCCCGCCGACAGAATAAATAACAACAGTAGCTATGTTAGGATCGTAGCGGTCCTGCCCCGGGAGGGATGCGTGACGGTGCGACGCCGAGACGTAGACGGGCGGCCGCAACGGGCCGTGACCGAGGAATCCGGGCAGCGGCCGCCGGCCGTCGCGTCGGCGCGGGACCGACGAGGGGTCCGTTCGGAACCGACGCGGAACCCTGACCGATGGTGTCCACCAGCGAGGCTGCGTTCCACAGGACTAAAAGTAATTGTTTCTTGATATTACACATATTCTACAATATATATGATAAATAATTCTCGCCGGTGCCGGTCGGAGCGGATGTCGACGAGGTCGAGCGATCTCCCAGCCGCCTCGGCGAGTGTGGCGACGGTCCCACCGACGACGATCCGAGGCCCCGTGGAACGGGCTGAAGTCGGCTTTCGATCGCCGTCAGACCGTCCACAATCGGGGTGTGCCGTCGCGAGCGGATCGCGTGGGTAACTCGACGGCTCTCCGACGTTCAGCGAGAACCGTCGAGGAATCGCGGTGGGTCCCGTGGAATCAAGGGGACGTGGAACGGAGATTCGATCCCTGTACCGGCGGTGTACGGCCAATATCGCTCGGCGGCGGGTCGAATCACGGGCCGTCGGGCACAGCGTGAGCCGTGATGCCACCACGGGGGCTGCACTCGGCGGTCCGCAGTCACCGATGGACCGTGAGTCGATGGCGGAGATTGCCCATCTTCTAAATAATCAATGAAGTATTCAAAGATGATATCAACACGAACCACGTCGCCGCGCGCGACGACGACCAGGTGAACGACGTGCTCCGGAGGGAACGGGGAGTGTTCGCCGGCGTTGGAGAGCGACCGACGCTCGTCGTCGTCCACAGCACCGTCCGACCGGAGACGTGTCTCGAGGCCGCCGAGGATGCGCCCGCGGCTACGCAAGTCGTCGACGCCCTCGTCAGCGGGATGCGCGTCGACGCAGTCACCGGTGACCTCTCGTTGATCGTTGGGGGCGAGACCGACCTCGTCGAGCACTGCCGGCCGGCCTTCGAGACGATGGGGAACGCGGTGTTCCACGTGGGGGCACTCGGCGCCGGACGGGCGGGGAAACGCTCGAACAACCTCGTCAGCCTCTCGAACGTCATGACGACCGCCGAGGGGGTCCGTCTGGGCGCGGCCTACGGCATCGACCGCGAGACACTGCTGGCGTTGTTCCGAGAGAACACGGCCGATAGCTGGGTGGTAGACAACTGGGCGTTCATCAGCGAGGAGTGGGGCGACACGCACCCGACCGGATACGAGGGCGCCGCCGACATCGTGAGCAAGGACCTCCAGCTCGTGCTGGAACTTGCACGCGCCCAGGGCTGTGACTCCCCCGGAGCCGCCGTCGCCTCCCAGCGCCCGGCGTTGTTGCGCGAATTCGCGAGAACGGACGAGTGAGCTGTCACCGGGAAGTTTTTGAGCCGATCGGTCGTCGCTCACACACACCATGTCCGATGGAGAGTACAACGTCGATCCCGACGACGACCGCGTGCACCGCGATTCCGTCGCCGACGAGGAGGAACTGTGGGAGAACCACGGCTGGCTGTTCCGGGGCGCCGACGGCGACCACGAGTTCATGCTCTGGGACGCGCTCTACCTCCTCAAAGGCGCACCCGGCGGACAGTTCGCGGTCGACGAGGTCTGTTTTCCGCAGACGATCTTCGTTCACGGGGAGTTTCCGCCGGACGAACGCGATCGGATGCACGACAACGACTTCACCGTCGCCGGCACACACTTCCACGAGTACTTCTCGCCCGAGGCCATGGAGACCGAAGAGAGCGACGAAGAGGTCCGCTGGCGCATCGGCGACCGCGAGCACGTCAGCCGACCGCCGGTCTGGCACAACACCGGCGAGCAGGCCGGCGTCGACGTGGACTTGACCTTCGAGGCGACCGGTCCGGCGTTCTGGGCCGACGAGGACCTCGAACAGATCAACGGCTTCGAGCAGACGGCGACCGCCGAGGGCACGATCGCGGTAGACGGTGAGACGTACTCTCCGGAGGGGTTCGGTCAGCACGAGAAGTTCCACTTCGTCGACCCGGACATGCTCGAGGACTCGTTTGGGCGCGGGGACTGGGTGGGCGGCGAGTGGTGGCGCTGGCACACCGGATTCCAGGACGACATTCAGGTCTTTCTCACCATCGAACCGAACTCGGAGAGCGCCATCGGTCGCGTCCTCGCCGACGGCGAGGTGTACAGCTTCGGCTACGACGACGTCACGTTCCACGACGTCGCCTACTGGGACGACCCGCGAAGCGGCATCCGCATCCCCGTCGAGTGGCACGTGAACATGCAGTCCGACCGGGCCGTCGTCGACTACACCGCCAGCGCCTACGCGCGGGCGTACTACCTCTGGGACTACCTGAACACGGGCTACAACGTCCTCTACTGGCAGATGGCCGACGCGGAGGGCCTCTTCGTCCCCGACGACGGGCCCGAACGCGAACTCGACATGTCCTACATGGGACACACGAAGCGGCCGTTCTACCGGTTCGGAAGGAACGACCGGACGAAGCAGTGACGCTGTCGACAGCGAGAGCAGGTCGGCCGGGTCGACCAGCGGGTAGTCGCTCCCGAGCAGTATCGAGTCACCGATGGTCTCTGCGTAGTACTCCCACGGAAGCCGGTCGAGATACGTCTCGGGCATGAACGAGAGGTCGACGTAGACGTTCTCGTAGCGCCAGGCGAGAAAGCGTCACCGAGCGGCCGTGCATCCGTTCACAGGTGCGATCCCAGGACGGCGGGGGATCGTGATTCGCCCCGGGCTCAGTCTCGCCCGGGAACCAGTCGCCGAAGTACGGGTGAGCGTGAGCGTCGACGATCAGTCCTCGGCCTCTTCGAGCCGTTCGGTTCTGATGCGGTCGCGCCGGCGTTCGGTGGCGTCCTCGTCGAGGGCGCCGTCCTCGTCGAGGACGACGCCGTAGGCCCGTTCGGCGACGTCGGGGTCGAGCCAACCGTCGCGGACCTCCTTGGCGACGAGGTCGGGGTCGCGCGTGATGGGGTCGCCGAGGCCGGCCCCACCGCCGGTGTAGTGACGGACCACGTCGCCCGTCTCGAGGCTCACCGGCGCCTCCTTGGGGGCCGGGAACTCCGTCTCCCCCTCGATCGTCTCCGGGGTCGGATACACGTCGTCGGCCAGTCGCTCGGCGACGTTCGTGTCTCGCTCGAGGTAGATGCGGGCAGGGGTCCCTGGCATCCCGCCACCGTGACCTCGATTCGGGATCTCGTTCGAGGTGTAGCAGATCGCGCCGGTGAACTCGTCGTCGGGGGTATCCCACATGGTCCAAGCGAAGTCGAGACCGCGTCCCCCCCGTCGTTTCCCGGGACCGCCGCTGTTGGGTTCGAGACGGCGCCAGAGGTGCAAGGCGGGATACGATTGCTCTTTCCACTCGATGTCCGGAATCGCGTTGCCGACCTGCGTGATCAGTCCCGCGACGTCGAGGCCGTCGACGGACGTCTGTGCACCACCGCCCATGCCGCCGCCGTCCATGTTGAGCCAGGCGAACGGCGCCCCGTACTGGTCGGTCCCGCCCCAGGTCTCGATGGACCACGTGTCGTTCATCTCGCCCATCGCCCGCTCCTGGAGTGCCTCGTCCTCGCTGGCCCGGAGCGCCTGCGAGAACGCCGTCGTGAGCGCGTCTGCAGCCTTGATACCGGCATCCATGTGGGCGTACCCGACGCCAGCCGTCCGGCTCGCATTCACCACAGACCCCTCCGGGGCAGTGATGGTCACCGGCTCCATACAGCCCGAGTTGAAGTAAATGTCCCAGCAGAGCAACTGGGTGAGGACCGACCAGACACAGCCGATCAGCGCCCCCTGGCCGGCGTTGATGACCCCCGGTGCCTCCGGATCGGTCCCCGAGAAGTCGACGGTCAACTCGTCGCCGTCGACACGGAGTTCGCACTGGATGCGATAGAGGCGGTTCTCGTGGCCGTCGTGCTGGGACCAGTCGACCACGGTGTAGGTGCCGTCGGCGATGTCCTCGATTCGGCGACGGACGGCGCGCTCGGAGAGCGACTGGATGTGTCCGGCGTAGTCGCGATACGTCTCGATGCCGTAGTCGTCGATGATGTCGTGGATGCGCTCGCGTGCGACGTTGTTTCCGGCGATGAGGCTCTTGATGTCGTTGAACACCCGGACGGGCAACCGGGAGTTGCTCTGAATCATCTGCTTTACCATCTCGTTGATCTCGCCCTCCTCGAGGATCTTCAGCGCGGGTATCTTGAACCCCTCACCGTAGGTGTCGATGACCTGTGGGGAGAAACTCCCCGGGGCGATGCCGCCAACGTCGAAGACGTGTGCCTCGGACCAGAGCCAGTTGACGATCTCGCCGTCGTAGAACACGGGGGTCAACACCCCGACGTCGCTCTTGTGGAGCGCGCCACTGTCGTGTGGGTCGTTGTCGATGAACGCGTCTCCCGGCTGTATCTCCGCTTTCGAGTACTTCTCGAGGATGCGTTCCAGCGAGACCCGCGACGGGCCGATGTGGGCGACGACGTAGCCGACGTACGAGGTGAGTTGTGCCTCGTGGTCGAGCAACGCCACCGAGAAGTCCTGGGCTTCGGTGAGGATCGGCGACCCGGACGTGTTCTTCAGCGTCGCTCCCATCTCTTGGACGGTGTTGTCGAACCGCATCCGGAGCACCTCCACCGTCGTTGGGTCGTAGGCCGATTCGGCGTCGGAGTTCGTTTCGTGTGTCATTGGTAGTCGGCTGTCGTGTGTTCGGTCGTTCAGAGGAAGTCGGGATCGACCTGAAGCGGTCGGTCCTCTCCCGCGACGGTTACCTGTGCCCCGAGCTGGATCGCGCAGTTCGGGCAGTAGCGCTCGTGGAGTTCGATCCGTTCGTCGGCTTCGCGCTCTTTCACCCAGATACCGAACTCCTCTAGGCGTCCGGAGATCTCGCGTTTGCGAATCGGGACGTTCTCGAGCCACTCCTCGCTCCCGTCACAGATCCTCGCACCGCACTCCCGGCACTCGATGCGCCGGTCGCCGTTCTCGTCAACGAGGTTCAGGTACATGTCGATGCGTCTCGTCTCGATCTCGTTCGTGGTCATTGTGAATCACCGCTGGTTGTCGCGTTCGCAAGCCGTTCGGTCCTGATGCGGTCGCGCCGGCGTTCGGTGGCGTCCTCGTCGAGGGCGTCGTCGTTTCGCCTCCGCTCTCCGGGCATCGAGTCGAGTACGGTTTCACGATCGACGTCGAGTTCCATCTCGACCACGGTCAGTTCCTCTCGATGACGATGTTCTCGCGGTCGTCGACGTGCAGTCGTGCCGCCGGGGGCAAGAAGACCGTCGTGTACGGCTTCTCGATGATCGCGGTCTCCTCGAGTTCGAACCCCGGGGCGAGGGTCCGTCCGTCGTACACCGGGACCTCTCGGGTCTCGTCTCGCATCGGGAGGTGGATCGTTCTGCGTTCTCTCTGGGTCGGCTCCGTCCGATCGGTCCCCGTCCTCGTGTCCGCACGTCTGAGGTCGTGCGTCTCGATGGGCACCACCGCGTCGAGGCGCACGTTTTGAACCTCGACGGGAGCGTCCTCCCAGGCGGTCCCCTCCCCGTAGAGCGTCTCGTACTCGTCGACGAACTGCGACTCGAGGCTCGCCGGATCGACCCCGCTCAGATCTCGCTGGGGCAGCGAGATCGTCAGTTCGGACGCCTGGCCGGCGAACCGCAGGTCGATTTCGCGATCGAACTCGACATCCTCCGGGCGTTGGCCCTCCGTCTCGAAGTCCTCCCGGGCCTGGGCTTCCATCGACTCGTAGAGCGTCGCCAGGTCGGCGATGGTCTCCTCGTCGATTACCGAGTGATAGGTCTCGACGTAACTTCGCTTGTGGTCGGCCTCGAGGAGACCGTGTGCCGAAAAACTGGCCGCGTCGTCCGGGATCACGATCCGGTCGATGTCGAGTTCCTCACAGATCCACGTGGCAAACAGCGGACTGGTTCCCCCGAAGGCCATCATCGAGAAGTTGCGTGGGTCGTATCCCTTCTCGATGGAGACCGAACGCGCCGCGTTGCTCATCTTCGCGACCGTCAGCGTCAAGATGCCCACAGCGGCCTGCTCGACGCTCTGGTCGAGCGGTTCGGCGATTCGTTCCGCGATCGCCGTCCGCGCTGCGTCGAAATCGAGTGTGTCCCGACCGCCGAGGAAGTACTCCGGGTTCAGATAGCCGAGCGCGAGCGCCGCGTCGGTGACCGTCGGGTCCGTGCCGCCGCGACCGTAGCAGACTGGCCCTGGGTCCGCTCCGGCGGATCGTGGACCGACGTTCGGCTGTCCCCGCTCGTCGATCCAGGCGATCGACCCCCCACCGCTGCCGATCGCCTCGACGTCGACCAGGTGCAGTCCGGTGTCGAAGTCACCGATTCTCGCCCGTGTCCGCATCCGGATTTCGTTGTCGTGGATGAGCGAGGTGTCGAAGCTCGTTCCGCCCATATCTGCGGTGATGATGTTCTCGACGCCCAGTTGCTTCCCGAGTTCGTTGGCGCCGATGACGCCGGCTGCCGGCCCCGAGGAGACCAGAGACACCGGGCGTTCTTTCGCCTCCTCGACCGACGTGTACCCCCCCTCGGAGTGCATAATGAGGATCGGCACCGACAGGCCGTGCTCGCCGAGGCGTTCCCGGAGGTTCTCCGTGTACTGGACCACGCTCGGTCCGGCGTAGGAGTTGAACACCGTCGTCGTCATCCGTTCGTACTCTCGGATGACGGGGAAGATCTGGTGGGACAGCGAGTAGTGCATCTCCGGGTACTTCGTCTCGATGATCTCCCCGATCAGTTCCTCGTGAGCGCTGTTCTCGAACGACCAGAGCAGACAGACCGCGATCGTATCGACGTCCGCCGCGACGAGTTCGTCGACCGCAGCCTCGGCCGCCTCGCGGTCAAGCGGAACGACGACGTCGCCGGTGTAGTCGATGCGCTCCGGGACGCCGACGATGTTCGGTTTCTCGACGATCTCCGGCGGCCCGGTCTGCTCGTGCAGGTCGAAGACGTTCACCTCCCGGGGCGACCGGGCGATCTTGAGCGTGTCCTCGAAGCCCTTGGTAGTGATCAGTCCCGTCTCGGCTCCCTGGAGTTCGGCGATCGTGTTGGTCGCGACCGTCGACCCGTTGACGAACCGCGTGGTGTTCGCGAGCAACTCCTCGAGATCGACGCCCAGTTCCGAACAGACCACCCGGAGACTGTCGAGGACACCGACGCTGAAGTCGTCCGGCGTCGACGGGGCTTTGGCGATGTACTGCTCGCCCCCCGACGTCAGGACGACCGTGTCGGTGTGGGTCCCCCCGATGTCAGTACCTATCTCGTAATCTACCATCACCGAGGGGTCACTGTCCCGATAATTATACTTTGTGCCCCCCGGGTGGTAGTGTCTAGATAAGCTGGTTCCATGCGAAGGCGAACGCTTGCAACCAATTTTCGGCGGTACTCGGGTCGACGTGACTGAAAACATTTGAGAACTGGTGTTTTTGTCGTTTTGATTCTCGAAAGATACGTTCGACGGCATACCGATTCCCACGTGTAACATGCTGGAATCGCAGCCCGAGACGATGGCAGGCCGCCTGACACCACGGAGTACCGTCGACGAGAAAGATCACGTCGTCGACGAGATGTTTGTCACGGAGTTCAGACAGGAACATCTCGGTCAATCCCTGTTTTCTCGTCGAAAATAGCCGTACATGGAGCAGGCGATTGATATCCGGATCGATCACGGCGTACAGCCAATATCGCTCGGTATTGAGCTGGATCACGGTTTCATCGACCGCAACGTGATCCAGGTTGGCACCATCTGTGGGCTGTAAATCGGCCTTCTGTACCCAGTTATGAACGGTGGGCCGACACCGTTCGATACCCAAACTATCAAGAATTAGAATTGTATTGGAAATTGATATTACAACCAAACGGAGTCGGATCCCGAGCTTCATCGCTGGCTCGGGTGTCACCTCTCGCTCCACAGAGCCTAACTCGAAGCGGTCGCTACCACCGTGGGGCGGGCGGTTTCGAGCATAGGCACTCAAAAATCGCACCGCCTCATCCTTCATCCTTATCTGAACACCGCCCTGCCTAATAGAGTTAGATTTTGTAATATTGGAAACAAATGGCTCTTCGCCTCCCAATGCTCGGACCGACTGGCCGAAACGACGGTCTGGAACTCGGCGGTCGTCGACTCACTGACGCATCGACGTCCGGGCAGTTCACATATATCGAACGACGTGGCGCGCGCACCGGCAGTGAGGTGGCTGAGCAGTCCACCGCAGAATCCTGCCGAACGGGGAGGGGGACGGCGAGTCAGCGACACCGGTGACCGTGAACTCGCGACGTGTGCTCCTGAGGTTTACATCAATAGGTCTGTAATCCCCGTGGCGAGCGAAGACGCGTTTGCGCGCCGCCCTCCACTCCTGGTAGTTCACATATATTGAACTCGCCGATAGGTGGCCGTCGGCGGCGTCCGAGTGGTCGGTCGGTGACTCGACCGTCACGCCATCATCGCGGTGACGGGGCGGGTCGGAGCGGAGGATTTTTGTACGACACCCCGGAGGCTAACGGTAGATGGCGTACGTTGTACGCATGCCCAAGATGGGGGTCGAGATGGAGACTGGCGTCCTCCTCGATTGGGTCGCGGTGGAGGGTGAATCGGTGGACGAGGGGAACGTCATCGCGGAGATAGAGTCGGAGAAGACGACCGCCGAGGTCACCGCCCGCAAGTCGGGCGTGGTCCGGCGGACGCTCCTCGACGAGGGTGCGGAAGTCGCTCCCGGGACCGCGATGGCCATCGTGGCCCCGGCGGACGCCGACGTGGACGATCTCCTCGCGACCGTCGAGGACGAGGGTGTCGAGACCGACGACCGGACGGGCACCGACGCCGCGCCGGACGACGCCGACTGGACCGCGGACGCGGCGTCTGAACCGGGACCGGGGCCCCGGGGCGCAGACGGGACGGCCCGCCGCGGCGAGTCCGACACGGTCCGGGCGACGCCGAAGGCGCGCCGTCGCGCCGACGAGACGGGCGTCTCTCTCGCGTCGGTCCGTGGCACCGGTCCGAAGAGCGCAGTGACCGTCGCGGACGTCGAGAATGCGGTGCGCGACCGGCCCGCGAACGACGGAACGTCGGCCGCGGGGGCGGACGGCGAGGTACTGGCGACGCCGCGAGCGCGGAAGCTGGCACACAAACGTGGCGTCACCCTCGGGGACGTTCGGGGGACGGGACCGCACGGTTCGATTCGCGCCGACGACGTGGACGGCGCTACCACGCCCGGCACCGACGGAGTCGAGGGGGGAGAGACGCCCGTGAGCGACGACGGAGCGGGACGTACCGTCCGCGAGGAACGGTCCCTCTCCGGGATGCGGTCGACGATAGCCCGTCGCCTCGGCGAGAGTTGGGAGGCACCCCACGTCACCGTCGACCGGACCGTCGAGGTCGAATCCGTCTTTGCGGCCGCCGCCGACGCGGATGACGTCGTGTCCGTCACCGACGTGTTGCTACTGGCGGTGAGCGAGACCCTGGCCGAGCACCCGGAGTTCAACGCAACCTTCGAGGATGGCGTCCACTGCGTCTACGAGGAGCACAACGTCGGTATCGCCGTCGACCTCGAAGACGGACTGGTCACACCGGTGCTCCGCGACGTTCGGGACACCCCCGTGACCGAGCTCGCACACGAGCGCGGGGTCCTGACTGACAGGGTCCGGAACCGTCGACACGACCCCGCCGACCTGCGCGGGGGAACGTTCACTGTCTCCAACCTCGGCCCGTTCGGTGTCGACTCGTTCACCCCGATAATCAACCCGCCGCAGGTCGCCATCCTCGGCGTCGGCACCGCCGACGAGGAGCCACGCCAGACGGATCGGGGAATCGAATTCCGCAAGACGATGACGTTCAGCCTCTCCTTCGACCACCGGGTCGTCGACGGCGCCGACGCCGCACGGTTCCTGGAGACGCTGGCGTCCGCGCTCGACCGCGTGGACGAGTTGGTCGAGGGTTGACCCGGACGCGCAGTCGACAGCACTAGCCAGTTCGACCCAAACACTCAATACACGTGCACATCAACGTAGCATCGATGGCTCAGATCGACTTCAACGAGCCACGGGAACGGACAGAGGCATTGCGCCGCATGATGCTCATTCGGGAGTTCGAAGACGCGGTCGGGGACCGGTTCGCCGACGGCGAGATTCCGGGTTTCGTCCACCTCTCCCAGGGACAGGAGGGCGTCGCCGTGGGCGCGGTCGGCGCGCTCACCGAGGACGACTACGTCACGAGCACCCACCGCGCCCACGGCCACAGCCTCGCGAAGGGGCTCGACCCTGACCGCCTGCTGGCCGAACTCTACGGGAAAGAGACGGGGTACTGTGACGGGAAGGGCGGTTCGATGCACGTCGCCAGCCTGGAGGTCGGCATGCTCGGCGCCCAGCCCATCGTCGGCGCGAGCGTTCCACTGGGAACCGGCGCGGCCATCACCGCCCAGTACACCGATGCAGATTGGATGTCCCTCACGTTTCTCGGCGACGGTGCGGTTGCCGAGGGACAGGTCCACGAGGCGTTCAACCTCGCCGCCACCTGGGAACTGCCGGTCGTCTTCGTCATCGAGAACAACCTCTACTCCGAGGGGATGCCGTTCGACGACCAACACAACATCGAGGACCTCGCGGACATGGCGGCGTCGTACGGCGTCCCCGGTGAGACCGTCGACGGACAGGACGTTGAGACCGTCAACGCCGCGGTCTCGCAGGCCCGCGAACGGGCGCTGGATGGTGAGGGGCCCACGCTGGTCGAGGCCAAGACCTACCGCTACCGCGGCCACTTCGAGGGGGACCAGGAGCCGTATCGGACCGCCGAGGAGGTCGACGAGTGGCGGACCGAACGCGACCCCATCGACAACTACGTCGACGAACTGCTCGAGACGGGCGTCCTGACCGAGGACGACGTGGCCGACCTCGAGCGGTCGGTCGAGTCTGAACTGGCCGACGCCGTCGAGTTCGCCCGCGAGAGTGAGACGGCGAGCAAGGACGTCGCCTTCGACGACGTGTTCGTCGAACCCGCGCCGGAGATAGCGGCACACCGGGAACGCGTCGCACGTCGAGAACCCAACTGGAGCGTATACTGATGTCACGAACCCAGTCCACGAACGAGAACGGAACAGAGACGATGAGCGTGCGGGAGGCGATTCGCGAGGGCCTCCGCGAGGAGATGCAGGCGGACGAGATGGTCATGCTGTACGGCCAAGACGAAGAGAGTGGGGAGTCCTTCGAGGTGACAGACGGCCTGTACGAGGAGTTCGGTCAGCGACGCGTCCGGAACACGCCCATCAGCGAAGCGGCGCAGGTCGGCGGGGCAGTCGGCGCGGCGGCGACCGGTCTCCGGCCCGTGGTCGAGGTGAGCTTCTCCGACTTCATCGGCGTCTGCTTCGACCAGCTCATGAACCAGGCGGGCAAGACGCGCTACATGTTCGGGGGGGAGAGCCGAGTCCCGGTCGTCATGCGCGCCACCGAGGGCGGCGGGAAGAGCGCGGCGGCCCAGCACTCGGGCACTGTCCACACGCTCGTCGCCCACCTGCCTGGTCTCAAGGTGGTCGCTCCGGGCACGCCTGCGGCCTCCAAGGGCCTGATCAAGGCGAGTATCCGTTCCGACGACCCCGTGATGTTCTTCGAGAACAAGACGATTTACAACGAACGAGGACCGGTCCCGACCGACGAGAGCTACACGGTCCCCCTGGGCGAGGCCAGCGTCGAACGCGTGGGCGAGGACGTCACGGTCGTGGCCACCCAGCGGCTCCTGGGCGAAGCGTTGTCTGTCGCGGACGGCCTCGCGGGCGAGGCCAGCGTCGAGGTCATCGACCCGCGGACGATCTACCCGCTGGACACGGAGACCATCCTGGAGAGTGTCGAGAAGACGGGGGCGCTGGTGATCGCCGACGAGAGTCCGATGTCCTACGGCTTCCACGCGGAAGTGATGGCCCGGGTGGTAGAGGACGGTTTCTTCACGCTGGACGCGCCCCCGCAACGCGTCGGCGTCCCCGACACGCCTATTCCGTTCGCACCCGACCTCGAAGGGGAGGTCCTCCCCGACGCGCCGGACGTCGAGCGCGCGGTGAAGCGGGTCCTCTGACCGCCCGCCCCGATTTCCCGGCCCGTCGAACCACAACTCATATGCCGTCCGGAACGGAACCCGCAAACGAGTATGTCCGCATCATCCGAGACGGAGGTACTAGTCGTGGGTGCAGGACCGGGCGGCTACGTGGCCGCCGTTCGCGCCGGACAACTCGGACTCGACGTGACGCTCGTCGACGCCGACGCTCTCGGTGGGACCTGTCTGAACTACGGGTGTATCCCCTCGAAGGCGCTGCTCTCGGCCGCCGAGACAGTCCACGACGCGGGCCACCGCGAGTCGATGGGTATTTATGCCGACCCCTACGTCGACTGGGACGAACTTCTGGAGTGGCAGTCGGGGGTCGTGTCCACGCTCACTGACGGCGTCGCTCACCTGTGTCGCGACGTCGGTGTCGAACTCGTAACGGGCCGTGCCCGCTTCGTCGCCGACCACGAGGCCGTCGTCGCGGCCCCCGACGGGACGGAGCGGACGCTCGCTTTCGAACGCGCCGTCATCGCGACCGGGAGTCGTCCCGTCGAACCCGGCGCGTTCCCGTTCGACGACGACGCCGTGCTCACGTCCCGCGACGTCTTCTCACTGTCCGACATCCCCGGGCGTCTGCTCGTCGTCGGTGCGGGCTACATCGGTCTCGAACTGGCGACGCTGTTCTCGAAGCTCGGGACGAGAGTGACCGTCGTCGAACTCGAGGGCGGCGTGCTCCCCGGTTGGGACGGCGTACTGCGGCGAACGATCCGCGACCACCTCGAGTCGCTCGGCGTCGAGTTCGCTTTCGGCGAACGCGCGACAGCCTGCACCCCGACGGCCGGCGGCGTTCAGGTCACGACGGAGTCGGAGGACGGTGCCGAGACCCGTCGCGAGGCGGACCGGGTCGCGGTCGCCGTCGGTCGCCGACCGGTGACGGACACGGTCGACGTCGACGCGATGGGGATCGAACTGACCGAACGCGGGTTCGTCGACGTCGACGAGCAGTGCCGGACCTCCCGCGAACACGTGTTCGCGGTGGGCGACGTGGCAGGCGAACCGATGCTCGCACACAAGGCCAGCGCTGAGGGCGTCGTCGCCGCCGAGACCATCGCTGGCAGGGAGGTATCGATGAGCGACCGTCACGTTCCGGCGGTCGTCTTCACCGACCCCGAAGTCGCGACCGTCGGACTGTCGGAGGCGGAGGCTCGCCAGTCAGGCCACGACCCGGTCGTGGGACGGATGGCGTTCAGCAACAACGGACGTGCGCTTTCTGCGGGTCAACCCGACGGCTTCGTCCGCGTCGTCGTCGACGAGCAGTCGGAGGCCGTTCTCGGCGCACAGGTCGTCGGCCGACACGCCTCCGAACTCGTCGGCGAACTCGCGGTCGCACTCGACGCCCGTCTCACCGCCCGGGATGTCGGCGGTACGATTCACGCTCACCCGACCCTCTCGGAAGCCGTGCTGGAGGCCTGCGAGGACGCGATCGACGAGGCGATTCACGTCCCGTAGTCGTCGCTCGGGCGCGAGACGACGCTTCCACCGGCCCGGCCGCTCCGTCCCGACCGACGCCGTGCCGTCCGGTCGTCACCGCCGGGTCCCGGCAGTCTCTCGGCAACGCGCTCCGAACCGCCGGGCCACTCGATCTACGCGTAAAATCCTCTTTCGATATCAATATCTCCAGATTACGATTTCGAATTCGGCAAACAGGACATCGCATTAGTGAAAGTGGAACCTAAATCGGGAGTATAATTAGACAGTCTCGGGGGGGATTGGCAGAACGGCAGTATCCGTGTATGTATCGTCGGAATGAATGTACGAGTCCTCGCTCCACGGTGGAGTCGCATCCCCGCGCACCGTCAGCGCCGATGCGACGGGTGGACCGCGATCGGTCGAACTGCGAAGACGCGGAGCTCCCGATGTCCGCGAACACGACGGGGTCCGGGGCGTCGAGGGGACGCCGGGTTCACGGACGGCGCCGACGCGCCAACTCCCCATGCCGCCCGGACCGTTCCGGTGACCGCCTCCGCTCCCCACGATGCGAACCGGGCGGCAGGTCGTTCCAGGCGTCCAGCGCAGCGTCTAACTATGCTTCCACGATTGGCGAGTCGGTCCTGCGGCGGGCTTCGCGGAGGTTAATGCGAAGCCGTTCACAGGCCGTGAGGGTACGTTCCTCTGACATTGGTGCTCGGAGGCACGTTCTGGTGTGCCCTCCGCCCCTCCAGGGTAGCGTTGCGATAAGGAACGAGACGGTCGAAGACTTGAGTGGCTTATGCTCTCGTTCGATCGCCTCAGCAGCGATAGCGGTTGTATCGAGTTAGAATCTCTGGAGCGAGAGGCGACACCCGAGCCAGTGATGAAGCTCGGGATCCGACTCCATTTGGCATGAGTATCACTTTTGGATACAATATCTATTCTTGAAATGTTGGGTGTCGGCCGTCACCGAAGCATCGTGCATCGATGGGTACAGAAGGCCGATTTACAGCCGACAGACGGTGCTGATCCGAATCACGTTGCGGTCGACGAAACCATGATTCAACCGAATGATGAACGATATTGGCTGTACGCTGCTGTCGATCCCGATACCAACCGCCTGCTCCATGTTCGGCTCTATCCGACGAGAAACACCGCAATCACCTCGATGTTTCTCTCGGAATTACGTGAGAAACATCAGGTTGGCGACGCAGTCTTTCTCGTCGACGGTGCACCGTGGCTGCAGGCGGCTTGCCACCGTCACGGACTCCGATTCCAGCATATTACACATGGGAATCGGAATGCCGTCGAACATGTCTTTCGTAAAGTAAAACGACGAACTAACCAGTTTTCAAATATGTTCAGCCATGTCGAACCGAGCACCGCTGAAAATTGGTTACAAGCGTTTGCCTTCGCATGGAATCAGCTCATCTGAACACGACCTTAGGTAGAATTCTATAGATAAGATGTCGGAATGTTCGTCCGTTGTCGACGTGAATGATTATATCTGGGTCGGAGGAGTGCTATTTCGAGAGTGTTCCTCTAGTTCTCGCTCTAGTTCGTCGGCGACTCGCAGTAACGTCGTCGGAATCTCGTCCGACAACCGCTCGTCGGTCAGTCGGTACGTGGGGCCGCCGACCCCGAGTGCACCGAAGATGCTCCCGTCAGGGTACTCAACGACGGCACCCACCGACCGAACGCCGTTCATGTACTCTTCGTCGCACACCGCGTATCCCCTGTCGCGGATGCGTTCGATTCCCTCGAACAGTTCATCCCGGTCCGTGATGGTGTTCTCCGTCACGCGATGGAGACCCCGCTCGTCGAGCAACGCGTTGATTTCGTCGTCCGGTAGTTCGGCCAGGACGGCTTTGCCACCGGCCGAGTTGTGTACGTCGAAGAGCTTCCCGTCCTGGAAGTTCGGGTCGCGGTCGTTCGGCACGTTGTGGTACAGGGTGACGAGCTGGTCGTTCTCGAAGACCATGAAGTCCGCACCCTCCCCCAGTTCCGCGACCAGTTCGTTGACCTTCGGTTCGACGAATCGGAACTCCTCCTCTCGATTCCTAGCCTCCTTGGCGAAGTTCAGGAATTCGATCCCCAGCCTGTATCTCGTGTCGCGTTTGGTGATCAATCCCAGGTCCTCAAGAGTCGCCAGATACCCGTGTGCCGTGCTCTTGGCGAGGTCGAACTCGGCCCTGACGTCCGAGAAAGTCACGTCGTCGCTGGCCCGAACGAAATCGAGCACCTCGTAGGCCGTCTCGAGCGTCTTCAGGTTCTGCCGTGCCCGGTCTCCTGCCATAACGAATGACGGGGCTGGACGCGCATAACGGTTATCGACGGTCGTCGGGCGGTGTTTAGTTAAGCGTGAAAAGCGAGGCGGGAGAATTTCTTGGTACTCTATGCCAGAAATCGCCCGCCTCAGCGGACATAGCGACTGGATTGATTTGGATTTTGTGGAGCGAGAGCGGACACCCGTGCCGGCGATGAAGCTCGGTATTCAGATGCATCTGGCTGGATTATCACTTTCGAGTACTGTCTCTGCTCTTTATAGTTTGGGTGTCGAACGTTCTCGAAAAGCGGTTCACGATTGGGTACAGAAAGCCGATCTACAGCCGCTCAGCGGGAAGGCTCCGAATCAGGTTGCGGTTGACGAAACCGTGATTCGCATCAACGACCAGCCGTTCTGGCTGTACGCCGCCGCGGATCCACAGACGAACGAATTACTGTATCTACGGCTGTTTTCGACCACTACAACCGCTCTCACTGATTCTTTCTCAACGAACTACGGGAGAAACACGATGTCGAATCCGCCATGTTCCTCGTCGATGGTGCCAAACATCTCCAAACAGCACTCCGCCGATCAGGGCTCCGATTTCAGACAGAACGTCACGGAAATCGGAATGCCATTGAACGTATATTTAGAGAAGTAAAACGACGAACCTCTTCGTTTTCAAACTGTTTCAGCCACGTCGAACCGGAGACCGCTGAAAACTGGTTGCAGAGTTTCGCTCGCTGGCACAATGCCCCAAACTAAACACCGCCCCCCGCGTCAGGCGAGGTTTTTTCTATCGGACCCGCGTGCCACGGCCATGGAGACGAGAGTTGCGTATCTCGACGTCGGAGAGATCACCATGGAGACGGTCGAACTGCCCGAACTCGGCCCCAACGACGTACTGATCGACACACAGCAGGCGTCGGTGTGTGGGTCCGAACGGTACTTTTACCGGGGGATCACCGTGCGCGAGGAGGACGAGGCGCGCGGGCGACCCACCGAGGGCGGGGAGTACCACGGCGGCGAGGGGCGTCGCCACTCCTACCCGATGGGGCCACTCGGCCACGAGGGCGGGGGGACCATCGAGGCCGTCGGCTCCGCGGTCGACGAGTATCTGGGCGGTGGCGCGGTGTCGGTCGGCGACCGGGTCGGCAGCCTCTACTATCCGACCTACACCGACTCCTGGGTGACCGACGTCTCGAACGTCCAGCCGATTCCCGACGGCGTCGACTTCGAAGTCGGCTGTCTGTACGAGGCGCTGGCGTGTGCGGCCTGGGCCGCCCGGCGCATGGACGTCAAACTCGGCGACACCGTGGCGGTCAACGGCGTCGGCTTCGCGGGGAACATCATGCTGCAGGGAGCGATCGAGTCGGGCGCGTCCCAGGTCATCGCCGTCGACGTCGTCGACGAGAAACTGTCCATCGCCGAGGAGATGGGCGCCGACGTGACCATCGACGCGAGCGAGGAAGACCCCGTCGAACGGGTGGACGAACTGACCGACGACGAGGGCGTCGACGTGGCCGTCGAGGCCGTCGGCGGCACGGGCATCGGGATCAAGCAGGCGCTCGGCATGGTGGCCCACAACGGCGTCCTCGCCCTGTACGGCGACAACTACGAGCCGATCGAGGAGTTCTGTTTCCACCGCTTCCACGAGGACGGACTGGAGGTCCAGAACCTCAACGCGATGCACTACACCGAACTGCAGGCGGTGGAGTACGCCCGGGAGGCCTACCGCGCGGTCGAACGCGACGTCTTCGACGTCCAGACGATCCTCGACAACTCGGCGCGCTACTCGCTCGACGAACTCCCGTCGGTGTTCGAAGGGGAGACGGAGTGTGCCGACGAACAGGAGTCGCTGAAGACGCTGATCATCCCCTGAGCGGTCAGTAGACCGACCAGGCGCCGTCGATCGTCAGGAGTTCGCCGGTGACGTAACTGGCCGCGTCGCTGGCCAGAAACAGCGCGCCCGGCGCGATTTCGTCGGGCGTCGCCGGGCGCCCGATCGGGATCGGCTTGGCGAGGTCGTCCCCCTCGGACCACTCCTCGGCCTTCCGTGATCCCTCGGCCAGCGGAGTCACCGTCCGTCCGGGCGAGATGCCGTTGACGCGGATGCCCCGATCGGCGAGTTCGACCGCGGCGGTTCGGGTGATCATCTTCACCGCACCTTTCGTCAGGTTGTAGAGGACCTGATCGGCCAGCGCCGTGTCGGTCCGGATCGAGGCGGTGTTGACGATCGATCCCTCGACGCCGCGGTCGAGCATGTCGCTCGCGGCCGCCTGACAGCCGAACAGCACGCCGCCGACGTTGACCGACTCCATCAGGTCGTACTCCTCGTCCGTGACGTCGAGGACGGAGCCGTAGACGTGCGCGCCGGCGTTGTTGACCATCACGTCCACGCCGCCGAACTCGCGTGCGGCCTCGACGACCGACTCGATCGCCTCGCGGTCGGAGACGTCCGTCTCCACGAACGTGGCGCGGCCGCCCTCGGCGTCGACGACCTCGTGGGTCGGAACCATCTCTTCGTCGCCGTGGTGTCCCGCTCGCAGGTCCGCGTTGATCACCGTCGCCCCCGCCCGGCCGAAGGCCACGGCGATGGCCCGGCCGATGCCGGAGCTCCCGCCGGTCACGATCACCGTCTCGTCGTCGAAGTCGTACGTGACGTTCGCCATGTGCGCAGGGACGGCGGGGAGGATATAAAGATGCGGGGGCGCAGGGGCCGCGCCCGTCGGTCGACGACCCGATCGCTACGTGCTCCCCATCCCGTCGGCGTCGAGGCCGTACCGCTCGCTCACGAGCGTCGCTGACCGATCGAGGTCGATCCCGGCGGTGATCGAATCGGGGAACTGCTCGGCGACGGTCGCCGTCGTCCACCCGCCCTCGCGGTAGGCGAGACGGGACATCTCCGGGTCGCTGACGAATCCGATCTCCTCGCCGCCGGCCCGGAGCGTACACCCGGTGACGTCGGCCGCGGCGTCGCTCAACAGGTACGCCACCATCGGTGCGACCCGTTCGGGCGGGACGGGGTCCCGGTAGGCGTCGTCGGTCAACGCGTCGGAGATCCGCGTCGTCGCACTCGGAAAGAGCGCGTTCACCCGAACGCCGTGTTCGACCAGTTCGTTCGCAGCGGTGCGCATCAGACCGAGGATGCCGGCCTTCGCGGCGGCGTAGTTCGCCATCGCGGAGTGACCGAGAGAAGACTGGCTGGAGACACAGAGGAACGACCGCTGGCGGTCGGTTTCGGTGTCGATCCACTGCCGTGCAGCACTCTTGAGCAGGCAGAAGTGCCCCCGCAGGTGGACGTCGAGGACCCGCTCCCACTGGTCGACGGACATCTCGTGGATCGGCGCCGGATCGACGATGCCCGCGAAGTTGGCGACGCCGTCGATGCGGCCGTGGGCGTCCACCGTGTCCGCGAGAAGCGACTCCGTGTACGTCGGATCGGTCACGTCGCCGACGTGGGCCGTAGCCGTCCCGCCCGCCTCCTCGATCGCCGCCGCGGTCTCCGTCGCCGGATCCGCCGCCGTTCCCTCGCCGTCGACCGACGTCCCGAGGTCGTTGACGACGACCGTCGCTCCCTCCCCCGCCAGTTCGATTGCGACCGCCCGACCGATGCCTCGCCCCGCACCCGTGAGGATCAGCACGCTATCGGATAGCATACCCTCCCTTGCGGCGGGGACGGTATAACTTCACCCCGTCCATCGGCCGATCCCGGGACTGCGTCGGCCACGCGGGGTCGGGCGTCGCCTACCCGGACGGCTCCGAGACGGAGACCTCGATCGATCGGGCGACGTCGTCGGAGACGATCCCGTTGACCGGACAGGCACGCTCCGCGACCGTGACGACCCGTTCGACGTCCGCCGGCGCCGCCGCCGAACGCACCGCGACCCGCACGTCGAGCGCGTCGATCTCGTGGATCGAGGGTTCGGGCGTCACGTCGACGGTGATGTCGTCGAGGGGGACCTCGCGTCGCTCGGCCATCAGCCGCGTCGTCAGGGCCAGACACGACGAGAGGCTGCCGAGGAACTGCTCGACCGGCGTCGCGGCGCTGTCGGTCCCTCCCCGCTCCTCGGGTTCGTCCACCTGCCACTCGAACTCGCGGGCGCGGACGGTGGCCGCCAGTCCCTCGGTCGAGCGGGCACGGACCGTGCCCTCCGGCGGAGCGGGTGCCTCCCCCTCGTCGGGTGAGGCGGCCGTCGCGGACTCGGCGTCGCCGGGACCGCCGATCAGGTCGAGCGGCCGGGCAAGCGCGTCCGCGATCGCGGAGAGGAACCGAGCGGCGTCCGCGCCGTCGGCCACGCGGTGGTCGAACGTGAGCGAGAGGGGGAGTTCCGCGCTGTCGTCGTCGGTGCGAAGGCGGCCGACGCCGAGGATCGCGACCTGCGGCGGGTTCAACAGCGGATCGAAGCTGTCGACGTCGAACATGCCGAGGTTCGTGACGGTGAACGTTCCACCCTGCAGGTCGTCGGCATCGTACGCCCCCGAACGGACCGCGTCGGTGAGCGACGCCCGCTCCCGTGCGATCCCCTCGACGGGTCGGTCCTGGACGCGCTCGACGACGGGGGTGACGAGGCCGTCCTCAACGTCGACCGCGACGCTGACGTTCACGTCCCGGGCGATGCGGTGCTCACCGTCGACGAAGCGGGCGTTCAGCGCCGGATACTCCTCGGCGGCGCTGGCGACCGCGGCGAGCAGGAAGTCCGTGATCGACACCTCGACGCCCCGGTCGGCGGCGAGGCGGTCCACCGTATCCAGCGTCGCCCCGACGTCCACCCGACGGTTCAGCGTGACCTGCGGTGCCTCGCGGGCCGACGCAGTCATCCGATCGGCGACGGACCGGCGCAGGCCGGTCAGCTCCCGGACTTCCCGGATCGTCGGTCCGTCGTCGGTCGTCGCCGGCGACCCGTTCGCCGCGTCGCCGGTATCCCCCGTTCGGACCGCCTCGATCACGTCCCGCTCGATGACGGCCCCGTCCGGCCCGGAGCCCGCGATGGCGTCCAGGTCGCTCGCGCCGACGCCGGCCTCGGTGGCGTACGCCCTGGCCCGCGGCGAGACGTCCGAGTCGAGTTCGTGAACGGACACCGGGCCGTCGGCGCTCGGGGTGGGCGTCGGTGCCGACGCCTCGGCGTCGGCCGTCCCCTCCTCGGCCGTGTCCTCGACCTCGCGGCGGACGTCTTCGGGGACGTCTGCACCGGCCGCGCCGACGTACCCGATCGGGTCGCCCGGAACCACGGTTTCGCCGGCGTCGACGAACCGAGCGAGGAGCGTGCCGTCCTCCCGCGCGACCACCTCGTTGATCGACTTCTCGCTCTCGACGTCGACGAGTGGGGCCTCGGCCTCGACGTCGCCGTCGACGTCGGCGTGCCACTCGACCACCGTCCCTTCTTCCATCGTCATCCCCATCTTCGGCATCCGTACTGCGTAGCCCATGGTATCACCGGAGCGGGGGGAACCAAAAGCGTGACCCCGCCACACCGGGGAGACCCCCGGCACGGGCCCCGCCGGGGCGACTGTCCCGCGTGGTCAGCGATCCACCACGGCCGCGACGAAGGCACGGCAGGCGTCTCCGGCGTCGACGCCGAGGGCGGCCGCGGCGTCGTTCGCGACGCTGACGACCCCCGTCTCCCAGGCGGAGCGGGCGTCGCCGATGCGGGCGGTTCGGCAGTCGACGGCGACGGCGGGGATGCCACGCTCGTCGAGATAGGGGAGGCGGGTCGTCCCCGCCCCGTCCGCACCCCGACCGGCGTCGTTGAACGTGATGCCGGCGACGTCGACGGCGACGTACGACCCGTGGTCGTCCTCGCCGGGGAGACGGGAGCCGTGACTCCCGGTGACGAGCACGTCGCCGGCGTCCGACTCGCGGAGGAGGGACACGGAGTCGAGCCCCAGGACGCGGACGCCGTCGTCCCGGAGGACGTGACGGCCCTGTCCGTATTCGGGGACCGTCACCTCGCCGAGGGTGGCGTCGGCCATGCGCGACGCACACTCGCGTGTCGACTGGTCGGACGCACACCCGAGCGCCGCTGCCGCATCGTTGACACGGCTGATCCGCCCCCGACGGTGCATGTCCTCGCCGTCGCCGATGCGTGCGCTCCGGTGAGCCACCGTCGCGGCGGGAACGGACTGTTCGTCGAGGAGCGGGAGCGACGCGACGCCGGCCTCGTCCTTGCCGACCCCGGCGTCGTTGAGGATCACGCCCCGAACCCCGGCCTTCAGCGCGAGGTAGCCGGCGTACGTCCCGCCGTGGCTGCCGGCGACGACGACGTCGCCGCCGTGTCGGTCGCCGTCGACGCTCGTGATGGTATCGAGAACGGTCGCCATGGCGACACCGACGCGACGGTGAAATAAATATCCGGCGCGGGGTGTCAGCCCACCCTGACCCCGAAACATTATTCGTCTTCGACGTGCGGCGTAGGAACGACTGATGGCAACATTAGACATGACCGCACCGTCGGATCGGCGGCAGGCGCTTCGACGAATGCTACTCATCCGCGAGTTCGAACGGGCAGTACGCGACAACTTCGCCGACGGCGAGATACCGGGATTCGTCCACCTCTACCTCGGACAGGAAGCCGTCGCGGTCGGCGCCTGTGCCGCGCTGACCGATGACGACTACGTGACGAGCACCCACCGCGGACACGGCCACTGTCTCGCCAAGGGGATGGACGAGCGGAGGCTGATGGCGGAGCTGTACGGACGCAGCGAGGGGTACTGTCGGGGGAAAGGCGGGTCGATGCACGCGGCCGACCTCGACGAGGGGATGCTGGGCGCCCAGCCGATCGTCGGGGCGGGCGTCCCGCTGGCGACCGGAGCCGGACTCACCGCGCAGCTGCACGACCGCGACTGGGTGGGACTCTCCTTTTTCGGCGACGGTGCGGTCGCGGAGGGACAGGTCCACGAGTCGATCAACCTCGCCGCCACTTGGGATCTCCCCGCGATCTACGTCATCGAGAACAACCTCTACTCGGAGGGGATGACGTTCGAGAAACAGCACAACGTCGACGATCTCGCCGACAGCGCCGCCGCGTACGGCATCCCGGGCGTCGTCGTGGATGGGATGGACGTCGAGGCAGTCTACGAGGCGGTCACGGAGGCGCGGGAGCGCGCCGCCCGGGGCGACGGCCCGACGCTCATCGAGGCGAAGACGTATCGGTACCGCGGCCACTACGAGGGGGATCCGGAGCCGTACCGGACACAGGCCGAGGTCGACGAGTGGCGAGAGAACCGGGACGCCATCGACACCTTCGCCGCACGCCTCCGTGAGGAGGACATCATCGACGAGGGGGACCGCGAGGAGATGGAGGCGGCCGTCAAGGCGGACATCGAGGCCGCAATCGAGTACGCCCGCGACGCCCCCTTCCCCGACCCCGAGGAGGCGTACGACGACGTGTTCGTCGAGCCCAATCCCGACGTGGAGTACTTCCGGGAGCGCCGCGACGGCGCGGGATCGACGGGAGGTGCCGGCCGATGAGCGCGCTCGATGCGACCGGCGAGGAACTGTCGGTCCGGGAGGCGCTCCGGACGGCGCTACGCGAGGAACTCGCCCAAGACGGGGACGTCTTCCTGATGGGGCAAGACGAGGAGGACGGCGGCTCCTTCGAGGTGACGGCCGGCCTCTACGAGGAGTTCGGGCGGGACAGGGTGCGCGATACGCCGATCAGCGAGACCGCCCAAGTCGGCTCCGGCGTCGGCGCGGCGGCCACGGGGCTTCGGCCCGTCGTCAACGTCAGCTACTCCGATTTCATCGCCATCTGTTTCGAACCGCTGATGAATCAGGCCGCGAAGATGCAGTACATGTTCGCCGGGGCGACGACGATGCCGCTCACCGTCCGCGCCATCGAGGGGGCCGGCTTCAACGCCGCGGCCCAGCACTCCGGGACCGTCCACACGCTCGTCTCTCACCTGCCCGGACTCAAGGCGGTCGCACCCGCGACACCCCGGGGGTCGAAGGGGCTCATGAAGGCCTGCGTCCGGTCGGACGATCCGGTCGTCTTCTTCGAACACAAGAACATCTACGAGCAGACGGGACCGGTTCCCGAGGACGAGGACTTTACCATTCCCATCGGTGAGGCGGCGGTCCTCCGCGAGGGTGCCGACGTGACGGTGGTCGCCACACAGCAACTCGTCGCCGAGGCGCTCTCCGTGGCCGAGGAGCGGACCGACGTCGACGTCGAAGTGATCGATCCACAGTCGCTCTCGCCGCTCGATACCGCGACGATCGCAGAGAGCGTCGAGAAGACCGGGCGGCTGATCGTCGCCGACGAGAGCCCCCTCTCCTACGGGTTCCACGCCGAGGTGGTGACGCGCGTGGTCGAAAACGAGTTCTACTCGCTCGACGTGCCGGTCCAGCGTGTCGGCGTACCCGACACCCCCGTTCCGTTCAGCCCGCCCCTGGAGGACGAGATCCTACCGACGGCCGAGGAGATCGATCTCGCCGTCGACCGCATCGTGTGAGGATCGTTCGCCGAGTTCGCGCCCCCCGGAGGTCCCGCGACTGACCACCTCGGGGCCGTCAAAACACTGGCGACTGCTCGACCGGCCCCGACCACACGGAGCGTCCGCTGCCGGGTGAGTGCACCGGCCACGGCTGAGGGGACGACTCCCTCGTGGGGGGAGCCGTCCGGGTAACAGACGACCCGCACTCGGGTGGGGAGTGTAACGCGGTGGCGTAGCTAGGCCAAGTGGACGTGATGATCTCCGTGGATGTGGGATTTTCCGGACCTGAGCGGGCGTAGATACCGTGCGTCGGAGATTAAATCTTACTCTCTTCGGGGGGCGGAACGGCTCCGATGCGGCGCCACGTCCCGGATCCACGGTCGTCCTCGGTCGGCAGTGGTGGCTGTCGGCACGCTGTGGCCCCACCGGCGTCGCTTACGAGAACGTGACGTCGAGTTCGATGACGTTCTCGGCGTTGAGTAGCATCTCCGGAATCTCCTCGTGAAACCGCTCTTTCTGCATGCGGTTCGTCGGACCGGAGACGCTGATGGCCCCGTACACCTGGTCGTTCGTGGTGATCGGCGCAGCCACGCACCGAAGGCCACGGAGTCGCTCTTCGACGTCGTAGGCGTATCCCCGTTCGGAGACCTCTTCGAGTTCCTCGTAAAGGGCGTCGCGATCACAGATCGTGTTTTTCGTCCGTCTCGGGAGCCCGTGTCGGTCGAGAATGTCGTCGACGCGCTCACGGGGGTACGCCGAGAGGATCACCTTCCCGAGGGCGGTACAGTGGAGGTTGGAACGCATCCCCGCGTACACGTCCGTGCTCACGGACCGCTGTCCCTCCGACTGATAGAGATAGACACCCTGTCCGTGTTCCTCGACGGCGAGATTCGCCAGTTCGCCCGTCTTCTCCGCGAGGTTCTCGATTTCGGGACGTGCAGCCTCGTAGATGCGCTTGCGGTTCCGCGTGTGCTCGCCGAACTCCAGAAACCGGAGGCCGACGTAGTATTTCCCGTCCCTCTTGATGATATACTGCGCGTTGTGGAGAGTCGACAGGTGATTGTGAACCGTACTCTTGGGGATGTCGAGTTCCGTAGCAACCTCCGTGACGCCTGCACCGTCGAGATCCTTCAGCGTCTCGAGTATGAGGAGGCTCGTCTCGGTGGCTTTCACGGCGTTCGGGGATTCGGTCGTCATCCGTACCCTCGCTTCACCGGCCACGGTAATTAAGATTCGCGTTCATCAAGACTGAACTGTGGTCCAGTAATATCGAACAGCGCCGATATGTGAACCGAATCGTTCCGAGACACGCACCCACACGACGCGATTTCACCGATAGTGAACGCAATCGACGAGCAGTGTTGGTGAGCGACGGGGTCCTTCGGCCGACCGGTCGATGAGTCACCGCGACACTGGTCGGCAGTATATCGGGTGTACGTGGGTCCTGGAGGGGATTTTCGGGCGTTCGCGGGGCGGCGGGCAACCGCTCTGCGACCGGTTCGGCGCCGTCGACTCGCGGAGTACGATCCGTTCTGTAGAGATGAACGAGTATTCAGACCACCCCGGACGCACGGTGACGGCGACCGATCGCAACCCGTTCGGATGGAGACACGACAGATCCGACCCGACATAACGGCCTTAATTTTGTTATTTGTAGAGGGTGTCGCGACGTCGTTGACACAGTCGGGGACAGCGCGCTGATCGACGGACGGATATATTCGAACTTATCTAAAGAATCGTACGTTACTGATCTGGCGGCGGCAACGCGTCGAAACCGGGTATTGACGCCGTAGTCCGGGTTCTTCGGCGCGAGGGCAGCCACGTTCCCGCACTTTCGGTCCGTTATATACCGAGTACATTACGCTTCCCGTATTACGGGACGCACTCCCGAATCGCGGATCATTACGGCGCTGCCGCCGTCGGCGGTGTATTTATGCTGTCGGCAAGCCAACCTCTCGTCGATGAGTCAACACCACGGAGCCGACGGCGACGACGAGTACGGCCTGTTCGTCGATGGAGCGTTCCGATCCGGTACGAGCGGGGACCGGATCGACGTGACGTTTCCCTACGACGGGAGCGTGTGGGCGACGGTGCCCCGCGGCACCGCGGCCGACGTCGACCAGGCGGTCGCGGCTGCCCGTGACGCGTTCGAGGGGGAGTGGGGGACGTTCGGCGGGAGCGAGCGCCGGCGCGTCCTCGATCAGATCGCGGACGTGATCGAGGCCCACACCGACGAACTCGCCGAACTCGAAACCCGACAGAACGGCAAGCTCATACGCGAGATGCGGGGGCAGATGGAGAGTCTGGGCGAGTGGTACCGCTACTACGGCGGGTTGGCGGAGGATCTGGGCGGCCGATCGATCCCCGTCGAGAACAAGGCGGAGACGGGCGGGATGACGGTCCACACCCGGGAGGAACCGCTCGGCGTCGTCGGGGCGATCACCCCGTGGAACTCCCCGCTGATGCTCACCACGTGGAAGCTCGCGCCCGCCCTCGCGGCGGGCAACACCTTCGTCCACAAACCCAGCGAGGAGACGCCGGTGAGTGCCCTGCGCTTTGCCGAACTCGTCGCCGAACGCACGGATCTACCGGACGGCGTCTACAACGTCGTCCCGGGGTACGGACCCGAAGCCGGCGAGGCGCTGGTCGATCACGACGACGTCGACAAACTCGCGTTCACCGGAAGTTCGACCGTGGGCCGTGAGATCGCGAAGGTGGCCGGGGAGCAGTTGATCCCCGTCACGCTCGAACTCGGGGGGAAGAGCCCGAACATCGTCTTCGAGAGTGCGAACCTCGAAAACGCGGTCAACGGCGTCATCAAGGGCATCTTCGCGGCGACGGGCCAGACCTGCGTTGCCGGATCGCGGGTGTTCGTCCACGAGACGATCCACGACGAGTTCGTCGACGCCTTCACCGACCGCGCATCGGAGATCAGCCTCGGAAATCCGCTCGATCCCGACACCCAGATGGGACCGATCGCGTTCCCCGAGCAGTGGGAGACGGTCGCGTCCTACGTCGACCGCGGTGCGGAGGAGGGCGCGACGGTCGCGTTCGGTGGCGACCGCCCGAACGACCTCCCCGGCGAGTGTTTCATCGAGCCGACGATCCTGGTCGACGTGGACAACGACATGACCGTCGCACAGGAGGAGATCTTCGGTCCCGTCGCCAGCGTGATCCCCTTCGCCGACGAGGCGGAGGTGATTGACCTCGCGAACGACACCGACTACGGACTGGCGGCGGGCGTCTGGACGGAGGACATGCGGCAGGCAAACCGGCTGGTCGAACGGATCGAGGCCGGGATGGTGTGGGTCAACGAGTACCGCGCGGTCTCCCACAAGGTGCCGTTCGGCGGCTACAAGGACAGCGGCCTCGGCCGCGAGAACGGCAGGGAGGCCCTAGAGGAGTATCTCCAGACCAAGTCGGTCTGGTACGACCAGTCGGGCGAGGTCTCGGACCCGTTCAGCCTGGGCTGATACGGAGTATTGTAAGTCATTCCGGTGGGTCGCCGGACCGTCTCGGCGAACCACCGGTAAACAGGTACAATAATCCGTATGAGTCGCCCCGACCGGGGCGGCGTCACTCGCTCACGAGGTCCGCGTAGGTCGAACGGACCTCGCTCGTCCGTTCACGGAGCAACAGGACGTCGACGCCGACGATCTGCCAGTCGAACCCCAGTCGCTCGTAGTACTCGATATCCGCCTCACTGGTGGCGAGCGTTCCGACCGGTTTGTCCGCGGTCGCGGCAGCGTCGAAGACGGTCTCGACCGCGTCGACGAATGCGTCGCTCTCCGTGTTACCGAGGTCGCCGAGTCCCGTCGAGAGATCGACTGGACCGACGAACAGCGCGTCGATACCGTCGACCGCCGCGATCTCGGCGACGTTCTCGACGGCCGTCGGCGTCTCGATCTGGGCGATTCGGAGTAGCCGATCGTCGATCGAGTCGACGTAGTCGGCCATGTCGGCCCCGTAGGATTGTGCCCGGCCGGCGCCGGTTCCGCGGATGCCCGCCGGCGGATACCGAGTCGCGTCGACCACCGCCTCGGCCTGGGACGCCGTCTCGATCATGGGAACCATCACCCCGTCGGCGCCGACGTCGAGCACCCGCTTCAGGTACGTCGGATCGTCGGAGGGAACCCGAACGATGGCGTCGGTGTCGCCGCCGGCTTCGAGACTTCTGACCATGGTCTCGACGTCCGACAGCGACGCCGTGGTATGCTCGGTGTCGACGAACGCGATCTGGTAGCCGATGTCGGCCGTGATTTCGGCGACCGCCGGCGACATCATCGTGATCCAGTTGGCCGCGACCGGTTTTCCCGCGCGGAGCCGTTCGATACCGTACGCGTCGTTATCGGCATCGGCGTCGGAATCCATGCCCACCTCGTTGCCGTCACGAAACAAAAAGACTGGGGCACACCCGACGGTTTGCCCCCTCGCGGCCCCGACGAGGTGACGACGCCCAGTTATATATCACCGGGCTTCGTCGGTCGGCGTATGACACGAACGAGACCGATCGCGGATCGTGAACGTGTCCGGACCGTCGGTGGGTCCGGTCCGGAGCCGAACCGTGACGAAACGTCGGCCAGCGACCCCCGGGGAGTTTCCGGGGCAACGCGGCGACGGGGAACCGGCCGCCCATGACCCGGGACGTCCCCGAGGACTTCGACCAAGTGGCCGTCGTCGGCGCGGGACTCATGGGTCACGGCATCGCGCTCACGTTCGCACTCGACGGGCGGTCCGTCAGCCTCTACGACGTCGACGAGGCGACGCTCGCCGAGAGCGAGTCCCGCGTTCGGTCGGTGCTCGATACGTTCGTGGCGGCCGGCAAGGTGGACGTCGGGACGGCCGACGACGCGGCTGCTCGGATCGACCGGACCACCTCGCTGCCGGCCGCAGTCGAGGACGCGACGTTCGTCACCGAGGCGGTCGTGGAGGACCCCGACATCAAGCGGGAGGTCTTCGAGGCCCTGTCGACACACGCCGATCCCGAGGCGGTGCTCGCGTCGAACACGTCCGGTCTGTCGATAACGGAACTCGCGTCGGCGACCGACCGCCCGGAGCGGGTCGTCGGCACCCACTGGTTCAACCCGCCGTACGTCGTCCCGCTCGTCGAAGTCGTCCGCGGGGCGGAGACGAGCGACGCCGTCGTCGACGCCACCTACGCGCTCCTCGAACGCCTCGGGAAGACGCCGGTTCGAGTCGAGAAGGACGTCCCGGGCTTCATCGGCAACCGACTCCAGATGGCGATGGCCTACGAGGCCTTCTCGCTGCTCGATCGCGGGGTCGCCAGCCCGGAGGCGATCGACAGGGCGATCAAGGCCGGCTTCGGGTTCCGGCTCCCCTTGCTGGGGATGTTCGAGAAGGCGGACCACTCCGGACTCGACGTCCACCACGACGTGGTGGAGTATCTCCTGCCCGAACTCGACCGCGGGACCACCCCGAACCGATCGCTCGCCGAGCGGATCGAGGAGGAGGCGTACGGCCTGAAATCCGGCGAGGGAGTCTACGACTGGTCCGACGCCGATCCCGAGGCTGTGTACGAACAGCGAGACGAGGCGTTGCTCGCGTTGCACGACCTGTACGAGCGATTCGACATGGCCAAAACCCCCTGGACTGACGGCTGAACGGTACCGTCCAATCCGTACATCGGCCGCCACCCCGCCCGTCGCCGACGGGTACGGAGGACCGGCAGACAGCACGCCGGAACCGAGGGTGACGCGGAATCACACAGTTTTATTCGACTCCTCGCCGTTGATCCGGGTATGAGTTCCGTAGCGGAGTTCCAGCAGTCACTCTCACAGTCGAACACGGAGTCGACGGTGACCACGCCCGAGACGTTCGCCGAGACCCTCGCGGCGGTCGTCGACCGCCCCGCAGTCGGGGCCGCGCTTCCGTTCGAGGACGTCGACCTCGCGGACGCGCCCGTGACGCTGAACCCAACGCCGGCACAGCTCCGTGAGGCGAAAACCGGGGTGACGGCCGCAGGGCTCGGCGTCGCGTCGCTCGGAACCGTCGCGATCCAGTCGAGAGCGGCGGGGGACGAACTCGTCTCCATCCACCCCGAAACCCACGTCGTCGTCGTTCGGGAACGGGACCTGTGCCCCGACCTCGACGCCGCGTTCGACTGGCTCGAAGGCCGGTTCGACGAGGGCGAGCGGTCGTTCGTCCTCGCGACCGGCGCGAGCGCGACCGGCGACATGGGCGCCCTCGTCGAGGGAGTCCACGGGCCGGAAGACGTCCACGTGATGGTGCTCGCCGACGATGAGTAAGCCGGAAGGACTCGACGCCGACGCCATCCGTGCGCTCCTCCGCTCGGAGGGCGAGGGGATCAAGGAGAACACCCGCCACTTCAACGCGGAACGCTACGACAGGATCGACGAGGTCGGCGCCGACACCCACGAGCAGTACCGGTCCGAAGCCCGACGCATCAAGGAGGACGCGATCGACCGACTGCCGGAACTGATCGAGCGCACGAGGGAAGCCGTCGAGGCCAACGGCGGGACGGTGTACGTCGCCGACGACGCCGACGACGCGAACCGCTACGTCACCGAGGTCGTGGAGGGCAACGGGGCCGAGAGCGTCGTGAAGTCCAAGTCCATGACCACGGAGGAGATCGAACTGAACGAGGCGCTCGAAGCGGCGGGAACCGACGTCTGGGAGACCGACCTCGGCGAGTTCGTCGTCCAGGTCGCGGAGGAGGCGCCCTCGCACATCGTCGGGCCGTCGCTTCACCGGAGCCGCGAGGACGTCACGGCGCTGTTCGAACGCGAGTTCGACCACGACGAACCGCTCGATACGGCCGAGAAACTGACCGCGTTCGCCAGGGACTACCTCGGCGAGCGGATCGAGGCCGCCGACGTCGGGATCACCGGGGCGAACTTCGTGCTGGCCGATAGCGGCTCCATCGCACTCGTGACCAACGAGGGCAACGCCCGAAAATGCGCGTCGGTTCCCGACACACACGTCGCCGTGGCCGGCATCGAGAAGATCATCCCGGGGATCGGCGACCTCCACCCGTTCGCGGAACTCATCTCCCGGGCCGCGACGGGCCAACACATCCCGCAGTATCTCTCGATCCTGACGCCGCCGGTCGAGACGCCGACGGTCGACTTCGAGGCGGCCACGGACCCGAACTTCGGCGGGAACGACGCCGACCGCGACTTTCACCTCGTCCTGATCGATAACGGTCGGATGGCGATGCGCGAGGACGACGACCTGCGGGAGACGCTGTACTGTATCCGGTGTGGGGCGTGTGCGAACTCCTGTGGCAACTTCCAGTCCGTCGGCGGCCACGCCTTCGGTGGCGAGACGTACACCGGCGGCATCGCTACCGGCTGGGAGGCCGGGGTCGAGTCCCTCGACACGGCCGCCGAGTTCAACGACCTCTGTACCGGCTGTTCCCGGTGTGTCAACGCCTGTCCGGTGAAGATCGACATCCCGTGGATCAACACCGTCGTCCGGGACCGGGTGAACCGCGGGACGGATCCCGGCTTCGACGACCTACTGGTCGACGGCCTCGTCCCGGACGAGGAGACGGCAGGAACGCCGCTCAGGAAGCGCTTCTTCGGGAACTTCGAGACCGCCGCCAAACTGGGCAGTGCGACCGCCCCCCTCTCGAACGCGGTGGCCTCGGCGGGGCCGGTCCGCGGCGTCATGGAGTCGCTTTTCGGCATCGACGCCCGGCGTGACCTCCCGACCTTCGAGCGAACCACGCTCCGCGACTGGGCGAGCGCTCGCGACGCCGGCGATCCGGTCGTCGACCCGCGTCGGCGGGTCGCCCTCTACCCCGATGTCTACACCAACTACGTCCAGACCGACCGCGGCAAGGCCGCGGTCCGGGTGCTCGAAGCCCTCGGCTGTGAGGTGGTGGTGCCGGACGTGTGTGGCTCCGGCCGCGCCCCGCTGTCACAGGGGATGATCGCGACGGCCGAGCAAAAGGCGGCGTCCGTCTGCGAGACGCTCGATCCCTACGTCGACCGCGGGTACGACGTCGTCGTCGTCGAGCCGAGCGACCTCGCGATGTTCGACCGGGAGTACGAACGCCTCGTCGACGCGGACGACCACGCGACGCTGTCGTCGAACAGTTTCGAACTGCTGGAGTACGTCTACGGCCTGCTGGAGAACGGGGCCGATCCGTCCCCCCTGACTGCCGGCGGGGGCGACGCCGACGGCGTCGCCTACCACAGTCACTGTCAACAGCGGACGCTCGGTCTCGAACCCTACACCGAGGCGGTCCTCGATCGCCTGGGGTACGACGTGCTGACGTCCGACGTGGAGTGCTGTGGCATGGCCGGGAGCTTCGGGTACAAGACGGAGTTCTACGAACTGAGCATGGACGTCGGCGAGCGACTCGCCGACCAGTTCGCGGACGCCGCCGAGAACCGGACGGTCGTCGCGAGCGGCACGTCCTGTATGGAGCAACTCGACGACCTGCTCGGACCGACGCCGCGACACCCGGTCGAACTCATCGATCCGGCGGCCTGAACAGCAGGCGCCGGGTCATCGACTCGGAAGTCACGCACTCCTCCCCTCGGAACCGGAAGGCGGGGATCAGACCGTCGGGCCGAACTTGCGCCCGCTGACGTAGAGCCCGATGTGACGCCCACGCTGGACGAGGTAGACGAAGGAGGTAAACGACGGAGTAAAGAGAAACGACGCAACGACGTAGAGCCACCAGTACGGGTGCCAATCCCGGCCCGCGTCGACGATTTCGGCTGCGTCGTAGTAGAACCCGAACAGTGCCGCGATGGAGAACACGAGGTAGACGAAGAGCCACCCCTGGACTGCGAGCAGCGCCGCGGCCCGTGAGGCCTCGAAGACGAACGCCTGGAGGACGACGAGTACGTACAGGAGCAGTAACCAGACGACGGTCGCCGCGTTCGCCATCCACCAGTTCGATCTGACCTCCGCCTGGGTCGAGTCCGGCATGCGCGAGGCTTCGCGACCACCGTTCAAATAGCCATCGCGTCGACGGGACGGCGGGTCCCGACGCCGACGGCCTACGACCGGAAGGGATCGAACGCGAAGTCGCCGTCGTGCACCCGGAGTGGAACCTCGTTCACCGCCTCGATATCGTTCCGGTCGGTTACCTCCGCGGCGACTGGCGCCGACACGGCGATCCGGTCCGGTTCCAGCGTGTTCTCGACGTAGCCGATCCGGAGGTCGGCCGGCGAGCCACGGCCGACCGACGAGTAAGCCAACAGGAGCGCCACCTCGTCGGAGGGCGCGATCACCGGCAGGCTGCTCCGGGACGGTTCACCACCGGTCACGCCGTTGATGTACGTATCTGTCAGATCGATCTCCGGGACGACGTCGCCGTGGACGAAGTCCGCGAGCCCCATTCCGATGGCGTTGTGGTGTGACTCCGGAGTGAGTCCGCGGACGTAGATGCGGTCGTAGTTCGGCGTGTCCGGCTCCGGCTGGCCGTGGTAGTTCATCCGCCCGATCACGTTCGTGTCCATGCCCGTGCCCGAGACGTTCTTGCCGATCTCGTCGACGATCAACAGGTCGAGGTCGTCGACCGGCAGACGCGGGAACAGTTCCTCTGACGCCGCCAGTAGTTCCGGCTCCCGGTCCGGGATCGCGTCGACTGGGATGCCCTCGACGTGGGCCGCGCGGTCGGCCGCGTTCTCGTACATGGCGATCCCGCCGACGATGGGCGTCTCCTCGAAGAGGATGGCCGCCCGCTCCGGGATGGCGACGTCGAGACCCTCGTCCAGCCCCGCCCGGTGGGTCACGTCGGCGCCGCGCTGCTTGCCGAGACCGATGACCGCCATCTTGCTCAGGCCGCTCTCGACGTCGCCGTGGAAGTCCGTGTGGAGTTTGACGCGGTTGGCCAGCAACACGGCGTCGGCGTCGAGGGCGTCGGTGGCGGCGTACACCGGCCGCCCGGCCGCGTCCCGCCCTACCGTCTCGACCGTCATGGAAGAGCGGATCTCACACCCGACCGACGCCTCGGTGATACCGAGGCTCTCGAGGACGTCGCGCTGCCCCTGCGCGGTCGCACCCCCGTGACTGCCCATCGCGGGCAGGACGAACGGTTCGTAGCCGTTCCCCTGCAGATGCTCGACGGCGGCCGCGAGGATCGCCGGCATGTCGTGGATGCCACGGGAGCCGGCGGTGATGCCAACCTCTGCGCCGTCGTCGAGTGCCGACGCGTCGAGGACGTCGTCGACGGCCGCTCGGGTCGCTGCCTCGACGTCGTCGACCTGTGGCTGGTCGCGCGTCCGTTCGAGCAGAACCAGATCGGGGAACTCGCCGATCGACGCATCGTTGATCTCCGCGAGTCGGTCCGGATTCGGTGGATCGATCATGCGACGTGGTCACCTATCGTGGCGACACACATCAGCGTGCGGGGTTCGGTCACACGCCCGGCCCCGCCATCGTCGCCCGCTATTCGGTCCGAGCCAGCACGTCGACGACACTGATACCGTCCTCGTGGACGACGACGGGGTTGAGGTCGAGCGCCGCCAGGTCGTCGACGTCGGCGGCGAGTCGGCCGACGCGCCGGACGAGCGAGACGAGCGCCTCCGCGTCCGCCGCCGCCCGGCCCCGGTGGGCCGCGAGGAGATCCGACAGCGCCGTCCCCGCCACGGCGCTTCGCGCGTCGGCCGCCGAGAGCGGTGGGACACGGACCGTCACGTCGTCGAGCACTTCGACGCGCGTGCCGCCGGGACCGACCGTCACGACGGAGCCAAAGCCGGGCTCGTCGGCGACGCCGACGAGCGCCTCGACGCCCTCGTCGACCTGTGGCTGGACGAGGACACCCTCGACGTCGGCCGCCGGATCGTAGTCGGCGACGTTCTCGAGGATCGCCGCGTACGCCTCCCTGACGGCCGCGTCGTCCTCGAGGCCGACCCGGACGGCGTCGGCGTCGGTCCGGTGGGGGACGTCGACGGAGTCGACTTTCATCGCGACCGGATAGCCGAACGCCGACGCGTACTCGACGGCCTTGGCCGGCGACGTCGCCACCCGCGTTTCCAGCACGTCGATGTCGTACGCGTCGAGCAACGACGCGGCCTCGGTCCACGTGAGGACGCGGTCGGCCGGAAGCTCACCCGCCCGGTTCCCGTCACTCTCACTCCGGAGGGTGGCCCGCGAGGGCGAAGATCGGCGCTGGGCCTCGCCGGCCGCCACCAGCGACTCGACGGCGTCGAGACACCGCGACGGATCGTAGTACAGCGGGACCGCCTCGCTGACCCGCTCGTACGGCTGTGGGTCGTCGAGGTCGGCCGGCTCCTTTCGCCCGGTCCAGAGAAAGAGGACGGGATCGTCGGCCATCTCCCGGACTCTCAGGAGATCGGTCGCGATGTCCGCGGCGTCCGCGTCGACGGCCGAGAGCGCGATTGCGAACACGTAGACGTCGAAGCCGTCGTCGTCGAACAGCGCCGCCGCGATTTCGGGGATGGCGTCCGCCCCGTAGCCGCGGATGTCCGCGGGGTTGTGCATCTCGCCGAACGTCAGGAGGTCGTCCATATCGAGCAGTCGCTGCTCGGTGGCGCCGTCGATGGCGGGCAAGGAGAGGCCGCGCTCGGCGGCCATGTCAGCGAGCAGGCTCGCGAGGCCGCCGCTGGTCGAGGCGATACAGAGCCGATCCGACGACGGCGGCTCGAACTCGGTGTGGGCGCTCGCCCGAGCCAGCAGGTCGGGGATGTCCGGCACCCGTTCGACCCCCGTCTGTTCGAAGGCGGCGTTCCAGGCGTCGTCGCTCCCGGTCAGCGATCCCGTATGAGAGAGCGTCGCCGCCTCCGCGACGCCCGAGCGGCCGACCTTGACCGTCAGGACGGGGGTTCCGGCGCGAACCGCCTCGTCGGCGACGCGCATGAACGCCTGCGGGTCGTCGATCCCCTCGACGTACGCACAGATCACGTCGACGTCCGGATCGGCGGCCATATACTCGACGTACTCCGTCACCGAGAGGTCGACCTCGTTCCCGGTCGAGACGACGTACGCGAAGTCGGTGTCCTCGTCGGCGCCGCGCTCGAAGAACGTCGTGAACGCCAGCGCGCCGGACTGGCTCACCAGCCCGATCCGTCCCGGCTCCGGCCGTCGCGAACAGGTGCTCGTCAGGACGGTCCCCTCGACGGCGTTCGCGAGGCCGATGCAGTTCGGCCCGGCGAGGCGGACGCCGTGGTCGCTCGCCACCTCGGCCAGGTCGGCTTCGAGTTCCGCCCCTCGGTCGTCGGCCTCGCCGAATCCCGCCGTGATGACGAGCGCGGCGGGGATTCCCTCTCGGCCGGCCTCGGCGACCGTCTCGACGACGTACTCCCGTGGCACGCTGACGACCGCTAGATCGACCGGTTCGGGCACCGCGGACAGGTCGTCGTAACACGTTCGGCCCCACGCCTCGTCGCGGTTCGGGTTGACCGGGTAGACGGTCCCGTCGAAGCCGTACTCGAGGAGGTTGTCGAGCAGCCGCGACGAGTACCACGAATCGGGGCTCGCCCCGACGACGGCGACCGATTCTGGGGAGAGCAACGGATCGAGATTCGGCGGATCCAGTGGCATACGCCGAGGTGAACTGATAGCGGTTTAGTTGTTGTGCTACCCGCCGGTCCGTGGCCGGACCGCGACCCCGAGCGAGCTACATCGACGGTCCGACGCGCGTGATCGCGAACGACGTCACGCCGTGTCGCTCGGCACGACAGGGCTCGCCGTCGGCGATCGCTAGCACGCGCTCGCGGAGGTCGGCGGCCGTTACGGACCGCGCGTCCACGTCGATGTCGTCCGGCAGCGCGTCGACGGTCGTCCCGTCGCCGCTTACCTTGACCACGGGCGCCAGCGGGTGGCCGGTCGTCACGCCGTCGGCGGTGACGTGGACGATCAACTGTGCGCCGGCGGCGACGAGGCCGGTCGCCGCTTCGGCGAACTCCGACGGCGAGTCGAGCAACGCGACGCCCGCGGGCGTCGCAGCCCGAGCACCGTACTCGACGATCTCCTCGATCGGCCGGTCCGGGATGGCCCGGGTCAGTTCGTCGAAGGGTTCGCTCTCCGCCATGCGCTGCAACCGCCGCACCTTCGCCGGGCGGTCGCGGTGGCGCTCGACGAGCGCAGTCACGTCGTCGGCCGCCGCGGGCGTCGCCCGTTCGCGTGCGGCCTCGGGATGGGCGACGAACCGTTCGGCGCCCGCGAGGATCGCCCGCCCCCCGGCGTCGACCAGGTCGGCGACGAACTCGCCGACGACCGGTTCGGCGACGTCGACGTTCGACGCGTGTGGGGCGCCTACGACGACGCCGACGGTGAGGTCGCCGAGGGAGACGCGCCCGGAGGGGCTCGACGCCGATCCGCCGTCGACCAGGTCACGCGCCAGCGTCGTCCCGGCGTCGATACAGGCGTCGGTGCCGCCGACGTCCTGGATCGCCACCTCGCGAACCGGCACCGACCGGGCGTCGAGGTCGGCGGCCACGTCGTCGCTCTGGACGCCCTCACAGCCCAGCCCCACGACGAGCGTGCCGGCGACGTTCGGGTTCCTCGCGAGGTTGCGGAACGTCCGGGTGGTCTGGTCGATGTCGGCTCCGAGCTGTGCACAGCCGTGGTCGTGGGGCGTGGCGACCGCACCCGGGACCCGCTCGGCGATGCGCTCGGCGACAACGTGTGAACAGATCACCGACGGGAGGACGAGCACCCGGTCCCGGACGCCGACCGCCCCGTCGTCGCGGACGACCGACCCCTGTGGCGACCCGACGGATCCGGCGTCGGTCACGCCGATCCCTCCGTGGCGGCCTTGTCGCCGCGACCGCGCATGCTCTCGCAGTTGTGCGTGTGGACCCACTCGCCGGCGTCGATGTCGGCGCTCGCGACGCCGATCACTTCGCCGTACTTGACGATCTCGTCGCCGGCGCCGAGCGGTCGCAGCGCCAGTTTGTGGCCGAAGGGGACGTCCTCTGCGAGCGTGACCGTGTTCTCGCCGACATCGAGATTGCGGCCGGCCGAGAGATCCGCCAGCGCGGTCGCGACGTCGTCCCGGTCGTCCATCCGCAGGGCGACGTCCTCGAAGGTCTCGCCTTTCATACGTCCACCTCCGTCGAGGCGAGTTCGTTGGGCTGGATCTCGTTGATCGCGAACTCCTCGAGGTGACGCCGCTCGGCGGCCGTCCGCCGGCCGTCGGCCACCGCGACGAGCGTCTCGTAGACGCGGTCGCCGGCCGCCGATATCGGCGCCCCGTCGACGACGGTACTGGCGTTCACGTCGATGTTGCTCGACATCTCCTCCCAGGTGTTCGGGTTGCCGGTCACCTTGATCACGGGGGCGATCGGGTTCCCGGTCGTGCTCCCGCGGCCGGTGGTAAAGGCAACCACCTGCGCACCGCCGCTCACTTTTCCGACGACGCTCTCGACGTCGTAGCCGGGTGTATCCATCAGGACGAGGCCGGCGCCCGTCGGGAGTCGCTCGGCGTAGTCGACCATCCCCTCGACGGGTGTGGTCCCACCTTTCGCGATCGCACCCAGGCTCTTCTCCTCGACGGTGGTGAGTCCGCCCTCCTTGTTGCCGGGGGTGGGCTGAGCGCCCCGCAGGTCGACGCCCATGAGTTCGGCCTGGCTCTCCCGCTGGTCGACCCGATCGAGCAGGCGGCGGCGCGTCTCCTCGTCGGTACAGCGTTCGGCCAGCGTGTGTTCGGCCCCGATGAACTCCGGCGTCTCGCTGAACGAGACCGTCCCCCCGGCCTCGACGAGGCGATCACAGGCGTGACCGACCGCCGGGTTCGCCGCGATCCCGCTGGTCGCGTCGCTGCCCCCACACTCGACGCCGAAGACGAGTTCGCTCACGTCCGCCTCCTCGCGGCGGGCGTTCCGGGCCTCGTCGTAGAGCGCCGCCGCGAGGCGTTCCCCCTCGTCGAGCGCCGCGCGGGTCCCGCCGACCTCGCGGACGGTGAGCGTGCTGACCGGGGTACCCGCCCGCGCGATGTCGTCGGCCAACCCCTCGGCGTCGAGGTCCTCGGTCCCGAGTTCGACGACGAGCGTGCCGCCCACGTTCGGGTTCGTACCGATGCCGGCCAGCGTTCGTCGGGTCTGTTCGCGCGTACCCTTCGGTTGGGACGTCCCCATCTGGTGGGGCGTCGCGCGCGCCCACTCGCCGGCCTCGTCGGCGATCGTACTCGCGATGGAACTGACCGAGACGGACGTCGGAACGATTGCGACGTGGTTTCGGACGCCGATGCGGCCGTCGTCTCGTCTGAATCCGGAGAACGTGGCTTCCATTACCCGCTGAGTAACGAGGCTCGGGGTGTTAAGTGTTTCACCCCGGCGGGGCCCGACGTTACGGAACGGTTCGAGTGGGTCGCCGGCGCGCTCAGACGATCTTGCCGTGGCTCTTCTCGCGGCCCTGCTCGGTCGTTTCGATTTCGGTGTCGAAGTTCTCCTCGAAGTACTCGAGCAGGAGCGGGTGGGGCTTGTCGCCGTACCCCGCGTTCATCCCCTCGCGGTGGAACTGCTCGACGAAGTTACCGAGCGGGAGATACGTCTCGTACTTGTCGGCGAGGCTCTTCAGTTCGACCAGGTCCTTGTGGGCGACGTCGAGGTTGAACCGGTTCCGGTAGATGCCCTCCTCGCCCTCGGGGCGGAAGTGCGCCTCGAACTCCTCGCCGAAGTTGTTGGAGAAGAAACTGTCGAGTTTGTCGTCGTAGATCTGCGTGTAGTGGCGCAGCGTCCGGTAGAGAACGGTCGGATCGACGCCGAACTCGTCGGCGAGCAACAGCCCCTCGATGAAGATGACGAGGGTCGTCTGGCCGACGTGGTTGTGGATCAGTTTCACGAACTGCGCGTCGCCGACCTCGCCGATGTGGTAGACGTCCGTCGAGATGACCGAGAGAACCTCGGCGTTCGCCTCGATGCGGTCCGGATCCCCGCCTGCCATGATCGTGAGTTCGCCGGCCTGTGCCCCCACCTCGCCGCCGGTGATCGGGCAGTCGAAGTAGTGGACGCCACCCTCGTCCGCGAGGGCGGCGAGTTCCTGTGCCCGGAGCGCCGAGAGCGTGCTCGTATCGAACACGTCGGTCCCGGGCTCCCCGTGTTCGACGATGGCCTCCACGGCCGCCTGGCTCGCGTCGGGGTGGGGCAGCGACAGGATGATCGTCGAACAGCGCCGCGCCACCTCGGGATTGTTCTCGGCGACGTCGACGCCGTGCTCGCTCGCCTTCGCGCAGGCGTCCTCGTCGAGGTCGAACCCGACGACGTCGTAGCCGGCCGCGACGAGGTTTTTGGCGATACCCCTGCCTACCTTACCGAGTCCGATGACTCCGATTGACATCGTGCATGGTGTTGCACAAGCAACCAGTACAAAAGTGTTGTGAGTGGCAACTCGGCCCGCCGCGCGGACCGGACTCACCGACGCTCGAACGCGTCGTCGAGTCGGTCGGCGGCCAGCGCGACGACTGTTTTGATCCGCGCTTTCGGGAGCTGGAGGTCGGTCACGTGACAGCCGAGTTCGGCGAGGAACCGCTCGCTCCCGGAGTAGTCGTAGGTGGTGCTGGCGAGCCGTCCGGCGCCACACCGGGAGGTGACCACGACGGGGACGCCCGCGTCCCGGATCTCAGCGACGGCCGGGACGACGGCCGGCGGGACGTGCCCGGCGCCCAGCGACGCCAGACAGACGGCGTCGCTCTCGGTGCCGGGTTCGAGATGCGAAGGCGGCAGATCCGCGGTCACGGTCATCCCGAAGACGTCGTTCGAGAGGGCGTCGGGATCGGGGGTGTAGGTCTCCACACCGGTCTCGCGACGCCGCCACGTGACGCCCGAGTAATCGACGGTGCCCAGGGGACCGAACTCCCTCGATTCGAACGCGTCGATGGCCGTCGTATGCGTCTTGCTCGCGTCGCGGGCCGCATAGAGGGAGCCGGCGAAGGCGACGACGACCCGCCCCGCCGGGGCGCCGTCGCTCGCGACCGCCCGGAGCCCCGCCTCGACGTTCATCGGGCCGTCCGGGGTCGGATCGGACGCGGTCCGCATCGCGCCCGTGATCGCCACGGGGAGCGGGCCGTCGTAACACAGGTCCAGGAAGTAGGCGGTCTCCTCGAGGGTATCCGTGCCGTGGGTCACGACGACGGCGTCCGTCTCGGGTTCGAGGTCGCGGAGCCGCTCGGTCAACGCCCACAGCCGCTCGACCGTCATGTGCGGGCTCGGGATGGTCGCGAACGTCTCGACGGCGACGTCGTCCACCCCGTCGACCTCGGGGACGCGACGCTCGATCGCCGCCGCGTCGAGTTCCGGTGTCGCCCCGTCGCCGTCGTCCCCGGTCGAGGCGATCGTTCCGCCGGTGGCGAGGAGCGTGACCCTCATCGCGCCGACTCCGCGAGCGTTCCGAGGTGATGCTCGAAGTCGCCGTGGCCGACGGCGTCGGCGAGGCGGTCGACGATCCGATCGACGTCGACCGGCGTACGGACGTTCGGGAACGACACCGCGTCGAGCGGTCGCGTCGCATCGAGGACGGCGTCGGGGTCGGTGCTCGGAACGAAGACGGACCTCCGATCGGTCGGTTGGGATGCCATGGTGTGACGTACCGCTGGTCGTCGAAAAAAGCTACCGTCCGCCGCGTCGCCACGTTTATTGTGCGATGAACTGAATGACTGCGCGTATGGCAATCGTAGCTGCCGTCGACGACGACGGCGACAACAGTCGGACGCTGACGGTCGCAAAGGACCTCGCGGAGAAGTACGACACGCGACTGATGGTTCTCAACGTCCTCCCCCAGGACCTGTTCAAGGAGCGCCAGACGAACATCGCGAGCCAGCCGTCGACCGACGCGACCTACACGCTCAACGACGGGGAAGACGACGCCGCGGAGGTGGCCGCCGAGGTCGCCGAGGCAGCCCTCGGATCGCTGCAAGACGTCGAAACGGCCGGGCGCGTGGGGGGGGCTGCCAAGGAGATCCTCAAGTTCGCCCGCGACGTCGACGCGGAGTACCTCGTCATCGGCGGTCGGAAGCAGTCGCCGGTCGGGAAGGCGATCTTCGGCAGTACGACCCAGTCGATCCTCCTGCAGGCTGACCGGCCGGTGACGGTCGTCATGCCCGAAGAGGAGGACTGACCCGCCCGCTCAGGGCCAGTGGTCGGACTGGCCGCGTCGGACGTTCTCGAAATACCGTTCCCCGCCCGTCTGTCCGCCCTTGAGCGACAGTTGCAGGCGGTCGAACTCCTCGGTGTCGGAACTCGCGATACAGAGCGGACAGCCGGGGGCGATCGGACTGTGGAACTCCAGCGCGTAGATGTCGAGCGCCGGCGCGACGTAGCCGCTGGTGTCGCCACCGGCGATACACGCCCGCGAGACGTCCGACTCGGAGAGGACGGCCTCGAAGATGGCACCCTGCTCGCGACCGATCCGGCCGCCAACGTCGTCGATCCCCTGGCGCTCGGCGGCCGCACGGGTCCGCTCGATCGCCGGGTCGTCCGGCCCCCGGGCCGCGTACATGACGACGCTGTCGCCGGCGGCGAGCGCGTCGGTCGCCGCGTCGACGACCCGGTCGCGCTCTGTCGCCACGCGCTCGGGGTCGACGAGCGCGGGGGTGTCGAGTCTGACGCCCGTGAAGTCCTCGCGGGCGAGAGCGGCGTCGATCTGTGCGGCCGTCTCTGGCGACGCGCTCCCGGACATGACGGCGATGCGGTCGACGGGGTCCGCCGTCGGAATCGATTCGGGCGGCGAGACGGCACCTGTCTCGGCCCAGTACGCGGTCAGGGCGTACCCCAGTCCCGAGGAACCGACCGCGAAGAGAGGACCGTCGTCGTCCGTGTTCGTGTCCGCGTCCCCGCCCGCGAGTTCGAGCGCATACGCCCAGAGCAGACGACCGATCCGCTGTAAGTGTGAGTCGTCGAGCGTATCGAAGAGGACGACCTCCGGGTCCGAGGCCACGAGACGTGCGAACGCGGCGTCGACCCCCCCGCTCTCGAGGGCGAGCACGTCGAAACGGTCCGTCCGCCGGTCCGTCTGGTCGCCGAGGTGTCGACAGAGGTCGCCCTCGGTCATCGGCGTCACCGGGTGGTCGCTCATCGTCGGGTGGCGGTCGATGCGGTAGGTGCGGTCGTCGACGGTCGCAAACAGGTTCCCGAAGACGACGTACCGCTCCAGGGCCGGCACCCCGACCACCACGGGGACGAAGGGAGAGTCGAACACGTCCTGGCCGATGTCGACGGCGTGGCCGATGCTCCCGACGTCGGGCGCCGAGTCGAAGGTCGAACAGACCTTGTACTGGACGAACGCCGGGTCGAGGTCCGCGAGTCGTTCGAAGTGGTCCGGCAACACCTCGTCCATCTCGTCGGGCGACATCGACCGACTCCGGCCGGCGACGCCGACCGCATCGAGGTCCGCGAACCGCCCCGTCAGCTCCGACTCCGTCGGCGGTTCGAGAAACAGCGCCGTGCGCACGCCGCCGAGACCGAGCGCCTCCATCGCGTCCGTCGATCCCGTCAGGTCGTCCCCGTAGTACGCGAGGAGGAGGTCGTCGTCACTCATCGTCCCCGAACGCCTCCATCGAGCGGCGGAGCGCCGCGTGATCGGTCGCGTACTCCGCGAGCGAGACGCCGGCCATGGCGGCCTCCCAGCCCTGCTTCAGCGCGTCGACGCCCCCGGCCGGGCCGTCCGGGTGCCCCATGATCCCGCCCCCGGCGAGATACATCAGGTCCACGTTGCCCAGCGCCTCGTAGGTGTCGTGGGCCTGTCCGGCCCACTGGCCGGAGGAGAACACGGGGAGGGCGCCGTCGTCCCCCGGGATCGGTCGCTGGACCGCCCGCGCGGAGGCGACGACCGACTCGTCGGACTCGGTGAACTTGTTCCGGATGCCGTTGACGTGGAGGTGGTCGACGCCGGCGAGGCGCCAGAGCTTCTGGTAGGCCGTATACTCGAAGCCGAGGGAGGGACACCGCGAGAGCGCCCCCCAGCCGTTCCGGTGTCCGTGGATGGGCAGGTCGCTGTGCCGGCGCAGCGCTAGGACGCCCGCGAGGCCGACGCTGTTGAGGCTGACCATGACACAGCTCCCGCCGGCGTCGCGGACCACGTCGTGGCGGCGCCGCATCTCGTCGACGTCGCCGGTGACGTTGAACGCGTACATCACCCGTTTGCCCGTCTCCGATTCGTGCTCGTTGATGACCGACATGACCGCCTCGACCCGCTCCTCGAACCGGGAGTAGGGCGGATCGGCGATGAGTTCGTCGTCCTTGATGAAGTCGACGCCAGCCTCGACGAGCGTCTCGACGAGCGATGCCGTCTCCCCCGGCGACAGCCCCACGCTCGGCTTGACGATCGTTCCGACGATCGGGCGGTCGTGGACGTCGATCAGGTCGCGGGTCCCCGAGATCCCGAACTGCGGGGTCGGACACGCCGACCCGTACGCCGCCGGCACGTCGATGTCCATCAGTCGCACCCCGGAGAGCGGTTGCATCTCGAAGACGTTGCCGGCGACCGTCGTGCGGAGTTGGGGTACCGAAACCCCGAGATTGTCGAGGGGGTATCCGATCTGCACCGTGGCGCGGGTGTACTCGTCGGCGTCGGCGTCGACGCCCGGAAGCGTCGGCTCCGTCGTCGTCTCCAGTTCGGTCACGTCGACGACCGTCGCGCCGTGGCGCCGCTGTAGGTCATCCGTCTGGCCCGGAACGTCGACGAACGTGCTCGCCGACTGCTCGCCGGCCATCGCCTCGGCCGCCGCCTGGGGCGACTCCGGGGTCTCGATCCGGTAGGTCGCAGTGAAGCGCTCCGCCATGGGGAAGACACGCGTGGCGTCGGCTATTAATCCTGCCCCCGGAGCCGGACCGACGAAGGCACGGGTGGTCGCCGCGTCACCGGACGTCGGGAGCGCACAAGAGTCAAGGCCGCCGTCGTCGTAGCCATCGTCGATGCTCGCAGACGAGTACGAGGCGCTTCTCTTCGACCTCGACGGCGTCGTCTTCGTCGGCGACGAACCGGTCAGGGGTGCCGTCGAGACGCTCCGACGACTCCGGGACGCCGGCAAGGAGATCCAGTTCGTCACCAACAACTCACAGCACACGCGCCGGGAGTTCGCCGAGAAGCTCGCGGCGTTCGGAATCGACGCCCGGCCGGTCGAGATCACGAGCGCTGCGTCGGCGACGGCCGAGTATCTCGCGGATCGGGGCGTCGAGAGCGTCTACCTCGTGGGAATGGACGGCCTTCGGGCGGAGTTGCGCCAGCGGGGGATCGCCGACCGTGAACGCGACGCCGACGCCGTCGTGGTGGGGTTCGATCCGACGGTCACGTACGACGACATCGCGACGGCGACCAGCCTCGTCTACGACCGGGACCTGCCGCTGGTCGCGACGAGCGGAGACACCTCCTACCCGTCCGGCGACGGGGTCGCACCGGGGACGGGTGCGATCCTCCGGGCGATCGAAGCCGCGAGCGACACGGAAGCGACGGTCGTGGGGAAGCCGAACGCCCCGCTGTTCGACCGGGCGCTCGGCCGGATCTCGACACGGCCCGTCGCGATGGTCGGAGACACGCCGAGTGCGGACGTTGCGGGCGCCAACCGCGCGGGGATCGACAGCATCCTCGTCTCGCTGCACTGCCGGGCGGGCCACGACGTCGATCCGTCGCCTGACGTCCGGATCGAGACGCCGCTCGACCTCGTCGATCCCGACCCCCGGCGATAGTTTTAGGCTCGCCCCTCGTGCACGTACGGTCATGGCATCGAACACTCGCGGACGCATCGCCTGTCTGAACGGAACGAAAAACGTCGAGCTGAAGGAGTTCGACGTTCCCTCGCCGGGGCCGGACGCCATCGTGACCGAAATCGTCCGTGCCAACGTCTGTGGGTCGGAACTGCACATGTGGCGGGGCGGTCACCCGAAGATCGACGACGGCCCCCTCGGCCACGAGGGACTCTGCCGCATCGTCGAACTCGGTGAGAACGTCACGACCGACAACGCGGGGCGGCCGGTCGAGGAGGGCGACCTCATCGTCCCGACGTACTTCGCGATCTGTGAGTCGTGTACTCGGTGTGGCGCCGGCGAGTTCCGCCTCTGTGAACACGCCTACGACCACTGGTCCCAGTCCGCGGACGTACCGCCGCACTTCCACGGCACGTTCGCGTCCCACTACTACGTCTACCCCGACCAGTTCTTCTACAAGGTACCCCCGGAACTCGACGAGGGCCCGGCCGCGAGCGCGAACTGTGCGCTCGCGCAGGTACTCGGCGGCCTCGACGCGGTCGACGTGGGGTGGGGGGATACGGTCGTCGTCCAGGGGGCCGGCGGCCTCGGACTCAACACCGTCGCGGCGGCGAGCGAGCGCGGCGCCGAGACCATCGTGATCGACGGGGTGGCGGACCGCCTCGACCTGGCCGAACGCTTCGGTGCGGATCACACCGTCGACCTCCGAACGTACGACTCGGTCGAGCAACGGGCCGAGAGGGTCCGTGAGTTGACCGGGGGCGACGGGGCGGACGTCGGCGTCGAAGTCGCCGGCGTTCCCGAGGCGTTCGCCGAGGGGATCGAACTCCTCAGAGCCGGCGGGCGCTACCTCGAGATGGGGAACGTCGTTCCCGGCCACACGACCGAGTTCGACCCCGGCGCGATGACCCGCAAGTCGATCGACGTGCGGTCCGTGATGCGGTACGACCCCTGGTATCTCCGGACCGCCCTCGAGTTCCTGCACGAGACGGGCGACGACTACCCGTTCGAGGAACTGGTCGGCGAGGGCTATCCGCTCGACGAAGTCGACGCCGCCATCCGCCGGTCCGACGAGCGCGACGTCGCCCGGGCGTCGCTCGTCCCCGAGTGACCCGCCGGGTCCCGGCCGATCCCCTCGACCGGGTACCCAACGTTTACTACCCGGCGGCCGTAGCGAGCGTCGTCATGTCCGTCGATCGCAGTTACCTGTTCGTTCCCGGCTCCGACGCCGACGGCGTCGCCGAGGCCATCGGCTCGGTCGCCGACGTCGTGATCGTCGACCTCGAAGACACCGTCAGCCCCGACGCGAAGGCGGCGGCACGGACGCGGACGCTCGAAACGCTCACCGACCACGACGAGCGGTCACAGCGCCTCGCCGTCCGCGTCAACGGCGTCGACACCGAGCGCGGAATCGAGGACGTCCGGGCCATCGCGACCGCCGACGTCCGCCCGGATCTGCTCTTGCTCCCCGACGTGCGGGACGCGAGCGAGGTCCGTCTCGTCGACGACGTACTGAACGAGTACGACGCCGGGGTCGGCCTCCATCCGCTGATCGAGAAGCCGAGCGCACTGTTCGACGCCCAGGGGATCGCCCGGGTGAGCGAACGGCTCCACGGCCTGATGTTCGCGGCGATCGACTTCCAGATGAACATGGGGATGTCGATCCTCGACGAGACCGACCTCTCGGTCCCGCGGTTCCTGCTGTCGATGGCGGCAAACGGCGCGGGAATCCACGCCGTCGACAAACCCAACCTCGCCGCAGTCCACGACGAGGAGCGAACGCGGGCCGAGGCGCGGGCGGCCAAGGCCGTCGGCTTCGACGGGAAGGCGGCGATGACGACCGAGCAGGCGGCGGTCATCAACGACGTCTTCACGCCGTCGGCCGAGGAGGTGGCCCGCGCAAAGCGGGTCATCGAGGCCTTCGAGGCGACCGAGGAGGGCGTGGCCGTGATCGAGGGGGCGGCGGTCGACAAACCGGTCGTCGATCAGCTTCGAGCGCTGGTGGACCGAGCCGAATCGGGCGGGTGATCGGAGCCCGGACCGGCGGTCAGGCCGGTCGGGACCGCCCGACTGGCGACGGACGCGGCCCGATCGAACGGAAACCGCTCAGACGACGTCCTGCAGTCGACGAAGCCGGTAGATGAACGAGTCCTCGTCGAGGCGGACGTCGTCGTAGGTAACGATCTCGTCTCGTTCGATCTCCGAGACCACCTCGGCACCGTCGAGGAGTTCGAACGGTACGTGGTTTCGGTCCTCCGCCACGTCGGCGTCTTCGAGCAGTCCGTAGACGGTGTAGCCGCCGCCGCCGTCGAGTTCGTCGCCCGGTTCCAGCGTCCGTTTGGCGCCGCCGACCACCTCGGCCTCGCGCGACCGCGGGACGCCGGTCGGTTCGTTCCGGATGGCTGCGTTGGCGACGCTGACGGACGTCTCGGTGCCGGGGAGGTGGTAGGGACGGTGGAACACCTGATACTTCCCGTCGCTGGCCACGTACATACCGGAGCCGCTGCTCTGTTCGAGATACTCCTGAACCCGCTCGTTGGGCGTCGTCGTCACGATGAAGACGCCGAAGCTGATGTTGTCGTCGATCTCCGTGCCGTCGGGACGGAGCGAACTGACGGTGTCGACGACGCCGGTGTCGTTCAGGACGCCGCCCTCCTCCTTCGGGCGGAGTTTCTCGGGTATCTCCTCGATCGACGCGTCGGGGAGGTGCATCCCCTGTACGTCGGGAGTCAGCCCGGTCGCGTTGGCGACGGCACACATCTCGACGGCCACCTTGGTACCGTCGAGGAAGGAGTTGTACATCCAGGGGTTGAGGTCGTGTTCCTCGACGAAATCCTCGTCGAACCCCCATCGGTCGAAGACGTCGTCCGGCGTCCCGTACCGGTACTCCTCGACGAACGGGTTGCCCTTTCCGGCGGCGACGACGTCGAGGCCGACGGTCTGGGCCCAGTCGTACAGTTCGGCGAGCAGCGACGGCTGATCGCCGTACGCCATCGAGTAGGTGACGCCGGCTTTCTCCGCGAGGTCGGCCAGAGTGGGGCCGACCACCGTGTCGGCTTCGACGTTCACCATCACGACGTGGGTCTCCTCCATGATGGCGGTGTAGGCGTGGTGTGCACCGACCTCGGGGATGCCGGTCGACTCGACGATCACGTCGACGTCGCTTCGGGCGAGGGTGGGACCGTCGTCGATCAGGGCCTGTTGCCCGTCGGCGATGGCCGCGTTCAGCCCGGCGAGGCCGTCGGTCTCGGTCACGTCGGCGACGGGAACGCCGGACTCCCGGTACGCCTGCTGGGCCTTGTCGAGGTCGAGGTCGGCGATGGCGGCCGTCCGCATACCGGTGACCCGCTCGATCTGGTCGACGAGTTTCGTCCCGAACAGGCCGGCGCCGATGACGCCGACGTCGATCGGTTCGTCTCGGTCCTGAAGCTGCGGTGGGAGGTTGAGCATCGCCGGTCAGTCCATCTCCTCGACGAGTTGCAGGTAGATGCCGCGACTGGTGTCGGGATCCATGTCGATCAGCTTGCAGTCGGGGAACGTGGGGGCCACGATGGGCTCGTCCCACTCGCGCTGGATCCCCTTCTCGGATTCGCACCGCTCGACGGCGGCCTCGATGTCGTCGACTTCGTAGGCGACGTGGTTGAGGCCGTTCCCCTGCTCTTCGAGGAACTCGTCCATCTCGGCTTTGATGTCGGTGTCCTCACCCATCGGTTCTTGAACCTCGATGTAGACGCCGCCGACATCGTACACCGCCGCCTTGTATCCGTCGTCGGGCATCTCCCGGTAGTCCACCTTCTCCATCTCGAGGACGTCACCGAAGAACGTCTGATACGAGTCGAGGTCGTCCACGGTATAAGCTACGTGGTGCACTTGCTCGAACATCACTCCCACTGTCTGTATCTCGTCTAATCAAGCTACCGGACTGACACGCCTCACGATCGGGAGACGGGACGCCGCGGCGGCGGGAGAGCGGTCGAAAAAATGGTGGCGGGGTGGAATCACGGCGACACGGCGCCGTGTCCGGCGCAGCGGCCGGAGGAGTTACTCGGAGAGCAGTTCGACGATGTTACCGTCGGGATCGTGCATGTAGGCGACTTCCGCGCCGTTCGCGAGCGTCTGGGGCGGATTGACGAACTCGACCTCGTCCGAGAGGTCCTCGTAGACGGCGTCGATATCGTCGACTTCGAGACAGAAGTGTGCGGCCCCGACGTCGTTGTTGGAGACGCCTTCGTTCGCGTCGCCGCCCGGGGGTTCGTGGTATTCGAGCAGTTCGACGGCACAGCCGTCCGCGTCGAGGAACGTCAGGTCGACGTCGACGCCCTCGACGCCGACGAACTTGCTGAACTCCTCGCTCGCAAAGGAGAGGCTGTCCATCTGTTCCATACCGAGCGTGTCCCGGTAGAACTCGAGCGCTTCGTCCATGTCCGATACGGTAACGCCGTAGTGGTGGGATGTTCCGATCATGTTGTCGTGTCGTGGATAGGTTCGCTGTCGGTCGGTCGTGGTCGTCGGTCGGTGCGGTTGGCTCGCGCGCTCACGAGTAGTTGTGGTAGACGGTCTTCAGTTGGGTGTACTTGAGGAAGCCGTACTTGCCGTCCTCGCCGCCCATGCCGGACTCGTTCCAGCCGATGTGGTGGGCCTGCCAGGACTCCCCCAGCGTCCGGTTGATGTACGTCTCGCCGAACTCGAGGTCCTCGGCGGCACGCATCGCGACCCGGTAGTCGTTGGTGAAGAGGTACGCGGACAGCCCGTACCGGGAGTCGTTGGCGTACTCGATGGCCTGGTCGAGGGAGTCGATCTCCATGATCGGGGTCACCGGGCCGAAGACCTCCTGTTGCATGATGTCCATGTCCTGTTCGACGCCGGTGACGACGGTCGGCTCGTACCAGTATCCCCGCTCGAACGCCTCACCCGAGGGTTCGCTCCCGCCGAGACGGACCTCGGCACCCTGTTCCCGGGCACGCTGGACGGCCGCCTCGGTCTTCTCGAACTCGCGTTCGTTGACCTGTGGACCCATATCGGGGTCGTCCTCGGGCGGGCCGACGCTGATCTCCCGGGCCGCGTCGAGGTACTTCTCCTCGAACTCCTCGCGGACGCTAGAGTGGACGTACACGCGCTCCGCGCACGTACACACCTGTCCGGTGTTCGTGATGCGGGCGGTCAGGACGTCCTCAACGGCCGCGTCGATGTCGGCATCCTTCCAGACGATAGCGGGGGCCTTCCCGCCGAGTTCGAGCGATACCTCGGTGAGGTTGTCGGCGGCCTGACGCATAATCTGCTTCCCGGTCTCGACGTTGCCGGTCATCGAGATCATGTCGACGTCCGGCGAGGTCACCAGTTCCTCGCCGGTCTCGCCGGCGCCGAGGACGAGGTTGAACACCCCGTCCGGGAGGTCGACGTGTTCGTCGATGAGTTCGGCGAGGCGGATCGTCGCCATCGGGGTGACCTCGCTCGGCTTCGCCACCAGCGCGTTCCCGGCGGTCAGCGCCGGCGCGAACTTCCGAATGAAGACCGCGATGGGGTAGTTCCACGGGATGATGCCAGCGACGACGCCGACGGGTTGTCGCTGCAGGTGGATGCTCTCGTCCCGGCTGTCGCCGGGGAGGATGTCTCCCTCGATCCGTCGATCCCACTCGGCCATGTACTCCGCGAGATCGGCCGAGGCTGCGATTTCGCCCTCGGCGACCGAGCGGGGCTTCCCCTGCTCCTCGACGAGGAGACTCGCGAGTTCGTCCTGGTGGGCGAGCAGTAGGTCCGCAACCTCGCGGACGAGATCCCCACGCTCCTTCGCCGGACGTCGCCCCCAGTCGACCTGTGCCTGGTTGGCGGCGTCGATCGCCTCCCGAACCTCCGCTGGGGTCGCGTTCGGATACTCCTCGAGCACCTCTTCGGTCGCTGGATTGCGAACGGCAGTGTAGTCGGTGCCGGCGGAGTCTCGCCACTGGCCGGCGATATAGTGCCCTCCGGGTTGGGGATGTTCGGCTGACATCGTCCAAATGGGGAGCAGCCTCTCTAATATAGTTTGCCATGACACGCCACGCCACCGGTCGACCGTCCGCGGGGCGGGCCGACGACGTCGCGGAGGCCGGACGCCCGTCGCCGCGAGACCCCCACAATTAATACCACGTCACACGCCACTGCGGGTATGGGTTCTCGATTGGCCGGACGGACGGCTATCGTCACCGGTGCAGCGCAGGGAATCGGTCGGCGGATCGCCGAGGAACTCGGGACCGAAGGGGCCGACGTGATCGTCGCGGACATCGACGCCGCGGCGGCGGCCGACACCGCCGACGAGTTCGAATCGTCGGGGATCACGGCCACCGCGGTCGAGTGTGACGTCTCGTCGATGGCGGACGCGGAGCGACTCGTCGAGCGGACGGTCGAGGAGTTCGGAAGCCTCGACATCCTGGTCAACAACGCCGGCATCTCGCGTGGCGAGCGCTTCCAGGACATCACGCCCGAGGAGTGGCAACAGGTCATGGACGTCAACCTGAACGGCGTGTACAACTGCTCGGTCCAAGCGGCTCCGGAGATGGCCGAGGCGGACGGCGGGCGGATCCTCAACATCTCCTCGATCGCGGGCCAGAACATCAGCTACGAGGGGCCGGCGAACTACACCGCCTCGAAGTGGGGTGTCATCGGCCTCACGAAACACATGGCGTGGGACCTCGCCGAGTACGGCATCCGCGTCAACGCGCTCTGTCCCGGCGGGACGCTCACGCCGCTCATCGAGGAGTTGACGACGCCGGAGGAGCGCAGCGAGACGCGAGAGAAGATCCCGCTCGATCGCTGGGCGGAACCCGAGGACCACGCCGACGCGGCGCTGTTTCTCGTCTCCGACCGATCGTCGTACATCACCGGGACGACGCTGACCGTCGACGGTGGCCTCACCCTCGGCATCCGCCACGAAGTCTGACATCCTCCCACGGCTAAAGGCGTGGGGTTCCCGACCACAGGCCGGGCAGTCCACGGCGGGAGGTTCCCCACTCGTACGCGGTGGGGTTGTGGGCCGTGCCAGTACGGCCCCCGACCGAGATAGCGGGCTTCATCTACCCCCGCGAAGGGTGCGTATCCTTACCTCGGACTCGGCGCCACGACCGACGAGCGCCGACATAATCAACGTTTCGCCGGCTGTCGGCTTCATCCCACCCCTGAAGGGGGGCTTTCGCCTCGAAATGCTGTAATCGAAGTCCCCCGCGGAGGGATTTATTACAGAGGGCGTGTCACGGGCATACATGCCAGCGAACGAGACGACTGAGTCGATGGTGCTGTCCGACGCGGAAACGCTCGAACTTCGCGAGTTCGAGGTCCCGGACGTCTCGGCGGAGGGCGCGCTCCTCGACGTCGAGATGACGTCGGTCTGTGGGACCGACATCGGCCTCTACTCCGGACAGGAGCACTTCTCCAACCTGCCGCTCGTCATGGGTCACGAGGTCGTCGGCCGCGTCGTCGACGGGGCCGAGGAGAGCCTCGCGAAGATGGGCGTCGAGGTCGGTGACCGCGTGATGCCCGAGCCGTACGTTCCGTGTTACGACTGTGAGTACTGCCAATCCGGGGACTACCACATGTGCGAGGAGAACCGGTGTTTCGGCGTCTCGATCAGCTGTTCGGAACCGCCACACCTCTGGGGCGGGTACGGCGAGTACATGTATCTCCCGCCGAACACCCGCGTCCACGCGGTCGACGAGGCGACGCCGGCGAAGGCCGCCTGTCTCGGCTCGGTGATCGGCAACGGCGTCCGATGGGTCGTCGAGAAAGGCGACGTGGATCCGGGAGACGACGTGGTGATCATCGGCCCGGGCGCTCAGGGGCTCGCGTCCGTCGTCGTCGCGGACGAGGCGGGCGCGGACCCGATCGTCCTCGCCGGCCTCTCGACGGACGGCCATCGGTTCGACGTCGGCACGTCGCTCGGCGCGACGGACACCGTGTTCGTCGACGAACCGAACACCGAAGAGCGGATCGACGACCTCACCGGGGGTGACGGCGCGTCGGTCGTCGTGGTGACGGCCCCGTCCTCGCAGGCCATCCAGCTCGGCCTGTCGGTCGTCGAGCCCAAGGGACGGGTCGTGCTGCCGGGACTGGTCGGGGAGACGACGGAGATAGACACCGACAGCCTCGTCCACGACGAAGTCATGCTCATCGGCGGTCGGGGGCAGGCACTCAACGTCGAACGCGCGATGGACATCGTCGCCAGACGGGGCGAGGACATCGCGGCGATCAACACCCACGAGTTCGCGGTCAGCGACGCCGAGACGGCGATCAAACAACAACTCCCCGGCGACGAGTTCACGCCGGATATCACCCACGCGGTGCTCACCCCGGAAACCTGATCGGGGGGACGAGCGGTCGGCCGCCGGTCGAGTCGTCCCCTCGCCGCTCCAGTCTCGGACCCGACACGCGCCGGCCCGGCGCTCGGCGTGTCCGAACATACAAATGGTTCGGTGTCCTCGGCCCGGACGATGAGTGAACGAGAGGTAAATCGGATCTCGTCGGCGGAACGCATCGAGGCCGACGACTTCCAGGAGGCAGCGTTCGGAGCCGTCCGTTCCCTCGGGGACATCGTCCGGGCAACCTACGGGCCACACGGACGGGACAAACTGATGGTCGACCCGCACGGCGACGGCTTCGTCTCGAATCAGGGCTCCGACATCCTCCATCGCCTCGACGTTCGCGATCCGGTCGGTGGAATGCTCGTGGACGCGTGTGGGGACGCCGACCGCCTCCCCGATGGGTCGACCTTCGGGGTCCTGCTCGCCGCGGCACTGATCGACGAGGCCGAGGAACTCGTCGAACGAGGGGTATCTCCCGTCACGGTCGCACGGGGGTACGAACGGGCGGCGACGACCGCGGTCGAAGCCCTCGACGACGTGGCGCTCCAACTCGAACGGACCGATCGGGAGCGATACGCACTCGTCACCACCGCGATCAACGGCCGGTTCGTCGACTCGCAGATCGATCACCTCCGGCAGGTGTCCATCGACGTCGCCAGCGTCCTGGCTCCGGACTTCTCGCTCGACGACGTCCACTTCGAACAAGACATCCGACTCGGGATCGACCAGTCGCGGGTCATCCAGGGGACGATCCTGCGCAGCGACGTACCCCACGACGGGATGCCACAGGACGTCGTCGATGCGGACGTCCTCCTGCTTTCCGACCCGGTCTCCCGACTCGACGTCGAGGATCTGAGCGCGATCGACGGGGTCGACGTCTCCGGACCGGAAGCGATGAGCGCGATCAGTGACTCCCGCGACGAGCAGTACGAGGCGGCTCTCGGAACGCTCTGTGACAGCGGAGCGGACGTGGTCGTCTGTGCGGGACACCTCAACGGTGAGACCCTCGCCGCCCTCGCGGACGCCGGGATCCTCGCGTTCCACCAACTCACGGACGAGAAGTTCGACCGCGTCCGTGCGGCGGTAGGAGGGGACGTCGCCGCACCGGGCGGTATCGCGGACGCGACGCTCGGTCACTCGGGGCGGGTGACGGTGACGGAACTCGGCTCGGGATCGATCAAGGGTACCCTGTTTGCCGACTGCGCCGATACCGACATCGCGTCGGTCGTCGTCAACGCGGGGACGGCGACCGGCGGCGATCTGACCGAACGCATCCTCAAGCAGGGGATCGGGGCGCTGGCATCCGTGTCCGCCGATCCGCGTGCGATCCCCGGCGGCGGCGCGGCGGAACTCGTCGCCGCCAGTGGCGTCCGGGCGTCGGCGGCCGAGACGGCCGGCAAGAAGCAACTGGCCGTCGACGCGTTCGCCGAGGCGCTGGAGACACCGGTCGCACAGTTGATACGGAACTCGGGGTACGACCCGCTCGACGTACTCCCCCGTCTGCGAAGCGACCACGACGCGGGCGAGCGCGACGCCGCGCTCGACGTCGACACCGGCGAGGTCACGTCGGCATACGAGACCGGGATCATCGAGCCCATCGGCATCAAACGGCTCGCGCTCGACACCGCGACGGAGTTCGCGTCGTCGGTGCTCCGCACCGACGCGATCCTCCCCCGAACGGGAGGAGACGATACGAACCTCCAGGAACACGCGCCAGCCACCGAGGACATGTGGGGACCTGAAGACGCCTGAACCGTCGGCAGCACGCTCTTCGAGGCCGTACCGACGCCGTGACGAACGCGGCGCGCGACACGACACACCTGTCACCCAGAGAATGACGGACCACTCAGCCACGAACACGGAGACGGACCGGGAACCGCTGTTGACCGGCTACCCCGGACGGCTCCTGACGTTGATCCTCGTCGGGACGGTCGCCGCCTTCGTCGGGCGAAACATCTTCGGCCCCTTGCTGCCGGCGATCATCGAGACGCTCGACATCACGTCCGCCGAGGCAGGAATCGCACTCACCGTGATGTGGGCCTCGATCGCCCTCACGCAGTATCCCGGCGGCCTGTTGTCCGACCAGCTATCGTACAAGACGGTGCTGATCGGGGCGATGGCGGTCATGTCGACCGGGTTCGTGCTCCTCACGCAGGTCACGACGTACGCCGGGTTCGTCGGCGGCCTCGTCGTGATGGGCCTCGGAGCCGGACTGTTCACGCCGTCTTCGTACGCACAGCTCGCGGCTCTGTTCGACGCGCGCCGGGGACAGGCGTTCGGCCTCTACACGTCGTCGATCGACACGGGCACGTCGCTGTCTGGCGCGCTCGCGGTTGGGGTCCTCGCCGTCACGACGTGGCGGGTCGGCGGCATCACGGTCGCGACGACGTGGCACGTCTCGTTCGTTCCGGTCGTGATCGTGCTCGTCGGCGTCGCCGCGGCGCTCCACGTCCACCACCGGGGGACCTACGAAACCGGCATCCGAGGATGCGAACTGAACGTGCGGGGGACCGTCTCGCGGATCCTGGGGAATCCGCTCGTCCGCTGGACCGTCGTGGCCTACGTTATGTACAGTTTCATCTTTCAGGGCATCCTGGGGTTTCTCCCAGCGTTTCTCCGGTTCGGGAAGGGCTACCCACAGACGTTCGCGAACAACGCCTTCATCGGCTTTTTCATGATCGGTGCGGTCGCCCGCGTCGTGGCGGGGGCGCTCGGCGACCGGATACGGCATCTTACGGTCGCCATCGGGTCGGCGCTGGTCGGGATGGCGGGACTTCTCGTCCTGTTCGTCGCGGAATCGTCGGGACCGGTCCTCGTCGGTCTGGGACTGCTCGCGGTAGGGATCACCGGCTTTCCGCCCGTCGTCAACGCGTATCTCATGGGCCTCTTTCCCGACGCGAGTATGGGTGGAGACTACGGCGGCACCCGAACGCTCCTCATCTTCCTGGGGAGTCTGGGACCGACGTACATCGGCACGGTGGCGCAGGCGTTCAGTTACGAACTCGCCTTCGCGGCGCTCCTGCCGTTCTTTCTCGGTAGCACCGCGTGTCTCTGCTGGCTCCGGGTGCAGTGACGTCCCCGTCGGCCGGGCCAGTCGGGGCGTCGACGACCGATCACGTCGATGGACAGTCGTTAACACGGTCCGTTCACAAACGGAATCCGGAGCCATGGATCACTCGCAGTCGTACCACCTCTACGACGTCGACGAACCGGAAGTCAGAGACCGCCTCGGGATCGACATTCAGTTCCTGATGAACGTCGATCAGGGCGACACGCAGATGTTCGATCAGGGGATCATCACCGTCGATCCGGGGGAATCGGTCACGCCGCACGTCCACCGGTATAGCGGGGAGACCTTCTATGGACTCGACGGCGAAGGTGAGATCGTCGTCGACGGCGAGTCGGTGCCCTGTCACGCCGACGACCACCTCGTGTTCATTCCGCCGGGAGTGCCACACTACCCGCGGAATCCGGCGGACCGTGACGGGCCGTTCCGGGCGATGTTCATCCACTCGCCCGCGGTCCTGAACGGGGATACGTACACCGTCGACGAGGACGGGAACCCGGCGGACCTCGAAAAGTAGCCGTTCGGCGTGCCGCGAAGGGAACTCGGCGGGTCCCTCCCTCGGCCCGCCCGAGCGACCGTGGATTCGGAGGCCGACCGACGACCCCCGTCCGGTACTGGTCAGAACGGATCGGGACCGTTTGAGACATCTCGAACGCCCCGGCGTCTCGGAGTCCCCAGATTTTTCGCTTGTTTGACTACTACTTCTCCCGTCCCGGCCGACGAGATATACATTGTATTTTATCACTACATATCGCACCCTAAAATAATAGTTATTTTTTTATAACAACCTCACTATCGTTGTTCCGAAGTGTGAAAGCCTGCCACGAACGGGAGTCACACATAGCGAGCAACCTATGACAGATCAGCCAGACTCGGTAGACGACGTGATGAATAGTCCGGAAGGAAGCCAAGCGGAAGAGGACCCCGAGCGGCGGGACTTCCTGAAAGGGGTTTCGGCCGCTGCCGCGGGCGGCGCCACGATGCTCGCCGGTTGTTCCGGCGGCGGTGGCGGCGGTGGCGACGGCGGCGACGGCGGTGACGGCGGTGACGGCGGCGGCGGTGACGGCGGTGACGGCGGTGACGGCGGTGGCGGCGACGGTGGCGGCTCCTCCACCAGCGAGACCGTCCACTTCATCTCGATGGAGCAGTCCCCGGCGTTCAAGGAGTTCTGGAACAAGACCGGGAGCCAGTTCGAGGAACAGACCGGCACGTCGGTCAACGTGACCTACGCGTGGGACACGGGATACAACAAGCGGATCGCCCAACTGCTCCAGGCGGGTGACCCGCCGGACGTCATCAACCTCGAGGAGTTCAACGTCGGTCAGTACGTCACCCAGAACCTGCTTGCCGACGTCACCGACGTCGTCGACGACTTCAAGGAGAAGACCAACTTCCCGAGCCAGTACCGGATCAAATACGAGGGCGGCGATCGGTGGTTCCCCTCGTTCTGTGCTCCGAACGTTCGGTGGTACCGCGGCGACGTCATGGAGGAAGTCGGCTTCGAAGGCTCCAGCGCCCTCGGAACGCCGACCACCTACGAGGAGTGGGGCGACTTCATGCAGACCGTCGACGAGGAGAAAGACGACATGGCGGGCGGGAGCATCGCCACCGGGGCGACGTTCCTGGGGACCAACACGACGCTCTGTCACATCTGGGCGAGCGGTGCCCGGACCACCCAGTGGGCGAGCGACAGCAACGAACAGATCGAGGCCGCCCTGCCCGATTACAAACAGGAGATCAAGGCCTCCCTCGACTACCTCAAGGACTTCTACGAGTACTCCGCCGACACGGCGAACTGGAGTTGGACCGAGACGACCGACGCCTTCGCCAACGGCGACGTCGGCGAGAGCTTCTACGGCGGCGCTCGCCCGCAGGTGCAGGCACACAAGCGCGGCCGGTCCTGGGCGCAAGACGTCACACTCGGGCCCTTCCCCAACAACCCCGACGCCGACAACGACGTCGACTACACCTTCCCCTCCGGCTGGGGGATCATGGATGGCGGCCAGGCGACGGAAGCCGCCAAGGAGTACGTCTCGATGATCATGATGGACGACGACCTCCTCACGGAGTTCTACCAGATCACGCCGGTGCACAACGCGCCGCTGAGCGAGTCCCGGCGTGACCCGTCCCACCCGATGTGGGACGTGGACCTCGTCAACAATTCCATGACGTCGGAGCAGATCGGGTTCTACCTCGACCAGATTCCGAAGGGACAGCCGATCGCCGCGGAGACCCAGCCGCCGAACTACAAGGCCTCCTCGGCCTTCACGACCTTCGGCCTCGGGGACCTGGTGTACGAGTACGTCAACCAAGGCAACTCCCTGGACAGCGCTATCGAGGCCGCAGTCACCCAGATGCAGGGCGCCCTGTGAGACTGGCCTCACGCAGTCCTCCCGCGCGCTGACCGAAGCGTTACCACAAATTTTTATTGTGAATATCGACAACCAACCCCACGTGTCCGATAACCACACACACAAAGCATGAGTACATTACAAGACACAGTTAATAACTGGTTCAGAATACCGAAAAAATCCTGGGATGGACTGCTCGAAAGCCTGTTTGGGGACAAGAAGGCCCTCATCGGGTTGACCGTCGGGCCAGCCGCGCTGTTGATGTTGTTCGCGTCGTTCCTGCCGATCCTGTGGGCGCTCAATCTCAGCCTCTACGACGCAGGCGCCCTGTCGCCGACGTGGACGTGGGTGGGTATCGAGAACTACATCGGCGTGCTGAACAGCCCGTCTTACTGGAACGCGTTCTGGCGCAGCGTCTCGTTCGGCTTCGGCTCGGTCGCGCTCCAGCTCGTCATCGGCGTCGGCACGGCGCTGATGCTCTCGCGGGAGTTCCGGGGCGTCGTCCTCGCGCGAGCGATGATCTTCCTCCCGTATCTCATTCCGACCGTGGTGGTCGGGATGGTGTTCCGGCTGATGCTCAACGGGAACTACGGGATCATCAACGTCTTCCTCGTCGACATCGGGCTCATCAACCAGCCCATCGGATGGCTGTCGTCGGGTGACATCGCCCTGCCGACCCTGATCGTCGCGAACTCCTGGAAGTTCGCCATCTTCATCACGATCATGGTGCTGGCCCGGCTACAGTCGATCCCCAACGAGTTCTACGAGGCGGCCACGATGAACGGGGCGGGGCCGCTCCGGAAGTTCCGGGACATCACACTTCCCCAGATCAAGGGCGTCATTCTGCTCACGCTGCTGCTGCGGGGCATCTGGATGTTCAACAAGTTCGACATCATCTACATCATGACCACCGGTGGCCCGGGATCGGCGACGACGACGCTCCCGATCTACATCTTCGAGGTGGCGTTCCTCGACTTCAAACTCGGCCAGGCCGGTGCGATCGCCGGGACGCTGTTCGCGTTCCTCGGGGCTGGCGCCATCGTCTACTTCGTCGGCTTCAACCCCGCTGAGGAGGTGGGTCGCTGATGGTATTCACCGATAGGATCTCGAACCGGATCCAGTCGACCCTCTCGGGAATCCTCCCCTACCAGGAGCGCCTGCAGGTGAGGAAGGTGGCGCTGTACGCCGTCGTCGTCCTGACGTGTGCCGTGATGATGTTCCCGATGTACTGGATGCTGGTGGCGTCGGTCCAGCCGTACGACCACATCGTGCGGACCCCGACGTGGTTCCCGACGCAGGTGCTCGCCGCCCTGCAGATCGACGCGTACATCAGCGTGTTCGCCGACCGTAACTTCGAACGCTGGTACTTCAACAGCGTCCTCGTGGCCGTGATCGCGATCGTCTCGACCGTGGGCGCGTCCACGCTGGCGGGCTACGGCCTGACCCGGGTCCAGTTCCGCGGCCGAAAGAACTTCGCCCGGCTGATCCTGTTCAGCTACATGTTCCCGCCGATCCTGCTGGCGTTCCCGCAGTACCAGATCTGGCGGCGGCTGGGCCTGCTGAACAGCTACATCGGGATCAGCGTCGCTCACATCGCCATTTCGTTGCCGTTCGCGATGTGGATGATGTGGAAGTTCTTCCAGACGGTCCCCATCGCGTACGAGGAGGCCGCGTGGATGAACGGGGCCTCACAGTTCCACTCGTTCAAGGACGTGGCGATCCCGATGGCGAAACCCGGAATGGTCGCCGTGGCCATCTTCACGTTCGCAGTTAGCTGGAACGACTTCACGATGGCGACGATCCTGCTCCCGGATAGTTCCATGCAGACACTGCCACCCGCAGTCCAGACGTTCGTCCAGCAGAACTACGTCTACTGGGGGCAGATCATGGCGGCGTCGACGCTGATGTCGATCCCGCCGTTCCTGTTGGTGTACAAGTTGCAGGAAAGCATCCTCGAAGGATTCCGCACCGGAGGACTCTAACAATGAGCAAAACAGATCGGAACCGAAGTTCGTTGCCGGACGACCAGACACAGATATCGCTTCAGAACCTTCGCAAGGAGTTCGACATCCCGTCGGGCATCGAGGTGGCGGTCGACGGCGTCGACCTCGACATCCAGAAGGGTGACTTCGTCACCCTCGTCGGCCCGAGTGGATGTGGGAAGACCACGACTCTCCGTTGTATCGCCGGCCTCGAGACGGCGACGGAGGGGACACTCTACCTGGAAGGCGAGGAAGCGATCGACACCTCCCCGCAGGACCGCGACCTCGCGATGGTGTTCCAGCGGATCGCACTGTACCCCCACATGACGGCGCGGGAGAACATCGAGTACCCGCTCAAGCTGGCCGGCATGTCCCGGGAGCAGCGAACCGAACGGGTCGAAACGGCCGCCGAGATCGTCCAGATCGACGGGCTGCTCGACAAGTATCCCGGGGAGCTGTCCGGCGGGCAACAACAGCGGATCGCCATCAGCCGGGCGATCGTCCGCGAGCCGGTCGCGTTCCTGATGGACGAGCCGATGAGCGACCTGGACGCGAAGCTCAAACGCGAGATGCGCAAGGAGCTCAGCCGAATCCACAAGGAACTCGACGCCACCATCGTCTACGTCACCCACGACCAGGAGGAGGCGATGACGATGTCGGACAAGATCGCGGTGATGAACGACGGACAGATCGAACAGGTCGGACACCCGGAGGAGGTCTACCGGATCCCCAACAACACGTTCGTCGCCGAGTTCATCGGATCGCCCGAGATCAACCTGCTCGACGCCACGGTCGTCGATATCGACGACGAACGGGCCGTCGTCGACGTCGACGACGGTCCGCGGTTCTCGTTCAACATCGGGGAGTACCTTCCCGACGAGGCGAGCGAAGACATCAAGCTCGGCTTCCGGCCGCGAAAGATTCAGGCAACCCCCGATCCGGACACCCCCGGCATCCAGACGACCGTGGACCTACACGAGCCACTCGGTGACGAGGTACACATGTACCTCGAAGGGCCACAGGGGGAGATGCGCGCCGTCGTCCCCGTCGAAGAGGTGATTCCGGAGGACGAACACGCGACGATCCTCCCCAAAGTACCGACGCTGTACCTGTTCAACACCACCACCGGAAAGCGGTTCGCCCGCGGCGATCCCGACACCGGTGGCACGGTCGACGTCGAGTAACACCACCGACCTGCTCCGTCTCTCTCCTCGATCATCGGGCGGACAGACGCCCCGTTCGTTCCGACTCCGGAACGCTTCGAGGGCGATCGTTCTCACAGCACCACCCACTACGAACACGTACACCGATACTGAACGGACGGGGGTAGGCGGCTCGGCTGACCGACTACGATCGTGCCGCCGAAAACCAGCGTTGATACCGATATATCGTACGTAGACAGTCCAGAAACGGTATTGGATGTCCATCTCCGATCAGATCGCTGTACGGAACGCGTTCACTAGAGTGGGAACATTGTTCACCCATTCTGAATATAAAGAACATAGAGTATGATCGCGTATAGGGCCCGACATCGAGGCATGCTTGCGCCAAAAACACCAATGTGACTTTAATTATTTATCACACACGGTCGTGTTCGTTCGTTATACTCACGCATCGAAGTGTTCACAAATGGGAGAGTCGGGGTCTTACCCCATAATCGTGAATTTTCGCCAGTAGCGCACTGTAGATCGGGACGACGATCGTAACTGTTCACACCTATCGTTCAGTATCGCCGAACTCTTCTAGGTGACACGGTAGCATCTCTTGGAATCGAAGGGAACGACGGACACGTCCGGATCGTTCCCGCAGGGAAGAAAGATCCTAACAAAACTATACTCGTTATTTGATGGCAGCGGCGTCGCGACACGGTAGTTCCGGGCAGATACTGGCAACTGGCCGACGACGCCCTCGTTGCCCCTCCTGATAAATATACCAGTATTTGTATGTATTGTCAGTAGTGATTTTTCTATTGTATTATTCTGAAAGCGGGATGTAGTCGCTACTTCGTCGTCGATCTCCCCGAAGAGGATACGAACGAGGACAAACCGAGCGTTTCAGGCTCCAAAGCACTGTATTCGTAGTCTTTCGTCCCGAACAGCGTAGTCTCCGAACCGATGTCCGCCAGTACGAGAACGAGGCGTGCAAAACTTATATATTTTCTTTATTAAGACATTATTTCTAGTTTTCTCTTTTTATTCCCGGATATTGTAACATATTTGTCTACTGTATCATATTTTCCCGGTCTCTTCTCTCGTGTCGGCGTTCGTGATCGTCGTCAGAATTATATATATATTACAGAATACATTGTAAGTTGGTATGTATTCGTCGGTCGAAGCGAAACGGCGACGGTCGGAGCTCACGGCGGTGCGGTACCTCCCGTGGAGTGTGAACCTACGGTGCCCGGCCGATAGACGGCCCGCTCCTCGACGGCGAGCGGACGGGCGGGCAGAGTCACCGGCGTCGGTCCGCGCCGATCGACCCGGTCAGAAGTCGTCGAGACGGCGCTGGTCCGGCGGGAGTCCGGAGTCGACCGCCTCGTCGCCGCCGAGGAGCCGTGGGAGCGCCGTGTGGGCGAAGGTCACTCCGAGGGCGAGGATGATGGGTGCAAAAAAGAGCCCGTAGAAGCCGAACACGACCGGGCCGAAGATGTACGCGAGCATCAGCAAGCCGACGTGGGTTCGCTCGCCGCTGAGATACGGCCGAAGGACGAGGTCGGGAATGGTGTCGACGACGACGACCGCTACGGCTATGAACGCGGCGACATACACCAACAGAGAGTACTCACCGCGGAAGGCGATCGGCGCCGACATCGCCGCGGCGATGGGTACGTAGACGATCTTCATCCCGACGACCGGGACGAGGCTCGCGACGCCCGTGAGGACGCCTGCCAGCGCTGGATACGGAACCTCGACGGCCGCCGGGACGAGCGCGTTGTACCCTTTGAACGCGCCGACGCCGATCAGAGCGATGGCGATTACGTTCAGGAGGTTGCCAAAGAGGATAGCTTCGAGTTCACGGTCCGCGGCCTCCAGGAACTCGCGGACGATGGCGTCGTCGTCGAACCGTCGGAGCCAGCCGTGGAGCCGCGAGCCGTCGATCAGGAGATAGTAGCTGACGACCACCACGATGAACAGGTTGAGGAAAAAGCCCGTGATCGCGCTGGTCAGGAAGGCAGCGTTCTCCACCAGGAAGTCGATGATCGCGTCGAACTGCCCCGCCCGATACGCCTCGACGACGCCCGCGAACGTGAGGCTAGGAAGGTCCTCCATACCCTCCAGCCACGCCACGTTGGCGGCGGCCGTCTCGATGACCGGATACGTATCGACGAACCGACGCGTCTCGGTGACGAGCAAGACCAGGGTGTAACTGAGCAACAGGAGTAAGGGGAGGGCAAGCAGGAGGATCACCGCCACTGCCCGAACCCGCTTCGGGAGATGGAGGCGACCGAGTGCCCTGTAGAATCGTCGTGTCGAATAGTAAACGAACACGGCGATGGTGAGAGCGGCGACGAACTGGTAGGCGATGAAACCGATGGTGGCGATGACGAGGAATCCGAAGAGGGCGACGATCGCGCGTCGTTCGTCCATGTCTACCGGGTCATTCACCGCATGGGTGAAAAATCGTGGTGAAGTGTCTGCGCGCCGGTCGGTTCTCGGGAGAGCGTCTCGGTCGTGAAGGGACGGGCCGCTCCGCCGCCGACGTCCACGGGGTCACCGTACGTAGTGATGCCGGACTGGCCCCGTGTCGCGGCCAGGTCGAACTCATCGCGCCGTTCTCGACGACGATGGGGAACGCCGGCGAGAGGGAGAGCGAGCGATCACGCGAGAACGAAGGGCCCGGATACGAGAATCGACCCACAGTCGTTCCACTGCCCTTCGGGTCGCTTACGGTGGACCGGCCGCTCGCCACGGCGTTCTTCGCGGAGAAGTCCGAGTGCGACGGCTTTTCGACTCTTCCCTGCGGTCGTCGTGAGAAGTCCGGGTGCGAGAATCGAACCCGCGTCTCAGCCTCCACAAGGCTGAAGGATAACCACTACCCTAACCCGGACACGGAGTAGCGTACTGCGCTGTGAGTAAAGTAGGTTACGACTCGGAACGAGGATGTGGGAGAGGCGCACGGTCGAGTCGGGACGTTTTAGTTTCACAGTCGCCTACCGGTGACCAGTGGCTATCACCGACAAGGTTTATCTGAAGAACCATCGGCAGATCGTCTCACAGTTGGACACGTCCATCCCCAAGGGGGCGTTCAAGGGGGCGACGATGGAGGTGCTCTACAGCGGCGATGGGCTCTCGAAACTCGACGACGCTACCCGTGACCGCCTGCTGGATTTCGCGACCGACTTCCTCGACTGCGAGGACCCCGACGACCTCTATACCGGTTACCCGGAGCGGCAGTTCGTCCGCTATCTGCTGGATCTCCGGGCACAGGGACTGGGACCGGACGCCATCGTCGACGTGATGAGCGACGACTATATGCTCTATGCCTACCCGGGCGATGTACTCTCATTTCTGGACCGGGCGGTGCGGCGGTTGGAGGCGGTCGAGTCGCTGGCCGCCGTCGAGGGCGACGACGCGATGGAGCGCCGCGCCGCGGAGGCGCGCCGGACCCTGTCAGCCTAGTCTGAAAGACGGTTCGTCACGCTCGCCGCCGTCCAAGTCCTCGAGTTGGATGACGTCCTCGCCACCCTCCTCCAACTGTTCACGCAGGTGGTTGACGTAGCGTTTGTGCTCGTCGAGTTGCTCCCGCAGGTGCTCGGCTTCGAGTTCGAGGCGTTCGTGCTCACGAACGAAGCTCTTTGGCACCTCCACCTTGGGTGGGAAGCTGGTGCCGTCGCCCGATCCACTCTCCAGTTCGTGTTCGGGGACGACCTGGACCTGGCCGTCGTGGGCAACGAGCATGTCGACGTAGTCGCGAAACACCGCCGAGAGCGACAGGTCGCGCTCCTCGGCGATCTCGCGCAGGGTCTCGAACGCGTCTTCGTTGACGCGAAACGAGATGGTTTTGTTTTTGTTGCCCATTGTCACCCCGATTTCTAACCGCGACTCACTTAACGGTTTGTCAGACGGAAGGGTGACGGACCGCCGACGGACGGCTGACGTGGCGGCCGACGTCGTTCACTGCCCGGCGGGCACGTCGGCGTCGGCGGCGCCGTCGGCGCCGAGTTCGTCGGATTCGTCGAGGCCTTCGAGGGCTGCGAGGGCCATCCCGCGGTAGTCGTCGATTTCGGGGTCGTACTCCTCGCGAGCCATCCGGGCGTACTCCGCTCCCTCGTCGTCGAATGCGGCGACTCGTTCGAGCGTCCGGGTCGCCGTCTCGGCCACCCAGCGGTCGCGCGTGGTAGCGTCGACGGCGGTGATCGATTCGGGACGGACCGAGACGTTGACGTTCCCCTCGTCGGTCTCGTAGGTGCGTGGCTTCCCGACGACGGCGACGTAAGCCGGGGGTTCGAGGTCCCGGAGCGTCGAGGCAGCGTCGGGCTGGTACTGCCCGGCGTAGACGAAGAACGTCCCCGTCGGATCGACGATCCGTCCCCGCCAGTACTCGTCGTCTTCGCCGACGTCTTCCTTCTCGGTGAGGGTACCGACGAGGAAGACGCGGTTGGCACGCTCGCCGGTCGGCAAGAGGAGGTAGACGGGGGCGCGTTCGTCCTCGGACTCCTTGAACGTGTGACTCGCGTCGTTGAACTCGCGGGCGAAGGCGCGGCGTGCGACTTCGCGGGAAGGTGCCTGACTCATGTTAGATCGACCTCGCTTCGATGAGGGCCGCCTCGGCGTCGACCGGATCGCTCAGTCGTTCGAACTCGTCGACCAGCACGTACCGGCCGAACTGCGGCCCGCTCACCCGGTAGTACCGACCGAGCGTGTCCGCGCGCATCTCGTCGGCGACGACCGTCGTATCGAGGGCGTCCATCGCCATGTCCTTGGCCTCCTCCAGCGTCATGTCGGTCAGAGACTCGGTGGCGTCGCGGTCGAAGATCACCTCGTGGACCGTCTCGCCGTCGTCGAGGACGCCCTTGATTCGCAGGTCGAACTCGCCCTCGACACTGCCGTGTTCGGAACACCGGCCGTTCTGGAGGACGCGAGTGCAGTCGTCCTCGGGGCAGCGCTTGATCAGGCCGCTCCCACTCTGGATGTCCACCAGCGCGCCCTCGACGGTTTCGGCGTCGTCGCCGACCTCGATCTCCTCGTCGACCTCGGTGATGGTCGTCGTCCGGTTGAGCTTCACCGAGAAGTTGCCCTGGTACTCGTCGGTCACCAAGTTCTCCAGCCGGTAGACCGACCCCTCCTCCAAGTGGGGGAGATCAGACGTTTCGAAGGCGACGAACTTGGTGGTGCCCGACTCGTCGCCCAGCAGGCCGACCTGGGCCACGGAGTCGCTCCGTGGCTCCCACAGTTCGACGACCTTCGCGGTCACGTCCAGCCACTGTTCGTCCTGGTCGATCTCGGCGAGACCGACGGAGGCGTTGTCGCCCCCGCCCAGGGCGTCACGCTCCAGTCCGGCCTCGTCGAGGTAACTGTTCACGACGCTCCGTCGGGCCTCGTCGACCGGGACCCGGTACTCGTTGACGAGGTTGTCGAGTCGCTCCTCGACCTCGTCGACGCTCAGATCGAGATGATCCGAGAACTGCGCGACGATGTCCTCCGCGTGGGTATGCAAATCAGTCATGGTTTCACTCGCCTCCGGTCTGTTCTCGTGGGGAGGCACACGCCGATTGGTGCGGGACGGTATAAAAACTTCCGCGACCGGAGCGAAAGTGAAGTTCGGCGCCGGAGTGGCGTACCCGCGACGACGCCGACGGGTCTTTGAGCCCGCCCCTGCAAGGCCGTGTATGGACGACCGACTGGAACGGTTCGTGCGGACGACCTTCCGCTCGGCCGGCCGCCGCTACGCGGAGGCCCGCAGGGCCTACCGCGAGGGGCAGTCGTCGGTCGACCTCCCCCACGACGACGACGGACGCGTCAGGATCGTCTGTCGCCGGGCGGCCGAACGTCGCGCCGTCGCCCTCGACGACGACGCCCGCCCCGAATGTTTCGAGGGCGGCCACCCCGACTGCGAGGGCTGTCTGGAGGACGTCCGTGAGGGCGTCGTCGAGACGTGGTGAACGGTGTCCTTTTGTCCCGAATCGCCCAATGACTGCCATGGATCGACCGGTCGTCGCAGTCGTGCTCGCGGGCGGCGTCGGCTCACGGCTCTACCCCGCGAGTCGGAGCCACCGCCCGAAGCAGTTGCTCGCGCTCGCGGGAGAGGAGACGCTCCTCGAACGGACCGTCGCCCGCGCCACCTTCGCCGACGAGGTGATCGTCTCGACCCGACCCGCGTTCGCCGACGCCGTCCGCGAGTCGGTGCCCGAGGCGTCGGTGCTCGTCGAACCGGCGGGGAAGGACACCGGACCGGCGCTGACCTACGCCACCCACCGGATCGCGGAACGGTTCGACGACCCCGTCGTGTTCGTCCTCCCGAGCGACCACCACGTCGCGGGCGACTTCGAGACGCCGGCCCGCCGGGGGGCGCGAGTGGCCGCCGAGACGGACGCGCTGGTCACGTTCGGCGTCGAGCCGGAACGCCCGGACACCGGCTACGGCTACATCGAACCGGGGGCCGAGCGGGACGGCTACGCCGAGGTGGCGGCGTTCCACGAGAAGCCGGACGCCCGGACGGCACGACGGTACGTCGACCGGGGCTACTACTGGAACGCCGGCCTCTTCGCGTGGACGCCCGCTGCCTTCCTGTCGGCGGCCGCCGACTCCCCCCTCTCACCGCTGGTCGACGCCCTCGAGCGGGACGACCCCGACGCGGGGTTCGAGGCGGTCGACCCCGTGAGCGTCGACCACGCGGGGTTCGAGGCGGTCGACCCCGTGAGCGTCGACCACGCGGTGTTCGAGCGGGCGGGGGACGTCGTCGTCGTTCCCCTCACGGTCGAGTGGGACGACCTGGGGACGTGGGACGCGCTCGAACGCCTCCTGCCGGCCGACGGGGACGGAACGGTCGTCGCCGGCGACGCAACCGTGGCGGCGGTGGACGCGACGAACAACGTCGTCGCGGGCGACGACGTCCACGTCTCGCTGGTCGGCGTCGAGGACCTGGCGGTCGTCGCGTACGACGACCGGGTGCTCGTGGTGCCGAAGGCGGCGGCTCAGCGGGTTCGTGATCTGGTGGCCGAGCTACGGTCCCGAGGGGAGTTCTGATCGAGTCGTCGGCTCACTTCGACTGCCGGACGCGGACGGTGCCGTCGGTGGTCACGCCGACCAGCAGGGGCGCCTGTATCTCCCGGCCCTTGACCGCGTCGCCCGCCTCGTCGCTGACGAGTTTCATCAGATCCGGGGCCGTGTGGTTGACCTTGACGCCGGCGGTGTCACAGGCGTCGTAGACGAGTTTGGGGACGTTATAGAGGTCGGTCTCCTCGTCGACCTCGACGCGAACCGGCGCCGTCAGCGCCTCGGCGAACGCGACGGTCTCGCGGGCCTTCGCGACGTTGTCGCGGGCGCTCGATTCGATGCTCGAGACGTTCGCGCGGGACGTACCGAGTAGGTCCGCGATGGTGGACTGGCGTACGTTCCGCTCGCGAAGCGCGAGCACCTCCGCTTGTCGACGTGTCAACACGCTCTCCTCGGGATCGAAACCGGCGCGTTCGAGCAGCGCGTCCGCGTCCGGGTCGTCTTCCATGATTCGGTGTATGCGTTCGGCACCTAAAAGCTACACATCGGACTGTCCGCTCCCGACGCCGTCCGGGCGTCGACGCCTATCCGCCCCAGAAGTTGTCCCGGCTGCCCAGCTGATCGGGACGACCCGGCCCGTCGTCGGACCCTGCCGTCCCCGAGTCGGTCTCGGCGCTCGCGTCCCCGTCGTCCCCCTCAGTTTCGTCCTCGTCGGGGTCCATCGGGAGACGTTCGACCTCGTCGGCGGTCGCGTGGTTGGCCTTCACCCGGTGGATCCGGACGCGTGCTCGCGCCGGCGGGAGCGTCCCGTCGACCAAGACGATGAAGCCGTCCTCGGTGCGACCGACGCCGGACCCGCTCTCGTGGATGTCGGTCACCTCGACGACGAGCTCCTCGCCCGGTTTCACCGGCTGCTGTTTCAGGTCGGAGATGGGCATATCGTAGTGGTTACACCACTCGGCACCCCCGCGGTCACCGTAGTGCTGGCACCCCATACCCTGGATGCGTTCCGAGAAACTGGGGCAGTCGTCGGCGAGCGGACAGTTCGCCATACCACGACGTACTCAACCGGTCGTCTAAACGCTTGCGTTGTGGCGACCGCCGGTCGCGCGCACTCGCAAGCGTTATGCCGGTCGCCCCGGAACCCAGGCGTATGGCTACCTTCGAGAAGGCGGAACGGCGCATCCTCGAGAAACAGATCTGTATGCGGTGTAACGCACGCAACGCCGCCCGCGCCGAGAGCTGTCGGAAGTGCGGATACAAGAAGCTCCGACCCAAGGCCAAAGAGCGGCGCAACGCCTGAGTTCTAGTCGTACTTCGGTTCCCGTCGCTCCGCCCGCGTGAGCGCCCGCTCGATCACCGCTCGGACGCTCTCGCCGTCCGCGTGGAATGGGTCGCCGTGGCCGGCGTACATCGCCGCCACCGAATCCGGGAGTCGGTCGAGGAGCATCCCCAGACTGTCGATGAGGCGCTCGCGCGACTGGCCGGCCATGTCGGTACGGCCGAAACTCCCGTCGTCGAACGCGCCGTCGTTGTAGACGACCACGTCGCCGCTGAACAGGGTGCGGTCGCTCACCAGGGAGACGTGGTCGTCGGCGTGGCCCGGCGTGTGGACGACGTCGAAGGACTCGTCGCCGACCTCGACCGCGTCCCCGTCCGAGAGGTCGTGAGTGCGGCGCGGGTGGTCCGCGTAGGCGTACAGATCGGCGTCGAACGCGTCGAGGACGGCGTCGAGTTCGCCGACGTGGTCGTGGTGTTGGTGGGTGAGCACCACCCGGTCGAGGGCGTCGACGTGGTCGGCGATGACGTCGACGACGCCGGGCATCGACCCCGCGTCCACGAGGGCCGGGCACTCGCCCGTGACCAGATACGCGTTGCACGTGAACTCCTCGGCGTCCGCAGTGACGTTGTGCACGTCCATACCACAGCCTCCCGGGGCCGGGGACAAAAAACGGGCCGATAGACGTGGTTCCCGCCCTGCAAATCTTTTTTGGTCGTGCACGCGCTACGTTCACTCGTATGGGCTTCGGGAGCTACGATGAATCCGAACAGGAGAACCAGGAGTTAGACGCCGACCTCGACGACAACGAGGGGGTCGAGACGTCCGAGAACGACCACCGGGGGTCGGTCGAGTTCGAAATCGGGGCGTCGAACGACGAACTGATCGACCGTCTCAAAGAGATCAAAGACGAGTGAAGTCAGGCGCGCGAGCGCTCGGCGTCGCTGAATCCTTTTCCGAAGCGGATCGAAGCGTACTCTGTGGTGCCGTTCTGCGTCGCGACCGCATCGCCGATGGCTTCGCCTTCGATTCGTGTACCGTCGGTGGCACCGACGCCACCGCCGCCGTCGCGGACCTCTGGTCGGCGCTGGACCGCGAGGACGTCCGCGCGCTCCTGATCGCGGGGGTCGCACCCGCCTGGTTCAACGTCGTCGACCTGTCGGCGGTCCACGACGCCGCCGACCGCCCGGTGCTCTCGGTGTCGTTCGAGGCCAGTCCCGGCCTCGAACCGGCGCTCCGCGAACAGTTCTCCGGGGACGCCCTCGACCGTCGGCTCCGAACCTACCGCGCCCTCCCGCCGCGTCGGCGACTGGAGGTAAACGGCGAGGACGTGTACGTCCGGGCCGTCGGCGTCGACGACGCGGGCGCCGCCGACCTGGTGCGGGCGTTCACCCCCGAAGGTGGGCGGCCGGAACCGCTCCGAGTGGCGCGACTGGCCGCACGCGCCGCGCGACGCCTCCGGGCGGACGAGGACACTTAAGCCGGCGGCGAGCCCCAACCCGGCATGGTGGAATCCGAGGGTCCCGACGTGTCGGCCTGCGAACGGTGTCCGGCACTCGTCGAGTCACGGAGTCGCATCGTCAACGGGGTCGGGCCGGCCGACGCCGCCCTGTTGTTCGTCGGCGAGGCGCCGGGAGCCGACGAGGACGAACGGGGCGAACCCTTCGTCGGCCGCTCGGGATCGGTGTTCGACGACGCCCTCCGGGAGGCCGGCCTCTCGCGGGCGGACGTCCGCATCACCAACTGCGTGCGGTGTCGCCCGCCCGAGAACCGCGATCCACACGCCGCGGAACTCGACAACTGTGCCGGGTTTCTGGACCGCGAGATCGAACACGTCGACCCCGACCTGATCGTCACGCTCGGCAAGGTGCCCGGCGAGCGACTGCTCGATCGCTCGGTGGCGGTGACGACGGAGGCGGGGTCGGTCGTCGACGCCCGTCTCGGCGGCGAGAGTCGACGCGTCCTCGTCTGTCTGCATCCGGCGGCGACGCTGTACGACCGGAGCCAGCGCGACGCGTTCACCGACGCGGTGGCGAAGGCGGCCGACCTCGTGGGGGCCGCGACCGACGGAAGCGGCCAGTCGCGGCTTGGCGACTACTGAGACGGACCGTCGTCCGCCGGGAGACGGATGCGGCGATACGTACGAGTCGCCGTCGTAACGAAAAGTCACTTGCCCCCCGCCCACGGAGTGGGGGGTATGAGCCTGTCCGAACCCCCGTCGGAGGCGCTCGCGGACGTGGTCATCGTCGACTACGGCCTCGGCAACCTCCGGTCGGCGACGCGAGGCCTCGAACGCGCCGGCGCGGCCGTGACCATCACCGACGACCCCGACGACTTCGCCGCCGCCGACGGCATCGTGTTGCCCGGCGTCGGCGCGTTCCGCGAGGGGATGGAGAACGCCGGCCCCTACCGCGAGGCCCTCGCCGACGCCGTGTCCCGTGGCCAACCGGTCTTCGGCATCTGCCTGGGGATGCAGATGCTCCTCACGTCGAGCGAGGAGGCCGACCACGCCGGCGAGGGCGAAGTCGTCGGCCTCGACTTCGTCCCCGGCCGAAACGTGCGGTTCGACGAAGGGCAGACGGTCCCCCACATGGGCTGGAACGAACTGTCGGTCGAGCGCGATCACCCGCTGGTCACGGGTGTCACGGGGAGCGACCGCGGCGGCTCCGTCGACGGTGAATACGCCTACTTCGTCCATTCTTACTACGCCGTCCCCGAGGACGACCGGGCCGTCGTCGCTACCACCGACCACGGGCGCACCTTCCCCGCCGTTATCGCGAACGATGACGGAACCGTCTTCGGAACGCAGTTCCACCCCGAAAAGAGCGGCGAGACGGGACTGACGATCCTTCGAAACTTCGTCGACATCTGTTCTCCGGACTGATAATCGGAGCCGTATTTTTATACTGACCTCGTCGGAAGGGAGGACGTGGACGAATCGATCGCGACTGCGACCGGCTCCGACGCCCGCGACCTCTTCGAGCGGCTCCCGGACGGTGTCCTGGTTCACGACCCGGACACCGGCGTCGTTCGCGCCGCCAACGGTCGGTTCGCCGACCTGACCGGGTACAACCGGGAGGTCCTCGTCGGCCAACACGTCGAGGATCTGGTCGCCGACGGCTGGCGACCGGAACCCCCCGCCGACCGACTGCTCGATGCCGCCCGAGGCGACGCGGCGGCGGTGGAGTGGTTACTGGGCCGGCGCGACGGGGAGTCCTTCTGGGCCGAACTCTCCGCGTCGCCCGTGGAACTCGACGGCGAGTCGTGTGTCCTGTCGACCGTCCGGGACGTGACCGACCGGAAGCGTCGGCGGGACGAACTCGGCCGGTTCGAGGAACTGGTCGAACACGTGCCGACGGGCATCTTTCGGGCCCACGACGACCCCGACGGGACCTTCCTCGAAGTCAACCCCACCATGGTCGACCTGTTCGGCGCCGACGACAGGGGCCGCCTGCTCTCGACGCCGGTGACGGACATCTACGCCGACCAGAACGACCGTCGCGAGTTCTTCGACGCCGTGGCCGAGAGCGGCGTCGTCACCGAGAAACTGGAGCTTCGGACGCTCGACGGCGAGACCTTCTGGGGACTGCTCACCGTCTGTCGGTTCGATCCTGCCGACGGCGAGTCGTATATCGACGGTGCGATCAAGGACGTCACCGAGACCCGCGAGTACCAGCGGGTGCTGGAAGAGCAGAACGAACGCCTCGAACTCCTCAATCGGATCGTTCGCCACGACATCCGCAACGACATGCAGCTCATCCAGGGGATGACCGATCTGCTCGACACCGCCGTCGGCGAGACGAACCGGCCACAACTCGAGACGGTCCGTAGCCGCACGGATCACGTGATCGAACTGACGGACGTGATGGGAGAGCTGATGGAGACGCTCGTCGCGGAAGCCGATTCGACCCTCGAACCGGTGCAACTCTCGTACGTCTTGAACCGGGAAGTGCGGGAGGCCCAGTCGAGCTATCCGGACGCGGCGATCCGTAGCCGGGGGAACGTCCCGCTCGTCGAGATCGTCGCCAACGACATGCTGGGATCGGTGTTCCGGAACCTGCTGAACAACGCGGTCCGGCACAGCGATCGCGAGGAACCCACTGTCACCGTCTCCGCCGCCGTCGAGGGTGACGACGTGATCGTCCGGGTCACCGACGACGGCCCCGGCATCCCCGACGACCGGAAGGAGACGGTCTTCGGTAAGGGGGAGAAGGGCCTCGAGAGCGCGGGGACGGGACTGGGACTTCACCTGGTGTACACGCTCGTCGATCATTACGGCGGCGAGGTGTGGATCGAGGACAACGACCCTCGCGGGACCGTGTTTGCCCTCCGATTCGACCTGGCGACGTGACGGACCCGACGCGTTTTTCACCGCGCCACGCGATCCTCGGTCCATGGAAGCCATCACGCTCGGTCCGGCGGGGACCTACTCCCACCGCGCCGCGCGGGCGGCCGCCGACGAGGTCACGTTCAGCGAGTCGGTGACGGCCATCGTCGAGGCGGTCGCCGACGGCGAGTACCGCCGCGGTGTCGTCCCCATCGAGAACAGTATCGAGGGAAGCGTCACCGAGACCCTGGACGCCCTGTCCGACTACGACGTGGGCGTCGTCGAGGAGGTCGTCACGCCGATTCGACACGCCCTGCTGGCGCAGTCGGAGTCGTTCGACGTCGTCGCCAGTCACTCGCAGGCGCTCGCCCAGTGCCGGACGTTCCTCGAAGCCGAGTACCCCGACGTGACCCTCGAAGCCGTCGCGAGTACGGCTCGCGGCGTCGAACACGCCCGCGAGGACGGAAGCGTCGCCGCCATCGCTCACCCCGACAACGCGGACGAGGACCTGCAGATCCTCGCCGAGGACATCCAAGACCGAAGCTCGAACGCCACCCGGTTTTTCGTCATCTCGCCCGCCGAGGAGCGGTCCACAGCCGGCGGCAAGTCGACGATCGTCGTCAACCCGAACGCCAACTACCCCGGACTCCTCCTGGAGTTGCTAGAGGCCTTCGCCAACCGCGACATCAACCTCTCCCGCGTGGAGTCCCGGCCCACGGGCGACCGCCTCGGGGACTACCTCTTCCACATCGACTTCGAGGCCGGCCTGTACGAGGACCACGCCGCGGCCGCCGTCGAGGAGGTCGAGGATATCGCGGCCAACGGGTGGGTTCGCCGACTCGGGTCCTACGACACGCGACACGTCGTCTGAATCGGCGTGACTCCGAGGTACAGTCCCGCTACCGTGCGTGTGGATAGCTCCCGTCCTGCTAGCTTTATCCCCTCATCGAGCGTACGAGATGTCGGTGACGTACCCCATGCAACCCAACTACGTCAGTGAGTTCGACGACCTGTTCGAGCGGATGAACCGGAGCCTCGGGACGGGCAGCCGATCCGGGGGAAGCGGTGACTTCGCCGTCGACATCGCCCACTACGACGACGAAATCGTCGTGACGGCGGACGTCCCCGGATTCGAGCGGGAGGCGCTCGACGTCTCCATCGACGACGACCGCCTGACGATCCACGCCGAGTCCGAACTGGAGGAGTCGTCGGAAGACGACGCCTACCTGCGCCGCGAGCGCCACCACCGCTCGATGCACCGCACGATTCAGCTACCGGCCGGAGGCCACCACGACGGCACGTCGGCGACCTACCGGAACGGCGTGCTCACGGTGACGATCCCCGTCGAACGCGACGACGACGTCCACCGCATCGACGTGGAGTAGCCCGCCGTCAGGTCTCCGCGAGGGGGAGTTCGACGACGACGACGGTTCCCCGCGGCTCGTTCTCCTCGATCCACACCTCGCCGCCGTAGTGATCGACGAGCGAGTCGACGAGATAGAGACCGAGCCCCGTCCCCGCGCTCTCGAGGCCCTTCTCCCCCTTACCGAAGACGTCCCCCTCCAGTTCAGCCGGGATGCCGGGGCCGTCGTCGGCGACTCGCACCCGAACCCGGTGGTCGCCACGCAGCAGGTCCGCAGAGACGGTGACGGTGGGCTCCTCGCGGTCGTTGTGCTGGACCGCGTTGTTCAGCAGGTTCCGGAACACGGAGGCGAGCAGATCGTTCGCCTGCACCCGCACGTCCGGAATCTCGCCGTCGAGGGCGAGGGTGGCGTGGTCGAAGGCCTTGCGTCGCCGGTCGAGTTCGCCCTGAAGCGTCTCGGCGAGCGACACCGGTTCCAGCGGGAGTTCCGTCTCCCCGGCGACCGTGCGGGCGAGTTCCCGGGAACTCCGGGTGAGTTCGACCACGTGTTCGCCGGTCGCGGTGATGGTATCGAGGTACTCCCGTCCCGGTTCGTCGACGTGTTCGTCGAGGAGGTCGGCGAGCCCGGTCACGATCTGCATGTCGTTGCGGATGTCGTGACGGAGCACGCGGTTGAGCGCGCGGAGTTGGTCGCGTGCACGCTCCAGTTCGTTCTCGGAGGCGCGGCGTTCGCTGATGTCCCGCGCGACGGAGAGCACCGCCGGCGCGCCGTGATACCGGACGACGCTGGCGCTGACCTCGACGGGGATGACCTCCCCGTCGGCGGTCAGCTGGACGGTTTCGTAGACGATGCGATCGTCGTCGGTGACGTACCGCCCGCGAGCCTCGCCGTTCCCCACCACGTCGTCGATGGACCGGCCACGGAGCGACGGGGGGCCGTACCCGAGTCGATCGACCGCACCTTCGTTGATCGCGAGGATCCGGCCCCGTGTGTCGTGGACGAACACCGTCTCGCCGATGCCGTCGAAGAGGTCCCGGTACTCGTTTCGGGCGTTGCGGAGCGACTGGATGGTCGCCGACTGTTTCGCCGTGAACAGGCCAGCGACGAGGCCGGCGGCACCACCGGCACCCACGAAGTTCAACACGATCAGCGTCGGTCGAACGCCGGTCGCCGAGACGAGGGTATCGAGGATCACGACCCGCGCGAAGCCGCCGAACGTAACCATCCCCGCGAGCGACGCGACTGGGACGTGGAGGGCGGTCGTGCCGTCGAGGTCGCTCCGGAGGACCCACCCGGCCGCAACGAGGAGGAGGAGCACCAGTCCGGTGGGCGCGGCGGTCGCGGGCGACAGCGCACGCCAGGGCACGCTGTCGAGGGCGACGATCCAGACGCCGAGCACCGCCCCGGCGAGGCTCACGAGCCCCACTGCGCCCGCGATCCGTCCGGACGACGACTCACTCACGACTGTATTCGCCAACCCCTGTGTCGGGAACACGGATAGATAATGGTCGCTTACCGCCGCGCGGACCGAGAGTAATGACTCTTATCCGGGGGGCTGCGACGACGGCCGGTGCCGGCGTCGTGTCGGCCGACGGGATAGGAGTTATTTTAGGTCGGCGGGACCTGATCCGGCATATGGACTACGACCCGCAGGACATCGAGGAGCGCTGGCGGGAGCGCTGGGCCGAGACGGGCCGGTACGAGGCCGACCCGGACGGCGACGGCGAGGACGCGGCGTTCATCACCGTCCCCTACCCGTACCCGAGCGGTGGGATGCACATGGGCCACGTCCGGACGTACACCGTCCCCGACGTGTACGCTCGTTACCGTCGACAGCAGGGCGACAACGTCCTCTTTCCCATCGCCTGGCACGTCACCGGCACGCCGATCATCGGCGCCGTCGAGCGCCTGAAGAAAGGCGAGTCGGAGCAGCTGTCGGTACTGCGGGACACCTACGACGTCCCCGAGAACACCCTCCAGGACCTGGAGACGCCGATGGGCTACGCCCGCTACTTCATCGAGGAACATTACAAGCGGGGGATGAAGTCGCTGGGGCTCTCCATCGACTGGCGCCGCGAGTTCACCACCAACGACGACCGCTACTCGAAGTTCGTCACCTGGCAGTACGAGACGCTGCGGGAGCGTAACCGCCTGGAGAAGGGGCTCCACCCCGTCAAATACTGCACGAACGAGGAACAGCCAGTCACCACCCACGACCTGCTGGAGGGCGAGGAGGCCGAATACCAGGAGTACACCCTGATCCGCTTCGGTCTGGAGGATGCGGTGGTGCCGATGGCGACGCTGCGGCCCGAGACGGTCCGGGGTGTCACGAACGCCTACGTCGATCCCGACGCCACGTACGTCCGGGCGACGGTCGACGACGAGACGTGGCTGGCCTCCGAGGCGGCAACGGAGAAACTCCGCCTACAGGCACACGACGTGAGCGTGACGGAGACGTTCGTCGGCGCGGACCTGGTCGGTCGATCGGTCACCAACCCCGTGACCGGCGACGAGGTGCCGATCCTGCCGGCGACGTTCGTCGATCCCGACAACGCCACTGGCGTCGTCATGTCGGTGCCCGCTCACTCCCCGGACGACTACCTGGCGCTCCAGGAGGCGAAGGCGGACGACGAACGCATGGAGCGCTACGGCGTCGACCCCGCCGTCGTCGCCGCTATCGATCCGGTGCCGATCCTCGGCGTCGAGGGGTACGGCAAGATCCCGGCGAGGGACGCCGTCGAGTCGGCGGACGTCACGTCCTCGAACGACCCCGAACTGGAGGACGTGACCCAGGAACTGTACAACCGCGAGTTCCACACGGGTCGCCTCCACGACGACTACGGCGAGTTCGCGGGCGAAGTGATCGAGGACGTGCGCGAAGCCTACCGAGCGGCGGGTGTCGAGGCCGGTCACTTCGACACCATGTACGAGTTCTCCGAGGAGGTGATCTGCCGGTGTGGCGGCGACGTCGAGGTGGCCGAACAGGACACCTGGTTCCTCCGATACAACGACGAGGACTGGAAGGCAGCGACCAAGCGGGTCGTCGAGAACATGGAGTGCATCCCCGAGAACACCCGCGGGGAGTACGACCACACCATCGACTGGCTCAACGAGTGGCCCTGCATCCGCAACTACGGGCTGGGGACCCGGCTGCCGTGGGACGACGACTTCGTCATCGAGCCCCTCTCGGACTCGACGATCTACATGGCCTACTACACGCTCGCGCCTCGCCTGCGCGAGATTCCCGTCGAGGATCTCGACCGCGAGTTCTTCGACGCGCTGTTTTACGGGCCCGAGGCCGTCGACGACCCCGATCCGCGAGCGCTCGACCTGCGGGAGGAGTGGCGCTACTGGTACCCCGTCGACTACCGCTTCTCGGCGAACGACCTCATCTCGAATCACCTCACCTTCTATCTGTTCCACCACGCGGAGCTGTTCGACGAACCGCAGTGGCCGGCGGGCATCGTCATCATGGGCATGGGCCTGCTGGAGGGACGGAAGATGTCCTCCTCAAAGGGTCACGTCGTCCTTCCGGACGAGGCCATCGAGGCGTACGGCGCCGACACGGTGCGCTTTTTCCTGCTCAACTCCGCGGAGCCGTGGCAGGACTACGACTGGCGCGCCGACCAGGTCGAGAGCGTCCGCGACCAGCTCGAACGGTTCTGGAACCGCGCGACCGAACTGCTGCCCGAGGAGCCGGCGTCGACGTTCGCCGACGACCCCGCGGCACGGGACCTCGAACATATCGACCGGTGGCTGCTCTCGAAACTCCAGCGGACCGTCCGCGAGACGGCCGAGGCGATGGAGGGCGCGGAGACGCGGACCGCGAGCCAGACCGCCTTCTACGGGTTCGAGGAGTCGCTCCGGTGGTACCGCCGCCGGACGGACCTGGATCGACCGGGGGCGCAGTGGACGCTCCGCCACGCCCTCGAGACACGTCTGCGCCTCCTCGCGCCCTTCGTCCCGTTCATGGCGAACGAACTCCACGAGCGGTTGACGGGCGACCCGGCCGAGGACGTCCCGTGGCCGGAGGCCGACCCCGACCTGGAGCGCACCGACACGGAACTGCAGGAGCGACGGATCGAACGCCTCACCGAGGACGTCAACGACATCGTCGACGTGACTGGAACCGACCCCGACGCCGTGTGGGTGTACGTCGCCGCCGACTGGAAGCGGGCAGTGTTCGACGCGGTGGCCGAGGTCGGCCCGGACGTGGGCGCGGTGATGAGCGAGGCGATGAGCGACCCCGACCTGCGCGAACGGGGCGACGCGGTCAACGACCTCGCGGGCGAACTCGTCGACCTCGTGCGCGATATGGACGACGAGACGGTCGCGGCCATGGGCGGCCTCGACGAGATGGCGGTCTACGAGGCGGCCGTACCCTTCCTCGAACGGGAGTTCGACGCCGAGGTGTCGGTGTACGCCGAGGACGCCGATCCGCCGGATCCGGGCGGGAAGGCGAGCGACGCCGTCCCCTTCCGTCCGGCGATCTACATCGAGTAGCCACCCGATCAGGATTCAGTCGGACGGAGGCCTACCGACGGGACACGAGCGACGACGAGGCGGGCGGGACGGGCTACCGAACCCCCGGAGGGCGGTTTCGCACCCGGCCCGACGCCGGGAGGGACGTGGTCGGCTGGAGTGTCTGCTTGGGGATGTTGACCCTCCTCACCCCCTGCTCGCGTTTCTGGTTCTCGCCCAACTGATCGTCGAGGTACTGGACGCGGTCATGCGGAGTCACGGCCGAGACCGAGCAGGTCGAAGGCCGTCCCCGCGCCCGCGGCCGAGGCCCGTTCGTAGACGACGTGGGCGGCGGCCACGTCCTGGATGGCGAGGCCAGTGCTGTCGAAGACGGTGACGCCGTCCTCGGGGGTTCGGCCCGCCTTCGTACCGGTCACTACCGCGCCGAGTTCGGCGTGGATGTCGGCGTCGGTGAGCCGTCCCGACCCGTAGGGGACGTTGATCTCGCCGGAGTGGGTACACTGGGCGTGGTCGTCGACGACGAGTTTCGCGACCGCCAGCAGGTCGTCGGCGAGTTCGTGTTTGCCGGGCGCGTCGGCGCCGACGGCGTTGACGTGAGTGTGGTCGCCGACGGACTCGACGATCGGATCCCGGACGGGGGTCACCGTCGAGAGCACGTCGCAGTCGGCCGCCTCGGCGATGGACCCGACGCGCGCGTCGAACCGGTCGCTCACCGCGTCGACGAACGCCCGCGCCCGGTCCGCGTCGGCGTCGGCGACGACGACGGTGTCGATAGGGCGGACCGTCGCGACGGCGTCGAGTTGGGCGACCGACTGGACGCCCGCACCGACGAGTCCCATCGAGGTGGCATCCGCGACCGCCAGATGGTCGGTGGCGACGGCGGCGGCCGCGCCCGTCCGCCGGGTCGTCAGCGCCGTGCCGTCCATGATCGCGAGGGGAACCGCCGTCTCGGGATCGGAGTAGATCATCGTCCCCATCACCGTCGGAAGGCCGTGACGCTCCTCGTTGTGCGGGTGGGAGTTCACCCACTTCACGCCCGCGGCGTCCCAGTCGTCGGCCCGGAGGTAGGCCGGCATCGACCGGAAGTCGCCGTCGTACTGCGGAAGGTCGACGTAGGACTTCGGTGGCATGGTCGCGTCGCCACGGTCGTAGGCTGCGAAGGCCGCCTCGACGGCGTCGACGAGCGATTCCATGGGGGCGTTGTTCTCGACGGTCTCGCCGTCCAGAAGCAGGGTCTCCATGGTCTCCCTAGCGCCTCCGGCGAGTTACCCGTTTCGCGGGAGTCACCGGGTCGCGGTACCGGTGGCGGTGCCCGACCCGGCCCCGGTCCCCGTCCCGCCACCCTCGATACCCACCTCGAACGACCGGTCGACCCCGGGACCGACCACCGCGAACTGGACGCAGTCGGGGGGCGTCTCGCTCCCGACGTGGTAGTCGACGGTGACCTCGTGAGTCGTCGACTCGCCGGACGCGAGCGACAGGTCGAATCCGGCCGCCGAGTAGAGCGGTCCCCCGTGGTTGATCGCCCCGCGAAAGACGCCGGGGCCGTCGCCTGCGTTGGTCACGTCGAGGGTGACGGGGATCGGTTCGTCCGCCGGGACGGCGTCGGGGACGTCGACGCCGGTTTCGAACGCGGGCGGCGGCGACCGCAGGGCTTCGGCCGCCGACGAGGGGAGGGTCCACCGCGCCCCCTCGCCGAGGACGACGGCGAGGTCCGTCGTCGCGACGGGGGCCGGGAGACGGAAGGCGAGATAGCCGTGTCGCCCCGCGTCGCCGTATCGGCGTCCGCTCACGGGGGCGTCGACGCGCGCCGGACCGAGCGCCTCGATTCCGGCACCGTACCGCACGTCGGCAACGACGACGCCGAACGCGTCGGGCGATGGGGGACGGCTCCCGCCTTCCGCGGCCACGGTGACGAAGAGGAACTGGTCGGTGCCGGCCGCGACGACGTCGAACGCGTCGGGGGCGGACAGATACCGGGCCGAGTGGGCCACGGCGGGGTCGGAGACGGTGACGGTCACGCCGTTGACGTCGACCGACCGCCCGAGGGGGACCGGCTCCGACGCGGGGGAACCGGGGGTGGCCGTCGATGTCGGCGTCGACGTCGGCGACCCGGTCGATCCGGACGGACCGAGACAGCCGGCCAATCCCGCGGCCGCGGTACCGATACTCGCGAGAAGCGTCCGTCTGCTGGAGGGCATAGGCCGGGCTACCGGCGTCGGGGGTAAGGACCTTGTGTCGAAGACGGGGGAGAAAGCGTGCGTCGATCGGGGGACGAACGTGTCGAGGGAGGTGGGCGTATGCCTACGTCACATCGCGCCGCCCATGCCACCCATGCCACCCATGCCGCCGCCGGGACCGCCGGCACCCTCGTCCTCGTCGCCGGAGGTCGAGAGGTCGCCCGCGGCGATGATGTCGTCGATTTTCAGCACGAGGTTCGCGGCCTCGGTGGCCGAGGAGAGTGCCTGCTCTTTCGAGTGGGCGGGTTCGACGACGCCGGCGTCGAAGGTGTCGACCACGTCGCCGGTGAAGACGTTGAGGCCGGCGCGCGTATCGCCCGACTCGTGGGCGGCACGCAGGTCGACGAGCGTGTCGATGCTGTCGAGGCCGGCGTTGCTGGCGAGGACGCGCGGCACGACCTCGACGGCGTCGGCGAAGGCCTCGACCGCGAGTTGCTCGCGGCCGCTGACGCTGTCGGCGTAGTCACGCAGGCGACCGGCGAGTTCGACCTCGACGGCACCGCCGCCCGCGAGGACGCGACCGTCGGCCGTGGTCGAGGACACCACGTCGAGGGCGTCCTGAATCCCGCGTTCGAGTTCGTCGACGACGTGCTCGGTCGAGCCTCGCAGGAGGATCGTCACGCCGTGGGCGTCCGATCCCTCGACGTAGAACAGGCCGGCGTCGGCGTCGCGGGTGATCCGACCGGTGCCGAGGTAGGCGTCGGTGGCGGCATCGAGATCGGAGACGATCTCGGCGCCGAGGATCTCCTGCAGGAAGCCCATGTCGGATTTCTTCGTCCGGCGCACCGCGAGGACGCCCTCCTGGGCCAGCAGGTACTGCGCGAGGTCGTCGATGCCCTTCTGGCAGAACACCACGTCGGCGCCGGTGGCGACGATCTGGTCGACCTTCTCGCGAAGTTGCTGTTCCTCGCTGTCGAGGAACTGCTGGAGTTGATCGGGGCTGTCGACGTTGACCGACGCGTCGGCGTCGGTCTCCTCGACTTCGATCGCCTCGTTCAACAGGAGCACGTCCGCCGAGTCGAACTCGACGGGCATGTCGTCGTTGACGGGGTCCTTGTCGATGACCGCGCCGTTGAGGAGTTCGGACTCCGCGGCGGAGCGGCCGGTCTGGGTCTCGACCTCGACGAACTCGAGGTCGACGACGTGGCTCCCGTCCTCGGCCTCGACGGTGACAGCCTGCACCGCCTCCACGACCAGCCGGGCGAGCAGATCCTTGTCGAGTTCCGAGCTCTTGCCCGTCATCGACGTCTCCGCGACCTTCCGCAGGAGGTCCTCGTCCGTGGGATCGACGCGCTCCGCGACGTCGTTGACCTCCTCGCGGGCACGCTCGGCCGCCATATTGAATCCCTTGATGATGGCCGTCGGGTGGATGTCCTGATCGAGGAGATCCTCGGCGTTTTTCAGGAGTTCTCCCGCGATGGCGACGGCCGTCGTCGTCCCGTCGCCGGCCTCGTCCTCCTGTGTTTCGGCGACCTCGACGATCATCTCTGCCGTCGGGTTGTCGATGTCCATCTCCTGGAGGATGGTCACGCCGTCGTTGGTGATGGTGACACTGCCCATCGAGTCGACGAGCATTTTGTCCATCCCCTTCGGACCGAGCGTCGAGCGTACCGACTCCGCGACTGCGCGGGCCGCCGAGATGTTGTACTCCTGAGCGTCTTTGTCCTTGACGCGCTGGGCGTCCTCGCCCATAATGATCATCGGCTGACCCTGCTGCATTCGCTGACTCATGGTTCATCGACTGATTGTTTGTCCTTCTATATAAAAGGTGAGGTCATCGGCAGAGCGGTAACGATCAAGCAGACACGCTCGTTCGTGAAAAATCGGTAGACGTGAGTGATCTCGTGGTGCGACTGACAACTGTTATCACAGGCCAGGATGTGGCGATCGCTCGTCAGCTCACCGGTGTTTAAGTAAGTGTGTTCACGGCGGCCGGACCGTCACGGGGCTTCGGGCTCCTTCCAGTGGACAGTGACCGTCCCGACGGCGAAGGCGTCGTCGCTCTCGCCGGCGCGGACGATGCGGAGGTCGTTGGTGCCGGCGACGAGTTCGACGGCGTCGCCGAACGTGTCGACCCAGTACTGCCAGCCGTCGTTGGGCGGGATGTCGAACCCGCTCATCGGGTCGCCGTTGATCAGGATGTCGTGGCCGTACTCGCCGACGTCGAAGGCCTGGATGCCGACGTAGCCGTCGAAGGCGTCGTCGGTCGGCACCTCGAACTCGTGGGCGGCCGTCTCGTCGCCGGCGTTCTCGGCCCAGTCAAGATCCAGTTGCCGGCGCTCCGGCGCGAGCTGCGCGCCGACGAACATCGTCGCGTAGTTCGCACAGGGTGGCACGGACGACCGGTTGGGACGGGGCCGTCATAAGAGCGCCGACCCCGACTACGGTTCGTCGAACGCCGCCTCCTCCCCCTCGCCGAACTCCGGCAGTTCCGCATCTTCGTCGAGGGTTTCGAGTTCTTCCTCGTAGAGCCGCCGCCGCAGTTGCGCGCGCTTGTTCCGGCCGTTTTGTTCGCGACCCCGTTTCGTGTCAGGCATTGTCATACAAGGAGACGGGCGCCCACCACATGAACCTTTCTCCGCGTCGGGACCCCACGGAACCGTTCGATCGGCGGATAATCGTCGAGATCGAGCGACGATCAGCCACCGACTGCCGCGAAAGCCCGCCGTGTGTGTTAAGTGGATCGAGTGTGAAGCGTTACCATGTCACTGAAAGAGGGCGGGACCGAGGTCGGTCAGGAGAAACCAGCCGGCGTTCGCAGATACGTCGCCGAGGCAGTCTGTACCGACTGTGACTACGCCGAGTACCGGACGACGACCGGCGTGACGGGGTCGTTCACGCGATGTCCCGCCTGTGGCGGCGACCTGGTGATGCCACGCGACGCGATGAGTTAGAGAAGCGCCGGGACGGGGATTTGAACCCGATGGCGAGACTCGCTCACGCTCGTCTCGCGTGGTTCAAATCCCACCGCATCCGTGACGGCGTGCCCGAGCGACAGCGAGGGACGCTAAACTCCTCGTGGGATTTGAATCAGGGAATGAAACGAAGAACAGAACGAGCGTGGTTCAAGTCCCACCACATCCGTGACGGCACGTACCACACAGCGCGGACGTGAGACATCGTTCGGGTGGGTTACACGGAAAAACGCCGGGACGGGGATTTGAACCCCGGATCCCAGAGGGAACACGCTTTCCAGGCGTGCGCCTTACCACTCGGCCATCCCGGCTCAGTTAGGGATACCCGTTCGACCCTTTAACTCCTTTTGTTTCCCCGCATCCGTGGCTCCAGCACGTGGGTGAGTCCCGCAGACGCGGCGCCGACGAGGACGGCGACGCCGCCGAGGACGAGTGCCCCCGGACCGATCGGGCCGACGACCAGCCGGTATCCCTGCACGAGCACGAGGAAGGCGAGCGTCCCCACCAGTCCCCACAGGAGACTGGACGTGCGCTGGGTCGTCACTCCACGTCGGCGATGGCTTCGATCTCGAGGGCCGCGCCCTTCGGCACGTTCCCGACTTCGACGGCGCTTCGCGCCGGCGGCTCCGCGTCGAAGTAGGTCCCGTAGGTTTCGTTCATCTCGTCGAAGTCGTCGATGTCGTCGAGGAAGATGGTCACCTTCAGCAGGTCACTCGCGTCGGCGCCCTCCTCCGCGAGGATGGCCAGCACGTTGTCGAGCGACTGCTCGGTCTGTGTCGCGACCGATTCGTCGTCGAGCAGTTCGCCGTCGGTCGTCAGCGGGAGCTGTCCCGCGGTAAAGAGCAGCGAACCGTTGGTCGTCGCCTGACTGTACGCGCCAACCGCGGCGGGGGCGTCGTCGGTACTGATGGTTCGTTTCACACCCCGAAGTCACGCGGGATCCGGTTAAAGGTACACGCCTACGGCCGTTCCTGCCGCCGCCGGTCGGTCACGGTCGAGGGGGCAGGACCAATCAGACAGACATCTGGTAGCCGTTGACGATTTCGACCTCGTAGCCCGCCGTCCGGAGCGCGGACAGCAGTTCGTCGACGTGGTCCGGCCCCCGGGTCTCGACTTCGAGTTCGACGCGTGCGTCGTTCATCGCCACGTCCCGCGAGGTGCGGTCGTGGTGGAAGGCGGTGATGTTCGCGCGATGTTCGGCGATGATCGTCCCGAGTTCGACCAGCGCGCCGGGCTGGTCCTTGAGGATGGTCCGGAACCGGAGGTACCGCCCGGTGGCCACCAGTCCCCGCATCACCACCGTCGTCAACACGTTGAGGTCGATGTTCCCCCCACAGAGCGCGGGGACGATGGTCTCGCCCTCGTCGTATTCGACGGCGTCGGAGAGCAACGCGGCCAGCGAGATGGCGCCGGCACCCTCCGCGAGCGCCTTCTCGCGTTCGAGCAGGTAGGTGAGCGCGATGGCGATGGACTCGTCGTCGACGGTCACCACCTCGTCGACGCGTTCTTTGATCACCTCGAAGGTACGGTCGCCGATGCGGCGGGTCGCGATGCCGTCCGCGATGGTGTCGACGCCCTCACGCTCGTAGATTTCGCCCTTCCGGAGTGATTCGGCCGCACTGGAGGCACCCTCCGCCTGGACACCGATCACGCGCACGTCCGGGTCGTGGGCTTTCACCGCGGTGGCGATACCCGAGATCAGGCCGCCGCCGCCGATGGGGACGATCACGGTGTCGAGGTCGGGACAGTCCTCGACGATCTCCAGACCGATGGTCCCCTGCCCGGCCATCACCATCTCGTCGTCGAATGCGTGGACGTACGTGCGTCCTTCGTCCGCTTCGATCCGGTGGGCCTCGGCCTGTGCCTCGCTGTAGTCGGCGCCGTGCAGGACGACCTCGCCGCCGTAGCGTTCGGTCGCCTTGACTTTCGACACCGGAGCGTGGTCCGGCATGACGATCTTCGAGTCCACGCCCGCGCGGGTGGCCGCCAACGCGACACCCTGGGCGTGGTTGCCGGCGCTCGCGGTCACGACGCCGGCCTCTTTGTCCGTCTCGGCGAGCGTCTCGATCCGGTTCATCGCGCCACGGATCTTGAACGCGCCCGTGCGCTGGAAGTTCTCCAGTTTGAGGTGGACGTCGGCGCCGGTCATATCGGAGAACGCATAGGAGTACTCGAGCGGCGTATGGCGGGCGACGGCCGACACCCGGTCCCGGGCGTCGAGAACGTCCTCGAAGGTGAGCATACGCCCTATACCCGACGGTGCTGGTTAACGGTTTATGTACGGACGTCCCCGGCGGCCGCTCGGGGATGTCGAAAGGGGAATGCACGCGTGTGACGTGCGCTTGGATAATGACCGGCGATGCATATAAACGTCATGAAGGCGGGGCGAAAGTGAAAGTAACCGACGGCATCGGGATCCGAGGCGAGTCGGACGAGCGGCGCGCGTGGGAGGAGCCTCAGGAGTGGACCGGTCGGACGACCACCTCGCCGCCGTCGAAGTAGCGCCGAACCCGTTCGGCGAACGGTCCCGTGCCGGGCCACGTGATCGACTCCTCGCTCGCGAGCGCGTCGGGATCACCGACGTAGACGGCGGCCGTTCCCCCGTCGGTTCGTGGCGCGGACACGCGCACGTAGAGACCGCTGTCGACCCCCTCGTAGGCGTCGAGAGCGTCGACCTCGGCGGTTCGGAGGAGACGGCCGGCCGTCTCGCCACCGGGCGCGAGCGTCGGATACCGGCCGGCAACGGGGTGACAGCCCTCGAGAACCGCCGCACCGACGAAGACGAAGGAGTCGAGGACGGCCCCCACCCGCTCCGGTTCGGTGAGCGTCCCGTAGACGAACACGTCCATGGGTGACCGCGGGCTATCGCTCGTCGATGGGGACGAACTCGCGGTCGCGCTCGCCGACGTACCGGGCGAGGGGCCGGATCAGGCGGTTGTCCTCGTACTGTTCGAGCATGTGAGCGATCCAACCACCCACGCGTGAGACCGCGAAGATCGGCGTATAGAGATCCATCGGAATCCCCATCTGGTAGTACATGGACGCGGAGTAGAAGTCGACGTTGGGGGAGAGACCTTTCTCGTCGGCCATATACTCCTCGATGGTGACGGAGTAGTCGTACCACCGGGGATCGCCGGCCGTCTCGCCGAGTCGCTTCGAGTAGGTTTCGAGGATGGCCGCCCGCGGGTCGCGGACGCTGTAGACGCGATGCCCGAATCCGGGGACGCGCTCGCCCGCCGCGACCGCATCCTCGATCCACTCACGGGGTTCCTTCCCGCTGTCGTCGATTTCTTTCAGCATCCGCATGACGTTCTGGTTGGCGCCGCCGTGGAGGGCCCCGGCCAGCGTTCCGATGGCGCTCGTGACGCCGCTGTGGATATCGGACATGGTCGACGTGGTCACCATCGAGGAGAACGTCGACGCGTTCAACCCGTGGTCGGCGTGCAGGACGAGCGCCGTGTCGAACGCCTCGGCCGCCACGTCCTCGGGCCCCTCGTCGTTCAGCATGTAGAGGAAGTTCGCGGCGTGATCCAGTTCCGCCCGAGGGGAAACGGGATCCTCGCCGTTGCGACGACGGGCGAAGGCAGCGAGTGCCGTCGGCAGTTTGGCGGTGATCCGACAGCCCTTCGAGAGGTTGGCCTCTCGGTCGTCGGGATCGGCCCCGATGTCGGGGTCGTACGCCGAGAGCGTCGAGACGACCGTCCGCATCGCCGCCATCGGGTTCGCGTCTCGATCGGCGAGTTCCGCAATGAGGTCGTGGACGGCCGGGTCGAGCGTCCGCTGGTCGGCCAGTCTGGCGGCGAACGCGTCGCGTTCGGACCGCGTCGGCCACTCGCCGTTCCAGAGCAACGACAGCACCTCTTCGTAGCTCGCCTCGCGTGCGAAGTCCTCGATGGCGTACCCGCGGTAGCCCAACTCGCCGGCCTCGCCGTCGATGTAGCTCAGCCGGGACTCCGAGACGGTCACGCCATCCAGCCCCCGCTTGACCTCGTCAGACATACCCTACCGATTTCGAACCGTCTCAAAAAAGCGTTGCCGTTTCCCCTCACTCCGTCGTCACGAACGCGACCGCCGGGCAGTCGGGGGACCACTCCGCCTCGCGGACCGGGGCGGTACCGGAGCCGGGACCGGGATCGTCGCCCCGTCGACCGGGGAGATTTTACCGCTCGGCGCTACGGCCTAGGTATGATCCTGTCGGACACCGACATCCTCGCTCGTCTCGGTGAGGGTGACCTCGTGATCGACCCGCTCGACGACGTCGATCAGCAGGTCCAGCCCGCCAGCGTCGACCTCCGTCTGGGGGCGGAGTTCCTGGAGTTCCAGCGGACGAACATCTCCTGTATCCATCCCACCCGCGAGGGCGAAGTCAGCGAGTACATCGCCGAGACGGTCGTCGAGGACGGCGAGGAGTTCATCCTCCACCCCGGTGACTTCGTCCTGGGGACGACCCGGGAGCGCATCGAGATGCCGGGTGACCTCGTCGCCAACGTCGAGGGCCGCTCCTCGCTCGGCCGACTCGCGGTCGTCGTCCACGCCACCGCCGGCTTCGTCGATCCCGGCTACCGCGGCCAGGTGACCCTCGAACTGTCGAACCTCGGCACCGCACCCGTCGCGCTCACGCCCGGCATGCGCGTCTCCCAACTCGTCTTCACCGAACTCTCCTCGCCGGCGGACCGTCCCTACGGCAGCGACCGTGGCTCGAAGTACCAAGACCAGGAGGGGCCACAGGCCTCCCGCATCGGTGACGATCCCGAGTTCGAGCCATGAAGTTCATCGAGGAGATCGTCGTCGAGGAGTTCCTGCCCACGGTCCGCTCCATGCTCGCGGCCGATCTCCGCGACCGCGGCTTCACCCAGCGCGAGGTGGCCAACGCCCTCGGGATCTCGCAGTCCGCCGTCTCGAAGTACGCCCACGGTGACGTGACCACGAGCGATGCGATCAGCGGGGACGACCGGGTGCAGGACCTCGTCGAGCGGGTCGGCACGGGACTGGCGACGGGCGATATGAGCCGCGTGCAGGCGCTGGTCGAAATCGAGGTAGCGATCCGCCGACTGGAGGACGGTGACCTCCTAGCCGAGCGTCACCGCGAGGTCATGCCCGAACTCCGCGAACACGGCGGCGACTTCGACGTCCACGACCCTGACAGCGCCGTGCGAACGACCGAGGAGGTCCGCTCGTCGGTGCGTCGGGGACTTCGCATCCTGCGGAACACCTCGGGGTTCGCCGCTCTCGTCCCCAACGTCGGGTCGAACCTCGTCGAGTGTCTCCCCGACGCGACGGACGTCGAGGACGTGGCGGCCGTCCCCGGGCGCATCTTCGACGTACGGGGGACCGCGACGGTGCCCTCAGACCCCGAGTTCGGCGTCAGCGAACACGTCGCCTCGGTGTTGCTGTCGGCCCGCGCCGCCGGCGCGCCGGTTCGGGGGGCGGTCAACCTCCGCTACGATCCCGACCTGATCGCGGACCTGCGCGCGGCCGGCTACCGAACCGTCGAGTTCACGGTCGAGCGCGAGGGGAGAGAGGACGGCGAGACTACCCGGGCGGGCGTCGTCGACGCCGTCGGCGACGCCGGTCCCGACTCACCGTTCGTCCTCTATCAGACCGGCGGCTTCGGCATCGAACCCATAACCTACGTCCTCGGGGACGACGCCCCCGCGGTGGCCCGGATCGTCCGCGACCACTGCCGACGGTGACGGGAGCGACGCCCGACCTCGACCGTGCGGCCGCAGCCCAGGGATTTTATTCGCGGTGGGCGCGTCTCTACGACGGACTCGCCCGGCACACACCGGGCGTCCGCCGCCTCCGACGCGACGCCGTCGCGACCCTCGACCTCGTTTCCGGTGAGACCGTCGTCGACGTCGGCTGTGGGACGGGCGCGAACCTCCCGCACCTCCGCGAGCAGGTGGGGCCGACGGGGACCGTCCTCGGCGTCGACTTCGCTCCGGGTGCCGTGACCCGGGCCCGCGACTACGTGACCCGGACCGAGTGGGAGAACGTCCACGTCTGTCGGGGCGACGCCACCCGCCTTCCCCTCGACGACACCGACGCCGTTCTCGCGACCTTCCTCGTGGGGATGCTTCCCGATCCGGGGGCGACGGTCGAGACGTGGCTGACGGAGGTCGACCCGGACCGGATCGTCCTCCTCGATCTCGCCCGGAGCCACCGCTTCCCCGGCCGCCCGCTGAACCACGCCTTCGGCGCCGTCGTCGCCGCGACGGCGCCCCCGGGCACGCGCGACCACCACGACGACGCGCCCGTCCGGGTGCTCGACCGGCGCGTGGCCGCCGCACACCGGGCGGTACTCGACGCCTGCGTCGAGACGGATCACGAAACGCGGGCCGGCGGCTTCGCCTACCTGAGCGCCGGGCGTCGGTAGCCCGTCCCGGGAACGGCTACCCGTACCGCGCGGCGTGAGCCGCACAGAAGGAGGGGTCGCGCAACTGCGCCCGCACGACGCCCGGTTGTCGGTGGGCGTCGTACAGCCGACAGTCCGCCTCGTCACAGAACGCCGTCCCCGTCTCGAGGAAGTCGACCGCCGCGAGGACGTATCCCCGGAGCGCCTCGGTCGTCCGAGGGTCGTCGGCGACGAGGAACTCACCCTCGATTTCGGCCTCCAGCACCTCGCGGGGCGGCGCGTCGCCCGTCAGCATGGCGTGTTTGCTCTTTGCCTCGTAGTAGGCCTCCGGCTTCGCGGGCGCCTCGTAGAGCCCGGGGACCGAGACGAGCGCCGGTTGGCCGAGGACGGCCACGCGCTTGTGCCAGCGGCCGTCGTGCTCGCCCCAAGTTCCGATGACCCGGTCGAGCAGAGGGACGTGCAGGTGATCGAGTCCCTGCTCGCCGGGGAGGCGGGCGTTCAGCGCCCGCTGGACCGCGCGGCCGTCGTAGACGACGCCGCCCGCCCGCTCCGGGGCCGAGAGCGCCCGCTCCTCGTAGCGGACGATACCGACCATCGTGTTCCCGGTCTCCCGATCGTAGGGATCGGTGACGCGGGCCGCCGCCAGCGCCTCGGGGAGGTCGTCGCCGGCGAGACGCCCGAGTAGTCGGTCCCGCACCCGGACGTCGGCGTCGATCCGGTCGCGAAGCCACTCGGCGATGGCGTCCGCGTCCGCGGCCGTCGTCGGCGCGCGATAGAGCGTGACCGTCTCGACCATCGGGCCTAGTCGTCGGCGGGCGCGCGCGACGTGAGTTCGACGTCGGCGGCGTCGACGCCGAGTTCGTCGATGGCGGCCTGGGCGGCACGCTTACCCGAGACGAGCATCGCGCCGAAGGTCGGCCCCATGCGCGGCAGGCCGTAGGTGGTGGCGACGGCCATCCCCGTCGCGATCAGGCCGTCGTGGACGAGTCCCGTGTGCTCCACCACGGCGTCCTCGCTCTCGCCGACCCACATCGAGTCGTGGCCCGGCGAGTCGTGGCCCGGTGCGCCGTAGGAGTCGTCGCCCGTCTGGTCCATCCCCTTGTTGTGTTCCTTGGCGTGCTGGATGCCCGGCGCGTCGAGGACGCCCCGCTCGTCGAGTTTGGTGACCGCGACGGCGTCGTGACCCGTCGCGTCGATGACCAGATCCGCCTCGACGGCGATGGGATCGACGCAGGTGATCTCCCGGGGCAGGGCGTGGACCGGCGTCCAGTTCATGACGATGCCGCCGACGCGGTGATCCTCGCGGATCACGATGTCGGTGAACTCAGTCATGTTCTGCATCTTCGCCCCCGCGTCGCACGCGGCCTTGATCAGGCCGGAACACGCCTCCGGCCCGTTGGCGACGTACAGCCCCTCGGTGTCCTGGGCGGGCTTGTAGTCGACGTCGAGGTCCTCCAACACGTCCTGGGCCGGGTCCCGCACCGTCACCTTGTTCATCAGGAAGCCGCCGAGCCAAAATCCGCCTCCAAGGTAGTTGTTCTTCTCGACGACCATCGTCTTCACGCCGCGCTCGGAGAGCTCCTTCGCGGCCATCAGTCCCGAGGGACCGCCGCCGACGATCAGGACGTCCGAGTCCGAGAAATCCATGAACTCCTCGGTCCACTCCTGTCCGATCGCCCGTGTCACGTCCGCTTCGCCGACCTGACTGAACTGCTCGTACGAAGACATACCATCCAGTGGTAACACTTGGTGGTGGAAATAGCTTGTGCAACGCCGCCGAAGGCTTTTCGCCGCTGCCCCCGAACCCCGTGGTATGCACGAGGTGAGCGAGCGGTGAGTCGACTCGTCGAGGGCGAGTGGATCGCCGACGCGGATCTGGAGACCGACGAGGACGGCGAGTTCCAGCGCCAGGAACAGGCGTTCCGAAACCGGCTCGGCCCCGACGGATCGTTCCCCATCGAGGCCGGGCGCTATCACCTCTACATCTGTCGGGCGTGTCCCTGGGCCCACCGCGTCGCCATGACGCGGGCGCTCAAGGGACTGGACGACGCCATCTCGCTCTCCCTGGTTCAGCCGGAACGCTACGACGAGGGCTGGGAGTTCTCGGACGAGCATTCGGACCCGCTCTACGGCGAGGCGTACCTCAGAGAGATCTACGTCCGCGCCGACTCGGACTTCACCGGCCGGCCGACCGTGCCCGTCCTCTGGGACACGGAGACGGAGACCATCGTCAACAACGAATCGGCAGAGATAATGCGAATGCTCGACGTAGCGGGCGACGAACTGGCGACCCGGGACGTCGACCTCTACCCCGAGGGCTACCGCGACGAGGTGGACCGTCTGATCGACGACATCTACGATCCGATCAACAACGGCGTCTACCGCGCCGGCTTCGCGGACTCACAGGCCGCCTACGACGAGGCGGTCACGGAGTTGTTCGACGCCCTCGATCGGTACGACGACCGACTGGCGAACCAGCGGTATCTCGCCGGCGATCGACTGACCGAGGCGGACCTCGCCATGTTCGCCACCCTCGTGCGCTTCGATCACGTCTACCACACTATCCCCACTACTTTCGCAAAAGACTACCGTGGCGTGGACGACCCACGTCCCGAGAAGTGGAAGCGCCTCCGGGATTACGACAATCTCCTCAACTACACGCGGGACATCTACCAGACCGATTCAATCGACCGGACGGTGAACATGGATCATATCGTCCGACACTATGCGTCTCCCGGTTCCCCGAACTTGGACACCCACGATCCGGACGACATCGACTTGGGGCTAACCGAACCTCACGGACGGGATAATCTGTGAATTGCCAGGGACACGTTTTTATCAAACGACAGATCAGTACCCCACATGGATCGGCGCGCATTCCTTGGGGTGATTAGCGCGTTAGGAGCTGGTTGTAGTAGTGGGGGGGAGAGTGAAACGCCGGAACCGACGGCCACCGACACCGAAACCAAGACACTAACTGACGCCCCGTCCGCTACTTCCCAAGATATGCCGACCAACACTGTAACCGAAACAGACACACCCATTAGAACAACTGAAGCACCCAATATCGACTCGGTGACTGTCTCCCCAGTTGATTTAATCGATAGTAATGCTATCTATCGACTTACAGTCGACTTCAATTCAAATACCCAAAACTCGGTCAATCCTGATTTTATGAATGGTGGGTTTCAATCGTCTGATAGTGAGAAATTAGTGCTTGTGAGAGCGTCCGTTGAAAACATCGGTGAGGAAAATGTCGATTTGGTAAGTGCCATTTTTGGTCTTCAAGCGGCCGGTCAGATCTACACGTTCGACATGCCTCTCGGTAAACACCAACTCGGAAGTGCATTACTTGAGCCGGGAGAGAGTGACAACGGATGGCTTCTTACGGGTGTCCCTGACACTGTGTCAGAAGCGTCGTTAATCGCAGAAAAGAATCAATACTACACAGCCAATTACGACTCAAGCTTACATATTGAATTTGAAAAAGACGAATCTATTGACGCGTCGATGGCAGAGTTGTGACCACCGTATCCTGATTAGAACGTAGGCCATCTGTTTCCACTTCCTGCCCGAAAGGTATCCCTCGTTGAGGCCGATAGCCACGCCGATGGAAACGGAGCGGTGGTCAAAATATGTCTTAACCAACACCCGATAGTCGTAGGCAGATTGTTGGTTAACTCTCCTATACCAGTATCCCGAGAATTTCGAGCAGGCCCTCGGCGCGGCCTGTTCAGCCGGTGAAGCGACTGAGTACCCCGCCCGTGTCGTCGCTCTGCTCGGCGTCCTCCGGCTCGGGGTCGAAGGGTTCGCCGTCAACAGCGTCAAGACCGTGGTCGCTAATCCACTCCTCGGTGCCTGGCCCCTCCACAACCCCGAGGTATAGTTTGTTCGCGAACGACAACGGGGAGTGTTGAACCGTCATGTCTTCGGGACCCAGCTCCGGCCGCTCCGGTCGCACGCGATTGTACCACAGCAGCGCGCCGGCGGCCCTGGCCGCCCGGACCGCGGGGTCCTGGAGGCTGGAGGTGTAGTGATTGACGGCGACGTGTGACCGATACACCGCTATTCGAGGGTAGCTTTTCGGCAAGCCTGGCCACTCGGGGGTCCGCTGGATTGTTTTCTCCAGCGCGTCGCGGACAGCGTCACGGCGCCAGTCCACCGGTGGCGTTTCGACTTTGTTTGGTTGGCTCGGAACGTACATCTCCGGGTCGAAGGGAAGCAGGAACCGATACCGGAACCGGCGCGGGCCGCCAAACACGTCTCTGTCACTATCGCGCTCGTAGGTATACACCGGGTCGTCGCCGTCGGGATAGCGGTCGTCGGTCACGCGACGGTTGAGGAACGCCTCGGCGCTCGGGGTGTCCTCGGGGGTGTAGGCGCCGACGTAGATGTTCGCCCGGTCAACCGTCAGGCCGTCGAGGTCCGCCCGCCTGGCATGGTGATCGTTGTAGACGCTTCCAACCTGTTTGAGCGAGTCGAGGAATCCTGACAGGTCAGGGTCGCCACGCGGGGCGTACCTAACCCGAAGGTAGCCTGGTTCGATAGTGAGGCGTTCGACGGCCTCGGCATGGTCGCCGAGCGCCCGACGGACAGCGTCGCCGACAGCCCCACGCTTCTCCTCCAGGTCGAAACAGTAGGCCCGGCCACGGGCGTCCTCGATGATTTCGTAGACACTCGGGTCGATGGGGAGGACGGCGTCGTACCCAACGGCGCGGGTGGGTCTGAATTTCACTGGTCGGCCCTCTCGTCCCAGTCGATCCGAACCAAATCGCCGGGGCCGTCCACCGGCCCCAGTATCTCAACCCCTTCGCGCTCGGCTCGCTCGCGTCGCATGACCACCTGATAGTTGGCCACCACCTCGGCGTCGTCGCCGTTGTCGTCGTACTCGACCCAGTCGGCGGTGACGTTGTACTCGTCGGCATCGGTGTCGTCATCGGCGTCGCCGGCGAGGTCGTCGAGCGCGCGCTCTAACTCCCGCTTTGAGCGTCGGGTCATGCGTCCTCCGTATTGTCGTCAAGTAGGAGGTCGGTTAGCCCCATCTCTTTGCCCTCCTCCCACGGGTCTACGTCGAACTCCTCGGCGAGCCACTCTTTTTCCTCGGGAGTCAGTGCGATGGCCTCGAACTCCTCATCCGAATCTAACTCCTCCTCTAACTCCTCAAGTGTCTCCTCTATCTCCCGCCGGGTTTTCCGGGTCACGTATCTGCCTCCGTGAAGTCAGCGAGTGGTTCCGGTTCGACACCGTCGGCCGTCGCAACCGCGGCGTGGGCGTCGGCAAGGGAGACGCTACCCGCCTTTGCGACCGCCGCGACAAGTGTGAGGAAGTCCTTGGACGGCGGTGAGACAGTCACCTGTTCACGCTCGTCAGCCGCGACGGCAAGCGCCTGCTGGATGAATGTCTCCGTCTGTTCGTCTCCGTCCCTGAGTGCGTCAAGGTCACGCTCTACGTCGCGTCGGCTCTTTCGAGTCATTAGGTGTCCTCCTGTCGTTCTTTGAGTCGGTCCACTTCGGCTTGGAGACGTTCCAAGTCCGCGAACTCGGTCGCCCACTCGTCGTATTCCATCGCCGTCCGGGCGGCCTTCCGATACTCGCCTTCGTCGAGCAACCCGCGGATCGCACGGTTGACCGTCGCGTCGACGACGAAGGCCCGCCGACTCCGGTCAGCCACACGCTCGCGGATATGGCGGGCAAGTCGGTCGAGGTCTTTCGAGATTTGTTGCTGACTGACGCCGTAGCGGTCGGCCACCTCCGTTTGGTTGAGTGCTCGCGGGTGGCCGGCCTCTTTGATGAGTTGTAGCAACTCGGCGCGGCGTTCGACGTAGCTGTACTCCGTCCGGTCTTTCGAGGGGAGGTCAACGGCCGAGTAGTTCGGCTCGTCACAATCCTCTACAACCGATTCAGTGGGTGTTTGTCCGGTCGTCATGGTTGTGAGTTGGTTGGTTGAACGTCGTCGCGTCGCCGGGAGTTGAACCCGGCTGGCGCGGCGTGGGGAGACGGGGAGCGGCCGCCCGGGGACCCTGACCGGGGGCCGACTTCCCGACGTGACATGATATGAGCGAGGGGCCGGTGACGAGGCGGCCCCTGGCGACGATACCGGCCGAAGCCGGCACGACCCCAGATATTTGTTTGGCGCCTCCGTGGCGGGCGCCGTCGCTGTCGCTCGAACGTCGTCACACAAGGAGAAGTGTGTACGGCGTGTACGGGGACAAGCCAATACTTCTTTTCTGGAGATTTCCCGCGCGCGTCACGCGAAGGGGTGAATCCAGGCCGTACACGCCGCACACACCTATCGGATTGCAGACACGAATTGCCGGAGTGGGCCGGTCGGTATGCGGAGAGAGTTGGGATCATGTGAGATTCGTCTGCCCTCCGTCGGGACCGTCGTCGGGATCGGGAACATCGTCGGACAGGCCGAGCGCCTTGTACCCACGCTGGCTTTTGCCCTCGATCCGGTGGCGGCCGTAGCCGACATCTTCGTTCTTGAGCGTGTTCGTGAATTTCTGCTGTCCGACAGGCTCCTCGCCGTTCGCCCGACACCACGCCGTATAACGACGGTGGGCTTGACGGGTGGTGAGCCGAGGCGCGTCGGGGTCGTGTTCAACACACTCGCTAACGAACTGCTCAACGGAGTCACCCCACGCCTGCCAGCGTTCGCGTTTGGCGTGGGCGTGGTGATCTTCGTTCGTGAAGTGGCCCTGTTCCAGTAGGCGCTTCCAACCGGCGATAGCCCAATTCAACACACCGGACAAGGCGTCGTCGGTGGTCAATTCGTCCCGAAGGGTCGGGTCACGGTCGTTCGGCGGGTAGTGGTTCGGGAACTCAACGAGGAGCCACCGTCGCCAAAACGCTTCGTCCTCGTCCGGGACGTTCACGTCGGGGACTTCGTTTGCGGCGTAGAGGTGTTTCCCCGTGGCGTCGAACTCGAAGCCGTTTTCGTAGAGTCGTCGCGCCCGCACGCGGTCGCCGGCGACGAGTTTCTTGAACATCCCCAGGCCGGCGCCGAGTTTTCGAGCGGACAGGTCGTCGTCGATGTTCGCCACGGAGCCGTAGAAGTCGGCCACGGCGTCCGATTCGTTCGCAAGCGTCTGTAGTTCGATAGACGACGTGTTCTCCCGCCCCAGTAAGGCACGGACCACCGAGAGGAACGTCCCCTTCCCGTTCGCACCCGAACCGACGAGCAGTAGCGCCCGGTGGATCGGCATGGCACCGACGTGAAGGCAATACCCGACGTACTCTTGCAGCGCGTCAGCACGGCCGTCCTCGGCCCACTCGTCGACGTAGTCGGCCCACTCGTCGTATGTGGCGGTCGGGTCGTACTCGACGGGCAGCTGTGCAAGCGCGTAGTCGTCGGGCCGAAGGTCACGGAGTGCGTCTGTCCCGTGGTTCTCGGCGGCGGCGTCAAGGTCGAGTAGTCCGTTCTCGACGGCGACGGTTCCGGGTTGCACGCCGAAGTCGTCGGCCGCCACTTCGGCCACCGGGTCACCTCGCGCCTGGGCTTTCAGTTCGCCCAAGACGTTCGATCCGTAGTTCATCGACCCCAGCGCCTGCCGACCCGCATGACGGAGCGCCCGCTCGCCCGTTGCCGTCCAAACGCCGTCGTCGTAGGCCCACAACGATCCGTTATCCCGCCGAACGCGGACGTGATAGCGGTCGCTGTGCTTGAGCAAGTCCCACACGCACGCGGCTTTCTCCCGGTCGTTAAGGTCTGACACCTGACCGTCCTCCCCGAGAGACGCTTGGGCTTTCACCGTCGTTGGACGTAGTTCGGTGCCCGTACCGTCGTCGCTAACGGCGCCCTCCGGTGGTGTGGGGTCGTTCGGGAGCGCCGTCGACACGTCGCCTCCGTTGTCGCGGTCGGGATCGTAGGCGTCGCTAACGCCGTCCAACGCCGTGTCGATTGTGCGCCGGCGGTAGTCCTCTCGCTCGGTCCATTTGTCCCGACACAATCCACTTCGGCGGAACAGGCGTTCGATCCGTCCGCGGTCGCCGGCCGTCCAGAAGGCCAGCATCGAACACAGCGCCAAGTCCGCTTCGCTGTGAGATGGATGGGCCGACGTGTCTCCGTTCCACAGGCGGGCGAACTTCTCGCCATTATCGGCGCGTTTCGCTCGCCGGAGTAGTTCGTCGTCGGAAAGGGCGTCCGGCCCGTCGCCGGAACCCGATCCGCCAGCCTCAAGCCCAGGGTTTGGGGCCGGAGTATCGGCTTGCACACCGCCGTCGCTGGCTGGCGTCGTCGCTTCAGCGTCCGCTTGTCCGTCAGCGATATACTCGGCATGAACCTCGCTGATTTCATCGTTCACCTGACGGACATCCGCCGGTGCGTCATCGAGCGCGTGGCCGGTGACAGTCAGGTAACGGCCGGAGTCGTACATTTCGAGGTGACCCTCCGCGCCGTCGACATCGTCACGGCTCCCTCCGTCCGGGACGAATCCGAACGCGAATAGTCGAAGGCCGGTTCCGCTCGGTGACACCTCGGCGTAGGTCGGGACATCGTCGACTAACTCCTCGGCCCACGGTTCGAAGGCAGCCGTGTCGGGGGCGCGACAGTCATCAAGGTCAATCCCGACGAGGAGGTCATCGTCAGATACCACGAATCCCACACCGTCCGTGTCGATGCCGTCACGGTCGTGATAGGCGACGGCGTCCTCGAAAGACGCCCATGTGTCCGAATCCATCGACGAGGCGTACCTGCCGGTGTCGACGTCAACCGGGACTTTCGTCCATTCGTCGCGGTCGGCGTCCCACTCGTAGCGCCATGCGACCCACTGCTCGCGCCGGCGTAGTTCATCGGGGATCGGGTCGGGAGAGAACGCGAGCGGAGTCGGCCGAGGTGGACGGTCGTCACTCACCGCCATCACCTCCCGTAGAAACGTGCATGGCGGCGTACACGCCGCGCCAGCCGGCGCTTGGGGAAGCGTCGCAATCTTCAAAGTGTCGGCGTGTGTACTCGTTCACGACGGCAGACACCTCCGGCGGTGTACGTCGTCGTCCTCAACTTCGTCGCCGGTGGCGGCCGCGCCCACGGCCGTCGTCTTTCGGGCCATTCGACTATCCCTCCGTCTCCGTCATTTCGAGGAGTGCCTCAGCGTACTTCGACACCCGCAAGTCGTCACGCTCGGCGAGGGTTTCGAGGTCGTCGCGGTTCCGTTCGACAGCCTCAATCATCGACATTCGCCTCCTCAAGAGGACGAACGTCGACCATGACGTAGTCGCCCTTCTCTAATCCGAGGTCTCGTCGTACATGAGCCGGTATCGTAATCCGACCGTCTTCGATGACTCGGGTTGGCGCCTCTGGCATACGAATACGTATGTACCGTACATTTATTATTATGCGTATACAGAATATCGTGTATGGCAAACGACGATAGTGCTTCGATCCTCACGGATTCACAACGGGCGTGGTTGGAAGGCGAAGATGTCGCGCATGAGCGGCAGATGCGGAAGAGAATTTATAAGCGAGTCCGGGCGGCTATAACTTCCGACGCCGAACTTATTGCAGACGCTTTCGAGGAGGGCGAGCTTAATGAGAATACAGTAGTGAAAGATTTCACCCCCTCCGAATTGACCGAGGGGATTAGTAGCTTGGTGACCGTGCTGTATCTTCTTGGAGACGCGAAACCTGGCTTTGCCGTAGAAGGTGCAATACAGACAGGTGTGCGAAGAGGAAAAAAGGGATACATAGCATCCTTAGAGGAGAAGATCGAACGTGAGGGGATAAAATCGCTCACCATAACCGAGATGTTTGATCTACAGGGAGCAAAACCAGATAAATATCGGGATCGGATCAACCGTATCCGTGACCAGATCATATCTGACAGCAACGCAGGAATGTATGGTCCAGATGATAATATCCGCGAAGAGTTTGATATCGCCGACGAGTAGCTACTCCTCGTTGAGTTTCTTTAACAGGGCGGCCTTCACCTCGGGGTCGTCAAGTAGTTCGTCAAGCGTGTCGATCTTGTCTTGGGTGTCCGTGTCCTCGGGGTCGGTGTCGCGGTAGTCTTGTTTCACGTCGTCCTGAATCTGCTCTTGAGCTGCTTGGGCGTCCGGCCGGTAGACCGTTCCACAGCGCGGACACGCGGCCGCGGCGTCCGGGAGTGGTTCGCCACAGTGACAAATGTCGGGCGACAGGCTACTCTGCTCCTCGGGGTCACGAATCCCGGCCGCCTCCTCGGCGGCGCGGATGTGGTCCTCGTCGGAGAGGTGTGAATACGTCGATTCCATCACGTCCGAATCCGGAGAGTGACCGATAAGGTGCTTGACCGTCGCGTCGTCCATCTTGTATTCCCGCTTGGCTATCGTGACGAAGTTGTGTCGGACGCTATGAGGGTTAAGCGGCTTGTCCACCTCGGCTTTCTCCTTCAATTGTTGCATGGCGTAGTTGAGCGTGTTCCGCGACACCATCTCCGTCCCGTCCGTGTTCCGGTAACGCGGCTTTTGCGTGATGAGGTAGGCGTCCGGGTTGTCGGGCGCAGGGTGATACCGGAGCCATTCGCGGATCGATCCCACGGCACCGAGGAGCGGGCGCTTCGTCCCGTTTTCGTCGGCGCCTTTGAGTCCTTCCGCGTCGGTGTTCAGATAGTACACACCTTCGTCCAAGTCGATGTCTTTGATCCGAAGCGACCGGATGGCCGTGTTCCGTTGCCCCGTGTAGAGGAGGAGGTCGAAAATCGCCAAGTCGCGGGGGTGTTCGGCGGCGTCACGAATGGCCTCAATCTCGTCTTTCGTGAGCATATCCCGGTCGTCGACGTGCGTGTCGTCGCCCGTGATGAGCACAATATCCTGCGCGTCGACCCCGAGGTCGGAGTGATAGCGATAGAACCGCCGGGCGGCCGCCTGATAGTTCCGAATCGAGTTATTCGAGAGTCCGCTATCTTTCACATCCGGGTGGTTCCCCCTCCGCATATCGGTCATCAACTGGTTGATCGTGTCGGCGCCGGCGTCGGAGAGGGTGGTATCGAACTCGCCCCGTTGAAGTCGCTCGGCGGTTCGCTTGAGGTACTGCATCCAGCCGCGGAGCGTGTTCGGTTGCTTGGGCTTGGTGTCCTCGGCATACTCCCCGTCACTTGGGAGCGGCGTCGTCATGTCGTCGGGGTCGAAGGCGGCGCACAGTTCCCCAATACGGTCGGCGTCGGCTTCCGACACGTCGCCTCTCTCCGCGGCGCGGCGAAGCGTTCCTTTGGCTTCACGAAGGTTCTCCCGTGGCGTCGTCATGGTCGCACAGTTACACCGGAGGGGCTTATAGATTAGGGACTATTCACAAAGTAGTGGCGTTAGTCTACCACACCCACTTCAAATGCAACCGGCGGGCTATCCACGAGTACGACAACCTCTGGGGGTACACGAAGGACCTCTACACGACGCCCGGTATCGAGCGCACCGTCAACATGGACCACATCGTCCGGCACTACTACGTGAGCCACGGCGACGTGAACCCGAAGCGACTGGTTCCCGTCGGTCCGGACGTCGACTTCACCGAGGGTCACGACCGGGACCGACTGCCCGGCGGGCCGCCCGAGGCGCTGGTGGAGTAACGGCGCGACGGGGCCCCGACGCGACGGCGTCGGACGGGGAATCACTTATTATGGATCGTGTGACACGGTGACGTAATGGCCGATTCGGGGACGGAGTGGACGCGTCGGGGGACGCTGCGGACGATCGGTGGCTCGCTGGTCGGAGGGGCGCTGGTGTCGGGGACTGCCGACGTCGCGACCGGTCAGACCGGCGAGTCGTGGCCGCAGTTCAGGTACGACGACTCGCGGACGGGGAACGCACCGGGCAACGTCGGACCGGTAGCCGACGTCTCCCCGGAGTGGGTCTTCGAGACGTCGGAAAACCTGGGAGAAGACGGAGCGGAGTGGTCGTCGCCGGCCGTCGTGGACGGCACGCTCTACGTCGGACGGAAGGTCGACAACACGGTGTACGCGGTGGACATCGACGACGGCACCGAGGAGTGGCGATTTGTCACGAACGGCGGCGTCACGTCGTCGCCGGCGGTCGCCGACGGCACCGTCTACATCGGAAGCAGTGACGACTCCGTGTACGCGCTGGACGCGGCGGACGGCGAGGAGCAGTGGCAGTATCTCTCGGAATCGGCGTCGGGGCCGAACGACATCGACTCGTCGCCGACGGTCGTCGACGGCACCCTCTACGTCGGGTCCAGCAACGGCCGGGTGTACGCGCTCGATGCGGACACCGGACGGGAACGCTGGACGTTCGAAACGGGGGCGTCGGTCCGCTCGTCGCCGGCCGTCGTGGGCGGCACCGTCTACATCGGCAGCGGCGATAGCACCGTGTACGCGCTCGACGCGGACACCGGACGGGAACGCTGGTCGTTCGAGACCGGCGACAGGATATGGGAGTCGTCGCCCGCGGTCGTCGACGGCACGCTCTACATCGGGAGCGGCGACAACAGCGTGTACGCACTGGACGCCGACGACGGCACCGAACGCTGGTCGTTCGAGACCGACGACACCATAAAGTCGTCGCCGGCGGTCGCCAACGGCACCGTCTACGTCGGGAGTTGGGACGACCATCTGTACGCACTGGACGCCGACGACGGCACCGAACGCTGGTCGTTCGATACGGGGTTCGGACCGAGTTCGTCGCCGGCCGTCGTCGACGGCACCGTCTACGTCGGCGACGACAGCGGAAAGGTGGTGGGGGTGTCGGCGGACGACGGGACGGAGCAGTGGTCCTTCGGGACGGGCGAGGAGTCGGTCGTCTCGTCGCCCGCGGTGGCGAACGGCACCGTCTACATCGGTGCCAACGACAGCAACGTGTACGCGCTGACCGGCGAGACCGCGACGCCGACGCCGGAGCCGACGCCGGAGCCGACGGCGACCCCGGTCCCCGCGGACGACGAGTTCGGCGACGGCGAGGGCGGCGGAGGCGGTGGCGGTGGCGGTGGCGACACGGGCGGCAGCGGCCAGACCGAAGCGATTCTCACCCTCGGTGGCGGCATCGCCGCCCTCGGTGGGCTCTGGTACTGGCGGCGACAGGGAAGTACGGAGTCCGACGCCGACGACCGGCCGGGCGGCGGGACGCGGGCGGCGGACACCTCGGGCGGCGGGACGCGGACGGCGACCACCCCGGACGACGGCCCCGGATCGGGCGGCGTCGACACGGGGTCCCCGGGCGGAGGGTCGGCGGGAGCCGCCGTCGTCGACGACTCGCCACCACCGGGCGTCGACACACACGCCGACGCCCTCGAAACGGGCGACGAGCGCCGGCAGGAGGCGGCGGCGTTGGCCGACCGCGGCGACCACCGCGAGGCGCTCGCGAGGCTCGACGACGCCGAGACGGCGTACCTCGACGCCCTCGATGCCGCGCGCTCGACCGACCGACTCGACGCCGGCAAGGCGGAGGGGCGACTGACGGCCGTCGACGACGACCGTCGGGAGATCCGTCGGGACCGCCTGACCGCCCGCCGCGACGCGCTGCGGGCGGACCTCGACCACGCCGCCGACCGCGTCGACGACGACCCCGAACGGGCCAGCGAGCGCCTGTCGACCCTCGAATCGCGAATCAGCGCCCTCGGTGACCGGGCCGGCGAGATGGGCTTCGACGACCTGCAGGAGACGGTGGCGGCCCTCGAATCCGAGCGGGCTTCCCTCCTGGCCGACGCGGAGGCGTCGCTGACCGGCGGTCCCCCGACGCGGATTCCGCGAGCGCCGGCGGTGAGGGTCGACTACGACGCGCTGACCGACGAGGAGCCGATCGGTGCCGGCGGCAACGCAGACGTGGTGCGGGCGACCCTTCCTACCACGAACGGTGACGTGACCCTCGCGATCAAGCGGCCACGGATGAGCGGAACCCTCCACACCGACGCGATCGATCGAATGCTCGACGAAGCGGAAACGTGGGACAAACTCGACGATCACGACCACGTCGTGGGCGTCGTGGACTACGGCGCCCAGCCGGTCCCCTGGATCGCCATGGAGTACATGGACGGGGGTGACCTCTCGGAGCGGGCGGGCGACCTCGAGTTCGACCAGGCGCTCTGGACCGCCGTCGCGATCACCAAAGGCGTCCGGCACGCCCACCGGCGCGGGGTCGCCCATCTCGACCTCAAGCCGGCGAACGTCCTCTTCCGCGGCGTGGAGGGCGCGTGGGACGTCCCCAAGGTCGCCGACTGGGGGCTCTCGAAGCACCTGCTCGACCACTCCCAGAGCGTCGAGGGGCTCTCCCCCCAGTACGCCGCGCCCGAACAGTTCGACACGGACCGGGGGGCGGCCGACGACATCACGGACGTCTATCAGCTCGGCGCGGTGCTGTACGAACTGTTCACGGGACGGCCGCCGTTCGAGGGTACAGCCCCCGCCGAGGCGATGCACCGCGTGCTCAACGAGGAGCCCGCGCCCCCGAGCGAGGTGGCGGCCCTGCCGCCCGAACTCGACGACGTGCTCCTCACGGCACTCGAAAAGGAGAAAGGCGACCGGTTCGAGTCGGTGCTGTTGTTGCGAAACGAACTCCAGCGCCTCCGGGGCGACTGAGCGTCGGTCCGCCCCGGGCGGCGGCGACCGCGCGCCTCAGACGATGGCCACCACGCCGGCGCTCAACCCAAGTGTCACCAGCAACCGCCCCACGCTCCCGGCGAAAGTCGCCGCCGCGAAGCGCAGGTAATCCTCCTCCAACACAGCGAACGCGTAGATGGAGAGCGTGTCGGGGAAGAAGGGGACCGAAAGCGCGACCGCGAGGCCGGCGTAGCCCCAGCGACGCGCGAGTTCGACGGTCCGGCGTTCAGACCACCCGATCACGTCGAAGCGGGAGTTCCGGAGCCACCGGATCAGCGGGCCGGACTCCTTGGCCTCCTGTCCGATGTGAAAGGCGAAGACGCTGCCGGCGGCCTTGCCGAGCGCCGAGACGACGATAATGATCGTCAGTCGGAGTTCGGTCGACAGACCGAGGTCGAGCGGGGCGAGCAGGACCACCTCGCTGACGCCCGGGAGCGCGAACGCGATGAGAAACGAGTAGACGAAGATGATCGCGAGACCGCCCCAGCCGGTGGCCGTCTCGACGAGGCGCGTCAACCAGTGGAGTCCGGGAGGGTCGAACGCGACGAGGGGGACCAATGTCTCCACACCCCACTCTCCCACGGGGGCGACGTAAGTCTTTCAGGTTCCGCCGACCGCCCGACTCAGTGGGCATCGCGACACGCGTCGAGGTCCCGGACGAACTCGCGCAACGTCTCCCGAGTGACGTGGGGCATACAGACGAGTCGAAGCTCCCCGCGGGCGGTCCGCGAGAGGCGCCACCCACGCTCGGTCAGCGCGTCGAACAGGTGCCCGGGCAGGTCGACCGCAACCAGCGGCAGGACGGGATCGACGACGTCGAACCCCCGGGCGTCGAGTTCGTCGGCGATCCACGCCGCATTCGACTGCGCGCGCTCGTAGGTCTCGCGGTACCCCTCGGGCCACAGGGCGTCCAGGGCGGCGGCCGCGCTGGCGACGCCCGCGCCGCTCCGGGTGCCCGTGAGCGTCGCCTGGGACGTCGACTCCAGATACGGCGTCTCGACCGCCAGCGCGTCGAGTGTCGCCGCCTCGCGGGCGAGAAATCCCCCCGCCGGCACGGCCGCCTGCCCGAACTTGTGTGGGTCGATGGCCATCGTGTCGACGTGGGCATCCGAGAAGTGCCAGTCGTGGTCGGTAAAGGGGAGGACGAACCCGCCCCACGCGGCGTCGACGTGGAAGCGGGCGTCGGCGTCCGCCGCGAGGTCCGCGAGCGCCGGAATGGGGTCGACCCGGCCGTACTCCGTGGTGCCGGCGACGCCGACGACCAGAACCGTGTCGGCGTCGATCCGGTCGGCCATCGCGTCCGGATCGGCCCGCCGATCGGCGTCGACGGGGACCGTCCGCAGCGACACGTCGAGCACCTCGGCGGCCTTCTGGAAACTGAAGTGCACGCTCTCGGGGACGACGACGTTCGGCGTGACGGCGTCGGCGCGGTTGCGGGCCGCCCGCACCGCCTGGACGTTCGCCTCCGTCCCGCCGCTGGCGACGTACCCCTGGGGGTCGGCGAGCCCCGTCAGTTCGCCCAGCCCCGCGATCACCCTCGTCTCCAGGTCGGCGACGGTCCGGTAGGTGTCGGGATCGCCGGGGTTGGTCGCGAGGAATCGTTCGGCCGCGTCGCGCGCGGTCGGGTGGGGGCGCGTACACATGCTCGAGAGGACGCGATCGAACGACTGTGGAGCCGCCTGCTGCATACCTAACGGCTACCGACGGCGGGGTATAGCCGTTCCGCTCTCAGCGCACCGATTCGAGGATCAGACGCCGCTCGACCTTGTCGGCGGTCTCCAGTACATCGCCGACCGCATCGATGTTGGCACTGATGGAGGTGACACCCTTCCGGACGAGGAAATCGACCATCTCGGGATGGGAACCGGCCTGGCCACAGATACTCGTGTCCACGTCCGCCGCCCGACAGCTCTCGATGACCTCGCCGATCAGATCGAGCACCGTGGGGTGGAGTTCGTCGAACCGATCCGAGACGTGTTCGTTGTTGCGGTCGACCGCGAGCGTGTACTGGGTGAGGTCGTTCGTCCCGAAGGAGACGAAATCGACGCCTTCGTCGACGATGTCGTCGATCCCGATGGCGCTTGCCGGCGTCTCGACCATCACGCCCCACTCGCGTTTCTCGGGGTCGATGCCGACTGCCGCCATGTGTTCCCGGGCGCGAGCGACGTCGGTGCCGTCGTTGACGAGCGGGAACATGATCTCGAGGTTCTCGTAGCCCTTCTCGTAGAGGCGCTTGAACGCCTCGAGTTCGTATTCGAACGCGTCGGGGCGGTCGAGGCTACGGCGGATCCCCCGGTAGCCGAGCATCGGGTTGTGTTCGTGGGGTTCCTCGTCGCCACCCTCGAGTTGCCGGAACTCGTCGGTCGGAGCATCGAGCGTGCGCACCCGGACGGACCGGGGATAGAACTCCTCGGCCACCTTCCGGACGCCCTCGGTCAGCGCCGTCACGTAGGCGTCGGCGCCCTCGTCCCGGATGAACCGTTCCGGCGTCTTGCCGAGCGAGAGGACCAGATGCTCGATCCGCAGGAGGCCGACACCGTCGGCGCCGGTCGCGGCCGCCCGTTCGGCGGCCTCGGGGATGGAGACGTTCACCTTCACCTCGGTGGCCGTGTTGGGGGTGGGCTTCGAGGCCGGGGCCGCCGACGGACCGTCGCTCCCCGACTCGGCCGGCGCCGATTCGGTCGTGGGCGCGGCGTCGGCCGCCACGCTTTGGCCCTCGCGGACGGTCCCCCGCTCGCCGTCGACGGTGATGACCTGTCCGTCCTCGAGGACGCGAGTGGCGCTGCCGGTGCCGACGATCGCCGGCACGCCCAGTTCCCGGGAGATGATGGCCGCGTGGGAAGTCATCCCCCCCTCGTCGGTGACGATGGCCGACGCCCGTTTCATCGCGGGCACCATGTCCGGCATCGTCATCTCGGTGACGATCACGTCGCCGTCGCTCACCTGATCGAGGTGGTCGAGTTTCGTGACGATCCGGACGGCGCCGCTCGCGGTCCCCGGACTGGCCCCGAGTCCCGTCAGTAGGTGGTCACCGTCGCCCTCGTCGCCCGCGTCGGCCTCGTCGCCGGCGTCGTCGTCGATGGTCGTGATCGGTCGGGACTGGAGCATGTACACCTCGCCGCCCGCGACCGCCCACTCCACGTCCTGTGGGTCGCCGTAGTGGTCCTCGACCCGCCTGCCGAGTTCCACCAGTCGCTCGATCTCGGCGTCGGTGAGCACGCGCTGGTCCCGCTTGTCCGCAGGCACCTCGCGCTCGACGGTCTCGCCCGTCTCGTCGTCTTTGACGTGCATTAGCTTCTTCGTGGCGATGGTCGCCGTCTCGACCTCGCCCGTCTCCCGGTCGACGACGTAGTTGTCCGGGGAGACGGAACCGGAGACGACCGCCTCGCCGAGGCCCCACGCAGCCTCGATGATGATCCGGGGATCGCCGGTCGAGGGGTGGCTCGTGAACATGACGCCGCTCTTCTCGGCGTCGACCATCGTCTGGACGACGACGGCGATGTCGACCTCGTCGTGTGGGAACCCCTGCTTGTTCCGGTAGTAGATGGCCCGCTGGGAGAACAGCGACGCCCAGCACTCCTTGACCCGTTCGACGAGGTCGTCCTCGGTGACGTTGAGGAACGTCTCCTGTTGCCCGGCGAAGGAGGCGTCGGGGAGGTCCTCGGCCGTGGCCGACGAGCGGACGGCCACGAACGCCTCACCGTCGCCGATCGACCGGTAGGCGTCGAGGATCTCCTCACGCACCGACGCGGGAACGTCCGTCCCCGTGATGAGTTCGTGGGCGCGTTCGTGGCCCGCCGCGAGCGCCGCCGAATCCTCGCTGTCGACGTCGACGGCCTCGAACAGTTCCTCGTCGATGCCAGCCTCCTCGATGAACGTTCGATAGGTGTCGGCCGTCACGACGAATCCCGGCGGGACGGGCAACCCGGCCTCCGTGAGTTCGCCGAGCGACGCCGCCTTCCCACCGACCGTCCCCAGATCGGTGGATCGCACGTCCTCCAGCCAAGCTACAGCCATTTGGTATCCGCAACTCCCACCAGAGCGATAAAGAAGGTTTCGAACCGCGCAACGGCGGCCATCGGCCGGGTCCGGGATCGACGAACGTATCCGGCGGAAGAGGAACTCTCTGCGGCGATAGCCCGCGATCGACCGTTTGCCGGACCCCGGCGTCGTCACGCCTCCAGAATGTCGTCCTCGTCGGCCGGCGGGACGGTGATCGATCCGTCGAGTGCCGTCACCGCGCGCCCGCCCACGCGGACGTCGTCGGCCACGCGCACCCTGACGATCCCGGACCGGTCGACGAAATGTCCCTGCTCGAACCGCATCTCGTCGGGCGGGTCGTCGAAGGCGTCGACGGCGTGGAGGTACGCCCCGCAGGCACCGCTCGCGGTGCCAGTGACGGGATCCTCCGGCACGCCGGCGCCCGGCGCGAACATCCGCCCGTGCAGCGTCGAGTCGGCCTCCAGCGTATCGAAGGTAAAGGCGTAGACCCCCGTAGCGCCGTGATCGGCCGCCAGCGCCGCCAGTACGTCCATGTCGGGGTCGGCGTTTCCGAGGTGTTCGAGGAAGTTCACCGGCACGATCAGGAAGGGGAGGCCCGTCGAGGCGACGGCGGCGGGGAGGTCGGCGCCCACGTCGCGCAGCGCCGCCGGATCGACGCCGAGCGCCGAGCCAGCGTGGTCGTGGTCCAGATCGACCACCTCGACCGTCGGCTCGTCCTGGGTCATCCACGCTACCCCGTCCTCGGTCACCGCGACGTCGAGGACGCCGACGTTCGTCCGGAGCGACCCCTCGCCGGCGTCGAGGGCGCCCTCCTCGTGGAGGAGGGCCAGACTCGCGACGGTCGCGTGGCCACAGAGGTCGACCTCCTGGGTCGGCGTGAAGTAGCGAATCCGGCGGTCGGCGTCGGCATCGTCGGTGAGGAAGGCGGTCTCGCTGGCCGAGAGTTCGCGGGCGATGGCCTGCATCTGGTCGGCGGCGAGACCCGCGGCGTCAGGGACGACACCCGCCGCGTTGCCGGCGAGCGGTTCGTCCGTGAAGGCGTCGATCAGGAGCGTCCGGCGCGTATCCAGATCCATGGCACCGTCCTGTGGCGCGGAGGACAAGACGTTGGGGGTTCGGCGCGTCCCGTAAACCCTTACCCGACGCGCGTGGGAGTCGTGTCCATGAGCGACCTCCCGGACGACTTCACCTGCACGATCACCAACTGGGAGTACATTTACGGCCTCTGTCGGGACGTCGCCGACGAGGTTCGGAGCGCGGAGTTCGACCCGGACGTGATCGTCGCCCTCGCCCGCGGCGGCTGGTTCGCCGGCCGGTGTTGCTGTGACTTCCTCGGGCTTGACGACCTCACCAGCCTGAAGATGGAACACTACGTCGGCACGGCGGCGAAGGCGTCCGATCCCGAGGTGCGGTATCCGATGCCCGAGGGGAGCGTCGAGGGCAAGGACGTACTGATCGTCGACGATATCGCCGACACCGGCGAGTCGCTCCACCACGCCCACGAGTACGTCGTCGAGCGCGACCCCTCGGCGGTCCGGACGGCCACCCTCCAACTCCTCGACACCAGCGAGTTCGACCCCGATTTCGTCGGCGAGCGCCTAGAGGAGTGGGCGTGGATCGTCTACCCGTGGAACTTCATCGAGGACATGATCGACCTGATCCAGGGGGTCATGGAACGCGCCGACGACAAGCGGTTCGAACGGGCGGACATCCGGCGCTATCTGGCGACCTACCACGACATCCAGCGCATCGAGATGGAGATCGCTCAACCCGACCGCCTCGACGAGGTGCTCGCGGAGATGGAGCGCCGGGGCGTCGTCGAATCGGCGGACGGCGCCTGGCAACTGGCCTGACGTGCGCCACCCGCGCCGAACGGCGCCGCCCTCGTGGCGGGGACGACAGACGGCGTTCCCCCCGGGAGCCCCCGCGTGAGTTCGCTGCTCTCGATCTTCGCGACGGCGATCCTTCCCATCATCACTCTCGCGGGGGTCGGGGTAGCTCTCGGTCGCCTCCGCGACGTCGACATCGCGCCCCTGAACACCGTCACGGTGTACGTCCTCGTCCCCGCGCTCATCTTCCACAGCATCACCACCGCGACGCTCGCGGGATCGACGCTGGCCCGCATCGGCGTCGCCACCGCGGCCTACCTGTTCGTGATGGTCGTCGTCGCGGAGGCCGTCGGCCGACTCACGGACGTGCGCGAACCCATCCTGAGCGCACTCGTCCTCGTCAGCGCCTTCCCCAACTCCGGCAACTACGGCATCCCGCTCTCGGGGTTCGCCTTCGGCCCCGACGGACGGAACACCGCGGTCATCTACCTGACCGTCCAGGCGATCCTCGTCTACACCGGCGGCATCTACATCGCCCAGCGAAGCGGCGGGTCCCGCGGACTCGCCGGCATGAAGCGCGCCCTCGAGATTCCGCTCGTCTACGCCGTCGTCGCCGCCCTCCTCGCGCGCTACTTCGGACTCGTCCCGCCCGTCGACGGCACTGCGATGGCGACGGTCGAACTCGTCGGTAACGCCGCGATTCCGCTGCTCCTCCTGATTCTCGGTATCCAACTCGCGGACACCGACTTCGGAGCGGCGCTGTCGAGCGTCGGTACGGCGACACTCCTGAAGATGGTCGTCGCGCCCGTCGTCGGCGCCGGCATCGCCCTTCTCGTCGGGTTCGGGAACCCCACCGTCGCACGCACGTTCGTCCTCGAGTGTGCGACGCCGGCGGCCATCACCCCCCTTCTGCTCGTCGTCGAGTTCGGGGGTGAGTCCACCGTCGACGGCCTCTCTGTCGCGGAGTTCGTCAGCACGACCGTCCTCGTCACGACGATCCTGAGCGTTCCCCTCCTCACGGCCCTCATCGCCCTCCTACAGTCGGGGATACTTCTCTGAGACGCGGGCCACGACGTTTAAGCCGGGGGCCGACCCATGTCGGACGAATGCGCGAGAGAGACGGTCTCGATTATCTGCTCGTCGTCGTCGTCGCGATCCTGACAGCCGTCCACGTCCCGCCGTTCGGCGTCGTCCGGAGTGAGACGGTCGAGATCGCCCACGAGACCGGCATCACCGCCGCGGTCGACCTGTTGCTTGACGTCCGAGTCGCCGTCGTCCTGCTCGCGCTCCTCGGACTCGTCATTCTGCTCGTCGTCACCGACAGCGTCCCCACGCGGGAGTAGTCGGGCCGCCGACATCGCAGGACACGGGCGGGCGGAGACGCCGCCCACGTCGATCACCCCGACGCGAGTTCGAGCGCGTCGGTATCGAACGCCGTCCGCTCGACGAACGTCAACAGGCGACGGGTGCGGGCGACCATCCCGTCGTCGGCGTCGTACTCGATCAGCCCGGCCGCCGCCAACGCCGGCAGATCGACGTGGTGGAGGGTCGTCGACAGGGTGCGGTCGTCGTCGGGCCAGTCCCGGTGGGAGGACGAGCGGAGTTCGGCGATCAGATCGTCCAGGGAGAGTGGGTGCCGCCGGTCGGCCAGGATCGCCACCAGATCCAGCCGACGCGGCCGTGCGAGGAGGACGCCGATGGCGTCCCACGAGGGATGGTCGGGGTCCCGAAAGTCGGGGAGCGACAGCGCCTCGATCCCGAGAGACGGTGGCTCGGCGGCGACGACCCCTTCGGATCGGCGTTCGATCCAGCCGACCGCTTCGAGTTTCGGGAGACACCGATGTTCGAGGTCGACACGAATCGAGCGGCTCTCCGCGGCGGTGACGTCAGCCGGCGGGACGTCGGCCTCCCGGGCTGCGAGTCGAACGCCGAGGTCGTGGATCGTCGTTGGCCGTGACCGCTCCAGTAAAATCGCGACCGTCAGACGGTGGCGGCGGTCCCCGAGTATCGACGACACCGCAGGATACTCCGTCCCCCCCCGAGGTGGTTCCGGCTCACTGTCCATGCAAGACGACACACTGCACAGGCGCATAATTCAGGCGCCCAAAATATGTGATCGTCGCTATCGGTCGGCGAACACCGCATCGAGGAGCTTCTTCTCCGCCTTTCGCACGTGCTGGTGGAAAGTCGAGGCGCCGATGCCGATCGAATCCGCGACCTCCTCGCCGGATCTGAGCCGCGGCCAGTCGAAAAAGCCCCCGAAATACCCCGTTTCGAGCGCCACCCGCTGTCGTTCGGTCAGGTCCTCCGCGAGGACGCTCAGCAACGGTTCCGACGACGGCGCCTCGCGTGCGACCCGTTGCTGACGGGCGACGCGAACGGTCGGGTACGTCTCCTGGATGGCGTCGACGACGCGCCGTACGTCCGTCCCGGGTGGTAGCTGGATCGTCGCGGCGTAGCTGCCGTCCTCGATCCGTCCGCGCTCGAAGTTCCCCCCGTGGTCCGCGAGGATCGAGGTCATCGGCGCACCGGTCAGACGTCCCTCGAACCGCACCTGGGATCCCGTCTCGTCGAACGTGCGCACGTCGGTCCAGTTCGGGAGGTGCTCGCCGAAGAGGGGAAGCGTCGTCGTGGCGTCGCCGGTCGCGGTCCCGTACGCGAGATACTCGTCGCCGGCCAGGGGCGTCAGCCGCTCGATCGTGATCTCGCCGTCGTTCGGCGCCGGGAGGCCGTGGGACTGAAGCAGCCTCGGTACCCGGATGTCGAGTTCGACGACCTCCTCGCTCATGAGCGCGCGTTTCCGATCGATCGCGGCGATGGCGTGTCCGATCACGTCACCCAACTGCCCGACGACCTCCCGCTCCGCCTCGGCGAACGCGTCGGGGCGCTCAGAGCAGACGCCGAGGATCCCGTAGAGCGCCTCCTGATGGACGATCGGGATCACGGCCGCGGACCGGTACTCGAACGCACGCGCACGCTCCCGGACCGACTCGTCGTCGGCCTCGCGGGCGTTCCGGACGATCCGGATCTCCTGACTGTGGAGGGCGTCGCCGACCGGCCCTCGATCCGTCGCCCCGTCCGGGTCGGGCGAGAACGGGAGGTCGTCGAGGTAGCCGTCGGTCCCGACCTCTACCCGTGGTTCCAGTTCCGGTCCAGCCCTCACCGCGCCGATCCAGGCGAGACGATACGAGTCGGAGTCCGCCAGGCGTTCGCAGACGACCTGTTCGATCTCCTCACGGGTGGACTGCTCGATGACCGCCTCGGTGATGCCACGCACGACGTCGTTGAGTTCGTCGAGTGCGGCCAACTGCTCGCGCTGGCGTTCCAGTTCCCGTTCGTACTGTCTGCGCTCCGAGATGTCGGTGGCCATCAGGATCGCGCCGTCGAACTCGCCGTCGCGATACACCGGGACGGCACGCCCCGTGAAGTACGCCTCCTTGCCGTAGATCGACTCGAAGGGGAACGCGAACTCGATCGTCTCGCCGTTCGGCAGTCGTTTGAACAGGTCGGCCTGCCCCGTCTCGACGATCGGCGGGAGTTCGCTGATGTCCACACCCATGGCGTCCGACTCCGCTTTCCCGTCGGGCAGGCCGATGATCTCCTCCGCACGCGGGTTCTCGTAGGTGATTCGGAGGTCCTCGTCGAGGCGGAACATCCCGAAGGGGGCGTTCTCGACCAGTTCCTCGTTGAACCGGCGGGCGTCGCGGAGTTTCCGTTCGTCTTCCTTGCGGTCGGTGATGTCGCGGACGACACAGAGGATCCCACCGTCGTCGGCGACGGTCAGGGAGAGTTCCTGCGGAAACGTCGAGCCGTCCTTGCGTTCACCGATCGTCTCGCCCCGCCACGACCCCTCCTCGGAGAGCGTCGGGAGGATCTCCGCCTCGAACCGGTCCAGTTCCGCCTCGTCGTAGCACATCCGCCAGTTCTCGCCGACGAAGTCCTCCGGGTCGTCGTAGCCGTACACCTCCACGTGGGGCTCGTTGACGTAGCGGTACGTCCCGTCCTCGCCGACGATGCCCACGCCGTCCATGACGGAGGCCATGGCCCGGGACCGCGGTTCGGAGTCCCGGCCGTCGCGTGTCCCATCTTCCGTCGGCGGTCGCCACCAGACGCGGGAGTTCGAACCGGTCGTCTTCGTCTCCAACTCGCCACGGTCGGCCAACGTTCGCAGCCGTTCGTACACGGTCCGGCGTTCGGCGTCCAGTGCCGCCGCCACCTCAGGCGTCGTGAGCGGTTCGTACCGGTCCCGATCGAAGACGGCCAGCGTCTCGGCGTAGATGTCGCCCGGCGATCGAGAGACCATGGTCGTGGGTTGGTATCGTCACACATATTTCCATCGACGGAACCGGCTTATCGGACACCGATCCGTTCGGGGCCGGCCGTACAGTCTGCGACCGCCTCGTCGCCGACCGTCGACGCCACGCCTGCGGTCTCAGTCCGCGACCGCCTCGTCGCCGACCGTCGGCGCCGACGGGTCGCGGATCCACAGGTCCCCGAACAGGTCGTCCTGCCGGAGATGGATCTCCCCACGGTGGGCCAGAAAGAGCAAGGCGAGGAAGGTATCTACCGGGGCGCCGCCCGCCCCCCGAACCTCCGCGAACAGCACCTCGGCGCGGCCGGCGTCGTAGTGGGTGCGCACGGTGTCCCGGACGGTGTCGATGGTCGTCTCGATGTCCTCGGTGTGGGTCGTGGCGGTCACGTCGCCTTCGGTCGGTTCGCCACCCTCCCGGAAGTCGTCGGCGGCGTGGTAGTCGAGGGTCTGTGTCCCGCGGTCGTACCCGTGGGGCGACCCCGACGTGTCGTAGGAACGGGACTCCTTCCACCACGAGTTCCGCTCGGCCTCCCGGAGTTCGCGCACGAGTTCGTCGAGCGTCTCCGGCGATCCGCGGGCGTGTTTCCGCTCCAGTCGCCGGTCGAGTTCGGCGTCCAACGCGTCGATCGGGTCCGGGCCGTGGGGACTCCGGGAGTCCTCGCCGCCCTCCATGGCGACCTCCCACGGCTCCATCTCCGGCTCCTCCTCGCTTCCGTCGTCGAGGACGCTGTCGCTTTTCATCCGCAGGAGGACGCTCGCGTAGAACAGCGCCCGACCGGACGTGCGGAGGTCCGTCCCGTCGAGGCGATCGAGGAAGGCGTCGGTCACGTCGACGATGTCGATGTCCCAAGGGTCGATCTCGCCGTCCTCGGCCATCTGGACGAGGAGTTCGACCGGTTCGACCTCGTCGTCGTCGGTCTCGGGGAGGTCCACGTCGTCCGGGAGGTGCTCAGTCATCCGCCGTCACCTCCGGAGCGTCGTCGAGCTGGATCCCCGTGACCGCGCTCACGTTGTCACCCTGCATCGTGACGCCGATCGCACGTTCCGAGCGGTCGAGCAGCGCCGAGCGGTGCGAGACGACGACGAACTGTGCCTCGCCGGCCAGATCGTCGACCATCTCGCCCACCCGCTCGGCGTTGGCCGCATCGAGGAAGGCGTCCACCTCGTCCAGCGCGTAGAAGGGTGCGGGGTTGTGTCGCTGGATGGCGAAGATGAAAGCGAGGGCGGTCAGGGACTTCTCGCCGCCGCTCATCGCGTCCAGTCGCTGGATGGGTTTATCCCCCGGTTGGGCCTTCATCGTCAGGCCGCCGTCGAAGGGATCATCCCCGTTTTCGAGGTGGAGTTCGCCGGTCCCCGCCGACAGCCGCTCGAAGATGTCCTGGAACTGTTCGTCGATGGCGTCGAACGCCTCCATGAACGTCGCCTTCTTCTGGGATTCGTAGGCCTCGATACGCTCCTCGATGGCGTCGCGCTCGTCGACGAGCGTGTCACGGCGCTCCTGCAGATCGTCGAGGGCGTCCTGCACCTCGTCGTACTCGTCGATCGCGAGCATGTTCACGGGCTCTAGCTCCTGCATCGCGGCTTCGAGGCGCTCGACGTTCCGTTCGACCTCCTCGTGGTCCGGGATCGCCTCGGGGTCGTAGTCGCCGACCTCACTCTCGAGTTCGTCGATCTCCCAGCGCAGGCGCTCGGCGTCCTCTTCGAGGTCCTCGACTGTCGATTCCACCTCGGTCACCCGGTCGTGCGCCTCGTCGCGTGTCCCTTTCGCCTCGCGGAGGTCGGACTGCAACTCCCGTCGCTCGGCTTTCAGATCCCCGAGTTCGTCCTCCAACTCCTCGATGGCCGCCCGCTTCTTCTCGAGGGTCTCCTCGTGGGACGCGATCTCGGACTCGGCCTCGTCGATCCGCTCTTGGGCTTTGGCCTTGCGGTTCTGGGCCGTCTCGATGGTGGCTTCGAGGTCGTCGATGGCCTCTTCGGTGTACTCGACCTCCAGTCCCGTCTCGTTGAGACGGGCGTCGAGGTCGTCCATCCGGTCGTCCAACTCCGCGATGTCGGCCTCGATCCCCTCCTTGCGCTCGGTGAGTTCGGGCACCCGAGAGTCCGCGAGTTCCGCCTCCAGCTCCGCGATGTCGGCTTCGATGGCCTCGATCTCGTCGTCGAGCGTCGCGATGCGGTCCTCGCGGTCACCCATCCGCTCGTCGACCGCCTCGCGCTCCTCGCGAAGATCGGCGAGTTCCGCCTCCAGCTCCTCGATCTCGGCGTTGGCCGCCTCGATGTCGGCGTCGACGTCCTCGATCTCCGCTTCGACCTCGCGGACCCGCTCGGCCGCGTCGGCCTTGCGGTCGCGGGCGTCGTCCAGTCGTGACTCCACGTCGCGGATTTCCTCGCGGACCGCCCGGCGGTCGTCCTCTAGACTCTCGATCTCCTCGGCCAGGCGTTCGAGTTTCCCCTTCCCGCTTTTCGTGAAGGAGTACCGCGACCCGCCGCCGGAGCCGCCGGTCATCGCGCCGCTCTTCTCGACGAGGTCGCCGTCGAGGGTCACCATCCGGAAGTCGCCCATGAACTCACGGGCGGTGTCCATGTCCTCGACGACGAGCGTCGATCCGAGAACGTAGGAGAAGACCCCGGCGTAGCGGTCGTCGTAATCGACGAGGTTCCGTGCGAAGTCGACGACGCCCGGATGCGACGGCTCGCGGGGGAGTCCCCGCCGATCCATCTCGGTGATGGGGAGAAAGGTCGCCCGTCCCGCCGACCGCGATTTGAGGTGGTCGATACAGGTCGATCCGACGCCGTCGTCGTCGACGACGACGTTCGCCAGACGGCCGCCAGCCGCGGTCTCACAGGCGGTGGCGTACTCGGCGTCGACGCTCCCCAACTGACCGACCGCGCCGTGGACGCCGTCGATGCCCGCGTTCAGGACCGTCGTCACCGAGCGCGGCCAGGAGTCGTCGCCGTCGCGGCTCGCGCGTGCCTCGAGTTCCGCGTACTCGTTTTGCTTGGTGCGGAGGTCGTCCTCGATTTCGTCGAGGTCCTCGTTCAGGTCCGCCTTCTCCGCGCGCAACTCCTCGATGGCCGAGTCGATCTTCTCGCGGTTCCGCTCCGCGCGGTCGAGTTCGCCGTGCAGGTCCGAGCGGTCGGCCTTCAGGTCCGGAATCCGCTCGTGGGCGGCTTCGAGCTCCGACTGGGCCTCGCTGATGCGGTTGGAGCGACGACGCGCCTCGTCGAGCAGGCGGTCCTTCTCGCGCTGGGCGTCGTTGCGTTCGGTCTTCTTTTCCTCCAGTTCCTCCTTGCGCGCCGCGAGTTCCTCTTTGAGTTCGTCGAACGCGGTGTCGACGTTTTCGATCTCGGCCTCGACCTCGGCGAGTTCCGCCTCTTTCGCCTCGATGTCGCTTTTGACCGACGCCTTTTCCACTTTGATCGATCGCTGCTCCGCTTCCAGGTCGTCGAGTTTCTCCGTCTTCCGATCGAGGGTGACGAACGCCTCCCGGCGTTCCTGTTCGGCCGCCTCGATTTTCTCCTCCTGGTTCTCGATGGTCGCTTCGAGGCGGCCGATCTCGCCTTTGATCTCCTCGATCTCGCCTTTGATCCGGAGCTGTTCGTCCTCGCCTTTCCGCTCGATCTCGCGGGTGAGGGCGTCGAGGTCGTCTTCGAGATCCGCGACGGCGGCCTCCCGCTCCGCCAGGGTGTCCCGCCGGTCGGCGAGTTCCTGCTCCGTCGCCTCGATGCGCTTTTCGGTGCGCTCCAGCGACGCCCGCTTGTCCTCCAGTTCGGCGGCCTTCAGGTATCCCTCGTACTCCTCTTTTTCCTCGCGGAGGGACTGGTACTCCAGCGCCGTCTCGCGTTCGTCTTCGAGCTGATCGAGGCGGTCCTCCTTCTCCTCGATCCGGAGGTCGGCCTCGTCGATACGCTCCTCGACGACGTCGAGTTCTTCGAAGGCGTCCTCCTTTTTCGCGTCGAACTCCGCGACGCCCGCGATCTCGTCGATGATGCCGCGCCGTTGCCCGGCGGACATGTTGATGATCTCGGTCACGTCGCCCTGCATGACGACGTTGTACCCCTCGGGGGTCACGCCCGCCTGCGCCAGCAGGTCCCGGATGTCCGAGAGGTTGACCGACCGCCCGTTGAGGTAGTAGTAGGAGTAGTAGTTGTCCTCGGTCTCTTTCACCCGTCGCTTGATCGCGATCTCGTCCACGTCGCCGACGTCCTCGGTGCCGGCAGCGTTGACCACCTGCGACCGGTCGAGGGTACCGTCGCCGTTGTCGAGGACGACGGTGACGCTTGCCTCGCGGGGGCCCGACCGCTCCGCGTCGTCCTCGTGACCGGGGTTGTAGATGAGGTCCGTCAACTTCTCGGCGCGGATGCCCCGGGTTCGGGCCAGGCCGAGCGCGAAGAGGACGCCGTCGATGATGTTGCTCTTGCCGGAGCCGTTGGGACCGGTGATGACGGTGAAGTCCTCGTAAAACGGGATCCGCGTCTTCCGGCCGAAGCTCTTGAAATCGTCGAGTACGAGCTCGGTGATATGCATGAGGGGTGGCGACCCCGATCAGGCGACGATGATGTCGTTCCCGTCGGAATCGGAGTCGTCGTCGGCTTCGGTTTCGGGGTCGGCCTCGGCGTCGGAGGGTCCGACTTCGGCGTCGCCGTGTGCCGTCTCGGCGGGCTCGTCGTCGGTCTCGGGATCTGCGTCGCCGGCGGACTCCCGTCGCTCCGGCGCCCGGGAGTGGTCGACGCCCTCGTCGGCTTCGAGCTGGCGCAGCCGTTCCCGCGTCTCGACCAGTTCCTCGGTGAGACCGTCGACGGCGGCTTGGAGTTCCGCGACCTGCGATTCGAGCTCCTCCACCCTGTTGCTCATGCCCCTACCAGGCGTCCCTGGACGTATAAAGGTACGTCAGACATCCACACTGTCGGCCGGTCTCGGGGGATCGAGGGGACGCGGGTCGGGTGACACCCGAACGCGTGGGACCCAGTACCGTGATCGAACCGCCGAGCATTAGTGTCCTCGGGCGAGACCCGTGGATATGCGCCACGTTGGACTGAAAGCACGGATGGCGGTCGTCGGGTCGATCCTGTTCGCGTTTTACGCCGTCGCCGCCGTCGTCGTGATGGGGGTGTTCGGCTGGCCGCTCGCGCTCGTCCTTCTCGGGAGCGTCGCCTTCGTGGCCGTCCAGTACAAGCTCGGCAAGTGGATGGCACTGCGCAGCGTCGGCGCCGACGATCTCGCCGAGGACCGCTATCCGGAGATCCACCGCCGCGTCGAGTCACTCTCACGCGATATGGGCATCGACAAGCCCCGCCTCATGATCGCACGCATGGGCGTCCCCAACGCCTTCGCCGTGGGGCGGAAGGGCGCCGGAACGGTCGTCGTGAGCCAGGAGCTCCTCCGACAGCTCGAACCCGACGAGGTGGAGGGCGTGTTGGCTCACGAACTCGCCCACATCCGCAACCGTGACGTGGTGATGATGGTGCTGGGACAGGGCGTGGCTTCCATCGTCGCCATCGTCGCGCAGTGGGCCGTCCTCCTGACTGGCGACAACGACATCGCGGACTTCTTTCTCGCCATCGTCGTCGGCCAACTCACACAGATGCTGGTGATGCTGTTCGTCTTCGCCATCTCGCGGTACCGTGAGTACGTCGCCGATGCCGACGCAGCCCGAGAAATCGGCAGCGGCGAGCCGCTCGCGAACGCCTTGGAGAAGATCAGCCGAACCGCCACGCGCCGCGATGACGCCGGCGTCGACGAGCAGGTGAACGCGCTCTGTATCTTCGGCGACGGGGACGGCCTCGGGAGCCTGCTGTCGACCCACCCGCCGGTCGAAAAGCGGATCGAACGCCTCCGGAGCTGATGGCCGACCTCCGGACGCTCCTCGCGGCGGGGCTCGGACTCCTGCTCGGGATGATCTGTCTGCTGGCACCCGGCGCCGTGGTGCGCGTCCACACCGTCGGACGTCGGCCACACGACCGGGGCGGCGAGTACGGCGCCGACGCGGCGCCGCCCGCCCGCTGGCGCCGCCTGGTTCAGGGTCTCGGCCTCGTCTTCGTCCTCGCCGGCGGGTACTTCGGCTACGTGGCGGTCGCCTGATCACGCCTGCCCGTCGCTTCGTACCCGGTCGAAGAGGGGTCGCAGGGTGGCGACCGTCTCCGCCTCGTGGGCGCCCTCGTGCAGGTGAAAGTGTGCCGTCACGTCGGCTCGGTCGACGTGTGTAACGAGCGTGTGGAGAAACCGGTACACTTCGTCGGACGGCGAGTACTGTAACAGGACCGTCAGCGACTGAAAACAGAGGAGCGTTGGATCGGCCGACTGCGTCTCCAGTGCCTCGGTCAGCGTCACGCCGAGGTCGGTGAGGTTGCCGGGCGACGCGACGGTCCGGACACACACGTCCGTGGCGGGGGGTGCTTCGGCGTCGAGGCGGTCTTTGGCGTCGCCGGCCAGCCACGAGGCGGCCTCGTCGACGACGAACGTCGCCCGATCTGTGTCGGTGTCGATCGCCGACTCCCAGCCGTCGAGCCACCGAACCGGCGATCCCGCGAGGGCGACGACGATGATCCCCGGGGTGTCCTGCTCCGTGCAGGCGGGAGGTGTGACGCTTTCGCACGTGCGTGCCTCGACCGTCGTCGGCGTGTCGGTCAGGTGGAGTGTACTCGCCACGGGAGGATCGGACAGGATACCATCACCTCCTCGCGGGATTGGTGTCGCTGTCGGAAAACGACTGTGGCGGACCCACTCCGGGACCGCCGTCCGGTCATCGGCGGCGACCGGCGGCCACGAGGCCGAGGACGAACAGTGCGGCCACCGGCACGATCGGAACGTCGAACGGCCCGACGAACGGGGCCGGAACGGTGACGGACGCTCCCAGCACCGACGGCACCGGTATCGTCACACCGAGCACGGGAACGGTCAGCCCCGACGAGTCGGGTGCCGGCGTCGGCGTCGGCGTCGATATCGGTGGGGACGCCGTCCTCGCCGGGGTGGCGGTCGCCGTCGGCGTCGCGTCGGGCGCCACGGTCGGCGTCTCGACCGTCAGCGTCCGGTCGAGCCGGGTGACGTGTTCGGTTCCGGAAGAATCGATGACGCGGAGTCGGACGACTGCGGTTCGGCCCTCGGGCGCGTCGAGGTGTCGCTCGAAGGTGAGGTCGGTCACGATGCCGCCGCCGTGGAGCGACGCGATGTCCACTACCTCGCCCGTCTCGGGATCGACCGTCTCGACGCTCGCAGCGACGATTTCACCGTCGGTCGCCACACCCCGGGCGACGACCGTGCTGCCGTTGACGTAGCGGGTGCCACCGCGGTCGAACCGGAGTTCGGGCACGACGGTCCGCTGGACGGTCACGGTTCGCTCGATGGTGTTCCCCGCCGCGTCGGTGGCGCGCACGACGACGGCGTTGGACCCGGGGTGGAGGGAGACGTTCGAGTCGAACGTCGTCCGCTGGCGGTCGGGATCGGGCTGGCCGAGTCCCGGCTGGAGCAGGTAGGTGGTGCCGGCGTCGTCGACGGGGGTGATCGAGACGCTCCGGATCTGACTGTTGTCGGTCGCCTCCCCCCTGACACGGAGGGAGTCCGGCGCCTGCCTGATCGCCGAGAGGTTCGCGAGCGTCGGCGGCGCGGTGTCCTGAACCGTGATTTCGAGGTGGTGGATCCGGACGTGACCGAGTTCGTCGTAGTACCACGCAGTCACGTTGTTCCGACCGGTGCCGAGGAACAGTTCCCGTTCGAACGAGTCGCTCAGGTTCGTGGCGGTGTGGACCTTGCGGTCGGTCTGGGTGAGCGATCCGACCTGATACTCGGTGGTCCGGACGATGCGGAGGTGGTCGACGCCGGTCACGTCCGTGAACTCGCCGGCGAGGGTGATCCGCGACCGGTTCACCGTCACGCTGGTCGGCGGCGGATCGTAGGCATCGGTCTCGAACGGTGCGGTGTAGGCGACGTAGGGTCGTGCGGTGTCTTTCGTCACCGTCACCTCGTGGGTCGTGACGCCGTCGGTCTTCACCACGACTGAGAGGGTGTGTTCGCCGCTCTGCAGGTCGAGCGTGAACGACTCGTCGAGCGAGGTGGCGTTCGGCGTGTAGCGCCGCTCGGTCGTCCCGTCGACGCGTACGGAGACGACGCGAATGGACTGCTCGGCGTCGACGCTGACCTCGACGGTCGGGTCGGACTCGATTAGGGTGGTGTTACCGTCGGCCACGTTCGTCCCGTCGACGGTGACGGTGATGGCAGGCGAGGCCGCCCCGACGACGTCCGCGGTGGGAACGAGGCCGACGACGCCGGCGGCGACCACCAGGGTGGCGAACGCGAATCGGCCGACGGTCGAATCCATGGGGAAGTCTCGTCGAAGCCGTCGAGGTCCGGAGGTTTCAACGTGCCGTTCGTGTTTTCAGGTGTGAGAATCGGCGCCGCCGCTGGGGGGCGTGATCGCACAAAAATCGTGAGAGTGTACGAGAAAGCCGCCGTTCGCCTTACAGGCGGACGACGTTGGTCGCGCGCGGACCCTTGGGGGAGTCCTCAATCTCGAATTCGAGTTCCTGTCCTTCTTCGAGGTCCGGGCCGCCCACGTCTTCCATGTGGAAGAACACGTCGTCGTCCGCGTCCTCAGTCTCGATAAAGCCGTAACCGCCAGTGTCGTTGAAGAAATCGACCGTACCAGTTGCCATTGCAGTCAACCAGAGGCCCCCTCGACTGATAAGACTTCCGTGAGTGAGACACGCATGCCACGGGCGGCCCTCGCCGGCCGAACCGAAGCATTGGTTACCGTCCGTGCACAGGGACCGACAGAGAATTGGTCGTCGGAGTATCGCCAACCGTCGGATACGCCCTTGTCTTCGCAACGGCCGCCATCGGCTGTGTCGTCGGGGCGGTCCGCGCCCGTCGGGTGGAGGACGCCGCGACGCGACACGGTCTCGTCGCCCTGCTGGCCACGACGAGCGGGTGGGCCGGCTCCCACGCCGTCCTCCTGCTCTTGCCGACCCGGACGCTCAAGACCGCCATGTACCTGTTCGGCCTCATCCTCGGGTTCAGCACCGTCTTCGCCTGGCTCTACTTCTGTTCGGCGTACACCGGCCGGAACTACCACCGGCGGCCGACCTACCGGTGGGCCGCGGTCGGCCTGTACCTGGCCGTCGTCGTCGTGAAACTCACCAATCCGATCCACCACCTCTATTTCACCACGGTGTTCGTCTCGGCGCCGTTCCCACACCTGGCGATCCGGCAGGGACTGTTCCACTGGATCGTAACGGGGCTCTCCTACATGCTCGCGGCGGTCGGGATGTTCACCCTGTTCGAGACGTTTCGCGAGGCCGACTACGACACGTGGCCGCTCGCCGTCCTCGTCGGCCTCGCGGGCACACCCGTCGTCCTCGACATCGTGGGCTACACGTCGCCGGTCCTGCTCGATATGATCCACGCGCCGCTGGGAGTGGCGGCCCTCGCCGTCGGGTGCCTGTTCGTCTTCGAGGACCGGTTTTTCGCCGTCCAACTCACCGACGGGGTCGAGGGGGCGACGATCTTCCTCGACGACGACCGCCGGATCAGGGAGTTCAACGGCGCGGCCCGACGGCTGTTCCCGGCCCTCGACGACGTGGTCGGCGAACCCCTCGACGCGCTGCCCGCGGTGGCCGCGGCCCTCGACGGCGACGGCCGCAACCACCGCGCCGACGGCGACGATCACGGGGTGGTCGACGTGCGCGTCGACGGCGAACGCAGACATTACGTGGCGAGCGAGAACGCGTTCGACGTCGGCCAGGGATCGCTCTCGCGGCTCGTCGTGTTCTCCGACGTGACGGAGATCGAGCGCCACCGCCGCGAACTCGAACGACACGATCGGCAACTGGAGAGCCTCGCGAAGGGGATGCGACACGAACTCCGGAACGCCGTGACGGTCATCCGTGGCAACGTCCGCCGGGCGGGCGAACGCCTCGACGCGGGGGAGGTGACCGCGGCTCGGGAGGCGCTCCGGACGGCAACCGACACGACCGACCGGACCACGCGGCTGATGAACGACTTCGCGACGGTCGCACAGTACGGACAGACGGTGGTCGATCCCGTCCCCGTCAACGTCCCCGAGACGGCGCGGTCGGCTTGGGCCGCCGTCGGAAGTGACGACGCCACCCTCACCGTCGCGTGCGAAGGGACGATGGCCGCCGATCCGGGCCGGTTCGGGGCGCTCTTCGAACGAGCGTTCGAGTTCCTCCTCAAGGACGGCGCGTCGGCGGTGACCGTCGACCGGCGGGACGGGACCCTGACGATCACCGGCGACGGCGGCTCGCCGACCGGCGACCCCGGCCGCTACTTCGACTACGGGGACGCGGCGAACCACGGGGCGGCCGGCACCACCCTCCCGCTGGTCCGGACGCTCGCGCAGGTCCACGGGTGGCAGGCGACCGTCGACACGGAGTATCGCGGCGGGTTTCGGCTCGTCATCACGCCGTCGGAGGCGACTGGTTTTTAGTCACGTCCCGACTGAATTGGAGTGATGAGCGACGACCCGCTGTACGTGGGTGCCGACGTGAGTTCGGGATCGTGGGTCGCCGTCGCGTTCGACGCCGAGGAGTTCGACCACGCGGCCGTCTTCGAGGAGGTGGGTGACCTCTGGCTCCGGTACGAGGACCGCGCCGAACAAATCTTGCTCGACGTGCCGATCGGACTGATCGAGGAGGGGTCGGCGGGACGCGAACCCGAGCGGCTGGCGCGGGAGACGCTCGGCCCGCGACGCTCGGCGGTGTTCACGCCGCCGGTCCGGGAGGCGACACGCAAGCGCCGCTATCCCGCGGCCAAACGGGTCAACGAACGCAAGACTGGCACGGGACTCACGAAACAGGCCTTCGCCATCAGCGACGACATCGCGGCGGTCGACGAACTGCTGCAGGAACTCCCCGAGGCCCGCGAAGTGATCGCGGAGGCCCATCCCGAGGTCTGTTTCCGCGCCTTCGCGGGCGAGCCGCTGGAACACTCGAAGCTCACCGCGGGCGGTTACGCCGAGCGGATGCGCACGCTCGCGGAGTTCGACCACGACGCGCCGCCGGTAGTGCAGTCGGCCGCCGAGGCGACCGGCGGCGCGTCCGTCGGCGTCGACGACGTCCTCGACGCGGTGGTGCTCGGCTACACGGCCCGGCCGGGGCCGGGGACGCTACGGACGCTCCCGCCGGACCCCGACACCGACCCGACGGGACTCCCGATGCGGATGGTCTACCGCTCGTCGTCGCCGCTCGCGGGCGAATGAGATACGATTTTGAAGGTGGCCGCTCAGTTGACACGTATGACCGACCGACTCGACTCGACGACACTCGTCCAGCGGCTCACCCTGCTCGCCGTCGCACGGCTGTCCGAAGCGGGGGAGACGCCCGCCCACGCGGGTGAGATCGCCCGCGTCTGCGCCGAGGAAGCCACCGCCGTCGACGAGGTGGTCGGAACCGTCTCCGAGGCAGACGTGACCCGCGCGCTCAACGAACTCGACGACGACCACCTGCGGACGGTAGAGGCGAGCGAGCGATCGCCCGTCGGAAAGGGACGACCGGCGTACGAACTCACGTACGCCACGACGGCACTGGTCGAGAGCCTCGGCGACGACGACCGACTTCGGACGGTCGTCGACCGCCTGGACGGCTGCTGAGTGCGACGCCGACGTTCGAGTGGGCCGACGACGCCCGTCAGCGGCGCGGCGCGAGCGCCGCCGCCGCGGCGAAGTCGCCGTCGTACGCCCGGTCGATCCCGAGCAGTCGATTGTACTTGGCGAGGCGTTCCGATCTGGCGAGCGAGCCGACCTTGAGTTGCCCGGCGTCGAGGGCAACCGCGAGGTCGGCGATCGTTGCGTCACAGGTTTCGCCGGAGCGGGCGGAGACGACGGGCGCCAAGCCGGCCGCCCGTGCCCGTTCGAGGACGCGTCGCGTCCGGGTGATCGTCCCCGCCTGGTTCGGCTTGATCAGGACGGCGTTGGCGGCGTCGGCGTCGACCGCCCGGTCGAGGCGGTCGGCGTTCGTCGCCAGGAGGTCGTCGCCGAGCAACTGTACCCGGTCGCCGACGCGGCCCGCCAGCCGCTCCCAGCCACGCCAGTCGTCCTCGGCGAGAGGGTCCTCGATGGATCGGACGGGATAGGCCTCGACCCACCCGGACACGCGGTCGATCATCGCCTCACGGTCCACCGTCTCGCCGCCGAGGGCGTACCGGTCGGCGTCGGAGTCGTGAAAATGCGTCGCCGCCACGTCGACGGCGATGGCCACCTCGTCGCCGGGCACGTATCCCGCATCCCGGATACCTTCGACGACGAGGTCGAAGGCCGCGGTCGCGTCGGCGACTGGGGGGACGAACCCGCCCTCGTCGGCGACCGGTGGCGGGTGATCGTCCGTGCCGAGGCGGGCACCCGTCGCGTGGCGCACCTCCCACGCCGTCTCCAGCGCCTCGGGATACGTGGCCGCCCCCACGGGAACGACGAGGACGTCCTGGATCGGCAGGTCGGCCGCCGCGTGGAGACCGCCGCTCAGGATATTGACCATGGGCAGCGGGATCGCTCCCGGCCCCGACGCCGGGGCCAGCGACTCGTACAGCGGACGGTCCGTCGCCGCGGCCGCGGCGTGGGCAACGGCACCCGAGACGCCGAGGACGGCGTTGGCACCGAGTCGCGACAGGTCGTCGGTGCCGTCGCGATCGACGAGTGCCTCGTCGATGCCCCGCTGATCGGTGACCCGTCGCCCCGTGACGACGGGGGCGAGTTCCTCGCGGACCGCCGCGACGGCGCCGCGGACGCCACGTCCCCCGTAGCGGTCGCCGCCGTCGCGGCGCTCGACCGCCTCGTGGGCCCCCGTGCTCGCCCCTGCGGGAACGGTGAACGTACCCGTCCCGTCGGCCGTCTCGACGCGGACGCGGACCGTCGGATCGCCCCGCGAGTCGAGTACCTCCCAAGCCTCGACCCCCTCGATCGCGGTCACAGCGCCGCCGCCTCCCCGCGGGCCAGCGCCGCGAACGCCGACAGGGTCCGGGTGTCGCTGCGGAGTGTCCGTTTCGCCACCCGGCGGAGTGCGCCGGCGACCGCTTCGCGCTCGACGTATTCGACCGGCGACTTGCCGTCGACCCGGGCGAGCATCAACACCGCGAGTTCAGTCACCGTCTCGCGTTCGATGTCCCACCGGACGGCGTCGTCGTAGGCATCCCAGAATCGAGTGGCTGCGTCGGCGTAGGCCGCGTGCCGGTCGTGGTTGTAGATCGACTTGATGTAGAGATGGTTGAGCATGAACGCGGTGTCGAAGGCGGGGTCACCCCAGTGAGCAACCTCGAAATCGAGGATCCACGGGACGGTGCCGGCCGCGCGGTCGACCAGGACGTTCTTCGGACTGTAGTCGCCGTGGACGAGTGCACGGTCGGTCGCCAGAATCCGGTCGATCTCCGTGCGGATGGCGTCGGCCACGTCCGGGTTGCGCCGTGCGGTGGCGCGGTGGTAGGGATCGACGCGCAACTGGTCGAACGGCCGTTTCTCGGAGAAGGTCTCCCGCACCGTGGGGTCGTCGGCCGTCGCATCGTGGACCGCACCGAGGACTGCCCCCACGGTGGCCGCGACGCCGGCGTCGACCCGTCCGTCGAGCAGTTCGCGCTTCCACATCGGCGCGTCCGTAGGTGCACACTCGATTGCGATGACGTGGTCGTCGGATTCGCACACGACGCCCGGAACCCGAGCGCCCACGCCGGCCGCGGCGAGTACCGACTCGTAGGTGCGGATCGCAGCCGCCTCGTTGTGGACGCGGTCGACGTCGGCGGGCCAGTCGTCCGCGACGGCGAGGTTCGGGAGCGGCCGCTTCACCACGACGCAGCCGTCGTCCCACGTCACCTCGTAGACGTGATTCGAGACGCCGCCGCCGAGTGCTCGCGCTGTCGCGTCGGCGTCCGTCGGGACGACACCGTGGCGCCGGCAGTGCTCGACGGCCGCGTCGGCCGTGAACTCGGTGTCCTGGTCGGTCATTCGTCCGCCTCGAAACTCCCCGGTCACTTCACCTTTGTTCCCCGTTCGGGATGTCGAGCCGGCGACACCGGGAGCGCCCCGACGGCGTGTGGCTCCGAACACGGTCTGCCGACTCACCCCTGCCAGGACGTGTAGAGATCCCGACCGACGACCCCGAGACCGACGAAGCCGATCAGGGTCGTCGCGAGGTTACCGACGAGGGGGATCACGGCGATCAGCGCCAGGACCAGCGCGCCGACACCGACGGCCGCGACGCCGACCCCGCCGTCGGTCAGGAGCGAGCCAACCCAGCAGATGGAGACGGCGTTGCCGACGACGCCGAGGACGACGAGGACCAGTAGTCCCGGGATGGTGATCAGGAGGCCGATGATGGTGAGCGCAACCAACACCAGGGCGATGGGAACGGCGATACCGACGATGAGACCCCAGAGGACGGCGGTTCCGGGATCGTCGCGGATCGCGTCGACGGCGTTGCGAGCGTACTCCGGTGCGAGCGCGACGAGCAGTCCGCCGAGGACGAGGTTGACGACGAACGTGCCGCCGAATCGGAGGGCGAGACGGGAGCCGAGGCCGAAGTCGGATGCGACTGGGGACTGTGCGGCGGCGGATCCTGCGACCGAGAGCGCGGCGACGAGGACGGCCGCGACGCTCCCGACGCGGGTGATCGATCGGGTGGAGGGCATCGATCGGACGGTCGGGCGGCGGGAAGTAAGGGTTTGCGTGTCTCCCGGAGCGAGCGAAGCGAGCGTCGGTGGCCCGTCTATCCGTACCGAGTCGGATGGGGTCCCGAGAGCCGGGTGCCGGGTGCCGGGTGCCGGGTGCCGGGTGCCGGGTGCCGGGTGCCGGGTGCCGAATCGGGGTGTTGGAGGGGCCACGGACGCGACGCAGGGTGACCCGCCGGCGTCCGTCTTCCCTCCCTCGATTCCGTACCGGAACGTTCATACTATTTATTCTCGAGATGCCCCCACATGACCGCGAAACGGTTGGTTTTTGTCTCTCTTCTCGTCGTCGCCGTCGTCTTCACGGGGGCCATCGTCGTCGGGTTCCAGCAGTACAAACGAACGCTGTACGCGCAGGAAACGGCCGAGGTGAACCGGACCACCGAGCACGTCCAGTCGGAACTGAACAAGCAACTGCTGACGCTCGAGCGAACGGTCGGGGTCGCGGCGGCGAATCCTGCGCTCGCTCGTCACGGAACCGTCGCCCAACGGGAGGCCTTGGGGAGTTTCGTGAACCGATCCGCGTTCGCCGGTGCCTCGGTCATCGCCGCCAACGGAACGATGACGGCCATCGTGGCGAACGTGTCGGCCGAGAGCCGTCGCAGCCTCGTCGGGTCGCAGTTCGACGACCGGGAGTATTTTCGGCAGGCCAGAGACGGACGGACGTACATCAGCAGACCGTTCAAAGCGGCGTCCGGGAACTACGTCGTCACGGTGAGTGCGCCGATCCGTCGTGAGGGCGAAGTCGTCGGAACCGTCAACGCCGCCGTTCATCTCTCCGGGGACACGTTCTTCTCTCGGTTCGGCTCGACGCTCGAACGAGAGCAAGGATTGACGATTTACGCACGGGACGGAACGGCCATCTACGATGCCGATCCCGATCCGACGACCGATCTGATCACCCGGAACGCGACGGTCCCCGCGACCGGCTGGACGGTGAGCGTCCAAGAGAGCCGAAACACCGTCCAGTCGACGATACGGACGGTTACGTACGTCCAGATCGGGTCGCTCGTCGTCCTGCTGGGGATGCTGGGAGGGATCGGCTGGATCGTCTACCGACGAAACATCAGGCAACTCGAACGACTGCTCGGTGGATTCGAGACGCTCGAAGACGGGGAGTACGGAACCCAGATAACGCTTGGCAGCGGCGACGAGTGGAAACGAATCGAAGCCGCATTCAACGACCTCAGCCGGACGCTCGAAGCCGCGATCAGGCGACGCGAGCAGCAGAAACGGGCCATCGAAGAGGAACGTCAGCGGTACACGACGCTCGTCGAACAGAGTCAGGACGGTATCGCCATCGTCCAAGACGCCGAACTCGTCTTCGTAAACGAGGCGATGACCGAGTTGCTCGGCGTCCCCGAAGCGGAGTTGGTGGGACGGTCCATCGAGGAGATCATCGTTCCGGACGACCGCGAACTCGTACGGGAGCGGCACGAGAGCCGAATTCGGGGATCCCACCCACCTGATCGCTACGACGTCGGGGTTCTGACCGCTACGGGTCAGCGCAGGCATATCGATCTGAAAGTCGCGCGGATTCGACACGAGGGGGGCCCGGCCGTTCTCGCGACCTTCACGGACGTGACCGAGCGAAAACGGCGAGCACAACGACTCCGCCAGTTCAAGGAAGCCGTCGAACAGGCTGCCCACGCGATCTACATAACGGACCCGGAGGGGACGATTCGCTACGTCAACCCGGCGTTCGAAGAGATAACGGGATACACCGCCGACGAAGCCGTCGGCGAGACGCCGACACTCCTCCAGTCGACCGAACACGACGACGCAGTGTACGAGGAACTGTGGGAGACGATCACGGCTGGAAACCCGTGGCACAACGAGATGCACGACGAGACGAAAGGGGGCGAGGAGATCATCCTCGACCAGACGATCTCCCCGATCGAAGCCGAAGACGGATCGATCGAGGCATTCGTCGCCGTCAATCGAGACATCACACGGCGAAAGGAACGACGACGGGCGCTCGAACGCTACGAGCGTCTCGTCGAGAACCTCCCGATCGGAGTCTATCAGAACACCCCCGGACTGGATGGGCGGTTCGAGTTGCTCAACGACGCGATGGTCGAGTTGTTCGATGCCGACTCCAAGGAGGAACTTCGAGAACACAGCGTTAGCGACCTGTACCGGGACAGCGACGATCGAGCCGCGTTCGCCGAGAGATTGGCCAAGGAGGGTATCGTGACCGACGAGGAGATCGAACTCGAAACGCTCGCCGGGGAGCCCATCTGGGGATCCGTGACGGCGATCGCCAGGGACGTCGACGGGGAGTTGCGTTTCGACGGCGTGGTTCAGGATCTCACCGAACGCAAAGAGTACGAACGGCGCCTCGAACAGCAGCGCGACGACCTCGACATTCTGAATCGAGTACTACGACACGATATTCGCAACGACCTCCAGTTGGTGACTGCGTACGGCGACCGCTTGGCCGATCACGTCGACGAGGCGGGAGTCGGATATCTCGAGACGCTGCGAAACAGCGCCGACCACGCGATCGAACTGACCGAGACAGCAGGGGAGATGGCCGACGTGATGGTGTCACGGGAAACGGCCGACCAACAACGAGTCGACCTCCACAGCACGCTGGAGAGCGAACTCAATAGAATCGAGGCCGAACATCCGGACGTACGCCTGACGGTCGAGGGCTCGCTGCCGGCAGTGCAGGTCCAAGCCAATCCGATGTTGGACTCTGTGTTCCGGAACCTCCTCTCCAATGCCGTCCAACACAACGACAGCGATCCACCCGAGATTTCGGTGTCGGCGACGAACCGCGACGGGAGCGTCGTCGTCTACGTGGCGGACAACGGCCCTGGCGTTCCCGACGGGCAGAAAGACGAAATCTTCGGACAGGGCGAGAAGGGACTCGACAGTACCGGCACCGGGCTCGGTCTCTACCTGGTCCAGCACCTGGTCACCCAGTACGGCGGTGAGGTCTGGGTCGAAGACAACGAACCCGAAGGCGCCGTCTTCGCCGTCGAGTTGCGGACGGTCGACCGGGAGTGATCCACGACCGACCGTCACCGGTCCGCTCGGCCGAAGAGAGTGATCGAACCGAAACCGACTGGATCGAACGCTCGGCGTATCGTGCTGAACGCATCCACCAAGACAGCACACGAACGCTCGAACGGTGGCGAGTCGACGGATCCGAGGGATCGAACGGAGAGCAGGGCGAAGCGCAGGCGTAGAAACCCTCCGTGAGAAAGACCGGCCCCTGGATGACCCACACCGACGACCGCATCCTCGAGTATCTGTCGTCGGTGTCAACGGCGACGGCGTGGGAGATCGCCTACGAACAGGGCATCGAGGGCGACCGACGCCGGATCGAGAATCGGTGTCGCGTCCTCGCGAACGCGGGGTGCGTCGACGTCTACTTTCGCGACGTCGGGCTCGACGACGAGTACGAGATTACCGGCTGGGGCGAGATGTATCTCGACGGGGACGTCGACGCCGAGTTGAGGCGGCCGCTCCCGGCGGTGCGGCCACCCGATAAGGTGCGGCCCGGGTGGTGGGCGGGGTTCGGGTAAACCCGTCCCCTAAGTAGCTCGAAGTATACTGCGTATACATGGGAACCAAAACGATCCGCTTGGACGACGACGTCTATGAACGTCTTCGGGAGAACAAGCGAGACGACGAGACGTTTTCGGAGGCCGTCGAGCGGCTGCTGGGCGGCCGCTCGCTTGCCGAACTGGGGGACGTGCTCGACGACGAGAGTCGGGTCGAACGGATGGAAGGTGCAATCGAGGAGGCAAACGAAGCCGATGCCCGCGAAGTCGACGAAGTCCTCGGTCAGTTCGAATGATCGCCGACACGGACTTCTTAATCGATCTGATGAAGCGGGACGCTGGCGCTCGACAGAAGCTCCGCGAACTCGAAGCGGGGGGTATCCCGGTCAAGATACCCGCGATGGCAGTACTCGAACTCTACATCGGTGTCGGGGCGGAGATGACCGACGATGAGGAACAGAAAGTGCGTCAGGTGCTACAACCGCACCCGTTCGTTCCGATGACTGACGAAATCTCTCGACTCGCCGGGCGACGGATCGGGGAGGGAAACACCGCGAAACTGAAGAAAAACAAAGGTGACGCCGCTATTGGTGCCACAGGCGAGATAGAAGGCGAACCAGTTCTCACGCGGAACGTCGACGACTTCGAAGCGTTCGGGGTCGACGTCGAGACGTACTAAAGCCACGCGACACCGTCGCGCGCCCGCTTCTGCGCTTCTGGCGAGAAGGTCCCGCGGTAGTGATCTAAGAACGTCTCCAGGTCGTTCCAGCCGCCCCAGTCACAGACGAGCAGGGGATCAACGTCTTCGCTCGCGAGCGCCGTCGCCCAGGTCCGACGTAGGTCGTGGAACGTCAGGTACGTCCACCCGGTGTCATCATCGTCGACGCGATCGCCGGTGCGTCGCGGACGTCGTCGACGGTCATCGGCGGATGAGTGTACTAGTTAGTAAGAAATCCATCGATAAATAACCGGATGAGCAGACATCTTCCACGGTCAATCAAAAAGCGCGTTCCACGGCACCTTCTGCTGCCGCTCCCGTCGCTGATGCCCCGATAGATTCCACCCGCCGTCCCCGATCTCCTCGACTACCGTCGTCACCGTCGAGGGCCGCATCCGCCGTATCTGCAGCGGCTCACCGCCGTCGCGGTCGTACAGCACGAACGCGTACCACGCGGTCCCTGACGCGTCCGCCCGCACCAGCGAGACGTGCTGGTCCTCCCACAGCCTGTACCGACCGGGGTCACCGTCCGAATACTCGCCCCTGTACTCCCGGACCGTCGACTTCACCTCGTACTTCGTCCCAGTCCGCAGATTCACGCAGTCGTACCACTCCGCCTCGTCCGGACGGTGGTCGAGGTCGTACTCACGGGCGACCACCTCCCGAGTTAAGCGGGTGCCCGCAGTCTGTTGTTTCGCCGGAATAACGGTATGGGACCGCCCGAATTGCGAACCACGGTCGCTCCGCTCACGTCGCTCGTTTCGCTCCCTGATTCGAATCTTGCCCTTCGGTTTTTCCCCAAGTTTTTGCGAGGGAGCGCAGCGACCGAGCAAAAAGTGGGAGTGGGACCGCCCGGATTTGGACTCTGCGCCGTTCGACGTCGTCGGTCGTAGCGTTGGTCATGTGTTCTCCTCGTTGCTGTCGATCCCGAGCTTGTGCAAGTGGGCAGCCCGCCGCTGTCGGAACTCTTCGAGTTGTCGCGCCTGGTCGTAGTGCCGCTCGATCACCTCGATCGTTGCGTTCACGCGGTCAGCAACGACGTCCTTCGAGAGTCCGCGGTGAAGCTGCCAGGTAATACTTCCGGACCGCACCTCGTGGGGCGACCGAGCCGACGGACACCCGTACGAGGATGTCCGCGAATGGTGCTCACAGGTGACCCGGTCCTTCTCGTGGGGACACGGAACCGCACGACAGGGATGGGTAGCGTAGTAACAGGTCTCCCGTAGCGTCGAGCCGGCGATCCGCCCGTACTGGGTCGCGAACACCGGGCGACGACCGTAGTCGTCGGTCGTCTGGGGGCGGTTGCTGATGTACGCACTCAACGCCTCGGCGACGTCGTCGGAGATCCCGACGATCCGCTCGCCGTCGTACCCGTTCTTCAGCGGTGTCTCCTCTTCGGGCCGGTGCCGAAACTGTACGTGTCCCTCGTCGAGGTCGACGTCGTCGACGTCGAGGCCACGGATCGAACCCATCCGGGCGCCGGTCCACCACGACAGTTCGAGCCACGCGTGTTCCCGCGTGTACTGACGGCCGGCACGGAACACCGCGAGTAGCGCCTCGCCACGTTCCGGTTCGAGCAGAGTCTCGCTCACCTGGTCGGCCTTGTCGACCTTCGGCGGGTCGACCGCCTCGGCGACGGCGTCGTCGACGAGGTCGAGGCTGGCCGCCCAGTCGAGTAACTGCCGAAGCGTCGTCAACTCGTTGTTGAGGCTGACGGGCGCGACGACCGCGCGCCGGTGGTCCTCGTAGGCACCGAGGTCCCACGGTTCGAGGTCGGCGAGGTGGTCGACACCCTCGTCGTCGCACCACTCGACGAAGTGACCGAGACGTCGGGCGTAGCTTCCGACCGACGATTCGGCGAGTTCCATCCGCTGGCGGTCGAGCCACCGGTCGACGGCGTCCGACGGCGTCAGGTCGGGACGGGCGCGCTCGCCGTCGCTCACGTCGACCCCTCCCCGAGCGTCGCCTGATCGTCGTGGCCGGCAGGGTGGGCGACCGGCTGGATCTCGCGCAGGTCGCCGGCCCAGTCGTCCATCCGCTCGCGGATCGCCGTCATCTTCTCGTCGAGTTCGTCGAGCGTGTCCGCGGACACCTCCGTCTTCACGACTTCCTTGTCGTCGCTCGACGTCCCGCGGGTCATCTTCACCGTCACCGAGTAGGCGTCGCCGTCAGTCACGGATCGACCACCTCGTCGGCGGCGTCCTCGGCAGCGTCGGCAGGATGCTTCGCGAGCGCCGCGTGGTCCTCGACGACGTCGGGGAACGTGGCGACGATCTCGGCGGTCGTCCCGCGCTTGGTGACGCTCGTCCCCTGTCGCTCGTGCGTCTCGCGGACGAGTCGGTCGTAGGCGAGCGAGTCGTTCGACCGGAGTTCCTGCGCCTCGTCGGCGAAGCGGGCACACGCGGCGGCCGCGCGGAACGCGGCGGTGTTCCGGACGAGTTCACCGAGTTCCTCGTCGTCGAGGTCGTCGAGGGGCGTCCCGCTCACCGTCCACGCACCTCCTCGAATCGCACGTCGTGGCTCGGCTCGTCGGTCCGGTGGTCGTCGACGGCCCGAGCGGCCTGGTGGCGCTCGCGTTTGAGATGCTCGTACGTGCAGTCCGAACAGACGACGTGATAGCGGCCGCCGCCGGTGAGAAGCCCGCCGTCGGAAACCACCCCGTCGCCGCGGTCGACTTCCTCGTACTGCACGGCGAGGGCGTCGGCACAGTCTCGGCAGACGTAGCCGTCGGGCGTGATGACTTCCTTCTCGCCGTCGCAGGTCGGCGTGTCGCAGGTGTAGAGGTTGCGACCGCCGTCCGTCTCGACACCGTCGCCACGGTCGACGTCGTCACCGTCGACGTAGTGCTCGCGCGCCGTCTCGATCACGTCGGAGCGCGCGTATCCGACCGTGTCGGCCGCCTCGAAGAGCGCGGCCGTCATGACGCCGAGCGCGTTCTCCGGCGGCAGATCGGTGGTGTTCACCGCGTCCTCGAACGCGGCCGAACAGCGGGCGTACAGCATCGCCTCGGCCTTCGTCGAGTCCTCGACGTCCTCCTCGATCTCCCGGACCATCTCGCCGACGCGGACCGAAAACTGATCCTCGCCGCCGTCCGTCTCGACACCGTCACCGCGGTCGACGTCGTCGCTCACCCGATCGGCGTAGTCGTCGAGCACGTCGGCGACGGCGGCCTCGATCTCCCGCTGGAGCCGCGTCGGGTGCGGGTAGTCCGACGACGCGCCGGACACCTTGATGCTCACCTCGCCGCTGAGGTGGTTCACGTCCTCGTCCGGCGTACTGACGTAGTTGCTCGAAGCGCCGCCGAAGGTGATCGACGACGTGACGCGCCGGCGTCCCGGTCGGATCTCCTGTCCGCCGTCGCACCGAATCGACGCGCAGCGCCGACAGATAGGCTGGCGCGTGGGCGCGTCGACTCCGTCGGCCGGGTCACCACAGACCACACAGTCTCCGTCGTCAAATCTTTCTCCGCGCGGTCCGTTTCCGGTCGTGCGGGACATTCGTCCCGTGGTACATGCGGTTTGCATGGCTTAACCGCAGAACCGTAACGCGGGCGGTGTCGTAGCACCGTCCGCGCTACCGACCAACCTCGAAGTGCCTACTGAGTCTCGCGTCGGTTCTGCAACAACACCTGTATCGGCTTCTTGCATAAATGTAACGACGCCTTACCAAATTAGTCCCTCATTACTAACATCGTATACCATACAAAAAGGTGATATGGATGTGTTAGCGCAGTTGATGAGGAAGTCCGCCTCGTGGATGGTACTGTGGGACGACCGCCTTCTAGAAATCGCCCGAAAAGAGGGTCACGTGTCGCCTAAAACGGCAGAAGATAGTGGGTACGTACATATCAGCAACGCCCAAATATCTCGCCGCTGTTCAAAACTCGCGGACCACGGGCTACTCCGCCGTCTCCCGAACGGGGTCTATACAATCACGCAAAAGGGGGAAGCGTACCTCGAAGGTGAGCTAAACGCCGATAAACTGACCGAGGAAAACGGAAACGGAGACACCGCCGAGGCGTAGCATGACAGACGTGATCCGTCGATGCGGGCGCTGGATGACGCACACCGACGACCGCATCATCGAACACCTGTCGTCGGTGTCGACGGCGACGGCGTGGGAGATCGCCTACGAGCAGGGCGTCGAGGGCGACCGCCGCCGGATCGAGCGCCGGTGTCGCGTCCTGGCGAACGCGGGGTTCGTCGACGTCTACTTCCGCGACGTCGGCCTCGACGACGAGTACGAGATTACGACGTGGGGCGAGATGTATCTCGACGGGGACGTCGACGCCGAGTTGAGACGGCCGCTCCCGGCGATGCGCCCGCCCGATAAGCTACGGCCCGGTTGGTGGGCGGGGTTCGGGTAAGTTTCTAGTTCCTGCAGGATACACGTTCAGGCGTCGACGGGCCTGCACGTCGACAAGCAACGAGAGTCGTCGTCTACACCGAAACCCACCTCGCGGTGGGTGGCTACTCGACGCGGTAGTACTGCACGAGGGCGTAGACGGCCAACGAGGCGGCGAACAGCACGCCGCCGACGGGCCGGCCCACGTACAGCAACGCCGCGCCGGTCAACGCTCCGACGGACGGTGTAGTAAGCGACTCTATCAGCGCGACCTTCATTTCGACACAGGCGTCCTCGCGGACGCCGTTCCCGGCGTGGGACGGTCGCAGTATAAATCGCTAGCCCGCGACACGATACGCCCGATAAGGTGCGACCGGGTTGGTGGGCTGGGTTCGGGTGAGGGAAAGCCTGAAGCCGCTCGTTCACAGACGTATACACATGGGAACCAAGAACGTTCGACTGGATGACGACGTGTACGAGCGGGTGAAAGCCCACAAGCGGGAGGATGAGACGTTTTCGGACGCCGTCGCTCGGCTCATCGAAGACGTGTCGCTTCTCGATCTCGCCGACGAGGGCGAGGAGTACGACGCGGAGCGGGCGGCAGAGCAGAAGGAAGCGCTGAAGCGGACGGCACGCGCGGACGCCGAGTCGGCCGCGAAGCTCGACGAAAAGGGTTCGTAGCGCGGGATGATCCTCGATACGAATTTTCTGATAGATCTGGACAACGACCGGCCGGAGGCAGTCGAGACGGCCCGACGAATCGAACGCGAGGGATTTCCGCGGCGAGTCCCGCGGATCGTGATGTTCGAGTTGTGGGTCGCGGTCGGGAAAGGAACACGTCCGGAACACAACCGCCGGAAGTTCGAGCGACTCCTTGATGGGCTTCCGCAGGTTGAACTCACGGCACCGATAGCGAAGCGGGCGGGAGAAATCGAGGGAGAAACGCAGGCGGCCGATCCGAACGACATCGGTGTCGGGTCCGCGGACGCGATCATCGCGGCGACCGCAGTCGAGTTAGAGGAGCCGGTCGTGACGGACGATAAGCGGGACTTCGTGAATCGGATACAGAAGCAAGCAGGGGTGTCCGGGCTGAACGTCGAACTATACGCAGCTGATTAGAGCCAGTCGACCTTTTCCATCCCGCGCTGTTGCGCGTCGAGACTGTACGCGCCGAGGTAGTGCTCCCGAAACGTGTCCCAGTCCTCCCAGCCGCCCCACTCCATGACGAGGCCGGGCTCAACTTCGCGCTCGACGAGCAGGGTGCCCCACGTCCGCCGGAGATCGTGCGGACCGAGGTAGGTCCATCCGTCGTCGCCGGTGTCGGCGTACAGCCGCTCGCCCGCTGTAGTGACCCACCGCCGGATCGTACGCGGCGAGCGGTCGACGAGCGGCGTGTCGGCCGCGTCGTCGCGCACGTCGGCGAGCGCCCGCATGGTCGCCGCGAGGTCGCCCGGCACGGGTGTCTCTCGGTACTTCGATCCCTTCCCGTCCTGCACGCGGACGAACGGGCCGACGGGCGTGTCGACGACGTCGGCGGGCGTCACGTCGGCGGCCTCGGCGACGCGGAGCCCGCACCGGGCGAGTAGTCCGAGCGCGACCGTCTGTGTGGTCCCGTCGGCTTCGTCGAGCAGGGTGTCGACTTCCTCGGGGCGGAGCCATACCTTCCTACCGTCGTGGTCGTCGTGATCCTCCATCTTCATCGTGACCGATTACCTCACAAATCAGTCAACAGTCCGTGTACTTCTAGTCTTTACGGTGGGGTCGACGGGGGTGATCGGGCCGGAGAGTGACCGACTTTCTATGATTCTCGGTCACGTCCGCTCGAACCTTTCGTGGTTCTCTATCGCGGCGTAGATCTCTCCTTTCAGGCTGAAGGGGACGTTCCCCATCACGTCGAAGGCACACGCGGTCTCCCACGAAAGGCGTGTCATCCTGCGATCCGACTGTGGCAGTAGGCACAATACCCGTCCGTCTCCTCGCAGGCGTCGGCGAGGTCGTCCCGCTCACCGAACAGCCACCGGAACGGGGCCGACCGACGCTTGAGACAGATGCTCGGAACGTCGTCAGTCATCGCCGACGGTCCTCTGCCAGACGAACAGGAAGCGGCTCGACTCCCCGCACCGGGTACACTCGTAGCCGTCGACGATCCCGTACGGAGACGGCACCTCTGCCGAGACGAACCGGTGACCGGCGACACTACACCACAGCCGGCGCGGGAGCCACCGGAGGAACGCGCCGGCGGTCACTCCAACCACCCAAGTTGATCCGCGACGATGGCGAAGCCGTAGATCATGACAACGCCGGCCACTACGCCGATTTCTCCCCCGGTCACTCCGGCACCACCGGAGTCATTTCACCGTCGTCGTCGATCACAGCGAGAGTGACGTAGGTCTCGTCGGGGACGTCGCCATCGTCGCCGTCAGGGACGCGGGCGATCTCCTCGGCGATGGAGACCTTGCCGCCCGTGCCCTGCTCGACGTCGCGGATGCTCCCGTACTTCGAGACGTGCGGGTGGTCGAGACGGTCGTCCTCGGGGAACGCGTCGCGGTTCCAGTCGACGTAACACTCCCCGGACGGAAACTCGACGCCCCAGCCGAGCACGTCGCCGTCGACGTCGATCCGGGTCCGGTCCTCGTCACGGAACACGTAGAACGCGGTGAACGTCATCAGTCGACCACCACCATCTCCGTCTCGTAGAGGTCGGCCGCTGGGATACGGTCGTGATGCTGGCAGACCGGTGCCTTGCCACCGTCCCACTCCGGACAGTAGATACGACACTCACAGTCGGGACAGACAAACGTTCCCGCCATCAGTCCGATCCCTCCGGAGAGAGATGATCCGCAAGTATCGCCTTCGCTTCTCGAATCTGTTTGGAGTCGTCCACGTACTTCCACTCGGTTCGTTCCTCAGAACACCCGTCGTGTCCGCACGCCTTTCGGATCTTCTTCTCGACGATGTATTGGGTGCGACCGTATCCCCCGGTCGTCTTGATGCGGTAGTCGTAGGTCTCTCCCCGCCGCTCGAAGTGGTGGCCGGAACAGCCGGCGGGCTCCGGATCGACGAAGCCGAACTTCACGGCGAACAGCGAAGCGGCTACCACACCGACGAAAAGCGCCCCCGCGTACACGGCGAGCGTTTCGATCACTCGTCCATCACCGGCGTTAGTTCACCGTCGTCGTCGACCACCGCGAGCGTTACCTTCTCGTCGACGTCGTCGTCACCCCAGTCGGCCGGTTCGTACATCTCCTCGAACGTGTCGGCGTCGCACGGGTACAGTCCGCCGTCCGAGTCGATGCACAGGTAGTCGCCACCTTCGCCCTCGACGACGCCCTCGCGGGTCGGGATGGTCACGTCGACCGGGAGCTTCACCGCCCACGTCGGGTGGGACTTTTCGTAGACGTTCCACGTCGCGCGTTCGATCTCGGTGTTCGGGTTGTCGTCGCTCATGAGTCGTAGTCCTCGAAAACCGCACTGATCGGCAACTTGTACTGCTCTCCCTGCGAGTCGTGACCGCTCGGCCCCCACCCACCGCGGGCGCCGATCTGCCGGCCGACTGTCGCCGGCTCGCGCTGTTTCAGCAGCGCCGTGGGTTCCCGACCGGAGACGTCGAACAACACGAACGCGTACCGGGCGCTCCCGTCGCGGTCGTGCTCGACGAGTTTCTCGTGTTGCTCTCGCCACAGCCGAAAGCGACCGTCGGCACCGCTCCCGAGCGTCGACAGGGCCGACTTGACTTCGAGGACGGCACCGCTCTCCCTCCGCCCGTCGAACCAAGGCGCGTCGACGAAGCGGGAGTATCCCGAGTAGACGTCGGTCGCGATCGTCTCGGCGAGGTCGCCGGTGTCCTCCTGCAACCGACGCCGTTCGTTCCGCGAGAGACGGTACCGCTTCATGCCGGTGTCGCACCCCCGCGCTTCGGTGGGTCACCACACACCGGACACTCCGCCTCGTCGCCGGCGGCGAGGTACCGAATCCGACAGGCCGGACAGTACGCGCTCACGCGTACCCCTCCTTCGTCTCGGTCCGGTGCAGCACGTTCATCCGCTTGTCGAATACGACCACCTGGTAGGGTTCGGTCGGGAGTTCCGACTTCGGCAGGTCGAAGTAGTTGATGAACCCGCGGTGGAACGTCGACCACTCGCCAACCCACACCCAGTATTTGCACTGCTTGAGGGGCGTGTATTCGAGGTCCTGCGGGTCCTGTGTCGCCACCTGCACCTTCAAGGCCTTGTCCCGATCCTCGTGGAGCATCTTCTTGATCGGGTTGTCCGCCTCGACGTCGCCGTCGGCGAGCATCCCGTCCTGTGCCTCGTCGGCGATCACCTGCGTCGGGTACCCCGTCTCGCGGTGGTAGTCGTGGGCGACCGCGCGGGCACCGCGGGCGGCGTCGAGTGGGTCGTCGCACCGCCACCGGAGCCGCGTGGCGTCCGATCGGCGGGCTTCCCGCTCGCTCCGGACCGTCTCGGCGCCGTCGAGATCGCGGCCGGTGATCCCGTCGACGCCGTCGTCGGAGTGGTCGATCCAGATCGACAGGCCGGGGTAGGTGTCGTGGGCTTCCCGGAGGAACGTCGTCTTCCCACCGCCCGAGTCGCCCGCGACGAGCGTGTGGAACGCCTGCATCACACCACCTCCTCGACGTCGAAGTCGTCACCGTCCTCGTCGTCCTCCTGGTCGTCGTCAACGTCGAGATTCGTGAACCAGTGGTAGCCCGCGGCGCCGGCGTTGACGAGCGCCGGCACGCCGGCCTTCTCCCCGACGCCCGCCGCGGCGTGGATGATCTTCCGGACGAAGATCGTCGCGTGGGCGACCGCGGGACCGGCGTCGAGACGTTGCTGTACCTCGGCCGGCCGGAGGTCCGGCTCGGTGTGCATGAGGATGTCCACGATCCCCATACCACCGCCGGACGACCCGGCGGCGTCAGCGGCCGCGCTGGCCGCCTCTGTGGCCCCGTCTTCGACGGCGTCGCCGAGCGTCGATCCGGGCGTCGGAACGTCACTCATCGAAGACCACCCACGACTCTTCGCCCGAACAGTCGGCACAGCCGTACGCGTAGTCCGTGTGCTCGCTCGCGTCGAAGTAGCGGTTCCCACCGCACTCCGGGCACTCCGGTTCGTCGTCGGACGGGTCACCACCGTCCGTGACGACGGCGTCGGGGTCGGGATCGGGCGCGTCGAGCGCGGGGTTCCCACCGTCGGCCACGGTGTCGGTACCGTCGTCGACCACCGTGTCCGCACCGTCCTCGATTACCGTCTCGGCACCGTTCGGCGACGGTGATTCCTCCCCGCCGTCGTCGGGTAGTTTACCGTCCGCGTTACCGTTCTCCGCGATGAGGAGCAGCCCCTCGTCGAGTGATTCGACGTCCTCGTGGGCGTCATCCTGCTGTTTCCACGCGTGTTGGCCGGCAGCGTGGACGCTATCGAACGGTAACCCGCACCGTGGGCACGGTTCCATTACGGCATCACCTCGAAGGTGTGGATCGCCATCAAGGCGACCGCTACGGCCCACTCACACGGTACCAACCGTTTATCAACACGATACGACAGGATCATCGCAAGGAGCGTCACACCCCCGAGGGCTCCGAGCATGGAGTCCCCTAACCGTTCGCGAGTTAAATAGGTCGAACCGTACCGTTCGGCGACTATTCAACACCGGCCCCTACGTCGAGCCGGAATGCCCGAAGTACCGATTCCGTTCACCGACGAAGAAGTCGACACCGGCGACGACACGTCGTCCATCGTGATGACGCTCGTCGTCGTCGCGCTCGGCTTCGGCCTGCTCGCGTGGTTGCAGGGTGTCGGTGGGATGCTGGCGAACAAGGCGAACAACTACATCAGCGGGCTGATCGGGGTCGACCCGACCAGCGGCGAGGACTCGGGGGTCGATCTGGTGTGAGCCGAGATCTCCTCCCCTCGGATCAGTTCGGCCGTCGCGTCTCGACGGTCCGGATCGACGAAGGCGAGATCAACAGCGACCGCGAGCTCCAGGCCGGACAGGAGATCACCATCTGGTCGACTCAGGTGCCTGCGGACAAGGCGTACGTCTGGGGTGCCGGTCCCGACGACCGGAACGCGGGGAACGCCAACTACGTGTACGCGATGTTCAAGGCAACCGGCAACGGGTCCGGCGGCTTCGCCGACGGCGACGTCATCGAGGACGCCGACGTCGTGCTCGCGATCACCGACTCCACCCAGGAGGACGTCATCGCGAAGACCACGATCAACCCCGACGCCGGGGACCTGGACGACGCGGTCAACGACGACCGAACCGACCGGCCGGTCCTACCGGAACACGCGCCCGGGGCGACCGAGGACAAGCACCTCGAACTCCGGCTTCGAGCCCGGAGCGACGCCGACGGCGCACGGGTCGGCACCGACTCCAACGTCCATCTCGGCTACGGTCAGGTCGGCTAACCGGAGGCACTACTCCATGACCCAACTTTATCGAATCCAGACCGGTAGCGGCACGCTCGGGAGGTGGACGTAGTGGCGTCTCGAAATGTGCCCGGCGACGAGTGGGTCGAACTCGTCCCGTCGACGATGGAGGACGACTACTCGGTCATCGTCGAGGACGCACCGATCTACCTCTACCCCGGCGACAAGCCCGCCCAGCCCGTCGCCGGGCTCCCGCTCCGTGCGGGCGCGATCCAGAGCGGTCAACTCGACCGCTTCACCGCACTGTGGGCGCGGTCCCAGACCGACGTCGACGCGTCGGTCCGCGTCGTCCCGAACATCCGGATCGACGGGAGCAACGAGCGGGCGGTTACCGTCTCGACGAGCGTCCAGACCGACACCTACGACCGCGGGGGCGAGTTCGACACCGGTGGCAGCGACAGCTACCCCGTCGAGATCGACCCCGCCGAGACCGTGCAGCACGTCCTCCTCTCGATCGTCGAGGGCGAGGTCGACGTCGAGATCGAGACCACCGACGGGGACGTCGTCACGATCCCCGTCGACGGCAAGGCCACGATCGACTCCTACTCGGCGGAGTCGGTGACGATCACGGACGCGAGCGGGTCCGCCGCGCGCGTGGCCGGGGGGTGGGCCGGTGAGTGACTTCGGGTCGACGCCGGTACCGAACGTCCCCGACTGGGAGCCTATCACCACCGTCGACCACTCGGGATCGGCGTCCGTGTCCGTCACGCTCAACGACACCTTTCGATCCGTCGCATGGGCAATAACGGACGTGGACTTTCCGGCCGCCACAGACGAGGATCTGACCATGATATGCAACGGCAATACGGGGGCGAATTACACCGGATATTCTGTCGACGGGTCCCGGTTCACTGGATCCCCGTCTATTCCAGTCGCGCAACTTGGGGACGGCACGAACAATATAGCCGATTCGTCGGCTGGAACAGTCACCGGGGTTTGGAACATCAAGATGAACGCACACATCCGCAATCGGTCGCGGCTTGGGACCACTGCCACCACGGCGGTCAATGGGTCTGTGACGTCTCCGCTCACCGAATTGTCGTGGCAATCGTCCGGCGGGTCCGCGTGGTCCGGAGTCGTGGAGGTCTGGGGGCGACTATGACCTGGAATTACGTCATCGACGGTGAGTCGATGACTGTCTGGGACCACTCGGGGACGGAGGTGGCATCTCTCACGACCACCTCGGCCTATCGCATCCCCGACGACGTCCTCGACGTCATGGCCGACGAGTTGGACGCCGCCCTATCGGCCGGAGAGACGCAGCGCGCTATCAAGATCGGCGCCGACGCGGCGTGTGAGCAGATCGAGGAGGGTCAACCTTGATCGAGTTCGAACCCCCGCCGAACTACACCGTCGACTCGGTAGAGTCGTATCGCCAGATCGCCCCATCCCTACCCGACTCTGTTCGGGAGGACATCGCTAACCGTGTGTCGATGGGAGACCCCGACGCCGAAATGCACAGCGTCGTAACGGGTAACTACTCGGCCGATTTCTCACCGGTGAGTGCCAAAAACGCCAGATTCTCAATCACGACACATTCGAAAGGTCTCAACGTTGACCCTGACTACGGCGAAACAGAGAACCCCGCTCCGGAGCCGAACCCGACACCCGACCCGGATCCCGCTCCCGATCCGGCAGATGGGACCGACGCGGGCGACGCGCCGGGCGACACAACGCCCGCCCCGTCGAGCGGCGGTGGTGGGGGCCAGGGGTCCGACGGCGTGATCGGCGCCGCAACCGCCGCGGTCGTCCTGCTCGTCGCGGGAGCGGCAGCACTACTTGGAGGTTCCTAACCATGGCTCAAAACGTAATCGTGGCGGAAGACGGATCGCTCATCCCGACCGGCGACACGCAGGTCGAGCAGGTCGGCGAGGCAGCATCGGGGGCAGAGGACGCGGGCGACCGGACCGACCTCATCGTCGGCGGGGCCGACCCGAGCGACACGTTCGCGCTCCCCGACGGCCAGGTTTTCGACTCCGGCGAGGTCGTCGACGAGGACGCAGTCGACGCCGGCGTCGCCACACCGACCGACACCGGCGGCGGCACGGTCACCGACACCCCGTCGACGACCACGGATACCCCGCCGTCGGCATCCGACGGTGTTGGTGAGTCGGTCCGGCAGGTTATCATCCCGTCGCAGTCGTCGGGTAGTCTGCCGACCGGACTCCTCACAGCCGGTCTCGCCGTCGTCGCCGTGATCGTCGCGCTCCTGGGAGGTGGGGAGTAGTGGCTACGGTCACCGACGACGGGCTGCTCGCCGGGGGCGCGGTCATCCTCGTGATCGGCGCCGCGGCCGCGGCACTCCTGCGTGACGGCGGACGCCGGGTCATCAACATCCCGAGCGACTTCGGGACCGATCCCTCGGTCGATCCCTCCGAGGAGACCGACCCCCGCGTCGTCGCTCCCGGCGAGACCGAGCCGACCGTTCCGGACGGCACTCACGAGGTGACTGATCCGTCCGAGGAAACCGACCCCCGCGTCGTCGCGCCCGGCGAAACCGATCCGACCGTCCCCGACGGTGCCCACGACGTAGGTGGGTCGTCCGGCGACTCCGGCGGCGTCGGCGGTGTCGTCGACGACGTCGGCCAAGCGATTCCGGGCGCTAACATCGGCCGCTCGATCGTCGATAGGTGGGGATGATCATGTCGTGGAGCAACTTCACCGACGGCCTCGATCGGGCGATCTACCGCCAGTTCGACGACGTCCCCGGGGGGGGTTTCAGCGACGTCGGTACCTACCTCCCCGGGCAGCAGTCCCCGGGCGAGAGTGTCGACGTCCCCGAGGACCCGTCCTGGTCCGATCCCGCCCTCGACGATGACGCGGCGTCGGACTTTTTCGGCCCGATCGGCCGCCAGTTCGACGATGAGCCTGGCGGCGGATTCGCCGACGTCATCATCGACCGCTCGACCAGCATCGGCCCGGCGTGGCTCGACGAGGCGACGATCCTCCTGGTCGTCGTCATCGTCATCGGCGCCGGGCTGTGGCTGCTCCGGCCCGTCTTGGAGATCGTCGCGGGGGTGACCGCCGAGTAGATGATCGATGTCGGCTGGCTCGGGTCGCCCGTCGACGTCGCGACCTTCATCGTCGTGCTCGCGATGTTGATGTTCCGGCTACGTCCCCGCGTCGAGACGATCGCCGCCGCCGTGGTCGCTCTCGCGGAGCGTCGCGACGACGTCGACGACGATCGTCTTCGGTCCGATCTCGACGTCGACGATCGGGACGTCGACGCGCTCCGGACGCGGATCGTCTATCGGGAGGCCGACGAGTCGTGATCCCCGCCGATCCTCCGGTGTGGCTCTTTCAGGACGTCCCGCTGTGGGCGTTCCTGCTCGCGCTCTTGACGAGTCCGGCCGAGTGGTCCCGACGTATCGTCCGGGTCATCGGACAGCGCTTCGGCGGTGGTGCCGGTGAGTGAGCTACCTGCCGAGTGGCAGGGCGTCGCGACACACGTCCGCTGGCCCCAGCCCGATCTTCGGCGGCGTTACGAACCGGGCGCAGTCGTCCTCGACGATCCCGAGGGAACCGAAGTGCTCCGCTCGGATACCGTGGCCGACGACGTCGTCGATCTCGAAAAATAGCGGCGTCGGGAGGCTATCGCAGGGCCTTCACGGCCGTGTCGCCGGTCACGTTGCTCGTCCGTTTCGCGTACCCGAGGTCGACGAGCGGGAGGACGAGCGTCTGTCGGGCGACCGGCTTCTTCATCCCCTGCTGTTGCGCGAGTACCGACAGTACCCGATCCTCGGTCACGTACGTCTCCGGGGCGATCGTACACAGCACTTCGTAGGCGTCGGCGAGTTCGTCGTCGACCGGTGGGACCCGGCCGTCGTGGTCCTCGGCACCGTCTTCGACGACCGACGCCATGAATTCCCGAATCGCCTCGCTCCGCGAGTTCCACCGCTCGCTCTCTTCGACAGCGTCGTCGAAGTCGTCGAGCAGGTCCGCGCGGACACGGACACTCGGGCTCTTCATCTGCTCCTCGCCCGCCAGTTGGTTGCTCATGAGGCTCCTCCGTAGCACAAACTACCGTCGTGTGCTACGCGGTCTTTCTCGCCCCCGTCTGCCGATTCGTCCCGTCGATCGGTGTGCGTAGCACAACCCCCCTGGGGGTTGTGCGGAGCACTCTCACGTGCGGGGGCGTGTGCGCGCGACCCGTCACCCTCGCCGACGTCGTCTATGGTGGTGGTCCATCCGCAGTGGTGACAACGTCGCTCACCGTGTCGACCGCGGTCGGAAGCGACGAAGAGGTTCGTTTCGCAGGTGGGACACTCGGGGGCTCGATCCCAGTGGTGAACACGACGTTTGCTTGATGACGGGCTTGGACGGGTCACGCTTCACCTCCCTGCCGGTACTGCCGCCACAACATCGCGAGTTCCTCGTCGGGATCGGCGTCGAGGTCGGCGACGACGATCTCCTCACGGACGTAGGCGAGCAGCATGGCGGCGACGTGGGAACACCAATCGTGGTGGGTGTAGCCCTTACACCGACACTCGCCGACGGGCGTCCCCGACCGGGTGCCGAAAACGACCCGATGCCGGTCACCGTCGCCGACGCGGACCATCCACTCCGCGCGGTTGATCGGCTCGATCTCCGTCTCTTCGTTCCTGGCTCGCTGCCAGCTCGTCGAGTCGCCGAACCCGTCGGGCAGGTCGAGGTCGGGGTAGCCGCCGATCGGCTCGGTACTCACCGTCGATCCCCTCCGTTGCACTCCGGACAGACGCGGCGGGCGAGACCACCGCGGGACGTGGTCGTGACGAGACGCGTTCCGCAGGTCGGACAGTACCGCCTCATGGCCGACACCTCCCCTCGTGCCGTGCCGGACAGTCCTTGCGTCCGTCGCGGGGGATCGATAGGCCACAGTAGTAGCAGACTGCGAGCGGGTAGCGGTCGGTGGGCCGGTCGCTCTTACTCACGGGCGTCCACCTCCCGACTTAAGCGGGTGCTCGTCGTCGGCTGTTTCACCCGGATAACGGTATGGGACCGCCCGGATTCGAACCGGGGTCACGGGCACCCAAGGCCCGAAGTATACCAGGCTAACCCACGGTCCCGCACGTAGAACTGTACTTCGCGCCGGGTAAAGGATTTCGTTCGGCTTCAGTCGGCGCCGATGGCACACCCGTCGACGTACTCGACCTCCTCGATGTCGTCGATTGGGTCGTCGCCACAGACCGGACAGCCGGGGTCACGGGCGTAGGGCACGGTGTCGAAGCTCAGGTCCATCGCGTCGTAGAAGAGCATCCGACCGACCAGCGGGTCACCGGCGTCGAGGAGGAGTTTGATCGCTTCGGTGGCCTGGATACAGCCGACGGTTCCGGGGAGGACGCCGAGGACGCCCGTGGTCGCACAGTCGGGGACGGTCCCGGGTTCGGGCGCCTCACGGAACAGACACCGGTAACAGGGACCATCTGGGTGAAGCGTCGTGACCTGCCCTTCGAACTTGTAGATGGCGCCGTGGGAGACGGGGATCCCGGCGAGGCGGGCGGTGTCGTTGACCAAGTAGCGCGTGGGGAAGTTGTCGGAGGCGTCGACGACCACGTCGTAGTCGTGGATCAGGTCGGCGGTGTCCCGGTCGAGGCGGGTTTCGTGGGTATCGACGTCCACGTCGGGGTTGAGCGTGGCCACGAACTCCCTCGCGCTCTCGACTTTCGGTCGGCCGACGTCGGCGTCGCCGTGGATCACCTGTCGCTGGAGGTTCGACCGCTCGACGACGTCGTCGTCGACGACGCCCAGGCGTCCGACGCCCGCGGCCGCGAGGTACTGGATGACCGGGGCGCCGAGGCCGCCAGCCCCGACGACGAGCGCACTCGACTCCAGCAGTCGCTTCTGTCCGTCCGGACCCACCTCGTCCATGATGATGTGGCGGGAGTAGCGATCCAGTTGCGTGGCGTCGAGCGAGAGCCCACTCATACTCACTGCTCGGAGGGCGAGGTGGATAAATCCGTGCCGTTGGCGCGCGACCGCCGCCGCTCGAGGTGAACCTCATACTGCGATACGAAACCGGAGTCGCATGGAAGTTGAGACTACACCGGGTTTCGCGGGGCTGTGATGCGTGGTTTCGACCGAATCCGGTAGCCGAAACTGCTTCAGATCGCGTTCTAAACGGGCGTTCTTATTGGATGAGGAATCTATTGGGAGTGTTTCCGAGCCCGCGGGTAGTGTAGCCACTCAGACGCCGCGCTACCACCGGCAGAGATTCTCCCTACCCGATCCGGTTTCCTTCTTCAACAGCGTCAGCGTGTTGTCGGCTGTTACGATCGGCGAATGTTCGTACTCGCCAGTCAACTCGACCTGTACCAACAAATCGACGGTTCGCCAGATCAAGTATAGCAGACAGGCGAACGCGAAGTAGAAGAATCGGAGCCCGAAATCGGTCGAGGTCGTCGCTGCCATGAACCGCTTGATCGATCTGTAGCCACTCTCGATTTCCCACCGGTAGCCGTACTCTGTGAGGTGGCCACTGGCCCCATTCGTCATGAACACCGAATACTGCCGGTGATCGTCGTGCTCGGAATCTTCTTTCCGGCGGTAGATTAGCGTCGTCTCGTGCCACTCGTTCTTGCCCAGATGGAGCTTGCGGTCGGTTTCATACCGGTCTTGATCCCGCTGGAGTAACCGCTTGGCCTGGGCTTTCTCGCTGGTTTGCATCCGCTTCGGCACGACGTAGGAGAGCCCGCGCTGGCTGATCACCTCCAGGACGTGCTGGCTGTCGAACTCTCGATCCATTAGGACACTATCGACGTGGACGAGCTCTTCAGCCGAATCCAGCAAGTCCTCGACGATTTCCAGCCGTGACTCGCCTTTCCGTACCGGGCGGGCATCAAGGACGAGCGGGACGGCGTTCCCGACCAACTGAACCGTCGCCCACTGGTACGCGTACTCGTCACTCTTCTCTTTCGTCCCGATGATTTCGTCTTCGTGGCCGGTGCGGTCACCGGTGAAGGGATCGGCTTCGGTAATATCGATTGCGACGATACCCGCCCGAAAAAACTCTTCAGTCTCTGCGACCTCATCCAGCAGTCGACCGACCGCTTGTCGGTACATCTCTCGAATCGCCGGTACCGAGAGGCCACGAATGTGGTCACGGTGGGCGTGACCCATCGGTGTCCGGTTCCGCTCCGACTCGTGAATGAAGCTCCGTGCCCCCTCATTGCAGCCAGATTCCCACGAAGGCCGAGATACGTCTGTAAGTCCCAGTATGCGTTCTCGTGGATCTCACAGCCATCCCCACGCTCTAGCGAGAACACGGGATAGACAATACGACCGATATGATCAGTGATTTTCTCTGCTTCCCGCAGGATGGTGTGATCGTCTGGTTCTGACTCCCTGAACGTGTCCTCGTGGAGCCGGAGTTTTTGATCTGGTTCACGTGGGACCGCGACATCCGCGGTCTGGGCCCTGATGAGGACCGTCCGCGCCGCTATCCTGACGGTTTCACGAAGATCAGCTGTAAACCGATTGTCCCAACTGCGCCATAGTGTCGACTGATCTGGAATTGATTCCAAATTAAGTTGTTCGCAAAGCTCCGGCTGTCGATCCAAGTACTCAACGAGGGCTGTTTCGTGAGTCCAACCGTGGAGTTCTTTCAATGTGAACACCCGAAAGAGAGTGTCTACCTCGTAGCGCGTCGAGCCAGCGTAGCAGTCGTGGATTCCGAAATCGACGTAGTTGAGTGGATACTGGCAGATAAATTGCTCGACTGAGTGGTGTTCATCGTGTTCGAACCACCGACGTGAAATAGTTCTGATATCTGCTTGCAGGGCCTCAAGAGAACTGCGGTCGTACAGTGGTGTTGAGTCGTACACTGGCCAATCGACAGTTGATTTTTCGGCAATGTGCCGGAATACATCTCTTCGAGAGGTTCTTTTTTGTGTCATCTTGTTGAGTAGAGTATCGAAGGAGGTCGGATTCCTGCGTCCAGAGAAGGGTCAGAGCAGCCCACTGCTTCCCGTCCAGTACGGGTTCCGGAGCGGCTAGTCGTCTGCGACAGCCTGAGTGTTCGGCATCTCCGGATGTGCTTCGGTCTGTTCGGACACTGCCATCCACTCCAAGGACTCCTCGTAGTGAAAGACGCGGTGATCCTGAGTCGGATCGACGACTGTCAGTGAGAGCCAGTTGTTGTCCAGAATTTCGGTCAGCTCCTCGTGGTCGGCCAAGATGTCGGTAACGCGCTCGACTGGCGCGTGGATGATCGTCGAGAGGCGGAGCGGTTGGTGATACGGTTCGTCGTCTGCGATCATCAGCGACTGGAGCGGGAGCCCGGCCATCAGGTCGCCGCCGTTGCCCTGATAGACACCGACGTTGCCGACTGGGTTCTGGGTCACCTTCGACCCGCTGCCGTAGACGGCGTTATCGACCGTCGAGAAGTAGTACTGGGTGTTGATCCACTGGGTGACGACCATGGGGCCAGTCAAGATGGCCTCCAGCGCGTCTCCGTCGGGGTCAGTCGACCAGTCGTACGAGTGGAGGAATGCACGCCCGTCGAGATCACAGCCGCTGGTCAACTCGCGGGGGCCAATCACGAATCCAGCGTTGCCAGCCAGCCCCCACTCGGGACGCGTCTCGGCCCAGTCGGCGGCACGACGTTCCGTCTCGGTGACGCCGGCCGAGCCGTCGGTCCCCATCGCCTCAGCACGTTCGGCCGTCGCGTGCTCGCGAGCCGTCGCAAGATCCGCCCGCAACTGGTCGAGGTCGTCCGCGTGGCTCTCGGGCACGTCGTCCGCGAACAGGTCCACTTCGTCGGTCGTCGTGTTGTGCTGACCGGCGATGAAGACCGTATCCTCGGGGATGTCGAACCCACGCTCGCGGAGCTCGGTCTTGACGGCGTCGTCGTTACAAATCTTCGCGAGAACGCGGGCACTCGGGCCGCCGGGGTTGCCCGCACAGGCACCGCAGTCCAGACTTGAGTCGTAGGGGTTGTTTGCCGTCTCGCTGGCGTGCCCCGCGAAGACGACGAGGCGACCGAACTCTTCGAACCCCATCAACTCGAAGGCAGTTGCGGCGTATTCGACTTTCTCCTCGGTGGTCAACCCCACCGGCAGGTCGCCGGAGTAGGTGTACTGGTGGTGGACCAGCGGCTCACAGAACTCGTGGTCGTCGGGCACCAACTCGGCGGCGGCGTCGATCAGGTCGTGGACGCGTCCTGGAACGAGCGTCCGAGCCGCGAGTGAGAAGCCGTAGCCGCTCCCGGCAGTCTCGACGTATCCGTAGGCGGTGGCCGCGTTGGCCTCTAGTATCTCGATGACTTCGTCGGCGGCCGCACGCATGCCGGACCAGCGGTCGTGGCGCGCCTGCGTGTCGTCGTCGGTCGGGAAGTCAGTGATGTGATGCTGTGGGTCGAGGATCGGTGGACAGGCATCGACCGACACGTCGGCGTCGTAGCCCTGATACTCCATCGGGATGCCAAAGAAGCCAGCGTACCCGTGGGTCTCGTAGTCGCCCGTCACCTCGATGTGGCGGCGGATGGTCTCTGAGCGGGTGTCGATACAGAAGACCAACTGAGCGTCCGGGCGGCCCGACGTATCGGTGTCGTCCATCGACTGACTCTGGGCCGCGACGGTCCCGACGAGGTCTTCGCGGTAGGTCGTTTCCCACGCACGCAGGAACGCCTGAGCGAGGTCATCCGTCGGGTTCACGTCGGTGTCGTCGTCCGGCTTGATGTCAGCGTCGACGGCATCCAGCAGTGCCAGACGCGCCGCAAGATATCCCTCCAGCGAAATCGGGTACGTCGACTGCCATACACCCTCGTCCTCGGCGCGCTGCTTGATGAACCCGGTCCAGCCCGGGAGCGCAGCCAGCTGTTCCTCGAGGATTGGCACCCACTGACTCTCAGGGTAAGACTTCAGGACCGCCTCAATAGCCTCGATTGGCGCTTCGGGCAGGTCGGCGACGGCCCCCTTGTCGGGGATGTCGCTGTCGTATTCGGCCATTCCACGGAAGGCGGTGTAGAACCCCGCCTCACGGTTCGGCATCGACCAGTGGGCGCTCCCCTCGTCGAGGAAGGCTGACAACCACTTCGTCAACACCCTGTCGACGTGGTCCGTGGCGGTGTCCGTGTCACTGTTCTCGGCACCGGCCGCGTCGGCCATACGGTCGAGTAACGTCGCTGGGTCGTTCTCGTAGCCTGCTTCAGCGAGCTCCGCCTCAAGGAGTTCCCGGTCGATCTGGCCGCGTTCCAGCGCCGTTCCGAACGTCTCGGCGCTGGGGTAGCCACGGCCGCCCAATAAAGTAGCGGCCTGTTCGACAGCCTCTCCAAACGGCTGGTCCTCGAACCCCGAGAGGGGGTTTGCCGTCACGAACGAGTGAATGGGCCAGAGGGAACCGACGGTGGTCGCAGCTTCGTCGATGCTGTCGCGGATGACGAATTCAGTACTCATTGTAATCCTCCGTGGAAGTCAGTAACGTGTTCGATGACGGTTGGGTGGCGTTCAGCAGTGCCACGTAGAGCCGCTGGCTGTGTTCGTGGACCCCGGTCTCGATGGCGACATAGATGCCGACGAAGCCGACGGCGATGACCACGTGGAGCAGAGTCAGTTCGGTCGTTGCCGTGCCGACTGCCAAGAGGCCCGAGACACCTTCGTAGACAACGGCGTAGACGACGATGGCCGGAAAGAACACCAGCGGGACGGTCCCATAGCGGGCGAGCGTCGGAAGTGAGGTGTGCTGGACCGCGCTACGGGCCGCGTGGAGCGTGGTGAAGACGACGAAGAAGGTCAACAGGAGGCCGCTGTCGACGCTTGCTCCCTTTCCCGTCAGCACCGTGAACACCACCCCACCGGCGAGACCGGTCAGCAACGCCACGACAAAGCCGACGGCACTCGTCATACGGCCGATCGTGTGCTCGGTGGTCTCGCTCGGACTCGTGTGTTCGACCTGTTCGCCCGAACTGAGGAACTGATAGGCCTTGTAGAACCCGTGTAGAATGAGATGGGTGATCGCAGCCCCGAAGAAACCGAGGCCGGCCTGCATGATCATAAAGCCCATCTGACCGACCGTCGAGCAGCCGAGTTTTCCTTTGATATCCGTCTGGACGGACTTCAGGAGCTTCCCGCCGCCAGCACTCGCCGCGCCGACGGCGACCACTGCGAGCATGAGCGTGGAGTCGACCGTAATAACCGGGGCAAAGCGAGTCAGCAGGATGCCGCCCGCGTTGACGAACCCGGCGTGCATCAGCGCGGACGCCGGCGTCGGTGCGGTCATCGAGGAGAGCAGCCAGTTGTGGAACGGGATGAGGGCGGACTGGATCATTGCCGCGAGCACAAGCGCACCGGCTGCGACCAGCCACACCGAACCACCGAGCGTGTCGGCGGCCGCGCCAATTCCGGAGACCGTCGTCGAGCCGGTCGCCCACCACAGCGCCGTCAGCGCAATCCCAAGCAGTACGCTACTGGCGATAAAGTACTTGCGAGCGACCGTCGCGGCGGCCTGTGCCTGTTTCCAGCCCTCGGTGATGCCGATGAGTTCGGCCATCACCAGACCCATCGCCACCCACAGGAATCCGAACAGTGCGACGTGGTCGGCCGCGACGAGTGCCATCACGGCTGCGGTGAACCCGAACATAGCGAGGAAGAACCCCGTTTTGTGGGTGCTACCGGCCATGTAGCGGCGCGAGTAGCTGTGAACGATACCGCTGAAGAAGGTGACCACCACCCACATCAGCACAGTCAGGCCGTCGATGGCAACCAATCCAGGGATTTCCCATGCGGCACCAAACCGGATTCTGGCGATGAGGACGACGATACTCGCGACGAACAGCGACCACACGAGCCACGTTAGTGCAACGGGCACGAACGACGAATCCGCCGTCGTGTCCGGGAGCGCTCCCACCGTCGGTTTCGAACTGTGTCCTGACATCGTTCAGCCCATCGTACGACTTTATGCGGCACCCGAGACGGTCCCAACGGGTCCGCTTCTGGTCGCTTTCACTCCTGAATTGAACAGAACAGTTGTTAAATATGTCTATATTCACATTATGTTCGGTATGCGGACATTATAGAACATTATGATTGTCCAGCGGTGCACAGAGTCGCCTGGTAGAGGAGTCAGGTCAGGAGGCTTGCGACACGTATCGACGCATCGTCGGGGAGACGAGCCCGGATTGTGGTCGGGTCTGTCGCACCGTCGAGGGCGACCAGATACCGCTTGTCTGGGAACGAACTGTACGCACCGTCCTGATCGTAAACGTAGCCAGCGACCGTCACCGACGAGGGGAGTGCCTGCTGGAGAGATTGGACCTGTTGGCGAAGATTGTACTCGGCGAGTCGGTACTGTACCGTCTGAAGCGGCAACAATTCCGTCACGACTCCCTCCTCGAACGCTTCTCCGACGAGCGAGCGGAGCGGATCCAACCGTACTTCGATCCCGACAGGTGACTCTGCATCGGGTGCAACCCACCGCTCATAGGCGTCTTCGAGAACCTCACAACTCGTGTGTCCCACAACGATGACCGCTGTGATGTCGTGCTGGGTTCTGAGGTGTTCGATGGTGCTGTCTGGAACCGTTTGTTCCTCGTATCGTTCCTGTGTCTGATTCCCGAGAGTCTCGACGCTAACGACGTTCCAGGTAGCGTCAACCGGCCACAGCGGCCCCCGGAGCTTGCAACTGCTCATCGAGCACGAGACGACGAGTGCCGTCTGCGCATCCGATTCGTGTCCCATGTCGCTTTGAGGCCCGGCCCAGTCTTGAACCGACTCGATGACAGATTCGAGATCGTTCCCGTTCATTCTACGCTGTGCCACCTCCGCTCGGACCTATTACTGCCGCCATCGGGGTCCTTCGACCATTTTGGTTTTCAATCAACAGTACCTTACCGGAACGTTCGATATACCTGTACAAAAAATCATATCGTTATTGGCGTGGAGGTGCTGGTATGGAAGCACTCTCGGGAACTCTCATCGTCGGCCGGTCGTTCGAGCCGATGCGGGGTCGTGTTGTTATCGAGGACGGTCAGATTGAGCGTATCGAGGAGACAGAAACGACATCGACCGATATCATACTGCCGGCGTTCGTCAACGCTCACACGCATCTGGGTGACTCCGTCGCGAAGGAAGCGGCTGTAGGGCTATCGCTCGACGAAGCAGTGGCACCGCCGGACAGTCTGAAACACCGACGATTAGCGGCTGCTGACCGTTCCAACTTGGTATCAGCGATGCGCCGGACGCTCCGATTTATGAAGCGAACAGGGACGATCTCCTGTTTGGACTTCCGGGAGTTCGGAGCTGCTGGGGCACGCGCGCTCCGTGAGGCGGCTGCATCCGTTTCCATCGACCCGTTCATCTTCGGGAGCGGAAAGCAGTCCGTCCTCGATGTTGCCGACGGGTACGGCGCCTCCGGGGCAAACGACGAAGATTTCACCGAACAGCGTGCTGCCTGCCGGAAACGCGACGTGCCCTTTGCGATCCACGCTGGCGAACCCGACGCGACTGACATCCATCCGGCACTCGATCTGGAGCCGAACCTCCTCGTCCACATGGTGCACGCAGAACAGGACCACCTGCAGCGAGTTACAGAGCAGTCAGTCCCGGTGGCGGTCTGTCCGCGCGCGAACACTGTTCTCGACGTTGGAACCCCTCCAGTACTGGAATTGCTCGACCACACGACAGTCGCACTCGGGACTGACAACGTCATGCTGAATCCCCCGTCGATGTTTCGGGAGATGGCGTACACGGTGAAACAGTTCGACGTGACTGCCCGAGAGGTATTACGGATGGCGACGACGGCCGGTGCCGATATCGTTGGACTCGATTGTGGTGTCATCGCTCCCGGCCGGCGCGCAGCACTCCTCGTCCTCGACGGTGACTCGGACAATCTGACGGGCTCTGTTGATCCAGTACAGGCAGTCGTTCGTCGTGCGACCGAGTTGGACGTCAAACGTGTTCTCGTTTAGGCATCGTCGCCTGTCTGAGTCTTGGGATTGAACTTCCCGAAGGGCGTCGTCTCGTGACTCCGAACGAGGACTTCGTCGGCAACGGTGAGCCCCATATCGAGAAGTTCCTGTGCAACGGGTGTAATGTCGCTGTCCGTCTCGCCGACTGCAGTGACGAGAAGGTTTTGTTCACCAGTGACCAACTCTTGAACTGATACCACTCCATCGATGTCCAGAATATCGGGGACAAGGTCACCACGTTCGGGAATCGCAGCGGTACAGTAAAGCAGCATTCGGAGCGGATAGCCTGATTTCTGATAGTCGACGCTAGCGCTGTATCCTTTGATTACGCCGTCGGATTCGAGACGCTGAATGCGCTTGCGGACAGTACTGTCGGAGGTACCGGTCCGCTCCGCGATGTCTCCGGACGACATGTTTCGAGCGTCTTCTTGGAGTGCATACAGGATCGCTTTGTCGACATCGTCGATCTCCTTGTCAGTCATATCAGTGTGTCCGCGACAAAGCCACTTTACCTTTGTACGTTGTTAGGGCATTCAACAAAACTCTCTGCTCTTTTTTCCTTGTGCCTCCCAACAGAGTCTGTGCATTGAGAAGTCCGGTCTCAACTTCCAGAAGGTTGAGTTGAGACTACAGTGGGTTTAGCGGGGCTGTGATGCGTGGTTTCGGGCGAATCGATAGCAGAATCTGCTTCAGATCCCTCTCCAAACGAGCATGCTTGTTGAGATAGAAACTAATTCGGAGTATTTCCGTGGCCTCGGATAGTGTAGCCACTCAGACGGCGCGCTAACCTAGACAGAGTGTCTCTCTCCCCGATTCCAGTCTCCTTCTTCAGCAGCGTCAGCGTATTGTCGGCTGTTACGATCGGCGAATGTTCGTACTCACCAATTAACTCAACCTGCACGAGCAGATCAACAGCGCGCCAGATCGAGTACAGAAGACACGCAAACGCGAAGTAGAAGAATCGAAGCCCAAAATCCTTCGATGTCGTCGCCGCCATGAACCGCTTAATCGATTTGTAGCCGCTCTCGATCTCCCACCGAAACCCGTACTCTGTGAGGTGACCGCTCCCGCAATTCGTCATGAACATCGAGTACTGCCGGTGGTCGTCGTGCTCGGAGTCTTCTTTCCGACGGTAGATCAGCGTCGTCTCGTGCCATTCGTTCTTGCCGAGGTGGAGCTTCCGGTCGGTCTCGTAGCGGTCTTGATCACGTCGAAGCAATCGCTTGGCCTGGGCTTTCTCGCTCGTCTGCATCCGCTTCGGGACGACGTAGTACAGCCCGCGCTGGCTGATCATCTCAAGGATATGCTGGCTATCGAACTCCCGGTCCATCAGCACGTTATCGACGTGGACGGGCTCTTCAGCCGAATCCAGCAAGTCCTCGACGATTTCCTTGCGTGACTCTCCTCGTCGAACCGGTCGTGCATCAAGCACGAGTGGAACGGCGTTCCCGACCAACTGGACTGTCGCCCACTGATAGGCATACTCGTCGGTGTTCTCTTTCGTCTCGATAATTTCGCCCTCGTGGCCCGTCCTATCGCCCGTGAAGAGGTCGGCTTCGGTGATGTCGATCGCGACGATCCCTGCGCGGAAGAATTCCTCCGTCCCCGCGACCTCGTCGATGAGTTGCCGAACCGCCTGGCGGTACATCTCGCGAATTTGCTCGATAGAGAGATCACGAATCTGGTCGCGATGGCCGTGCCCGAGTGGTGTTCGATCACACGTCGACTCGTGAATGAAGCTCCGAGCACCCTTGTTGGCGGCCAAGTTCTCACGGAGCCCTAAGTAGGTCTGTAAGCCCCAGTAAGCGTTCTCGGAAATTTCACAGCCTCGCCACAATCGAGCGAGAAAGCGGGGAACACGACGCGACTGACGTGGTCAGTGACCCTCCCTGCCTTGTCGAGGAGGGCCCGATCGTCAGAGTCCGATCCGGTAGCGTGGGGGCCTCGATCCGGGAGGTTTCGTTCTGGTTCGCGTGGTACGGCGACATCCGCGTTTTGTGCTTTGATCAGGATCGTTCGAGCTGCTTTCTGGACCGTCTCGCGGATATCTCGCGTGAAGCGCTCGTTCCAGCTGCGTCATAATGTCGATTGATCGGGCACCATCTCCAACTCTAAGCGTTCGCAGAGTGCGGGATGGCTATCGAGGTAGTTGAGGAGTTCTGTTTCGTGCTCCCATCCGTAGAGTTCTTTCAGCACGAACACGCGAAAGAGAGTGTCCATCTCGTAGCGTGTCGACCTTTCATAACAGTCGTGGGCCTCGAATCTGAAGTAGGCTAACGGGAGTACGCAGACGAACTTCTCAACGGAGTTATGGCTCTCGTGGTCAAACCACGCCTCTGAGACTGTCCGCATATCTGATTCCAGTCCAGCGAGCGACGTTCGATCGTACAGCGGTGTCGAATTATATACCGGCCCCTCAACATTGGACCGACGCGCAATTTTCCGAAAAACAGTACGATGAGACAACTCATTTACCCCCATGAGAATTGGTGGAGTAGGCATGCCGCAACGCACCGGTCTCGATCTGCCGAGGAAGCGGCGCAAGATACCGGGGGTGGGCCTCAGTTGTGTCCGCGCCCATCTGGAGAGGGTGTCTGCGTGGTTTCCAAGTTGCTGGCTTCTGTGAGGAGCGCCACCAGATCCGCTTCCGTCACTGGCTGTGCGGTCGTCCCCAGCCCTGCATCGCGAGCCACACGAACCGTACTCGGCGGGAGAAGGTTCGCTTCCGCCAACAGCGCGTCGTCGTAGAACACCGCTCGGGGCGTTCCGCTACCAACGACGTTACCATCGGCCATCACACAGACTCGGTCTGCGACTTCAGCGGCAAATTCGAGGTCGTGCGTCGACAAGACGACGCTGATACCGTCCTCGTGAATCTGTTCGATTCGCTCGGCGACCAGTTGGGACCGCTCGGGGTCGAGCCCTGCGAGCGGTTCGTCCAGCACGACCACGCTCGGTTCGAGGACGAGCACGCCGGCGAGGCCGACGAGGCGTTTCTCGCCGCCGCTTAGATAGTGAGGAATCCGGTCTTCGAGGTGGCCCGCGTCGACAGTCGCGAGCGCCTCACGAGCGCGCTCTCTCGCTTCGTCACCGGGGACGCCGTAGTTCTGGAGGCCGAACATCACGTCATCGAGGACTGTGGGCGCGACGAGTTGCGTATCGGCGTCCTGGAAGACGAACCCGACTTCCCGCCGCGCGTGTGCCTTGTTGTCTTCGGTGATCGGCGTGCCGTCGACGACGAGTTCGCCGTCGTCGGGAACGAGCGTCGCGTTCAGGTGTTCGAGGAGCGTCGACTTCCCGGCACCGTTGCCGCCGACGAGTGCGACGATCTCGTCGGAGTACACTGAGAAATCAACGTCGTGCATGCCGACCGTCCCGTCTGGGTAGGTGTGAGCCTCACACTGAAGATCGACGAGCGGTGAATCGTCTCGACTCACAGTCTCACCCCGTAGACCGCGACCGCTGCGTAGCCGACGACAGCGACGTACGACCCGATCACGACGAACAGTTCGTGGACCGGCGGTCGCGAGACGTCGCCGTACAGCGTGATGTCGCCGTTGTAGCCACGGGCTTCCATCGACTTGACGAATCGTTCGGACTGCTCGATGGCCGACAGCATCGTCATGCCGAGGATTCTCGCGTACAGCCGTTTGTTCGACCAGAACTCCGAGAAGTTCGCACCCCGAGAGAGCGCGGCTTTCACGAGGTCCTCAAGCGTCTCGATCATGACGAACGTGAACCGATAGGTGAGCAGCGCGATCTGGTCGATCGGCCGTGGGAGTAGTCGCCCGAGCATGTACGCGACCTCGGTGTATTTCGTCGTCATCGACGCCGTCAAGACAAACGTGACGACCGTGAGTGATCGACAGCTGAGCTCCCCGAAGAGCACGAGCCCTGCCCATGTGACAGAAAGCTCACCGAGCGGTGTCGAGAGCGCGCCACCGATCGGCGTCCCCGGTTCGAGGAACGCCAGCGGCCCGGCGACCGAGACGATGAACAGCATCGGGAGCGTGTACCAGCCAGCGAGTCGTCGGTATGGCAGTCCCGCGAGTCCATAGACAACCAGTACGGCTCCGTATAGTCCGGCCAGGAGCGCAAGGCGGTCGAACACCGTGACGGCGAGGACGAGTGCACCGACGACACCGACCTTCGTCCATGGATTGACGCGGTGTAACGGTCCATCTCGCCGTTCGGCGAACGCCGTGATGAGCCGCGGATCGGGAACGTGGTTCGAGAGTGTCGTCACGGTTACCGGGCCTGGCGATCTCCGTCCTCGAAGCCGCCGTAGCGGTCGACGTAGACGTACATGCCGACACCGAGGACGACCAGCAGAAGGACGAGCCCACCGAATTCGAGCATCAGTCCGCCCTTTCGGATCGGGCCGGCGACGACGATGCCGCGACCGAAGTCGACGAGCGCGCCGCCACTCTCCTGGACACCACGCTGAAGTGCCTGTGCGGAGCGTTTGGCCCACGGCAGTGCGCCGCCGGTTGCGGTGAAGCCCCAGTACCCAGCGGCGAGAAAGGCAACGAAGAGGCCAACAAGACCACCGTACTGCTTCCAGCGCTGCATCAGGCCGTCACCCCGGTCGGCTCCTCCTGGGTGTCACGGTCGGCGAGGCCGACGAGGTCGGGGCGGACGGAGGCGAGGAACTGAACGATGAATCCCGTCAAGATACCCTCGATGACGGCGACGCCGAGGTTGAGCCCGACGAGACCAGCGACCGCGATCGTCAGGTCACCACGCGGCAGCGCGCTCCCGTTCACGCCGCTGATGACGATGATCGCTCCCATCAGGAACGCGCCTGCGGAAAGGCCGAGCGTCGCGGCACTGGCGCCGGCGGGGAAGACGTCCCAGTCCATCCCCATCAGGGTCTTGAACGCGTAGTAGGCGACGATAGCTTCGCTCGCGTTCACGAGCGTATTCGCGCCGAGGAGGCCGACTGCACCGTGGCCGAGTGCTGCCGAGAAGATGTTCACGACCAGTGCGATGAGCGCTCCGAGCAGCGGCCCGGCGAGGATGCCGACGAGCCCGGTGAGGTTCATGTGGATGCCACCCCAGACCGGGATATTCAGCTGGAAGATTGCGAAACTCGCTGCCGCACCGATTCCGGCGAGTGCGATCTGGTGGGTCTTGATTCCGCCCTTGCGGATCCGATAGACGGCTGCACCGACGAGTGCCACGCCGAGGGTCGTCCACAGCACAAGTGCCCACAGGGGGAACGAGCCTTCACCGAGGTGGATGTGTGCCATCGTGTTATTAATAATAAGGACTATTATATTAAATCTGGCTATATCTAATCTGTCATTTAATATCTTGGTGGATAGCTAATATGAGAGCTTAGTAAGGAGGGCATATTGACACGGACACTCTCGACGAATCGGATACTGGCCAATACCTGAACGCTTGCAGAAAATGACGACCATCTCACCGTAGGTTCGCTTAGTGGTTCTTGGACTCAATCGATCTCGATGAGATCGTATGCATTGAGAAGAAGAGTCTCAACTTTTGCGAGTCGCATGGCGGCGTGACCGGGCGACTCGGTCGCCGAGACGGAGCCCCGGGGCTCTTTGCCGAGGGGATCGAGTGGGGGAGCGTGTCCCTCCAGTCCCGTCTCCGTGATCGCCGTCGACCGTGGCACGGCCTGATGGTGTTGGTCCTCGTCGCCGGGATGGGTGTCTCGCTATCCCGCGCCGGCACCGTCACCACCCGAACGGCCGTCGGCGCCCTGGTCTCCGGCCTGTTCGGCCTCGTCATCTTCCAGTTCACCGTCGGTAACGTCTGGGGCTACGCGGTCGAGTATCACAACGCCGGCGGATCGTGGACCGACCTACCTTTTCTGACGCCGTTCGGCCTAGCCGGTCTGGCCGGCGTCGTCGCGGGCGTGTGGTCCGGGCGCGCCGGCCTCGCCCTCTGGGTCGCGTTCTGGATCTTCGTGATCGTCGCCGCCGCCGTCGCGGTGGGTGTGTGGGTGCTCGCGGGGTATCGAAACGCGGAGGCGTAGCCCGATCAGTCCGCCAGCCCCGCGATGTCGAGAGTTTCGAGGCGGTCGGACGTGGGAACCCCGTCGGCGTCCCAGCCACGGAAGTCGTAGTACTCGTCGAGCATCGCGTCGAGTTCCTCGGGGGGGCAGTACATTCCCTGAGCGGGTCCGTCGGGGATGGGCTCGTGCATCACGCGATGGGAGAGAGTGTCCGTCTCGCGGCGGGCGACGCCGCGGTCGACGTTGATCAGGCGTTCGAGGTTGTAGATCCGCTCGCCGATCCGCTCCACGTCGTCAGTCGAGAGGTCCCACCCCGTCGCGGCGTTGATCGCGTCGCGGTAGCGGTCGGTGACGCGCTTGTCCCACCCACCCTCGCTCACGAACCGGCACTGGGTGAGCGAGTCGCCGAGGGCGGTGAAATGCTGGATTCGGGCGGCGAACTCGGGGGTTCCGTCGGTCGTCTCGGTGTGTTCGCCGTCGTACTGGAGGGTCGGTCGGGTGTCGTGGTGTGAGCCGCCACGGGTGGCGGTGGCGTAGCCGATGCTCATTCCCTTCAGCCCGCGCGGGGAGTGGGCGGCGAACTCCAGACCCTTGACGCCGTGGAGGTAGCGCTCGGCCTCGTCGTCGAGGTCGGCCGCGAGGCGGAAGGATCCCTCGGCGAGGCGGTCGCCGAACCCCTCCCGATGGGCCGTCAGTCGGGCGAGTTCGACCAGGCCGTCGGCGTCGCCGAAGGCGAGGTGCGGCGAGTCGTCGTCCGTCAGTAGCCCCTCGTCGTAACACTCGCGGGCGAAGGCGACGGTGACGCCCCAGGAGATGGTGTCCATCCCCAGGCGGTCACACAGGTCGTTGGCTTTCATCACGCGCTCGACGTCGAAGACGTCGGTCATCGTCGCGGTGCCGAAAAGGCTCTCGAACTCGGGGATCTTCCCGTCGGTGACGCCCTCGCTCTCGACGGTGACGTGCTTGCCGCAGGCGACCGCACAGTTCGCACACGTCGTGTCCTCGGTGACGTACGCCTCGCGGATGTGCTCGCCGCTGATCGCCTCGGCGTCGTCGCGCGGAGACTGCTCGACCCGGTTGTTCCGCCGGCCGAGTTTCCCCATCTCGTTGATCGGGTTGACGAGGCCGCTGGTGCCGTACTCCTGGAGCATCTCCGTTTCGGCCATCAGCGGACCCATCCGGTCGCCCACGAGACTCCGGAGGTCGCCGTCAGCGGCCGGTTCGGGCCGGAACGATCCCTCGACGACCGCCACCGCCTTGACGTTCTTCGAGCCGAGAACGGCGCCGGCGCCGCCGCGGCCGGCGACGCCCTCGCGCATCTCGGAGTCGTGGAGCAGGCAGGCATAGCGCACCAGGTTCTCGCCCGCCGGCCCGGCCGCGATCACGTGGACGTCGGCGGCGTCGACGCTCCGACCCTCGGCGACCCGGTCGCCGACCGCGGCACACGTCTCGTAGGTGTCGACGCCCGCGAGGTCGGGCGCCGGAACCACCGTGGCCCCGTCCTCGTCGATCAGGACGTAGGAGAGTTCGTCGGCGGCCCCGTGGAGGACGACCGACTCGAACCCCGTCGTCTTCTGGGCGCGTGGGAAGGTCCCGCCGAACGTGCTGTCGAAGAAGCCGTTGGTCTGCGGGCTGACGAACCCGACGACGCCCCGACTCGTCGACTGGAAGGGCGTCCCGTTCATCGGCCCGACGGCGAACGCGACGACGGTCTCGGGGTCGAACGGATCGGCGTCGACGGGGACGTGATCGTGGACCGCCTTCGCCACGAACCCGTTGCCGCCGAGAAAGCGCCGAGCGTCCGCAGGGTCGATCGGTTCGGTCACGGACTCGCCCGTATCGAGATGGACGTCGAGGATCTCGCCGCCGTAGACGGGCGGGAGGGCCGTCTCCGGCACGTCACACCCCGGCCGGCCTGTCGGCCCGCCGGACAGCCGCGGCAGTGATCTGTGACATGAAAGGACCGTCGGCGCGCCACATACTAATCGTTTCGTCGCTCACGGCGGGCCACCAGTGGATCGAAGCCGCCCGGCGTCCGGTTCCCCACGGAAACTACATAGCCGTATAGTCGCCAATTAGCAACCCCTTAACTCCGTCAGTACCTGGTGACCGTCAGACCGGGACGGAGTGTGAGCGACCACTCACCCCCGGAGATTCCACAGATGCACGCGATACCCCAGTTCGGCGACGAAGTCGAAGCACACCACGAACGGATCGACCCGGACCGCTACCGCGATATCTACGTCGTCGGTGACGTCCACGGGAGCCGGGTCGCGCTGGAGTCGCTCCTTACGACCCTCGAGTTGAACGAGGACGACCTCGTCGTCTTCGTCGGCGACCTCGTCCGGAAGGGACCGGACAGCCCCGGTGTCATCGACCTCGTCCGCGACGACGACCGTCTCGTCAGCGTCCGCGGGAACAACGAACGGAAGATCGTCCGCGGCGAGAAACGTCCCGACTGGCTGCGCGAGGGGGACCGGGCGTACCTCGAGTCGCTTCCCCTGGCCGTCTCCTTTGCCAACGCACTCGTCGTCCACGGGGGCATCGACCCCGAGCGACCGCTCGAGGATCACACCGCCGAGGAGCTGTTGACGATGCGTGCCCCGCACGGCGACGGATACGAGGGCCCGTTCTGGTACGAGAGCTACGACGGGCCGTTCCGCGTGTTCTTCGGTCACACCGTCCACGACCGGCCGGTCGAACGGCCCCACGCCGTCGGTCTCGACACCGGGTGTGTCTACGGCGGGCCGCTGACCGCGTACGACTACCGCCGCGACGCGTTCGTGGCCGTCGAGGCGACGACGACCCACGAGGAGCGAGACGAGGCGAAGATCGTCAGACCGGTCTGACAGCCGTCTCAGCCCCGTCAGTCGCCACGTGGGGCGAAATCGTCGGTCCGCGCGAGCGCGCGCCTCGGATGGGACGGCAGACGGTGGCTCATTCGTACTCCGATCGAAGGCGCTCCCGCGCCCCCTCGCGTGTTATGAAGTATCGACGGTCTCCATCGGTCGTCCGAACCGCCCAGTCGTACGTCTCGCTGTCCGGGTGGTACCAGTGTTCGGCGTGGGCGTCGAAGACGGATCGGTCCCCGCCGTCCGATTGGAACTCGTCCGTGTCGTCGCTCGCCGCCGTGCCGTCGGGCGCAGTGCCGGTCGGATCGGCGTCCGCGACGAGGAGGGTCCCCGGGATGAGTTCGGGATCGGCCTCGATCCCGACGCCGTGGCCGCGGTCGAGGGCGGCCTCGGTGGCCGCCATCAGGATCTCCTGCACGTCCCGTTCCGGCTCGTCGCCCGGCGTGACCTGCTCGTAGCTTCCGTCGCTCTGCATCACCCACCGGCGGCGGTTGTCCGCCAGCGAGGCCTCCAAGACGAACCGAAGCTGTCGACGTAGCGGCACGGCCTCGACGGGCGTGACGGCCTCGACCCGGTAGTCCAGGTTCCGCGTCATCCAGTCGGCCGACCCGATGTACCACTCCGGGGCACCCGCGTTCTCGAAATAGAAGACGCGAGCGTGTTCGAGAAAGCGGCCGACGATCGAGTGGACGGTGACGTTCTCGCTCACCCCCTCGATACCGGGGCGGAGCCGACAGATGTCCCGAACGATCAGGTCGATCTCGACGCCGGCCATCGAGGCGCGGTAGAGCTCTTCGACCATCGCCGGATCTTCGAGTCCGTTCACTTTCACGACCATCCGTGCCCGCCGACCCTCGCGAGCGTGGTCGGCCTCGCGCCGGACCATCCTCGTGAATCGCTCGCGCATCGTCACCGGCGCGATGAGGAGCTTCCGGAAGCGGTCGTCGAGGGTGGGGCCGGTGAAGAAGTTGAACACCTTCGTGAGGTCGTGGCCGACGTCCCGGTCGGCGGTCAACAGTCCCAGATCCGAGTAGGCCTTGGCCGTCTCCGAGTGGTAGTTACCCGTGCCGACGTGCGAGTAGAGTCGGACGCCGTCGTCCTCCTGGCGAACCACGAGCGCCGTCTTGGTGTGTGTCTTCAGACCGACGGTCCCGTAGGCGACGTGGATGCCCTCCTCCTCGAGTTGCCGAACCCATTCGAGGTTGTTCTTCTCGTCGAACCGGGCCTTGAGTTCGACCATCACCGCCACCTGCTTGCCGTTGTCGGCGGCGTCGATGAGGCTCTGGATCACTTTCGAATCGCTCGCAGTCCGATAGATGGCCGCCTTCACCGCGAGTACGTCGGGGTCGGTCGCCGCCGCGTCGAGGAACCGCTGTACCGTCCCCTCGAAGGAGTGGTACGGGTGGTGGACCAGAATATCCCCCTTTCGAATCTCGTCGAAGATGTCCGTCCGCCCCTCGCGAGCGTCGCCGGCCACCGGCTGTAGCCGCGGATGTGCCTGCGGCGTCCACGGCGGCAGCGTGAGCTCCGGACGGTCCAGTTCGGCGAGTCCGAAGAAGTCCTCGAAGTCGATCGGGCCCTCCCGGTGGAACACCTCCCGGTCAGCGACGTCGAGATGCTCCTTGAGGATCGAGACCGACTCCTCGGGCATGTCGGCGTCGACCTCGAGGCGGACGACCGTCGCGAATCGGCGCTGTTCGAGCACCTCCTCGACCATGTCGATGAGGTCCTCGGCTACCTCCTCGTTGCGCCGTACCTCGGCGTTGCGAGTCACCTTGAACTTCGACACGTCGCGAATATCGAGGTCGGGAAGCAGGAGGTCGAGGTTGCTCTCGATGAGGTCCTCGATGAGGACGTACCGACCGGTTTCGTCGGGAACGGCGATCAGTCGTGGCTGGTTCGACGGGATCTTGATACGGGTGAACGTCGTCTCGCCGGAGCCGTCAGACGAAAGCACGGCGAGCGACAGTGAGAGGTTCGAGATGAACGGGAAGGGATGGGCCGGGTCGAACGCGAGCGGCGTCAGCGTCGGCAGGATGGACTTCTCGAAGTACGTGCGGAGCCGTTCGTGCTCGTCCGTCGGGAGCGTTTCGGGCTCGCGGATCTCGATCCCCGCGTCCGCGAGCGCCGGTTCGAGCGTCGTCCGCCAGTAGTCGGACTGCCGCCGGAAGAGCGGTCGTGCGGCATCCAGCACCTCACGCCACTGTTCTTCCGGCGTCCGTCCGTCGGGCGTCGTCTCGGTCACGCCGGCGTCGATCTGCTGTTTGAGCCCGCCGACACGTTTCATGAAGAACTCGTCGGTGTTCTTCGTGAAGAAGGCGAGAAACCGAAGCCGTTCGAGCGGCGGATTGCGCTCCTCGGTTCCCTCGTGAAGGACGCGTGCCTGAAAGGCGAGCTCCGAGAGCTCCCGATTCAGGTAGTACTTCGGTGCCGAGAGGTCGACGTCGCTCACCGAATCACCTGCCCGTCCGCCTCGGTTCGACGCGCGTGGGCGTTCGGACGCCGTGACGGCTGCTCCACCGGCAGAATCGCGGACACTCCTCGCACAGTCGGTGAGATCCGACCGACTCACAAGTAATCCACTAAGAGACCTATTGTCCGGTATATAGAGCGATCGGCGCGATTCGAGTCGGGGCGGGCGAAACGGTCGGCCGCGGGTCGCGACCACCCTGGAGGCCGAACGACCGCTCGGCTACCCGGTCGCGAGGACCGCCGTTCCGTATTGCGACATGCAGTTTATCAAACGGTAGACGGACTCGGGACTGTCGACGAAGAAACCGCGAGAACGGAGCGCGTTACTTGCCGCGGCGCCGGTCGCCGCCGATGCTCGGTCGGGTGTGTTCGGTCCCCGTACCGCGCTTGCGCTGGCCGCGGCCCTTGGTGCCGGCGCTGGTCTTGCCGCGGAACGCACGGCCCTTGTGGGAGTCGTCACAGATCCAGTTCAGGTCGTCGTCGGCCTGAATGGCGGGGTGTTCCGGATCCACGAGGATCACTTCGTGCCACTTCTGGGAGCCGTCCTCGCCGACCCAGTAGGAGTTGAGCACGCGGAGATTGGGGTATTTGCGAGAGGTGCGCTCCTCGGCGATGCGCTGGATGCTCTTGCGGCGACCGATGCGGTTGACGCCCTGTCGCTTCGAGCGTCGGCCGGCCGTGAACCGTCGCTTCCGGGCCCCGCCCTTGCGGACGGACGTCCGGGCCACGACGATGCCCTGTTTGGCCTTGTACCCCAGGTTTCGCGCCTTGTCGAGGCGGGTCGGGCGCTCGATGCGTTCGATGGCGCCCTGGTCGCGCCACTCCTGTTTGCGTTGCCACTGCAGTTCGGCGAGAGCCCCCTCGTCGGGGTCCTGCCACGCGTCGCGGATGTGCGAGTAGAAGCTTCGTGCCATGGGTTGTCCACGGGCGCTTGCGATTCAGCGTCGCCGAGTGGCGAGCCACATGTCGTCCCGACGAATCGGGTGCCCGCTGGAGGCCCGTCTACCAGCGAGTTACCGGGGCTACCGGCCGGTCGCTGTTAAGCACTTCGACTCGCCACGAACTCCCGAACCGTCTCGAAGTCGTCCGCGGCGATGGCGTCGGCGACGGCCGCGGCGTCCACGTCCGGAACGACCGTCGGGTATTTCCGTTCGAAGAAGCCGATCAGGTTGGTCACGTCGCGCTCCAGCAGTTCGGCGGCGTTCTCGTGGTCGGTCGACACCGACTGTGGCCAGTCGAAGATCGTGATCCCCGACGAAGCGACGGCGACGTTGTGTTCGCTGAGATCGGCGTGGATCAGGCCCGCCCCGTGAGCGCTCGCCACCTCGTCGAGGATGAGATCGAGGACGGCCACCGCCTGGTCATCGTCGAGTTTCGAGCGCGCGAGTTCGACGCCCTCGAACTTCGCCATCACGATGGCGTGGCGGTTGTGATCGACCGGGTGCGGAACTGCAACGTCCGGATACAGCGTCTCCAGGGCCTCGTACTCCCGTTCGGCCGCCTTGCGAGCGGTGTAGAGCCACGAGACGTGGTGGTGGTCGGCGGTGTACTCGCGCTCGCGGTTCACCTCCCGGAAGTTGGTGTAGCCCTCACGGTGGAACTTCAGCGCCAGCGGCCGGTAGGACTGCACCTCGTAGACGTCGCTTTCCTTGCCGACGCCGAGCGGTGCGCCCACGCCCTCGACGGTGTCTCGCTCCGCGAAGGTGTGCAGCGCCAGCACGTCGTATCCCTCGAAGGTGAGCTGGTAGCCCTCGTACTGGATGGTCCGGCGCTCGACCAGGTCCCGTTTCATACAGCGATCCAGCCGGTAGTCCACTTCCTCAGGGGTCAGATCGGCATACTCCGGCAGTTTCCCGCGGTTGACCCACTCGCTGAACCGCATCCCCTGCTCGACACCCGAAAGCAGATAGAAATCCTCGGGGTCGAGGTCGGCCACCACGCGGGCCACGTTTTCGACCATACCTCGACTCCGCGCGCGAGGGGGAAAAGTCCCCCGCGTCGCCCTATAAATCACATGACGCGATAGGAAATCGGTGGCGTCCCGCGGTTCACTCTTCGCCGGGTGGCTTGCCGACGCCGCCACGGGGGACCAACCCCCGGAATCCCTCGACGAGGTCGTGTCGGTCGGTTCGGGCCACGACCCACTGGTAGAGCACCAACCCGAACACGACGAGGACGTTCGTCAGGAGGAAAAACGCCATCTCCTCGACGGGGAGACCGAAGACCTGGAATCCGGTCGAGTGGGTCGGCGAGATCGTCCAGAGCCCGAGGCCGATGGCGACTCGGTCGACGATCCAGAGGTAGACCGTCGGGACGAGGATCGCCAGCGCGACTGGACGGCGGAGGCGCCAGATGAGCGGCCCGCCGAGCACCCAGAGAAAGCCGACGATCGGCATCCCCCACAGGAGGATGTAACCGAGGTAGTAACCGGAGGACGTATAGAACAGCACCAGCCCGGCGAGTTCGAGGCCGACGATCGACAGGAGGCCGACGGGGCGCGACCGGACGGCCGTCGGACGGGAAGGGTCGGGCGACGGATCGATGACGTAGAGCCAGAGCCCAGTGAGTGCCGTCTGCAGGAGAAAGAAGGCGAGTTCGCCGATCGGGATGCCCGAGACGCGTGCGGTCACGACCCCCTCGCCGTACCACCAGACGCCGCGTTCGATGAGATACCCGTCCCACGCGAACGTATAGGAGAAGGCGATCACCATGAGTACGCCGACGCCGAGCGCGTCGACGGGGGTCCGGAGGCCGCCGCGATACCGCGCGAGCGCGGCGACGACGAGCAACGGGCCGCCGACGGTGACGGTCAGATAGGCGAGATAGGTCGACGTGACCGACGCGAGCACCGTCGGGATCACGGTCGCTCACCCCCGGTGACGGGGGAGCGGCCGTCAGTCCGAACCGGAGGACGGATCATGAGCGTACTCCACCCGGGACGGGACTTCGCCGGCGTCCGTGGGTGTTTCGAGATCGGTCACCTCATAGAACGCTGCGAGGGGGTCCCCGGAGAACTGCCAGTGGAGCCACGCCCGTGCGACGAGGCCGAGCCGTCGCCGCACCGTCAGCGTCGGGCGGGCGGAGAGGACGTCGTATCCGCGCTCGCGGATGAGCCGATGTTGGTCCGCGTACATCACTGCGGCCGCCAGCACGGGGAACTGACAGTCCTCGGGAAGATACCTGATGCCGTCGACACCGCGTCGGTACCGGCGCTCGGTCCACCGGAGTTCGTCGCGGATGGCCGCCGCGACGCCGTCTGAGAAGGTCAACGACTCGATGTCCGCGTGGGAACAACCGTGCGATCGAAGCGTCTCGGCCGGCAGGTAGATGCGGTCGTACTCGCGGACGTCCTCGCGGACGTCGCGGAGGAAGTTCGTGAGTTGGAACGCCTCGCCGAGTGCTGCGGCGTGTGGGCGGGCCGTCTCCGCGTCGTCGGGGTCCATGACGTCGAGCATCATGTGTCCGACGGCGACCGACGATCCGCGGAGGTACGCGGAGAGTTCGTCGCGTGTCCGGTACCGCCCCTTGTCGACGTCCATCAGCATCGAGTCGACGAAGGCGTCGATCTCCTCGCGGGGGATGTCGTGGCGGTCACGTAGGTCCGCGACGCCAGCGAGAACCGGATCGTCCGTCTCGCACTCGCCGAGAACGGCCGCACGCAAGCGTTCGAGTTCGCGCCGCTGCTCGGCCGGGGGGCCGGGATCGACCGCGTCGACGATCTCGTCGGCCGTCCGGAAGAACGCGTATAGGACGTACGTCGGGTGGCGGACCCGTTTCGGAAGCAACCGCGTCGCGACGTGAAAGGTCAGCCCAGTGTGGCGCTGGACGGCTTTGCTCCGCCGGATCCGTTCGTGTGAAGTCATTGTTTGAGTGTCCCGCCGAACGATCACGCGGTTCGCACACTCGTGGCTACACGCTCCACCGGACTGAAAAGCATACCAACACAGTTGGGGTGATCCCGCTCAGTACTCGTGGAACGCTTCCCCACACCGTCGACACTCGATCGTCGTCGGACCGAACCAGCGTTTCACCTTTTCCACGGGGCCGTGACACTCCGGGCAGACGCCCATTCCCCGGTCGTCGGCGGCGCGAACCGAGAGGTCGAGCAGAAGGTCCTCGAGTTCCTCGATCCGTTCTTCCTGAGCCTCGACCGTCTCCTGTAGTTCGTCGACGCGCTCTTCGTACGCCGTCGCGGAGTCGAGGTCGACGACGACATCCTCGTCGTCCTCCGTTCGCTGGCCGGTCGTTCGGGCCGTTTCGGCGTCGGTTTCGGTCGTCCGATCACTATCGTCGGTCACGTTTGCCCGTACGCGCCCCGTAGCTTCAATCACGAACCAAGCTAGTCCGCCTCGTCACCGGAGACGCCGGCCGAGACGGCCGAAACGTTCCGGCTCGCCGTCCTGCTGCGACCGGTCGTGACGCCGCCAGCGGCCGTCCGGGAGCCGGGGATCCGGATCGACGACACCCATGAGTTTGGTGTGCCCACTAACACGGTGGGAGCGCTGATGGAGGGTGGATGGTCGACCTACCGGTCCGGTCCGTGTTCGCCGTCGGCGCGGCGCTGATGGGGCTCGGCGCCCTGTATTTCGCGGTCCGGGGACTCGACGCCGAGGGACCGCGATCGAGGGGACTCCACGTCGTCACGGCACTCGTCCCGACGATCGCGTTCGGTTCGTATCTGGCGATGGCGCTCGGTGTCGGCGTGGCCGAAGTGCCGGTCCGCGGCGGCACACTCGAGGTTCACTGGGCGCGGTACGCCGACTGGCTGTTCACGACGCCGCTGTTGCTGATCGCGTTGGGGTTGCTCGTCGGGGCGGACACCGAGACGGTGTTCGGTGCGGTGGCGGCCGACGCGTTCATGATCGTGACCGGAATCGCGGCCACGCTGTCGGGCGTTCGGCTGTACCGCTACGCCTGGTGGGGGGTGAGTACGGTCGCGTTCCTCCTCGTGTTGTACTACGTCTTCGTGGCGCTCGGCAGGCGGGCACGCGAACTCGGCGAGGCGACACGTGAGACGTACGGCGTCCTCCGGGGCCTCGTCGGCGTGACGTGGGCGGGCTACCCCGTCTGGTGGCTCGTCGGCACCGCCGGTGTCGGTCTCGTCCCGCCGCCGATGGAGGTGCTCGGGTTCACCTTCCTCGACCTCGTCGCGAAGGTCGGGTTCGGGACGGTCCTGCTCCGGAGCCGAGCGGTCGCCGACGCGACGGATGCGTCCGGTTCGGACCCATCGTCGGGCGTCTCGGTGGACTGACGGGACGTCCCATCCGAACCCATACGGGTCACGCGAGGTCGGCGACGTACCGACCGACGACCACGACGGCGGCCGCCATCACCACGTTGAGTGCGCCGGGAACGACCGCTCCCCCGGAGACGCGATACGCGCCGAACGCGATCAGCCCGAGCGCGACGACGCCGTGAGTCCCGAAGACGAGGGTGTCTTTCTCCATACATGGGCGTCGGGCTCGGGTCCCTTGAACGTCGACCCAAACGGGTGTGGCCCGATCACGTCTCCTCGGGGTCGACCGAGGGTCGCGTGGCTTCGATCGCCCGTTCGAGGTGGTCCGGTTCGACCACGAGTCGATCGAGGGCGTCGTCGGGGGAGCCGTCGGCCTGGAGGTACGTCTCCATGGCGAGCAGGGCCGCCTCGCGGACGACGCCCGCGAGGTCGCTGCCGGTGTATCCGGCCGTGCGTTTCGCGATCGTTTCCGTGTCGACGCCGCGGGTGGGAACGCCGTCGAGGTGGATCGCGAGGATCTCCGCCCGGGCGTCCTCGTCGGGGAGAGGAACCGCGACCCGTTTTTCGATGCGGCCGGGACGGAGCAACGCCGGATCGACCGCATCCGGGCGGTTCGTCGCCGCCAACACCACCACCGATCCGCGGGGCGAGAGACCGTCGAGTTCCGTCAGCAACTGCGAGACGACTCGCTCGGCCGCACCGGTGTCGGCCCCGCGGCGGGTCGGAGCGAGGGCGTCGAGTTCGTCGAGGAAGACGACCGACGGCGCGATACGGCGGGCGCGCTCGAACACCTCGCGGACGCCGCGTTCGCTCTCCCCGACGTAGCGGTTCATCAGTTCGGGCCCATCGACGGCGAGGAAGTTCGCGTCCGTCGAGTTCGCGACGGCCTTGGCGAGCATCGTCTTCCCGGTTCCGGGCGGCCCGTAGAGCAGGACGCCGGTGGGAGCGTCGACGGCGAGGCGTTCGAACAGGCGTGGATACCGGAGCGGCCACTCGACCGTTCGGATCACCTCACGCTTGGCGGGGGCCAGTCCACCGATGTCGCGATAGGAGACGGAGGGCCGCTCAACCGTCACCTCGCGAAGCGTCGTCGGGCGGACGGCGTCGAGGGCCGCTTCGACGTCCGCAGCCGTCACGGTGGCGCCGCCGTCGGCACGAGCGGCCGCCCGCGTGGCGGCGTCGACGAGAACTGCCTCCAGATCGGCACCCGTGTACCCGTGGGCGTGGGTCGCGACCGCGTCGAGGTCGACGTCGTCGGCGAGGTCAAGCGCCGCGGCGTGGATCCCGAGGATCTCCCGCCTCGCCGACTGGCCGGGGACGCCGACCCGGATTTCGGCGTCGAACCGCCCGCCACGTCTGAGCGTCGGATCGACCGCGTCGGCCTGTGTGGCCTCGCCCACGACAAGGAGGTCCTCGCGGTCGCGAACGCGGTCGAGGAGCCAGCCGAGCGCCGAGCGTCCCCGCCGTCCGCCCTCCCGATCCGGGTTGGGAGCGGCCGTTTCGAGGTCTTCGACGTGGATGAGGGCCGGGGCGTCGTCGCCGGCGGCACGCAGTATCGTCGACAGGGAGTCGCGGCGCTCGCAGTCGTCGGGGGTGGCCTCGTGGATGGACAGGTCGGCCTCGGTTGCGACCCGCCCGACGAGGAGCGTCTTCCCCACACCCGACGGACCGTGGACGAGCACCCCTGCGGGCGATCGGATGCCGCTGCCCGGCGCCGAGAGCGGCGCGACGAGTCGTCGAAGCGCCTCCAGTTCGTCGGCCAGACCGCCGACGTCGGCGGGGACGGGTGCCGGGTCGGTCGCGGGGGGCGCGTCGCCTTCGCGAACGGTGACGGTCGTCGCCGGCGTCACCACGACCGGCCCCTCGGGATCGACGTCGACGACGGTCAGGGAGACGGCGATACTCCCGCCGAACAGGTCGGGCTGGATTCGATCCCCGGTGGTCAGAGCACGCCCCGTAAGCGAACGCGACAGCGCCCCGGCGTCGCCTTCGAGCGAGAACGAGCGTGTCGGACTGACCGTGACGGTTCGCGCACGGTCGGGTGTGATCGACTCGACGGTGACCGGCATCCCGGCGTCGACACCGGCGTTGCGCCGGACCGCCTCGCTCGCGACGACGACCCCGGCCGGCAGGTCGGGGGCGTCCTCGCCGACAGTGGCTGCCGTCGCGTCGCCACCCTCGATACGCACCGCGTCGCCCACGTCGACGCCGACGCGGCGTCGTGTGGCCGGCGCGAACCTGACGGTGCCGGCCGCCGGTGTCGGTTCTCCAGCGTCCTCCGGATCGGCGAGCGTGAGTCGGGTCGTCATGGGCGGCAGTGGACACGTACACGGCAGGGGACGGAACCCAAAAGTCACGGTCCCCATTCGTATGGGGCCCCCGGCCCCGACCCGTGACACCGGATCGACACCCGAACTGTTTC